>NZ_CP126738.1:0-2400000 GCF_030246865.1 Microbacterium sp. zg-B96 | reverse complement strand
CCTGGTGGCCAATGCGATCGCGTACTCGCCGGCCGGTTCCCGCGTGGGCATCGGGGTGAAGGCGGTCGACGGCGTCGTGGAGATCGCGGTGACCGATCGTGGCATCGGCATTCCCGAGGGCGAGCAGGACCGCGTGTTCGAACGGTTCTACCGCGCCGATCAGGCCCGCTCCCGCCGCACCGGCGGCACCGGACTGGGACTGTCGATCGTCAAGCACGCCGTGCAGCGCCACGGCGGCGACGTGCGGCTGTGGTCACGGCCGGGGCAGGGATCCACCTTCACGATCCGGTTGCCGCGTTCCGAGCCGCCCGCGCCCGATGCCCAGCAGCGTAAGAAGAGGACCAGGTCCACACCCGACCGGGCCCCCGTGGCGAATGGAGAACACCGATGACCCGTGTGCTGATCGTGGAGGACGAGCCGGATCTGGCCGACCCTCTCGCCTACCTGTTGCGCCGCGAGGGCTTTGAGGTGGACATCGCCGAGGACGGCCACCGGGCGCTGGAGCTGTTTCAGGCCAACGGCGCCGACATCGTCCTGCTGGACCTGATGCTGCCGGGGATCCCGGGCACCGAGGTGTGCCGGCAGATCCGCACGACCTCGGCGGTGCCGATCATCATGCTCACCGCCAAGGACGCCGAGGTCGACATCGTCGTGGGGCTGGAACTGGGCGCGGACGACTACGTCACCAAGCCGTACTCGTCGCGTGAACTGCTCGCCCGAATGCGGGCGGTGCTGCGCCGCAGCGCGTCCCAGGACGTCGACCTGGATGAGCGGGTGCTCACCGGGGGCCGGGTCACCGTCGATCTCGACCGGCACGCGGTGGCGGTGGACGGCAAGGAGATCAGCATGCCGCTGAAGGAATTCGAGCTGCTCGAAGTGCTGATGCGCAACGCCGGACGGGTGCTCACGCGGGGTCAGCTGATCGACCGGGTGTGGGGGAGCGACTACTACGGCGACACCAAGACGCTCGACGTGCACATCAAGCGCATCCGCTCGCGCATCGAGGAGAACCCGAGCGAGCCGGTGATGCTGGTCACCGTGCGGGGGCTCGGGTACCGCTTCGAAGCGTGACCGCCTGGTCAGTCGGTGATGAACTGGTCCTCGACCGGCACGAACTCCGAGTAGTACGGCAGCGCGCCGTCGAGCACGGGGATCTCCACCCGGGCGCCTTCGGCGCCGCCTGACTGCACCCCGATCGGCGTGGTCGCGCCGGGCGGAGTGTCGAGCTCGGCGATCAGCAGCGGGTCCTCGTCGACGCCGAGGGTCACGGCAGTGCCGCCATCGAGCAGCCAGACACCGATGTCACCGTTCTCGAATCCGATGTTGACCGTCTGCGGCTCGGTCGAGGTGTTCACCAACGACGCGATGAAGTTGCCGGCCGAGCCGTCTTCGTTCGCGATGATCATCGCGTTGCGCACGTCGACGGGGCCCGAGTCGGGCACGTTGACGCCGTCAGAGGGGGAATAGGTGATCGTGGTCGCCTGCGGGGCGATCATGTTGCAGCCGGTCGCTCCCAAGACGACGGCGGCACCCATAGCGAGCGACGCGAGCAGGCGCGATTTCACGGTTCCTCCTGGAGAGCAGACGGCAATCTGAGCAGTCTACGCGGTGCCCGAGGATCGCCCGCGAACCGCGGGAAGCCGCCCGCCGGAGAACCTTAGCGTATGGGGGCTGTGGTATCCTAGAGGTTGCCGAAAGGACACAGCTGCATGCTTTTTGAGGTTGGCGAGACGGTGGTTTACCCGCACCACGGGGCCGCGACGATCATTGAGGTCAAAGAACGAGTCATCAAGGGTGAGACGAAGAAGTATCTCAAACTGAACGTGACCCAGGGCGACCTGATCATCGAGGTGCCGGCGGACAACGTCGACCTGGTGGGCGTTCGCGACGTGATCGGTCAGGAAGGCCTGGACCGCGTTTTCGAGGTGCTGCGCGCCCCGTTCACGGAGGAGCCCACCAACTGGTCACGCCGGTACAAGGCGAACCTTGAGAAGCTCGCCTCCGGCGATGTCATCAAGGTCAGCGAGGTCGTCCGCGACCTGTGGCGCCGGGATCAGGACCGCGGCTTGTCCGCTGGTGAGAAGCGCATGCTGGCCAAGGCCCGCCAGATCCTCATCTCCGAGCTCGCGCTCGCAGAGAAGACCGACGAAGAGCGCGCCGGCCTGGTGCTCGACGAGGTCCTCGCAAGCTGACGCCGCCCGGTAGGTTCGAGGCGTGAACATCACGCCCGTTCCCCGTGTCGCGGTGATCGTCGTCGCCGCCGGCTCAGGCACTCGCCTGGGATCCGGCGGACCGAAGGCGTTCGTCGGGCTCGACGCTCATACGATCCTGCGCCACTGTCTGCACGGCGTCTTCGCCGCGCCGTCGGCGCAGGTGATCGTCGTCGCGCCCGCGGGGCGTGAAGGCGACGCTCTCACCGACGCCCTCGAGGCCGCCGGCGATCGCCGCGACCTCGTGCACGTCGTCACCGGCGGAGCGACCCGGCAGGCTTCGGTCGCCGCGGGCCTGCACGCCGTCTGGCCCGACGTGGAGATCGTGCTCGTGCACGACGCTGCCCGCGCGCTCACGCCGCCCGAGGTCTTCGACCGGGTCATCGCGGCGATCGACCAGGGCGCAGCCGGAGCCATCCCGGCGCTGCCGGTGGTCGACACCCTCAAGCGCGTCGAGGGTGACCGCATCGTCGCCGCCGTCGACCGCGCCGAGCTCGCTGCCGCGCAGACCCCGCAGGGGTTCCGCCGTGACCTGCTGGAGGCGGCCTACCGCGCGGCATCCACGGACTTCACCGACGACGCCGCGCTCGTGGCATCCGCCGGTCACCGCGTCGTGACCGTCGCCGGGTCCGAGCGCAGTTTCAAGATCACCACCCCCGCCGACCTCGAGCGCGCCCGCGGACTGCTTGCGCCGCTCGCGGCGGCGCACAGCGCGATCGACGCGCCCCCGCGCGCCCCACGGGTGGGGGTGGGCACCGACGTGCACGCGTTCGGCGGCGAAGGGGCGCTGTGGCTGGCCGGGCTGGAATGGCCGGGGGAGCAGGCGCTGTCGGGCCACTCCGACGGCGACGCCATCGCCCACGCAATCGTCGATGCGCTGCTGGCCGCCGCCGGGCTGGGCGACATCGGAACCCACTTCGGCACCGACCGTCCCGAATACGCCGGAGCGCACGCCGACGCCTTCCTCGCTCGCACCCGCGCGCTGCTGGGCGAGGCGGGCTGGGCCGTGGGGAACGTGTCGGTGCAGGTGCAGGCGAACCGCCCCCGGCTGTCCGCGCGCCGCGTCGAGGCCGAGGCCGCGCTGTCGGCCGCGCTCGGCGCCCCGGTGTCGGTGTCGGCGACGACGACCGACGGCCTGGGGTTCACCGGCACCGGCGACGGCGTCTCGGCGTTCGCGGTCGCCCTCGTCGTTCCGGTGTGAACGGTGTGAGCGGCGTCAGAGCTCGCGCGTGAAGAAGACCGACAACCGGTCTTCGACGTAGCCGTCGAACGGCCCGCACGGGGTGAAGCCCTCGCTGAGGTAGAGGCTCCGAGCCGCGACGAACTCGTCACCGGCTCCCGTCTCGAGCCACAGGCTGGTGAGGCCCTCGGCGCGCGCCGTCGCCATGATGTGGCGCACCAGCGCGCGTCCGACGCCGGTGCCCAGGTGCGCCGGCGCCACCCGCATCGACTTGATTTCACCGCGGGCGTCGTCCAGCCGCTTCAGGGCGCCGATCCCTGCGAGGTCATCGCCGACCCACGCCGACCACACCCGGATCGCCGGGTCCTGCAGCTGGTCGACGCCGAGCGCGTGCACGCTCTCCGGAGGGGTGTGCTGGTGCATGTCACCCAGGTGCGCGGCCACGAGGGCGCGCGTAGCCGCCCCGGTCAGGTCGTCGCTGCGGATCTCGAGCGTCATGGCTGCATCCCCTCCGTCATCCCTCCACGGCATACGGCTGCGGGTCCCTCGGTGCGCGGGAGCCCCACGCCAGCAGCACGAGTCCCACCGCCAGCACCACCAGCCCGCCCACGGCCAGCGCGCTGAGCCGTTCCCCGAGCAGTGCGACCCCCAGGATGCCGGCGGTCAGCGGCTCCGCGAGCGTCAGGGTGGCCGCCGTCGCCGCGGTCAGCCGCTGCAGACCCAAGGTGAACAGGGTGTACGCCACCGCGACGGTGGCCACCCCCAGCCACAGCGCCATCACCAGGCCGGTGGGGGTGAGCACCCACGACAGGTCGACGAACGGCAGCATCAGGATGCCGCAGGCGGCGGCCCCGGCGCCCATGGCCGCAGCGACCGTGAACGGGTCCCAGCCGGCATCCATCAGCCGTCGCTGCGCATTGGCGATGACGGCGAACGACGCCGCGGCCCCGAGCGAACCGAGCAGCCCCCAGGGATCCACACCCGCCGAGGCGCCCGCGCTGCCGCCGAACGCGAGCAGCACGACGCCGGTCGTCGCCAGTGCGGTCGCGGCCATCCAGGCCCGGCTGGGCAGCCGCCGGGTCAGCAGCCACTCCAGCGCGCCCGCCATCACCGGCGCCGACCCCAGCGCGATCACAGTGCCCACGGCGACGCCGTTGCGTTCGGTGCCGGCGAAGAACAGCGGCTGGTACAGCGCCAGGCACCCCCCGGTCGCCGCCATCAGCAGCAGGGCGCGGCGGTCGAGGGTGGGGCGCGGTGCCGCCGGTGTCACGCGGCGATGCCGGCGCGCGAGGGAGAAGGCGATGGCGGCGAGCCCCGCACCGCCGATCACCAGGCGCACCGCGCCGATGCCGAAGGGGGTCGCGTCGTCCGGTCCGAGCGCCTGCGAGGTGCCGGTCGTGCCGAACAGTACGGCGGCGGCGAGCACGGCGAGAACGGGAAGCACGCATCAGTTCTAGCCGATCGGTGTGTCGGCCTGATCACGGCGCCCCGGGGCGGGGTGGTGCCGCCGGTAGGCTGGTGCAGTGACGAACCGGGGATCGGGCGTGAAGCTCTACGACACGAAGACGCAGAAACTGCGCGACTTCGTCCCCGCCGACCCCGCCAACGTCACCGTCTACGTCTGCGGTCCCACCGTGCAGTCGGGTCCCCACATCGGGCACCTGCGCGGCGCGCTGAGCTTCGACATCCTGCGGCGGTGGCTCGCCCACCGCTTCGGGCGGGTCACCTTCGTGCGCAACGTCACCGACATCGACGACAAGGTGCTCGCCAACGCCACGCCCGCCGAGCCCTGGTGGGCGCTGGCGTACCGCATGGAACTGGAATTCACGCGTGCGTACTCGGTGATCGGCATCCTGCCGCCGACGTATGAGCCGCGTGCGACGGCGTCTATCCCGCAGATGCAGGAGATCATCGCCCAGCTCATCGCCGCCGGCCACGCCTACGCCGCCGGCGACGGCGCCGGCTCCGGGGACGTGTACTTCGACGTGCGCTCCTGGCCCGCCTACGGCGAGCTGACGCGGCAGTCGCTGGATGCGATGGAACCGGCCGCAGACGCCGACCCGCGTGGCAAGCGCGACCCCCGCGACTTCGCACTGTGGAAGGGCGCCAAGCCCGAGGAACCCGCGGATGCCGCGTGGGAGTCGCCGTGGGGACGCGGCCGGCCCGGCTGGCACATCGAATGCTCTGCCATGGCGCGGCGCTACCTCGGATCGTCGTTCGACATCCACGGCGGCGGCCTGGATCTGCGCTTCCCGCACCACGAGAACGAACTGGCCCAGTCCACCGCGGCGGGCGACGCGTTCGCCGGCTACTGGGTGCACAACGGCCTCGTGACCGTCGGTGACCAGAAGATGTCGAAGTCGCTGGGCAACTTCCTGCTCGCCGCTGACGTGCTCGGCAAGCGCGACCCGCTGGTGGTGCGGTACGCCCTCGCGGCGGCGCACTACCGCTCGAACCTCGACATCACGGATTCGTCCTTCGACGAGGCTGACGCCGCGCTCGATCGCATCCGCACCTTCCAGACCCGCGCGGCGCGCACGCTCGGCGCCGGCAGCTGGCTCACCGTGGCCGACCTGCCCGACGCCTTCACGGCGGCGATGGACGACGACCTCGGGGTGCCGCAGGCGCTCGCCGTAGTGCACGAGCACGTGCGGGCCGGAAACGCCGCACTCGACGCCGACGACCGTGACGCCGCCGCGCGAGCCGCGGTGCAGGTGGGACGCATGACGGGGCTGCTCGGACTCAACCCCGAAGACCCTCGCTGGGCCGCCGTCGACGGCGGGCCGACGGCATCCGCCCTCGACGCGCTCGTGCAGGCGATGATCACCCAGCGCGCTCAGGCGCGCACCGACAAGGACTGGCCAGCGGCCGACCGCATCCGCGATGCGATCGCCGCCGCCGGCATCACTCTGGAGGACACTCCGGACGGAACACATTGGAGTATCGATGGTTAAGCCAGGACGCCCCGGCGCAGGCAAGGGCAACAAGAAGGGCCCCACCAAGGGCACCGGCGGCAAGAACAAGCGTTCCCTGGAGGGGCGGGGTCCGACACCCAAGGCCGAGGACCGCGCCTGGCACCCCGCCGGCAAGCGCAAAGCCGCCGCGGAGCGCTACGCCGCCGCCGGCGGCAAGGGCACGCCCGCGTCCAAGACGGGTCCCCGTCGCGCCACCGGGCGCAAGGACGAAGACACCGAAACGGTCACCGGCCGCAACTCGGTGCTGGAGGCGCTGCGGGCCAAGATCCCCGCGACGGCGTTCTACATCGCCCAGCGGGTGGAGATGGACGACCGCGTCAAGGAGATGCTCTCGCTCGCCACCAACCGCGGCATCCCCGTGCTCGAGGTCACCCGCCCGGAGCTGGACCGCATGGCCGGGTTCGACGGCGTGCACCAGGGCGTCGCGCTGAAGGTCCCGCCGTACGAGTACGCGCACCCGCAGGACCTGCTGGAGGAGATCCTCGAGAAGGGGCAGACCCCGCTGCTGGTCGCCCTGGACGGCATCACCGACCCCCGCAACCTGGGCGCCATCATCCGCTCCACCGCCGCGTTCGGCGGGCAGGGCGTCATCGTCCCGCAGCGTCGCAGCGCGAGCGTCAACTCGGCCGCGTGGAAGACCAGCGCAGGCGCCGCCGCACGCACCCCCGTCGCGATGGCACCCAACCTCACGACCACGCTGAAGGAACTCAAGAAGCAGGGCCTGTTCGTGCTCGGGCTCGACGGTGCCGGCGACGTGTCGCTGCCGGACCTGCAGCTGGCCGACCGTCCGGTGGTCATCGTGGTGGGCTCCGAGGGCAAGGGCCTGTCGCGCCTCGTGACCGAGACCTGCGACCAGATCGTGTCGATCCCGATCTCGGCGGCGACCGAGTCGCTCAACGCCGGCATCGCGGCATCCGTCGCGCTGTACCAGGTGTCCGCGATGCGCTCCACGAAGGCCGGGGCATGACCCGCATCGCCGTCATCGGCGGCACCGGCTACGCCGGGCGCAACATCGTCGCCGAAGCGGTCGACCGCGGGCACACGGTGATCTCGGTCGCGCGCACGGTGCCGGGCGACCGCATCGAGGGTGCGACGTACCTGGAGGGCAACATCCTGGATGTGCCCTCGCTCGTCACGTCGCTGGAGGGTGTCGAGGTCGTCGTGGTGGCCACCTCGCCCCGCGGCGACATGGCCGGCAAGATGCGGGATGCCATCGCGCAGCTGGTCGCCGCACTGCCCGAAGACGTGCGGGTCGGCGTCATCGGCGGCGCAGGCGGGAGCCTGGTCGCTCCCGGTGGTCCCCGCCTGATCGACACCGACTTCCCCGAGGAGTACAAGGCGGAGTCGCTCGAGCTGATCGGCGTGCTGGAAGACCTGAAGGCGACGGATGCCGCCCGCGACTGGTTCTTCGTGCACCCCGCGGGCGCGTTCGGCGCCTGGAACGTGGGCGAGCGCACCGGAACCTATCGCGACGGCGGCGACGTGCTCGTCGTCGACGAGGCGGGGGAGTCGTTCATCTCCGGTCCCGACCTGGGCGTGGCGGTGCTCGACGAGATCGAGTCGCCGAAGCACCCGCGCGACCGCTTCACCGTGGGGTACTGACCCGCGAACCCGCGTGTGAGTGGCTTTGACCGCTCAGACCAGGTCGCGCCAGTCGACCGATTCTTCTTCGTCGTCGGTCACCGGGATGGCCGAGGTGGACATCAGGACCGACAGGGTCTCCGTCTCGGGGCCGACGACGGTCGCCTCGTCGCGGCGGTGACGCAGCACGTTCTCGATGTAGGACGTCAGCGTCTCGGCCAGCGGCACCGAGCGGCCCCGGCCCTGTGACATGTACCAGCGGTGCTCCAGCACCTGGTGGAACACCTCGGCGGGCTCGAGCTTGGCGCGCAGGTCCCACGGGATGGCCTTCACGACCGGCTCGAACACACGGGTGAGCCACTCGTGGGCCACCATGTCCTCGTCCGACCCCAGGCGGGAGACGCGGGCGGCGAACTCGTCGAGGTCGTTGAGCAGACG
Organism: Microbacterium sp. zg-B96; assembly: GCF_030246865.1. Taxonomy (NCBI): domain Bacteria; kingdom Bacillati; phylum Actinomycetota; class Actinomycetes; order Micrococcales; family Microbacteriaceae; genus Microbacterium; species Microbacterium sp. zg-B96. The sequence continues at coordinate 2,391,616 of NZ_CP126738.1, read as the reverse complement.
GCGGGCCTGGTTCTCTTCCACGTCCAGCCCGGTCAGCCGCAGCAGGCGTCGCTGGTGGTGCCCGGCGTCGACGACCTTCGGCTGGATCGACACCCGGGTGCCGTCGGCGGTGGACTGGATCGACATCTCGCCGATGTCGAAGCCGAGATCGTTGAGCCGGTTCACCCGTTCGGTGATGCGCCACGACTCGTTCGCGGCGAACGTCTCGCGGTCCGTCAGTGCAGCCCACAGGGAGTGGTAGGACGAGACGATGCCGTCGGCGATCGCCACGGCATCCACTCCGCCCTCCAGGCGTCCACCGGCCTCAAGATCCATGATCTCGCCGGCGATGTTGGTGCGCGCCACGTCGAGGTCGTGCTCGCGCTGACCGCGGGTGAGGCCGGATTCGTGCAGCTCACCCGTCTCGGCGTCGACGAGGTAGGCCGCGAACGCGCCGGCATCCCGGCGGAACAGCGTGTTCGACAGTGACACGTCACCCCAGAAGAACCCGACGTTGTGCAGGCGCACCAGCAGCAGCGCGAGGGCGTCGACCAGTCGGGACGCCGTGTCGGGGCGCAGCACCTGCGTGAACAGGGCGCGGTAGGGGAGGGAGAACTTCAGGTGCGCCGTGACGAGGGCAGCGGCGAGCGGTTCCCCGTTGTCATCGGTGCGCCCGTCGATGACGGCGACGCGGGAGACGCACGGCACGTCGAGCCGGGCGAGGTTGCCGAGCATCTCGTACTCGCGGCGCGCCATCTCGACCGTGGTCTCCTTGATCGCGACGACCCGGTTGGACAGGTTCGCGAAGCGCACCAGGTGCCGGGAGAGGCCCTTGGGAAGGAAGACGATGTGCTGGGAAGGCCAGTCGGCCAGCGGCGTGGACCACGGCAGGGTCAGCAGGCCTGGGTCGACCGAGCTCGCGGTGATGCTGAGGGCTGAGGGCAACGGGTACTCCTGGCGAAAACGACGCGGCGCGGGAGCCCTAAGGCTACCCGCGCCGCGCTGTATCTGGTCTGATCAGGCCGAGACGACCGGCTTGTCGTTGAGGCGCTCGCCCGACTCGATGTCGAACGCGTGCACGTGACCGGCCGTGGCCGCGAGGGTGACCGTCTCACCCGCGTTGGGGTGGTTGCGGCCGTCGACGCGTGCGACGAGGTCGGTGCGCTTGCCGTTGATCTCGGTGTGGCCGTACAGGTAACCGTCGGCGCCGAGCTCCTCGACGAGGTCCACCATGACTGAGAGGCCACGGCCGTCGGCGGGGCCGACGACGATGTCCTCGGGGCGGACACCCACGGTGACCTGGCTGCCGTTGGCGCGGCCGACGGTGTCGCGGTCGAGCGGCACGACCTCGTCACCGAAGCGCACGCCACCCTCGGCGAGGTCGGCGGCGAACAGGTTCATCGCGGGCGAGCCGATGAAGCCGGCGACGAACACGTTGTTCGGCTTCTCGTACAGGTCGCGCGGGGTGCCGACCTGCTGCAGGAGACCGTCCTTGAGCACCGCGATGCGGTCACCCATGGTGAGGGCCTCGGTCTGGTCGTGGGTCACGTAGACGGTGGTGACGCCCAGGCGGCGCTGGAGCGACGCGATCTGGGTGCGGGTCTGCACGCGGAGCTTGGCGTCGAGGTTCGACAGCGGCTCGTCCATGAGGAACACCTGGGGCTGACGCACGATGGCGCGGCCCATGGCGACGCGCTGACGCTGACCACCCGAGAGTGCCTTCGGCTTGCGGGTCAGGTACTCCTCGAGGTCGAGCAGCTTGGCGGCCTCGAGCACGCGGGCGGCGCGCTCTTCCTTGCCGACGCCGGCGATCTTCAGGGCGAAGCCCATGTTCTCGGCGACCGTCATGTGCGGGTACAGCGCGTAGTTCTGGAAGACCATCGCGATGTCGCGATCCTTCGGCGGGACGTCGGTCACGTCGCGGTCACCGATGAGGATGCGGCCCGAGTTGACCTCTTCGAGGCCGGCCAGCATGCGCAGCGACGTGGACTTGCCACAGCCGGAGGGACCCACCAGCACGAGGAATTCGCCATCGGCGACTTCGAGGTTCAGCTTGTCCACTGCGGGGCGCGTGCCTCCGGGGTACAAGCGGGTTGCGTTGTCGAAAGTGACAGTCGCCATGTTTTCTTCTCCTTCACCGGCAGGTACGTGCCGGACGATCCGTAGTGAAGTTGAGCGGGGCTTATTCCCGCGCGCCCGCCTTCGGGTGCGCGTTCAGTATGTCACGTCTGGGCTTTTCCCAGGCACTCTGACTAGCATCGATAACGCCGCGCATACCCGAGCGGCCCCCGCCGGACAACCGGCCGCACGTCTCCCAGAAGGTTCCATGTCCAGCGACGATCCCTCGACCGCACCCGCCAAGCGCGACGCCCGCGAAGCCGTGCGCGAGAAGGCCCAGCAGGTGCACGCGAAGCAGACGCGAATGCGCCTCATCCGCCGCTCGGTGCTGGCTGTGGCCGCGCTCGCTGTCATGGGGATCATCGCCGGATCGCTGGTCTGGATCGTCTCCAGCAACGCGTCGCAGCCGCAGATGTCGCCCGCGAACGAGGTGGACAACGGCTTCGCGATCTCGTCGGTCTCCGGCCTCGACGACGCCGGGCCGCTCGAAGCCACCGAGGCGACCGACGAAACCACCGACCCGGCGCCGGCGGAGGTCGCCCCCGAGGCTGTGCCGACGCCCGCGAGCGAGTCGGCCGTAGACATCCGCGTGTACGTCGACTACCTGTCGGAGGGGTCGCGCACGTTCCAGATGACCAACATGGAGCAGCTGGCGACGTGGGTCAACGACGGCTCGGCGACGCTCACGTACTACCCGGTCGCGATGCTCAGCGCCAAGTCCAACGGCACCAAGTACTCGCTCCGGGCCGCCAGCGCCGCTGCGTGCGTGGCCACCCACTCGCAGGAGGCGTTCTTCTCGTACACCAACGAGCTGCTCATCAAGCAGCCCGAGGTGGATGCGGACGGGATGTCCGACAAGGAGCTCGCCGACCTCGCCCAGGCATCCGGTGTGCAGGATCCCAAGACGGTGCGCGCCTGCATCGAAGAGGGACGCTTCGCCGCCTGGGCGCGTGACGCCACCGACGGCGCTCTCGCGGGCATTCCCCACACCGACAATTTGGCGCTGACCGGCACGCCGACCGTGCTCGTCAACGGCGAGCCGTATGTCGGCGCGCTGGACGACCCGGCCGAGTTCGCGCAGTTCGTGATGACGCTCGCCAGCGACGCGTACTACCAGGAATCGGCAACCCCGACCCCCACGCCCACCGCCACGCCGTAATCGGCCCCGGCGGCGCTCGCCTGTCGCGCATTCCGCGGCCGGACTGGTCATGCCGCGCCCGCTCTTCGGCAGGTTCGGCGCCCGGAATTCGGCGGTGCGCGCGCACTGAGGGTCGTATGCTCACCGCATGAGCGACTTTCGCGGAATGTGGGGCTTCGGCTGGGGCTTTTTCCTTGTGGGTGTGATCCTGTACCTCGGGATGATCGCACTCGTGCTGTGGGTGGGGTACCTCATCGTGCGCACCGGCGTGAAAAACGGCATCCTGCTCGCCGATCAGGAGCGCGCCGCGGTCGCCGCCGGCCGCACCGGGCCGCCCGCGCCGGCCGGGTGGTACGACACGGCAGCGGGACGCCGCTACTGGGACGGCCGCAACTGGAGCGCACCGCCGACGACTGGGTGACGGCGGCTGGCGCACACTGGACGCTCTAGACTCTGTGGTGGCTTCGTCGGCGACGGCGTAGCACTGCCGGCTTGGCGCAATTGGTAGCGCACCGTACTTGTAATACAGTTCGGGGCGATATCAGAGGTTAGTGCGGGGTGTCAGACCCACTGCCCCCCGTACCCCCGACTGCTCCCGTCGTATCACTGGGCCTCTTCGCCGCTCGCTGAATTTGCGGGGTAAATGCGGGGTTCTACCCTAAGAACCCGCCTCTCCGTAGGGCTTCGACGCTTTCGTCCTGGGTCATGCGCCCGTGGGGGTCGATGCGGTCGATGTACGCGGTCGCGGCACGCATATTCTCCAGTCCGCGTTCATAATCGGCTAAGCGCTGCGCGCGTCGGCGAGGGACCGGTCTGCTTGTGTCCGCTACTGGGCGCTCTGGCCGCATCGCGTCGATCACCTCTGAGACGCGGAAGCGATAGCGGCTTCCGAGTCGGATGTGGGGCAGGTCTCCCCTCTGCGCCATGGAGTACACGGTCGAGCCCGAGCCGCAACTCAGCGAGCACCCACGGCGCCCCATACGTCTGCCGAGAGTCGGCATGGATGCGCCGGATCGTGGCCGTCAGTTCGCCGTCGGCGATGGCCCGCGCAGACGGTGGCCGCCTGGCCCAGTCGTAGTAGCCGGAGGTTGAGATGTTCAGGAACCGGCAGGCCACCGCGACAGGGACACCGTCAGCGGCGAGCTCCTGGACCAACCGGAACCCTATTTTGGGAGCACATTCTCCCGGGCGAAGTACGCCGACGCGCGCTTGAGGATCTCGTTCTCCATCTCCAGAACCCGCAACCGACGACGCAACTCGACGAGCTCCTGATGCTCATCGGTGGTCAGGCCGGGCTTGCGGCCGGAGTCGACCGCGTCCAGGTTCATCCAGTTCCGAAGACAGGATTCGCTGATCCCGAGATCACGGGCGGTCTGGCCGACCGGGTTACCCTGGGCGACCAGATCCAGGGCTCGACGCCGGAACTCCGGCGGGTGGGCAGCAGGCATCTCACGGACTCCTCTCTGAGACGATCATCGCCTCAACTCAGGTGTCCGGAAAAGCGGGTCAAGCTCCCTTGGTTTTCGGCCATGCGTGGATGCGTTGACTTAGCGCACCCATGACCTTGCCCGGCGTGAGTCTCAGAGCAGCGTTACGCAGTCCCACCGCTAGAGGGTTTGCAGCTTGCGCGACTCGGCCTGCCATGCGCGAGCGTTGCTGGATCGTGCTGGTTCGTTTCCGGCGGAGGTCGGAGTAGCGCGCGAGCATCGAGTCGAGTTCGTTGATGCCCGCATTGCGAAGCAAGAGTGCCAAAGTAGCGGCGTCTTCGATGCCTTGCCCTGCGCCTTGTCCGAGATTGGGAGTCATTGCATGGGCTGCGTCGCCTAGCAGAACCGCACGTCCGCGCACGAACGAGGGGAGCGGCTTCGCAAGGTCGTAGATGTCGTGTCGCATCACCGCATCCGGCTGGGTCGCGGTGATGCACTCTTGGATCGGATCATGCCACTGGTCGAACTGACGTTGAACTGCCTTGTACTCGTCGCGAAACACCGTGCCTGCTGCTGTGGTCAACGTTCCGAACCAATAGACATGATCATCTGGAAGAGGCACGATCCCGAAAAGCTGTCCGCGCCCCCAGCTCTCGCCGGCCTCTCCGTGAATATCGACAGGGCGGCTGGTGACTCCGCGCCAGGCGGTGTATCCCGCATAGTGGAGTCCGGCGTCCAAGCCGAGCGAGACGCGGTTCCGGCTGCGGATACCATCGGCGACGACTACGAGGTCAAAGTGCTCTGTCCGGGCGTTTACCGTGACATGCGGGGAGCCGTCAGACGCGACAAGTGCGGCGCTCCCCGTGCGCAGGGTTCCGGCTTGCAATTGTCCGGTGAGTGCTCGGTGCAGTTCGACACGGTGGACGCTGCGCATCGAAGCGACCGCGCTTTGAGGCACGGTGATGAGCCACGACCCCGAGGGGTGTCGCTGGCCGGACCGCATCGAGGCGATTGCTCCACTCGAAATGCTTCTGACCACATCGCCAAGGCCCAGCAAGTCCAGCGCCTCGAATGCGTTGCTGAAGAGAGTCAGTCCAGCACCGTCAGGGCTTGGCTTTTGCCTCTGCTCAAAGACCGTCACCTCATGGCCGTCAGATTGCAGCCCGGCAGCAGCCACGAGTCCGCCGATCCCTGCGCCGATTACAGCGATACGCATCACCACTCCTCACCTTCTACAAAAAGAGAGTCTCACGCCAGTACAGCGAGGAGCATCGCCTTGTCGGCGCGTCCGGTCAGACGATTCGCACTACGTGGGGGTACTACATCGCAGGCGCGTGCTTTCACGAGCGTGTTGACCACCACGCGGCCCATCACGGGGGCGGCGGTTCGCTGCATCGGTGCAACGGGTGCTGGGCCCCTGTGACGTACGAACACAACCGCCCCGAGTGTCATCGCTGCCGCGACTGGAAGAGTGTTGTGGCGGAGTTGGCGTTGAGGTTCCGGCTCGATGCAGTGCAGCAGGCGTGGGACGGTTTCCAGGCCGGGCTGTTCGCGAGTGAGGTCGGCGAGCAGATTGGGGTGGACCGCACGACGGCGAAACGGATGCTCGTCGCTGCCGGCGGCGTCCGGCCGCGACGCGGACGGGACCTGCAGGGCCGGTATCTGTCGTTCGCCGAGCGGGAAGAGATCGCGGTCGGCGTCGCGCGGGGCGAGTCGGTACGCGCGATCGCGAAGCGACTAGGACGCGCGCCGTCGACGGTGTCTCGGGAACTGTCCCGGAACCCCGTGCGTGGCCGATATCGGGCGTCGATGGCGCAGATGACGGCGATGGGGCGGGCGTGCCGGCCGAAGCCGGCGAAGCCGGCGACCAACCTGCGACTGCGTGAGAGAGTGGAGCAGGACCTGGCTAAGCGTCGACCGCCGGAGCAGATCGCCGGCCGGCTGAGGCGAGAGCTCCCCGATGATCCGGAGATGCAGGTGAGCGTGGAGACGATCTACCAGTCGCTCTACGTGCAGTCGCGGGGCGCGTTGAAACAGAAGCTGACCCGGCATCTACGCACCGGGCGCGGGCTTGCGTCATCCCAGTCGGAAGGTCGGGCAGCGCAAGAACCGGATCCCCAACATGGTCAACATCTCGGAGCGACCGCCGACGGCGAGTGATCGGGCCGTCCCGGGAAGCTGGGAAGGCGACCTGATCATCGGCGCGGGGAACATGTCTGCGATTGGCACGCTCGTGGAACGACATTCGAACTTCACGATGCTCGTTCACCTCCCCGACGGCTACAAGCCCGACCAGGTCGCCCCCGCACTGACCCGCAAGATCCAGCAGCTCCCGGTGCAGCTGCGCGGCGCACTGACTTGGGATCAAGGACCAGAGATGCGCGACTGGGAGAAGGTTCGCATCGATACCGGCATCGAGGTGTTCTTCTGCGACCCGCACTCACCCTGGCAACGCGGCATCAACGAAAACACGAACGGGCTGCTGCAGTACTTCCCGAAAGGCACCGACCTCGACGGGTTCACCGAAGGCCAGCTCGACGCCGTCGCCCACGAACTCAACGACCGACCCCGCAAACGGCTCGAGTTCCAAACCCCGAATGAGATCATCAAATCGGTCCTGTTGCGATGACCGCTTGAATCCGCCGATCGGCTATCGGGCAGTGCTCGACAGCCGGGACCCTGTGGGCGGGCACCGTTGCGCGCATGTCGCGTTCGAGTGCTCCACTATGCCCCGGGCACGACCGAGCGATGGAGCCTGTCCGATCTACGGACCTACGGGGCTGAGGATAAAGCGGCCATGGACGCCTTCACATGGAGCGCTCAGAGAAGTAGCAGCGGTTGGCGCGTCCCGCCTTCCGCGGCGAGTCGCTCTTCTCGCCGCTGAACGATCGTCAACGGCGTCACCACCGCATCCTCACCGCCCCCAAATTCGTTCGTTTCCATGTGAAGTCCTGTCAGTCAGCCGGCGAGACGATGCTCAACCGGTGTCGAAAAAAATCTCAGAGAGGGACGTCGGCAGTACCCGGAGACCTGGGCGGCTGAGGCTGAGGGGTACCCTCCCCTGGGTGCTGCGCGGGGTCGTCATGAGATCCGCCCGGTTCTGTCTCTGTTGGTTCGGTCGATGGTGAGCAGTGCTTGGTATGCCTCGGCGAACTCGCCGCGAATGGTGAGTGAGAGACGTGTGCTCTTAGTGATCGAGACCGCAGTGTCTTGGGAGATGGGCATGAACCCTCCGCGGTGTGCTGTGCTGATCGCTTCGCGGAAGACTGCCCATGCTTCGGCTTGCGGTAGGTCGAGGCGGCGATCGTCGATCTGGATGGTCGCGCGGTTGTCTTCGGTCATCGGAGGATGAACGCGTACTGCATCGTGCGCTCGAAGCTGTTCTCCTTGAGCGCGTTGAGGCGGTTGAGGTCTCGCACCACGTCGGTGAGTTCGGGCCGGTGCGCGGTGAACGCATCTTGGACGCTGCGCCATCCGTTCTCGATGGCGCGGCGGAAGATTGCGTGGGCGAGCGAGGTGTCGTTCTGCCGGATGGCGCGCTCGAGCATGGGCTGCGCCTGCTCGGGCTTGGCGATGCGGTCGGCTCGGTCCTGGGCGTCGCGGAAGGCGATGATGTCCGCGGCGGTGCGTCCGCTTGTGGAGTCGATGCGGCCCTGGAGTTCCTGGATCTTGTTGCTGATCAGTTGCTCTTCGCGCTGGCGGAGTTCGCGCAGGCTGGCGCGGTGGCTGTCGTAGCTGCGCTTCTTGGCGTCCTCCTTGCCGGTGGCGCTGAGGCTGGTGTCGCTTTCGATCTCGCGTGTCGCGTTGCCGTGGCTGCGCTGCAGTACTTTGGCGCGGTCGCGGAGGGTGAGGATCTCGTTCTCGAGTGCGTCGAGGGCCATGGTGTTTCCTTTCAGTGCTTTCGTCCGCTGGCGATGTAGGTGGTGGCGTCGTCTTTGTGGATGAGCCAGCTCTTGCCGGGTTTGGTTGCGGGGATCGTCTTGTCCTGGATGTGTAGTCGGATGGTTCGTTCCGCTTGTCCCGTCGCTTTCGCCAGTTGTTGTGTTGTCCAGTACTCACGTTCCTCCGATGCCGCTTCTTGCCGCGTTTCGTTGCCGGGTGCGGCATCGGGGGAGACTGCGAGCCCGACGCGGTACACGTTCACCAGCAGGGAGTAGAGGCGGTTGTTGCCCCCTGTGCGGTGCTTCAATCGGAGCTCGTTGAGGCGTGCGGCCTGCCAGAGGATGCGGGCATCAGATGCCGTGAGGATGATCACGGGCTCGTCGGGTAGGTAGGTCACGCGGCACCGCCCAGCGACTCGGTGCGACCGGAGTTAGCTCCTGTCATGGCGGGCCTCCGTCCAGTCGACCGATTCGCCGTGACCTTCCCGGGCGAGTTGTGAGTAGTACAGGGCGATCTGGTTGGCGAACTCGTGTGGGTTGTTCCATGCGAAGGTGAGGGCGTCGAAGTTGTACGGCTTGGGTGCTGGACGTCCCATGTCAGGCCACCTCGTCTGCGCGGATGTCACAGTCGATGCAGGTGCCGTCTGCGACCGTGCGGTGTGTTCCGGGAGCGCAGTGGACCCCGGGCTGGACTGTGCGCATGAAAACGGCTGCCGGCTGCCGAGCGGTGTTCGCCATGGCCCGCTTGCGTGCTTCACCGCATGGACGGCATGGCTGGTCTGTCCCGAGGGGGTGGATAGCGCAGTAGGGGGAGAGGGGGGTCAGGTCGCTGGCCCCTCCCTTCTTGTTCTCTTCCTTTCCCTTCGTGGCGGGATACCCCGCCACGAAGCCCGCCACGTCGCCCGCCAGGTTCCCCGCCACGTCGCCCGCCAGGTTCCCCGCCACGTCGCCCGCCGGTTTAGTGGCGGGATATCCCGCCAGGTCAGCGAGGATCACCCAACGTGTAGACCTTCCGACCTGGCGGGATGCCCGCTCGATGAGTCGGTTGTGCTCCAACGCGTCCAGCGCGTTGCGTGCGTCGCGTCGAGTCATGCCGACGTCCGCTGCGATGCTGTCAGCAGATGGCCACGCCTCGAGATCCTGATTCGCGTACTGGCATAGGGCGATGAGCACACACTTGCTCGCCCAAGCTCCGACCTGCCTATTGCCGCTGACTGTTGCGGAGAGTGCCCAGCGGGTGAGTTCGTCGATCGCTGTCACGCCTCCCCCTTTCAATATGTGGAGCAGGCTTCCGGGGGCCTACCCGTGTATCTAGCGCCGTGCCCGCATCGGCGGCAGGCATGTGATGGTGGGTGGCCCGAGACTGTTGGGCCACCCACCCGCGGGGCGTCAAACGTCTCGCTCTGCGAGTGCGAGGGTGACGCTGGGGTGCCGTTTGAGGGCGGGGGCAGGGGCCTCGCGGAGTTCTGATGCGGCGATAGTGAGTCGGGTCGCGAGCGCCAGGGCGAGGCTCCTGTCGCGGTCGAGTGCGATCTCACCGTCCGTGCCGAAGATGCAGAGCTTCGTGTTGTCTGTGGTTACTCCGACGATCTCCGCTGCCTCGTTGGCGTTCCAAGCGGCATCGGGGGTGATTTCTGCGGTCGCACCGCTGTGCGCCTTGGCGAACTCCAGGTACATGTTCTGCATGCGCAGGATCGCCGCTTGCAGGTCGAGCAGGGTGGTGTCCCCGACGTCGGGAACGTCGTACTCCGCCGCGCTAGACCAGTACAGGTACGGTTTGCCGGCTTCGATACCGAGCACGAACTCGAGGTCGATCTCGCCGCTGTTGACGGTGGCTTCTTTGCGGTGCCATTCGGGGTCGCGCGGGTCATCCGCGTTGTGGTCCTGATCGCACCAGTCGAAGGTTGCGCACGTCATGACTGCACCTGACCCTTCGTGTAGTCGATGCCGTGCATCCATGCGAAGGCGGTAACGATGTCTCCTTCGTGGACGACGTTGTTGAACGGGTCGATGAGCGCGACGTCGAGCCCGCGCACGCGTACCCGCATGCACTCTGACTTGGCCATGTTGCGGAGCCTTCCGATGGCTCGCCAGTGACCGGCTTCTTCGTCCTCGGGGGTGAGGGTCGGGACGACGAGGTAGCTGTGGTCATCATCGACAAGGATGACCTCGTGCTGACCCCAGTCGATGAAGAACTGGTTGGCGAGGGTCCCGGAGTACGGGCCGGGGAGCCGGCCGTGAGCGGGATGCCCGGGACGAATGGAGAGATCGTGCTCGACACGGCCGGGGTATGCCGCGACTCTCTCGACTACGAACCCTGTGGCGCCGACCTGGGGCACGCGCGAGTAGTTCGCGTGGCAGATGCGAGCGTTGATTCCGGACGCGATCAGCTCCGCGAGCGTAGTGATCATCAGGTTCTTGCGCCGCTCAACGAGGTCGTTGATCGGGGAGCGGATGTCGTCGAGCCGACTGCGAGCGCTTGACACGACGTCGGGGACGGGCCGTACGCTGATAGCGTCTTTCATGATCGTTCCTTTGGTAGAGATTCGGTCGTTGCCCCCAGCAGAGTTGGCGCTCTGAACCTGGGGGCTTTTTTCCGTTTGGGCGGGGCGCTGTATCTGCTGCGCGGTTGGCATCAGCACGTTTCCGCCAGGCCGTCGATCCACGCGAGCACGTCGGCCTTTTTGTACCTGCATGCCCGACCGATCTTCGTCACCTTCGGGCCTTCCTCATGCATCGCCCAACGGGCAAGTGTGGGGACAGAGATCTGCGTGTACTCGGCGACCTGCTGCCTCGTCGCCAGCGGCGGTAGATCGAGTGCCAATGTGTCCTGCGAGTGGGTGGCCATAGCCGGTCCTTACGGTTGTCGTGTTCAACAATCAATGTCGGTGACAACAACGTACCACGAGATTGCGCCGTGGAGCATAGGATGTCGCTCATGGCAAATATTGACGAGTCGTTCGGTTCATCAGTCGCGAAGGCGCGGTCGTTGCTCGGCATGAGCCAGAAGGAGCTCGCGAGCGCCCTGGCGGAACGCGGCATGAAAGTCGACGCCTCGGCGGTGTCTCGGATCGAGAAGGGGCAGAGGTCGGTCAGGCTGGCGGAGGCGAACGTGATTGCTGGCGCGCTCGGACGTGATCTAGGCGACCTGCTCGAGGCTTCTGGCACGCTGCAGGAGCGGTTGTTCGCGGCCTATGATCAGGTCGAATGGCGCACTACTGATCTCGCGGATGCGGCGTCGAAGTTCGTGCAGTCTCTCTTCGCACTTTCGAACTTGGTCCAGGGAAACGACGATCAGCTCGCGATGCTCAGGGACGAGGCTGTTGGTCAACCGACCTCGGGCCGCGATGTTCCACACTGGTACGCAACTTTGCTCGACGCTAAGCAGCTCGATCTGAAGCGTGAACGGGTGCGCCACGATCGATTCGTGGCGTACACCCACGCGGACGATATCGACGGTGTTCGGGCGGCGGTGAGCGCGGCGATCGAGCCGTCGTTGGTGACCTTCGCGGAGCTAGAAGCTCTGGAGGAGATGGGTTCCGGGACGCGATCAATTCTCGACACGATCTGGACTGGCAATGTTCTTGGGGGTGGTCATGATGCCCCGCCCTCGGACGCCGCTGAGTAGCTATGGCGCGATCCGCGCCGTAGAGGTAGCGCCGGGCAAGTGGCGGGCCCGGGCGCGATACAGGTTCGACGACGGGAAGTTGCGCCAAGTCGAGCGGTTCGCCCCCTCCCAAGCGAAGGCCGAAACGGCGTTGCGGAAGGCGCTAACGGAGGTGCAAGCGACCTCTGCGAGTGATGTGAAGCGGGAGACTCGCATCCGTGACCTCGGCGAGCGGTTCCTCGCGTCGAAGGCCGGCCGGGCGCCACGCACGGTCGAGACCTACGAGCATTCGGTGCGCAAGGTCATCGTGCCTCGGATAGGCGACCTGGCCGTGTCGGAGGCGTCCTCTGAGCGATTGCAGCGCCTGCTCGACACGATCACCCGTGAGAACGGTCCAGGGGAGGCGAAGAAGGCGCGCGCTGTGCTGTCCGGAATGATGGGCCTCGCTGCCCGATCCGACGCGGTGAAGACCAACCCTGTGCGTGAGCTCGCTGCGATCGAGGCCAAGGCTGTTGGTGCGGTGCCGGTGCCGCTGGCCGAGTTGCCGGGGCTGCTCGAGAAGGTGCGCGGCGACGAGCGGTTGCAGGCGATGGACATGGTTGACCTCATCGAGTTCATCGCCGGCACCGGCGTTCGCATCAGCGAGGCGGTCGCGCTCGATTGGGCAGACGTGGACCTGGACGCGGGTGTCGTGACGGTGCGGAAGTCGAAGACGACGGCGGGGGAGCGGCGCATCACGGTCCCTGCTCGCGTGCTCGGTGTTCTGTCTGCTCGCGAGCGGAGTGACGGCCCAGTATTCCCCACGCCATTGTTGAAGCGCCGTGACCGGCGCAACACCGCGGCGGAGTGGCAGGAGGCGCGCAAGCGCCTGGGGCTCCCCGACTACACGTTCCACAGTTTCCGGAAGACGGTGGCCACGGCGCTCGATCAGGCGGGCCTCACTGCGCGCGACATCGCGGAGTACCTGGGGCACGCGAACCCCTCGCTGACGATGAACACCTACATGTCGAAGACGGTGGGCGGTAGTCGCGCCGCGGACGCTCTAGACTCGGTGATGACGAAATGAATGTGCGGGGTTTGTGCGGGGTGGGTTACCCCCGAACTGCATGAGGCACCCGCAGAAGCCCGGAATCCCGGGCCTAGCCGGCTTGGCGCAATTGGTAGCGCACCGTACTTGTAATACGGGGGTTGCAGGTTCAAGTCCTGTAGCCGGCACCCCTCCGTTGGCGCTCGTGATGGCTTCATGGCCGCCCACCGCGAACCGCCGTCGGAATTCAGGCTGTCGAGCAGATTCGGCCCCGAAATCGCCGGGTTCCCGCCCCTCAGCCTGAATTCCGACGCCCGGGGTCGCGCGCCCGGCCCGCGCCCGGCCCCGCGGCCGTGGCCGCATTCAGCCGCCGCCGCACCCGACCCCGTGCCGCAACGCGGAGATCCGCCGAAATGCGGTCCCTCAGCGCCCAGGCATCCGCAGCCCGGCAGATCTCCTCACCCCGGCAAACCCGCGCCCACCCCGCGCCCGTCCTCCATGAGCCACGACGGGGCCAGGGCCGGACTCAGGCCGGCGTGCCGGCTCCGCGGGCGTGGGCGACCATCGCGTCGAACGCGGCATCCAGAGATGCGTTCACGCGCTGCTCCTCCGGGTGCGCGTCGTAGAACTCCACGATGCGCCGCGCGCCTTCGTCGAAGGTGATCGTGGTGCGGAACTGCGGCACCAGCCGGGTGACCTTGGACACGTCGAACGTCACCGAGTGGGCCTTGTCGCCCAGCAGGGTCGGGCCGACTTCGGGTGCCCACGCGGCGACCGTCTCGCTCGCGACGTGCACGAACTGCGGGTCGGTGACGCCCGCGGCATCCGCGAGCCAGCGGTAGATCTGGTTCCAGGTGGGGGCGTGGGTGCCGGTGATGGTGAATGCGTCGCCGATTGCGGCCGGATTGCCCAGCAGCCCGGTGAAGGCGACCGCGAAATCGTCGGCGTGCGTGATGGTCCACAGGCTGGTGCCGTCGCCGTGGATCACGACGGGCTTGCCGGCCCGCATCCGGGCGATGTCGGTCCATCCGCCGATGGTCGGGATCTTCGTCTGGTTGTAGGTGTGCGACGGGCGCACGATGGTCACCGGCAGGCCCCGCGACCGGTGCGCGTCGACGAGCAGCTGCTCGCACGCGATCTTGTCGCGGGAGTACTGCCAGAACGGGTTGCGCAGCGGCGTGGATTCGGTGACCGGCAGGTACCGCGGCGGTTTCTCGTAGGCCGACGCCGAGCTGATGTACACGTACTGCCCGACGCGGCCCTCCACGGCGGACAGCACCGTCTCGACATGCTCGGGCACGAACGACAGGAAGTCGGCCACCACGTCGAACCGCTCATCCTTGACGGCCGCGCGCAGCGACGCGGCATCGCGGACGTCGCCGATGATCTGATGGACGGATGCCGGCAGCTCCCAGTCACGGGTGCCGCGGTTCAGGACGGTGGCGTCGTGACCGGCGGCGGTGGCGGCGCGGACGCACGCGGTGCTGATGGTGCCGGTACCGCCGAGGAAGAGAAGACGCAGGGAGCTCATCTGTCCGACCCTAGCCAGCCGCCCCACCGGCCGCGAGCAGCTCGCGCCATCGGGCCGGCACGCGGCCTCGGGGTCCGGGCGACGGCTGGTCGTCGGGCCTGCTCGTCGGCGGCGCGAGGGGAGGACCGGTGAACGTCTCCTCGGTGAGGTAGTCCCAGAACCAGTCCTCGCCTGGTTCGAAGCTCTGCACGTAGCGGTGGCCGGAGCTGTGGAAGTGGGCCGTGGCATGTTTGTTGAGGGACGAGTCGCAGCAGCCGATGTGCCCGCACACCGCGCAGCGCCGCAGATGGACCCACCAGCTGCCGGTCTCCTCGCACTCGACGCAGCCGGTGCCCGACGGCGGCACGGTGGGATCGATCTGTGACTCGGTCATCAGCGCCCTCCAGACGGTCCGCTCACGCCTGGAACTCTACGCGGCGGCCCTCACTTGAACCAGGAGTGCTGAGATGGTTATCTGCTGACATCGTGGGAGTGGAGAGCAGATGAGCGACTTTTCCACAATCGGAGCACCGCCACGGCACCCGCGCGCCGCCCGCAAGCCCAAGGAGTCGATCGCGGCGATGGTCGGCGCGATGGGGCAGCAGCGGATGGGCGCGCTCCTGCTGCTGCTGGCCACCGCGATCGCGATCGCGTGGGCCAACCTCGCCGGCGGCGGGTACGCGTCGTTCTGGGAGACCGACCTGTCGATCGGGGTGGGCGATCTGCACCTGGACTTCACACTGCATGCGCTGGTCAACGACGCCCTCATGGCGATCTTCTTCTTCACCGTGGGGCTGGAGGTGCGCCGCGAATTCGCGATCGGCGAGCTGACGAGCTGGTCGCGCGCCATGGTCCCCGTCATCGCCGCGATCGCAGGACTGGCCGTCCCGGCCCTGCTGTTCGTGCTGATCGCAGGTCCCAGCGGGCAAGGCGGGGCGTGGGGGGTCGTGATCTCGACGGACACGGCGTTCCTCGTCGGCGCGCTTGCGCTGATCGGACCGCGCGTGCCGGGCCGACTGCGCGTGTTCCTCCTCGCGCTGGCGGTGGTCGACGACATCGGCGCGCTCAGCATCATCGCCCTGGTGTACACCGAGAACTTCGTGCCGATGCCGCTGCTGATCGCCGCGGTGGGCCTCGCGGGCATCTACGCCACCCGATACCTGCGCGGCGGCCGAGGCCCGGTGTACGCGACGCTCGCGATCATCGTGTGGCTGGCCTTCCTCGCCTCCGGCGTGCATCCCACCCTCGCCGGCGTCGCGATCGCGCTGCTGGTGCCGGTCTACCGGCCCAACCGCCGCGACGTCGAGCACGCCCTGGAACTGGCCCGCACGTTCCGGCAGTCGCCGAACACCGAATACGCCCGGGCCGCGGCCAACAGCCTGCGCGAATCGATCTCCATCAACGAGCGCCTGCAGTCGGCGTACTCGCCGTATGTCGCGTACGTGATCCTGCCGGTGTTCGCCCTGGCCAACGCCGGCGTGATCGTCACGCCCGAGATCCTGCAGGCCGCGTTGGTGTCGCCGCTGACCTGGGGCATCATCGTCGCGCTGGTGGTGGGAAAGTTCGTCGGCGTGCTCGGGTCGGCGGCGGTGCTGCGCCTGCTGCGGCTGGGGGAATTCGGACCGGGCCTCACTCTGGACCGCATCGCCGGCGGCGCCGCGCTGTGCGGCATCGGTTTCACCATCTCGCTGTTCATCGTCGATCTCGCCATCACCGAGCCGATGGCACAGAACGAAGCGCGGGTCGGCGTGCTGGCGGCATCCGTCATCGCGTTCGTGCTGGCCACCGCGATCTTCCGCATCTCCGACGCCGTTCACCCCGATACCCAGTCGGGTCAGGTGCTCGTTCGGCCGGTCGATCCCGCCCGCGACCACATCTTCGGCGCCGCCGACGCTCCCTACACGATCGTCGAGTACGGCGACTTCCAGTGCCCGTTCTGCCTGAAGGCGTCCGGATCGATCCAGCAGGTTCACCAGCAGCTGGGCGACCGGCTGCGCTACGTGTGGCGGCACGCACCGCTGACCCGGCAGCATCCCAACGCGCTCGCCGGAGCCGAAGCGTCGGAGGCGGCGGCGCGTCAGGGCAAGTTCTTCGAGTTCGAGCGGGCACTGTTCGCCGATCAGGAGAACCAGCGGCCCGCCGACATCATCCGCCTCGCCGAGCGGATCGGGCTGGACGTGCCGCGGTTCGAGCGCGACCTGGAATCGGCCGTGGTCGCCGCGCGCGTGCAGGACGACATGCTCGACGCCGAGGCGATGAACATCACGTCCGTGCCGACGCTGTTCGTCAACGGACGCCGTCATACCGGGCCGTACGATGCCCAATCACTGATCCGTGCGCTCGAGCAGACGGATGCCGAGACGCGCGCGATCCGGGTGGAAGGTTGAGGATGTTGATGCCGCAGGTGACCGACCCGGAGCTGGCCCCCCGCCTCACCGATGCGCAGTGGACGCGGTTGACGGCGCGTGCGGAGGCGTTCGACGTCGCGGCGGGGGACTACGTCTTCCGCACAGGGGACCGGGAGTACCCGATGATCCTCGTGGAGGAGGGGGAGATCGAGTTGCTCCGCGACGCGCTGGCCTGGAGCGACGAGCTGGTGCTGGCAACTGTCGGACCCCGATCGTTCGCGGGGGAGCTGGGCCTGCTCAACGGGCAGCGGGCGTTCCTGTCGGCGCGGGCCACGCGTCCCGGCCGGGTGCGGAGCCTGTCCCGTCGCGAGCTTCGGCGCCTGCTGGCCGACGACGATGAGTTGGGCGACATCATCCTGCACGCGCTGTGGGCCAGGCGGGAGTCGCTGCGGCGGGGGCCGGCGGCGATGACCCTGAAGTTCGTGGGGTCGGGCGGGTCGAGCGAGTTCCTGGCGCTGCGCCGCTTCGCCGAGCGGCTGGACCTGGTGCACACCGCGGTGGCGCTGCCGCCGGGGGAGCCGCTGTCGCATCCGCTGCACGAGTACCCGGTGGAAGACCTGCCCATCGCGTTCATCCAGGGCGAGCCGATCCCCCGTGCCACCCCCGGCATCGTGGCCGAGCAGCTCGGGCTGAGCTACGAGCCGACCGATGAGGGCGGCGTCGACGTGGTCGTCATCGGCGGCGGGCCGGCGGGGCTGGCCGCGGCGATCTATGCGGCATCCGAAGGGCTGTCCACCGTGCTGCTGGATTCCGTCGCGCCGGGCGGGCAGGCGGCGGCCACCTCACGCATCGAGAACTTCCTGGGTTTTCCGTTCGGGGTCAGCGGCGGGACGCTCATCGGCCAGGCGTCGCTGCAGGCGATCAAGTTCGGCGTGCGGGTGTGCGCGCCGTGCGAGGCGGTGGGGCTGCGCCCGGTCGGCGACGAACTGGCGGTGCAACTCGCCGACGGCCGCGCGGTGATGGCGCGCGCCGCGATCGTCACGGCAGGCGCCGCCTACCGACGGCTGCAGCTGGACCGCTGGGAGGACTTCGAGCACTCCGCGATCTACTACGCGGCGACGCCGCTGGAGCTCAAGCAGGTCGCCGGGTCGCCCGTGATCGTCGTGGGCGGTGCGAACTCGGCCGGTCAGGCCGCGCTGTACCTGGCCGGCCACGGCTGCCCCGTGCACCTGGTCGTGCGAGGGGACGACCTGCGGGCGCGCATGTCGTCTTATCTGGTCGACCGCATCGCCGAGGAGGGACGCATCCAGGTGCACACCGGGTCCCGCGTCGTGGGGCTGCACGGGGAACAGGCGCTGGAGGCGGTCGACATCGACACCGTCGGCCCCGTGGATGCCAGCGGCCTGTTCTGCTTCATCGGCGCCGATCCCGCCACGTCATGGCTGGAGGCCGTCGACCGTGACCACGCCGGCTTCATCCGCACCGGCGCCGACGTGACGCGGCAGTCGCTGGATGAGTGGCGGTCGCTGGGCCGCGAGCCGCTGCCGTTCGAGACGTCGATCCCGCGGGTGTTCGCCGCCGGCGACGTGCGCCGCGGGTCGATGAAGCGGGTCGCCGCCGCCGTGGGCGAGGGCTCGAGCGCCGTGGCATCCGTGCACCGCGCGCTCGCCGGGTGAGGGGGCGTGGCGAGGGGTCGGATCTCCTCGCTCCCGCCCCAAACGCATGACCGAGAACCCGTCATAATTCAGGCTGGCGAGCCGATTCGACCCCGAAATTGCCGTCGTCGCGCTCCACAGCCTGAATTCCGACGCGCGCGCCGGGGTGCGGCCTTGCGCGCGGTTGCCGAAACGCGGGGAACCGCCGAAATGCGGGCCCTCAGCGTGCAGGCATCCGCACCCGGGCAGATCTCCTCACCCGGGCAGATTTCCTCACCGCGCGGTTGCCGAAGCGCGGGGATCGGCCGAAATGAGGGCCCTCGGCGTCCAGGCATCCGCAACCGGGCAGATCTCCTCACCCGGGCAGATCTCCTCACCCGGGCAAATCCGCCCGCGCGCGGTTGCCGAAACGCGGAGATCCGCCGAAATGCGGGCCCTCAGCGTCCAGGCATCCGCAACCGGGCAGATCTCCTCACCCGGGCAACCCCTGCCGCGACGCCGCGAGGGCAGCGTCGTACGATCCAACAACTCTGTCGGTCGATATCGAGGTCGGTACGGCTAGATGCCCTCGATCGTGTACCGGCGCTCGATCCCGTTCGTGGCACGGCCCCAGTCACTGGCAGCGGTGCGCTCCTGGTGGGCGTGGAGGGCGGCGGCATCGGCGAAGCACTCATCGACCTGCCAGATGAGCGGGTCGTCGGTGGGGGTCACGTCGAACGAAACGCAGCCCACCTCGGCGCGGGTCAGCGCCAGGTGAAGCGGCAGGTGGGCGGCGACGATGGCCGACTGCTCCTCGTTCTCGCAGACGAGTTGACCACTCAAGCGCACCGTACTCACCTTGCCAGCGTAGGCGAGCGGCGGCGGTGGCCGAGCCGGATCCTCGGCCGCACTAGACTGCCGCGGTGCCCCCCGAGCCTCGCCACCTCCCCGTCTGGATGGCGCTGGCCGGCGCTGTGCTCATCGGGGTGATGACGGCGGTACAGGCCCGGGTCAACGGTCAACTCGGCGTGCGGCTGGAAGACGGCCTGGTGGCCGCGCTCGTCTCGTTCGGCTCCGGGCTGGTGATCCTGGTCGTGCTGTCCGCGGCGCTTCCGGCGGGCCGGCGCGGGTTCGCGCGCCTGGCATCCGGGGTCCGGGAACGGCGTATCCCGTTCTGGATGCTGTGCGGCGGCGCTGCCGGAGCGCTCACCGTCGCCACGCAGGGACTGGCGGTCGGCATCATCGGCGTCTCGCTGTTCACCGTCGGCGTCGTCGCCGGCCAGACCGTGTGCGGACTCGTGCTGGATCGCGCCGGATACGGCCCCTCCGGCGTCGTGGCCGTCACGCCGGGCCGGGTCGCCGGGGGAGTGCTCGCACTCGTCGCCGTGGGCATCGCGCTCACCGGGCGGACCGTCGAGGTCCCGCTGTGGATGCTGCTGCTGCCGTTCGCGGCGGGAGTCGGGATCGCCTGGCAGCAGGCGACGAACGGACGGCTGCGCCAGCGGGTGGGAACGCCGCTCACGGCGACGCTGGTCAACTTCATCGGCGGGACGCTGTGCCTGTCGGTCGTGGCGGGCGTGCACGTCGCCGTCGCGGGCCCGCCGGCGCCCTTCCCCACGAACCCCTGGCTCTACCTGGGCGGCGCGCTGGGCGTCTGCTACATCTTCCTCGGCGCGGCGCTGGTGGTGCACACCGGCGTGCTGCTGCTCGGCCTGGCATCGATCGTGGGCCAGCTGGCGGCGTCACTCGTGCTCGACGCGCTATGGCCTGCTCCCGCCGGTCCCAGCGTCGGCGCCTCGCTGGCGATGGTCGCCGTCGCGCTCGCGTCGGTCGCGGTCGCGGCGGTGCCCTGGCGTCGACGCGCCAGGTGACACCGTCACATCGCCGCGGTCTTGCGCTGCGGCATCCGGCTGACGAACGCTGCCGCGTCGATCACCTTGTCACGTGACTCGCGCGAACGCTCGGGCTTGCCGCCGACGTAGAGCCAGCCCAGCAGCTGCTCGTTCTTCTTCAGCCCGTGCGCCTTCGCGACGGCCTTGGCGCGCGTGTAGTGGCCGCTGCGCCAGATGACGCCCCAGCCCGCTTCGTCCAGCAGCAGACTGAGGGCGTGCGCGACGCCGGATGCCACCGCCTCCTGCTCCCAGCGGGGGACCTTCTCGCTCTCGCGGTAGCTGGCGACCACGGCCACCAGCAGCGGCGCGCGCATCGGCTTGGACGACGCGCCCTTCTCACCCTCGGCCTTGTTGATCGCCCGGCCCAGCGTCTCCCGGTCGTCGCCGCGCAGTTCGATCAGCCGCCACGGCTTCAGTTCGGAGTGGTCGGCCACGCGACCGGCGGCGGCGACGAGTTCGAGCAACTCATCGTGGGTGGGCGCGTCGTCGGTCACCTTCGACACGGACCGACGAAGGCGCATCGCCTCGAGTGCGCTCACCCCTGGTCTTCCGGGGTCTCCTGCGGGCTGAACTGCAGCGCGACGGAGTTCATGCAGTACCGGTCGCCAGTGGGCGTGCCGAAACCGTCGGGGAACACGTGCCCCAGGTGGGAGCCGCAGCTCGCGCAGCGCACCTCTGTGCGCACCATGCCGTGGGCGCTGTCCTCGACCAGTTCGACCGCCTCGGGGCGCACCGACTCGTAGAAGCTCGGCCACCCGCAGTGCGAATCGAACTTCGTGCCGCTCTGAAACAGCTCCGCCCCGCAGGCGGCGCAGGCGTAGAGGCCGGCGCGGCTCTCGTCGAGCAGTTCACCCGTCCACGGGCGCTCCGTCGCCGCTTCCCGCAGCACTGCGTACTGCTCGGGGGCGAGCTCTTCGCGCCACTGGTCGTCGTTCTTGCTCACTGCGTAAGTCATTTGTCGCTCCTTCTCCCCTCCATTCAACCCGACCAGGCGGCGGTGTGTTCCGATCGGGCACAATCGGGAGGTGAGTTCAGAGCCGGATGCCGCCGCCGCCGTCCGCGACCGTTACGCCCGCTTCGCTCGCGACGAGGCGCCCGGCCGGTCCGAGCTGTACCGGGAGTGGGCCGCCGGAATCGCCGCCGAACCCGGTACGCAGGAGCTGCTGGCCCGCATCCCCGCGACGCACCGTCAGCCCCCGCTCGTGTTCGCCGTGACCCGGCTGCTGGGCGCACCCGAATCCGGCTACCCGGACTGGGCGACCTGGCTGCACGCGCACGCCGACGATGTCATCGCCGAGTGCGGGCGGCGCAGCCTGCAGACCAACGAGCCGCTGCGCTGCGCCGTGCTGCTGCCGGCCCTCGCGCTGATCCCCGGCCCCATCGCCCTGCTCGAAGTGGGCGCGAGCGCCGGGCTGTGTCTGTACCCCGACCGCTACGGCTACCGCTACCGCCGCCCCGGCGGCACGGTGGCGGCCCTCGACCCCATCGCCGGTGTGTCGCCGGTGACGCTGGAGTGCGAACTGCGCGGGGAGCGGATGCCGCCGCTGGCGCTTCCCGACGTGGTGTGGCGGGCCGGCATCGACCTGGCCCCGCTGGATCCGGGCGACCCGCAGACCGGGGCCTGGCTGACCGGTCTGGTGTGGCCGGGGGAGGCGGGGCGCGCCGCGCGTGTGCGCGATGCCCTCGCCCTCGCGGCATCCGACCCGCCGATGCTCGTCGCCGGGGACGCCGCCGACACGATCGCCCGCGTCGCGGCCCTGGCGCCGCCGGAGACGACCCTGGTCGTCACGACCCCCGGCGTGCTCGCCCACATCCCGTGGGCGCGGCGCCAGGCGGCCATCGCTGCCGCGCGCGCGGCGGGCCGCTGGGTCACGATCGACGCGCCCGGGCTGCACGATGGGTGGACGCGGCCGATCGACCTGGATGCCTGGCCGGGCGGCTTCGCCGTCGCCCTGGACGGGGAAGTGCTCGCCGCCGCCGACCCGCTCGGCGGCTGGCTGGAGTGGCGCGCCGAGGAAGCACCCCTCCCGCGTTAGCGTGGATGCGTGCCCCTTACTCCTCGCGATCGCGCGATCCTCGACTTCGAGTCGGGCTGGTCCCGGCACGGGCCGGTCAAGGAGGAGGCGATCCACGCCCACCTCGGCCTGTCGCCGGCGCGGTACTACCAGCTGCTGGGGCGCCTCATCGACACCCCGGAAGCACTCGAGTACGACCCGATGATGGTGGCCCGACTGCGCCGCATCCGCGACGCCCGGGAGCAGGCCCGTCGCGCCCGCGTCGCGATGAGCCCTCGAGTGGCCAGGTAGCATTCCAAGGTGCCGAGACCGACCTACCCGAAGGATCGCTTCGACCAGCTGCCGCCGTCGAGCGGCCGCGTCGGCGCGCACCGGGCCGAGAATCCCCACATGCGCGGCTGGGTCGTGCTGCTGTGGGCCGCCGTCGCGACGGTGGTGCTCGTGGCTGTCGGAATCTTCGGCACCCTCGTGTTCACGGGCCGCGTGACGCTGTTCCCCACTGCCGAGCCGACGGTGGCGCCGGCGCCGGTGGTGACCCCGGTCCTGGATACGACCTACGACGTGCTGGTGCTCAACGCCACGCCCGAGGCGGGGCTGGCCAGCCGCACCCGCGATGAGATCATCGCCGCCGGGTGGCCGGCGGACCTGGTGCTGGCCGGCGACGCCGGGTCGGAGGACTTCGCCACCACCACGGTGTACTACCCGTTCCCCGCCGACGAGGCCGCCGCCCTCGCGCTGGCCGAGGTGATCGGCGGCGCCGACGTCGCCCAGAGCGTGGTGTACCAGCCGCTCGACAACGCCGAAGCCCGCCAGCTCGCCGTCGTGCTGGGTCTGGACCGCACCGCTGCCGGAACGCCGACACCGGCATCCTGAGCCCCCTCACGCGGCCGATCCGGGGCCGTGTGTTACGCGCGTGTGAAAACTTCGATGCACGCGCGTCAACAGTTGCCGATTCGGCGAATCGCCGCCTGAACTGCTGGTTACGCTGACGACGTCCCACTGCAACAGGAGATTCGCATGGCCAACGGCACCGTCAAATGGTTCAACGCTGAGAAGGGCTTCGGTTTCATCACCGGCGCCGACGGGCAGGACGTGTTCGTCCATTACTCGAACGTCGAGATGGATGGATTCCGCGTGCTGGAAGAGGGCCAGCAGGTCGAGTTCACCGTCGGGTCGGGGCAGAAGGGCCCGCAGGCCGAAGCAGTGCGCGTCGTCTGACGCCCCCTCCTGTTGGTGTGTCGGTGTGTGTCGACGCGCCCGTCGTGGCTTGCACTCGCCTGGGGTGAGTGCCAGAATGGCTTAGCACTCACTCCTGTTGAGTGCTAAAAGACATTCCTACGTCCGGGAGGGACGACACACACATGGCAAAGATCATCGCTTTCGACGAAGAGGCTCGTCGTGGCCTCGAGCGCGGCCTGAACATTCTGGCTGACGCCGTCAAGGTGACGCTCGGCCCGCGCGGTCGCAACGTCGTGCTCGAAAAGAAGTGGGGCGCTCCCACGATCACCAACGATGGCGTCTCGATCGCCAAGGAGATCGAACTCGACGACCCGTACGAGAAGATCGGCGCAGAGCTCGTCAAG
The DNA here is from genome assembly GCF_030246865.1 of Microbacterium sp. zg-B96. NCBI lineage: Bacteria > Bacillati > Actinomycetota > Actinomycetes > Micrococcales > Microbacteriaceae > Microbacterium > Microbacterium sp. zg-B96. The sequence continues at coordinate 2,367,457 of NZ_CP126738.1, read as the reverse complement.
GAGGTCGCCAAGAAGACTGACGACGTCGCGGGCGACGGCACCACCACCGCCACCGTTCTCGCCCAGGCACTGGTCCGCGAGGGCCTGCGTAACGTTGCCGCCGGCGCCGACCCGATCTCGCTCAAGCGCGGCATCGAGAAGGCCGTCGAGGCCATCACGGCCGAGCTGCTCGCATCCGCCAAGGAGGTCGAGTCCAAGGAGCAGATCGCTGCCACCGCGTCGATCTCGGCCGCTGACGCATCGATCGGCGCGCTCATCGCCGAGGCGATCGACAAGGTCGGCAAGGAAGGTGTCGTCACCGTTGAGGAGTCGAACACCTTCGGCACCGAGCTCGAGCTCACCGAGGGTATGCGTTTCGACAAGGGTTACATCAACCCCTACTTCGTCACCGACGCCGAGCGCCAGGAAGCCGTCTTCGAGGACGCCTACATCCTGATCGCGAACCAGAAGATCTCGAACATCAAGGATCTTCTGCCGATCGTCGACAAGGTGATCCAGGAGGGCAAGGAACTCGTCATCATCGCTGAGGATGTCGAGGGCGAGGCTCTGGCCACGCTGGTGCTCAACAAGATCCGCGGCATCTTCAAGTCGGCTGCCGTCAAGGCTCCCGGCTTCGGCGACCGTCGCAAGGCCCAGCTGCAGGACATCGCGATCCTCACCGGCGGCCAGGTCATCACCGAAGAGGTGGGCCTCAAGCTCGAGAACGCCACGACCGACCTGCTCGGCCGTGCGCGCAAGGTCATCATCACCAAGGACGAGACCACCATCGTCGAAGGTGCCGGCGACTCGGCTCAGATCGAGGGTCGCGTGACCCAGATCCGCCGCGAGATCGAGAACACCGACAGCGACTACGACCGCGAGAAGCTCCAGGAGCGTCTGGCAAAGCTGGCCGGTGGCGTCGCCGTCATCAAGGCCGGCGCGGCCACCGAGGTCGAGCTCAAGGAGCGCAAGCACCGCATCGAGGACGCCGTGCGCAACGCGAAGGCAGCCGTCGAAGAGGGTGTCGTCGCCGGTGGCGGTGTCGCCCTCATCCAGGCCGGCAAGAAGGCGCTCGACGCCCTCGAGCTGACCGGTGACGAGGCTACCGGCGCGAACATCGTGCGCGTCGCGATCCAGGCTCCGCTGAAGCAGATCGCTCTGAACGCAGGCATGGAGCCCGGTGTTGTCGCCAACAAGGTGGCAGGTCTTCCCCTGGGTCACGGCCTCAACGCCGCGACCGGCGAGTACGGTGACCTGTTCGCACAGGGCATCATCGACCCCGCCAAGGTGACCCGCTCGGCACTGCAGAACGCGGCATCCATTGCCGGCCTGTTCCTGACGACCGAGGTCGTCGTCGCCGAGAAGCCCGAGAAGTCGGCCGCTCCGGCCGGCGACCCGTCGGGTGGCATGGATTTCTGATCTGATCAGAGTCTGACGTAAACGAAGGGCCCCTCCCATGTGGAGGGGCCTTTCGTCGTACGTGCGGGCTACCGGAACAGGCCCGCCGTCGTGGCCTCGGTCTGCGCGTACTGCTGACCGGCGGTCGCCAGCGCAGTGCTGATGTCGGCGAGGGTCGCCTCCACCTCGCGCTGGGTGGCCCGCCAGCGGTCGATCACGGCTTGAAAGCCCAGGGCGGCAGTCCCGGTCCAGGACGACTGCAGCGCGGTGAGCTGGGCGAGCATCGCCGAGGTCTCGCCCGCGAGGCGGTCGGCGGTGCCGCGGACGGCCGCGGTGGCGGTGAGGACGGCGTCGCTGTCGACGGAATAGATCGGCATGGGTGCTCCTTCCGAGCGGATGCCGCCACGCTACGGCGCCCACGCGCACCGCGGATGCCGCGATCGGCCGAACCGGGGATCCGTCGCGGGACCCGGCTGCTGGGGAGGAGGCGTCAGGCCTCGGGATCGTTGAGCCGCGGCATCGGCTGCGTGTCGACCTGCAGGTGCTCCGCCGCGTCGCGGGTGCGGGCGAGGGGGAACGCCACGCGGAACGTCGCACCGCCGCCGGGGGTGTCGCCCACCTCGATCGAGCCGTGCAGGGCCTCGACGATGGCCGCGACGATCGACAGGCCGAGTCCGGAGCCGCCGGTCTCGCGTGTGCGCGACGTGTCGGCACGCCAGAACCGCTGGAAGATCTTGTCGCGGATCTGCGGGGGCACGCCCTCACCGTGGTCGCTCACGGCGATCCACCCCATGCCGGCCTGGCGATCAATGCCGACGGTGAGCTCGATGGGGGAGTCCTCGGGGCTGTACCGGCGGGCGTTGCCCAGCAGGTTCGTCACCACCTGCCGGATGCGGTTCTCATCGCCCAGCACGATCGGGGCCAGCACAGCGCCGGCCAGCGGCACGGTGGTCACCGGCTCCGTAGCGGCATCCTGCTCGTGGTTGGGCTGCCGGGGCTTGCGGCGCAGCAGCGACAGCGTCGCGCCGGCCAGTCCGGTGCCCGGAGCGGTCGCGCCGCGCCGGCGATGCGGGTGTGGCTGGTCGTGTTCGGTGACGGATGCCGGACGAGGAATGGGCCCGGTGGCGGCGGTGGTGTCCAGCACGGTCACGGTGCGAAGCGGCGATGCTGCGCGGGCGTCCAGCGCGGCGTCGCGGGCGATGGGGCGCAGGTCGATGGGCGCGAACGCGAGGTCGCGGCGCTCGTCGAGTCGGGCCAGGGCCAGCAGGTCCTCGACCAGCACCCCCATCCGGATCGCTTCCTTCTCGATGCGGTCCATCGACTGTGCGACCTGCTCCTCGCCCGAGATCGCGCCCATGCGGTACAGCTCCGCGTAGCCGCGCACCGTGACCAGCGGGGTGCGCAGTTCGTGGCTGGCGTCCCCGATGAACCGGCGCATCTGGTTCACGGTCGCATCGCGTTCGGACAGTGCGGCATCGATGCGGCCCAGCATCGCGTTGATCGCCGTCTTCAATCGCCCGACCTCGGTCGTGGCCGGTTCGATGTCGGTCATGCGTAGGCTGAAGTCTCCCGCCGCGATGGCATCCGCTGTCGCCTCCACCTGCCCGAGGCTGCGGAACGTGAGGGTGACGATCCAGCGCACCAGGAAGGCGCTCGCGATCACCGTGATCAGCGCGAGGAAGCTGTAGATCCCGAGGAACGACGCGAGGAAGCGTTCGTTGGGCGCCGTGGGCAGGGCCACGAGCTGGGTGTAGAAGGCGCCGGCGGCGGTGTCCTCCACCCCGACAGCGGCGCGGTAGGCGGGGCCGCCTTCGCTGTTGGCGAGGTCGAACACCGTGTTGGGGCCGTAGATCGTGGCGTCGGCCAGCGTGAAGCTCGCCGGAAAGACGGGCTCGGGTGCGCCGTTGCCGCCGCCGCTGGTGAGGAAGGAGCCGTCGGGACCGTAGATGGCCACGAAGTAGGCGGTGGCATCCGAGCGCACCTCGAAGTCGTGGCCGGTCTCGGTGACCGTTCCGGTGAACATGCTGCTGACGGCATCCGTCACGGCCAGCTGCTGCACCTGCGCGTCGAGGTTCGCCGCGAGCGTGTTGCGTAGGAACGCCAACGTGCCGACGCCGGCCGAGACGAGCCCGATGGCCAGCACCGCGACGGTGACCCCGGTGACCTTGGCACGCAGGCTGACGCTGCGCCACCAACTGGTCAGCGCATCGTTCTTACCCGCGTGGGCTGCTATCGCCACCGGCTCACGCGGACTTGCCGGCCTTGAGCATGTAGCCGAAACCGCGCTTGGTCTGGATCAGGGGTTCGGAGGAGTGCGGGTCGATCTTGCGGCGGAGGTAGGAGATGTAGCTCTCCACGATTCCCGCATCTCCGTTGAAGTCGTACTCCCACACGTGGTCGAGGATCTGCGCCTTGCTGAGCACCCGGTTGGGGTTGAGCATGAGGTAGCGCAGCAGCTTGAACTCGGTGGGGGACAGGTCGATCGACACGTCGCCGACGAGCACGTCGTGGGTGTCCTGGTCCATCGTCAGTTCGCCGGCGCGGATGATCGACTCCTCGTCGGCCTGCATCGTGCGGCGCAGGATCGCCTGGATGCGGGCGACGATCTCGTCGAGGCTGAAGGGCTTGGTGACGTAGTCGTCGCCGCCGGCGTTGAGGCCGGTGATCTTGTCCTCGGTCTCGTCCTTCGCGGTGAGGAACAGGATCGGGGCGGTGTAGCCGGCGCCGCGGAGCCGCTTGGTGACGCTGAACCCGTTCATGTCGGGCAGCATGACGTCCAGCACGATCAGGTCGGGCTCTTCTTCGAGGACGGCCGAGATGGTCTGGGCGCCGTTGGCGACGGCGCGCACCTGGAAACCGGCGAAACGCAGGCTCGTGATGAGCAGGTCGCGGATGTTCGGCTCGTCGTCGACGACAAGAATGCGCGGAGCGGTCATGCCCTCATTATGGCCATCGAACCCACGTGCTGTCTGGACGTCGGCCGGAGCGGCTGGCATCCCGCACCCGTCCGGGTGGTCTACGCGGCCAGCGCGGCATCCACTGCCCGCGCGATCACCGCCTCGACCGGTGCGTCGGGATCGACCGTCATCCGGTGCAGCAGCGCTCCCTCCGCCGTAGCCATGAGGAACCTCGTCTGCCGTTCGGCGGACTCACCGCCCAGGTCTCGCAGGATCCCGCGTATCCAGGCCTCGAACACCGCGCGCTGCTCGAGGAGCGGCTGCGCGGCCTCGGCGTCCGCCTCGAGGAACAACGCGTACCGCGCTCGGGTGCGCAGCATCTGAGGGCCCGATTGCACCTCGATCATGCGGGTGAACCCGGCGACGAGATCATCCCGCGTACGGATGCTGGGCAGACCGGCGTCGGCGCGCTCCTCGGCGGCGATCCACTCGATGACCCCGGTGACGAGCGCTGTGCGGGTGCGGAAGTGGTTCGACGTCGACCCCGGCGGCAGTGCTGCCGCGGCATCCACCCGTCCGTGCGTGAGGGCGCGGATCCCCTCACCGCCGACGAGCTCGACGGCGGCGTGCAGGGCACGGAGTCGGGTGCTGCTCACGCTGCGAGGGTACTACGACGTTTCTAGTGACAGGGCACTATGAACGTAGTATCCTGCGTGCGAACAGTGGGGTTCCGCCCGTCGCGGGACCGTCGTGAGAGGAGTCGCGCCATGGATGCGTCGCACGCGGGCGGGCCGTCGGCCGGAACGGTGGCGTGGGTGCCGCCGCTGCCGCAGGCTGCGGGTTTCGAGCATGTCGTCATCGAGACACCGGGGCTGCGAACTCATGTCGCCATCGTCGGTGAGGGGCCGCCGGTGTTGCTGCTGCACGGTTTCCCGCAGCACTGGTGGCAGTGGCGGGAGGTCGCGCCGGCGATAGCACGGCGGGGCTACCGCGTCATTTGTCCGGACCTGCGCGGTGCGGGCTGGACGTCAGCCGACGACCCGCGCATACGTCATGAGACCCGCATGCACGACGTCCTCGCGCTGCTGGACGCGCTCGGCGTGGCGCGCGCCGACGTGCTGACCCACGACCTCGGTGCCCTCACGGGTATGCATCTCGCCTACGCCCATCCGGAGCGGGTGCGCACCCTGGTGCAGCTCTCGGTTCCGCCGGGGTTCATGCGGTTCACCCCGAAGATCGTCCCCGCGTTCCGCCATTACCCGTCGCTGATAATGAGCAGCCCCGACCGCTCGCTGCGATGGCTTCTCGCGCCGCCCTACACGGTGCGGCCGATGACCGAAGAGACCCTCGATGGGTACCTGCGCGTCGAGCAGCGGCCCGAGATCCGTGGTGTGGGCCGTGCCGTGGTGCTCGGCATGATCACGCCCGAGCTTCCCCGGCTGGTGGGGACCTACTACAAGCGGCGGCGGCTGCAGCCGCCCACCCTCGTCGCCTTCGGCCGGATGGATGACCCGTTCACCGAGCCGACGGTGCGCGGCATGTGCCGCGACCACGAACGCTCCGCCGAACGGTTCGAACTGGCGTTCGTGGACGACGCCGCCCATTTCATCACCGACGACGCGCCGGACGCCGTCGTCGAGCTCGCCGTCGACTGGTTCGAGCGGGGGCCGCAGTCCGCACACTGCTGACGGCGAGGGCGGCGCCGGTGCCGGTGCGGTCGGCCGCGCGCGCCGCGGGACTGTTGCCGGGGTGAGGAGATCTGCCGGAATGCGGATGCTGGGGCGGGGAGGGCCCGCGTTCCGGCCGATCCCCTCGTTTCGGCGAGGGTGGGCCGGGGCGTCCATGGCGTTCGGCGTGCCGCGGCACGCACGGCCGCGGCTGGGGGTTACGCGTCGCGCGCGGCGTTGACGGCGGCGGCGGACACCCCTAGCTTCTACGCATAACGCGTCCCGGGACGTGTGTTCGGCAGCATCCAGCGCAAGGAGGCGCATGGTGAAGATTCGTGCCATAACAGTGACCATCTCGGCGATCACGGCCGCGCTCGTGCTCGGCGGGTGCACCGCTTCGGACGACAACGGCGATGGGGGCGACGGCGGGACCCTGACCTTCTGGGTGCAGGAGGACCTGCCCGACCGGGTCGCGGCGACGCAGGCGATCGTCGACGATTTCTCGGAGGAGAGCGGCGTCGAGGTGGAACTGGTCTCGGTCGCCGAGGACCAGTTCAGTCAGCTCATCACGTCGGCTGCCGCCGCGGGCGACCTGCCCGACGTCATCGGCGGCATCTCGCTGCCGCAGGTGCGCACGCTCTCGGCCAACGAGCTGATCGACCCCGACGCGGTCGCGAGCGTCATCGACACGCTCGACCCGGCCACCTTCTCCGCGAAGGCCCTCGAGCTGACCGCGGATGGTGACACCCAGCTCGCCGTGCCGAGCGAGTCGTGGACGCAGATGCTGTACTACCGCACCGACCTGTTCGAGGCGGCCGGGCTCGATGCCCCCGACTCCTACGACGCGATCCTCGAGGCCGCCGCGGCGCTGGACAGCGACGAGGTGGCCGGTTTCGTCGGCGCGACCGCCCCCGGCGACGCGTTCACCGAGCAGACTTTCGAGCACATCGCGCTCGGCAACGGCTGCGAGCTGGTCGACTCCGACGGCGAGACGCAGCTGGATTCGGATGCCTGTGTGGCGGCGTTCGACTTCTACGGCGACCTGGTGACCAACTACTCGGTGCCCGGCGCACAGGATGTGGACACCACGCGCGCGACCTACTTCGCCGGGGATGCGGCGATGTTCATCTGGTCGAGCTTCGTGCTGGACGAGCTGGCCGGGCTGCGCGAGGATGCCAAGCCGTCGTGCCCGGAGTGCGTGGAGGATCCGGCGTTCCTCGCTGCGAACACCGGTGTGGTCACCGCGATCGCCGGTCCCGACGCCGACGCGCCGGCGCAGTTCGGCGAGATCACGTCGTGGACGATCACCGACGGCGCCGAGACCGAGTCGTCGCAGGCGTTCATCGAGTACATGATGACCGACGGCTACGAGCCGTGGATCGCGATCGCCCCGGAGGGCAAGGTGCCGGTGCGCACCGGCACCGCCGACGAGCCCACGCTGTACGCCGACATGTGGAGCACGCTGCCCGCCGGTGTGGACACCAAGGCGCCGCTGTCGGACTTCTACGCTCCCGAGGTGCTCGAAGCCGTCGCCGCCGGACCGGAGGACCTCGCCCGCTGGGGCATAACCCAGGGGCAGGGCACGCTGCTGGGCGCGCTGCAGGGCGAACTGCCCGTCGCCGAGGCTGTCAGCCAGGTCTCCCAGGGGGATGACCCCGCCCAGGCGGCGGCCACCGCCGCTGAGGCGGTGCGCGCCGTCGCGGAGTCGATCCAGTGACCCAGGTGGCCGGCGGGCCGGGCCTGGTCGGCGCGGCCCCCGGTCCACCGGAGGCACCCGCGCCGGCGCGACGCGGCCGTCGGACGCGCCGGGGTGCGGAGGAGAACCGCGCCGGGCTGCTGCTGATCTCCCCGACCCTCATCATCGTGCTGGTCGCGGTGGTGCTGCCGATCCTGTGGGCCATTGCGCTGGCGTTCCAGGACGTGCGCCTGATCAACATCCGTGGCACCGGGTTCTTCGGCGAATACACCCTGGAGAACTTCGTCAACGTCCTCACCTCGCCCGGGTTCCTGCAGGCGCTGTGGACCACCGTGGTCTACTCCGTCTGCGGCACGGCACTGGCGATCGGCATCGGGCTCATCGCCGCGCTCGCACTGCGCGCCCCGTTCCGCGGCCGGGGGCTCATCCGCGCGTCGCTGCTGCTGCCCTACGTCGCACCGGTCGTGGCGGCCACCTTCGTCTGGTCCACCGCGCTGAACCCGCAGTACGGCATCGTCAACTGGTTCGGCACCACCGTGCTCGGGTGGGAGGAGCCGGTGGCGTTCCTGTCCGACCGGGCCCTGCCGGTGTCGATCTTCGGGTGGGAGGTGGACCTGCCCATCGCGCTGATCACCGTCATCTGCTTCGAGGGGTGGCGCTCCTTCCCCTTCGCGTTCCTCTTCCTCACCGCACGCCTGCAGGCCGTGCCCGCCGTGCTCGAGGAGGCCGCCCGCATCGACGGGGCCACCCCCACTCAGCGCTTCCGGCATATCCTGTTGCCGCAGCTGCTGCCCACCATCGCGGTGCTCAGCGTGCTGCGGTTCATCTGGACCTTCAACAACTTCGACGACATCTACCTGCTCACCGGCGGCGGCGCGGGCACGGAGGTCGTGTCGGTGCGGGTGTTCGACTACCTCACCGCGCGCGGCGATATCGGCGCCGCGGCGGCGCAGGCACTCGTGCTCGCCGGCATCCTGGCGCTACTGGTCTGGGCGTACCTGAAACTGTTCGGCCGGCAGGAGGAACAGGCATGACCACCGCCGTCGGCAAGCCGCCCGCCGCCACGCAGGCCCACGCACGGGGCGTCGGCCGCGACCGGTTCGAGATCGCCCTCTTCGGCATCCTGCGCCCGGTCGTCATCGTGCTGCTGCTGCTGGCGGCCGTCGTGCCGTTCTACTACATGGTGCTGCTGAGCTTCCGGTCGCTGGACTCGCTGCTGCAGAACCCCGGCGCGCTGTGGATCTCGATCGACGAGCTCAACCTGGCCAGCTACATCGAGGTGCTGGCGCCGGTGTCCGAGGGTGGCCAGGGGTTCGTCGTCTTCATGCGCAACTCCCTGCTGGTGGCGCTCGGCACCGTCGCGGTGACACTGCTGGTGGCGATCCCCGGGGCGTATGCCATCAGCCGGCTGAACTTCTTCGGCCGCCGCCAGGTGTCGGGACTGTTCCTGGCGGTGTACTTCTTCCCCAGCATCCTGCTCGCCGTGCCGCTGTTCGTGTTCTTCACGCAGATCGGGCTGCGCGGGTCGCTCTTCGGGCTGCTGATCGTCTACGTCTCGCAGGTGGTGGCCGTGTCGATCTACACGCTGCGCAACTACTTCGCCACGATCCCGGTGTCGCTCGAAGAGGCCGCCGCGATCGACGGATGCAACCGCCTCCAGACCATGCGTCGCATCAGCCTGCCGCTGGCGATGCCGGCGATCGTCTCCAACGGCCTGTTCATCTTCATGATCGCGTGGAACGAGTTTCTCTTCGCCCTGCTGTTCCTGGTGGAAAAGCGCGACTCGTGGACGGTGTCGCTCGGGCTGTCGCAGCTGTCGGGCAGCATCGAGGTGCCCACGACCGTGCTGATGGCGGGGTCGGTCATCCTGACGCTGCCGATCATCGTGCTGTTCTTCGCGTCGGAGCGCCTGCTCGTCGGCGGCCTCACCGCGGGCGCCGAGAAGGGCTAGCGGGAGCGCGCAGATGACCGACGTGGATGCCGCGGCGTTGCGCGACCGGCTCGCGCCGCTGGTGACGCAGCTCTATGCTTCCGACGGCACGGAGGTGCTGGCGGGCCTGCTCTCCCTCGTTGAGCGGTGGGCGCCCGCCCTGCGCGGTGCAGGACGCCCCAGGCCGGATCAGGGGAGTGCCTACCTGATCACCTACGGGGATGCGTTCCGTCGGCCCGGCCAGGCGCCGCTGCACACGCTGGCCGAGGTGCTGCGTGAGCACGTCGGCGATGCCGTCACCGACGTGCACCTGCTGCCGATCTACCCCTGGACGTCCGACGACGGGTTCGGGGTCGTCGACCACCGGCAGGTGAATCCCGACCTCGGGTCGTGGGACGACGTCGCCGACGTGCGCACCGACCACGCGTTGGCGCTGGACTTCGTGGCCAACCACGTCTCGTCCGCGAGCGCGTGGTTCCGGGGGTGGCTCGCCGGCGACCCGCGATACGCCGGGTACTTCCTCGACCCCGGTGGGGACTTCGACGTCTCGCAGGTCGTGCGGCCGCGCACGACTCCGCTCGTGCACGAGTATCCGCGACCCGACGGCACCACCACGCGTGCCTGGACGACCTTCGGGCCCGACCAGGTCGACGTCGACCCGCGCACCCCGGCGGTGCTGCTGGAGCTGACCGACGTGCTGCTCGGGTACCTCGCGCGCGGGGCGACGACGGTGCGGCTGGATGCCATCGGGTTTCTGTGGAAGGAACCCGGCACCACCTGCATCCACCTGCCGCAGACGCATGCCGTCATCCGCATCTGGCGTGCGCTCGTGGATGCGCTGGCCCCCGGCATCCTGCTGCTGACCGAGACGAACGTGCCGCACGCCGACAACGTGCGCTACTTCGGTGATGGGTCCGACGAGGCGCACATGGTCTACCAGTTCGCGCTGCCGCCGCTCGTGCTGCACGCGTTCGTCACCGGGCGCGCCACGGTGCTGACGGAGTGGGCGAGCGGCATCGGGCCGGTCAGCGACAGTGCGACGTGGTTCAACTTTCTCGCGAGCCACGACGGCATCGGGCTGCGGCCGACGGAGGGGCTGCTCACCGACGACGACCGCGCGCTGCTCGTGGAGCGCACTCTCGCCCGCGGCGGCCAGGTGTCGCTGGCGCGGCGCCCCGACGGCACGAGCGGGGTGTACGAGCTGAACACGAACTACCTCGACGCGCTCGTGTCGCCGGAGTCCGCCGACCCCGATGGCGACGCCGTGGCGCGCGGTCTGGCGGCCCACGCGATCCTGCTGTCGGTGGTCGGCGTGCCCGCGATCTACTACCACTCGCTGCTGGGGTCGGGTCAGGACCGCGCGGGGATGGAGGAGTCCGGCATCCCGCGCCGCATCAATCGTGAGGTGCTGGATGCCGACCGGCTGCGGGCCGAGGCGAGCTCGTCGCCGCGACGGACGGGGATGCTTCAGGGGCTCCGCGGGCTGCTCGCGGCCCGTCGAGGGCTGCCGGGGCTGTCGCCGTTCGCCGCGCAGCGCGTGGAGAGGCTCGATGAGCGGGTGGTGGTGATCCGCCGCGCCGCGGGGACGCCCGACGAGGTCGTGGCCGTGACCAACGTCAGCGGCGACCCCGTGCACCTGCCGATGCTGTCGGGGACGGATGTGCTCACCGGCATCCGCCACCACGGCCTGCGGCTGGGGCCGCACGGGTATGCGTGGCTCGTCGGCGCCCGGGGCACGCCGGGGTCGGGCTTGCCGGGGTGAGGAGATCTGCCGGGATGCGGATGCCGGCGCGCTAAGGGCCCGCATTCGGGCGGATCCCCGCATTTCGGCGAGCGGGCGGGCGCGGCGGCGGGTGGTTGCGGGCGCGGCCGCGGGCCGGGTGCGCGCCGCCCCCGCGGCGGAATTCAGGCTGAGCGGCGGGAAACCGGCGATTTCGGGGCCGAATCTGCTCGACAGCCTGAATTCCGACGCCGGGACGCGCGCGCCTCAGGCCGCGGCGACCTGGTCCGCGTCGAGGATCGTGTACGAGTAGCCCTGCTCGGCGAGGAACCGCTGCCGGTTCTGTGCGAAGTCCTGGTCGACGGTGTCGCGCGCGATCAGGGTGTAGAAGCTCGCGGTGTGGCCGTTGGTCTTGGGACGCAGCAGGCGCCCGAGGCGCTGGGCCTCCTCCTGGCGGGAGCCGAACGACCCCGACACCTGAATCGCGACGGATGCCTCGGGCAGGTCGATCGAGAAGTTCGCGACCTTCGAGACCACCAGCACCGGCACCTCGCCGACCCGGAACTGCTGGTACAGCCGCTCGCGCTCATCCACGGGCACGGCTCCGGTGATCTTGGGCGCGTCCAGCGCCTCGGCCAGCTCGTCGATCTGGTCCAAGTACTGGCCGATCACCAGGATCTGCTCGCCCTCGTGGCGCGCGACCAGGTCACGTACGACGTCGATCTTCACCGGCGCGGTGGCCGCGAGCCGGTAACGGTCCTCGTCGGCGGATGCCGCGTACTCGAGCCGCTCGTCGACGGGAAGGTCCACGCGCACTTCGTAGCAGATCGCGGGGGAGATGAAGCCCTGCGCCTCGATCTCCTTCCACGGGGCGTCGAACCGCTTCGGCCCGATCAGGCTGAACACGTCGCCCTCGCGGCCGTCCTCGCGCACGAGCGTCGCGGTGAGTCCGAGCCGGCGCCGGGCCTGCAGGTCGGCGGTCAGCTTGAACACCGGGGCGGGCAGCAGATGCACCTCGTCGTAGATGATCAGGCCCCAGTCCAGCGCGTCCAGCAGCGACAGGTGCGCGTACTGGCCGGCGCGCTTGGCGGTGAGGATCTGGTAGGTCGCGATCGTGACCGGCTTGATCTCCTTGACCTGGCCGGAGTACTCGCCGATCTCCTCGGCGGTGAGGCTGGTGCGCTTGAGCAGCTCATCGCGCCACTGCCGGGCGCTGACGGTGTTGGTCACCAGGATCAGCGTCGTGGTCTTGGTCTCGGCCATCGCGCCGGCACCGACGAGCGTCTTGCCGGCACCACAGGGGAGTACCACGACTCCGGAACCACCCTCGTGGAAGGTGTCCACCGCGGTGCGCTGGTAGGGCCGCAGCGTCCAGCCGTCCTCGGCGAGGTCGATCGGGTGGGGAGTCCCGGGTGTGTATCCGGCGTGGTCTTCGGCGGGCCAGCCGATCTTCAGCAGCTCCTGCTTGATGTGACCGCGCGCCCAGGCGTCCACGACGAACGTGTCCGGAGCGGGGTGGCCGATCAGCAGCGGGTTGATGCGCTTGTTGCGCGAGACTTCCGACAGCACCGCGGCATCCGTCGACCGCAGCACCAGCACACCCTCGCCGTGGCCCTCGACGTCGGCCCGCTCGATGACGAGGCGCCCGTAGCGGTTCACGGTCTCGCGTAGGTCCAGCGACACCGAAGCCGGCACCGGGAAGCGCGACCAGCGCTCCAGCGTGCCGAGCATGTCGTCGGCGTCGTGGCCGGCGGCTCGGGCGTTCCACAGCCCCAGCCGCGTGATGCGGTACGTGTGGATGTGCTCGGGGGCGCGCTCGAGCTCGGCGAAGATCGCGAGCTCGTGGCGCGCGGTTTCGGCATCCGGGTGGGCTACTTCCAGCAGCACCGTCCGGTCGCTCTGCACGATGAGGGGGCCGTCAGCCATAACGAGCAAGTCTAGTCGGCGCCGCGGCGGGTGCGGTCGATCCGCGCAGGCATCCGTTACTGTCACGTCGTGCACAGTTCCGACATCCGCGGTGTCCAGTTCCCCAGGCTCAAGACTGTGCTCGGCCTGTTCGGCCCCGCCGGCTACGCCACCGGTGACGTCGACGAGTTCCTGAAGCAGTGCGCCGAGGCCCTCAAAGCGCGGGAGAGCGGCGGCTGGACGCGACTGCGCGGCGAAGACATCGTGGTGAAGCAGTTCGATTACACGCGGCGCGGCGGACCCTACGATTCGGATGCCGTCGACCAATTCCTCGACCGGGTCGTGGCACTGCGCGCGTACGAACAACCCGCGGGCTGAAACCGCGGACTCAGACCGGGTGCACCGATTCGATGCTCGCCACCGGCAGCGTGCGCTCCACATCGGCGGCCCGATCGCGTCCGCGCAGGCGCCCACCGCCGAGGCCGCTGGCCTCGAGTGTGAAGTCGCGGGTCGACCCGTCGGGCAGGCGCACCGTGACCACGATCAGCGACTTCGCCCGCACGGCCTGTTCGAGCTCGCGGCCGAGCCACGCGGCATCCGCGTCGGCGTCGTGCGCGGCGCGCAGCCGCGCCAGCAGCCCGTCATAGGCGCGCACGGTCGCCTCGGCCGGGTCGGCGGCCAGGCGGTGGCGCATCACGGTGCGGGTGTGGCCGGATGCGTCCTGCATTCCGACGGGGTAGCGGGCGTCGGCGAGCATCCAGAACACGGTGTCGGCGCTCGAGCGTGACGCGAGGCCCTGCGGGTGGCGGACGAACCCGAGCGGGCGCAGCGCCTGATCGACGGCGAGCGTGTCGAGCACCCGGGGGTCCTCGCTGGAAACGAGGGTGGATCCGGATGCCGGGTCGTCGACGACCCGGATCAGGCCGTGCCGGGCCGCGGTGCGCTCGATCTCATAGGCCAGCGGCTGCGGCAGGCCGGTCAGCGACAGGTCGGTGAGGAACTCGCGCAGCGACTCGGCGGTCTCGCCGCCGGTGATGGCGGCGCCGATCGAATCGGGTGTGAACCGATAGCTGGATGCCTGCGCGCGCGACTCCCGGATCGCCATGGTGCGCAGGCGCATGTCCAGGTGAGGGGCCAGCGGCCCAGGCGCGATCGCGGTGAGGTCGTTCTGCAGGAAGACGCGGTCCACCTCGGAGGGCAGCAGTGCCCGCAGTTCGTCCAGGTCGGTCTCGTCGCCGGCGGCCAGTCCCTTCGCCCATGGCGCGCTGTTGCCGTCGGCGCCGATGAGGGCCCAGCGGTGCATCAGCGCACGCCACCGCTCCGCGCGCGGCGGCCACGACGGGTCGAACGGGTAGGCCGCGGGCCACTCGGCGGGGTCGGTCCAGCCGCCGTCGGCTGTGCGCAGCGCCGAGGGCAGTGCGTCGCGCAGCCGCCGGGCCACGTCACCCCAGCGATCGACCGTGCCCGCGCGCAGCCACTCCAGGCCCGCAGACGTGACGAGCCACTCCTTGTCGGTGGGGGCGGTCAGTCCCGTCACCGCCGACAGTGCGACGAGTTCGTCGGCGGTGGCGGCGTCGTCGACGATGCCCGCCTCCAGCAGCCGGCGACGCTCCGTCGCGCCCAGCGCGCCCGAGCCGATGCGCACGAGCGGCGCCCCCAGGGCGAGCTGCAGGATGTCGGCGAGGGTGGCGGCGGCGGTGAAGGCACGCTCGGCCGCGGCGGCATCCGATTCGGACGCCGGGGTCGCTGACGCGGGGGCCGGTGACGCGGTGGTCGGTGACGCGGTGGCCGGGGATGCCGGGGCCGGTTGCGGTGCCGACGGGTGGGCTGCGACGGCCTCGGCGACGGCGCGGTACACCTCGCCATCGGGGGCGACGAGGGCCCGGGCGATCAGTTCGGACCGGGCCGGTTCGGCGACGGTGCCTTCACCGGCGGCGATGAGGGCTTCGGCCAGCGGCCGAGGAAGTGCGGCGAGGGCACGCGCGAGCGGCGCGGCATCCTGGATCGCTTCGGCGGCGTCGAAGAAGTCGGCCCACGACGCGCTGGGGGAGATGCCTCGCTGGGACAGCAGTGCGCTGAGCGCGGCGTCGTCCTGCGCGGCGAGCCAGGTCGCCAGCGCACGGGAATCAGCCGGGTAGGGCACGTCAGTTCGTCCTATTGGCGCGAGCCCTTCGCACGAAGCTCATGATCACCAGCGTGATCAGCAGGACGAAGGCCAGGGGAGGAGCGAACCAGACGATGCCGCCCACGGTCGGCCACAGGCCGCTGCGCATGTCGCCACCCGCTGCGGAGCCGATCATGATCGCCACGAAGCTGACGATCGACAGCAGCAGCAGACCGAACGACATGAACGCAAGAATGCGGTCGATTCGGCGGATCGGCATGTCTTCGCCGGGGGTGCGTGTGCTCATCGGCTCCAGACTAGTGGGTGGTCGGTGCCGTAGGCTGTTCTGGGGTCCGATCGGCCCCGTTTGGCGTCCTGCACCTGTGCAGGCCCGATGCAACGAGGTTCGCATGCCCACCGGCAAGGTCAGGTTCTACGACGAGGAGAAGGGCTTCGGCTTCATCTCCGCCGATGACGGCCAGGATGTCTTCCTGCACGCCACCGCCCTCCCCGCCGGCACCACCGGGCTCAAGCCCGGCACCCGCCTGGAATTCGGCGTCGCCGACGGCAAACGGGGGCTGCAGGCGCTATCGGTGCGCGTGCTCGAGGCCCCTGTGAGCCTGTCCAAGCGCAGCCGCAAGCCCGCTGACGACATGGCGATCATCGTCGAAGACCTCGTGAAGCTGCTCGACGGCATCGGCGGCGACTTGCGTCACGGCCGGTACCCGAGCGGTCCGCACGCGAAGAAGATCGCAGCAGTGCTGCGCAAGGTAGCTGATGACTTCGAGGCCTGACCCCAGCGACGAACGACTGCTGGCCGCGCACGACCTCGCCCGCGCCGCGCTGCGCGAGGTGACCCCGGAGGCGTCGATCGGCGATGCCGCCGGCTACAAGCTCGAAGACGACGGTGTCGTCTCGCTGCGGTTCAACAACCGGCTCGGGGGCTACCCCGGCTGGTTCTGGACCGTCAGCATCGCCGCCGTCGAAGACTCCGAGCCGACCGTGCTCGAAGTGGAACTGCTCCCCGGCGACGGCGCACTGCTGGCCCCCGAGTGGGTGCCATGGGCGGTTCGTCTGGCCGAGTACCAGGCAGCGCAGGCGGTGCAGGCGGCCGCGGCGGCCGAATCCGGCGAGCTCGCGGCATCCGACGACGAGGACGATGACGACCTGGACGATGAGGAAGACGACGGCGATGACGTCGACGATCTCGACGATCTGGATGCGTCGGACTTCGACGACGACGGTTCGGCGATCCTGCACGGCGGCGACCTGGACGGTGTCGACATCGACGAGCTCGACGAGAGCGCCGTCGACGACGACGAGGATGTCGACATCGACGAGCTCGACGAGCTCGACGAGAGCGCCGTCGACGACGACGAGGATGCCGACGAAGACGAGGACGAGTCTTCGGACGACGCGTTCGTCCCCGTCGACGACGCCGACCGGGACGAATCGGACGACTGAACGCGCCGCCCGAGTCCGGTGGCGCGCGACGCTCGGTCGTCGCAACCGACCCCGGAACTCACGGTGGCGGAGACGTTTGCGACGACTGAGCGCACGTGGATGCCAGCGCGGGCCGGCGCGGCTGGTTCGGTGGACGCGAACGACCCCGACGACGGGCTCGGCGGGGACGTTTGCGACGACTGAGGGCACGTGGATGCCGGCGCGGGCCGGCGCGGAGGGCTCGGTCGTCACGAACGTCCCCGCAACCACGGTGGCTGGGACGTTCGCGACGACCGAAGGCGCGTGCCGGCGGGTCAGCCCCGCACGGTGAAGCCCGCGCTCAGCAGCGCGGCGTCCCGTGATGAGGGGCCGACCAGCAGCTCGAAGGCGCCGGGCTCGACGATCCGTCGCGCGTCGGCATCCACGATGGTGCACTCGGCGACCGGCAGCTCCAGCTGCACCGTCACCTCGGAGCGCGGTGGCACCTCGACCCGCTGGTAGGCCTTGAGCTCCTTGTCGGTCCAGCTCACCGAGGTCACCACGTCGCGCACGTACACCTGCACGACCTCGTGGGCGGGCCGATCGCCGAGGTTGCGCACCGTCACGCTCGCGCGCACGACGTCGTCAATCCCGAGCTCCCCGAGCTCGGCGTCCTGCACCACGAGGTCGGCGTACTCGACGGTGGTGTACCCCAGCCCCTCACCGAACGCATACGCGGGGCTCTGCGTCAGGTCGGCGTAGCGCGAGCCGTGCTGCCCGCGGATCTGGTTGTAGTACGTCGGCTGCTGGCCGGCGTGACGGGCGAACGAGATCGGCAGCCGGCCGCTGGGCTCGATGAGCCCCAGCAGCAGCTCGGCGACGGCGTGCCCGCCGGCCATGCCGGGGTTCGCCGCCCACACCACGGCGGCGGCGGATTCCACTGCCGCCGGCAGCACGAGCGGCTTGGATGCCAGCAGCACGACCACCATCGGAGTGCCCGTGGCGGCCAGCGCCTCCAGCAACGCGATCTGCCCGCCGATGAGATCCAGCGTGGCGGTGGAGCGGCCCTCGCCGACCAGTTCGATCCGGTCGCCCACGACGGCCACCACGACATCGGCGCGCGAGGCGGCCTCGACCGCCTCGGCGATCAGCTCGGCATCCGGTTCACACGGCACCACGACCTGCGGCCGCGGCTGCCCGTCGGGGAAGAATGCGCCCTCCGGGTCGTCGGCGAGGGTCAGGATGTCCGCACCCTTCGCGTATTCCACGCTCCACGACTCCGGCGCGTGCACGGTCAGACCCTGCAGCACCGTCGTGATCATCTCGCGCGGCTGACCGTCGGGCAGCCACCCCGCCTGGCCGGAGTTGCCGGCCCAGTCGCCCAGCTGCGTCTGCGCGTCGTCGGCGAGCGGACCCACAACCGCGAGGCGGCGGGCGGGTCCGGATGCCACGGCGCGCCCATCCCCGGAGGACGAGGTCGCGTCGGTCAACGGCAGCAGGCCGTCGTTGCGCAGCAGCACGAGGGAGCGGCGAGCGGTCTCGCGGTTCAGCGCGGTGTGCGCGGCGTTGCCGATCACGTTCGCGATGCGAACGGCATTGGGCAGGCGCGGGTTCTCGAACAGCCCGAACTCGAACTTGAGCTTCAGGATGCGGCTGACCGCCCGGTCGATGTCGGACTCGGTGAGCGTGCCCGCCGCGACCGCGTCCAGCGCGCCCTGGAAGAACCCGGGCGTGGTCATGACCATGTCGTTGCCGGCCTTCACCGCGGCAGCCGCGGCGTGCGCGTGATCGGGCTGCACCTTCTGCTCCCAGACCATGCGCCCGACGTTGTCCCAGTCAGTGATGAGGGTGCCGGTGTAGTCCCACTCGCCGCGCAGCACGTCGTTGAGCAGCCAGTCGTTCACCGTGATCGGCACCCCGTCGATGGACTGGTAGCCGAGCATGAACGTGCGGCATCCTTCCTTCGCCACCCGCTCGAACGGCGGCAGGAACCAGGAGCGGAGCTTGCGGCGCGACAGGTCGGCCTCACTCGCGTCGCGGCCGCCCTGCGTCTCGGAGTACCCGGCGAAGTGCTTGGCCGTCGCGAGGATCGCGGTGTCATCGCTCAGCCCGCCACCCTGGTAGCCGCGCACCATCGCCGAGGCGAGCTCACCGATGAGGAACGGGTCCTCGCCGAACGTCTCGTTCACGCGGCCCCAACGCAGGTCGCGGGCGATGCACAGCACAGGGGAGAAGGTCCAGTGCACGCCGGTGGCCGCCACCTCGACGGCGGTGGCCCGGGCGACCCGCTCCAGCAGCTGCGGGTCCCACGACGCCGCCATCCCCAGCTGGGTGGGGTAGATGGTGGCGCCGGCGAAGAACGAGTGCCCGTGGATGCAGTCCTCGCCCACGATCAGCGGGATGCGCAGGCGGGTGCGCGACACCAGGTCGTGCGCCAGCGCGAGCCGCTCGGGCGAGGCGTGCAGGATCGAGCCGACGTGGCGGCGCAGCACCTGGTCTTCGATGTCATCGCGCGCGTCGAGCTGCATCATCTGCCCGACCTTCTCCTCGAGCGTCATGCGCGCGAGGAGGTCGGCGATGCGCTCGGAGACCGGCAGGGCCGCGTCGAGATACGCGGCGTCGGAGTTCAGAGGAGTCGTCATGAGGGAACTTCCGTCTTGTCGTGCGGGGAGGTGCGGGATGCGGGGGGCGTGCGGCGCACGGCGGTGACGCCGCTGGTGGGGGCAATGCCCTTCTTGCGCAGCGCGCGGGCACGCTCGCCGGCGGAGCGCAGCCGAGGGTTGACGTACTCGTCGATGCCGAAGTTGATCAGCGACAGTGCCATGCCCAGCATGGCGATGCACAGGCCCGCGGGCACGTACCACCACCAGTAGTCCGGGAATGCGCCGTTCTGCTGCGCCCAGAACAGGATCGTGCCCCAGTTGAGGTTGGTGATGGGGATGATGCCGATGAAGGCGAGGGTCGTCAGGCCCAGCACGGCCGCGGTGACGGTGCCGACGAAGCTGGAGGCGATGATCGCCATCAGGTTCGGCAGCATCTCCACCGTGACGATGCGCCACAGCGGCTCGCCGTTGGCGCGTGCGGCGCGCACGAAGTCGCGGTCACGCAGCGACATCGTCTGGGCGCGCAGGACGCGCGCCCCCCACGCCCAGCCGGTGAGGGCCAGCACACCGGCGATGAGGAACAGGCTGGGGTCGTCGTACTGCGACGCGATGATGATCATCAGCGGCAGGCCCGGCAGCACGAGGAACACGTTGGTCAGTGCCGACAGCGATTCGCTGCGCCAGCCGGCGAGCATTCCGGATGCCACACCGACCGCGACGGCGGCTGCGGTGGCGAGGATGCCGGCGAGGAACCCGACCAGCAGCACCCCACGGGTGCCGTAGACGAGCTGGCTGAAGACGTCCTCACCCATGTGGGTGGTGCCCAGCAGGTGCGCCCACGAGGGGGCCTGCTTCAGCGCGGTGTAGTCCTTGTCCAGCGGGCCATAGGGGGCGATGAGATCGCCGAACACGGCAACCAGGACGAAGATGCCCAGGATGATCAGCCCGGTCAGCGATTTGCGGTTGCGGAACATCGCGAAGGATGCGCCCATCCGCTGCAGCCCTGAGGGCGGGGTGCGGGCCTCTTCCGGCTCACTTGCCTCGAGGGCAGTCGTGGTGGGGATGGTCATGTCAGGCCTCCATCTGGCGGGCGCGGGGGTCAAGGACCGCGTAGGCGACATCGGCGAGGATGTTCGCGATCAGGACGGCGAGGGTGATGACGAGGAACAGCCCCTGCATGAGCGGGTAGTCCTTCGACGTGGTGGCATCCAGGAGCAGCTTGCCCACCCCGGGATAGCTGAAGACGAGCTCCATGACGAGCGTGCCGCCGACGATGAATCCCAGCGACAGCGCGAAGCTCGACAGCTGCGGGAGCATCGCGTTGCGGGCGGCGTAGCGGGTGACCACGCGGGCGGGGGACAGGCCCTTGGCCTGCGCGACGGTGATGTAGTCCTCATCGAGCACCGTGATCATCATGTTGCGCATGCCGAGCATCCAGCCGCCGAGCGAGGCCAGCACGATCGTCAGTGCCGGCAGGGTGCCGTGGTAGATCACGTCGCCGATGAACTCCAGCGTCAGGCCCGGGTCGGCGCCCTTCGAGTACGCGTGCGAGGCGGGGAACCAACCCAGCGCCGTGGAGAACAGGGCGATGGCGATGAGGCCCATCCAGAAATACGGCACCGAGGAGAAGAAGTTCGCGATCGGGATGGCGGCATCCGATGCGCGTCCGCGGCGCCAGCCGATGATCGCGCCGGCGGAGGTGCCGACGAAGAACGAGATGATCGTCGCAAGACCCACCAGGCCCACCGTCCACGGCAGCGCGGTGGCGATGACGTCGGTCACCGGAGCCAGACCGTGCGAGAACGACCGACCCAGATCGCCGCGCAGCAGCAGCGCCCAGTAGTCGATGTACTGCTCGAGGATGTTCTTGTCAGTGTCGAGGCCGAAGAGGGTGCGCAGGGCATCGGCTGCCTCGGGGCTGATCCTGCCCTGGTTCTTCTGCAGATACGCGGAGATCGGGTCGCCCTTCATCATCCGCGGCAGGAAGAAGTTGATGGTGATCGCAGCCCAGGCGGTGAACGCGTAGAACAGGGTGCGGCGTGCGGCGAACCTCACGACAGGGCTCCTTCTGTGGGTGCGGCGAAGTGCCGGTCGGGGTCGGGCGAGGCGTCGCGAAGCGCCCGGGTGTATTCGTGCTGCGGACGCAGGATCACATCGTCCGCGGTGCCCTCCTCCACGACGCGACCGTGGTGGAGCACCATGATGCGGTCGCTGAAGTGGCGGGCGGTGGCCAGGTCATGCGTGATGTACAGCACACCCAGGTTCGACTCCCGCTGCAGTTCGGCGAGCAGGTTCAGCACGCCGAGCCGGATCGACACGTCGAGCATGGAGACGGGCTCGTCGGCGACCAGCAGGGAGGGCCGGGATGCCAGTGCGCGCGCGATCGCGACGCGCTGACGCTGCCCGCCGGACAGCTCATGCGGGCGGCGGTCGATCGTGCCGTCCGGGTCGAGGCGCACGCGCTCGAGCAGCCGGCGCACCTCGGCTTCGACCTCTTCCCGCGGGACGACGTTGTCCAGCCGCAGCGGCCGCTCCAGGTGGTGGCGCACCGTGTGGTACGGATTCAGCGAGGCGAAGGGGTCCTGGAACACCATGCGCACCTGCTGGCGGTAGCTGCGCAGGGCCCGCCCACCGCGGGGGAGCGGGGCGCCGTCGAGCAGCACCTCGCCACTGGTGGCGCGCTCGAGCTGCGTGATGATCTTGGCGATCGTGGACTTGCCGCTGCCGCTCTGGCCGACCAGTGCCACGGTCTGCCCCGACTCGAGGCGGAAGCTCACGTCGTCCAGCGCGAGCATGTGCCCGGCGCCTCGTACGCGGTAGCGCTTGGTGACGGAGCGGAATTCGAGGGTGGTCATCGGGGGACCTCCAGAGTGGGGACGCGGTCGCCGCCGCGCACGAAGTCGCCGCGGTCGCCGGTGAGGCTGGGGAAGGCGCCCAGCAGGGTGCGCGTGTACTCGTGCTGCGCGTGGTGGTAGAGGTTCTCGGCGGTGTCGAGTTCGACGATGCGGCCCTCCCGCATCACGGCGATGCGGTCGGAGATCTCCAGCAGCAGCGGCAGGTCGTGGGTGATGAAGACGACGGAGAAGCCGAACTCGTGGCGCAGGGCCGAGATCTGGCGCAGGATGTCGCGCTGCACGAGCACGTCCAGGGCCGTCGTCGGCTCGTCCATGATCATCAGCTGGGGGCGCAGCGCCAGGGCCATCGCGATCATGACGCGCTGGCGCATGCCGCCGGAGAGCTCATGAGGGTAGGACTTCAGGCGGTCGCGGCCGACGTCGACGATGTCGAGCAGGTCGCCGCATTCAGCGGTGCGCTGCGCACGGCTCATCTTCGGGCGGTGCGTCGTGAAGACATCGGCCAGTTGGCTGCCGATCGTCATGACGGGGTTGAGGGCGTTCATGGCGCCTTGGAAGACCATGGATGCCTTCGCCCACCGGAACGTGCGCATCTCGCCGTCGGTCAGCTCGCCGATGGCGACCTTCTGGCCGTTGGCATCGTGGAAGACGACGGAGCCGCCGGTGATCACGGCCGGCGGCTTGAGCAGCCGCTGCACGCCGTAGGCGAGGGTGGTCTTGCCGCAGCCGGACTCGCCGGCCAGGCCCAGGATCTCGCCGCGGCGGATCTGGAGGGACACGTCGCGGACGGCCTCAACAGGCGGGTCCACGTCGTAGGTGACGCTGAAGTCGGTGATCTCCAGCAGAACGTCGTCGGTCATGCGTACGGCTTCCGGGGGGACGGGCGGCATCCGGGCCGAGGGGGATCGGCCCGGATGCCGCGAGGGGGATGGCTCAGCCGGCGGGCTGGAGCTTGGTGAGGATCAGCACCGAGGTGGGCTGGGTCGGGTCGGCGTTGATGTACGGGTCATCTTCACCGGGCCAGCCCACGTAGTTGCGGGTGTTGAACTCGCTGATGAACGGGCGGGTGCCGATCGGCATGGCCGGCACCTCCTCGACGAAGATGCGCTGCATGGTCTCCAGAGCCGTGGTGCGAGCCGCCTCATCGGTCGTGGTGGCGTACGTGTTCAGCGCCTCGGTGGCCTCGGCGTTGTCGAAGCGGCCGAAGTTGTAGTCGGCCGGCTCGCCGAACGGCTTGAGGAAGCGGCCGTCCATCATGTCGCTGTACAGGTCGTACGGCGTCGCGCCCGAGTCGGTCCAGTGCAGGATCGCCTGGAACTCGCCGGCGCTGCGCGCCTCCCACCACGAGTCGGAGTCGGGGGTGTCCACGGCCGCCTCGACGCCCAGCTGGGCGACGGAGTCGGAGATCAGGCTGATGCCGGTGACGTAGTCGTTCCAGCCCTGCGGGACCGACAGCGTGAAGGTGACCTCGGCGCCGTCGGGATCGATCAGCGTGTCGTCCTCCCAGGTGTAGCCGGCCTCTTCGAGCACCGACTTCGCACCGTCGACGTCGACCGGGAATTCTTCGCCGGCGTACTCGTCGAGGATGTATTCGTCACCGGCGGGGGTCGGCAGGCCCGTCACGGAAGTCAGCGCCGGAACGCCGTTCTCGCGCGCGATTTCGGCGTGCTGCTCGCGGTCGATCACCATGTTGACGGCGGTGCGGAACGCGACGTCGTCGAAGGGCTTCTCCTGGGTGTTGACGAACATCGTGTCGATGCCCAGACCAGCGGGCGCCCAGTAGACGTTGTCCTCGTCCTTGTCGAGGTACGCCGACTGCACGTTGGGGATGAACGCCTGCGCCCAGTCGACATCGCCGTTGGCGAGCGCCGTGGTCAGTGCCGTGTTGTCCGCGTAGGAGACGTAGTACAGCGTCGGCACGGCCAGTTCGCCGCCCCAGTAGTCATCGCGCGAAGTCAGCTCGACGCTCTGCGTGCTGAAGTTGGACAGCGTGTAGGGACCGGTGCCGACGGGCTCCTCGTTGGCGAACGAGGTCGGGTCTTCAACGTCGGCCCAGATGTGCTCGGGAACGATGAGCTTGTGAACGACCTTGTCCTGCTTGACGAACATCGACGTCGCGAAGCTCACGGTGACCGTGTCGCCATCGAGGGCGACGTCGGTGATGCCGAGGGCGGCGGTGTCGAGACCGGGGGTGTCCTTGATCAGCGAGAACGTGAAGGCGATGTCGTCGGCGGTGAAGGGCTCACCGTCGTTCCAGGTGACGCCTTCGCGTGCGGTGAATGCGACGGAGGTGTAGTCGGGGGACCAGGTGATCTCAGAGGCCAGCCAGGGCTCGACCTCGGCGCTCGGGTCGACCAGGTTGACCATGCCCAACGGCTCGAAGATCGCGTTGGCGTAGCCGAGGCGCATCGCGGACGAGTCGCCGACCCACGGGTTGTTGCCTTCGGTGGTGATCGGGCCATCCGGCTTGGCGATCGTCAGCGCGGCGCCGGCTTCGGGCTCGGACGAGTCCGAGCTTCCGGCCGAGCATCCGGTGAGTACCAGCGCGGCGGCGACGCCGGCGGCGACCAAAGAGGTCTTGAGCCTCATTGCTTCTCCTTGAGAGTGGGGCCACGGCGCAGCCGTGCCCTCGGGGTGGGGGGCTGCCAGCGATGTCGATACTGAAGCCCGACGGAGAAGAAAACTGCGTCGTGCGTGCCTCGACTTCGAGGGCGAATTCAACTTACCGTCGCGTAAGTAAGTAGTGCAAGTAGACTCTGCCTATGAGCCAGCAACGCCGCCCGGTTCGCTCCAGGCCAGAGACCGCCACCCGCCGCAACGAGATCCTCGATGCCGCCGTCGAGGTGTTCGGCAGCAAGGGGTCCAGCGGCGGCACGCTGTCCGACGTCGCCGACCGCGTCGGCATGACCCACGCCGGCATCCTGCATCACTTCGGCTCCAAGGATCAGCTGCTGCTGGAGATGCTCGCCCACCGCGACAAGACCGACGTGGCCGGACTCGAGGGCGCCCACATCCCCGACGGGGTGGACCTGTTCCGCCACCTCGTGCGCACCGCGATGCGCAACGCGCAGCGCGCCGGCGTCGTGCAGGCATACGTCGTGCTGTCAGCCGAATCGGTGACCGACGACCACCCCGGCCGCGACTACTTCCTCCACCGCTACCGCACGCTGCGCGAAGAGGTGGCCGAGGCCTTCCGTGCCCTCTGTGAGGACCGGGGAGTGGACGCGCCGGACACGATCGCGCAGGCATCCGCCGCCGTGCTGGCCGTCATGGACGGCCTGCAGGTGCAGTGGCTGCTCGATCCCGCCGACGTCGACCTGGGACGGGCAACCGAGTTCGGCATCGAGGCGATCGTCGCCGCGGTGCTGGACCCGCCGGAGCCCCTGCTGGACTGACGCGCCGCCGGGCGCCGGCGGGGACGGCGCCGCCCCGCCGGGTTCGGTCGTCGCAAAGGGCCCCACCGTCGGGCGTTCCGGGGACATTCATGACGACTGAGGGCTGCCGGGCCGACGGGAGCCGGCCCGGCAACGACCCCGTGACTCCGGCGCGGGTCAGAGGTGGTCGACGACGTAGTCGATGCAGCGGATGAGCTGGCGCACGTCGTCCGGCTCGATCGAGACGAACGTGGCCACGCGCAACTGGTTGCGCCCGAGCTTGCGGTAGGGCTCGGTGTCGACGATGCCGTTGCCGCGCAGGTTCTTCGCGACCGCCGCGGCATCCACTGCGTCGTCGAAGTCCACCGTCACCACGACGGGGGAGCGGTCGGCGGGATCGGTGACGAACGGCGTCGCGAACGACGAGGCCTCGGCCCAGTCGTACAGCGCCGACGACGACTCGCGGGTGCGGGCGTCGGCCCACTGCAGGCCGCCGTTGCCGATGATCCAGTCCAGCTGGTTGTCGAGCAGGTACAGGGTCGTCAGCGCCGGGGTGTTGAGCGTCTGGTTCAGGCGGGAGTTGTCCAGCGCGTTCTTCAGGCTGAGGAACTCGGGGATGTAGCGCCCGGATGCCGCGATGCGCTCGATGCGCTCGATGGCTGCGGGGGAGAGCACCGCGAACCACAGGCCGCCGTCGGAGCCGAGGTTCTTCTGCGGGGCGAAGTAGTAGACATCGGCCTGGCCGACGGAGAAGTCGATGGCGCCGGCGGCGCTGGTCGCGTCGATCACCGTCAGGGCGCCGGCATCGCCGTGCACCCGCTCGACGGGGGCGGCCACACCGGTGGAGGTCTCGTTGTGCGTCCACGCGTACACATCGACACCCTCGACGGGAACCGCGACGGCGCGGGTACCAGGCTCGGCCTTGCGCACGTCGGGAGCGTCGAGCCAGGGCGCGGCGGCTGCGGCGGCGAACTTGCCGCCGAACTCCCCGAACACGAGGTTCTGGCTGCGCTTTTCGATCAGGCCGAACGCGGCGGCATCCCAGAAGGCCGTCGTCCCGCCGTTGCCGACGATCACCTCGTAGCCGTCGGGCAGCCGGAACACCTCGCCGAGGTTGGCCAGCACGCTGCCGACGAGGCTCTTCACCGGCGCCTGCCGGTGGGAGGTACCCAGCACTGCCAGGCCGGGGCCCACCAGTGCCTGGATCTGCTCGGCGCGCACCTTGGAGGGGCCGCAGCCGAAGCGTCCGTCGGTGGGCAGGATCTCGCGGGGCAGCGTCACGTGGGCCATGTGCCGATTCTAGAGGCGTCGCCGCCGCCGTTCCGGCCGTCCAGGGTCGGTGGGATAGCCAGAGGATAGGCTGGGCACCGCTGAACTCGCCCCCGACATCGAGGCTGCCATGACCGATCTGATCGACACCACCGAGATGTACCTGCGCACGATCCTCGAGCTCGAGGAAGAGGACATCATCCCGCTGCGTGCGCGCATTTCGGAGCGGCTCGGCCACTCCGGGCCCACCGTGTCGCAGACGGTCGGGCGCATGGAGCGGGACGGTCTCGTGGTGGTGTCCGAGGATCGCCGGCTGGAGCTGACGGATGCCGGGCGGCAGAAGGCCGTCGACGTCATGCGCAAGCACCGCCTCGCCGAACGGCTGCTCAGCGACGTCATCGGGCTCGACTGGTCGTACGTGCATGAAGAGGCGTGCCGCTGGGAGCACGTGATGAGCGAGCAGGTGGAGCGCCGGCTGATCGAACTGCTCGGGCACCCCACCGAGTCGCCCTACGGCAACCCGATCCCGGGCCTCGATCAGCTGGGCGATGTGCCGGCCAACACGTTCGATCAGGGCGTGGTGGGACTGGTGCGCTGGATGAACGCCGCGGATGCGCCGATTCAGGGCACCGTGCGTCGCCTGGCCGAGCCTGCACAGGTCGACCCCGAGCTGCTGACGCAGTTGCGCGCCGCGGGCGTGGTACCAGGCGGAAGGGGCGACTTCCGCTTCAACGAGGGGTACGTTCTGGTGCAGATGGACGACTACGACGAAGCCCTGGAACTGCCGGTCGAGGTGGCCTCCCACATCTTCCTCGTCGACGAGCGCGGTTGAGCTCTCGCACACTCCCCTGAACGTGCGGCAACGGGTTGTGCACAGGAGCGTGACTTGTTCGTTATCTTCCGGTAGCCTCGGGAATGTCCAACGGCGAGAAGCCCGCCAACGGATACCACGGGGATCGCCTCAGCGGCTCGTCGTTCTCGTGGGTAATCGCATATCTGTGCCCCGACACCGATTGCTGACGAGCCAGCGTGCATCTCGGCGCAGAGGCGCCGGAGGGTGATTTGACCGAAAACTTCGACTCGTCGCACACCGACGATGAGATCGCTCCCACGAGCGTGACGCGCCGCGGTTCGCGGCCCAGCCCGGTGCGCACCGCACCCCGTGGGGTCGTCCGCCGTCGGCCTGCGCCGGCCCCGGCATCCGCGTCGGCGTTGAGCCGTCGCGAGAAGACCAAGCCACTGCGCAACCTCGGCATCGTCGCCACGGTCGCCGGTCTCATCGCCACCGTGGCACTGCCCGCCTACGCGGCCACCTCGGGTCTTTCCGACATCGAAGCCCAGACCCTGCAGCAGGTCGCCGCAGACAACGCCCAGTCGCTCGTGGTCGCCTCGGAGGCCACGCCGAACTCCCTGGAGCGCTACAGCTACTCGGCCACCACGCCCGAAGAGATCGAAAAGAAGAAGGCAGAAGAAGCTGCCGCCGCCGCTGCAGCTTCCGCTGCCGCCGCGCGTGCCTCCGCCGTCACGGCCGCTGCCCGCACCGGTGCGGTCGCCTCGGTCGACCTGTCGATCACGGCACCCGGCTCCGGCGAAGTGCGCTGGCCGGTGACGGAGTTCAACTACCAGAGCTACAACCTCTTCGGCGGCTATGCCGGGCACAAGGGCTTCGACATGATGTGCGGCACGGGTACCCCGATCTTCGCCGCGGCATCCGGTGTCGTGCGCACCTCGACCGATGGCGGCGGCAGCTACGGTGCGGTCGTCATGATCGACTCCGTCGTCGGCGGCCAGAAGGTCAGCACCACCTACGCGCACATGAGCTACGGCACCCGCGTGGTCTCGGCCGGTCAGACCGTGTCGGCCGGACAGATGATCGGTCAGGTCGGCCAGACCGGCATGGCCACCGCCCCCCACCTGCACTTCGAGGTGCAGGTGAACGGATCGTACGTCGACCCGCTGGCCTGGCTGAACTCCAACGCCGGCTGACGACACGCCCGAACGCCGCACGCTGAGATCCGGAGCCCCGGGCCTGTGGGTGCGTTAGCCTAATCCCGACGCTGAGAGAGAAGCGGAGGGACGCCGATGGACGGCACGCCACGCATCCGAACCATGGATGCGCTCGGGCTGCTCGTCCTCCGGCATCGTGAGAGCGGATTCGGCGGTCGTACCGTCGCGTCCAGGCGCTGTCTATAAGACAGCGCCTTTTTTCATGCCCCTGCGCAGATCGATCGGCGTCGGCTGAATATCCGGGAAATCCGTCCCGGCCATTCGGGAGGACAGCGAAAATGCGCACACTGGTGCTGAATGCGGGCTATGAGCCCCTTGCCGTGGTCTCCTTCAAGCGAGCTCTCGTGCTCGTGATGAACGAGAAGGCGACGGTGGTCGAACACGTCGATGGCGATCCGGTCTGGGGAGCGAGCGGGCCGTATGACCGGCCCGCCGTGATCCTGCTCTCGCGCTATGTGCGCTTGCCAGGAGGGCGTCAGGTCCCGGTGACCCGCAGGGGAGTGCTGCGCCGCGACGCGCATCACTGCGGCTACTGCGGAAAAGCGGCGACCACGATCGACCACGTGCTGCCGAGATCGCGGGGCGGGGCCGACACGTGGGAGAACCTCGTGGCGGCGTGCGTTCGCTGCAACAACCTCAAGGGCAACCGCACCCCGCAGGAGATGGGGTGGGAGCTGCGGCTGACCCCGCGCCCGCCGCGCGGCGCGCAGTGGACGGTGCGCGGCACCGAGCGCACCGACCCGCGCTGGGAGCCGTACCTGGCCCTCGCGGCCTGAGGCAGGGTCGGTCGGCGGCGCCGGCGCCGGGTCGCCGTCCCGCGGCATCCGTCCCCTCGCGCGCCGAGAAACCACTTCTCGGTCGAGAAACCACGCATCGCGGTGTTTCTCAACCGAAACGTGGTTTCTCGCGGGGGAGGGCGGGCCGGGTCAGCCCGCCGCGGCGGCATCCTCCTCGCGCGCGACCATCCCGGCGCGGGTGGACAGCCGGATCTCCCGCATGAAGAACGCCACGATGAACCCGATGAGCCCCAGCGGCACGAGATACCAGAACGACGGAGCGAGGGCCTGGGCGTAGGCGTCGACGACGGCGTCGCGCAGGTCGGGCGGGAGGTCGGCGACGTTCGCGGGCGTGAGGGAGCTGGCGCCGAACGTCGACGGCACTTCGGATGCCGGGAGCTGTCGGGTGTCCTCGGCGATGGTCGTGGACAGTCGGGTCGTGAACGCGGTGGAGAAGACGCTCGTGCCGACGGCCGCGCCGATCTCGCGCAGGAAGTTGTTGGTGGAGGTCGCAACGCCCACCCGCTCGGGTGAGACGGAGTTCTGGGCGGCGATGACGATCGTCTGCATCACGAGGCCGAGGCCGAGGCCCAGTGTGAAGATCATCGCGCCGAACAGCACCATCGACATGTCGGCGGTGATGAGGGTGAGCCAGGCCAGCGCCGCCGTGGCGATGCCCATGCCCAAGATCGGGAAGATCTTGTAGCGGCCGGTGCGGGTGATGATCTGTCCCGATCCGATGGTGCTGATGAGCAGGCCCCCCGTCATCGGCAGCATCAGCAGCCCCGATTCGGTGGCGCCGACGCCGAGGGACATCTGCAGGAACGTCGGCAGGAACGACAGCGCCGCGAACATCGCCATGCCCAGCACCAGGGCGATGGCCGCGGATGCCGCGAACGTGCTGCTGCGGAAAAGGCGCAGCGGCACGATCGGGTCGGTCACGCGCGACTCCACGACGAGGAAGGCCAGCAGCGCGGCGAGGGTCGCGGCGGCCAGGGACAGCAGCGCGGGGTCGCTCCAGTCGTAGCCGGAGGAGTCGGTGAGGGAGGTCCAGCTGGTGAGGAACACGATGCCGGAGGTCGCCGTCGCCAGCAGCAGGGCGCCGCCGATGTCGAACCGGCGGGACGGCCGGTGCGAGGGCAGCTTGAGGGTGAACCAGGCGATGCCGAGGGCGATGATGCCGATGGGCACGTTGGTCCAGAAGCACCAGCGCCAGCCGGGGCCCTCGGTGAACCAGCCGCCCAGCAACGGACCGGCGACGGTGGCGATGCCGAACACGGCGCCCATCGGGCCCATGAACTTGCCGCGATCCCGGGCCGAGACGATGTCGGCGATGATGGCCTGCGAGAGGATCACCAGTCCGCCGGCGCCGAGGCCCTGCACCGACCGCCAGGTGATGAGTTCGACGAACGACCCCGACAGTGCCGAGCCGGTGGAGCCGACGACGAACAGGGCGATGGCCACGAGGAACGGCACGCGCCGGCCGAACAGGTCGCCCACCTTGCCGTAGATCGGCATGACGATGGCGATCGCGAGCAGGTAGGCCGTGATGATCCAGCCCTCGTCCTGGGCGGCACCGAGGTCTCCGACGATCGTGGGCAGGGCCGTGCCGACGATCGATTGATCCAGCGCCGACAGGAACATCGCCGCCATCAGCGCGCCGAAGATGACGTAGACGCGCCGGCGCGAGAGCCCGGCCTCCGGCTCGGTGTTCGGGTTCGCTGGTGTGCTCATGGCCCCGGTGTACGCCCGGCCGGGACGACCGGCCACCCTCTTGACGCGCGGCCGGTACGTCAGCGCCTGACGGGGTCTCCACCCTCGAGGAAGCGCTCGATGTCGTGGAAGGTGGGCGCCGCTTCCCAATCTCCCGGGACTTGGCAGGCCATTGCACCACACGCGTTCGCTCGCAGCAGCGTGGATCTCGGATCGAGCCCCGCGAGTTGGGCGCTGAGATACCCCGCCACGAACGCATCCCCGGCTCCGACGGTGTCGATGACGTCGACGGCGAATCCAGGGACCTCGACCTGCTCTGAGCGTGTTGAGGTCGCTGCTCCTTCGGGCCCGAGTTTGAGCACGACCTGGGTGCACCCGGCTTCCAACAGCCGCGCGGCCGCATCGGCGGGGGTGATGTCGGGGTAGAGGACGGCGAGTTCGGCGGCGTCACCGAAGACGATGTCGGCCCGCTCCGCGATCTCGCGAAGGATCGGCCCGGCAACGGTGCGGCTCGCCAACGCGGAGCGGTAGTTGATGTCGAAGCTCACCGTGACGCCGGCGCTCCTGGCGCGATCGACGGCGGCGACCGATGCCTCGCGGGCAGAGCGGGAGAGCAACGGGGTGATGCCCGTGAGGTGCAGGATCGATGCGCTTTCGACCCATCCCGTCGGCAGGTCGGCGGGCTCCAGGCGGGAACCCGCCGAGCCGGCACGGTAGTAGTGCACAGCTGACGAGGTGGATGACGGTCGTGCCTTGACCATGAGGCCGGTAGGGGCACCCGCATCGACGACGCCGTGCACGGTGACGCCCTCGCCGCGGATCTCGCGCAGCACCCGTTCGCCTAGCGGGTCGTCACCGACTCGGCCCAACCAGGAGACGGGCGTTCCAAGACGGCGTAGCCCGATGGCGACGTTGCTCTCGGCGCCGCCGATGCCGAGAGCGAGTGTGCTCGCATGCTTGAGCGACCCGATCTCGGTGGTGCGTGCGAGCGCCATGGTTTCGCCGAACGTGACGACGGCGGGAGTGCCGGCGGCGCGGAGCGCGGTCTCGTTCACGTGACACTCCCGGTGCACACGGCGACGAAGGCCGCGGCGCGGTCGCGGAGGGCACCGAGATCGCCGCCGCGGAACGCGTCACCGAGCAGCGGCCCGCCCACGCTCACCGCGGCGGCACCGGCGGTGAGCCAGGCTTCGGCGCCCGCGAGGTCGACGCCCCCCGAGGGGACGGCGACGATGTCGGGGAACGGTCCGCGGAGGTCCTTCAGGTACGACGGCCCGACCTGCCCGGCGGGGAAGATCTTCACGGCGGATGCGCCGGCCGACCACGACGCGAACAGCTCGGTCGGTGTGAACCCGCCCGGCACGATCGGCACGCCCGCCGCCGTCGCCTGCGTGACCAAAGCGACCGAGGTGATCGGGGTGACGAGATAGCTCGCGCCCGCATCCACCGCGCGCGCGAGGTGGTCACCGTTCGTGACGGTGCCGACGCCCAGGTCAGCCGCGCCCTCGTACCGTCGCAACAGGTCGGGCAGATGATCGAACGTGCCCGGCGTGGTGAGTGTGAGCTCGACACTGCGGACGCCGGCCTCGATCAGCACATCGAGCACCGGAGCGTAGTCCTCGGCGCGCTCGGCGCGGGCGACCACGATGAGACGGGAGTCGGCCGTGCGCGCGGGGAGCGCGACACGGCGCAGCTCACCAGTCATGAACGGTCCCGTCGAGCAGGCGGTTCACCGGCAGATACGCCTTCGTGTACTCGTGGCCGGCTGCGGCATCCTCGTCGAGCTCGATGCCCAGGCCCGGCTGATCGCCCGGATGCAGGAAACCTCGGTCGAACGTGAAGGAGGTCTGGAACACCTCGAGCGTCTGCTCGTTGTGCGGCATGTACTCCTGGATGCCGAAGTTGTGGATCGCGAGGTCGAGGTGCAGCGCTGCGGCCATGCCTACGGGAGAGATATCGGTCGGACCGTGGATGCCCGACTTGATGCCGTAGATCGCGGCGAAGTCGAGGAGCTTCTTCATGGCGGTGATGCCGCCTGTGTGGGTGACCGCCGAGCGCACGTAGTCGAAGAGTCGCTCGGTGATGAGGGTTTGGTAGTCGTAGACCGAGTTGAACACCTCGCCGATGGCGAGGGGGGTGGTCGAGTGCTGGCGCACGAGGCGGAGCGCGGTCTGGTCCTCGCCGGGGGTGCAGTCTTCAAGCCAGAAGAGATCGTAGGGCTCGATGTCCTTCGCGAACCGGGCGGCCTCGATCGGCGACATGCGGTGGTGGCCGTCGTGGAGGATGCGCAGGTCGCTGCCGAAGTCCTCGCGGATCTGCGCGAACACGCCGGGCATGTGCGTCAGGTAGTTGCGGGTGTCCCAGCGCTCCTCGGCGGGGCGGTCGCCGGAGCGCTTGGCGGGCTCGTAGTCGTAGCGCACGCCGGGGCCTGCGGCCGAGACACCGTAGATCTGGCCAAGGCCGGGAACGCCGGTCTGCACGCGCACGGCCGTGAAGCCGAGCTCCTCGTAGCCGGTGATGGCGTTCTTCAGCGCGGCGTAGTCGGTGCCGGAGGCGTGGGCGTAGACGCGGATGCCGTCGCGACTGGCGCCGCCGAGCAGCTGGTAGAGGGGCATCCCGGCCCGCTTCGCCTTGATGTCCCAGAGCGCCATGTCAACGGCGGCGATGGCCGCCATCGTCACCGGGCCGCGACGCCAGTACGGTCCGCGGTAGAGGTACTGCCAGGTGTCTTCGATGCGTTCCTCATCGCGGCCGACGAGCGTCGATGCGACGTGGTCCTTGAGGTAGGAGGCGACAGCGAGCTCGCGACCGTTGAGGGTGGCGTCGCCCCAGCCGACCAAGCCGTCCGAGGTCGTGATCTTGAGCGTTACGAAGTTGCGTCCGGGGCTGGTGATGATGACATCGACGAGCTCGATGGCCATGGTGTTCTCCTGGAGGTGCGGGGTGCGGGCTTCAGGCGCCCGCACCCCGGGTTGGGATGGTCTTGTCGGTCAGATCGCGTCGCGCGGGTCCGTCAGGTCGCGACCGGCGACCTCCGGCATCCAGATCGCCGCGATGAGCGTGGACAGCGTGAAGAACACCAGCATGATGATGATCGGGATGAACGATCCGGTGACGGCGGAGACCCAGGCGGCGGCGATGACGGGCCCGATGCCGGTTGCGACGATGGCGCCGATCTCACGCGCCATCGCGGTGTAGGTGTAGCGGTTGCGCGCGCCGAAGATCTCCGGGATGGTCAGGTTCTCGAGCGACGCGAAGCTCATCACCGCCAGGTTGTGCAGGATGACGTAGCCCACGAAGACCTGCGTGGTGTCCTGGCTGCTGATCATGAGCATGGTCGGGACGATGACGATGAGCGCGACGATCGCCCAGATGATGTACATGCGCTTGCGACCGAAGCGGTCGCCGAGCCAGCCGGACAGCGGCACCGTGATGAAGGCGACGAGCGACGAGACGATGACGGCGTTGACGCCGATCGAGCGGTCCAGCAGGAGCACCACGGTGATGTAGCTGATGAGGTACGTCTGGATCATGCCGGAGTTCCCGGCCTGGCCGAAGCGCAGCATCAGCGCGATGATGAACGCCTTGATGGGCTTGCGCTGCATCGCCTCCAGCGTGCGGACGTCGCCGGTCTCGGTGGCGAGCTGGAGGGCATCCGCCTTGGAGAGCGCCCTGCCGTCGACGACGTCGTCGCGCTCCTCGAAGACCGGGGTCTCCTTGAGGTTGAAGCGCACCCAGAGAGCGAAGAGCATGATGACCGCGCTGGCGAGGAAGGGGATCCGCCATGCCCATTCGATGACTTCCTCCTCGCTGTACGCGATCAGCAGGATGGCCCAGATGCCCGAGGCCAGGAGGGTGCCGCAGTTGGTGCCGAGGGCGACGAGAGAGGCGATGATGCCGCGGCGTTTCGCGGGGGCGTACTCGGCAAGCATGACCCCGGCTCCGGAGATCTCCGCGCCGGCGCCGAAGCCCTGCGCGATCCGCAGCAGCACAAGGAGGATCGGCGCGAGCATCCCCACCTGCGAGTAGGTCGGGAGCACACCGATGAGCGTGGTCGCCAGCCCCATGAGCAGGATCGTGTAGAAGAGGACCCTGGCGCGGCCGGTCTTGTCACCGAGCCGGGCGAAGAAGAACGCGCCGACGGGGCGAGCCACGTAGCCGACGCCGTAGGTGGCCATCGCGGCGACTACTGCCACGGCCGGGTTCTCGGCGGAGAAGAAGAGCTCGGCGAAGACGAGCGCGGCGGCCAACGAGTACAGCTGGTAGTCCATGAACTCGAGAGCCGTGCCGAGCCAGCCGGAGATGGCGGCGCGAACGAGGTCGCGGACCGACCTCTTCGCGGCGGGATCGGCGGCCGTGACCGTCGTTGGTGATTCTGACATGGGAGGTACTCCTTTGGACCAGGAACGGTGGTGGGTGTGATGGGTGCGGCGGGGCCGCTGGGTAGCGGTGATCGCTAGAGGGACAGAAGGACTTTGGCGGAGGCGGACGAGTCGCGGGCGATCTCGAACGCGCTGACGGCATCGGATGCCGGGAGGACGTGCGACACGACGGGGTCGAGAGCATCGGACTCCGCGAGCATCCGCACCGCGTCGTCGATCTCCGTCGAGAAGCGGAACGCACCGCGGATGGTGAGCTCTTTCGCCAGCATCGGCGCGAGGTTCACTCCTACGTCTGCGTTCGGGAGCATCCCGACCTGGATGACCGTGCCGGCGCGGCGCGCCGCGCGCACGGCCTGAGTGAGTGCGGCGCCCACGCCGGAGCATTCGAAGACGACGTCGTACGACTCGTTCTCGACCGTGTCGCGCCCGACGAGGGAGACCTCGGTCGCGCCCAACGCCTGCGCGCGTTCGAGTGGTTCGGAGCGCACGTCGCTCGCGCCGACGACCCCGGCGCCTGCGTGCACGGCAGCCGCGACGACGAGCAGACCGATGGGGCCCGCGCCGATGACGAGCACGCGCCGCCCGGTGAGGTCGCCCGCGAGCCCGACGGCGTGCAACGCGACGGCGAGCGGCTCGGCGAGGGCAGCGCGCTCAAGGGGCAGGGTGTCGGGCAGCACCCGCACCATATGGTCCTCGACGATGAGCAATTCGGATGCTCCGCCCTGGCGGTGCGGGTTCGCCGCGGCGCTGCCGAGGTAGTCCCCGCCAGGGCGCAGGTGCGGGCGGTCCTCGAGGCCGGGTGCAGAGGCGCCGTAGCGGGCGGGGTGCACGGTGACCGGCGTGCCGGGCGCGAGGCGCCCGGACGGGTCGAGGTCGACGACGCCGGAGAGCTCGTGGCCGGGGGTCAGCGGCTCGCGGATCGTGTACTCGCCGTTGGCGCCGTGGAAGTAGTAGTGCAGGTCGGACCCGCAGATTCCGACGAAGGCGACGCGCAGCCGCACCTCGCCGTCGCGGGGCTCGGGAGCCTCCTGGTCTTCCCAGCGGATGTCTTCCTTGCCGTGTATGACGAGCGACTTCATCGTCGTCCCTCCTTCGTGGTGACTGCGGACGACGTCGCGGACGATGCCGAGATCGCGTCGGTGATGGCGGCATCGACCCCGCGCCTGCGGATCGTGTCGACGAGCTCGCCGACCCGGGCGATGAACGCGTCCTGGTGGGCGAGGGCGGTACCGAAGAGCTGCAGGTCGGTGATGACGCGGCGGGCCAGTTCTCCGCCATCGCGCACGGTGGCCGAGAAGGCGGCGAGGCGCTCGCGCGCCGGATCGGTCATCGCGGCTGCATGGATGCCGGGATCGAAGCCGGCCAGCGGGGCAAGGCACGAGAGGTAGCCGGCGACGGTGAGCGCGATCAGGTGCGGCATCTCGGCGCGGCCGAGCGCCTGCAGGGCGGGCTCCGGGATGCGCTGGCGGAGCTTCACCGAGCCGTCGGAGCCGACCTGGCTGGTGCGGTGACCGAGGGCGCTGTTTCCCCAGCGCTCGAAGAGCTGACCCTCGTATTCGCGGATGTCGACGCCGGTGGGCACCTCGACCGACGGCTCGTACTCGCGGCGCATGACGCAGCGCGCGGCATCCTCGATCCCGCCCAGGCCGATGGCCTCGGGGATCGTCGCGACGCCGCGGAGCGCGCCGAGGTACGCGATGAGCGAGTGCGTGCCGTTGAGCAGGCGCACCTTCATCTGCTCGTATCGGCCGACCTCGTCGGTGAAGACCGCGCCGCCGGCCTCCCATGCGGGGCGGCCGGCGGCGAACCGGTCCTCGATGGCCCACATCGTGAACGGCTCGGCCGGCACGGGAATGTCGTCGCGGGCGCCGAGAAGCGTGCTGACCTCGTTGCGCAGCCGCGACGTCGTGGCGGGGACGATGCGGTCGACCATGCTCGAGGGGAACGTCACGGCACGGTCGAGGAAGGCGAGGACATCGGATGCTTCACCGCCGGGCAGCGCCTGCAGGAACTCGCGCACGAGCTTCTCAGTGTGCTTGCCGTTGGCCGCGAGGTTGTCGCAGCTGAGCACGGAGAGGGGCTCGCCTCCGCCGGCTGCGCGAGCCTGCAGCCCGCGCGCGAGCTGTCCGATCGTCGAGCGGGGTGCGCCCCCGGCGAGGTCCGCGCGGACGGCCGGGTCGTCGAGGTCGAGATGCTCGGTCGAGGGCGAGTAGCTGTAGCCGTTCTCGGTGACCGTGAGCGTCACGATGCGGATGGCCGGGTCGGCGATGTGCGCGACGACCCGCTCGGGCTGGTCCGCCGCGACGAAGGCGTCGGTGTGCACGCCGGGGATCGCGAGTCTCGTGCCGGCGGGGGAGATGGTGGCGACGGAGTAGAGGAAGTCCTGCGCGTGCAGCGCGTCGACGACAGTGCGGGAGCGAGAGGCGACGCCGATGATTCCCCAGTTTCCGCTTTCCCGCTGCAGCGCCGCGGCGGTGTACATCGCCTGGTGCGCACGGTGGAAGCTGCCGAGGCCGAGATGGAGGATGCCGGCACCCGCGGGGGTGACCAGCGGAGCGGTGGCCGCAGGGGTGGTGCGGCTCAGGATCCGCAGATCGGCGTCGATCGTCATGGAAAACAGTGTGTATGAGTTGTACAAAGTTGTCAAGCGGTTTCATTTGGGGCGCGATGTCCTAGGATGGCGGCGAAGGCGAGGGTGAACGTGGCAGCGACATTGACCGACGTGGCACGCCGCGCGGGAGTGTCGATCGCCACCGCGTCGCGGGCGTTCGGCGAGCCGGAGCGCCTCGCGCCCACCACGCGCGAGAGGGTCATGGAGGCTGCGGCCGACCTCGGCTACGCCAACCCGCAGGCGGGCACCGCCACCCGCACGCTCGGCGTCATCGTGCCCGATGTCGCCAACCCCGTCTACGGGAAGCTCCTCAAGGCCATCCAGGGTCAGGCGTGGCACGGACGCCACCGCATCGTGCTGTTCGACGCCGATGAAGACCTCCGCCGTGAAAGCGAGCAGATCGAACAGGCCCGCCGGTTCGACGGCATGCTCCTGTGCTCGCCCCGCCTGCCCGACGCCGAGGTCCTCGCCCTCATCGGCACCACTCCCGCGGTGGTCATCAACCGTCAGATCGACGGCGTCCCGTGCGTGCTCATGGACGCGGTGCACGGTCCCAGTCAGGCCATCGAGCACCTCGTTGCCCTCGGGCACCAGCACATCGCCTACGCCTCCGGCCCACGGGGGTCGTGGGCCGATGCCCGCCGCTTCGACACCATCGGCGCGGCGTGCGAGCGCCACGGCATCCGCCTCACCCGACTCAGCCACCACGCCGCATCGATTCACGGCGGGCGGGTCGCCGCCGCGCTCGCGGCAGCGAGCGGGGCCACGGCCGTCGTCGCCTACAACGACCTCGTCGCCCTCGGGCTGGAGGCGGGGATGCTGGAACTGGGCCTCACCTGCCCCGACGACATCAGCCTCGTGGGCATCGACGACATCGACCTCGCCGGGGCCGTCACCCCGGCGCTCACCACGGTGCACATGCCGATCGAGCGCAGCGGCGCCCTCGCCGTCGACCTGCTGTTGCAGGCGATTACGGGCGCCGTGATCGGCGAGGTCGCGACGCTCGGCTCGCAGCTGATGGTTCGGGCGTCGACCGCGGTGCCGCGCTCGACCTGACCGACGCCTCCGCGCCGACGATCCGTTCCCGCGCTTTGCGGCATCCCCCTCGCGGCATCCGCCCCGCGGCATCCGCCCCCCGGCATCCGCCCCTCCGGGTGAGAAACCACTTCTCGGTTGAGAAACCACGCATCGCGGTGTTTCTCAACCGAAACGTGGTTTCTCGCGGGGGAGGGGGAGGTGGATGCCGCGCGGGGAGGGCGGAGTGAGCCGGGCGGATGCCGCGCGGCGGCGCCCCGCGACCGATGTCGGAGGTCGAGCGTATCTTCGAGACCTGCGTTGAACATCTAGAACATCCGTTCTAGTCTGTCTTGGTGAGGTCGATCGTGCGAAACCAGGCTGCTGCCGAAGACGTGCAGCGCCTGCGCGCGCAACTCGAGCGGGTGCAGGGGCGGCGCCTGGATGCCCCGGTGCTGCCGGCCCATCCCGCCCTCGCAGGGCTCCTGCCCGGGCGCGGCCTGCGCCCCGGGTCGTCCTACTCGCTGGGTCCCTCACTCACGCTGCTGTCCGCCCTCATGGCGCCGCCGTCGCAGGCCGGCTCCTGGTGCGGAGTGGTGGGGATGCCGGAGTTCGGCGCCGAGGCCGCCGGCCGGGTCGGGGTGGACCTGTCCCGGCTCGTGCTGATCCCCGACCCCGGCAGTCGCTGGCTGGCGGTGACGGCGACGATCGCCGAGGTGCTGCCCGTCGTGGCCGTGCGTCCGCCGTCGCGGGTCAGCGACGGCGACGTCTCGCGGCTGGCCGCCCGCCTGCGCGAGCGCGGCGCTGTGCTGCTGGTGCAGGGCACGTGGCCGCAGACCGAGGCCATGATCGACGTGAGCGACCCGGAGTGGTCCGGCGTCGGCGACGGCCACGGCTACCTCGCCGCGCGGGAGCTGACCGTCACCGTCTCCAGCCGCCGCACCCCGGTGCCCCGTCGCGCGCGGGTGCAGTTGCCGGCGGCATCCGGACAGGTCGCCTCGTCCGCACCGTCCAGCGCCTCGGCGCCCATGCCACTGCCCTGGCGGGTGGCGGGATGAACACCGCACCGCAGCGCACCCTCGTGCTGTGGCTGCCGGATTGGCCCGTGGTCGCCCTCGCGCGGGAGCAGGGGGTGGATGCCGCAGCCCCCGTCGCCGTGCTCGACAAGGGAGCGGTGGTCGCCTGCTCCGCCGCCGCCCGCGCCGAAGGGGTGCGCCGCGGGCAGCGGCGCCGCGACGCGCAGGCCCGCTGCCCGCAGCTGACGATCGTCGACGCCGACCCGACGCGGGATCAGCGGGTGTTCGCCCCGCTCGTGGCGAGCATCGAAGAGCTCGCGCCCGGTGTGCAGCTGATCCGGGCGGGGCTGTGCGCCCTGCGCGCCCAGGGGCCGGCGCGGTACTACGGCGGCGAGGAGCGCACCGCCCACGTGCTGCGCGATGCGCTGGGCGACACCGACGCGCGCATCGCCGTTGCAGACGGAGCGTTCACGGCGGAGCAGGCCGCGCGCATCACGCACCCC
Source organism: Microbacterium sp. zg-B96 (assembly GCF_030246865.1). Taxonomy (NCBI): domain Bacteria; kingdom Bacillati; phylum Actinomycetota; class Actinomycetes; order Micrococcales; family Microbacteriaceae; genus Microbacterium; species Microbacterium sp. zg-B96. Next base: position 2,326,616 of record NZ_CP126738.1, on the reverse strand, counting down.
GACGCCCCGGTGCGGATCGTCCCGGCGGGGGAGTCGGGCGCCTTCCTCGCGCCGCTGCCGGTGACTGCGCTGGACGAAGCCGACGTCGTCGACCTGCTGGCGCGGCTGGGCGTGCACACCCTCGGCCAGTTCGCCGCCATGCCCGCCGAACGCGTGGGGGAGCGCCTCGGCGAACGCGGCATCCGCCTGCACTCCTTCGCCTCCGGGAGCGACTCGCGGCCCGTGCAGCCGCGCACCCCGCCGCCCGAACTGGAGCGCGAGGTGGCGTTCGAGCCGCCGCTGGAGATCGCCGACCAGGTGGCGTTCGCGATGCGCGTCGCCGCCGAGGAGTTCATCGCGGGGCTCGGTGAGCACAGCCTGGTCTGCACCGAGCTGCGCGTGCAGATCACCGGCGACCGCGGCGAGAACAGCGAGCGGGTGTGGCTGCACCCCGGGGCGTTCACCGCCGGCGAGGTGGTGGACCGGGTGCGCTGGCAGCTGGGGGAGGCGGGGCTGCGCAGCGCCGTCACCCGGGTGCGCATCTCGCCCGAGACGGTGGATGCCGCCTCCCACCATGTGCGGTCCCTGTTCGGCGGCGGTCCCGACGAGCGGGTGCACCATGCGCTGTCTCGGGTGCAGGCGATGCTCGGGCATCGCGGCGTGGTGACCCCGGTGGTCGGCGGCGGCCGGTGGCTGGCCGAGCGGCAGGTGCTGGTGCCGTGGGGCGATCGCCCGGTGCTGCCCCGGCCCGCCGACCGGCCGTGGCCGGGGAGCCTGCCCGATCCGCTGCCGTCGACGGTGTTCGATCCGCCGCGTCCGGTGGAAGTGGTGGATGCCGACGGGGATGCCGTGGCCGTCGCCGACCGCGATGAGCTGACCGCCCCGCCCGCCGTGCTGTACGAAAGCGGCAGGCGCCGGCGCATCCAGGCGTGGGCGGGGCCGTGGCCGGTGCGGGAGCGCGGCTGGGACGCCGTGCGCGCCCGGCGGGCGCACCGGTTTCAGGTGGTGGATGCCGACCAGGCGGCGTGGCTGCTGGTGTGCGAGGCCGGCGACTGGTCAGCCGAGGGCCGCTATGACTGATCCCCGATCCAACCCAGCGAAGGACCCCCGCTGATGGGCTTCAACAACCCCTCCGTGCCGTGGTCCGAGATGGAACGGCTCCTCAGCGGCAACCGCCGCCCGCCCGGCGCGAACGGCGGCGACAGCCCCGCCTGGTCGCGCAAGCGCGGCGCCTACACGCCGCCGCCCATCGCCCGGCCCGCCGACGTCGTCCCGTACGCCGAACTGCACGCGCACAGTTCCTTCTCGTTCCTCGACGGCGCCTCCTCCCCGGAGGAACTCGTCGAAGAGGCCGAACGGCTCGGCCTGCACGCCCTGGCCGTCACCGACCACGACGGCTTCTACGGCATCGTGCGGTTCGCCGAGGCCGCCGAGGCCCGCAGCGTCAAGACGGTGTTCGGCGCCGAGCTGTCACTCGAGCTGCCCGAACGCCCCCGCAGCTCCCCGAAGGCCAACGACGCCGACCCGCCGGGTCACCACCTGCTCGTGCTCGCCCGCGGTGAGGAGGGCTACCACCGTCTGGCCGCAGCCATCACCCACGCGCAGCTGGCCGGTGGACAGAAGGGCCGCCCCGTCTACGACCTGCACGACCTCGCCGAACGCGCCGACGGACACTGGGCGGTGCTGACCGGATGCCGCAAGGGCGCCGTCCGCGCCGCGCTCGCCGAAGACGGGCCCGCCGGCGCCGCCCGCGAACTCGACCTGCTCGTGGACCTGTTCGGCCCCGACGCCGTCAACGTCGAACTGATCGACCACGGCGCCCCGCTGGACTCCCGGGACAACGACATGCTGGCCTCCCTCGCCGCCGACCGGGGGCTGCCGGTGCTCGCCAGCAACAACGTGCACTACGCAGCTCCCGAGCGGGCCGACCTGGCCGCCGCGATCGCCGCCGTCCGCGCCAACCGGGGCCTGGACGAACTCGACGGCTGGCTCCCAGCCAGCGCCGGCGCGCACCTGCGGTCGGGGCACGAGATGGCCCGCCGGTTCGCCCGCTATCCGGGCGCCGTCGCGCGCACCGTGACCCTCGCCGACGAGCTGGCCTTTCCGCTGCGGCGCGCCAAGCCCGCGCTGCCGAAGCTCCCCGTCCCCGAGGGGCACACCACCATGACGTGGCTGCGGCAGCTCGTCTGGGAGGCGGTGCCCCGCAAGTACCCCGACGTGACCGACGACGACCGGGCGCGCATCGAGAAGGAACTGGGGGTCATCGAGCAGAAGGACTTCCCCGGGTACTTCCTCATCGTCTACGGCATCGTGCAGGAGGCGCGACGCCGCGGCATCCTGTGCCAGGGGCGGGGGTCTGCCGCCAACAGTGCGGTCTGCTATCTGCTGGACATCACCGCGGTGGATTCCATCGTGTACGACCTGCCGTTCGAGCGGTTCCTCTCGGCGCTGCGCGATGAGGAGCCCGACATCGACGTCGACTTCGACAGCGACCGGCGCGAGGAGATCATCCAGTGGGTCTACGCGACCTATGGGCGCGAGCGGGCGGCGCAGGTGGCCAACGTTATCCAGTACCGCCCCAAGAACGCCGTGCGCGATATGGCGAAGGCGCTCGGGCATTCGCCGGGGCAGCAGGATGCCTGGTCGAAGCAGGTGGAGCACTGGGGTCCGCTGCCCGACACGGATGCCAAAGCCGAGACGCACGACATCCCCGACAAGGTGCTGGCGTATGCGACCGAGCTGTTGAAGGCCCCGCGCCATCTCGGCATCCATTCCGGGGGCATGGTGCTGACCGACCGGCCCGTCGGCGAAGTGGTGCCGATCGAGCATGCGCGCATGGAGAACCGCACCGTCATCCAGTGGGACAAGGACGATGCGGCCTGGATGGGGCTGGTGAAGTTCGATCTGCTGGGGCTCGGCATGCTCGCCGCACTGCAGTACTGCTTCGACCTCATCGCGGATGCCACGGGGGAGCGGTGGGAGCTGTCGACCCTGCCCAAGGAGGAGCAGGCCGTCTACGACATGCTGTGCCGGGCCGATTCGATCGGGGTGTTCCAGGTGGAATCGCGTGCGCAGATGGGGCTGCTGCCCCGCCTGCAGCCGCGGCGGTTCTACGACCTGGTGATCGAGATCGCGCTGATCCGGCCCGGGCCCATCCAGGGCGGGGCGGTGCACCCGTATGTGCGGAGAAAGCTCGGGCAGGAGAAGGTGACGTACGCGCACCCCAAGCTCAAGCCGGTGCTGGAGCGGACGCTGGGCATTCCGGTGTTCCAGGAGCAGCTCATGCAGATGGGCATGGCCGTCGGCGGGCTGAGCGGGGCGGATGCCGATGTGCTGCGCCGCGCGATGGGCTCCAAGCGCGGCATCGAGCGGATCGATTCGCTCCGCGAGAAGCTCTTCTCCGGCATGGCCGAGAACGGCATCACCGGGGAGCTGGCCGACGACATCTACGCCAAGATCCAGGCGTTCGCGAACTTCGGGTTCGCCGAAAGCCACTCACTGTCGTTCGCGCTGCTGGTGTATGCCAGCTCGTGGCTCAAGCTGCACTACCCGGGCGCGTTCCTCGCCGGGCTGCTGCGCGCGCAGCCGATGGGCTTCTACTCGCCGGCGACCCTCACCGCCGATGCCCGCCGCCACGGCGTGGAGGTGCTGCGCCCCGACCTCCACCTGTCGGGGGTTGAGGCCGTGCTGGAGCCGGTGGGGTCGTCACCGGCACAGGAGGAATCACCGGAACAGGACGTTTCTGAGCGGAAACGTCCTGTCTTCAGTAGTCCGCCTGTCTCCGGGAGTGCGCCAACCGGCCGTGACACCTGCACCCATCGCAAGCAGCCCCCGGTGCCGCCGTTCGACATCAACGCGCCGGATGAGTCCGCCGCGCATCGCCGCGACGGCGGGTTCACGGTGCGGCTGGGACTCGCTGCGGTCAAAGGCATCGGGCAGGCGATGGCGACGCGCATCGTCGCCGAGCGGGAGGCGGCGGGGGAGTACCGCAACCTGCGCGACCTGGTGCGGCGGACGGATGCCACCACCGCCCAGCTGGAGGCGCTCGCCACCGCCGGGGTGTTCGGCTGCTTCGGGCTCAGCCGCCGCGAGGCGATCTGGCTGGCCGGATCCGCCGCGCAGGACCGGGCCGAGTTCCTCCCCGGCACGCTGGTGTCGGTGCAGCCGCCGCTGTTCGCCGATCCCACCAGCTACGAGGTACTGGCCTCAGACCTGTGGGCCACCGGCATCTCCACCGATGACCATCCGCTCACGCACTACCGGTCCCAGCTCGATGCGCGGGGGGTCATCACCTCGAGCGAGATGCGCAGCCACGAGATCGGCCGCCGGGTGGAGGTCGCCGGGCTCGTCACTCACCGGCAGCGGCCGGCGACGGCATCCGGGGTCACGTTCCTCAACCTCGAGGACGAGCACGGCCTGGTCAACGTGGTCTGCTCGGTGGGGGTGTGGAACAGGTATCGCCGCATCCTGCGCGATTCGCCCGCCCTCATCGCCCGCGGGCTGCTGGAGCGCTCGCCGGAGGGGGTGACGAACCTGGTGGCGGATGCCTTCGAGGATCTGCGGGTGGGGGTGCAGCACCGCTCGCGTGATTTCCGCTGAGGGCACGACGAAGGCCCCAGGTCGGAACCCGGGGCCTTCGTCTCGTGGGACGCGTCAGGCGCGCACGCCGAGCGCGAAGCTCAGCGATCCGTCCTCGCCGACCTGCGCGTCGAGCACGCGGTCGTCAAGCGGAACGGTGGCGGCCTGTTCGACGAACACCCGTGCGCCGCCGGTCTCGATGACCGCGTCATCGGGCTCGGGCGAGGGGGCCAGTGCCAGCTCGAAGCCTGCTTCGGCCTGATCGGCTTCACGGATGCGGAGTCCGCCGTCCTCGGTCGGGATCTGCGACGTGAGGGTCTTGACTGCGCTGGCGGCGTTCTCGGTGAGTGTGAGCATGATGCTCTCCTTCCGTGGATGGCTGCGAACCGGTTGGCTTGCGAACCGGCCACGATTCCGAGAACCGGCAGCGGATGCAACCCGAGACGCCGCGTCCGGCCGGACTCCCACCGGATACGGAGGTTGGGCCGGTCGGCCGCGACCCGGCCGGTAGAATCGACCAGCCAGCCTCTGTAGCTCAATGGAAGAGCAGTTGCGTCCTAAGCAAACGGTTGGGGGTTCGAGTCCCTCCAGGGGCACCGTCTTTTTTCGCCTCTGACCAGGAATTTCTTCCGTGGTCAGACCGCACAAAAGGCGTTTTTGCCCGCTTTTTGCCCGCATTCTGAAAATTCGGACGGCCGAAAACGACCGTCAATAACGGCCTGCGCGCGACGCCTGAGAGCGCCAAAATGGGGCATTTGGGGTGTTGTGTGCCTCGCCGAAAAACTGAGCAATCTGCTCTCTGCGGTCACCGGGGTCGGGCGTAGCGGGTCTGCGGACCCGACGGGAGTGCCACCAACGGCATCTGGTCGTTCAGTCGCGTCGCGACGGCATCCAGATCGTCGTCGAAGAGGTCGGCGTAGGTGTCCAGCGTCATCGCCGCCGACGCGTGACCGAGCATCCGCTGCACGGCCTTCACGTTGGCGCCGGAGCTGATTGCGAGCGATGCGGCGGTGTGACGGAGGTCGTGGGGAGTGAGTCGCGGGATCGACGGATCGAACGCCTGCGCACGCCGGACCGCGTTCGCGAACCAGCCCTTGCTTCCCGAATTACGCATGTGGCTGACCCCGTCGCCGAACAGCAGCCCTTCCGGCCCCTTGCCGGCGCACGCCTGCTCGATCATCGGAGCGAGGCGCTCGGGGTAGGGGACCGAGCGCTTCTCGTGTGTTTTGGGCGTGCCGACGTGGATCTCGTAGGCGATCATCACCGCGTTCTCCTCGATGACGAAGCGTCGACGCAGCCGGTTCACGCTGCGCACGCGCAGCCCTGTCGCCTCGCCCCACCGCAGGCCGGTGTAGGCCAGCGTCAGCACGAGTGTCGGATACGCCGAGCACGCCGCCAGCGTCGCCACCTGGTCATGCGAAAGGTACACGCGGCGTTTGCCCGCCCCGTGACGAGGAAGGCTGCGCACATGGCGGGCGGGATTACTCGCGAGGCGCCGATCGTCGATCGCGACGTCGAGGATGCCAGCGAGGATCCCCAGTGAGCGAAGGACGACGGTACGCGATTTCTGGGACGCGAGGTCGGACACCCAGTCTTGGACTTCGGAGCGCCGGATCGAGGAGATCTCCCTGTCGGCCCAGATTGGGGCAACGTGGTTCTTCCACGCCCGCTCGAGCGTCATGTAGTACGAGGGCTTCGACATCGGCGGCTGCTTGGATCGCAACCAGCTGTCCGCGAACATCCGGACGGGAACCCGTGACAACGACGGGTCGATGTACTCACCCTTCGACTTCGACACCGTGACCATGGAGAGGTAGAGCTTCGCGCATCGTCGTGAAGCCACGCTTCTCCGCTTCGGTGCGATCCGGCTTGCGATAACGCACACCGGTAGCGGCGGCCCTTCACCGTTTCGTACGGGGTGATGCTGCCCATCTCGACCTCCGCTCATACCGGCTCGAGGGTCAGTATCGGCCTAGTGTCGGACACTCGTCGAATGCCGTCAATGCCGCGGATGGCGGATTTGAATAGATGATCGAAAACGTCGTCAACTGACGTTGGGAAATGATGGGCGCCTCGCTCCGACTCCGAGAGCGTAGCGCTCGGGCGCGACTCCGTTCTCACCCGCTCACTATTTGCAGACTCCGCGCTGGCGCGCTCCGCTTAGCAGCCGTTCGCGAACGCGCACTGCGTAGGGACCGAGCGCTCGGATGGCTGATTGTCGGAGCGAAGGCGATTGAAGGACGGCGCGAAGACCGCGATGTGAGCTTCTTTGCTATCCGACTGCGAAGTCGCGTGCATCTGAGCGCTCTAGCTCGCCAACGGTCACACCGCACCGTTCGACTTGGGAGGTCGGACAGAACCAATAGAGTCATGGCGCTCGACTGGCATGTGATCTTTCTCGACGTCAATCAGGCGCGCCCGAAGAAGCGGCGAGTCCACGCCGACCATGCGATCCACTATCACCTCGGCGTGGTGGCGCCTCCCATGACCACGCGCACCCACAAGCTCTTCCAGTGTCGAATTACTTGTCGAACCCACCGAAGCGCCCGCTACGATCGGCGTAGGGGATGGGAGCCGGCATGCAGCCGACGCTGTTGGGAGATAAACAATGTCGTTGGTCACCCGGAAACTGATGAACTCTCAATTCCATAAGGAGGTGGCCATGAGTGCGACGCGAGATCATTCCCAGCGATACAAGTTGTCGTTCACGACCGGCCGCCTGTTCCTGCAGAATGCTTCTCTCGCCGCTGAAATCTACGGTCGACTTCATGACTGGCGAGAGGTGCGCGAGGCCATCAACTCCGACAACCTGCTCCAGAGCCGCGCAGCCCGCAGCGCAACTCGTATGGGCGGGGAGCTGATTCAGAGGCTTCAAGAACTCACCGACTCGGAGATCGCCTTGCTCGCGGTCGTTACAGGAGAGGAGCGCGCACACCTCATGTGGGTTGCTACCTGCCGCCGATACTCACTCATCGGCGAGTTCGCAGAGGAGGTGCTTCGAGAGCGTTTCCTCCAACTGGCTGCTGATGTGCTGCCCGAGCACTTCGACTCATTCATTCGTGGAAAAGCACTCTGGCACGAAGAACTCAGCGAGGTTACGCCGAAGACACTGCAGAAGCTGCGCTCCACGGTCTTCCTGTTGATGCGCGACGCGGGTCTCACCGATAACGACTTCAGGATCGTCCCCACCGTCCTATCGACGCGCGTCCACGATGAGCTTGCGAAGCGGACACCGAATGACGTCCGGTTCTTCCCGACAAGGGAGGCCGCATGACGACCGAGCAGGTCCTGGATCAGGAGCAGCACCTCCTCTCCGTGCTCGGTACTCGGCGATTCCTGGAGATGGAGGGACTCGGCAACGAAGTGCCGTTCTTCATCTACCCATACGACCCCGAAGACTCGCTGGCCGTAGCGGCAGCGAAGAAGCGTCTCAAGAACAAGTTGAAGAACGACCACGGCGTCACTGTCCTGGAGATCAATCTCTACGACCTCACGGTCGAAATGCTCCAAGCACGCGGCGTCTGGGACCGGCTCCTGAAGCTCGAAGTCGAGCAGGGGAAGGATGCCCTCCTCAAGCCACTGCAGAACATGCTGGATCCTGGTTCGAAGCTGATCCCGGCGATCAAAGCGCGACTCGACACAGCCACCTACGACATCCTCTTCCTCACAGGCATCGGCGAGGTATTCCCTTACATCCGCTCGCACAGTGTTCTGAACAACCTGCAGACCGTCGCGACGAGCAAGCCGATGCTCATGTTTTTTCCCGGTGATTACAAGCAATCGGGAACATCCGGCTCATCGCTCGTGCTCTTCGGTCGACTCAAAGACGACAACTACTACCGGGCGTTCGACATCCGGGATCGGGAGGCCTGACGGTGAAGCTCCATGACATCTTCGAGAAGGACATCACTCGTCCGATCGACGGCGTGATCAAGGCCGACGATACAACCCACCTCGGTACGGAAGTCGAGGAATACGTCCTTACCAAGGAGGCGGAGACGGCGCTGTCGAATCTCCTTGAGGAATACACGAACTACACGAACGCGAATGGTGTCTGGATCTCTGGCTTCTTCGGCTCGGGCAAGTCACACCTGCTCAAGATGCTTGCTCACCTGCTCGGAGACGTGGACGGTCAGGACTTCCCGCGCGCACTGGTCGCCGAGAGTTTCCAGACGAAGACCACCGACAACTTCCTGAAGGCCTCGCTAAAGAAGTCAGAAGGCATCCCCGCCCGCAGCCTTCTCTTCAACATCGACCAAGTGGCCGACGCGCAAGGAGGCGACAAGTCTGACGCGATTCTGAAGGTCTTCATCAAGGTCTTCAACAACAGCCGCGGCTACTACGGCATGCAGCCGCACGTCGCCCGTTTCGAGCGGGATCTCGACTCCCGCCGGCTCCTCGCCCGGTTCATCGAGACCTATCAGCGGATCGCCGGAATCCCGTGGACTGAGGGCCGCGAGCTCGACGTGCTAGAGGAGCCGAACGTCGCCGCAGCTTACGCGGAGATCGCAGGGGCGGCGTCAGGCGCCCCCGAGAACATACTCGAGAAGTACCGCGACTCGTACCGCGTCGACATCGACGAGTTCGCGAAGGAGGTCGTCGGCTGGCTCGACGAGCAGGCGGCCGGAACACGACTCAACTTCTTCGTCGACGAGGTCGGCCAGTTCATCGGCGAAGACGGAAAGATGAAGCTGCAGCTTCAATCCGTCGCCGAGACCCTGAACACGAAGGCGAAGGGTCGCGCCTGGGTCTTCGTGACCAGCCAGGAGGCGCTCGATCGGATCGTCGGCGATCAGTCGGCACAGCAGGCATACGACTTCTCGAAGATCCAGGCCCGGTTCAAGACGCGCGTTAGTCTCTCCAGCTCGGATGTCGAGGAGGTCATCCGCAAGCGCCTCCTGGCGAAGAACGCGGCCGGCGTGGCCGACCTGAAAGCGATCTACGCCAAGGAGTCCGGCAACTTCAAGACTCTCTTCGACTTCGTCGGTGGACGCACGTATCCCAACTACCCGGACGAGGCGCGCTTCGTTTCGACATATCCCTTCGTGAACTACCAGTTCCCACTCTTCAGCGCCGCCCTGGTCGGCCTATCGGAGCACAACGCCTTCACCGGCCGGCACGCCTCGGTTGGTGAACGATCGATGCTCGGCGTCGTGCAACAGGTCGCGAAGGAGCTGGACGGCACTGAGGTCGGCCAGATCGCGGCGTTCGACAACCTCTTCGCCGGCATCCGCGACACCGTCCAGGCAGCGACGAAGCGGTCGATTGACGTGGCCGAGAAGAATCTCCCGGATCAAGATTCCGATATCACGAGGCTGGCTGTCCGCTTGCTCAAGGCCCTGTTCCTGGTCAAGTACGTTGATGGTTTCCGTGCGACCGCGCGGAACCTGACGGTACTTGTATATGACCGGTTCGGCCGGAATCTCCAGGAGCTCTCGAAGAACGTCGAGGAGGCGCTCGCGCTGCTGGAGACGCAGACCTATGTGCAGCGCAACGGCGACACCTACGAGTACCTGACCAACGAAGAGCAGGAGATCGAGAACGAGATCAAGATCGTCGATCTGGACAATTCCGAGGTCGGCAAGCGGCTCTTCGAAATGCTCTCGCAAGACGTGCTCAAGACCCCGAAGTTCCGGTACAAGACCGGCAAGGGTGATTACCTCGACTACAGCTTCGGTTACCGGATCGACGACGTCAGCTATGGCCCTCAGCACGCGCTGACCGTCCACTTCTTCACACCTGGCTACCCCCACGTTCTGCAGACGATCCGCGCGCACAGCACAGGGCTCGACGAGGTGCGGGTGGTCCTCGACGCGGACGCGGGACTCTTCGGTGATCTGCGGCTCCTGCTAAAGACCGAGAAGTATGTCAAGCAGAAGCAAAATGGGTCGCTCACGGCGGTGCAGCAGCGCCTCCTCGGTGCGAAGGCGCAGCAGAACCTGGAGCGGAAGAAGGAGCTGCTGGAGCGTCTGCGCCGCGCTATCGGCAAGGCATCTCTCATCGTCTACACGGTTGACGTGGAGTCGAGCAGCGAGGTCGCCGACTCTCGCGTCTTCGACGGCCTAAGCGTGCTGGTGACAAAGGCCTATCCGCAGCTGTCGCTCCTGGGCGGCAAGGTCTACATCGAGTCCGACATCCAGAAGTTCGTTCAGGCGCCCGCCGACGGTCTCGTCACAGTCGACACTGCGCTGACGGATGCCGCGAGCGAGGTCTACTCGGTCGGTGTCCAGCAGCGAGCCAACATAGGCCAGCAGGTCACGGCCAAGACGATCGTCGATCAGTTCACTGGGAAGCCCTACGGCTGGGACCAAACCTCGTCCGTGGTCGTGATCGCCTACCTCTTCGGCGGCTCACGCATCACGATCGAGCAAAACGGGAACGTGCTCAAGCGCACCGAGGTGCCGCCGCTGCTCAAGAACACCCAGCAGCTCGTCCACCTCAAGATCGGCGTACAGAAAAGCTACGATGAGAAGAAGGTCACCGCCTTCCGCAAGTTTGTCACCGACTTCTTCGACGAGGGGGTCACGCCGAAGGACCCGCTGGAGGTGGCGCACGCCGGCGCCGACAAGCTGAAGGACCAGCTGGCCAGGCTCAGGGAGGCGCGCGCCGCCTACGACTACCCCTTCATCGCGCAACTCGACCCCTCGATCACCCTGCTGGCAAGCGTCGTTGGAAAGACCGATGAGTGGTACCTGACTGAGTTCGCACAGGCCGACGAACTGCTAGAGGCGAAGGAGACCGTCCTCGACCCGATCCGCGCTTTCCTGAAGGACGATCGAAAGGCGATCTACGACGGAGTCCGGAAGTTCCTCCGAGATGCGGGCGACAACCTGGGCTATCTCCCCAACGGGGCGGCCGAGCCGGTGCAGGTGCTGCTGGACGATCTCGCTGTGTTCCGGGGCAACCGGATCGTGGATCTTCAGAACGAGGCTGACACGCTGCGGCAGCAGGTCGGTGAACTTGCCAAAGACGAGCAGGGGAAGGCGGCTGATTCGATCGAGCAACGCCGCATCCAGCTCCAGCGCACAGTCGAGTACAACGAGGCGAACGAAGCCGCGCAGGGCCGGGCGCTCGATCGTGTCGACCGCGCGATCCAGCAGGTGTGGGAAGAGACCAGCATCTCGAAGATCAAGCTCGCCGCCACCAGCTTCGCGACGTCGACGTTCCCATCCCTCGTCGCCGACCTCGCCGCCGCGCGCCCGGTGACCGGTCCCGGCGGCGGAGGGCAGTCGGGCTTCGCGAACGAAGGGGAGGGGCCGGTCTCGCCGAAGCCTCCCATTGCGCCCCAGCCGAAACCCACCGTGCCCATCTCGCAGGTCGAGGTTGTGGGCGGGAAGTTCGTACTCACGACCGCCGCCGATGTCGATGAGTACGTCGAAGCGTTCCGCGCTGCGCTCCAGTCCACTATCGCCGAGGGGAAGCGGATCACGCGCTGATGGAGACTGCACCGCTGAAGTCCTTCGCCACGAGGGCGCGCACCGATCTGATCAAGGAGGTGGGCGCGCGGGTCACTGTCGTCCTCGCGGAGAACTCGCTCGCCCGCGTCGAGTCGCATGCGGCGGTTCGCAATTTGGAGGCGGCGATTACCAGGGATGGTCGCGACCAGGTGGTCGACCGGGTGGCGTACACCTGGTTCAACCGGATCATCGCGCTGCGCTTCATGGATGCCAACGGTTACACCCCATCCGCCATTGTCTCGCCCGAAGCGGGCCGCACGACTGGTCAACCAGAGGTGCTTGCCGAGGCGAAGGCAGGCTCCTTTGACAGCTCAGTCGTCCCGGAGAAGACCCAGCGGACGATCACTGCGCTCTTCAACCGAACCCGCCCGAGCCAAGACCCGGACGGGGAGGCCTACGGCATGCTCCTCGAGGCGTACTGCCGTTCCTGGCACAAAGCGATGCCGTTCATGTTCGAGCGCGAGGGCGATTACACGGAGCTGCTCATTCCGGCGGCGCTGCTTGCCGTTGATTCGGTCCGCGACCGTGCGGTGAAGACCCTCAGCGAGGATGTATGCCGAGACGTCGAGGTGATCGGATGGCTTTACCAGTTCTACATCTCGGAGCGGAAAGCGGAGGTGTTCGACGGGTTCAAGAAGAACAAGAAGGCCGGCGCCGCCGAAATCCCCGCCGCTACCCAACTCTTCACCCCGCACTGGATCGTGCGATACCTCGTCGAAAACTCGCTCGGACGACTCTGGCTTCTGAACAACCCAACCTCACGGCTGGCCGAGCAGATGGACTACTACATCACGCCCGTCGACGAGGAAACGGACTTCCTCAAGATCGCGAAGCCGGAGGAGCTGAAGATCATCGACCCGGCCGTCGGTTCGGGGCACATGCTCACTTACGCCTTCGACCTGCTCTATGCCATCTATATGGAGAAGGGCTACGACCCGGCGGAGATCCCGAGCTTGATCCTGCAGCACAATCTCTTCGGCACTGAGATCGACCCTCGCGCCGGCGCCCTCGCTGCATTCGCGCTCACAATGAAGGCGGCCGCCAAGCGGAAGCTCTTCCTCAAGAACCCGGTGCAGCCGAACGTTTGCGTCCTCGAGAACGTCCACTTCGACCCCGACGAAGTGGACTACCTGTGGTCGCTCACCAATGAAAGCAGCTTTGCCCGCGGCGAGGCAGACGAATTCTGGAATGCCTTCATGCACGCTGACACCTTCGGCTCGCTAATCCAACCGAAAGAGCAGCTCCTTGAACCGCTCAACGCGGCGATCGAGAGTGCCGAGGCCGACGGGGACCTTATCCACGGAGAGATCCTCGGAAAGGCTCGCGCGATACTGGAGCAGGCCCGGTATCTGTCACAGTCCTATTCGATCGCGGTAGCGAACCCCCCATATATGGGGGCGGGAACGATGGGAGCACACCTAGCTGCGCTTTCGGCCTCGGAGTATCGGGACTCAAAGTCGGACTTGTTCGCGATGTTCATTGAGCGGTGCTGGCACCTTGTGGCACCGCTCGGCGCCATCGGCATGATCTCGATGCAGTCGTGGATGTTCCTGCCCAGCTTCCGCGCGTTGCGCGAGCGATACGTGGCAAGTAGCCGGATGAGTTCACTGATCCATCTCGGCGCCGGGGCGTTTGACACCATCGGTGGCGAGGTCGTCTCCACGGTCGCATGGGTGTGGAACCGCGCTGGATCACCGGACGCGCTGGCCCCATTCATCGACCTGACCGACGTCTACGGTGAGGCTGCGATGGCTGACGCGGTACGGCAGATCCTGCGAGCTGAGCGTGCCCCGCAGGTTCACCTCCATTCGCTTCGTGACTTTTCCGCGGTTCCCGGGGGGGTGCTGGCCTACAGACTCGACGAGAAGCAGGTAGATGCGTTCGCCCAAGGGCACCGGCTCGGAGAAGTGATCGAGCTACGCGAGGGGATCAACACCGGCGAAAATGAGCGGTTCCTTCGTCGCTGGTGGGAGGTGTCTCAAGACCGCACGTCCATCGCCCTCTCCCGACCGAGCGGCGCGCGAACCTGGCTGCCGTACAAGAAGGGTGGGCCGTTTCGGCGGTGGGCAGGTAACGAGGAGTATGTCGTCGACTGGTCGAATGACGGGGCGGAGATAAAGTCGTCTCCGAGGGCCAGACCACAAAATACCCAGTACTTCTTCCGAGAGTCTGTGTCTTGGACTCGGATCGCGGGCAGCAACTTCTCCCTGCGCTACTACGGGCCGGGCCTAGGTTTCGACTCGACCGGACCTTCGGGGTTCGGTTCTCCCGAGGTGCTTCAGTTCGCCCTCGCCTTCTTGAATAGTCGCGTTGCGCTGCCGTTCCTCGGCGCCCTCAGCCCGACGCTCGACTTTCGCCTGGGCAACCTAAGCAACCTTCCAGTGGCACACGGCTATGAGACGATCGATCTGTCACACGTTGATCAGTTGATCGAACTCTCAAGAGAAGACTGGAACGAACAGGAACTTTCCTGGGGATTCGCTTCGTCGCCACTGCGGACGGACGCCTCTGTGGAGGAGGGTTGGGGCAGTCTTTGGGCGGAATCGACCAGACGTACTGAAATTGTTGCCGAGCTTGAGGGGCGTAACGACGATGTTATCGCCGACGCATACGGGCTCTCACACTCGGCGACGGCAACCCGTGCGTCTACCTCCTTGTTCGCTGACCCCGCCTTCCGGTTTCCGTTGGCGGCACATGCCGATCGCGAGCGATTGGCACTCCGTGATGCGGTACGCGATCTGACGTCCTACGCTGTCGGGTGCATGTTCGGGCGGTACAGCCTCGATGAACCGGGGCTGATCCTCGCGGACCAGGGGAGCACGCTGCAGACTTACCTGGCGAGGGTCCCGTCACCGGCGTTCATGCCGGATCAGGACAATGTGATCCCGATCGTCGATGGTGATTGGTTCGAGGACGACATCGTCGCCCGTTTCCGCAAGTTCCTTCGCGTGGCCTTCGGTGAAGAGCACTTCGAGGAGAACCTGCGATTTGTCACCGAGTCGCTCGGTGTGAAGGACATCCGTGACTACTTCGTGAAGTCGTTCTACGAAGACCACGTGAAGAGGTACAAGAAGCGACCGATCTACTGGCTCTTCCGGAGCCCGAAGGGCTCGTTCAGCGCTCTGATCTACCTGCACCGCTACAACCCTTCGACCGCTTCGACGGTGCTCACTGGATACCTGCGGGAGTTCATCGGCAAGCTGGAGGCCAACTTGGAGCACCAGGGTCGCGTCGCTGCCGGCATGGGTGGCGCGTCGCCCCGTGAGGTTGCGGCCGCGCTGAAGGAAGCTGACCGGATCCGCAAACTTCTCGTCGAGCTTCGCGATTACGAGCACGACGTGCTCTTCCCACTCGCGGGCCAGCAGATCGCCCTCGACCTTGACGACGGCGTACTCGTGAATTATCAGAAGCTCGGCGCTGCACTCAAGGACATCGGTTTGAAGAGAGGCAGCGGCAGTGGGTGACCTCAGTGTTCTTAAGAAGGGACTGACCGAGCGCTTCGCGAGCGGAAGAAAGGCCGGTGACCGTCACATCGCCTTCTGGCACGACCCGGAGGGCGAGTATGAGGCCGACCTTGCGCAGCTCGAGGCGGAGCTGGACGGAGTCGAGGTTATTCGGGTCGACCGTGACGAGTATGCGGTCAAGTTTCGGTTGCTCAAGCAGCAGCCGAACCAAACCTTCATCGTCTACCGGAAGGGGGGAGTTCCCGACGGCACCGGCAACTGGCTTTGGGACCTCGAACTCGCTTACGGCGTCTTTACTGCGGATCGTGCCTCGATGGACGCGCAGGATCTCGGCCTCCCCCTGTCGCTTCAGCCCGTCGTCGCTCAGCATCCGAAGTTCTTCAACAGCGCCGATCGCAAGGCAAAGGTCAAGGCTCTACTCAGCGCCGATGATGACCGCACGATGCTCCGCGCAAAGATGAGTGCAGTCGCGCTAGGTCTCAAGACGCACAGCTTCGGTGAGCTCACCCGTGGTCTTCTCATCGAGAATGCCGCTGGCTCGTCGAACGGCTACGACGCGCTCACCTCCTATGGGCTGACTGATTTCTACTGGGGGGGCGCCAAAGGAATCTACGGATACGAGTCGGCGAATCCGAAGATCGGCGACTTCGTCGAGTGGGTCTTCACACACGCGAACACCGACTTCGGTTCCGCTCGAGTCGGGCTTCGGCACGACTACAGCGCGTGGCGGAACGATGTGCGAAGCCGTGAGGCAATGGCAACGCTCGCCCGCCGCGTCGAGCGCGACCTCGGCGTCGAACTCCAGATCGCCGATCGCGACTACAACGAGCTGCTCAGCTCCGATGTCTTCGAGGCGATCGACTGGAAGATCATCGGCGACCTCTCCCTAGGAGTCAGCAACCAGAGCCTCACCGTCCGCGACCTGCAGGAAGCGGAGAAGGCCCGCCAGACCACTTTTTGGTACACGCTCGACCCGTCAATCCGCGCCCTGTACACGGCGATCCGTTCCGCCGCCGAACTGCTGCATGACATCAGCACACTGAGCGTTGCTATTGCTGACTTCGACGACGGGCTCTCGAAGTATAAGGACCGCTGGTACCGCATCGACCAGCGTTACCGACAGTTCCTCCTCGCCACTCACGCCACCGATCATGCCGATCAGCTCGCCTCACTCGTCGAGCAGGTCGAGCTCTTCTACACAAACAAATTCGTCTTCCCGCTCGCGACCGAGTGGCAGAAGCAGATCGATGCAGTTCAGTCGTGGAAGTCAGTCGCCTACCGGTCGCAGGGGTCGTTCTACCAATCGTTCGTCGACCCGATCGTCTCGCAAGGGCGCCGCGTCGTCGTCGTCATCTCCGATGCGCTCCGCTATGAGGTCGCCGACGAGCTCGCCTCCGCCCTGCGGAGCGATACGAGGATCGCCTACGAAGCGAAGCTCGACGTCATCCTCGGGGCCTTACCGAGCTATACGCAGCTGGGCATGGCGTCCCTGCTTCCGCACACGACCATCGGGTTTGCGGGCAAGGGAAGCGACGTCGTCGTCGACGGGAAGCCGGCCGGCGGCCTCGTCAACCGAACCAAGATCCTCGACCCGATTGGCGGCACCGCCATCAGCGCCGAGGACGTGCTCGCGAAGAAGATCAAGGACGAGCTGCGGCCCTATTTGCAGCAACACAAGATTGTGTACGTCTACCACGACACCATCGACAAGCGCAGCCACAAGCTCGGCGCCGAGTCTGGCACTCCCGAGGCGGCGAGGGACGCCATCGCAGAACTGACAAAGCTGATCGGCAACCTCACCTCCGCCGACGCGAATGTGCTCGTCACCAGCGACCACGGGTTTCTCTTCCAGGAATCAAAGATCGGCGACAGCAGCAAACTAGATGAAGAACCTCACGGTGACATCAAGTACCGAGACCGACGCTTCCTGCTCGGCGAGGACTTCAAACAGACAGCCTCTTTCAACACGTACGCGTCGTCACAGCTCGGCCTCACCGGTGACTGGCAGGTGCACATCCCGAAGTCGATCTACCGACTCACGCAGAAGCTTCAGGGTGCCGCAGATCGTTTCGTCCACGGGGGCGCGACGCTGCAGGAGGTCGTCGTGCCTGTCGTCACCGTCACCCGCAAGGGCAAGAGCGAGGTGAAGCTCGTCGACGTGCAGATCAAGCCCAAGAGCGACGTGCTGACAAACGCGATCGTGCGGATCAGCCTGCTGCAGGCTGAACCCATCAGCGAGCGCACCCACGCACGTGAGCTCCGCGCCGCCTTCTACTACACTGACGCGCTGATCTCAGACCAGGTGGTCGTCGTCTTCGCCGCGACCGGCGACGAGCGGGATCGTCTGCAGGAGATCAAGCTTCAGATCCGCCCCGACGCTGGAGTACCGCTCGGGGCGCAAGTCGAGCTCCGACTCGAACAGCCGAGCGCGAACAGCAATTCGTGGCAGGTGCCGTATAGGCATATGTTCACGAACCGGATCACGGCTACGCCAGACTTCTAGGGGGAGAGAATCCATGACGAACCTCGACGACGCACTCAGTGATCTCGGCGTGGCAGAGGATGAAGAGGTCTACGTGCCTGCCTTCACTGAGGAGGAGTCGGACCTCGATCGGAAGGTGAATGACCTCTTCGCTGGCTCCGTGGTCCGCAAGGACCTCGTCAAGGCGGTGCGCGGCAACGCGGTCGTGCCCGGATACGTGCTCGAGTATCTCCTCGGGCAGTACGCCGCCTCAGACGACGAGGACACCATCCAGGACGGTATCGACATGGTGCGCAGCATCCTCGCCGAGCACTACGTCAACCGGAACGAGAAGGTATTGATCCAGTCGACGATCCGTGAAAAGGGCAAGCACAGGATCATCGATCGTGTCACCGTCGACCTCAATACGAAGCAGGACTTCTACGAGGCGTCCTTCGAGAACCTCGACATCAAGGGTGTGCCGATCGACGTCAACACCGTCACGAATAACCAGAAACTGCTTGTGGGTGGCGTCTGGTGCATCTGCGACATCGAGTACCAGCCGAGCGATGGCCCGACCGAGCCGTGGGTGCTCGCGAGCCTCAAGCCGATCCAGATCGCTGGCGTCGACTTCGATCGGTACAACACGGCACGAGCATCGTTCACGACCGACGAGTGGATCGACGTTTTGATGCAGTCCATCGGGCTCAACCCGGAGCAGTTCAGCCTCCGGGACAAGCTCATCGCGCTCACCCGGCTCATCCCGTTCGTCGAGCGCAACTACAACCTGGTCGAACTCGGTCCGAAGGGCACGGGAAAGTCGCACACGTTCAGTGAGCTTTCGCCGAACGGTGCGCTCATCTCCGGTGGCGAAGTCACGGTCGCCAAGCTCTTCGTCAACAACGCGAACGGTAAACTCGGCCTCGTCGGGTATTGGGACGTGGTCGCCTTTGACGAGTTCGCGTCGAACCGCCGTACCGACCAGAACCTGGTCAACATCATGAAGAACTACATGGCGAACAAGCAGTTCAATCGCGGCAATCAGCCACTCGGAGCTGAAGCATCCATGGTCTTCATCGGCAACACGTCGCACACCGTGCCGTACATGCTCCAGCATTCCGATCTCTTTGATGAGCTCCCCGATTCGTACCGCGACGCCGCGTGGCTCGACCGCATCCACCACTACATCCCCGGTTGGGAAGTGTCGCCGATCCGGTCAGAGATGTTTTCCGACGGCTACGGCTTCGTCGTCGACTACCTCGCCGAGATACTCCACTCCAAGCGCTCGGAGGATTTCTCCGATAAGTACCAGGCACACTTCAGCCTCGGCTCTGACATCTCCACCCGCGACCGCGACGGCATACAGAAGACCTTCTCCGGTCTCATGAAGCTCATCCACCCGACGGGAACCGCCACCCCCGACGAGATAGAGGAGCTGCTCGTCTACGCCATCGAGGGTCGCAAGCGCGTCAAGGATCAGATCCTCCGGATCGACGCCACCATGCGGGATAACCCTCCGCACTTCGGTTACGAAGACTCGCTCGGCGACTGGCACGACGTCGTCACGGTCGAGGAGAACCAATATCCGCAGCTTTACCGCCGCGATTGGAGCGCGGAAGGCGCGCGCTCGAGCAGTGATCTGCCGACCTACACCCCGCCAGCTCCTACACATCAGCCATATGCCGCCAGATCTGTCGCCCCGCCGCTGCCGATCGTGCCCGAAGGTAGCAGCGCGCCCGTAGTGCCGGATGCCACAATGCCGCTCTTTGAAGGCATCCGAGATTTCAAAGCTGGACAGACGGGCGTCTCGTACGAGAATGTGCTCCTGCCGTACCTCGTTGGTGCAGGGAAGATCACCATTGTGGACCCCTATATCCGCAGGCCGCACCAGGTGCGCAATATCGGCGACCTGCTCGGCCTGATCGCACTTGCGAAGGCACCGGCTGACGAGATCGCGATCGAGCTCATCACCGGGCAGATCGACCAGGACCATCTCAAGAAGGACCAGCTTGAGCGTCTGGTCGCGTTGCGTGAGGCAGCTCAGACCTTTGGTATCACGCTCGACATCCGTCTTGATGACACCATTCACGATCGATCCATCCTCACGAACCATGGCTGGCGCATTCTGCTGGGAAAGGGTCTCGACATCTGGGAGCCCCCGACGAATGCGATCGCGGAGGCTCGGCAGGAGTTCCGGCGCATCAAGTCCGACACGACCTTCACCTACGCCCGCACCCCCATCGAAGGCGCCTGACGATGGCGGGTCTGCATCCGGCGCAGGCCGCACTCGAGGAAGTCATTCGAGGGCGGCTGGTCGGGAATTGGGAGCTCACGGAGCCGCTCGGACGCGGGGGCCAGGGTACGACGTGGCGAGCCATCTGGAAGAGGGAAGATCATTCCCTTACCCGGGTTGGCGTGGCTGGCGGACGGCTCAATCGTGGCGTGATCAAGCTGATGCTGCCGCCCGCCCCCGATGAAGTGCCGATCCCGCCGGCCCGGTTCGACGCGTGGCTCGCGAGCGAAGCGAAGGCCTTTCTGTTCGAAGCGATGGTCCTCAGCAAGATCGACAGCCCATACATCCCTGGCGTCTTCGAGGCCGCGACGCAGCACACCCGGGCCGGCTGGGACGTGCCGTGGTTCGCGACAGAACTCATCAGCGGGCGGAGCCTTGCCGAGCAGGTCGGCAGCGTCGGGCCGATGGATCAGAATCAACTCCTCGACCTCGCGCACGACATCCTCTCGGCGCTCACCGCCATCCATCATGTCGGCCTCGTACACCTCGATCTCAAACCCGACAACGTCATGCTCGAGCCAGGCAGAGCACGCCTCATCGACTTCGGTCTCGTCACGAAGGCGAATCAGAAGGGGCGCCTTGGCGGAACGCCCGGCTTCTTCACCCCGGAGCAGCTTGATGAAGTGATTGAAGAACGGGATTTCGCGCCCGCAGCCGATGTCTTCAAGCTCGGCGTTACGCTCGCGATCGCTGCCGGCGTCCGTCTGCCAGACATCTGGAACACGGATCCGTTCGGCGATGACGCGACCGTGCGCCGCGCGATGGCGGATGGGCCGCGACTGACCTCGCTAGGCGCTGTGTCGCGCGATGTGATCGCGCCGATGCTAGCCTTCGACCCGCGCCAGCGACCAACTGCCGCGGCCTCGCTGGAGCAGGTTCGCGATCTGCTTCCTGCCGGAAGCTCGAAGGGTTCCGGCAAAGAGCAGACTGTTGGGGTGGCGGATCGCCTTGCGCAGCCGAAGCCGCCGCAGCCGGCTGAGCGATCGGCCCGCGCCGCAGCCGGCGGGCAGAGGCCCGCCCGGATGGTATCAGCAGCAAACGTCGGGAACGCGAATGTCGGCGCAAGGGTGGTCGTTGTCGACCGGCTCGGCCTCGACTGGACCGGCGTCGTCGTCGGTGTAGACACGAAGCGCCCTGGCAACATCCTCATCAAGCACGAATCGACTCGTGGCGCCGAAAATGTCCGGTCCTACCCGCTGAACCAGGTAGTCCGCGGTACACCGCTGAAGTAGTCGGAACGCACGCCAACCCTTTGTCGCTTGGATAGACCAAGACCATGACCACTGAAGACCTCCCGCCGCTGAAGTAATCGATTGGTGCTGGATTGCTGAGGCGCGTCTCGCCGCGATGCAAATGCGGCCCTGCCTGAGGCCATGCGGATTGACGCAGTCACGATCGCGCACACCACGCCCCTTTTGAGTCCTGGCGTTTTGGCGATCTCCTGCTGAGCGGGATCGGGTTTCACCATCGGCCGTTCTCACCATAGGTCGGCTGGGCGCTGACGAGACGGAAGCCGACGCATGGTTAGTCGCCCGCGCTAACCGGGTCCGTCGAGCCCTCGCCGCAGTATCAGGTGATCAGTCGCGGAGATCGAAGGAGAGCGGCGCCAACGATGGTGAGTACGTCTGACGAGGTGCGTCGCCAAAGCGCACAATCCTCCGTGTCGATGTCGAGGGCGGATTGCCTATCCCTGATTGGTCCACTCCCGGTGTCGATCCGGCGTCGCGTGGAGGGCGGGCGCGCCACTCGGGTCGGTAATCCGATCGAAGAAGTACACGTAGTAGCCGCCAACGGGCGCATCGCCTTCGCGAAGGTACACCGCGCGCGGGCTCGGCTCGTGCGGTTGCTGCAACGGCGTGCTGAAGGCTGTCGGAACGCCCCCACCGGGGATGACGGGCATGCGGTACCGCTTCCCGTCGATCGGCCCACCGAGCATCACGGCGGGCACGTGCTCGAGTTCACTCTCGTGGTAGCTCTTCCTGGCCATGGTTCTTCCTCACAGTTCATCAACCGCGCGGGCGGGTCCCTGCCCACCCCACGTCCCCAGTTTGGGAAAGTCGATCAGACTACAACTGGCCACCGACACTGACTCGACACTCGCGGCAAACGTGGCGCGTGCCGCCTGCATCCGGCAGAGTGATTCAGAACGTGCCCAATTGCGCGCCATCCGCCACACTCTCCCTGGGGACCCGTGAACTACAGAGATCAGAGCTTCCGTGGGAGCGCCCTTGCTGGCGACGACCTGCGCGGGGTCGACTTCAGCGGCTGCACGTTCATCGATATCGAATGGAGCGGTCGCGACCTCACGGATGCCGTCTTCGCAGACGCACGATTCGAGGGCGGCAGCATCGCAGGTGCCTGCCTCGAAGCGACCGACCTCACCCGCACGAGATTCCGTGAGACCAATGCACGCGGCGCCTCCTTCGTGGACGCAGTTTTCACTGGCACACAACTCACTGACGTCGACCTGACAGACGCAAAGCTCACCGGCGCATGGATGTCCGGAGCGATCATTCTCGGTGGGTGGCTGACGCGCGCGGACTTCAGCAACGCGATCCTCCGCACTTGCGGTTTCAACTTCGTTCGTGGTGAGGCTGCGAATTTTACCGGATGCGAGATCACCTCGCCCAACGATGCAGGGCAGGGAACGGTCGAGATCGCGCTGCCCGCCGCGAACTTCGCGCGTGCCGTCCTTCGGGACGTGACGTGGCAGGGTGCTCGACTGCCGTGGACGAAGTTTGTGGGCGCCAAATTGAATCGCGTTGTTCTTGCAGGAGCGGAACTCGACCATACGGACTTCACCGACGCTGACCTCGAATCGGTCATATTGGATGGCGCCGCGCTGTCGAATGCCGAGTTCGGCGGCAGTGAGCCGAAACCCGCGCCGCGCGAACCCGCGCTGGTCTTCGTTCCCGAGCCCCTGCCCGCTCTTCGACTGCGCCACATCGGGTTTCGCGGCGCTCAACTGACCAACGCACGATTCAACGGAGTCGTATTGAGCGAGTGCGACTTTCAGGACGCGATCGCGGAAGCCGCGGAGTTCATGGGCGCCCGCTTCGATCGATGCCTCGTGGAGGGCGTGAATTGGTCGGACTGCGCACCCGGCTGGATGACGACGGATAATGCCACTCGCCGGGAAATGATCAATCTCTTCCTGTCTGCGAACATGGCACTTCCCTTCCTTCCTCTCGACGAATCGTTCGACCTGGTCCGGGCCGACGCGTGTCACTTCCGAAGTCCTTCATGGCAAGGCGTCGAGGCCGCGACGCTCGACGCCTTCGCCCCCATAGCTGAGCGGCTGGGCGGGGGGTCGCTCTATGACGGATTCGTCCTCGGTGTCGATGCCCGAGAGCCGGACTCCGAGACCTGGACGTATGCCTGCAGGGAGCTCGGACTCTCCGTCGTCGCGCAGCTGCGCCGTGGAAGCAGCGAAGAGGCTGCAGAGAACCTGACCCTGCGGTGGGATGCGACGATGCGAGCGATGACGCGACTGTTCGAGCTTCGACAAGCGGCGGCCGATGAGTCGCGACTTCTCATCGAGTACAGCGAGCCGCACGGGGTTGCGCGCTGGCGCTGGAATCGGGAGGGGGACGAGCGGATCGCGGTCTGGAACGGCGACCCGAGCGACCTCGCTGGTTTCTTCCGCGCAGCCACCGTCGAAGCGCAGAAGCTCTGACGCTCCGATTCACCGCCTCGCTTGTTGTGAGCGCATCTACTCGTGACGCTTTCAGGGCGAGGTGTCGTCGGCCGCCTCGATAAGCCTGACGAATGCGCTGAGTTCCTTCACCGCCGCCACCGTCGTCGGCAGGTGCGCGGTAAGGCTGGGCGAGTGAACCAGCCAGCTGGCCCACTGTGCGCGCGAGATGGCCACGTTTAGGCGGTTGCGGTTGATGAGAAAGTCCATGCCGCGTGGCACCTCCGAGGCATCCGATGCCGCCAGCGACACGATCGAGACCACGGCCTCGCGGCCCTGGAACTTGTCGACGGTGCCGACCTGCATGTCGGTGAACCCTGCCGCCGCGAGAGCATCGAGCACGAGTTGGCGTTGCGCGTTGTAGGGCGTGACGATGATGATGTCGTCGGGGCGGAGGGGATCATTGGTGCGCCCGCTTGATGGATCGGTCCAGCGTGCGCCGACAAGCCGGCGCACGAGGTCTACGACGACGGATGCCTCTTCCATGGATGCGACCGAGTTTCCGGTGTGCCCGACCGACACAGGGTGCAGCCCTGAGGCCCAGCCGTCCAGGTGACGATCTCGGGTGCACTCGTGCGCATGCAGCGCGTTGGCATACGACAGCTGCGACACGTGACGGGTGAGTGCGGCATCCATCCGTCGCGTGAGAGCAAGGAAGTATCCGAATTCGCCGGGCAGCACGCGCGCGCCATCGGCGATCCAGCCGAGTGCTGATTCGTCGACGGGTTGGGGGTGGGTGCCCTGTGACACTTGGGGCAGTTGCTGCGGATCGCCGAGTAGAAGCACGCGCCGGGCGCTGAGCGACACGGCGATGGTGTTGGCGAGAGAGAACTGCCCGGCTTCGTCGATGACGAGGAGGTCGAGTTGCTGACGCGCGATCTGCTTCTCGTTCGAGAATGCCCAGGCCGTCGCGCCGATGACGTAGCCGCCGGGCTGGTCATCTGCCCAGGCCGAGATTTTCCCTGACTCCACGGATTCATATGGCGTTGTTCGATCTCCTGACACGTGCGCGAGCTGGACCGGGTTGACGCCCGCTCTGACGATGCCGCTGAGGAAGTTGTCGATGACGGCGTGAGACTGCGCCGTGACACCGATCTTCCATCCATCGCGAACTAGGTCGGCGATCGCGTGGGCGCCGGTATGGGTCTTTCCGGTTCCGGGAGGACCCTGCACCGCGAGGTACGACCGGTCGATATCGCGGATGGCGCCGGCGAGGCCTGGAGACTCGAGCGCGTCGACGGGAGCGAGGTGACCCGATTGAGTTTGCGGCGGTCGGCGGAGCAGGATGTCGCCTGCGGCATCCTGCGGCACGTCGGGGTAAGCGGCGAGTAGACTCCTCGCCCACTCGAGGATCGCGTTCCGTTGGGCGATGACGGCGATCGGCCCGGCCGGAACGAGCGCGATTGGCAACGCCGAGTATGGCTCTTCGCCGCGGCGGAGCACCTCGCGCACGATCACCACGTCGTCTGCGGCGTCATCCTCGACCTCCGTGATGGTCGCTTCGTGTGCCGGGCGGGCGCGGGGGTCGTCGCGCTCGGTGCGCGGGGCATTGCTGTCGCTGTTGTACACGAGGTTGGGTCGATCGGATGCCTTGAACTTTGACCCCGGTCCCGCAGTGCCAGTGAGGCGCAGGATGCGCCGGAGGTTCTGCCGCGAGGTCTCCCGGTGCCAGTCCTCAACCACCTCGACGTCTTGGATTGCGAGCACGTCGCGGTCGTCGGCCCATTCGTCGATGGGCTCGAGCAGGCGGGCGAAGTGCTCCCACCAGCCCTTCTTGTCTTCCCGGCTGTAGTAGCGGACGGCGGCCGCGGCGAGCGCCGCCGCGAAGCGCGACGGATCGTCTTGGACTGTCAGAGGGTCACCGGCCAGTTGCAGGAGCGCCTCGGAGAGCGCGGCCTCCTCGGCTGCCACGGCGCTCAGCGTCGGCTCAGCGCGCTCGACGGCTTCATCGATATTCCCGCTCGTCGCGGCATCCGGAGCGAGTGAACGCAGCCAGTCACGCAGCGCGAGGGTCGAGCGGCAGTCGTATTCGTTGTATTCGGCGATCTTGTCGAGCTTCTGCTCGTATCCCTCAAAGTCTTGGAGGCGTCTCAGCGCGACCGCCTCGGCATACTCGACGATCGAGTCGCCTGCGTTCGTCACCCCTTCGTCGTTACGCAGGTCGGCTCCCATGTACAGCGGCTCGAGCTTCTTGATCGAGTAGGAGGGAGACCCCACTCGAAGAGCGCCTCGCACGGTGGCGTACAAGTCGACGAGCACGTGCCGTCGAAAGAGATTGTCGACGATATCTTCGCCGTACCCGTGCCGGATCGCGAGTTGCGCAAGATGCGTGCGCTCGTACGACGCGTAGTGGTAGATGTGCATGTTCGGATGCCGCGCGCGCCGCGCCGTCACGTAGTTGAGGAAGTCGTGGAGCGCGCGACCCTCTTCGGCGAAGTCGTGCGCCCAGAACGCCCGGAACGTGCCGTCGACCTCGATGAGCCCGAACAGGTAGTCAAGGCCCCACACGTGCCCCAAGTCGTCGGTGTAGAGCGGGTCGCCTTCGAAGTCGAAGAATATGTCTCCGGGGTCAGGTGCCGGCAGCGCGAGGACCGGTAGGGCCGAGATCACCTCGTAGGGCGGTGTCTCGCCTTTCACTGCCTTCAGCTGCAGTCCCGCCTGCGCGCGAAGGTTCTCGAGTGTTCGTGCGCCGATGCCTTCGACGGTTCCGGTGCTCTCGGCAAGCTGATCGATCGTGCGGATGTCGGCCCTCGCAAGTCGCTCACGCTGCGAACGGCGAAGGTTCGCGACCAACAGCACATCGCGCCGCGTCTCGATCTCTGCCTCGCAGTGGTCGCATGCCCCGCAGATCGAGAAGCGCTCGTCACCCCACCCCGCGGGGACGCCGTCGGCGCCTTCGGTGTCGCGGATGCGCAGGAGCTCGAGCAGGCGTCGACGTCGCACTCGGTATACGGGCAGGAGCTCCTCGATGAGGTGGTTTGATGGTCTGCCATCACCCAACAGCAGCGTCACGGTGTCGTCGACCAGGATGTCGTTGCGCTCGAGGACGTCAGCGTAGGCGGCGAGCTGGAGGACCGCCGTGACCTTCTCAGAACGTGCGAGCTTCGTGTCCTCCACCCGGTAGCGACCGTCTGGCTGGCGAGTGATGAAGTCGGCGAACCCGACGAATGCTGTGCCCGTAGTCGCGTCTTCTTCGAACATCGTCGCCTGGAACACAACGTCGGCGCCGTCTCTAAAGGCTTGAGCGCTGAGCGCTGCCGCCTCGCTCATCGATTCGCGGGTGAGCGGGTCCGGTCGCGCGAACTCGCGTACGCCGAGTCCGAACTCGTCGCGGTACGCCTGCAGGACGCGCAGTTCGTGCTCGTCGCCCAGAGCGGCCGTGCGGCTTAGCAGCT
Source organism: Microbacterium sp. zg-B96 (assembly GCF_030246865.1). Lineage (NCBI taxonomy): Bacteria > Bacillati > Actinomycetota > Actinomycetes > Micrococcales > Microbacteriaceae > Microbacterium > Microbacterium sp. zg-B96. Next base: position 2,299,295 of record NZ_CP126738.1, on the reverse strand, counting down.
TGTCTTCCTTGGCGATGAGCTTGTCGATGCGACCGCGTAGCTGATCGAGCTTGCGGAGGAACGCGAACTCGCACTTCGATGCCGTCGTGAGGTCGCTGGCAGAGGTGACGAGAGTGCCGTCGGAGAGAGTGAACATATTGCTCCTTTGCGACGGGCGTATCGATTCCGTTTGGGCGGGAGTCAGCCTGCACTCGGACCATATCGGAATCAACCGAGACAGGTGGGGCTCTGCAGTTGGAACCCGACGTCGAGCACGTCCGTTCGCTTGACATGAAGGCTCAACCCTGGGCCGATTCAGGTGCGTACTAGCGCCGGACAACTCCCCGGCGCACTCCGGCCAAGAAATCACCGAACTCACCTCCCGCTCCACTCCTGCCATCAGACGCTCAAGGTCAGTCACGAAGCGACACGGGTATAAGTGCAAACAATCCGGTTGCCGATCCAGTCTCGAAATAAACAGCCTGACTCCGCTTAGTCGGGGACGTTTACCCTCGAACCTCACATTGCGAGTGGGACAACCTCAACGAAATAAAGCTCGACGGGTGCGCCACCGTTAGCCTCTTCGATCCTCGCTATCGAGTAGCGACCACCCGCGATCAACTCGCGTTCATCGCCCTTGATGCCAGATTCTGCCCAGGCGGGTATTGCCGGGAACGGGCCTACTACCTCGAAAAGGAATGCGTTGCCGAATGACTTGGCCACTTCGCGGTCAAGACTCAATCCCCACAGTGGCATGACGATGACTCCAGACCGAGAGCGCCCGCGATCTCGGCATCCTGTGGCCCGCTTGCGATTCCCCGCCCCACCCAGGCGGAATGGAAACCGGTCGACTCCTCCCCAGCCGGCGGCATCCCTGTGGGGTGCAGAGGCGAGCGCATCCAGAAGAGTGCGCGCACGCGTCATAGTGACCTCGTTGGCCTCCGCCTCACGTTCATGCCGCGTGACGAAATCAGCCTCGAAGTACTACCCGCGCCGCCGCACGTATCGGTGAGGACCCGCCGTCGCGTCCGCCCGGCCAAGCTCTGCACGCGTCTTGCAGGGTATCGCCGTGTACTTTCCGATCCACGAGACTCCTCGGTGACGTCATCGCCCGCTGGGACTGCCCAACCGGTATGGGTTGGCAAACCCGACCGTAGCGGACGCGCGGACGGCGCGGACGGTCGCGTCTGAGTTCAGCGGCGCTGATCTTTCAGCGATGGGTCGTCCGACAAGCGGGTCGTTCACTGCAGCTTGATCTGCGGGTTGGTGACTGCGAATCACGGCGACCAATGGCACCTCCTCACTTGCAGTCGAGGAGTGACGCCGGATTGGCACAACAGCGGCGACGGATGCTGGTGGTCGCGGCGAGCCTGAATGCAGCATCGGTCGCCTCGCGTGAAGTTGGCGCCGCGGCCTCGAGCCTGCACGCGTTGCTCTTCGACCACGGGTACCGCTGGGGCGCTGACTCAGCTGGAGCGGAGGTGCGGACGCGTCTGTCTCGTGGCGACGCCGACCAGACGACGGGGATGATCTACGACGCGCCGACCAAGCTCGTCCTCTACAACGGCGATCGGATCGTCGTAGACGAGGCCGGCATGGTCGACCTCCGGACCGCGGCCGTCCTCGTCGATTTCGCCCTCGAGCGCAGTTTCGGTGTGGCGATGGTAGGAGATCCGTATCAGGCCCTCCCGGTGGTGCACGCAGGAGCGATGGCAACCGCAGTCCGATACGCGACAGCATCCGTCGAACTCGACACCGTGCACGGTTCAGCGCTCCCGAATACTCCGCGCTCACGCTGCGCCTGCGCAACCCCCGCGACCGCGACGATGCTCTGAGCGTCGCGGGGGAGATGCTCGAACGCGGGCACGTGCAGCGGGTGGCCAGCACGGACGAAGCGCGCGACGCGATGGTTGCGGCCTAATTCGATTGGCACCCCGGGAAAGCGAGTGGCGTTGGTTTCCGGTACCAACGACGAGGCCGGCGCGATCAACGGCGCCACCCAGCAACGACGGGTCGAGGACGGCGAGCTGGACCCCAGGACGCTCGCGCTGGGGATGGGGGAGCAGCGCATTCTGGTCGGCGGCACGGTGCAGACCCACCGCAACGATCCGCGCACCGGGGTCGAGAACCGTGCGCTGTGCGTGGTGCGTGACATCCGGGACGAGAGCATCGACCTCACCTCGGTCAGCGACGGTGGTGAGATTCGTCGCGTGAGCCGCGACTACGCGCTCGACCACCTGCAACCTGCGTACGCGTCGGCGGTGCACGGCATTCAAGGAGAGACGACGGATGCCGCGGTGGTGGGGCCGGGTGTAGACGCGGCCGGACTCTACGTCGGCCCTGACGCGCGGGCGGCACCAGAAGGTGGCCGTGACTATCGCTCGGACCGATGTGGCGGCAATTGCGCAGGTCGATCCAGGACGCGATGCGGGCGGCGGACGTAGAGCCGCGGCGGGCGGCGCGAGAGCAGTTCCAGACTTCCGCCGCTTGGGCCACACCGAGCTCGTTGCCTTCGCGCGGCGGACTCTCGCTCTAGTCACCCACTCGGGCTTGCGCGCTCGCCGGTATAGTCCGGGGATGACTGCGACCATCAAGGTCAGCGAGCAGCTCCGTGACCGGCTCAAGGAGCAAGCCGCACGTTGCGGGCTCACACTCGGTGCCCACCTCGCGCATTTCGCAGATGCCGAGAACGCACGATGAAGTCTCAACCTGCCGAAGTCCGCGATCGACGCGTGGAGCAGCCCCGATGCAGGGTCGTACGCTGCCGAGACCGGGGACTGGGCGCGCACCGAACTGGCCGACGCATGCTGCGCCACAAGGTCGGGGTGCAGGTGGCTCGCACGATCGAGCTCTTGAAGGTCGACGAGGACTTCTTTGCCGACGAGTGAGTCCTTCGCCGCGCATCGGAACGCGAAGGGAGGCCGCCCCCGAAGCGGCGGCCTCCCATGACCACTGTCAGTAGCCCACCGCCGCGAGGGCGAATTGGATCTCCGCGTCGGTGAACTCCTCGTACGCGAGCTGGTCGTAGAGCGACTGCCGCGAGAAGGACGAGAGTTCGAGGTAGCTCGCAGCCTTCTCAGCCGCCTCGGCGTTCCAGTCGGCGCCGGCGTTGTCGGCGCCGAAGGTGGCTTCCTCCGTCGAGAAACCCTCGTACTCCAGCTGGCCGATGAGTCCGGCGCGCGAGAACCCGGTGAGTTCCAGGTACGACTGCGCCTTCCGGATCGCGTTCTGCTGCGCCAGCGTGTAGACCGGCTTCGGCGCCCCGGCGGCCACCGTTACCTCGGTGCCCGGCTCCGCCCCGAGGGAACCGATAGGACCCTGGGAGAGGATCACCCAGTCCTCGCCCACACCGGCATCCACTACGAAGACGAACCCGGCGGCCTCGACGGCGACCCGCGCCTCGGCCACCGGCGTCCCGACGACATCAGGCACGACGACGGTGGTGTCCTCCGGCTCTTCATCGACGAGCTCCTCTGCCTCGTCCTCCTCTGCGACGGCCACCGGCCTTTCGGCAGACGCATCGTCGGCGGAACCGCTGCCGCTGATAGCGGTGGAGATGATGCTGCTCAGCACGAGCGCGCCCAGCGCGATGAGGCCCCACTGCCACCATCTGAGGCTCGACAGCCCCCGCTTCGTGGAGACGGCCACTGCGCCGGCCTCGGAGGCTTCGGCCGCAGGCGGAACCGGCGGATGCACGAGCGCGCCGGAAGCGTCGCGCACCGACGCGTGCTCGGTCCACGCTGCTCCGTCCCAGTAGCGCTTGCCGCTCTCAGGATTCTGCGGATCGGGGTACCAGCCCGCCGGCGGCTGCCCGTTCGGGGTCTCGACGTGCGTCTCGGTGTTGTTGCTGTTCTCGGACATGACAGGACTCTCTGGTCGTGCGAGGCGCATATCCCCAGGGGTGCGCCACCGGCCGATGGCCAATAGAACAGGACACACCAGACCTCCGACATTGGCGCATCCACGGTGCGTGAGTATGGAATGCGATGAAGCCGAGGCACTTCGCTAACATGGCGGCAGGCAGGGCCGAACCTGCCGCCGGGAGCAGTTCGTGGGGAACTTCGACTTCGTCCGGGATCGCTGGCCGAAAGTCTGGGACGCCGCATCCCGCGCTGAGTCGTACCTGCGCAGCGACCCCCGCGCGTCGGCGACCTATGCGCGACGTGCCGGCGAGATGTTCACCGAGTGGATCTACGCCGCAAAAGCTCTCCCGCGGCCGTACGACGGCTCTTTCGCGAACCTGACGGCGCAGCAGCCTTTCCGCGATGCGGTCGGCGCGAATGTCGACGGCAGCCTGCGGCTCGTACGACAGATCGGCAACGATGCGGTGCACAAGGAGCAGGAGATGCCGCTCGGACGCGCGCGCGGCTCCCTCGAGCAGCTGCACCCGATCTGCCGCTGGCTCGACCACTGCTACGGCGACGCGGGCGCGGGCACCCCCGCTCCTTTCGATTTCGCGCTGGTGCCGCCTGCGCCCGCCACCGTGATCCGGCAGACTCGCGCCGACCTCGAGCGGGCCCAGGTCGAGTTCGAGGACGCACGCCGCGCCCTCGCCGAAGAGAGGGAGCGCAACGGGGCGCTGAAGCATGAGCTCCAGGAGCTGCGCGAGGCCGCCGAGGCGGCGAAGGCCGAGAACGCCCGAGCGAACGCCGAGCTCGGCATTCCGGATCCGACGCTGGCGACCGAGGCCGAGACGCGCCGCGATCTCATCGATCTTCACCCCAACGAGGCGGGCTGGGCGCTCACCGACCCGAGAGCGCGCGAATGGCCGGTGCAGGGCATCCCCAGCCCTTCCGGCGGCGGCAAGGTCGACTATGTGCTGTGGGGCGACAACGGCAAGCCGCTCGCGGTCGTCGAGGCCAAACGCACGACGAAGAGCGCGAAGGAAGGCCGGTTGCAGGCCGAAATTTACGCTGACGCGCTGGAGCGAGACTTCGGTCAGCGCCCGCTGATCTACTTCACGAATGGCTACGAGACCTGGCTCTGGGACGATCGCCGTTACCCGCCGCGCCGGGTTGCCGGGTACATGACCAAGGATCAGCTCGCACTCGCGATCCAGCGGCGGCAGTCCCTCAAGCCGCTCGCCACGGCGACAATCGACCGCACGATCGTGGAGCGCCCGTACCAACTGCGGGCCATCCGCGCCGTCACCGAAGCCTTCGAGAAGGAGCGTCGGCGTGCGCTGCTCGTCATGGCGACGGGAACTGGGAAGACGCGCACGGTGATTGCGCTCATCGACGTGCTCCAGAAGGCCAACTGGGTGAAGCGGGTGCTGTTCCTCGCCGACCGAACAGCCCTGGTCAATCAGGCCGTGCGTGCGTTCAAGTCCCACCTTCCCGACAGCGCCCCGGTCAACCTCGTCACCGATCGCGACAGCGAGGGCCGCGTCTTCGTCTCCACCTACCAGACGGTGATGGGACTCATCGACGCCGGCCAAGACGCGCTGCGCCGCTTCGGCCCGGGCTACTTCGACATGATCGTCGTCGACGAAGCGCACCGGTCGATCTACAACCGCTACGGCGAGATCTTCGACTACTTCGACGCACTGGTCGTCGGCCTCACCGCGACGCCCCGCGCCGACGTCGACCACAACACCTACCGGCTCTTCGAACTCGATGACGGTGTCCCGACGGACGCCTTCGAGCTCGACGACGCGATCGCCGGCGGCTACCTCGTGCCGCCCGTGGCACGCCCGGTCGATCTCGGGTTCATGACACGCGGCATCCGCTACGCCGATCTGTCCGACGCGGAACGCGAGCGTTGGGACGAGCTGGAGTGGCAGGACGGCGAGATCCCCGACGCCATCGATGCGGCCGCGATGAACCGATGGCTGTTCAACGAAGACACCGTCGACAAGGTGCTTGAGGTGCTCGTCTCGGAGGGTCGCCGGGTTGCGGGCGGCGACGTGCTCGGCAAGACGGTCGTCTTCGCCAAGAATCAGCGGCACGCAGAGTTCATCGAGGAACGGTTCGACGCGAACTTCCCCGAGCAGCGCGGGAAGCTCGCGCGGGTGATCACGTACGTGGCGGGGCCGTACGCGCAGACGCTCATCGACGATTTCTCCACGCCCGGGAAGAGCCCGCACGTCGCGATTTCGGTCGACATGCTCGACACGCGCATCGACGTCCCTGACGTCGTCAATCTCGTCTTCTTCAAGCCGGTGCACTCGCACACGAAGTTCTGGCAGATGGTCGGACGCGGCACGCGCCTGCGCCGCGATCTGTACGGGCCCGGCGACGACAAGCGCGAATTCGTCATCTTCGACGTGTGCGGCAACATCGACTTCTTCAACGAGGAGCTACCGCCGGCATCCTCTTCGCGCTCCGTGTCGCTCTCGGAACGCACGTTCCTGCTGCGTGCGCGCCCGCTCGCCGCACTGCACGGGGCCGCGTCACCGGAATCCGCGTCGCTGCGCGCAGGGATCGCCGGACGGCTGCAAGCGGCTGTGGCCGGAATGAACCGCGACAACTTCCTCGTGCGCAAGCATCTTCGCGCCGTGGAGCGGTTCGGCAGCGCCGACGCGTGGGACTCCTCCTCCGATGACCTCGACGCCGCGGCGGAGCTTGCCGGGCTGCCGGCGGCGAACGAGCAGGACCCCGATGAGGCAGCCAAGCGATTCGACGCGCTCGTACTCGACGCTCAGGTCGCCGTTGCTGCGGGCGAACCGGTCCCCTCCGCGCCGGCCACCCGCATCATCGCAATCGCGCAGGCGCTGGGCGATCAGCGCAGCATCCCGGCAATCTCCGCACAGTCGGCGCTGCTGGACGCTATCGTCGATCCCGCCTGGTGGGAGCGGGTCGACGTCGTGATGCTCGAGCGGGTTCGCGTGAACCTACGCACTCTCGCGCGGCTCATCGGGCGCGAGTCGCAGGCTATCGTCTATACCAATTTCAAGGACACGCTCGACCCCTCGCGCGAGGTCGCGCTCAGCCGGGTGGTGCCGGGTCTGAACCGGCGGGCTTTCCGCGAGAAGCTGTACGGATTCCTCGCGAACCGCTCCGACGTCGCGCTGCACAAGCTGCGCACCGGGCGGGCCCTCACCGAGGTAGACCTCGAGCAACTCGAAGACGTTCTCACCTCTGCGGCCGGCATGGATGCCGGCCAGCTCGACGACGAAGCCGCCGGCGCGGGGGGACTCGGACGTCTCATCCGCTCGATCGTCGGCATGGACCGGTCCGCCATCGAAGAAGCGCTCGCCGACTTCGTCTCAACCCCCGGATTCACCCACCGCCAGCACGCCTTCGTCGATCTCGTGGTGCAGCAGCTCACGATCGCGGGCCAGCTCGACCCTCGCCGGCTCTACGACGACCCGTTCGACGGCGTCGCACCGGAAGGACCCGACGAGATCTTCAGCGACGCGCAGATCACCGATCTGATTCAGCGGTTACGGCGCAGCGACGAGTCGGCGCAGCCGCGGGAGTCGGCGCGTGCGTGACGGGGCGGCCTGAACCAGACAGGGCCCTTTTATGGCGCGTACCGCATATCTGGCTTGCGTTTGTGACAACGGGGAGGATTGAGGCATGACGGATGGGAGAGACTTGAGTAACCACAAGACTTCAGCGACCGCCCTGAAGGGGACGTCTCGCGCAAGTTCGCGAAGCTGAAAAGCAGGTCTCGTTCGGCTGCACAGCTTGGAACCGGACGTAGGGAGGAGCGGGGTGCTTGCGGGGTTCCGGGACGAGCCGACCGGCCGTCTGCAGGATCCGGTCGGGGATGTCGACGGGGGTTACACGCCCTCGCCAAGCAGGTGCCAGGGGATCGTTACCGGTCCCGCATCCAGTCCTTCGGCCAGCAACGCGGCCCACAGCGTGACGATGCGTTGCCGTACCCGTTCGGAGACCTGTTGCGGTGAATTTGCCGGGGCGCGGGACCGAGGCTCGAGCCCGGTGATACCTTCCACCCGGTAGCGGGCGAGGAGCTCGTGCAGGTAGTGCCTGCTCACCCCGGACTCGGTCGCCGACGCGGTGACAGTGAGCTGTCTCACCCTGATCTTCAACACCACCCGATGCTTCGACCAACACGCACGAGTGTCGCCTATGACCTGACTGACGTGTCGCGATCACCTGTCTCATATGTCATGAACCAGACGCCTCCGGGGCGCCATCTTTTGGATAAGGATTTCTGAAGTCCTATTCGCGGTGGCCGCCCATTGAGAGTCGCTGTGCAGTCGCGTTCGTTATCGTCGTTCGATGCTCGCGCTGCGCGTTCGAACAAACTTTAGCCACGCGAACTTTCTGATTCTTTGCGTCGCCTCCGTCCATCTGGCACAGTGGGTCACTGTGCCAGCCCGCTTCGCAGCCCAACTGTGTGGTTACCGAAGGCACGGGACGCCGAATACATCGGATAACAACGATTCGCAGTCCAAGGAGCTTGGTCACGCGCTTTTCGAGCAGCTGGGTGTGATCGCCGGCCAGGTTGGTCCCACCGACCCAGGCACCGCGCTGGAGGAAGCTACGCGGCTCGACCTCGCGACACGACGGCCCGACTTATCTATTCGACGATCCCGGTCAGTCGCCGAATTCTCGCAATACCGTCACCTCGCCGTGCTTCCCAGCTTCAGCAAGACGTACAAGCCGGTCTCGAGAGCGATGGATGAGCTTCAGGAACTCGCTAATCGCCTGCCCAAGTCGGCGGAGGCCACGAAGCTTAAGTCCGCGCTTCGGCGCAAGGTCGCGCAATATGCGAAGCAGGATGTGCTTACGCGGCAGATGCTCTTGGAGATGCCTGAGGAAGCAATCCTCAAGGTCGACCTCACAGTCGGTGGAGCCGGGGCGAACGACGACATTCACATGTACGCGGGGGTGTCCGCAAAATGGTCCCTGCGAACCGATCGTGCGCAGGATTGCATCTCGCAAGGATCTAGGTTGGCAACTCAACGGCGTGGCGCTATGCCCCACTTCGCGGTTCTGACGATGGAGCCCCGGCCCGCCATGCTGCGGATCTTGGCGGATGGGTCGGGAGCGATCGACTGTGTCTACCACCTTGATCTTCCAGCGTTGACCCGCGCCATCGAGGAGGTTGCCTCGACGAAGCCCAGCAGGTGGTCTCCGAAACGCACGTTCGACCGGCTCATTCAGCAGGGCCGGATTCGTGACTACGACGAGCTCGTCAGGACGGTTCAGCGCGTTCCGAAGACTGAACTGCTGGCCGAGTCCGATTCTGCCCCCAGTCCGGCGGGGGCGGACCCCGATGTCTGAGGGCGCGCATACGATCTAGGTATGACGAAGAACCTCCGCATGATTGACCTGTTCGCTGGCTGCGGGGGCATGACGGTCGGCTTCGCGAGCGAGGGGTTCCGCTCCGTGCTGGCTGTGGAGTGGGACAAGGCGGCCGCAGCGACGTATGCGGCAAACTTCGGCGAGAAGCATGTAATCGCGGGGGACATCGCAAGCGTTCCGGACGAAGCGATCCCGGAGACAGACATCATCATCGGAGGGCCGCCCTGCCAAGGGTTCTCTAACCTCGGGCTGAAGGACATCAAGGATCCGCGCAACCAGCTGTGGCGCGAGTTCATGCGCTTCGTCGAGCACTCTCGCCCGAAGGTCTTCGTCATTGAAAACGTCGACCGGTTCGCTAAATCGCCGGAGTTTGCCATGCTCCTTGCGGAAGCGGACCACGGAGCTCTGGCCGAGTATGAGCTCCAACACGCCGTGCTGAACGCCGCCGACTACGGAGTCGCACAGCGCCGCAAGAGGACGATCGTCATAGGTTCACGGATCGGACGAATCGACTTGCCTGCACCTACGCACGCGAAGGATGCTGGCGAAAACTCGGACCTTCTTCCATGGAGAACGGTGAAGGACGTGATCGGCACCCTCCCTCCGCACCCGGAGAGCACGGATCTCCCGAACAGCCGATCTGCCTTCTTCGGGGAGGAGATGCCCGGCGTATTCCGCGGACTCGATTTGCACATCCGCCGAACACCGACGAGCAAGAGCCTGGATCGTTATAGCTTTGTCCCGCCCGGCGGAGGTCGTTTCGATTTGCCCGATGAGCTGCTGCCGAACTGCTGGGCGAGGAAGCCGACCGGAACGACGGACGTGATGGGGCGCCTTCGATGGGATATGCCGTCCGTCACGATCCGGACGGAGTTCTTCAAACCTGAGAAGGGGCAGTACCTGCACCCGCAATGGGAGGCCGGTGAGTGGGTGGAGGCGTATGGGAAGCACCGCAGCGACCCGGTGCGGTCGGTTGATCGCGTGATCAGCCACTACGAGGCGTCGCTCATCCAGGACTTTCCCGCCGACTATCGATGGGTCGGCACGAAGATACAGATTGCCCGCCAGATCGGGAATGCTGTTCCTTCAGGCCTTGCGCGCGCCATCGCGAGGCAAATCAAGCCGCGCCTTGCACCTCAGACGGTCGAGAGGGCTGAGAGGGAGCTGGCTTTCGCCTAGCGTCTCACGCGCGCAGCATCACCAGATGCCGGGATGAAGAGGCGTCGATCCGATCGATGCGACGATTCCAGTCGCGCTCGTCGCCATCCACGCCCCGTCCTTGAGGTCGAAGCCGAGCTTCTCTGCTCGTATCTGGTCTTGCACCCACGTCCCGACCAGAACCTCCAGGCCCGAGGTCGAGCGGACCGCATCTTTTGCCTGTCTTGCTCGACGCAACGGGTCCTTATTCCCGAAGCAAACCGTCTCGATCGAGGATCTCGGGATCACCGTGTCGGGGAGGAAACCGAACAACGCGGTGAGCCGTGCAGTCTGCCCAACCCTCGGCGCGAAGACGACAGCAAGCTGCTCTGGCGTAAGCCGGGCTAACGGCTCGGCGGGCAGTGGAGTCCAAGCAACCAGCGGGATTGAGAAACGTCTAAGCGCCTCAGCAGCGATGCCGCGTTTTCCGTCCTTGTTCGCCCCTTCGTTCAGCCAAGCTCGATGGGTACGCATTAGGAAGGCGCGGTGGCGTCGCATCGCTGTGTCGACCTGGATGAGGATGCTGATTTGGCACTGCCCTTCGGTAGGGATCATCCAATTTGATCGAATCGTCGCTTTGAGTTCCACCGGGACATGGAGTATCCGCGTGTCCAGCGGGGGCTCCTTGTATAGACCAAGTTCGTTGAGTACCCGGTACTGGAGCTTCGTTCCCACGGATGCGCGTTCATCCGAGTCGACTTCAGGGCTAAGCAGGTCGAACCGTCCGGTTCTAGCACCGTCGAGAACATACCGGACAGCGTCATCAACGGCGCGGGTGAAGTGCATTGATAGCGGGCGTGACATAAGCCATGCGCTTACTTTCTGCAGTTCGAGGTCGTCACACGCGTCCTCGGTCACATGAGCCCTGGCGGCGTGACCGGGTCGCTCGTCTGGCGCGCAGATTCCGCCCGCCAGCACCGCAGTTTTCCTCACTCTCGAGACGCTATCGCATCGGTTGCGGTGGAGACGGCGAGCAACAAGTACGCCCCGAAGATGATTCGATTCCCACCCAATTAAATAGTGAGTACTCGACGGAGACGCGTGAGGATGCCCGCGGAAGCCAAGCGCGAGCATTCGACGGCGATAGCGGTCCGTCACGTCGCCGGGATCCGCGGAACGGCCCCAAGACATTGCATGCTGTGGCGCTGCTACGAGGACGACGAAGGGGCGACGCCGGGCATCACGACCGACGCAGCGGCGGAGATCAGCCCGTTGGCGCGGTCGACGCCCGCTCGAGGCTCTCGTCGACGTGTCGACGCTCACCATCGCCTGCATATTCGTCGAATCAAATCTACTGTGGGAGAAGGAGGCACCTCGGATGTGGGACAGCGGGTCGAACGCCCAAGCGTCGAGCGGCGTGTCATGGGCGAGCACGCCCAGTAGTCGCGCTTCGATGCAGTCGAACCGCGGCCGCGACACGTCGCCAGAGATCCTGGTTCGGCGGCATCTGCATGCGCTCGGGCTCCGCTACCGCGTGTCAGTCCGTCCTGTTGCGAATCTACGACGCACCGCCGACATCGTCTTCACCCGGGCGCGCGTCGCAGTTTTCATCGACGGCTGCTTTTGGCACGGATGCCCCGAGCACTATCAGGCTCCCGCTCGAAACGGCGAGTTTTGGCTCACGAAGCGGCTGCGCAATCGCGAGCGGGACGACGAGACGAATCAGGTGCTGCGCGGTAACGGCTGGCATGTCTTGCGGATCTGGGAACACGAGGTCCGGAAGGACGCGGCAGCGGTCGCCCTGAAGATCGCTCACGAGGTGCGTGCTAGATAGCGCACGCTGACGGTCAATCGAGCAGGAACCCGCCGGGCGCGCTCTTCCGCGTGATGACCAGCTGGTCGCGCGCGGCTCGCGGCGACATGGAGGATCGAGCGGAACTGGTTTCCTTGTCGGCTTGTCTGCCTCCGACTAGCCTCTGTGCGCCCGGGGCCGGGGCGAAAGGCGCCGTCCGACACATCGAAGAGGACGACGACGGGAGAAATCCAGGCCCTCGGGGGTGTGCCTCTTCAGGTGACCGGCTGCCCGCGGCCACCCGTGGCGCGTTGACGAGGGCGTCGGGGAAGTCGCGTTCAGCGAGCTATTGCTGCGCCCCCTTGGCACCCATGTTCGACGGACCCAGTACCGTAATCGTCTCGGGACGGACACCGTCTTCGTCGATCCAGCGCGGGATGTCCGACGCGCTCATAGCGAGACGGCGTGACCGCCCTTGAATCTGGGTCCGTTGTGCTTGAGCACCGTCGGGCACGTAGATGCGATGCAGGCACGGGTCCGCCGATCTCGGGTATAAGAGCTTTCTCATTCTCTCGTATGCTCGCGAGTGATGTGAGCGTTTCCTCTGATGTCGGAGGTTGTGCGTAGCGTCGCTCGGCTGGGCGGAAGCCTGGTGTGGACCATGGGGGTCCACTCGCTGGGAGGGGAATCAGAGATGAGCTGGCCGGAGCTTATGGAGCCTGAACTGCAGGCGTACATCGAAGCGCGACAGGCGACCGCACTGCGGACGTATGAGAACGATCCGGACCTGCTCATCGAGCATGTCCGCCAGGAAGACAGCTTCCGCACCGGCGGCTACGGCACACGCCAGATCAGCGAGTTGCTGCAGAACGCGGTCGACGCCGTGGGGGCGTCGGGTGGGACGGGGATGGTCGAACTCCGCCTTGCCGACGGCGCGTTGTATTGCGCGAACGAGGGACAGGGATTCACCCGGGATGGTCTGCGTGCGGTGACGTACGCCTTCCTCAGCACCAAGCGCGGCGAGGAGATCGGCCGCTTCGGGCTGGGTTTCAAGAGCATCCTGGGGATCACGGATCATCCCCAGATCTACAGCCGCAGCGTCAGCTTCGAATTCAACGCGCCCGACACTGCGGAGCTGTTTTCCGGACTCCCCATGGAGGGCGGGCGGCTGCCGCTGCTGCGCATCCCGACGCTGGCCGAACCGTCACGCGCCGCCGCGGACGACCCGAATATCGCTGAGATGAGAGGGTGGGCGACCACGATCGTGAAGCTGCCACTCATCCGCGAGGGCGACCGGCTGCGCAAAGAACTCTTGGACTTCAGCGTCGAGTCACTCCTCTTCTTCAAGCCGCTCGAGCGTCTGCGCATCAGCGTCCAGGCGTCTCCCGGAGCGGCGCCCGATGCCCGGGATTATGTCCGCGTGGGTCACCCCGATGACGGTGAGGTCCACCTCATCGCTCCCGGTGGTGAGAGGGAGCGGTGGCTGTATGCGGAGCGGGAGTACCGACCGACCATCGACGTGGCGTCGACCCTGCCGCCGACCGCGCAGCGTGAGGCGATGAAGGTGTCCTACGCCGTGCGGCCGGAGGTGCGCGCGGGAGTGGGGCGCCTCTGGGCCTGGTTCCCGCTGAACGACGAGACCACGGCCAGCGGCGTGTTCAACGCCCCTTGGCAGATCAACGACGACCGCACGTCTCTTGTACCGGGCTCACTTCTCAACCGCGCGATGCTCGGGGTCGCCGCGGACCTCTTCCTCGACGTGGCGACCCGCGCCTCGACCCCGGCGGATACCGGTGCCCACCTCGATCTGTTCCCTGCGCGCGGACGTGAAGCGCGTAGCAACGCCGACACGTTCCTGTCGGACGAGATCCCCCGCAGGGCGATCGTCAGGCCGATGATCCCGGACGTCACGGGTGAGTTGAAGGTGCCCGGCTACTTCGTCCGCGTCCCCGATCTTCAGAAGACGCCGATCCCGCCCAGTGCGGCGCGTGCCTGGCAGGAACGCGCCCCGCGGTCGACGATGCCCCACTGGCAATGCTTCACGACGCCGACGCGACGGCTTCGACTGCGCACGCTGCTCGGCGGATCCGATGAGCAGCGCTCGTCGCGGGAAGCATCGGTCGCGTCGTGGCTCGAAGAGCTCGCGCGCCGTGGTGAGATGGCCGACGTCGAAGCGGCGCTTTTCATCGCCGCGTCGCTCGCGCCCGTCTCTTCGGAGATGAAGGAAGCGGTGGGTTCGGCGCAGATCGTCCCGCTCGAGGATGGCGGCTGGGCTCGTGCCGGCGCGAGTGCGTCGGTGCTGTTGCCCCTCGACGGAGCCGTCGTACCGGCGGGCGTCAAGCTCGTCGACCCGCAATCGGCGGCGTTCGGTGACGTTTCGGATCACTTGCGGGCGCTGGGCTTCCGGGTGGTTTCCGCCGATGAGACAGCGTCGGCTCTCGGACACGGCGCACGCGATCGATGGTCCACGCAGGAGTGGCGACGGTTCTGGACCGTCATCGGCGCCGCGAGTCCGCATGTCGCGGCCACGGTGATCCGCGGCATCCGCGGCAGGGGCGTGGACGTGCTTCTGCCGACGAAGGCGGGGACGTGGCGCCCCGCCTGCGAGGTGCTGGCAGACCCCACCTTCGCGACGGAGATCCTCGATCGGCATGTCGACACGGAGCAGGTGCCGAACATGACGCTCGTCCGCGAAGCGGGCGCAGTCGACGCGCCGAAGCGAGGGTATCCGCTCCACCGCGAGGCGCTCAGGTCGCAGTATGTCGCCGCGATCGAGTCGATGGCGCGCGCCTACTTGGCCCGCGAAGGTTACGAAGCGGTTCGCGTCGTCGTGCCCGACACGGACGGAGTCGGCCCGCTCGCCATCCTCCAGGAAAAGCTGACGGACGCCGAGAACGTCTTCTGGACCCGAGCGGTGCTCCGGGCGATGCCGAGCCGCGATGTCATCCTCAAGGTCCCTCTCGGGCGAGGCAAGACCGCGGAGATCCCCGCCTCGTCCTTCGAGTGGTGGGCGGTTCGGGGTTTCGGGAAGATCGCCACCACGCTCGGCCCGTGTGAGCTCACATCCGCTGTGTCGTCGCGTCTCATGCAGTTCGGTGCTTACCTCCCCGTCGCCGCGGACGCTGAGCTGAGTGCGGTCACCGGTCTCGCCGCCGAGGTGAGCTCCGTCCCGGACTCCCTCCTCCGCGACTTCCTGGGCAAGGAGGGATACCAGATCGCATCCACCGGCCCGGACGCATTCGTGGAACTGCTGCGGGTCTGCGCTGCCCGTGATTCGCTCTCTGCGCCCGGCATGATTCCTGCGGTACTCCGTGGGACGGTGATACTCGCGCCGGCCAACGAGGTCGCGGTCACCGACAAGGGCTCGGACGTCGCGGCGCTCGACGAAGCCGGGGTTGCGCACATCCCCACGCACGGCGAACACGGTGCGCTCGTGAACCGATGGAGCCTCTTGACGCCCGGCGAAGCGCTTCAGCAGTCGCTGGAGGTCAGCGGCATGAGCGATACCACTCCTGTTCTCGACCTTTACCCGAGTCTCCAAGCCCGAGTCGTCACCCGACTCGCCAAGCAGAAGCTCGCGCGCGCGGAGTCGATCGCCCGGGTTCTGCAAAGCATCCACGGCGTGACCAAGCGCCGTCTCATGGCTGCCAAGCAGGACGGCGTAGTGATCGTCGACGCCTCGATGGATGATCAAGGAGTGCTCGAGCAGCTCTCTGCCGCGCTCGACCTCGGGCTCTCCGCGGACGACGTGCGGGGCGTGATCGAGGACGATGAGCGGATGCGTCGCAGCGGACTGATCCAGAAGGCTCAGCTCGCCCGGACGAACGAGGAGAGACTGCTGATCCTCGTCGGGGCAGACACCCTCCGGCAGCGACTCCCGAAGGGCCTCCTGCCGGCGGTCGAGTCGCGCACCGGCGAGCTGGGTGATCGCGAGACGGCGGAACTGTTCCTGCAGGTTCAAGGGCAAGACGCGGTTCGCGCGATCCGTGACGATCTGGCTCGCGCGGGGATTCCTGTTCCCAAGCAGTGGGACGGCTCGCCGAGTGCGCAGAGCGCCGTCAAGCGTCTGGGGTTCGACACCTCCTACGCCGGCAGCCGTGAAGCGCGGCGAGCCTCTGTGACCCAGGTGCAGGGACAGGTCTTCCTCAACGAGCTGCACGACTTCCAACAGGCGCTCGCGGCCCAGATCACCGATCTGGCCACCACGAGTGATCCCGTCAGGAAACGCGGGCTGCTCTATCTCCCCACCGGTGCGGGTAAGACCCGAGTCACCGTCGAAGCCCTGCTTCACCTCCTCAAGAGCGGTGACATCGAGGCGCCGGTGCTGTGGATCGCGCAGAATGAGGAGTTGTGCGAGCAGGCGATCACCGCTTTCGCGGAGGTGTGGCGCTGGATGGGCGATGAACGCCCGCTCGACGTGAGCCGTTTCTGGTCGGGTCACGAGCTGGATGAGTCCAACGAAGAGCTGCAGGTCGTGGTCGCGATCGACGACACGCTGGTGAGCCGACTTGACGAGCCGCAGTACGGCTGGCTCACTGGTCCTGGAATCGTCGTGATCGACGAGGCCCATACGGCGGGCACAAAGACCTACACGGCGATCCTCCGTTCGTTGGGCCTTACAGCGAGACGTACCGAGCGTCCGCTCCTCGGTCTTACCGCCACCCCCTACCGAGGGCGGAGTAAACAACTCACCGAGAGCTTGGTGGAGAGATTCGGCAGCAACCGCCTCGAATCACTTGACCCCGATAACGCGATAGGAGAGCTGCGCGGACGCGGAGTTCTGTCTGAAGTGGATTACGACATCCTTGACGGCGTCTCGATTGCCGTCGACGATCAAGATGCTGAATTCCGAAAGTGGAATGAGGTCACGCCGAATATGCTCGCCCTGATCGGTCAGGACATGGGGCGTACACAGGGAGTCGTCGACCACATCCGCGGTCAGCTCACTGACGAACCAGACTGGCCCGTCCTCGTCTTCGCGGCATCCGTTGCGTCCGCCCACACCATCGCAGCCCTGCTGCGCCTGCAGAATGTGCGGGCGGACTCTGTAGACGGCGGTGTACGCAAAAACCAGCGCCGGCGCGTGATCGAGCGCTTCAAGTCGGGTGAGTCCCAGGTGCTGGTGAACTGCGACCTCCTCACGCAGGGCTTCGATGCGCCGAAGGTACGGGCGCTCTACATCGCACGGCCCACCTTCAGTCCGAACCGATACCTGCAGATGGTCGGCCGCGGGCTGCGCGGTCCGGCCAATGGCGGAACGGATCGCTGCCTCGTCGTGAACGTCGCCGACACATTTGAGCAGTTCGGCAAGGAGCTGGCCTACAACGAGTTCGACTACCTCTGGAGCAAGAAGTGACCGACATCATCGACCACGAAGCCGCTGCCGACCCGGTCACGGATCCGCGCGCCGGACGAGACGCCGTGACGGAGGAGTTGCGTCGACGCTGGCTCGGCCCGCTCGGGGGCGATGAGGAGATCCTCGACCGCAGCCCCGTATACGCGTACCTCGTCGGCACCCTCTATCCCGTCGAACGAGGTGTGGCCGCTCCCGTCAGTGACGACGTCGAGGCGGAGAACGTGGACGAGACTCCACTGGATTCGCCGGAGATCGATGTCGCCGACGACTTCGACGCCGCGACCGGTGACATCGACGATGAAGACCCGGGAATCAACATCACCGGCGCCTTCGGGTGGGCACCCCAGTCCATGGGCGTGTCGTTCGTGCACTCGGGCGACGTCATCGCCGTCGACATGGACGCGGGCGTCTACACCAAGGTCGATGCGGCACCATCCGAAGGCGACGAGCAGGCGGCCGCCGGCAAGCGGGAGCGCTGGCGCCGCCGTCAGATGACGACCCGCGAGATGGTCACCGTGACGGGCTCCGGAAGCGTGATGGTCTTCGACGGGCGTGCGCGCCTGTCGTGGCGGTCCCGGATCCACCAGGGCAAGCGACTGACGACGGTGTCCCTGTCGAACGCGGAGGAAGTCGGCCAGGGCGAGGCCAAGCGTCGACCTGATCTCTGTCTGTTCCAAGTTTCGATGGAGTGCACCGACGACGGCGGACTGTCCCCGTACCCTCAGCTCGGTACATCCGACGAGGAAGATCGCGAACTGGCCTTCCGCTATCGTCACAAGCCGACCTATGCGATCGGCCACGGTGTCGCGGTGGAGTGGACACCGGCCGTGGCTCCGATCTCGGTGTCGACGACCGTGCTGCCCTCGGTTGAGGTGCCGGCGATCCGCGCGAAGGTCGGCTCGGGAGACGTGTACTCGATGCGGTGGTTGTCGGACGACGGCCTGAGCTCCGCGGACTACGCGGAAGCGCTCCGCGTTGTCGCGTCCGACTATCGGACGTGGATCGAGGGTCAGCGCCGGGACGCCGAAGACGTCGTGGGCGAGGCGCGCATCGTGGCCGACCGCATCGTCGACCGGCAGGATCGGGCGGCATCCCGTATCGAAGAAGGCGTCGCGCTCCTCGCGTCCGATCCGGACGTCCTCACCTCGTTCCGCATGGCCAACCGCGCGATGCGCTGGCAGATGCTGAGGCAGGGGAAGAAGGTCGCCAAGGACACGCGCTACGGGGCGGCGCTCGATGCGGACAAGGGCGCGGATGAACCGCAGTGGAGGCCTTTCCAGCTCGCCTTCATCCTGAGCGCCCTCGCCTCGACCGTGGACGAAGACCACGAGGACCGCGAGCTCGTCGACCTCATCTGGTTCCCGACCGGCGGAGGCAAGACGGAGGCCTATCTCGGGCTCGCGGCGGTGGAGATGATCCGCCGCCGTATCGTCGGCGGACAGAAGGGCGGCGGACTGGCGGTCCTCACCCGCTACACGATGCGGCTGCTGACCGCCCAGCAGTTCCAACGGGCGGCGACTCTGATCTGCGCGCTCGAACTGCTGCGCGATGACGACGAACGTCTCGACGGGGCGCCCGCATTCTCGATCGGCATGTGGCTCGGCAACTCGACGACCCCGGGGACCTACAAGGCGGCCGCGAAGCAGATGAGGCAGGTGCGCGCTCAAGCCACTCCCGAGAATCCGTTTCAGGTCCTCGTGTGCCCTTGGTGCTCGCACCCCATCATGCCGCCGCGGCACACCTCGCGGGATGAGGCATACGGCGTGCGCTCGTCTGACTATGGATTCGAACTGTTCTGCCCCGACGAGGCGTGCCCGTTCCACCACGGGCTACCCGTCCAGGTCGTCGATGAGGGTCTCTACGAGAACCCGCCGACCATGCTGGTGGCGACGGTCGACAAGCTCGCGCGTCTCGCCTGGATCCCGCAAGGCGGGCGGCTCTTCGGTGCGCACAGCGTTTCGCTCCCGCCCTCGCTCATCATCCAGGACGAGCTTCACCTGCTGTCCGGACCGCTCGGGACGATCGTCGGCATATACGAAGCGGCGATCGGAGCGTTGCTGGGGTGGCGCGGCACAGCGCCGAAGGTTGTCGCCTCGACAGCGACCACCCGGGCATCTCGACGTCAGGTGGAGGGCCTGATGGCGAAGGATGTCGAGTCCTTCCCTCCTACGGGGCTCGACGCCGATGACAACTACTTCTCTGAGCCCGACCCGGACGCGGCCGGCCGCCTCTATCTGGGCATCATGCCGCAGGCGCACACCCCGTCGTGGGCCGTCGGCCAGCTCTCGGCGGAGCTGTTGAACGCCCCCGTGGCGGTCGGCCTCGCGGGCGGAGCGGCGGACGCTTATTGGACTCTCGTGGTTTACCACAACAGCCTCCGTGAGCTCGGCCGCACGGTCACCATCCTCCGAGATGATGTGCCGTCGAACCTCATCCGGCGGCAGAAGTCCGAGGGACTGTCGCGCGCGATCGGACGAGACGGTGTCCACGAACTGAACGGCAACGTCGACTCCGCCGAACTGATCGCCCTGCTCGCGCGGCTGGAGAAAGGGCCTGACGACGCGCAGGTGATCGATGCGCTCGCCACGACGAACATCATGTCGGTGGGCATCGATGTGAGCCGGCTCGGCGTCATGCTCGTCAACGGCCATACCAAGACGACATCGGAGTACATCCAAGCGACGTCGCGGGTCGGCCGAGGGAAGACCCCGGGTCTGGTCGTCACCATGTTCCGATCAGGCAAGGCACGTGACCGGTCGATCTTCGAGTCGTTCGGTCCGTACCATCAGGCGTTCTACCGCTTCGTCGAACCCTCCAGCGTGACGCCGTGGTCGCCGCAGGCTCGGAGCCGGGCTCTTCGGGCGGCGCTCGTGATTCTGGTCCGTCACGGTGTGGGGCTCTCGGACAACCCGGATGCCGCGCTCTTCGACCCGGAGTCCGCGGGCGTCCGTAAGGCGGTACAGCTTCTCAACGAACACGTCGCGCGAGCCGATCCGAGGGAAGCCGAGAAAGTGGCCGAGCAGATCGACGAAGCGGTACTGGAGTGGGTGGACGCCCGCAACCGGGCCCAGCAGGAGGGTAAGAAGCTGGTGTATCAATCACGCGACCAGGATGAGCGGCTGATGAGACAGTTCACCGAGCCGGGCCGGGGGTGGCCGGTGATGAACTCCATGCGCAACGTCGACGAGGTCGTGCGGGTGCGGGCGAACGGAGAGCGTCGTGGCTGAGCTGAACGTGAAGACGATCCGCGCGTCGGAAACGGTGTCGCCTTACGGCCCGGGGGCGATCGTCGACATCCTCGGTCAATCGTTCATGGTCCCGACGGGCGACCGCTGGCCGTCGACCAAGGTGCGGAGCAGAGTCAGCTCAGACCGACTCGTCGACGCCCTCGGCGTCGACGACCTCTGGGCGGCGCCGACGACGCACAGCCCCGAGAACCAGAAGACGCCCGGACTCGAGTTCGAACGGTTCCCGGGTTGGCTCTTCTGCCAGGTCTGTCGTCGGATGGTGAAGTGGACGCGGTCCATGGAGACCGGTCGAATCCCGCAGTGTCCGGAGGCCGCGTGCGACGGGCGACTCGTACCGATGCGCTTCGTCGCGGTGTGCATGTCGAACAGTCACCTCGCCGACATCCCCTGGGTCGAGTGGATGCATCGCGACCATGACGGCGACTGCGCGGCATCCGACAAACTGAAGTTCGAATCTGCGGAGGGGCGAGCAGAGGGCCTGAGCAGCCTCCAGGTGCGATGCGATCGTTGCGGACACCGCCGCAGCCTCGGCGACCTGCGCCGCGACGTCCTCGCTGTCGAGGGGTTCACTTGCCGCGGGAAGCAGCCGTGGGAAAGCAGCTGGGGACAGTGCGGCAAGCCGATCGATCCGCAACAACGCGGAGCGACGAGTCTGCACTTCTCCGACACGATGAGTGCGATCGACATCCCCACCGTGGAAAGTCGCACTGAACAGCACCTTGAGAAGCTTCGCGCTCACAAAGCCTTCGCAGCCCTTGCGGTCGTGGGCGACGAGACGGCCCGTCAGATCCTGGTAGCGCAGATCGCGGCAGAAACAGGGATTCCTGAGGCCGTCATCCTCGAACTGGCGGTGCCTGCCCCGGCCGGGGGAACCCTCGACGTCCGCGCCACCAGAAGCGGCCTGCTGGCTGCCGAGTACGAGGCGTTCATCGCGGCGTTGACAGACTCGGCGCCGACCGAGGGGTTCTCCACTCGGGTGACGTCTCTGTCGACTGACGCGGCGGGCGGACGGCTGGGCGGCCTCCTCTCCGATGTCGTGCTGGTTGACCGGCTGCGCGATGTGCGCGCAGTACTCGGTTTCCGCCGCTACACGCCCGAGGCCGCGCTCGTCGCGGCGGCACCCGTTCTGCCGCATGAGCGCAAGTGGCTGCCGGCGATCGAGGGACATGGGGAGGGAATCTTCATCCGCTTCCCGGAGAAAGCCGTGCGTGCCTGGGCGGGGCAGGAGGAGGTCCAGAGTCGCGGCGACCAATTGCTCGCCAATCAGAATCCGTCGGGTCTGGGCGGGCGGCTGCACGTCGTATCGCCGGAGTATGTGCTTTTGCACACGTTCGCCCATCTCATGATGCGCGAGCTCGCATTCGGCAGCGGCTACACCGCGGCATCCATCCGCGAGCGGATCTACTGCGAGTCGGACGGCGACTACGGGGTCTTCATCTACACGACGTCGTCCGACGTCGAGGGAACCCTCGGGGGGCTCGTCCGACAGGGTGAACCAGACCTCCTCGCTCCCGCGATCGTCCGCGCCCTCGAGCAGGCAGCCTGGTGCCCCAATGACCCGGTGTGCATCGAATCGGAACCGCAGAGCATCGACGGCCTCAACCTCGCCGCCTGCCACGCCTGCTGTCTTGCATCCGAGACGTCGTGTGAGTCGCAGAACCTCCTTCTCGATCGGGCGCTCGTCGTCGGCAGCGACGATGTGCGCGGCTACTTCGACGGCGTGCTGGATGCGATCCTCGGGCAGCGCACCGGCCGCGCCTCGGAAATCGGCTGAGCATGTCGGACCGACCGATCCTGCTCTTCCTGCATGGGGTGGGCACCGGAGACCGCGAAGATCTGTGGAAAGCGAGGCTCACGGAAACCCTCACCGCGCTCGGCTATCCGCGTCTCGACACTGCGGAAGTCATCGCACCCAAGTACGCGCACGCGCTCAGAGGGTGGGACGAAAAGGTGGATCTCCCTCCGATCACCGTGAAGCAGCCGGGACGCGACGCTGCAAGGCAGAACCGCCGGGTGTTCGAGCGTCGCATGGGGGCGATCGAGTTCAGGCTCGGCCGCCACAGTCCTGGATCCGGTCTGCCGGGTGGTGACGTCGCCGTGGGTGCAGCCGTGGCCCTTCCGCCGTTCAAGCAGGCGCGCAGCTACCTCACTGATGGCAGGATTCGCGCGCAGGTCTTGGACCGCATCCTTGCAAAGCTCCCCTCCTCGGGGCGGATCGTCATCGTTGGGCACAGCCTCGGATCGGTCATCGCGGCGGACCTCGTGCGTCGACTGCCGGTCGCTCTCGAAGTCGTGGGGATGATCACCATCGGGAGCCCTTTGGCGCACGCCGGCTTCGACGTCGACAAGCTGAGGGAATCGCTCAAGGAGCCGCCGGCGAACCTCGCCTGGTGGGTGAACTTCTGGAACACCTCTGACTTGGTGGCAGCACACCGCGGCCTTTCATCAGTGTTCCCCTGGATGATCGACTTCCGCATCGACACGAAGGCACCGCCCTCCAAACGGGCTCATTCTGCGATCGAGTACCTCGGGGCTGATGTCGTCGCCGAGGCGATCGGCTTCGCGTTGTTCGGCTCCCGTTCGAAGGAAGTCGCGAGGATCGGGCGAGTCGCGGACATTCCGCCGGATGCCACCGAACTGCTTGCTCTCCTGGCGTTGCGCTACGCACATCTCATCAAGCTGGGGCTGGAGGGAGATGTGCGGGAACGGTTCGCCGGCGCGCTCCGCTCTGTGCAGGCGACCGTCGTCGATGAGTTGGTTGCGCGCAACGCCGTCACCGGCAGGCAGACTCCGGCTGCACTGGCCTCGCTGGCATTCGACCTATCCGACCCCGCGGTCGACGCGCCGGAGCCCGCGCCCGCAGTGCATATCGTCAAGGACGAAGCGGTCGTCGTGCTGACGCTCCTCGCCTCCGAAAACCTCATCCGGCCCTTCGAGATATCGATCCCGACCGAGAAGCTCCGAGGCGCGATGCAAGATCTGACCGCGGAGATGGGTCTGGGAAGCAAGTACGGCACGGATGTGTTCGATGCCTCCAAGACGGCGCGCGAGATCCTCGCCGGTAGGACCGTGAATTGGCTGAAGTGGGGCGCGCTGGGGGCCGGTGCGGCGGCGATCATCGTGGCGACCGGCGGACTGGCGCTCGCAGCGGGTGCGGGTCTCGCGGGCGCTGCGGTGGTGACCAGTGCGCTCGCGACCTTCGGGCCCGGGGGCATGATCGGTGGGCTGCTGACGGCCGGCACGCTCGTGACAGCGGGCGGCGGAGGAATCGCCCTCGGACTCGCGAGTCCGAACACGACGGCCGAGGCGCTCGAGGAGGTGGTGCAACGGTTGCTCGCGACGGAGATCCTGCGTCGGCGCCAGCATCTGGAATCCGATCCCTCCGTGTGGCAGACGCTGGTGGAGACCGAAATCAACGTGCGTCGCGAGCACGAGCGTCTCGACGAGTTCTCGGACCCCTCGGCGCCTGGAATCAAGCAGCTCAAGGCGAAGATCGTCGCCGTAGAGCGTGCGCTGGATTACCTTCGCGAGAACGCGCTCGAACCGGAAGTGGAGGCTGCGCTGGAAACGTGACCAAGCGTGGAGTCGAGGTCGTGCGGAGAACCGACGGACGGACGGGTAGCCTCAGCAGCGTGGACCGAGACGAAGAGCTTCAGGCGATGCAGATGTACGGTGCGGAGGATGCTGAGGACCTCGCGATGATCCTGGACTACCTGGACAAGACTTAAGAAAGCATGAGGATCCACGGGTAGCGGCTGCCGGTTCGCTCTGCCTGCACGAGAGCGGGCCGGCGGAACACCACCGAGTCCGTTTACATCGCTCGGATCCGGCGCCGGGCTTCTAGCTCAGCATTCCGAAATAGGAAGCCGGGAAAACCGAGGAATGGACTGGGTCACGCGGGTGCCCACGGCAATCGACCTGCTGGAGTACGGTGGCCGCCACCCGGTGATGGTGTACGACGCGAAGTACACGGCTGCCTCGTGTGCCGGCCGGCAACCGCACGCAGATTTCGATCAGGTGCTCGCCTACTGCACGACGGCCAGCCTCGATCGCTGCTGGTGTACGCGCAGGGCGGCGAGCCCGTCGACCGCCAGGTGGTGAACTCGTGCGTGACGATTCGAGAGTGGCCGCCCGACCTCGCGCTCTCACCCGCCGCGATGCTCGACTCCGTCCGGCGAGCTGTGGATTCGGCATCACGCCCGCTCGCGCCGATTCGGTTCTCGGGGCCTGCGAATGCGAGTGTCGCTCCCCTCCGATAGTGTTGCGACGTCACGCGCACTGGGGCGACGTGGCGATGGGGGAATCTGATTATGCGCACCGTAATTCGACGATGTGCCCAATCGCGGGCTGAGCGAACGGAATCGGGCCGATGAGGGGGGTGCGCCGCACTTTTGTGGCTCTCGCCGCGCTCTCGGTCGCGGGTCTCATTGCGCTGGTGGCGCTGATGGGAACCGGCGTGTTGGGGCCGTTCATGAACTCGGCGCTGGCCGCGGATTCGGAGTCTCGCAGCACGCAGATGCGCCAGGCCATCACGACGGAGGAGCAGGTTGTGCTCGTGAGCCTCGGCATCCAAGGCATTGAAGAGGAGAGCGCGAACAGCAGTTTCTTCGGCATGGAAATACCCGGCAGCGATCGGGCATCGTTCTTGCGGTATGAGTTCACAGCGAAGCTAGGCCTCGAGGGTGCTGACGTCGACATTGAGCAGACCGCAGAGAACGACTTTCTCATCTCGATACCCGAGTTCATTTTCATCGGGCACGAGTTCATCAGCGACGACGGCTCGCCCTTCAAGGTGGTCGTGCAGAGCAACGGCGCGCTCAGCTGGGTGACGCCCGAGATCGATGACACCGAGATGATCAACAGGGTTCTGAGTGATCCTGTGCGGTTGGACTACATCCATCAGAATCGGGCGCTTCTGCAGGAGCAAGCGAGGACCTTCTACTCCGGCATCGTCCACGGGGTGGACCCGAGCGCCGAGCTCACCTTCGACTTCCATTGAGCGCGCACCGCGGCTCGCTTTCCGTCATGACCGGAGACTCACAGATATCGCGCTGGCGAAGCCTTTATGCAACGGGCATAACGAGATCGAGGAAATGCAGCATGACGACGACGCCCTCGGGGCCTCGTGCGACGTTTGTGACCGCATAGCGTCCGCCGGTGATGAGCTCGCGCTCGTCGCTCTTCAGGCCCGTAGCCTCCCACGCGGGGAGCGCAGGGAACGGTCCTTCGATTTGGAACAGGAACGCTGACCCGTAGGACCGCGCCACGTCGCGGTCCAGGCTCAACCCCCACAGCGGCATGGTGATGAAGCCGGTGTTGAGTGCGGCGTTGATCTGGGAGTCCTGGGCACCGCTCTTGATGCCACGACCCACCCACCCGGACCCGAAGCCCGTCCGCTCTGCCCAGCCCTCGCCGTCGCGGGTGGGGCTCGTCGCCAGTGCAGCGAGAAGGGTCTGGGCGCGCGCCATCGTCAGCGCGTTCGCCGACGCGTCTCGTTCATACCGGTCGATGAAGTCTGCCTCGAAATAGTGCTTCGTGCCCGTGAGAACGCGAGCGGCGGCGCGGATAGGGGACGATCCCCCGTCGCGCCCGTCCTGCCACGCGGCGCACGCATCGCGGAGCTCGTCGTTTGTTGCCGTCGATGTCATGTCAGCGCGTCCTTCATTCGGCTCGGTCGTCATTGTCTGCCGTCACCATTCTTTCTACTGCCTCGCGCAAGAACGTTTGCGGCGCGAAACGGGGGAGTGTCGCTTGCACGTCCTGCCAAGCCTGCGTCAGGGGAACGTCGTGGTGCCGCGCGCCGTAGAGGGCGGCCACCGCGGACGTGCGGCTGCGTCCTTCCGCGCAGTGGACGAAGACCGTGTGGCCGGCGGCGCGCAGGTCGGCGATGACGTCTGCTGCGTCGGTCAGCACGGCGTCGAGGTTGTCGTTGCGGTGCGGCTGGTCGACCAGCCAGACTTGCACGCTCTCCACACCGTGGGGCACCTGCTCGGTCCCGACGCGACACAGCGACACGACGGCATCCACTTCGCGAGGAAGACGAGCGAGCGCGGCGAGAGAGCCCACCCACACACCGGCGTCGTGGGGATGACGGAAGAGGTAATCGCTTCGGGTGTAGACCGGCATGAGACCGGCGCTCGGCCACCCCTCGCTGTCGGGCTGGCCATGGCGCGCCGCAAGGCACGCGAGGCGGGTGAGGTCGTTGGCGTCGACGCCGGGCCAGCCGTGCAGCTTCCGCTTCCAGTCCAAGGGGACGGCGGACCCGCCGTACATTGCGCCGGCCAGGGATCCGGCGATCGAGGCGACGGTGTCGGTGTCTTGGCCGCCGCGCACCGCTCGCTCGAGCGCGTCGCGCAGCGAGGTCGCTCCTGCGACCGCGCTGAGCGCAGCCTGCAGTGCGCGCACGACCCATCCGTTGCCCTGGCGGAAGTCACGGGGGTGCATGCCGGGCGCGAGTGCCTCGGTGATCACGTCCTGCCACCGTGCGCGCCGGTCGATCGGGACCCACCCGATCTGCGCGCGAACGTCCAGCGTGCCGGTGAGTACCGCGTGCCGGATGGTGAGGCACCAGATCACGCACGCGTCGACGTTGTCGTCCTCCCAGTGGGTGAGCTGAGCGATGCGCCCCGCGGCGTTCGCCAGGTCCTCCTCGGCGCGGTCGAGGTAACCCAGAGCGACCGGACCGGTGCGCATGAGCGAGCCGTTGCCGGCGCTTCGCCCGGTGGTGCGGTGGAAGGACTCGGCGCGTGAGGTGGCGGCCTGTGCCGTCGTCTCCGACAGATCTGACAGCACGCCGCGCGTCTGGCTTCCGACGTCCTTCGCGTTGAGGGCCCACTCCTGCCATCGAGTCACGATTACGTCGAGCGTGGCGTCGTCGTCGAGTTCACGCCCGTCCGCGAGTGCCTGGAGGATCGGCATCGCCATGCTGGTGTCGTCCGTCCATTCGCCCATCTCGTGACCGAATACGCCGACGCCGAATTCCGGAGTGACGGCGTCGTCCAGGGGAGGGCCGAACTCGTACTGCGAACCGAGTGCGTCCCCAGCGGCGGACGCGAGGACGACGCCTACGGCGCGGTCGAGTTGCTGCGTGGAAAGGTGAATGGAAGACCTCGTTTGTGGGGTGCGGATAGGTCGATCACGTTGCGGGGTTCAGCATGCCGCAGGGTTACGACACCCGCGAGTGGACCTCGGCCCTGAGTGTGGCGTGCGCACCTCCGGCGGGGTGCATAAACGCGCGCTACTCACCGGCTGCGTCGTCTCAGCCCCAGACCTCAACCGCCCCGACATCATCCAGTTCGAGCTGGGCGACTCCGTCATACAATGTGATCGAGCCGGACGCGCACAGTGTCGTGCCGGTGGCCAGGGCTTCTATGCCCCCGACGTCCCAAAGCACGATCGTGAACCGCGCGGGGTCAGGATAGGCCCGGCCGAGATTGAGGAATACGTCATCGTAATCGCGACCGCTACTCGCCAGCGGTCCGCAAACACGCTGGTAGGAACCCACGTGCTCGAGTGCCTGATCCCATGAGAGACCGCCCTCAGGCCCGCTAGAGGACGCTTGGCCAGCTGTCGCATCATCGGTGCAGATCCCGTCTGCGCGGAGCAGATCGACAGCCTCAGGGTGAATGCGTTGCGCCCATTCTTCGCAGGCGTCGAATCGGAATTCGGACGGCATGCTGCGGGACGAGAGGTAGTCGATGACGATGTCGTACTCGTCTGGGCAGCTTCCACCCAGACGATCGATCTCGCTGTTGATGGCCCCCGATGTGTCGTCAGTCCGGGCGCGGTCGAGGACTGACGCGGCGAGGTCATCGCAGGTGGCCTCGGGGCGTTCGGACACGCCGTTGTGACGGTCGACCTCCCCGCATGCGGTGAGGGCAATAGCGATCAGTGCGGTGGCGGAAATAACGGCTAGACGATGTACTCGAAGCACTGAATGCCTACCTAGCGAACTCGCAGGCTATTGCGTGGTACGAGTGAGCGCCTACCTCATCCGTCACGTGGAACTGCGCGTCCCCTTTTGTGCGGACGGTGAGTGACGCCAAATTCGCCGACGAGAGGGCATTATCAGCGGATAGAGAGACGATCTCTCCGCCGTCGACTACTGCGTCGGCGTACATGCGACTTCCGGCGCCGTCGGTGAGAAGCTCGAATTTGCCATCTTCATTGACGTATACCGCGGTGCAGCTATACGGACCGTCCTTCAGCGTCGCGAAGGGCGACTGACTGGTCCACCACCACGCCCCACCGATCACAATTACACCTAGCAAAGCGTAGGGCTTCCAAGTGCGCCAAACCGATGTCCCCGTCACGATCTCCCCAGTCATTCGATTCCCCAGATAAAGGCCTCGCCCGCCATGGTCCGGTGGTCCCAGAAACCCGCACCATTGAGGAGGAGTAGGCCAGCCGCGTCTCAGCTCCGCTGCTCGGGAATGGCAGTTTGGCCACGCCACGGGGTGGCTGTGGTGCTCATGATGGCCGCGAACGCGGGCCGCGTCAAATTGACCGAAAACGGCCACATACGGGCGATGAAGCTCGACCCGCTCGAAAAGGTCATTCACCGAGATAGCGCCCAGGCCGATAAACGCCTCGGCCATCGCGCATTCGCGGTGAAAAGAATGCGCAGAAGCCAACAACCGGGAGGGTCCGCCTGGCCGGGGCTCAAACTACCCGAACGGCGGGCCGCCCTCCGAACTGGAAGACGGGCCGCCGAGCACAACCCGCGTCAGTCGAACACGACGGTCACCTTGTCCGCCGCGCCCGGCGTCGCCGCGAGCTCGAGCGCCTCGAGGGTCTGCGCGAACGGGAACCGGTGGCTGATGATCTTGGCGTACTTCTCCCAGTTCTCGACGATGTCGTCGGTCACCTCGAAGATCTCGGTGGGGTAGCCCATCGCCCACACGATGTTCAGCTCGGTCTGCAGGATGCCGCCGAAGTCCAGCTCGACCGGCTTCTTGTGCGCCGCGACGATGCCGAGCGTGGCGCCGTGCTTGGCGAGGCTCGTGACGGTCTGCGGTACGACGGCGACACCCGCGGCATCCAGGTAGATGTCGGTGGCGGGCCGGACGCCGCGCACCCACGGGGTCGCGCCGTCGCCGTGCAGTTCGACCAGGCGTGTGCCGACGTCCTCCTTAGAGGAGTCGATGACGGCATCTCGTGACCTCGCCGACGCGCTGGCGATCGCGCACCCGGTCGAACCCGGCCCTGGGCGTGCGTGGGCTCCCGCCGCCCATAGGCTGGCGGTCGCGCTGCCGATCGGGGTCTGGGTCGACCGGTGGGACCGCCGCACCCTCATCGTCGCGGCGAACCTGCTGCGAGGCGCCGCGCTGCTCGTGCTAGCGGTGACCGTTCAGTTCGGCGTCTCATCGCTGGTGGTCCTGTACGCGGCGATGGCCGTGGTCGGGGCGCTGGAGAGCATGGCCGACAGCGCTGCCGTGGCCATGCTGCCTTCCCTGGTCGACCGGAAACATCTCGACTCCGCGAACGGACGGGTCGCGGCCGCGCAACTGGTCTGCGACGAGTTCGCCGGTCCTCCGCTCGGTGGCATCCTGTTCGCGTTGGCGGCCGCCGCCCCCGTCTTCGCGATGGGCGGGCTCTGGGCCTCCGCGGGGCTCGTCGCCCTGGCGTTGCCCATCCGGCGCTCGCCGCAGCCGCGCGCTGACGCCCCGCCCGCCCGGCGCCCGGTATCCGCCGAGGCGCGAGAAGGGATCGCCTGGCTCGCGCGCCACCGCGTCGTCGGCATCCTCGCGCTCATCGGAGCACTCGCGAGCGTCGGATACATGCTGCCCTTCTCGATCCTGGTCCTCTTCGCCGAGGAGCGGCTGGGGCTGAACGGCACCGGGTACGGACTGCTGCTCGCCTTCTCTGCCCTTGGTGGGCTGCTCGGTTCATTCCTCGCGCCCCGGCTGCGCACGTGGCTGGGATACCGCTGGACGATCGTGACGAGCCTGCTGCTGGGAGCGTTGACTCTCGGCGGTCTTGCCGCCACGACCGATCCGGTCCTCGCCGGCGTGCTGCTGGCGCTGTACATCCTGCACGCGGTCGTCTGGAGCATCTGTGCACTCTCGCTGCGGCAGCGGCTCGTGCCCGACGCCCTGCTCGGACGGGTCGGCGGCGCAGCGCGCGTGCTCAGCCTGCTGAGGCTGGCCGTCGGCTCCGCGCTGGGCGGCATGCTCGGCGCGATCGACTTGACGATCCCGGTTGCCGCGGGCGCGGCGGTGTTCGCAGGATGCTGCCTGCTCGCGGCGGTCACGCTGCGTGGCGAGCTCGCGCCCGACGATCACAGCGTGGTCGCGATTCGCGAGGTGGATGCCGAGCTGCGGTAGGTGCCGCGCTTGTGGCTGGCAGCGAAGAAGCAGCGCACCGACACCAGGTGGTTGGGTCGGCGGCCGGTGCCTGCGGTGCTGGTCAGTCCGCCAATGCATCCCGCAGAAGCTGGATGGCCTTCGGGCCCACCCCGTGAAGCGTCGCGATGTGTTCCAGGCCTATGCGGCGCACATCGTCCATGGTTCGGATCTGTGCGTTCTCCAGGGCGCGGGTGGCGGGCGCACCGATCTTCGGTAGGTCCATGCGGTGCACCCTACTCGGCGTCAGGTCCGGGCACCGCGTGTCTCGAGCTGGTGCTGATGGCTGCGCGGTGTTCGGGCGTCCGGCCGGCACCCACGCCCGGCATTCGGCGTGTCGTGACCGCCGAGTACTGTGAGGTGCGCGTGTGCTCCTCGCTCGTCGGCGGCCGGGAGTCAGACAGCTATGAGGAGTTGCCATGAGCGAGCCAACGACCGCATCGCCCGGGATCTCGGCGGCCGAGTTCCACCGGGCGCCGGGCGTCACCGATTGGCGGGTCACGGAGAGCGGTCCGCACACCGTCTTCACCGCGACCTCGCTCGCGCACGCCGCGGGTCTCGTCGCGCCGGTCGTCGGTGCGGCCGAGCGATTCGGCATCCTGCCCGACATCGACGTGCGTCCCGAGGGCGTCGTGGTGCGCATCCCGCGCCCCAGCGACGGCGGCATTCCGGCAGCGGCCCCGCAGTTCGCGGCGGCCGTGTCCGACGCCGCCGCAGAGCTCGGGCTGACCGCCGATCCCTCGCGGGCGCAGGCGATCGGCATCTACGTCGCCGAGCACTCCGACGCCGATGTGCGCCCGTTCTTCCTGGCCGCGCTGGGCTACGAGCCGTTCGGTGACACGGATGCCGTCGACCCGCTGCGCTGCGGACCGCAGTTGGCCTTCAACCCGATCACCGGCGACGCCCCGGGGAGGGGCCGCACGCACTTCGACGTCTTCGTGCCGGCCGACCAGGCCCAAGCGCGAGTGGATGCCGCGCTCGCCGCCGGCGGCAGGCTCGTCGACGCGTCATCCGCGCCAGCTTGGTGGTCGCTCGCATCTCCCGACAACCACGGCGTGGACATCGCGTCGTGGACCGATACCGACGGCTGACGGCAACTCTTCTGCCCAGGCGTGCTCGCGGCGTCTAGGCGTCCAGTACCCGGCGCCCGCCACCTTGTCCAGCAATGCCGCGGCGGTAGGGTCGTCAGCCACCGTGGTGCGGAACTTCGACAACGAGTTGTTCACCCTGCTGAGGGGTGACTGACCGGCTCCGCCTCGACGCGAGCCTCGGCATCCGCCGTCGTGCGCGCCGGCCCGGTGCGCCGGGTGCGCTGCCACACCACCACGGCGGCGAGGACGGCGATCAGTCCGGGGAGGAGCGTCGTCAGGTCGCCCACGCCCGCCGAGCGGTCATACGCGGCGTTGACGTCGACCCGCAGCGCCGCATCGAAGATGAAGCCCAACGTATTGAACCCCGCGTGCAGCACCAGTACAGCACGACCGGGACGACGGTCCACACCGGAACGATGACGAGCAGCGCCCGCCCGAAGACGTCGAACCGGAAGCCGTTGCTTCTTTCGTCGGCATGGGCGTGTGGGATACACCAGACACCGTGTTCCCCCCACAGAGTCAAGGACGACCGGCTCCCGCCCCGCGTGCGGGACCTCCGAGCGTGCGCCCCACCAAATCGACGTCCGCCAGTCGCGGCGTACGGTACGCCCCGCCCGCGGCGATGTACTCACCGCCGCGCTTCCTGAGGTGGCGAGCGAACAGTTGGCACATCGGGACGACAGTCACGCCTTGGCGGATGCTGTCGGCAAGCGCCTCGCGAAGGAGCAGCGCCCCAATGCCGCGTCCGCCGTATGCCGGATCGACCTCGGTGTGGAAGAAGATCCGCTCCGGGCGCCCCTCCGGCGCCTCAATGAAGTCCGCCCGCCCCGCGACGCGCCCGTCGGCGAACCTCGCGACGTAGCTGCTGATCCGATCCCCGCTGTCGAGCTGCACCGTCGCGGTGTCGCCCGTGCCTGTCGTTGTCTCCTGAGTCATGTCCTTCTCCTGATCTGTAGCCATGGTTCGAACCCCGGGGCCGCGAGGCTCAGGCATCCCGGCGCTTGAGGAGCACGGCCGCGGCGGTGAACAGCACGACCGCCCAGGCGACGAGGACGAGCGCGCCCTGCCACGGTTCGGTGAGCCAGCCGGCGGATTCCGGTGGGAGAAGGTCCACCCAGCTCTGCTCGGTGGGGTAGCTGAAGAGGAGGCTGCCGGCGATCGACGGCAGCAGCGTCGCGACGTTTTCCACCCAGCCCGACGACGCGAAGCCGAGTACGAGGCTCAGCGCGAGCGGCGCCGCCAGCACCAGGCCGACCGCAACCGCGATGCCCCCGGCGGTGTTGCGCAGGAGGGCCCCGATGCCGAACGCGATGAGTCCCACCAGAACGAGGTACCCCACACCCCCGAGCAGCGCGAGCCAGTACTGCGGGTCGTCGAGGGCCACATCGAAACCGTTGCCCGCGAACAGCCCCACCGAGGTGGGAACCGTGATCGCAAACGCGACGGCGCTCACGACGAAGGTCACGACGGCGAAGACGAGCGCCTTGGCGAGCAGCGCCGGCACGCGCTTGGGCGCGGAGATGAGGGTCGACCGGATCATGCCGGTGCCGTACTCACCGGCGATCACGAGCACGCCCAGCACGCTCACGATGAGTGTGCTGACATCGGTGCTGACCATCACGGCGTACACCGCCATGTCTTGCACCGCGTCCTGGGTGGGAACGGCGTCGACGCCCTGGAAGCTGAGCGACGCGGACATCTGCGCTCCGAGCCCGACCGTGAGCACGACCAGGATCGCGTAGGCCCACCAGGTGGAGCGGATGCTGCGGAGTTTGATCCACTCCGCACGCACCACTCCGGTGAATCGGAGATCGTGGCCGACGGGGGAGAGGGCGGGGTGTGCGGTGGTGGTGCTCATCGGGCTGCCTCCGTGCTGCGGTATTCGACGTCGTCTCGGGTCAGTTCCATGTAGGCCTCTTCGAGTGTCCGCGTCACCGGGGTGAGTCCGTGCACCACGATGCCTGCGGCGGCGGCGATCTCGGCGATGCGCGGCGCGGTGAGTCCGGTGACCGACAGCAGGTCGGGCTCGATCGGTGCCACGGTCGCACCCTCGGCGTCCAGTAGGGGCAGGAGGGCGGAGACCTGGGGTGTGCGCACCTGCACCGCATCACCCCCGGCGCGCGCGAGGACGTGGCTCACCGGAGCGTCGGCGACGATGCGTCCACGGCCGAGGATGATGAGGTGGTCGGCCGTCTGCGCCATCTCGCTCATCAAGTGCGAAGAGAGGAAGACGGTGCGCCCCTCCGCAGCGAGACTGCGCGCGAACCGCCGCACCCACACCACGCCCTCGGGGTCGAGCCCGTTCACCGGCTCGTCGAGGATGAGGGTCGCCGGATCTCCCAGCAGCGCCACGGCGAGCCCGAGCCGTTGGCCCATGCCCAGCGAGAAGCCGCCCACCCGCTGACGCGCGACGGAGCCGAGCCCGGTGAGGGCGATCACCTCGTCCACACGTCGGGCGCCGATGCGATGTGTAGCGGCCAACGCGAGCAGGTGGCTGCGGGCGCTGCGCCCGGGATGCACCGCCTTGGCATCCAGCAGCGCCCCCACCTGCCGAAGCGGGGCCTGGTGCCGGGCGTACGGCATGCCGTTGACCGTGACCGAACCGGACGACGGGCGGTCGAGTCCCATGATCATGCGCATCGTGGTGGACTTGCCCGCGCCATTCGGGCCGAGGAACCCGGTCACCACCCCCGGGCGGACGGTGAAGTCGATGCTGTCGACGGCGGTCTTCGCGCCGTAGCGCTTGGTCAGGGAGTGAGCTTCGATCATTGAGATGCTCCAGGTGTTTCTGCGTCCGATGACGCCGTGAGGGCGGGGCCGAGGCGGCGCCCGCGGGGCCCATCCAGTGGACACCGTGTTGTCGGCACAGGGTCAAGCGCGCGGGGGTCGCCCATCAGAAGCCGCCGCAGAAGGCTCGTGGGCGGGCAGCTCGAACCGCCTGCGCGATCGGCGTCGCACCCTGGGTGACTTCGAGGATCTGCCGGGAGATCCGGGGCTCGTGGAGGAGCTCCGCGAGGGTGGCGGCGACGTCCGCGCGGGGGATCTCGTCGTGCGGCTGGGCCGGGCCGAGCGAGACCGTTCCGATGCCCGCGTCGTCGGTGAGCAGCGACGGCCGCAGGATCAGCCAGTCGAGGTCGCTCATGCTGACGGTGACGTCGACGAGCTTCTTCACCGCGAAGTAGAACTCCTCGTCGGCGCTGAGCTTCTGCCCGCGGCCTGCCTCGGGCAGCACCGATACCAGCGCGAAGCGCGGCACCCCGGCCAGTGACGCGGCGTCCAGTGCCGTGACCACGCCTTCGCCGTCGATCGCGACCGTGACGTCGCGGGCGCCGCCGTTCGAGCCGGCGGTGTAGACGACGGCATCCATTCCCGTCAGCAGGGATGCCAGGTCGTCAGCGCTCAGAGAGCCCAGCTCCCCGACGCTCGCGTCGACGCCACGGACCGCGAGCTCGGCGCGCTGCTGCTCGCGGCGCACGAGGCCCGAGACGTGGTCGCCGCGCTCCCGAAGCTCTTGCGCCAGCAGACCGCCGACCGCCCCGGTGGCTCCGATGATGAAGACCCTCATCCGCATGCTCCCTTTCCGCCGAAGACGACGCAGAGGACACTCCACCCCCTGTTCCCGGCACCGGGTCAAGAGGGGCGCGAAAGCGGGTCAGGACAGCGGCACGTCGCGCAACTGCCGGCGGGACGTGATGCCCAGCTTGCGGAAGATGTTGCGCAGGGGCGCAGGAAATCGGGTCATGGTTATGCGCCACGGGACCTCGGCACGACTGCGGGTCCCGCAGCTTCCGCGTACTGCCGTTGGGGTTGGAGGGGCCGCGAGGGCTTGCTCAGCCGACAGCCACTAAGGCACTGAAACGACGCAGCAGGTCGTCCCCGATGGCTCGCCGCGGGGCATCGCGCGGAGATGGATCGCTAACTCGCCTGTGCTGCTCGCGTCGGGCGCTCGGGGATCCCTTGACGGGGAAGCCCATGGGCCGCGTCTGGCAGGTCTACAGCGGTCGGCGCCAAGGCGCCATCGGCCGAGATTTGCAGGTTGTGTCCGTGTCGCCAGTCGCGAACCTTGAACACGATTCCGGCGACGAAGAGCGCGAAGCCGATGAGCACGAAGACGAGGCCGGTGAATACGAGCCCGACGAACAAACTGGTGACCAGAGACTGCCAAGCTCCTGCATCTCCGCCTACCACGAGGAGAGAAACCAACGAGAGCAGATAGCCGCCGAAGAAGAACAGGTACGCCACCGTGAACACGCCGAGGGGCTCGCGACGCGCGCCGTATGCAACCGCTATGCGTGTCCGCCTGTCTTCGAGCGCGTCGCGGGCCTCGCCTGGGGGGAGCCTTTCGAGGATGGTGTTCAGAGCGGCGAGCTCCTTGGCAGCGCGGGGCTCGTTGCGTGACGCGAGCGCTCCCACTAGGCCGACGACGGCCACGGCCAGGGCCGACAGGCCTGCGATCACGGCCACGGCGATTTGGTCGTCTGTCACGATCGTCAGCATATTGTCCAAATGCGGCAGGGGACGCCGAAGCCACGCGAATGCGACATCGCCATGCGGTCCTGCCCGCGATGTCGCCACGAAGCACCGGTTCGATAAAGGACGGATCAATGCCGCGGCGATGACTACGGATTGAAAGCTTGTGCAGGCAGGACAGGCTTGGCGTCCTTCCCGTAGCGACGTCCCCACCCGGGCGGGATGACGAAGCGATTGGGCAGCGCGACGCTGCGGACTCGTGCTTCCGCGATGAGTTCTGGACCGAGGAATGGTCCAGAATCGGTCGCACAATGCACCGTCAGAGCAAAGTGTTTCGGGGAACCCCATCCTGTTCGGCACCGGGTCAAGAGGGTGTGGATCCGGGGTTAAGAAAGCGGCATGTCGCGCAGTTGCCGGCGGGACGTGACGCCGAGCTTGCGGAAGATGTTGCGCAGGTGCGCCTCGATCGTGCGCGGGCTGAGGAACAGCTGCGTGCCGACCTCGCGCGACGTCGCGCCCGCCGCCACCAGCCGGGCGATGTGCAGCTCCTGGGCGGTGAGGGCGTCGGTCGGCTGAGCGGTGCGCTTCTGGGGATGCTCGCCGGTGGCGCGCATCTCGCGGGCCGCGCGTTGGGCGAACGCCTCGGCCCCCATGGTCGTCAGCATGTCGTGGGCGGTGCGCAGCTGTTCGCGGGCGTCCTGGCGCCGGCCCTCGCGACGCAGCCACTCGCCGTAGACGAGGTGCGTGCGGGCCAGGTGGGCCGCCATGCGGCTGCGCGCGAGGTGGTCGATCGCCTCGCGGTAGTGGTCCTCGGCAACCGGCCCAGGGGTGGTCAACGCTTGCGAGCGGGCGGCCAGTCCGAGGGCCCAGGGGGTGCCGGCGGCGTTCGCTCGTGCGGTGAGCTCTGCGAGTGCTTCGGTCGCGCTCTCGGGCTGGCCGGAACGGCTGGCCGCCTCGATGAGCTCGGAGTAGATGAGGTTGTTGAACTTCAGGCCTTCGGATTCGATGCCGCGTGCCGCGGCGCTCTGTGCCGCCGCGTAGTCGCCCGAACCGTTGTGCAACACCGCCAAGGCGTACCCGGCAATGGTCATCTCGGCGCTGCGCCCGCGGGCGGGGCCCGCCTGGCCGATCATTGAGGTGATCTCCGCGGCCTCTTCGGCTTGGCCGCGCCACGCAGCCAGGATGAGGCGCGTGTGGAGGTGGAGTCCGGCCTTGGTGGCCGCTGCGGCCTCGGTCTGCTCGGCCGCCCGGGTGAACTCACCGGAGAGCACGAGCATGACGGACTGGACGAGGAGAGCCGC
The DNA here is from genome assembly GCF_030246865.1 of Microbacterium sp. zg-B96. Taxonomy (NCBI): domain Bacteria; kingdom Bacillati; phylum Actinomycetota; class Actinomycetes; order Micrococcales; family Microbacteriaceae; genus Microbacterium; species Microbacterium sp. zg-B96. The sequence goes on along the minus strand of NZ_CP126738.1, from coordinate 2,261,360 downwards.
GGGGAGTGTGGCCAGCGCGCCGGCTTCACGGGCCGACCGCATATGGTGCGCGCCGAGCGTGAAGAAGAGGTCCTCGTCGAAGACCGTCATCGCCGTCCGTGCCGCGAGCCATCCCCAGCGGCGGATGTCTGCGTCGGTCGCCGGGTCACCGCTTACGCCGTCGCAGAATGCGGCCAGCGCCTGCCGCAACTCCGGCACGCCCGCCGCGTGCCCCCGGGTGAACGTGGTCACCAGCCCGTCGAGCAGCAGATCCGCCGGTCGTGGTGACCCGGGCGGGGCGGGTGCGCTGCGGGCGGCCTCAGCCACTGCCCGCACCGCGGAGCCAGTCCCGGGCACGCCGGTGCTGATCGCGGCGTCGATGGCGTCCAGGTAGGTTTCGCGGGCCAGTGCCGGGTGCAGCCGGGCGAGGCTTTCGGCCGCCTTCAACAGCATCACCGGCCCCTCACCGTCGCGTGCGACATGGTACGCGATCCGAGCGCGCAGCAACTCCAGGCGGGCCTGCTGCAGCGCGTCGAGCGGCCCTGCGGCGGCCATCGCCAGCAGTTCGGATGCCGCTTCGGACGCGCCGGCCTCGTGCTTGGTGTGCGCAGCTTCCAGCGCGCGGCGCGCCCGCGCGCCCGGCTCCGGAGTAAGCGTCGCCGCCTGCTGCATGAACGCCGCCGATGCGGCCAGCCCGCCGCGGGCACGTGCGCGACCCGCCGACCGCTCCAGCTCGGCGGCGGCATCCTCATCGGTGCCCTGCACCGCCTGGGCGCGGTGCCAGGCGCGGCGGTCGGGGTCGGTGTCGGGGTCGGTGGCGGCCGCCAGGGCGTCGTGCGCGCGACGCACGTCGGACGGCGGCGCATCACGATAGACGGCCGAGCGTACGAGCGGATGCCGGAAGGTGACCCGATTGTCGACAACCAGCAGCCCGGCGGCCTCGGCAGGTGCGAGGGCGTCTTCAGCGACGCCGAGCTGCGCCGACACGCGGCACAGCAGCGCCGCGTCTCCGGTGGGGTCCGCTGCCGCGGCGAGCAGCAGCAGCTGGGTGTCGGCGGGCAGGCTGCGGGATCGGCGGCGGAAGCTCTCTTCGACGCGGCGCGGCACATCCAGAGCGCTCGGCACCTCGTATCCGCCGGCCAGCTGTGCGGCCGCCGCACTGAGTGGCAATTCGACCAGCGCAAGCGGATTGCCGTATGACTCGGCGATGATCCGCTCGAATACCCTCTCGTCGAGCGGAGCGGGCAGCCCCGACGTCAGCAGTTCCCGCGCATGCGCCTCGGAGAGAGCGTCGAGGCGCAGCTGCGGCAAGTCGGCCAGCGCCGCCGGCTCGGCTGCGGCATCCTCCCGCGCGGCGTCGCGCACCGCGAACAGGAGCGCGATCCGCTCGGCTGACACCCGTCGCGCCACGAACGCGAGCACCTGCGCGGATGCGTCGTCGAGCCACTGCGCGTCGTCGACGAGACACAGCAGCGGTGCCCGCTCGGCCACCTCGGCCAGCAGGTTGAGGGTCGCGAGCCCGACGAGAAAGCGGTCGGGAGGGTCGCCCGCCTGCTGCCCCAACGCCACCCCCAGCGCCGTCTGCTGCGGTTCGGGCAGGGCACTCGCGTGATGCAGCAGCGACGCGCACAACTGGTGCAGGCCGGCGAACGCGAACTGCGACTCCGACTCCACACCGACCGAGATCTCCACGCGGAACCCGGACGCCGCCGCAGCCGCACGGGCGTGGTCAAGCAGCGCGGTCTTTCCGATGCCGGCCTCACCGTGCAGCACGAGCGCTCCGCTGTGCCCGCTTCGTGCCCGCGTGAGGAGCTTTTCGACCGCTTCGCGCTCGGCGTGCCGGCCGAGAAGATGCGTCACTGGGGCTCCCTTCGGGTGTTCGCCACCGTACTAGGTGATTGTCACCGACGCGAATAACCCCGTCAGCGCATGCCGACGGGCGTACGTAGGGACGGCTACCGACGCGATGGGGAGGTCGCAACTGCGAGCCTGACGGGACCATCCGAGAAAGGACCCCTGATGACCACGCAATTGTCCGCACCACGGACCGCCGCGACCGCCGCACCCCCCGTCGCGCCGCCGCGCGGATTGACCCGGCAGCCGGCCGTCTCCGACCAACCGGACACCCGGTACGCGGGTGCGGTCAGCCTGGCCGCGGCCCTCGCAGGCATCCTGCTGGGCGCGTCGGGCGCACGCGGCGCCGGCATCGCACAGTAGGAGCGAGCCATGGCGTGGAGCACCCGCGAGCTCGCCGACCTGGCGGGCACGACCGTCAACACGATCCGGCACTACCACCGGCTCGGCCTGCTCGACGAGCCCGAACGCCGCTACAACGGCTACAAGCAGTACGGGGTGCGGCACCTCGTGCGGCTGCTGCGCATCCGTCGGTTGGTGCAGCTCGGCATCCCCCTCTCTCAAGTGGGTCCCGTGGGTTCGGGCGACGAGAGGATGCCCGTCGCGTTGCGGGCGCTGGATGCGGAGCTCGCGGCCCACATCGAGCGCCTGCAGCAGGCACGCGCGGACATCGCCGAGATCCTGCGTGATGACGCCCCCGCCGATGCCCCCGCCGGGTTCGCGTCGGTTGCGGCGCACCTCTCCGAGGCCGACAGCTCGATCCTCCACATCTATAGCCGGCTCTACGACCAGGAGGCGATGGCGGATCTGCGCCGCATGGTCGAAGTGGATGCCGCGACCGGCGCGGTCGGCGATGAGATCACCGCCCTGCCGGCCGACGCCGACGAGGCGACCCGCCAGCGGCTCGCCGAGCGGCTCGCGCCGACCCTGGCGCAGAACCTCATCGACTATCCGTGGCTCTACGACCCCGCAGGGCATGCGTCCCACAGCGCGCGCGTGACACGGCAGACCTTCGTCGAGGCGGTGGGGGAGCTGTACAACCCCGCGCAGATCGACGTGCTCTCCCGCGCCGGCATGCTCGCGCAGGAGCGAGTGCTGACAGCCGCACGATCCGACGATTTGACCCTGTTCTGAGAACAGGGGATCTCCTTACTCTCCGCCCACCACAACAGAAATGGAAATGTCATGAACTTCGTGCAAGAACTCATCCTGAACCTGCAAGAGCTCGCCGCCCAGGTGCCCGAGCTCGTCAAACCTCTCGTCGTCACGCTCGCCGCCGCGATCCCGCTGGTCGAGGGGGAGGTGGGGGCGGTGATCGGCATGATCGGCGGGATGCACCCGGTCGCCGCGGCAGCGGCCGCGATTGCGGGAAACTTCCTGACCGTGCTGATCATCGTGCTGCTCACGTCGCAGGCACGCACCGCCGTCGTCAACCGCAGCAGAGCGCGGGTCGGCGCGAGCGTGGGCGCTTCGTCGCTCGCCGGTCTCGAGGACGTGGGGGACGCCGCGGTCATCGAGCCGCCGGCATCCGCCAAGCCGGAATCGAAGGGGCGCCAGCGCGTCAAGACGTGGCTCGTCCGCTTCGGCGTGCCGGGTGCGAGCATCCTCGGTCCCTTCGCGATCCCCACCCAGTTCACCTCGGCGATACTCGTCGCCGCGGGGAGCTCAAAGGCGTGGGTGCTGCTCTGGCAGGCCGTCGCGATCGTCCTCTGGACGACGGTGACCACGGTCGGTTTCTGGCTCGCGCTCACCTACGTCGTCGGGGTGTGACCCGGCGATGGCTTCGCAATTCGACGAGCCGCCGGCGGGCGGAATGGCCTTGGGCGGCACGCAGCGCCCCTCGGGCCCTTCCGCCGCCGGCGACGGGCACCCGCTGCCGCGCTTTCGCTGGTGGCAGTCGTTCAGCCGCTCGCTCTTTCATCTCCGCCTCGTCGACCCCAGCGGTCGGCTCGGGACGTGGTCGGTCGACGTGCGGCACGGGGGAGACGACGACGGCATCGTGTGGGCCGACCTCTACCGCGACGGTCGTCACGCCGGTCGGTCACGGCTCCCCGGGGCGTTCCCGGTGCCGGGTGGACGCATCGAGGTGGAGACCAGCGGCTTCGGGCTGCGGCGCGCGCACTACGTCGCGGCCGACGGCTCCGAACGGCAGCTGACGCCCGACCCGGCCTCCGCCGAGGGCAGGCGGGCGCGTCTGGAACGGACGGCTCCGGCGCTCAGTCACGCGATCAGCGCCACCTCGATGATCGTGCTCGTCGTAGCCCTTTTGCTCGCCGTGCCCCAACTCGTCGAGACCATCACGCAGTTCCCGCTGATCGCGGAGCGCATGGGCACGTTCGTCAGCCCCGTCCGCCTGCCGGCGTGGCTGAACATCGCGCTGGTCGTGGCGGGCCTGGCAGCCAGCACGGAACGTGCCCTGCGCCTGCGCTACAACCGCATCCTCGACGGCGGGCTGTTCGATGGCGATGAGTAGGTCGACCGCCGGCTCGCTGGCTCCGGCATCTCGCGCGGTGGCCCCCGGTCGCCGTGCGACGGGCCACCGGCGGGATGACATGCCCCCGCCCCAGCCGAGCGACATCACCGCGCGGCCGACCTTCTCGGTCGATCTGACCCATCTCGTCACCGCTGCGCTCGGCGCCGCGGCGGCTGACGGGCACGCGGGCTGATCCGGGTCGCCCGGTCAACGCTGCGCTGGTCGCGGAGGCGGTGCGGTCAGGGGGATGCCGGCAACCAGTGCCGAGCGGCTGACTACGTTCCAGATGAGCCGCCCTGCGGGTCGTCCTCGATAAACCGCCCACCGCGGTCGTCGGCGAAGGGGTCGTGATCGGGCCACTCGCCAGCGGGCGGTTCTGCCGTCGGTGCGACGACGACGTCGCGCGCCGCCCTGACCTCCTCGCCATTCACCGGCGTGTACCGCACCTCCACGCGATGCTCGCCTTCCGTCAGAAGCCCGGCCGAGGCCGCGGTTCCGAAGCCGACTCGCTCGCCGTCGACGAACCACTGCGTCCGCTCCGGCTCGCGCCCCGGCTCCGCCGGCTGCTCGGGATGCTGCACGAGGCAGTCCAGCTCGACCGGTGTCCCCACCGTCAGCTTCTCCCGCTCGGCGGGGGACACCATCGTGATGACGGGTCCGATCGGGCGTACCTCGATCGGCTCGGTGTGGGCCACGGCGGAGCGCACCCCGTCGGAGTAGATGACGAAGAACTCGCAGCGCTCGCCGCCGGGGAGCCGGTCGGCGGGAATGGAGATCTTCTCGCGTGCCGGGCCGGCCCAGGCCACGTGGAATCCGCGCTCGCCCCAGCGGTAGAGCACTTTGACGTACGACGCCTCCTCGAGTGCGGCGCGGGTGGGGTCGATCGTCAGTACGGCCGGCTCGCCGCCGGGAAAGCCCTGCCCCTCCTTCGCCTCCCCGCGGACCGGCGGTGAGGCGAGCTCGACCGAGACGTCGGGTGCCTCTCCGATCGCCGTGGACCACAGCACCCGATCACCGCGGCGCAGCCGCACCTCTACCGCTTCGGCATCCAGGTCGACGTACACACGCACGCGCCACGAGTCGATCGGTGCGCAGACCTGTTCGCTCACGATGTTGGGCATCTCGGTCCGTAGCACTCGGCCGTCGGCATCCACGGTCTCGGCGACGACCTCGCCGTTGCGGTGGGCGGGCTGCAGGGCCTCGGGCCACCGATGGATGAACGTGGTCGATCCGCACCGCCGGGGGAAGAACTCGTCGCTGCGCGTGAGCCGCCCCCGGATGAGCAGGTGCTCACGGCGGCGTGTGTCTTCGGGCACCCTCATGACGTCAGCCTCCGATCTCATTCCACAGCCGCGTCCAGCGCGCGGGGACCGGCCAGGTGTTATTGGGGGTGCCCCAGTAGCTCATGAGATCGGCCACCCCGATGCCCGGTGTGATGGCGAGCGCACGCGGGGTGTCTCCTCCCGCCGCGCTGCCCGCCGTGCCGGCGGTGTCGAACGGCACATCGAGCTGCATCGCATTGTTGGGCCACGCGGATGCCGCATCACCGCCTTCCGGCGCGCCGGTGCCAGACGCCGGAAGCCGGACGTGCTGCTGGTCCAGGCAGTGTGCGATCTCGTGGGCGGCATAGGGGCCGTTCCTCGGTGGCGTGTAACAGACGTTGCTCGGGGTGCCGTAGGCCGCACCGCGGCGGTCATCGCCGGGGATGAGCACCCAGATCGCACCGTCGTCGTCGGGACAGTCGGATCCCGCCCACTCCGTGATCTCCTCCCAGAAGGAGCAGTTGTGGAGATCGTCGTAGTCGTCGAGCATGTCGCGACGCTCGGGCGCGACCTGCGTCTTCTCATCGGGCCCCGACGAGCGCACCTCGGTGCCCAGCCCCGGAACGGGTGCGATGCCCGCGGTGGGCGTCGGCAGCAGGCCGATCGCGCCCCGGATCGTGTCCTCGCATACGGCGGGGGTGGGGGCACCGGCGCCATTCCAGTTGACCCGCACGTAGCGGAACTGCAGGGTGCGCCGCCGCTGGTACGTCACGGTCGCGGAGTTCCTGGTCACGGTTTCCGCCTCGCCGCCGTAAGCCCCCACGGCGCCGAAACCGGCGACACGGACTTCGACCTGGTAGCGCGCCGTGCCGGCGGCCCAGCCGGTCGGGAGCATGAAGTTGAGCGTGTCGGTCGTCGTGTTGAACGAGGGCGCGGCGGGGACCGTGATGAACGTGCCGGGGGTGGCCTGCATGGGGCGTATGCCCGCCGGTGCGGGGTCGATCCACCCCGACCACCGCCCGTCGCGGTACATGCGCACCCGCCCCGTCACTCGCGGCACGACATCGCCGCCCCACCCCGCCAAGCCGTGCCGGATGAGCGCGCGCACGACCGTGGGTTTGCTCTCCACCATCTCGATGGTGTGCCCGGCATTCTGCAGCGATTGGGTGATCTGCAGCGCTTCGATACGCAGCAGCGGGGCCTTCACGGTGAACACCCGAACGGTGCGCGTCATCGTCCCGCCGCAGGCCCCGGCCACACGGATCGTGTAGCGCCACTCGGACGGGCCGCTGTGGTCGATGGGGCCGAAGGCATGGATGCCGGTCAGGTTCGTGCTCGTCATGCTCGCGGCGCCCGCGGCGAACGCCGGGGCACCCGACGTGTCGCGCGTGATGGTGACCGACGATGCGTTGCGAACGCTCCAGCGCAGCGTGAGGGTCTCGCCGTCCTCAAGCAGCTCCGCCCCGACGCCGTTCGCGGTGAACGTCACGATCTCGGCCTCGCCCGCCGCGATGGCGGTGATCACGGAGGCGGGCGGGCAGACGCCAAACGGGGCGAGCCGCTGGCGCTTGACCGGGCGGCACTTCAGGGCGTTCAGCTGGCCGATGATCTGATTCATGCGGTCGACCCACGCGTTGTAGGCGTCGATGTACGCCTTGTCGCCGAAGCCGACCGGTCCGGATGCCACTCGTGCGGGCAGCACCGCGGTGATGCGGGTGTCGCTCCAGGAGGCGGCGGCGACGGCCCGGCATCCGTCGAGGGTCGGGAGGAGCAGCACCGTGTTCGGCGGTTGCGAGGTTCCGAACCCCGACCCGCGGATAGTGAGCGTCTCACCCGCGCAGGGACCTGTGAGGGTGACGCCCGAGATGCCGGTGTTCCACACCGCACCGGTGGCGGGCGCCGCGGGCGGCGGCTCCTCGAGAGCGCGCAGCAGCCGCCGCGCCGCGACGAGGCAGGCGATGAACGCCGTCACCTTCGGATCGATGTAGTTGGGGCGCTCCCACCACCACGGCCACCATGGTCCCCAGTCGTTGGGATCCCACTTCTTCGGGTTCTTGAATCGGCCGAGGAGCGCCGCGAGCCAGGCGTCGACGATCGTCCCCGGGCCCTTGGGCAGGCCGGGCAGTCCGGGGGTCCCTGGTACGCCGGGTATCCCCGGCACGCCAGGCATGCCGGGCATCCCTGGCAGACCCGGCATGCCGGGCATCTGGCCGCCCATGAGCATCTGCGGGGCCGGCATGTCACCGATCCAGGGCAACGTGCCCGCATCGGTGAGTCGCTGCAAGAGGCGCGCCGCTCCCGCGCCGCCCTCCGTGCGGTGGGCATCGACGAGAGCCGCCGCGAGCGCGGCGTTCGTGGCGAGCGACATCACGGCATCCATTGCCCGCCCGGCATCCAGTCGCGGGCCCAGCGCGCCGTCCGCCGCGAGGGTCGCCACTCCGACGAGCAATTCCGACATCGCGACCGCGTCGATCGCATCACCCGGATCCGGTTCGCGGTCCACGTCGGTGGCATCCGGATCGACGAGGTGGGGCTGTCGGTCCTCCGCTGACGCTCCGCCCGACCGCGAGTCGGACGACCGCTGCTCGCGACATGGCGCGCAGCATCCGCCGTCGATGGGCTCCGGCTGCTCGGGCGGCATCCCCGTGCGGGTGACGTGCAGCAGGATCTCTGAGACCCGGCGGGCGGCGTGGGCATCGCCCGCTTCGGCATCCGCCGTCGCCGTTGCCAACTCCTCCAGCAGGATGAGCGGGCTCGCAACGCCCCCGGTGAATCGCGCGAATCGGGCCAGCTCATTCGGGTCGACGTCGTCGACCTCAGCGTCGGGGCCGGCGATGAGGTCGCTGAGCATTCTGCCGACGGGTGACCACCGGATGATCGCAGGGGCGGAGCTTCTGGGCATCGACGACCTCTCAGCCGGACTCAGCTTCTGCCGTCTTCATCGCCCCACTCGCTACGTCGACGAGATCGGATCTGGCTGGATGCTACTCGCCGGGCGTCGTCGCAACCAGTACTGCGGCGGCCGAGCCTGCAGCGGCGCCACTCGCACGGACCGGCGGCGCGGTGCTGCGCAGCAACACCAAGCTCGTGGCCGGCCTGCGTGCAAGCGTCACCACGGCATCCGGAGAGGAAGGCTGGCGCACCTCTCGACCGTTGGTTCGCTCATGCGGAAGCAGCAGCCGGACTTCGACTCCCGGAACTGGGCTACGCGAGACTTTCCGACTTGATGCGGGCGACCGGCCTCTTCATCATCGAGCCTCGACCGAGCGGCGGCCTGCAGGTGCAGAACAAGAAGAAGCCCAGCAGCTGAGCCTTCCGGCTAGGCAGGGAGGAGAGCGTTGCGGGCTCGGTGCCGGCGCACACCGTCGCGATTGGCGCAACGGACGGAGCAGTATCGCTGCCGCCCGTTTCTCGTGACGTCGACGACGACGTTGTCGCACTCATCGCCGGCAGTCAGTCGCCGGTTGCGACGAGCAAGGATCTCGGCCACGCAGAGCCCTGACCGGCGTGACCCCGCACGATCCAGCGGCCGTCTGTTCACGCGGCAGACGCGGCGGTACCATCGAGCGTCGCCAGACGGGTGGAGCACCATGCACGAAGTCGGAGCGGGGTAGGGCGGTGTCTTCGCCCGCCGGAACGCAGGCAGCGCCAGCCGCGGGCGGGGCGTTGCTGCCCCTGGCTCTTGCACAGTTCATCTGCTCGTTCGCCGGGTCGAACATGAACGTGATGCTCAACGACATGAGCCGCGACCTCGACACCACGGTGCAGGGCATCCAGGTCTCGATCACGCTGTTCCTGCTGGTGATGGCGGCGCTGATGATCCCCTTCGGCAAGCTGACCGACCTGTTCGGACGAAAGTTCTGCTTCATCCTGGGGCTCGCGGTATACGGCGTCGGCGCCATCGTCAGCGCGTTGTCACCCGGTCTCGGTGTGCTGATCCTGGGCAACTCGATCCTGGAGGGCGCGGGGACGGCGCTGCTCATCCCGCCGGTCTACATCCTGGTGACCATGTACTGGACCGGGACGGCCGCGCGGGTACGGGCATTCGGCGTCGTCAGCGCCGCCGGCGGTGTCGGTGCTGCGACGGGACCGCTGATCGGCGGGTGGATCACGGCAGCCATCAGCTGGCGGGCAGCGTTCATCTTCCAGGCGCTGATCATCGTGATCATCCTGATCCTGTCCATCCGGCTCAAGGACCCGCGCGCCGCCGACCGGGGTCGGCCGTACGACCTCGTGGGCGCCATTCTCTCGGGGCTCGGCCTGATCGTGTTCGTGCTCGGCATCCTGGCCGCCGACACCCATCTGCTTCTCTCGCTTGGCTTGATGCTGGCCGGTGCGGGTGTGATCGCGCTCTTCTTCGTGTGGGTGCGGCGCCTGGAGCGCGCCGGCCGAGAACCGCTTCTGTCGACGGCGCTGTTCCGCAATCGCGTCTCCAACCTGGGGCTGGTGACCCAGAACTTCCAGTGGCTGCTGCTGATGGGAACGTCCATGCTCGTGGCCAGCCAGCTGCAGGTCGTCCGCCAATACGACGCGATCGAGACCGGCGTCATCTTCAGCGCCGCGACGGTCGGCATCCTGGTGTCATCGCTGTCGGCGAGCGCGCTGGTGCAACGGTTCACGCAGCGTTCGATGGTCGTCGTCGGGTTCGTCATCACCGGTGTCGGCTTGTTGCTCCTGCTGCTGGTCGCCGCGGTTCCCGGCGCCTGGGCATACGCACCCGGGCTGCTGGCGATCGGGCTCGGCCTCGGTCTGACGCTCACGCCCAGCGTCAACGTGGTGCAATCCGCGTTCCCCGAGGAGCAGCAGGGAGAGATCTCCGGGCTTTCACGCAGCGTCTCCAACCTGGGATCCAGCTTCGGGACGGCGATCGTGGCCACGGTGCTGGCCCTGAACGCGAGTGGTCCGGGCGAGGGGTACGGGCTGGCCATGGTGCCTCTGCTGGTGGTGGCCGTCGCGGGCGTCGTCGTGGCCGCGTTCCTGCCCGGGCGAGGCGCAGTGCCGGCAGCAACCGAGGCTTCGGCGAGTCAACGTTGACCGCCGCGCATGCCGAGAGCCGGTGTGCGGAAACGGATGGAGGCCTGACCATGAACGAATACCCGCTGATCGCCGATCACGGCTTGATCGGTGACCTGCAGACCTCCGCGCTCGTCGCGACGGACGGCACCATCGACTGGTTCTGCAGCCCGCGGTTCGACTCGCCGAGCATCTTCGGGGCGTTGCTGGATCACGCCCGCGGTGGGCACCTCAGCGTGCGTCCGCGCGCGGAGGCCTTCCAGACGAAACAGCTCTACTTTCCGGACACTGCGATCCTCATCACCCGCTTCCTCACCGAGAACGGCGTGGGTGAGGTCATCGACTTCATGCCGGTGGCCTCGGACACGGCCAGTGCACGACACCGCCTCGTTCGAGAAGTGCGCTGCGTGCGCGGGGAGATCGTGTTCGATATCGAAATCGCCCCACGCTTCGACTATGGCCGCCAGGCGCACGAAGTCGCCGTCAGCGCGGACGGCGCGACCTACACCGCCGGGGAGACGACCCTGACTGTGAGCCTCATCCGCGACCCCGACCTGGAACGACTCGGGAAGGCTGAGTCGTCCGAGGCGGGTGATCTGCGCGTCTCGGTGAGCCTCACGGAGGGGCAGATGCGGGGCCTCGTGCTCGAGATGAACAGCGGCGCCCCGCCCCGCGCGGTTCCGGTCGCCGAGGCCGAGCGGCTGTTCGATGACACCGCCCACTACTGGCAGGACTGGATCGGCCAGTCCGCCTACACGGGTCGATGGCGCGAAGAGCTGGAGCGCTCGGCGATCACCCTCAAACTCCTCACCTACGCTCCGACCGGCGGGCTCGTGGCGGCGCCAACGGCCGGGCTCCCGGAACAGATCGGCGGGGAGCGCAATTGGGACTACCGCTTCACCTGGGTGCGGGACGCGTCGTTCTCGGTCACCACGCTGGTGCGGATGGGCTTTCGCGACGAGGCAGCCGCGTTCGGCCGCTGGCTGCGCGACCGGGTGGCCGAGCATGCCGGCAGCGACACCGGTCCGCTGAACATCATGTACCGGATCGACGGCGACCCGCACCTGTCGGAGGAGACGCTCGAAGACTGGGAGGGGTACCGCAAGTCGTACCCGGTGCGCATCGGCAACGACGCGGCCGGGCAGCTGCAGCTGGACATCTACGGCGAGGCGATGGACGCTCTGTGGCACGCCCATAAGAGCGGCGTGCCGATGGGCCAACCCGGCTGGCTCGCCGTCGGCGAGCTGCTCGACTGGCTCGCCGACAACTGGGACCAGCCCGAAGAGGGGATCTGGGAGACGCGGGGTGGTCGCAAGGACTTCACGTACGGGCGTCTGATGTGCTGGGTCGCCTTCGACCGCGCCATCCGTCTCGCCGGGGAGTACGGCAGGCCGGCGCCGCTGTCACGGTGGATCGAGCAGCGGGATGCCATCTACAACCAGATCATGGCCAAGGGCTGGAACGCCGAGCGCCGAGCGTTCGTGCAGCAGTACGGCGAGACGGTGCTCGACGCCTCGCTGCTCAAGATGACGCAGGTGGGATTCATCTCCCCGCACGACCCGATGTGGACGGACACGCTGGCCGCGATGGAGACCGAGCTCGTCTCCGACAGCCTCGTCTACCGGTACGACCCGAGCGCCTCACCGGACGGGTTGCGGGGCTCCGAAGGCACCTTCTCGCTGTGCACCTTCCTCTACGTCGACGCCCTCGCGCGAGCGGACCGGCTCGACGATGCCCGGCTGACGTTCGAGAAGATGCTCACCTACGCCAACCACCTCGGTCTGTTCTCGGAGGAGATCGCCCCCACCGGCGAACAGATCGGCAACTTCCCCCAGGCATTCACGCACCTGGCCCTCATCGATGCCGCCATCACCCTCGACGAGCGGATGAACGCGCACCGTCCCTCACGCCGAGCTCACTGATCGCCGCTGCCGGCGATGGCCTACTCCTGCGGGGTATCCGCGGCCGGGAGATGGAGGTCGCCGCTGGTGACCGCAGACCCGTCGGACGCGCGGACGATCGCCACTTTCACGGTGTAGTCACCGGGTGACGTGAGGTCCGGTATCCAGATGTCCGCACTTCCGCTGTCGTCGTCGGTGGTGGGCTCCAGCCGCACTCCGAGGCGGGGCGTTTGCCAGGTCGCGCCGACGTCCGGTCCGGTGAGCGACCAGGTGAGCAGGAGGGGCTCCCCGGTGAGCCCATCGACGGTGAAGTCGACGGCGACCGTGTAACCGAACGAGTCCACCGCATCGTTCACCTCGCGGCTGGCGACCTCGCTCAGTGCGCGGGCGATCTGGGTGGCATCGGGACTGACGGCATCCACCCGTGTCGCGTCGATGGGTGACAGTGCGAGCACCTCTTCTCTCGTCAACCGGTACGGCTCCAGCAGCGAGTCGACGACGACAGCGCTCGCCGGGACAGCCGTAAGACGTTTGGGCGAGTGCTGGATCGGGAACGAGAACCCATGCAGGGTCGATCGGCTCACGAGGGCAAGCTCAACGCTCGCGGCATCCTGCACGTCGCGAGGACTCCACCACCCCGCTGCACCGACAGCGACGATCACGATCGCGGCTACGGCTCCGGTGCCGATCACCGGTGCCTTTGCCCGCTGCCATGCCGTGTGATCTTCAGAGCTGGCGGACACGATCAGCTTCCTCTCGGCGCGGGTTCACGACGTTGTGCCAGCGACGCTACGTCGGAGAGAAAGACCCCCACATGACATGAAATGCCCATTTCGTGGCACGGTCAGGGCAGTCAGCGCGGGGGTCGACGCGATGCTGTGACGGGCATAGGTTGGCCGCATGCGCGCGTGGGAACCGCCGCTACTTCCGAGTTCGTGGCACAGCTCCGAGCACCCGCCCTTCGTGGCGCGCGAAGCGGAGTTGGATGCCATCCTCGCCGTCTGGCCCGACGTGGTCCGAGGATCCGTTCACTCGGTGTTCGTCACGGGGGAGCCGGGCATCGGCAAGACCAGGCTCATCGCTGAAGCCGCGACCCGGCTCAGTGAGCGCGGGGCCGCCGTCTTCGCCGGTTCCTGCGTCGCTGAGTTCGGTGCGCCCTTCGAACCGCTCGATGTCCCGCTGCGCAGACTCCTCGAACTGGTTCGCGGCGCGACCGCGGCGGATTCCTCCAGCCGGCTGATCCGGCGAGCCATCGCGCCGGACAAACCGAGCCCGGCTGCCCAGGAAGCAGACCTGGCGGATCAGCTGCGGCTGGCGGCAGCGATCGTGGATCTGCTCCGTCAGGCTGCACAGAGCCATTCGATTGTGCTCGTGCTGGACGATCTGCACTGGGCTGATGAGACGGCGTTGCGACTGTTGCCGAGGCTGATCGTGGGAGTGGAGGACAGTCCCGTGCTGGTGCTCGGCGGGGTGCGATCGACCCACCCGGATCGCTCGGTGACCGTGGATCGCGTCCTTGCGAACCTCAGCTCGTTCGAAGGAGTGCGCAAGATCTCGCTGCGCGCGATGTCGGCGGACGACGTGCTCGCCTATGTGCGTACCCGTCTGGTGGCACCCGAAGGCGAGATGCACGAGGTTGCGATGCGGCTGAGCTTTCTGACGGGCGGGAACCCCTTCCTGCTGCGCGAGGCATGGCGATACGCCGGTGAGATCACCGACCCCGGCGTCACGGCCATCACGCTGCCGGAGTCGATCAACGATCTCTTGTACGCAAGGCTGCATTCCATCGATGCGGAACAGCGGCGACTGCTGGAGAGCGCCGCGATCCTGGGTATGGACGTGGTCCCGGATGAGCTGTCCGCAGTCTCCGGTGAACCGCCTGACATCGTGCTCGACGCTCTTGACCGTGCCCTGGCGGCCGGGCTGCTGGAGGTGCCCCATGGCCCCGGCGAGGACCTGCGCTTCCCCCACGCGATCGCGCGGCAGGCCATTCTCGACGGCGTCCCGGCGCGAGAACGGCCGGCGCTGCACGCTCGCGCGGCTGCGATGCTCGAGCAGCGCATGCCGACGCCCGCCCGCGTCACGCAGCGCCTTGCCTATCACTACGCCCATGCCATCACGCTGGGATTCCGGGAGCAGGCCATAGCGAACACCGCCGCGGCGGCAGAGCTCGCCGCATCGAGAATCGCCTACGAGGAGGCCGCGCGCCTGTTCGAGCGAGCGGCGGACCTGTGCGAGCTGCCGACCCGCCGCGACGAGCTGCTCCTGTCGGCGGCACAGCACTGGCGGCTTGCAGCCGACTTCGCCAGGGCACGCTCACTCGCGGAGCGGGTCTGCGAATCCGGCGCCCCGAACGATCGACTGCGAGGCGCGATCGAATACGAAGAGGCGGCCTGGCGGCCGGGGCTGCCCGGAGCGCGGGCGGCTGAACTTCTGACGCGCGCCTTGGATTTCGCCCCCGAGGCCGGTTCTCGCGCGGAGCGGATCGAAGCGCGGGCCGCGCTCGCGCGGGCGATGTCGCTGTCGGGGCGCCCCGGCGACGCGCTGGCGCTGGCGGCCGAGGCGACCGAACAGGCGCGGGCGACGGGAGACGAAGAGTTGTTGCTGCGGGTGATGCGGCGAGGATATCTCCACAGCTTCCGGCCCCAGATCCTGCAGGAGGCCTACGAACGCGCCGGCGAGATCTGGACCACCGGGGGTGAGCGAGCGAGCACGTCCGGAGGCCTCGCCGAGTGGCTGTACGCAGCTCCCTTCTACGGAGCCGCTGCGGCCTATCTCCTGGGGGATCCTGCCGGGCTGGATGATGCGGAGTCGGCCTTGACGACGGCCGCCGCTCACGAGGGAAGCTACTGGCACTACTGGCGTGACTGCGTGGCCTACGGCCGGCACTTCGTAGCCGGTCGCCTAGACGAGGCGAGGAGTGCGTACCGGCGGGCGGCGAAGACGGAGGCGGGGTTCCGCTCGGATGCCTCCTCCAGCGTCGCCGCGCAGCAGCTGTACATGATCAAGCGCGAACTCGGCCAGCTCGGGCACGTGCGGGAAATCATCACCGGGACTGAATCACCCCAACAGCATTGGGGTCCGGGGCTCCTCGGCCTATACACCGAGTTCGAGATGACGAGACCCGCAGCGCGGATGCTGGCCTGGATTCTTGACCGGGACACCCCGGTGGCACATGAATCGGCCGAGTGGCCCGCCGTTCTGGCGCTCCTTTCGGAAGCAGTCGTGCACTTGGGGGATCGAGACGCGGCGGCACGGCTGCGACCACTGATCACCGAGTACAGCGGCTTGAACCTCATGTCGGGGTACTTCGTCTCCTGCTTCGGATCGGCCGACCGGTACCTGGGACAGGTCGATGCGCTGTTGGATGTCGGCGACCCGGGTGCATCCTTCGACGCCGCCCTTGCCCTGGAGGGCGGGGTCGGCGCAGCGCTTCATGCGTCGCACACCCGCACGGCCAGGGCGCGATGGCTGGTCTCGCGCGACGCTCGCTCGAAAGAGGCACGCCTGCTCGCGGAACGCGTCCGCGCCGAAGCCACCGCCGCCGGCTGGGCACGCGTGCTGCGCGTCGTCGATCACGATGCGAGGTTGCGCGGACGTGCCGACAGGCTGACCCCCCGCGAGATCGAGATCCTCGTCCTGATCGACGAGGGGCTGACCAATCGCGAGATCGCAGAGCGGCTGTTCCTCAGCGAGCACACCGTCGCCAACCACATGAGGAGCATCCTCACGAAGACCGCGAGCTCCAACCGAGCCCATGCGGTCCGCTACGCGAGGGACGTGGGCCTGCTCTAGCGGCGCGGTTCCTCCGCTGCGACGAGCCGTCCGGTCGGCATGACCCGCCCGGCGACTTCGATCACGCTGTCGGCCGGAAGTCCTGCCCGCTCCGCAGCCGCGCGGATCGCATCTGCCGACGACGCCTCATAGAGGCAGTACGTCTTGGTGCGGTCGAGGGAGAGATACGAGAACACCCACCGCACGTCTTCCTCGTCATTGATGAGGTTGATCTCGCCTGCGGCCTCCACAGGCACCAGGATCGGATCGTCGAAGGTTCGCTCGATGACGAAGTACGGCACACCATCACCACCTTGGATGTGGGATCAGGAACTGCTCGGTGGCGCCAGCCTAGCGGCGCTGTCGCGGGGAACAAGGCCGGTCAGGACGCGGAGTGCGCCGCAAGGCGACGGAGGCCCTCGTCGATGCTCACCGACGGTGCCCACGCGAGCGCACGGCGCGTCTCGCGTTGGTCGAACCAGTGCGCCGTCGACAGCTGCTCGGCCAGGAACCGCGTCATCGGGGGCTCGTCCGCTCCGGGGCGCAGCGCCCACGCCCGCTCGATGAGCGACCCGGCGGCGCGGGCGAGGCCCGACGGCACGCTCCACCGCGGCGGGGTGACGCCGGACGCGAGGCAGATGCCCGCCAGCAGTTCGCCGACCGGTCGCGGTTCGCCGTTCGTGATGACGAACGCGCGGCCGTGCGCCTCGTCGGCGCGGTGCAGGGCCGCCACGATGCCGGTGGCAGCGTTGTCGATGTAGGTGGAGTCGATGAGCGCCCGCCCACCGTCGAGGAGCGGCAGGCGCCCCCGCCGCGCGCGGTCGACGATGCGGCCGACCAGCTGGGTGTCGCCCGGCCCCCAGACCAGGTGGGGGCGAACGGCCACCACCCGCATCCCGGGGGAATCGCGATCGAGGGCGATCAGCTCGGCCTCGGCCTTCGTCCGCGCGTATTCCCCGCGGGCGTGGACGGGGGATGCCGGTTCGGCCCCGACCCCGGCCAGTGCAGTGCCGGTGTGCGCCACGGAGGGGGAGGACACCTGCACGAAGCGGGAAGCCCCGGCGTGCGCGGCCGCATCGAGCAACGCGAGCGTGCCCTCGACGTTGACCTTGTGGAACTCGGCCGGGTCACCCGCCAGCGAGACCTTGGCGGCCAGGTGGACGACACCCTCGGCACCGTCCACCACCCGGGCGACGGCCTGCGGATCGGTGACGGACCCGAGCACGTCGGTGACCCCGTCGACGCGACTGGGACGTCGCTGCAACGCCCGCACCTCGTGCCCCGCGGCGACGAGCTCCGCGGCGACCGCGCGCCCGAGGTATCCGGACGCTCCCGTGACCGCGACGATCACGGCCGGCCCATCCGTCCGCCGGCGAGCGTGCGTTCGGCCCACTCCGACAGCCGTGTGCGGTCGATCTTGGAGTTGTGACGGATGTCGGTGGGCAGTTGCGGCACGGTCAGCACCGCAACGAGAGGCAGGTCTGTGCGCTGCCGGAGGTCCGCCGTCAACTCAGGCGACGCAAGACCGGGGCGGGCAACGGCCGGAACCGTTTCGACGACGGCGACCGCCTGCCGCAGCCGGTGTGGGCCGATGCCGACGATCGCGGCACGCCGCACCTGGTCGGACCCCTCGAGGTCCTGCTCGGGCCCGACCGGAGCGACCGGGCCGTCCGCTGTGGCCAGCACGTGGGGGAGTCGGCCTTCGATCCACAGCCGCCCCTCTGCGTCGAGGTGCCCGACATCGCCGGTGCGGTGCCACCGCCCGGCGGCGGGAGTGTCGAGGACGGCCTGGCGGTCGGTCAGCCAGAGCCGGTCGTACGACGTCTTCAGGTGCGGCGCGGACACCACGACCTCCCCGAGCACACCGGGCTCCGCGCTCAGGGGGCCGGTGGCGCGTCCGTCGGCATCCAGTGCACTGATCAGCACCTGATTCGTGCCGATCGGCGACCCGACGCAGACGCCGCGGTCGGCGGCATCCGCCACCGCGCGGATGCCGTCCAGGGTCACATCGGTGACGAGCAGGCACTCGGTCATGCCGTAGGGGGTATGCGGCTCGGCGTTCGGCATGAGCTCGGCCGCGGCCGCCAGCAGCGACTCGCCCACCGGGGCACCGGTGGAGAGGAACGTGCGCACCCGCGCGAGCGCGCGCCGATCGTCGTCCGACAGCGCATCGGCCGTCGCGACGACGTTGAGGATTGCCGCGGGCGAAAGGAACACGATCCGGGCGTCGGAGGCGCGCACAGCGGCGGCCACCGCTCGCGCTGTGAGGGTGCGGGGCGCGGAGACGTCCATGTCGGGGGTCGCCGAGCGGGTGCCGAGCGCCGGGCCGAGCAGGGCGAACGGCGCGAAACCGGTGACCAGCCCGGTGTCGCCGGTCACCTCGAAGTGGGCGGCGAGCACGTCGCGGAGCGCGGAGAGCTGGCGATGTGTGTAGGCGACGCCCTTCGCCGGTCCGGTCGACCCGGACGTGAAGAGGATCGCGGCGGGGTCGTCGGGCGCCGGCGCGTCCGGCAGCGGGGCCCCCGCCCCGAGAGCGGCGACCGAGGACAGGTCGTGGGAGACGCCGAGGAGCTTGGCGGATGCCGTCGGCAGCCGAGGTACGGAGATGTGGATGCCGGGCCACCCCAGCGCGCGAGCGGCGGCCAGGCCCGGCAGCTCGCCGATGACGACGTCGGGCCAGGCGCCGCGCACGGCGCGGGAAAGCCCGCGCACCCCGAGCCCGGCGTCGGCCACGACCACGACGGCGCCGATCCGCAGGCACGCGTAGACCACCGCGGTGAGCGTGGGCCCCGGCGGGACGAGCACCGAGACGCGCTGGCCCTTGCGCACCCCGATGCGCGCCAAGCCGGCGGCCAGGCACCGCACCCGGTCATCGAGCTGCCGCCAGGTGACGCGGCGCTCGCCGCCGCCGCGGGTGGCCATGTCGATGATGGCGACGTCGTCATCGTCGCGGCGGCCGTCGAGGGCGGCCCACAAGGGGCTGAAGCCCGCGGGGCTGTCGTCGTCGGCGGGCTCCGGCGCTTCGCCGTCATCGCCGGTCAGGCGCGCGGCGTTGTCGCCCAGCCACGTGAGGATCGCATCGGCGTACGGTCGGTCCTCGGCGATCAGGTGGCCGGCGCCTTCGAAGCGGTGCACGTCGGCGTGCGGCATCCTGTCGACGAGGTCGTCGAGGTAGCGGTCGCTGAAGATCGGGTCCGCCGGGCCCCACAGCAGCAGTGCCGGCACGTCGAGGTCGGCGACGCCCGACGCGATGCGCTGCAGTTCGTCGAAGCTCTCGTGTGCGGCATCCACCGGAATGTCCGCGACGAAGGCGCCGATGCCCTGCCGGCGGCCGGCGGTGCGGTACGGCGCGCGGTAGGCGTCCTTCACGTCGGGGTCGAGCGCGGGGTGGGCCAGCGACAGCGTCGTCTCGAGGAACGCGGGGGTGGCGACGGTGGATGCCGCGAGCACACCGCGTGTGCCGGCAACGCGCAGTGGGGCGGGGATCGGCTCGTCGGCCGGGTGGTGCACGGCGGTGTTGAGCGCGATGACTCCGGCCAGGAGCGCGGGGTGGTCGACCGCCCAGCCGAGCGAGACCACGCCGCCCCAGTCGTGGCCGAGGGTGACGACCGGCCCCTGAAGGCCGAGCGAGTCCGTGAAGTCGGCGAGGTCGCGCACGCGCTGCGCGAGGGGGCGGGGTGCACCGGTGCGCGCCGAGAAGCCCATGTCGAGCTGGTCTACGGCGATCACACGCCAGGCCGGTTGCCCCTCCTCGGCCGCACGCAGCGAAGCCGAGACGAGGCCGCGCCAGAGATACGACCAGGTCGGGTTGCCGTGCACCGCGAGGATCGTGCCGGCGACGTCGACGCCGAGACGCTCGAGTTCGGCGCCGCTGTCGAGGTAGTGCCACTCGTGCGTGGCATCCGTTCGCCGGTCGAGCACGAGCCGGGTACGGCTGCAGTGGGTGTCGAGGCCAGGCAGCCCCGCGAGCGCCTGCCCGACGGCGTCGCTCACCAGGCGAGTTCCATCATGGCGGTGTTGAGCCCGGAGCCGACGCCCATGAGCAGCACCCGGTCGCCCTTGCGCAGGCTCGACTGCTCCTCGGCGAGGGTGATGGGAACGGATGCCGGGCCGATGTTGCCGAAGCGGGGGAACGTGGTCGGCACGCGGGAGTGATCGAGGTCCACCGCTTTCACGATGGCGTTGGTGTGGATCGAGGAGACCTGGTGCGTGACGTAGCGGTTCATCGACTTCCAGTCCCACTCGTTCGCCGCTTCCTTCCACGCATCGACGACGAGCGCGAGGCCGCCCTTGAGGAGGGCCTTGGCGTCGGTGAACATGCCGTCGACGCTGCCGACGCAGAGCCGGTGGAACTGGGTCGCGGCACGCGTCACGCCGCCGAGGATGCGGTGGCCACCGGGGTGCTCGTCGGCGCGCCCCAGCACGGCCGCGGCGGAACCGGAGCCGAGCGTGAGGGACGCGAACTCGCTCATGAAGTCGTCACGACCGCTCTCGGTCTGCAGGAGGCGCTCGATCGTGTTGACCTGGATCTCATCGGCGTCCTCACCGGCGACCACGATCGCGTAGCGGATCTGGCCGGAGTCGATCATCGTCGCCGCGAGCGACATGCCGTTGATGAAGCCCAGGCAGGCGTTGGCGATGTCGAAGTTGATGGCGGAACTCGGCAGGTCCAGGCCATGGTGAAGCGCCACCGCGACGGAGGGCTCGAGGTTCGTGCGCGTGACCGAGGTGTTGATCAGGAGCCCGACGTCTGAGGGGCTGACACCTGCCTCGGCGAGGGCCCGGCGGCCCGCGGTGATCGTGGCGAGGTCGACGGTTTCCCCCGCGGCCCAGTTGCGGCGCTCTCGCACACCGGCGACGCGCTTGAGCAGACCGCTGCGGAGCTTCAGGCGCTTGAGCGAGGGCGCGAGTCGGGCCTCGATCTCATCCGAGGTCGTTACGCGACCGGGAAGGACGCTCGCAACGGAGAGCAGCGCGACGTTGTCGAAACGAGCGGTGGCATTGCCGGGCACAGGTCCTCCTACGGGAGAGTTCGGTACGTATCTCCTTCTAAGGGTTTTACCTCACTCTGTCTGGGTGTTCGCAGGGGTTGCACTTCGCGCACCCGCCTGCTTGCGGCCCCGGACATCGTCACTTCGGCGCAGCGGTGCTGCGGCGGGGAACAAGCATGGTCGGCACCGTCACCGCCCGATCCACCGGCTCGCCGGCGAGGAGGGCGAGGGTCATGCGGGCTGCGGTGGCACCCTGGTGGGCAGCCGGTTGGGCGATCGTGGTCAGGTCGGTGAGGGCGGCGAGCGGATGGTCGTCGATGCCGATGACGGAGATGTCCTCGGGGACACGCAACCCGGCGCGGCGGATTGTGCGAATGGCGGCCAACGCGAGCTCGTCGGAGTGGGCGAACACCGCGGTGGGCGGCTCGGGCAGGCTCAGCAGGCCGCCCATCGCGAGGGCCGCAGCCTCGATGTCCCAGGGGATGCGCACGGTCAGTGCGGGGTCCAGCGGTGCGCCGGCGGCGGCCAGCGTCGCGCGGAAGCCGTCGGAGCGGCCGATGTCGATGAACCACTCCGGGATCGACGGCGGCACCGCCTCGATCATCGCGATCCGCCGGTGCCCGAGGGACAGCAGGTGGGCGGCCGCCTGACGCGATGCCTCGATGTCGTCGATGCGGACGAATGGGAAAGTGGTCAGCTGCCCGCTGACCGAGACGACCTGTACTTGCAGTGCCTCGAGCGCTCGCCGCTCGTCGTCGTCCACCGGCATGCCGACGACGATGACGGCATCCACTTTTCGTCGGGTCGGCAGGTCGCGGAAGAAACCGTGTCGCCCGTCGGCATCCGGCACCTGGTAGAGCAGCACGTCCACGTCGGCGCGTCGCAGCTCCCGCTCGATTCCCTCGATGACGGCACCGAAGAACCACCGCGAGGCGTGGGGGAGGAGCACCGCCACCCGCCCGGTCCCGCCGCGCGCGAGGCGGGATGCCTCGGGGTGCACGACGTACCCCATCTCCTCGGCGATGTCGCGGATGCGCCGCCTGGTCGTATCCGATACGCCGTAGGCGCCGCTGAGCGCACGGGACACCGTGGCCATCCCGACGCCCGCGCGCTGCGCGACGTCGGCCATGTTCACGACCGGCTGCGGCACATCCATGCGCCACAGGATAGTGGGACGGAAGCGGTTGCGTGCGGGTCCGTTGACCTCGGCGGACCTCTGTGCTTCCATGTCGAAAACGCTTCCTAAGCGCGAAGAAACGCCAAGCAACGATGCCGGCGGGAGGACGATGAATGTCTGATTCGATGCGTTCACGAAGGGGCCGCCTGCGTGCGGTCGCCGCGACTGCCACCGTCGCCGTGGCCGCCACTCTCGCCGCCTGCGCGGGGGGCAGCGGACCGGCGGAGGTGCGATTCCACCTCAGCAAGCCCGAGGCGATCCCGTACTTCCGGGAGTTGATCTCGGAGTACAACGCCTCGCAGGACGACGTGCGGGTGGTCTTCGACACCTCGTCCAACCTGCAGGCGGGATTCCTGCGCGGCAACCCGCCCGACCTCGGCCTGCTCAACTACAACATGGAGATGGCGCGCTTCATGGAGCGGGGCGCCTTGAGTGACCTCAGCGACATGCCGGAGGCCGAGCGCATCCTCCCCGAGGTGCAGGACCTCGTCGACCAGTACGCCACATACCCCGGGCGCACCAGCGTGCTGCCGTATTCGGTGATGGCGGCATCCGTCATCTACAACCAGGAGATCTTCGAGCAGCAGGGGCTCGAGGTGCCGCAGACGTGGGACGAGCTGCAGGCGGTGTGCGACGAACTGCTCGCCGCCGGCATCACGCCGTTCTACGCCACGTTCAAGGACCCGTGGACCGTCGGGCAGGGCTGGTTCGACTACACGGTGGGCGGATCGGTCGATGTGGCCGACTTCTTCGATCAGATGAACGAGATCGGCACCGAAGTGGGCCCCGACTCCGACGTGGCGTTCCAGACGACCCTGGTGGACCCGGTGGAGCGGATGACCGAGCTCACCGAGAACTACGTCAACCCGGATGCCGCCAGTCGCGCATACGGCGACGGCAACCTGGCCTTCGCGCAGGGTGAGGCGGCGATGTACCTGCAGGGGCCGTGGGCGTTCGGCGAGATCGCCAAGACCAACGACGACATGCAGCTGGGCACGTTCCCGCTGCCGATGACGGACGACCCGGACGACCTGCGGGTGCGGGTCAACATCGACCTCGCGGCATGGATCCCGGAGGCATCCGAGCACAAGGAGGAGGCGCGGGACTTCCTGAGCTACCTCTTCCAGAAGGACGTGATGGACGAGTACAACGCCGCGTTCCTGGGCTACGGCACCACGACGGACGCGGCGCCGGTGGAGGACGAACGGATCATCGGCATGAAGGAGTACTACGACTCCGCCCGCTTCTATCAGGGTCCCTCCAAGGCGATTCCGCTGACCATCCCCACCGACAACTACATGCAGGGCATCGTGACCGGCTCGGACGTCGAACGGACGCTGCGAGTCATGGACGCGGACTGGGCACGACTGGCGCTGCGCCAGTAGCCCGATCCCAGAAGGGACGACACGATCATGGCAACGATTCCGGCAGCTGCCCCGGTGCCCGTGGCGGCGAAGCAGACGCAACGGGGTGCGGTCGCCGCGCCACGGACGAGGCGAAAGGTCGAGGGCGTCTACTACCTCTTCCTGCTGCCCACGCTCATCCTGTTCACGCTGGCGATCACGCTGCCCGCGGTCATCGGCATCTTCTTCAGCTTCACCAACTCGATCGGCTTCGGTGACTGGGAGTTCATCGGACTGATCAACTACATCGCGGTGTTCAGCGACCCGGCGATCCTGCAGAGCTACCTGTTCACGTTCTTCTTCGCGATCGTGACGGTGATCGTCGTGAACGTCGTGGCGTTCCTCCTCGCGGTGGGGTTGACGTCCCGCATCCGGTTCAAGACCGGACTGCGGGCGATCTTCGTCATCCCGATGGTGATCTCCGGCATCATCATCGCCTACGTCTTCAACTTCCTCTTCTCCAACTCCGTCACCGCGCTCGGGGAGGCGTGGGGGATCGGCTGGCTCAGTCAGAGCATCCTCGCGAACCCGGATCTCGCCTGGGTCGCGATCGTCATCGTGGCCTCATGGCAGGCGATCCCCGGCACGCTGCTCATCTACATCGCCGGGCTGCTGTCGATTCCGGCGGAGGTGTACGAAGCGGCCGACATCGACGGCGCCGGGAAGCGCCAGCAACTGTGGCGCATCACGCTGCCGCTGGTCGCGGGGTACGTCGTCATCAACGTGATCCTCGGCTTCAAGAACTTCCTGAACGTCTACGACATCATCGTCGGTCTCACCAACGGCGGACCTGGAACGGCCACCCGCAGCATCGCGATGACGATCTTCACCGGGTTCACCGGCGGCGACTACGCCTACCAGATGGCCAACGCGACGCTGTTCTTCATCATCGCCCTCGTGCTCTCGCTGCTGCAGTTGCGCCTCACTCGCGGAAGGAACGTGTTCTGATGTCCTCCACGCAAATCGCCCTCACCGTCGAAGACGTCAATGCCGAGCGGGTGCTCGACGGCGATGCGCCGCGCAAGCGCCCCGCGGCCCGCTTCCGGATGGAGCGGGTCAACTGGCCGGGCACCATCATCCTCATGCTCTGCGCCGTCACGGTGCTCATCCCGCTGTACGTCACGGTGTCGATGGCGTTCAAGACGCAGTCGCAAGCCGTCGACGGCAATGCGTTCTCGCTACCGGCGCCGTTCAGCATCGACGGCTTCGTCACCGCGTGGGAGCTGACGGACTTCCCCCGGGCGTTCATGATCTCGGTGCTGGTGACGGCGTTCAGCGTGGCGGGGACGGTGCTGCTGGCGGCATGGGCCTCGTTCGCCATCTCGCGCAACTGGGACCGCAAGTTCTTCCGCTACTCCTTCTACTACCTGCTCGCGGCGATGTTCCTGCCGTTCCCCGTCGTCGCGCTGCCGCAGATCCAGCTGACCGGACTGACCGGGCTGGACAACCCCGCGGGGGTGACGATCCTGCACATCATGTTCCAGCTGAGTTTCAGCATCCTGCTGTTCACGGCGTTCCTGCGGTCGATCCCCGCCGAGCTCGAAGAGAGCGCCCGCATCGACGGCGCCTCCACGTGGCAGACGTTCTGGCAGCTGATCTTCCCGCTGCTGGCGCCGATGAGCGCGACGGTCGGCATCTTCGCGTTCCTCGCGTCGTGGAATGACTTCATGATGCCGTCGCTGATCATCTCCGACCCGGGCGCGCAGACCCTGCCGGTGGTGCAGAACATCTTCCAGACGCAGTTCAGCAACAACTACAACGTGTCGTTCGCGTCGTATCTGATGGCGATGGCCCCCGCGATCATCGTGTACCTGTTCACGCAGCGGTGGGTCGTGGAGGGTGTGACGCAGGGTGCTGTGAAGGGGTGACGGCCTCCGAACGAGACTGGTGGCGGCACGCCGTCGTCTACCAGGTCTATCCGCGCAGCTTCGCCGACTCCGACGGGGACGGCATCGGCGATCTGCGCGGCATCCTCTCCCGCGTCGACTACCTCGCGGGCCTGGGGATCGACGCGGTCTGGCTGAGCCCGTTCTACCCGTCGCCCCTCGCGGACGGCGGGTATGACGTGGCCGACTACCGCAACGTCGACCCGCGGCTGGGGACGCTCGAGGACATGGACGAGCTCATCGCGGCGCTGCACGAGCGCGGCATCCGCGTGGTCGTCGACATCGTGCCCAACCACACCTCCGACCGTCATCCCTGGTTCCAGGAGGCGCTCGCCGCCGGACGAGGCTCGGACGCGCGGGAGCGGTACATCTTCCGCGACGGCGCCGGGCCGCAGGGCGCCGAGCCGCCGACGGACTGGGTGTCGATGTTCGGTGGGCCAGCTTGGGCACCGGCCGGCGACGGCCAGTGGTACCTGCACACGTTCGCCGTCGAGCAGCCCGATCTCAACTGGGATCGGGCCGACGTGCGGGCGGACTTCGTGCGCACTCTGCGGTTCTGGGCCGACCGCGGTGTCGACGGGTTCCGCATCGACGTCGCGCACATGCTGACCAAGGACCTGACCGAGCCCCTGCCCAGTCGCGATGAGCTCGCACTCATCCCGGTGGACGGCCAGCATCCGCTGTTCGATCGCGATGATGTGCACGACATCTACGCCGAGTGGCGTCACGTCTTCGACGAGTACGACCCGCCTCGTACCGCGGTCGCCGAAGCGTGGGTCGACAGCTCCCGCGTGCCGCTGTACGCCCGGCCGGAGAGTCTCGGGCAGGCGTTCAACTTCGACCTGCTGGAGGCGGACTTCGACGCTGCGCAGTTCCGCCGCGTCGTGACCGAGAACCTCGCGCTGGCCGCGGCATCCGGATCCTCGAGCACGTGGGTGCTGTCCAATCACGACGTCGTCCGCCCGGCGACGCGGTACGGGTTGCCGCATCCACCCCGCAAGGCCGACGGCCACCCCGCGATCAAGCACGGGGTGCAGTGGCTGCGCGATGGCGGATCGGCCGGCGCAGTGGACCGGGTGGCGGGACTGCAGCGGGCGCGGGCGGCGGCGCTGTTCATGCTCGGTCTGCCGGGTTCGGCGTATCTGTACCAGGGCGAGGAGCTGGGCCTGCCGGAGGTCGGCGACCTGGCCGCGGCGGACCGGCAGGACCCGACGTTCTCCCGCAGTGGCGGGCAGGATCCGGGGCGGGACGGATGCCGCGTGCCGCTGCCGTGGTCGCCGGAGGGGCCCTCGTTCGGCTTCGGGGCCGGCCGCGCGCACCTGCCGCAGCCGGCGTGGTTCGCCGAGTACTCCGTTGCCGCGCAGGAGGAGTCGGTCGGCTCGACCCTGCGGCTGTTCCGCCGCGCGCTGGCCTTGCGTCGACGGTTCGCCGAGACGGCGGTGTTCGAGTGGGTCGACACCGGCGACCCCGACGTGCTGCGGTACCGCCGCGGCGGCGGGTGGGAGGTCGTCACCAACTTCGGAACCGACCCGTACGACCTGGACCGCATCGAGATGGCGGTCACGAGCGGACTGAACATCTTGGGCGTCGTGCCGCCGGACACCACCGTGTGGCTCGCTCCGGCGTCGGGCGATTAGAACGGTGCGGGTTCTTCGATGGCGGCGAGGGCCATGAACTCCAGCACCCGTCGGGGGATGTCGGTGTAGACCCGGCCGGTGGGGCTGGTCCATTCCAGGATGCCGTGGGCTTTCTGCACCACGCTCCACGCGGTGCCGTGCTTGACCGGGTGATGTCGACCCGGGCACAGGTTTGCGAGATTGGTGAGGCAGGTCGGCCCACCCAGCGCGGCGTCGTGGGTGTGGTCGAGGTCGCACTGGCGGGCGGGTCTTCGACACCCCAGGAACCGGCAGTGCTCGTCGCGGGCGTCGAGGTGTCTGCGCATCTCCCGGGTCGGCCGGTAGGTGAGCACCTGCTCCACGGCCCCGCTGGTCGGGGAGGTGAACAGTCGTTCCCACACGTCCGCGGTCGCGGCGAGGCGTCGGGCGGTGTCGGGGCTGATGGGCCCGTATCCGACCAGCTCGGCGGGCTCGTCGCCGATCCCGATGAGCGTGTTGGCGGGAATGACGACCTGGACTTGGGCGACGATCGCCGTGCCCTCCGGGATCGCCCCGGTCGCCTCGGGTGCGGTGGCGTGCCCGGTGAGCAGCAGGTCGGTGAGGACGTCGGCGCGGATCTGATCCATCGTGCGCGTATCGGTCGCGATCACATCCGCGGCGATCGCTTCGGCTTTGGCTTCGGTCTCCGCTGCGGCAGCGGCTTTGACTGCGGCGCGGTGGGCGTCCGCGATCTGGCGGGCGTGCTGGTTCAGCCGGTCCCGCATCGCGTAGACCAGCTCCGCCGGCAGCAGCGCGGCCAGCTCGGCCATCCCATCGTCCAGGTCCCGCACCCACACCCGCCGGCCCGCCGCGGCCTCCTTGTGCCGCTCCTCCAGCGGCACCGGGTTCAGTCGCTGCGCCAGCATCAGCACGAGTGGCTTCGCCCGTCCCGGGGTGTCCTTCTCGCACACCACCAGCGCCGCTTGCTCGAACCGGGCCCGCGCGTCGGGGTCGGTGATGCGGGCGCCGGCGTCCTGGATGATCCGGACGTGGACTCGGTCGATGCGATCCTCCCGAAGCGCAGTGAACGTGGCAGCGAACTCGTCCACGAGCACGGTGGCGTCGTGCATCCGGTCGCGCATGCCGTGGTCCGAGCGGCGCAGCACCGCGCCGACTTCCGCCGCCATTCCCCGCAATGGCATCTCCCGCTCCCGACCGTCACTGGTCGGGATGCGGGCGGTCTCCGCCTCGGCGACCGCCTCCGCCTGCGACAGGAACCACACCTCGTCGGCATCCGCCTGCGCCCGACGCCGCCGCACCTCCTCCAGCCCGGAGATCACCTGCTCATGCGACAGCACTGCCGTCCGGGCGGTGGTGGTCGGGGAGGTGTTCATACCCCCGATTCTGCCGACCCCCTCCGACATTGAAGGGCGCCGAAACAATGCCTGACCTGGGGTTGTGGATAACTCACCACATCCCCGCCTGGGGAGGAAACGGCACCCGATCATCGGCCCGCCGGTCGGACCATAACTCAGGAAGAATGCGGCCCTCGGGCGTGAGCGGCGCGTTCGCGTGAGTCATGAGGATCTCGACGGCATGTCGGTCGTGCTCATCAGGAATCGACAGAGCGTGTCTGCAATTGAGGGTGCGTCGCCCGATTCTCGTCGTTGCCCGAACAGCAACCCGAAGAGCAGCCCGGTGAGGAAGTCGATCAGGTCCAGAGACGCGTCGTGGGCGTTACCCCCGCCCAAAGCGGCGATCAGATCGGTTGCGAGCTCGCGCGAGAACAACGAACTCGACAGATGCGCGCGAAGCTCCCAGTCACCTTGCACCTCGGGCAGCAGGGCGAACACCGCCAGCGCATCGTCACGGCGACGACCCGCCAGCGACAAGAGCTGCCCTTCCATGAAGTCCGCCGCGTCCTGCGGAGTGATCGTCGCGGGCAGCGAAGCCTCAGTGAAGGCAGCGTTCGAGCGCGCCCGGATGCCCTCGATCGCCGCGGCGATCAGTTCGCGGCGAGAGCGGAAGTAGTACGACGTCGATCCGGCCGGTAGACCCGCGGACCGGTCGACGGCCTGATGTGTCAATGCGCGGGCGCCTCCGGCTGCGAGGACGGAGATCGCGTGGGCGGTGATCAATGGGCGGCGATCGCCGGGTCTGGCCATGGTGACTCCTCAGTTACTCTATGGATGTAGAGTA
This sequence comes from Microbacterium sp. zg-B96, assembly GCF_030246865.1. Lineage (NCBI taxonomy): Bacteria > Bacillati > Actinomycetota > Actinomycetes > Micrococcales > Microbacteriaceae > Microbacterium > Microbacterium sp. zg-B96. Next base: position 2,231,853 of record NZ_CP126738.1, on the reverse strand, counting down.
ACGCGCGTGCTCAGACTTCCCGCTGGTCGCGTGACCGCGGCCACTCCGCATCGTCTCGCTGGCGCCGCAGTGGGTCCCTTCCATTCAGCGCTCGAGGCCAGCGGGCTCGTCTTCGATCGTCAGCAGACCGCAGCGATCGACGCGCTCAGTGCCCCGCCTCGTCACGGCTTCTACATCTGGGGCGACGTCGGGAGGGGCAAGAGCCTCATCAGCGAGGCCTACTTCGCCGCCATCCCGACAGACCGAAAGCGGCGGTTCCACTTCCACGACTTCTTCCGCGCGCTCCAAGAGCAGATCATCCGGCAGCGCGAGCCGCTCGACCGATCTCTCCGCGGACTCATCGGGAACGCTCGAGCGGTCTTCTTCGACGAGTTCCACGTCCACGATGTCGCCGACGGCGTCTATCTCACCGCCACACTCAAGAGCCTGCTAGATGACGGCATCCTCCTCCTTGCCACATCGAACTATGAGCCCTCCGCGCTCATGCCGAACCCGTTGTTCCACGACCGATTCCTGCCTGCGATAGACCTCATCCGCGCCGAATTCGACGTCGTACACCTCGGCGACGGAGAGGACTACCGACAGGCCCGAGCCCACACGAGCCACGGTTTCGGAGCAGGGGCGTGGCGCCTGAGACCAGACGCCCAGACCCGCGCGGCCCCCACACTGCTCAACGCAGCAGGTCATTCCATCAGAGCCCAACGCATCGACGGCAATCGCGCCGAGTTCACGTTCGATGACCTCTGCGCGCAGCCCCTCGGAGTCGCGCAATACCTCTGGCTCGCCGAGCGTTTCCGTTCCATCGCCCTCACATCGGTGCCCGACCTCGCCTCCATCACCCGCGATACGCTCGCCCGGTTCGCGAACCTCATTGATGTTCTCTACGACCGCGACATCCCCCTCCACGTCCACGCCGCGGGCGAACCACAACGCCTACTCCTGGCAGCGGAACCACCCCGCGACGCGCACCGCACCGTCAGCAGGCTCTCAACCCTCACGGTTTCATGACCCACTTGCCTGTTCGCAACGGGCTGAGGAACTACACCTGGCGCGTCCGAGCCGCCAGCAGCGTGAACTCAGCGAGCACGCGGCGGTGGGCGAGGATGCGGAAGTGGCCGCCGGTCTCGAGTCGCACGTTCCTGGCGCCGGGCAGCTCGCTGCCCTCGGGGATGTGCGGGTCGAACCGGCCGTAGACCGACACGATCCGCGAGTTCACCGCGGCTTGACCTGCCAGCGCCACGATCGTGGCATCGGCGGGGGAGAAGATGCGCAGCGTCGACGACGGCAGGAGCCGCGCGTAGCGGGAGCCGCCGAAGGGCGTCGCGACGGCGAGCATGCCGCGCACTCGCGCGCCCGCGGGTCCGATCATCACCTGCTTGCCCACCAGTCCGCCCTTGCTGTGGGCGACGATCAGGACGTCGGAGAGGTCGTGCTCCTCGAGATACGCGGTGACCTGCTCGGCCATCTCCACGACGGGGCGCTCGTTGCGGCGCAGCGCGTCGAGTACGTGCACCGGGTGGCCGCGTCGGTGAATCGCCGCCACGAGCGGCTGCATGAACTTCCACGTCTCATAGATGCCGGGCAGCACCACCACGGGAACGCGGTCGCCGGAGAGGAACGTGTCGGGGTCGGTGCGGTTGAACGTGGCGCGGGCCTGCCACAGCCCCGCATACGCGTAGTCACGCATCCACCACACGGCGGCCTTCAGCGCGTCGATCACGCCGTGGGCCTCGGATCGGTGTGCGCGCGGATCGCCGCCGCCACGGCCTTCGGTGCGGTGTGCGGGGCCACGTGATGCCGGCCGGGGATGATGGCGAGCGCGCCCGCCGCCGCGCTGTCACGCAGCCGGCGACACCAACGCATCCCCGCCACCGGGTCGTGCTCGCCGCGGATGACCAGCAGCGGCGCGGTCAGATCGGCGACGCGCTTGTCGATGGGATAGGCCAGCATGTGGCGCACCTGGGTGAGGTACCACGGGATGCCGCAGCGGATGTAATCGGTGAACACGATCGCGTTGGTGTTCGGGGTCTCCCCGAGCGTGTCCAGCGCGAGGGCGCGCATCTGCGCCGGCAGGGTGCGGTGACGGTCGTCGGCGACGGGGCCGATGACCACGACGTGCGCCGCGAGTTCGGGACGCTGCCGCGCGACCTCGACCACCCACTGCGCGCCCATCGAATGGCCCACGAGGATCGCCGGACCGATGTCCAGCGCGGCGATCACATCGCCCAGCGCCGCGGCCATCGCTTCGATGTCCACGTCGCCGGGTTTGGGTAGCCCCGCGAAGCCGGGGAGATCCACGGAGAATACGCGTGAATCTGCGGCCAATTCGTCATGCAGCCGCGACAGCGACCGGTGCGACATCCCGACGCCGTGGACGAGGACCACGGGAAGGCGATTCGTGGCGTGCTGGTCGTCGCCGAGCACGCGGAAGTGAAGCGGACCGCGGCCGGTCGGCCGCGCCCGCGCAGGGCGGCTCAGTTCGCGGCTTCGTACGCCTCGAGCACTGCAGCGGGTACCCGCCCGCGCTCGGAAACGGTGTAGCCGTTGGCCTTGGCCCATTCGCGCACCGGGCCATAATCGTGCTGACCCGTGCGACGACGGCGGCGTGCGGTGGAACCCGACGAGGAAGTGGAGCGGCCCGAAACGCGGCGGGCAGCGGACACATAGGGAGCGAACGCATCGCGCAGCGCCTGCGCGTTGTCGTCCGTGAGATCGATTTCGTAAGCGATGCCGTCTAGGGAAAACAACACTGTCTCCCCGGATCCGGCTTCGAGTTCGGTCCCGTCGAGGTCGTCGACGAGCTGGTGAACAATTCTGCGTGCCATGCGGGACACATTACTTGCCAAGACGCGGTCGCGACAGTGGGCTCGTTGCAAGCGGGGATCAGCGGGATATCAAGGTAAAATACCGACACGACGGGCCCGTAAAACGGCTGCGTGGCGGGTCGAGGCATCCAATTTCGACATCGCCGAAGCGAGATAGGACTTTACGGTCCCCTCTTTCAACCCGAGCGCGTGGGCGATTTCGGCATTGGTGGAGCCGAGCGCACAGCACGCGAGCACATCGACCTCGCGGCGGGACAGGCTGGTGTCGGCCTTTTGGGTGGCCGCGCCCCCGGATGCCGAGAGGGCGGCGAGCCGTTTCTCCAGCTGTGCCAGGCGGTCGCGGATGCTGCTGTCCTGCACGGCGGCGGCGATGCTGCGCAGTTCGGCGTAGCTCTCTCGCAACTCCTCCCGAGCTGCGGTGGGAAGCGTGGCGATCGGCTGGGTCGGCGGCGCCAGTGCCAGGCGGCGGCGGACCTCGTCGCGCACGCGCAGTTCGGTCGCGAGCGACTCCGCGGCCGCGAACGCCGGACGCGACACCACATCGCCCACGGGGGAGCGGTGCCAGGACCCGCAGTAGAACACCCCGCGTGCCCGCCCCGCCACCATCACCGGGACGGCGAGGAGCGTCGAGATGCCTTCCCCGAGGATCGCGCGGTCGTAATCGTGCGTGATGCTGCGACTCGTGCGGTAATCCAGCGCCAGCCGCGGACGGCCCTCGACGAACGAGGCACCCCCCAAACCGCGGTTGGCCTGCACCACGAGGCCTTCGATGCTGCGGGTGCGAGCACCCGCGATGGCACTGACATGGACAGCGCCGGAATGCTCGAGACCGGCGAACACCACGGGGAACCGCGTGCGCCGGGACAGGTCTGCGACGGCGCGCGCAAGGAGCTGATCGTCGCTTTCGATTTCGGTCGGTGCCGTCACGCACTACCTACTTCCGGGGGTGACGGCCTCGTCGCCGCCTTCGTAGCGTCGACGATATCACGCAGCCGGGCGGTGGTTTCGGGGTTTCGGCAGCGTGCTCACCCTCGCAATGGGCGCCGCAAAGTGGCGGTGCCCGAGCGGACAGCACGAGTGGCAAGGAGGCCGCACAGATGACCGCACGACCCCACGAATCAGCCCCGCCGGGCGTGATCGACTACATCGCGGTGGAAGACTCGCCGCAATTCCGCGCACTCAAGCGCAGCCATCGCAGCTTCGTGTTTCCGCTGGCCGTCGCCTTTCTCGTCTGGTATTTCGTGTACGTGTTGCTGTCGTCGTTCGCGACGGAATTCATGAGCCAGCGGGTCTGGGGTGACATCACCGTCGGCCTGCTGTTCGGCCTCGGCCAGTTCGTCACCACTTTCGCAATCACGATGACCTACGTCTGGTACGCCAACCGCAAGCTCGACCCGCAGTCCGAGGCGATCCGTGACGAGCTCGAGAGCCGGGAGGCATCGGCATGAACGAGATTTTCGGTGCCATCGACGCCGCCGTCGAGACGGTGGAGAGCAACCCCATCCTGAACATCTCGATCTTCGGGGCCTTCGTCGCGGTGACCCTGTTCATCGTCATCAGGGCCAGCCGCAACAACAAGACCGCGGCGGATTACTACGCCGCCGGGCGCTCGTTCACCGGCCCGCAGAACGGCTTCGCGATCTCCGGCGACTACCTGTCGGCAGCGTCGTTCCTCGGCATCTGCGGCGCCATCGCGATCAACGGGTACGACGGATTCCTCTACTCCATCGGGTTCCTCGTGGCGTGGCTGGTGGCTCTGCTGCTGGTGGCGGAGCTCATGCGCAACACCGGAAAGTTCACGATGGCCGACGTGCTGTCGTTCCGGCTGAAGCAGGCCCCGGTGCGCATGGCCGCCGCGCTCACGACGCTCGCGGTGTGCTTCTTCTATCTGCTGGCGCAGATGGCCGGTGCCGGCGGGCTCGTCTCGCTGCTGCTGGGCATCGACGAGCCCATCGGGCAGTCCATCGTCGTGGCGGTCGTCGGCGTGCTGATGATCGTCTACGTGCTGGTCGGCGGCATGAAGGGCACCACCTGGGTGCAGATCGTGAAGGCGTTCCTCCTGATCGGCGGGGCGCTGGTCATGACGATCTGGGTGCTTGCCATTCACGGCTTCAGCCTCAACACGCTCCTGGAATCGGCCGTGGCGGCGTCGCCGGCGGGCGAGGACATCCTCGGGCCGGGGCTGCAGTACGGCGCCAACCCGTGGGACTTCATCTCTCTCGCGATCGCGCTGGTGCTGGGTACGGCGGGCCTGCCGCACGTGCTGATGCGCTTCTACACGGTGCCGACCGCCAAGGAGGCGCGTCGCTCCGTGGTGTGGGCGATCTGGCTGATCGGCCTGTTCTACCTGCTCACGCTGGTTCTCGGCTACGGTGCCGGGGCGCTGGTGGGACCGGAGACGATCGCGGCGGCGCCGGGTGGAGTCAACTCGGCCGCCCCGCTGCTGGCGTTCGCCCTCGGCGGCCCTGTGCTGCTGGGGTTCATCTCGGCAGTGGCGTTCGCGACGATCCTCGCGGTCGTGGCGGGCCTGACGATCACGGCGGCGGCATCCTTCGCACACGACATCTACGCGAACGTCGTCAAGAAGGGCGAGGTGCCGCCGGACGGCGAGGTCAAGGTCGCGCGGCGCACAGTGGTCGTCATCGGCGTGCTGTCCATCCTGGGCGGCATCGGCGTGCAGGGGCAGAACGTCGCGTTCCTCGTGGCGCTGGCGTTCGCGGTGGCCGCCTCGGCGAACCTGCCGACCATCCTCTACTCGCTGTTCTGGCGCAAGTTCAACACCCGCGGCGCGGTGTGGAGCATGTACGGGGGACTGGCGGCAGCCGTCATCCTCATCGTGCTCTCGCCGGTGTTCTGGGGCACCGAGACGAGTGTGTTCAAGGGCACCGGCCCGGCCATCTGGCCGCTGAACAACCCGGGCATCGTCTCGATCCCGCTCGGGTTCTTCCTGGGCTGGCTCGGCACGGTCACCTCGCGCCGCAAGGAAGACCCGCGGCTTGCCGCGGAGATGGAGGTGCGTTCGCTCACCGGCTTCGGTGCCGAGAAGGCAACCCACCACTGACGCGTCACGTCCCGACAACGGCCCCGGGCACAGTGCCCGGGGCCGTTGTCGGCGCGGGCGGCCTACTCGCCCGCCGCGGCTTCCAGATCGAGCAGGAAGCGTTTGAGCTCCGGGTGACCGCCGTACTCGCCGATCGACCCGTCGGCGCGCACGACGCGGTGGGCGGGGACGACGATCGATATCGGGGTGCGGGCGCATGCGCTGCCCACCGCCCGATGCGCACGGACATGACCGGTCGCGATCGCGACCTCGCCGTACGACGCCGTCTGGCCGTAGGGGATCTCGCACACCGCCTGCAGCGCCTCACGGACGAAGCCCCGCACCAGTTGCCAGTCCAGCGCGATGTCGAACTCGCGGCGCCGGCCGGCGAAGTACTCGTCGATCTGACCGGTGACAGGCGTCGTGGCATCCGGATCGTGCTCGGGCACGCCGTGCAGCGCGGCGGTGAGTTCGGCCAGCGCGTCGTCGTGCGGACCGTCGAGGATTTGCAGGGCGACCAGGCCCTCATCGCTCACCACGACGAGGGCCTGGCCGATCGGTGTCGGGTGCACCGAGAACACTGTCGAGGTCATCTGCCCATCCTGGCCCGTCGCTGCGACCGCCGTCGGGGACGACCGGCCGATCGGGGGAGAGGCACCAGCGACACGGGCCTGTGCAGGAAGCGCCGATGGCGCGGCGTGTTTGGCAATACCGCGAAACTCGGGCCCGCGTCCGGCATACCTGGCGTGCGCCACCTAGTCTGGCTCGTGTGTGGCGCGGAGAGGGTATTACGACGGTCGGCACCGCTGAGGCGGAACAGGCGACCGTGTCGCCGAGCGACCTCGGGCTTGCCGAGCCCGGAGTCGTCGTGACGCACGTCGCCGAGTCCGAGCGCGTGCGGCTGCGCCAGCAGTCCGCGGGTCTGGGCGGGCGTTCGAGCCTGCTGCACTACGCCGACGCCGGCGACGCCGGCATCGAGATCACCAAGGCGCACCCCGGCAGCCTGCCGCAGTTCATCACCGGGCGCTCGACGCTGCTGTCCAACCTGTTCCGCGACGAGGTGGCCCTGCGGGGAGCGCGCCTGGCCGCCGAGCGGATCACCGCCCGCGACGTGGAACTGCGCACCGCGCGGGGACTGGACACCGTCAACCTCGCCGTGGGACTGGCGACCTGGCGACTGGGCGGACTTGTCTGCAACGCACCAGTGCTGCTGCGGCCGCTGGCCATCCGCCGCCATCACTCCGACTTCGAACTCAAGCTGCACGGTTCGTTCACCATCAACCCCGAACTGGTGCGCGCCGCGCGGACCCACTTCGGCATCGAGGTCGACGGCCGTGCGCTGGCCGCCCTCGCCTACGACGGCGGCGTGTTCAAGCCGCAGCCGGTCATCGACCACCTGCGCGCGCTGACCGCGCGCATCCCCACCTTCACCGTGCAGCCGAGGCTCGTCGTGTCGACCTTCGCCGACGTCGGCTCGGCGATGGAGTCGGATGCCGCGCATCTGGACCACCCGGTGCTCAATGCCCTGGCCGGTCACCCTGCCGACCGCGAGCGCCTGACGGCGGCTCGCCCGCTGCCGAAGACGCACAATGCCGACGAGCGGCCCCCCGCCGCCGACACGTTGCTGCTGGACGCCGATGCCGAGCAGGAGGGCGTGCTGGCCCGCATCGCCGCCGGACACTCGCTCGCCGTGCATACGCTCCCCGGCACCGGCGGCACCCAGACCGTCATCAACGCCATCGGCACCCTCGTGCAGGAGGGCAAGCGCGTACTTGTCGTCAGCGCCCGCCGCTCCACCCTCGAGGGCGTGCGGCATCGGCTGGCCGGCATCGGCCTGCCCGGCCTCGCCGTCTCGCCCCGCCAGCTGCACCGCGACCTCGTGCGCGCCATCGCCCGCAACGAGAAGGCCGAGCAGCCCAAGGTCGCCGACATCGACGACGCGCTGGTGCGGCTGCGCAGCGTGCTGCGCGACTATCGCGGCGCACTGACCACGCGGCATCCCACCATCGGCGTCTCGCCGCTGGAGGCGCTGCGCACCCTGACCACCCTCGCGGCACGGACGCCGCAGCCCTCGACCACCGCCCGGCTGGACCTCACCACGCTGGTGCGGCTGTCGACGCGGCGCGCCGAGGCGGCGACCATGCTCTCGTCGGCCGCACGGCTGGGCGAGTTCCGCTTCGGCCCCGACGATTCGCCCTGGTACGGCGTGAGCTTCGCCACGACCGAAGACGCCCGCGCCACGCACGCCCTGGCCTCCCGCCTGCAGCGCACCGACGTACCCGGGCTGCTCTCGCGCGGCTACGAGCTGATCGGGCAGACGCGGATGCGGCCGTTCCAGACGATCGCGGAACTGGGCGGGCACCTGCGCCTGCTGCAGGGGATGCGCGACTCGCTCGACCGGTTCAGCCTGACGGTGTTCGAACGTCCCCTGGGCGAGCTCATCCAGGCCCACGGGCCGCGGCGCGATGCGCCCAACATGACCGGTGCGAACCGCCGGCGCTTGAAGAACCTCGCCCGCGAATACGTGCGCCCCGGCATGCACGTCACCGACATGCACGCCGGCCTTCTGCGCGTACAGCAGCAGCGCGCCGAGTGGCAGCGCTACGTCGAGCCGGGGACGCTCCCGGAGGTCCCGCTGGGCCTGGCCGACGTGTACACCGCGTGGCAGCGCGTGGACGCCGACCTCGCTCAACTCGACGCCGTGCTCGGTCGCCGCGCGACCGACTCGCTGGCCCAGCTGCCGATCCCGCAACTGCTGCGCACGCTCGCGAGCCTCGCCGCCAAGTCCGACGTGTTCGACAACCTCGTCGAGCGCGCCACGCTGCGCACCCGCCTGGCCGAGCTGGGGCTGGAACCACTGCTGGCCGACCTGTCGGTGCGGCACGTCCCCGAAGACCAGGTCGGCGCCGAGCTCGAGTTCGCCTGGTGGCAGTCGGCGCTCGAGTATCTGCTGCGCAGCGACCGTGCGCTGCTCGGCGCGAACACCACCGTGGTCGACCGTCTGGAGCGGGACTTCCGCCTGGTCGACGAGGCCCACGCCGCGGCTTCCGGCCCGTTGCTTGCCGCACAACTGGCAACCCGCTGGAAGATCGCGATCGTCGACGAGCCGGTCGAAGCCGCCTCGCTCAAGCAGGCGCTGCGGGAGGGGTCCGCCAGTGCGGAGGAGCTCTCCGCCTATGCGCCCACGCTCATGCGCACGCTCGCCCCGGTGTGGCTGGCGTCGCCGTACGAGGTGCCGCAGATCCCCGACCACCCCGAATTCGACGTCGTGATCGTGGCGGATGCCGCCGCGCTCAGCCTTGCCGAGGCGGCACCGGCCCTGCGCCGCGGCCAGCAGGTCGTGCTGCTGGGCGACCCGGTCACGCAGAAGCCGACGCCGTTCCGCGTGTCGGCGGCGCTGCCGGGCACCGTGGAAGACGACGAACCAGCCGTGGACACCGACGAGCCGAGCGTGTTCGAGCGCCTCGCCGAGATCCTGCCGGTGGAGACGCTCACCCGCAGCTACCGCGCCGGCGGCGAAGACCTCGCCGAGCTCGTCAACGACGCCTTCTACGGCGGCGAGATCATCTCCCTGCCGTGGGCGGGGTCCTACCTCGGCCGCGGCAGCCTGGGCGTGGACTACGTCGAGGGCGGCGTCGGTGCACCCGACCCCGTCACCGGTGCGGTCGAGAGCCCCGACGCCGAGGTCGCCCGCGTGGTGACCCTCGTGGTCGAGCACGCTGTGAACCGCGGCTCCGAATCGCTCATGGTCGTCACCGCCAGCGCACGGCACGCCGAACGCGTGCGCGCCGCCGTGGAACGCGCATTCGCCGGGCGGTCGGACGTGGCCGACTTCCTCTCCCGTGACACCGCGGAGCCCTTCGCCGTACTCACGCTGGAAGAGTCGGTCGCCGAAAGCCGCGACCGCGTGATCTTCTCGCTCGGCTTCGGACTGACCCGGCACGGCCGCGTGCTCAGCGACTTCGGCGACCTGTCCACCCCCGACGGCGAACGGCTGCTGACGGTGGGCATGACCCGCGCGCGCCGGTCGATGGTGATCGTCTCCTCGATCCGCCCCTCTGCTTTCGACGACGGGCGCCTGGAGTACGGCGCGTCCACCCTCATGTCGATCCTCGGCGGCATCGCCGCGCGATCGCGGGAGGCCCGGCTGGAGGATCTGGCCGACCCGCTCACCCTCGCCCTCGCCCGCGAGCTGCGCCGCCTGGGCGTCGCGGTCGACGTCGACTACCGGGGCCTGCTGCCGCTGGTGGCGCAGTACCGCGGCAAGGCGGTGGTCGCCGAGAGCGACCCCGAGGCCACCGGCGAGTCGCTGCGCGAGGCGCTGCGGCTGCGACCGCTGATCCTGCGCCGCCTCGGCTGGCACTACGTGCGCGTGCACGCCTTCGATCTGTACAGCGATCCGGCAGGTGTCGCCGCGCGCGTGGCCGGCATCCTGGGCGTGCAGCCCGAGACGCCCACCGCAGACACCACGACGCAGCCGATCGATGTCATCGACTGATCGGCAACGCATCCAGCGGGTGCCAGGCGCACGCCGGGCCAAGCTCACGCCGGCGCCGGGGACGGACGTCGAACCGGTGACGGCAGACGAAAACGACCCGGACACCGCCTCGCCCTTACCGGGTGAGAAAGCGGCATCCGGGCCGAATGACGAGCAATTGCGGCGAGACGTTCCGCCGCACTATTGAGTGCAGCGCCTACGTGCGCTGCTTCTCGAGCAGGTCGCGGATCTGCATGAGCAGGTCCTGCTCGGTGGGCATCTTCTCCGCCTCCTCGACGACGCCGGCCTTGCGGGCCTGACGTTCCTTCCACCGGTTCATCGGGACGACGAACACGAAGTAGACCACGAGGGCCACGGCGAAGAAGCTGATGATCGCGCTGATGAGATCCCCCAGGGGGAACGTCACCTCTTGGCCGTAGATGCCGAAGAAAGTCGGTCCGATCTCGCCTGTCGCGCTCTCCTGATAGAACAGCGCGACGATCGGATCGATGATGCTGGAGACGATCGAGTTGACGACCGTGGTGAACGCACTGCCGATGACCACCGCGACGGCCAGGTCGATGACGTTGCCGCGCATGATGAAATCTTTGAAGCCCTTGATCAAGAGGACTCCCTTCGTCTTGCCGGCCATGGCCGGTCAGGATCCCGACGGAGCGGGCGAGGCGGATGCCCCTGCAGACGATGATGCGGGAGAAGACGTCGATGTGGAACCGGGGGTGCTGGACGAGCCGGCATCCTTCTTGGCGCCGCCGTCCTTCTTCGCGCCGCCGCTCTTCGCGGAATCGGCGCGGGAATCGGTGCGGTAGAAGCCTGATCCGTTGAAGGTCACGCCGATCTGGCCGTACTCCTTGCGCAGGGCGCCGCCGCACTCGGGGCATTCGGTGAGGGAGGGTTCGGCGAAGGACTGGACGGCGTCGAAGCGGTGGCCGCACTGCTTGCAGGCATACGCGTAGGTGGGCATGGTGATTCCCTCGGGTGGGTCAGTGCCGGTCGTGTGACAGGACGATGGTCTGAGTGGGGGTGACGACGCCGCTGACCGGCTGATCGTGCACATCGCGGGGGACCTCGTCGATGAGTTCCGAGTCGTAGATGACGGCGTACACCGGCGGGCAGCGTTCCATCGAACCGAGGGTCTTGTCGAAGTAGCCGCGCCCCCAGCCCAGCCGCATGCCGCTGCGGTCGACGGCGGCGGCGGGGATGACGAGCAGATCGACGTCGTTGACGGCGATCGGACCGAGCAGTTCGCCGACCGGTTCGGGCAGGCCGAACATGCCGTCGGTGATGTCGCCGTCGAGGGTGGCCACGGCCCAGTCCAGCAGACCGTCCACGCGGGTGACCGGCAGCAGCACCCGGATGCCGCGTTCGACCGCCGCGTTGACGAAGGCACGCGTACCAGGCTCGGTAGGCGTCGAGAGGAAGCAGGACAGCGATCTCACGCCGGTGCGGGCCACGAGCGCGTCGAGCTGCTGCGTCACACCTTCTTCTGCGGTGGCACGTGCTTTGTCGGTCAGCTGCTGACGACGCTCGCGCAACTCTGCACGCAGCGCACGTTTGGCGTCATCGATGTCGTCGGACATGCTGTTGATTCTAGGTCGCGTGGTTGCGCACCGCGTCGCGCGCCGCGTCCCGGATACACTGAACGGCATGTCTTTGCCCTTTAAAGCTGTCATTCCCGCGGCCGGACTCGGTACCCGGTTCCTGCCCGCCACCAAGGCGATGCCGAAGGAGATGCTGCCTGTCGTCGACAAGCCGGCGATCCAGTACGTCGTGGAAGAGGCCACACAGGCCGGCATCCAGGACGTCCTGATCATCATCGGGCGCAACAAGAACAACATCGCCAACCACTTCGACCAGATGCCGGAGCTCGAAGAGCGCCTGCGCGCCAAGGGCGACACCGACAAGCTGTCGAAGGTCGTGCACTCCACCGACCTCGCCGACATCCACATGGTGCGCCAGGGCGACCCGAAGGGACTGGGGCACGCCGTGCTGCGGGCCCGCCGTCACGTGGGCGATCACCCGTTCGCGGTGCTGCTGGGCGATGACCTGATCGACGAGCGCGACCCGTTGCTGACGATCATGATGGAAGAGCACGAGCGCACCGGAGCGGCCATCGTGGCGCTCATGGAGGTCGAGCCCTCCCACATCCACATGTACGGCGTCGCCGCGGTCGAGCCGACCGACCAGGACGACATCGTGCGCGTGACCGGTCTGGTGGAAAAGCCCCAGGCCGAAGACGCGCCCTCGAACTACGCCGTCATCGGCCGCTACGTGCTGGCCCCGAACGTGTTCGACATCCTCGAGCGCACCGAGCCGGGCAAGGGCGGGGAGATCCAGCTGACCGACGCGCTGCAGGAGCTGGCCGCCGACCCCAACGGCCCCGGTGTGCGCGGCGTCGTCTTCCGCGGGCGTCGCTACGACACCGGCGATAGAGTGGACTACATCAAGGCCATCGTGCAGCTGGCCAGCGACCGGGACGACCTCGGTCCGGAGCTGCGTCCCTGGCTGAAGGACTTCGCGGCGACGCTCTGACGCCGCGCCGAGGGGGATGCGTGGAACTGTCACCTCGCGAGCACGGCCCCGTCTCGATCCGTATCGTGCGTCCGCGTGACGCACGAGTGCTGCAGCACGAGCTGATGACCAATCGGTCCTGGCTGCGTCAGTGGGAGGCCACCAGCCCCGACGGGCCGGCGTCGTTCGACATGCGTCTGGGCGTGCGCCGGCTGCTGCAGCAGTATCGTGACGGGCTCGGCGTGCCGTTCGTCATGGAGTACGAAGGCGAGGTCGCCGGGCAGCTGAACGTCTGGGGCATCGCCCGCGGATCGCTGTCATCGGCCACGATCGGCTACTGGGTCAGCAAGCGCTTCGCCGGGCGGGACATCACCCCCACCTCCGTCGCGCTGGCCACCGATGTCGCCTTCACGCAGCTGGGTCTGCACCGCATGGAGATCTGCATCCGCCCCGAGAACCACGCGAGCCTGCGGGTGGTGGAGAAGCTGGGGTTCCGGTACGAGGGGCTGCGCAAGCGGTTCATCCACATCGACGGCGACTGGCGCGACCATTACGCGTTCGCGCTGGTGCGTGAAGACGTCCCGGACGGCGTGCTGCGGCGCTGGGTGGCCGGGGCTGCGCCCCAGGATGCCGCGGCGATTCCGCCCTCGGACCGCCTTCCGGCCTGAACTTTCACCCTCTGGTTGAAGTTCAGAGTGCGACACGCGCACATGTGCGGGATGTCGAGCCCGCTGTCCCATACCGTAGGGCCATGGGTGGGCAGGTATTGGGCGGCGGTGTGATCGTCGCAGTGGCGGTCGTGCTGTGGCTGGTGTACCTGCTGCCGTCGTGGCACAGCCGCCACCAGTACGAGGCCGCCGAGCGCAACGCCGTGCGCCTCAACCGTGCCCTGCGCGTTCTCGCCGAGACCAGCGAGACGCCGCAAGAGGTGCACCTCGAACTCAACGCCCGCACCGCGATGGCCCAGCAGCGCCTTGCCCGCCAGGCGCTGGCCGAGCGCGAACAGGCAGCCCTCGAGGTGGCCCGCACCGAACTCGCCGTCGCCAAGGAGAAGGCACGCACCGATGCCGCGCTCGCCCGCGAGCAGGCACGTCACGATGCCGTCCTCGCCCGTGAGCAGGCTCGCGCCCAGGCCGAGGCCGCCCGTGCCGAGACGGCAGCCGCACGCGAACGCGCACAGGCAGCCGCAGCGGCCGCTCGGGCGCTGCCCGCTGCCCGCCGCGCGCGCGCCCGCCGCCGGGCCCGACTGACCACCACCCTGATCGGCGTCGCCGGCCTGGGGCTCGCCGGATGGGGCGCGGTCGAACTCGTGCTGTTCGGTGCACAAGCGATGCTGTGGTGTGGTGGCGCGGTCGCCGCCGTGAGCGTTCTGTTGCTGGACCGCATGGCCCGGGTGCGCACGCGCGGTGTCGTCGCCGTCGCGCTCGCCCCCGAGGTTCGTCAGAGCGTTGCCGGCGAGGTGCAGGACGTCACTCTCGCCGACGAGCGGGCGTGGACGCCGCGGGAACTGCCGCGGCCGCTCACCGCGTCGTCCGGTTCGCGTGCCGCTGCCGCACTCGACGCGGCCGCCGCGCGGGACGAACTGCGCCGCGCCGCCCGCGAAGAGGCGATGCGCGAACGCGCCGAGCGTGACGCGCCGCCGTCGATCGGAGCGGCCCGTGCCGCTCGCGCCGCGCTGAGCGACGATGCCGAGATCGAGGCGCACGTGCGCGACCTGCTCGCGCGCCGCGCGTCGGGTCAGTAACCGCTCTCCCGCGGCATCCGCCGGGGGTCCCACGATTCGGGAGGGCCCCGTGACCGTGATAGTGTTGCTGAGTCTTACGGGCCTGTGGCGCAGTTGGTAGCGCGCTTCGTTCGCAATGAAGAGGTCAGGGGTTCGAATCCCCTCAGGTCCACCAGAGAATCCCCCTTAACCGGGGGATTTTTCGTTTCCCGGTGCGGCGGGCGCGGCCGGATGCGACGACTGAGCCCGGTGGGGGGTGCCTCTCCAGCCTTCGGTCGTCGCGAACGCCCCGCGAGCGGGGCGGGGTGGGGACGGATGCGCCGACCGAGCGAGCGTGCGGCAGGACGGGGTCAGCGGGCGAGGATCTCGGCGTTGAGCCGCTGCTGCCACTCGCGCAGTTGCCACATCGGGTGGTGCGGCGCGGCGTTGGAGCACAGCACCACGCCCCACATGCCGTGATCCAGCGCGGTGCGCACGCCGTGTTCGGCCAGAGCGCGTCCGATGTCGCCCTCCTCGAACGTGCCGTGCAGCGGGGTGTAGCCCACCCAGCCCTCACCGACGATCGCGGGCACCCCGCGCCACCGCGCCCAGGCCGCGATGGCGATGACGCGCGAGGCGACCTCGCGCTGCATGACCTCGGCGTAGGGCGGGTAGTGGTCATCGAGCCAGTCATCCCAGGCCGCGGGATCGACCCAGTCGTAGCCGTAGATCATCTGGTCGGTGATGACGGTGGCCCGCAGCTTCCACTGCGCCGGCCGACCGTACGCCGTCACCGACGGGGCATCGGCGCGCAGCAGCTCGCGCAGCGCGGCGTTGGGGAAGTCGGCGCTGCCCTCCGAGCGGATGTCGATGCGCTGCTGCAGCGCGTCGAGCACACCGTAGGAGTACACGTGGCACTGCGCCGCTCCCAGCACCTCGGGCACCCGGTGCATCGCCAGGTGCGGCGGCTTGCCGTAGCTGGCGGTGATGAGCAGGTCGGGGTGGTCTGCGCGCAGCCGGGCGACGGCGGCGACGCCGTCGATGATGTCGGGGAGGATCGAGAAGTCGACCTCGTTGTGCAGCTCCACCAGCGCGATCCGGTCGCGGTGGCCGTGGTCGGTGAGCCACGCCACCAGGCGGTGCCATGCCCGGCCCAGCACGTCGTAGCGCTCGCCCAAGGGCACCGCATCGATCGCGTCGAACCAGCGGGCGGATGCCGCGAAAGCCGGGGACTGCTGGTACTCCCAGCTGGCGAGGATCACGACCATGTCGTGGCGAGCGGCAGCGTCGAACAGCGCCAGCAGGTGGACGCGCAGATCCAGCCGGAAGCCGCCGGGGGTGTCGTACCAGCGCGTGCGCTGCCCGTAGTAGCCGTCGGGGGCGGCGCCGAGTCCCTCGATCTCCAGGTCGGCGGCGAGGTCGTCCAGACCCAGCCCGCCGAACAGCAGCAACGGTGCCGCACAGATGCGGATGGCGTTGTACCCGAGCGATGCGGCATCCGCCACCGCTGCCTCAAGATCCGCGTACGGCTGCCCCGGACCGGCCTGGGTGTACCAGGAGAAGTCCCACAGCGTGACGGTGAGCCGCGGCGGCAGATGGGCGGGCACCGGCCCGGTGAGGGCTGATTCGTCGACCGGCAACGAGGCGGACCCGAGGTAGCGCTCAGTCATCCCTCGATCCTTCCCGATCCGGCGGCGCGGCCGAACCCGGCGAGCTCCCGGAGCCGCGTCGCAGTGCGGCGGCGGGCCGCGGCCGTGTCGACGTCGAACACCAGCAGCTCCGGCAGCGAGGTGGCGAAGTAGTCCGCCTCGTCCGGGGACTGCTCCAGTTCCGCCGCGCGCTGCTCCAGGCGTGTCCAAGCCGCTGCCGCCCGATCGACCTCGCCCAGACGCAGGTGCGCCGTGCCGATCCAGAAGTCCGCGTCATCCGCGGGGCGCGGGGCGACGGCCAGCGGTGTAGCGGCGCACGCGGTCTCCCACGCCTCTCGGGCACCGTCGAGGTCATCCCGGGCGGCGCGGGCATCGCCGAGCAGCACCAGGCGTTCGGCCTGCGGTTCGGCGGGGTGGCGGCCCTCGCCGAGCGAGGCGGGTGGCACGAGGCCGTCGGCGAGGAGGGATGCCGCGTCGTCCGCGGCGCCGGCGTCGAGCAGGCGCCGTGCGATCGCGCACGACGCGCGGTCGAATGCCGCGATCACGCGTCCCTCGCCGCCCTCGAACGGGCGGAACGCGCGCCCGGTGAGCAGATCCCACGCCTCGTCGACGCGATCGACGTCCAGGAGGAGGGTGGCGTGCACGAGCGCCAGGTCGTCGCGCGCGTCCAGCAGCGGGGGCCGCTCCCGCAGCAGCGCCAGACGCTCGGCCGGCGTCAGATTCCGCACCTGGGCCAGCAGGTCGCGCTCGAAGACCAGGCGGGCGTCGTCGGACAGCATCAGGGCACGTTCATACGCGGCATCCGCGGTGGCGGGCGAGCCGCCGGTCTGCATGACCGCCAGCGCCAGGTTGCGCCAGGCGACCGGGTCGTCGGTGCCGGCGGCGGTCGCCGCTCGCAGATCCGCCAGGGCGAGCGCGGGCCGGCCGGCGTCGAGCAGCCACATGCCGCGCAGGGCACGCGCAACCAGATGCCCGGGCTCGGCGGTGATCGCCGCGGCGAGCGCGTCGAACTGGTCGAGCCCGGCGGGGAAGGCCAGCGCCGGGTCGGATGCCGCGGCGGCGGCGCGTTCCCCGGCGGCCGCTGCCTCATCGCCGGCCTGGTCGAACCAGGCCGCTCGCAGCAGCCGGCGCATCGGCTCGGGGTTGCCGAACGCCGCGGGTGCCGGGGCGGCAGGGTCGGCCGTCGCGGCGAGGGCTTCGGCGAAGCACCCCGCGCGGGCGAACTCGACGGCGACATCCAGCAGCGCACGCGGCTCGACGGCGATGCGCTCCCCGGCCAGTGCCTGCGTCGCGGCATCCAGCGGGTCGGCCTCCACGAGCGCCGCCAGCGCCGTGGCCGCCTCGGCGTCGCGGTGCAGTCGGCGCAGCGCCAGCACGCGCAGCCGCGCCGCCTCGGGGACGTCGGCGACGGCGGATGCCAGCGCCAGCGCGTCGGCGGCACGGTCCGCCCGTAGCGCGAGCCGCGCGCGGCCGAGCGTCGCCGGGACACGCCAAGCGTGCACCCACGCCGCCGTGGCGAACGCGGTGTCGGCGCCGGGGTGGTCGCCGGTGCGTTCGAGTGCGAGCCCGAGCAGGTAGTGCGCCTCCCCGTCCCGCGGGTTGAGGTTGCGCCGGGTGAGGCGGGCGACCGCGGTCTGCAGCAGTTCCCGCGCGCTGGCGTAGCCGCCGCGGGAGAGGTGCCAGGCGCCGAGCGCCGTCGCCGCGCGGGTGTCGCCGGGGTCTCGGCGCAGCGCCTCCTGCAGGTACGGCACGGGTGAGCGGGACGGATGCCGGTACTGCAGCAGGTGCTGGGCGGTGAGATTCAGCTCGTCGCTGGAGTGGATCTCGGCCGCGGCGTCCGGGGCGGTGGCCACCCACGGCTCGGCGGCGGTGCCGGCCCGGCGCGTCCAGGTGACGAGATCCGCGCCGGCGCCGGTGCGCACGCGGATAGCCGTGACCTCGGCCTCGGGCACGGGCAGCGTCCGCAGCAGCGGCGCGTCCGGCGCGAGGTCCGCGGACCATTGCGCCGCGACCCCCGCGGCGGTCTCGACGGTGACGACGGCGCCGGGCACCGGGCGGGTCGCGATGATCCCCACGCGGGCGCCGTCGGGGTGCGACGTCAGCGACACCGCGGCATCCGTCGTCGCCTGACGCACCGGCCCGACCCGGTGGATCGGGAACCAGAACTGCGAGAACGTCTTGGTCTCGCCCGGCGCCAGCCACGCGAAGTCGGGCTGGTTGTCGGTGTAGACCCCGGCCATGAGCTCGACGTAGGGGCCGTCGTCGTCGGTCAGCTGGGCATCCCAGGCGCGACCGATGGCGCCGTCGCCCCACGTCCACTGCTTCTTGCCGGGGGAGATGGCACGATCGGCCCAGTGCACGAACCCGGCGTCGGCGGCGTGGTCGTATCCGCCGAAGAACTCATCCGCAGTGTCGGTGATCATGTACGACGTCGGCACCGGGATGTTGCTGTACACGTCGATGCGGTCGGCATCCGCTCGCTCGGCCGCCAGCGCCGGGTAGTCCACGCCGTAGTACGGGCGGTCGGCGCGGGGGAAGGCGGTGACAGCGCGACGCGCGTGATCGGCGACCCAGGCGACGTCGTCGGGAAAGAACGACTGATACCGCTCGTGGGAGCGGGCCGCGACGTTGGCCCACCACAGGAACGTCTGCGGCACGTCGGTGCGGTTGTGCAGGCGCGCCTCGAGCTCGATCAGCGACGACTCGGGCCGCAAGCGGATGCCGTGGACGCCCCGCATGCGCTGCAGCGGATCCAGATCGCTGTGCCAGACCACGACCGCACCGTCGTCCTCGCGCTGGATGCGACTGTCGACGGGCAGGAAGGTCGCGGGGCGGTGGTGCTGCGGCCAGTTGAACTCGACTCCGCCGGAGATCCAGGGACCGGCGAGCCCCACCAGGGCGGGCTTGATGACGTTGTTGCGGTAGAAGAAGTCATAGCCGGCGACCTTGTCGTAGCCGATGTGAATGCGACCGCCCAGCTCGGGCAGCAGCATCAACCGCACCGTGGCGTTCTCGAGGTGGATCGCCTGCCACAGTCGGGCCCGCTTGACGTGGGAGACGTGGTCGATCATCGGCAGCGGGTACACCCGGCCGCTCGAGCCCTGGTACACCCGGCGGTCCAGGAACAGCGGGTACCGGTCGGGCTCACCCGCCTCGTAGGTGTCGATCTCGACCGGCTCGCTCCAGCACGCCACGCCGCCGGCGTCGAGAAGCGCCTGCTGGTCGGCAGGGGCGAGGGGCAGGTGGATGCGGCTCGGCGCGTCGTCACGGGTCACCCTGCCGAATCTAGGCGGCGCCACCGGTGCCGACAATGGCGGATCGGTCGGTGGATATGGACGATCCGATGATGCCTCGTGTCAGGATGGACGGATGGAGCGGCGCGACGGGTTCTTTCATCAGCGGATGAACGTCGTGCCGCGCCCGCTGGTGGCGGCCGCGCTGGCGCGCCCCGTGACGCGGCGGATGCTGGTGACCGATGTCGGCTACTTTCCCCGCGCCCTCCAACACGGGCGCCGTCGCCCGCACGGCGCCGAGGAGACGATCGTCATCGTCTGCGTTGCTGGCACGGGATGGGTGGATGCCGGCGGCGAACGGCAGCGCATCGGAAGCTCCACGGCGGTCGTGATCCCCGTCGGCATGCCGCACTCGTATGGGGCGGATGCCGAGGATCCCTGGACGATCTGGTGGTGTCACGTGCGTGGCAGTGACGTGCCCGACCTGCTCGAGGCGGCGGGGGTGGGCCCCCATCGCGTGACGCTGTCCCTTCGCGCGGTCGACCGGGCCACCGCGCTGGTGGACGAGATCGCCACGTCGCTGGAGCGCGACACCACCCCGGCGCGGCTGATCGCGACGTCCGGGATGGCGTGGCGGCTGTTGACGCAACTGGCGGTGGACCGGGTGCTGCCGGAGGAAGGCACGCCGCTGCAGCGCGCCATCCGATTTCTGGAGGAGCGGGTGGACGCCCGGGTGCAGGTGCCCGAGCTTGCCGCGATGGTGGGCGTGTCCGCGTCGCACCTGACCGCGCTGTTCCGCGATGCCACCGGCGGGGGAGTGCTGGCCTATCACCTGGCGCAGAAGATGGCGCGTGCGCGCTGGCTGCTGGACACCACCGAACTGCCGGTGGCCGAGGTCGGGCGCGAGGTCGGGATGGCCGACCCGTTCTACTTCTCCCGGCAGTTTCGCCGCACCCACGGGTTGAGCCCCAGCGCATATCGGGCCACGCACCGTCCTTAGACTGGGAAGCGCATTCCACGAAAGGTCACCGTGCCCTCCAGCCACCACCTGCGGGTCACCCCGCCGGCAGCCCCCCGCCCCACAGATCTCGCCACCGGCGACGTCCAGGTCACCAGCCGATACGTCGCGATCGACGGCACCGCAGTGTTCCCCCTCACCGGGGAAGTGCACTTCTCCCGGTTGCCGCGCGCCCAGTGGGATGCCACGCTGCGCACCGCGCGCGCCGGCGGTCTGACGCACATCGCGACGTATGTGCTGTGGAACCACCACGAGCCGGTGCGGGGCCAGGCCTCGTTCACGGGCGACCTCGATCTCGGGGCGTTCCTGCGGGCCGCCCGTTCCCACGGGCTGCAGATCGTGCTGCGCATCGGACCCTACGCACACGCCGAGACCCGCCACGGCGGACTGCCCGACTGGCTGGTCGACTCCGGTGTCGCGGTGCGCACCGACGACCCCGCGTATCTGGCCGAAGCGGAGCGCTGGTACACGATGCTGGCCGAGCAGGTGCGCGGCATCCCGCTGCTGGCCATCCAGGTCGACAACGAGCTCTACGACCAGCCGGATCACCTCAGCACCCTCCGGGGCATCGCCGAGCGGGTCGGGTTCACCGCCCCGCTGTGGGTGGCGACGGGCTGGGGCGGCGCGGAGCTGCCGGCCGACGTGCTGCCGGTGTTCGGCGGCTACTCGGACTCGTTCTGGATCGAGGCATCCGACACCCGGGATCTGCGCAGCGAGACCAACTTCTACCCCTCGCCCCGTCGCGATGACGACGGCATCGGCGCGGACCACCGCACCGGCACCCCGGGCCAGGCGCGCGAGTACGACCTGCCGTTCGCGACGTGCGAGATCGGCGCCGGCATGACCGCCGCCTACCACCGCCGGCCGGTCGTCACTGCGGACGACGTCGACGCGCTCACGCTGGCGAAGCTGGCCTCGGGCAGCGTCTGGCAGGGGTACTACATGTACTCCGACGGCCGCAATCCGCGGCCCGGGCTGCAAGAGGCGCACATGGTGGGCGAGCCCAACGACTTCCCGGACATCTCCTACGACTTCGGGGCGCCGCTGACGGTGGATGCCAAGCCCCGGGAGAGCTGGTATCGCTTGCGCCGCCAGCACCAGTTGCTGCACCGGTGGGGATCGGCCCTCGCCGCCAT
Source organism: Microbacterium sp. zg-B96 (assembly GCF_030246865.1). Lineage (NCBI taxonomy): Bacteria > Bacillati > Actinomycetota > Actinomycetes > Micrococcales > Microbacteriaceae > Microbacterium > Microbacterium sp. zg-B96. The sequence goes on along the minus strand of NZ_CP126738.1, from coordinate 2,210,244 downwards.
GCCGGCGTCGTTCCCGCCGGACGCCGCCGACGCCCCCGACACCGAGCGGCTGCGCTGGTCGGTGCGCTCGGACGGCACCGCCGGGTTCCTCTTCGTCATCAACCACCAACCGGGTGTCACGCTGCCGGCGCACAATGGGGTGGCGTTCACGGTGACGACGGATGCCGGCGAGGTCGCCTTCCCCGCTGTGGACATTCCGTCGAATGCCGCGTTCGTGTGGCCGCTCGGGCTCCGCGTGGGGGACGCGACTATCCGGTGGGCGACCGCGCAGCCGCTGACCCAAGTGACCTGGCGCGGCCTGCCGCTGCTCGTGGTGACCCAGACCGCCGGCATCCCGGCGCGCTTCGATAGCGACCACACCGTGCGGCCGGCGCACCTGGACGGGCCGGAGGAGCTGTTCGAACTCGTGCGGGACGGCGCCGTGCGCGCCCGCGTGCTGGTGCTGGGCGAGTCCGACGGGCTGCGTCTGAGCGTGGCCGGCGGCGAGCTCGTGCTCGCCGACGGCGTGGTGGCGGGCGACCGGGCGGAACTGTTCGACGCCGGCGACGTGGTGCGCCTGACCGACGACGGCTGGTCCGTGGTGGGGTCGGCTGCCCCGCGCCGCACCGAGGTCGCCGTGTCGCCGGTGCGCCAGGCCGGCAACCCGCCCGAGCGTCACAGCGCACCCAACGGGCGCGCGTCGATCCCGACCGACTGGAGCGGTGCCGCCCAGCTCGCGCTGGACCTGCCGGCGGACGCCGACGGCACCCTCGTGCTGACGTGGGAGGGGGACGTCGCCCGGGCGTGGGCGGGGGAGCGGCTGTTGTCGGATGCCGTCTACCGCGGCGAACCCTGGCGCATCGGCCCGCACGAGCGCCGCGGCGCGCGGCGCATCGCGATTGAGATCCTGCCGCCGCATCCGGAGGCGCACGTGCACATCGGCGGCGGCCGGGTGCCCACGCGCGCCGCGGTCGACGCGGCGTGGCTGGAGACACCCGCGACGGTGACGCTGAGCTGAGCTGAGCTGAGGCGGGGGCGGGCGCGGGCGCCCAGCTAGACGACGCCGGAGGTGTCCAGCAGGGTGCCGACGGCGAACGTCGCCGCCAGCGCGAGCGCACCGCCGATCACGGTGCGGATCATCGCGCGGGCCGGAGACGATCCGCCGATGCGCGCCGCCACCGCGCCGGTGATGGCGAGGGCCAGCAGCACCGCGACGAACGTCGTCGGCACGCGCCAGGCCGCCGGCGGCAGCAGGATCGCCGCCATCGGCAGGATCGAGCCGATGACGAACGCCAGCCCCGACGCGAACGCCGCGTTCCAGGGGCTGACCACACCTCGCTCGGTGATCTGCAGCTCGGCATCCAGGTGCGCCGCAAGCGCGTCGTGGGCGGTCAGCTCCTGCGCGACCTGGTGGGCGGTGGCATCCGAAAGGCCCTTGTCGCGGTAGAGCCCCGCGAGCTCCTCCAGTTCCTCTTCGGGGGTCTCCCGCAGTTCGCGGCGTTCCTTCGCGATGAGTGCGCGTTGCGTGTCGCGCTGACTGCTCACCGAGACGTATTCGCCGAGGGCCATCGAGATCGCCCCGCCGATGAGGGCCGCCGCGCCCGCGGTGAGCACCGGCGAGACATCGGAGGTCGCGCCGGCGACACCGACGACCACCGCGGCAACCGAGACGATGCCGTCGTTCGCGCCCAGCACCCCCGCCCTCAGCCAGTTGAGCCGCTCGGCGAGACCGCCCTGATGCGGCTCGTCGTGGGTGGCCTTCGCCGGTCCGCTCATGGGGCACACCCTATGCAGGATGGTCGGGGCGAGAAAGGGGCGTGGGTGCCGGAGTCAGGCCAGCGCCGCTTGCCTGACTCCCGCGGACAGCCGCTCGGCGGCGAGCCCCTCTGCGGCCTCCAGTGGGGTCACGCTCCGGCTGTCGGCTTCGTCGTAGATGCGCCGCAGGGTGTCGCCGATGCGGGCGACGCGCATCATCGTCTCGTCGCGGGTGCCGATGCGCTTGGCCTCGAGGTCGAGGTAGATCACACCGCCGGCGTTGACCACGAAGTCGGGGGCATACAGGATGCCGCGTGCCGCCAGCCGATCGGCGCCGGCGCGGGAGGCGAGCGGGTTGTTGGCGGGGCCGCAGACGGCGCCGGCATCCAACCTGTCGATGACCTCGTCGGTGAGCAGGCCTCCGATGCCGGCGGGGACGAACACATCCGCCGGGAGGAGGTGCTCGGTGCCGGGGGACACCCAGGTCGCCCCGAGTTCGCGCGCGAGGTGCCGCTTGGCCGGGTTGACGTCGGTGACGGTGAGCACGGCGCCCTCGGTGGACAGGCGCACCGCGAGGCGGCTGCCCACCTGGCCCAGCCCCGAGATGGTGATGCGGCGGCCCGCGACGTCGGGGGAGCCGGTGACGCGTTCCAGGGTCGCGCGCAGCGATTCGTATACGCCGAGGCTCGTGGGGCCGGCCGGTTCGCCGGATCCGCCGACCGCGTCGGGGAGCCCGACGACGTGTTCGGTGCGCTCCGAGACGACCAGCATGTCGTCGGTCGTCGAGCCGACGTCTTCGGCGGTACGGTAGCGGCCTTCGAGTGAGGCGACGGCATCGCCCAGGTCGAGGAAGGCGGCGCGGCGGCGCTCGGCGCTGAGCACGGTGCCGGGCTCCAGGCCGATGACGGCCTTCCCGCCGCCGGCGTCGAGGCCCGCTGCCGCGTTCTTCAGCGTCATCGCGGCGGACAGCCGCAGGGCGTCGCCGAGGGCGTCGCTCCAGTGCGGGTACGTCCACAGGCGCGCGCCGCCGAGGGCGGAACCGAGCACGGAGGAGTGCAGCGCGACCACGACGAACAGTTCGCTGCGCCGGCCGGTCAACACCTCCACCCGCTCGTGATGGAAATCGGGCAGGGGTAGGGCGGGCGTCATCGCGTTCCTCTTTCGGCGGGCCTTGTGGGCTGCACTTCGGAGCCGCGGCTTTGCGGCATCCTGCCTCCATTGTGCCTCACGTCCCTGAACGGTTCGAGGCCCCGCCCGCCCGACGGGTCCGTCGGAATTCAGGCAGAGCGGACATCAGGGGGCCTTCGGCACCCGGTTGCGGCTCCTGTGCCTGAATTCCGACAGCCCGCCCGGATGCCCCGGGCTGCTCCGGGACTTCTGGCGGCTGCCTGGCGGCTGCCTGCCGGCGCGTCGGTTGCTGCCCGCCGCACCGTCGGAATTCAGGCAGAGCGGGCGTCGGCGGACCTTCGTCCCCCGCTTTCGTCCCCTGTGCCTGAATTCCGACAGCCGCGGGGCCGCGCCGGGCTGGGCGGGGGGTCACCGCCTCCTCCACACCCCCGGCGTGGGTCGAGTTCATCCACAATCCGACCCTGTCAGCCCGGTGCGGGTGGTGGGGTCGGATATGACGGGAGCATGCTCCGCAAATCCGACGAGCCCGCCCAGAGGGTGCGCGTGTTCGGGCGCGGCGAATTGTTGGGGAGCGGCTACTCGCCCACCGGCCTGACTCGCGCCGTTCGGCGGGGAGAGGTGCTTCGCCCGCGCGGCGGGGCATACCTCGCCCCGGGCACCGCGCCGGACGTCATCGATGCCGTACGGGTGGGCGGACGCCTTGCGTGCGTATCGGAACTCGCGCGCTTAGGGGTCTTCGTCCGGGGGAGCACTGCGCTGCACCTGCACCTGGGGCACAGTGCGTCACGGCTGCGGGACCTGCCGCGCCACGTGCGACGGCACTGGCGCCCGCTGCGGCGCGCCCCGCACCCGGCGGACGCGACGGTCGACGTCTTCGATGCGCTCATCCAGGCGATCGGATGCCAGGCTCCGCGCGACGCCGTGGCGACGGTCGACTCCGCACTTCACCTCGGCTATCTGCGCGAGGACGACCTCGACGAGCTCTTCCGGTTCGTGGACACCAAGCGCCGGTCGCTGCGGCGGCTGGTGGACGGGCGGAGCGAGTCAGGAACGGAGACGCTCGTGCGGCTCATGCTGCGCGCGCTCGGGGCCCACGTCGAGCTGCAGGTGGTCGTCACCGGAGTGGGGCGGGTGGACCTCGTGGTCGACGGGTGGCTCGTCGTCGAGTGCGACAGTAAGGCCCACCACTCCGACTGGGAGTCGCAACGGCGCGACCGTCGCCGCGACCAGGCGCTCGCCACTGTGGGGTACTGCGTATACCGGCCGATCGCCGAGGACATCCTCTTTCGGCCCGAGCTGGTGGTCGCCGCACTGCGCGGCCTGCTGCGCCGCGGGCAACGAGGGGTCAGGCGCCCCAGGCGATGACGCGCGTGGGCGTGAACTCGAGCAACGTCGAGTACGTCTCGCCGTACTTGTCCAGGGGCATGCCGAAGTTCGCTATCGCCGCGTCGTACTTCTTCACGAACGGTTCCCGGAACCGCTCGAGCCATTCGCCGGTCCCGTTCGGCGTGATCCGCACGTCGCCGCGGAGCACCAGGATGTCGTCGCCGAACGGGCCGCCGGCATCCAGGTGCAGGACGGCCTGCGCGCCACGCCGCAGGTGCTTCATCTTGATGGTGTCGGGCTCACTGACGATCGAGATCGCCCCGTCGTGTCAGAGGAACCACACCGGGGCGGGGTGCGGCCTGCCGTCGGCCGTCGTCGTGATCAGCCACGCGATGAGCTCGGTCTCCAGACGGGCGAGCGAGGTGGCATGAGCGGGGTTTTCGGCGTCGAACACGTCGTCCATGCGCTGACTCTAGGGTGGGGGTTGTGACTTCGCACCTGCCGATTCGCAGCCGACTCGTCCACGATGCGCTGCGCGCCGCCGGCATCCCCGGCGACATCGTCGTGCTGCCGGATGCCGCTGCCACCGCCCCACTGGCTGCAGCCGCCCTGGGCGTCGAGGTCGGCGCCATCGCCAACAGCCTCGTGTTCTGGTCGGACGGCGCACCGCTGCTCGTGATGACCAGCGGCGCCCACCGGGTGGACACCGCCGCGCTCGCCGCCCGGCTGGGGCGGGAGAAGATCCAGCGCGCGACACCCGAACAGGTGAGGGATGCCACCGGTCAGGCGATCGGGGGCGTCGCGCCCACCGGGCACCCCGCACCGCTGGACACCGTCGTCGACGAAGACCTCGCCGGGTATGCGGAGATCTGGGCCGCCGGGGGCACGCCGCATACGGTGTTCCCGCTGACCTTCCACCAGCTCGTCGCCCTCACCGGCGGCCGAGTCACCAAAGTCGACTGAGGGACTGCCATGCCACGCACGATCGTGATCACCGGTGCCAGCGACGGCATCGGCGCCGCCGCCGCCGGTCAGCTGCACGACGCGGGGGAACGGGTCGTCGTCGTCGGCCGCGACCCCGGCAAGACCCGCGCGGTCGCCGAGCCGATCGGGGCACCCTGGCACATCGCCGACTTCAGCGACCTGGCGCAGGTGCGCCAGCTGGCAGCCGACCTGCTGGAGACCTACCCGCGGATCGACGTGCTCGCCAACAACGCCGGCGGCATCTTCGGGGAGCGCACCCTCACCGGCGACGGGTTCGAGATCACCTTCCAGGTGAACCACCTCGCCCCGTTCCTGCTCACCGCGCTGCTGCACCCGCGGCTCGTCGAGAGCGGAGCATCGGTCATCCAGACCTCCAGTGTCGCGGCGCGGCGCTTCGCCCGTTTCGACATCGACGACCTGCAGGCGCAGCGCCACTACTCCGCCAGCGCGGCGTACGGCAACGCCAAGCTGGCCAACGTGCTGTTCACGAAGGAACTGCAGCGCCGGTGGGGGAACGAGGGTGTCAACGCCGTGGCGTTTCACCCCGGTGCCGTCGCGACGAGCTTCGCCGCGGCATCCTCCGGAGCGTGGCGCTTCGTCTACACCAACCCGGTCACCAAGCGCCTGATGACCTCGGCTGAAACCGGCGGCTCGCGCCTGACCTGGCTCGCCCTGGGCACCCCCGGGGTGGACTGGCAGCCGGGCCAGTACTACGAGCGCAACCGGGTCGCCCGCACGAGCACGCTCGCGGACGACCCGATGCTCGGCCGTGCGCTCTGGGAGCGCAGCGCCGAGATGGTCGGTCTCTGACCCGAACGTCAGGATGCCGAGGCGCGCACCAGGATCTTCGCGCCGGCACCGGAGCGCAGCCGCTGGAACGCGTCGACCACATCTGCCAGGTCGACCTCCTCCACCCAGCCGGTGGTGTCGTAGGCACCGTCGGCCATCGCCGCGATGACGGCGTCGAAGTCCGCCGGCAGGTATGCCAGGCTCCCCACGATTCCGGTCTCGGACATCACGAGCTGCGTCGGCAGGAATTCCATCGGCCGTTCGTGCACCGCTACCACGACGAGCCGGCCGCCGGGCGTCAGGCTCGTCACCCCGGAGGTGATCGCCGCACCGACTCCGGCGGCGTCGAAGGCGACGTCCACCCCATCGCCGCCGGTGAGTTCGGCCACCGCGGCGGCGAGGTCGCCTTCGACGGGGTCGACGGTCGTCGCCCCCAGCGCCTCGACGATCGCCCGACGCTCGGCGCTGGGCTCCGAGACGAGCACGCGTTCCACGCCCCGCGCCCGCAGCGCGAACCAGACGCCGATGCCGATAGGTCCTGCCCCGGCGATCAGGGCCGTGCCGCCCGCGGGCACCTCGACCTGCGCGACGGCGTGCCACGCGACGGCCATCGGCTCGACGAGAGCGCCCATGCGCAGATCGACGCTGTCGGGCAGCACGTGCAGCATGGAGGCGGGGACGGTGGTGAACTCCGCCATCCCGCCGCCGTGCGAGGTCAGGCCGTGGAAGCCGATCTTCTGGCAGATGTTGTACATGCCCTTGCGGCACGCGGGACACTCCCCGCAGTAGTACACCGGCCACACCGCGGCGCGGTCACCGACGGAGATCCCTTCGACGCCCTCGCCGAGCTCCACGACGGTGCCGGCGAACTCGTGCCCGAGGATCTGCGGCGGCTTGGCGCCGGTGAGCGGGTGGGCATGCTCCAGGTCGACCCCCGCCGCCTCCGGCGTGTAGTACACGTGCAGGTCTGAGCCGCAGATGCCGGAATAGGCGTTGCGCAGCTTGACCTCCCCGGGCCCCGGAGTCGGTTCGTCGACCTGCTCGACTCGAAGATCCTCTTTCTGGTGGAAGCGTGCAGCGCGCATGAGTGCGGTCCTTTCCTCGGTAACGCGGGGGAGCCTACGTCCGCTGCAGGGCGCTGTCGACCCACTTGCGCAGCACCCGATCGGCACCGTTCAGCGGGGAGTGTCGAATGTCCAGTCGTCGGGCGCGAGCGCCGTGGCGACGTCCCAGTCGTCCTGGTCCCACGTAAAGGTCGCCACCGCGCAGGTGGGCATGTGCCCGATCTCGTCGCTCAGCCGCCCCGCCAGCGCGCTCATCCCCGGATCGTGCGCGACGACGAGGACGGATGCCGCGCCCTGCCGCGCCGCAACCTCCAGCAACTCGTCGGCCGAGGCGCCGTACAGCTCCGGGAGCAGGCGGGGCTGCACCGCGAACTGCTCTCCGAAGAACTGCGCCGTCGTCCGCGCCCGCAGCGCCGTCGAGGCCACGATCACATCGGGGGAGAATCCGCTGTCGGCCAGGCGCGCGGCCATGACCGGCGCATCCCGCAGGCCGCGGGCGTTCAGGGGCCGGTCGTGGTCGTCCAGCTGCGGGTGACCCCAGTCGCTCTTGGCGTGCCGTACCAACCCGAGACGGATCATGATCCCGCCGCCACGTACACCCAGGCGACGCGGCCGCTCGCCAGCGTCACGGGCATCCGTCGCAGCAGCGGCGTGACCAGCTCGTCCGCGGCGTCCAGTTCGGCTGCGGTGAGCACCAGCAGCCTGCCGATGACCTTGTCGCGTGGGTCGCGGGTCTCCCGCAGCACTCGCTGCGCGATGGGGCCGATGCGCTCGGCGAGCAGGGGGTCCGCTCGCGCGCGGGGCTCGGCGACGTAGCCGGGCAGGACGTCCTGCTCGGTGTGCACGACGCGACCGAATGTGTCGAGCTGAATCTCGCCGCCGCCGAGCGATCCGTAGCTGAACAGCAGTTCGCCCGTCTCTCCCATGCGCCCAGGCTACCTAGCCGACGAGGGCGTGCGCGATGGTGAAGATGAGCAGTCCGGCCAGTGCCCCGACGATGGTTCCGTTGAGGCGGATGTACTGCAGGTCGCGGCCGACCATGAGCTCGATCTTCTCCGTCGTCTCGGCCGGGTCCCACTTCTCCACGGTCTCGGTGATGATCGAGGCGATGTCGTGGCGGTAGCGGTCGACGAGGAACACCGCGCCGTCGGTCACCCAGGTGTCGACGCGGTGCTGCAGCGCCGGGTCGGTGGACAGGCGCGCGCCGGCATCCACGAGGGCCTGCGTGGCCCGCTGCCGCAGGGCGCTGGTGGGATCGGCCAGCGACGTGAGCAGGCCCGCCTTGGTGGTGTTCCACGCTTCGGCGGCCAGCTCCCGTACCCGCGGCGAGTCGAACACGCCGCCCTTGGCGTCTTCGAAGCGGCCGATGGTCGCCGGGTCGTGCTGCAGGTTGTCGGCGAGGCGTTCCAAGTACTGGTCGACAGCGCGACGGGCGGGGTGGCCTGGGTCGTCCTGCACGGCGCGGACGAAGGTGACGGCCTCCTTGTAGAGCGTGTCGTCGATGAGACGGTGTGCCATCGACGGCACCCACGACGGCAGGCGGCGGGACACGAGACCGTCGAACGAGGCGCGGTTGACCTCGAGCCAGGCCGCGATGGTGTCGGCGGCGAGGTCGACGGCACCGTGATGCGCACCGGCATCCACCAGTCGCTCGAGCCAGCCGCCCAGCGGCGGACCCCACTCCGGGGCGATCACGTGCTCGCGGGCGATGTCGGTGATCAGATCCTGCACGTCGCTGTCGCTGAGCGCGCGCAGGACACCCGCGACCATCGCCGAGCCCTCGTCGGCGACGCGATCGGCGTGCTCGGGGCGGGCGAGCCATTCGCCCAGGCGCCGGGACACGCCCATCGACTCGAGCTTGGTGCGCACGACCTCGGCGGAGAGGAAGTTCGTCTCGACGAACTCGCCCAGCGTGCGCCCGATCTCGTCCTTGCGGCTGGGGATGATGGCGGTGTGCGGGATGGGGATGCCCAGCGGATGCCGGAACAGTGCCGTCACCGCGAACCAGTCGGCCAGCGCGCCGACCATGCCGCCTTCCGCGGCGGCGCGAACGTACGCCAGCCACGGCACTTCCTGCTGCAGCGGGAACGACACCGCGAACACGACGGCCATGAACACCAGCGCCCCCAGCGCCACGTTCTTCATCACGCGCAGCGCGCGGCGCCGCTCCTGGTCGGCCGGGCTCAGCAACGCGGTGGGGGTGGGGGACATGTCGTCATCCTCGCACGCGGTTCAGCCCTCGACAGGCCCCAGCCACGCGGTCGCGACGGTGGAATGGGCCGACTCCGGGTCGGAGGGGTGGAACAGTCCCGCCAGCACGTCGCGGTACAGCCGGCCCAGTTCCGCCGTCGCGAAGTACGACGACCCGCCGGCGACCAGCACGGCGTCATCGACGATGGTCTTGGCCGCCGTCACGGCGCGGTGCTTGACGCCTGCCAGCAGCGAGAACCAGCGCGCACCGTGGTCGGTGAGTTCGTCGACGTCGCGGCACAGCGCGTCCAGCTGCGGCGGCAGCGCGTCGTAGGCCAGTGCCATGTCGGCCACGCGCCAGCGGATGTCGGGGTCCAGGCTGTAGGTCTTCCCGGTCTTCTTCGAGGTGCGCCGGCCCGCGGTCTCCACCGCGACATCCAGCGCACGACGGGCGATGCCGGTGTAGACGGAGGCCAGCAGCAGCTCGAACACGCTGAAGATCCCGAAGACGATCGGGTCGGGGTTGGGCCCCGGCGGGATGCGGCGGGCGATGCGATCGGCGGGCGCGACGGCGCCGTGCAGTTCGGTCGTGCGCGACTGTGTGCCCCGCATGCCGACGGTGTCCCAGTCGTCGCGGGTGACCACGCGCCCGCCCTGCTCCTCGGTGCGCGGCACGAACGCGTAGACGAGCTTCGGCGCGTCGGGGGAGGTGGTGTCCAGGCCATGCAGCCCCAGCTGGGTCCACACCGGGGCGAGCGAGGTGAAGATCTTCGTCCCGGTGAAGGCGTATCCGCCGTCGGGGCGCGGCGCGGCATCCGTGTCGCTGCCGAACAGCACCAGGTCATTGCCGGCTTCGCTGATGCCGAAGGCGTACACCTCGCCGGCGACGGCGCCTTCGAGCACGTGATCGAGGTCGTGGATGCCGCGGTCGCGCAGCACCTTGGCCACTCCCGTCCACACCAGGTGCATGTTGACGGCCAGTGCGGTGGCCGGTGCGGCGCCGGCCAGACGCTGCTGCAGCAGCGAAACTTCGCGCAGGCCCAGGCCCGCCCCGCCGAGTTCGGTGGGAGCCAGGACGCCGAGGTAGCCGGCGGCGGTGAGGTCGGCGAGGTCGTCTTCCGGGAAGGTGTTGTCGCGGTCGTGCGTCGCGGCGCGGGCGCGGATGCGCTCGATCAGGTCGTCGGGCAGCACCGTGGTCGGGTCGAACGAGGTCATGCGAGAGCCTCCATCAGGTGTCGCACCGTGTCGGCGGGCTGGTCGCGGTGCGGCGAATGACCCGCGCCGGTCACGACCGACATCGTGATCTGCGGGTTGGTGAGCACTTCGTCGGCGAGGCCGCCGCTGAAGATCGAGTACACCTTCGGGTCGCTGGCGATGATGTGGGTGGGCACCCGCAGCCGGGCCGCCGAGTCCCGGACGTCCCAGACGGCGTTCTGCTCGCTGGTCTGCTCGACCGCCCAGATGCTGGCCTGCCGGGCGGCGAGGGCCTTGAGTTCGATGTCGTTCGGATGCCAGTCGGGGTGTTCGGCACGCACTGCCGCCGCGGTGGGATCGGCGAACGCCCGCGCCTGGCTGTTGCGCACGATGGAGCGGTCGCGGCCGGCAAGTTGGATGCCGGGATCGACGAGGACCAGCCGCCTGGTCCAGTCGGGGGCGGCGGCGGCGGCGACGGTGGCCGCGGCACCCCCGAGGGAGTGGCCGATGACGAGATCCCACGGCCCGCCGTGGTCCGGCGTCGTCGCCGTCACGTCCGCCGCGTAGGCGGGGATGGAGTAGTCCAGCGCGCGCGGCGCGGTGCCGTGGCCGCGCAGGTCGACGGCGGTCGCGTGCCAGCCGGCATCGGCCAGCGCCGTGCCGTACAGCCACATCAGCGGCCCGTTGGAGCCCAGGCCGTGGATCAGCAGGGCGCGGCGGGAGGCGGCGGGATCGCCCCACGCGTACCGGGGGAGGGTGACGGGGGCAGGCATGCTTCCAGCCTAGAACTGCGTGCGACGGCCTGGCGCGGTGCGGACTCGGGGCATGATGGGGTCGTGATCTCGACGGACCTGGCACGGGAGTTGCGCGCGGCGGGGCTGGTCTGGCGTCCGCGGTCCGGTGACCGCTTTCAGCTGGACGAGCCGGAGTTCGACGCGGATGTTTTCACCGTGAGCGACATGACGATCGAGCCGCGGATGTTTCCCACCGGGACGCTGCTGGCCTTCAACGGCACGACCGAGTGGGCGCTGGATTCGGTCGCGCTCGAGGATGCGCTGTGGTTGCCGTCCGAGGCGCAGCTGCGGGAGATGCTGCGGGGGACCTTCCGCGCGCTCACCCGCCTGCCGGACACGTTCCAGGTGGAGATAGAGGTCGCCGGGGCGCGCCACACGTTCCGGCATCCGGCCCCCGCCGACGCCTACGCGCGGGCCGTGCTGTTCCTGCTCGGCCGCATCGCCTGACGCCGGTCAGGCGACGATCGACACCGGTTCGGTGTCGGGGATGGGGCTGGCGTCCTTGCCGCGGAGGTCTGGGAAGCCCCGCACGAACAGCACCGACACCAGCACGCCGGCGACGGCGAACGCGGCGCCGGCGATGAACGCGCCCTGCGGGCCGATGCCGTCGATGAGGAATCCGGCGACGGCGGAGCCGGCGGCTGAGCCGATGAGCTGGCCGGTGCCGACCCAGCCGAACGATTCGGCCGTGTCGCTGAACTTCACACTCGCCGAGGTCATCGCGAACATGACCGCCAAAGCCGGGGCGATGCCGACGCCGGCGATGAGGAGCGACCCGCCGAGCCACCAGATGTCCAGGGACACCATGGTCAGCGCCAGTCCTGCGGCGACGATCGCGAAGCGGCGCGCCATCGCCCAGCGCCCGATGGGGATGTGCCCGAACCCGAGCCCGCCGGCGAGGCTGCCCACCGAGAACACCGCCAGGACGAGCCCGGCTTCGAGGCCGCCGTGGTCGAAGGTGGCAACGACCCCGGCCTCCACGGCTGCCGTGGCGCCGATGAGGAGGAATCCGGTGGCGGTGGCCAGCAGCACAGCCGGCTTGGTCAGCACCTTGCCGATCCGGCGGCGACTGCGGGGGATGCGCACCCGGCCGAGCTCGGGGGAGGCGATGAACCAGGAGCAGCCGGCGAGCAGGATGACGACGATGCACACCAGCGCGGGCACCGTTCCCGCCTGCGTGGCGATGAAGGTGATGAGCACCGGCGCGATGATCCAGATGATCTCCTGCAGCGACGCGTCGAGGGAGAACAGCGGTGTGAGCTGGCGGGAGTTGACCATCTTGGGATAGATGGTGCGCACCGCCGGCTGCACGGGGGGTGTGGACAGGCCGGCGAGCAGGGCCACGGCCATGTAGCCGGGCACCTGCATGGGGACCAGAGCGAGCGTGGAGATCGCCGCTGCGCAGATGATGGTGGTGAGGATCAGCACCTTGCGCATGCCCCAGGCGCCCATCCAGCGGCTGGTCACCGGGCCGGCGACGGCCTGGCCGACCGAGGTGGCGGCCAGCACCAGGCCGGCAGCGCCGTAGGAACCGGTGACGTGCTCGATATGCAGCAGGATCGCCAGGCTGGTCATGCCGTTGGGGAAGCGCGCCGTCAGCTGCGCCGCCATGATGCGCCCCACGCCTGGGGTGCGCAGAAGATCCCGGTATCCCGCCACGTGGGTCAACGCTACCGCGACGCCTCGCGACACGCCGGAGGGGTCGATGCGCACCGAATGTGGATGTCGGAGGGTGCCTCTAGCGTGCTGCCTGTGGATGGATCTGGCCGCGGGCTGCGCGAGCCGCGTGATTCAGCGCCTTTTCAGGCATCGGACGATCTCGCGTCCTGTGGATGAAATGGTGGACAACCTGTGTTGTACATGGGGAGAGCGGTGGAAAACTACACGGATGTAACTACTATCCCTTGTGGTGCTTCTGAACGTCGGCACCCATATGTAGTATTGGACTCCCGGCGAGCAGATGCCGGGGACAACGAAGATTTTTGAGGGGAACACGTCGACATGGCGATCACGGTCTACACCAAGCCTTCCTGCGTGCAGTGCAACGCGACCTACCGGGCACTGGACTCGAAGGGCATCGAATACGAGGTCCTGGACGTCTCCGAAGACGCCGCGGCGCTCGAGCACGTCAAGTCGCTGGGCTACCTGCAGGCGCCGGTCGTCGTCACCGACGAGGACCACTGGTCGGGCTTCCGTCCCGACAAGATCGCCGAGCTCGCCACGCGCCTGGCCTGAGGCCTCGATGTCCCGCGCCTCGGCGCGGACTCGGTCACCGGAGGGGGTGGACATGCAGGCAACCGCGACGCACGCGCCGCTGCTGGTCTACTTCTCCAGCCTGTCCGGTAACACGGCGAGATTCATCGAGAAGCTCGGGCTGCCGGCCGTGCGCATTCCCCTGCACGCGTCCGACGCCGCCCCTGCGGTCGACGAGCCCTTCGTCCTGGTCACGCCCACGTACGGCGGCGGTCAGGGCAGGGGCGAGGAGAAGGGTGCCGTACCCAAGCAGGTGATCCGGTTTCTCAACGACGAGAACAACCGGCGCCTGATCCGCGGAGTCATCTCCGCGGGCAATACCAATTTCGGCGAGGCGTTCTGCGTCGCCGGAGACATCATCAGCCGCAAGTGCAACGTGCCGCACTTGTATCGGCTGGAACTGTTCGGCACGCCGGAAGACGTCGATCGCATAGGCGAAGGACTGGAGCGATGGTGGAAGCAGCACTGACCGACAAGGGTTTCAAGATGGACACGCGATTCGAGGGCATGGATTATCACTCCCTCAACGCGATGCTCAACCTCTACGGCCCGGACGGCAAGATCCAGTTCGACGCCGACAAGCGTGCGGCGCGGGAGTTCTTCCTGCAGCACGTCAACCAGAACACCGTGTTCTTCCACTCCCTCGAGGAGAAGCTCGACTACCTCGTCGAGAAGGAGTACTACGAGCCGGCAGTGCTGGCGAAGTACTCGATGGAGTTCATCAAGCAGCTCAACGACTTCGCCTACGGCAAGAAGTTCCGCTTCGAGACCTTCCTGGGCGCGTTCAAGTACTACACCAGCTACACACTGAAGACCTTCGACGGCAAGCGCTACCTGGAGCGGTTCGAGGACCGCGTCGTGATGACGGCGCTGGGCCTGGCCGACGGTGACGAGCGTCTCGCCACCGAGTACGTCGACGAGATCATCTCCGGCCGCTTCCAGCCGGCGACCCCGACGTTCCTCAACACCGGCAAGGCGCAGCGCGGCGAGCTGGTCTCCTGCTTCCTGCTGCGCATCGAAGACAACATGGAGTCGATCGCCCGCGGCATCAACTCCGCACTGCAGCTGTCCAAGCGCGGCGGCGGCGTGGCGCTGCTGCTGTCGAACATCCGCGAAGCGGGTGCGCCGATCAAGCAGATCGAGAACCAGTCCAGCGGCATCATCCCCGTCATGAAGCTGCTCGAAGACAGCTTCAGCTACGCCAACCAGCTGGGTGCGCGTCAGGGCGCCGGCGCGGTGTACCTGTCGGCGCACCACCCCGACATCCTGCGCTTCCTCGACACCAAGCGTGAGAACGCCGACGAGAAGATCCGCATCAAGACCCTGTCGCTGGGTGTCGTCATCCCCGACATCACGTTCGAGCTGGCCAAGAACGGTGAGGACATGTACCTGTTCTCGCCGTACGACGTCGAGAAGGTCTACGGCGTGCCCTTCGGTGACATCTCGGTGACCGAGAAGTACCGCGAGATGGTCGACGACGAGCGCATCAAGAAGACGAAGATCAACGCGCGCGAGTTCTTCCAGACCCTCGCCGAGATCCAGTTCGAGTCGGGCTACCCGTACATCATGTTCGAGGACACGGTGAACAAGGCCAACCCGATCAAGGGTCGGATCAACATGTCCAACCTGTGCTCGGAGATCCTGCAGGTCAACACCCCGACCACCTACAACGAGGACCTCTCGTACAAGGAGATCGGCAAGGACATCTCCTGCAACCTCGGGTCGATGAACATCGCCCTGGCGATGGACGGCGGCAACCTCGCCAAGACGGTGGAGGCCAGCATCCGGGCCCTCACCGCGGTGAGCGAGCAGAGCCACATCCGCTCCGTGCGCTCGATCGAGGATGGCAACGACCGCTCCCACGCGATCGGCCTCGGGCAGATGAACCTGCACGGCTACCTCGCCCGGGAGCACGTCCACTACGGCTCCGAAGAGGGCCTGGACTTCACGAACATCTACTTCTACACGGTGCTGTTCCACGCCCTCCGGGCGTCGAACCTGCTCGCGATCGAACGAGGCACGGCCTTCGACGGCTTCGCCGACTCCACGTACGCGTCGGGGGAGTTCTTCGACAAGTACCTCGAGCAGGAGTGGGTCCCGCAGACCGAGAAGGTCAAGGAGATGTTCGCCGGCGTCCCGATCCCGACGCAGGACGACTGGCGCGAGCTGAAGGCGCTGATCCAACAGCACGGCATCTACAACCAGAACCTGCAGGCCGTGCCGCCGACGGGCTCGATCTCGTACATCAACAACTCGACGAGCTCGATCCACCCGATCGCGTCGAAGATCGAGATCCGCAAGGAAGGCAAGCTCGGCCGCGTCTACTACCCGGCGCCGTTCATGACGAACGACAACCTGGAGTACTACCAGGACGCGTACGAGATCGGCTACGAGAAGGTCATCGACACGTATGCCGCCGCCACGCAGCACGTGGACCAGGGCCTGTCGCTGACGCTGTTCTTCAAGGACACCGCCACCACGCGTGACATCAACAAGGCCCAGATCTACGCATGGCGCAAGGGCATCAAGACCATCTACTACATCCGTCTGCGTCAGCTGGCCCTCGAGGGCACGGACATGGCCGAGTGCGTCTCCTGCATGCTGTGACCCGCGGTCACTGAGCGAACGCAGCGAGACGAAACGACGAAGGACATCGACATGACCGAGAAACTGCCGCTGCTGGACCACGTCCAGGCCATCAACTGGAACCGCATCGAAGACGACAAGGACCTCGAGGTCTGGAATCGCCTGGTGAACAACTTCTGGCTGCCCGAGAAGGTGCCGCTGTCCAACGACATCCAATCGTGGAACACGCTCACCCCCGAGGAGCAGACGCTCACGATGCGGGTGTTCACCGGCCTGACGCTGCTGGACACCATCCAGGGAACCGTCGGTGCGGTCTCGCTCATCCCCGACGCGATCACCCCGCACGAGGAAGCCGTCTACACGAACATCGCGTTCATGGAGTCGGTGCACGCGAAGAGCTACTCGTCGATCTTCTCGACGCTGTGCTCGACGAAGGAGATCGACGAGGCCTTCCGTTGGTCCGTGGAGAACCCGAACCTTCAGAAGAAGGCTCAGATCGTCATGGAGTACTACCGGGGCGACGAGCCGCTCAAGCGCAAGGTGGCATCCACTCTGCTGGAGAGCTTCCTGTTCTACTCGGGCTTCTACCTGCCGATGCACTGGTCGTCGCGGGCGAAGCTGACCAACACCGCCGACCTCATCCGCCTCATCATCCGCGACGAGGCCGTGCACGGCTACTACATCGGCTACAAGTTCCAGAAGGGGCTCGAGCGGGTCGACCAGGCCAAGCGCGACGAGATCAAGGACTACACCTTCTCGCTGATGTACGAGCTCTACGAGAACGAGGTGCAGTACACGCAGGACCTCTACGACTCGGTCGGCCTGACCGAGGACGTCAAGAAGTTCCTGCACTACAACGCCAACAAGGCGCTGATGAACCTCGGTTACGAGGCGATGTTCCCGGCCACGACGACGAACGTGAACCCCGCGATCCTGTCGGCGCTGTCCCCGAACGCGGACGAGAACCACGACTTCTTCAGCGGGTCGGGTTCGTCCTATGTCATCGGCAAGGCCGAGGCCACCGCAGACGAGGACTGGGACTTCTAGAAGTTCCGGATCATGCCCCGCCCGTAACGGGCAGCTGAGAGGCCCGGACCCGCAGGATTCTGCGGGTCCGGGCCTCTCTCGTGCCTTCTCTCGACAGACAGAGGAGGACTCAGATGGACAGGAACTGCCGTTCGATCGGGCATGCAGGGGGCACGCGCGCACCTCTCTTGTGGGTCAGGCCGTCTCAGCTAGGCGGATTTTGGGGGCAGCCCCTTCCGTTTTGCGAACGCGCTCCACCAACCGTTGGCCGACGCGATCCGCCACGCGGTGCGGTCCGCCATCGGCTGGTCGGCAACGCGGGCCTCGTCGGCGAGCAGCCGGTGCCCGAACTCCGGGTCGTCACGGTGCGCATCAAACAGCGCGTTGGCGCGATATGCCTCCACCACCTCGGAATCGGTGACAGGGCTCGCGAGCCATCGGTAATACGGCTGGCGGGAGAGCTTAAAAACCCGGCACGTCACCGCGACGGGGATCCCGTCGGCGGCGAGCTCTGTCACGAGCGGGTAGAGCCTTTTCCCGGCAGGTTCGCCTGGGAGAGATACGCCGCCGCCCGCCGCAGCACCTCGTTCTCCTGCTCCAGCAGCCGGATCCGCTTGCGAGCCTCGCGGAGCTCGGCGGACTCGATCCGTGACCGGCCGGGCTTGGCGCCCTCGTCGATATCGGCGTGACGCATCCATTTCTGCAGCGTCATCGGGTGGACACCGAAGTCTTTCGCGATCTGCTCGATCGTCGCTCCGGGCTCGCGATTGCGGGCGACACGGACCACATCGTCACGGAACTCGCTCGGGTACGGCTTGGGCACAGCAACATCCTTCCACACACACCCCTCGGGCAAGCCAGACCAGATGTCACCTATCCGTGCAGCAGTCCCGTGGTCTTTGCCAACTAGGTGGCGTCTCTTAGAGTGCACCACATGGGAAACGTACAGCTACCTCCTAGGTTCATCGCCTCTCCTGCTGAGTGGAGGGCCCCCACTGCCGCGGGGCACTTCGATGACGTGGTCGCTGTGCCGGGCTCACAGGCGCTGACCTATCTCGAGATCGCTCTTGCTGCCAGCGCAGAGGGCCCAAGCCTGCTGATGTGGCCGTTGCATTCTGACTACTTGGCGGGCGTGATCGAGACCTTGCGCGGGGTGGGCGTGGATATCCGGGAGGTCGCCGGTACTGGGCCTTTCGGCCCGGATCTGGTCGTCGAGTCCCCCGCTACGCTCGCCATCGATGCGGTGTTGAGCATCAGCCAGCCCGACCTCGTTGCCCCCATCGCTGTCGGCCTGGCCAGCCGAGCCTCGGGCAGTGTGACCGTGACAATTCCCGAGAGCAGGTCGCGCCGTCCGATGGGCGAGGTGATCACGGTTCTACGCAGCATCGGTTGCGACATCAACGACGCGGGCAGATGGACTGTGCCGCTGACCGTGCGCGGGCGCGGACACATACGGGGTGGCCACGTGGAGCTCGACGTCAACCGTTCATCCCAGCTTGTCCAAACGCTGCTGCTGGCAGCTCCGCGGTTCGACGTCGGTCTGACGCTCCGCCACGTCGGCCAACCGCTGGGAAGCCTCCCCGACATCGACATGACGATCGAAGCACTCCGCCGCCGCGGCGTGTTCGTCGACCAGCCGACACCTTCCGAGTGGATCGTTGCTGCGGGGCCGGTACGGGCCAGAACCGCGACCATTGAGCCCGATCTGTCACTTGCGGCACCGTTCGTCGCCGCCGCGATGATAGCCGGCGGTCGCGTATCCGTCCCAGGGTGGCCCGCTCATTCCGCGCAGCCAGCTGCCCAGCTCGCCGAGATTCTGGTGCTGATGGGAGCCCGCGCACGCCGACGGGGCGGAGCTTTGACTGTCACCGCTGGTGCCGAGCGCATCATCCGGCGCGCGTGCGTCGATGTGTCGGAGATCAGTGAACTCACCCCCATCCTGGCCGCCCTCGCCGCCTTCGCGGACGGGCCGTCGACTTTCACCGGACTGAAGCCCCGCACCGGGAACGAGAGCACGCACATCGACGCACTAGTGGACAATCTTCGTGCCATCGGCGGTGAGGTGGAGGTACTACCTGACGGTATCCGCGTGGTCCCCCGCCCACTGACCGGCGGGGTGTGGCGAGCCGACCATGACTACCACGTCGCCACCGCCGGAGCCCTGATCGGACTTGCTGTACCCGGCGTCACCGTCGACGACATCGGTTCGGCGACTGGAGACCTGCCGGAGTACACGAAGATGTGGGAGCACTTGGTGCGCGGTTCCCGTGGCCGATGGGCGGAGAAGAACGGCTGACCGGCATCAGGGTCAAGCCATGCTTGCCGACCGTCAGCCCTCCTGGCCCAAGACCTCGCGAGGCGGCGATCCATGCCACCGCGCGCTCGTTCCAGTCGCTCATTGAGCCAACTGAATCGAATCCGTGCCAACTAGCGTGACGCCGCACACCTTTCATCGCTTCGCGCCGAGCCCCGGTCGACCCTCCTCACGAGGTGTCGACCGGGGCTTTTCGGTGTCGCGCTCACGCGTCGCTTCAGGTGGCAGTTGTTGTCGCTTGGGGTGCGGGGAAGCGGCACGAACGGCCACCTGAGCGCGTCGGTTTTCGCATGCGCAGGTGCAGCAAGCCCCTCGATGAGCGTCGGATGCCGCTGACAGACTTGCTGCATGCTGCTCACCGACCTCGTCGACACCGCCGAAGCCGTGGCGGCCACGCGCTCCCGGCGGGCGAAGGTCGAGTCGCTCGCGGGCCTGTTGCGGCGCCTCGAGGCGGATGAACTCGCCCCGGCCCTCGGTCTGATGCTGGGCAAGCCGCGCCAGGGACGCATCGGCGTCGGGTGGCGCGGCCTGGCCTCCGCAGCGGGCGAGCCGGCGACGGAACCGACCCTCACGATCGCCGACGTCGACGCCACGCTCGACGCGCTGGCTGTGGCATCCGGTCAGGGCTCGGCCGCACGCCGCGCCTCGGTGCTCACCGGGTTGCTCGGCCGTGCGACGGCGCGGGAGCAGGACTTCCTGCGCGGCGCGCTGCTGGGGGACGTGCGCACCGGCGCACTCGAGGGCGTCGTCACCGAGGCGATCGCCGCCGCCGCGGAGCGCCCCCTCGCCACGGTGCGGCGCGCGGCGATGCTGTCGGGCGACCTCGGCGAGACGGCGCGCATCGCCCTTCACTGCAACGAGGCCGAGCTGGAAGCGACCGGCCTGGTCGTGGGGCGCGCGGTGCTGCCGATGCTCGCGAGCACCGCCGCCACGGCCGCGGAGGCGCTGGCGACAGTGGGTGAGGCATCCGTGGAGTACAAGCTCGACGGCGCGCGCATCCAGGTGCACCGCAGCGGCGACGACGTGCGCATCTTCACCCGCAACCTCGCCGACATCACCCATCGCCTGCCCGAGATCGTCGACATCGTGCGGGCGATGCCGTTGCGCGACGTGGTGCTCGACGGCGAGACCCTCGCCCTCGATGAGGACGACGCGCCGCGTCCCTTCCAGGAGACGATGTCGCGGTTCGGCGCCGAGCTCGCTCGCGAACTCGTGCTGCATCCGTGGTTCTTCGACGTCCTGCACCTCGACGGGCGGGATCTGATCGACGAGCCGCTGCGCGCGCGGCTGGATGAGCTCGCCCGCGTCGCTCCGGCGCACCGCATCCCGGGCGTGATCACATCCGACCCCGAGGTCGCCGAGCGGGTCAGCCGCGATGCTCTCGCCGCCGGGCACGAGGGGGTCGTCGTCAAGGCGATCGATTCAACCTATGCAGCCGGACGCCGCGGGGCGAGCTGGATCAAGGTCAAGCCCGTGCACACGTTCGATCTCGTCGTGCTCGCGGTCGAGGAGGGGTCGGGGCGCCGGTCCGGTCTGCTCTCGAACCTCCACCTCGGTGCGATCGATCCCGTCGGCGAGTTCGGCGAGCCGGGGGGATTCGTGATGGTCGGCAAGACCTTCAAAGGTCTCACGGATGCCACGCTGCGCTGGCAGACCGAGCACTTCCCGACGATCGCGACCCACCGCACCCCGAACACGGTGTGGGTCGAACCGGTCACGGTAGTCGAGATCGCGATCGACGGCGTGCAACGCTCGCCCCGGTACCCCGGAGGCATCGCGCTGCGTTTCGCGCGCGTCAAGGCCTACCGCGACGACAAGCGCCCCGAGGATGCCGACACGATCCAGACTTTGCGTGGCCTGCTGCGGTAGCCGGGCGGCGTCTCGCGCGCCGCCGGGGTCAGTCCCGGGGCGGCAGCTGCTGCAGCGTCCAGGTGTTCCCGTCCGGGTCGTCGAACGTCACGAATCGTCCCCACGCCTGCTCATCGACACCCCGGGCCTCGACCCCGGCAGCGCGAAGCTGGGCCAGCGCCGCGTCGGCATCCGCCACGACGACCTGGATGGAGTCCTGGCTGCCCGGTTCCATACGCGAGCCAAGCCCGGTGCCGAACGCGATCGAGCACGCCGACCCCGGCGGGGTCAGCTGCACGAACCGCAGACCCTCGTATGGAACCTGGTCGTGGTCGGCGTGGAAGCCGATCTTCACGTAGAAGTCCTTCGCGCGGTCGACGTCCGTCACCGGCACGAAGATGAGCTCGATCTTCCAGTCCATGGCGTGCCCCTCAGCCTGGGATCCCGTCGGGATCGCTGTGCCGGTCACGCTACGCGCGGATCCGGACACATGCTGTCCTGGAGAGGGCGTGGCCAGATCGGGTCTTGGGTCGTGGGACCGTGTATGCCACCCTCGGAGCAGCGACGACGCACCGGGAGGGACGATGGACGAGATGCTGAAACCGATCCCCGCCGAGGTGCTGCGGATCGGCAGCGGCCGCACCCGGCGGTTCGTCGGGCGCGAGCACGGCGCGGGCCTGTCGTACTTCTTCGTCGACAACGACCCCGGTCAGGGCCCGGAGCTGCACCGACATCCGTACACCGAGACCTGGATCGTGCTGGAGGGCGAGGCCGACGTGACGATCGGCGATCGCGTCATGCGCGCGACGGCGGGGGACACCGTGACCGCGCCGCTGTGGACCTGGCATCGCTTCGTCAACTGCGGCACGTCACGGCTGCGGATCGTCTGCATGCACGCGTCGCCGGTGATCATCCAGGAGTGGTGGGACTCCCGCGGCACGCTCGACATCCCCTCGCTGACCGACTGAAGGAGTGCACATGTCTTTCCAGGCCTACCTCGACGCCGTCGAGAAGAAGACCGGGCTCACCCCGCGCCAGCTGGTGGAGATCGCAGGGGAGAAGGGTTTCAATTCGTCGAGCCCTGCCGGTCCGATCGTGCAGTGGCTCGCCGATGACTACGGACTCGGGCGGGGGCACGCCATGGCGATGGTCCACGTCATCACGAAGGGGCCGCAGATCAGTGCGAAGCACGTCGGTAGCGGCGCCACGCACGCAGACCCGACCGACACGCTGTGGCTCGACGGAGCGGCGACCAACCCGCATCCCTGACACGGCGGATCAGAACCAGGCCGAGAAACCACCGTGGGTGGGCAGCAGCTGCCCGGTGACCCAGCGGCCCCTCGGGAGAGATGCGAGGGCGGCGGCTGCGTCGGAATTCAGGCTCACGAGCGCCGGCGGGGCCGAAATCCGCCCGAGCGGGCCGCTCAGCCTGAATTCCGACGACCGCGGGGCGCGGACCGACGGCCGAGGGCCGCGCTCAGGCGACCGCGGCGGTCTCGCGCGCGGCGCGCGTTGCCCGGCGGCGCGCGACGAGCGCGGCGATCCACTCCACGACGAGCCAGAGCCACCCGGCGATCCAGACGAACGCTGCCAGCGAGGAGACACCGGAGGACAGCTCGGATGCTGCGCGGTCACCGGCCTGTCCGGTCCACAGCATGAAGGTCGATCCTCCGGGGCCGGTGTCGCCACCGTCGACGAGGAACAGACCGACGAGCACCACGGCGATGCTCGTCGCCCAGGCGGCGATCAGTCCGCGCAGGGCGGCAGGTCGCTCCCGCAACACGGCGCGCGGCGTGAGGTACCCGTTCACGGCGGCGGCGATCTGCACGCCATAGCCGATGAGCCACAGCGGTGCAGTGATGACGAGTGCGAGCATGACCCAGCCCGCCGAACCGAGCTTGAACACCAGCGCGATCGGCGGCAGCACAATGAGGGCGGTTGCGGTCAGAACCGCGATGGCGGGGCTCAGGGGGCGAGTCATTCCTCAATCATGGCCGCTCGTCAAGCCCACTCGCTCCAGGTCGATAGCATCGGGAGTATTGGTCTATTCGAGGGAGGAATCGCGATGAACGCTGAACGCCCCCCTTTCAGTCCTGTCATCTCGCTGCTGACGGTGTCTGCCATCTGGGATGCGCGGCTGGGTGCTGCGCTGAAGTCGGTCGGACTCACGACGCGCAAGTACGGATTGCTCGCCCACGTCGGCGCAGAGCCCGGCATCTCCTTCAGTGAACTGGCCCGCCGCAGCCAGATCACGGTGCAGACCGCGCACACGGCCGTGCGCGCCCTCGCCAGTGCGGGGATGGTGACGGATGCCACGGCTCACGCCGGCGCGGCATCCGACCTGCGCGTGACGAAGAAGGGCCAGCGCGCCCTCGACAGCGCCGAGGCGCTCGTGGCGGACCTGGACGTCACCTTCACCGCGACCCTTCCGGGTCTGGCCGCCGCGCTGCAGGGACTGCACGAGCGGCCCTTCGGTGAAGCGCCGCCGGCCGCCTAACCTTCAGGTAGGCTGAAGGTATGTTCCGCACGCCACTCGCTCTCTTCCGCACTCTCGCGATCGCAGAGGCCGTGTCGTGGACACTGCTGATCGCCGGGCTGGTGCTGCGGGCCACCGCGGACCTGGACATCGCCGTGTCGATCGGGGGAGGGGTGCACGGGTTCGTCTTCCTGTCGTACGCGGTGACCGCCGTCGTCGTCGCGAAGAACAACCGCTGGTCGCCGTGGCCGGCCACGGTCGCCATCGCCGCCGCCGTGATCCCGTACGCCACCATCCCCGCCGAGATCTGGCTGCAGCGCACCGGGCGTCTGGCGGGCGCCTGGCGCCCCGACGAGACGGCCGACCCCCGCGATGGCACCTGGCACGACCGGCTGTTCCGCACGCTGCTGCGGCATCCGCTGCTGTTCGCCGTCGCGCTCGCCCTGGGCGTGGCCGTGGTCTTCACGGTGCTGCTGATCGTCGGCCCGCCCGGACGCTGAACCCACCACGCGGGCACCGCGCCCCCCAGAGAAGGAGCTGACATGCTGTCGATCGGCATCGCCGCCGCCGCAGGCCCGGGGGTCGCGGCCGAACTCGCACCCCTCCTGGAGCGCGCCGGCTTCCACGGACTGTGGGTCAACGACACCCCCGGCGCCGACGCCCTCGAGGTGCTCGCGGCCGCCGCCGCGGCATCCGAGAATCTCGTGCTCGCGACCGGCGTGCTGCCGATCGACCGGCGGCCTGCCGCGGAGATCCTGCGGGAGGTCGATCGCCTCGCCCTCCCGCAGCACCGGCTGGTGCTGGGCATCGGGTCCGGTCAGCTGAGGACGGGTGCATTGGATGCCGTGGCGGGTGCTGCCCGGATGCTGCGCGCCGGGACGCAGGCGCGGGTCGTGGTGGGCGCTCTCGGCCCGCGCATGCGCCGGCTGGGCGCGACGACGGCGGACGGGTTGCTGCTGAGCTGGCTGACACCCGCGGCCGCGGCGGAGCAGGCCCGCGCCGCGCACGCCGCCGCTCCCGACGCGCACGTCGCGCTGTACGTGCGTACGTCGCTTCATCCGGACGCGGACGGGCCACTCGCGGCGGAGACCGCCCGGTACGGCGGGTTCCCCGCCTACGCGGCGAACTTCGCGCGACTCGGATTCGCCGCCGAGCAGACGGTGATCGACAGCTCCGCCGACCTGCGCGAGGTCGTCGCGGCCTACCGCGGCGGTGTCGACGAAGTGGTGCTGCGTGCCATTGTCCCCGCCGCCGATCCGGCGGCCTACCGGGAATTCACGGAGCAGGTCGCACGCACCCTGACGCCGTGATTGCACAATCGGCGACACCGAAACAGTCGGAAACGGAATTTCTCAACCGTCACCACGTTTGGTTACCTGTCATGGTGAGCACTGAAACGATCACAACCGAGCCCGAAACCCACGCCGAATGGGTGCGCGCCCGTCGTAAGACGGTGACCGCGCCACACGGGGCGCTCTCGCTCGTGCTCACGCACTGGTCCGCTCCGGGGGAGCCGCCCGTCGATGAGGCCGTCGCCCGTGAGGGCCACCCGGCATCCGCCCTGTTCACCCGCCTGCAGCGCACCGACGTCGAGACCGGCCTGCCCCAGGAGGCGTATCGCATCTGGCGTCAGGACTCCCCGGCGAACCTGGCGTTCGAAGACATCGAGCGCTACCCCTACGACCCCGCCTGGGTGCTCGAGGGCCGCTTCGAGCTGGTCGACCAGCAGCGGGTCGTGCCCTTCGAGCACATCCGGGATGCCGGTGCCACGCGGGGCCTGCCCGTCTCGGGGGACCTCGTGTTCACCGTCGACGGCACCGAGTACCGCCTGAGCGCGTTCGACACCGTCTACGGCGGCACCGCCAGCCTGCAGCTGGTGTTCGGAGACCGCACCAACGGGGCCGAGACCTACGGTGCTGGTCGCTTCCTGGTGCTGGACCACCCCGCCTCCGGCGGCACCCTGCGCCCGGGCGACAGCATCCCGATCACGATCGACTTCAACCGCGCCACCGTGCCGCCCTGCGGGTTCTCGAACCAGATGAACTGTCCGCTGCCGCCCCTGCAGAACCGGCTGCCGTTCGCGCTGCGCGCGGGCGAGAAGCGCGTGCGCTTCGCCGACGGCTTCACCCTCTGACCTCCGCGACACCCCAACATCTTGAACACGGCGCCGTCCCGGGCCGCCGACCCGCTTTACTTCACAGCAAAGGACCCGACGTGACCTCACGCCGCCCCAATCGAATCCTCGCCGCGTCCGCCGCGGCATCCGCCGGTCTGCTCGTCCTGGCCGGCTGCGCGTCGGGCGGGTCTGCCGACTCCTCCGGCGACGACGCCACCGCCGCCGCGGAGATCGTGGTCGGCTCGCAGAACGAGCCCACCAACCTCGACCAGATCTTCGGCGGCTCGTCGGGTGTGACCGAGGTGTTCACCGGCAACGTGTACGAGGGCCTGTTCCGCATCACCGACGACGCCGAGGTCGAGCCGCTGCTGGCGAGTGAGACCGAGGTGTCCGACGACGGCCTGGTCTACACGTTCACGCTCGCCGACGCCGCGTTCCACTCCGGCGAAGAGCTCACCGCCGACGACGTGAAGTACAGCTTGGAGCGCTTCGTGGGCGAGGAGTCGATCGCCGCCCGCAAGAGCCAGCTGAGCGTCATCGACCACATCGACGTCGTCGACGACGAGACCGTCGCCGTGACGCTGAAGCAGCCGTCGATCAGCTTCACCTACAACCTCGGCTATGTGTGGATCGTCAACGAGGATGCCGGGGATCTCACCACCTCCTCCGACGGCACCGGCCCCTACGCCCTCGCCGACTACCGCAAGGGCGACTCGATCACCCTCGACGTCAACGAGGACTACTGGGGCGAGGCTCCCGCCAACGGCGGTGTGGTCTACCAGTACTACGCCGACCCGACCGCACTGAACAACGCGCTGCTGACCGGCGCCGTGGATCTGGTCACCAGCCAGTCCAACCCCGACAGCCTGGGCGAGTTCGAAGCCGCCGGGTTCGAGATCATCGAGGGCACCTCCACCACGAAGGAGCTGCTCGCGTTCAACGACCGGCTCGCGCCGTTCGACGACGCCAACGTGCGCAAGGCGATCTACTCCGCGATCGACCGCGAGAAGCTGCTCGACGCGATCTGGGACGGCCGCGGTGAGCTCATCGGCTCGATGGTGCCGCCGTCGGAGCCGTGGTACCTGGACCTCGCCGACAACAACCCCTACGACGTGCAGTTGGCAGAACAGCTGCTGGCGGATGCCGGCTACGCCGACGGGTTCACGTTCACCATTGACACCCCCGACTCCGGAGTGCACTCCACGGTGGCGGAGTTCCTCAAGTCGGAGCTGGCGAAGGTCGGCGTGACGGTGGAGATCAACATCCTCACCGATGACGAGTGGTACCAGAAGGTCTACACCGACAAGGACTTCGAGGCGACCCTGCAGGGCCACGTCAACGACCGCGACATCAACTTCTACGGCAACCCCGACTTCTACTGGGGCTACGACAACGCCGACGTGCAGAACTGGCTGGCCCAGTCGGAGGCGGCATCCTCGGTCGAAGAGCAGACCGAACTGATCGCCCAGGCGAACCAGCAGATCTCCGACGACGCCGCGAGCGTGTGGCTGTACCTCAACCCGCAGCTGCGCATCGCGGCGGAAGGGGTGACCGGCGTGCCGGAGAATGGACTGAACTCACTGTTCTACGTGTACGACATCACGAAGGCATAGCAAATCACCCGGTACCTGCTTCGACGAACAGGATTGTTGCTGCTGGCGTTCGCGCTGGCGGTGACAATCCTGTTCGTCGTGCTGCGGGTACTCGGAAATCCGGTGTTCGCGCTGATCTCGGTCGGGGCGACGGATGCCGAGATCGCCGCGGCCGCCGCGCGCCTCGGGGTGGACCGGCCGATCCACGAGCAGTACTTCGCCTACATCGGGCAGCTGCTGTCGTTCGACCTCGGCCAGTCGTTCACCAACCACCTGTCCGTCGGTGACGAGATCCTGCGGCGGCTGAACGTGACCCTGCCGCTGACGCTGCTGGCGTTCACGCTGTCGGTGCTGATCGCGGTGCCGGTCGGCTTCTTCGCCGCGTGGAAGTCGCGCACCTGGTACGGCACCGCGTTCTCCGCCGCGTCGCAGCTGGGCGGGGCCGTGCCGGTGTTCTGGGTCGGCATCCTGCTCGTGGCGGTGCTGTCGCTGGGCTGGCGCATCTTCCCCGCCGGCGGCTTCCCCCGCACCGACTGGGAGGACCCCGGGGCGGCGCTGTATTCGCTGACCCTGCCGGTGCTGACCATCGCGCTGGTCGCCGGCAGTGACCTGGCCCGCTACGTCCGCAGCGCCACGCTGGACATCCTCGGACAGCAGTACCTGCGCGCCGCGCGTGCCGCCGGCCAGAGCTTCGCCACCGCGCTGTTGCGCCACGGGGTGCGCAACGGCGTCGTGCCGCTGATCTCCATTCTCGCGATCCAGCTGTCCACGACCTTCGTCGGGGCGGTCATCATCGAGCGCGTGTTCGCGTTGCCGGGGCTGGGGGACATGCTGCTGGTGGGGATCAAGGAGCAGGATTTCCCGAGCGTGCAGGGCGTGCTGCTGTTCTCCACCGCCCTCGTGCTGGTGCTGGGGTTCATCGCCGACGTGCTCCAGCGCATCATCGACCCGCGGCTCCGGGACTCCATCTCCGGCAACCGGCGAACCAAGGCCGTGGCATGACCGCGACGACCCTGCCCGAAGCGGCGACGCCGGCATCCGTCGTCCCGGCCGCCCGTCGCCGCGTGCGCCGGTCGGTCAACCTCGCCGTCGGCGCCGCGCTGTTCGGCCTGATCGCCGTGATCGGCCTCGTCTCGGTGTTCTGGACGCCGTTCGCGTACGACGACACCACCGGCGACCGGCTGCAGCCGCCGTCGCTGGAGCACTGGGCCGGCACCGACCGCCTCGGCCGGGACCTGTTCACGCAGCTGATGATCGGGGCGCGTCTGGCCCTCGCGGTGGGGTTCGGTTCGGTCGCGATCGCCGCGATCGTGGGGATCACGCTGGGACTCGCCGCCGCGATCGCCCGGCGCTGGGTGGACGATGCCATCTCGAGCCTGCTCGACATCGCGATCGCCTTCCCGACGCTGCTGCTGGCGATGCTCATCGTGGCCTGGCGGGGCGCGTCGCTGGAGTCGGCGATCCTCGCGATCGGGCTGGCGGGCGCGGCGATCATCGCCCGGCTGACCCGCATCACCGCCACCCGGGTGCTGGCGATGGACTACGTCACCGCGGCGCGCACGTCCGGCACCGGGGTGTTCGGCATCATCCGCCTGCACGTGCTGCGCAACGTCTGGCCCACGCTCATCGTGCCGCTCGCGCTGCAGTTCGGCGGCGCCGTGGGTGCCGAGGCGTCACTGTCGTACCTCGGGCTCGGGTCGCCGCCGCCCAACGCGTCGTGGGGGCGGATGCTGCAGGAAGCGCAGAGCACGGTGCTGGTCGCCCCGACCGCCGCGATCCTCCCCGGCATCCTGCTGGTCGCCCTCATCATCGGGGTGAACCTGCTCGCCGACGGCCTGCGGGACGTCGCCGACCCGACCTCCCGGAGCATCCGATGAGCGCCCTGCTGAGCGTCGCGGGCCTCGGCGTGCGCATCGACGGGCCGGACCCGGTCGATCTCGTACACGCCGTGGACGTCGCGCTGCAACCGGGGGAGCGCCTCGGGATCATCGGCGAGTCGGGCTCGGGCAAGTCGCTCACGGCCCTGGCGGTGCTGGGGCTGCTCGGGCACCCGCTGGTCGCGCGCGGCTCGGTGCGCGTTGCTACCGCCGGCGGCGAGGTGGAGGTGATCGGCACCCCGTCGCGCCGGCTGGACAAGGTGCGCGGGGCGACGATGAGCGCGGTGTTCCAGGAGCCGCTGTCGTCGCTGGATCCGCTGATGCGGGTAGGCAAGCAGGTGGCGTGGCCGCTGGCCCACCATGGCGGGCTGCGCGGCGAGGCGCTGCGCCGCGGCGTGCTCGACGCCCTCGCCGACGTGCAGCTGAGCGACCCCGAGCGCATCGCGCGGTCGTACATCCATGAGATCTCCGGCGGGCAGCGGCAGCGCGTCGCGATCGCGCTGGCCCTGGCGGCGGGCCCTCAGCTGCTCATCGCCGACGAGCCGACCACCGCGCTGGATGTCACGGTGCAGGCCGGCATCCTGGACCTGCTGCAGCGCGAAGTCACCGAACGGGGCATGGCGCTGATCTTCATCAGCCACGACCTGCCCGTCGTCTCGGGCATCGCCGACCGCGTGCTGGTGATGCGCGGCGGCCGGCAGGTGGAGCTGGGGGAGACGACGCAGATCCTCGGCGCGCCGGCCGACCCCTACACGGCAAAGCTCGTCGCGGCATCCCGCCGGCTCGACGACTTCCTGCCGCGCGCGAGCGAAGGACTGGGCGCATGACGGATGCCGCGCAGACGCCGCTCCTCGCGGCGGAGAACGTGACCTTCGCGTACGGGCGCGATGCCCCCGTGCTGCGCGAGGTGTCGGTGGCGCTCGCGCCGGGGGAGAGCCTCGGCCTCGTGGGCGAATCCGGTGCGGGCAAGACGTCGCTGCTGCGGCTGCTGCTGGGGCTCGCGGCGCCGACGGGCGGGCGCGTGCTGTTCGACGGGCGGCCGCTGCAGCTGCGGTCCGCGGCGACGATGCGGGACTTCCGCCGCGCGGTGCAGCCGGTGTACCAGGACCCGTTCTCGTCGCTGGATCCCCGCATGACGGTGGGAGAGTCGATCGCCGAACCGTTGCGGTCGCTGCGTCTTGCCGGCGACCGGGAGTCGCGTGACGCGCGGGTGGCGGAGCTGCTGGCCGCGGTGGATCTGCCGGTGGATGCCGCCGAGCGCTACCCCGAGGCCTTCTCGGGAGGCCAGCGGCAGCGCATCGCGATCGCACGCGCCTTGGCGCCGCGGCCCCGGCTGATCCTCGCCGACGAGCCGGTGAGCGCGCTGGACACCTCGGTGCGCATGCACGTGATCGAACTGTTCCAGCGCCTGGCGCGCGAGCAGGGGATCGGGATGCTGCTGGTCTCCCACGACCTGACGATCGTGTCGGCGCTGTGCCAGCGGATGGCGGTGCTGGAATCCGGCCGGATCGTCGAGGAGGGGCCGACCCAGCGCCTGCTCACCGCACCCGAGCATCCGTACACCCGCCGCCTGCTGGCATCCGTCCCGCGCCTGCCGGTCTGAGCCCGGGTGGCCGCGTGCCGGTTCTTCGGAGATCGGCGGGTTTTCGGAGCAGATCGGGGTTGTGGCTCCGAAGTTGTGGCGTTCTCCGAAGTTGTGGCGCGGGCGAGCGGGCGTCGCGCGGGCGGGCGGGGCGGATGCCGGGACGCGCGCGGGTCAGCGGCGGGTGGAGACCGTCACGGTGAACTTCGCGTCGCGGGCGACCTGCCGGGTGGGTCCGACGAGACGCTCGAGCGCGGGGCGGTACCGCAGCGGCGAGTTCCACACGCACCACAGCTCACCGCCGGGGCGCAGCGCCCGTGCGGCATCGGCGAACAGCCGCGGGGCCAGGGCATCGGTGACGGCCGCGCCGCTGTGGAACGGCGGGTTGAGCGCGACGAACGCCGCCGACCCGTCGGGCAGCGCCGACAGCGCGTCGTCGCGGACCACCCTCACCCGCTCCCTCACGCCGTTGGCATCCGCCGTCGCCTGCGCTGAGGCCACGGCGGCCGCCGACGCGTCGGACGCGTACACCTGCAGGGACGGATGCCGCATCGCCAGCGTCACCGCAATGACCCCGGTGCCGCAGGCCAGGTCCACCACGAGCCCTCCGGAGGGAAGCACCTGCGGCAGGTGTGCCAGCAGCAGCCGCGTGCCGATGTCGATGCGGGCGCCGGCGAACGCGCCGCCGTAGGCGCAGACCACGAGTCCGTCGTGCCGCTCGCGGGCGGGCACCGGGTCCGCGCCGTCATGCGGTCCGCGTGCCACCAGCACCCGCGCCTTCTGCCGTGCGTGGGTGATATCCACCCGGGTGAAGTACTCCCGCAGCACGTCGTTCATCGCCAGCGACATGTGCTTGATGCGGCCGCCGGCGAACACCACGACGTCGGGGTGCGCGTGCGCCGCGACCAGTCCGGCGGTATCGCGCAGTGCCGCGAGCGACCGCGGCAGCCGCAGCAGCACCACGCGCGCGTCCTGCACCAACTCGGCCTCCAGCGGCAGCGACCGCACCCGGTCGGCGAGTCCGAACGTGGCGGCGTTGGCCGCGAGGGCCTGCTCCCCGGTCACGGCATCCTGGTGAACGCGGATGCCGGTCGCGCCCGCGTCGGCTGCACCCAGCGCCAGCGCGCCGTACGCGTCACCGATGACGACGAGCTCACCGTCGCCGGCCGCAGCCCGCGCAGCGGCGGATTCGTCCAGCAGCAGCCGGTCGGCGGCGTCGACGGCCCCCAAACCGGCATCCTCGACGTCCGGCCAACGCCGCAGCGAATCGAGGTCGATCATGCGTCCTCGGCGTAGTGCAGGCGGCTGTCCGCGGGGGTGCATTCGTCACCGATGCGGATGCCGTCGGCGATGCGGCCCGCGTCGCGCAACTGCTGCAGCTGCGCGACGGTGCGTCGGCGCAGCTCCCACGGGTCGATCGTGTTGACGTAGATCTTGGTGCCGCCCTCGAACCCGGCCGGGTTGGAGGTGCGCCATTTCAGCACGACCCGCCACGGCATGGGCCACGGCGCCCCCGGCGGCCGGTAGTGCCACTCCTCATTGGTCGGCACGTGCGGCCCGGTCGCGGCGTGCAGCGCGTGCACCAGGTCGGACATCGCCCGCACCTCGGCGCCCGTGTGCTCGTGGGGGAGGTTCGCGGGGGAGGTGGAGTACACCTCGAACGCCGGGTACCGGTGCCCGACGCCGGCGAACGCCACGGCACCGTCGGTCGCGGCCACGACGAGCCCTTCCTGCACCGACATGTCGGCGATCGCGTGCTGGTACAGGCCGTGATCGGCCGACAGCATCCGCAGCTCGTGGTCCAGCTGCGGGCCGGGTTCGTCGATCGCGACCAGCTGCTTGTGCAGATGCTCGAACGAGGCGCCGGCGGCGCGAAGCCAGTTCTGGAAGACGGCGACGTACGCGGCGTTCGGCTGGGCCCGGAGGATCTCCTGCAGCGACTGCACCGTGAAGGCGATGTAGACGGCGTGCTCGTCGGGTGTGAGCAGCCCCGAGGATGCCAGTTCGTCGTCGGTCCGCGCGCCGTCGGTGACGTGACGGCGCGCCACGATGACGTCGTGCGACCCGCCGACCAGATCCAGCGCCGCCTCTTCCAGGCTCTGCGGCGTGCCAGAGGCCCGCGCGCGGATCGCCGCGAGGTACTCCAGATGCTGCCGTCCGACGGGGTCGGCCAGGTAGTCCTGCGCCCACTGCACGACCTGCGTGGGCTGGCGGAACCCGTGGTTCTCGCGCCAGTACTCGGCCGAGACGATCTCGAACAGGTTGCCGAAGCGGCGGAACTCCGCGACGGTGTCGGACAGCTCCCGGGCCGGGATGCGCCGCAGCTGCTGGAAGTCGGGCCAGACCAGGCGCACCTTCTCGGGCGTGGTCTCCAGGTACCGGTCCTCGCAGAACGCGCACAGTCGTCGTTCCTGGCCGGGGGCCAGTTCCACGACGTCCTCACGCGGGGTGAACAGGGGCCGCCCGGCGCGGCCGGGGACGGTCCACACGCGAGTACCGGTCAGCGGACCGACCTGTTTGACCGTGCCGTCCGGCATCCGCTGCAGGGGAGGGCGTTGCCTGGCATCGCTCACGCCATCAGCCTAACCTCGTGCCCTGTCAACCCGTCGACGCCCCCGCCGGGGTGGAGTTGACTGCCCCCCATGAAAACCGTCGCGCGCTGGCTGCTGGCCGCCTTCATGCTCTTCGCCGGCCTGAGCCACCTGTTCTGGGCCCGCCGGGAGTTCCAGGCCCAGGTGCCCGACTGGATCACCGAGACGGTCCCCATCGACAAGGACGGCGTGGTCGTGGCATCCGGGGTCGTCGAAGCCGCGTTCGGGGCGGCGCTCATCGCGCTGCCCGAGGAACGGCGCCGCATCGGCGCCGCCCTCGCGGCGTTCTTCGTCGCCGTCTTCCCCGGCAACATCGCCCAGTACACCCAGCACCGTGACGGCTTCGGGCTCGACACCGACCAGAAGCGCCTCGTGCGGCTGTTCTTCCAGCCGTTGCTGGTCGCCTGGGCGCTGTGGTCGACGTCCCCCGCTTGCCCGGGGTCGCGTCAGCGCGCGTCGGGGTGGAAGCGCACCTGACGGGTGTTGCCCTCTTCGCGCAGTTCGACCACGGCCGGGTACTCGCGCAGGAAGTCGGTGAACGACTTGTGGCCGAGCTCCTTCTCGCTGAACGACGGGTCCATGCGCCGCATGAGGTCCTTGACCGCCGACGCGTTGACCCACTCGTCGTCGGTGCGCACGCCCTCCAGGCGCAGCGCACGTTCGAGCAGCTCGGTCGCCGGGTCCACCACGCGCTTGCGCGCGCGGGACCGTGCCGGCGTGGAGTCCTTCTTCTCCGTCGGGTCCGGGCGGGAGACGCCCGGGAGCGAGTCGTAGGAGTCGAACTGGTCGCATGCGGCAGCGAGGGACTTCGCGGTGGATCCGGCCACGCCCACACCCACCACGACCCGGCCGAGGCGCTTGCAGCGCTGCGCGAGCGGCACGTAGTCGCTGTCGCCGCCGACGATGACCACGTGGGTCAGGTCGGGCAGGCGGAACATGTCCTCCACGACGTCCACTGCGAGGCGGATGTCGGCGCCGTTCTTCGCATACGCGGCGGCGGGGAACAGCTGCACGAGATCGACGGCGCGGGCGACCAGCTGGGCGCGGTACTCGGCGTTGACCGGCATCGACCAGTCGGCGTAGGCGCGGGTGAGAACGAGCGTGCCGAAGGATGCCGCATAGTCGATGATCGCGCCGACGTCGATGGTCGCCGCGGCGAGGCGCCCGGCCACTTCGGGCTCGGAGGCGTCGGCGGCGATCTTCTGGCGGTCCCGGGAGTACGCGTTGCGGCCGTGCACCCGGTCGTACCAGCTCATGACGATGTTGTCGAAGTCGAGATAGACCGCGACGCGTGCCGGCTGAGGGTCGGCCATGCTCATGCCTCCTGGGGGTAGTGCACGCCGATCTGCGCGCGGATGTCGTCGAGGGTGCCCATGATCGCGACGCTCTCGTCGAGGGGCAGTTCGTCGCTGTCGACTCGGCCGGCGGCGATGAGGCGTTCGGCTGCAAGCGCCTGGTACTGCATCCCGCGCCCGTCGACCTCGGAGGTGTACTCCTCGAGCACGGTGCCGTCGGGGGCGGTCAGGCGGAAGGTGGTGGGGGCGTACCAGGTGCGGTCGATGTCGATGCGCGCCTCGGTGCCGACCACGTGGGCGGTGTTGGGCCCCGCGCCGCGCGAGGACGACACGGTGGTCGAGACGGCGCCGGTGCCGTGGGTCATGACCGTGGCGACCTCGGCATCCGCCCCGGTGTCGATCAGGCGCGCGACCGCGCGCACCGACGTCGGGGCGCCCAGGACGTCCCAGGCGAACGAGATCGGATAGATCCCCAGATCCAGCAGCGCGCCGCCGCCCAGTTCGATGGCGTTGAGCCGGTGCGTCGGGTCGGTGGAGATCTTCTGCGTGTGGTCGGCGAAGACGGTGCGCACCTCGCCCAGTGCGCCGCCGGCGATGAGCTCGCGGATGCGCACCATGTGCGGCAGGTAGCGCGTCCACATCGCCTCCATCGCCAGCAGGCCGGTGCGGCGGGCGACGTCGCGCACGGCAGCGGCCTCGGCGGCGGTGAGGGTGAACGGCTTCTCGACGAGCACGTGCTTGCCCGCTTCGAGCATCGCGATGGCGTTGTCGGCGTGGGCCGGGTGCGGGGTCGCGATGTAGACGATGTCCACGTCGGGGTCGGCGGCGAGCTCCTCGTACGACCCGTGCGCGCGAGGGATCGCGAACTCGTCGGCGAAGCGCTGCGCCGACGCAGCGGTGCGCGAGCCGACGGCGGCGACGGTCAAACCCGCGGTGCGCAGGTCACTTGTGAAAGCGTGGGCGATGCCGCCCGTGGCGAGGATCCCCCAGCGAAGTCCGGTCATCCTTCGAGCGTACCCGGCGCGGCCCCGCAGCCAGGCTCGACGCGTGGCATCTCTCACGTGTTGCGTCCCGGCGTGCGGGGCGGCACCTCCGAGACGGCCAGCAGGAACGCGGCGATCTGGATGCCGGTGCCTTCGAGCACGGGGCCGCGGCCGAACTCCCACCCGTCGTCGGTGGCTCGCACGGTGTGACCGGCGACGACCGCGCGGCGCGGGAGCGGCGCTGTCGTTGCGGCGTAGAGCGCGACAGCGCCGGTGACCTGCGGCGGCACATGTGGCGCGCTGCCGGTGCGGCCGGTGAGCAGCAGGTAGGCGCGGACGGTGTGCGCCAGTGAGCGGATGCCGCGGCGGCGGCCGTCGCGTACCCGCGCGGCGAGGGCGAGAAGGCCCGGTTCGTCGGGTGTGGCATCCTCGCGCAGCCTCGCCTCGGTGAGGAAGTCACGGGCGAGGGTGGACGCCTGCTGCGGCGGTGCGGCGGCGATCACGCCCGCCGCCGCGACGATGACGTCGGCGGTCTGGGCGCGGCGGTCGCTGGTGACGGCCGACTCGTCACCGGGCTTGCGCTGGCTCAGCGGCAGGAAGCGTCCGAGATCCGACATGCCGGAAGTTTAGGCCGGGGGTGTGTCGTGCCCACGTGCGAATGCTCGCGTCGCGCGGGGTGAGCCCCCATAATGGGACGGATTGATGTGAACGTGCACATGCGAGGCGGGCGGGGATGACCGACGAGGCGAGCGGCAGACGCCCCAGCATCCGTGACGTCGCCCGGCTGTCGGGTGTCTCGCACCAGACCGTGTCCCGCGTGCTCAATCACCACCCCAGCATCCGGCCCGAGACCCGCGATCGCGTGCTGTCGGTCATGGCCGATCTGCAGTTCAGCCCGAACCGGGCCGCGCGGGCCCTGGTGACCAGCCGTTCACAGACGATCGGCATCCTCGCCGCCACCAGTTCGCAGTACGGTCCTGCCTCGTCCATCGCCGCGATCGAGTCGGCCGCCCGCGCGCGGGGCTACTGGGTGTCCACGGCCAACGTCGAGGCATCCGACCCGCTGTCGATCCCGGCGGGGCTGTCGCACCTGATGGCCCAGTCCATCGAGGGGCTCGTCGTCATCGCCCCGCAGGTGCGGGTGATCCGGGCGCTGGCCGCACAGCGCATTGACATCCCCTACGTCACGCTGCAGTCGACTGATCTCGACCCGGGGCACACCCTCTCGGTCGACCAGATCGGCGGTGCCCGACTGGCCACCCGGCATCTCATCGAGCTGGGGCACCGTGACATCTACCACCTCGCCGGTCCGCAGGACTGGATCGAGGCCGAAGCGCGCATGCGCGGGTTCCTCGAGGAGATGAGCGACGCCGACATCCCCACGACCGCGCCGATCCTGGGCGACTGGAGCGCCGAATTCGGCTACTACGCCGGCCGAGAGCTGCTGCGGGTGCGCGATTTCACCGCGATCTTCTCCTCCAACGATCAGATGGCGCTCGGGCTCATCCACGCCATCCGCGACGAGGGTCTCGACGTCCCGCGCGACATCAGCATCGTGGGATTCGACGATATTCCGGAATCGGCACATTTCTGGCCGCCGTTGACCACGGTGCGACAGGACTTCGCCGAACTCGGCCGCCGCTGCGTGGATCTGCTGCTGGGCGCGAGCGCGGGGTCGGTGCAGACCGCGGACGCCGCGCTGGTGCCCGAACTCGTCGTGCGTGCGTCTGCTATGGCGCGCGCTCGCGTCTGACGCGGTGTTACCAAGCCGAGACCCGCGACTGCTTGACAGGCACCGGCGCGGCATCGCTATAGTCGTCCCAATGTGAACGGTCACATTGGCCGTCGCGATCAACATCGGACACCGTTGAACCGGCGAGGGAGCCCCCGTGGCAATTGGCAGTGACGCCGAGCGCAAGCAGCGCTACGTCACCGGCGTCAAGACCGAGGTCGCCGTCGCGCGGGTGCGGGCGGAGGTCGCGGCGTTGCACGCCGAGTTGGTGCGGTACGGGCTGGTGGTGTGGACGGGTGGGAATGTGTCGGGGCGGGTGCCGGGGGCGGATCTGTTCGTGATCAAGCCGTCGGGGGTGTCGTATGACGAGCTGGGTCCGGAGAACATGATCCTGTGCGACCTGGACGGCGCCGTGGTTGCGGGGACGCCGGGCAGTGACCGGTCACCGTCATCGGATACCGCGGCGCATGCGTTCGTGTACCGGAACATGCCGGCGGTGGGTGGGGTGGTGCACACGCATTCGCCGTATGCCACGGCGTGGGCCGCGCGCGGTGAGGCGATTCCGTGTGTCATCACGGCGATGGCGGATGAGTTCGGTGGGGAGGTGCCGGTGGGTCCGTTCGCGATCATCGGGGATGATTCCATCGGCCGGGGCATCGTGGACACCCTCACCGGGCACCGGTCGCGGGCGGTGCTGATGCAGGGTCACGGCCCGTTCACGATCGGGGCGACGGCGCGGGATGCGGTCAAGGCCGCGGTGATGGTGGAAGACGTCGCCCGCACCGTGCATCTGGCCCGGCAGGGCGGGCAACTTTCCCCGATCCCGCAGGATGCGATCGACCGGCTCTACGACCGGTACCAGAACGTGTACGGCCAGACCACCGACGACCGTCGGTAGCCCTACCGGGCAAACGGTCAACAACGAAACACCAAGACAGTGCAGTCCACTGGAAAGGAACGACAGTGAAGAGCAAGAAGATCTTCTTCGCCGCAGCGACGTTCGCCGCAAGCGCCCTCATTCTCTCTGGATGTTCGGGCGGCGGCGGCGGCGGCGGTGACGCAGGCGGAGAAGGCGACGGCGGCCTGATCGGCGTCGCAATGCCCACCCGCAGCTCAGAGCGCTGGATCCAGGACGGCGATGCCGTGAAGGCTTCGCTCGAGGAGCAGGGTTTCGAGGTCGACCTCCAGTACGCAGAGGACGACATCCCCACCCAGGTCTCGCAGATCGAGAACATGATCACCAAGGGCGCCGAGGCGCTGATCATCGCCTCGATCGACGGCACGACGCTGTCGGAGGTGCTGCAGAACGCGGCAGACAGCGACATCCCCGTCATCGCCTACGACCGCCTCATCCGCGACACCGAGAACGTCGACTACTACGCGACGTTCGACAACTTCCTCGTCGGACAGCAGCAGGCATGGTCCGTGCTCAACGGACTGGGCCTGACCGACCTGGAAGGCAACCCGACCGACGGCGCGCCGGCCGGTCCGTTCAACGTCGAGCTGTTTGCAGGCTCCCTGGACGACAACAACGCCTTCTTCTTCTTCGAGGGTGCCATGAGCGTGTTCGAGCCGCTGATCGAGGACGGGACGCTGGTCGTCAAGTCGGGCCAGACCGACATCGAGCAGGCCGCGACGCTGCGCTGGGACGGCGAAGAAGCGCAGAGCCGCATGGAGAACCTGATCACGGCGAACTACTCCGACGGCTCGCAGGTCGACGCGGTGCTCTCGCCCTACGACGGCATCTCGCGCGGCATCATCGGCGCCCTCACCGACGCCGGCTACACGGTCGGCGAAGAGTGGCCGACCATCTCCGGCCAGGACGCCGAGGTCGACTCGGTCAAGGCGATCCTCTCCGGCGAGCAGCACGCGACGATCTTCAAGGACACGCGCGAGCTGGCGAAGGTCGCCTCGGCGATGGCCGTCGCGCTGCTGAACGGCGAGGAGCCCGAGGTCAACGACACCACGACATACGAGAACGGTGTCAAGGTTGTGCCGTCGTACCTGCTCGGCCCGGTGCCGGTCGTCGCAGACAACGTCGAGTCGGCCCTGGTCGACACCGGCTACTGGAAGGCGGAGCAGCTCGGCCTGTAAGGGTCCGACTCACCACCGACCGATTGACGACGGTGGTGGGGCACCCGCCCCACCACCGTCGTCGCCACCGATCACACACCCCTCGAGGAAGTCGGAGAACGTGACGAACAACATCCTGGAGATGCGCGGCATCACCAAGACGTTCCCTGGAGTCAAAGCGCTCGCTAACGTCAATTTCAGTGTGCAAAACGGCGAAGTGCACGCGATCTGCGGTGAGAACGGCGCGGGCAAGTCGACGCTGATGAAGGTGCTGTCGGGGGTCTATCCGCACGGCACGTACGAAGGTGAGATCATCTACGCCGGCGAAGAAGTGCAGTTCAAGAGCCTGAGCGACAGCGAGGCCAAAGGCATCGTGATCATCCATCAGGAGCTGGCGCTGAGCCCCTACCTGTCGATCGCCGAGAACATCTTCCTCAACAATGAGCGCAAGACCGGCGGCCTCATCGACTGGAACAAGACGAATTTCGAAGCCGCGACGCTGCTGGGGCGCGTGGGTCTGAAGGACAACCCGACGACCAAGATCAATCAGATCGGCGTCGGCAAGCAGCAGCTCGTCGAAATCGCCAAGGCGCTGTCGAAGGAAGTGAAACTGCTCATCCTCGACGAGCCGACCGCAGCGCTCAACGACGAGGACTCCGACCACCTGCTGGATTTGATCCTCAACCTCAAGGACGAGGGGATCACGTCGATCATCATCAGCCACAAGCTGAACGAGATCAAAAAGGTCGCCGACACCGTCACGGTGCTGCGCGACGGCAAGTCGATCGAGACGATCGCCAAGTCCGAGGTCACCGAGGACCGCATCATCCGCGACATGGTCGGCCGCGACCTCGAGCACCGGTACCCCGACCACGAGCCGCAGATCGGCGAGGAGCTGCTGCGCGTGGAGGACTGGACGGCGCACCACCCGCAGGACCCGACCCGCGTCATGGTCGACAACGTCTCGCTCACGGTGCGCGCGGGGGAGATCGTCGGCATCGCCGGGCTCATGGGCGCGGGACGCACCGAGTTCGCGATGAGCCTGTTCGGCCGCCGCTACGGCTCGCGCATCACCGGCCGCGTCTTCATGCGCGGCAAGGAGATCAAGACGCGCACCGTGGCCGAGGCGATCGACAACGGCATCGCGTATGCCACCGAGGATCGCAAGACGTACGGGCTGAACCTCATTGAGGACATCAAGCGGAACATCTCCATGGCGTCGCTGCACAAGCTGGAGAAAGCGGGCCTGGTCAACGACAACGAAGAGTTCGCCGTGGCCAACCAGTACCGCAAGAGCATGAACATCAAGGCGCCGAACGTGCTGGTCAAGACCGGGAAGCTCTCCGGCGGCAATCAGCAGAAGGTGGTGCTGTCGAAGTGGATCTACTCCGACCCCGACGTGCTCATCCTCGACGAGCCGACCCGCGGCATCGACGTCGGCGCGAAGTACGAGATCTACACGATCATCAACAAGCTCGCCGCGTCCGGTAAGGGGATCATCGTGATCTCCTCCGAACTGCCCGAGCTGCTCGGCATCGCCGACCGCGTGTATGCCCTCTCCGAGGGGCGCATCACCGGCGAGGTGCAGGCCGAGCACGCCACACCCGAATCCGTCCTCAAGCTGATGACCATGGAGAAGCCCCGCTGACGGGCTGCAGGAGACAACGATCATGTCCAACCAAACGCAGACGCCACCGACCTCGAACGAATCGCAGGCAGCAGGCGCGCTGGTGAATCCGGCCGACAACAAGTTCACCCGATGGCTGGCGACGGTGCTTTCCGACCTGGGCAAGAACGGCATCTTCATCGCGCTCATCGCGGTGGTGGTGCTGTTCACGATCCTGACCGACGGCATCCTGCTGCGCCCGCAGAACATCTCCAACCTGATCGTGCAGAACGGGTACATCCTCGTCCTTGCGATCGGCATGGTGATGGTCATCATCGCCGGTCACATCGACCTGTCGGTCGGGTCGGTGGCGGCGTTCAT
This sequence comes from Microbacterium sp. zg-B96, assembly GCF_030246865.1. Lineage (NCBI taxonomy): Bacteria > Bacillati > Actinomycetota > Actinomycetes > Micrococcales > Microbacteriaceae > Microbacterium > Microbacterium sp. zg-B96. The sequence goes on along the minus strand of NZ_CP126738.1, from coordinate 2,168,710 downwards.
CGGAGCCGTCTCCGGCGTCTTCGCGGTGCACTGGCAGCTCCCGTGGTGGCTCGCGATCATCCTGTCGCTGCTGATCGGCGCGGCGGTGGGGGCATGGCAGGGATTCTGGATCGCCTACGTCGGCATCCCCGCGTTCATCGTCACCCTCGCCGGCATGCTCATCTTCCGCGGGCTCGCGCTGGTGGTCCTGGGCAACCAGAACATCGGCTCGTTCCCCACGGAGTACCGCGCTATCGGCAACGGGTTCCTCAGCGGCATCTTCGGTGAGACCGATCCCGACATCTTCACCCTCGTCGTCGGGGCCGTGGCCATCGTCGCCCTCGTCGTGCAGCAGCTGCGCACCCGCGCCGGGCGCCTGAAGTACGGCCAGGAGGTCGAGTCGGTCGTCTGGATGACGGTCAAGCTCGTCGCCGTCGCCATCGCGATCGGGTTCTTCACCTGGGCGCTGGCGTCGTACAAGGGCATCCCGGTCACCCTGATCGTGCTCGCCGTGCTCGTGCTGGTCTACGGCATCGTGATGAACCGCACCGTCTTCGGCCGCCACATCTACGCGATCGGCGGCAACCGCCACGCCGCCGAGCTGTCGGGCATCAAGACGCGTCGTGTGGACTTCTTGCTGTTCGTCAACATGGGCGTGCTCGCGGCCCTGGCCGGACTGATCTTCACCGCCCGGCTGAACCTCGCCGGCCCCAAGGCCGGTGACGGCTTCGAACTCGAAGCGATCTCGGCGGCGTTCATCGGCGGTGCCGCGGTGCAGGGCGGCGTCGGCACCATCGGCGGCGCGATCATCGGTGGCCTCATCATCGGTGTGCTCAACAACGGCATGTCGATCATGGGCATCGGCACCGAGTGGCAGCAGGTCGTGAAGGGCCTCGTTCTGTTGCTCGCCGTCGCATTCGACGTCTACAACAAGCGCCGCTCCGGCAACTGACCCGACCCGACGAAACGCGGCTCCCTGCAGGGGAGCCGCGTTTCGTCGTTCCGGCGTGCCTGGTGTCAGCGCAGCGCGTCCAGCGCCGAGGTGAGGTCCCGCACGATGTCGACGGGGTCCTCCAGACCGATCGACAGGCGGATCGTCGCCGACGAGATGCCGCCGGCAGCCAGCTGCTCGGGGCTCAGGTGACTGTGGGTCATCGAGGCAGGGTGGGCGATGAGCGTGCGGGCGTCGCCGATGTTGGCCACGAGGTGGGCGACCTGCAGTCGGTCGATGAGCGCCGCGGCGCGGTCGAAGTCGTCGTCTGCGTCGGTTCCGGGGTGCAGCTCGAAGGAGAAGACGGATGCCGCGCCTCGCGGCAGGTACCGCTTCGCGGCATCGTGCCAGGGGCTCGCCGGCAGCCCCGGGTGGTGCACGCGGGCGACGGCGGGGTGGGCGTCGAGGGCTTCGGCGACGGTCTGCGCCGACGAGCTGTGCCGGGCCATCCGCAGGTCGAGGCTCTCCAGCCCCTGCAGCAGCTGGAACGCGTTGAACGCCGACAGCGACGGGCCGAGGTCCTGCGAGTACTTCGTGCGCAGCAGCGTGAGGTAGGCCTTGGCGCCGAACTGCTCGACGAGTGCGGCACCCGGCACCCGGGCCAGGGGCGTGTTCAGCTGCGGCCAGCGCGCGGCATCCGCGGTGAAATCGAACGTGCCGAGGTCGACGACGAGACCGCCGAGGGCCGCACCGTGCCCGCCGATGAACTTCGTCGCGGAGTGCACGACGATGTCGGCGCCGTGCTCCTTGGGTCGCTGCAGGTAGGGGGTGGCGACGGTGTTGTCGATGATCAGTGGCACGCCCGCGTCGTGCGCGATGTCGGCGACGGTGCGCACGTCCAGCACCTGGGCGAGGGGATTGGCGACGGTCTCGGCGAAGAACGCGCGGGTGCTCGGGCGCACCGCGTCGCGCCAGGCCTGGGGGTCGTCCTGGTCGACGAAGGTCACCTCGATGCCCCAGTCGGCGAACGTGTCCGCCAGCAGGTAGATCGTGCCGCCGTAGAGCTGATGCGCCGCGACGATGTGCTCACCCTGCCGGGCGAGGGTCAGCAGCGCCAGCGCGACGGCGGCCTGACCGGACGAGACCGACACCGCACCGACACCGCCCTCGAGAGTCGCCACGCGCTGCTCGAGCACCGCGGCGGTGGGGTTGCCGGTGCGGCTGTAGACGTTGCCCTCGCGGCGCAGTGCGAACAGGTCGCGCGCCTCGGCGAGCGAGGCGAACTGGTAGGCGTTGGTCTGGTAGATCGGCGGCACCGACGCGTGGTGCACGGCAGCCGGGTCGTATCCGGCCTGCACCTGGGCGGTCGCGAACGAGGGACACGGAGCGTCGGGCATGGCACCATCATCCCGCCCGGTGCCGGAGCAGCCGGGTTCGTGTGTCGCATTGTTGCGGCATCCGCCGGGGCACCCGCGGCGCGCGGCCGTGATGAGCGTAGGAGATGGGGCGAAGGAAGGACGGATGCCGCGGGGAATCTCCTACCCCCGTCACATCTCCTACGCTCGCGACGTGCGCGGGCGCGTCAGGGGACGAGCGTGATCTTGCCGTCGACGCCGTCGGTCACGAGGCGGTGCGCCTGCGCGGCCTCGGACAGCGGCAGCGTGGGGCCGAGCTCCACGTCGAACGCTCCCACGGCCAGCAGCGCCAGCGCCACCGGCACCGCTTCGACCCGCCACGCCTGCTGCTGGTCGGTCAGCGGCCACGGCGCACCGCCGGAGAACGCGCGGATGCCGAGGCCTGCGGCATCCGGTCCGCGCACGATCGTCGCGATGCGCGAGCGGTCGTCGAGCAGTTCCAGCCAGGCCTGCAGCGCCTCATCGGTGCCGGCGCAGTCGAGGATCGCCGTCAGCGAGTCGCCGGCGACCTCCCGGATGCGGTCGGTGAGGCCTTCGCCGTAGGTGACCTGCGTCGCGCCGAGGGCGGAGACGCGGTCCGCGCGGCGCTCGGAGGACGTGGCGATCACGTCGGCACCGGCCATCCGGGCGAACTGGATGACCGCCTGGCCGACGCTGCCCGACCCGCCGTGCACGAGCAGCGTGTCGCCCGCGCCGATGGCGAGCGACCTGACGCACTGGTACGCGGTCCCGACCGGGATGCCCAGCGCGGCGCCGGCGGCGGCGGAGACGGCTGCCGGCCGGGCGAAGACCTTGTCGACCGCCGCGACGACCTCGTCGGCGTAGCAGCCTTGGACGCCGGAGAGTACCACCGGGTCGCCGGGGCGGAACCCGTCGACGTCGTCGCCGACCGCGGTGACGATGCCCGCGGCATCCATACCCAGGCGGCGGGGCTTGTCGGTGCTCGGCGGTGCCGATGCCCGCAGCCCGGCGCGCAGCTTCGCGTCGATGGGGTTGACCCCGGCGGCCTGGATGCGCACCGCAACCTGACCGGGGCCGGGCTGCGGGTCCGGGACCTCGATCTCGTGCAGGACCTCGGGCTCACCGAACTCGGTGTAGACGATCGCGCGGGACATCGCGGCCTCTCTTCCTTAGGCGGACGTGCCTATCCTCGCAGAGCCTTCCCAATCCGCTGCGGCGACACCGACTCGGCGGTGCCCAGCCGCTGCGCGAACAGGCTCACGCGGTACTCCTCCAGCAGCCACCGCGCATGCGCGAGGTTCGCCGGAGCGTCTTCGGCCAACGGAATCGTGCCGCCGGCTTCGGCGTACAGGGCCGCCATCCGCTCGTAGTCGGTGAGGCGCTGCCGGTCGCGACCCGGGTTGTCCGACAGCTGCGTGACCCGCTCGAGCGCGCCGGCCAGATACCGCGGCAGGTGCGCGAGCCGGGCGACGCCGATGCGGGAGACGAAACCGGGGAACACCAGGCCGGACAGCTGCGCCTTGACGTCGCCGAGCGCGGCGAGCAGGGTCATCGAGTTCTGGCCGCGCACCGCCTTTTCGACGTCACGCGCCGCCGTCAGGATGCGGGCGGTCAGCGCCACGGTCTGGAACAGCTCGTCCACGACGGTGCGGGAGAACTCCTCGCGCACGCGGGCGAACTCCGCCGCGGTGCGGACGACCGCGCCGGGAAGCGTGCGATCGAGAACCGCGTCCGCGACGGCGACGCGCGCGTCTTCGATGAGGGCTTTCGCCGACGGATAGGGGGATGCCGCGAGGGCGAGCTTCTCGTGGGCGGTGAGGTGCTCGAGCACGTAGGGAGCGGGCGAGGGCACCGTCAGCAGCAACAGCCGGCGCACTCCCGCGCGGGTGAGGCGCTCCGCGCGCTCCGGGGTGGCCTGGATGCGCAGCGCGACCGTCGCGCCCTCGTCCACGAGCGCGGGGTAGCCGCGGACGACACCGCCGGCGACCCGCGTGTCGACCAGGGCGGGCAGATCGCCGATCGTCCAGTCCGTCAGTCCCGTCTGCTCGGCGATGCCGGCGCTCGGCCCGCTCGTCGTAGGCGGGGCCGGGGCAGCGCCGGGACCCGGTGCGGGCGCGCCGGCACGCGGGCCGCGCGGGGCGGCGAGCGACTTGGTGACCGCACCGCGGGCGCGGTCGGCCAGACGCTCCTGGAGTGCGCGCAGATCCCGGTCGGATGCCACGGCGCGGCCGCGCTCGTCGACGGCGCGGAACGACATCCACAGGTGACCTGGCACCCGCTCCAGGTCGAAGTCCGCCGCCGTCACCGGCTGGTTCGCGACCCGTTGCACGCGGGCGGCCAGCGCTTCGCGCAGCGGCCGCGGGGGGAGGCCGTCGTGGGATTCGGGGCCTTCGCCGGCGAGTTCGTCGGCGAAGCGGGCCGCCCAGTCAGCCGCCGGTACGACAGAGCGGCGGATCGCCTTCGGGAGGGCCCGCAGGAGTCCCGTGATGAGCTCGCCGCGCAGCCCCGGCACCTGCCAGTCGAAGCCGTCCGGCTTCAGCTGGGCCAGCAGCGCCAGCGGCACCACGACGCTCACGCCGTCGTCGGGGGCGCCCGGTTCGAACCGGTACGCCAGCGACAGCACCTGGTCGCCCTGCTGCCACCGCATCGGGAAGTCCCGCTCGTCGGCGCGCGAGGCATCGTCGACGAGGTCGGCCTCGGTCAGGTCCAGCAGGCGGGGCTTGTGCGCAGAGGCATCCCGCCACCAGGTCTCGAACGAACGCACGTCGAACACGTCCTGCGGGATGCGGGAGGCGTAAAACGCGTACACCGCCTCGTCGCCGGCGAGGATGTCGCGGCGACGCTCGCGCTCCTCGATCTTCTCCAGCCGGCGGCGCAACTCGAGGTTGCGCCGTTCGAACGCGGTCAGCCGCTTGTCGAGGTGGGCGACGTTCCATTCGCCCTCCACCAGCGCGTGGCGGATGAACATCTCCCGCGCGAGCGGCCGGTCGATGCGGGCCAGCTGCACGCGGCGGCGGGGGACGATCTCGAGCCCGAACAGCGTCACCTTCTCGGCGGCGACGGCCGCCCCGGCATCCTTGGACCAATGCGGGTCGCTGAGGGTGCGGTGCGCGAGGTCGCCGGCGAGCTCTTCGGCCCACTCCGGGTCGACCTTGGCGACGGTGCGGGCGTACAGCCGCGACGTCTCGACGAGTTCGGCGGCCATGACGGCGTCGGGGGAGGCCTTGCGCAGCCCCGACCCGGGGAAGATCGCGAAGCGGGCGCCGCGGGAGCCGCGGTACTCCGCGCGCGGGCGGCCCTTGGGCGCCTTCACGCCCTTCGCCACCGCCGCGGCGGGCTGGCTACGGGTGTCGAGGATGCCCAGATGCGACAGCAGCCCGGCGAGGATCGCGCGGTGCACCCGGTCGGGGTCGGCGGCGGCGCCCTCGACCGGCTTGGGCGCGTTCGTGAGCGAGCGCAGCTGCCGGTGCACGTCGAACCACTCCCGCACCCGCACGTAGTTGAGGTACTCGGAGCGGCACAGCCGCCGGAACGCGCTGGAGCCGAGCTCGGCCTGCTGCTCGCGCAGATGGTTCCACAGATTCAGGAGGGTGAGGAAGTCGCTGGTGGGGTCGGTGAACCGGGCGTGCAGACGGTCGGCCTCCTCGCGGCGCTCCTCCGGCCGCTCCCGCACGTCCTGGATCGACAGCCCCGCCACGATCGCCAGCACGTCGGGGGCGACCTCCAGCCGCCGCGCCTCGATGAGCATGCGCGCGAAGCGGGGGTCGATCGGCAGCCGGGCGATCTCGCGGCCGATGTCGGTGAGCTTCCAGCCCTTGCCGGCGTCGGCGGCCTTGCGTGCGGCTGGGCCGGAGCCGCCGGCAGTACGTACCGCACCGAGTTCCACGAGCAGGTCGAACGCGGCCTTCACGCCGCGGGAATCCGGCGGAGTGAGGAACGGGAACTCGGTGATGTCGCCGAAGCCCAGCGCCAGCATCTGCAGGATGACCGATGCGAGCGAGGTGCGCAGGATCTCGGGTTCGGTGAACTCCGGGCGCGCGGTGAAGTCCTCCTCGGAGTACAGCCGGATCGCGATGCCGTCCGAGGTGCGGCCGGCGCGGCCGGCGCGCTGCTGCGCCGAGGCCTGCGAGACCGCCTCGATCGGCAGCCGCTGGATCTTCGAGCGGGCGCTGTAGCGCGAGATGCGGGCGGTGCCGGTGTCGATGACGTAGCGGATGCCGGGGACGGTGAGGCTCGTCTCGGCGACGTTGGTCGCGAGGATCACGCGGCGCCGGACGCCCGCCACGGTGGACCGCTCGAACACCCGGTGCTGCTCGGCCGACGACAACCGCCCGTACAGCGGGAGCACCTCGGTGGGCGCGGCATCCTTCGCATACATGCCGCGGACGGCATCCATCGCGTCGCGGATCTCCGCCTCGCCGGGGAGGAACACCAGCACGTCGCCGGCGGGTTCCCGGTCCAGTTCCCGCAGCGCGCCGAGCAGCGCGTCGACGTCATCGGCGCCCTCCGCCGGCGCCGCGGCCGGGTCGGCATCCGCCACTCGTGCCCGGTACCGGATATCCACCGGGTAGGTGCGCCCGGAGACCTCGATGATCGGCGCGGGGGTGCCGTCGGCGGCCGCGAAGTGCTTCGCGAAGCTCTCCGGGTCGATCGTGGCCGAGGTGACGATGACCTTCAGATCGGGGCGGCGCGGCAGGATGCGCCGGAGGTACCCGATCAGGAAGTCGACATTCAGTGACCGCTCGTGGGCCTCGTCGATGATGATCGTGTCGTAGCGGCTCAGTAGCTTGTCGCGGTGGATCTCGTTGAGCAGGATGCCGTCGGTGACCAGGGCCACGCGGGTGTCGGCGGAGACGGCGTCGGTGAAGCGCACCTTGTAGCCGACCGTCGTGCCCAGCGGCACCTGCATCTCCTCGGCGACGCGCTCGGCGATGGTGCGGGCGGCGATGCGGCGGGGCTGGGTGTGCGCGATGCGGGTGCGGCCGAGCTCGAGACAGATCTTCGGCAGCTGGGTCGTCTTGCCCGAACCGGTCGCCCCGGCGACGATCACGACCTGGTTGCCGGCGATCGCGCGCGCGATCTCGTCCCGCGCGGCGCTGACGGGCAGCTCGGGCGGGTAGGCGATGACAGGTTCTGGTGCGGACACAGCCCTCCATCGTATGCCCGCCGGAGTCTCTCCCCAGAACAGGAGGACTCACCGCTGCAGGACGTTTCAGCGAGGATCGTCCTGTGTCGGTGATTCCTCCTGTTGCGGGAAGGCGCGGCGGGAGGTGGATGCCGCGTCAGGCGTCCTGGAAGGCGGACGCGGAGACGATGGCGTCGAAGTACGACAGCAGCGTGTTCGGGATCTCGCCGAGGGGGCTGGAGAGCACCACCGTGAGCAGCCGCTTGGAGCCGGGGATGGGGTACCAGTACTGGGCGACGAGGCGGCGCTGCGTGTACTGCTCGCCGTCCTCGATCTGCACAGTCTCCTGCACCGTGTGCACGCGGACGACCTCGGAATCCCGGCACTGCCGCCGCACCAGGGTCTCGGCGGCTGCGGCGTCGATGAGCGGGAAGCTGCGCTCGAGCGTCGCGAGAACGGCGTCGGGGGCGGTGCCCACCGTCGGGCTCATCCGCATCCGCTCGTCCTCGAACACGGTGAGCGTTGCCGACATCGGCTCGCCGGGGCCGAGTTCGGTCTGGATCATGAGCAGCTGGGCCTCGGCATCCGCCGCGGCCGTCGCCGCGGCGGTCAGTTCGTCGCGCAGCCGCGCCCGCGCGCTCGCGCGGTCGTCGGCGCGTCCCAGCACACCGCGCGCGATCTGCTTGGTCGAGTCGGCGATGGCCTCGGGGGAGGACAGTTCGATGCGCCACCAGGTCCCGATCATCCGGAACACCAGTCGCGGATCGGTGGCGACAGCGGTCACCGGCTGCCGCCGATCGCGGCCGCGTCGGGACCGACGAGCTCCAGGGCGGAATCGGTCAAGCGGTGGTCCACACCGTCGGGCAGCCCCGTGGCCGCCGCCGACAGGTCCAGGCTCCGCGACTGGTCATCGGCCGCCCAGGCCAGAAGGGTCAGGTAGTCGACATCGGAGGTGGCGTTCTGAAGCGCCGCGACGGCGATGTTCACGACCGTGTCGGTGCTGACCGGCTCGTCGCCGGAGAGCACGACGGCGACGGTCATCACGCGCGCAAGACCCGATTGGTCCACCTGGACGGTCGGGACGTCGGTGATGCGCGGGTCGGATGCGGCTACGGCGCTGCGGACGGTGACGGGGCTCATCGTGGTCTCTTCCTGATCGGTCGTCGAGTCGCTGTGGGGGCCGGATCCGGGTGCGACGGCGCAGCCGCCGAGCGCGCCAGTCAGGGCGAGCGCGAGGGCGACCGTCGCGCCGCGCGCCGCCTGCCGGGTGCGGTGTCGGATCACTCGGACCACCCGTAGTAGTTCTGCTCGAAGCCGTACGTGTTCTCGTCTCCGGCGAAGAACCTGTCGAGCTCGTCGACGGTGCCGTCGGGCACCTGGTCGACCTGGTCGAGCAGGGTCTGGTGGTACGCCTCGGCGTTGTGGATGCCGTGAACCCCCAGGTGCGCATCGGGCGAGTCGGTCTCGATGGTGGTCCAGTTCGGCTCGTTCTGCGAGTAGCCGTCGGTGCCGACGGTGATGATCGAGTCGAGAATCGTCACGGGGTCGCCGTTGTGCTGCACGGAGACGACCGACACGGATGAGGGGATCGGCATGTGGTCGATGGGGGCGCCGGCTGCGACGACCGCGGTCCAGTTGTAGTCGTTGTTGTACGCGGCGAGGGAGCCGGCCATGATGCCGCCCTGGCTGAAGCCGATGAGCATGACCGGGTCGTCGGCGCCGACGCCGGCCTGCTGCATGGCCTCCAGCACGGCGCGTTCGTATTGCGAGCGCAGCGCGGGGGTGAGCATGAGGGCGAGGTTGCTGTCGAGGTCGTGCACGCCGCCCTGATCGCCATTGAGGCGGGAGAGCCATTCCTGCGTGCTGGGCAGGGCAACCCGCCAGCGGACGGTGCCATCGGCATCAACGACCTTCGTGACGCCGATGACGGTCTCGTCCACGCTGACCAGGTCGCCGTTATCGTCGAAGGTCTTGCCCAGGGTGTCCACGCGACCGGCGTCGGACACCGCGCCGGCCAGACCGCTGGGGTAGCCGTATGTCGACCCGCGTTCGCTCTCGGTCAGTTCGTGCTTGCCGACGGCCGGCGTCGGTTTGAGGATGTCCGACAGCACGCTGCCCAGCAGGAAGCCTGCCAGCAGCACGGTGACGGCCATCGCGATCATGGGACCGATGACCGGGATCAGCGCCAGCAGCGAATACACCAGCAGCAGGATGATCGCCACGCCCAGCAGGGCGATGACGGTGGCCATGAGCCGCTGTAGTTCCTTGTAGACGTCGGCGAGGAAATCGCCGACCCACTTCCCGATGTCGCCGAGGAAGTCGCCGATGTCGTCGAAGAACTCCCCGACCTTGTCCCAGAAGCCCTCGTTGGTGGCATCGATGGCGGTGTTGATCTTGTCGATCGCGGTCTGGGCGGCCTGCTCCATGGCGGCGCGCGCCGCTTCGATCTCGGCGCGGGCGTCCTCGGCGGCGGCATCCATCCGGCCTGCGCGCGCGCGCACCGAAGCCACCTCGCGCTCCGCCGCGCTGATATTGCCCGCCGGCGCGTCGGCCTCTTCGTACTGGGTCAACCGCCGCTCGGCCAGCAGCAGATCGAATTCGGCGCCGGCGGCACTGCTGGCGTACTTGGCTGCGTCGATCTCGGCGTCATCGGCGCGGTCGTGAGCGGTCTTGAGCGATACGGCGTACTCGCTCAGCGCGCTGGCGGTGCCGTAGTAGCGCTCGTGCACCCGGTCGAGGTCGCGCGCGACCTGTGAGCTGCGTTCGCGGATGCCCTCGAGGGAGCGTGCCGTGCTCTCGTAGGCGAGTCCCCGCAGCTCGTCGGCGGCGGCCGAAATGCGTGAGGCGGATCTGACGTACGCGTCGGCGTAGTCGGCCAGTGCGGCGGGGTTTCCGGGGAGGACGCTCACTTCTTTCCCTCCGTCGCTGCGGCCAGGTCGGTGTCGAGGTCGGTGAAGGTGTCGACCACCGCGCCGAGGTAGTCGGCGACGAGGCGCAGGTTGTCCTGCAGTTCGCCGCGGGCGATGTCCCACTTCTCGCCGAAATCGCGCACCTTGCCGGCGAGGCCGTCGTGGCCGGTCGCGGCGGCGGCGTCTTCGGCGATGCGCTCGGCGCTGCCGAAGTCGCTCGCCACACGGTAGGCGGTGCTTGCGCTGCGGCGCAGCTCGTCGAAATCGAGCTTGAGATCGGGCATCAATGTCATCCTTCGTCGGATACGACGAAGCGGGGCCGGCCGTAGTGGACCGGCCCCGCTTCGAGGGTCGAGATCAGCCGATCGAGCTGGCCAGCTGCTCGTCCGTGGACTGCAGCGCGGAGGCGGCCTTCTCGAGGAACTGCGCCATGCCGTCGATGCCCTGCACGGTGCGCTGCGCACCCGAGGTGAACTGCTCGTACGACGAATCGAACGCACCCGATGCGCGAGTCGTGGTGAAGCCGTCCTGCACGAGCTGGCTGACCAGTGCGCGCAGTTCCTGCAGCTTGCCCTCGAGGTCGGACTGGCCCGAACGCAGACGGTTCGCGGCGCTCTGCATCTGATCGTAGGTGACGTTGAGGTTCGCCATTGTGTCACTCCCTGTGTCGTGAAGCGGCAGTTCCTGCCGACGTGTTCAACCTATGGGACTCCGGGACCGGGCACCAATGGGGACTACTCCCCATTTGGTCAGGACCCCTCCTCGCCGAGGAACGGGAACTGCACGCGCACGGTCTTTCCGCCCACCGCGAGCATCGCCCGACCCGGGGGGAACTCGCGCTTGAGCAGGCGCGGGAAGGCGGTCTTCAGCACCACCTCGCCATCGTGGGTGTCCGGTTGGAGCACCACGCCGCGGCGGGAGGACTTGATGTCACCGAGCAGCCCGAAGCCGGTGGTCCAGTCGCTCGTCTCGCCCTCGGCCACCAGCAACCCGTCGCCGCGTTTGACCCGCTTGGCGAAGTCCGACAGCGGCATCTCGGCGATCGAGGTGGAATACTCCGACGCTCCCTCGAGGAACACCGCCACCCCCTCGAGTCCCCGCTCGTCCTGCAGGATGGCGTCGATCAGCCGGCTGGCCGAGCCGCCGTCGGTGGCGGTGTCTACCCAGGCCACCGCGTCGCGCAGCGGCGACCGCGAACTGCCGATGTAGTACCGGCGCACGGCGGGGTTCGCCCGAAGCAGCGACTCGGCCATGGCGTGCAGCGCGTTGGTGCGCCCGCTCTGCGGAGAACCGGCCACCACGAACAATCCCGTCGGCTCGAACGCGAGCGGGGCCAGCGTGTCGCCCGACAGCCCCAGCACGGGTCGCCCGTCCAGGTGGGCGGGCAGCTCGGTGATGGGGTACAGCTCGGGCAGCGCACGCACCGGCGGGGCGTCGGTGCGCCCCTGCCGGCGCATGGCATCGGCGAACTCGCCGATCGCCTGCGCCTGGGCGCGCGGGTCGGATGTGCCGGCGATGACGGCGATCTGCGTCTCCAGCCCGTCGACGATCGCACGCCCCGCGGGGGACTCCGGGGAGAGCACGTCGCGAGGCGCGCCGACCATCGCATACGCGTCGGAGTCCGACAGGCGCAGCACGACCCGCTTCTGGATCGTGGACTGCAGCGCGGTGGGCACCGCCTGACCGCGGTCGGCGGTGAGGGCGACGTGGATGCCGACGGATCGGCCGTCGGTCATGATCTGCTGGAACACCGCGTAGGCGTCGGCGCGGCCGGTGACCGCCTCGAACTCGGCGCGGAACGTGGGGAACCCGTCGATGAGCAGCAGGATGCGCGCCTCGTCGGGACGGCCGGCGAGGGTGCGGTACTGCGAGATCGTGCCGGCGTTGACGGCGGCATACGCTTCGCCTCGTCGGTCCAGCTCGCTTTTGAGCATGCGGAACAGCCGGGTGACGCGCTCGCCGGCGTCGGCGGGGATGACCGCGCCCACGTGCGGCATCGCCTCCAGCATCCGAAGGCCGCCCGATCCGAAGTCCAGGCCGTACACCTCGACGGGGCCGCCGCGCGGGGTGATGCCGGCGGCGACGGCGAGCGTGCGCAGCGTGGAGCTCTTGCCGGCGCCGCCGGTGCCGAAGATCGCCAGGTGGCCTTCGTTGTCGGGTTCGAAGTAGACGGTGTCCTGCGCCTGACGCTGCGGCACATCCTGCACACCGAGCAGCAGCTTCTCGTCGGTGCGCTGTCGCAGCAGCGTGAGGTCGTAGACGGTGGCCAGTTCGTCCAGCCAGGGCCGGCGGGGCGGGGCGATCGAGGCGGATTCGGATGCCTTGACCATCGTGGCCACCAACCGCTGCTGGTCGGTGGGGCCGAGGTCGCGTTCGGCCGAACCGGTGCCGGTCTTGGGCACCTCCCAGCGGCGGGGCGGGCCGAACGCGAACGACTCCAGTTCCACCTCGGGTGCTTCGTCCTCGACGAAGCTCCAGCCGCCGGTGTAGGCGGACTGGAACACGGTGAGCCGGCCCGGCCCGGTCTTTGCGGCACCGCGGCCGGGGATGCCGGGGTCGAAGCCGGCGGCATCCTTCGTGCCGATGACGTCGTCGGAGTCGACCTCGTCCGCCATGCGCAGCGCGACGCGCATGTTGGTGTTCGCGCGCAGGTTGTCCTTGATCACGCCGGCGGGGCGCTGCGTGGCCATGATCAGGTGGATGCCCAGTGATCGGCCGCGCTGGGCGACGTCCACGACCCCGTCGACGAAGTCGGGCACCTCGTTGACGAGGGCGGCGAACTCATCGATGACGATGACCAGTGCCGGGGGTGTGTCGGGGTCGCCCCGCTTTTCCAGCTCCAGGATGTCCTTGGCCTTCTTGCGGATGAACAGGGTCTCGCGGTGGTGCAATTCCGCGCGGAGGCTCACCAGTGCCCGGCGCACCAGGTGGGGGCTGAGGTCGGTGACGAGCCCCACGCAGTGCGGCAGCACGGTGCAGTCGGCGAACGCCGCCCCGCCCTTGTAGTCGACGAACAGGAACGTCACGCGCTCGGGGCTGTACTCCGCCGCCATGCCCAGCACCCACGCCTGCAGGAACTCGCTCTTGCCCGAGCCCGTCGTTCCGCCCACGAGGGCGTGCGGGCCCTGCGCGCGCAGATCCAGGTGCATCGCGCCGGAGCCGGCCTGCCCGACGATGGCGCGCAGCTTCGGTGCGGAGGGGGCGCGGCCGGCGGCGGAGAGGATCGAGCCGTTCTGCTCCCAGCGGTCGACGACGGCGCTGGGCGCGGTGGCCATCTCCTTCCCGATGAGCTGCAGCATCGGCACCGACCGGGGCACGTCGCTGGTGTCGGCACCGATCTCGCCGGCATCCACGTACGACGACAGCCGGCGGCAGAACTGGGTGAACTGGGGGAGGGTGAGGCCCTCGACCTCGACCGGAGTGAGGGTGCGGCCCAGACGCACGTAGCCGACGGCGGCGGTGCCGTCGGCGGCGAGCTCGACGAACGTGCGGCACGCGGCCGGCAGCGACGCGGTGTCCGGTGCCATCCAGATCGGGTACACGCCGCGCCCGGCGGCGCGCTCGAGCACCTGGATGAGGCGGGCGCGGTCGACGGGCGCGTCGTCGGAGATCAGCACGACGATCGCCGGGAGCGGCTCGTCGGAGCCGGTGTTCGCACCGGTGTCGGCACCCACCTTCGCGCCGGCGGTCAGCGCGGCGCGCTTGTCGCCGATCGCGCCGAGCTGCACAGGTGCATCCTCGCCGCGCGGGGAACGCGCGCTGAGGATCTCCTCCAGGCGCGAAAGCACGCTGGCCGCCGCCGACGCGGTGTCGGCGAACGGTGCGCCGCCGAAGACGGCATCGGACTGCATGGCGTGCGGCAGCCACTTGGCGTCGGTGAACTCCGCTGCCCACCCTGGGCCGAACAGGCCGCCGATGACGAGGTCGGTGGGGGCGTGCAGGCCGGCCAGCTGCGCGGCCACCGCGCGGCCGTATGCGGCGACGGCGGCGGGGTCGCCGGCGACGCCGAGCGCACCGGCATCCGACAGCTTCTCCACCACCGGAGTGCGCGGAACGGTCTCGTAGGTGGCGATGAGCTCTTCGAGCTGCTCTACCTGCTCGGGGATGGCCCGGTCGGTGTTGCCGGTCTCCTTGACGGTGTTGCGGGTGGGGACATCGCCGACCCCCAGCCGCACCTGCAGGAACGACCAGTGTTCGGGACGGCGGGTCCACACCAGCGCGTCGCGCTTCTGCACGGCGTCGTAGATCTCGTGCAGCGGCACCGCCTCGCGCGCCCGGATGCGCATCTCGTCCTCGCGCTCGCGCGCCAGCCGGGCCGAGAGCCGCTCCATCTGCGCGACGAACCTGTTGTGATCCAGGCGCTTCTTGCGGCGCTGCTGCGACTTGGCCGTCGCCCACGTGCTGATCATCATCAGCGGCGAGATCGCCACGAAGATGAGGGTCATCGGGTTCTTCAGCACGATGAACATCGCGATGCCGGCCACGGCCGGCAGCAGCGCGGCCGCCCACGGGAACGGCTGCGGGTCGGCGGGCGTGGGCGGGTCGGCGCCCTCCATCTCCCGGCCGACGTACCGCGGCTCGACGCTGGGGGAGCGGGTGAGGCGCACTTCGCCGATGGGGGAGGAGTGCGCCACCTCCGACGGCAGGTAGCCGGCGCGGATGACGGTGCTGCCCAGCAGCGCATCCTGGCCGTGCTGCAGTTCGAGGCGGCCGACGGGGGCGCCTTGGACGATGATGCCGTTGGCGGAGTTGAGGTCGATCAGCTCGATGCGGTCGCGGCCGACGTGCAGTCGTGCGTGGCGTTTGGAGACCATCGCGTCATCGAGCACGACGCCGCAGTCATCGCCGCGGCCGATGACGGTCGACCCGCGGGGCACGGTGTAGCGCCGGCCGGCGGCGCGTCCGCTCACGATCTCGATGTAGGCCACCCCGGGGCGGGGTGCGTCGTCCAGGCCCACCACCGCGATCTGCACGCCGGAGGCCAGCGCCAGGTCGGCGAGGGTGTCGTCGGGGTCGAGCACCTCCGGGGTGCCGCCCACGGCGGGCGCGTGGGCTTCGAGGGTGACCGTCCCCGGCGCGTAGGCGGCGCCGTGGTAGGTGCCCAGCGGATCACGGGCCGCGATCGAGTCGGCCACTTCCGCCACCCGCACTCCCGGTTCCGCGGCCAGCGCGATGTCCTCGGTGGAGCCGTCGGGACGGCGGAGCGTGACACGGACCTTCATCGGTTGCCTTTCGCGCTCGCGGCGGATGCCACCTCGAGCAGATCGAGATCCTGCGCGGTGATCAGCCGGGAGAGCATCGCGTGCTCGACCAGGCGGGCGCGCCGGTTGGTCGCAAGCTTGCCGACACCCCCGCGCAGACCCTGCACGCCCTCGCGGTCCAGCTTGTCGCAGACGTTGTCGAGCTTGCGGTTGAACGTGGTCAACGGCCAGCCCAGGCGCGCCGCCGCCGCCGCGGAGGACGGCAGCTGGCTCGCACCGACCATGCCGCCGCGCAGCAGCGGCTCGCACAGCGCGATCAGCAGCAGCCGCTGGCTGGGGGTCAGGCTCACCGCGCCGATCGTGGTGGTGCCGTCGGATTCGTGCTGCGCCGCGCGGGGGTCGCGCCCGACGAAGCTGGCGGAGTCATTGCGCACGCCGAGCTCGTAGGTGAAGGCGCCGGCGGAGAACATGACCGTCAGCTCGGCGAACACCAGCGGCACACGGGCGCCGGGGCCCACCACCGCCTGGTAGGCACCGTCGGGGGTCGCCAGGCTCACTGAGATGGTCTGCCCGATGTTCGACAGCCACCACAGGTCGCCCTCGGCGTCGAAGGCCAGCAGCCGCCGGTGCAGGTACTGGTTGGTGTCCACCGTCAGGTCGGCGTCCCGGCCGACCGAGAACGTCGTCCCCGGGACCGGGTGATACCACTCCCCGCAGAACTCGATTCCGAGCGTGCCGCCGCCGGCGCCGTGCTGTGTCATCGTCTGTCCATCTCTCGTCGTCACATGCCAGCCAGCAGCGCGATGGCCGCCACACTCGCGGCGATCACCAGCACCGTCGCGCCGATCGCCACCGCCATCGCGACGCCCTGCCGCCGGCGCCCGGCCGGCGGCGCCACCGCGGCCGTTCCCGGGGCCTCGGGGGTCGCCGGCGCCGCGGGCGCCGCACGCACCACGGGCGTCGCCGGGACGCTGCGGATGCCGTAGGTCTCCCGCGGCAGCGCCTCCGCGCCCGGGTCGTGGGCGCGGCGGGAGGATGCCGGTGGTTCGGTGAGCGGCGGCGCGGCCGGATCGGTGTCCTGCTGCGGGTCGCCGGCTAGGAGGCGGGTGGGCTCGTCGGCGTAACCGACCTCGGACGGGTCGGGCCTGGAGTCGCGTCGGCGGGGGCCGGTCAGCCGCGTCGGCTCGTCGGCGACCGGCGGTGCGGGCGGCTCGGGGACGGCGCGTGCGGACAGCACGGTCTTCTCCTCCGGCTCGACTCGGCGGCGGGCGGCGAACTGCGTAGGTTCGGCCGGGTCCGCGTCGTGAGGGTTCGTGCCCGCGTCGGCTGCGGCGACGGCGGTGGGCGGCACGACCGCCGGGATGTCCAGGTGTGTCATCGGCAGGTGCAGGTCCTGCTCGATCCGCTGCAGACTGCGGGCGAACTCCGATGCCGTCTGCGAGCGACGATCGGGGTCCTTCGCCAGCGAGGCGAGGATCAGCCGCTCCAGCGCAGCGGGCACGTCGTCGCGCCCGATGGGCGGCGCCGGCGTCGTCAGCACTCGCGTGACCAGCTCTGACAGGTCGGCGGGAGCGTGCGCGGCGTCGAACGGGCTGCGACCGGCGAGCACCGTGTAGGCGGTCGCGGCCAGGGCATACACGTCGGATCGGGCGTCGAACCCGCGGCCGGTGACCAGCTCGGGCGCGGCCCACGGCACCGAGACGCCGCCGGCGTCGGCACTCGCGCCCGCGATGGACGACAGCCCGAAGTCGGTGAGTGCGGGCCAGCCGTAGTCGGTGGTCAGCACGTTGGCGGGCTTGATGTCGCGATGCAGGATGCCGGCGCGGTGCGCCGTCTCGACGGCACCGCACAGCCGGATGAGCGTCTGCAGCAGTTCGGGGACGCTGACCACTCGCGCCGGGTAGGTCTCTGCCAGCGTCGGCCGGGAGCAGTACTCCATGACCAGGTAGGGGCGGCCGTTGTCGGCGACGGCGGCGTGGTGGATCGTCACGATCGACGGGTGCGTCGACAGCGCCGCCATCAGGTTGGCTTCGGTTTCGAAGCGGGTACGTGCGGCGGGGTCGTCCACCGGCTCGTGCATGATCTTCACGGCCACGAGGCGCCGCGGCAGGTGCTGGTCGTAGAGGAACACGTCGGCGAAGCCGCCGGATCCGAGCGGGCGGGCAAGGGTGAATCCGGGGATGTCGACGGGGCCGTACTTCGCGGTCACGGGATCCCCGCGAACGTGATGCGGCTGCCGGTGCCCAGCTCCGCCACCGCCCCGTCGGTGACCAGCACCGGCTCGCCGGGGCGGACGCGGCGGGGTCCGGTTCCGACGGCGGTGAACACGGTGCCGTTGGTGGATCCGAGGTCCTCCAGCAGCACCTGCCAGCCCTCGACGTGGATGCGCACGTGCGTGCGCGACACGTCGCGGTCGTCGATCGAGACGAGGGTGGGGATGGCGTCGCCGGCGGTGCGGTCGGCGCGCGGGCTGCGGCCGATGAGCACCGTGCCCTGCAGCGGGATCGACCGGCCGTCCGGCAGCAGCACGGCGCCGAGGTCGGGCAGGGGCACCCGGGCGACCGCCGCGCCGGTCAGCGACGCACCGCACCGCGTGCACGTGTCGCGCTCGAGCGGGTTGGGGTGACCGGCGACGCACACGATGCCGCTGATCGCGGCGGCGGGCTCGTCCCGCAGCTGCGGATCGTCGGCATCCTCGTCGGGCGGGCGCACCGCGGCGGCTTCCACACCGAAGTGGATGGTCGCCCCGAACAGTTCGTCGTAGCGACCGGCGGCTGGTGCCGCCGGCACCGCGGAACCCGGCTGCCGCGCGAGTTCGGGTGCCTGCTCGAAGAGGGCGTCGGAGAACTCCAGCGTGAGGCCGGGGTCGGCGGGAGCCGCGGTGGCCACGGTGCAGGACAACTGCGACACCGCGAGGGGGCCGAGGTGGGCGGGAACGGCCGGACCGGGCGTGGGCGAGCCGGCGTGCGCGGTGAAGGAGGCGACCTCGGTGAGGCAGAACTCATGCCACGTCCGCAGATCGGTACCGGCCAGCTCGGTGGCGCGCCCGTCGCGATGGGTCACCGTCAGCCGCACGTCGCCGCGCACCAGGCCCGAGAGGGTGTCGCCGGTCACCTGCCCGGCGAACAGGTCGGGGACGGCGGAAACGCCGCCGCGCAGCATGACATCCAGAGCCGCTTCCCAGCCGTCGCCAGGGGCGGCCTCGGTCAGCACCGTCCGCGCGGTCGCGGCGGCCCGCGGGCCGGCGAACAGCAGCGCGAGGCTGCCGGTGAGGATGGCAGGCAGCTCCCCGGGGCGATACGACCAGTCAGCCACGGCGTGCTCTGGTGCGCAGCGACCGCAGGGTCGAGACCTCGATCGTGGCCGAGGCGTCGTCACCGCTCGGCAGCCCGCCGGTGGTGTCGTCCTCCAGCGGGCTGATGCCGCCGGCGACCACATCGATCACGATGGCGGAGATGTTGTCCCGTCCGCCGTTTCCCAGCGCCTGCGCGATGAGGGCGGCGGCGGTCGGGGCGGGGGCACCGCCGAGGGTGAGCCCGGCACGGATCGCCTCGTCGGTGAGCTCTCCGGTGAGGCCGTCGGAGCACACCAGCAGGCGCTCACCGGTGACGATCGGCAGCAGCCAGTAGTCCGCGCGGCTGCGCTCCTCGCCGACGGCCCGGGTGATGACGTTGCGGCCGCGGTAGGTCGACATCTCGTGGCGGGCAAGACGACCCTCATCGACGAGCTCCTGAGCCACGGAGTGGTCCACCGTCAGCTGCTCGAGGTGGTCGGTGAGCAGCCGGTACACCCGTGAATCGCCGACGTTGACCACGAGCCACCGCTGCACTCCGCCCTGACGGACGGCGACCACGCCGGTGAGGGTCGACCCGGCGCCGCGCGCGGTAGCCGCCGCGATCGACGTGACCGCGGTGTGCGCGCGCTCCACGGCGTGGGCGACGTCCTCCGGGGCGAGGTCGTCACGTCCGACGAGCAGGCGGAACACGTCGATGATCGCGGCGCTGGCGAGGTCACCGGCGTCATGGCCGCCCATCCCGTCGGCGACGATGTAGACCGGATGCTCGGCCAGCAGGGCGTCCTCGTTGACGGCGCGCCGGAGCCCGGTGTCGGTGCGCGTGCCGCACGTCACCAGCAGCGTGCCGGGGGAGGGCGTTGACGTCGCCGTCATCAGGTGTCTGCGTGCAGTTCGAGCCGGGCATCGCCCAGGAAGAACACGTCCGACACCCCGGCGGATCCGGCGACTTCGCTCTCGTCGCCGAGGAAGACGCCGTTGGTCGAGGCGAGGTCGGTGACCACCCAGCCGGCGTCTCGCCGCTGCAGGAGGGCGTGGGTCTTCGACACGGTGCGGGTGGCGTCGTCGACGGCGACCACCTGTGCACCGGCATGCTCGCCCGGGGCGACCGGGTTGCGTCCCAGCACGACGGTGTCCGCGGTGAGCGCCACACGAGCGCCGCCGGGGAGGGCGAGGGACCAGCCGCCGATACGACGGGCGGCCAGCACGGTGCGTTCATCGAGGTCGTCGGCGGCGACCTGGTCGACTGCGGCCACCGGCGTCGGGAGGGCGGCGGGGACCGGGACCGGGGGTGCGGCCGCGGAGACCGGGGTCGCAGCGACGGCGGCAACGGGAGCTGCCGCAACGACGGGCGGGACGGGTGGCGCCGCGGGCGCGGCCGGGCGGGAGGAGGATGCCGGCGCGGGCGGCGGGGGCGGGGCCCACGGGTTGCCGCCGATCGCAGGCGGCGACGGGACGGCTGGAGCGGGAACCGCCGGCGCGGCGCCCGGCGGGACCGCCCCGCGCAGCGGACCGGGCGCGGGCAGGGGCGCGGCCGGCAGCGGCGGGGCACCGTGCGGCGGGGCACCGAGCGGCGCGGCGGGCGCACCCAGGGTGAACGGACTGGCTGCGGGCGGAGCGGGCGGGGCGGTGAGGGTGGGCTGCGCGACCTTCGGCGGCAGTCCGATCCAGCGCGCCGACCCCCAGCCGACGAGGCTGGCCCACACCGGGAACAGCAGCACGCCGAGCACGATGTGACCGGCGCCCAGTCCGAACCCGCGGTTCACGCCGATGAGCATGCGGATCTGCAGGATGAGCGCCAGCACGCCGTAGACGAGCCAGATGAGCGCCGGCACCACGATCGCCGCGACGAGCGAACCCGTCGCCGCACCGGCGTCGTCGGCGCCGGCCGCGCCCACTGCGGCCCCGGCGAACACCGCCGCCACGACGATGCTCGCCACGGCGGCCACGACACCCGCACCGGCGAGCACCGCTGCCCACCAGCCGCGCATGCCCGCGAGGGTGAAAAGCGTCCAGACGTTGACAACCGGCACCCACGCCTTCCAGGTGGCCTGGCCGACCTTGCGGAACACCGCGGTCAGCGCGAGCGCCACCCACACGTAGATCCCGATGGCCAGCACGAGCTGGAGGATCGTGAGGATCACCGGCGTCTGCCCGCCCATGCCGCCGCCGTAATATGCGAGCGCCGCTGCCGCGGCATCCGCCGCCGTCCCGACCAGGCCCGTCATCTCTGCTCCTCGTTATCGTGTGAAATCCGGTATCCGCCACTGACTGCGCGCATCGCCTTGCACACCTTAGCGGCGTTCACGAGCCCGCCTTGACGAGGCCCACTGGCGCCCGCGCGTGCGGGTGGAACGCAGGAAGGAGCGCAGCGACAGGCGTGCCCGCAGCCGCGCCCACCAGCCGCCTTCGGCGGCGAAGCGTGCTCGCTCCTCGTCGACGATCTGCCAGAAGCGCTCGCTGTCGTCGGCGCTGGGGGCGGTGGCGGCGAACACGGATCGATCGGCCCACTCGGCCAGCATCGTGCCGCGGTCTCCGCCCGCCTCGCCGGCGTATCCGGCGGCCAGTTCGGTGCGGGTCTGGGTGCGCGGCGTGGGGTAGCCGTGGTCCACTGCGGTGTCGACGTATTCGTCCCAGCCGCCGGTGAAACGTTCGACCACATCGTCTGCGTCGCGGCGTGCGCGCCGTCGGAGCGTCTTGAGCAGCACGACCAGCAGGAACGGCCCGACCAGCACCAGGAGGGTCAGCAGCGTGATGCCGGCGATGCGCAGCGCCGCCCACAGCGCGGACAGATCGGCCTCGGTGGTGGTGTCGTCGTCGTCGCGGTCACCGCTGTCGGCGGGGTTCGCCTCGGCAGGCAGCACGGGTTCGGCCACTTCCTGGCGCACGTCGGTGGGGTTCTGCGGGTCGCGGCGCTGCTCCAGCTCGGGACTCATGCTCACCTCGTGCTGGGGTGTCACATCCACACTCACCCACGCCCCGGAGGCATCCTGCACTTCGATCCACGCCGACATGTTCTCGCCGCGGCACTCACCGCTCACACACGCGGGCAGCGCCGCCGGGTCGCCGCCGTCGACCAGCCGCGCGCCCAGCACGATGCGGGAGGCGAATCCCAGCTGGTCGGCGATCATCGAGGCGGCCACAGCGAACTGCTCGTCGTCGCCGACGGCGGCGACCAGGGCAGCGTCGTCGGTGCCGCCGACGTCTTCCTGCCGGTCCAGCAGGGCGGTGAAGAGGCGATCGATGCGGTCGGTGGAGTGCCCCGCGCGGCTCGGCTCGAACGTGTAAGCGCCCAGCTGCGTGGTCCACAGCGCGGGATCCTCGGCGTCGATGAGCAGCGCGTGGCTGAGGAACCCGCGCGCCCGCAGCCGATCGATCAGCACCTGCAGGCCCTCACCGCCGGTCGGGGCCTCCTGCGCGCCGATCCAGTCGGTGAGACTCTCCGGCACCAGCGCTGCATCCAGCTGCGGGGTGTCTCGGCCGGGCGTCAGCTGTGTCAAGCTGCGCGGCTCGTCCTCGATGGCGCCCTGCTGGCGATACGTCGCCCCCGGCCGCAGCCCGGGTTCGGGCAGGGCGATACCCATCCGGGTCTCGGCGTTGTAGAAGAAGCCGTCGGAGCGGTCGGCGCCCGATCCGCCCTCGAACGAAATGGCGGTGAGCGAGCCGACAGTGGGAACCCAGATGCCCTCATACGCGCCGATGCTCACGTCTGCGGTCGTGGCTGTCGTGCCGTCGGGGGCGGGGAGGTTCGCGGGTACCCGCACGAACGCCGTGGTCTGGTCTGCCACGCCCGCGGCCGGATCGATGGCGCGCGCGACCTGACCGTCGAAGAACGACAGCGTCGCCAGCCGCACTCGGTCGGCGCCGGCTGCCCCGTCGACGGTGAACAGCACGGTGTCGAACTGCTCATCGGAGAAGAACTGCCGGTACTGCGACAGCGGGCTCAGCTGAGCGGCCAGCTCGACGCGAGGATCGATGCCCGAGCGCAGCACGTCTCGGGACTGCCCTGCCAGCGCCCAGGGGGCGACGGCGGCGCCGGCGGCGAGGGCGGCGAGCACCATGCCCGCGGCGATGGTGACCCGGCCGGCGACGGCCGAACCGGTGCGTCCCGTGGTGCGTACGCCACTGGCCCGCTCCGCCGCCCGCAGCGCGCGGCGTCGCTCGTGCAGGGTGCGCCAGACGGTGAACGCGAGGGCGAGCAGCACCGCGGCGGCGCCCACGAACAACTCCACGGCGCCGGGCGCGCGCACGCCGCCCACGACGGGGCTGCTGAGCGTGGCGGCGCCGAACAGCACGCCGAAGACGGTCAGCAGCAGCCCCAGCGGCGCGGCCACCACCCACAGCCGCGGAGACCGCCAGGCCAGCGACAGTGCGGCCACCGGGATCGCGAGGAACAGCAGCAGGGCCGGGGCGAGCGTCGTCTGGTAGCTGCCCAGCGGCAGTTCCAGGGTCAGCAGGTCCTTCCAGCCCGTCACCGGGGCAGTCAGCACACCCAGGAATGCCGGCAGCACGGTCTCCAGCCGGCTGAGGGCGCTGGGCGCAGCCAGCGGCACCCCACTGACGATGTAGGTCCCCATCGTCGCGAGCGCCACCCACCACCCCGACCAGCGCCACCGCATCCCGGCGAGGGCGATCAGGTGGGCAAGCACCAACGCCGCCGCCACGACGACGAGGAACGCCGAGTCCCGGTACAGCGGCCACACCGCGATCGCCCCGACCAGGAACAGTGCGTCCAGCAGCACCGCGTTGACAGCCAGGAAGCGCACCGACACCGTCGCGGACCGGCGGCGCGAGTGTCGGCGCAGCGCCGGCGCGGCGCTCACGACTGCGCTCCCCGCGCCAGCAGCTGACGCAGATCATCGAGCAGCCCGATCGTCATCACCGAGATCGTGCCGAGCCGGCGGAAGCCCGGCTCCGCCTCGGGGTTGCACACCACCGCGACCACGGCGACCTCGGCGGGAAACGCCAGCGCCGCGGCCTGCAGCGACCGGGCGGTCTGCGTCGAGCCGCACACGAGGAACGCGATGGACGCGTCGGGATGGGTCTCCCGCGCCAGGGACGTGACGCCGGTGAGCGGTCCCACCAGCGGCGTGCGCTCGACACCGGCGAGGTCATCCAGCAGCGTGCGCGTGCTCAGCGTCGCCAGTTCCCGGATGGTGCGCACGGTGCTGCGGGCGAACTCCGGCACCTCGCCGCCGACGACGACGTCGACGTCACGGCCGTCACGGATGCCGCGGATGCCGATGGAGCCGGCGGCGCTGACGGCCAGCTCGAACTCATCGTCACTGCCGTACTCGCCCTCGGCGAGGGCGAGCGCGATCACCATGCGCGAACGGCGGGTCTCCTCGTACTGGCGCACCATGAGGGTGCCCGTCTTGGCCGTCGACTTCCAGTGGATCTGCCGCTGGGCGTCGCCGGGCACGTACTGCCGGATGGCGTGGAACGAGATGTCGGCGTCGACGATCGTGCGTGAGGCGGATCCCTCGAGGTCGCGGATGAACCCGGTGCTCGTGCTGCGCAGGGTGGTCGTCACCGGGTGCACGTACAGGGTGTGGGTGTCGTCCCACGTGGCTTCCCGCTTGAGGATGCCCAGCGGATCCCCGCGCACGGTGTGCGCCGGGCCCACGGTGATCACCCCGCGCCGGTGGGTGGGCACGACCACCTGCTGCTCGTGCTCATGCCCGTGCCGCAGCAGCGGAACGTACACGTCGACGAGGCCCTCGCCCACCGGCACGTCGATGCGGCCGGGGAGGGCGATCCCGCGTCCGGTGTTGACGACTCGCAGCGTCCCCTGCACCTGGGCACCGGCCACGACGCGGTCATGCCCGAGGGCGAGATCGACGTCGTACGAGCGCGCGCTGAACAGGAAGGGCACCGACAGCACGAGCAACGCCGCGGCGATCACGCCGATCACGACGAACTCGAGCCAGCCGAACGCCAGTCCGAGACCCAGCCCCGCCGCCGCGGCGGTCAGCAGCAGCCAGCCGGCGACCGTGACCGTTTCGGCCAGCGCCTGCCAGCCGGTGACGACCGCGCCGCGCACCCGGCGCCACACCCGCTCGCCCCGCACCGCGAGCACGGTGGTCGAGCGGGACGTGGCGTAGCGGGTGTGCGCGTGCGTGCCGCCGGTGGATGCGACCGTGCGGGTGAGGCGGGACTCGGACGGAAGGCTCACACGGTATCCCGCTGGCTCGGCGGCATGGTGTCCAGCAGCACCTGTCCGATCACCGCGCCGGCGGTGACGCCGTCGAACTCCGCTTCGGGGTCGAGGATCAGCCGGTGGGCGAGCACCGGCTCGGCGAGGGCCTTGACGTCGTCGGGGGTCACATAGCCGCGGCCGTGCGCGACCGCCCAGGTCTTCGCAGCCTTGGTCAGGCCGATCGCGCCTCGCACGCTCACGCCCAGCTTCACCTCGGTGGCCAGTCGGGTCGCCTCCACGAGGCGGGCGATGTAGTCCAGCACGAGGGGGTTGAGGTACACGTCGCGGGCGACGTCTGCCAGGCTCACCACACCCTGGGGCGTGATGACCGGCTCCACCTCGCGGCGCACCGTGCCGGTGCCCTCGAGGATGCGCACCGTGGAGGCGTGGTCGGGGTAGCCCAGCGATGTCTTCAGCAGGAACCGGTCCAGCTGCGCCTCGGGGAGGCGGTAGGTACCGGCCTGCTCGACGGGGTTCTGCGTCGCGACGACCAGGAACGGCACGCCGACCGGGCGGGTGACGCCGTCGACGGTGACGTGGCCCTCTTCCATGACCTCGAGCAGGGCGGACTGCGTCTTCGGCGAGGCGCGGTTGATCTCGTCCGCCAGCAGGATGTTGGCGAACACCGGGCCCTGGTGGAAGTCGAACTCGCCGCGGCGCTGGTCGTACACGGTGATGCCGGTGACGTCGCCGGGCAGCAGGTCGGGGGTGAACTGGATGCGGGTGCTCGTGCCCTGCACGGTCTGCCCCATCGCACGCGCCAGCGACGTCTTTCCGGTGCCGGGGAAGTCCTCCAGCAGCAGGTGCCCCTCGGAGACCATCGCGGTGAACGCGAGCTCGATCACGTGACGCTTGCCGAGCACGACCTGCTCCACGTTGTCGACGAGCTGCGCGAACGTCTCCTGGAACCAGGCGGTCTGCTCGGCGGTGATGGTCATGGGGTCCTCTCGGGGGGAAGCGCGGGTACGCGGGTCGCGAAGATCACGGGGTCGTCGGTGGCGGGACGGGGACGGTCACCGGCGGCGGCACGGGCACGGGCGCGGGCGCGGGCGGCGGCGGCTCGCAGGCGAGCGCGTAGGCGCCGGATTCCGTCGTGAGCGAGGCGAGCCCGGTCAGCGCGCCCCGCCACGTCACGGTGTAGGTGTGGGTGACGACGCCCGCGGCATCCGCCGGCGTCGACGTGACCGCGACGGTGTAGTCGGCCGGGTTGGCCAGCACCGTCGCGCCCGGGGCGGGCTGGTCGCTGCGACACGACGTGGGGAAGGTCACCCGGGCGGTGTATGCCGGTCCGGTGGGCGTCACCGCGACACCCGGCGCGCTGCAGCCGAACAGGTTGTGACACGAGAACGCTTCGATCGGTCCGGGGTTGGCACCCAGGGCGAACAGGCTGCGGAAATCGGTCGTCTCGACACCGCCGGCACGGTAGCGCACCTCGAACAGGCGGCTCGCATCGAGGTCGGGGATGCCGGTGAGGCGATCCCAGGTGTACTGGCTGCCGTTGCGGGAGAAGCCGCCTTCGACCGTGTACGTCGCCCGGCCGGTGGGCTGGTCGATCCCGGCGATCGGGGTGGCCGTCTGCGACGCCTCGGTGGTGCCGAACCGGTCGCCGCGTTCGGTGACCGCGCAGGCGGTGACGGTGACCGGCAGCCACAGGTCCCGGTTCTCGAACACGTGGGTGACCGTGGCACCGCGGGCGTCGATCGCCTCGGACGGGCGGCAGCCGCGCCCATCGGTGAACCCGACCAGGATGCGCTCGCCGACGCCGTTGGCGGTGACCCGGGCCGTCGCCGTGATGGAGCCGGGGTCACCGGTCGTGGATGCGGCCACCGTCAACTCGAGCCTGGGTGCGCCGATGCCGTAAGCCTGGAACGAATGCGTCCCGCCGGTCGGGGTGCCGCCGGGGATCGGCGGCAGTTCGAAGCGGGTGAGGGCGGTCGCGGTGAGCGTCGTGGGGGAGTTCGAGCCGATCACATAGTCGCGGAACGTGACAGTGCTCCCTCGCACCGGTTCGGTGACCTCGCCGCCGGTGCCGCCAGCGAGGCGCACGAAGCCGGAGGACGGGTCGACGCCGGTCACCGTGATCGTCGCGACGCCGCCGGTGGAGCCGTTGGGGGTGGGCGTGAACTCCGCTCCGGCAGGGGCGGCGGGCGCGCGGTACGCCCACGCCGTCGTGCCGACGCTGCTGCGGGAGTCCCCGACGGAGTTGAAGGCGCGCGCCTCGTACGCGATGCGCTCGCCGGTGGGCGCGTCGATCGGAGGGCATTCGCCCGAAGCCGCGCAGGTGGCGACCACGCGGCCGCCGGCGGTGATGCGGTAGCCCTCGACGCCGGGGTAGGACGAGGAGGCCGAGATGACGCGCAGGGTCACGGTGGTTGCGGTGAAACCGGTCCAGTCCAGTCGCGTGGGGGCGGCCGGCAGGCCGTGGAGGTCGAGGATCACCTGACCGTTGCGGTCCCCGCTGGATTGGCGGCCCTGCGCATCCTGCACGACGAACGAGCCGGTGCAGTCCGCCGCCCCCGCGGCCTCCGTAGCCCAGCTGGCCCGCACCGCGGTGTCGCTGGCGCGGGTGAAGCTCACCCCGGCGCAGTTGGCCGGCCCCTCCGCCGAGACCAGTGTGAGCGGGGTGCCCGGCAGCGGGTTGATCTCGCCGGACATGCCGATCACCGAGATCGTGCACGAGGTGGTGCCGCCGGACTGCGAGCAGCGCTGCACGGCGGTGCCTCCCTTGGGCAGCGTCGAGGGTGCCGGACCGACGGTGACGATGAGGCTGGCGGCCGGCGCGTCGGGGTGGCTGGGGAGGGTGACGGTCACCGGCTCCTCACGGCCGGGTCGGGAGGCATCCTTCGCGGTGACCGAGACGAGCGAACCGGACTGCGATACGACGAACTGGTCGCCGCGGTAGGTCGTGGCGTACTGCACCGCGTCCCAGTCCTCCTTGCCGGCCCAGTCGACCATTCCGCGGAGGTCGTACTCGATGGTGGCGCCGGGGCTGACGGCGACCGAGGCGCTGCGCAGCACCGGCTGGGGGATCTCCGCCTCCACGTCGATGTGCACCGTGAGGAACGTGTACTGGTCCTGGATCTGCAGTTTCACCGGCACGACGCAGCTGTCCGTCCAGGGAGCGCCCGCGCCGGCCGAATAGCGGATGGTGGTGCCCGATACCAGGGTGCAGGATGCCTCCGGGCGCGCCCCGCCGGCACGTACGCCGCCGCCGTCGACGTCGATCGCCTGCCCGGAGGGCATCGCGACCGCCTCCGCGAGATCCAGCTCGACCGATTCCTTCTCCTTCACATCCAGCGAGGACATCGCGGTGCGCAGGCTGAGCCGCACATCGCGGTCGCCCGGCACCCGCAGGAAGCCATAGGAATTCACCTCGGTGCCGTCGAAGGCGGTGCCGGTGACCTCGAACGGGATGAGCAGGGTCTCATCGGGGATCTGCCCGGAGATCTCCCAGCCGTCGACCTCGATGCCGGGGTGGGATCCCCACAGCGACAGTTCCAGCCCGGAGACGTCGCCGGCGTTCCAGGACACCTTGCCGGTGAGCACGTCCACGCCGCGGGGGAACTCCTCGCGCGTCTCGATCGTCAGCGCGGTGTCGCGCACGATCGGAAAGTCCGGCACGGGGCCGCGGACCACTTTCACCACGATGAGCCCGATCGCGGTGTCACCGGAATCGTTGCGCACGGTGTACGAGTACGAGAACGTCCCCAATTCCTCCCCGGCTCGCAGCGTCACCTGACCGTCATCGATGGCGCCCAGCCGCGCCTGGAGCGCGGTGAATTCATCCGAGTCCGGTGGCGCATTCGGCTCCACGGCCACCAGTTCCAGCTCACCACCGCCGGGGTTGACGTCGTTGTCGCCGGGGCGCACCACCGCTTCGGCGGTCGCACCGGCCTGGATCTGGATGTAGTCGCTATAGGTCACCGGGCTGGGGTCCGACTGGCCGTCGAGCACGCCCACCCGGACCTCCGCGGCGCCGGTGGCTCCTTGGGAGTCGCGCACCTGGTAGCCGAAGCGCACCTGACCGCTGAACTCCGCCGGGCTGGTGTACACGATCGCGTCGCCTTCCGGTGCGATCGTGGCGGAGCCGTCGGCGGGCTGGGAAGTGATGCGATCCAGCGTCACCGTGTCGCCGTCCGGGTCGACTTCGAAGGAGGTGAACGGGATCCGCACGGTCTCGCCGCTGAGCACGCGACCCTCGAGGGTGTGGGGGACCGGGGCCTGGTTGCTCTCATCGCCGACGACCGTGACGATCACCCGTGCGGTGTCAACAACCTCGGGGAAGCCGAGCCGGAAGATGGTGTACCCGATGCCGTAGGTGCCCGGAGCCGTCGGGGCGAGGTAACGCACCAGTCGACTGGTCGCGAACGCGAGTCCGGCGCTGTTCTCGTTGACGATGAGGGAGGGGTCCACCGCGATCAGCGCACCCGAGGGGGCGCTGTCGTTGGACAGCACCGGGATGTCGATCTGGGCGCCGGCGCGAACGGTGACGGCATCGTCGACGGCGATGGGCGGGTCGGCGGCGGGGGAGGGCAGCAGAATCACCGTCAGCTCGCCGTGCGCGCTCGCGGTGGGCGACCCGGTGCCGTCCGACACGGTGTAGCGCACCACGCCGAGCCGACCGGGCTGGCCGTCATCGGTTGATCCGCTGACCCGCAGCATGCTCTGACCCACGAGGTCCACGCTCAACGACGCGAGCGGGTCGCTGCGTGGGCGGATGTCGCTGACGAGGAGCACGAGTCCGGCCGGATTCGCCACGGCAGGGAACACATCCACCGTGGCATCCTCGTTCGGGCGGACGAACGCCGTCAGCGGCGGCGTGGAGATGGTCGCGGCGTCCGCGGGGCTCATCGTCACCCGCACCGTCGCGCTGACCTCGCCGCGGTCGTCGCGCACGGTGTACTGCACGAGGTAGGAGCCGGCCTCGGTGGCGCTGAAGAGCATGCTCAGCCCCGTCGCGTTCGTGGTGACCGACGAACGGGCCTCATCCAGTGCGACCGCCTTGGACAGGATGAGCGCACCGGTCGCGCCGGTGACGTAGGGCGCGAGGTCCACCGCTACCGGTTCGCCCACGACACCGACGACGGCGAACGATTCCGCGGTGAGGTCGGGGGTGGGTGTGACGCCGATCGTCAGGGGACGGTCCGCCGTCGCGCCGAACGCGTCGGACACCGTCAGCCCCAGCGTCACGGTGACGGCGTCGGCGGCGTTGGGATCGGGATGCTGATAGGTCACGGTGCCGCCGGGCGTCGTGGTGACGGTGCCGCCGGCGGCCGCGTCGTTCGCCGCGCCGGCGAGGTAGATGGGGTCGCCTTCGGGATCGACCCAGCCGTCCAGCACGTCCACGCTCACCGTCGCCCCCGGTGCGACGGTGGGAGACGGCCAAGTCGCCAGGCACCCCTCCACGCCGCACCACACCGGTGCGCTGTTCTGGGAGGGGGACACGACGGTGATCGTGACGGTCGCGGTGCCCGACAGCAGGCCGTCGGTGGTGGTGCCGTCTGTGGTGCGATACCGCAGCGTCGCGGACCCGGTGGCGTCGTCGGC
Source organism: Microbacterium sp. zg-B96 (assembly GCF_030246865.1). Classification (NCBI taxonomy): domain Bacteria; kingdom Bacillati; phylum Actinomycetota; class Actinomycetes; order Micrococcales; family Microbacteriaceae; genus Microbacterium; species Microbacterium sp. zg-B96. The sequence goes on along the minus strand of NZ_CP126738.1, from coordinate 2,138,151 downwards.
GACGTTCAGCACGAACTGCTGCTGCGCCCCCGCGATGGACACCGTGCCGAATGCGGGGTCCACGCTCTCCAGCGAGGCCGGATCGATGCTGAGCACGTCCTCGTTGGGATCGTGGTCGTTCAGCAGCACCGGGAGCACAGCGACGGAGCCTGCGCGCACGCCGAACGCGTCGTCGACGGCGACGGGGGGCTTCGGGTCCAGTACCCGCTCGGCCTCCACATCGTTCTGCTGCTCGACCTCGGTCGGCTCCTCCAGGTCCCACGCCTGCGATGAGGGGACGAGCTGTCCGTCGGGAACGGTCCACACCCACCCGGACTGCCGCTCGTTCAGCGCCAGCCGGGAGCCGTTGCCGACGAACACGGGATCCAGGCCGTCGCCGATGTCGGCGCCGGCGTAGTCCAGCGGCACCGCCTCGCCCGTCGTACTGGACCACAGTGTGCCGCCGCCGTCACCCTCGGACAGCCACGCCGCATGCACGGCGCCGGCCAGCGTCACCGGGGTGACGGGGATGCCCCCGCCGGAGTGCACCCGGGCCGGGCTGAGCGAATCAAGCGGCACCTGGATGAGACCTTGAGTATCGGCGATGAACACGTCCGAGCCGGTGACGGCGGACTGCTGCAGCACCGCGCCGCCCGCGGCATCCGTCGGCACCTCCTCGGCCCGGTCGCGCAGCAGCAAGCCGCCGGTCGACTCGTCCAGCAGCACCCAGCGGCCGTCGACGGCGGTCAGCTGCGCATCCGCGGGGGACCGGGCGGTGGCGTCCTCGCCGACGATGCTGCCCGTCGCGGCGTCGGCGCGGATCACGCGGCCTTCGGTGGCGGAGTACGCATAGAGGATGCCGGTGGGGTCGACCGCCACGGCGGTGGCGACGAAACGGGGCCGCTCCTGTCCCTCCTCCGCCTCGACGTCGGCATAAGGGTCGACGCTCACGGTGCGTCCCGCGCCCGACAGCGTGGCACCGTACACGGCACCCGTCTCGGTGAGGTAGGCGAGGTAGTCCCCGGCCGCGGCGATGTCGGTGGTGCCCGCAGGCGTCGGCGCGAAGGCGTCCTCGGCTTCGGCGGTGAGGTCGGCGGGGGTGGCCATGTCGACATCGGCGAACTGCGTGTCGGCGTCGCTGAAGACGAACAACCGCTCACCGCTCTGCGCGAGGGAGCTGCCGTTCTCGACCTGCTTGACGGTGTCCAGCTCCGCCAGTTCCAGGTTCACCCGCGCGTAGCCGCTGCCGGCCCCGTTCTGCATCGCCCAGACCGTCGCGTCGTCCAGCGGCGTCTGCTGTGCGTCATAGCCCGGCCACACCACGGCGAGGGTCGCGACGACGGCGACCACGGCGCTGACGGCGGCAGCGCCGAGCCAGTTGCCGCGTCGCGCACGACGGGGGGTGGCGGCGGACACGTCAACGACCACCCGTCAGCACGAGCACGGCGGTCACGACGCCGCCGGCGACGAGCACCGCCGCGGCAGAGGAGATCAGGACGACCCGCGCCGCGATGCCCTTGCCCCGCCGCGGCCGGGCGCCGGCGAGCACGGTTCCCTCGTCGCGACCGCGGCGCGGCGGCGCGACCCGGGGCGGGCGCCGGACGGCCCGCTCGACGCTGGGGCGCACCGGGCCCCGGGCGCGGTCGTCCTGGAAGTCGATGGCGGTGCCCGCCATCGCCCATTCGTCCACGGCGACATCCAGCGCGGTGTGCGGCAGGCCCAGCTCGTGCTGCACCAGCTGCAGGTCGTACGCGAACTCAGCGACGGAGGCGTGCCGGGCGGCGGGATCCTTGCTCATGGAGCGGGCCAGCGCCGTCTCCAGCCGGGCGGGCACGTCGGGGCGGCCGATCGGGGTGTAAGACGCACGGCGGATGCGGGATTTCAGCTGCTCGCGCGAATTCTGTCCGCTGCCGGCACGCTCGAACGGGCTGCGTCCCGCCAGCAGGGAGTACACCGTCGCACCGAGCCCCCAGATCTCGGCGGGGATCGAGCCCGATACGCGCTCGTCCACGATCTCCGGGGCGCTCCACGGCACACTCATCGCGAACACCTCGTCGGTGCCGGTGCGTCCGTTGACGGCCGCGGCGATGCCGAAGTCGCTGAGCACGGGGGAGCCGAACGCGGTGACCAGGATGTTGGACGGCTTGATGTCGCGGTGCAGCAGCCCCGAACGGTGAGCCGTCTCCAGCGCCGCGGCGATCTTCACCGCCAGCTGCAGCACCTCCGCGACCGGCATGACCTCGCGCCGGTAGCGGTTGGTCAGCGAGGTGGGGCAGTACTCCATCACGAGGTAGGGGCGGCCGTCGGAGGAGATGCTCGCTTCGTAGATCGTCAGGATCGACGGATGCGAGCTCAGCCGCGCCATCACGTCGGCCTCGGCGTTGAACATGCGAAGCAGGCCCTCGTCGACGATGTCCTCCAGCAGCACCTTCACCGCCACCGGGCGGCGGGGGAGGTTCTGCTCGAACAGGAACACGTCGGCGAATCCGCCGGTCCCCAGGGGGCGCACGTAGGTGAATCCGGCGAGCACCGGCGGCGCGGAAGGAAGCCTGTTCGCCACCCGGTCACCTCACCTCATGGAAGTCGACGGGGGCAACCATGCCGAAGCAGAGGCCCCCCGGATCCCTGCTTCCTTAGAAAGTTCTAACACAGCCTGGGTACGGCCGGAAATCACGATCCAGCCTCACTCAGCGGCGTGGAATCGGGCGACGTTCCCGTCGCCGATGTCCAGCAGCGCGCCCTCCGTCAGCCGCGCCGTGGCACCCCCGCGCAACAGCATTGCCGAACCATCGGCGTGGCGCACCACCGTGCCGTTGGTGGAACCGAGGTCGCGCACCAGCAGCTGCTCGCCGTCCAGCCGCAGCTCGACGTGTGTGCCGGACACCTCGCGGCGCGGCGACGGCAGCGAGGCCAGCCGTGCGCCGGGGTGTGCGGCCGGCTCCGGCGCCCGCCCGAGCACGACGGGCAGGTCCAATTCGAGCACGCGGCCGCCCTCGAGCGAGACCACGAACCGGCGCGTGATCGGGCGCGGCCCGCGGCGACGGACGGCACCGAGCTGCGTGTGGTCGTCCAACGCGCCGGCGACCAGTTCTGCCAGCGATTCGCGGTCCACCGCCATGGTGCTGTGCGGATCGTCGAGGTCGGCAGCCCACGCCGGCAGTTCTCGTGCCGGCGGTGCGGCGGGTGCCGGATGGGACCCGCCGGCGGGGACGGTGCCCCACTGCAGCCGATCGGCTCGAACGACCCCGCGACCCAGCGGCAGGAGGGACCCGGTGGGCGACCCGGCCAGCGTGAGGGCGATGCCCGCGACCCGCTGGGCCGATCCTTCCACCCAGGTGCCCACGCCCGCCCCGGCGAGGGTGGTCGATTCCTGGCCGTGCAACTGAGCGGTGGCGGAGCCGCGGACGGCCACGCTCACCGAACTCGTCCGCGAGTCGACCAGCTCCACCAGCGCGAAATCGGGGAGTCGCTCGATGCCGCGCCGGGCGAGCGCCGACAGGGCGTCCTCCAGGGCGGCGTCGCCGTTGGAGAGGGTGTTCCACAACTCGAGGGCGAACACGTCGCCGACCCCGGCCGCCACGACCAGCAGGAACCGGTCGGCGACCATCGCGAATCCGGCGGTCCCCGTCTGGCTCGGCACGTTGTAGGTGAACACCTCTCCACCCTAGGGCGGGGGCGGCGGTCGGCTGCGTCAGATCCAGCCCGGCATCCAGTTGTGCAGCTGCCAGAAGTCGTACGGCACGTTCATCGCCGTCACCAGCGGATACCAGAACGCCGACACGAGCACCGACACGGTGAGGAACACGACCACCACGCGCTGCCCTGCCAGCCGACGCGCGGCGTCGGCATGATGCGGCGCGGCGAGCGCCTGGAGGGCGAAGGTGAGCGCCAGCAGCGAGAACGGCAGGATCACGATCGTGTAGAACTGGAAGATCGTGCGCTCGGGGTAGAACAGCCACGGGGCGTAGGTGGCCGCGATGGCGGTCAGCACGAACGCGTCCTGCCAGGACCGCGACCTGATGAAGCGGTAGACGAGGTACCCGATCGCGGCCATCGACGCCCACCACAGCAGCGGGTTGGGCATGCTGTAGATGATCTCCATGCAACCGTTCGCGGCGTCGCAGCCCGCCTCGCCGTCGGCGGTGCGGTCGGCGAACATCGACGTCGGCCGCAGCAGCAGCGGCCACTGCCATGCCGGGCTTGCGTAGCCGTGGGCGGTCTGCATGCCGGCGGCCGAGGCGTACATCCCCTCGTGGTACTGCCACAGGCTCTGCAGTGCAGGCGGAACCCACTCCCACGCTCCCGTCGCCGGTGCCGTGTCGGCGGTGTGCCGGCCGTAGCCCTCGTCGGTGACGAGCCACCCCGTCCACGACGCGAGGTAGACCCCCGCGGCCACCGGCACCAGGAGCACGAACGATGCCGCCCCCTGCCGGACGGCATCCGCCGGCCACTGCCACACGCCGAGGCGGCGTCGGGCGAGGGCGTCGGTGACGACCGCATAGATGCCGATCGCGGCCAGCACCCACAGCCCCGACCACTTCACCGCCGCCGCGGCGCCCGCCGCGGTGCCTGCCGCCACCAGCCAGGGGCGGTTCCACAGCACCGGGCCCCACGTCAGCGGCTCGCCGTGGTCGCGCGCGGCGATGGCCGCGGCGAGCCGGTGCAGGTGCCCCCGCCGGTCCAGCAGGGCGAACCAGAACGCCACCAGCACGAAGAACATCAGCAGCGTGTCCAGCAGCGCCACGCGGCTCATCGAGATCGCCAGGCCGTCGATCGCCAACATGGCCGAGGCGAGGGCGGCGAAGACCATCGACTCGGTGAGCAGGCGCGCCACGACGTACAGCACCAGCACCGCGGCGGTGCCGGCCACCGCGACCCCGATGCGCCACCCGAACGAGGAATCGGGCCCGAACAGCGCCATCCCGGCGCCGATGATCCACTTGCCCAGCGGTGGGTGGATCACGAAGCTGCCCACCGGAGCGAACGCCTCGGTGTCGCCCGCCGCGAAGCCCGCGTCGGCATCCTCGGGCCACGTCGCGGCGTAACCGAGGTTCCACTGGCTCCAGGCATCCTTCACGTAATACGTCTCGTCGAAGACGATCTCGTGCGGGTGGCCGAGGTTCCACATGCGCAGGATGCCGGCGACGAGCGTGATCACCAGTGGCACGATCCAGCCCAGCCGCCGCCGCAGGCGCGGGTCGCCGGTGATCCGCGCGGACACCCGGTCGTACCACGACGTCGCCTCGGGAAGCAGTGGCTCGGCGGTCACGGTCACCACCTTATGCTGGCTCGATGATCATCCTCGCGGCGACCCCGATCGGCAATCTGGGTGACGCCTCGCGGCGCCTGGTCGAAGCTCTCGAGACGGTGAAGGTGATCGCCACCGAGGACACCCGCACGACGCAGCGGCTGCTCGCCGGTCTTGGGGTCACCAACCGGCCGCGGCTGATCGCCCTGCACGACCACAACGAGAAGGCGCGCGCCGGCGAACTGGCCGAACTCGCGCGGGACGAGGACCTGCTGGTCATGAGCGAGGCGGGGATGCCGACGGTCAGCGATCCCGGCTACGGCCTGGTGTCCGCCGCGGTGGAGCTGGGTGTCACCGTCACCGCGATCCCGGGACCCAGCGCCGTGCTGACCGCACTGGCGGTGTCGGGACTTCCCACCGACCGGTTCACGTTCGAGGGTTTTCCGCCGCGCAAGGCGGGGGAGCAGCGATCGTTCTTCGGGGGACTTGCCGCCGAGCGGCGCACGATGGTGTTCTTCGAGGCGCCATCGCGGTTGGCGGTGACCCTCGCCGCGATGGCGCAGGCGTTCGGCGCCGATCGCCCGGCGGCGGTCTGCCGCGAACTCACGAAGATGCACGAGGAGATCGTCCGGGACTCTCTCGCCGCCCTGGCCGGGTGGGCCTCCGGCGGCGTGCGGGGGGAAGTGGTGGTCGTGGTCGCCGGCGCGGCGGCCCGGGCCGTCGATCCGGAGGACGCCCTCGCTCAGGTGCTGGAACTCGTCGCCGACGGGGTGCGGCTGAAGGATGCCGCGGGCCAGGTGGCCGCGGCATCCGGCCTGTCCTCGCGCGAGCTCTACGCCGCAGCGCTGAGCTCGCGCGAGGGTCGCGTCACCCCTTGACGGAGCCGGCCGTGAGGCCGCCGACGATGTAGCGCTGCAGCAGCAGGAACAGCACCAGCACCGGGATGCAGCCGAGCACCGCGCCGGCGGTGAACAGGCCCCAGTTCGACGAGAGCTGGTTGGACACCCACTGGTACATGCCGACGGCGAGGGTCCAGTTGTCCTCGGACACCAGCACGACCTTGGCGATGACGAAGTCCGCGAACGCGGAGATGAAGGCCAGCAGCGACACGACCGCGAGGATGGGCGTGACCAGCGGAATGATCAGCTGCCAGAAGATCTGCGCGTGGGTGGCGCCGTCGATCTTGGCCGATTCGTCGATCTCCACCGGGATGGTGTTGAAGAACCCGTACATGAGGAACGTGTTCGTCCCCAGTGCCCCGCCCAGGTATACGCAGATGAGGGCGAGCTTGGAGTCCAGCCCCAGCGCCGGGATGACTTCGCCGACGGCCAGCAGCATCAGGAAGATCGCGACGAACGCGAGCGCCTGCGGGAACATCTGCACGATCAGCAGTGTCGTCAGGCCCACGCGGCGCCCGGAGAAGCGGAACCGCGAGAACGCGTACGCGGCGCAGGCACCCATGAGCACCGCCCCGACGGACGAGACGCCGGCGACGATGAGGCTGTTGCCCGCCCATGCCCAGTAGCTCGTCTCGGCCAGAGCGAAGTAGTTCGACAGGTCGATGGCGGAGAACAGCGCGTTGGCCGCCGACAGGGTGCCGTGGGGGTTGAGCGACGCTGAGAGCACGTACACCAGCGGGAACACCGCGTAGAAGATGATCGCCAGGGCGACGAGGTACTTCCAGCCCACGTCCAGGAACCAGCGGCGCCGGCTGCCGGGCCGTCGCGGCTCGGCGGCGCGTGCCGCACGTGCGGTGGGAACAGCCTGCTGGGTCGTGATGGACATCACTGGTACTCCTCAAGCTTGCGGGTCTGGCGGAAGGCGATCGCGGAGATCACGCCGACGATGATGAAGATGACGATCGACAGGGCACTGGCCAGGCCATAGTCCGCCTTGCCCCCCGAGATGCCGGCGATGTCGTAGATCGCCGTGATGAGGATGTCGGTGGCCCCCAGAGCGTACGGCGCGCCCGGTATCGATGGTCCGCCGGCGTTGAACATGTAGATGAGCGTGAAGTTGTTGAAGGCGAACGCGAAGGACGAGATCAGCAGCGGTGCGGTGGACACCATCAGCAGCGGCAGGATGATCGACCGGAACTGGCGGAATTTGCCGGCGCCGTCCAGCTGCGCGGCCTCCAGGGTGTCGGCCGGGAGCGCCTGCAGTGCGCCGGTGCACACCAGGAACCAGTACGGGTAGCTCAGCCACACGTTGACCCACAGCACGGCGAGCTTGGCCAGCGTGGGGTCACCGAGCCAGCTGATCTCGGCGCCGAAGAAGAACAGCTCGTTGATCACGCCGAACTCGGCGTTGAACATGCCTCGGAACAGCAGCGCCGACATGAACGCCGGGAAGGCGTAGGGGAGGATGAACAGCGTCCGCAGCCACTTGCGTGCCCGCACCCGCGGGTCGTTGAAGATGATCGCGAACAGCAGGCCCACACCGAAGCTGAGGCCGACCGAGAGGATGGCGAACGCGAACGTCCATCCCGCCACCATCAGCAGCGGCTGCAGCAGCCGGGGTTCGGTGAACAGGCGGATGAAGTTGTCGAACCCGACGTTGACGGACCAGCCGGTGGTCAGCGCCGTGCCGTCTTCGGCGACGAAGCTGCCGCGGTCGTTGGCCGCGTAGACCGTGCCGTCGGTGGTGTCGGTGATCGTCTGCGCCTGTTCGTCCCAGACGAGGGTGGAGGTGTACACCGCGCCGGTCGTGCCTTCGCGGGTGCGGATGGAGCCGTCGTTCGGGTCGTCCGATACCGGCACTCGTAGGTTCTGCACCGTCTGCTGCAGGGCCTGGTCGGTGAGCAGGTCGGCGCGGGGCACGACCGTCCAGCCGGGCACCTCGATGGCGGCACCGGTGTCGCCGATGCGGGCGCCGTCGACCTGGGCGAGGGGCTCAATCGTGGTGCCGGCGAGGACATCCTCGTCCTCGTCGACGATGGCGAAGCCGTACTCACCGCCGCGCTCGACGATCGTGAGGGGGTAAGTGGGGGAGTCGTCCACGCGGCGCTCGCCCTGGATGAGGGCGGCCTCCACTGCCTGCTCCTGGGAGCCGATGTGCCCGCTGCCGTAGTTGGTGAAGGCGATGTAGGCGGTGTAGACGAAGATGAACACCTGGAACAGCAGCAGGAAGATGAGGCCCGGCAGCAGGTACTTCATCGGCAGGGCGCGCTTGGTGAAATACACGACGTTCGTGGCCACCAGCAGCAGCACCGCGACGCTCAGGAGCAGCCACGACTGCGCGGTGAACGCGCCGAGGGCGGCCATGATGCCGAATGCGTTGACGACCGCCATCAGCAGAAGCTTCACGATGAAGCCCCAGCCGACGCCACGCCAGTTGCGGGCGTGCGACTCCGGCGTGGGCCTGGGAACCTGCGGCGCCGGCGAGGCGACGGCTTCCTGGGTGATCGACATGTGCTCTTCTTCCGTCTCGGGCTCGCGGGTACGAGGGGTGCGGGGCGGGAGGCAGAACCTCCCGCCCCGCAGAATGTCAGCCGGCGACAGCCGTCTCGACGTCGGTCACCATCTGGTTCCACGTCGACACGGGGTCGGCGCCGTTGATGATCTGCACCTGCGCAGCGTTCCACAGGTCCCAGACCGCGCCCATCTCGGGGATCGACGGCATCGGAACGCCGTTCTGCGACGAGGCGACGAACCCGCCGATGATCGGGTCGCCCGAGACCTCTTCGGCCAGCGTGCTCCACGCCGGGATGCGCGGGTCGGCGTCATACAGCGCCTTCTGCGCCTCGTCGGTCGCGATGTAGTTCGTCAGGAACTCCTGCGCCAAGAGTGCGTTCTCGCTCTGCGAGCTGAGGTAGAACCCCTGCACACCCACGAACGGAGCGGCCGTCTCGCCACCGGCGGTCGGGATCGGGTTGACCTTGACGTTGACGCCCTGGGCGGTCAGCGCCTCGATGGCCCACGGACCCTGCACGGTGTACGCGGCCTCGCCGGTGGCGAACAGCTCGTTGTTGGTGTCGTAGTCGATCGTGGTGGAGATGATGCCGGTGCCGGCATCGCCGTTGCCGCCGAGCCACGTGGCGAATGCTTCGCCCGCGGGGCCGCCCATGCCGACCTCGGCCGTGTAGGAGCCGGTGTCGTCCTGGACGAACACGGGAGCGCCGAACGACGTCTGGAAGCCGTACATCGTGTAGGCGTCGCCCTTCTGGCCGACGGTGTTGATGACGATGGGGCGTGCGGCCCCGGCTGCCGTTGCGGCGGCGACCATGTCGTCCCACGTCGCGGGGGCTTCTTCACCGACGAGGTCGGTGTTCTGCACGAGCGCGATCGTTTCCAGCGAGTAGGGCAGCGCGTACAGCTGACCGTCGTAGGTCATCGCGTCCACGGCGACCTGCTCGAACGAACTGGCCTTCTCACCGAGGTCCAGGGTGTCCACGACACCGGCCGCGACGAGCGAGCCGAGCCAGTCGTGTGCGCCGATCGTGAGGTCGGGGCCCTCACCGGTGGGAACCTGGGCGATGAAGTCGGCCCGGATGTCCTCGAAGTTCTTCTGAACCAGGTTGATCTTCGCGCCGGTCTCTTCTTCGAAAGCCTCGGCTGCGGCCTGGATGGCAGGCTCGCGGTTCTCGTCGGTCCAGATGGTCAGCTCGGCGCCCGAGCCCTCTGCCGTGTCCGACTCTTCGGGCGTGGAGCCGCCGGAGCAGCCGGCCAGCAGAATGGCGGTCGACGCGAGTGCGACGACGCCCAATCCCAGCTTGCGCATGGGTTTTCCTTCCGTGAATGGTCGATCCTGCGCGCCTCGGGTGAAGTCGCGCCCTTACGACCGTTTTGTGGGTGTTGGGCCGGTCGGCCGCAACGGGTACTTCTGTCAGGTCAGCTCCCGTGACACGGTGCGGATGACGGCGACGTCGCCGCCCGCCAGCAACAGCATGCCGTTGATCTCGCTCTGCGTCAGTAATTCGACGCCTTCTGTGGGAACCGAAACGGTTTCGGTGGTGTGGTTGATGACGACGAGGTACTCCGCGTCTTCACGGCGGCGGCGGACGATCTCGACTCCGGCAGGCAGGCCCGCAGGGGTGAGGCCGGCGTCGGCGTAGACGTCGGCCATGATGGCCGCCAGCCCCGCGGCATCCGGTCGGGTGCTGACGTACCAGCCGACGCCCGCACCGTGCTGGTGGCGGGTGATGGCGGGCTTGCCCGCTGCGGGGCCGTCGAGGTAGGTCGCCCGCACGTCGGCGCCGGCGATCACGAGATCCTCCTGCCACACGTCGGCCGCCAGGCGCTGCCCGTTCCAGTCGAGCACGCCGGCGGCGCCTTCGCGCAGCGGCAGGTACTCCTCGACGCGCATGCCCAGGGCCGGCTGCAGGACAGCGCCGAAGCCGCCGGCGTGCACGGCGTCGTGTTCGTCGACCACGGCCGAGAAGAAAGACACGACCAGGGTGCCGCCGCCCTCGACGTACCGGTTGAGGTTGTCGGCGTCGACGGCGGAGAGCATGTACTGCGCCGGGGCGATGACCAGCTTGTAGCCGGACAGGTCGTGGCCGGGCAGGGCGAAGTCCACCGCGATGCCGTCGCGCCACAGCCGCTCGTAGTAGGCGCGGATGCGCTCGTCGTGTCCGACGTCCTCCGAGGGGCGCCACTCCAGGTCCTGCGCCCAGAAGGACTCGAAGTCCCACAGGATCGCGACGTCGGCGTGCACGCGTGAGCCGCGGACCTCGGCGAGCCGGTTCAGCTTCGCGCCGAGGTCGACCACTTCGCGCCAGACCCGCGAGGCGGTACCGGCGTGCGGGAGCATCGCGGAGTGGAACTTCTCGGCGCCCGAACGGGAGGCGCGCCACTGGAAGAAGAGGATGCCGTCGGCGCCGCGACCCAGGTGCGAGAGGGAATTGCGGGCCATCTCGCCGGCGCGCTTGGCGACGTTGCGCGGCTGCCAGTTGACGGCGGAGGTGGAGTGCTCCATGAGGATCCACGGTGCCCCGCCGCCGACCGAGCGGGTGAGGTCGGCGGCGATGGCCAGCCCGATCTCGCCCTCTTCGTCGGCCGCCCACAGGTAGTGGTCGTCCGAGACGATGTCCACTTCGCGCGCCCACGCCCACAGGTCGCAGCCGTTGTGCTGGTTGGCCATGAAGTTGGTGGTGATGGGGCGGTCGCTGTGCGCGCGGATCGCGTCGCGCTCGGCGATGAAGCAGGCCCGCAGCTGGTGGTCGGTGAACCGGGCGAAGTCCAGGCGCTGGGCCGGGTTGACCGTCGTGGGGGCGGCGGCGGGGGCGCCGACGTGCTCCCAGTCGGTGTAGTGCTGGCCCCAGAAGGCGGTGCCCCAGGCGGCGTTGAGCGCGTCGAGCGAGCCGTAGCGCTGCTGCAGCCACAGCCGCCATTCGCGCACGGCGTGGGGCGAGTAGTCCTCGCCGACGGGGACGCCGTACTCGTTGTGCACGTGCCAGAGCACCACGGCGGGGTGGTTGCCGTAGCGCTGGGCCAGCTCGGTGGCGATGCGCACGGCCGCCGCGCGGTAGGCGGGGGCGGAGTGTGATGCCATGCCGCGGGAGCCGAAGCCCAGGGTGACGCCGTCGCGGGTGACCACCCGGGCGTCGGGGTGAGCGGCGAAGAACCACGCGGGGGGAGAAGCGGTCGGGGTGCCCATGTCGACGCGGATGCCGTTGTCGTGCAGCAGTTCGACGATCTCGTCGAGCCAGCCGAAGTCGAAGACGCCCTCGCTGGTCTCCAGCAGCGCCCAGGAGAAGATCCCGATGCTGACGAGGTTGACCCCTGCCTCGCGCATGAGGGCGACGTCTTCACGCCAGGTCTCACGCGACCACTGCTCGGGCGAGTAATCGCCACCGTAGGCAATGCCGTCCATCTCGGGCCAGGAGGTCATCGAGCTCATCCTCGTTTCAGGGGACCGTCCGATCTGCTGTGACCGGTCCCAGGGCGTGCGTCCAGCCTACGACGTCCCGGGCGGAGGAGCGGGCGGTGTTATCGAACTGTGACCGGTCACGGTTATGGGCGTGTCGGGAGTAGAGTCACTCGTCGTGGGGGACACCAACGAGGTGCGCAGGCGCCCGACGATCCGGGACGTGGCGGCGGCCGCCGGCGTGTCCCGGGGCACGGTGTCGCGCGTCATCAACGGCGGTCACTGGGTCTCGCCCGATGCGCGCGAAGCGGTGGAGGGGGCGATCCGGGCGACCGGGTACACCGCCAACCACGCCGCCCGCAGCCTTGCCACCGGCAGATCGAATTCGCTGGCGTTCCTGCTGACCGAGCCGCAGCAGTTGCTGTTCGCCGACCCCACCTTCGCGCTGCTGCTGCGCGGTGCCACCGAAGCCCTGGCACAGCGGTCGATGACCCTGGTGCTGCTGGTGGCGGACACCCCCGCGGAGCGGGCGAACGTCGAGCACTACGTGCGGGCAGGGCACGTCGACGGGGTACTGCTCATCTCATCGCACGAGTCCGACCCGCTGCTGGCCTCACTCATCGAGGCCGGGATCCCCACGGTGTGCACGGGGGTGCCGCTGGGTCACCGTGCGTACGTGCCCACCGTCTCGGTCGACGAAGCAGGCTCGGCTCGGGTGATGACCCGCCACCTCCTTGACCGCGGCTACCGCAAGATCGCCGTCATCACCGGCCCCAATGACACCTCCGGTGGCCGCTACCGACTCGTGGGGTTCCGCGAGGAGATGGGCGACCGGTTCGACCCCGACCTCGTCGAGCAGGACGTCTACTCCAGCGAAGCCGGAGCGGCCGCGATGACGCGGCTGATGGAGCGCGCTCCCGACATCGACGCGGTCTTCGCCGCATCCGACGTCATGGCCGTCGGCGCCATCGCCGCCGCCCGCCGCGCCGGTCGCGGGGTGCCCGAGGACCTCGCCGTGGCCGGTTTCGACGACTCCGGTCTCGCCGAAACCCACGACCCGCCGCTGACGACGATGCGCCAGCCGTGGGCCGAGATCAGCCGCGCCATGGTGGAGATCCTCATCGACGTCATCAACGGCGTCCCGCGCGAGGACCTGGTACTGCCCACGACGCTGATCGTGCGCGACAGCGCCTGAGCCCGCCCGCCCGCCCGCCCTCTGCCCGTCGCCGGAATGCGGAGATCTGCCGGAATGCGGTCCCTCCGCGGCATCCGGTCCGCATCTGGGCAGATCTCCGCATCTCGGGAAGCGGATGCCGCGCTGTCGCCGCCCCACCCGCGCCGGGCCCCGACGTAATGCGCACCGGGCGCACAGCGCGCCCCGCCTAGAATCGACGGGTGACTTCAGGCCGTTCCTTTTACATCACGACGCCGATCTACTACCCGAGCGACGTGCCCCACATCGGCCACGGCTATACCACCGTGGCGGTGGACACCCTCGCGCGCTGGCACCGCCAGGCCGGGGATGACACCTGGATGCTCACCGGCACCGACGAGCACGGCCAGAAGATGCTGCGTGCGGCCGCCGCGAACGGCGTCACGCCGCAGCAGTGGGTCGACAAGCTCGTCACCGAGTCGTGGTTCCCGCTGCTGGACACGCTCGACGTCGCCAACGACGACTTCATCCGCACGACGCAGGAGCGCCACGAGCGCAACGTGCAGGTCTTCTTCCAGACCCTCTACGACCGCGGTTACATCTACGCCGGTGAGTATGAGGCGCTGTACTGCGTCGGGTGCGAGGAGTTCAAGCCGGAGTCGGAGATCGTCGACGGCACCGGCGCGTTCGAGGGCCTCAAGGTCTGCGCGATCCACTCCAAGCCGCTGGAGCTGCTGCAGGAGAAGAACTACTTCTTCAAGCTCAGCGAGTTCCAGGACAAGCTGCTGGACCTCTACAAGACGGTCCCCGACTTCCTGCGCCCCGACTCGGCGCGCAACGAAGTCATCTCCTTCGTCAAGAACGGTCTGAAGGACCTCTCCATCTCCCGGTCGACATTCGACTGGGGCATCAAGGTGCCGTGGGACCAGTCGCACGTCATCTACGTGTGGGTCGACGCGCTGCTGAACTACGCCACTGCGGTGGGCTACGGCAGCGACCCCGAGCAGTTCGAGCGCCGCTGGCCGGCGTACCACGTGGTGGGCAAGGACATCCTCCGCTTCCACGCGGTCATCTGGCCCGCCATGCTCATGGCCGCAGGCCTCGAGGTGCCGCGGGGCGTCTTCGCGCACGGCTGGCTGCTGGTCGGCGGCGAGAAGATGTCCAAGTCCAAGCTCACCGGCATCGCTCCCACCGAGATCACCGAGGTGTTCGGCTCCGACGCGTACCGGTTCTACTTCCTCTCCGCGATCGCATTCGGCCAGGACGGCTCGTTCTCGTGGGAGGACCTGTCCGCCCGCTACCAGGCCGAGCTCGCCAACGGCTTCGGAAACCTCGCCTCCCGCACCGTCGCGATGATCGAGCGCTACTTCGAGGCGATCGTGCCGCCGGCGGGCGAGGTCACCGCGGCGGAGCTGCACATCCACAAGACGGTGGCGGATGCCGCGACGGCTGCGGATGCCGCGATGGAGCGGTTCCGCCCGGACGAGGCGATCACCGCGATCTGGACGATCGTCGACGCGCTGAACCTCTACATCACCGAGAACGAACCGTGGGCACTGGCCAAGGACGACGCGAAGCGGGAACGGCTCGGCACCGTGCTGTACACCGCCGCGGAGGGCCTGCGCGCCCTCACCGCGCTGCTGTCGCCGGTGATGCCGCACGCCACCGGCATCCTCTGGGACGCCCTTGGCGCCGCCGCCGCTCTCGGCGCGCTGCAGGACCAGCCGATCCGCGACGCCGGCGCGTGGGGGCAGCTGCCCGCAGGAGCCTCCGTCAGCGGTCTGGCGCCGCTGTTCCCGCGCGTCGAACAGAGCGCATGACCGACCCCAGCCAGTACGTGCGGCAGCGGGAGAAGGGCGCCCGCGACGTGAGCTACCCACCCGCGCCGGAGCCGCTGGCGGTGCCGGTGTACGACAACCACGCCCACCTCGAGATCGAGGACGGGCCGGAGCCGCTGAGCCTGGACGAGCAGCTCGCGCGGGCGGCCGAGGTCGGCGTGATCGGGGTCGTGCAGGCCGGCGGTGACATCGACTCCAGCCGCTGGTCGGCGTGGGCCGCGGCCAGCCATCCCGGCGTCCTCGCCGCCGTCGCGATCCACCCGAATGAAGCGCCGGCATATGCCGAGCGGGGCATGCTGGCCGAGGCGATCGCCGTCGTCGACGGACTCGCGGCGCAGCCGCGGGTGCGCGCGATCGGCGAGACCGGGCTGGACTTCTTCCGCACGGAAGCTCCGGGGCTGCCCGCCCAGTACGAGAGCTTCGAGGCGCACATCGATCTTGCCAAGCGGCACGGCATCGCGATGCAGATCCACGACCGCGACGCGCACGACGAGGTCCTGGCGACCCTCCGCCGGGTCGGAGCCCCCGATCGCACGGTGTTCCACTGCTTCTCCGGCGACGCCGACATGGCACGCATCGCCGCCGATGCCGGGTACTACCTGTCATTCGCGGGCAACGTGACCTTCAAGAACGCGCAGAACCTGCGCGATGCGCTCGCGGTGACGCCGCGGGAGCGGATCCTGGTGGAAACCGACGCCCCGTTCCTCACCCCGACGCCCTACCGCGGTCGCCCCAACGCCCCGTACCTGATCCCGGCGACGGTGCGGTTCCTCGCCGCAGAGCTCGCCATGGACCTCGACGAGCTCTGCGCGCAGGTGGCTGCCAACACCCTCGCCGTCTACGGCTCCTTCACCGACTGAGCCTGCGCCGCCGCCAGCCAGGCGAGCATGATCGCCTTCGAATTGCCGTCGTCGACGCCGTCGGCAGGCAGCGCCGAGAGGGCCTGCGCGGCGGCGGTGCGCTCGGTGTCGCCGGCCAGCGCCGAGTACATCAGCACGTAGTCGCCCAGCGGACCGGTGAACGCGGTGGGGCCGGCGTGGGCGACGTTCGTCGCCACGCGCTGCGGATCCGCGCCGAGGTACTCCAGCGCGACCGGCCCGAGCGGCAGCAGTTGGATGCCGAGGATCGCCGACGGCTCCGGGCTGAACCAGGTCGCGTAGTCGCGTTTGCCGCCCCAGGTCAGCGACACGATGGGGTGGGCGAAGCCCTCGGCCAGCGTGCTCGGATCCGGCTCGAGCCAGAGGGCACGGGTCGCGGCGACCTCGGCCGACAGCAGCCACGCCGCCGTCGCCGCCAGCGGCGCGTCGCTGCGGGCCTGCGCCCACAGTGCCAGGCCGTTCCAGGCCGCGACGGCCTCGGAGCTGGACTCCTGATTGTTGCCGTCTGCGAACGGGGAGAGCCCGGAGGCCCAGGAGTGGCCGCGATACGGATCGAAGACACGCAACTGGGGGAGGGCACCGGCCGCGGCCCCACCGGCGATGTCGGCGGCCAGCGCGTCCATCACCTCGGCGAGGGCATCGCCCTTCTCCGGCTGCGCAGCCACCAGCGCCGCGGCGGCGCTGAGGAAGTAGCCGTAGTGGAAGTGGTGGTCGTTGCCCTCCTCCGCCCCGAACGTCGCCGCCTTGCCCACGACCATCCGCAGTGCGTCGTCGTAGACGAAGCAGTGCGCGTCGCGCACCAGGCAGCCGTCCGCCTCGCTCCACGGCTCCAGCTCGGTCCACAGCCGCTCGGCGATGCGGTCGGAAAGCTCCGCATCCCCCAGTTCGCGGGCGAGGGTGAGCAGCGCGCCGAGCCGGGCCAGCGCCTTGCCGCCGTAGTACGTGTCGGCGGGCAGCGGCGGGGTGGCATCCAGATCCGCCGCGACCTGCGCCGTGATGGCAGCGCGGGTCTGGTCGTCGATCCCTCTGAGGTCGAACGCCGCGCGGGGCGCGACGGTCGGCACCGACCACTCCAGCACCGTGTCGGCGCACGCGACCGCGTCGCCGTACGCGGTGTGGAACGTGCCGAGCGAGCATCCGGCCTCCACCCGGTGCCCGGGGAACGGCACGACCACCGTGCTGTCGGTGCCGGCATAGGTCAGCCGCGTCGACGACAGGTCGCCGTCCGCGCCCGAGTCCACCTGCACCTCGGTGACCGGCGCGTCCAGTGCATCCGCCCAGTCGGCGACGTCCGCGCCTTCGGGCAGGGCGAACCACTGCGCATACGCCCCGGCGGGCACCGTGAGCGCGTCGCCGTCCCAGTCGGCGCCGGGGGCCACCACGCCGAACGCGGTGTCGTCCGTCGTCGCCGTCCACACGCCGTCACCGGCGGGTTGCAGCGGGGCAGCCGGGGTCAGCGCGGTGCCCCGTGCCGCCGTGAAGCCCACGACGGGGGAGCCCTCCGCGATCGTCACGTCACCGACCTCGGCATCCCCGTCCCACCAGCGCAGCGTGACCGACACCGGATCGGCTCGCACGGCTTCGAACCGGTCCGCGTCGACGGCGACCTGCAGGCCGCCGGCGAACGATGCCGCGACCGTCTGCGCCGTCGCCGACACCGCCGGAAGATCGACCGTGAAGCCGTCGCCCCCGGCAGCGAACGCCAGCGGGAACGGATACACCGGCTGCGGGTCCGAGCCGAAGATCAGCCCGGAGTACCAGCGGTTGGTCGGCGGGATCACGCCGTCGG
Source organism: Microbacterium sp. zg-B96 (assembly GCF_030246865.1). Lineage (NCBI taxonomy): Bacteria > Bacillati > Actinomycetota > Actinomycetes > Micrococcales > Microbacteriaceae > Microbacterium > Microbacterium sp. zg-B96. The sequence continues at coordinate 2,120,459 of NZ_CP126738.1, read as the reverse complement.
CGAGGCGCGGCTGGCCGATCTCGGCCACCTGTTCCACCGGCAACGATGCGACCGACGCGGCAGAGGCCGACGTTCGGGTCCAGCCACGGTCGGCCGCGCCCGGAGAGGTCGCGGTGCAGCCGGTCACCACGAGGGCGGCCCCGAGCAGCAACACGGCCAGCAGCCGCCCGCCGCTCACAGGCCGACCTTCTGCAGCAGATCGCGCAGCGCATCGCCGACACCGGCGAGCGGGCCGTCGTCTCGCAACTGCAGCGTGGCCTGCACGGGCGTGCCGGCCTGGAACAGGCCGGTCGCCGCGCGCTGGGACAGATCGGCGCTCGTGATCCGCAGCGTCGACAGCGCTTGCCCCTCGGCGGTCTCCACATCGATGCCGGCGACATCGCCGCCGAGCACCGACTGATTCGGCAGCAGCAGTTCGACGTGGCTGCCTTCCGTGATGCGGGCGTAGTCGCGCGCCGACAGCAGGAACTCGGCCTCCACGAACAGCGAGGCATCCTGGTCGACGGTGGCCAGTACGCTGCCGGCCTGGGCGAACCCGCCCTGCGGGACGGCCACCTCGCGCACCGTCCCGTCGACCGTCGCGACGATCGTGGACGTGCCGTCGCCGGCGACGCTCGCCGCAAGCACCGGGTCGGCGACCTGGCCGGAGGCGATGTCGCGCTGCAGCTGCAGGCTGCGCACGTCGAACAGCGGGTCTCCCACGGCGACGTCGTCGCCGACCTCGACATACTGCCGGGTGACGATGCCGCCGTAGTCGGTGCCGACGGGGTAGTTCTGCGCCACGATCGTCGCGCTGGTGGACAGCGCGCGGTGCTGGCGCTGGTTGAACACGACGGTGCAGGCCATCACGATGACAACGACGAGCAGGATGCCGCCGGCAAGCTTCAGCCGGTTGAACCAGGTCATCGCGCACCTCCTGCCGGCTCGAGTTGCGGTTCCGGTTCGAGCAGGCCCGGCTGGCGCTGGAGCGGCCGCGCGACGACCGTGAGCGGCACCGTTGCGGCGGGGAGCTGCAGCGGTGCGGGCCGCACCGTCGGGTGGCTCAGGGCGTGGGCCTCGCGCAGCGCGGTCACCAGGAACGCGCCCAGGATGAGCGTGTTGGTCGCGTTCCAGCCGGTGGCAAGCGTCAGCACGCCGTTGTCGATGTCACGCCAGACGGCGACGAGCGTCGTCAGCGCGAGGAAGAGGAAGAACAGCGTCTGCGGGATGATGAAGTTGAAGGGCGACCGGCGCGACGCCGACCCGGTGACGTGCCACCCCACGTCCTTGCCGGTCAGGGCGTTCCACAGGGCCTTCGAATAGATCGGGAACGACACCGTCGCCAGAGTGAGGGTCTCCCACCGGAACGAACCGACGGCGAACCACGCGAGCAGGATCTGCATGACGTAGAACCCCGCGTAGTACAGCACCCAGGTGAAGACGGTGATCTCCAGCGTCATCGGCCGCAGGTCGAAGTAGATCTCCAGCGGCGGCACGAGCAGCAGCAGCAACGGGCAGATCCCCGCGAGGTAGAACGTGGCCGTCACCAGGTATTGGATGCGCTGGTCGGTCGTGAGGGTGCGCCGCGGGCTGAGCGGGTTGTGGTGCAGCAGGATCTCGAACCCGCCGGTGGCCCAGCGCAGCTGCTGCTTGCTGTAGGCCTCGATGGTCTCCGGCGCCTCACCGACGGCGAGGGCGTCGGGGAGGAAGACCGAACGCCACCCGCGTTCGTGCAGCAGCAACGCCGTCCACACGTCCTCCGACTTGGAGTCGGTGTAGATGCCGCCGATCTCGTCGACCGCCCGGCGGCGGAACACCACGTTCGTGCCGACGCAGAACGCCGCGTTGAACCGATTGCGACCCGGCTGGATGAACCGGTAGAACACCGTCTGCATGAACGCCGCACCGCGCGCCACGACGGTGTCGAGGTTGCCGTAGACCTGCGGCGTCTGGACGAACGCGACGTCCTCGTGCACGAAGATCGGCATCGTCTCCAGCAGGAACCGGGGCGAGGGGACGAAATCCGCGTCGAAGATCGCGAAGAAGTCGCCCTTGGCAAGCGTCAGGGCGTGGTTGATGTTCCCCGCCTTCGCCCCGTGGGAGCTCAACCGGCGCACGTACCAGGCGCCCGTCTCGGCGGCCATGGCCCGCACCTCGTCGGACTTGCCGTCGTCGAGCACCCAGGTGCGATGCCTGCCCTGCAGTCCGAGGGCGGCCACCACCGTTCGGCGCACGGTCTCCAGGTCCTCCCCGTAGACCGTCACGAACACGTCGACGACCACCGGCGCGCCACGGAGGTGAATGGTGTCGTCACCGCGCGCCAGGCGCGGCATGAGGTGGGCGGCGGCGTCGTGGGCGGCGTAGTCGCGTGGGTTGCGCCCGCTGGAGAGGATCGTCCACATCGACAGCAGTGCGTGAAGCACGAGGATCGACTCGGCCACGATGACCATGAGATAGGGCAGCAGATCGCCGCGGCTGTCCGGCGCGAGCAGGAAGGCGGCGTAGGCCAGCACCCCGATCGTCGCGACGACGACCAGCAGGATCATCACCGGTGTCGGCTCGCCGCCGTCCTTCGGGCTCGGCCGATCCAGGGTGTGCCTGGTCTGACGTGTAGATGGAATGCGTGCCATTCGGATCCCCCCGATGGACTGGCGGTGCTCCCATCCGCAGCGCCGTCGGCGCGCATGGATTCCTACCCCAATTCCGGCATGCCCCCCGGCAGCCGGACCGTTAGTCCATGATGCGCCTCGCGCGAGACGGGAGTGTTCCCGCCGTGTGAACGCTCGGTGACGAGTAGCTGTACGCATCCTCGGTACTGTTGATACATGCCGGTGACCCTCCTCGGCGCGGCAGAGATCCGCGCGCTCGCAGCCGAGCTCGACGTCACCCCGACCAAGAAGCTCGGTCAGAATTTCGTCGTCGACGCCAACACGGTGCGCAAGATCGTGCAGGTCGCAGGCGTGAAGCCCGGCGACCGCGTCGTCGAAATCGGCCCTGGCCTGGGGTCGCTGACGCTGGCGATCCTCGAGACCGGGGCGACGGTCATCGCCGTGGAGATCGATCACCGGTTGGCCGAGCGCCTGCCGGTCACCGCCGCCGCGCACCAGGTCGCCGACGGCGCGCTGACGGTCGTCGACGCGGATGCGCTGAAGGTGGTCGAGCTGCCCGGCGACCCCGAGGTGCTCGTGGCGAACCTGCCCTACAACATCAGCGTTCCGGTGCTGCTGCACTTCCTGGAGACCTTCGCCCACCTGAACCGGGGCGTGGTGATGGTGCAAGCCGAAGTGGGGGAGCGCCTGGCGGCATCCCCCGGCACCAAGGCCTACGGGGGACCCAGCGTCAAGGCGTCCTGGTACGGACCGTGGCGGCTGGCCGGCACGGTGTCCCGGCAGGTGTTCTGGCCGATTCCCAACGTCGACAGCGTGCTGGTCGGCTTCCGCCGTGACCCGCAGCCGCGCGGCACCGAGGAAGAGCGCCGCCGCACCTTCGCGATCGTGGATGCCGCCTTCGGCCAGCGCCGCAAGATGCTGCGTCAAGCCCTCTCCGGTGTGCTGGGCGGCAGCGCCGCCGAGGCATCCGCCGTCCTCGAGGCGGCCGGTGTGGCGCCGACCGCCCGCGGCGAGGAATTGGTGGTCGAGGACTTCCTGCGTATCGCGCGCGCGGCGCCCCTCGCGCAGTAGCGTGGGTGGGGTGACACAGACCCCGCGGACCAAGCCCCCTGTCGCCGACCTGCACCGGCCGTATACGGCCGCGGCCGATCGCTACGGATCCGTCGAGTATCGCCGGGTGGGAGCCTCCGGCCTGCGGCTGCCGCCGATCTCGCTCGGACTGTGGTGGAACTTCGGCGACAACGTCCCGTTCGACCGCCAGCGCGAGGTGCTGCGCCACGCGTTCGACATCGGCATCACCCACTTCGACCTGGCCAACAACTACGGCCCGCCGTACGGCGCGGCCGAGACGAACTTCGGCCGCATGATGCGCGAGGACTTCGCGCGCTACCGCGACGAGCTGATCATCTCGTCCAAGGCCGGCTACGACATGTGGTCCGGTCCCTACGGCGACGGTGGCTCGCGCAAGTACCTCCTGGCCAGCGCCGAGCAGTCGCTGCGCCGCATGAACGTCGACTACGTCGACATCTTCTATTCGCACCGCGACGACCCCACCACGCCGCTGGAGGACACGATCGGGGCGCTGCACACCCTCGTGCAGCAGGGTAAGGCGCTGCACGTGGGCATTTCCTCGTACAGCGCACACCGCACCGTCGAGGCCGCCGCGATCGCCCGGAGCCTGGGCACGCCGCTGGCGATCCACCAGCCCGCCTACTCCATCGTCAACCGGTGGATCGAGGACGGCCTGACCGGCGCGCTCCAGCAGGAGGGCATGGGAGCGATCGCGTTCTCGCCGCTGTCGCAGGGGGTGCTGACGGACAAGTACCTCTCCGAGGGCGCGGCCGACCGCTCGCTCGAGCGCTGGTCGGTGCCGCGCGATAGCGTCTCGCAAACGGCCCGCGGCCGCCTGCTGGGACTGGATGCCATCGCGAAGGAACGCGGGCAGTCGCTGGCCCAGATGGCGCTGCAGTGGGTGCTGCGCGACGGTGTGGTGGCCTCCGCGCTGGTCGGCGCCTCCCGCCCCGCGCAGTTGGACGAGAACCTCGCCGCGGTCTCGGGCCCCGCCTTCGACACCGAAGAGCTCGAGCGCATCGACGCACTGTCGGACGGCATCGACGTCGGTCTCTGGGACTCGGCGGACAAGTGACGCTGGCCACCTCTGGCGACCGCGTGCACGTACGCGCTCCGGGGAAGATCAACGTCTTCTTCGAGGTCGGGGATGTGCAGGACGACGGCTATCACGACGTGGCGTCGGTGTACCAGGCCGTCTCCGCCTACGAAGACGTCTACGCCACGCACGCCGACGGGTTCACGATCTCCGTCGACGGGCTGGTCGACGTCTCGGGCGTTCCGACCGACGACCGCAACCTCGCGGTGCGGGCGGCCCGGCTGCTGGCGCAGGAGATCGGCTACCCCGGCGGCGTGCACCTGGAGATCCACAAGGCCGTCCCGGTAGCCGGCGGCATGGGCGGCGGATCGGCCGATGCCGCGGCGGCGCTGGTCGCGTGCGACGCGCTGTGGGATGGCGGAGTGTCGCAGGCGCGGATGCAGCGTCTGGCCACCCGCCTGGGCGCCGACGTGCCGTTCGCGCTGATGGGCGGCACCGCGGTCGGCACCGGCCGGGGCGACCAGCTCAGCCCGGCGCTGGCCCGCGGCCGCCTGGACTGGGTGATCGTGACGACGTCGGCCGGCCTGTCAACACCCGAGGTCTACCGCGAACTCGACCGACTGCGCGAGCACAGCGCCACCGACATCGCACCGCCCCGAGGCGTGCCCGATGTCGAGCCCGCCGTGCTGCACGCGCTGCGCACCGGTGACGCGGCGGCCGTTGCCGCGGCCGTGCGCAACGACCTGCAGGATGCCGCGTTCTCGCTGCGCCCCGAGCTGGCGGCGCTGCGCGACCTGGGCTGCGACAACGGGGCACTGGCGGGGATCGTGTCCGGTTCGGGTCCCACGGTGGCCTTCCTCGCCGCCGACGCCACCGCCGCACTGGATCTGCGGGTGACTCTGGCGGCGGCCGGGTTCGATGCGCTGACCGTCCACGGGCCGGTCCCCGGAGCCCGTGTCGTGGGCTGACGGCACAATGGGGGGATGATCGATTCCGTGACCAACGCCGCGTGGAAGGCGGCTCCCGTCGACACCGGCTCGCAGCAGACGCTCGCGGCGCGCAACCTGGACTATCGCACCCTCTCGCACGACGGTCCCGCGTACGACGCGTGGCTGCAGGCACTGGCCCGCGGGTTCCAGGACGGTGAGCGCGACGACGAGCAGATCACGGTCAACCGGGAAAGCACCGCCTATCGGCGCCTGACGGGCGTCTACGACTCCGCCGGCCCGATGGCCGAGCTCCCCGTCGCGACCGCCGCGTCATGGATCGGTGAGCTGTCCGTGCCGGGCGGCCGGGGCATCCCCTCCTGCGCCATCACCTCGGTCACCGTCTCGCCGACGCACCGCCGGCGCGGCATCGCCCGGGCGATGCTCGAGGGCGAGCTGCGCGGTGCCGCTGCCGCAGGAGTGCCGATGGCCATGCTCACCGTCAGCGAGTCGACGCTGTACGGCCGCTATGGATTCGCGCCCGCCGCGGCGTCGAGCTCGTGGACGATCGAGACCAAACGCGCCCGCTGGGTCGGCCCGCTGCCCACCGGGCGCGTCGACTTCATCCCGCGCGCGAGGATGCGGCAACTGGCGCCGGTGCTGCACGAACGCGCACGGTTGTCGTCGCCGGGCGAGATCGACGTCCCGCTCGGACACTGGGACAACATCGCCGGAACCCGCCCCGATGCCAAGGAGGCCGGCAAGCTCCGCGCGCTGCAGTACGCCGATGCCGATGGCGAGGTCAGCGGACTGGCCGTGTACACCGTCGAGGGAAACGACGACGACTTCACCAAGGCGGCCGTGAGCGTCGTGTATCTGCTGGCGGTCACCGACGACGCGTACGCCGCGCTGTGGCGGTTCCTTCTCGAACTGGACCTCGTGTCCACGGTGAAGGCGCACGAGCAGTCCGTCGACGAGCCGCTGCTGTGGATGATCGACGATCAGCGCGCTGCCACCGTCACGCTGCGCGATCACCAGTACGTGCGCATCCTCGACGTTCCTGAGACGCTGAGCGCCCGCTCGTACGGCGCCCCGGGCCGGTTCGCGCTGGAGGTCTCCGACCCGCTGGACATCGCTGCCGGCCGCTACCTGCTCGACGTCCGCGCCGACGGCCGCGCTACCGTGTCGGCGCTGGACGGCGACGCCCCCGCAGACGCCGTGCCGCTCGCACTGGGGATCCGCGAGCTGTCGGCCGCCTACCTCGGCGGAGTGTCGATCGCGACCCTCGCGCGGGCGGGCTGGGTGCACACGACGGATGCCGCCGCCGCCGCACGCACGTTCGGCTGGCACGTCGCCCCGCGGCTGAGTATTTGGTACTGAGCAGCGGGGTTCACGCTGTCCGAGGCTCCGGCTAGCCTGGACCCCCACCGACGGAAGGAGGCGCGATGAGAGCACGACTGGGTGACACCGTGATCGCCGAGGCGGACGAGGACGACCTCATCAGCATCGAGGGGAATTGGTACTTCCCGCCCGACTCGGTCGCGTGGGAGCTGCTGGAGAAGAGCCCCACTCCCTACACCTGCGCGTGGAAGGGCAATTGCCAGTACTACACCGTCGGTGGGCACGCCGACAACGCGTTCGCCTACCCGGACCCGCTGCCGAGCGCGATCGACCGGGTCGGCAAAGACTTCTCCGGCTACGTCGCGTTCTGGCAGGACGTTCAGGTCGGGCGCTGAGCGTGATCGAGTTCCGAGGCGTCGCGAAATCCTTTTCCGACGGCACCCGCGCCGTCGAGGACTTCTCGCTGCAGATCCCCCCGCACCGCACGACGGTGTTCGTCGGGTCGTCCGGCTGCGGCAAGACGACGCTGCTGCGCATGATCAACCGGATGGTGGAACCCACCGCAGGCACGATCACGATCGACGGCGAGGACATCGCCACCCGGTCGCCGGTGGCGCTGCGGCGCAGCATCGGTTATGTCATGCAGAACTCCGGACTGCTGCCGCACCTCACGGTCGCCGCCAATATCGCCACGGTGCCGCGCTTGAACGGTGTCGCCCGTGGTCCGGCACGTGAGCGCGCGCTGGAGCTGATGGGGACGGTGGGGTTGGACGGTGCGATGGCCGACCGCTACCCGAGTCAGCTGTCCGGTGGTCAGCAGCAACGGGTGGGGGTGGCCCGCGCGCTGGCGGCCGAGCCGAACATCCTGCTGATGGACGAGCCGTTCGGCGCCGTCGACCCGATCGTCCGCGCGGAGCTGCAGGACGAGCTCACGCGGCTGCAGCGCGAGATCGGCAAGACGATCGTGTTCGTCACGCACGACATCGACGAGGCGTTCTTCCTCGGCGACCAGGTCGTCATCCTGGAACGGGGTGCGCGCATCGCGCAGCGGGGCACACCGGACGAGATCCGGCAGGGTCCGGCGTCGCCCTTCGTCGAGGCGTTCGTCGGCGCGCGGGAGCGGCGCGCTCCGTGAACTGGGTCCTCGATAACCTCGGGCTCATCGCAGAGCTGTCGCTCGAACATGTGCGTCAGAGCGTGATCCCGGTCGTGCTGGGGCTCGTGTGCGCCGTGCCGCTGGGGTGGATCGCGTGGCGCTACCGGCTCGTGCGGGGGAGCCTGCTCACCCTGAGCGGACTGTTGTACACCATCCCCTCGCTGGCACTGCTGGCCCTGCTGCCCGGCATCCTCGGAATCAGCATCCTCAGCGAGGTCAACCTCCTCGTCGCCCTCACCCTGTACGCCGTCGCGCTGCTGACGCGGTCGGTGGCCGACGGGTTCGACGCCGTCGACCCCGACGCCCGCCTGGCGGCCGTCGCGATGGGGTACGGGCCGGCACGCAGGTTCTGGGGAGTCGACCTGCCGCTTGCGGGTCCCGTCATCTTGGCGGGACTGCGCGTCGCCGCGGTCAGCACCGTGTCGCTGGCCACCGTCGGCGTGCTCATCGGGGTGACCAACCTCGGCTATCTGTTCACCAACGGGCTGCAGCGGCGGATCATCCCCGAGGTGCTTGCCGGTGTCGTCGCAGTCATGCTCATCGCGGTCATCATCGATCTGCTGCTGGTGGTCGCGGGGCGCCTGCTCATGCCGTGGAGCAGCGCCGGTGCACGCCGCCGCGCAGCGCGCGTGCGCCTCGTCGCCTCCGCGGCGGAGGTGCCGGCATGAATCTCTTCGCCGAGGCGCTCGCCTGGATCTTCGCACCGGAGCAGTGGACCGGCGCGGCATCCATCGGCGCCGCCCTTGCGGTGCATCTCTGGTACACCGGCGTGGCCGTCGTCATCGCCGCGATCATCGCGGTGCCGCTGGGCTGGCTCATCGGCCACACCGGGCGCGGGCGGGAGATCGCGGTGGTGATCTCGGGGGCGGCGCGCGCCGTGCCGTCGTTCGGTCTGCTGATTCTGCTGGTGCTCCTGTTCGGCGTGCTCAATCGCCCCGAAGCCGGCGTCGTGACCTTCGTGCTGCTGGCGATCCCGTCGATCCTCGCCGGTGCCTACGCTGGGGTCGAGGCCATCGACCGGGCCGTGCTCGATTCCGGGCGCGCGATGGGGATGACCCAGTGGCAGGTCCTCTGGCGCATCGAGGTGCCCCTCGGACTGCCGTTGCTGGTGGCGGGACTGCGCTCGGCCACCCTTCAGGTGGTCGCGACGGTCACGATCGCCGCCTACGTCGCACTCGGCGGCCTGGGGCAGTACATCATCGCCGGCATCCCGTTGCGCCGTTATGAAATGGTGCTCGGCGGCGCATTGCTGATCATCGCCCTCGCACTGTTGCTGGATCTGCTCTTCGCGGTCCTGCAGCGTACAGCGGTGCCGCGCGGGCTTCGCGCCGGACGCGCCGCGCGTGACACCGGGCGCGCATCAGCCGCGCGCACCGCCACGTCCCACACCCCCGTTCCGTCCTGACACGCACTGAGGAGACCTCATGCCCATCACCCCTACCCCGCGCCGCCTGCTCGGCGCCGCCACCGCCATCGCCCTCGCCGCGGCCCTGCTGGCCGGCTGCGCCTCATCAGACCCGCTCGAGGCCGAAACCGGCGGCGAGACCGGGGATGCCGAGGCGATCGTCATCGGCTCGCAGGCGTACTACTCGAACGAGATCATCGCCGAGATCTACGCCCAAGCGCTGGAGAACGCCGGCTACACGGTGGAGCGCTCGTTCAACATCGGCCAGCGCGACGCCTACATGCCGGAGGTCGAAAGCGGTGCGATCGACCTGTTCCCGGAGTACAGCGGCAACCTGTTGCAGTACTTCGAGCCCGAGACCGAGGCGCGTACCCCTGATGACGTCTACGCGGCGCTGGTCGGGGCGCTGCCGGAGGGCATCACCGTGCTGGAGCAGTCCGACGCGAGCGACCAGGACTCCTACACGGTGACGGCCGCTTTCGCCGCGGAGAACGGCCTGACGAGCATCGCCGACCTCGCCGGTGTCACCGTTCCCCTCACCCTCGGCGGCCCGCCGGAGCTAGCCGAGCGCCCCTACGGGCCCAGTGGCCTCGCCGACACGTACGGTGTCGAGGTTGCCTTCGAAGCCACCGGGGACACCACGGTCGAATCCCTCGTGGCGGGCGAAGTGAACATCGCCAACGTCTTCACGGCCGACCCGCGCATTCAGACACAGGATCTGGTCGTGCTCGAAGACCCCGAAGGGTTGTTCCTGGCCTCCAACGTGGTGCCCGTGGTCAATGCGGAACTCGCCGATGAACTGGCCGAGGTGATCGACCCCATCAGCGCCGCGTTGACACCGGAAGGGCTCGTGGCGCTGAACGTGCAGAGCACCGAGGACCAGATGTCCCCGGCGGACATCGCCACCGCCTGGCTCGAGGAGAACGACCTGCTCTGAGCTGCGCTACAGGCGGGTGACGATGCGCTCGCGGTCGAATCGGGCCACGACGAGGACGAACGCCACGACGTCGACGACGAGGAGCACGGCGGCGGTGATGAGCGCCACCGTCACATCGAAAAGCATGAGTCCGGTCGACTGACCGATCACGAGGGCGAGGATCGGCAGCACGACGAACATCGCCGTGCCCTGAGCGCCCTGCATCGTGCTAGAGTGCGCCGAGACCGCCACGATCAGGCTCGTCGCGAGGAATCCCACGAGCGGCACGAGGATCACGACGATCACGGCCCAGGTCCAGGTCGGAAAGAACACACCGCCCATCATCGGTGCGCCGAGGGTGTTGACGATGGTCGCGTAGAGGAGGAATGCGACCCAGGTGAGCACCACGGCGGGGATGACCGAGCCGAGCACCTTCGCGAGGACGAGTTCGCGGGTGCTCAGCGGTGAGTAGAGCAGGCCCTCGATCGTGCGTCGTTCCTTCTCGCCGACGAGGCTCGAGCTGGCGGTGATGCTGGCGATCATGACCGGGATCAGCAGGAAGAAGGGCGCCATGAAGTAGACGATGACCGCGTAGGCGACGGTCTGCTCTGCGGAGAAACCGGCCGGCACGATCCCGGGCGGCAGGTTGCCGATGAAGCTCTGCAGCCCGCCGATGGTCGACGTGGGAACGCTGGTGTTGCCCAGCAGCAGCACCGCCGAGGGGATGACCGCCGCGAACAGCAGCGGGATGATCACGAGTGGGGCGATCACCTGCTTGTCTCGGGAGATTTCGAGCCAGTCCTTGCGGATCACCGCCCAGACACGTCGCCGGTCGATCATGCGATGCCCCCTTCGTCGAGCGTGGCGAAGTAGAACTGCTCGATCGTCGGCACCTCGGGGGTCACCGCGCGCACCGGGACGCCGCCGCGCACCAGAGCGGCGACGACGACCGGGACGACGCCGTCGTCGGCGGATGAGAAACCGAGGCGGCCGTCGGTGTCGACCTCCGGCGGCGATCCCGTGACGGATGCCACGAGCTCGGCCGCGCGGGGGAGGGCGCTGCCTACGGTGAGCCAGTACCGGCGGTCGGGCCAACGGTGCGCGAGCAGGTCGTCCACCACGCCGCATGCGAGCAGCCGTCCGCCGCGGATGATGCCGATGTCGTCGCACAGCGACTCCAGGCCGTGCAGCTGGTGGGTGCAGATGATCACCGTCGTGTTCAGCGACCGGATCCTGCGCTTGAGATAGCCGATGAGGTCGGCGGCCGCTTCGGGGTCCAGACCCGCCGTCGGCTCATCGAGGAAGAGCAGTTCCGGCTCGTGCATCACCGCGCGGCCGACAGCCAGCTTCTGCCGCATCCCCTTGCTGAACTCACCGACGAGGGAACCGGCGCGCTCCTGCAGGCCGAGCACGGTGAGCACCTCGTCGATGCGATCGTCCATTACCCGGCGGTCGATGCCGTAGAGCGCGCCCCACGTGCGCAGGTTCTCCCGGGCGCTAAGGGTCTCATAGAGGTTCGTGTCGGTCTGCACTCCGATCCGGCGGCGGAGCCGGTCGGCCGCGGCGGGGGTCACCCGCTCACCGAAGAGCGTGATGTCGCCGCGGTCCGGGGTCAGCAGTCCCGTGAGCAGCCGCACGGTGGTCGTCTTGCCTGACCCGTTGGGCCCGAGAAGGCCGAAGGCGCGCCCGCGGGCGACGCCGAAGGACAGATCCGAGACCACATCACGATCGCCGAATCGCTTCGAGAGCCCCGCGGCCTGCACGATGACGGTTGATTGGTCACCGGGCTCCGGTGCCGGCATCGGAGGGCGCAACGGCTGCGAGGTCATGAGGTGTGGGGTGCGGCATCGGGCTCGGCGGGTGCCGAGGGGGAATCGGACAGCCACACGCGGCGCAGCCCCGCGCGCAGCGGCACGACGACGACGGCGAGGGAGGCCGCGATGGCCAGGGGCAGCGCCGCGACGGTGAGCAGTCCCCACCGACCCTGCGGTGCGCGGGCATCGGCGAGGGTGGCGGTGACGACGCCGGCGGAGATCACGGCGAGCGAGGTCGCCGTTGCGGTGCGCACCAGGCGATCCTCGGTCGGGGCGCTGCGGCGCAGTGCCCACAGCGCCGGTACCGCGCCGAGCGCGAGATCCGCGAGCAGCGCCCACCGGGGTGCGTGCTCCTGCGCACGACCGCCCAAGTCGAATCCCGCGGCCACCGTCGGCGGGAGGGCTCGCCAGGTGGCCGCAATGACGGCCGCCGTCGTGCCGGCGATGACCAGCGGCACCGCGTGGGCCTGGTGGAGCCGGCGCTGCGGGATGGCCGCGAGCACATCGTCGCCGGTGTCATCGGGGCGGATGAGGCCCAGGCGCACCGCGACGGCGCCGAGGTTGAGTGTCCACCCGATCCCGAGCAGGCGCGGGACGAACAGTTTCGGGTTCGCCGGATCCCAGGTGCGGGAGCGCACCTCGGCGCTCATCGGGCCGCGCAGTTCGACTGGCAAGCCGAGCAGTCGCCAGCGCGGCCCGGCCGTCGCGGTGTCATCGGCGAGGGCATCGGTCAGCTCGTGCGCGTATGCCGCCGGGTCGCCCAGCGCGGTCACCGGATCGAGGCCGGCCTGGGCGAGCTCGTCGAGCTGCGCCGACAGGGCACTCAGCGCCCGGCGCCGGTCCGGGCGGGGCACGCGATGAAGGTGCGCGCGCACGGCACCCAGGTAGTCGGTCGCGCTCATGGCGTCCCCTCGAGGATCTCGGTCATGGCGCCGCTGAGCGCCGCCCAGGCGTCGGCTCCGGCAGACAGCGAGTCGCGGCCCGCCGGGGTCAGCCGGTAGTACTTGCGCGGCGGACCGCCGGCAGCCTCCGCCCACCGGGTGCCGACCAGGCCCGACTTGTCGAGCCGCGCCAGCAGAGGGTAGACGGTGCCGGGGGTCGCCGTCAGCGCGGGGTACGCATTCAGCCGTTCGATGATCTCGATCGCGTAGCACTCCTCGCGCCCGAGCACCGCAAGGATCGCAAGCTCGAGCACGCCCTTGCGGAGTTGGACCACGCGGTCACTAGTTGGCATGACATACATCCTTGCAGTGCAAGGTACCTGCGGTCAAGAAGGCCGGCGGCCCGCCGGAGGCGATTCAGCCGAGTTCTTCGCCGAGTTCGAGCCACCGCTGCTCGAGCTCGGCGATCTGGGTCGCCTGCTCCTCACGCCGGCGGTACAGGTCGCTGACCTCGTCGTGCGGGGTGTCCGATGCCGCGCTGGCGATCTTCACGTCCAGGTCGTTCAGGACGGCCTGGAGCTTTCCGATCTTGCGGTCCAGCGCCGACAGTTCCTTCTCCGCGGTGCGGCGGTCGGCGCCCGAGAGCGACGAGGTGGATGCCTTCGGTGCGGGCGCCGCGGCGGGTGCGGCCTCGGCGGCGCGTTGCTGGGCGTGCCGCAGCCGCAGGTACTCGTCGATGCCGCCGGGCAGGTGCCGCAGGTGGCGGTCGAGGATCGCGTACTGCTGGTCGGTGACGCGCTCCAGGAAGTACCGGTCGTGCGAGACGACCAGCAGAGTGCCCGCCCACGAGTCGAGCAGCTCCTCGATCGCGGCGAGCATGTCGGTGTCGAGGTCGTTGGTCGGCTCGTCGAGGATCAGCACGTTGGGCTGCTCCAGCAGGATCAGCAGCAGCTGAAGTCGGCGCTTCTGACCGCCCGACAGGTCCTTCACCGGGGTCGACAGCTGCGCGCTGGAAAAGCCCATGCGCTCCAAGAGCTGGCCGGGGGTCAGTTCCTGCGCCTTCGAGCCGGTGCCCATCGTGTAGCTGGTGCGCAGCCGCGAGATCACGACGCGTACCGGTTCGTGCAGGTGAGGGTCGAGTTCATCCATGCGCTGGGTGAGCGTGGCGACCTTGACGGTCTTGCCGCGCTTGACCTGTCCGGACGTGGGCTCGACGGTGCCGGCGATGAGCCCGAGCAGCGTGGACTTGCCGGCTCCGTTGACCCCGAGGATGCCGGTGCGCTCACCGGGAGCGATGCGCCACTCCACTTCGTGCAGAACTTCGCGCGGTTCGCCGGTGGGGGAGTCCTGCGACGGGTAGGACACCGACACGTCCAGCAGGTCGACGACGTCCTTGCCCAGCCGGGAGACGGCCAGCGACTGCAGTGCGACGCGGTCGCGCAGCTCGGGCACGTCGGCGATGAGCTCGTTGGCCGCGTCGATGCGGAACTTGGGCTTGGCGGTGCGGGCGGGGGCGCCGCGGCGCAGCCAGGCGAGCTCCTTGCGGGCGAGGTTCTGGCGTCGGGCTTCGACGACCGATGACTGGCGGTCGCGCTCCACGCGCTGCAGCACGTAGGCGGCGTAACCGCCGTCGAAGGGCTCCACGACGCGGTCGTGCACCTCCCACGTGCGGGTGCAGACCTCGTCGAGGAACCAGCGATCGTGGGTGACCACCAGCAAGGCCCCGCTGTTACCGGCCCACCGGCGCTTGAGGTGCTCGGCGAGCCACGCGATGCCCTCGACGTCGAGGTGGTTGGTCGGCTCATCGAGCATGATGACGTCCCAGTCGCCCGACAGCAGCTGCGCCAGGGCCACCCGGCGCCGCTGGCCACCGGACAGCGTGCCGATCTCGGCATCCCACGGCAGGTCGCTGGCCAGCCCCGCGACGACCTCGCGCGTGAGCGGGTCGCCGGCCCATTCGTATTCGGCGCGGTCGCCGACGATCGCCGCCGACACCGTCAGGTCGTCGGGGAGCTTGTCGGCCTGGTCGAGCACGCCGATGCGCACGCCGCCGCGCACGGTCACCCGGCCGGCGTCGGGGGTGCGGCGACCGGCGAGCATCGCCATCAGGCTCGACTTGCCGTCGCCGTTGCGGCCGACGATGCCGATGCGGTCACCTTCGTCGACGCCGATCGAGACGCCGTCGAAGACGACTTTGGTCGGATATTCGAGATGCAGGGCCTCGGCCCCCAGAAGATGCGCCATATTCCTTCCAGCGTAGGCTCCGCCGGGCCATGCGCGGACCGCCGGCCGGTGCGGCCGGTGCGGTTCAGGCGTCGAAGCCGAGGCTCAGCTTGCGCAGCAACGCAGCCAGCCGATCCCGGTCGGCGCGCGACAGGGCCGACAGCAGCGTCGCCTCCGCGTCGACCAGCCGGGTGATCGCGGCATCCACGCGCGTCTGCCCGTCGCCGGTGAGGGTCACCAGCACGCTGCGGCCGTCGGCGGGGTCGCCCTCGCGGCGCACCAGTCCGCGGTCGACGAGGCGGTCGATGCGGTTGGTCATGGTGCCGCTGGAGACCAGCGTCTGCTGCAGCAGCTGCTTGGGGCTGAGTTGAAACGGGTCGCCCGCGCGGCGCAGAGCGGAGAGAACATCCCACTCCCACGGCTCCAGGTCGCTGCGGCGGAACGCCTCCCGGCGCGCCCGATCGAGGTGGCGGGAGAGGCGATCCACCCTGGAGAGCACCTCGAGCGGTGAGAAGTCCAGGTCGGGGCGCTGGGTGATCCACGCGCCGACGATGCGGTCGACCTCATCCGTGCCTTGAGCCATCCCGCCATTATCGCCGGTAGCTGTCATCACGGTTCGGTAACGGATGCCGGCAACCCCTTTCCGGCCCCCTGGCCGCGCGAGCAGACTGTGACCGGTCACAGCACCTGCCCTTTCGATGGAGATCGGAGCCCTCATGCGCGCACGCTCAACCACTCGGTGGATGCGAGGCGTGGCCGCGGTCGCGACTGCCGCCCTGATCGCGACGGGCGCTGCCATCCCGGCCGCCGCCGACGACGGCCCCGTCGAGGCGGGCATCGTCGTCAAGAAGGTCGAGGGGCTGCCGGCCGACTTCATCCACGGTGCCGATGTCTCCTCCGCCATCGCGCTGGAGGAATCAGGCGTGGTCTTCCGCGACACCTCGGGCAACCCCGCCGACCTGTTCGACGTGCTCGCGGACGCGGGCGTGACCGACGTGCGGGTGCGCGTGTGGAACGACCCGTTCGACGCGGCGGGCAACGGCTACGGCGGCGGTGACAACGACGTCGCCCGCGCGGTCGAGATCGGCCAACGCGCCACGGCTGCCGGGCTCGGCGTGCTGGTGGACTTCCACTACTCCGACTTCTGGGCCGACCCCGCCAAGCAGCAGGCGCCGAAGGCGTGGGCGGGGTTCACGGCAGACCAGACCGCGGCAGCCGTGGAGGACTTCACCGCCGCGGCGCTGGCCGACTTCGTCGCCGGGGGCGTCGACGTGCGGATGGTGCAGATCGGCAACGAGACCAACGGGGCCGTGGCCGGACTCACCGGCTGGCCCGACATGGCGAAGGTCTTCTCCGCCGGGTCCACCGCTGTGCGCACCGTCATCCCTGAGGCCAAGGTCGTGGTGCACTTCACGAACCCCGAAACCGCCGGCCGATACGCCGGGTACGCGCAGAACCTCGCCGATCGGGGCGTGGACTACGACGTGTTCGCGTCGTCGTACTACCCGTTCTGGCACGGCACGCTGGCGAACCTCACCTCCGTGCTCAGCGACGTGGCCGACACTCACGGCAAGCAGGTCATGGTCGCCGAGACATCCTGGGCGTACACGCTCGAAGACGGCGATGGGCACGGCAACGTCGTCGATCTGCCGTCCGAGGCGACGCAGTACCCGTTGAGCGTGCAGGGTCAGGCGACCGCGCTGCGCGACGTCATGCAGGCAGTCGTCGACGTCGGCGACGCCGGAATCGGCGTGTTCTATTGGGAGCCGGCCTGGCTGCCGGTCGGACCGCCCGAACAGCTCGAGGCGAATCGCGTGCTGTGGGAGACCCACGGCTCGGGGTGGGCGTCCAGCTTCGCGGGGGAGTACGACCCGCACGACGCGGGGCAGTGGTTCGGCGGCTCGGCGTGGGACAACCAGGCACTGTTCGACCACTCGGGTGTGCCGCTGGAGTCGCTGCAGACGTTCCGCTATGCCCGCACCGGTGCCGTAGCGCCGCGCGAGGTGACCAGTGTGGAGCAGCCCACCCTCACGGTGACCGCCGGGACGGAGATCACTCTGCCGGCCACCGTGGCGGTGACCTACAACGACGGGTCGGTGCAGCCCGAGGCGGTGACGTGGTCGGATGCCGCCGATTGGATCGACGGCCCCGGCAGCTACCGGGTCTCCGGCGTCACCGCGTCGGGGCACGCCACGACGGCGACCATCACGGTGCTCGCGCTGAACGCGCTGGCAAACCCCGGGTTCGAAGACGCCGACCTCACGATGTGGGACCGCACCGGCACGCTGACGCTCCGTTCGACCGATGACCCCCGCAGCGGTGCGCGGTCGGCGCACTTCTACTCCGCCGCGCCGTTCGCCTTCACGCTGTCGCAGACCGTGATGGGCCTGGATGCCGGCACCTATTCGGCCTCTGCCGCGCTGCAGGGAGATGGGGAAGGCACCACCGGCACCGTGGCGCTGGAGCTCACGACTTCGTCGGGGCAGTCGGCGAGGGCTGCCTTCGCCCTGTCGGGCTGGCGCAACTGGTCGGTGCCGGAAACGGATGCCGTCACGATCGCGGCAGGCGAGACGATCACCGTCACGGTGACCGCCGAGCTGCCCGGAGGTGCGTGGGGGACGCTCGACGACTTCGTACTGTCACCGGTCACCGGCGACGGTGCCGACGTGTCCGACCTGGAAGACGCTGTCGCACGTGCCGCGGCCGTGGACCGCGGCATCGTCACCGCCGCCTCCCTCGCCGTGCTCGACGATGCCCTGGAGATCGCCGGCATCGTGCTGGGGGCCGACACTCCCACCGCCGATCGCGTCGCCGAAGCGACCGCTCTGGTCGAGGGCGCCCTGGCCCAGCTCGTGCTCACCGGCGCGGAGCCGCCCGCCGTCATCGCCCCGGTCGAGGTGACCGTCGTCGAGGGCGAGGCCATCGACCTGCCCGACACGGTGCGCCGCACCGCATGGAACGGTGTCGTCGACATCGTCCCGGTGGTCTGGTCCGACGCCGTCGACTGGATCTCCGGCCCCGGGGTGTACACCATCGCCGGGACCGCCGGCCAGGCTCCCGCCGTGGCCCGCGTCACCGTCACCGAGCGCCAGTGGCTCCTCGACGGCGGGTTCGAAGGCGACGGCGGTGCGTGGACGGTGGCCGGATCGGGGGCGTCGATCACGGCGACCGCCGATGCCGCCGAAGGCGCCCGCGCGGTCAGCTTCTGGAGCGACGCGGCCTACCGCTTCGATGTCACCCAGCAGATCTCCGGCATCACCCCGGGCGTCTATGCCCTCTCCGCCACCGCGCAGGGCGATGGCGAAGCCGCCGGGGACGCCCTGGCGGTCGTGGCATCCACCGCCGCGGGTGAGACGACGGCGCCGCTGCCGCTGGACGGCTGGCAGGCGTTCGGCACGGCGACGACGGCCCCCCTCGTGGTCGGCGAGGGCGAAGTGCTCACCGTCGGTGTCACCGCAGCACTGAGCGCCGGCGCGTGGGGCACTGTCGACGATCTGCGCCTGGTGCGTGCCGGTGAGCGGACCGACACCACCGCCCTCGAAGCGGACATCATCGCCGCTGTCGCGCTGGATCCCGCCGCGTACACGACGGCGTCGTGGGCACAGCTGGCCGAGGCCATCGCGATCGGGCGCGTCGTGAGCGACGCGCAGTGGCCCACCGCCGACGCCGTCGACCGGGCGCGCGCGCTGCTGGCGGAGGCGACCACGCTGCTGGTGCGGCGTGACGCCGACGCATCCACCCGCGCCCCGGGCGTCGGCGTGCTGTCCCACGACAACGGCTGGGGCACCGGGCTGCGCGACGGCGACTTCACGGTGCACATGAACCTGTGGTGGGGCGTGAACGGATCGTCGTTCCGCCTGTACGAGAACGGCGTGCTGGTCTCGGTGCAGCCGCTGACCTACCGCGGCACGACCGCGCAGAGCGCGTCGGTGCCGATCACCGGCAAGGTCGACGGCACGTACGTGTACACCGGGGAGATCGTCAACGCGTCCGGGGTCACCGCGACCCGCCCGGTCACCGTGACCGTGACCGACGCCGCGCCCGGCAAGCCGGTCCTGCGCCACGACAACTGGAACCGTGACGGGGAGTACACGGTGACCGCGGACCTGTGGTGGGGCACCAACGCGACCGGCTACCGCTTCTTCCAAGACGGTGCGCTCGTGGCCGAGGGGACGCTGGAGGCTCGGACGCCCCGCGCCCAGCAGGCCCGGCTCGACGTGAACGGCGCCACGCGCGGAACGCACGTGTACCGGGTGGAGTTCATCGGGCCCGGCGGGGTGACCAGCAGCGCCCCGCTGAAGATCTCGGTCATCCGCTGACGAGCCCTCTGGCAGACTTGACGAGGCTGCTCCCCGGGGGCAGCCGGTCCGCCGTGGTGTAATGGCAGCACGACAGCCTTTGGAGCTGTTAGGTCCAGGTTCGAGTCCTGGCGGCGGAGCATGACACACAACGCGCTCGCAGTCGTGGTGCTCGCCGCCGGACAAGGCACCCGCATGAAGTCTGCTCTTCCCAAGGTGCTCCACCGCATCGGCGGGCGCCCGCTGGTCGGCCACGTGCTGGACACCGCACGCGACCTCGGCCCCGAACAGGTGCTCGTCGTGGTCCGCCACGAGCGCGATCTGGTCGCCGACGCCGTCGCCGGTGTCGCGCCCGAGGTGCACATCGTCGACCAGGACGACATCCCCGGCACCGGACGCGCAGTCGAAGTCGCCCTCGATCGCCTCGAGGGCTTCGTCGGCGACGTGCTCGTCCTCTCCGCCGACGTGCCGCTGCTCGAGGCCGACACCCTCGCCCGGCTGGTCGAGGTGCACCGCTCCGCCCACGCCGCCGCGACGCTGCTGACCGCCGTGCTCGATGACGCCACCGGCTACGGTCGCGTCATCCGCGACTCCACCGGGGCCGTGGCCCGCATCGTGGAGCAGAAGGATGCCGACGACGCCGAGGCCGCCGTCACCGAGATCAACGCCGGGGTGTACGTCTTCCGCGCCGACGCGCTGCGTGCCCAGCTGCCGCGCGTGGGTACCTCCAACGCCCAGGGCGAGAAGTACCTCACCGATGTGATCGGACTGCTGCGCGGCGACGGTGCGACCGTCGCCGCGCTCACGGCGCCCGACGCGGCATCCGCACTGGGGGTCAACGACCGCGTGCAGCTCTCCGACGCGGCCCGCACCCTCAACGCGCGGGTGGTGCGCCGCTGGCAGCTGGACGGCGTGACGATCCTCGACCCGGCATCCACCTGGATCGACGTGACGGCGACGCTGGCCCCCGACGTGACGGTGCTGCCCGGATCCCACATCCTGCGGGCCACCACCGTGGCAACCGGCGCCGTCATCGGCCCTGATACCAGCCTGGTCGACTGCGAAGTGGGCGAGGGCGCCAGCGTCACGCGCACCGACGCCACGCTCGCGGTGATCGGCGCGAACGCCGCCGTCGGCCCGTTCTCGTACCTGCGCCCCGGCACCTACCTCGGCGACGGCGGCAAGATCGGCACGTTCGTCGAGACGAAGAACTCCTCGATCGGCGCCGGCAGCAAGGTGCCGCACCTGTCGTACATCGGCGACACCACGATCGGCACCGGCGTCAACCTCGGTGCCGGCGCGATCACGGCCAACTACGACGACATCGCCAAGCACCGCACCGAGATCGGCGACGAAGTGCACACCGGCTCGCACAACGTCTTCGTCGCGCCGGTTAGGATCGGTGATGGCGCGAAGACCGGTGCGGGGGCTGTCATCCGTAAGGATGTTCCCGCCGGCGCACTGGCACTGACCGTCGCCCCCCAGCGCAACATCGAGGGGTGGGTCGAGACGAACCGACCGGGAACCAAGGCCGCAGATCTCGCGGCCCAGGCTCGGTCCGCACAGAAAGCGGACGATGGCTCGCAAGAACAAAACGGTTGACCTCGACAGGACCCGGGACATCGCTCCCGGCATCGTCGCGAAGACCAAGAAGCGTCTGGTTGTGGCCTCCGGCCGATCGCACCTGGCGCTCGCGCGGGAGGTCGTCGACCAGATCGGCACCGAGTTGGTCCCCACCGAGTACCGCACATTCGCGTCGGGGGAGATCCTCACGCGCTTCGAGGTGTCCATCCGCGGTTGCGACGTCTTCCTGATCCAGTCGTTCGGGCCACCCGTCAACGAGTGGCTCATGGAGCTGCTGATCATGCTGGATGCCGCCAAGCGCGCGTCCGCCAAGCGGGTCACCGTCGTCGCCCCCTACTTCCCCTACTCCCGCCAGGACAAGAAGGGCCGCGGCCGCGAGCCGATCTCGGCTCGCCTGGTCGCCGACCTGCTCAAGACCGCCGGTGCCGACCGCGTCATGAGCGTCGACCTGCACGCCGCGCAGATCCAGGGGTTCTTCGACGGCCCGGTGGACCACCTGTTCGCAAAGCCCGTGCTGCTGGAGTACTTCCGCCGCACGCTGTCCGACGCCGACCGCGCCGCCCTGACCGTCGTGTCTCCCGACACCGGTCGCGTGCGCGTCGCCGACACCTGGTCGGACAGCCTGGGTGCGCCGCTGGCGATCATCCACAAGCGCCGCGACCCGAACGTGGCCAACCAGGTCACCGTCAACGAGATCGTCGGTGAGGTCTCGGGCCGGGTGTGTCTGCTCGTGGACGACATGATCGACACCGGCGGCACGATCGTCAAGGCCGCCGAAGCGCTCAAGGCCAGCGGCGCACAGCGAGTGATCGTCGCCGCGACCCACGCGATCTTCAGCGACCCCGCCAGCCAACGCCTGCAGAGCGAGGCGATCGACGAGGTCGTGGTCACCGACACCGTCCCGGTCCCCGAACACAAGAGGTTCCCCAGCCTCACCGTCCTCCCCATCGCGCCGCTGCTTGCCCGCGGCATCCAGGAGGTCTTCGAAGACGGGTCCGTCACGAGCATGTTCGACGGCGCCGCATAGGACCAACATGACCGGCCGCGACACGCAGGTCCCTCTTACGGTCACCCGGCCGTTCGCCCTCGATGTCGCGGAAGTGCAGCGTCAACTCGGCGCGGACACCGGTGGCCTCAGTTCCGCTGAGGCCGCCGAGCGGCTCGCGGTCGTCGGTCGCAACGAACTGCCCGAGCCGCCCCGCAAACCCGCGGTCCTGCGGTTCCTCGAGCACTTCAACGACACGCTCATCTACATCCTGCTCGGTGCGGCCGTGATCAAGGCGATCATGGCCGACTGGCTGGATTTCTGGGTGATCATGGCGGTCGCGATCATCAACGCCGTCATCGGCTTCGTGCAGGAGGGCCGCGCCGAGAAGGCGCTCGCCGGCATCCGCGGCATGCTGTCCAACGATGCCAGCGCGCGCCGCGACGGCGCGTGGGCGACGGTTCCGGCCGCCGAACTCGTCCCCGGTGACGTGGTGCGGCTCATGCCCGGCGACAAGGTCCCCGCCGACCTGCGGCTGATCCAGGCCTTCCAGCTGCGCATCGACGAGGCGGCGCTCACCGGCGAATCCGTGCCGTCGTCGAAGTCCGTCGACGCGGTGGCGTCGGATGCCGGTGTCGGTGACCGCCACTCGATGGCCTTCTCCGGCACGATCGTCGCCGCAGGCCAGGGCCGAGGCATCGTCACCGCCACGGGCGGGAACACCGAGATCGGCACGATCCAGGCGCTCGTAGGGGAGGCGGGGTCGATCGCGACGCCGCTGACCAAGCAGCTGGACTCGTTCGGCCGGGTCCTGACCATCGTGATCCTGGCGATGGCGGCGTTGATGCTGCTCATCGGCCGGTTCCTGCACGGGATGCCGATCGGCGACCTCGTCTCGGCGGCGATCGGGTTCGCGGTCGCGGCGATCCCCGAGGGCCTGCCGGCACTGGTGACGATCACGCTGGCGATCGGCGTGCAGCAGATGGCCAAGCGCCACGCCATCACCCGCAAGCTCCCCGCCGTCGAGACGCTCGGGGCGGTCACCACCGTCTGCAGCGACAAGACCGGCACCCTCACCAAGAACGAGATGACGGTGCGCCGGCTCGTCACCGCACGAGGCGCGTACGCCACGAGCGGGCTCGGCTACAACCCGGACGGGAAGATCACCCCCCTGGGGGTGGCCACCGCCGGCACCGCGGCGCAGCAGCGTCGCGACCTCGCGCCGCTGCTCGCGGTGGCGACCCTCTGCAACGACGCGCACATCGTCCCCGACCCCGCCGCCGGCGACGCCCCCGGCCGGTGGACCCTGGTGGGCGAGCCCACCGAGGGGGCGCTGAAGGTGGTCGCCATGAAGGTCGGCGTCTCGTCCGACGGCGCCCGGCGTGTCGGGGTGGTCCCCTTCGACTCGGCCAACAAGTTCATGGCGACGCTCAACGAGGCGTCAGACGGCTCCCGCGCGATCCTGGTCAAGGGCGCCCCGGACCGCTTGCTCGAGCGCTCCCGCACCCAGCGCGGCGAGGGCGGACCGGCGCCCCTGGACATCCCGTTCTGGGAAGCGGCCATCGACGACCTCAGTGCTCAGGGGCTGCGCGTGCTCGCCGCGGCGCGCCGGCCGGCGGAGCCCGGGCATGAGCTGGACATCGACGACCTGCACGGGCTGGAGTTCCTGGGGCTGTGGGGCATCCTCGACCCGCCGCGCCCCGAGGCCATCGAGGCCATCGCGGACTGCCACACCGCCGGCATCCGCGTGAAGATGATCACCGGCGACCACGCCGGGACGGCGCTTGCCATCGCCCGCGAGATGGGCCTGGTGCAGGGTGCCGACGTGCGAGTGCTCACCGGCGCCGAACTCGAGGCGATGAGCCAGGACCAGCTGGCGGCCGTGGTGCGCGACGTGGACGTGTACGCCCGCACCAGTCCCGAGCACAAGATCCGCATCGTGCGGGCGTTGCAATCGCACCGCGAGGTCGTGGCGATGACCGGCGACGGCGTGAACGATGCGCCCGCCCTGACCCGCGCCGACGTGGGCATCGCGATGGGGATCAAGGGCACCGAGGCCACGAAGGAAGCCGCCGAGATCGTGCTGGCCGACGACAACTTCGCCACGATCCGCGGCGCCATCCGCGAGGGCCGGCGCATCTACGACAACCTCCGCAAGTCCGTCGTGTTCCTGCTCCCCACCAACGGCGCGCAGTCGCTGGTGATCATGGTGGCGATCGTCTTCGGGCTGGCGCTGCCGCTGACTCCGGTGCAGGTGCTGTGGATCAACATGGTCACCGCGATCACGCTGTCGCTCGCGCTGGCGTACGAGCCGGCCGAACGCGGCATCATGACCCGCCCGCCCCGCAAACCCGGCGGCTCCATCGTGAGTGCGGGGGAGCTCGGCTTCGTGCTGGTGGTGTCGCTGCTCATCGGCGGCGCGACGCTCGCGCTGTTCTACGGGGTGGTGGGAACCGGCGTCGACATCGCCTATGCCCGCACCGAGGCGGTCACGATGCTCGCGCTCGGGCAGCTGGCGTATCTGTTCAACTGCCGCTTCCTCGGCCGGTCGAGCCTGTCCGTCGACGTGTTCCGGGGAAACCGGACGGTGTGGTGGTCGGCCGCGGCGCTCATCGCGCTGCAGCTGGTGTACACCTACGTCCCGTTCATGAACGACCTGTTCGGCTCCCGCCCGCTGGCACTGAACTCGTGGCTGCTGCCGATCGTGCTGTCGATCCTCATCTTCCTGGCCGTCGAGGTGCTCAAGGCGCTGCGACGTCGCCGCACCGTGCATGCACACGCATAGGGTTCTCGGAGGGTTCTGCGCAGCTGCCTCGGTAGCGTGAAGGTAGCCGTCCGGCACGAGGAGGACTTCATGACACGCATCACCGCCATCCCCCGCTCCACCCGTCGCACCGCCGCCTTCGCCGGAGTCGCCGGCGCGCTGCTGCTCACCGGCTGCGGCGGTGCCGCCGACAACTCCGACAGCGCAGCGGATGCCGGCTCCGACGCCGCCACCGGGGAAGCGTCGTACGCCGACGGCACCTATGAGGCATCCGGGGCGTACGCGACGCCGGAGTCGGTCGAGGAGATCCAGGTCACCGTCGAGCTCTCCGGAGACGTCATCACGGCCGTCGAGGTCGTAGGCAACCCGACCCGGGGCGAGTCCCAGCGGTACCAGGGCGAGTTCATCGGCGGCATCGCCGACGAGGTCGTCGGCAAGGACATCGACGAGATCTCGGTGAGCCGGGTCGCCGGCTCGTCGCTCACCAGCGGCGGGTTCAACGAGGCGATCGAGCAGATCAAGGCCGACGCGGCACAGTGACCCCGCTCGCCCGCGCGGTCTGGCGCTTCGAGGCGATCGGCACCCGGTGGGAGGTCGAGACGGTCCGGGAGTTGCCGGAGGACGCTCGCGCCGCGGCGTCCGCCGTCATCGCACGGTTCGACCGGGAGTGGTCGCGCTTCCGCGCCGATTCGGTCGTGTCGCAGCTCGCCCGCACTGGGGGAGCCGTCCCGGCTCCGCCGGATGCCGCCGCGATGTTCGAGACGTATGCCGCGCTCACCGACGCCACGGCTGGCGCGGTCGACCCGCTCGTGGGGGATGCCCTCGTCCGCCGCGGCTACGACGCGGCGTATTCGCTCGTCGACCACGGCGCGGTCGCCGCGACCGGTGACTGGCGCGCCCGCCTGACCTGGAGTGACGGCACCCTGCGGCTGGCCGCGCCGGCGACCATCGACGTCGGCGCGCTGGGCAAGGGCCGGCTGGTCGACCTCGTCAGCGCGGCGGTGGAACCCTGGACGGTCGACGGCGCGGTCGTCGACGCCGGCGGCGACATCGCGGTGCGGGGAGCGCCGCAGCGCATCGGGCTGGAGCATCCGTACGTCCCGTCGCGCGCGATCGGGGTGTGGGAGGTGACCGATGCCGCGCTGTGCGCCTCGGCGATCAACCGCCGCGCCTGGGGCGAGGGTCTGCACCACGTGCTCGACGCACGCACCGGGCAGCCGGTGCGCACGATCGCGGCGACGTGGGCGGTCGGGGCGACGGCGATGCAGGCCGACGCCATCGCGACGGCGCTGTTCTTCCCCGGCGGCGAGCAGCTCGCCGCCCGGTGGGACGTCGCATGGGTGCGGATGGCCACCGACGGCGTCGTCGATTGGTCTCCCGGCTGCCCGGCCGAGCTGTTCATCGGGCCGCGCTAGCGTTGATGACATGACCATCGGGCCCGCTCACGTCGTCGCGGTCGCGCGAGACGACGCTCACCGGTTCACCAAGCCCACCCGGGACGGCATCCGCCTCATCGCGGGCCTGGGAGTGGAGGGCGACGCGCACGCGGGTGCCCTGGTGCAGCACCGGTCCCGGCAGCGCACCGGAGCCACCGCGCCGAACCTCCGGCAGGTGCATCTCATCCACGCCGAACTGCTGGAGGAGCTCACCGGCCGCGGTTACGACGTCGCCCCCGGCGGCCTCGGCGAGAACGTCACCACGCGGGGGATCGACCTGCTGGGCCTGCCGGTGGGAACCCTCCTGCGCCTCGGCGGGGAGGCGGTCGTTGAACTGACCGGCCTGCGCAACCCCTGCACCCAGATCAACGGCTACCGAGAGGGCCTCATGAAACAGCTCGTCCATCGCGATGCCTCCGGGGAGGTCGTGCGCCTGGCCGGGGTCATGTCGATCGTCGTGACCGGCGGAGTCGTCCGTCCAGGGGACCCGGTCGACATCACTCTGCCCGCGGGCGCACCGCACCCCCTGCAGGCAGTCTGATGGGCTCGCTCACCGCCCTGTGGAGCCGTGTCTTCGCCGTTCTCGGCCGCATGTCGATGTACCGGTTGGTGCTGATCGCCCTCGCCGCCCTCGCCGTCATCGCGTTCGTGATGTCGCTGTTCGGCGTGGTCGTGCCGTCCCCGCTCGAGCTGGTGGCGACGCTCGTGGTGCTGGCCGCTGCGTGCAGCCTGGTCGACGCGGGTGCCCAGCGGCTGCTGAAGCTGCCGTGGCGCGTGGAATCCTCGCTCATCACCGCCCACATCCTGCTGTTCGTGCTGCGCCCCTCGGTGGAGGTGCTGCCACTGCTGGGCATCGCCGCGGCCGGTGCGGTGGCGTCGCTGTCGAAGTACCTCCTCGCCTGGCGCGGCCGGCACATCTTCAACCCCGCCGCCGTCGGCGCCACGGTCGTCACGATCGCGGGGATCGGCGACTCGGCGTGGTGGGTCGGCTCCCCGTACCTCGCGCTGCCGGTCCTGCTGATCGGGACGATCGTGCTGCTGCGCACCGAGAAGGTACGCATCATCGCGGTGTTCTGGCTCATCGCCGTCGCCGTCGCGGTCGTGCGCACGGTCGTGCAGTACCAGCAGGCGGGGCTGGACGTGGCGGGCCTGGACATCGTGTGGCAGATCGTCACGGCATCCCCGTTCCTGTTCCTCGGTGCCTTCATGCTCTCCGAGCCGCTGACGATGCCGCCGCGGCGCTGGCAACAGCTCACCGTGGCCGCCATCGTCGGCGTGCTGGCGGGCTGGCCGATCGACGTCGGCATCATCAGCCTCGGCCAGGAGCGGGCGCTGCTGATCGGAAACCTCGTGGCGTTCCTGTTCGCGTGGCGCGCGGCGGTGAGTCTCACCCTCACCGGCCGGGCCGAGCTTACCCCCACCGTGCGGCAGCTGAGCTTCCGCACGAAACGCCGACTGTCGTTCGTGCCGGGGCAGTTCCTGGAACTGGAGGTGCCGCACCACCACCCCGACGCGCGGGGCACGCGGCGCGAGTTCAGCATCGTCTCGTCGCCCGCGGAGCTGCCCGAGCTGCGCATCGCGTTCCGTGAGGGTGGCGGGCCGCAGTCCAGCTACAAGAAGGCTCTGGCCGCCGTCACAGCGGGCGACCCGCTGGCCGTCACCGGCGTCTGGGGCGATTTCGTGCTGCCGCGCCGGGCGGACAGTCCCGTGCTCATGGTGGCCGCCGGCATCGGCGTGACCCCGTTCGTGTCGCAACTGACGCAGATGCGCCTGAAGGGCGAGCGACGCGACATCGTGCTCATCTACGTCGCGTCGGATGCCGGCGAGCTGGCGTTCCGCGACGAGCTCGCGGCATCCGGTGTCCCCGTCATCGTGTTCACCCGCGACCGGCCCGCCGACCTGCCGACGCACTGGCAGTGGGCGCAGGGCGTGCGGCTCGACGCAGAGGGCCTCGTGCGGGTCGTGCCCGACATCGGGACGCGTCACGCGTACATCTCGGGGCCCGCCCGACTGATCGCGGACCTGGCCCCCGCGCTGGAGAAGGCCCGTTCCATCACGACCGACGCGTTCTCGGGGTACTGACCCGGCGCTCGCGGCGGCGCGCCGGGTCGTCGCATCCGTGCCCTGTGCGTCGCGGGGCGGGGCCGTTCGTGACGACCGAGCCGGGGTGGATGCCGGGGCGAGGCGTGGGGTCGTCGCATCCGTCCCTGTGCGTCGCGGGGGCGGGGCCGTTCGTGACGACCGAGCCGGGGAGGGCGCCCGGCTCAGACCTCCGCCGCCGCCTCGGTGCCGTCGGCGGGCTCGCGAGGCGCGGCATCCGCGGGGCTGACCGGCAGCCGCACCTCGAACGTCGTGTCGCCGGGCCGGCTGTCGACGCTCAGCTCGCCGCGATGTGCCTGCACGATCGCGCGCGCGATCGACAGACCGAGCCCGGTGCCGCCGGTATAGCGGGCGCGGGAGCGGTCGCCGCGCGCGAAGCGCTCGAACAGCTCATCGGCGATGGCCGGATCCACGCCCGGTCCATCGTCGTGCACCCGCAGCACCGCGCTGTCACCGTCGAGGGCGACGGTCGTGGTCACCGTCGTGCCGGCCGGGGTGTGCACGCGAGCGTTGCTCAACAGGTTCGCCGCGACCTGGTGCAGCCGCCTGGCGTCACCGGCGACGACGACGGGGTCTTCCCCGATGTCCAGCTGCCAGGTGTGATCGGGACCGGCCGCCCGGGCATCGCCGACGGCCTCGATCGCCAACTGCGACAGGTCGACGGAGCCGAACACCAATTCCTGCCCCTCGTCGAGCCGGGCCAGCAGCAGCAGGTCCTCCACGAGGGAGGTCATCCGCAGCGACTGGGCCTGAATGCGCTCGAGGGCCTGTTCGGTGTTGGCCGCCGTCTCCGGTGCGGTGGGGTCGCGGTGGAGGGCCCGCAGCGACAGCTCCGAATATCCCCGGATGGATGCCAGCGGCGTACGCAGCTCGTGGCTCGCGTCGGCGACGAACGCCCGCATGCGCTCCTCGTTGCGCTGCCGTGCCGCGAGTGACTCGCCGACGTGGTCCAGCAGGGTGTTCAGCGCCGCGCCGACGCGGCCGATCTCGCTGCGCGGGTCGGCCTCCGCCTCGGGGACCCGCTCGGCGATCGACACGTCGCCCTGCGCGAGCGGGAGGGATGCCACGCGCGTGGCGGTGTCGGCGACGGCGCGCAGCGGCCGCAGCGAATTGCGGATGATGATGGCGATCGCCGCGGCCAGCAGGAGCAGTCCGCCGGTGGTCAACAGGGCTACGGTCGTGAGGATCTGGCCGATGGTCGCGGCCAGTTCGCTGGTCGGCAACCCGACGAGGGCGAAGAACCCCTCGCGGTAGCTCTTCACGAGCAACTGGTACTCACCGAGGTCCGGCAGGGTCACGGTGCCGCCGGGCTGATGCTCGATCGCGGCCTGGATGTGTGCGATCTCCTCGTCGTCGAGGTCGACGACCGACTCGTCCTCGGCGACGTAGGCACCGGACAGCCCCGATACGGTGCGCAGCACCAGCAGCGTCCCCGGTTCCTGCCGGCCCACCGACAGCACCTCGCTCGCCGTGCTGCTGGGCGTGAGGTGGTTGTCCACGCGGTCCGCGGCCTGGCTGAGCTGCGCCTGCAGGTTCGTCTGCAGGATCGACCCCAGGATCGTGCCGCTGGCAAGGCCGATGCTCACCAGGATCAGCGCGACCATCGACACCACGGCGGTGATGAGCCGCGTCTGCAGGGTCCAGCGCCGCGGGGCGGGGCCCGCATCGGTCCGGCTCACTGCGGCGCTTTGATCATGTAGCCGACGCCGCGCACGGTGTGGATGAGGGGCTCACGGCCCTGGTCGATCTTCTTGCGCAGGTACGAGATGTACAGTTCGACGACGCTGGAGCGGCCGCCGAAGTCGTAGTTCCAGACCCGGTCGAGGATCTGCGCCTTCGACACCACGCGGCGCTGGTTGCGCATCAGGTAGCGGAGGAGTTCGAACTCGGTCGCCGTCAGCTCGATCTGGTCGCCGCCGCGCTCGACCTCGTGCGAGTCCTCGTTGAGGGTGAGATCTCCCACCCGCAGGATGGGCTCGTTGCCGGTGATCGCGGCGGTCCCCGCCCGGCGCATCAGCCCGCGCAGTCGCGCGACGACCTCCTCCAGACTGAAGGGCTTCGTGACGTAATCGTCGCCGCCGGCGGTGAGACCGGCGACCCGGTCGCCCACGGCATCCTTGGCGGTCAGGAACAGCACCGGCACATCGCTGCCGGAGTGGCGCAGCCGCTGCAGCACCGCCATGCCGTCGAGGTCGGGCATCATGATGTCCAGCACGATCGCGTCGGGCTCGAACTCGCGCGCGGTCTGCAGCGCCTCGAACCCGGAGCCGGCGGTGCGCACCTCCCAGCCCTCCATGCGCAGCGCCATCGACAGCAGGTCGGTGAGCATCTGCTCGTCGTCGACGACGAGTACCCGGACGGCGGTGCCGTCGGGGCGGCGTAGTGCGGGAACGGTTGAGCTCGCGATCATGCCCCCATTGTGACGCGCGAGGTAGGAGATTCCTATGGAGCTGTCTATGCGGCGGCTGTGAGCGAGGCGCCGTCCGCCCCGTCCGGATCGTCACAGGGGATGCGCGTGTGCCAGGGGAGGCCTATCGTGTCGCGCGTGACTGTCAGCATCGATCGGATAGACCAGCTGCGGACCAGTTTCGCCGGTCCCGTGCACGCGCCGGGGGACCCCGCATGGGACGAGGCGCGTCGCTACCACGCCGGGATCGGCTCGCCCGATGTCGTCGTCAGGCCCAGCACCGTCGAGGCGGTGCGCGGCGCCGTCGTCTGGGCCGCCTCCCAGGGGGTGCCCGTCGTGGTCCGTGGCGGCGGCCACAGCGCGTGGAACCAGCCGCCGGGCGGCATCGTGATCGACCTGGCCGACCTGCGCGACGTGACCGTCGACCGCACCGACGACGGCGCCATCGTGCATATCGGCGGGGGAGCGGTCTGGGGTGCCGTCGCCCGGGAGCTGGCGGCCCGGGGCCTGGGGATCAGCTCCGGCGACACCGCATCGGTGGGTGTGGGTGGTCTGACCCTCGGCGGCGGCATCGGGTGGATGGTGCGCGCCTGGGGGCTGGCGGCCGACCAGCTCACCGGCGTGCAGCTGGTCACCGCCTCGGGCGAGGTGGTGGAGGCGACGGATGCCTCGCATCCCGACCTGCTCTGGGCGCTGCGCGGCGGCGGCGGCAATTTCGGCGTGGTCACCCGGTTCGATTTCCATGCCCACGAGTTGCCGGCCCTGGTCCACGGCACCTACGCCGTTGCCGGTGACCACGCCGCCGTCCTGCGGACGCTCCGTGACGTGCTCGCCACTGCGCCGCGGGAACTGACGGTGACCTATATGGACGTGCCGGCGATGGACCCCAGCGCTCCCGCCGGCGCGGGGATCGAGGCGGTGTGGCTGGGTGACGATCCCGAAGACCTGCGCCGGCTCCTCGAGCCGGTGGCATCCATCGACGGCGTCACGCAGACCGCGCTGGGTCTCACTGCCTACCCGGACATCCTGCTCGAGATGCCCGCCGCCGAGCCTGAGGCGCAGATGCCCGGGTTCCTCGGAGGCAACACGTTGCTGGACGACCTCACCGACGACGCCATCGCGCGGCTGGTGGCGTTCCGGGCGGCCACCGACGCGTCGGTGCTGTTCCTCCGTTCACTCGGCGGCGCATACGGCGATGTGGCTGCGGATGCCACGGCGTGGTCGGCCCGAGGCGCCACCTGGTTCGCGATGGCCGGCGGCTTCGACATCCCCGGCTTGGTGGACGACGCCGAACGCGCCCGGCTGACGCGGGACTGGGAAGCCATCGAGGCGCTCGGCGGCGGCGTCTACGGCAACTTCGCCGTCACCCTCGACGAGCGTTACGTCACGCGGATGTACCCCGCCGCGACGCGTGCGCGGCTTGGTGCGATCAAGCGGGAGTGGGATCCCGCGAACCTCTTCCGCCGCAACCACAACGTCGTGCCGGTCTGATCGGCTGCGCTCTTACCGGCGGGGAGTGCGGGGACGCACCAGCGCCGCAAGAAGGGCGGCGGCCAGCGTGGCGCCGAGGGTGTTCGCGGCCAGGTCCCGCGGGTCGGGGTACCGCTCGGGCAGGGCCAGCGCCTGGGTCGCCTCGATGCCGGCGCTCAGCGCCAGTCCCACCAGCAGGGCCAGCCACCAGCGGCGCGGGCCGGTCCACAGCACCCACAGCACGCCCGCCGGCACGAACATCACGACGTTGGCGGTGAATTCCAGCACCGGGTAGGTCAGCCACGTCGTCAGCGGGGAGCCGGCGAACCAGTCGGCCAGATCGCGCAGCCCGCCGCCGGCGGCCTCGGGCTGCGGGCCGAGCGTCAGCGACGCGACCCACCCCAGATAGACGACCGAAGCCGCCGCGAGCACCCAGCGCCCGCGGCGGCTTCGAACGGGAAGCCGTGGCTTCGTCAGTGGGTGTCCTCGGCTTCGATCTCGCTACGGTCGCCCGACCACTGTGTGTGGAACGTACCCGGCTTGTCGATGCGCTTGTACGTGTGCGCACCGAAGAAGTCGCGCTGCCCCTGGATGAGCGCGGCGGGGAGGCGGTCGGCACGCAGCCCGTCGTAGTACGCCAGCGACGACGAGAACGCAGGTGCCGGGATGCCGGCGGTCGCCGCCGTGGCGACGATGCGGCGCCAGGCATCCTGCGCCCGGCCCAGCGCATCGACGAAGTACGGTGCGCTCAGCAGCACCGGCAGCTCGGGGGAGGCGGCGTAGGCGTCGGAGATGCGGTTGAGGAACTGCGCGCGGATGATGCATCCGCCGCGCCAGATCTTCGCGATCGCACCCAGATCGATGGCCCAGTCGTACTCGGCCGCGCCGGCGCGGATCTCGTCGAATCCCTGGCTGTACGCGACGATCTTCGAGGCGTAGAGCGCCAGGCGCACGTCCTCGATGAACGCGTCGGTGTCCTCGACGCTCAGCTCCTCCGATGCGCCGGGGAGGTCGCGGGACACCGCGCGCTGCTCCGGGTGGCTCGACAGCGACCGGGCGAAGACCGCCTCAGCGATCCCCGACACCGGGGTGCCGAGGTTCAGAGCGGTCTGCACGGTCCATGCCCCGGTGCCCTTGGCGCCGGCCTGGTCGAGGATGACGTCGACGAGCGGCTCGCCGGTGGCGGCATCCGTCTGACGCAGCACCTCGGCGGTGATCTCGATCAGGTACGACTCCAGCTCGCCGCGGTTCCACTCGGCGAACACGTCGGCGATCTCGGCCGGGGACTTGCCGGTGCCGCGACGGATCAGGTCGTACGCCTCGGCGATCAGCTGCATGTCGGCGTACTCGATGCCGTTGTGCACCATCTTCACGAAGTGGCCGGCACCGTCGTGGCCGACGTGGGTCACGCACGGCTCGCCCTCGGCGACAGCGGCGATCGAGCGCAGGATCGGGCCGAGGGTGAGCCACGACTCATCCGACCCGCCGGGCATGATCGAGGGACCGGTCAGGGCTCCCTCCTCGCCGCCGGAGATGCCGGCGCCGACGAAGTTGATGCCGGTTTCGCGCACCGCTTTCTCGCGGCGGATGGTGTCGGTGAAGAGGGCGTTGCCGCCGTCGACGATGATGTCGCCCGGTTCGAAGACCTCGGTCAGCGCGGTGATCACGGCATCCGTGCCCGCGCCGGCTTTGACCATGATGATCGCGGTACGCGGCTTCTGCAGCGACGCCGCGAACTCGTCATAGGAGAAGGTCGGCACGAAGCCGGCCTCGGGGTGGGCGGTGACCAGCTCGTCGGTCTTGGACCGGGAGCGGTTGAACACCGCCACCGTGTTGCCCTCACGCGAAGCCAGGTTGCGGGCGAGGTTCGATCCCATCACCGCAAGTCCCACCACACCGATGTTCGCCACTGCCTCGGTCACACGCACTCCTGTCGTCGGTGTGTTCCAGCCTAGAGTCTGGCGTTGCTACTGTGCTCATCGTGACCGAACCCGCCGTGCCGCTGCCGCCACTGGTGGTCATGGGCGTCTCCGGAAGCGGCAAGTCCACGATCGGCTCCCTGTTGGGGCAGCGCACCGGAGTGCCGTTCATCGACGGGGACGCGCTGCATCCGGCATCCAACGTCGCCAAGATGGCCGCGGGGGAGCCGCTGGATGACGACGACCGGTGGCCGTGGCTGCAGGCGATCGGTCACGCCATCGCCGACGGCGTCGAGGTGGGGTCGCCCACGATCGTCGCGTGCTCCGCGCTCAAGCGCCGTTACCGCGACGCGTTGCGCGCGGCAGTGCCGGAACTGCGGTTCGCGCTGCTGACCAGTTCGCGGGACGTCCTGGACGGGCGGGTGCGCGGCCGCGGCGACCACTTCATGCCGGCGACGCTGCTGGACAGCCAGCTGGACGCACTCGAACCGCTCGAGCCCGACGAGGCGGGTGTGATCGTCGACAACACCGGGGATCCCGAGGAGGTCGTGGCGCGGATCGTCCGGGCTTTCGCCCGCTGAACCGCGCTCGGCTCAGCGCTTGCCGTAGCCCTGGCGGCCCATCGACCACAGTGCGCCGACGGCGCCGATGGTGGTCGCGACAGTCATGGCGCCGACGAGCCACAGCAGTGCCTGCGAGATAAAGCCGTATTCCATGGGGTCCTCCGTCGGCGTGGGCGAGCGTTTTCATGGTACCTGGGTCGCTGGTAGACTCGACACCGAACTTCGGCGAGGGATGCAGCGCGCACTGCGCACAAGCATCCGTGATCGACGCGGTGATGCAGGCCTTGCGGCTTTCCTCACGCCCATGCGTTCGAGTCGAACCACAGACCCAGATCTGGGCTGAACAGCCCGCAAGGAGAATCACCATGTCGACTGAGACCGACACCAAGGTCACCGCATCCAAGCGCGAGAATTTCGGTAAGGGCTTCGCCCGCCGTCTGCGCGCATCCGGCCAGATCCCCGCCGTCATCTACGGGCACGGCACCGACCCGGTGCACGTCGCACTGCCCGGCCACCAGATGCTGCTGCTCATCCGCCGCGCGAACGCGGTGCTCGAGCTCGACGTCGACGGCAAGCAGCAGCTCACGCTGGTCAAGGACGTGCAGAAGGACCCGGTGACCCAGATCATCGAGCACATCGACCTGCTCGTGGTGAAGAAGGGCGAGAAGATCGAGGTCGACGTGCCCGTCACCCTGCTCGGCGAGCCCTTCCCCGGCACCATCGCGAACCTCGACGCCGTGAGCATCCTGCTCCAGGTCGAGGCCACCCACATCCCGCAGCACATCGAGGTCGACGTCGAGGGCCTCGAGGAAGGCACGCACATCACCGCGGCCGACCTGAAGCTGCCCAAGGGCGCGACGCTGGTTGCCGACCCCGAGACGCTCATCGTGGCGATCTCGGTTCCGGCATCCACCCTTGCCGCCGTCGACGAGATCGAGGCTGCCGACGAGGCCGTCGCCGAGGAGCAGTCGGACGAGGCCGAGGCCGAGGCCGAGTCCGAGTAAGACACTCTTCATGGCGAGGGGGCGCGGATTCCGCGCCCCCTCGCTGTATCACCGGGACGCTCGGGCAGGATGGAAGACATGGCGCAGACCTGGCTGGTGGTGGGGCTCGGTAACCCCGGACCCCGCTACGAGATGACCCGACACAACATCGGGCAGCTCGTCGTCGACGAACTCGCCGCCCGGCGTTCGGAGACCTTCCGTGCGCACAAGGCGGGTGCCCGAGCGGTCGAGACGTGGCTGCGGCCGGGGGCGGACAAGCTCGTACTGGCCAAGCCGAACAGCTTCATGAACGTCTCCGGCGGACCCGTCGCCGGACTCGCGTCGTACTACGACGTGCCGCCGGAGCGGGTCGTGGTCGTCCACGACGAACTGGACATCCCCTTCGACACGATCAAGCTGAAGATCGGTGGCGGCAACGGCGGTCACAACGGCGTCCGCGATGTGGCGAAGGCACTCGACACCCCCGACTTCCCGCGGGTGCGGGTCGGGATCGGCCGGCCGACCGGTCGCCAGGATGCCGCGGACTGGGTGCTCGACCCGTTCGGCCCGACCGAGCGCAAGACGCTGCCGATCCTGGTGTCGGATGCCGCCGACGCCGTCGAGCAGCTGGTGGCCGAGGGCCTCCTCGCCGCCCAGCAGCGCCACCACGCCCCCCGCGAGTGAGTATTCGTGCCCGCGAGTGAGTATTCACGCCCTTGAGTGAGTATTCGCGCCCTCGAGTGAGTATTCGCGTGAGTACTCACTCGGCGACGTGAATACTCACTCGGCGGCGTGAATACTCACTCGGGAGTCAGGCGAAGGGGCGGGCTCCGCCGACGCTGAGCGCGGCCACGACGGCGACGCAGAACACGACCGGGCCCGCCGCGGCGATGACCACGGCGGCGATGCTCACACCGCGACCCCGCTGCTGGACCATCGCGATGATCCCCTGCACCAGCGCCCACACCCCGAGCGCCGTGCCGATCCAGAAGCTCAGCTCGCCGGCCATCACCGCCCCGCGCGCGGGGGCGAGGGCCGACCAGTCGAACGCGCCGGACGGACTGGCGAGCATCGCCGCGGCGAGGACCTCCGCGATCCGCAGTCCCGCGACCGCGGCGACGATCGACGCGCCCACGGTCGCCAGCAGCGCCAGCACGAGAGCCACGATTCCCAGGGTCGCCGGGCGCTGCGGTGCCGGGCCGGGGGCGGATGCCGGGTACACCGCACCCGGCGAGGCGTACGGTCCGGTGTAGGGCGGGGGGACGACGGGCGGCGTCGGAAATCCGGGACGCGTCGCGGGGGCGGGTTGGTCGCTCACGGCCCCATCCTACGAGCGCCCGTGTCAGCGGCCGCACGTAGACTCGTAGGGTGACAGTTCCCGGGATCGTGCGCGCCCTCATGCAGGCCGAGTCCTTCCGGGAGGCGGTGGAATCGGCATCCGTCGACACCGACTTCTCGATCGTGGAGGGTCTCGGCGCCCCGCTGCTGGCAGGGCTCATCGAGCGCCGCCGTGAGGCGGGAAAGCCCGCCGCGCTGCTGGCCATCGCCCCGACCGGCCGCCGCGCGGAATCCCTCGGCACCGCCCTGGGTGAGCTCCTCCCCGGCGCCGTGGTGCACCACTTCCCGGCGTGGGAGACGCTGCCGCACGAGCGACTCAGCCCCAGCGCCGAGACCGTCGGTCAGCGCCTGGCCGTGCTGCGCGACATCGCCGCGTGGGACGGCGCCGTGCCGCTGGTCATCACCGCGTCGGTGCGCAGCGCCGTGCAGCCCATTGCGGCAGGTCTGGCCGATGTCGAGCCGGTGCACCTGATCGCCGGTGGTCGCGGTCACGATCTCACCGATGTCTCCCGGCGACTCGTGGAGCTGGCCTACCACCGCGTGGACATGGTGTCGCGCCGCGGCGAGTTCGCCGTCCGCGGTGGCATCCTCGATGTGTTCCCGCCGGTGGCCGACCACCCCTACCGCGTCGAGTTCTTCGGCGACGAAGTCGACCAGATCCGCGCGTTCTCGGTGGCCGACCAGCGTTCGCTGCCCGGCGAGGTGCGCGAGGTGTCGCTGATCCCGAGCCGCGAACTGCTGCTGACCGACGCGGTGCGCGAACGCGCCCGCGGCCTCGCCGGACAGTACCCCGGTCTGGCCGGCATGCTCGAGAAGATGGCGCAGGGCATCCCCGCCGAGGGCATGGAGTCGCTGCTGCCGGTGCTCGTCGACGAGATCGTCACGCTGGTGGACTATCTGCCTGCCGGCACCGCCGCCGCCCTGGTGGATCCGGAACGCTCCGTCACCCGGGCGATGACCCTCGGCGACACCAACCGCGAATTCCTCGAGGCGGCGTGGAGCGCCGCGACCGCCGGCGCTGACAGCCCCGTCGACCTCGGCGCGGGGGACTTCCTCACGCTGCCGCAGCTGGAGCAGGTCACCCGTGACCGCGGCGGGGTGTGGTGGACGCTCAGCGCCTTCGACTCCGGTGCGGTGGATGCCGCGGCCGAAGGGCTCGTCGACGTCGATGTCGCGCTGCAGGATGCCGCGGTCAAGCGGGTCGACGCGCGGTCGGTGCCCTCGTTCCACGGCAACGTGGACGGGGCGACGACCCACATCGGCACCCTGCTGGCCGACGGCTGGCGCGTCGTGGTCGCCGCCTCCGGCACCGGGCTCGTCGAGCGAGCCCGCGACGTCATGGCCGAGCGGGGGATCGCCGCCCGAGAGGTCGTCGACGTCCACGCGGTCCCGGAACCCGGGATCGCGCTGACTGTCGTGTCGCGGCTGGAGCGCGGGTTCGAAGTGCCCGATGCCAAGCTGGCGGTGCTGACGGAGTCGGAGTTCTACGGCCGCACGATCGGCAGTGACGGCCGGGTGGTCAAGAAGCTCGCCTCGCGTCGGCGCAACGTCGTGGACCCGCTGCAGCTGAAGGCCGGCGATTACGTCGTGCACACCACGCACGGCATCGGCAAGTTCGTCGAGCTGGTGCAGCGGGAGGTCTCCAGCGGCGGGCGCAAGGCGGTCAAGACCCAGCGCGAGTACCTGGTGCTGGAGTACGCCCCCTCCAAGCGCGGCTTCCCGGGCGACAAGCTGTACGTACCCACCGACCAGCTCGACATGCTGTCGCGCTACGTCGGCGGTGAGGCGCCGACCCTGTCGAAGATGGGCGGCAGCGACTGGGCCCAAGCCAAGGGCAAGGCCCGCCGGGCGGTGCGTGACATCGCGGTGGAGCTGGTGAAGCTCTACTCGGCTCGGATGGCGGCGAAGGGCCACGCGTTCGGGCCCGATACCCCGTGGCAGCGTGAGCTGGAGGAGGCGTTCCCGTTCGCAGAGACCCCCGACCAGCTGCAGACGATCGATGAGATCAAGGCCGACATGGAAAAGCCGGTCCCGATGGACCGGCTGCTGTCCGGCGACGTCGGCTTCGGCAAGACCGAGGTGGCCGTCCGTGCCGCGTTCAAGGCCATCCAGGACGGCAAGCAGGTCGCGATGCTGGTGCCGACGACGCTGCTGGTCAAGCAGCACATCGAGACGTTCACGGAGCGGTTCGCCGGATTCCCGGTGAAGGTGCGCCCGCTGTCGCGGTTCCAGACCGACAAGGAAGCACGCGAGACCGTCGCGGGTCTGCTGGACGGCACCGTCGACCTCGTCATCGGCACCCACCGCATCCTCACCGAAGGTGTGATCTTCAAGGACCTCGGGCTGCTGATCATCGACGAGGAGCAGCGGTTCGGCGTCGAGCACAAGGACCAGCTGAAGAAACTCAAGACCAACGTCGACATCCTGGCGATGAGCGCGACGCCCATCCCTCGTACGCTCGAGATGGCTGTCGCCGGCATCCGGGAGATGTCGACGCTGCAGACCCCGCCGGAGGACCGGCATCCGATCCTCACGTACGTCGGAGCGCGCAGCGACAAGCAGATCGCCGCCGCGATCCGCCGCGAGCTGCTGCGCGAAGGGCAGATCTTCTACGTGCACAACCGGGTGTCGTCGATCCAGCGGGTCGCGGCACACCTGGCCGAGCTCGTCCCGGAGGCACGCATCGCCGTCGCGCACGGCCAGATGGGGGAGCACGCCCTCGAGAAGGTCGTGGACGACTTCTGGGAGCGTCGCGCTGATGTGCTGGTGTCCACGACGATCATCGAGACCGGGCTGGACATCGCCAACGCCAACACGATCATCATCGACCGCGCCGACAAGTATGGCCTCAGCCAGCTGCACCAGTTGCGCGGCCGCGTCGGGCGAGCGCGCGAGCGCGCCTACGCCTACTTCCTCTACGACGAGCAGAAGCCGCTGAGCGAGACGGCCGCCGACCGGCTGGAGACCATCGCGGTCAACAACGACCTGGGCTCGGGCATGCAGGTGGCGCTGAAGGACCTCGAGCTGCGCGGCGCGGGTAACCTGCTCGGTGCCGAGCAGGCCGGGCACATCGCCGGGGTCGGGTTCGACCTGTACCTGCGCATGATCGGCGAGGCCGTCGCATCCTTCCGCGGCGAGGACGTCGAGGGCGGCACCGAGCTGCGCCTCGAGCTGCCGGTGCAGGCGCGCATCCCGGAGTCGTACATCGACAGCGAGCGACTGCGCCTGGAGGCCTACCAGAAGCTGTCCGCCGCGGCGTCCGCCTCGGCCAAGGACGACGCGATCGACCTCGTCATCGAGGAGCTGACCGACCGGTACGGCGAGCTCCCGCCGGAGACGGAAGGTCTGTTCGCGGTGGCGCGGCTGCGTCGCCGGGCCGCGCAGTCCGGGCTCACCGACGTCGTCGCGATGGGTCCGAACCTGCGGATCGCCCCCGCGCACCTGCCGGATTCGCTTCGGGTGCGCCTGCAGCGGCTGTACCCGAAGGGCAAGATCCTCGCCGGCGGCGAGGCGATGGTGGTGCCGCTGCCGACGGCCGGCGGCGAACAGGTCGCCGATCGCGACCTCATCGCGTGGGCGGCGGACGTGCTGAACCAGTTCTTCCCGCTGCCGGCACCCGACGACAAGGCCGCACCGCCGGCCTGATCGGGCACCCCCTCGCATCCGCCGCCGTGGCGTCGTACCGTGGCGGCAGGAGGTGGTCGACGATGAAGACCGCAGTGGGGGATCGCATCCGCATCCATGGCCGCACGGTGGGGGCTCCCGAGCGTCAGGGCGTCGTGAAGGAGGTCCACGGAACCGACGCATCGCCGCTGTTGACCGTCATGTTCGACGACGGTCACGAGACGATCCTCGCGCCGGGGGCGGACTGCGAGATCACGCACGCGGACTGAGGCCCCGGCACCCCTCCGCAGAACAGGAAGACTCCCGGCAACAGGACGATTCCGGCCGAAACGTCCTGTAGCGCGGAGTTCTCCTGTGTCGGTGAGACGCCGGTGGGCTTAGATGACGCCCTGGGCCAGCATCGCGTGGGCCACCCGCTCGAAGCCGGCGGAGTTCGCCCCGACCACGTAGTCGCCGGGTCTGCCGTACTGCTCCG
The DNA here is from genome assembly GCF_030246865.1 of Microbacterium sp. zg-B96. NCBI lineage: Bacteria > Bacillati > Actinomycetota > Actinomycetes > Micrococcales > Microbacteriaceae > Microbacterium > Microbacterium sp. zg-B96. Next base: position 2,079,156 of record NZ_CP126738.1, on the reverse strand, counting down.
CCGCCTGGAACGCCGCGTCGTGCACGCCCTTCATGATGGCGTGGAGCTTGCGCTCGCTGTCGGCGAAGCTCCAGCGCTGCCGCGCGGCATTCTGGCTCATCTCCAGTGCCGACGTGGCCACACCGCCGGCGTTGGCGGCCTTGCCGGGGCCGAACAGCACGCCGGCCTGCTGGAACGCGGCCACCGCACCCGGCGTCGAGGGCATGTTGGCGCCCTCGGCCACGGCACGCACGCCGTTCGCGATGAGCGCGCGGGCGTCGTCCTCGTCGAGCTCGTTCTGCGTCGCCGAGGGGATGGCGATGTCCACTGGCACCTCCCACGGGCGCCGATCCGGCACGAACCGTGCGCCGGGGCGCTGCGCGGCGTAGGCGAAGATGCGCTCGCGGTCGATCTCCTTCACCTGGCGCAGCAGCGCCAGATCGATGCCGGCGTCGTCGACGACGTACCCCGACGAGTCCGACGCCGTCACCGGGATCGCGCCCAGCTGGTGGGCCTTGTCGATCGCGTAGAGCGCGACGTTGCCGGAGCCGGAGACGGCGACGCGCTTGCCGTCGAGGGAGTCGCCCTTCACCGCCAGCATCTCCTGCGTGAAGAACACCGCGCCGTAGCCGGTGGCCTCGGTGCGCACTTCGGCGCCGCCCCACTGCACGCCCTTGCCGGTGAACATGCCCGACTCGTGGCGGTTGGTGATCTTGCGGTACTGGCCGAAGAGGTAGCCGATCTCCCGGGCGCCCACGCCGATGTCGCCGGCGGGCACGTCGGTGTGCTCACCCAGGTGCCGGTACAACTCGCTCATGAAGGCCTGGCAGAACCGCATGATCTCGGCATCCGACCGCCCGTGCGGGTTGAAGTCGCTGCCGCCCTTGGCGCCGCCGATGCCCTGACCGGTCAGGGCGTTCTTGAAAATCTGCTCGAAGCCGAGGAACTTGATGATCGACAGGTTCACCGACGGGTGGAACCGCAGGCCGCCCTTGTACGGCCCCAGCACCGAGGAGAACTGCACTCGGAACCCGCGGTTCACCTGCAGCCGACCGGCGTCGTCGACCCACGGCACGCGGAACAGGATCTGCCGCTCCGGTTCGACGATGCGCTCCAGGATGCCGCCGTCGACGAACTGCGGATGCCGCTCGAGCACGGGAACGATGGACGAGAGTACCTCGTGCACCGCCTGCAGGAACTCGGGTTCGTGCGGGTTGCGCGATACGACGGTGTCGTACACGTCGCTGACGGGGGCGGGAAGGGCGACGAGGGTTTCGGGCACGGTGGAGCTTTCTGGCCGACGGGTGAGGCAGGGCCGCGTGTGTCGGCCCGCTCCACTTTAGCGGCGGAATCTGGACGCTCGACGCGTACCGCGGCGGCCCCCTACGCTGGCGGGGAGAGCGCGCCCCGTCGCGCTCACCAGGAGGCGACGTGCGGTTCGAGCACCTCGGGGCCCAGCCCCGCATCCACCCCGACGCGCAGGTCGCGCCCACGGCGGTCATCAGCGGCGACGTGCACATCGGGCCTGATTGCCAGATCCTGCACGGTGCCGTCCTCACCTCCGAGGGCGGTCCGCTCACCCTCGGTGCGCATGTGATCGTGATGGAGAACGCGCTGGTGCGGGCGACGTCGACCAACGCCGTGCACATCGGCGATCACACCCTCGTCGGCCCGATGGCGAGCATTTCGGGCGCGACGATCGGGGAGGAGGTCTTCCTGGCCACCGGCACCCGGGTCTTCAACGGCGCACGCGTCGGCTCCCGTAGCGAAGTGCGCATCAACGCCGTCGTGCACCTGCGCACCGTGCTGCCGGAGCGCTCGGTCGTCCCGATCGGCTGGGTCGCGGTGGGCGACCCGGCGCGCATCCTCTCACCCGACCGGCACGAGGAGATCTGGGCGCTGCAGCAGGAGCTGGACTTCCCCGGCTACGTCTTCGGGCTCGACCGTGACACCCCCGACCTCATGGCGCAGCTCACCGAGCGGTATGCCCGCTCGCTCGCCCGCCACGAGCACGACCGCCGCGTGGTCTGAGCCGGCTCACCCGGTGTTCTGCAGGCCAGCCGCCACGCCGGACACCGACAGCAGCAGCAGGTGACGGTTGTCGGCACCGTCCGCCTCGGACAGCCGGTCGTCGCGCAGTGCCCGCAGCGCCCGCAGCTGCAGCAGCGACAGCGCGTCGACGTACGGGCTGCGCATCTTCACCGCACGCTGCAGCACCGGCTTGTTGCCCAGCAGGCCGCCGCCGGTCAGGCGCTGGACCCAGTCCCGCGTGAGCGTCATCTCCGCCACCACGAGTTCGGCCAGGTCCGGCCGGTCACCCAGCTGCAGGTACTCCCGCGCGATGCGGGTGTCGGCCTTGGCGAGGCTCATCGCGACATTGTCCACGAGAGTGCGCAGCAGCGGCCAGCGCGCGTAGGCGCCGCGCAGCAGCTCCTCGTCGCCCACGGCCTCCAGCGCCGAGCCGAGCCCGAACCAGCCGGCCAGGTTGATGCGCGCCTGCGTCCACGCGAACACCCAGGGGATCGCCCGGAGATCCTCGAGGGACTCCACCGACAGTCCACGGCGGGCCGGGCGTGACCCGAGGGCGAGCAGCCCCACCTCTTCCATCGGCGTGACGGTGGCGAACCACGATGCGAAACCGTCGGCTTTCACGAGCGAGAAGAACCGCTCGCGTGAGGCGGCATCCATCGTCGCCGCGACATCGGCGTACTCGGCGGCGGCGGCGCTGTTGCGCTGCTCGATGGAGGGGGCGGATGCCAGCAGCACCGCCGCGGCGACCTGGTCGATGTGACGCATCGCGATGGCGGGGTCGCCGTAGCGGGCGAAGATCACCTCACCCTGCTCGGTGAGCTTGAACCGGCCGTCCACCGAATGCGGCGGCTGGGCGAGGATCGCCGAGTTCGCGGGGCCGCCGCCGCGACCGAGCGCACCGCCGCGGCCGTGGAACAGGGTCAGCTCGATGCGGCTCTCCCGCGCCCACGCGGCGATCTTCGCCTGCGCCTCGTAGAGGGCCAGGTTCGCCGCGACCGGTCCGACGTCCTTCGACGAGTCGGAGTAGCCGAGCATGACCTCCAGGCGCCTTCCGGTGGCATCCAGCCGTGCCCGGAACTCGGGGTGTTCGACGATCTCGGCCAGCACCGCGGGCGCTGCCTGAAGGTCGGCGAAGGTCTCGAACAGCGGGATGACGTCCAGCACCGGGGGAGTGCCCGCAGGTCCGACGGCGTGCCGGGCCAGCCGGTGCACGTTGGCGAGGTCCTCGGCGGTGCGCGTGAAGGACACGATGTAGCGGCCTGCGGCACGCACGCCGTAGCGCTCCTGCACGAACGCGACGGCGCGGAAGGTGTCGAGCACCTCTTCGGCCTCTTCGCTGCGTGCGTCGCCCGCCTCGAGCTCGGCGAGTACGCGGGCGTGGATGTCGGAGTGCTGGCGCACCTCGAGCTCGGCCAGGTGGAAGCCGTAGGTCTCGACCTGCCAGATCAGCTGCTGCAGCGACCCGTATGCCTGGCGGGCAGCCCGGCCCTGCACGAGGGAGTCCTGCAGGATGCGCAGGTCGGCCAGCAGCTGCTCCGGGTCGCCGTAGGCGAGGTCGGCGTTGCGGGCGCCGGTCGCGGCGATGCGGCGGGCGATCAGCAGCAGTACGCGGCGGTGCGGCTCGGCGGGGGAGCGCTTGGCGATCTCGGCCGCGGCGTCCTCGTCGGCTGCCCGCAGGCGATGCCACAGGGCGATGAGGTCGTCGCTGGGCGGGGTGGTCGCGGCATCCAGCGTCAGGCTGCGGCCGATGCGGTTCGCGGCGCGTTCCAGCCCCAGCAGCACGTGCTCGCTCGCGATCGCGGCGGCCTTGCGGGTGACGGACGCCGTGACGAACGGGTTGCCGTCCCTGTCGCCGCCGACCCACGTGCCCAGGCGCACGAACGGCGCGACCACCGGAGGACGCCCGCCCGCGAGCGGGCCCTGCAGTGCGTCGTCGATGCGGCGGTACACCTGCGGGACGGCGGTGAACAGGGTGTCGTCGAAGACGGCCATCACGGCACGCACCTCGTCGGTGGGGGCGGGTTTCTCGGCGCGCAGCGGGGCGGTGCGCCAGAGCGTATCGATCTCCTCCAGCATGCGGCGCTCGACGCGGCGGCGGTCGGCGCCCTCGGGCAGGGTCGTGTCGTGCTCGCCAAGCAGGTCGGCCAGGCGACGGATGCCGGTGGACACCGCGCGACGACGCGCCTCGGTGGGGTGGGCGGTGAAGACCGGGTGGAACCGCAGCGCCTGCAGCCGGGACAGCGCCGCGTCGTCGCCGATCTCCTCGGCCAGTCGCCCGAAGGCCGCCGCGACGGAATCGACCGCGCTCTCGCGCTGCGGGCTCGCGTCACGTTCGCGCAGGATCCGCACCCGCTGGTGCTCCTCGGCGAGATTCACGAGGTGGAAGTACACCGTGAAGGCCCGTGCGACCTCTTCGGCGCGGGCCAGCGGCAGCTCCTCGGCGATCGCCGCGGCGCGCTCGTGGGCCTGGTCGGTCTCGTCGGTGTAGGCCTGGATCGTCGCGGTGCGCAGTCGCTCGACGTCGTCGTAGAGTCCCGGCGTGCCGCTCTCGCGCAGCACGTCGCCCAGCAGTCCGCCCAGCAGACGCACGTCGGCGCGCATCTGCTCGGGCAGTTCTTGACCGGCTTCGAAACGGCCGACGAGATCGATGGCCTCGGTGGGGGTGACATCACGCATGCCCTCAACGCTACGCGGCGAGGGAGCAGGCCACGTCCGGCACCCGGGTCGGTACGATGGGTCTCGGTGCGCCGGGAAGTCTGGTCGGCACGTCCCCGGATGTGGGGACGGACGCCCCTACCCGACCCCGGGAGGTCCCATGTCTCTGCTGCGCTCCGCACGATTCCCGGCGATCGTGCTGCTGCTGGCCGCCGTCGCCGGCGTGGTCATCGCGAATTCCGCATGGGCGGATGCCGCGACAGCGGTGAAGAACGCTCCGCTGGGCATCCCGGGCGTGTGGGAGCTGTCGGTGGGTCACTGGATCCAGGACGGACTGCTGGCGGTGTTCTTCTTCGTCGTCGCCGTGGAGCTGCAGTTCGAACTCACCCAGGGCGAGCTGAACTCGGCGCGCCGCGCCCTGCAGCCGGCGATCGCCGCCGCCGGGGGAGTGCTGGTGCCCATCGCGCTGTACCTGCTGATCGCCGGAGGCGCGGTGACGCGGGATGGCTGGCCCATCCCCACCGCCACCGACATCGCCTTCGCCCTCGGGGTGCTGGCGGTCTTCGGCACCGGGCTGCCCGCCGGCATCCGGGTCTTCCTCCTCGCTCTGGCGATCCTGGACGACATCGTGGGGATCGTCTTCATCGCGGTGCTGTTCACCGCCGACGTGGACTGGGGCATGCTCGCAGTAGCCCTGGTGTCGGTCGTGCTGTTCGCGGTGCTCAGCCGCCAGCTCGACACGCGGGCGCGGGTGCCGATCGCCATCGCGCTGGTGCTCCTCGCGGTGGCCACCTGGGTTTTCGTCCACGAATCCGGCGTGCACGCCACGATCGCCGGCGTCGCGCTGGGCTTGGCTATGGCCCAGCGCCCCGCGCTGCGGGTGCGGCACGCCTTGGAACCCTGGGTCAACGCCGTCGTGCTGCCCCTGTTCGCGCTGTCCGCCGCACTCGTGGCGATCCCCGCCGTCTCCGACGGCGCGCTGTCGCCGGCGTTCTGGGGGGTGGCCGTGGCGTTGCCGGTGGGCAAGATCGTCGGCATCGTGGCCGCCGGTGCCCTCGCGCAACGGATGATCGCTCAGCCGGGTGCGCCGCGGCTGCCGCTGGCCGACCTGCTTGCGGCGGGCGCGCTGGGCGGGATCGGCTTCACGGTGTCGCTGCTGCTGAGCGAACTGGCCTTCGCCGGGGATGCCGCCACCCGCGACCAGGCGACGCTGGGGGTGCTCGCCGGTTCGGTGGTCTCGCTCGCGCTCGCCGCCGGGCTCGTATCCTGGCGGGCATGGCACTACAGGCGGCAGACGGTGACGGCGTGACCGGGACGGACGCGCTGCGCGAGGCGGCACAGACGATGCGGGCAGTGCGCGATCGGTGCGTGTGGACGCAGCAGATCGACCACCGCGCGCTCGTGCCGTATCTGGTGGAAGAAGCCGCCGAGCTGGTGGATGCCGTCGAGGCGGGGTCCCGCGCGGACCTCCGCGAGGAACTCGGTGATCTGCTGTGGCAGGTGCTGTTCCACGCCGAGATCGCCTCGCGGGATGACTCGGACCCCTTCGACATCGACGACGTGGCACGGGAGCTGACGGCGAAGATGGTCCGGCGGCATCCGCACGTCTTCGCCGGGGCGGTCGCGACCACGCCCGAAGAGGTGCTCGTGCACTGGAACGCCGCCAAGGCGGCCGAGAAACACGCCCGCACCAGCGTGCTCGACGGAGTGTCCCCCCACATGCCCTCGCTCGCTCTGGCGCAGAAGCTGCTGGGAAAGGCCGCGTCCGTCGGCGTCACGCCCACCCCCGCGACGACCGCCCCGACCGACGAGGCAGAGCTCGGCGACGCCCTCCTGGCGCTGGTGGCCACCGCCCGCGCGCAGGGCTGGGACGCCGAACGGGCCCTGCGGGAACGACTGCGCACGCTGGAGGCCGATGTCCGCGCGGCCGAGCAGCCGCCGGCTTCCTGAGAGAATCGTTCCGTGGCATCCGTCAATCCGCCGCGCGGCATGCGCGACTTCCTCCCCGCAGACAAGTCCCGTCGCGAGCGTGTGCTCGCCGTGATCCGTGAGCGCTACCGCGCGCATGGGTTCGACGAGATCGAGACCCCCGTCATGGAGGAGTACGGCCGGCTGCACGCCGGCATCGGCGGCGACAACGAGAAGCTCGCCTTCAATGTGCTCAAACGGGGACTTGATGCCGCTGCGCTCGCCGCCGCCGCAGACCAGTCGACCCTCGATGTCGCCGCGCTGGCGGATCTGGGGCTGCGCTACGACCTCACCGTGCCCCTGGCCCGCTTCTACGCCAGCCACCGCGCGGAGCTTCCCACCGTGTTCCGGTCGATCCAGATCGCCCCGGTATGGCGCGCGGAGCGCCCGCAGAAGGGGCGCTACCGGCAGTTCATGCAGTGCGACATCGACGTCATCGGCGACGCCACGCCGCGCGCCGAGGCCGAACTCATCGTCGCGAGCCTGGACACCCTCGACGCGCTCGGGCTCGAGGGCGGCACGATCCGCATCAACGACCGCCGCGCGCTGGACGCGATGCTCGACGTCTTCGGCTTTGCCCCCGACGAGCGCCCCGGCGTGCTCATCACGATCGACAAGCTCGACAAGATCGGCCCCGAGGGAGTGGCCGCGGAGTTGCGCGACCGCGGCGCGACGCCTGCCGCGGTCGACGCGTTCGCGGAGTTCCTGGGTCGGCCGCAGACCCTCGAATACCACCCGTACGGCGAGCGTCAGATCCGCAAGGCACTGCCGGCCGGCATCGCCGACGAGGTCGTGGCGCACCTGGTGACTCTCGGTGAGACCGTCGCGGCGGCGCGTGGCGACGCCGCGGACATCCCGCTGGTGTTCGACCCGTTCCTGGTGCGGGGGATGGGCTACTACACCGGCACGATCTTCGAGCTCGCCCACCCCAGCGTCGGCTACTCGCTGGGTGGCGGCGGCCGCTACGACGGCATGATCGGCCGGTTCCTCGGCCAGGACGTGCCGGCCGTCGGGTTCTCGATCGGCTTCGAGCGGATCGTCGACCTCGTCTCGGGTGCCGACGAAGCGGACGGCTCCGCCGTCGTGCTGGTGCACGACCGGGACGTGCCGATGACGCAGCTGCTGGCGCTGAAGGCCCGGCTGGTCGCCGGCGGCTCCCGGGTGCGGCTGGAACAGCGCACCAAGAACCTCAAGGCGCTGCTGGAGCGCGCCGCTGCGGACGGCTACACCTCGTTCGCGACGGTGTCCGCCGCAACGACGGCGGCCGAGCTGGAACTCAAGCCGCTGAACTGACCTCGCCGGGATCGCGACGAGCCCCGCCGAGCCGGGTGGCTGAGGGTCACGCCGCCTTCATGCTGGCCGGAAGACCGATGCGAGGAACTCGCGCAGGTCCTCGGCCATCCGCGCCTCCACGGCGGGCTCTGCCGCCGTGTGCGTCATCGGGTAGAGGCGAAGGTCGGCCCGTCCGCCCTGCGCATTCATGCGCTCTGCGAGCAAGGACCCGCCGCGAGCGACCTCGTCATACTCCGCCTCCGCGACGAACGTCGGCGGAAGCGTCCCCAGCGCATCGTGGTGCGCGGGGGAAAGCCACGGGTCGTGCCGCGCGACGTCGCCGGCGTAAGCGCGCAGCAGCTGCTCCCGGTCGCCGGTGAGCGGGCCGGTGAGGTCGACGGAGGGAACGAGCAGGCCAAGCGCTGCGAGCGGACGCGCGGGGGCGCGCGCGGCGTCTGCGAGGGCGCATGCCGCGGCAGCGTTGCCGCCTGAGCTCGTGCCGACGACGGCGATGCGCGTCGGATCGAGCGGCAGGCCCGAGATGCCGCGCCGAATCGCGTCCACCACCTCGAGGGCGTCCACTATCGACGCGGGGAAGGGATGCTCGGGAGCCAGCCGATAGTCGACGTCCAGCACGAAGGCGCCCAGCTGCGAGGCGAGGAAGTCATGCAGGGGACGGCTGGTGACCGACGAGACGGTCCCGCCTCCCATCCAGTACGCGCCACCGTGCAGGACGACGATGACGGGCGCAGGCTGACGGGGGGTCTGCGGAGCTGTGACGCACACGGGGACGGCGTCCTCCGGTCGGGACGGCCCCTCCCCGCCGGGGGACCCGCTCGGAAGCAGCGCCGCAAGGCGGCCCGTGAGCGAGGCGCGGCCCGGTGTCGGGAGGTCGAGCACCTGCCGCGTCACCGGCGCAGCCGGTGCGAGGAGGTCGGCCAGCGTGGCGCCGGTGATCTCTGCAGCGGCGGCGTCCAGGGCGGCGCGCCACGCGAGCGCGTGCGCGTCGTGCGCTGCCCGCGCCGTGCGGAGGCGTGCGAGCCAGTCAGCCGCGGCCTCCGTCGCTGCCGGCGCGAACGGCCGGTCGACGGGGGCGTCGCCGACCGGGATGCGCTCGCGCGCGCGGCGGATCATCTCGGCGAGGCGGGGCGGCAGTTGCCCGGGCAGGGATGTGATCTCCTGGCCTGGAGTCAGCGCGCTCACGAGGTGATCCCTTCGGCGAGCACCGGCGCCAAGACCACGCGTTCGACTGGGGCGGTGGGGTTGTGCAGCAGTGCGACGAGGCGCTCGGCGCCCGCCCGGCCCGATTCGACGAGTGGCTGACGCACCGTGGTGAGCCCTAGCGCCTCGACGACCTCGCCGCCGTCCCACCCGATCACCCCGACCCGGTCGGGGACGGCAACACCGCGGCCGCGCAGCCCGGATAGAACACCGGCAGCGAGAGTGTCGTGCCCGCAGAGCACCCCCACGCGGCCCTCCCGGGACAGGAGAGCGACGTGCTCGGCGGCGGCCTGGCCCGCCTTCGCGTTGCCGGATGGCGCCGTTATGCAGTGGATGGCGCTCTCTGCCACGCCCCGCTCCCGCAGCGCGTTCACGAACCCGGTCAGGCGGCGCTTGCCCTGCGAGACGTAGTCCTTGGAACGCTGCCCTTCCGTGACGTAGACGAACTGCTCGAACCCGCGTCCAATGAGGTGCTCGGCGGCCAGGGTCGCACCGCGCTCCTCGTCGAGCACGACGGATGTGAACTGCGGATGCCGGGAGTCGACCAGCACCGTCGCCAGGCCGCGCGCGAGCAGACGGTCCGCGATTCCCGTGTCGATAGGCACGCCCATGATGACCAGGCCGTCGAGGTTGCCGGAGAACGGCAGGCTCGCGAGACGGGGCGAGGGGGAGCGGCTCGCGGAGGGGTGGTCATAGACGATGGCTTCGAGATTGTCGGCGCTGAGGACGGTGAGTGCACCCTGGATGCGTGCCGCAAACGAGGCGTAGGTCGTGAACGGTGCGATGATGCCGACGCGAGAAGTCGCCGTGCGCGCGCGATGCGCCGCGACGGCATGGGGTATGTAGCCCAGGCGATCGGCCACGGCCAGGACGCGGGCGCGGGTGTCGGCGGCAACCCGGCCGGGCCGGTTCATCGCGTTGGACACCGTGGCCGGTGATACTGCCGCCTCCCGGGCGACGTCGTGGATCGTCACGATAGTGCTCACGGTACCCACCGTTGCACGCTGACGGAGCGGCCGCGCTGCACCGACGGGTCGGGCACCGGCGCCGCATCCAGCAGAGATCGGGTGTACGGGTGTGCAGGGCGCGCCACGACCTCCGCGGTCGCCCCGCGCTCGACGACTTCACCCCGGTACATCACCGCGACCTCGTCACAGAAGCTACGTACGACGGACAGGTCGTGCGAGATGAAGAGGTAGGCCATACCCAGGTCGTCCTGAAGCTCCTGCAACAACTCCAGCACCTGCGCCTGGATGGACAGGTCGAGCGCGCTCACCGGCTCGTCGCACACGATGAGGTCCGGCCGGAGCACGACGGCCCGGGCGATGGCTATGCGCTGGCGCTGACCGCCTGAGAACTGCGCCGGGTACCGGCTCGCCGCAGCAGCGGGCAGGCCGACGCGCTCGAGCGCCTCGCGCACCGCCCGCTCGGCGGTGACCCGCGACATCCCGTGTGCCAGGATGAGCGGTTCGGCGAGGGTCGAGCCGACCGTGCGGACCGGGTTGAGCGATCCGTACGGGTCCTGAAAGATCATCTGGACCTTCGTGGCCAGCTCCCGACGGCGGGCACGGCCGGTGCCCACCAACTCCTCGTCACGGAGCCGAATGCTGCCTGCCGAGGGCGTCACGAGCGAGACGACCGCATTGCCGACGCTCGTCTTGCCCGACCCCGACTCGCCGATCAGCCCGAGTGTGCGGCCGGCGCGCACCGTGAGGTCGAGGCCATTCACCGCCGTGGTACGGACGGGGCGGCCGGCGGCATCCTTCGAGTTGTACGCGATCTCAAGGCCTTCGATCCTCAGGAGCGCGGGGGCAGGCGGCCGGGGGCCGCGCACCTCCAGATGGGCGGGGTCAGCGGCGAGCATCGCGCGGGTGTGGGGGTGCTCCGGTTCGGTGAACACGCGCGCGGCGTCACCTGATTCGATGAGCTGGCCGTCGTGCAGGACGACGATGCGGTCGGCGATGTCTGCGACGACGCCCCAGTCGTGCGTGATGAGCAGCAGCGCCATGGAGTCATCCGCATCGCACAGGTCGTGCAGGAGTGCGAGGATCTCGGCCTGCACGGTGACGTCGAGGGCGGTCGTCGGCTCATCGGCGATGAGGATGCGTGGCCGCGCGCTGAGCGCCGCCGCGATCACGACACGCTGCGCCATGCCGCCGGACAGCTGGTGGGGGTAGCGCCGCGCGACCATCGCGGCGTCGGGGATGCGCACACGTTCGAGCAACTCGAGGGAAATGCGCCGGGACTGCGCGACGTCGACCCCCTGATGCAGCCGCACGAGCTGGGCGAGCAGGTCGCCGACGCGCATCGACGGGTCTAGGGAAGGCTGCGGGTCCTGCGTGATGTAGCCGAACGTGTTCGACCGTAGCTGTCGCAAGGCCTCGGGGGAGAGCGCTCCGATGTCGGCGCCGTTGACGAGGACTCGCCCGCTGGTCTTGCGGAGCCCTCGGGTGAGGCCGAGCACCGCGAGCGCGGTGACCGACTTGCCGGACCCCGACTCGCCCACCAGCGCGACAGTTTCACCGGGAAGGATGCGGAACGAGACGCCCTCCACGATCGGCACCTCGCCTGTCGCGTGGTCGGCGACGATCGTGAGCCCGTCGACGACGATCACGGCATCGTCCTGCGCGGCACCCACCGTCATCGCCGCTGGCGCCGCCGGACGGGGGCGGCGCCGGCGCACCGCGGCCCCGGTCCAGCGGTCGGCCACGGCGTCGCGGATGCCGTCGCCGATGAGCATGAGCGAGAGGATCGTCACGATGATGACGCCGCCGGTGGGGATCAGGAGCCACGGGGCGCGCGTGATGTTCTCGCTCGCCGTCTGGACCATGTTTCCCCAGCTGGGGTGGGGCAGGCGCACGCCGAAGCCGAGGTATCCGAGTCCCGTCTCGGTGAGGATTACGGCACCGGAGAAGATCGTGAGCTGAACAATGATGGGGCCTGCGAGGCGGGGGAGCACGTGACGCAGCGTGATCTGGGTCTCGCTCAGACCCATGATGCGCGCCGCGCGGACGAATAGCTCTCCGCGGACGGACTTCGTCGTTCCCCGGACCACGCGCATCAGCAGGGGACTGGTGAGCACGCCGATCGTGACCATCGCAAGCGTCATGTTGCCCGGGGCGATCGACAGGGTCACGAGGAGGATGATGAACGCGGGCAGGCTCATGAGGATCTCGGCGGCCCGGACGATCGCGGTGTCGACCCAGCCGCGACCCATGCCCGCCACCAGGCCCAGCCCGGTGCCGACCAGAAGAAAGACCACCAGCGCCTGCAGTACGCCAAGCATCGTCACGCGGCCGCCGTGGAGCAGGCGGGATAGGACATCGCGGCCGAGATCGTCGGTGCCCAGGAGATGGGCGGCGGACGGTCCCTGAAGCGTCGCGGTGAGATCCTGCTCAAGTGGTGGGTACGGCGCGATGATCGGGGCGAGGGCGACGAGCGCGACGAGGATCAGGATGATCGCGGTGCACGTCGCGAACACGGGCCGGGCCAGTAACTGCCGCCAGAGCGGCACGACCGTGCGGGTGTCGCGGGCTGGGGGTGCATCGGCGAGGGCGACGACCTCGGCGGGGGTCGCGGTCACTGGGCTGCCTCCTTGACGTTGAGCCTGGCGTAGAGCATCTCCACGACGAGGTTGGTGGCGATGATGACGACGGTGAACAGGAGCGTGATCGCCTGCACGACAGGCAGGTCGTGCAGCAGCGTCGCGTTCACGGCGTAGCCGGCGAACCCGGGGATCACGAAGACGCTCTCGACGAGCACTGTGCCGCTCGTGAGCCCGATGATCTTCATCCCCAGGATCGTGACGATGGGCACCGCGGCGCCGCGGAGCGCGTGCCGCCAGAGAATGCGTCGCTCGCTCACGCCATGCGAGCGCAGCAGCACGATGTACGGCTGGGCGAGCTGCTCAGCCACGGCGTCACGGGTCTGTTTGGCCAGGAGCGCCGTTCCTCCGATGGTGAGGGTCGCTATCGGCAGGATCATGTGCGACAACCATGGTCCCAGGCCGTCGACGAGCGGTGTGTACCCGCTCGTGGGTACGAGTCGCAGCTGTACGGCGAAGACGGCCGACAGCACGAGCCCGATCCAGAAGGTCGGCACGGCGGATCCGACGACGCTCGCGAGGTCGGCGGCCTTTCCTGCCGCCCCGGGACGAGACGCGCCGATGACGCCGAGCACGATCCCCAGGATGGAGGCGCAGACGAACGTGCAGAGCATGAGGGCGAGGGTGGGTTCGACGCGGTCGGCGAGCACCTGGGTCACCGGCACCCCCGAAACGAGCGACCGGCCGAGGTCGCCCTGCAGGAGCGATGTCAGCCAGCGCAGGTACTGCTGCCAGAGGGGCAGATCAATCCCGAGCTCGACGCGCACCTGCTGGTAGCGCTCCTCACTCGCTGTCGGCCCGACGATTGCGCGGGCGGCATCGCCCGGCGTCAGCGAAACGAGAACGAACAGGAGCGCAGAGATGACGAAGAACAGGATGACGCTCATCACGAGCCATCCGACGAGTCGGCGTCTGAGCACGGGGATTCCTCCGGTAGGTGGGACGGCCCGGGTGGGGAAGGAGCCGGGCCGGCCCCCTCCCCACCCCGATCACTCGGCCGGGGCCAACTCGGTCAGCGGTGCCTGCGGGCGCGCCTCGGTGGCCTCGACCGGGGCGAGCTCCGCTGAGGCGTAGTAGAAGACCGGAGCGAAGACGGCCGGCGCGAACCACGCCTGCTCGACCAGTTCACGCTGGATTGCCTCGTACAGGGCCGTCGCCTCGGCCTCCGGCGCGACGACTGCCTTCTGGTAGTCGTCCTCGATCGCCGCGCTGGTGGACGCGAGCGGGTTGAATATCGCCGCCGGACCGAAGAGCCCGTCGTACTCCATCGGGATCGGCTGCGATCCGTACCCCACGACGGCTGCGGCGAAGGTGCCGCTCGTCATCGCCTCGAAGTAATCGGCGCTCGGCCGTGCGTCCAGTTCCACGGTGATCCCGACCTTCGACAGCTGGTCGACGAGCACCTGCGACAGGGTCGCCGCCGTCGCGGACGTGCTGGCGATGACGGGGATGGAAAAGCCGTCGGCGTATCCCGCGTCGGCGAGCAACGTCTTGGCCTTGTCGGGGTCGTAGGCGTAGTGCCCCGCCAATTCGTCGACGAAACCGGGCTCGCTCGGCACCACCGTCTGCTCGGTAGCGAAGCCGTAGTCGCCCAGGAGCGCGGTGGCGATCGTCTCACGGTCGAGCGCGTAGTTGATGGCCTGGCGAACCCGAACGTCGGCGAGCGGCGAACCGAGTGTGCCGTCGCGGTCGAGCAGGCTCAAACCGTAGAAGACCGTGGGCGCCGAGAGCACCTGCAGGCCAGCGTCGGCGGCGGCGTCCGCGGTGCCCAGATCTCCCGCGGCGTAGTCGACCTCACCAGTCTTGAGGGCGTTGAGTCGCTGCTCGGTGTTGTCCATCACGGTGATGACGATCTCGTCCCAGTGCTGCGCGTCGGGATTCCAGTAATCGTCGCGTGCGGTGTACACGTAGCGCGAGCCGGCGACCGTCGCGGACGCGTCCAGCGTGTATGCCCCCGCGCCGGCCGTCTGCGTGGCCAGTCCCGCGGCATCGGCGGCGATGGCATCCGGGGAGATGACCATGCCGGCAACCCAGCGCTGGGTGAACGCCTGTGGTGCCAGCGGATGCGGTGTCTCCCAGGTGATGCGGACCGTGTCTTCATCCCGCGCTTCGTAGGTGCCGTTGTTGACGAGGGTCACGACGTTGCTCTTGCCGGTGTCGAGGTATTCCAGGTGGGTCACCAGTCCCTCGGCGTCGAGCTCGGCGCCGTCGGAGAAAGTCACGCCGTCCCGCAGGGTGATCTCGAACACCTTGTTCTCGTCGTCGATGAAACCCCACTCGGTCGCGAGGCCCGGTTCGAGGGTTCCGTCCGTGGCCACGTTGATGAGGGCGTCGTAGGCGGGCTGCGCGAAGGGGCTCGTGGACTGCTCCATGTTGGCCGGGTCAAGGCTCGACGGCGCCGCCGCCAGGGCGACCCGTAAGGTCCCGCGGGCGGCGTCTTCATCTGCGGGCGCGTTCTGCTGTGACGCCGCGCACCCACTGAGCGCGAGCACCGCCACACTCGTCAGTACGGTGACGCTGCGTATGCGTCGGGTTCTCTCGCTCATCGGACCTCCTTGTCCAGAAACTGCGGCTCTTGCCGCGATCGGCGGTCTCGGTGAGACGCCTTCCGCAGTGAAGCACAGCGCGAACGAAGGTGTAAACAGTTTGATGTAAAACGATTTACATGGCCGAATAGTGCGCATCGTTCGGTGCCTGAGGCGGCCGCAACCGCCATCCGTCAACAGTTCCTTGACGCCTTGGCGGTGTCAACGATATCTTGACGGCATGGAGAATCTGAGCAATCGGGCGTCCGCCGCGATCGGACGGGTCAAGTGGGTCGCGATTGTGGGCATGCTCCTCGGAGCGGTGCTTCTCATCCTCGCGATCGGGCTGGAGTGGCGCGGCTTCTGGGGCGGAGCCGTACAGGGCACCGGCATCGGCATGATCGCTGTGGGCGCGTACTTCTGGGGGTACGGCAACGGACTCGGGCGCGCGGAGCCTGTGGCCGCGTGGCTCCCCAGCAGGGATGACCGGACGTGAGCGATCTGGCCGACGCCGTCGGCCGGGCCGTCCTCGCGGCCGCGCAGGTCGACGACGGCGCCGCCCTCGGCGTGGACGACCACCTTGCCCTCATCAACGGGGCCGCGCGCGCCGAGGCGGAGGCCCGCGGGATCCTGCAGCGATCGGTCGCCGCCGCCCGCGGCGGGGGAGCGAGCTGGGCCCTCATCGGCGCGGAGCTCGGCATGTCGCGCCAGGCCGCGCAGCAGCGATTCGGGGGCTCGTCGGATACCGCCTCCGAAATCGCCGACCAGTCCGACGCCGACGAGCGCTGGCTCGGGCCGGTGACGGCCTTCGACGAGATGGCCGAGCTGGACGCCGCCGGCCGCGCCGGCTGGCGCACGGTGGAAGCGGGAATGCTCGCGCACCGGATGCAGCGCACCAACACCCAGTGGGAGCATCGCCGTGTCCTCTGGCGGACGCCACCGGCGGACATCCGCGAGGGCTGGCAGGTCGCGTGCCGGGCGTTCCCGTGGATCTACCTCGTGCGCGACCGCGGCATTCCCCCGGAGGTGTGAGTCAGCCGGATGCTGCCGCGGTGGTGCGCCGCTTCTCGCGCACGTAGACCTCGCGGCGCACGCGGGCGACGACGTCGCCGGCGGCATCCGTGACGTCGGTCTCGAACCACTCCAGCACTTTCGCGCCGCCGCGGGCGCGCTCACGCAGCTCCTCGGCCTTCTCGCGCGGCACCTCGAATTGGGCCGTCAGCACGCCCTTTCCGGGCTTGAGGAACTCGATCTCGCCGCGCGTGTCCCAGACGACGTAGTCCCGCCCGAGCTGGTGCATCACCAGCATGAAGAAGTACGGGTCGGTCATCGCCGACATCGAGCCGCCGAACGCGGTCTTGACGTAGTTGCGGGTGATCAGGTTGACGTGCAACTCGACCGTGGCACTGGTCCAGTCGTCGGAGAACCGGCGCACGCGGATGCCGCTGAACAGGTTGGGAGCCCACAGGCTCATGCCGAGGGCGAGGCGTTGGGGGGTGACACGCATGGACACATTCTGGCGGATCGCCGAGTGAGTATTCGTGCCCGTGAGTGAGTATTCGTGCCCGTGCTTCCACGCGCGGGCGTGCCGGTTCTTCGGAGAACACCTCAACCTCGGATCCTCTCGCCCGCGGGCATCCGGAATGGCGCCGTTCTCCGAAATCGCGGCGGGCGGGCGGGCGGACTCAGATGCCGGATGCTGACACTCACGCGCCCTGCCGGTACGCGTCACTTGACGCCGCCCGGGGGCGCCGCGACCCTGGGTGGGTGAACGAGCCCACCGAAGAGTCCTGGCAGCGCGTCGACCGCTACCTCACCGACACCCTCGTCGGGCACGATCCCGCGCTGGAAGCAGCCGTCGCGGCCCAGGATGCCGCCGGCATGCCGTCGATCGAAGTGGCACCGGTCAACGGCAAGCTGCTGCACCTGCTCGCCCGCATGACCGGCGCGCGGCGGGTGCTGGAGATCGGCACTCTCGGTGCGTACTCCACGATCTGGCTCGCGCGCGCCCTGCCCTCAGGCGGTCGGGTCGTCACGATCGAGGCGGAACCGCAGATCGCCGCTGTCGCGCGCGAAAACCTCGAGCGGGCAGGCGTGGCCGACAGGGTCGACGTGCGCATCGGCCGCGGTGAGCACGTGCTGCCGACGCTTGCGGGCGAGGATCCGTTCGACCTGGTGTTCATCGACGCCGACAAGGAGTCCAACACGCTCTACCTCGACTGGGCCGCCCGGCTCGGCCGCCCCGGCACGGTCGTGGTGGTCGACAACATCGCGCGTGCCGGCCGCGTCGCCGACCCCGCGACCACCGACCCGCAGGTCATCGGCGTGCAACGGGGCCTGGAGATGCTGGCCCGCGATCCGCGCTTCGACGCGACCGCGCTGCAGACGCTCGATGCGAAGGGCTGGGACGGCGTCGCGATCGCGATCGTGCTCTGACCGCCCCTCTTGCACGGCGCGGGGCCTGTGGTGTCGATACCGGCCTCACTAGAGTGGACACAGCGGACCAATGACGCTCCCCAGATCCACCCTCAACAAGCAAGGAGTCATCCGTGGCACTTATCGAGGCTGTAGGCGCGCGAGAAATTCTGGATTCGCGCGGCAACCCGACCGTCGAGGTGGAGGTGTTGCTCGACGATGGAATCGTCCAGCGGGCTGCCGTCCCCTCCGGCGCATCCACCGGCGCATTCGAAGCGACCGAGCTGCGCGACGGTGACAAGAGCCGGTACGGAGGCAAGGGCGTTCTCAAGGCCGTCGCCGCCGTCATCGACGAGCTCGGCCCGGCTGTGGAAGGTGTCGAGGCGAGCGAGCAGCGCATCATCGACGAGATCCTCATCGAGGTCGACGGCACCGAGAACAAGTCGCGCTCCGGCGCCAACGCGATCCTGGGCGTGAGCCTGGCCGTGGCCAAGGCCGCCGCCGACAGCGCCGACCTGCCGCTGTTCCGCTACCTGGGCGGACCGAACGCGCACGTGCTGCCCGTTCCGCTGTTCAACGTCATCAACGGCGGCTCGCACGCCGACAACGGCATCGACTGCCAGGAGTTCTTCCTCGCGCCCATCGGCGCGTCGAGCTTCGCCGAGGCGCTGCGCTGGGGTGCGGAGACGTACCACGTGCTGCGCAGCGAGCTGAAGGCGGCCGGCTACGCCACGGGCCTGGGCGACGAGGGCGGCTTCGCCCCCGACCTGCCCAGCAACCGCGAGGGCCTGGACTTCCTGGTGAAGGCGATCGAGAAGGCCGGTTTCACCCCCGGCACCGACATCGCGCTCGGTCTCGACGTCGCGGCGACGGAGTTCTTCAAGGACGGCGTCTACCGCTTCGAGAACAAGGACTGGTCGGCCGAGGAGCTGACGGACTATTACATCGACCTCGTCGACTCGTTCCCGATCGTCACGATCGAAGACGCCCTCGCCGAGGACGACTGGGACGCGTGGAAGCACCTCACCGAGAAGCTCGGCACGAAGACGCAGCTCGTCGGCGACGACCTGTTCGTGACCAACCCGACGCGTCTGGCCGACGGCATCGCCCGCGGTGTCGCCAACTCGCTGCTGGTGAAGGTCAACCAGATCGGCACGCTGTCTGAGACGTTGGATGCTGTCGACATGGCGCACCGCGCCGGTTACACGACCATGTTCTCGCACCGTTCCGGCGAGACCGAGGACACCACCATCGCCGACCTCGTCGTCGCGGTGAACTCGGGTCAGATCAAGAGCGGCGCGCCCGCCCGCAGCGAGCGCGTGGCGAAATACAATCAACTCCTGCGCATCGAGGAGGAGCTGGGCGATGCCGCGACCTTCATCGGTCGTGCCGCGTTCCCCCGGTTCAAGGGCTGAGCGCTGATCAGACACTGACGAGAGGGGGAGCCGTGGCGAAGACGACGGCTCCCCCTTCTCGTACCCAGAGCGTCGATGTGCGCGCCTGGCTGGGCGGCATCCGCCTGTCCGGCTTCATGGTCATCATGCTGGGCCTCGTGGTGCTGGGTGCGCTCGTGCTGGTGCCGACGGTGGGCACCTACCTCGACCAGCGTCAGCAGATCGCGGCGCTGGAGCGGTCGGTGCAGTTGGGCGAGGACGAGGTCGCCGAGCTCGAGGCGGCGCGCGACCGGTGGGAAGACCCGGCCTACATCACCACCCAGGCGCGCGAGCGGCTGTACTACCACCACGTCGGCGAGGTCGTCTTCCTCGTGGACAACGATCTGCCGGCCGTCGAGGTGCCGCGGGAGCAGGCCCGGGTCAGCGCCGACGTCGAAGAGACCCAGAGCGACTGGATGACACGCCTGGTCCGCTCGGTGGCGGCAGCGGGAGTGGCGCAGACCGTCACGTATGAGATCGGCGTGCCCGACGCGCCCACCGAGGCACCCACACCGTGATCGGCATCCGCTCAGCAGCCTCACGGTAGCCTGTTCGGGTGAGCACCCCGCCGTTCGACCCCGCCGACGACGTCGACCTCGCGGTGCTCCGCGAGCAGTTGGGCCGCCCCGCCCGCGGTGTGCTGGGCATCGCCGCGCGCTGCGTCTGCGGTAACCCCACGGTGGTCGCCACCGCGCCGCGCCTGCCCGACGGTACGCCGTTCCCGACGTTCTACTACCTCACCCACCCCGGCGCCACGGCTGCGATGTCGACACTGGAGGCGGAGCAGGTGATGCGGGAGCTGTCCGATGAGCTCGCCGCCGACGATGACCTCGCCGCGCAGTACGCCCGGGCCCACGAGGCATACCTCGCCGATCGCGCCCCCCACGGGGACGTGCCGGAGATCGAGGGCATCTCCGCGGGTGGGATGCCGACGCGCGTGAAGTGCCTGCATGCGCTGGCAGGTCACGCCCTCGCCGCAGGGCCCGGCGTCAACCCGATCGGCGACCGTGCGCTGGAGCGCTCGGAATGGTCGCCGCAGCGATGCACCTGCGCGCACCCCGGCGGACGCACGCAATGAGGCGCAAGGTGGCCGCCGCCGCGCTCGTGCTGGCATCCATCGCGATGCTCGGCGCGGCACCGGCGCCGGCACCCGAACCGGAACCGGCTGCCGTTCCCGACCTGCGGGCGCTGGAGTACTGGCTCGACGACTACGGCATCCGTGAAGCCTGGCAGACGACCCGCGGCGAGGGCACCCGGATCGCGGTCATCGACACCGGTGTCGCCCGGGGCCCGGTGGAGTTCAGCGGCGTCGTCGACGGCGCCGACTTCTCGGGCCTCGGCGCCGCCGACGGACGCACCCCGGTGGGTGCCGTCGACGCCGCCCACGGCAGCTACGTGGCATCGCTGGCCGCCGGACGTGGC
The DNA here is from genome assembly GCF_030246865.1 of Microbacterium sp. zg-B96. Classification (NCBI taxonomy): domain Bacteria; kingdom Bacillati; phylum Actinomycetota; class Actinomycetes; order Micrococcales; family Microbacteriaceae; genus Microbacterium; species Microbacterium sp. zg-B96. The sequence continues at coordinate 2,058,631 of NZ_CP126738.1, read as the reverse complement.
ACCGGAGCGGACACCGGGATCATCGGCGTCGCGCCCGGTGCCGAGCTGCTGTCGGTGTCGCTGGGCTTCGGCGCGGCCGCTGCGACACCGTTCGCCGATCAGGTCGCGTCCGCCATCCGGTGGGCCGTCGACCACGGCGCCGACGTCATCAACCTCTCCTTCACCACCAATACCCTCGACTGGCCGGAAAGCTGGGATGACGCGTTCCTCTACGCATTCGAGCGCGACGTGGTGGTCATCGTGGCTGCGGGGAACCGCGGCAGCGGAACCGACCGCGTCGGTGCGCCCGCGACGATCCCCGGCGTGCTGACCGTCGGCGGCGTCGATCGGTCGGGGGCGGCGAGTGTGGATGCATCGACGCAGGGGATCACGATCGCCGTCTCGGCGCCCAGTGAGGACCTCTTGGGCGTCTCACCCGACGGCTCGCCCGTCATGTGGGACGGCACCAGCGGCGCGGCACCGATCGTCGCCGGCATCGCCGCGCTGGTCCGCGCCGCCCACCCCGACCTCGACGCCGCCAACGTCATCAACCGCATCATCAGCACCGCCCGCCCCGCACCCGGTACGACCCGGGAGCGGGACGCGCTCTACGGCTATGGCCTGGTCAACGCGGCCGCGGCGGTCACCGCGCCGGTGGCGGCGGTGACCGAGAACCCGATGGGAAGCCTCAGCGAGTGGATCCGGCTGTATCGGCGGGCGGATGCCACGCCTACCCCGGAGCCCTCGGCGCAGCCGGTGGAGGTCCCGCCGCTGCCGGCTCCGGAGGCCGTCACCCGCACCCAGTCACCCCTCCTGCCGACCGAGAACACCCTGCTGTACGGCAGCCTTCCGCTGACGGCGGCGACAGCGGCCGGTATACTGGTGGCGCTCGGTGTCACCGCTGCTACCCGGCGCATCCGATCGGCTCGGACCCCTCGCCAGCCGACCCGCCCAATCTAGGAGTTCTTCCCCGTGACTGTCACCGTGCCCAGAATTCTCGTCGTCGGCGGCGGGTATGCGGGCTTCTACACCGCGTGGAAGCTCGAGAAGCACCTCCGTAAAGGCGAAGCAGAGGTCACGATCGTCGACCCGCTGCCCTACATGACCTACCAGCCCTTCCTCCCCGAGGTTGCCGCGGGTGAGATCGAGGCGCGCCACGTGATCGTGGGCCTGCGTCGTCACCTGAAGAAGACCCGCGTCATCACCGCGAAGGTCACCGGGATCGACCACGCCAACAAGGTCGCCACCATCACTCCCGCCGTCGGCGACCCGTGGCAGGAGGAGTACGACCAGATCGTCGTGACCGCCGGTGCGGTCTCGCGCACCTTCCCGATCCCCGGCATCGCCGAGAACGCGATCGGTCTGAAGACGATCGAAGAGGCCGTCGCGATCCGCGACCGCATCCTCACCAACTTCGACCGCGCCGCCAACCTCCCCGCCGGTCCCGAGCGCGACCGCCTGCTGACGGTCGTCGTCGTCGGCGGCGGTTTCGCCGGCATCGAGGTGTTCGCAGAGATGCGGGCGCTGGCATCCTCGCTGCTGAAGGACTACCCGCAGCTGACGTTCGAAGACACCCACTTCCACCTCATCGAGGCGATGAGCCGGATCATGCCCGAGGTGTCGCTGAAGACGAGCGAATGGGTGCTGAAGGATCTCGCCAAGCGCGGCGCGAACGTGCACCTGGACACCCAGGTCAAGGGCGCCGTCGACGGCAACGTCGAGCTCTCCACGGGCGAGGTCATCCCCACCGACCTCATCGTCTGGACCGCCGGCGTCATGGCCAACCCCACCGTCGTGCGCGGCAGCGACCTGCCGGTGGAGGAGCGCGGTCGCATCCGCACCCGCGCCGACCTGCGCGTCGGCACCGAGGCCGAGGTCGTCGAGGGGGCGTGGGCCGCCGGTGACGTCTCGGCCGTTCCCGACCTCACCGGAAAGGGCGTCGGCGGCTACTGCGTTCCCAACGCCCAGCACGCGGTGCGTCAGGCCAAGCTGCTCGCGAAGAACCTCACCGCGGTGATCCGCGGCGAGCTGCCGACCGAGTACGTCCACCACAACCTGGGTGCCGTTGCGGGCCTGGGTCTGTACAACGGCGTGTTCCAGTCCGGCAACATCGCCCTCAAGGGCTTCATCGCCTGGCTCGCCCACCGCGGCTACCACGGCATGGCGATGCCCTCGTGGGAGCGCAAGTGGCGCGTCATCGGCGACTGGTGGCACAACCTGTGGCTGAGCCGCGACAACGTGTCGCTCCAGACGGTGCAGAACCCCCGCTACGTGTTCGAAGAGTTCGCGGCGCGGCCTCGTCCGGCAGCGAACGCTCCGGCGCCCGCCCCCGCGATCGACCCGAAGACGGTCGCCGCGGAAGACGCCGGCAAGGCACCGGCGCAGTCCGCCGCGTCGCGCTGAGCACCGGCCGGTCCACACGGCGCTAGGGTGGGCGGCGGCGCTCGCGCCGCGCCCCCGTAGCCCAATGGCAGAGGCAGGCGACTTAAAATCGCTCAAGTGTGGGTTCGAGTCCCACCGGGGGTACCAGCGGACGCGCCCGTCGCGGCATCCTGTCTCCGGGAGAACCCGCCCGGCGGGTCGCTTCGTCAGTGCGACTGGAGTTCGGGCAGCAGTTGGTCCACCCCGGCCGTCCACGGCGTGCCGTGGCCCGGCAGCACCCAGCTCGCCTGCAGGCCGTCGAGCACCGCGAGCGAATGCAGCGCCTGCTGCGGGTCGTCGGTGAACGGCGCCGGCTGGGCGCCCCGGCGCCCGGTGAGCACATGCCGGGTGGTCAGGGCGTCGCCGACGAACAGCGCGTCGACGGCGGGTGAGTGCACGGCGATGCTGCCGGGGGAGTGACCGGGCAGCGCGATGATGCGCGGGTCGCCCGGAAGGTCGAGCACCTCGCCACCCTGCAGCTCGATGACCTCGCTGAGGGGGGTCGTGCGGAGGCCGCCCTTGCGGAGGCTGTACCCGATGAAGCCGAGCGTCGGACCGAGGCGCATCCCCGGCCACGGTGTCTTCGAGGGCTTCTCGCCGCGAGCCCGGGCGGCATCGGCGGCGTGGATGTAGACCGGCACGCCGTGGTCGCGGCGCAGTCGCTCGGCGAACCCGACGTGGTCGCTGTCGCCGTGTGTGAGGATCAGGCCGCGGATGTCCGCCGGCGACCGGTCCATGGCGTCGAGTTCTGCCAGCAGGTCGCGCCAATGACCGGCCAGCCCGGCGTCGATGACGGTGACGCCGGCATCCGTGGCGATCAGATGCACGGCGATGATGTCGTTGCCGATCCGGTGCAGTCCGGGCCTGAGCTTCATGGTTCGCTTCCTTCGCAGGGAGGTGTGAGTTGATGGCTACGGTGCATAGCCTACATGGCTATGGGCCATAGCGATAGGGTGGAATCCGGAAAGGAGCACCCATGCCCACCCCCGCCCGCACCTCGCTGGACGGCATCGTCGCCGCCGGCCGCGCCATCCTGGCATCCGATGGTCTGGCCGCGTTGACGATGCAGGCCGTCGCCGACCGGGTGGGCGTGCGCGCCCCGTCGCTGTACAAACGGGTCCGTAGTCGCGACCAGCTGCTCCGCCTCATCGCCACCGCCGCCGCCCACGAGCTCGGCGACCGTCTCGACGCCATCGTGGCCCGCCGCACCGGCGGCCCGGACGCGCGCGCGCAGCTCACCGAGCTGGCCCACGAGGTGCGCTCGTTCGCGCACGCGCGCCCCGAGGAATACCGGCTGGTCTTCGCCCCGACCTCCGAAGCGACCCGGCCCGACCCGGAGGCGCTCACTCACGCGGTCGCCCCGCTGCTGCACATCACCACCGAGCTTGCCGGTGCGGACGACGCGCTCGAGGCGGCCCGCACCGTCACGGCCTGGGCGACGGGGTTCATCGGCATGGAGTTGGCCGGCGCCTTCCGGCTCGGCGGGGACGTCGACCGCGCCTATGCCTTCGGCATCGCCCGGCTGGCGACGGCCCTCGCCGGCTGACCGGCCGCGCCGCTGCGGCATCCGTCTCCCGAAGACAGCGCGCACCCCGTTGACCATCGGATGCCGCGGGGGTAGCTTCCCCGGTATGCCGAGCCTCCGCCATGTGTGGGCAGAACCGGTCTTCCAGCGCGGGGGAGCGACGGTGCACTGGACGTGGGAGATGGGCGAGCGGGAGCACTACTGGGGCTTCTCGTTCCGGCCGTGGCAGGCAAACGAGCCGCGCGCGCAGATCCTCGAGCAGTGGACGTCGTCCGACAACGATCTGCACCACACCGAGCACTTCGTCACCCGCGTCGAACACGGCAACCTCTACCGGTTCAGCGCGATCTGGGTGGCGGGGCGATGAGGGTCATCGTCGTGCACGATGCCGCCGGCACGATCCTCGCCGGCGCGGTCAACGAGGAGGACGACGGCCCGGTGCCGGTGGCGGCACAAGGGCAGCGCGTGGCGGTCCTCGACGTCACCACCGAGGGGCGGTTCGACCTGCGGACGGTATGCCTGCGGCACCGGATCGATCCCGACACCGGTGACCTCGTCGCGCTGGACGACGACACCCGCACCGACGCGAGCCCCGCCGGCGCGAGCTGACCGGCCGGGCGCGCCCGCGGGCCGTAGGCTGGCGTCGTGCTCGACCTTCTCGGCGATGATGCCGCCGCGCGCCCCGTCCCTGCGACCCACTGGGAGGCGATGACGTCCGCCGTCGCGCACCTGTCCGGCCCCATCGCCGCGATCAGCGTGCCTGCCCTCCGCTTCAACGCGCTCGACCTCGTGGTGCGCGCCGGGGGCGTCCCGATCCGCGTGGCTAGCAAGTCCATCCGGGTCCGCGAGGTGCTGGAGGCCGCCCTTGCGGTCCCGGGATACGGCGGCATCCTCGCCTATACGCTTCCCGAGGCGCTGTGGCTGGCCGAATCCCATCACGATGTCGTGCTGGGCTACCCGAGCGTCGACCGGGGCGCGATCGCCCGGCTCGCCGGCGACGAGCGGGCCGCGGCGCGCGTGACGTTGATGATCGACGACCTCGCGCAACTGGACCTGATCGACGCGGTCGCCCCGCCCCCCACCAGGCCGACCCTGCGCGTGGCGATGGACGTCGACGCGTCGTGGCGCGCCCTCGGTCTCGGACACATCGGGGTGCGGCGCTCGCCCCTGCGCGACGCCGGCGACGCCACCCGGCTCGCGCGCGCGGTGGCCGACCGCGACGGTTTCCACCTCGTGGGCGTGATGATGTACGAGGCGCAGATCGCCGGACAGCCGGATGCCGCCGGGTCGGGGGACCGTGTGATCCGGTGGATGCAGCGACGCTCCGGCGAGGAGCTGCGTGAGCGCCGGGCCGCGATCGTGTCGGCGGTGCGCGAGATCGCCCCGCTGGAGTTCGTCAACGGCGGCGGCACCGGGTCGCTGGAGTACACCGCCGCCGACCAGTCGGTCACCGAGCTGACGGCGGGAAGCGGTCTGCTGGCCGGTCACCTGTTCGACGGCTACCGCACCTTCGCGCCGGCACCGGCCGCGGCATTCGCGCTCGAGGTGGTGCGCAAGCCCGAACCCGACATCGTCACGGTGCTCGGCGGCGGGTGGATCGCGTCCGGTCCGGCGCTGCCGTCCCGCCAGCCCGCGCCGGTGTGGCCGCGGGGCCTGGTCACGATGACGAGGGAGGGCGCCGGCGAGGTGCAGACCCCGCTGCGCGGCGAGGCGGCGCGTGAGCTGCGGGTGGGCGACCGCGTCTGGTTCCGCCACGCCAAGAGCGGTGAGCTCGCCGAGCGCGTGGACCGCTATCACCTGGTCGACGGCGCCGAGGTCGTGGGGGAGACCCCGACCTACCGCGGCGAGGGGAGGAGCTTCCTGTGACACGTCCCGGCGGCACCTGGCAGAACTGGGGGCGCAGCGAGAAGGTGCGCCCGCAACGGGTGGAATATCCCGCGACGGTTGCGGCGGTGCGCCGCGGCGTGCAGGCCGCGGCGGCGCGGGGGCTGCAGCTGAAAGCGGTGGGATCGGGGCACAGCTTCTCCGGCATCGCGGTCGCGCCCGGAGTGCTGATGGATCTGACCGACCTCAGCGGCCTCGTTTCCGTCGACCGCGACCGCGCGCAGGTGCGCCTGCTGGCCGGGACCAAGCTGCACCACATCCCGCAGCTGCTCGCGCCCTACGGCCTCGCGATGCAGAATCTCGGCGATATCGACCGGCAGTCGATCGCCGGCGCCATCTCGACGGGCACCCACGGCACCGGCGCCCGCTTCGGCGGCATCGCCACCCAGGTGGTCGGGGCGACGCTGGTCACCGCGGACGGCGAACTGCTGCACGTGGACGAGACCGACAACCCCGAACTGCTGCCGGCGGTCGCACTGGGGCTCGGCGCCCTCGGGGTGCTGGTGGACGTGACGCTGCAGTGCGTGCCGATGTTCGTGCTGCATGCGGTGGAGCGCCCCGAGCCGCTGGGCGAGGTGGTCGCCGAGCTGAGCGGGCGGGCCGATGCGGCGGATCACTTCGAGTTCTACTGGTTCCCCCACACCGACGTCGCGCTCACCAAGACGAACACGCGGATGCCGGAGAGCACGCCCCGGCATCGGCTTCCGGTCGTGGGGCGCTGGATCGACGAGACGCTGCTGGCCAACGGCGTGTACCGCGTCACGTGCGCCGCCGGCACGGTCGCGCCCGGCATCGTCCCCGCCGTCAATCGCCTCGCGACGCGGCTCACCGGTGACCGCGAGTACAGGGATCTATGCCCGGTGGTGTTCACGCAGCACCGCGGGGTGCGGTTCCGCGAGATGGAGTACGCGGTGCCGGTGGAGCGCCTGGCCGCAGCGTTCGGCGAGCTGCAGGCGCTGGTGGCTGAGCGGCGCTGGCGGCTGTCGTTCCCGGTCGAGGTGCGGGTGGCGGCGGAGGATGACCTGTGGCTGTCCACGGCGCACGGACGGCCGACCGGGTACATCGCTGTGCACCGTTATTGGCGCGAGGACCCGGCGGAGTATTTCGACGCGGTCGAGGAGATCATGCTGCGCCACGAGGGGCGGCCGCACTGGGGAAAGATGCACACGCTGGATGCCGGGCGGCTGCGGCACCGTTATCCCCGGTTCGAGGATTTCACCGCTTTGCGCGACCGCCTGGACCCGACCGGGATGTTCCGCAACGCGTATCTGGACCGCGTGCTCGGTGGGTAACGACTGGGAGTGCCCGAACCGGCGACGTCGGGCGGTGCGCACCCCACTAGGATGGGGAAACACTCTGAGGGGAGCCACGGACACATGTGGGAATGGTTGATCCCGGTACTAATCGTCGTCGCGCTGGTGGTCGCCGTCGGCGTCTACCTGTGGGCGACCTATAACTCGCTCGTCGCGCTGAATGTACGCGTGGATGAGGCGTGGAGCGACATCACGGTGCAACTCAAGCGCCGCGCCGATCTGCTGCCGAATCTCATCGAGGCGGTCAAGGGCTATGCCGCGCACGAGAAGGCGGTGTTCGAGAACGTCACCCGCGCCCGCGCGGAGACCCTCGCCGCTGCCGGCCCGGCCGACGCGGGCGTGGCCGAAGGGCACATGCAGCAGGCGCTCAAATCGCTGTTCGCCGTCGCCGAGGCCTATCCGCAGCTGCAGGCGAGTCAGAACTTCCTGCACCTGCAGCAGTCGATCGTCGACACCGAAGACAAGATCCAGGCTTCGCGCCGGTTCTACAACGGCGGTGTGCGGGAACTGAACACCAAGATCCGCGTCTTCCCGAACAACCTCTTCGCTCGCAACCTCGGTTTCCACGAGCGCGAGTTCTTCGAGGTCGTCGACGGCGCCGCGATCTCGGAACCTCCCCGCGTCCAGTTCTGAGTAGGGCCGCAAGGCACCACTGAGCGGAGGCACTGTGTACTCCGCGATCGCGCGCAACAAGCGCAACACGTGGTTCATCCTCATCGGCTTCGTGCTGCTGCTGGGCGGGCTCGGACTGCTGGCCGGGTGGCTGGCGGGGAACAACTGGTGGATCACCGCGTTCGTGCTCGTCTTCGCCGGCGGCTACGCGACGGTGCAGTACTTCGTCGCCGACCGTGAGGCGCTTGCGCTGTCCGGGGCCGTAGCGGTATCGCAGCAGGACGCGCCGCGTGTGCACCGGATCGTCGAGAACCTCTGCATCGCCACCGGCACCCCGATGCCGAAGCTGTACGTCGTCGACGATCCGGCGCCGAACGCGTTCGCCACCGGTCGTACACCCGAGCAGGCGTCGATCACCGTGACGACGGGTCTGATCGACCGATTGACCGACCGCGAGCTGGAGGGCGTGCTGGGCCACGAGCTCGCGCACATCCGCAACTACGACATTCGCGTTTCGCTCGTCGTCTTCGGGCTCGTCGTGGCCGTCGGGCTGCTGGCGGACATCGGCCTGCGCGTGGCGTTCTTCAGCCGCGGCGGGCGCGGTGGCAACAACCGGGCACAGGCGGTGCTCATGCTGTTCGGGCTCATCGCCGCCATCCTCGCGCCGGTACTCGCCGCCGTCGTGCAGTCGGCCATCTCACGGCAGCGGGAGTATCTCGCCGACGCGACGAGCGCGCTCACGACGCGCGACCCCGACGCCCTCGCGTCGGCGCTGAGCAAGCTGGACGAGTACGCCCAGCCGCTGCGCCGGGGCAACACGTCCATGGCGCACCTGTGGATCGCCGATCCGCTGCGCAAGGGCAAGATCGACCGCCTGTTCGCGACTCACCCGCCGATCCCGGACCGCATCGAGCGCCTGCAGACCATGGGCGGGCAGTTCTGACATGGCCGCACCGCTCCGGCTCTCGCAGCGCGACGCGCGGCGGCTGGCGGTGCGTGCTCAGCTGCTGTCCGCGCCCCGCCCCGCGGGCATCATCGAGACGGTCTATGCGCTCACCTCGGTGAACATCGAACCCACCGCGGCGATCATGCCCAGCGCCGATCATCTGCTGTGGAGCCGCCTGGGCTGGCCGTACCAGCCGGCCGATCTGCGCCGCGCGGTGGAGGTGGACCGCGATCTGTTCGAGTGGGACGGCGCCTACCGGCTGATGTCGGATCTGCCCCTGTTCCGCGCCCGGATGGCCCGGCGACCGGAATACGTCCGGGCGCGCGAATGGCTGCAGGCCAACGCCGCCTTCCACCGCGACGTGCTGGGGCGGCTGCGCGCGGAGGGCCCGCTGCACGCCGCCGACATCCCCGACACCGCCGCGGTGTCGTGGCAGTCGACGGGCTGGACTCACAGCCGCAACTCGATGCAGATGCTGGAGATCCTGCTGGCCAAGGGCGAAGTGGCGGTGTGGGGGCGTGATGCGAAGGGCCGGCTGTTCGACCTCGCCGAGCGCGTGTATCCGTCCGATCTGCCCGAGGTCGCCGACGACGACGCGCATCACGAACTGGTCGAGCGGCGGCTGGCGGCGCAGGGCATCGCCAGGCTCAAGAGCATGGACGACGGCGCAGGCGTCGTGGCGGTCGTCGAGGGCGTCGCAGGACAGTGGCAGGTGGATGCCACCGCGCTGGCGGACCCGGCACCGTTCAACGGCCGAACCGTGCTGGTCTCGCCGTTCGATCAGGTGGTGTTCGACCGCGCACGCCTGCAGGACCTCTTCGGGTTCGAATACCTGCTGGAGATGTACAAGCCGGCATCCGCTCGCCGTTGGGGGTACTTCGCGCTGCCGATCCTGCACGGCGACCGGTTCGTGGGCAAACTCGACGCGAAGGCCGACCGCAAGGCCGGGGTGCTGCGGGTCGATGCGGTGCACGAGGATGCCGGCTTCGACGACGGTGTGCGCGAGGCGGTGGAACAGCAGATCGGCGACCTGGCGGCGTGGCTGGGGCTGGACGTCCAGGGCCTGGCGTGAGGCGGCTCAGAAGACGGTGAGCACCATCTCGTCGCCGTGGAACGCCACCGCACCGCGCAGCGTCCAGGCGTCGGTGCGATAGGTGAAGGACTCCTCGGTGCCGGCGCGGGTCGTCCCGGTCGCGGTGGCGACGATGGTGCCGTCAATGGCGGTGAAGGTGAGCGTGGCCGGGTCGATCGACAGCTGCGGGTACGCCTCGATCCGCAGCCGCAGCGACGCCAGTTCGGCGAGGTCGGCCGGCCACGGCACCTCCAGAGCGCATCGCTGCGGCACCGCGGTCGCCGGCGCGGCGCACGCGTCGGCGTAGGCGTCCAATTGCGGTTGCGCCCGGGCAGCGGCGTCGGGGACGAGCGCAGCCTCGATGGCCGCCGACGGCTGTCCGTGGGTTGCGGCGACGGTGGCGGCGCCGTCGAGGAAGTCCACCGGCGCGGCGTGCAGCGTGTACAGCGCGGGCAGCACGTGCACGACGCCGTCGGGGGCGAGCGGCACCAGGGCGTCGCCGATCTGCACCGCGTCACCGAGGGTCGTGGCGACATCGATCGTGACGACGTGGTCGTCTCCCGCGAGCTGCCACCGGCCCGCCTCGGTGCTGAGGGCGAACTGGATGGTGCTCGCGGTGCCGTCGAGCTGCACGCTCGCCTCGGCGACCGTGCGGTCACCCTCGACGGTGGTGCCGGTCAATGCGGCATCCTCGACGTATGCATCCGCGCCGACGAAGGATGCCAGCAGCGCCTGGGTCTGCTGCCCGTCGGGCAGCAGCGGCGCCAGTGCACCGGCGTCGCCGGATTCCAGGGCCTGCAGATAACTCTCCGCGGCGTCCTGGGCCGAGGCCGGGCGGCTGAACGCCCACCAGGCGGCACCCGCGCCGATGAGCACCGCGGCGCCTGCCGCGGCGACTGCGATGACGGCGCCGCGCTTCACACCTCCACCGTAGCCGCGACCGGTTCGGCCACTGCGGGCCGATCGTGCCGGAATGCCGCGCCCAGCGCCGCGGCGACGTCGTCCGCCGCGTCGCCCCACCGGCCGATCGACACCCGCTCCAGCCCCTGCCACCGCGCCGCAGACCTCAACACCTCGGCGAGCCGGTCGGCGGCATGGCCGGGGCGGCCGTGCTCCCACCACGCCGACTGCACGAGAAGGGTGGAGCCGGCGCGGTCGGCCTTCAGATCCACCCGACCCACCACGTCGTCGCCCACGAGCACGGGCAGCGAGTAGTAGCCGTAGCGGCGCTTGTTCGCGGGGGTGTAGATCTCGATGCGGTACTCGAAGTCGAACAGACGCTCGGCGCGATCGCGGAACCACACCAGCGGATCGAACGGAGTGAGCACGGTGGCCGCCTCCACTCGGCGGGGGAGCGTCGCGTCGCGGTGGCGCCATGCCGGGAGCGCCCGGCCGGCGCGTTCCCAGCCCTCGACGGCGACCGGCTCCAGCGTGCCGGCGTCGACCAGGTCGCTCACCGCCTGCAGCACCGCCGCGCGGTCGGCGATGCGCCAGTAGTCGGCCAGATCGGTCGCCGTTGCGACGCCGTAGGCCGCGGCGGCGCGGGCGACGAGTTCGCGGATGGCATCGGCGCGGGGGACCGGGACCCGAGCGGCATCCGGGATCACATCCGCCACCAGCCCATACCGCCGCTCGAACCCGCGTCGCCCGGCAACGGCGACCTCGCCGAACAGCCACAGGTACTCCAGGGAGCGCTTCACGACGTCCCAGTCCCACCAGGCGCCCGTCGGTGCGGTCTTGGCGGCATGCTCGATCTGCGCGGGCCGCAGCGGGCCGCGTGCGGCCAGCTGCGCCCGCACATCGTCGACCACCCCGCGATGGGCGTGGAACCAGCGGTCGGCGCGCTGCCCGTAGCGGACCTGCAGATCCTCGTGCCGGAACGCGAACAGTCCCCAGTCGGCCGTCGGGATGAAGGACGCCACATGCGCCCAGTACTCGGTGTACGGCCCGCGGCGCGCGAACAGCAGGCGCTCCAGCAGCGCCGGGTCGTACGGCCCCAGGCGGGAGAACAGCGGCAGGTAGTGCGACCGCGCGAAGACGTTGACGGAGTCGATCTGCAACGTCGCCATTCGGGCGAGGGCGAGGTTGAGCTGACGGGTGCCCACGACGGCGGGCCGCGGCCTGGCGAATCCCTGCGCAGCCAGGGCCATCCGCCGTGCCTCGTCCCGGCGGAGGGTGGCGGAGCGGGGAGCGGGGCGGATCGTGGACACGGCCGAAAGTCTAGCGACGTGGCCCGACACCGGCGGGGTGGGCGTCGTGGTCGCCGGCTGGCGACTCTAGAATGACCTGGTGACCGGCTCCGAAGAAAGGCCGCGCAACGTCTTCTTCGACGCAGTGCGCCGCAAGAGCGTGACTGACGACGTCACGACCGCTCTTCCTCGCGGGCTGCGGGTCGCCACGGCATACTCATGGCGGTTCCTGGTGATCGCGGCGGCGATCGGCGTGGCGATCTGGCTCGTCATCCAGCTGAAGCTGCTGGTGATCCCGCTGCTGATCGCGATCCTCGTCTCGGCGCTGCTGTGGCCCGTCTTCGGCTTCATGCTGCGCCATCGCTTCCCCCGCTGGCTGGCCATCGTGATCTCCCTTATCGGCACAATCGCCGTCGTCGGTGGTCTGCTGTGGCTGGCGATCTGGCAGATCACCCGCCAGTGGTCTTCGGTCCAGGCCAGCACGGTGGCGGCGGCCGACCGGCTGCGGGGCTACCTGATCGCGGGGCCGCTGAACCTCACCGGTGAGCAGATCGACGGCTTCCTCGAGCAGGGGGTGGACCTGCTCGAGCAGCAGGTGCAGCTGCTGTGGACCGGCGCCCTGGCCATCGGCAGCACGGTCGGGCATGTCGCCACCGGCACGCTGCTGGCGGTGTTCATCCTGCTGTGCTTCCTCGCCGACGGTGCCGGAATCTGGCGCTGGACGGTGCGGCTGTTCCCGGAGCGCGCGCGTGCGGCCGTCGACGGGGCCGGTCGGGCCGGCTGGGTGACGGTTGTCAACTACGCGCGCACCCAGCTGCTGGTGGCCACGATCGATGCGGTGGGCATCGGCCTGGGCGCGTTCCTGCTGGGTGTCCCGTTGGCCATCCCGATCGCCGTGCTGGTGTTCCTCGGCGCGTTCGTACCGTTCGTCGGCGCCGTCGTGACCGGCGCGCTGGCGGTGTTCCTGGCCCTCGTCTACAACGGGCCGTGGATCGCCCTGTGGATGCTCGTGGTCGTCCTCGGCGTGCAGCAGCTGGAAAGCCACGTGCTGCAGCCGCTGCTGATGGGGTCCGCCGTCAAGGTGCACCCGCTCGCCGTCGTGCTCGTCGTCGCCGGCGGAGCGATGGTCGGTGGCATCCCGGGCGCGTTGTTCGCCGTGCCGCTGGCGGCGTTCGTGAACGTTTCCTGGATCTATCTGTCCCGGCGTGGCTGGGAAACCGGGGCGCCTCCGCGCCCCGACGATCTCATCTGGAGCACTGTGCCCCGCGACTGGAGGACCCCCGCGTGACCACCCCCACCCTGGCGGAGATCGAGGATGCCGCCGAGGCGCTGCGCGGCGTGATCGTGCGAACCCCGCTCGAAGAATCCGATCACCTCAGCGACCTGCTCGGCGCCCCCGTGCAGCTCAAGCTCGAGAACCTGCAGCGCACCGGATCGTTCAAGATCCGCGGTGCGACCTACCGGCTGTCGCGGCTGACGGCCGAGGAGCGCGCGCGGGGTGTGGTGGCGGCATCGGCGGGCAACCACGCGCAGGGTGTCGCGCTGGCCGCGCAGAAGCTCGGCATCGCAGCGACGATCTTCATGCCGCTCGGGGTGCCGGTGCCCAAGCTCCTGGCCACCCGCGGCTACGGCGCGGACGTGATCCTCGAGGGCGACACCGTCGAGACGCCGCTGCGGCTGGCAGCGGAGTTCGCCGAGCGCACCGGCGCGGTGCTGATCCACCCGTTCGACCACCGTGACGTCATCGTCGGCCAGGGCACGATCGGCCTGGAACTGTGGGACGACGTGCCCGACCTCGACACCGTCATCGTCGGGATCGGCGGCGGGGGACTGGCAGCCGGCGTCGCCGCCGCCGTCAAGGGGCGCGCGGCCGCCGAAGGTCGCACGGTGCGGGTGATCGGCGTCCAGGCGGCCAACTCCGCCGCGTATCCGTCGTCGCTCGCGGCGGGCCACCCGCTCGCTGTCGAGACCGTGCCCACGATCGCGGACGGCATCGCCGTCGCCCGCCCCGGAGACGTGCCGTTCGCGATCATCCGCGACCTCGTCGACGACGTCGTGACCGTCACCGACGACGACATCGCCCGGGCGCTGCTGCTGCTGCTCGAGCGGGCCAAGCAGGTGGTGGAGCCCGCGGGCGCCGCCGGCGTCGCGGCGATCCTCGCCGGCAAGGTGCACGCCACCGGCACGACGGCGGTGGTCCTCTCCGGCGGCAACATCGACCCGCTGCTGCTGCAGCGCGTCGTCTCCCACGGCCTGGCGGCATCCGGGCGTTACATGACGCTGCAGATTCCGCTGCCCGACCGCCCCGGCCAGCTCGCCAGGGTGTCCGAGCTGCTGGCGATCGCGGGCGCGAACGTGACCGAGGTGCTGCACACCCGCCACGGGCAGGGCCTGCAGATCAGCGAGGTGAGCCTGCAGCTGAGCGTCGAGACGCGTGGCGCCGAGCACCGGGCAGTGGTGATCCAGACGCTGGCGGATGCCGGCTACACCCCCACGATCCTGCCCGACTGAGTCGGGCAGGATCTGTCACTGGCCGGTGTAGGTCTGGACCGAGACGATCTCGACGGGGATCTCGCGCCCGTTGGGGGCGGTGTACTTCGTCGAGTCGCCCTCCTTCAGACCGAGGATGGCAAGTCCGAGCGGCGATGCCTCGCTGTACACGTCCAGTTCGGAGTTCGCGGCGATCTCGCGGTTGCCCAGGAGAAAGACCTCTTCGCCGCCGGCGACGATCGCGGTGATGACCGTACCGGGTTGCACGACACCGGTGCTCTGCGGGGCTTCGCTGACCGTCGCGGTCTTCAGCAGGTGCTGGAGTGTGCGGATGCGCGCCTCCTGCTTGCCCTGCTCGTCCTTGGCGGCGTGGTAGCCGCCGTTCTCCTTCAGATCGCCCTCTTCGCGCGCCGACTCGATGCGCTTGGCGATCTCTTCGCGGCCCGTGGTCGACAGGTGCTCCAGCTCGGCGACGAGGCGGTCGTAGGCGTCCTGGGTGAGGAAGGTCTCGGGGGCGTCGGTGGACACAGCGGCTCCTTCATGGGGCGGTGATGGCGCATGGGCCTAAGCCAAAACGCCCCGGCGACAGCCGGGGCGCGATGCGTGTGGGAAATGCTACGCGAACCAGCAGGAGTTGAGCAAACCAGTCGTCGCGCCCGCGACGGTGGGGATGGTGTCGGTGAACGCCTGCGCCTGACCGGCCTGCACCGCGTGCTCCACGACCCGCCAGCCCACTACGCCGTGTTCGACGTCCTGCGCCTCCAGCGCACACGCGACGGTCGCGTCGGTGGGCGCGACCACCTGGTAGGTGACGGTGACGGTGCGCTCGTCGACGACTTCGTACCCGGTGGCATCCGCGTCAACCGATGCCATGCTCGTGGCGACCGTGGACCAGCCCAGCGCCGTGGTGGCGGCCACGGCGACGATGGCGACCGTGATCCACCAGGCCCGCGTGGCGCGGCGGGAGGTGCGACGTCCGTATCGCTCGTCCAGCAGTTGCTGCGTCGTCATGTCGGGCTCCGTGAGATTAGGCTTGATTCAAGGTTAGGCGCTGCGGCGCGGAACGAGGTTCTCCATGCATGCTGCCGTCGACGCTTTCGCTGTGATCGTGGCATTCGTGCCCACTCCGGTCTCGACGGTCGACCCCGATCTGGTCACTCCGGGGCCCTGGGGCTTCGCCGCGATCCTGTTCATCGCGCTGGCCGTGACGCTGCTGGTGTGGGACATGCTGCGCCGAGTGCGCCGTGGCCGGTACCGTGCCGAGGTCCGCGAGGAGCTCGACGCGGAGCAGCACCAGCAGCAGCAGGATGCCGCGGACGCGGAGCGTCCCGATGACACCGGAACGTCCCGCTCGTCCTGATCAGCCCTGGTGGAACGCCGGCTGCAGTGCGATGAGCAGGCAGGCGGTCCAGTGGCACAGGAATGCCAGCACGGTGCACACGTGGAAGATCTCGTGGAACCCGAAGTGCCCCGGCCACGGGTTGGGTTTCTTGATCGCGTAGACGATCGCCCCGCCGGTGTAGAGCAGCCCGCCGATGATGACGAGCACCATCATGGCGACGTTGGCATGCAGCAGGTCGCCGAGGTACATCACCGCTGCCCACCCCAGCACCAGGTACAGCGCGACGTACAGCCACCGGGGTGCGTCGATCCAGAAGACGCGGAACAGGATGCCGAGCACGGCGCCGCCCCATACCACCGACAGCAACAGCACCGTCTTGGGCGTCGGCAGTGCCAGCACGGCGATCGGGGTGTAGGTCCCGGCGATGAGCAGCAGGATATTGGCGTGGTCGATGCGCTTGAGCATCGCCATGGTCCGCGGTTCCCAGTGGAAGCGGTGGTACAGCGCCGAATTGCCGAACAGCAGCAGCGACGTGAGCATGAACACCGCCGATGCCCACTTGGCCGGCGCGCCCTGTGCCAGTGCGATCAGCACGATCCCGGCGACGATGGCGACCGGGAACGTGGCGGCATGGATCCAGCCGCGCCATGTCGGCTTGAGTTCCGCGTGCGCGCTGGCAGCGGCAGCGTCGATGAGCGGGAGTTCGGGCATCTCGGCGCCCTCGGTTCTGATGCGTCGGGCCACGTGTTCAAGCGTACGCGCGCTCACATGCGGCTTCGCACATGTTCCCCTCGGGCAAGAGCGCTAGCGTAAGAGCGTGACGATGCGCGGGGCGAACGAGGGGCGTGGCCTTCTCTACCGGTTGTACAGTTCCCGCTTGCGTCGTCAGTTGGCCGGTGCGACCGTGCCTCACCATGTGGCGATGATGATCGACGGCAACCGTCGCTGGGCGCGCCAGCTGGGATATCCCAGCGCGGCGCAGGGCCACCGTGCCGGAGCGGCGAAGATGCACGAGTTCCTGCGCTGGTGCGACGAGCTGAAGATCCCGGTGGTGTCGCTGTACCTGCTGTCCACCGACAACCTGAAAAAGCGCGATTCGCAAGAACTTTCCGACCTCATCGAGATCATCGCCGAACTCGCCGAGGAACTCTCGCACGAACCCGGCTGGCGGGTGCGACCGGTGGGACGCACCGACCTGCTGCCGCCGGAACTGGCCCGAGTGCTCGCTGACGTGGACGCACGAACGCGCGACAACACCGGACTGCACGTGAACCTCGCGGTCGGGTACGGCGGTCGCAGCGAGATCGTCGACGCGGTGCGCAGCATCATCGCCCAGCACGACGACAACGGCGGGTCGCTGGAGGAGTTGGCGGCCAGCCTCACGCCGGAGCAGATCGGCGAGCACCTCTACACCGGGGGACAGCCGGACCCCGACCTGGTGATCCGCACGTCGGGCGAGCAGCGGCTGAGCGATTTTCTGCTGTGGCAGTCCGCCCACAGCGAGTTCTACTTCGTCGAGGCGCTCGGCCCGGATCTGCGCGAAGTGGACTTCCTGCGAGCCATCCGGGACTACGCCACGCGCGACCGCCGCTACGGCGGGTGAGTGGGTGCCCGTTCTCACACCGGGCGGCGTGAGAGGATGTCGGGATGACCGGGCTGGAGTCGTTTCTGGATTCGTTCGACGCGGAGCCGGGGTATCTCGACTGGGCCGCGTTCGGGCCGCTGTCCCCGTCGGTGCGCGCAGAGGCGCACGCCGATGCCGAGCTGCTGAGCGCGGGGCGCCCCAGCGGCATCGATCTGGTTTTCTCGCGCGCCGACGAGGCCCGCGCGCTGCTGGCGGATCTGCTGGGCACGACCGCTGAGCGCGTGACACTGCAGCCGTCGACCACCCACGGTCTGCAGCAGGCCATGTACGGGCTGTCCGGTGCGGTGCTGATGTCGTCCCGCGAGTTCCCGAGTCTCACGGTTACGGCGCAGCGCGCGAGCGCGCTCGGCGGTGCACAACCCCAATGGCTCGACATCCCGGACGGATTCGTCACGCCCGAGGCCATCCGCGACGGGCTCACCGACGACACCACCGCGGTCGCCGTCAGCGTGGTGGATTACCGCACCGGCTATCTCGCCGATCTGACCGCGCTGCGCGATGTGATCGGGGACCGGCTGCTGATCGTGGATGCCATGCAGGGCTTCGGCGTCGTCGACGCCGACTGGGGTGCCGCGGACGTCGTGGTCGCCAACGGCTACAAGTGGCTGCGGGCCGGGCGGGGCACCGGCTTCGCCGCATTCTCCGATCGCGCCCTGGAGCGGATCACGCCGGTGCTGTCGGGGTTCGCCGCGGCCGGCGGTGTGCTCGGGACCTTCCCGGTCTCGTCCCCTGTTGAGGGCGCGCAGGCGTTCTCGGTGACCTTCCCCGACCACCTCGCGACCGCGCGGCTGGCGACGGCCGTGCGCGATGTGCGCGACGTCGGGGTCGCGCAGATCGCCGAGGTCGTCCGCCAGCGGGCGGATGACATCGCCACGGTCGCCGAGCAGTTCGGTCTGCCGATCGTCACGCCGCGCAACCGCCAGCGTCACGCCGGCATCGTGTCGCTGGCGCCGTCGCCCGATGACACCGCGCCGCTGGCCGCAGCGCTGGCCAACCACGGCATCGCGGCGTCGCTTCGCTCCGGGCTCGTGCGCATCGGCGCGCACGCCGGAACCGGTGCCGAGTCGGTGCGCCTGCTCACGGACGCGCTGGCGGAGTTCGCCGGCTCCCGCAGACACGGGTGAACATCACCTCAACGTCACAGTGTGCGGGCGTGTCGGAAACGTCCTGGTGACACACGCGACGTACCTTGATGCCATCGGGCAAGGCGCCCGTTCGGGTCGGCCTCCAGGATCGCGACTCGTGACCCCTGGTCGACTCGCGACTGCCGGGAAAGCACCCGGGTCGGGAGTGGGTTGTGACCACACGAGCACCACACAAGCAGCAGGGCCGGATCGCACACACCGCCATCGCGGATGATCAGGATCTTCGTACCTACGTGCTCGACACGTCGGTGCTCCTGAGCGATCCGCGAGCCTTCTTCCGTTTCGCGGAGCATTCGGTCGTCATCCCTGTCGTCGTGATCACCGAGCTCGAGGGCAAACGCCATGATCCGGAGATCGGCTATTTCGCCCGGCAGGCGCTGCGCCACCTCGATGAGCTGCGTGTCGAGCACGGCCGGCTCGACTTCCCCGTGCCGGTCGGCACCGGCGGCACGTTGCGGGTCGAACTGACCAACACCGACCCGTCGATCCTGCCGGTGGGCATTCGCCTCGGCGACAACGACACCCGCATCCTCGCCGTCGCACTGCATCTCGCACATGCGGGGCAGGAAGTGACGGTGGTGTCCAAGGACCTGCCGATGCGCGTGAAGGCCGCGTCCCTCGGCATTCCCGCCGAGGAATACCTCGCCGAGCAGGCCGTCGACTCCGGCTGGACGGGCATCTCCACACTCGATGTCTCGGGTGACGATATCAGCGACCTGTACGAGACGGAGATCGCCACGAGCGACGAGGTGGCGGGGCTGCCGGTGAACACCGGCCTGATCATCCATTCCGAGCGGGGATCAGCGCTCGGCCGCGTCACCGGCGACGGCGGATACCGGCTGGTGCGCGGTGACCGGGAGGTGTTCGGCCTGCACGGCCGCTCCGCCGAGCAGCGCATTGCGATCGACCTGCTGCTGGACCCGGAGGTCGGGATCGTGTCCCTGGGCGGCCGGGCAGGCACGGGCAAGTCGGCGCTCGCGCTGTGCGCGGGGCTGGAGGCGGTGCTCGAGCGACAGCAGCAGAAGCGCATCATCGTGTTCCGCCCGTTGTTCGCTGTGGGCGGACAAGAGCTCGGCTATCTGCCGGGGGACCAGCAGGAGAAGATGAACCCGTGGGGGCAGGCGGTGTTCGACACCCTCGGCTCGATCGTCTCGGGCAACGTCGTCGAAGAGGTCATCGCCCGCGGCATCCTCGAGGTGCTGCCGCTGACCCACATCCGCGGCCGCTCGCTGCATGACGCCTTCGTGATCGTCGACGAGGCGCAGTCACTGGAGCGCAACGTGCTGCTGACGGTGCTCAGCCGGGTGGGACAGAACTCCCGCGTCGTGCTCACCCACGATGTGGCGCAACGCGACAACCTGCGCGTGGGCCGCCACGACGGCATCGCGTCGGTGATCGAGACGCTGAAGGGGCACGACCTGTTCGGTCACGTCACCCTCACCCGCTCGGAGCGCTCCGCGATCGCGGCCCTCGTGACAGACCTGCTGGAAGCGGCGGAAATGGGCTGAATCGAGGGCACCGCATGAGAATAATCTCATCGCTGAGGACTCCCATCGAGCGCCCGCATGCGTGAACATAGGGTTACCGCTTAAGCGGCAAGCGCGAAGACCCCCAGCTTCGCCTCACGAGAACCCTCGGCGCTCAACGCCCGAGGGTTCTCGGCTGCCCGGGCCGCGGTTCACTCCCAGCGGTAGCCGGCGCCGCGCACGGTACTGATGCGATGGGCGCCGAACTTCGCCCGCAGGTACCGCACGTACACGTCGACGACGTTGGAACCGGGATCGAAGTCCAACCCCCACACCCGGCTGAGGAGGGTCTCGCGGCTGAGGACATCGCCGGCGTGACGCAGGAACTGCTCGGCGAGGGCGAATTCGCGTGCCGACAGGTCCACTTCGCGGCCGTCGATCGTGGCCCGCCGGGCCAGCACGTCGAGGGTGACCTCGCCGCGGACGATGACCCCGGCCGCTGCGGCGCTCTCGCGCAGCCGTGAGCGCACCCGCGCCAGTAGCTCGGCCACGACGAACGGCTTGGAGACGTAGTCGTTCGCCCCGGCATCCAAGCCGTCCACGGTGTCGCGGGTGCCCGACCGCGCAGTGAGGATGATGACCGGGACCGTCGACCCGGACGCACGCAGTCGCCGCAGCACCTCAATCCCGTCCATGCCGGGCAGGCCCACGTCGAGCACGACGAGATCCACGTCGGGGTCGACGGCGCGCACCAGCGCGTCAGGCCCGTTGTCGGCGACCTCGACGTCGTGCCCCTCCGCGGTCAGGGCGCGCCCGACGAGCGCGGCTATGTGAGGCTCGTCGTCGACGACCAGGATGCGGGTCATGCGCTTGCCTCTCTCTGCAGCACGACGTCGCCGGCGCGTACGGGTGCGGGTGGGGCGGCGCCGGTGCCCAACGGCACGGCGATGGTGAACGTCGCGCCGCCACCGGGTGTGTCCGCCACCGTACAGTGCCCGCCGTGCGCGCGGGCGATCGTGTCGACGATCGCCAGCCCCAGCCCCGACCCGCCGACGCTGCGCCTGCCGGCGGCGCGGTCGAAGCGGCGGAAGATCCGGTGGCGGGAGGCAGGGGGGATGCCGGGGCCGTGATCGCGCACCCACAGCTGCGCGCCGCTGGAGTGCATCGCGCTGCCGATCTCGACGGGGGTGCCGTCGGGAGTGTACTTGGCGGCGTTGTCCGCCAGCTGCAGCCAGGCCTGCAGCAGCCGGTCGTGATCGGCGCGGATGCGGCCGGTGCCGCGATGCTCGATGGTCCAGGAGTGGTTCGGGATCACCGAGACGAGCTCGCCGACGCGCTGTGTGAGGGCGGCGAGGTCGATGAAGGAGAACGAGTAGGAATCCCCATCCACCGCCGCCAGCAGGTCGATGTCGTTGACGAGCCGGGTCATGCGGTCAAGCTCGGCGATGCCGATGTCGCGGACAGCGACGACATCGGCGGGATCGGCGGGGTTCATCGTCTCCAGATGTCCTCGCACGATCGTGATCGGCGTCTTCAGTTCGTGGCGCACATCGTCCAGCAGGCGCCGCTGCGCGTCGAAGGATGCCTCCGACTGCTCGGCCGCGTCGCCTTCGGCCGGCGGCGCATCGGCATCGGGCTGCACCGCCAGCCAGTACGCGGTGCCGATGGCGGCGAGGGCGAGGAGTGCGGCCAGTAGGTAGACGCCGCCGGCGATCAGCAGCCGGGTGGGCTCGGTCGCGCCGTCGGCCGCGAGGATGACGGCCCCCACGGCGCCGGCCATCACGAAACCGGCACCGCCGACCCCGAGGACGATCCCCAGGATGCGACGCTGCGCGCGGCCGTGCCGTGGCGTGCGGTTCACCCTCCGATTATCAACCCGGGCGGGTCATCGAGAGCAGGTCGAGTTTTTCGTCGAGCTGCGCTTCGGTGATCTCACCACGCTCGACGTATCCGAGTTCGATCACCGCCTCGCGGACGGTGATGCCCTGCGCCACCGAGTGCTTGGCGATCTTGGCGGCTGCTTCGTACCCGATGAGCTTGTTCAGCGGGGTGACGATCGACGGTGACATGCCCGCGAACGCCGCGGCACGCTCGACGTTGGCCTGAAGGCCGTCGATGGTCTTGTCGGCGAGCACGCGCATCGCGTTGGACAGCAGCCGGATCGACTCCAGCAGCGCCGTTCCCATGACCGGGATCGCGACGTTCAGCTCGAACGAGCCGGATGCGCCCGCCCACGCCACGGTCGCGTCGTTGCCGATCACCCGGGCGCACACCATCAGCGTCGCCTCGGGCACGACGGGGTTGACCTTGCCCGGCATGATCGACGAGCCGGGCTGCAGGTCGGGGATGTTCAGTTCGCCGAGCCCGGTGTTGGGGCCCGAGCCCATCCAGCGCAGGTCGTTGTTGATCTTCGTCAGCGACACCGCGATGGTGCGCAGAGCCCCGGATGCCTCGACGAGGGCGTCCCGGTTGGCCTGTGCCTCGAAGTGGTCTTTGGCCTCTGTGATGGGAAGCTCGGTTTCGGATGCCAGCAGCGCGATGACCTGCTGCGGGAACCCCAGCGGGGTGTTGATGCCGGTGCCGACCGCGGTGCCGCCCAGGGGCACCTCGCCGACGCGGGGGAGCACCGACTGCACGCGCTCGATGCCGAGGCGGATCTGGCGGGCGTAGCCGCCGAACTCCTGTCCGAGGGTGACGGGCGTGGCATCCATCAGGTGGGTGCGGCCGGCCTTGACGACGTCCTTCCACAGCTCGGCCTTGGCCTCGAGTGCCACGGCGAGGTGGTCCAGCGCCGGGATGAGGTCGTCGATGAGCGCCTGGGTGACAGCGATGTGCACCGAGGTGGGGAAGACGTCGTTGGATGACTGCGACGCGTTGACGTGGTCGTTCGGGTGCACCGGTGCACCGAGCTTTGCCGTCGCCAGCGTCGCGAGCACCTCGTTCATGTTCATGTTCGACGACGTGCCACTGCCGGTCTGGTAGGTGTCCACCGGGAAGTGCTCGTCGTACTGGCCGGTGATGACGTCATCCGCGGCAGCCGCGATCGCGTCGGCGATGGCACCGTCGAGCGTGCCCAGCTGCTTGTTGGCCAGCGCTGCGGCCTTCTTGATGCGCGCCAGCGCGGCGATCTGCGTCGACTCCAGACCGCTGCCGGAGATCGGGAAGTTCTCGACAGCTCGCTGGGTCTGCGCGGCGTACAGCGCGTGCTTGGGCACGCGCACCTCACCCATCGTGTCGTGTTCGATCCGGTATTCGATGTCTGCCATGGCGGTCACGTCCTCGTTTCCTTGCTTTGAGAGTTCTGGTCAGGCGTCGGCGACGACCGCGCCGACGATCACGTCGGGGATGGCGGTGCCTTCGGCCAGTCGGTAGTTCGCGCCGACGACGGCGACGCGGCCCTCGGCCACGGCCTCGCTGATCAGCTCGGACGACTTCAGCAGCGCAGCGATCGTTTCCCGCAGGTGCTCGCGTCCCACCTGTTCGGCGTCGACGGTGGCGGGCGTGACGCCCGCGTCGGCACCCTGCAGCAGCACCCGACGCGCGATGGGCACGATCGGGGCGATGTGTCGCCACACATGCACCGGGAGCAGGGGCGCGTCCAAGGCTGTGGAGTCGATCGCGGCGCGCACCGCGCCGCACGCGTCATGGCCGAGCACGACGATCAGCGGCACCTCGAGCACGGCGACGGCGTATTCCAGGCTCCCGACGACGGACTCGGAGATGACCTGACCGGCGTTGCGGATGACGAACAGGTCGCCCAGGCCCTCGTCGAAGATGATCTCGGCTGCTAGCCGGGAATCGGAGCAGCCGAACAGCGCGGCGCGGGGGAATTGCGAGCCTGCCGTCTCGTGCCGGCGCTCGACGTCCTGACGCGGATGCCGCGGCTCACCGGCCACGAAGCGCGCATTGCCCCGCTGCATCTCCTCCCAGGCCTCCTGCGGAGCCGGCCGGGCGGATTCGGCGGTCACGGTGCGTCCTCACGGAGTCGGCGCACGTCGTCGGTGAGGCTCTCGGCGACCTCGGCGGCGGTGCCGGCGTCGGTCGCACCGTAGACCATGACCGTGTCCGTTCCGGCAGGCGTGCTCAGCGCATAGGAGATGTTCGCCGTTTCGTCCGGATCGGAGATGTCGTAGACGGTCCACTCGACGCCGTCGATCGTGGCTTTCCCGGTCGCGGAACTGCCGGCGAGCACGCGGGTCGGCCAGGATTCGTCGGCGTCGAACCCCTGAGCCACGTTGACGAAGCCCTGCGGCGGGGCGTACACGACGGTCCACGCCTGCACGCCGTCTTCGCCGTCGACGGTCGCCCGGTTGACCGACCAGTCGTCGGGGGTGTCCGGGGCGATGACCGGTCGATCCAGCGCGGTCTGCGCTTCGGCGGCCTCGGCGGCGACATCGATCGGTTCGGCCGGCGGCGCCGTGCCTCGCGGCACGCCGATGACGACCACCAGCACCACCCCGAGGGTGACCAGGAGCGCGGCGACGCCGTTGCGGATCGTGCGGCTGTTGCGGTGGAGGCGTGAGGACTCCGCCTTGCGGGCGGCGGTCTCTTCCGGCGTTTCGGGTCGCCCGAGTTCGGCGACGATGCGGGGGGAGGCGGCCATCAGGACGCCTCGGGTGCCTGAACCTCGGCGCGTGCCGCGTCCAGACGGCGCTTCGCGCCGAGCAGCCACTGCTCGCAGTGGGCGGCGAGGGCTTCGCCGCGCACCCAGAGGGCAAGCGACTGTTCGAGGGTCGGCGCGCCCTGCTCCAGTTCGGCGACGACGCGGACGAGTTCGTCACGCGCCTGCTCGAACGAGAGGGCGGCGACGTCGGTTGCGTCGTCGCTGGCTGTCATGCGTTCCATCTTAGTTCGCCCCTTCCGGCAGGCCCGCCGTGGCCGACTCGAGCACCTCGCCCTGCGAGTCGGCGGTGAACGAACCCCGGCCGACGGTCACGGTGACCTCGGTGCCCGCCGGTGCCTGCGCCGCATCCCGCACGATCACACCGGCCGGCAGGTGCGCGATGGCGTAGCCGCGGGACAGCGTCGCGGCGGGGGACAGCGCGCGCAGCGACGCCCGCAGCTCCGAGGTGGCGCGCATCGCGGCATCCACCCGACGCTCGACGATCTCGCGGCCACGAGACGTGTGGAACCACAGCTCCTGCGCGCGGCTGGTGAGCATGGTCTCCGGCTCCCGCAGCACCGGGCGCGACCGCAGCTGCTGCAGCTGCGCGATGTCGTGGCCGATGCGCTGGGTCAGCCGGCTGCCGGCTCGCGAGCGCAGCTGGCGCACGACGGCGCGCTGTTCGGCGACGTCCGGCACGATGCGCTTGGCGGCATCGGTGGGCGTCGACGCGCGCAGGTCGGCCACGTCATCCAGCAGCGGGTGGTCGTTCTCGTGCCCGATCGCGCTGACGACGGGGGTGGATGCCGCAGCGACCGCCCGCAGCAGCGCCTCGTCGCTGAAGCCGAGCAGCGTCTGCGGGTCGCCGCCGCCGCGGGCGATGACGATGACGTCGACCTCGGGGTCGGCGTCGAGCTGCTGGAGGGCGGCGACCGTCTCCGGGACGCACCGCTCACCCTGCACGGCGACGTGGATGGTGCGGAAGCTCACCGCCGGCCAGCGCAGCTCGGCGTTGCGGTGCACGTCCTTCTCGGCGTCGCTGCGCTCCCCGGTGATGAGGCCGATGCGGTGCGGCAGGAACGGCAGCGGCCGCTTGCGGGACGCGTCGAACAGACCCTCGGCGCGCAGCTTGGTGCGCAGGCGCTCGAGCTTCTCGAGCTGATCGCCCAGGCCCACGTGCTTCATCGCCGAGACGATGAAGCTGAAATCGCCCGTCTTGACGTAGAACTCGCTCTTGACGCACGCCACCACGTGGTCGCCCGACTTGATGTCGGACGGGATGCGCTGCCGGGTCGTGGACCACAGCCGGAACGACAGCGAGGCGTCGGAGGAGACGTCCTTGAGGCGACCGAACACGTTGCCGCCGCGGACGTTCCACGAGGTGATCTCGCCCTCGACCCACACCGCGCCCCACTTCTGCACGAAGTCGCGGATGGTCTCGTTCAGCCGCGACACCGACGTGGGCGCCTCGGGTGAGGACGAGCCGGGATGCACGGCATCGGCCGGTGGTGTCTGCCCCGGTGCGGGTTCGAACGTCGTCATGTGCCTCTTCCGTCGCGGTGACCGGCCGATGCTCAGGCGCTGACTCCTAGAATCAAGGGGTGAGCACCTCAGCAGTTCGACTGCCCATACCCCGTGTGCCGGGGCGGCGTGGCCTTCTCCAGGATAGGCCGGTGGCCGGACGCAAGCGGGTGCTGCTGGCATCGCCCCGCGGCTATTGCGCGGGAGTGGACCGCGCCGTCATCGCTGTGGAGAAGGCGCTGGAGCGCTTCGGCGCGCCGGTGTACGTGCGCAAGCAGATCGTGCACAACATCCACGTCGTCACCGAACTCGAGTCCAAGGGCGCGATCTTCGTCGAGGAAGTCGACGAGGTGCCGCCCGGGTCTCACGTCGTCTTCAGCGCCCACGGTGTGTCGCCGGCGGTGGTGTCTGCGGCATCCGACCGCGGCCTGCAGGCGATCGACGCGACGTGTCCACTCGTGACGAAGGTGCACCGCGAGGCGGTGCGCTTCGCCCGCGACGACTTCGAGATCCTGCTGATCGGTCACGCCGGCCACGAAGAGGTCGAGGGGACCGCCGGTGAGGCGCCCGAGCACGTCACGATCGTCAACTCGCCCGACGACGCTGACCGCGTCCAGGTGCGCGACCCGTCGAAGGTCGTGTGGCTGTCGCAGACGACGCTCTCGGTCGACGAGACGATGGAGACGGTGCGACGCCTGCGCGAACGGTTCCCCGAGCTGCAGGATCCGCCCTCGGACGACATCTGCTACGCGACGCAGAACCGCCAGGTGGCGATCAAGAAGGTCGCCGTCGGTGCGGATCTGGTGATCGTGGTGGGTTCGGCGAACTCCTCCAACAGCGTGCGCCTGGTCGAAGTGGCGCTGGAGTACGGCGCCAAGGCGGCCTACCGCGTCGACTACGCGCACGAAGTGAAGCAGGAATGGCTCGACGGCGTCGAGACCGTCGGCGTGACCAGCGGCGCATCGGTGCCGGACGTGCTGGTGCAGGAAGTGCTCGAGGACCTCGCCGGTGCGGGCTACCGCGACGTGGAGGAAGTGCGCACCGCCGAGGAGGACCTCATCTTCTCGCTGCCGAAGGAACTGCGTCAGGATGCCTCGGGCAAGCGCGACGAGCGCGCTCTGGGTGGACGGAACCGACCGTGAGTGACGTCGATCCGCGTCCGCGCCCGCAGTACGGCGAGTACGCGACCCCCGAAGAGCAGCGCGCGCGCATCGCGCGGCCGGATGCCACCGACGCTCTGGAAGCCGGCGTGTCGCCGGAGGCCGTCGCGTCAGACCACGCCGTGCCCGCGGCACCGGCGACCACCTCGGCCGCGCGCCCGACGCGCACCGCCGACCGCATCATCACGGTCATCCTGCTCGGCTACGGACTGCTGACGGTACTGGTCTCTGCACCGCAGATGATCGATGTCGGCACGTTCGCGCAGACGCTGTTCCAGACCCTCGGCGTCGACGCTCAGCTGGCCGAACCGGAGGGCGTGCGCGCCTGGGGGATCGCCGGTGCGTCGGTGCTGGTCATCGGGTGGCTGCTGACGGCGTGGGTGTCATGGCGGAGCCTGCGGGCAGGCCGCCTCACCTGGTGGATGCCGCTGGTCGGCGGCATCGTCTGCAACCTCGTCTCGGGCACGCTCATGGTGATCCCGATCATTAACGACCCCGCCGCGTGGGAGGCACTGCAACGCACCGTCTCGGGCTGACGCCGAGGCTCTAGGCTGAGCCGATGCCGAGCCTTGTCGCCGTCTGCTCCGTTCACGCCCTGCGCCCCGACGCCGGACCGGTGGGGGTCACCGCGATCGACAAGCGTCCGGCGGCCGGCGCGGTGCGCATCGGCCTGTACGGCGTCTACGCCGATGTGCAGGCCAGTCGCAAGCATCACGGCGGGCTGGACAAGGCCGTCTACGCGTACGCGCAGGAGGATGCCTCCTATTGGGAAGGCGAACTGAATCGGCCGCTCGCCCCGGGCTTCTTCGGTGAGAACCTGCGCACCGAAGGCATCGACGTGAACGCCGCACGCGTCGGCGAACGGTGGCAGATCGGGCAGGACGTCGTGCTCGAGGTGACCATGCCCCGCACCCCCTGCCAGACGTTCGCCCGCTGGGTGGGCGGCGAGGAGGAATCCGGGTGGGTGAAGCGCTTCGCACAGGCCGAGCGGCCGGGTCCGTACTTCAAGGTCGTCAAGACCGGGCGGGTGCAGGCCGGCGATGAGATCACCGTGGTGAGCGTGCCGGCCGGGGCACCGACGATTGTGGACGTGATCCGCGGCATCCGCTGAAAACACGGATGCCCCGACCCGGCAGGGTCGAGGCATCCGTGGTGGTGAAGAAGCAGCGGTGTTACGCGCCGAGCGACTTGCCGGCGGAGCCGAGCTGACGCGTGGCCTCGACGACGCGCACGGCCATCGCCGACTCGGCGACCTTGCCCCACGCACGCGGGTCGTAGGCCTTCTTGTTGCCGACCTCGCCGTCGATCTTCAGCACGCCGTCGTAGTTCTGGAACATGTACCCGGCAACCGAACGCGTGAACGCGTACTGCGTGTCGGTGTCGATGTTCATCTTGACCACACCATTGGCCACGGCCAGGGCGATCTCCTCGGACGTCGAGCCGCTGCCGCCGTGGAAGACGAGGTCCAGGGGCTTGGGGCCGGTGCCGAAGCGGGCGGCGATGCCCTCCTGGATCTCGCCGAGCAGTTCGGGCTTGAGCTTGACGTTGCCGGGCTTGTAGACCCCGTGCACGTTGCCGAAGGTGAGCGCGGCGATCCAGCGACCGGCGTCACCGAGACCGAGGGCCTCGACGACCTGCGCGACGTCGCCGGTGGTGGTGTACAGCGCGTCGTTGGTGCCCTCGTGGGCGACACCGTCCTCTTCGCCGCCGACGACGCCGATCTCGACCTCGAGGATGGCGTTGATGTTCTTCATGCGGGGGAGCAGGGACTTGGCGATCTCGATGTTCTCCGCCAGCGGCACAGCCGACCCGTCCCACATGTGGGACTGGAAGATCGGGTTGCGGCCGGCCTTGACCTCTTCTTCGGAGGCGGCGATCAGCGGCAGCAGGAAGTCGTCCAGCGCGGGCTTGGGGCAGTGGTCGGTGTGCAGCGCGACCGTGATCGGGTAGTTCTTGGCGACCTCGGTCACGAACTTCGCCATGGCGATCGCGCCGGTGGCGCGGCCCTTGACGGTGTGGCCGGCGAAGTAGTCGGCGCCACCGGTGGTCACCTGGATGATGCCGTCGGATCCGGCCTCGGTGAGCCCCTGCAGCACGGCGTTGATGGACTGCGAGCTGGCGGCGTTGATCGCCGGGTACGCGAAGCCGCCGGACTTCGCGCGGTCCAGCATTTCGGCGTACTGGTCGGGGGTTGCGACGGGCATGTCTGCTCCTAAAAGTCGGCGGGTGTTCACGTCCACTCTAGCGAAGGGGGTCCTCGCGGTCCTGGGGAGCGCCGTGCGAATAGGGCCGGCGGGCGCAATTGCCGGGGGCGAAAGAACCCCACTTCCTTCGTGCGCCACCCCACCGGAGGGGCCTGTGCGCGAGGACCTGCGGCAATAGGCTGGCCTACATGGTGAGTCTTACCGCGGATATGAGTCCTTTGCACCCCGACCGCAACCTGGCGCTGGAGTTGGTGCGTGCCACGGAGGCTGCCGCGATCCGGTCCGTGCCCTTCATCGGCCGCGGCAAGAAGGAACTCGCCGACGGTGCCGCCGTCGATGCGATGCGCGCGTTCCTCACCACCGTGAACTTCGACGGCGTGATCGTCATCGGCGAGGGTGAGAAGGACAACGCGCCCATGCTGTTCAACGGCGAGCACGTCGGCACCGGGCGTGGCCCGCAGTGCGACGTCGCCGTGGACCCCATCGACGGCACGACCCTGACGGCCGCCGGCCGCAACAACGCGCTGTCGGTCCTGGCCGTCTCCGACCACGGCACCATGCTTGACGCGTCCAGCGTGTTCTACATGGACAAGCTGGTCACCGGGCCTGCCGGTGTCGGCGTCGTCGACATCCGTCTCCCCATCGGCGAGAACATCCGGCTGCTGTCCAAGGCGCTGGGCAAGCCGGTCGACGAGATGGTGGTGTCGGTGCTGCACCGCCCCCGTCATGACGACCTGATCGAGCAGATCCGCGAGGCCGGCGCCGGCACCCGCCTGATGAGTGACGGCGACGTCGCCGGCGGCATCAACGCTGCCCGGCACAACGCGAGCACCGACATGTGCGTCGGGATCGGCGGCAGCCCGGAGGGCATCGTCACCGCGTGTGCCATCAAGGCGCTCGGCGGTCACATCCAGGGACGGCTGTGGCCGCGGGACGACGACGAGAAGCAGAAGGGCGCGGATGCCGGCCTGAAGGTGAACGGCGAGGTGTACGAGGCCGACGATCTGGTGCGCGGCAAGAACACCATCTTCGTCGCCACCGGCGTGACCAACGGTGAACTCGTCGCGGGCGTCCGCCGCGAGGGCGGATTCATCTACAGCGAATCGGTCGTGATCCGCGGCGCATCGGGGACGCTCCGCCGCATCAACTCGGAGCACCTCACCTCGAAGTGGCTCTGACGTCGGTCGGCGCCGCGCCGCACCTGTGACCTCTCTGTGACCGTTCTTTCAGCAACGTCTCTGGCAGAATGAGAAGCGGTGTCGACGATGATGCAGATCATCGTTCCGAGTCCCGAGGGGATCCCCGCATGAGCACTCAGGCACACGGCCGTCCGGCCACCCAGCCCCATGTCGTGGTCACCACCGACCCGTCTCGTCGCCCCGACGTGCTGTTCCGGCGCCGCACGCCGGACGGTCACCAGGTGAGCGCATGGTGGATGATCGGTGCTTTCCTCGGTGTCTCCTTCGGAATCATCGGCCTCATGACGCTGTTCCCCGGCGGGTTCTGACCCGAACCGGCTGTCACTACGGCTGTCAACAGGCCTCGCTACAGCGAAGCGTCGGGGGCCACGCGCTCCCGCACATCGCCGAGGTCGGCGGTGAGGTGGGCTTCCGCGGTGATGGCTGCGTCGTCCGCAACGAACTCCGGCGCGGTGAGACGCCGCGGGGTGCTCGTGATCGCGGCGGGGCCGGCGACGGCATCCAGCTTGGTCTCGTCGATCCCCGGGAACCGGCGGGCAGTCACCAGCACCCGGCTCTCCAGCGAGCCGACGAGCTTGTTGTAGGTGTCGACGGTGCGCTCGATCGCCCGGCGCAGGTCGTCGGCGTGTCCGGTGAGGGAGCCGAGCCGCTCATACAGCTGCGTACCCAGCGCCAGCAGCTCCCGCGCCTCCTGCGAGACGTCCTGCTGCGTCCAGGTGTACGCCACGGTCTTGAGCACCGCCCAGAGGTTCACCGGGGAGGCCAGCGCGACCCGCTTGCCGAACGAATAGTCCAGCAGCGCGGGATCCTGCGCGAGCGCCGCCGAGAGTAGTGACTCGCTCGGGACGAAGCAGATGACGAACTCGGGGCTGGCATCCAACCCCGCCCAGTACGCCTTCTTCGACAGCGCGTCCACATGCGCGCGGACCGCCTTGACGTGCCGGTCCAGCAGCGACTGGCGGCGTGCTCCCTCTTCGCCCTGCGCGGTCTCGGGGATGGCGCTGGCTTCGAGGTAGGCATCCAGCGGCACCTTGGCATCCAGGGCGAGGGCCTTGCCGCCCGGGAGCCGGATGATCATGTCGGGCCGGCCCGCCCCGGCATCCGAGGTGATCGAGGCCTGCAGGTCGAAGTCGACGTACCGGGTCAGCCCCGCGGACTCCACGATGCGCCGCAGCTGGGTCTCGCCCCACACCCCGCGGGTGGAGTTGGACCGGAGGGCCCCGGCGAGGGACTCGGTGGTGGAGCGCAGCGCCTCGTCGGATTCCTGCGCGCGGCGCAGCTGCTCGGCGAGCGAGCCGTACTGGTGCTGCCGTTCGCGTTCGAGCTCTTCCACCTTCTGCTGCATCGACGACAGCGACTCCTGCACCGGGGCGAGGGCGCGCAGCACCGACTGCTCCCGCCGCTCGCGCTCGTCGCGCGAGGCCTGCTCGGTGCGCGCCTGCAGGCTCAGTTCGCGCTGCAGCGCACGCTGCTGCTCGAGCTGGCCGGAGAGGGTGTCGCGTGCCGTCTCTGCGGCGGCCACGCGCGCAGCGAGCTCCGACCGCTCGCGGCCGGCTCGCTCGCTCGCGCGGGCGGAACCGGCGAACCAACCCGCCAGCACGCCGACCATGACGGCGGCGAGGAGGAAAAGGGGGAGGGTTGCGGCATCCATGTTCCGAGGATGTCACCGGCCGCCGACATCGGCGGCGCGACGCTCAGGCGACGGCAGCCACGGCTGCGACGGGGACGGCAACCGGCACCGGGGCGGGAGCCGGGATCTGGCCCACCCGCAGGCCGAGGGCCGCGGCGAGCTCGGTGATCTCGGTGACGCCCGCACGTGCGGCGGCGTCGATCATGATGTGGGCGCAGGCGAGGGCGTCGGCGGTCGCATCGTGGTGCGGGAAGTCGAGGAAGCCCACTGCGGCGGCCACCGACGGCAGCCGGTACGAGTCCAGTTCGTAGGTCTTGCGGGCGACCTGCAGGCTGCAGACGTACCGGTAGGGCGGGCACGAGTCGCCGGTGACCTCGCACGCGCGGCGCATGACGGTCATGTCGAATCCGGCGTTGTGGGCGACCATCACGTCGGTGCCGGCGAACGCGGCGATGTCGGCGAGCTGGGCCGACCAGCTCTTGGCACCGATGACGTCGTCGGCGCAGATGCCGTGGATGCCGGTGTTGAGGCTGAAGAACCGGTCGTGACCGGCGGGCGGCTGGATGAGCCAGCCGGCCGAGGCGACGACCTGGCCACCGCGCACCCGGGTGAGCCCGACCGCACATGCCGAGGCGCTGGAGGAGTTCGCCGTCTCGAAGTCGATCGCGGTGAAGTCCAAGGGCACGGCTCCACCTTCACCTGTGGTCCCGGCGGGGCGGGGGAGGGCGCGCCGCGGGCGGGGGAATCAGAAGCGGCGCGTGCCTAGTGTGGAGGCATGAACCGCGACCAGGCGACCTCGTTCGGATCGGCGGCGGGCACGTACGAGGCCGGCCGCCCGGACTACCCGCTGGAGGCGGTGCAGTGGCTGCTGCCGTCGATCGTCGGGCGAGCCGTGCGCGTGGCCGATGTGGGCGCCGGGACCGGCAAGCTCACGCGGGGCCTGCGGGATCTGGGCGCCGATGTCGTGGCGATCGACCCTGATCCGGCGATGCTCGAGGCGCTCCGCGCGGCCAGCGGCGGCATTCCCACCTTCGTCGGCAGCGCGGAACGGCTACCGCTGCCCGACGCGAGCGTCGATGCCGTCGTGTTCGGGCAGGCGTGGCACTGGGTTGAGCCGGATGCTGCCTCGGCCGAGGTCGCCCGCGTGCTCCGGCCCGGCGGGGTGCTGGGACTGGTGTGGAACATCCGCGACGAGAGCGTCGACTGGGTGCGGCGGCTGACCGAGATCATGCGGGGC
Source organism: Microbacterium sp. zg-B96 (assembly GCF_030246865.1). Taxonomy (NCBI): domain Bacteria; kingdom Bacillati; phylum Actinomycetota; class Actinomycetes; order Micrococcales; family Microbacteriaceae; genus Microbacterium; species Microbacterium sp. zg-B96. The sequence goes on along the minus strand of NZ_CP126738.1, from coordinate 2,025,048 downwards.
AGCAACGCGGAGGAGATGCTCGCCGCGGGGGAGCCGCCGGTGTCGGCGCCGTTCGGCGCGCTCGAGCGCGCGAGCTGGCGGTGGACGCGGCCGATGACCCGCGACGGGCTACGGGCGATGGCGTTCTCGCGCAGTTACATCATCACCGCTTCCGAGTCCGAGCGGGCGCGCATCGACCGCGACCTGGCGGAACTGTTCGACGAGATCGGCGCCGTGGGGGACGCGGTGGTGTCGCTGCCGTACGTCACGTGGGCCTTCCGTACTGCCGTCACGGGGTAAGCGCGGGCAGGGCCCGGTGTCTCGGTGGTTGCCGGGATGCGGTGATCTGCCGGAATGCGGTGCCGCCGCGGCATCCGGACCGCATTTGGGCGGATCCCCTCGTTTCGGGCGGGTGGGAGGCGCGACGACCGGGAACATCCCGGGGTCGGAATTCAGCCTCACAAGCCGAAACGCCGCCCCGGGACCCCCGAACCGTCCGCTCAGGCTGAATTGTCGCCGTCCGTCGCGTGTGCCACCCCCACGTAGACTCGAGTCCCGTGGCTCTTACCATCGGAATCGTCGGACTGCCCAATGTGGGCAAGTCCACCCTGTTCAACGCCCTGACCAAGAACCAGGTGCTCGCAGCGAACTACCCGTTCGCGACGATCGAGCCCAACATCGGGGTGGTGAACCTTCCTGACAAGCGCCTCGAGGTGCTTGCGGAGATCTTCCACAGCGAGCGGATCCTCCCCGCCGCGGTGTCGTTCGTCGACATCGCCGGCATCGTCCGCGGCGCGAGCGAGGGGGAGGGGCTGGGCAACCAGTTCCTCGCCAACATCCGCGAGGCCGACGCCATCGCGCAGGTCGTGCGCGGCTTCGCCGACGACGACGTCATCCACGTCGAGGGCAAGGTCGACCCGAAGAACGACCTCGAGACGATCAACGCCGAGCTGGCGTTGGCCGACCTGCAGACCCTCGAGAAGGCGATCCACCGCTACGAGAAGGAAGTGCGCGGCAAGAAGATCGACCCCAGCGTGCTGGAGTCCGCACTCGCGGCGAAGGACGCGCTCGAACGCGGCAAGCTGCTTTCGGGTGCCGACATCGACGTGGAACCCATCCGCGAGCTGGGGCTGCTCACTGCCAAGCCCTTCATCTACGTCTTCAACGTCGACGAGGCCGTGCTGACGGATGCCGCGCGCAAGGCGGAGCTCGAAGCGCTCGTCGCCCCGGCGAAGGCCGTGTTCCTCGACGCGAAGATCGAGTCCGAGCTGATCGACCTCGACCCCGGGGATGCCGCCGAGCTGCTGGCATCCACCGGTCAGGAAGAGTCGGGCCTGGACCAGCTCGCCCGCATCGGCTTCGACACGCTCGGTCTGCAGACCTACCTCACGGCCGGTCCCAAGGAAGCGCGCGCGTGGACGATCGGCAAGGGCTGGAAGGCGCCGCAGGCCGCGGGCGTCATCCACACCGACTTCGAAAAGGGCTTCATCAAGGCCGAGGTCATCTCGTTCGACGACCTCGTCGCCACCGGCTCCGTCGCCGAGGCCCGCGCCAAGGGTAAGGCGCGGCTCGAGGGCAAGGACTACGTCATGCAGGACGGCGACGTGGTGGAGTTCCGCCACAGTTAGGTATTTGGGGTGGAGGGCGCGGTGAACGGGTTGCCCTCGGGGTCGCACGCTATGGGTGTGAGACGAAAGTCCGAACTGCTATACCTATAGGCAGGAGGCAACAGTGATGAACCGACTCACCCTCTTGTCCGCGCTGGCAGCGGTAGCACTCCTGGTGACATCGTGCACCGCTGAGATAGGTGAGCCAGTGACCGCAGGCACCGCGGACTCCCAAGTCCAGCCCACCCCGGGTTCCACGCCGCAGGCGTTCGTAGACCGAGCTGAATTGGAATCATGCGGCGAGTTCACGCTCGAACTAGGCGAGGAAGTTCCCGCCAGCGCTATCGATTGCCTCAATGGGGCCATCGGCGCTGGCGGCGCAGAGCTTGTTGTGACGTCGCAGGGTATGGAGGGTGGCCGCGTGGTGGGCTGGTTCCGCGCGCTGCCTGGGGGTGGGGTAGAGAAGTGGGAGGACGTCCGTGAAGACAGTTACGCGGGCGAGGGATCATGGCTGCACAGCGTTTGCCCGAGCGTAGACTCGTGGCCCCCCGACCCCGACGAGTGCACAGACGAGTCGTTCGACTAGTCGCGTCATGCCGGACGAAATGAAGTGGAGTTCCGCTTCAACGTCTGACACGGCGTGAGCGCTCGCGGCAGCCGGGCCACCGACCTTCGCCTGCCGCGACCGGGCGCCGTGTGACGATGGGGGTATGACTCTGCACGTTCTCACCGGGGCCGGCTCCGGCATCGGCGCCGCCCTCGCCGCGCGCCTGCATGCACGCGGCGACGACCTCATCCTGTTCGCACGCAGCGACGCCCGTGCGACTCAGCTGCGGGAGCGGTTCCCGGGCGCGCACACCGTCGTGGCAGACCTGGCGGCTCCGCGCGACCTGGCCGCCGCGCTCGCACGACACGATCTTCCCGCCCGCCTGGACTCGCTGCTCCACGTCGCGGGTGTGGTCGACCTCGGCCCGGTCGCCGAACTCACCGTCGACGCATGGTCGTCGCAGCTTGACGTGAATCTCGTCGCGCCGGCCGAACTGACGCGGCTGCTGCTGCCCGCGCTGCGCGCGGCGAAGGGACAGGTGCTGTTCGTCAACTCCGGCGCGGGCCTGCGTGCGGCACCCGAGTGGGGGGCCTACGCGGCATCCAAGCACGGGCTGAAGGCGCTCGCCGACAGCCTGCGGGCCGAGGAGGCGGCGCACGGCGTGCGGGTGTCGACGGTGTACCCCGGGCGCACCGCGACGGCGATGCAGGAGCGCGTGCATGCGCAGGAAGGGCGGGATTACGACCCGACCGCCTTCATCGACCCTGCGTCGGTGGTGACGAGCATCCTCACCGTGCTCGATCTGCCGAGGGACGCGCAGATCCCCGATCTGACGATCCGCCCAGGCGTCTGAGGCTCAGGAGCGACTCGCACAGAGTCACCCCTCTGGCACCGTGCTCACCTGCTTCGCCGGCACCCCGACAACCACCGCGCGCGGCGGCACGTCCTTGGTGACCACGGCCCCCGCACCCACGACCGCCTCGTCGCCGACCGTCACGCCAGGCAGCACCGTCACGTTGGCCCCGAACCACACGCCGCGCCCGATGATCACGGGAGCCGGGTGCATGTCGGCCCGCCGCTTGGGCGACAGGTCGTGGTTCAACGTCGCGATGACGGCGTTGTGGCCGATGAGGGATCCATCGCCGATGTCGATCCCACCCTGGTCCTGGAACCGGCAGCCGCTGTTGACGAACACATTCTCGCCGAAGCGGATGTTCTTGCCGAAGTCCGCGCTGAACGGCGGGAAGAGGGTGAAGGATGCCGGGACCTTCATCCCGGTCAACTCGCTCATCAGGGCACGTACTTCCTCGGGGGAGTGATAGCGCCCGTTGAGCTCGGCGGTGATGCGTAGTGCCTCCTGGCTCGCGGCGTGCATCGCGGCGTGGTGCGGCGAACCTCCGGGGATCGTCTGTCCCGAATTCAGAGCCTGAAGAAGTGCGTCGAGTCCTTCGATCTCAGCCATGCAGCCACGGTATCTCGGCGTGCAACCCGCCGAAGGGGACACGAGGTGTTCTTGGCCGCGCCGCCCGGCATCGACATCACCCCGCGGTGATTCGCTGCGGCAGCGCCGGCGCCGGTGACGCGCTTCGCGGCCTCAGTCCCACAGTGATGAGGGTGATCGCGAACCAGATCTCGAAGGCGAAGATGGGCACGGCGCACAGCCCCGCGATCGTTCCGCCCTGCGGGATCAGCCCGAAGAGCTGCGCCGTGTTGCTGGCCAGCACCAGCGCGCCGCCGACCACGCCGAGCGCCGCCAGCGCGCGCGGAACGGCGCGCGCGTCCAGAAGCAGCCAGCCCAACACGATCGTGTTCACGCTGATCACAAGTCCCTGCCCGACGAGGAAGGCGGCGGTGTGCAGCGCGAGAAGCACTTCGGTCGCGGGGGCAGTCACTCCCGACGTCAGCGCGAGCATCGGGAGGGTGCCCGCCGCGATCACCGCTGCTTCGAGCGCGCGCAGCCCTGCGAACGTCGCAGCACGCGCCGGACCCATCGACCGCAGCAGCAGCGCCAGCAGGATGCCCGTGCCGAGACATCCGGCGGCGAGCGTCAGCTCGAGTACGACGCCGAGTGCGATCGCGCCGCCGGCGTAGGCGGCAACCGCTGTGACAGAGGTCACGTGTGTGACGAGGTAAAGGATGCCGGCCGTGCGGGCGTAGGAGTGCGGGCGTCGAGTCATGGCGTTCCCATCGATGAAGGTATACGCCGTACACCGACGCGGTATCACTTTAGGTATACGCTGTACACGTGTCAACTGCCGTTCCGCGCCGCCCACTCGATCGCGAGCGGGTGCTGGATGCCGCGATCACCTTTGCCGACCAATTCGGGCTCGAGGGTGCCAGCATGCGCCGCGTCGCGGACGTGCTCGGGGTGACCCCGATGGCGCTCTACAAGCACGTCGCGAACCGTGATCAGCTGATCGACGGGATGCTCGACCGGCTCGTCGCAAGCATCGATGCTCCAGCGACAGGCCTGCCGTGGCAGGATGCGTTGCGCGCCCGCATACGCTCCGCCCGTGCCGTCATGAACGCGCACCCGTGGGCGCAGACCGCGATCGAGACGCGGGCAACGGCGAGTCCCACGGTGCTGGCATACATGGATTCGCTGATGGCGATCATGTTCGAGGGCGGGTTGTCGGCGGACCTCGTGCACCACGCCATGCACGCTCTGAGTACGAGGATGTGGGGCATCACTCGGGACGTGCTTCCTACACCGGCGGTTCCGGAAGATCCGATCGCGCGTGCCCAGGCGATGGCGGCATTCGCCGGGGCGTACCCGGCGATCGTGCGTATGGCCTCGACGGCGCCGCACGCGGGCGCAGCGTGCGACGACGACGCCGAGTTCGCGTTCGCGCTCGACCTGTTGATCGACGGATTCGCACGGCTCCACGAGCAGGGCTGGGCGTCCACCTCCGCGCCGGGGTCGGGACACCGTATTCGCTGAACCGCGATTCACTGCGAGCGTGGTCGAGCCTCGCGGGCGGCCATGATGTATTCATGTCAGCAGCGGGAAACACCGTGAGCCCGATCCCGCATGTCGTCCGTCGCGGCGCCGGCACGCCGGTGCTGTTCGTCCATGGCAACGGCGTGGACCACCGGATGATGCTCGCGCTGGATGCCGCCTTCGACGCGTCCGGGCCGTGGGAACGCCTCTACGTCGATCTGCCTGGATTCGGTGCCACCCCTGCGCTGGATGCCCCGGGCGGTCTGCCGGAGGTCGCGGACTGGCTCGACGCGGCGGTCGCAGACATGCTCGGCTCGACACCGTTCGCGGTGGTGGGCACTTCGCTCGGCGGGCTGCTCGCCCGGGACCTCGTCGCACGCAGGCCGCAGCAGTGCCTCGGCATGGCGCTGCTGGCTCCGGTCGTGGACTCGGTGCGTGAGCACCGGCTGACGCCGCAGCATGTCGTGCTGGTCGAGGATGCCACGCTCGTCGCCGGTTTGAGTGATGCCGATGCCGAGGCATACACGGAGCTGACCGTCGTGCAGTCACGGGACAACTGGGAACGTTTTCGACAGTTCGTGATGCCGGGGCTTCGGGCGGCGGATGTGCGCGCCATGGCGCGGTTGGCGAAGAACTACGCGTTGCCGGCGCTGCCCGACGACCGCCTGTCCGGCTTCGACCGCCCGGTGCTGATCGTGGCCGGTCGGCAGGACGCCGTGGTCGGCTACCAAGACCAATGGGCGCTCGCGCAGCGGCTTCCCCGCGCGACGTATGCCGTGCTCGATGGGGCGGGCCACAACATAGAGATCGACCAACCCGACCTCGTTCATGCGCACCTGGCACGGTGGGCGCAGCAGATGACAGACCAGGCGACCTGCGACCGAGCGCACCAGCAGCAGCGCAATCGCCCCGCGCATCCCTGAGCCATGCCATTCACCCTTGCCGCGCCCGTCCACAGCGAGCTGGTCATCAAGAAGAGCCGGTTCCTCGGGTGCGTCGAGCCCGTCTCCGGCCGGGAGCAGGCCGTCGCCCGCGTCGATGAGCTGCACGCCGAGCATCCTGACGCGCGGCACGTCTGCTGGGCGCTGATGGCCGGCGGACACTCCGCCGCCAACGACGACGGCGAGCCGAGCGGCACCGCAGGGCGCCCCATGCTCGAGGTGCTCCGTCACCAAGAGCTCGAAGGCGTCTTGGCGACGGTCGTGCGCTACTTCGGCGGGGTGAAGCTCGGCGCGGGGGGACTCGTCCGCGCCTACACGGATGCCGTGGCTCAGGCGCTCCTGGGTGCCGAGCGCGTGCCGCTGATCCGGATGCAGACGATGCGATTCACGGTGCCGTACGCGTTCGAGGGGGCCATCCGCCGCGAGCTCGACGCGCATGGCGCGGTGCTCGGTGACGTGCACCACGGCGTGAACGTGGAGATGAACCTGCAGGTGCCGGAGGACCGCACCGACGCGCTCGTACAACGGGTCGATGACGCATCCCAGGGCCGGGCGGTGTGGCTGTGAGCGAGGAGAGGGCGCGCGAGCACGACTCGCGGACTAGCGTGGGACCCATGAGACCAGAAGCATCGAAGATGATCGGAATGGCCAAGTCCAAGGTTGAGCTCGCTGTCGGTGCCAAGATCGCGCTGGGACTGCTGAGCGTGGTGCAGGTGGCGTTCGCCTTCCTCGCGTTCTGGGATCTCGCCTGGCGTGACAAGGACGACGTGCGCGGCCCGAAGCCCGCATGGATCCCGGCGATCCTGGTCAACTGGATCGGCCCCGCGGCATACTTCCTCTTCGGCATCCGTCACCAGCGCTGAGACGCGCAGATCGGACCGATCGGTGCATCGATGGCATCCGCTAGCGTGATCGGATGCCTGTTTTCGATCACCTGGGCGTCACCGTCGATGACGTTCCCCGTGCTGTCACGCAGTTCGATCCGGTGATGTCGGCGCTCGGGTTCACCCGGCAGGACGGCGACGGATCGGTCTCGTGGTGGACCGAAGGGGAGCCGGAGTTCATCCTCATGCCGGCGCGCGAGCCCGGCACCGGTCCGCATCGTCATGGACGGGTCGGTTGGCAGCACCTGGCGTTCGCCGTCGAGTCCCGCGAAGACGTCGATCGCCTGCATCGCATCGCGACGGATGCCGGGTGGGCCGTCGTTCGCGAGCCGAAGGAGTACCCGCGGTTCACCGACCGGTACTACGCCTCGTTCCTCGAGGACGACAACGGGATCCGGATCGAGCTCATGCACAATCCGCCGGCCGACTCCGTCCCGACAGACAGCGTCGACGGGTGACTCCCGACGAACACCGCTACAACGCGCTGGTCCAAGCCAGTCGGTGAGCGAGGCCGACGTGGCATCCGTCCCTCCGATCGTCGATTACCTGCAGCGCGAACTGCCCTCCCGCGCCCAAGGAGCATCACCATGCCCGAAACCGACCCCAGCGACCTCGCCCGGCTCGAGCGCCTTCTCTTCGAGGAGGACCCCGTCGGGATCAACCTCGGATTCAACACCGACGAGTACCGCTCCGAGGCGCGGACCATCACGGCGCGACGAGGTGAAGCGCGCTCGGTGGAAGACGTGCTGACGATCGTGCACGAGGAGTGCTGCCACTGGTTCGGCACCCACACCGCCGGCCCGCGCGAGAAGTATCGGCCGATCGCGGAGCGGGTCTGGGAGATCTGGCATCCGCAAGACTAAACGCCCGTGACGGGGCGCGAGTCCGATGCCGGATTCGCGCCCCAAACCCGGGGAATCGGGGGTTCGGGGAACGATACGCGCCCCAAACCCGGGGAATCGGGGGTTCGGGGAACGATACGCGCCCCAAACCCGGGGAATCGGGGGTTCGGGGAACGATACGCGCCCCAAACCCGGGAACTAGGCCCCGGCGCGCTTGCGGTCGCTGCGCTTGCGGGTGTACCGGGCGATCAGGAACAGCACCGACCCGACCGCGACGTACGCGGCCGCGGCGATCCAGACGGTCCAGGACTGCTGGGCAAGCAGCACGATGCAGGCGAGGATGCCGATCACCGGCACAACCCGCGGCACCCTGAAGTGGGCGTGATCGACCTTGTCCTTCTTCAGCACCAGCACGCTGACGTTGGCGGAGAGGAACACCAGCAGCAGCAACAGCACCGTCGTCTCGGCGAGCGTGGAAATGTCTCCGACCACCGTGAGCACCATCGTGATGCCGGCGATGACCAGAATCGACACCCAGGGCGTCCGGCGCTTGGGCAGCACGCGGCCGAAGGTGTCGGGCAGCAGCCCCGCCTCGGCCAGCCCGTAGCCGACGCGGCTGGCCATGACCATGAACAGCAGCGCACCGTTTGCGATGGCGACCAGCGCGATGAGGCTGAACAGCCACGACGGGATGCCGACGCCGCTGGCGGCGACCACCGCGAGCAGTGGTCCGGTCGACTCCGCGAGTTCCTCCGGAGGCAGCACGATGACGGCGCCGACCGCGATGAGCAGGTACACCACGGCCGCCGTGAAGATCGCGCCGAACAACGCCCGCGGGTAGGCCTTGGAGGGGTTGCGCACTTCCTCGGCCATGTTCGCGGCGGCCTCGAAGCCGAGGAAGGAGAAGAACGCGATGATGGATGCCGCGAACGCCCCTTCGATCGGGGGAACGTCGGGTGCGAACTCGAAGATGCGGGCCGGCTCCCCGCCGCCGCTGCCGAAGACGATCGCGCACACGACGATGACGATCACCAGACCGGTCACTTCGATGACCGAGGCGACGAGGTTCGCGCCGAGCGACTCGCGCACACCGCGCAGGTTGATCAGGGTGAGCAGGGCGATGAACACGATCGCCGCCGGGATCGGTGGCACGTCGATGAGGGCGGTCAGGTAGTCACCGGCGAACGCATTGGCCAGGGCTGCGGCGGTGGTGATGCCGGATGCCATCATCAGGAACCCGACGAGGAACGACACGTACGGGATGCCGAAGGCACGGTCGACGTAGCGCGCGGCACCACCGGCGTGCGGATATTTGGTGATCAGTTCCGCGTAGGTGCCCGCGGTCAGCAGCGCCACGACGAGCGCGATCAGCAACGGCAGCCAGATGACGCCGCCGACGTCGTTGGCCATCGTGCCGACGAGCGTGTAGATGCCCGCCCCGAGGGTATCTCCCACGATGAAGGCGAAGAGCAACGGCGTGCCCACCGCCCGCTTCAGTCCGATCGGTGCTGTCGGCGCCACCGCCGCGATCTCTTTGCCCATCGCACCACTCCAGTGCACCACCGCTCGCGACGCAAACCCTGTCGCACCCCACGCCACATGACTTATGCTGTCGTCGACGCGCCCCGGCCCGGGCGCGTGCGGCATGACAGGCTGGGGGGATGAGCGGTTCCCGCGATCCCCACACCTACGACCTCGACGAGTTGCGCGCGCGAATGCTTGCCCACGAGGGCGGCACCGTGAACGACAGCATCCCGGAGCTCGCCGCAGCGGACCCCGACCTGTGCGCCGTGGCCCTCGTCCTGCCCGATGGGACGGTGCGCACGAGTGCGCAGGCCGACGTGCCGTTCAGCGTGCAGTCAGCGGTGAAGCCGTTCCTCTTCGCCCTCGCCCTGCTCGACACCGACGGCGAAGCGCTGGAGCGCATCGGGATCGAACCGACGGGCGAGGCATTCGACGCCATCAAGCTCGAAAGCGACACCGGTCGGCCCCCGAACCCCATGGTCAACGCCGGTGCGCTGCTGACCGCGTCGCTGGTGGACGGGGAGAGCGTCGACGAGCGGAACGAGCGCATCCTCCACGGCCTCTCTGCCTTCGCCGGACGACCGCTCGAGGCCGACGAGGGTGTTGCTCACAACGAGCATCTGCTGGGCGACCGTAACCACGCGCTGGCGCACCTCATGCGCGCCGAGGGAACGATGCAGGTCAGTGCGGACGACGCGGTAGCGGTCTACGCCCGCGCCTGCGCGGTGCTCGTCGATGCCGAGGCGCTCGCGGTGATGGGTGCCACCCTCGCGTGCGGGGGCGTGAACCCCCTCACCGGCGAACGGGTCGTGCCGGCGGATGTGGCACGAGATGTCGTGTCGGTCATGGCGACCTGCGGCGTCTACGACGGTTCCGGCAGGTGGATGCGCCGGGTGGGCGTGCCGGCGAAGTCGAGCGTGTCGGGGGCGATCGTGCTGTCGGCGCCCGGCATGCTCGGGGCCGCCGTGATCAGCCCGCCCCTCGACGACCGGGGCACCAGTGTGCGCGGCGCTGTGGCCAGCGAATGGATGAGCGCAGAACTCGGCCTCCACGTCTTCGGGACCACGCCGAACGGCTGAGTGCTCCGGATGGCACGGGCAGCTCAGCCGGCGGGCGTCACGGCCTGGGGCGACGGGTGTCGTAGGACCAGAGCGTCCGCATCGGCGGGAACGAGTCGTGGGCGGCTGCCAGGGCCGTACCGATCACGCCGGCCACGCAGAGGATCACGATTGCGAATACGAGAATCATGACGGCATGCTGCTAACCGCGTGTTCCAGTGACGAGGAGGTACTCCCACGGCATGACACCGTCGGCGAGGAACCGGTCGCCCAACGCCGCCAGGTCGGCGTCGAGGGCAGCCACCTTCTCCGGGTCGTCGGCGATGAAGCGGTAGACCGCGATCGCCGGGCCGTAGTTGGTCTTGAAGAAGTCGCGGAACTCCGCGCCGGCCGCGAACCGGTGGACCGCCAGCGTCTGCTGGTGGGCGACGAAGGCCTCGACGCGGTCGCCGAACAGCTCCCGGACGTGCTCGACACTGCCCCAAAGGGGTGCGGGTGACGCACCGGCCGGGGGCGGTGGCGCGTACGGCTTCATCGTCGCGAACAGCTGCCCGATGAACCCGTTCGGGGTCCAACTGAGCACGCCGATGGTGCCGCCGGGACGGCACACCCGAATGAGCTCGTCCGCCGCCAACTGGTGGTGCGGGGCGAACATCACGCCGATGCTCGAGATGACCACGTCGAAGTCCGCGTCAGGGAACGGCAGGTCCTCGGCATCCGCTGTCTGCCAGGTCAGTGCGATCCCCTCCGCGTCGGCGGCGGTGCGCCCGACGGCAAGCAGTTCCGGGGTGAGATCGGTGGCGACGACGTCGGCACCGCGTCGCGCCGAGGGGATCGCTGAGGTTCCGGTGCCGGCAGCGACGTCGAGGACGCGCTGCCCGGGTCGGACATCGACCGCGTCGACGAGGATGCCGCCGAGGGAGTGGACCACGTCGTCGACGACGGCGGGGTAGTTCCCGCTGGCCCACATCGCGGCGTGCTTCGCCTTCAGCGCGCGGTCTGCGTCCGTGCCGGTCACGGTGCGGGTGGTGCTGGTAAAGGATGACATCTGGTTCCTCCGGTTGTGGTTGGTACCCCCACGGTAGGAATCACGCGCCCGCGTCACATCGGCGCCGGCGCGTAACGAGCGCGCTCGGTCGGAAGGCTGCTGGCGGCTGACGCGTACATGGTCACGTGCGGGAAAGCAGCCGCGCGACGGCGGCGGTGCGGGCGGTGCGGCCGCTCAAGCCGAGCTTGGCGTAGGCATTCTGCAGGTGCCGCTCGACGGTGCGCACCGAGAGGAACAGCGCGGCGGCGATGGCGTCATTGTCATAGCCGCCGGCCGCGAGTCGCAGGATGTCGAGTTCGCGGGGCGAGATCAGCCCGGCGACGTCGTCCGCGACGGTGTCGGGGGAGCGGTGCCTGTCGGGTGCCATGAAGCTCGCGACCTCGTGGAGGAACACCGGCCACGCCGGCTCATCGGCGAGGACCACATGGTTGTTGCTGTCGAGGGCGACCAGGTGCGCGCCGCGGATGTTCGCCGCCAGGTGCCGGGCGTGATGGAACTCGTTCATCTGGTCGCCGCGGCTGTGGATGACGAGGGTCGGAAGATCCAGTTCGGGCAGGCGCCACGTCGAGTCGGACACCTGCCGCTGCGCGCGGGAGATGACGGCGGTCTCTGTGTCGCAGGCGCGCAGCTGTAGATCGTCGATCCACCGCATCTGCTCTTCGGTCCCACCGGGGATCATCATGCTGCTGAAGACGCGGCGGAATTCCGACGTGGGGCGGGCCCACCCCACCTTGATGAGGGCCTCGAATGCCGCGAGCAGCTGCAGCTCCTCGGGGGTCGCGGCGGCCTCGGCGCCGGAGTAACTGCCGTAGAACATCAGGCGCGTGAGGTGCTCCGGATGCCGGGCGGCGTACTCGATCGCGACGGGGCCGCCCTGCGCCATCGCCATGAGGGCGAAGCGGTCGAGACCGGCATCCGCCACCACCGCTTCGAGATCGCCGACCCGCGCCCGGAGGCTGTGGTCAGTGACGCCGCGGTCGGAGAGGCCGTGCCCGCGCTCGTCGTAGCGGATGACGGTGGCGATCTTGCCGAGCTCGACGAGGTAGTGCCTCCAGACCGGGCTCTCCCAGTCGAACTGCAGGTGGCTCAGCCAGCAGGCGTCGATCAGCAGCGGTGGCCCGGATCCGTGTACGGCGTACGCGATCCCGACCCCGTCGGCCGAACGGGCGAAGCGGATGTCTTGCACGACATCCGCCCTGGGTGTCTCCACGCCCACATCATAGGAGCGCCCGGCCGCCGGTGCACCGGGGTGCGCGTCAGCGGTGCGGCATCTCCGGTGTGGCACCCAGCCGAATACGCCCGCGCCCGAACGGCAGCGCGGGGGCCCGGTACTCCAGCGACGGCGCATCACCCGGCTCGATCGCGAACTCGGCTTGCCCGAAGCGCCAAATCCGGTTGAACAGGAACACGCCGAGCACGACGGTCTCGTCGGCGGGAACCTGCCAGGTGCCGACGCCCCACTGCGTCGGCTGACCGCGCCCGGCGATGACCAGCGTCGGCCGGATACGTGCGTACAGCGCGAACCACGGCTTGCGGAGGGTCAGTTCAACGCGGCGGGACGCGTCGATCGGTGCGGCCGGTGAGGCATGCACCGTGGGCGCGTCTGCGGCGCCGGCAGCACCATGTAGCGATTCGGGCATTTCTTGACCGTAGCGCGCCGCTGTGGCTGAGGTGAACCGACGCGGCATCCGCGCCGGTCACGCCAGCCCAACCACCAGCTGCTGGCGGCACTGGACTCCTCGTCGCGATGACAGGATTGAAGGATGACCGCCACACTCGTCGCCCGCAACCTGGCCGGCGGGTACGGCCACCGCACGCTTTTCGACTCGCTTGACCTCACCGTCGCCCCGGGCGACGTGGTCGGTGTCGTCGGTGCCAACGGCGCCGGCAAGTCCACGCTGCTCCGATTGCTCGCCGGCATCGACGAGCCGCAGGCCGGAACGATCACGCTGGCACCGGCGGATGCCTTCGTCGGCTGGCTGCCGCAGGAGCACGAGCGCATCGTCGGCGAGACCGTCGCCGAGTACATCGCGCGTCGCACCGGGTGCGCCGAGGCCACCAGAGACATGGATGCCGCAGCGGCTGCGCTCGGCGACCCGGCGCTCGCCGAGGGCACCGGTATCGACCCCGCCGACGCGTACTCCACCGCACTGGACCGCTGGCTCGCCAGCGGTGCGGCCGATCTGGACGAACGCCTCCCGATCGTGCTGGCCGACCTGGGCCTGGACCTCGGCGACGCGCCGGAGGAGACCCTGATGACGTCGCTTTCGGGCGGTCAGGCGGCCCGCGTGGGACTCGCCGCGCTGCTGCTCTCGCGCTTTGACATCGTGCTGCTGGACGAACCGACCAACGACCTCGACCTGGACGGTCTCGAGCGTCTCGAAGCGTTCGTGCGGGGATTGCGCGGCGGGGTGGTGCTGGTCAGCCACGACCGCGAGTTCCTGGCACGCTGCGTGACCCGGGTGCTGGAACTCGACCTGGCCCAGGGATCCAACCAGGTGTTCGGCGGCGGCTACGACGCCTACCTGGAGGAGCGCGCGACGCTGCGCCGGCACCAGCGGGAGAAGTACGACGAGTTCGCCGACAAGAAGGCCGACCTCGTCTCGCGCGCGCGCACCCAGCGGGAGTGGTCGAGTCAGGGCGTGCGCAACGCGATGAAGAAGGCGCCCGACAACGACAAGATCCGGCGCAAGGCGGCGACGGAGTCCAGCGAGAAGCAGGCGCAGAAGGTGCGGCAGATGGAAAGCCGCATCGCGCGGCTCGACGAGGTGGAGGAGCCCCGCAAGGAGTGGCAGCTGCAGTTCACGATCGGGTCGGCGCCGCGCTCGAGCTCCGTGGTCTCGACGCTCAGTGGTGCCGTGTTCCGGCAGGGCTCGTTCACGCTCGGTCCGGTCTCGCTGCAGGTGAACGCGGGGGAGCGCATCGGAATCACCGGCCCCAACGGAGCGGGCAAATCCACGTTGCTGCGCGCGCTGCTGGGTCAGCAGGCGCCGGACGAGGGCGTCGCGAGCCTCGGCGCGAGCGTGCAGATCGGCGAAGTCGACCAGGCACGCTCGCTGTTCACCGGGACCGAGCCGCTGGCGGATGCCTTCGAAGCCCTCGTGCCCGAACTGGCATCCGGTGAGGTGCGCACGCTGCTGGCCAAGTTCGGGCTCAAGGCCGATCACGTGAACCGGCCCGTTGATGAGCTCTCGCCGGGGGAACGCACGCGGGCAGGTCTCGCGCTCCTTCAGGCCCGCGGTGTGAACCTGCTCGTGCTCGACGAGCCCACCAACCATCTCGACCTGACGGCGATCGAGCAGCTCGAAGAAGCCCTGGAGACCTACGAGGGGACGCTGCTGCTGGTGACCCACGACCGGCGGATGCTCGCCACCGTGCACACCGACCGCCATTGGCGGGTCGAAGCGGGCCAGGTCACGGAGCTGTAGCGGGCGCTAGCGACCCTGACGCTTCTTGTAGGGCTTCGGCTGCCCCTTCACCACCGGGGTGCGGCCCTTGCCCTTGGACGCCTTGGCCTTGCCGCCTGCGGGCACGACCGGCTTCGGCGCAGGCGCGGGCGCCGTAGCGATCTGCTCCTTCGCTTCGTCGAGGAACAGGGCGCCGACCTTGGTCAGCCGGGTTCCGTCGTTGTCCCGGGTGAAAAGCGGGTGTCCCACTTCGGCTTCGAGTTTCTCGATCGAGGTGTACAAGGATGCGAGCGGGATGCCGAGGGCGTTCGCGGCACGCGGGAAGTGCAGCTCTTCGGCCACCGCGACAAACCGTTCAAGGTGGGTGACGTTCACTGGGAGCCTTTCGTCGGCCGCACGAATCGCGGCCGAGTCCATTGTCTCAGGCCTCTGCAGGCATTGCGGTTGTCGCCGATCCGCTGCGGCCCACTACGCTCACTCGACCACCCGCGCCGCGCTCACCGGACGGGGGACGTGGGCAGGGCGGCCGCGACGGTGAATGCACCGTCCTGCGCCGTCCATGTCAGATCCCCACCCGCGACCCGTGCCCGTTCCCGAGCGCCGATCAGGCCATAGCCACCCCCGAGCGCGAAGGAAAGCGGCGCTGCGACCTTCGCTGATGGGGTGCTCGTGACCTGGAGTCGGACACGATCGTCGCCCCAGCGAACCGCGATCTCCACCCGAGCGTCGGGACCGGCATGCTTCGCTGCGTTCGTCAGCGCCTCTCGGATGACGTAGTACGCGGCGAGGTCCACGCTCGGCTCCAGTCGCTGCGGATCGCCGACGCTCGTGCGCTCGATCCGCCCGAGCGACGACCCGTTCTGCGCGATCAACGCGTCGATATCGGCCAGTCCGGCAGACGGGTGCGGCGGATCGGACGTATGCCGCGCCGAAGCGCCCTGGAGCAGTCCCACGAACTGTTCCAACTCCCGCATTGCGGCAGCTCCGGCGGACTCGATTTCGGGCAGCGCCGCGGCGGCACGCTGCGGATCCTGGGCGAGGATGCGGCGGGCACCGGCGGCCTGGAGAATCATCCCGGTGATCGAGTGTCCGATCACGTCGTGCAGATCGCGAGCGAGCCGCGCGCGGTCCCGATCCGCGGCGGCCTCCGCGGCCTGTCTCACCGACTCCAGTCGCGCGATGCGCCGCCGTCGTCGACCTGCGAGCAGGCCGCCGACCCACACCGTGACAGAGATCACGCCGATGACGACGAGGTTCTGGGTCAACACCCTCGGGTATGCCAGCGCGGGCACAGCGAGGTAGATCCACGCGATGAGCAGGGCGGGGACCGAGGCCCACACCGGCGCACCGCTGGACACGGCGAACAATGAGAGCAGGACGGGCAGGAGCGAGATCGATGTCTCCCACACGAAGTCGCCCGCGTTGAACAGCAGGACGGCGCTCGCCAGGCTGACGAGGACGAGCGCGAACACCGTGACCGGGAACCTGTTGCGCCACATGAGCACGCAAAGGGTGACGGCGAGGAACGCGCTCGCGCTCCACCGGGCGTCGCCCCACAGCGAGAGCGCGGCGACGGCGGCGCTGAGCAGGGCGGCCCCCGCTCCGATGATGACGTCGGAGCGGTCCAGGTGCAGGAGCCGGTGACGGATCGGCCCGCGCCCGATCGATTCGGCTGTGGCCGGTTCGGCGTGGAACGAGAACGCAGGGCTGTCCCGGAGCACTCCCATGAGCCGCCGGACGTCGCTCAGTGCTTCGACCCCCGTCGACTCGATCGCCGCAAGGGCGCGAGCGGCGCGCTGTGGGTCCTGCTCGATGGTCTGGGTCGCCATCCCGGCATTGCCGAGCATCCCCGTGACGGCGCTCGCGATGATGCGGTTGAGCTCCGATGCGATCTGACCGCGTTGGGCCTGCACCATCTCGGTGACCCGCTTCTGCTCCGCCTGCAGGTGCGCGATCCGTGCGTTGTGCACGCGCGCGAGGCTGCCGAGTCCCCACGACAGGCAGCAGACCGCTCCCGAGGAGAAGAACGCCCACGGCGCGCTGCTCGGAGGGTAGCCGTCCAACAGGAAGAACGCGATGCACGAGCTGGTGAAGACCAGCGCAGCGACCGAGACCCAGAAAGAACAGCGGGATGCGACGGTGCCCAACGCGACGGACGTCGCGATCAGGGCCGCCTCCGAAGCGTCCGCAATCGGCGGCTCAAGGAACACGAACAGCACGGTCTGCATGCCGAGAACCAGCGCGAGCGCCGGCACCGGTGCCCGCGTGCGCCACAGCACCGGCACCGTGCTGACGATCAGCAGCAGAAGCTCGACCCAGCGGCGCGGCAACACCGGGGAGTCGAGGATCGTTGCCGCGAACATGAGCAGTGCGACGCCGGCCACGGTCGCCTCGCCGAGCACATCGCGCGGAGGCATCACGCGCGGGGGTGTCGTCGTCGTGCGTGACAGGGTCGTTTGTCCGCTCATGACGGACATCCTTCCCTCTCGGTCCGCCCGCGGCATCCAGCGGCGGGTTCACCTTTGTCCTCCACCCGCCGGCGTACTGGCGTGTCACCGGCATCCGGCGTCACACTGGGGCGGTGATGGCAGGTGCAGCGTCCACCGGCAGCGTCGACTCCGTGCGGGTCGTGCTGGTCGACGACGAGGCCCTGATCCGTGCCGGGCTGCGCATGCTGCTCGACGCCGAGCCCGGCATCGAGGTCGTGGGCGAGGCATCGGACGGTCAGGCCGCGATCGACCTCGTGGCGCGCGCCAAACCGGCTGTCGTGGTCATGGATGTCCGTATGGCCGGGATCGACGGGGTCGCGGCAACGCGAACCCTGGCATCCGAGGAGTTCTCCCGAGCCACCGGTGCGCGAGCGGAGGTGCTGATCCTCACGACGTTCAGCGACGACGACGCCGTGCGTGACGCGATCCGCGCCGGTGCCGCCGGCTTCATCCTGAAGAGCTCTGCTCCCGCGGTGCTGCCCGCCGCCATTCGCGCGCTGGCCTCCGGTGAGGGCTGGCTCGACCCCGCGATCACGCGCGCCCTGCTCAACGAGTACGCCTCGTCGCCGGAACTGTCGCTGCCCGCGGCGGCAGCGCTGCACCAATTGACCCCCCGTGAGCGAGAGGTCCTCGCGGCGATCGCCACTGGACGGACCAACCCGCAGATCGCGGCGGACCTGTTCCTGAGCGAGGCGACCGTCAAAACGCATGTGCACCGGATCTTCATCAAGCTCGGCCTCAACGACCGGGCGCAGGCGGTGGCGTTCGCGTTCCGGACAGGGATCGTCCGGGCAGGTCCCGTCGAGCGGGGTGCAGCACCGCAGTGAACTCTGCGGTCCCGCGCACACAGCGGATGGTGTGAACGCCGCGCCCCATCGTGAGCCCGCAGGTCACGCCGGCGACCTCGTCGCCGGTGCCGGCACGGGGGACCGTCGCGTGGGCGGGCGAGATCTGCGACGCGATGACCAGTGTGATCGCGGCCCCGATGAGGCGCCGTGATCCCGTGACAGGTTCCATGACACTCCCAGAACGAGATCTCGTCGCCAGTGTGCGCCGCGTTCCACGCCGACACATCACCCTGCGGGGGTCAGTTCCGCGTACATCCCAGGGTGCAGTGGCTCGTGTGCGCCCGCCCGTGGGCGGACTGCGGGAATACGCCCCGACGGCGATGCGCAGCGTGCCGGGAATGCGGGATCGTCGCGGTTGAAAATCGATGCCGAGTCGCAAGGGAGAGAAGGACATGACCACCTCAACGTCCCCGAATCAGGAACGCTCGCTTTGGCTGGTCTCCGGGGCCGCAGCCGCGATCGGTGGAACCCTGGCGGTCTTGGCCGCCTGTCTGCTTGCCCTCGAGCCGCCGGGATGCGTCCTCGCGGAGTGCAATACGCGGTCGATGCGGACGGCGCCCCCGCTGATCACCGCGCTCGGGATGGCCGCGGCCGGCCTGATCCTGGCCGGATGGGGAGGGATCGTGCTGATCGCACGTCGTGCCGGCGCGCGAACACGTTCGCTCATTACCGGCTTCGCGCTCGCGGCCGGCGGTCCTGCGCTCATTGTGGTCTTCGTTGCGATTCAGGACTGGTACTTCTCCGGCGACCTTCCCTGGATGCCGGTGGTGGTCGGTGTGGGACTGCTGTGCATCGTGGCGGGGTTGGCGACGCTGCTGTGGACCGTGGTGCGAGCCGGCGTGCTGCCCCGATGGCTCGGCATCGTCGTGGTGGTCAGCGTCGTTCCAGGCGTGCTGTTCAACGACCAGAACGCCGCAGTCCTGCTCATCGTCCCCTTCGGGCTTGCGATGCTGCTCGTGGGTGTCGTGACCTACGTGAGCGGGGCCCGGTAGCCGAAAGACCGCGGGCGCGGCATCCTTGGCTCATGACTGAACCCCGACCAGTCGTACGCATGTGGACGGGTGCGGTGCGCACCGAGGACCGGGATGCGTACGTCGACTACATCAAGGGCACCGGAATGGATGCCTATCGTGCAACGCCCGGCAACCTCGACGCCTGGCTGCTCACCCGGGACCGCGGCGATGGCCGCACCGAGGTCACCACCGTCTCCCGATGGGACTCGCTGGAAGCCATCGCCGCGTTCGCCGGCACCGACATCGAGTCAGCGGTGTTCTACCCGGAGGACGACCGCTACCTGGTGGAGCGCGACGAGCGGGTGCGCCACTACGTCGAGCACGCGTAGGGCAGCCTCTCACCCCCTCGGAGTGATGACCGGCCGACATCCCCTCGCTACCTTCTGCTGACAGCGGTCCGTGACGGAAGCGGAGGACCACGTGGCGGGCAACCATCGCAACGCGTTCATCCTGCTCGCCCTCGGGGGTGCGGTCCTCGCATGCTTCGGCATCGCCGCGCTCGGGTCGATCATCGCCCCGGTCTTCCTCGCCATGATCCTGACGATCTGCATGCATCCACTGCGGGTCTGGCTGGAACGACATCGGGTGCCCCGGGGGATCGCCACCGGGGCGGTGATCCTTGCTGTCGTCGTGCTGCTGGTCGGCTTTGGCTATGCGGTGCTCGTCGCGTTCGGTCAGTTCAGCGCGCTGCTGCCGCAGTTCGCCGACCAGATCGCGGGCTTTGGGGAAGAGGCGGTCGCATGGTTGAAGTCCGTCGGCATCTCCTCACGAGAACTCAACGCGCTCATCGCCGACTTCGATCCGTCGGTCCTGGTCGACTTCGTGGGCGGCCTCATCGGCGGACTCGCCGGCATCGGCTCGGCCCTGGTCATCCTCCTCACCATCGCGCTGCTGCTGGGGATGGACGCCGGCCATGTGGCCACCGTGCTGGCGCAGACCAGCAAGACCCATCCGCTGGTCGTCACGAGCATGTCCGCGTATGCCGCGAACGTGCGTAGGTACATGGTCGCCACCACCCTGCTCGGACTCGCGCAGGGCGTCATCGACTTCGTCGCCCTGGTGCTGCTCGGTGTGCCGGGAGCGTTCATCTGGGGGCTGCTGGCATTCCTATGCAGCTTCATCCCGAACATCGGCTACTTCGTGGCGATCATCCCGCCGATCGTGTTCGGCGCCCTGGTGGGCGGATGGCCGACGGTCATCGCGGTGATCGTCGTGTACGCCGTGATCAACGCGATCGTGCAATCGGTCATCCAGCCTCGGGTGATCGGCAACGCCGTCTCACTCAGTCAGACCATCACCTTCTTCTCCGTGCTGTTCTGGGCGGTCATTCTCGGGCCGATCGGCGCGATCCTCGCGATCCCGCTGACGCTGCTGGTGCGCCTGGTGCTCGTCGACACCTACCCGCCGGCAGGCTGGGTGCGCCCGCTGCTGGGCGACCTGAGGGGTGCCGGGAAAGGAAGGGCGCTGTGAACGCAAACGTGGCCGCCATCATCGGCGGCATCCTCGTGATCGCGGATTTCGTGATCCGCATCATCGCGCTCATCGTGATCCCGCGCGAGCGAAAGCCGACAGCGGCGATGGCGTGGCTGCTCGCGATCTTCCTGATTCCGTTCATCGGGGTGTTCCTGTTCCTCGTGATCGGCAACGTGAAGCTGCCGAAGGCGCGGCGTCTGAAGCAGCGGGAGATCGACCGCATGATCGCCGAGCGAGCCAAGGACATCGACGACCCGACCGATCGGGCGTCATGGGAGGGGTGGTTCCCGCCGCTGGTTCGGCAGAACGAGGTGCTGGGTGCGCTGCCGGCCCTCGGCGGCAACACCGCGGAACTCATCGGGGAGTATCAGAATTCGATCG
The DNA here is from genome assembly GCF_030246865.1 of Microbacterium sp. zg-B96. Taxonomy (NCBI): domain Bacteria; kingdom Bacillati; phylum Actinomycetota; class Actinomycetes; order Micrococcales; family Microbacteriaceae; genus Microbacterium; species Microbacterium sp. zg-B96. Next base: position 2,004,066 of record NZ_CP126738.1, on the reverse strand, counting down.
ATGCCATGACCGCTGCCATCGATACCGCCACGCGGTTCGTCCACGTGGAGTTCTACATCGTCTCGTGGGACGCCACCACCCGGGGCTTCTTCGCTGCGTTGGAGCGCGCGGTCGAGCGGGGTGTCACGGTGCGACTGCTCGCCGACTTCATTGCATCCCGGCGCACCGTGGGGCATGACGAGACGTTCGCCGAGCTCGATCGCATCGGGGTGACATGGAGCTATATGCTCCCGGTGCGGCCGTTCAAGGGGGAATATCAGCGGCCCGACCTCCGCAATCACCGCAAGCTCGTCGTCGTGGACGGTCGCGTCGGATTCACGGGGTCGCAGAACCTGATCGACCGCTCCTACCGGTCGGAGAAGAACCTCAAGCGCGGTCTGCAGTGGCAGGAATTGGTGACCCGGGTCAGTGGCCCGGTCGTGACCGCGTTGAACGCCGTCTTCATCTCAGACTGGTATCTCGAGACGGATGAGCTGCTCGGCGCCCAGGAACGCGTCCCGGTCGCCGATCTGCCCGTCAGCACCTCGCCCGACGCACCGGTGTGCCAGGTCGTGCCGAGCGGTCCGGCGTATGACGCCGAGAACGGGCTGCGGCTGTTCCTCACCCTGGTGACCTCTGCGCGGTCGAAAGCGATCATCACGAGTCCGTACTTCGTGCCCGACGAGGCGATGATGTACGCGATCACGTCGGCGTGCTTCCGCGGCCTGGACGTCCAGCTGTTCGTCTCCGAGATCGGCGACCAGGGGTCGGTGTGGCATGCGCAGCGGTCGTACTACCGCGATCTGCTGCGTGCGGGGGTGAAGGTCTGGATGTATCCGGGGCCGTACATCCTGCACGCCAAGCACCTCTCCATCGACGACGACGTCGCGGTGATCGGTTCGAGCAACATGGACATCCGCTCGTTCAGCCTCAACGCCGAGGTCTCCCTGCTCGTGCACGGCCGCGCGTTCGTCACGCAGATGCGCGCCGTCGAGCAGGGCTACCGCGACGCGGGACGGCAGCTGACGCTGGCGGAATGGGACAAGGAGCCCGCGTCGGCCACGTTCGTCGACGGCATCGCCCGGCTCACCTCCGCGCTGCAGTAGCGCAACGCGCGTGGGTCACGCGCGCAACGCCTCGCTCAACCAGCGCGCGTACAGCTGCCAGGGGTCGCCGACCGCCCGCAGGGCCGCGATATGAGTGGCGAGCTCGTCGGTGAGCGTGAACCATTCGCCGCCTTCACGGATGCCGGCGAACTCGCGGTGCCGCTGCTGCTCGAGAGGCCTGCCACCCTGCTCGAACGCGAGCAGCTCCTCGTGCCAGATCGCGGCGAGCCGCTGCCGCGGACGTGCGCTCGTGCCGATCTTCACCCTGCGGTCGTACCGCAGGTAGTAGACGACGTGGATGCGGGGGAGGGGAAGGTCCTCGTCGGGCACATCACCGTACCGCCAGCCGCAGACTGCGCAGATCCACGCACCGTCGACCCGCGAACCGCGGTCGCCGCCGCACAGCAGACATGGCCCGGGCAGGGCACCGCTCGTCACCACGGCCCGAGACTACGCGCGGCCGACGACACGGATGCCGGGGCGGCGGTGATCAGGCCGGCCGGGCCGCTCGCGTGCGGGGCGTGGTGCGCGCGGCATCCAGAGCCGACAGGGCCTCCGTCCAGACGAGCGTCTGGCTGACCTCCACTGCGCGGCTGTAGCGGGACCCGGCGAGGGCGACGTAGACGGCACCGACGACGTCGATGAACCCGATGGTCACGTCGTGCGCGGTGACCTCGTAACGCTCGGGTGCGAGCTGACGCCACTGCAGCCGAGACGTGTGAGGAGCCGCGGCCACGGGCAGCCGGGTCGGCAGTTCGCGCAGTGCCGCAGCGACAGCGGAGGCGCGCGGAGAGGCACGGCGCGGGGAGACGGGTGCGGCTTCGACGGTCACGGTGCTCTCCCTCGCTCTGCTTCGGTTCAGATTGCCCGGGAGTGGCGGCCGTCGGCGCGGGGTTGACGGCGGACTGTCGCATCCGGTATAGCCGCGCCGGTCAGCCCCGTTTGACCTCGCCGTCTTCGGCGTCGGCGACGGGCGCCTGTGGCGCGTCCATGGCGGGACCGACGCCGACGGGCACGCCCGCTTCCGGATGGTTGACGTCGAAGGCGGGGCGCTCGCTGCGGATGCGCGGGATCGACGTGAAGTTGTGGCGCGGCGGCGGGCAGCTGGTGGCCCACTCGAGCGAACCGCCATAGCCCCACGGATCGTTCACGGTGATCTTCGGCGCCTTGCGCGCGGTGATCCAGACGTTGAGCAGGAACGGCAACATGGAAGCGCCCAGGATCATCGCCCCCACGGTGGAGAGCTGGTTCTGCCAGGTGAACGCATCGAGCGCCGAGTAGTCGGCGTAGCGGCGGGGCATGCCCTGCACTCCCAGCCAGTGCTGGATGAGGAACGTCATGTGGAACCCGATGAACACCATCCAGAAGTGCACGTAGCCGAGACGCTCGTTGAGCATCCGACCCGTCCACTTGGGCCACCAGAAGTAGAACCCGGCGAACATCGCGAACACGACCGTGCCGAACACCACATAGTGGAAGTGCGCGACCACGAAGTAGGTGTCCGAGATCTGGAAGTCCAGCGGCGGCGACGCCAGGATCACGCCGGTCAAACCGCCGAACACGAAGGTGACCAAGAACCCCAGGGCGAACGCCATCGGCGTTTCAAACGTGACCGACCCGCGCCACATCGTGCCGATCCAGTTGAAGATCTTCACCCCGGTGGGCACCGCGATGAGCATCGTCATGAGCGCGAAGAACGGCAGCAGCACCGCTCCGGTGACGTACATGTGGTGCGCCCACACCGCTACCGAGAGTGCGGCGATCGCGATCGTGGCGTACACCAGGGTCTTGTACCCGAAGATCGGCTTGCGACTGAAGACGGGGATCACCTCGGAGATGATCCCGAAGAACGGCAACGCGATGATGTACACCTCGGGGTGACCGAAGAACCAGAACAAGTGCTGCCACAGCAGCACACCGCCGTTCTGTGGATCGAAGATATGTGAGCCCAAGACGCGGTCGGATGCCGCGGCGAACAGGGCCGCGGCGAGCACCGGGAACGCCATGATCACGAGGATGCTGGTGACCAGGGTGTTCCAGGTGAAGATCGGCATGCGCCACATCGTCATCCCGGGGGCGCGCATCGTGATGACCGTTGTGATGAAGTTCACCGACCCGAGGATCGTGCCGAAGCCGCTCATGCCGAGCCCCAGCATCCACAGGTTTCCCCCGACGCCGGGCGAGAATGTGGCATTGGCCAGCGGCTGATACGCGGTCCACCCGAACGCGGCTGCGCCCTGCGGAGTGAGGAACCCGGACAGGGCGATGACGGACCCGAAGAAGAACAGCCAGAACGACAGGGCGTTCAAACGGGGGAACGCGACATCGGGCGCACCGATCTGCAACGGCATGACCGCGTTGGCGAACCCGGCGAACAGCGGCGTCGCGAACATCAGCAGCATGATGGTGCCGTGCATCGTGAACAGCTGGTTGTACTGCTCTTTGGTGGGCACGACCTGCATGCCCGGTTCGAACAGCTCGGCGCGGATCATGAGCGCCATGAGCCCGCCCAGCAGGAAGAACACCATCGAGGCGATGATGTACATGTAGCCGATCGTCTTGTGGTCGGTGGAGGTCAACCACCGCACCAGGATGTTGCCCTTCTGCTCGATGCGCGTCGCGCTCAGCAGCGCGGCCTGGCGGGGCGGCAGCGTGTCGACCCCGCGGGCGGGTGCGACTGATTGGGACGTGGCTTGCGACACCGTGGCGCCTCCTCACCGATGGCAGTCGAACGTTGCTGGCACCGTACGCACTCGCCACCCGCTTACGGCACCCGATTGCACGGATGCCGGTGGCGGAGTATAAGCGCGCGCTGGTGTCACCCGGCCGTGCTCGGGCGCACGTGGCAGGGCTCCGGATGCACATACACCTGCACGCGCACGTTCCGGGAGACAGAGGTGTCGCGTCGGGCGGGCACCTGCACGATGCGCCACGTCGTGGCTGTGGCATCTACGGGCGCGCCGATGACGGCGCTTCCGTCGGGATCCCGCCGCAGCACGCGCCACCCGTCGGTGGGAGCCGCGGTGGCCGACCCGGCATCCAGACGCGCGCCGAACTCGGTGAGGACGGCTTCGATCCCACTGCCCGAGGCACGCAGAGACTCCGGTTCGACATCCAGCCAGCCGAGCCGCGCGTGACCCTCGTGCGCGTGCATGACGCGATGGTCGCATACGAGTGCGTGCGGTGCCACCGGGGGAGCGAACCGACGCCGACGTTCAGTGGCGACGTTCGTGGCGCCGCGGCTTCAGGCGCGGGGGAGCGTCGCTTGCGGGAATCCAATCGCACGTGAACGAGCCTCGGTAGCCGAAAAGGAAGCCGAAGCGATCGTTGTGCACTTCCAGATCGATGTGGAAACGGCCGTCCCGTTCATCGAACCGCTCGCGCAGGCGTGCCCTGCCGCTGAAGAGCATGGGGAATCGGAACGCGATCGGACCCTCGTAGAACCGTTGCGCGTCCGAAGTGAGAACCAACCCGCCCTCGTCGTCGACGGTCAGGTCGAGGTCGACAGCGAGGTGCTGATGGGTCCCCAGGTAGTCCACGATGCGGTCGCCGACGAGGATCATGGTCGCGTCGAATCGGCGCTGCCTGCCGTGGATGTCGTAGCCGCGCACGAAGGTGACCGTCTCACGGCCGAAGGGATCCCGGTACGGGAAGTTCTCGATGCGGAAGGGCACCTGGGTACCCACATCGGGGATGAGGATGTTGTGCAGCCGCCCGATCTGCAGGAACGGCACGGTCCACCACGGGCCACGGCGGATGATCGCCATCTCGCCGGTGCCGATGCACGCCTCGGCGGAGGACAGTCCCACGCCGAAGCGTCGTTGCATCATCGGATGCAGCCGCGCGAACTCCGCTCCCAGTGCGCGCTCGAAGATCGAGGTCATCGAGCGGGCTCCGGGTCGGGGAGCGCGGCGAGCGTGGCCGGCGCTGTGCGCAGATGATCGTCACGGCGGGAACCGCCGAGCGGGGCGCGGCGGCACCGCGCCGCGCGAGGTCGGTCGGAGCGCCAGAACCACAGCACGCTGCGCAGCGGCCAGCGCTCTGGGCCTTCGCCGTGCTCGAGCCAGATGCGAAGCCGGTCGAAGCTCCACGCAGTGGCCCACCCCAGCACCGGGCGCACGAGCAGGTCCGGGAGACGCCCCCAGCCGGGCGCGTAGTCGTACCCGGTGATGAATCGCGTACCACCTGCCACCGGCGTGTACCGCCAGTATCCGCGGCCGGTGCGGATGGGGGAGAGTCGATCCTCGGTGGCGAACCGCAGCGCTGACGTGCGCGACCCATCTGGTCGCGAGGTTTCGCCGAGACTGACACCCGTGCCCGCCACGGTGTGCAGCGGGACCCGCCGGGTATAGGCGAAACGGGTCGCACCCGCGGGTGTGTGTCCGGTGGGCCGGATCTCCGAGAAACGCACGTCCCAGCGGCCGTGCTGGGCGGCATCCTGCGTCAGTGTCCAGACGTCCGCGATGGGCGCGCCGATGGTGATCTCGACATAGATGCCCCGGCGCCCCACGCTCAGAGCGTAGCCACACCACGAGGGGCGGAGCCCGCGACGCGCGGTCTCCGCCCCTCGGATGAACGGCTCAGCTGCCGGAGAGGTGCTCCCGGCCCTGCTGCGCCTGGTCCTTCACGTCGGCCGCGGCCGTCTGTGTCTCGGCCTTGACCGTTTCCGCGGAGTCCGTAGCGGCATCCTTCACCGCCGTCGCGGCATCCTGCGCAGGACCCTTCAGGTGCTCGCCCATGTCCTGAGCGACCTGCGTCGCCTCATCGACGAGCGGCTGCGCCTTCTCCTTGACGTCTGCTGCGACCTGCTTCTCCTTCTCGGATGCCGGAATGAGGGAAGCCACCAGCAGGCCCGCCCCGAAGGCGATCAGCCCCACGGCGAGAGGATTGCCCTCGGCCTTGGCGACGACGCGATCCTTGGCATCGCCGACCTGGCCGATTGCCGAGGAGCCTGCGCCTGAGATCGATGATCCGGCGTTGTCGGCGGCGCCCATGACGCGCTCACGCACTGATCCGACCGCCGTTCTGACCTTGTCGGTCTGGCGGTGCACAATCTTGGACGGGGACACCTTGTCTGCCAGGGCATCGACGTCGCCGCCGAGTTCTGCTCTGGTCTGTTCGATGTCTGCGCGGATCTGTTCCGGTGAGTCGCTCATCGGTTCTCCTCATTCCTCTTCAACGTTTCGGGTATCTCTTTGAGGGTCTCCACGGTCTGCGGCGCCCCCTCGACTTCCTTGAGCTTGCGGCGGCCGATCACGTACAGGATCCCCGCGATGATCGCCCACAGCACGGCGACGATCACGGCGGACCAGCCGCCGCCGACGAGTGTTCCCAGCGCCCACCACAGCGCCACGGACAGGAAGAAGATCGCCATCAGCGCCGCGTAGCCGGCACCGCCGAGCAACCCTGCGCCCTTGCCGGCCCGGCTGGCCGACTGTTTGATCTCCGCCTTGGCCAGCTCCACTTCCTGACGCATCAGCGTGGAGATGTCCCGGCTGACCTCGCCGAGCAGGTCTCCCAGCGACGTGGTCGCCGCCTTCTGCTCAGACGGTGTCGGATCGGACATCCCGCACACCCTCCCCGGACAGTGCGCCGCCACGCGTGGTCGACTGATCGAACAGCGGGGTCTCCGCCGCTGCGACGACCGGTGCGGGCGTCGACGGGACCACCGGTGCGGCGGTGCGGGCCGCGGCGGGCGCCGCCGGCGCGCTCTGGCGAGCGTCGGCCGCGTCGGACGCGTCGGACGCGTTGGCGGCGAGGGCGCGCGTGAGGCGGCCCACCACGACGCCGGCGATGGCGGCGCCGATGATGAAGGTGCCCGGCTTGCGCCGCGCGTACCGCTTGACCTCGGTGACCACGGCGGCGGCGTCTCGGTCGCCCAGCCACGATGCGGCGCCGGAAAGTCGTCCCGCGACCTGGCGGACGAGGTCGGCACCGACGCCCGGGTTCTCGGCGTTCGCCGACATCGACTCCAACTCCGAACTCACTGACTGCAGGCCGGATGCCACGCGCTGTCGCTGCGCGTTGGCCTGATCCTGCACCTCGCGCTGCGTCTGTGCGTAGAGCTGCTTGGCCTGTGTCCCCGCTTCGCCGATCACCGTGGACGCTTCGTCCTTGACGGTGTGAGCGACACCCGACGCCTTGGTGGCGGCGGTGTCCTTCAGGTCGCTCGCTTCCCCCTTCGCGGTGTCGAGCTTGCTCGACGCGTCGCCGCGGGCGGCGTTCGTTCCGGTCGGTGAGCCCGACCCATACATCTCCGACATGGTTGCCCCTCTCGAGCCGGCGGATCTCCCGGCTTGTGCCCTTCCTACGTCGTTCGACCCGAGGAGACAGCCCCCCTTGCCAGATCGGACGAAGCATGCACACCGGCGCGCTGTCAACAGACGCGGGCGCGTAAATAGCACGGTCGCCGTGGGGGCAAGATAGAGACATGTCGAGCAACCTCTTCCAGTCGCGACCCTGGCTAGCCGCTTATGCAGAGGGTGTCCCCGCTGAGATCGACGAGCCGACGCAAACGCTTACGGAGATGATCGAGGCTGCCGTGAAAGCGCACGGTCGCCGCCCCGCGCTGGAGTTCTTCGGCGAGGTGACGACCTACTCCCAGCTGGGTGAGCAGATCCAGCGCGCTGCCGAAGGTCTGCGGCGACTGGGCGTGGGCAAGGGGGATCGCGTCGCGATCGTGCTGCCCAACTGCCCGCAGCATGTTGTGGCGTTCTATGCCGTGCTGCGGCTGGGCGGGATCGTCGTGGAGCACAACCCGCTGTACACGGCCCGGGAGCTGCGCCATCAGTTCGAAGACCACGGCGCGTCCGTCGCGATCGTCTGGGACAAGGTCGTCGACACGGTCGCCGACTTCCCGTCCGATGTGCGGCCGGCGCGCATCATCAGCGTAGACATGACCGCCGCGCTGCCGCTGGTCAAGCGCCTCGCCCTGCGCCTGCCGATCCCGAAGGCGCGGGAGTCCCGCGCGCAGCTGAGCAGCCCACCGAAGCTGCGGCATCCGATCACCTGGAAGCGGCTCCTGGATCATCCCCGACTGTCGCACCGCGTCGCCGGCCCGGCGCTGGAGGACATCGCGGTGCTGCAGTACACCAGCGGCACGACAGGCACCCCCAAGGGGGCGATCCTCACGCACGCGAATCTGCGCGCCAACGCGATGCAGGGCCGGGCGTGGGTGCCGGGCCTCGTCGATGGCCAGGAGACCTTCTACGCGGTGCTCCCGCTGTTCCACGCGTACGGCATGACGCTGTGTCTGACCTTCGCTATGAGCATGGGCGCGAAGCTGGTGCTCTTCCCCAAGTTCGACGTCGGCCTGGTGGCGGATGCCGCGCGCAAGAGTCCGCCCACGTTCCTGCCTGCTGTGCCGCCCATCTACGATCAGCTGTCACGCGCGGCGTCGCGGGGCACCGTGGACCTCTCCAAGGTGCGGTTCGCGATCTCCGGCGCCATGAGCCTGCCGGTGGCCACGGTGCGGCGTTGGGAAGAGGCCACCGGAGGGCTGCTCGTCGAGGGCTACGGCATGACCGAATCATCGCCGGTGGCGCTGGGCAACCCCATGGGCCCCACGCGCCGACCGGGCACGGTCGGGGTTCCCTTCCCGAGTACCGAGATGCGGATCGTCGACCCGGACAATCCCGACACCGACCGGCCCCTGGGCGAGACCGGCGAACTGCTCGTGCGCGGCCCGCAGGTCTTCCAGGGATACTGGGGTCGTGCGGAGGAGACTGCGGCGACGCTTCTCCCCGACGGCTGGCTGCGCACCGGGGACATCGCCTCGGTGTCACCCGACGGGTTCGTGACCATCGTCGACCGCATCAAGGAACTCATCATCACCGGCGGCTTCAACGTGTCTCCCAGTGAGGTGGAAGACACGCTCCAGTCCCACCCGGACGTCGAGGAGGCCGCCGTGGTCGCGCTCCCGCGTTCACACGGCGGCGAAGACGTCGCCGCCGCCGTCGTCCTGCGCGACGGGGCCAAGCTCGATCCCGAAGCCCTGCGGGACTACTGTCGCACCCGGCTCGCCGCGTACAAGGTTCCCAAGCGCATCGTGCAGATGACCGACATGCCCCGTTCGCTCATCGGAAAGGTGCTGCGACGCGAGGTGCGCGAGCGGATCGTCTCGCCGTAGCACCGGAAGGCCGGGAGGCGGCGACGACCCGAACGTCGCCGCCTCAACCGGGGTCTTTAGCGGGTGTTCCCAGATTAGAGGGGGCGCAGTGCGCGGGGTACTGGATTGACCTGGCGGCCACGCTCTGCTAGGCCGAATATATACCCTGGGGAGGTATGTCGGCAGTAGACTGTGTTGGTACCCCTCTGGGGTATCAATCACGTCGACAGCGAGGACGGATGATGACGAGCGAATTCCAGGTGACGGGCATGTCGTGCGGCCACTGCGAGGCCGCCGTGCGCGGCGAGGTCGCGAAGATCGCGGGCGTGGACGTTGTTGAGGTGAGCGCGCAGAGCGGCAGACTCCTCGTCTCATCTTCGGTGGCGCTGGATGACGCCGACATCATCGCCGCGGTCGACGAGGCCGGCTACGTCGCCACCCGCGTCTGATCGGGGCCGCATGACGACCTTGGGCGGTGACCTGCAGCGCTTCGAGCTCGAGATCGGCGGGATGACCTGCGGGTCGTGCGCCGCCCGTATCGAGAAGAAGCTCAACCGCCTCGACGGAGTGTCGGCGACGGTCAATTACGCCACCGAGACGGCGCAGATCACCGGTCCTCGCGCGCTGGATGCCGCAACCGTGATCGCCGAGGTGGAGCGCACCGGTTACACCGCGACGCTGCCCGCGGCGCCTGAGAGCGACGCCGAGGCCGCCGACGAGGACCCCGACCTGCGCTCACTGCGCCAGCGGCTGGTCGGCTCGATCGTGCTGTCCGTGCCGGTGATCCTCATGGCGATGATCCCTGCCCTGCAGTTCCCGAACTGGCAATGGCTCTCGCTGGTGCTCGCCGCTCCCGTGGTGGTGTGGGGTGCGTGGCCGTTCCACCGCGCCGCGGGGATCAACCTGCGCCACGGTGCGGCCACGATGGACACGCTCATCAGCCTCGGCACATCCGCGGCGCTGCTGTGGTCGCTGTACGCGCTGTTCTTCGGCACCGCAGGCATGACCGGGATGACCCACCCGTTCTCCTTCACCGTAGGTACGGCGGATGCCGCCGGCGACATCTACCTGGAGGTGGCCGCCGGGGTGACGATGTTCGTCCTCGCCGGACGCTACGTCGAAAAGCGCGCGAAGCGCAGCGCCGGTGCGGCACTGCGGGCACTGCTCGAGCTCGGCGCGAAGGATGTCGTGGTGCGCCGCGGCGGCGTCGAGGTGCGCATCCCGGTGACCGATCTGCGCGTGGCTGACGAGTTCGTGGTGCGACCAGGCGAGAAGATCGCCACCGACGGCGTGGTGGTGTCCGGGTCCTCCGCGGTGGATGAATCGATGCTCACCGGTGAGTCGTTGCCCGTCGAGGTGACCGAGGGCGATGCGGTCACCGGAGCCACCGTGAACGCCGGCGGCCGCCTCATCGTGCGCGCCACCCGCGTGGGTGCTGACACGCAGCTCGCGCAGATGGCGCAGCTGGTGCAACAGGCGCAGTCCGGCAAGGCCGAGGTGCAGCGCTTGGCCGACCGCATTTCGGCGGTGTTCGTGCCGATCGTCATCGTCCTGGCGCTGCTCGCCCTGGCGGGCTGGATCATCGTGGGTGCTCCGCTGGGCAATGCCTTCACCGCCGCCGTCGCGGTGCTCATCATCGCCTGCCCCTGTGCGCTGGGGCTGGCTACCCCCACGGCGCTGCTGGTCGGCACCGGCCGCGGCGCGCAGCTGGGTGTGCTGATCAAGGGACCCGAGGTTCTCGAGTCCACCCGCCGCGTCGACACGATCGTGCTCGACAAGACGGGCACCGTCACGACGGGACGCATGAGCGTGATCGACGTGGTGCCGGCGGACGGGGAGGATGCCGACACCGTGCTGGGGTTGGCAGGTGCCGTCGAGCACGCCAGCGAGCACCCCATCGGCAGGGCGATCGCGCAGGCCGCGGCGGACCGAATCGGGGAGCTGGCAGGGGTCACCGACTTCCGCAATACTGCGGGCAAGGGCGTCAGCGGCATCGTCGACGGGCACGCCGTGCTGGTCGGGCGTGCGTCGCTGCCGGCGGAGCGGCTGCAGCCAGATGACCGGATGTACGCGGTCGTGGCTGCGGCGGGCGAACGAGGTCAGACCGCGGTCCTCGTGGCCTGGGACGGGCAGCTGCGTGGGGCGATCGTCGTCGCCGACAAGCCCAAGCCCACCAGTGCCGCCGCCGTCGCGCAGTTGCGCGGGCTCGGGCTCACCCCGATCCTGCTCACCGGCGACAACCAGGCGGTCGCCGCGCATATCGCCGCGCAGGTCGGAATCGACCAGGCGATCGGTGACGTGCTGCCCGCCGACAAGGTGGCGGTGATCGCCCGGCTGCAGGCCGAGGGGAAGGTCGTCGCGATGGTCGGTGACGGCGTCAACGACGCTGCGGCGCTCGCCCAGGCCGACCTGGGCATGGCGATGGGCACCGGCACCGACGCCGCGATCGAGGCGGCAGACATCACCCTCGTCCGCGGCGACCTGCGTGCCGCCGCCGATGCCGTGCGGTTGTCGCGACAGACTCTCCGCACGATCAAGGCGAACCTTTTCTGGGCGTTCGCGTACAACGTCGCCGCGATCCCGCTGGCTGCGCTTGGTTTGCTCAATCCCATGATCGCCGGCGCCGCCATGGCCTTTTCCAGCGTCTTCGTCGTGGGCAACAGCCTGCGGCTGCGTCGCTTCCGATCGCTCGTGGCCGCGCCGGCGAGCACCCCGCATTGAAGGGATGGATGCCATGTCCACCACCGCACACGACTCACACACGCACGGTTACATCACCGACAAGGACAAGTACCTCAACCGTCTCAAGCGCATCGAGGGGCAGGCCCGGGGGGTGCACAAGATGATTGCGGAGGAGAAGTACTGCATCGACATCCTCACGCAGATCAGTGCGCTCACCAGCGCCTTGAACTCCGTCGCGGTCGGTCTGCTCGATGACCACCTGAAGCACTGCGTGGTCGACGCGGCGCGTCTGGGAGGAGACGAGGCGGATGCCAAGGTGGCCGAGGCCACGGCGGCGATCGCCCGGCTCGTGCGGTCCTGACTTCTCAGCGTGCCGCGAGCACGCCGACGCCGTCGCGCCGCTCGAAGACGAGATGCGTCTCGGTGGATCGCACGCTCGGATGCACAGTGATGTGCTCGAGCACGAGGTCGCGAAGGGCGTGCGCGTCGGCGGCCGCCACGTGCAGTACGAAGTCGTCCTCACCGGCGACGTGGAAGACCTCGATCACCCCGGGGATCTCGGTGAGCGCCTGGAACAGCTGGGTGACACCCGCCTTGGTGTGGCTTCCCAGGCGGACGTTGATGACGGCGCGCAGGGGGAATCCCAGGGCCGCGGTGTCCACACGCGCTCGTGTGTCGACGATGAGTCCCCGCCGCCGCAGGGTGCGCACGCGATGCGCGCACGTCGACTCGGCCAGGTGCAGACGGCGGGCGAGGGCCTTGTTCGTGATGTCGGCGCGGTCGCTGAGAAGGGCGAGGATCGCGAGATCGATGTCGTCGATGTCGTGGGCATCGGCTTGTGATCTGGGCAACGGCGCGCCTCCTCGAGCAACGGACGCCGCACGAATCGCGGCATCCGGGGGTGGCAACAGCGTAGTGTGCGGACTTCGCGCCGACCTGCCGCGTTCCGAGCATCATGGCGGCATGCACCCGCACTGGCATCCCGACACCGTTGCCGTACACGCCGGACGTGACGACCTCGCCGCGCTGGGCGTGCACGCCCCGCCCATCGACCTGTCCACCACCAACCCGCTGCCGGGCATCGAGCGGGGCGGCGACTCCTATGAGACCCTCGCCACCGGTGGCCGCCCGCCCGAGGACGGCAGCATGGTCTACGCAAGACTGTGGAACCCCACCGTCGCCCGCTTCGAGGACGCCCTCGCTCGCCTGGAGGGCGCCGAGGCCGCCGTAGCGTTCGCCTCGGGCATGGCCGCGGTGACAGCGGCGATCCTGGCGCACACGCGAGCCGTCGGGCGGCCGCACATCGTCGCGGTGCGCCCGCTCTACGGCGGAACCGATCACCTGCTGGCCAGCGGTCTGCTGGGCACCGAGGTGACCTACTGCACCGAGGCGGGCGTTGCGGCGGCGATACGAACCGACACGGGGCTGGTGGTACTGGAAACCCCCGCGAACCCGACGCTCGACCTCGTCGACATCGCGGGCGTCGTCGCTCAGGCACAGGACGTGCCGGTGCTCGTGGACAACACGTTCGCCACCCCGGTGCTGCAGCAGCCGCTCGCCCTGGGCGCAGCGATGTCGCTGCACAGCGGCACGAAGTACCTGGGTGGTCACGGCGATGCCATGGCCGGTGTCATCGCGTGCTCGGAAGCGACGGCAGAGGGGTTGCGCCGCGTGCGCGCGATCACCGGTGCGCTGCTGCATCCGCTCGGCGCCTATCTGGTGCACCGCGGCCTCGCGACGCTCCCGGTACGGCTGCGCGCCCAGCAGGAGAGCGCGCGTCAGCTCGCCACCTGGCTCGACGCGCACCCCGCGGTCGCGCGCGTGCACTACCCGGGCCTGCACGGCGACCCCCGCGGCCTGCTGCGCAGCCAGATGCACGGCGGCGGCGCCATGATCGCCATCGAGCTGGAGGGCGGCTCCCCGGCGGCCGCGGCGGTCGCCGGGGAGGTGCGCTTGTTCACCCACGCCGTGTCGCTGGGCGGGGTGGATTCCCTCATCCAGCATCCGGCGGCCCTCACTCACCGTCCGGTCGCGGCGACGGCGCGGCCGTCAGCGGCGCTGCTGCGCCTGTCGATCGGACTGGAGGACGTGCAGGATCTCCGAGGCGACCTGGACGCCGCACTGCACGGCGCCGTCGCACCGTCCCCCGTGACGCAGCGTCAGCCGCTGGAGGTGTGACCCTGTGCGGGAGCGGCCATATCGCGGCCGCCCCGCACCGGGCTCACGCCGAGGCGTACCGCATGACGATGCGGCCCTCGATCTTGCCCTCCTCCATGCGGTGGAAGATGTCGTTGATGTCGTCGAGGCTCTCCACCTTGATGGTGGGGTGGATCTCGCCGCGGGCGAAGAAGTCCAGCGCCTCCACCATGTCCTGACGGGTGCCCACGATCGAGCCGCGGATGGTGAGCGCGCGCAGCACGGTGTCGAAGATGTCGGCGGGGAACTGCCCCGGGGGCAGACCCACGAACACGACGGTGCCGCCGCGGCGGGCCATGCCAGTGCCCTGTGCGAATGCCTTCGGGTGCACCGCGGTCACCAGCACGCCGTGGGCGCCGCCCACCTGCCGCTGGATCTCCTCGGCGGGGTCGGCGGTGGCGGCGTTGACGGTCACCTCGGCACCGTGGTGCCGGGCGAGGGCGAGCTTGTCGTCGTCGATGTCGACGGCGGCGACGCGCATGCCCATCGCCCGCGCGTACTGCACCGCGATGTGCCCGAGACCGCCGATGCCGGAGATCACGACCCACTCGCCGGGCTTCACCTCCGTCATCTTCAGCCCCTTGTACACGGTGACGCCCGCGCACAGGATGGGGGCGACCTCGTCGGGGTCCACGCCCTCGGGGATGCGGGCGGCGAAACGCTCGTCGACGAGCATGTACTCACCGAAGCTGCCGTCGACGGAGTAACCGCCGTTCCGCTGCTCGGGGCACAGGGTCTCCCACCCGGTGCGGCAGAACTCGCACACGCCGCAGGCGCTCCACAGCCACGCGTTTCCGACCTTGTCGCCCACCGCGAGGGTCGTGACACCTTCGCCGAGTGCGACCACTTCGCCGTACCCCTCGTGGCCGGGGATGAGGTCAGCCTTCGGGGGCACCGGCCAGTCACCGCGGGCGGCGTGCAGGTCGGTGTGGCAGACACCACTGGTGATCACACGCACGAGCGCCTGGCCGGGTCCCGGAGTGGGGATGGGGACCTCGGTCACCGTCAGCGGCTGGTCGGGGGCGGTAACGACGGCGGCACGCATCATGCCGCCGGGGACAGAGCCGCGGTCGGTGGTCCCGGCCGCGTTCGTCATCGGGTTCATGACAAGTCACTTCCTTCGGACGGACGGTCGCCGTCCCTCGACCCCGCAGTATACTCGCGTGGTCAGACCACAGCAATGGATGCCCACGAGACAGTGGACTCGGTGCCGGGACGCGAAAGCGGCGGCCCACCCGTGGCCGCCGCTTTCCGAGGTACGCGTCGGGTCAGGCGGTCTGACCCGAGTGCGCGCCCTCTGCGATCTCTTCGACGACCTTCGCGGTGAAGGCGGGGAGGTCGTCGGGCGTGCGGCTGGAGACCAGTCCGGCATCCACCACGACCTCCTCGTCGAGCCACGTCGCGCCGGCGTTGCGCAGGTCGGTCTTCAGGCTGGGGTAGCTGGTGATGATGCGTCCGTCGAGCACGGCGGCGTCGGCGAGGATCCAGGCGCCGTGGCAGATGACTCCGACGGGCTTGTGCTGCACGAAGAAGTCACGGGCGAACGCGACAGCCTTTTCGTCCATGCGCAGGTGGTCGGCGTTCACCACACCGCCCGGGAGCACCAGCGCATCGAACTCCGCGGCGCTCGCGTCTGCGACAGGCAGGTCGACGTCCTGCTCATGGCCGTTCTTGCCCGCGATGCTCCCGGTTGCGGGGGAGACCAGCACCGCGGTTGCTCCGGCATCGGTCACCGCCTGCCAGGGGGCGGTCAGCTCGCTGTCCTCGAATCCGTCGGTCAGCAGGAACGCCACGCGCTTGCCGGTGATGTCAGTCATCTCGTCGTCCTCTCGTCGGATGGCCGGGCGTTTCCCGGCACCGCCACGGTAGACACGGGACGCCTCGGATGCCGAGGGGTTGCGTGCGGCGAGCCGGTGGCCTACGCCGGGACTAGCATGAGGACATGACCACCACGAACCCTTCCACCACGCAGCCCCTCCAGCCCGTCAGCGACGACAAGAACCTGCTTGCCCCCGCACAGGAGAGCACGTGCGCCTGCGGTGGAAACGGTGGCGGCTGCGGCGGCAACTGACCCGACAGGTCAATGCCCGACCGGCACCTCCTCGAGCGTGTCGGCGGGCTTGCGGATCAGCACCGCCCCCACGAGCAGGGGCAGGGCGATGATCGCCGCGACGAGGAACGCCGCCCGTGATCCGGCCGCGCCCGCTGCGGCATCGGTCGCGCCTGCCTGAGCGGCGGCGGTCGATGCGGCGGACATCGTGGTGATGAGCACGGCGATCCCAGCCGCTCCGGCCACTTGCTGCACGGTGGCCCCCACCGCACTGCCATGCGAAAAGAGGCGCGGCGGGAGCGAACCCAGCGACGCGGTGAACAGCGGCGTGAACGACAGCGCCAGTCCCAGCGACAGCGCGGTCTGACCGATCGTCAGCAGCCACACCGGCGTGGTCTGCGACAGCAGTGTGAACAGCCACAGGACAGACACGACGATCACCGCCCCCGGGATCAAGAGCACCCGGGTTCCCCAGCGGTCGTAGATGCGGCCGATCACCGGTCCCGCCAGGCCCATCGCGAGCGCGCCGGGAAGCACGACGAGCCCCGATTCCAGTGCCGACAGCCCCAGCACGCCCTGCGCGTACAGCGGCAGCACCGTGATCACGCCGAAGAACGCCATCGCCATGATCGCCAACTGCGCGATCGACAGCGAGAAATTCGCCGAACGGAAGACCCGCAAATCCAGCAGGGCGTCGTCCACGCGGTGCAGCCGCAGCTGGCGCCAGACGAACAAGCCCAGCGCGCTCACACCGATCACCAACGAGACCACGAGGGTCACCGTCGATGCCGCTGCGGCGGCCGCGGCATCCGCACCGTGCCCGCCGCCGCCGATCCGGCTCAGGCCGTAGACGAGCCCGCCGAAGCCGAACGCCGACAGGATCACCGACAGCACATCCAGGGGAGCCGCGGTCGGCTCGCCCAGGTTGTGGATCCAGCGCGCCCCGACCGCGAGCGTGATCAGGGCGATGGGCAACACGACTCCGAAGTTCCATCGCCAGGACAGCGCGTCCAGCAGGAAGCCGGACAGCGCGGGACCGATCGCGGGGGCCAGCGCCGTCACGACGGTCACCCGCCCCATCATGCGGCCGCGCTGGTTCGCCGGGACGACCGTCATGATCGTGGTCATCAGCAGCGGCAGCATGATGGCCGTACCGGATGCCTGGATGACGCGCCCGAGCAGCAGCACCGGGAACCCGGGTGCGATCAGGGCGACCGCGGTGCCCGCGGAGAAGAGGCTCATCGCCGTGACGAACACGGCGCGAGTCGTCAGTCGCTGCAGCAGGAACCCGGTCGTGGGAATGATGATCGCCATCGTCAACATGAACGCCGTGGTGAGCCACTGCGCCGCGACCGCGGTGATGCCCAGATCCGCGATCAGGTGCGGGATGGCCACGCCCATCGTGGTCTCGTTGAGGATCGCGACGAATGCCGCTGCCAGCAGCAGCCAGATCACTCGCTCCGCGCCTGCCTGCGCCCGATCGGAAGTTGCCGCAATGGCCGCGGTCATATGGCTACTCGGTGGTATCCAAGTCCTGGGAGCCGGGCGCGTCCGTGGGGGTCGGCTCGGGGGCATCCTCGTTGAGCTTGGCCGGCGAGGGACTGACGAGTTCCTCTTCCGGGATCTGCTTCAACGCGTCGATCTCCGCGCGGAGTTCCTCGAGGGCCGACCGGTCCGCTTCATCGGGGGTGGAGGTCATGCCGACACCCTAGTCCTGCAGCGTGCGTCGTAGGCTGGACGGATGAGTATGGGCGGCGGCGGAGGCAGACCAGGCGGCCCAGGCGGCGGATTCCGCGGCGTCGACGAATCGGCCCAGCGCAGGCTCAACGCCCAGGCACCCCGCATCCCCGGGTTGGGCAATCGCGTGCTGGCGCTGTTCCAGCCCTATCGCGGCCGCATCGCGGTCACCGGAGTGCTCGTGGTCCTCGGAGCGGGGTTGGCCGTGGTGCCCCCGCTGCTGGTGCAACGGGTCTTCGACGACGCGCTGTTCCCGGTGGACGGCAGCGGGCCGGATCTGTCGCTGCTGCTGCGGCTCGTTGCCCTCATGATCGCGCTCTTCCTCGCCTCGGCGGGACTTGGAGTGGTGCAGACGTGGCTGACCGCCACCGTCGGCAACAAGGTCACCGGCGACCTGCGGGTGCGGCTTTTCGACCACCTGCAGGCGATGGAGCTGGCGTTCTTCACCCGCACCAAGACCGGGGTCATCCAATCCCGCCTGCAGAACGATGTCGGCGGGGTCTCCGGGGTACTCACCAACACCGTCACCAGCATCCTGGGCAACGCCGTCACCGTCGTCGCATCGCTGGTGGCGATGATCCTCATCGACTGGCGCCTGACGATCATCGCCGTCGTGATCATGCCGGTGCTGGTGCTCGTGCAGCGCAAGATCGGGCAGGTGCGGGCGCGGATCGCCGGTGAAACGCAGGAGTCCTTGTCGGAGCTCACCTCGATCACGCAGGAGACCCTCAGCGTTTCCGGCATCCTGCTGTCGAAGTCATTCAACCGCCAGCGCACCGAGTCGGCCCGCTACCGCACCGAGAACCTCAATCAGGTGGGACTGCAGGTGCGGCGCGCGATGAGCGGCCAGGGGTTCTTCGCCGTCGTGCAGGTGCTCATGTCAAGCGTGCCGGCGGTGATCTATCTCGTCGCCGGTTACCTCATCGTCGGCGGCAGCCCCGACATCACGGCGGGCACGATCGTGGCGTTCACCACGGTGCAGGCTCGGCTGCTGCAGCCGCTGATCGGGCTCATGCGCGTCGCGCTGGACCTGCAGACCTCCGCGGCGCTGTTCGCGCGCATCTTCGAGTACCTCGACCTCAAGCCCGCCATCCGCGACGCCCCCGACGCGATCGACGTCGCCGCGGCGCCGGGACCGGCCGGGCGGGTGGAGTTCCGCGACGTGGTGTTCCGCTATCCGGATGCCGCCGGCGATAGCCGCCCGACGTTGGACGGGGTGTCGTTCGTTGCCGAGCCGGGCCAGCACGTCGCGTTCGTCGGACCGTCGGGGGCGGGCAAGACCACGGTGCTGTACCTGGCGCCGCGGCTGTACGAGGCATCCGCCGGCGCGGTGCTGTTCGCCGGGGCCGACGTGCGGCGGCTGCGGCAGGAGTCGCTCATCGACCAGGTGGGCATCGTCTCGCAGGAGACCTACCTGTTCCACGCGACGATCCGCGAGAACCTGCGCTATGCCAAGCCCGACGCCACGGATGAGGAACTGACCGCCGCGTGCACCGCGGCGAACATCCACCACATCATCTCCGGGTTCGCCGACGGCTACGACACGATCGTGGGGGAGCGGGGCTACCGCCTCTCCGGCGGCGAGAAGCAGCGCATCGCGATCGCGCGGGTGCTGCTGAAGGACCCGCCGGTGCTGCTGCTGGACGAGGCGACCTCCGCCCTGGACACCGTGTCCGAGCGCGTCGTGCAGGACGCGCTGGATGCCGCGGCGCGCGGCCGCACGACCCTGTCGGTGGCCCATCGCCTCTCCACCGTGATCGGCGCCGACGTCATCCACGTCGTCGAGGCGGGCCGGATCGTGGAGTCGGGCACGCATGCACAGCTGCTGGAGGCCGACGGGCTGTACGCCAAGCTCGCCGAAGAGCAGGTCGCCGCGTCCCGCGTGCTGCAGAGCGAGCAGGCGCTGAGCCGGGAAGCGGGCTCAGAGCAGCAGCGCGGCCCCCGCCAGGTGCGATGACCGCTCGTCCAGGTCGGTGTGCGCGCCGCCGCGCGACCACACTTCGCGGGTGAACGCACCCAGCGCGCGGCGGTACGCGTCGTCGGGGTGGATGCGGGCGATCTCCACCAGCGGCGGCAGGTCCATCGCCAGGATCAGTCGCACTCGCGAGCGCACCGCGGCGGCGTGACCGGCGGCATCGAGCACATCCAGACCCTCGACCATCGCGGCCAGGTAGTCCCGCAGCACCGGCAGCGCGCTCTTGCCCTGCGTGATCGAGGAGCCGTCGGCGCGTTCGCGCCACTGCACCACCACTTCGGGTACCGTGTCGAATCGGCGGGCGCGGCTGTACATCTGCTGCGCGACGATCTGGTCCTCGTACAGGCGCCCGTCCGGGAAACGAAGTCCCGCGCGGCGCCAGAAGTCGGTGCGGCTCACCTTGGACCACGCCACGATGTTGCCGGAGGCCTCCGGATGCTCGTCGATGGTGGTGCCGTGGCGGGCCGGATCGGTGGCAGCGCTCACCCACGGCTGCACCGGGCCGGGGGCGTAGCCGCCGGTGGCATCCGGGCTCAGGCGCACATACGCTCCCACGGCGAAGTCGCTGCCGGTCTGCTCGAGCACGCCCACCAGCCGCTCCAGCGCGGTGGGGGCAAGCACGTCGTCGGCGTCGAGGAACCCCAGGTAGGGCGTGTCGACGTGGGCGAGCCCGGTGTTGCGGGCGGCAGCGAGGCCGCGGCGCTCGTCGTGACGCACGAGCCGGAAGCGCGGGTCGGATGCCGCGGCGGCGGCGAACACGTCGCCGGTGGCATCCGTCGACGCGTCGTCGACGAGGATCGCCACCCAATCCGGCAGGGTCTGCGCGCGCAGCGAATCAAGGGCCTCGATGGCGTACTCGGCCACGTCGAAACCGGGCACGATGACCGTGATCGCTGCGTTCACGAGCCCGATCGTACCGCCGCGACGGCGGCGGCCACCGCGGCGCAGAGCGTCGCGGGCTCAGGGAGCGGGCCGTGGCCGAAGGTGAAGCGCACGGCGGTGCGGGCGAGGTCCGCGGGGACGCCCAACGCCTGCAGCACGTGGGAGGGCTCGTCGCTGCCGGCAGCGCACGCCGACCCGCTGGAGGTCACCACGCCGCGCCGCTCCAGTTGCAGCAGCACCGCCTCGCCACTGGTCCCGGCGAAGGTGAAGCTCGCCGTGCCGGCAAGACGGTGCGTGGCGTGGCCGGTGAGCCGGGCGGCGGGGACGGCGGCGAGCACCGCGGCGATGAACGCGTCACGCACCGCGGTGACGCGCGACGCGGCATCCGCTCGCTCGGCCTCTGCCGACTCCAACGCGTGGGCGATCCCCACGGCGCCGGCGACGTTCTCGGTGCCGCTGCGCCGACCCCGCTCCTGCCCGCCGCCGTGTACGAGGGGCTCCAGCGGGATGCGGCCGCGCACCGCGAGCACGCCGATGCCCTTGGGGGCGCCGACCTTGTGGCCGGCCAGCGACAGCGCATCCGCGCCGGTGCCCGCAAGCGGCAGCCAGCCGGCGGCCTGCACCGCATCGAGGTGCACCGGCACCCGGTGGGTGGCGCAGGCGGCGGCGAGGGCGGCGGCATCCTGCACCGTCCCGACCTCGTTGTTGGCGGAGCCGATCGACACCAGCGCGGTCTGCGGCCCCAGCTCGGCGGCGAGCCGGCCCGGGTCGACGCGGCCGGTCGCGTCAACGGGGAGCAGGGTGAGGTCGAACCCGTGCAGGCGCCGGAGGTAGTCGCACGAGGCCAGCACCGATTCGTGCTCGATCGGGGTCGTGATGAGCTGCGTCCTGCCGGGGTGCGCTGCCCGGGCGGCCAGAGCGATGCCCTTGATGGCGAGGTTGTTGGCCTCGGTGCCGCCGGCGGTGAAGACGACGTCGCCGGCGCGCATGCCCAGCGCTCGCGCCACCCGGGCGCGCGCATCGGTCAAAGCGGCGGCGGCGTCCTCACCCACGGTGTGGTGGCTCGACGGGTTGCCGTAGGACTCGGTGAGGTACGGCATCATCGCCTCGAGCACATCGGCACGCACCGGCGTCGTGGCGGCGTGATCGAGGTACAGCAGCGGCATGTCAGTCCTCCAGGCTCACATCCAGGCCCAGGTCCAGCGCACGGGCGGAGTGGGTGAGCGCGCCGACCGAGATGACATCGACGCCGGTCTCGGCGATCGCCCGCACCGTGTGGAGGTCCACCCCGCCGGAGGCTTCGATCGTGGCGCGGCCGGCGACGGCGGTGACCCCTTGCCGCAACTGCTCGAGCGTGAAGTTGTCGAGCATGATCGTGCCGACCCCCGCCGCCAGTACGGCTTCGATCTGGTCGAGACGGTCCACTTCGACCTCGACATGGGTGGTGTGCGGCAGTCGCGCGATCGCGCCCTGCAGCGCCGCCGTCACCGACATGCCGTTGCGGGTGAGCACGGCGAGGTGGTTGTCCTTGACCATGACGGCATCCGACAGCGAGAAACGGTGGTTGTGGCCGCCGCCGTTACGCACGGCGTGACGCTCGAACGCCCGCAGCCCCGGCGTGGTCTTGCGGGTGTCTGCGATACGAGCCCCGGTGTGGGCCACTTCGGCGACGTACAGCGCCGTGAGGGTGGCGATCCCGCTCATGCGCTGCGCGAAGTTGAGCCCCACCCGCTCCGCGGTGAGCACGGCACGCGCCGGTCCGGTCACCAGTGCCAGGGGGTCGCCGGCCCGGAACGCCTCGCCGTCCTCCACCAGCAGCACGACGTCGCAGCGCGGGTCGGTGAGGCGGAACGCCGCCTCGAACACGTCGCCGCCGGAGAAGAGGCCGTCTTCCCGGGCGACCAGGGCGCCCCGGGCTTTCGCGGTCTCGACGATGAGGGTGTCACTGGTGATGTCGCCCCACGGGGCGTCCTCATCGAGGGCGGCACGGACGGTTCGGTCGATGACGGTGCGAGTGAGCATCAGGCGCTTCCTTCCAGGGCGGGGATGGGGTCGGGTGCGGTCACGCCGTCCCGGCGGAAGTGCGCTCCCACCGATGCGGCGCGGGCGCGGGCGGCGGCGACGACGAGTTCGGCCACGAGCAGCAGGTTCGCGTCCTCGTGCTCTGAGACGGTGCGGGGTGCGGATGCCGCGTCGCGCCACGCGGCGATGACCGCGGCGGCGCGGGCCAGCCCGGCCTCGTCACGCTCGACCCCGGCATCCGTCCACATCACCCGCTGCAGCGCCGCCCGTGCGAACGGCTCGCCCCCGGGCTGCGGCTCCTGCGGCTCCGGGAGCGGTTCGGGTGCGGGGGCGGCGGGCGCCGTCGCGGGCCAGGGGAGGAGGGCATCGGCGGCCATCACGTCGCCGGCACGCGCGCCGAACACCGCGCCCTCCAGCAGCGAGTTCGAGGCGAGCCGGTTCGCGCCGTGCACGCCGGTGCGCGCGGCCTCGCCGACGGCATACAGCCCGGGCACGCCGGTGCGCCCGCACAGGTCGGTGTCGATGCCGCCCATGAGGTAGTGCGCCGCCGGGGTCACCGGGATGGGTTCGCGCGCCCAGTCCCAGCCGCGGGCACGCACGGCGGCGTCGATCGTGGGGAAGCGCTCGGCGAGGAATGCGGCGGTGGCAACGGGGGTCGCGCGGATGCCGGTGGCATCCAGCCGCACCGGACGCCCACCCTGCGCCGCCATCTGCCGCACGATCGCGCGGGCGACGACGTCCCGCGGCGCGAGCTCGCCGTCGGGGTGGGCGTCGAAGGTGAACCGGCGGCCGGTGTCGTCGATGAGCACGGCGCCCTCACCCCGCACCGCTTCGGAGACGAGGAACGCCTCACCTCCGGCCAGGACGGTGGGGTGGAACTGCACGAACTCGAGGTCGCTGACGGCGGCGCCGATCCGCAGCGCCGCAGCGATGCCGTCGCCGGTGGCCACGAGGGGATTGGTGGTGTGCGCATACAGCTGACCCACCCCGCCGGTGGCGATCACCACTGCTCCGGCGTGGATGCGCACCTGTCCGCCGTCACCCTTCAGCACGTCGACGCCGGTGACGCGGCGGGAGGTCACCACGAGGTCCTCCAGGAACGCGTGCTCGATCACCCGGATGTCGGCGGCGCGCACCGCCGCGACCAGGGCTTGTTCGATCTCCAGCCCGGTGGCGTCGCCGCCGGCATGCACGATGCGCGGGTACGAGTGGGCCGCTTCCAAGCCCTTGAGGTAGGTCCCGTCGGCGGCGCGGTCGAAGGCGACGCCGAGCTCCGCGAGCTCGCGGATGCGCTGCGGGCCTTCCGTGGCGAGCAGCAGCACCGCCGCGGGGTCGGCCAGCCCGGCCCCGGCGGCGAGGGTGTCCTGCACGTGCGCGTCGACGCTGTCGTCGTCGAACAGCACCCCGGCGATGCCACCCTGCGCGAACCGCGTGTTGGCGTGCCCGAGTGTGTCCTTCGTGACGAGAGTCACCCGGCATCCCGCCGCCGTCGCGTGCAGCGCGGCAGCCAGCCCGGCGATGCCGGAGCCGACCACGACGACGCTGGTCACGACCCCGCCCCGGGTCTGGCGGCCAGCATGCGCTCCAGCGCCACGCGGGCGGGGTCGGCGACCTCCGGCGGCACCGTGATGCGGTTGACGATCTGCCCGGCAACGAGCGATTCCAGCACCCAGGCGAGGTAGCCGGGGTGGATGCGGTACATCGTCGAGCAGGGGCACACGACCGGGTCGAGGCAGAAGATCTCGTGCTGCGGATGCTCGGCCGCCAGCCGCTGCACGAGGTTGATCTCGGTGCCGATGGCGAAGGTGGACGGTTGCGTGGCGGCTTCGATCGCCTTGCGGATGTAGTCGGTGGATCCCGATTCGTCGGCGGCATCCACCACCGGCATGGGGCACTCCGGGTGCACGATCACGCGCACGCCGGGGTGCTCGGCGCGGGCCTTGTCTATCTGGTCGACGGTGAACCGGCGATGCACCGAGCAGAACCCGTGCCAGAGGATCACCCGGCTGCCGGTGAGCGTCGCGGCATCCGTCCCGCCCCACGGCTTGGTCGGGTTCCACATCGGCATCTGCTCCAGCGGCACGCCCATCGCCTTGGCGGTGTTGCGGCCGAGGTGCTGGTCGGGGAAGAACAGCACCCGGCGGCCCCGCGCGAACGCCCACTCCAGCACGGTGCGCGCATTCGACGACGTGCACACGATGCCGCCATGGCGCCCGACGAATCCCTTGATGGCCGCGGAGGAGTTCATGTACGTCACCGGGATCACCGGTACCAGCCCGTCGGTGCCGGGGGTGTCCATGTCGCCGAACAGCTCCTCGAGCTGCTCCCAGCACTCCTCGACCTGGTCGATGTCGGCCATGTCGGCCATCGAGCACCCGGCGGCGAGGTTCGGCAGGATCACCGCCTGGTCGGGGCCGGAGAGGAGGTCGGCCGTCTCGGCCATGAAGTGCACGCCGCAGAAGACGATCGCCTCCGCCTCGGTGCGGGCCTTGGCAGCACCGGCCAGCTGGAACGAGTCGCCCACATAGTCGGCGTGACGGACGACCTCTTCGCGCTGATAGAAGTGGCCGAGCACCACCACGCGGTCGCCCAAAGCGTCCTTGGCGGCGCGGATGCGCTCGTGAAGTTCGATGTCGGGTGCGTCGCGATACAGCTGCGGCAGTTCGCCCTGGCGGGGTGCGCCGGTGGGGATGACGTCGCCCATGGACGCGCCGGGTCCGTAGCCCGGGCGGGTGTCGAAAGTCCACGGGCCGGCGGCCAGGTCGGTGTTGCAGGTCGAGCCGGCACCCGTGCCGGCGACGATCGACTGGATCTCATGGTCGACGCTCGGGTCGGCCGGCGGTCGGGGCTGCAGCGTCAGGATGGTGGCGGTCATGACGGTTCCTTCAGCGGGGGAGCGGGCCGCGGTCGGCCAGCTCCAGGTCGTGGTTGGAGCGGTACAGCCGTGCCGGCCGGTGGCTGCCGGTGCGGAACTGCTCGGTGGGGATGAGGGTGGCGGAGTTCTCCACTTGGCGGCGGAAGTTGGCCGGGTCCAGCCGGCGCTCCAGGATCGCCTCGTACACCTCGCGCAGCTCGGCGAGGGTGAACTCCTCCGGCAGCAGACCGTGGGCGATGCGGCTGTAGCCCACCTTGTTGCGCAGGCGCCACAGTGCGTACTCGACGATCTGGCTGTGGTCGAACGCCAGCGGCGGGAGGGATGCCGCGTCGAACCAGGCGACGTTGTGCTGTGCCTGGGCCGCCTCGGCCTCGTCGGGGCGCACCAGGGCCCAGTACACGATCGACACGACGCGGCTCGGGGATCGATCCACCGCGCCGAACGCGTAGAGCTGCTCCAGATAGCTGGGGGCAAGACCGGTGGTCTCGGCGAGGGTGCGGGCGGCCGCGGCATCCAGGTTCTCGGTGACGTCGAGCCACCCGCCCGGCAGGGCCCACCGGCCCTCGTAGGGGTCGCGGGTGCGCCGCACCAGGGGCAGCACGACGCTCGCGGCGTCCGCGCCGGGGAGGCGGCGCAGGCTGAAGATCACCGTGGAGACGGCAACGCGGCTGTCCGATGTTTGTGTCATATTGACCCTAAGTCTCGAAACCGATCTTAATGTCACTCTGACCTGAAGTGCAACCCCTCCGCCTGCGTCGCGATCACAGCCGCGTCGCCTACGCTGGCGCGACGAGGGAGGTCGTGCCGATGGTCATCGACATCGTGGTGGTCGCGGTCCTGGTCGTAGCGCTGGCGCTGGGGCTGCGCAGCGGCCTGCTGGCGGCGCTGGGCGCACTCATCGGCCTGACGCTGGGCGCCCTCCTGGCGTACTGGGTGGTGCCGATGGTGCTTCCGGTGCTCAGCGACGTGCTGCCCTCGGCGGGGTGGCGCAGCGTCGCGATCGTCGTCGGATCGATCGCGCTGGTGGCCGGTGCCGCCCTGGCCGGCTCCGCCGTCGGTGCCGCCGGCCGCCGCGGCGTCGAGCGCATCCGCCTGGGGTGGCTCGAGCGCATCCTCGGGGGCGCGCTGAGCGTGGTCGTCGCGGCCCTCGCGGTGTCGCTCATCGCCCAGACGCTGGTGGTCGCCGGCATCCCTCATCTGTCCGCCGCGGTGTCCTCCTCACGGGTCGTGCGCGCCATCGACTCGCTGACCCCCGCACCCGTCGACGCCGCGCTCGCGCAGGTGCGCGGTGCGTTCCTGGAGGAGGGACTGCCGAGCCTGGGCGACCTGTTCGGACCCGGAGTCATCGTCGACCCCGGGCAGCCGGCGCCCGACGTCGCGCTGGACGACCCCGCACTGAACGAGGCGGCGCAGTCGGTCGCCCGGATATCGGGAGTGGCGTATGCGTGCGGCACGAGTTCCACCGGCACCGGGTTCGTCGCCGCAGCCGACCGCATCGTCACCAACGCGCACGTCGTGGCCGGGGTGACCGATCCCGTCGTGGAACTGCCGGGGGGAGCCGCCCGCCAGGGCCGCATCGTGTACTTCGACGCCGTCGACGACCTCGCCGTCATCGCCGTGGACGATCTGGACGTCGCCCCGCTCGCGGTCGCGCCGACCCTCGCGACCGGCGACGAGGGTGTGGTGCAGGGGTATCCGTACGGCGGCCCCTTCACGATGACCGGCGCCCGGGTGCTCTCGGTCGGGGTCGTCGAGGTGCCCGACATCCACGACGCCACCAGGGCGCCGCGGGAGATCTACGCGCTCGCCGCCGCCGTGCGGCCGGGAAACTCCGGTGGGCCGCTGCTGACGGCGACGGGAGACGTCACCGGGGTGGTCTTCGCCCGCGCTGATTCGGGGGAGGACATCGGGTACGCGATGACCCCCGCGAAGCTCGCGCCCGTCGTCGCGCAGGCCCCGGCGCTGACGGCGGCGGTGTCGTCGGGTTCCTGCGCCGACTGACGCGCCGCTATGCTGTCCGGACAAGTCGATATCGGCCCGACGACCCCCGCGGGAGAGCTCCGGCACCACGTGTGCCGGGCACCGAAGGAGCAAGCCTCCCCGCCAATCTCTCAGGTACGCGTACCGCGCAGGTCTGGGCCACTCTGGAAAGCGATCCGCGCGCGCATGCTGGCGCGGGTCCGCCGACGGTGAAAGCGCCGACATCCCGCTCGTGGATGGCGACGTGAAACTCTCAGGCCGATGACAGAGGGGGAGTTCTCAGGCGTCGGTCCCGGCGTCTGCCCGTTCCATCTCGGGAGAACTCATGACCGGACCCCGCTATACGACACTCCGTGACCGGCACGATGCGCTGGGGGCGGCGTTCACCGACTTCGGCGGGTGGATGATGCCGGTGCGCTACTCGTCCGACCTCGCCGAGCACCACGCGGTGCGGCACGCTGCGGGACTGTTCGACATCTCCCATATGGCCGAGTTCATCGTCGAGGGCGATGATGCAGGGGCGTTCCTGGACTACGCGCTCGCCGGACGCGTATCGACGCTGCCGCTGGGCAAGGCGAAGTACTCGCTCGTGCTCACCGAATCGGGCGGCATCGTCGACGACGTCATCGTCTACCGCCTCGACGATGGCTGGTATCTCGTGATCGCGAACGCGGGCAACCGCGTCGCCGTCGCGCAGGCGTTCGCCGAGCGCGCCGAGGGCTTCGCCGTGGCGGTGGAGGATGCCACCGACAGTTTCAGCCTCATCGCGGTGCAGGGCCCGGCCGCCCGCGGCATCCTCGAAGCCACCGCAGGCATCTCGGGGCTGGACCGGCCGCTGTCGGAACTGCCGTACTACGCCGCCGCCCGCGGGGAGTTCACCGGTGAGCCGCTGCTGGTCGCCCGCACCGGCTACACCGGGGAGGACGGCTTCGAGCTGCTGGTGCCGAACGCCGTCGCCGGCGACCTGTGGGATGCGCTGCTGGCGGCCGGCGCGCCGCACGGCCTGGTTCCGGCGGGCCTTGCCGCCCGCGACACGCTGCGGCTGGAAGCGGGCATGCCGCTGTACGGCCACGAACTCTCGCTCGACATCGTGCCCGCCCAGGCAGGGCTCGGTCGCGTCGTCGCGGCCGACAAGCCCGCGTTCGTCGGAAAAGCGGGCCTCGGCGCCGTGGTCTCCGCCGACGCGCCGGTGCTGGTCGGCCTCACCGGCGACGGCAAACGCGCGGGGCGCGCCGGCTACGCCGTGTACGACGGCGACCGCGCGGTCGGAGAGATCACCAGCGGCGCGCTCAGCCCCACACTCGGGCACCCGATCGCGATGGCGTTCGTCTCACCCGCCATGAGCGCCCCCGGCACCGACCTGACCATCGACGTGCGAGGCACGCGCCTCCCCGCCACCGTGACCGCCCTGCCGTTCTACCGGCGCGCCCAGTAACACCGAACCCTCGGGAGCACACCATGGCCGACCTCGCCAGCCTGCACTACACCGCCGAGCACGAGTGGATCGCCGTCGACGGCGACACCGCGACGATCGGCATCACCGACTACGCCGCCGATCAGCTCGGCGACGTGGTCTTCGTCGACCTGCCCGCCGTCGGCGCCACCGTCACCGCCGGGCAGGTGTGCGGCGAGATCGAGTCGACCAAGTCCGTCGGCGAGCTCTACGCGCCGCTCGCGGGCGAAGTGATCGAGATCAACGACGCCGTCGTGGCGGACCCGTCGGCGGTCAATGCCGATGCGTTCGGAGACGGCTGGCTCATCAAGCTGCGCGTCGACGCGGCATCCCTCGACGGCACGCTCGACCGCGCCGCGTACCTAGCCCTCACCGGCGGCGAGGCGTGAGCGCGGCCTTCGCCGACCGGCACATCGGCACCGCCGCGGCCGCCCAGCGGCAGATGCTCGACGCGCTCGGCTACGACAGCCTGACCGCGCTGGTCCAGCGCGCCGTGCCCGCCTCGATCCACGTGCAGCCGCGCACCACGAGCGCCATCCCGGACGCTGCGACCGAAGATGAGGCGCTGGCGGAGCTGCGGGAGCTCGCGGCATCCAACCGGCCGGCGAAGGCGATGATCGGGCTGGGGTACTACGACACCCACACCCCCGCGGTCATCCAGCGCAATGTCTTCGAGAACCCGTCCTGGTACACCGCGTACACCCCGTACCAGCCGGAGATCTCGCAGGGGCGCCTGGAGGCGCTCATCAACTTCCAGACGATGGTCACCGACCTCACCGGCCTGGCTACGGCCAACGCGTCGATGCTCGACGAGGCGACCGCGGTCGTCGAGGGGATGCTGGTGGCGCGGCGGGCGTCGAAAGGCGCGTCGAACGTGTTCCTCGTCGATGCCGATGCGTTCCCGCAGACCAAGGCGTTGCTGGCTCACCGCGCCGAGGCGCTGGGGATCACGATCGTCGAGACCGACTACGCGTCGGGGGTTCCGGATGCCGCTGACGCGGCCGCCGCCGCGTTCGGCGCGTTCGTGCAGTACCCGGGAGCCACCGGGCGCGTGTGGGACCCCAGCGATGTGATCACCGCGGTCCACGCGCAGGGTGGACTGGTCGTCGTGGCCGCCGACCTGCTGGCGCTCACGCTCCTGCGCTCGCCCGGATCGCTCGGCGCCGACATCGCCGTCGGCACGACGCAGCGCTTCGGGGTGCCGCTCGGCTTCGGCGGACCGCACGCCGGTTACATGGCGGTGCGGGCGGGCTTGGAGCGCCAGCTGCCCGGGCGTCTGGTCGGGGTGTCGCAGGATGCCGCGGGGCACCCGGCCTACCGCCTCGCGCTGCAGACCCGCGAACAGCACATCCGCCGTGAGAAGGCCACGTCGAACATCTGCACCGCGCAGGTGCTGCTGGCCGTCATGGCGTCGATGTACGCCGTCTATCACGGGCCCGAGGGGCTGCGCCGCATCGCGACCGAGGTCGCGCAGAAGACCGAGGCGCTGGCTGCCGAGCTGCGCGGGTACGGGCTGACGCTGGCATCCGATGCCGTCTTCGACACCATCCGGGTGTTCGTGCCGGGTGACGCCGGCCGCATCGTGGAGCGGGCGCGCTCGCGCGGCTACCAGCTGTTCTGGGCCGATGACGCGAGCGTCGGGGTCTCCGTCGACGAGACCACGACGGCCGCCGACCTCGCCGCGGTCGCCTGGGCATTCGGGGCGGTGGAGGAGCCGGGCGCCGAGCTCGCCTTCGCCGACGCGGAGCCGCTGGCTTCGGTGGCATCCGCGCTGCACCGCACTGAGACCTACCTCGAGCACGCGGTGTTCAACACCCACCGGTCCGAGACGGCGATGATGCGGTACCTCAAGCAGCTCGCGGACCGCGACTATGCCCTGGACCGCGGCATGATCCCGCTCGGGTCCTGCACCATGAAGCTCAATGCGGCCAGCGAGATGGCGGCGGTGTCGTGGCCGGAATTCTCCCGTGTGCATCCGTTCGCCCCGGCCGACGACGTCGCTGGCTACCTGGCGATGATCGAGCAGCTGGAGACGTGGCTGGCGGAGGTCACCGGCTACGACGCGGTGTCGCTGCAGCCCAACGCCGGTTCGCAGGGGGAGCTGGCGGGGCTGCTGGCGATCCGCGGGTACCACCGCGCCAACGGCGATCTCGATCGCACGGTCTGCCTCATCCCGTCGTCGGCACACGGCACCAACGCGGCATCCGCGGTGCTGGCCGGGATGAGCGTCGTCGTCGTCGCGTGCGATGAGGCGGGCAACGTGGAGCTTGCCGACCTGCGCGCGAAGATCGCGGCGAACGCCGAGCGGCTCGCGGCGCTGATGATCACCTACCCGTCGACCCACGGTGTGTACGAGCACGACGTGCTGGAGATCACGCAGGCCGTGCACGATGCCGGCGGTCAGGTGTACGTCGACGGCGCGAACCTCAACGCGCTGCTGGGCTTCGCCCGGTTCGGGGATCTGGGCGGCGACGTATCGCACCTGAACCTGCACAAGACGTTCGCGATCCCGCACGGCGGGGGCGGCCCTGGCGTCGGGCCGGTGGCGGCCAAGGCGCACCTCGCGCCGTATCTGCCCTCGCACCCGCTCGCGCAGCGCGCCGACCACGCCGGCGGGTTCGTGTTCGACGGCGGACCGATCTCGGCATCCCCCTACGGGTCGGCCTCGATCCTGCCGATCTCGTGGGCCTACGTGCGGATGATGGGCGCCGCAGGGCTGCGCGAGGCGACCGGGGCCGCCGTGCTCGCAGCGAACTACATCGCCGCGCGGCTGCGCGAGCACTACCCGGTGCTGTACGCGGGGGAGGGCGGGCTCGTCGCGCACGAGTGCATCCTGGACCTGCGGCCGCTGCGCGAGGCCACTGGGGTCACCGTCGACGATGTCGCCAAGCGCCTGATCGACTACGGCTTCCACGCGCCGACGATGTCGTTCCCGGTCGCCGGGACGCTGATGGTGGAGCCGACCGAATCGGAGGACCTCGCCGAGATCGAGCGGTTCATCGAGGCGATGGTCGCGATCCACGCGGAGGCGCACGCCGTCGCGGCCGGTCAGTGGCCGGCATCCGACAATCCGCTCGTGAACGCGCCGCACACCGCGCAGTCCGTGGTGTCGGGGTCGTGGTCGCACCCGTACTCGCGCGAGACCGCGGTGTATCCGGTGCCGTCCCAGGTGCGCACGAAGTACTGGCCACCGGTGCGGCGCATCGACAATGCCTACGGCGACCGCAACCTGGTGTGCGCCTGCCCGCCCCCCGAGGCCTTCGCGTAGCGGGGTAGCGGGGTGGCGGCCCTTCCGGCCCGCCCCCCCATACCGTGAGACCACAGCTGGTCGCCGAGACGGTGGGAACCTCCCATCGTCTCGGCGACCAGCTGTCGTTTCAGCGGGCGGACGGGGGCTCGCCGGTGCGGTGCGGGGGATGCGGGGAGACGGCGCGGCGCAGCGAGAACAGCGCGGCCGAATCCTCGGGGGACTCGGGGCGGAGACCGGCGCCGGTGAGGATGCCGCGCAGCGGCGTGACCGTCGAGGCCTCACGCCATCCCCAGTGCGTCACCTCTCGCAGGTGCCGACGCAGCCGCGTGTCCCGCTCGCTCTGCCGCGCCAGCACGACCGTGGGCGGTCCGTAACGGCCGTCGTACTTGAGGTCGCCGTCGCACTCACCTGCGAGGCCGATGCTCTCCCACACCAGGTCGCTGCGATCCTCGCCGCCGGACCCCCGACGGAACGGCACCTGCAGCACCGGCGCGGGAAACCCGAGCCACTCGACGACGGCGCGGCTCATGGACTCGAGAGCCGACTCGGCCAGCGCGGTCGCGCGTGACAGCGACCACCGCGCGATCGCGCGGCCCCGCTTGCTCGTACGGGCCTCGTTGAGCGCGACGAGCAGTTCGACGCTCGCGGTGGGGTCAGTGCGCAGCGCGGCATCCGCCACTGCCAACCCGACGGCGCGGTGCCGGTGCCGGGCGAGGTCCACGGCGGTGTCGGCGATGCTCGTCATCAGCAGGCCGCCGAGCTCGATGATCGTGCGGTCGCCGGAGTAGGCGTGGGTCCGGATGCCGCCGACGAGCCGGGACGCGCTGCGCGGGTGCTCCAGAATGTGCACCACCCCGGGATCGCCGAACACCGGTAGGCCCCTCAGCACGGCGGCGGATTCGTGGCTGAACACGGCATCCGGGTGCACGAGCGCCACCGCGTGGACGCGCGCGAGGTACCTGTCCCAGGGCGCGAGGTCGCGCCACATCGCACCGGGGGTGTACACACCGTGGCGCACCTTGACCAGCGTCCCGCGCTCGACGGCGCGCTCGGGATGGGGCACGTCCGCGTGCCGGATCAGGGGGACGGGGGTCGGCAGGACCCCGAGAGTGAGGAGCGGCATCCGCCCACCCTGCCGCCCGCGCGCACCCGCCGTGGGCCTGCCACCCTCGATCCGGGCCAGATCGCCGGATCCCGTCCCTGTGGAGAAAGCCCCGTCCCGCCCGTCCCCTCCCGTCCCCTCCCGTCCCCTCCGTCGCTCCCCGGCGCTGAAACGACACCTGGTCGCCGAGACGATGGGAAGTTCCCACGGTCTCGGCGACCAGCTGTGGTCTCAGCGATTTCAGGGGCTCGGGGACGGGGACGGGGACGGGGAGGGGAGGGGGGCGAAGATCGTGGGCCAGAGGGCGGCGGCCAGGGGATAGCCGACGAACGACACCACGTCGAGGATCGTGTGGGCCACCACCAGCGGCATCACCCGGCCCCAGCGGCGGTAGCACCAGCCGAACACGATCCCCATGACGAAGTTGCCGACCATTCCGCCGTAGCCCTGGTACGCGTGATAGGCCCCGCGCAGCGCGGCGGAGGACAGGATGATCGGCCACCACCCCCACCCGAGACGGCGGAGTCGATCGAAGAGCCACCCGATCATGACGACCTCCTCCAGCAGCGCCGCGCGCAGCGCCGCGAACAGCAGGATCGGCACGGTCCACCACGCAGCATCCAGCGGCGAGGCCACGACGGCCACCGTGAACCCCAGCATCCGCCCGACGGCGTACAGCGCCAGCCCGGGGATGCCGATCACGGCGGTGACCAGGATGCCGCGGCCGAGGTCCCCGCCGAAGCGAGTGAAGTCCAAACCGATGCGCCGGAGCGCGTTGGCACCCGGTTCCCACAGGAGATAGACCACCAGCGCCACAAGCGCGAGGTCGAACACGATGTCGAGCGTCTGGTAGAGCGCATCCCACGCCGCGGCGGCGTCCAGGGACGGATTCAGCTGGGTCTGCTGCTGCCCGAGAGGGGTGGGGGAGAGCTCCCGGCGGATGAGCGCGAGCACCGAGTACAGGGCCGATTGGCCGAGCGAGATCGCGAGCACGATAGCGATTTCCCAGCGCAGTCGCGGACTGCTTGTGCAGTATGCGTTGTCGAGCGGGGGACTGGGAGCGGTCACGTTGTCAGATTGCCACATCCGAGGCGCGTTGAGTAAAGAGCATGTAACGCTTTCGCCCTCAGTTTTGATCATGGCGGCAGGGTTGCTTATCGTTGCCTCATCCCGTGTGGCCGGCACGCCCTGCGTAGAAGCGGTCACATCATCCCTGCACAGGAGGAAAAGTGAAGCGCAACAAAACTGCCTTCGCCGGCCTGGCGCTGCTGACCGTGGGCGCGCTCGCCCTCGCCGGCTGCGCCAGCGGCGACAGCGGCGACGCCGAGGAGACCGGCGACGCCGGCGCCTCGGACGCCATCATCACGACCAACGGTACCGAGCCGGAGAACCCGCTCATCCCGACCATGACGAACGAGGTCGGCGGCGGCCAGATCCTCGACGCGATCTTCGCCGGGCTCGTCTCGTACGAGGGCGACGGCACCGCCGTCAATGACATGGCCGAAGAGATCACGGTCGAGGACCCGCAGCACCTGACGGTCAAGCTCAAGGAGGGTCAGACCTTCACCAACGGCGAAGAAGTCACGGCTGACAACTTCATCGAAGCCTGGAACTACGGCGCACAGCTGTCCAACGCCCACGCCAACAGCTACTTCTTCGAGGACATCGAGGGCTTCAGCTGGGATGCCGACTCGGAGCTGACCGGTCTCGAGCAGGTCGATGACTACACCTTCACCATCGCGCTCAACAAGCCGGCGTCGGACTTCGCACAGCGCCTGGGCTACTCCGCGTTCTACCCGCTGCCCGACGTGGCCTTCGAGGACATGGAGGCCTATGGCCAGAACCCGATCGGCAACGGTCCGTACATGTTCGCCGGTGAGGACGCGTGGCAGCACGACGTGCAGATCGACCTCGTCAAGAACGAGGACTACCAGGGTGTGCGTCAGGCGCAGAACGGTGGCCTCACGATCAAGGTCTACGCCTCGGCAGACGCGGCGTACGCCGATCTGCAGGGTAACGAGGTCGACGTGATCGACGTGATCCCGCCGTCGTCCATGGCCAGCTTCGAGTCGGACCTGGGGGATCGTGCCGTGAACCAGGCGGCAGCCATCTTCCAGTCCTTCACGATCCCGCAGACCCTCCCGCACTTCGAGGGCGAAGAGGGCGCGCTGCGCCGTCAGGCCATCTCGATGGCGATCAACCGCGAGGAGATCACCGAGACGATCTTCCAGGGCAGCCGTACCCCCGCAAGCGACTTCACTTCGCCGGTCATCGACGGCTGGTCGGACTCGCTCGAGGGCGCTGAGGTGCTGGAGTTCAACCCCGAGCGCGCAGTCGAACTGTGGGCCGAGGCCGACGAGATCTCGCCGTGGGAGGGTACCTTCCAGATCGGTTACAACTCCGACGGTGGCCACGACCAGTGGGTCGACGCAGTGTCGAACTCGCTCAAGAACACCCTCGGTATCGAGGCGTCGGGTGCTCCGTACCCGACCTTCGCCGAGCTGCGTGAACTCGTGAACAATCGCACGATCACCACCGCGTTCCGCTCCGGCTGGCAGGCGGACTACCCGGGTCTGTACAACTTCCTGGGCCCGCTGTACGCCACGAACGCCGGCTCGAACGATGGCGACTACTCCAGCGCAGAGTTCGACCAGCTGCTGTCCGACGGCATTTCCGCGACGGACCCCGAGGAAGCCAACGCGCTGTTCTCCGAGGCCCAGTCGGTGCTGCTGCAGGACCTGCCGGCCATTCCGCTGTGGTACTCGAACGTCACCGGAGGCTTCTCCGAGAACGTCGACAACGTCGAGTTCGGTTGGAACTCGGTGCCGCTTTACCACCTGATCACCAAGGCCGAGTAACCTCGAGTGATCTCACTCGCGAGGCGGTGACGACCACGTCACCGCCTCGCGGGCTGTTCCCACCGGCCGCGCTACACCCGAGATCGCGGCGGCCCCACGCGGCAGCCCCTCGCCGCCACTAGCGGCGACGCGGCTCCCCAAACCCCAGAGGGAGAGCGTTCGTGCTCGGTTACATCCTCAGACGTGTGTTGCAGGTCATCCCGGTGTTCTTCGGCGCCACCCTGCTCATCTACTTCATGGTCTTCGCCATGCCCGGCGACCCCATCCTCGCGCTGTTCGGCGACCGCACGCCCAACCCGGCACTGCTGGAGCAGATCCGCGACCAGTACCACCTGAACGATCCGTTCATCGTGCAGTACTTCTACTACATCACCGGCGTCTTTCAAGGCGACTTCGGCGTCAGCTTCTCCGGGCAGCCCGTCAACGAGGTACTCGCCCGCACTTTCCCGGTGACGTTGCGTCTCGCGGCGATGGCCATCGCGATCGAACTCGTGCTGGCCATCGTGATCGGGACCGTCTCGGGCCTGCGCAAGGGCAAGTTCTTCGACAATGCCTCGCTCGTCGTGGCTCTCGTCTTCATCGCCGTCCCGGTGTTCGTGCTCGCCTTCCTCGCGCAGTACTTCCTGGCCGTACAGGCGGGATTGTTCCGCCCGACCGTCGGAGCGCAGAACGGCTGGATGGACCTGTGGCTGCCGGCGATCGTGCTGGGTCTCAGCCTCTACGCGACCAGCATGCGCCTCACCCGCGCGTCGGTGATCGACACGCTCAACCAGGATTGGGTGCGCACCGCGTACAGCAAGGGCCTCCCGCGACGCCGTGTGATCCCTGTGCACGTGATGCGCAACTCCCTCATCCCCGTCATCACCAACACCGCGACGAACTTCGGCGTGCTGATGGTGGGTGCCACCGTCACCGAGGGCATCTTCAACGTGCCCGGCGTCGGCAACACCCTCTACCAGG
Organism: Microbacterium sp. zg-B96; assembly: GCF_030246865.1. Classification (NCBI taxonomy): domain Bacteria; kingdom Bacillati; phylum Actinomycetota; class Actinomycetes; order Micrococcales; family Microbacteriaceae; genus Microbacterium; species Microbacterium sp. zg-B96. Next base: position 1,966,852 of record NZ_CP126738.1, on the reverse strand, counting down.
CGGTCATCCGGCAAGAGGGGCCCACTGTCGTCTCGTTCGTGACCGTGTTCGTCATCGTCTACGTCTTGGTCAACCTGTTCGTGGACCTGCTCTACGGCCTGCTCGACCCGAGGATCCGCTATGCCAAGTGATCAGATTTCCGCGACGCACTTCGTCGCCCCCGTCAAGAACACCGAGATCACCGTCGACGCCGTGCGCGTCGACGCCAAGCCCAGCAACCTCTGGCGCGACGCCTGGCAGGACATCCGCCGTCGGCCGACGTTCTGGGTCACGGCTGTCGTGGTCGTCATCATCGGGCTGATGGCGGTGTGGCCGACCCTGTTCACGCAGGTGCCGCCGAACAACAACTGCCTGCTGGCCAACAGCAACGCCGGGCCCACCGCCGGCCACCCTCTCGGCTTCACCTTCCAGGGCTGCGACATCTGGTCCCGCCTGGTGTGGGGTGCGCGCACCTCGCTCATGGTCGGGTTCCTCGCCACCCTCATCGGCACCGTCATCGGCACCGTCATGGGCGCGCTGGCCGGCTTCTACGGCGGCTGGCTCGACTCGGTGCTCTCGCGCCTCGGCGACATCTTCTTCGCGATCCCGTACATCCTGGCGGCCATCGTCGTCATGAGCGTGTTCTCGCAGAACCGCACGCCACTCGTGCTCGCTTTCGCCATCGGTGGCTTCGCGTGGGCGTCCACCGCGCGCGTCATCCGCGCCGAGGTGCTGCGGGTTCGGCAAGCCGACTTCGTCACCGCCTCCCGCGCCATCGGGCTCTCCCGGTTCCGCATCCTCCTCACACACGTCATGCCCAACGCCATGGCACCGGTCATCGTCGTGGCGACGCTGACCCTGGGCGCTGCGATCTCCGCCGAAGCGACGCTGTCGTTCCTCGGTGTCGGGCTCGGCAGCTCCACCATGTCCTGGGGCCTGGACATCAGCCAGGCGCAGTCGTCACTGCGCGTCGCGCCGATGGCACTCATCTACCCCTCGATCGCGCTGACCATCACGGTGCTCGCGTTCATCATCATGGGCGAACTCCTGCGAGACGCTCTCGATCCGAAGGCGAGGGCACGGCGATGAGCTCGGCAAACCGCACACCACTGCTGTCGATCCGCGGTCTGAAGGTCGCGTTCGACTCCGGCAAGACCTCACGCGAGGTGCTGCACGGCATCGACCTGGACATCCACCGCGGCGAGACCGTCGCGATCGTCGGTGAGTCCGGATCGGGCAAGTCAACGACGGCATCGGCCATCGTCAATCTGCTCCCCGGAACCGGACACGTCACGGGCGGGTCGATCGTGCTGGAAGGTAACGACCTCACCTCCGCCACGCGGGCCCAGATGGAGCGCATCCGCGGTCGGGACATCGGCTTCGTGCCGCAGGACCCGATGTCCAACCTCAACCCGGTGTGGAGCATCGGCTTCCAGGTGAAGGAGGCGATCCGCGCGAACGGGATCGCCACCGGTCGCAAGGAGGTCGAGCGCCGCGCCATCGAGGTGCTGCAGCAGGCGGGGCTGGCAGACGCCGAACGGCGTCTGCACCAGTTCCCGCACCAGTTCTCCGGCGGCATGCGTCAGCGCGCGCTCATCAGCATCGGCCTCGCGGCCGATCCGAAGCTGCTGATCGCCGACGAGCCGACCTCGGCACTGGACGTCACGGTGCAGCGGGTCATTCTCGATCACATGGCGTCGCTCACGGCCGAGAGGGGGACCTCGGTCCTGCTGATCACCCACGACCTGGGTCTGGCCGCAGAACGTGCCGACACCATCGTGGTGATGCATCAGGGCGAGATCGTGGAATCCGGCCCGAGCCGGGAGATCCTCGAGAACCCGCAGCATCCGTACACCCAGCGGCTCGTGGCCGCCGCTCCCAGCCTGGCTTCGCAGCGGATCCAGGCCCGGGCGGAGGACCGTGGCATCCAGCACGAGTCGGACCTCGCCACGGCCGAGCCCGCGATCGTCGTGGCGGACCTGGTCAAGGAGTACAAGATCCGCCAGGGCTCGTTCCGCAGCGAGCGGTTCCGTGCCGTGGACGGCGTCTCCTTCGAGATCCCGCGGGGCCGCACGATGGCTCTGGTGGGGGAGTCGGGGTCGGGCAAGTCCACGATCGCGAAAATGGTGCTCGGCCTGGAAGAGTGCACCTCCGGCTCGATCCTGATCGACGGTCTCAACGTGGGCCGGCTCACCGGTCGTGAAGCGTTCGCGCTTCGGCGCCGGATGCAGCCGGTCTTCCAGGACCCCTATGGCTCGCTGGATCCGATGCGCAGCATCGGCGGCACCATCGCGGAGCCGCTGGACGTGCACCGCGTCGGCGACGCGAAGTCGCGACGTGCGCGGGTGGCGGAACTGCTCGACCAGGTGTCGCTGCCGCAGGAACTGGCGTCGCGCTACCCGAACGAGCTGTCCGGGGGCCAGCGCCAGCGTGTCGCCATCGCGCGTGCGCTCGCGCTGAAGCCCGACATCGTCGTGCTCGACGAGGCGGTCTCGGCGCTGGACGTCCTGGTGCAGGATCAGATCCTGCAGCTGCTGGCGGACCTGCAGTCCGAGCTGGGCCTGACCTACCTGTTCATCACGCACGACCTCGCGGTGGTGCGCGTCGTCGCTGACTTCGTGTCGGTGATGGAGCGCGGCAAGATCGTCGAACAGGGCACCGTCGACGAGATCTTCGCGAACCCCGCTGAGGAGTACACCCGGCGACTGCTCGAGGCCATCCCGGGTGCGTCAATCCCGCTCGGAGTCGGCGAAACGGGTGCATGAGTCGCAACGACTTGCCTGAGCGCCGGATCTTCCGTGCGACGTCGGCGACGATCAGCTTGATCGTCGCCGGCGTCGCGGGGGCGTTGGTGCTCGGCGACGCCCTTGTCCGCGGCGGCCTCGGACAGACCCTGCTGCTGGCCCCCTGGGTGCTGCTGATCGTGTGGGTCGTCTATGCGGTGGTTTATGTGCCGAGGGTGGAAATGGATGCCGAAGGCATCACCGTCGTCAACGTCCTGCGCACCACGCGGGTGCCGTGGCCGCGGGTGACCGACATGGACACGCGGTGGCAGCTGGTCGTGCACCTCGACGACGGTTCCCGGGTGGCGGCCTTCGGTGGGCCGAGCCTGCGTCGCTCGAGATCGCGTTCGGCGCAGCAGAGCGAGACGCCGTTCTCCGACATGGCACTCATCCGTGGTGAGTGGGACGCAGCGCGCGACGCGGGCGTACCGGCGGGTCCGGTGCAGCGACGGTGGAACGCCGGGGTCGTGGTGTCGCTGGTGGTGCTCGTGGCGAGTGCGGGGGCCTCGGCGATGATCGCAGGCGCCGGTGCCTGAGCGCCGCTACCGTTTTCGGGGGTCACAGGCGAGTTAACGGTTTGTAACTATTTACGTGTCAGTTATGCGTCACCTCTGAGGTGCCAATAGGTTCGCTATCAACGTCTGGGATGAACGTTGGTCGAAGCCGGCCGCATCGCCCCCCTTGCACACAACGAAGTAGGAGAAGAAATGCGTTCACGTCGAACCCTTATCGCCGGGGCCGCCATCGGCGTCACCGCCCTGGCGCTCACAGCCTGTGCGCCGCCAGCCGATGACGGCAACGGCGCGGAGACCGAGCCCACTGGGTCGGCGTCGATCTCGGTGTCGGTCGGGCCGAACGACTTCATCAGCTACAACGGGTTCACGCCCGAGACGTACAGCACGTACAACTCGTCGATCGTCGACCAGCTGAAGACCGGCTTCACGTTCTTCGGTCCGGACGGCACGGTCGAGGCCAACACCGACCTCGGCTCCTACGAGCTGATCTCCGAGGACCCGCTGACGGTGGAGTACACCATCGCCGAGGATGCCGCCTGGTCCGATGGCACCCCGATCACTGTCGCCGACGCCGTGCTGGCGTGGGGCGTGCAGAACACCAACCTCGCCGGTGCCGACGGCCCGCTGTTCAACTCGGTCTCGGCCGATCTGGGCGACGAGGTGCCCGAGGGCCCCCAGGGCGACGCGGACGGCAAGCAGTTCACCGTCGAGTTCGCCGTGAAGAACCCGGACTGGCAGATCCAGACGTGGATGCTCGACCCCGCGCACGTGGTGGCCGAGCAGTCCGGTCTGTCGACCGAAGAGCTCGTCGAGGCGATCCTCGGCGGCGACAGCGAGGCGCTCGCCCCCGTGGCCGAGTTCTGGAACACCGGCTGGTTCACCAACCCCGGCGAGCTCCCCGACGAGGCTCTGATGCCCTCCTCCGGCCCCTACAAGCTCTCGTCGTGGGATGCCGGTCAGTCCGTCACCCTCGTGGCGAACGAGGAGTACTACGGCGAGCAGCTCGCGCCGCAGAACGCCGAGCTCGTCTTCCGCTTCGTCGGCCAGGACGCCATGGTTCAGGCGCTGGACAACGGTGACCTCGACGTCATCGCCCCGCAGCCGACCGTTGACACGCTCGCGCAGCTGGAGCAGCTCGGCGATGCCGCCAACATCCTCACGGGCTCGACGCTGACGTGGGAGCACCTCGACTTCAACTTCATCGAGGGGTCCCTCTTCGCCGACAACCTGGAGCTGCGCCGCGCGTTCGCCATGTGCGTCCCGCGTGAGCAGATCGTCGAGAACCTCATCCGGCCGATCAACTCCGAGGCGGTCGTGATGAACGCCCGCGAGGTCTTCCCCTTCCAGGACACCTACCAGGAGGTTCTGGACGCGTCCTACACCGGTGAATACGACGAGCCGAACATCGAAGAGGCCGCGAGCATCGTCGCCGCGCAGGGCGCCACGGGCGCTGAGGTCCGCATCGGATACTCCGCACCCAACCCGCGCCGTGCCGACGAGGTCGCACTGATCAAGTCGTCGTGCGACCAGGCCGGCTTCAACATCGTCGACGCGGGCAGCGAAGACTTCTTCGCCCCGGGCGGCACGCAGGAGCGCGGTGACTACGAAGTCGCACTGTTCGCTTGGGCAGGCTCCGGTCAGATCGCCTCGGGCGAGAACATCTACGCCACCGACAAGCCGCAGAACTACGGCGGGTACTCCAACGCAGAGGTCGACGCAGCCTGGGCGACGCTCAAGGACAGCCTGGACCCCGCAGTGCACCTGGAGCAGACCAAGGTGATCGAAGAGCTCCTGTGGAACGACCTGTTCGGTCTCCCGATCTTCGCTCACCCCGGCGTGGACGCGGCGAGCTCGAGCGTCGACGGTGTCGAGCGGACCACGACCCAGAGCGGTATCTCCTGGAACGCCTACGCGTGGGCCAGCGCTGAGTAGTCAGCAATGAATCAGATGTGCGGGTCGGCCTGCGGCCGGCCCGCACATCTGTGTTCGCGACCGTCTGCGATTACCCGAAGGGAAGCACCTTTGTGCTGAAGTTCATTCTGCGGCGCCTCGTCCAGGCGTTCGGCGTCCTGCTGGGCGCCTCGGTCCTGGTGTATGTGCTCGTCATCAACGCCGGGGACCCGCTCGAAGACCTGCGCGAGAGCAACGCGAAAAACCGCGATTACCTGATCCAGCAGCGCACCGAGTTCATGGAACTCGATCTGCCGTGGTGGCAGCGCTATCTGTCCTGGCTGGGCGGAGTCAGCCGTTGCCTCATCGGGCAGTGCGATTTCGGCACCACTCGGGCGGGCGTCGATGTCGGCACGCTGCTCGGCCTGGCCGCCGCCTCGACGCTGCGGCTGGTGCTGCTGGCGACAGTGCTCGCCCTCATCATCGGCATCGCGATCGGCATCCTCACCGCCATCCGCCAGTACTCCGGCCTCGACTACGCCGTGACGTTCGGCACCTTCCTGTTCTTCTCGCTTCCGGTGTTCTGGGCCGCGGTGCTGCTGAAGGAGTATCTGGCCATCGGCTTCAACAACTGGTTGGAGGAACCCGCATTCACGCCGCTGCAGATCGGCCTGATAGCGGTGGTCCTCGGGTTCCTGATGCAGGTGCTCCTCGCGGGATCCGGCAAGAGGCGGGCGCTCACTTTCGCCGCCACGGCGGTGTTCTTCGCCGTCGCGCTGCCCGTACTGGCCGCGCTCGACCTGTTCCGCAACCCGCAGCTGGGCATGGTGGGCGTCGCCGTCCTCACATTCGGTGTCGCGCTGAGCGTCACCGCAATGACCGTGGGTCTGCGCAACCGGCAGGTGCTCACTCCCGCGCTCATCACGGCGGCCGTGGTCAGCATCATGCAGGTGGTGCTGTACAACGTCTTCGTCTACTACATGAACTGGGGCGTGCTCGTTCTCGGCGCCGTTGTGGCCGTCGCCGTCCCGTGGCTGCTCGGGCGGTTCATGGGCAAGCGCTATCGCACCCAGGCCATCCTCGCCGCCACGGTGACGGGCGTCGTCGGCGCGGGCCTGACGGTTCTGGACCACCTCTTCCGCGTGTGGCCGGGCTTCCTCGACCTCAAGCCTCGCCCGGTCTCCACCATCGGATCGCAGACGCCGAACTTCGGCGGAGGCTTCTGGGAGACGTTCCTGGACTACGGGACGCAGATGCTGCTTCCCACGCTGCTGCTGACGGTGATCTCCCTGGCCAGCTACAGCAGATACACGCGCACCTCGATGCTCGAAGTCAACCGGCAGGATTACATCCGCACCGCGCGGGCGAAGGGCGCACCCGAGCGCACCGTCATCTTCCGGCATGCGCTGCGCAACGCCCTCATCCCCATCGCGACGATCGCGGCCTTCGATTTCGCGGCCCTCATCGGCGGCGCGGTCATCACCGAGCGCGTCTTCGGCTGGAAGGGCATGGGAGACCTGTTCGCCGACGGCCTGGACCACGTCGATCCCGCACCCGTCATGGCGTTCTTCCTCATCACGGGCGGCGTGGCCGTGCTGTTCAACCTGATCGCCGATATTTCCTATGCCTACCTCGACCCGAGGATACGAGTATGAGCACCAACTCCGCACCCGACACCGACGCGATCTATGACCTCGCCGAAGCCGAGGACGCTGCCCTCGCCGCGAAACACACCAAGCCGCTCTCGCAGGGACGCCTGGTCCGGCGGAGGTTCCTCCGCCACCGCGCGGCACTCATCTCGGTCGGCGTTCTCATCCTCGTCGTCCTGCTCGCGTTCACCTCGATCGGCTTCGCCGGGATACCCGGGTGGTGGGGCAAGAGCTATCTCGCCGCCGGCGACGTCATCGACGGCGGTCGCCCGACGCTGAGTCTCATCCCGACGTGGCTCGGAGGGGAGGGCATCCGCTGGGGGGAGCACCCCTTCGGTCAGGACGGCACCGGCAAGGACTACTTCGCCCTGGTCATGGTGGGCACTCAGCGCTCCCTCATCATCGCGCTCGTCGTCGGCGTCGTCGCCACCACGATCGGCGCCGTGATGGGCGCCGTCGCGGGGTATTACCGCGGCTGGGTCGACAACGTGCTCATGCGCATCACGGACATCTTCATCGTCATCCCGCTCCTCGTGCTCGCTGCTGTCCTCGGGGCGATCGCCGGCAACGCCGGCGGAGGAATCTTCGCGCTGGCGCTGATGATCGGTCTGGTCTCCTGGACGGGGCTTGCCCGACTGGTGCGCGGCGAGGTGCTCTCGCTGCGGGAACGCGACTACGTCGCTGCCGCACGCTCGACGGGCGCCAGCTCGTTCCGCATCATCTTCAAGCACGTGATGCCGAACACGATCGGCATCATCCTCGTGAACGCGACGTTCGCGATCGGCGGCGCGATCCTGCTGGAGAGCTCGCTGAGCTTCCTCGGATTCGGCGTGCAGCCTCCCGAGACGTCGCTGGGGCTGCTGATCTCGCAGTATCAAGGCGCGTTCACGAACCGGCCGTGGCTGTTCTGGTGGCCGGGCATGATCATCCTGGTCATCGTGCTCGCCGTCAACTTCCTCGGGGACGGTCTGCGCGACGCGTTCGACCCGCGGCAGACCCGCAAGTGGAGCCGACGCAGTCTGCAACGGCTGCGCGAGGAGAAAGGACTGTCGTGACACACATGGACATGGACACGGCGGGCACGGGCGCTGCCCTGCGGCTCACGGATCTGCGGGTGGACTTCGCCGTCGAGGCGGGACTCGTCCGCGCCGTCAAGGGCGTGACCCTTGATCTGCAGCCGGGCGAAGTCGTCGCCATCGTGGGGGAATCCGGCTCGGGCAAGTCGGTGAGCTCGGCGGCGGCCATGGGGCTGCTCCCGGACAACGCCCTGATCTCCGGCTCCGCCCAGGTCGGCGGCACCGAAGTGGTCGGGATCGCGCCCGAGAAGATGCGCGCGATGCGTGCCACCGAGGTGGCGATGATCTTCCAGGAGCCGATGTCCGCGCTGAACCCCGTGCTGACGGTGGAGCGGCAGATGACCGAGGTGTTCGAGCTGCACGACGTCGCCTACGGTGACGAGGCGCGCCAGCGATCCGTCGAGCTGCTCCGCCGGGTCGGGATCCCCGACCCGGAGACCCGCATCGGACAGTACCCGCACCAGTTCTCCGGGGGCCAGCGGCAGCGCATCGTCATCGCGATGGCGATCGCGCTGAACCCGCGCGTCATCATCGCCGACGAGCCCACGACGGCGCTCGACGTGACGGTCCAGGCTGAGATCCTCGACCTGCTGCGATCGCTGAAGGACGACCTGGCCGCCGGCATCCTGCTGATCACCCACAACATGGGGGTCGTCGCGGACCTCGCCGATCGCGTCGTCGTGATGTATCAGGGCGAGATCGTGGAACAGGGCACCGTCGAGGACGTCCTCACGATGCCGCAGCACGCGTACACCCGCAAGCTTCTCGACGCCGTGCCGCGCCTGTCCGGACCGGGTGGGACCCTGACCGGCCCCATCCGCGAGATCCGGGAACGCACGCCCCCGGCGGACCGGGAGCCCGTGCTCGTCGCGAAGGACCTCGCGCTGGACTACACCATGCGCGGAAAGACGTTCCGCGCTGTCGAGGGCGTCTCCTTCGAGCTGGCCAAACGCGAGGTGCTGGGCGTGGTGGGGGAATCCGGGTCGGGCAAATCCACGATCGCGAAGGCCGTGCTCGGACTGCTCCCGGTGGCATCCGGCTCGCTTCAGGTGCGCGGCGCGGACCTGGCCAAGCTGCGGGGGCGGGCGGCCAAGGACGCGCGTCGCCAGATCGGCGCCGTCTTCCAGGACCCGGCAGCGTCGCTGAACCCCCGCTTCCCGATCGGCGACTGCATCATCGAGCCGATGGTCGTGCACCGCGTCGGCGACAAGCGTTCGCGCCTGGCGCGCGCCCGGGAACTCCTCGATGCCGTGCACCTTCCCACCGATGTCATCAACCGCTACCCGCACGAGCTCTCCGGTGGTCAGCGTCAACGGGTGTCCATCGCCCGGGCGCTCTCGCTGAAGCCGGAGCTGCTCATCGCGGACGAGCCGACCTCGGCTCTGGACGTGTCCGTGCAGGCGGCCGTGCTGGAGATGCTGCGCGAACTGCAGCGCGAGTTCGACTTCGCCTGCATGCTCGTGAGCCACGACCTGGCGGTCGTGGACATGCTCGCCGACCACGTGCTGGTGATGCAGAACGGTCGCGCGGTCGAGCAGGGTGAGACCAAGACGGTCCTGCACGACCCGCAGCACGAGTACACCAAACGATTGCTGGCCGCCTCACCCGTGCCCGACCCGGTCGAGCAGCGTGAGCGGCGTCTGGCGAGGCGAGCTCTGCTGGCCACCGTCGACGCTTGAGCCGACCACGCGGGGACTCCCAGCCCGCTTCCGGTATCCTGGAGTGTCGGCCCCTCGAGTTTCGGTGCGGGTCGCACCTCTTCTTTCCCTCTCCCCGCAAGGAACACTGATGGCGCACGCCCTCCGTCCGGACCTCCGTAATGTCGCTATCGTCGCGCACGTCGACCACGGCAAGACGACGCTCGTGGATGCGATGCTCCGCCAGACCGGCTCGTTCGGCTCGCATGAGCACATGGAAGAACGTGCCATGGACTCGAACGACCTCGAGCGCGAAAAGGGCATCACGATCCTCGCCAAGAACACGGCGATCACCTACAACGGCCTTCACACCGAAGTGCCGGTGACGATCAACGTCATCGACACCCCCGGCCACGCCGACTTCGGTGGCGAGGTCGAACGCGGCCTGTCGATGGTCGACGGTGTCGTGCTGCTGGTGGATGCCAGTGAGGGTCCGCTGCCGCAGACCCGCTTCGTGCTGCGCAAGGCGCTCGAGGCGAAGCTGCCGGTCATCCTGCTGGTCAACAAGACCGACCGCCCCGACGCCCGCATCGCGGAGGTCGAGGAAGAGGCGCACGACCTGCTCCTGGGGCTGGCGAGCGACCTCGTCGACGACGTGCCCGATCTCGACGTCGACGCGCTCCTGGACGTCCCCGTCGTCTACGCGAGCGGTCGCGCCGGCGCGGCATCCCTCAACCGGCCCGAGAACGGCAGCCTCCCCGACAACGACGACCTCGAGCCGCTGTTCGAGGCGATCCTGCAGCACGTGCCGGCGCCCGCCTACGACGACGAGGCACCGCTGCAGGCGTGGGTGACCAACCTCGACTCCTCGCCGTTCCTCGGCCGCCTCGCGCTTCTGCGCGTCTTCAACGGCACGCTGAAGAAGGGCCAGACGGTCGCGTGGGTGCGTGCCGACGGCACCACCAGCAACGCCCGCATCACCGAGTTGCTCAAGACCCGCGCCCTCGAGCGCTACCCGGCCGAATCCGCCGGCCCCGGCGACATCGTCGCCATCGCCGGTTTCCCGGACATCACGATCGGCGAGACCATCGCCGACCCCGACGACGTGCGCCCGCTGCCGCAGATCCACGTCGACGAGCCGGCGATCTCGATGACGATCGGCACGAACACGTCGCCCCTGGTCGGCAAGGTCAAGGGTCACAAGCTCACCGCGCGCATGGTCAAGGACCGCCTTGATCGCGAGCTCATCGGTAACGTCTCGCTGAAGGTCGTCGACATCGGCCGTCCCGACGCGTGGGAGGTGCAGGGCCGCGGCGAGCTGGCGCTGGCCATCCTGGTGGAGAACATGCGCCGCGAAGGCTTCGAGCTGACCGTCGGCAAGCCGCAGGTGGTCACCAAGAAGATCGACGGCAAGACGTACGAGCCGTTCGAGCACCTGACCGTCGATGCTCCCGAGGAGTACCTCGGCGCGATCACGCAGCTGCTGGCCTCGCGCAAGGGCCGCATGGAGAACATGGTCAACCACGGCACCGGCTGGGTGCGCATGGAGTTCGTCGTTCCCTCGCGCGGTCTCATCGGCTTCCGCACCGAGTTCCTGACCACGACCCGCGGCACCGGCATCGCGAACGCGATCTCGCACGGCTACGAGCCGTGGGCCGGTCACATCGTGACCCGTCAGAACGGTTCGATCGTCGCCGACCGCTCGGGTGTCGTCACGCCGTTCGCGATCATCGCGCTGCAGGAACGCATGTCGTTCTTCGTGCAGCCGACGCAGGAGGTCTACGAAGGCATGGTCATCGGCGAGAACTCGCGCGCCGACGACATGGACGTGAACATCACCAAGGAGAAGAAGCTCACCAACATGCGCTCCTCGACCTCGGACACGTTCGAGTCGATGACCCCGCCGCGCCAGCTGTCGCTGGAGGAGAGCCTCGAGTTCGCCCGCGACGACGAATGCGTAGAGGTCACGCCCGAGATCGTGCGTATCCGCAAGGTGAACCTCGACGCCAACGAGCGCGCACGTGCGACCTCGCGCCTCAAGCGCCAGGACGCCAGCGCCTGACACTGTGCCTCGCTAGCATCGACGGGTGAGTTTCGACCCGTCGCCGGCTGAGGCCGATGCCGACCGCCAGGCGCGGCGGGCGACACGCGAAGGGCTCGGGGTGGCTGTGGCCACCAGTGCTTACGGGGTGTCGTTCGGCGCGCTGGCGGTGGCGGCAGGCCTGGACATCTGGCAGACCTGCGTACTGAGCCTCGTGATGTTCACCGGCGGCTCGCAGTTCGCCTTCGTCGGCGTCATCGCCGCCGGCGGTGTGGCCGCAGCGCCGGCCGCGATCGCTTCGGCGGCGCTGCTGGGCGTGCGAAACGTCGCCTACGCGATGCGCATGGCCCCCGTGATCGGCGGGACGATCTGGCGGCGCGTCGCCGCGGCGCAGTTCACGATCGACGAATCCACGGCCGTCTCGCTGGCCCAGACGGCGCCCCGCGCCCGCACCCTCGGGTTCTGGGTGACCGGCATCGGCATCTACGTCGGGTGGAACCTCTCGACACTGCTCGGCGCGCTCCTGGGCGACCTGCTGGGAAACCCGAGGGCGTACGGGTTGGATGCCGCCGCCGCGGCGGCCTTTCTCGCGCTGCTGTGGCCGCGACTGCGGCAGCGTCAGGCGATCGTGGTCGGTGTGGCCGCGGCGGTCGTGGCGACGGTGCTGACGCCGGTGCTCATGCCCGGGATGCCGGTGCTGGTCGCCGCGGTCGTGGCGATCCTCGTCGGGGTGTTCAACTGGTTCGCGCCCGAGCGGGAGGGCCGGCCGTGACCCTGTGGCACGCGGTGCTGGTGGCATCCATCATCTGCGTCGCGCTGAAAGCGCTCGGCTACCTCATTCCGCCGAAGGTGCTGGAGGCGCCGCGCCCGGCACGGGTGGCCGATCTGCTGACCGTCGCGCTGCTGGCCGCGCTGGTCGCGGTGCAGACCCTGGGCGTGGGGCAGGCGATCGTCATCGACGCCCGAGTGCCGGCAGTCCTGGTGGCGGCCGGCCTGCTGCTGGCGCGCGCCCCGTTCCTCATCGTCGTGGCGGCGGCCGCGCTCACCGCCGCGCTGCTGCGACTGTGGGGGTGGGCGGCGTAGGGCGCCGCCTAGACTGAAACGGTGGGATTTTCCTGGACTCGCGCGCTGACGTGGATCATCGCCCTCTTTGTGGGGCTCGTCTACGGCGCCGCCGGGACGGTCGCTCATGCGTTCATGCTCGGCTGGTTCCCGCTCGGGCTCATCCTGGCGATCATCGGTGTGGCTGCGCTGCTGCTGGCCGTGCGCCTGCTGACCGCCGATCGCTGGGCCGCGCTGGCAGCCGGCTTCGGCGCGATGATCGCGACCCTCGTCTTTTCCGGCGCCGGCCCCGGCGGGTCGATCATCGTGCCCGCCCCCGCTCCGGGGGAGTTCTCGGTGGGCATCGTCTGGACGATCGCGGTGCCGCTGCTGGTGGCCATCGTCGCGGCGTGGCCGGATCTGTCACGCCGTCCCGTTGCCGAGAGGTCGCCTAGACTGGGGGAGTGACGTATGTGATCGCCCTCCCGTGCGTCGATGTCAAGGATCGAGCCTGCATCGACGAGTGCCCTGTGGACTGCATCTACGAGGGCGAGAGGTCGTTGTACATCCACCCGGACGAATGCGTCGACTGCGGTGCCTGCGAACCGGTGTGCCCCGTCGAGGCGATCTACTACGAGGACGACCTTCCCGCGGAGTGGCACGACTACTACACCGCGAACGTGGAGTTCTTCCAGGACATCGGTTCTCCCGGCGGTGCAGCCAAGACCGGCGTCATCAAGCACGACCACCCGATCATCGCCGCGCTGCCGCCGCAGGCCTGACATGGCAGTCGCAGACCTCGCGGATTACCCGTGGGATGCCGTCGCGCCCTACGCGGCCACCGCGCGGGCGCACCCCGGTGGCATCGTCGACCTGTCCGTCGGCTCCCCGGTCGATCCCACCCCGCCCGTGGTCGCGGCAGCCCTGGCCGACGCGACCGACGCCCACGCCTACCCACAGACGGCGGGCACCCCGCAGCTGCGGGAGGAGATCGTCCGCTGGTTCGCACGCCGGCGCGGTGTATCGGCGCTCACCCCCGACCACGTGCTGCCCACGATCGGGTCCAAGGAGCTGGTGGCGTTGCTGCCGCTGCTGCTGGGGATCGGTCCGGGCGATGTCGTCGTGCATCCCCGTGCCGCCTATCCGACCTACGAGGTAGGTGCGCGCCTGGTGGGCGCCACCCCCGTCGCCGCCGACGAGCCCGCCCAGTGGCCGGAGGGCACGCGGCTGGTGTGGCTCAACTCGCCGGGTAACCCCGACGGCCGCGTGCTCGACCACGACGAGTTGCGCGCAGCGGTCTCCCGCGCCCGGGAGCTGGGCGCGGTGATCGCCAGCGACGAGTGCTACGCCGAGCTGGGCTGGGACGGCCGCTGGGCCGACGAGCCCGTGCCGAGCGTGCTGGATCCGCAGGTGGCAGGATCTGACCTCACCGGCCTGCTCGCGGTGTACTCGCTGAGCAAGCAGTCCAACCTCGCCGGGTACCGCGCCGCGTTCCTCGCGGGGGACCCGAGCCTGGTGGCGCGCCTGCTGACCGCGCGCAAGCACCTCGGGCTCATGCCACCCGCGCCGGTGCAGGCCGCCGCGGCTGCCGCTCTCGCCGACGACGCGCACGTCGCGGGGCAGAAGGAGCGCTACCGGCACCGTCGCGAGACGCTGCGCCCTGCCGTCGAGGCGGCCGGTTTCCGCATCGACCGCAGTGAGGCCGGGCTGTACCTGTGGGCCACCGAGGGCCGCGACGCCTGGGAGAGCATGGCCGCCCTCGCCGAGCGCGGCATCCTCGCCGGTCCCGGTCATTTCTACGGGCCGCACTTCCCGCAGCACGTGCGCTTCTCGCTCACCGCGACCGATGAGCGCATCGCCGAAGCAGCGCGGCGGTTGCACTCCTCGTAGATTTCCTCCATCGGATCCCATGATCCGTTGGCGCCGATCGGAGTAGGCCGCACCGCCCGTTAGGCTGTATTCACTGATACCCCGAGCGCAAGGAGGCTTCGTGAGCGACGCCAGCACCCAGCAGCCCACCGCCCCCCGGCCCGTTGCGACGGTTACGATCGGGGACCGCACCGCCGAGCTTCCCGTGCTGCGGGGCACCGACGGCACGTCCAGTGTCGATCTGTCGACCTTCACCAAGCAGACCGGTCACACGACGCTGGACTACGGGTTCGTCAACACCGCGGCCACCAAGTCCGCGATCACCTACATCGACGGCGACGAGGGCATCCTCCGCTACCGCGGGTACCCGATCGAGCAGCTCGCGAAGAACAGCACGTACCTCGAGGTCGCGTGGCTGCTGCTGTACGGCGAGCTTCCCACCGCCGACCAGCTCGGGGCCTTCGACGAGCGCATCCGCCGTCACACCCTGCTGCACGAGGACCTCAAGCGCTTCTTCTCGTCGCTGCCGCACACCGCGCACCCCATGTCGGTGCTCTCGTCGGCTACGGCGGCGCTGTCGACCTACTACGAGCACCAGTCCGACCCGAACAACCCCGAGCACGTCGAGTTGAACACGATCCGACTGCTGGCCAAGCTCCCCGTCATCGCGACGTACGCGCACAAGAAGAGCGTCGGGCAAGCGTTCTTGTACCCGGACAACTCGATGAGCTTCGTGGACAACTTCCTGCGCCTGAACTTCGGTGTGCTCAGCGAGCCGTACGAGATCAACCCCGTGATGTCGCGGGCGCTGGAGCGCCTGCTGATCCTGCACGAGGACCACGAGCAGAACGCGTCCACGTCGACCGTTCGCCTCGTCGGATCGACGGGGGCCAACCAGTTCTCGTCGATCTCGGCGGGCATCAACGCGCTGTACGGGCCGCTGCACGGCGGTGCCAACGAGGCGGTCCTGGACATGCTCGCTCGCATCCGCGACTCCGGCGAGAGCGTGCAGCGGTTCGTGGAACGCGTGAAGAACAAGGAAGACGGCGTGAAGCTCATGGGCTTCGGGCACCGGGTCTATAAGAACTACGACCCGCGCGCCAAGCTCGTGAAGGAATCCGCTGACGAGGTGCTCACCGAGCTGGGCGTGCACGACCCGCTGCTGGATCTCGCGAAGGAGCTCGAGGACATCGCGCTCAACGACGACTACTTCAAGGAGCGGCGCCTGTACCCCAACGTCGACTTCTACACCGGCGTGATCTACAAGGCGATGGGGTTCCCCACGCGCATGTTCACCGTGCTGTTCGCGATCGGCCGGCTGCCCGGCTGGCTGGCGCACTGGCAGGAGATGCAGAACGACCCGCAGACGAAGATCGGCCGCCCGCAGCAGCTGTACACCGGCGCCCCGCGTCGCGACTACCCGGGCGTCTGAGCCGCCCCGGACCGCCCGCAACGGGATGGGGTGACCACAGGGCCCCTGTCGCGTAACGTGGCCACGGCACGACCCCGACCGACCGGAGGCGTTCCATGTGGCAGCAGTCGACTGACCCTTTCGGGAGCCTCTGGCTCTCGGCTCTCGTCGCCGCGATTCCGATCGTGGTCTTCCTGGTGCTGCTGGTAGGGGTCAAGCTCAGCGGGCTGTACGCCGCTGCGATCGCTCTGGTTGTCGAGATCATCGTCGCGATGTGGGCGTTCGGGATGCCGGTGGATGTCGTCGCCGGCGCAGGACTGATCGGGATCCTCAACGCCATCTGGCCGATCGCTTACATCATCGTGATGGCGGTGTGGCTGTACCGGCTGGCGGTGATCAGCGGCCGGTTCGACGTCATCCGCGCGTCCATCGGCGGCATCTCGCCGGATCAGCGCATCCAGGTGCTGCTCATCAGCTTCGCGTTCGGCGCGTTCCTGGAGGGTGCGGCGGGGTTCGGCGTGCCGATCGCGATCTGTGCCGCGCTGCTGGTGCAGCTGGGGTTCCGGCCCGTGAAAGCGGCCATGATCTCGCTCGTGGCCAACGCCGCCGCCGGCGCGTACGGTGCGATCGGCATCCCCGTGATCGTGGCGGCGCAGGTCACCGGCATCGACGTGATGATCCTGTCGAAGTCGATGGTGGTCATCCTGCAGCCGCTGACGCTGCTGATCCCGTTCCTGCTGGTGATGATCCTCGACGGCTGGCGCGGGCTGAAGGAGACGTTGCCGGCGACCCTCGTGGTCACGATCGTGTTCAGCGGCATCCAGGCAGGTGTGCTGTGGTTCCTGGGGCCGGAGCTGGCCGACATCGGGGCGGGCCTGGGAGCGATGGTGGCCCTGTTCCTGCTCGGGCGGGTCTGGCAGCCCAAGCGGCAGTTCCGCGAGGACGGCGGCGCGGCGCCGACCATCGAGCACCATGGGCTGCGCAAGATCGCGGTGGCCTGGAGCCCGTTCTACATCCTCACCGCGTTCATCCTGGTGTGGAGCCTGCCGGCGTTCAAAGCGCTGTTCGCCGAGGGCGGCGCGCTGGCGTGGGCCGTGGTGAAGGTCCCCATCCCGGGGCTGACGAACGAGGTCACGTCCGCGGCGGGGTCGGTGGTGACCGCGACGTGGGACTTCACGCCGCTCAACGCGACCGGCACCGCGATCCTGCTGGCGGTGATCGTGTCGTTCTTCACGACGCCGAACCTGGATCGCCGTGCGTTCTTCGGCGAGTTCGCCGCCACGGTCCGGGCGCTGTGGCAGGCGCTGGCGCTCATCACGCTGATCCTGGCGCTGGCGAACATCGCCAACTACTCGGGGGGGTCCACCTCGATGGGATCGGCCCTGGCCGCGATGGGTGTGCTGGTGCCGCTGCTGGCGCCGATCATCGGCTGGATCGGGGTGTTCCTCACCGGCTCGGTCGTCAACAACAACACCCTGTTCGCCCCGCTCCAGGTCGCCACGGCGGAGGGGATCGGCGCCGACCCGGCGCTGCTGGTGGCCGGCAACACCGCCGGCGGCAACACCGCGAAGGTCATCTCGCCCCAGTCGATCGCGATCGCGGCCGGGGCCGTGGGGCTGTCCGGCCGCGAGAGCGAGATCCTGCGCGCGTCGATCCTCTACAGCTTCGGGATGCTCGTGGTCATCTGCCTGTGGAGCTTCACGCTGTACGTGGCGTTCTGACGCTCAGGCGTGCAGTGCCTCGTTGAGCGTGACTCCGGCGCCGTCGCGGCTGACGGCTTCGACCGCGCCGGTGAGGGAATTGCGACGGAACAGCAGGCCGTTGCGTCCCGACAGTTCCGCGGCCTTGACGACCGGGCGGGAACCGTCGTGCGTGACCGGCTCGGCGGCGAGCGTGACCTTCGTTCCTGCCGTGACGTACAACCCCGCCTCGACGATGCAGTCGTCGCCGAGGGAGATGCCGATGCCGGCGTTGGCGCCCAGCAGCGTGCGTGCGCCGATCGACACGCGGTGGCTGCCGCCGCCGGAGAGGGTTCCCATGATCGACGCGCCGCCGCCGATGTCGCTGCCGTCGCCGACGACGACGCCCTGCGAGATGCGCCCTTCGACCATCGAGGCGCCGAGCGTGCCGGCGTTGAAGTTGACGAAGCCCTCGTGCATGACGGTCGTGCCCGGTGCGAGGTAGGCACCAAGGCGCACCCGTGCGGTGTCGGCGATGCGCACGCCGGACGGAGCGAGGTAGTCGGTGAGCCGGGGGAACTTGTCGAGGCTGTGCACCTGGATGCCGTGACGCTGCAGCGCCGGGCGCAACGTGGCGGCGTCGTCCGGGAGCATCGGGCCGGCGTTGGTCCACGCGACGATCGGCAGGTGACCGAAGATGCCGTCGAGATTCAGCTCATTGGGGGCGACCAGCCGGTGCGAGAGCGCCTGCAGGCGCAGGTAGGCGTCGGGTGTGGACGCGGGAGCGGCATCCAGGTCGATCTCGATCGAGACGGCGTCGACGGTGACGTTGCGACGCTCATCCGGGCCGGTCAGCCCCTCGAAGTCGGCGACGGCGTCGATGTCGACGGGGCGGGGACCGGTCTGCGGGTGCGGGAACCACGCGTCCAGCACCGTGCCGTCCGCAGCCGTCGTGGTCAGTCCTGTTGCCCAGATCCGTCGTGCATCGCTCATCCCTCCAGCGTATCCGCCGTGTCGGGCTGGCTAGACTCGGGGGATGCCACGGCTCGACCTGACTGCGTCCTCCGCCGAACTCACTCGGGCGATCTGCGACATTCCGAGTGTGTCCGACGACGAAACCGCCCTCGCCGATGCGATCCACGACGCGGTGCTGGCGCTGCCGCACCTGGAGGTGCATCGCGACGGTGACACGATCGTCGCGCGGACCCGGCTCGGCCGGGCGCAGCGGGTCGCGATCGCCGGCCACATCGACACCGTGCCGATCAACGGCAACCTGCCCACGCGGGAGATCGACGTCGACGGCGAGCCCTACCTGTGGGGTAGGGGCACCGTCGACATGAAAGCCGGGGTGGCGGTGCAGCTCAAGCTCGCGGCCGAGTTGACCGATCCCCGCGTCGACATCACCTGGCTCTGGTACGACCACGAAGAGGTGGAAGCCTCCCGCAGCGGCCTGACCCGGCTCGCCCGCACCCGCCCCGACCTGTTCGCCGCCGACTTCGCGATCCTGGGGGAGCCCTCCAACGGTGAGGTGGAGGGCGGCTGCAACGGCACGCTCCGCGCCGTGGTCCGCACCCGCGGCGCCCGTGCCCACAGCGCCCGGTCGTGGATGGGGGCCAACGCCATCCACGCGGCGGCGCCCATCCTCACCCGCCTGGCCGAGTATCGCGCCGAGGAGGTCCCGGTCGAAGGACTGGTCTATCGCGAGGGGCTCAATGCCGTGGCGATCCACGGCGGGGTGGCGGGCAACGTCATCCCGGACCTGTGCGAGGTGGAGGTGAACTACCGGTTCGCCCCGAGCCGCGACGGCGCCGAGGCCGAACGCCACGTCCGTGAGGTGTTCGCCGGGTTCGACGTGGAGATCACCGATCTTGCCGATGGCGCGCGTCCCGGGATGGACGCGCCGCTGGCTCAGGAGTTCGTCGCGGCCGTCGGGGCGGTGCCGAAGCCGAAGTACGGGTGGACCGACGTCGCGCGCTTCTCGGCGCTGGGGGTACCGGCCGTCAACTACGGACCGGGCGACCCGCACCTGGCCCACCACGACCAGGAGCGGGTGCCGCTCGCGCAGATCGATGCCGTGGAGCGGGGTCTTCGCGCGTGGTTGACCGCGCCCTGATCACCGCTCCGGCGCGGGGGGTGGCAGCGCTGCCGCTCGCGCTGCGCATCGCCGTGCTGTATCTGGCCTCACGGCTGATCACCCACGGTCTGCTGCTGCTGGCCGCCGCACTCGCCCCGCCCGGATCCCGCTTCGGCGCCGACGCGACGGTGGGCGCACTGCTGGCCGGCTGGGACGCGCAGTGGTATTGGATGGTGGCGTTCGCCGGCTACCCGCAGACCCTTCCGCTGACCGACGCCGGCCTCGTCGCCGAGAATCAGTGGGCGTTCCTGCCGGTGTATCCCACCGTGGCAGGCTGGGTGGGCGCGCTGCTCGGCCCATCGTGGGTCGCGGGCGCGGTGGTGGTGTCCCTCGTCGCGGGCTACGGCGCGACGTACGTGCTGTGCCGGCTGCTGACCGAGCGCATCGGGGCCGGCGCGGCGCAGTGGGCGGCACTGATGTTCGCCTGCGCTCCACTGGCGGCGCTGTTCCACGTCGGCTACGCCGAGTCGCTCTTCCTGTTCCTGCTGTTCTTGGCGCTGTGGGCCGTGCAGCGCCGCAGATACGCGTGGCTGTACGTGCTGATCCCGTTGATGGGCTTCACCCGGCCCGGGGTGCTCGCGTTCTCCCTCTTCCTGGCGCTGCACGGGGTGGCGCGGTGGCTCAAGCGCCGAACCGACCCGCTCACGACGCGCGAGATCGTGCACATCGTCGCCTCCGGGTTGCTCGGCGCCGCGGTGGGGTTGTCCTGGATGGTCATCGCGGCGCTGGTCACCGGACAGGCGGATGCCTATCTCGCGACCGAGCTGGCGTGGCGGCGCAACTGGGTGCCGGACGCGGGTGGCACCTTCCTGCCGTTCGAGGGTTTCGTCCAGGCCGCCGCGTTCTGGTTCAGCCAGTGGGGCTTGGGTGCCGTCGCCGGTTACATCGCCCTTGCGGCATCCGTCGCGCTCGTCGCCGTGGTGCTGTGGCGGGGGAAGCATGTGCGCCGGTTGGGGGTGGATCTGCGGCTGTGGTCGGCCGCTTACCTGCTCTACCTGCTGGCCGTGTTCTTCCCGCAGTCGAGCATCCTTCGCCTGCTGCTGCCGTTGTCGCCGCTGTGGGGAGCGGTGGCGATGCCGCCCTCGCGGGTGTGGCGGGTGGGCGTGATCGTGGTGTGCCTGGCGGGGCAATGGTGGTGGATCTACAACATGTACGCCCTCGGGAACACGTTCTGGCGTATCCCCTGAATATGTTTCCAGCGGCCCGGATTATCCCCTGTCGGTTGCACAGGATAAACTCAGGACCAGACCTACGACGAAAAGGAGCCCGCAATGGCAGCCATGAAGCCGCGAACCGGTGATGGACCGATGGAGGCCGTGAAGGAGGGACGCCTGATCATTGTGCGTGTTCCCCTCGAAGGCGGCGGTCGCCTGGTGGTCTCGGTCAATGACGACGAGGCGAAAGAACTTTACAACGTCCTCGGCGGCGTGGTCAGCGCAGCCTGACGCACAACGCACGTCCGAAGCGGCCGGTCATTGCGACCGGCCGCTTCGTCGTTGGTCACGGGGTGTAGACCGTGGTCAGCTGCAGCAGGCCTTCGCCGGTGATCGACAGGGCGCCCACCACCGCGGCGGAGGACTGCGTCTCCTGGATGAGTGAGCGGTAGGCGCTGGTGATCGGGTCGCGGCGCACCGGGTCGGCGACGGCGCCGCCGCCGAGCACGCGGGGCACCAGGACGGTGCCGCCGGCGCGCACGAGGCGCAGGCCATGCTCGACGTACTCGATGACACCCTCGGGGTCGGCGTCGATCAGCACGATGTCGTAGGAGGCCTCGTTCATGCGAGGCAGCACGTCGGATCCGCGGCCGCTGATGAACCGGGCACGGGCGGGGGCGACGCCGGCGGCGCTGAACGCCTGGCGGGCAGCGCCCAGGTGCTCCCGCTCGATGTCGATGGTCGTGAGCGTCGCGCGCGGCGAGCCGTGCAGGAGCCACAGGCCCGACACTCCGGCCCCGGTGCCGATCTCGACGATATTGAGGGCCTTCGACGCGGCGGCGATGACCGCGCACTGCGCGCCGACGGGTGCGCTGATCGGATCGGCACCCAGCTCCAGTGCGTGTGCGCGTGCTCGCGCGATCTTGTCAGGTTCAACCGTGACCTCGGCTGCGAACCTGCGGTTCGCGTCGTGCTCGCCCATGGGGACCTCCAGCAGTCAGCGTACGCGGGCGCAACGCTCGAACGAGGCAGGCGCACGGGTAACCTGGTCGCATGGTGTTCGGGCTCACGTGGGAGAAGCTGCTGCTGATCGCTGTGATCGCCGGCATGCTCATCGGTCCCGAGCGACTGCCGCGGTACGCCGAAGGGCTTGCCCGCTTCACCGTGCGCGCCCGCGAGTGGGTTTCCGGCGCGAAGACGCGCGTCAAGGACGAGATGGGCGGCGAACTCGACGACGTGGATTGGCGGAAGCTCGATCCCCGTCAGTACGACCCGCGGCGCATCATCCGGGAGGCGCTGCTGGACGACGCCCCGACGCCCACGGTGCGCGCTGCGGCAGCGGGAGCGGCGATCAGCGCGGCGTCCGCAGCGCCTCAGCCCGCAGCTGTGCGCCCGGAGGGCCCGCCGCCCTTCGACGCCGAAGCGACCTGAGTCAGCGCGGCGCGAACGGCAGGGGACGGCCGGCGAGGCTGCGGCCCTGCGCGAGGATGCCGTCGGCGAGGCCGATGATCGCAGCCGCCGCCGGGTCGGCGGGGGCGCCGGCGACGACCGGCACCCCGGTGTCGCCGCTGACGCGCAGCGCGGGGCTGAGCGGCACGGTCGCCAGGAGCGGCACGGGTGCGGCATCCAGCGACAGCGCCGCGGCGACCGCTGCCCCGCCGCCGGCGCCGAACAGATCGAGCACGGTGCCGTCGGGCAGGGTCATCGCGGCCATGTTCTCCACGACGCCGATCACGCGCTGGCCGGTCTGGCGGGCGACGAGACCGCTGCGGACGGCGACGTCGGATGCCGCGGCCTGCGGCGTGGTGACGACGAGGACTTCGGCGTGGGGGAGCAACTGCCCGACCGAGATGGCGACGTCGCCGGTACCAGGCGGCATGTCCAGCAGCAGCACGTCGAGGTCACCGAAGTACACCTCGGTGAGGAACTGCTGCACGGTGCGGTGTAGCATCGGCCCGCGCCAGGCGACCGCGCCGCCCCCGGCGACACCGTCGCGGGGGAGGAACATGCCGATGGAGATGGCCTTCACGCCGTAGGCGACCGGCGGCAGCATGAGGTCGTCGATGCGGGTGGGCTGCGGCGGGAGGCCGTCGGGGCCGACCAGGCCCAGCAGACCCGGGATGGAGAACCCGTGCACGTCGGCGTCGATGACCCCGACCGCCGCGCCCCGCGCGGCAAGCGCCACAGCGAGGTTGGCGGTGAGGGTCGACTTGCCGACGCCGCCCTTGCCGCTGGTGACGGCGATGACCCGGGTGAGCGAGTCGGGGCCGAAGGGCATCTGGCGTGCGGCCCGGCCGCCGCGCAGCCGCTCGGTGAGGGCGGCGCGCTGCTGCGGGGTCATGACCCCGACAGTCAGTGCCACGCCGGTGATGCCGGGGACGGCGGCCGCGGCGGCACGCACGTCGGACTCGATGCGCTGCGCGGCGGGGCAGCCGACGATAGTGAGGGCGATGGACACGTCGGCAACGCCCTCGCGCACGGCGACGGCCTGCACCATGTCGAGTTCGGCCAGCGGGCGGCGCAGCTCGGGGTCGGTGACGGCCCCGACCGCAGCGCGAACGGCATCGTCGATCGTGCTCACGCGGGCGTCGCCTCGTCGGTGGTGCCGACGGCGCTGTTTTCGTGGCCGACCTGGCCGCTGTTGCGCCCTTCGACGCGTTCCAGTGCGCGGTTGAGCTCCTGGCGCAGCACGTCCTTGGTGACGACTTCGCTGGTGACCTCAGTCAGCGCCATGCGCAGTGCGACGATCTCGCGGGCGAGGTATTCGGTGTCGGCGAGGTTGCGTTCGGAGCGCTGCCGATCCTGTTCGATCTGCACGCGGTCGCGGTCGTCCTGACGGTTCTGCGCCAGCAGGATCAGCGGCGCGGCGTACGACGCCTGCAGCGACAGCATGAGGGTCAGCGCGGTGAAGCCGTTCGCGGCCGAGTCGAAGCGCAGATGTGCCGGCACCAGCGTGTTCCAGCTGATCCACGCGATGCAGAACAGGGTGAGCAGCAGCAGGAACATCGGCGTGCCCATGGCACGCGCGATCCACTCGGTGAAGCGGCCGAATGTGTCGCGCGACGGCTGCGCGGGGCGGGGGGTGAGCATCCCCGGGCGTCCGAGCGGCGCCTCGAGGGTCGCCTTTGGTGCGCGGGCCATCAGCGGCGTCCCATTCGCGACGG
The DNA here is from genome assembly GCF_030246865.1 of Microbacterium sp. zg-B96. Taxonomy (NCBI): domain Bacteria; kingdom Bacillati; phylum Actinomycetota; class Actinomycetes; order Micrococcales; family Microbacteriaceae; genus Microbacterium; species Microbacterium sp. zg-B96. The sequence continues at coordinate 1,942,830 of NZ_CP126738.1, read as the reverse complement.
GGGAGCGGCGTGGCCGATTTCGTGCGGCGGCGCATCGTGCGATCGCCAGTCGTCGGGCAGCAGGTAATCGAGCACGTCGTCGACGCTGACCGCGCCGACCAGCCGGTGGGCCTGATCGATGACGGGAAGGGAAACCAGGTTGTACGTCGCCAGCAGGCGCGCCACTTCGGTCGCCGATGCGGTTGCCAGCACCGGCTCGAGGGTGTCGTCGATGATGGCCCCCAGCCGCTCGTGCGGCGGGTAGCGCAGCATCCGCTGGAAATGCACGACACCCAAGAGGCGCCCGGTGGGGGTCTCGAACGGCGGCAGCGTGATGTAGACCGACGCAGCGAGGGCGGGGTGCAGTTCGTGGCGGCGGATGAGGGCCAGCGCCTCGGCCACGGTGTTCTCGGCCGACAGCACGATGGGCTCGTTGGTCATCAGACCGCCGGCGGTGTCGGGACCGTACTCCAGGAGCGCGCGGACGTCTTCGGCCTCGTCGGGCTCCATGAGGCCCAGCAACTGAGCGATGCGCCCGGCGGGCAGCTGACCGAGCAGGTCGGCGGCGTCGTCGGGTTCCATGTGGTCGAGGATGTCGGCGGCGCGTTCGTCACCGAGCCGTTCGAGGATGTGCATCTGCTCGTCTTCGGGCATCTCTTCGAGCGCGTCCGCCAGCCGGTCATCCGGCAGCTCTTCGGCGACTTCGAACAGGCGCTCCTCGGGGAGGTCAAGCAGGGTGTTGGCGAGGTCGGCCGGCTTGAGTTCGGAATACGTCGCGACCAGCTGCTCAGCGGACTGGGCTTCGCCCGGAGTCTGGTCCTCGCGCACTTCAGCCCAGGAGGCGAACGTCGTCGGCCCCTTGGCGAAGGGGGAGGCGCTGGTCTTCGGGCGCCGCAGGAACAGCTGCGACACGTCCCATTCGCCGATGCGGTTGCGGTCGATAGCGACGTCTTCGATCACCGCGGTGCCGCTGCCGTCGCGGAGGTAGACCTTGCGGCCGAGCAGTTCCGCCATGACGCGCACTTCGCCGCCGCGCTGCTGGAAGCGCCGAACGTTGATCAGGCCGGTGGTGATCACCTGGCCGGTCACGATGGAGGTGACGCGTCCGATCGAGAGGAAGACGTTGCGCCGGCCTGGGATCTCCACGACGAGGCCGATCACCCGGGGCGGGTCGTCTTTTCGGAAGATGACGACGACGTCCCGAACCTTGCCGAGGCGGTCACCGGCGGGGTCGAAGACCGTACAGCCGGCCAGCCGCGCGACGAAAACCCTCTGCGTGCTCACGTCACAAGCGTAGTGCGCGGGCCGTGCGCGCGGCCCCGAAGCGCCGTGTGAGTGCCCATGCGAAGATGGGGAGATGAGCATGATGGGGGCCTTCGGTTCGGGGCGGAACACTGTCGGCGATACCGTCGCGACCTTCACGACCTACGAGGCTGCACAGAAGGCGGTGTCGGCGCTCATCGCCGCCGACGTGCCGGCGCGTGACATCGCGATCGTGGGGCAGGACCTGCGCTCGATCGAGAAGGTCACCGGGCGGCTGGGCTACGCCACCGCCGCTCGCCAAGGCGCCATCAACGGCGTGCTGCTCGGATTGCTGTTCGCGGCGATCTTCGTGCTCGGCACGCCGGATGTCCCGATCCAGCTGTTCGTCGGCGTGCTGTTCGTCGGCATCGCGATGGGCATGCTGATGAGCATCATCACGTATTCGTTCGTGCGCCGCCGTCGGGACTACGCCTCGATCACTCAGGTGGTCGCCGACCGCTACGACCTCACCGTGCTGCCCAGCAGCGTGCACCGCGCGCGCCAGGCGCTGGGGCGCGGGGACGCACCGGCCGTCGCCGTCGCCCCGACCCCGGTCGCTCCGGGCGCGGCGCCGGGAACCGCGCCTGCGCCGGCACCGCGTCCCGCCCTTGATGACCCGAACGAGCCGCCGCGGTATGGCGAGCGCATCGTCCCGCCACAGGCGACACCCGCGGACGGCGCGGCGCCGGAGGATTCCGGCGACGCGGGCGAGGACGACCGCCGCGCATGACCGAGGGCTTCACCGTCGCACTTCCGACCGGTGAGGTGACCGTCTCGGCGGCATTCGAGACGCCCGCCGATCCGTGGGCGGCGATGGCAATCGCCCATGGCGCCGGAGCCGGATACTCCCACCCGTTCCTCGTCGGTTTCGCCCGCGGCATGCGCGCCGCCGGCGTGGCTACGCTGCGGTTCAACTTCCCGTACGTCGAAGCAGGGCGGCGGATGCCGGGACCGGCCGCACACGCGGTGGCCACCTGGCGTGCCGCCGATGCCGCGCTGCGCGCCCAGGCGCCCGGAGTGCCGGTCTGGGCGGCCGGCAAGTCGTACGGCGGGCGCATGGCGTCGATGGCGGCGGCGGAGGGTGAGATCGCGCCTGCAGGGCTGGTGTACCTGGGGTACCCGCTGCATCCACCCGGGCAGCCCGAGAAGCTGCGCGTCGCCCACCTTCCCGATGTTGCGCCGCCGCAGCTGTTCGTCGAGGGGACCAACGACCCGTTCGTCGATCCGCACGCTGAACTGGACGATGCCGTGGCATCCTGCCGGGATGCCGCCGTGCACTGGGTCGACGGCGGTAACCACTCGTTCGAGGTGAAGGGCCGCAAGCGCCCCGCCGACGAGGTCGGCGAGGGATTGGCGGACGTCGTCGTGGCATGGTTGCGAGCACGCTCCGCTGCCGCTGAGATGCGGAGATCTGCCGGAATGCGGATGCCTGAGTACTGAACATCCGCATTCCGGAGGATCTCCTCATTTCGGCTCTGGGGCTGAGTGAAGCGGTACAGCCCTCGTAGTGCAGCAGGCACGAGCGCCACGGCCCGCCGTCCGGCAGTGCCGGATAGGCGGGCGGGTGCCCCGCACCTAGAACGGTGGGGGTGCGCCGCTGCTGGCCGCGGCGATGAACTCCAACGTGCGCTGCGGGATGTCGCGGTAGACCCTCCCGGTGGGGCTGGTCCACACCAGCACCCCGCCGGGGTGTTGTTCCACGGTCCAGGCGGTGTTGTGTTTGAGCATGTGGTGCCGTTTGCACAGGTGGGCGAGGTTGCACACCCGGGTGGGGCCGCCGTGGGCGTAGTCGACGGTGTGGTCGATGTCGCAGTGCCACACCGCGGCGCGGCAGCCGGGGAACCGGCAGTGCTCGTCCCGGCCCCGCAGGAACCGGCGTTGCGCCCTGGAGGGCCGGTAGGTGTCGGTGCTGTCGATCGCGCCGGTGCGGGGGTCGGTGAACATCCGGTCCCACGCAGTGGCGTGGGAAGCGAAGTGGCGGGCAGTGCCCGGGTCCATCGGCCCGTGCCCCACGAACGTGGCGGGCACATCCGCACCGGTGAGGGTCGCAGCGGGCACGGTCACTTGGATGTGCGCGACGATCGCATCCGTCTCACACACCGTGGCGTCGGAGGCTGCCGCGGTGGCGTGCCCGGTGAGCAGCAGGTCACTGAGCACGTCGGCGCGCCGCTGGTCCATCGTGCGGTCGTCGGGTTCCGCGGCGTCCGCGGCCTCCGCGGCGGCCACATCCGCCCCATCCGCCCCGTCTGCGGCACCGTCCTGTTCGAGGAGCATGCGGGCGCACTGGGTGATCCGGTCCATGATCCCGTGGACGAGGTGCGCGGGGAGCAGAGCACCCAGCTCGGCCATGCCGTCCGCCAGGTCGTGCACCCACACCCGGCGGGCTTCGGCCGCCGTCGCGTACCGCTGCACGAACGGAACAGGGTCGATGCGTTGCGCGAGCGCGAGGATCGCCGGCCGGGCTCGGCCCGCGGTTTCTTTCTCCGCGACCGCGAGGGCGGCCTGTTCGAACATCGCCCGCGCGTCGGGGTCGGTGAGCCGGGCGCCGGCTTCTTCGATCACCCGCAGATGCCCGATGTCGATGCGGCCCTCCGCCAGTGCGGTGACGGTGGCGGGGAAACGGTCGCGCATCACGGTCGCCTGGTGGATGCGGTTCTGCATCCCCCGATCCGACCGGCGCGTGGCTGCCGCGAGCTCCGCCGCGATCGACCGCAGCGGCAGTTCCCGTTCCCGCTGCGACGAGAGCGGGATGCGGGCAGTTTCCGCCGCCGCGATGTCTCCCGCGCGGCCCAGCAGTGCGAGTTGGCGGGCCTGGATCGCGGCGAGCTGTCGGTCGGTCTCCACCATCTCCGCGACCACCGCGAACGCCGACATCACGTCGGTCGGGGTGGTGGTCGGGGAGGTGTTCATACCCCCAATCCTGCCGACCCCCTCCGACATTGACAGGCCTAAAAGCCAGGTCCCACGGGCATTGTGGAAAAGTCACACAAAATGATCCTGTGGAGGGAACGGCGCACAAAAACGCCGCGCAAATCACCGCCCGGCGGCGTACCCCTGCATCCCGCGAGCATTCGCCGCGGCCCACAACACGCCGCGGGAACGGTCGATCCCGACGGCGCTGAGCCGCCCCAGGGTCCAGTCCCCGGCGCGCGTCACATCGTGCCCGCGCGCGATCAGCTCGTCGATGACGTCGTCGCCCAACCGGTCTTCGGCCATGACTCCCGCGGGCGTCCAGGTGCGCGGCCAGAAGGAATCCACCAGTGCCGTGGTGTGCAGCGTCGGCGCGTCGATCGCCTGCTGCGCGGTGTACCCGCCGACGAGCATCCGCAGCAGCATCGGCAGCTGCCACTGGTCCTGCTGGTCGCCGCCGGGGGTGCCCAGCGCCATCACCGGCATCCGGCCTTGCAACACGAGGGTCGGGGTGAGGGTCGTACGAGGGCGTGCCCCCGGACGCAGCGCCGACGGCGCGGATTCGTCCAGCCACATCATCTGCAGCCGCGTGCCGAGGCAGAACCCGAGCTCGGGGACGGTGGGCGACGACTGCAGCCACCCGCCGGACGGGGTGACCGCCACGATGTTGCCCCACCGATCCACGACATCGATATGGCAGGTGTCGCCGCGGGTCTGGCCCGACTTGGCCACGGTCGGCTCGCCGACGCCGGCCGGTGCGGGCGCAGCGGATGCCTCGGTCAGGGGCGGGCGGAACGGCACCCGGCCGGGCAGGTCGCCGGGGCGCCATTCACGTGACGCACGATCGCCGATGGCGCTGCGCCGCGAGGCGATGTACGCGTCCGACAGCAAAGCATCGGTCAAGGCCGAGCCGTCGGGGTCGTCGCCGAAGTAGGCATCGCGATCGGCCAGCGCGAGCTTCAGCGTCTCGACGATCGTGTGCGCACCGATCCCGGTCGCAGGATCGAGACGCGCGTCGTCGAACCCGTCGAGGATCCGCAGCGCCTCCAGCAGCACCGGCCCCTGGCACCACGCGCCGCCCTTGGCCACCGTGTGGCCGCGGAACGTCGCAGTGACGGCCGGCTCGTACCCGGCGTCGAAACCGGCGAAGTCATCGGATGTGATGACGGCGGCGTGGTCGGTGCCCGACGAGTGCCGGTGCGGCCGGGCGAGGAAGGCGGATGCCGCTTGCGCGACGAGCCCGATCTTCCACTCGTGCCGGGCGGCGTCGATGCGCGCACCCCGATCGGCAGCTCTGGCACCCGCGGCACCCGCCGCACCCGCGGCCCCGTCACCGGCGGCCACGAGCCGCTCCAGCACGGCGGCATATGCCGGGTTGCGCATGAGGGAGCCCGCCGCGGGCACGCGACCGTCCGGCATCCACAGGTCGGCCGAGCTGGGCCAGGCCGCCGTGAACAGCTCCGCCACGCGGGCGATGGTCATCGCGGCCTGCGGGAGCAGCGGATGCCCATCGCGGGCGTAGCCGATCGCATAGGCGAGCACGTCGCCCAACTCCCATGTGCCGTGGTCGCGCAGCAGCAGCAGCCACGCGTCCACCGCGCCCGGCACGGCGGCGGCCAGGCCCCCGGCGCCCGGCACGAGGTCGAGCCCCTCGCCGCGGTAGTGGGCGATGGTGGCCGCCGCCGGGGCGGGGCCCTGGCCCATCAGCACTTCAGGCTCGGCCGCGCCGGCGGCGTGGAAGATGCCGACCAGGTCGCCGCCGGGTCCGTTGAGGTGCGGTTCGACGACATGCAGCACGAACCCACCGGCCACGACGGCGTCGAACGCGTTGCCGCCGCGCTCGAGCACGGCCTGCGCGACCGCCGTCGCGGTGGCGTGGGTGGACGCGGCCATGCCGAACGTGCCCTCTAGCGTCGGGCGCGTCGTGAAGGGCGCCGGGGGGGTGAAGCTCACTCTCAGCGAGCGTCGCTCGCGCGCGCGATCCAGGCCTCGACCTCGTCGGCGGTGCGAGGAATGCCGGCGGACAGGTTCACCGGCCCGTCCTCGGTCATGAGGATGTCGTCCTCGATGCGCACCCCGATGCCGCGGTACTCCTCGGGCACGGTGATGTCGTCGATCTGGAAGTACAGTCCAGGCTCGATCGTGAAGACCATGCCCGGCTGCAGGATGCCGTCGTAGTACATCTCCCGCCGCGCCTGCGCGCAGTCATGCACGTCGATGCCGAGGTGGTGGCTCGTACCGTGCACCATGTAGCGGCGGTGGTGCCCGCCCTTGTCGGCGTCGAGGGCTTCTTCGGCCGTCACCGGCAGCAGCCCCCACTCCGCGGTGCGTCGCGCCAGCACGCCGAGGGCGGTCTCGTGGAGCGTCCGGAACGTGACACCGGGCCGCGCCGCGGCGAACGCGGCATCCGCCGCCTCGCGCACGGTTTCGTAGATGCGACGCTGGATATCGGTGAAGGTCCCCGACACCGGCAGGGTGCGGGTGATGTCGGCGGTGTAGAGGCTGTCGACCTCGGCGCCGGCGTCGACGAGGATCAGATCGCCCGGCAGCACCGCGCCGTCGTTGCGGGTCCAGTGCAGGTAGCAGGCGTGCGGTCCGGACGCGGCGATGGTGTCGTAACCGACGGTGTTCCCGTCGCTGCGGGCGCGCTGGTGGAAGACGCCCTCGACGATCCGTTCGCCGCGGGAGTGCTCGATGATGCGGGGGAGGTTCGCGACGATGTCGTCGAAGCCCGCCGCGGTGACCTCCACGGCGAGGCGCATCTGCGAGATCTCGTACTCGTCCTTGATCAGTCGCAGCTCGGACAGGAACCGGGTCAGATCGCTGTCCTCGTCCAGCACGACGTCGCCCTCGGCGGCGGCGAAGCCGTCCACGTGGGCGGTCGCCAGTCCCAGGTCGGCGGCGACGCCGTCCAGCGCGGGGCGCGGCCCGATCCAGAACTCGCCGATCGACGCGTCGGAGTAGAACTCCGGCGTCGTGCGGTCGGCTCGCTCGCGGAAGTAGAGGGTGACGTCGTGGCCGTCGTCGGTCGGGTCGAACACCAGCACGGAATCCGGTTCACTGTCGGCGGCCCAGCCGGTGAGGTGGGAGAACGCCGAGTGCGCGCGGAACGGGTAGTCGGTGTCGTTGCTGCGCTGCTTGAGTGAGCCGGCCGGGATCACCAGTCGCTTGCCGGGGAACGCGGCCGACACGGCTGCGCGGCGCGCGGCGGCGTACGGCGCCTGCTCACGCAACGTGGGCATCGAGGCCGGTCGGACGGCCCACCCGGTGGAGATCGTGTCGAGGAAACCCTGGCCGTAATTCTGCCGGCGGTTCGTCGTGGAGTCCGCCTGCTGCGGCTCGGCCGTGGTCGTGGTCGTGTCGCTGTCGCCTGACGTGTTCATACCACCAGTCTCGCACTCCGAGGCAGGGAGAACACAGTCAGCCGGTCGGCTCCAGCTGCACCACGAGAGGCCGGTGATCGCTGCCGGTGGCATCCATCGACGTCAGCACCACTGCGCCGACCGCGGTCCACAGATCGGTGGCCAGCACATGGTCGATAGGGGAGCCGGCCAGGGCGGGCAGATCGGTGGGCCAGGTGCCGACGGCACCGCTGCCGGCGGCGACGGCCGCGTCGTGGCAGCGGCCCAGATGCGCGCCGTCGATGCCCAGGCGCATCATGTGGTCGATCGTGGCGTTGAAATCGCCCGCCATGATGACGTTATCGGCGGCGCACTGGTCCGCCAGCCACTGCAGGTCATCCCGCCACGCCTGCATCGCCGACTGGCGGGGCGCGACGGCATGCGCTGCGACGATGATCGGCCCCGACCCGTCGACCGGCATCGCGACGGCGCTGGGCACTTCGGAGGTGTCGCTGGTGCCGTCGCGCGACGAGGCGATGACGGAGTAGGCGCCCAGATCCGGCGAGATCAGCAGCGTCGTGGAGTCGGCATCCCACTGGCCCTGCTCGGTATGGTGCGCCCACATCGGGTGTCCCATCTGGCCCATCGCGATGGCCACCGCTTCACCGGTCTCGATCGTCGTCTCTGGCAGCGCGACCACGTCGGCTTCCATCGTGACGGCGGTCTGCGCGATGGCCTCGGCCGAGGTGGCGTCGCCGCCGGCGGTGTTCCAGGTCATGACCCGCACGCTGTCGTCCGCCTTGGCGGGCAGTTCGGCGTTGCCGGTGCCCCGCTGCAGCACGATGACACTGCCGCAGACAGCGGCCACGACGCTCACCCCGGCGATCGACAGCGCGAAACCGCGCATCGGCCGCGCGATCGCGAGCATCAGTGCGAGCACCAGCACGGCGAGGAACCCGAGCACCAGGAGCGGGCGGAACGAGGTCAGCTGCACGATCGGGAACGTGCGCTCCACCCGGAAGAACGCCGGCCAGGTCAGGATCGCCGCGCCGATGGCGAACAGGATCGTGACGAGGATCCCCACCAGACGCAGCACGTCGCGACTCTATTCCCGCTGGCTGGGAGATCGACGGATGCCACACCCGTCATGCGTCGACGGCGCCGCTACGCTCGAGGGATGCGTTCAGGTGTGCAACGGTTCGAAGGACCCAGTGACCTCCACCTGCACTCAGTGCACTCCGACGGCACCGAACCGCCCGCCCAGGTGGTGCAGGCGGCCCACCGTCGCGGCCTGCGCACTGTCGCGCTGACCGACCACGACACCACATCCGGATGGGCGGAGGCGGCGGAGGCTGCGACGTCGCTGGGAATGACCTTCCTGCCCGGGATGGAATTCAGTGCGACGCAGGAGTGGCGCAGCGTCCACGTGCTGGCGTACCTGTTCGATCCCGACAACGCCGCGCTGCGCGCCGAGACCGACCGCATCCGCTCCGCGCGCATGGGACGCGCCGAGCAGATCGTCGCCAGCATCGGCGGAGACTACGACCTCACCTGGGATGACGTGGTCGCCCAGACCGGCGACGGCGCGACGGTCGGGCGGCCCCACATCGCCGACGCCCTCGTCGCACGCGGGCTGGCGGCCGACCGCGCCGAGGCGTTCGCCGGCATCCTGCACCCCAGTGCCGGGTACTACGTGCCGCACTACGCCCCGGATGCCGCCACCGCGGTGCGCCTCATCGCCGCCGCAGGCGGCGTGCCGATCATCGCGCACCCTGCCGGGCGCGGACGGATGCTGCCGGTTCCGGTGCTGGAGGAGCTCATCGGCCTGGGGCTGGCGGGGTTCGAGCTCGGGCACCGGGAGAACACCGCGTCGGGCATCGCGGCGCTGAGCAAACTCGTGGCACGCCACGACCTGATCGTCACCGGGTCCAGCGACTACCACGGCCTGGGAAAGCCCAACCTCCCCGGCGAGCACACCACCACCGACGAGATGGTGGCCCGCATCATCGACCGTGCCAGCGGGAGCACCCCGGTCTATCCGTGAGAGAGGATGCCGCATGAGCGCTGCCCCTGACGTCGTCGTGATCGGCGAAGCGCTCGTCGACATCGTCCACGCGCCGGACGGCACCCGGGAAAGTCCCGGCGGCAGTCCCGCCAACGTCGCCCTCGCCCTCGGCCGTCGGGGGCTGCGGCCGCTGCTGGTGACGCAGCTCGCCGACGACTCCCACGGCCGCGCGGTGCGCGCCTGGCTGGACCGGTCGGCCGTCACGGTCCACGTACCGGGTGCGCCGGCGCGCACCTCGACCGCCGTCGCGCATCTGGACGCCGAAGGGGCCGCGACGTACGAGTTCGACATCGCGTGGGACCTCGCGCCGTGGCGCGCGCCGGTGACGCCGGTGGTGCACACCGGCTCCATCGCCGCGGTGCTGCACCCCGGCGCCGACACGGTCGAACAGGCGCTGCGCGATGCGCGGCGGACGGCGGCGGTGACGTTCGACCCGAACGTGCGGCCCTCGCTCATCACGGACGCGGCGGACGTGCGCGCGCGGGTCGCTCGGCTGGTGGCGCTGTCGGATGTCGTCAAGGTCAGCGGCGAGGACCTCGACTGGCTGCACCCCGGGCGCGATCACCGCGACATCGCGCGGGAGTGGCTGCGCGCCGGCCCTGCGCTCGTGGTCGTCACCGAGGGCGCGGCTGGTTCGTTCGCAGTGCACGCGGCGGGGGTCGTCGAGGCAGCGGCCGCCCCGGTCGCCGTGGTCGACACCGTCGGGGCGGGGGACACCTTCATGGCGGCCCTCATCGCGCAGCTGCATGCGCGCACCGGCGCGGACGTGCGCGCGCGCATCGCCGGGTGGGATGCCGCCGACATCGCCGCGGTGCTCGTCCGCAGCGCCGCCGCCGCGGCGATCACGGTGTCCCGGCCCGGCGCCGACCCGCCGTGGGCGCACGAACTGGCGACCCCGTGACGCAGTCCGGCCCCGGGGCGCGGACGCTTCGGGGCCGGATGAGCGGGGCGGTCAGCCGCCCGCGAGCGCTTTGGATTTCAGCGCCTCGTACTCGGACGGGGTGATCGTGCCGTCGTCCAGCAGCCGCTTGGCCTTGGCGATCTCCTCGCTCGGGCTGGAGCCGCTGCCGGCGACGGTCTTGATGTAGGCATCCTGCTGCTCGCGGTAGCTCTGCGCGGCCTGCGCGCTGCGCTCGGCCATGCCGCCACCGCGGGCGACCAGGTAGATCAGCGCGGTGATGATCGGGAAGAAGATGAGGAAGAAGATCCACACCGCTTTCCACCAGCCGCTGAGCTTGTGGTCACGGAACAGGTCTCCGATGATCGAGAACAGCGCCATGAGGTAGGCGAAGAACACGAACGCCCACAGGAACCACCACACCAGGTCCCAGAACGAACCCCAGAAACCCTGGTATTCCACCACGTCGAAGAATCGCACGATACGCGCCTTTCTCACGAAGAGCGACGCCCGCCGCGCCGTCAGGGCTCACCCTAGCGACGCGTTGCCCCCACCGGAATGGCCCTGCCTGCGGACGCCCGAAGCGCCCTGATGCGGGTCAGGAAGCAGTCGGTGCGCCGGTGCCCGAGCCGCGACGACGACGACGCCGGCGGGGCGCGGTCTTGCCGTCGTGGTGCTCTTTGCCGCCACCGTCGTGCGTCCCGCCGCCATCGGCGGTGTGGGCCGTCTCGGCGGTGTCGGGCGTAGCCGTCGCAGCTTCGCCGGCGCGGTGACGACGACGGTTGCGGCTGGCGCTGCCGTCGGCGGCGGGCGCGGACTCCTGCGTCTTGACCGTCTGCGTACGAGGCGCGGTCACGATGCGACCCTTGGTGCCGGCGGGGATGTCCATATCGCTGAACAGGTGGGGGCTCGACGAGTACGTCTCGGTCGGCTCGGGCTGGCCGAACTCGAGCGCACGGTTGATGAGCGCCCATTTGTGCAGGTCGTCCCAGTCGACGAAGGTCACCGCGATGCCGGTCTTGCCGGCGCGGCCGGTGCGGCCGGCGCGGTGCAGGTAGGTCTTCTCGTCGTCGGGGATGGTGTGGTTGATCACGTGGGTGACATCGTCGACGTCGATACCGCGTGCGGCGACGTCGGTGGCGATCAGGACGTCCTTCTTGCCCGCCTTGAACGCGGCCATCGAGCGCTCGCGCGCCTCCTGGCTCATGTCGCCGTGCACGGACGCGGTGTTGAATCCGCGGTCGCTCAGCTCATCGGCCAGCTTCTGCGCGGCGCGCTTGGTGCGCGTGAAGATGACGCTCTTGCCGCGGCCCTCGGCCTGCAGGATGCGGGCGATGATCTCGTCCTTGTCCAGCGAGTGCGCGCGGTAGACGACGTGCTTGATGTTGGCCTGTGTGAGCCCCTCGTCGGGGTCGGTCGCGCGGATGTGGATCGGGTTGGACATGAACCGGCGCGCCATCGCGACGATCGGGCCCGGCATGGTGGCCGAGAACAGCTGCGTGTGCCGCACGGCGGGCACCTTCGAGAAGATCTTCTCGATGTCGGGGAGGAACCCCAGGTCCAGCATCTTGTCGGCCTCGTCGAGGACGACCTCGGTCGCGTGCGACAGATCCAGCAGACGCTGGTTGTTCAGGTCGATCAGGCGCCCGGGGGTACCCACGACGATCTGCGCGCCGGCCTTGAGCTGGTCGATCTGGCCTTCGTAGGCCTTGCCGCCGTAGATCGCGACGACGCTGGTGGCGCGGCCGGACGTCAGCATGTCGATGTCTTCGTAGACCTGCACGCACAGCTCACGGGTGGGAACGACGATGAGCGCTTTGACGCCCGGCTCCGGGTTGAGCCCCAGACGCTGCACGACGGGGATGCCGAAGCCGAAGGTCTTGCCCGTTCCGGTCTTGGCCTGGCCGATGATGTCCTGGCCGGGAAGGCCCAGCGGAATCGTCTGCTCCTGGATCGGGAAGGCGTCCACGATGCCCTTGCTGGCGAGGACATCGACGATGTCCTGGTCGACGCCGAGTTCGGCGAAAGTCGTCACAATGCGAGCCTGTCTGGCGGTGAGATGCCGCCGGGGGAGAACGTTCCACGCCCTTCACTCAGCCGCAGGCGCGGGGCCCCGATCCACTGCCGGGGCCCGTTCAGCCTACCGGAGATGCCTGAGGGGCCCGTCGGTGCGTATCGTGGTCTCTCGTGGCCTGGTCGTTCTTCACACGCAAGCGGCCTGCCGCGCGCCCTCTGGCGCTGCGGTCGCGTGGCGACATGGGCGACGCGCACCGGGTCGACTTCGAGGCGCTCGCGCCCGACGTCGATACGTTCCTCGGGCAGGCCACCTACCTGCAGCTGGGCTACTTCGAGACGCTCAGCCAGCTGATCGCGTCTACCCCCGAACTGTCGCAGAAGGAATCGCTGTCGCTCGCGGCCGGCGCGGCGCTGCTCAAGCACCGCCGGTTCGTCACCCTCATCCGGGAACGAGGCGACGACGCGCTGGAGATCATGCTGCCCTTCCGGGAGCCGCTGGACGCGTTCCGCCGCGCCACCCACGGCGCGAGGCCCCTCGAGACGGTGCTGTCGGTGCACATCACCGCCGGCATGCTGGACGACTTCTACCTGGCGCTGTCCTCGAGCTACGGCGAAACGGGGCGGGGCGCCGCCGCGATCCTCGCCGCCGCCGACGACCGGCAGGCGCTCGTGGACATGATCGTCGCGGCCGTGGATGCCGACGAGGAGTGGCGGTCGCTGCTGGCGATGTGGGGGCGCCGCCTCGTGGGCGACACCCTGCTGATCGCCCGCGCGGCGCTTCGCCCCACGACGCTGGACGAAGCGGACGAGAAGAAGGTGGAGCCGGTGTTCACCGGGCTGCTCGCGGCGCACTCGCGCCGGATGGGCGCGATGGGCCTGGACGCCTGAGCGCCGACCCGACCGCGGCGGTCAGAGAATCTTCAGTCGTGCCCGTTCGTGCGCATCGTGCGTGCGGCGTGCTCGGGTGAGGAGGATCAGGACGGGGAACACCACGACCGCGGGGGCCGCGAACGACGCGACCCAGATCCACGGGTTCTCGATGCCCAGGCCTGCCCAGGTCAGCGCCAGCCAGACCGCGCCGCCGACAACGGCACCCAGCAGGGGACCGATGGCCGCCCCGCGCGTGGCACGACCGGCGACCAGGAAGTGGGCGAGGACGCCCAGCCCTGCTCCGAAGATGAGGGCGAGCAGGATCTGCATGCGATCAGCCGACGAAGCCGATGCGGCGGGACTCTTCGGTGCCGACCTCGATGTACGCCAGGACCGCAGTGGGCACGATGTAGGAGTTGCCCTTGATGTCCATGAACGTCACGTGAGTGGCGCCGGAATCCAGTGCCTGCGCGACGCTGGTCTTGACGGCCTCTGCCGGCTCGTTGGTCTCGAAGCCGAGCTCGCGGCCGGTGTTGACGATGCCGATGCGGATCTCCACGGGTGACTGCCTTTCCGGCCCCGGCTGTCGCCGCGGGCGCATCACGACTCTACGACACGGCGGGGCCTGCCCGGCCGCCGGAGGGCCCGCGCTCGCTGTCGGCGAACGTCGGCGGGTGCGGCTACCGTGGGCTCGATGCGACACAGCGATCGACGGGCACCCGAGCCCGCCTCCGACGCCGCCTTCGTCCCGGATGCCGCACAGCGGCGAGTGCTGGATCTGGCACCCCAGACATCGGCGGTGGTGGTCGGCGCGCCCGGGACCGGCAAGACGGCCACGCTCATCGCACGTGTGCATGCCCTCGTGGAAGCCGGCGTCGACCCCGACGCCATCGTGGTACTCACCTCCAGTCGCACCGCTGCCACCGAGCTGCGCGATCGACTCGCGCTGGCAGTGGGCCGCGCGACGGCGGGTCCGCTTGCCAGATCGGTGGCGTCGCTGGCGTTCCAGCTGGTGCGTGCGGCCGAGGTGCACGCCGGCGGCGAGCCGCCGCAGCTGCTCACCGGGGCCGATGAGGACCAGCTGGTGCAGGAACTGCTCGCCGGCGACGCCGAGGACGAGGCATCCGCGGCATCCGCCCCCTCCCGGTGGCCACAGTGGCTCCCCGCTCCCATCCGCGGTACCGCCGGCTTCCGCGCCGAGGTGCGCACCTTCCTCGCGGAGTGCACGACGCTGGGTCTCACGCCGGCCCGACTGCGCGCGCTCGCGGAGCGGCTCGACCTGCCGGCATGGTCGTCGCTGGCCTCGTTCGCGACCGAATACGAACGGGTCCGTGCCGACATGCGCGGTGCGCACCGCGACGCGGCGGGTCTCGTGCGCGAGGCGGTCGGCATCCTCCGCTCCAGCGCCCCCGGTGCGCCCGTGCTCGGCGCGTTCGCCGGGGTGCGCGTCATCCTCGTCGACGATGCGCAGGAGCTCACCCTGGGGGGAGTGGAGTTGCTGGAGGCGTGCCGCGCCCACGGCATCGCGGTCATGGCGTTCGGTGACCCCGACGTCGGGTCGGGCACCTTCCGCGGCGCCTCGCCCCGCAACTTCGCCCGCCTGGCCGCCACCGCGCCGCCGCTCGTGCTCACCGCCGCGCATCGGGGCAGCCGCGCGCAGCGGGCGCTGCTGGCGTCGGTCACCGAGCGCATCGGCGCCGTCGGCATCGTGAGCCACCGGCTGCGTCCGCCTGCGCCGGAGGAGTCCGCACCGGCGGATGCGACGGTGCGCGCGTTCACGCTGCGATCGCCGTCGGAGGAGTACGACGCCATCGCGCGGCTGCTGCGCGAACGCCACCTGCGCGACGGTGTGCCGTGGGACCGCTGCGCCGTCATCGCGCACGACACCCGTCAGGTGGCCGCGTTGGAGGCGGAGTTGGCGGCACGCGAAGTGCCGGCGCGTGCCAGCGGACCCGGCCGCGCGCTGGGCGTCTTGCGACCCGTACGCGACCTGCTGCGCCTGGTGGAGCTGTCCGCCCGTCCCGGCGACCAGTGGACCATCGACGACGTCTCCGACGTGCTGCTCGGCGTGGCAGGGGGCATGGACCCGGTGGAGCTGCGGCGACTGCGCACCACGCTGCGGCAGACCGAACTGGCCCACGAGGGCGAGCGCGGCGGGCAGGCGCTGCTGGTGTCGGGCATGGTGCGGCCGCTGGAGCTGGACCTCATCGACACCCGTGAGGCGCGTCGTGCGGGGCGGGTGGCACGCACCCTGGCGCAGCTGGCGGCCGACCACGCCGCCGGGGCCACCGTGCACGAACTGCTGTGGACGGCGTGGGAGAAATCGGGCCTGCAGGCTCCCTGGGCCGAAGCGGCCAACGGTCACGGGCCGCTGGCGGAGCAGGCCAACCGCGACCTGGACGCGGTGGTCGCGCTGTTCCAGGCCGCCAAGCGGGCCGTCGAGCGGGAGGACGGCGCCCCGCCGCTGGCATTCGTACGCGGCATCCTCGACAGCGATGTCGCTGAGGACCGCCTGACCGCGCCGCCGCCGGAAGCCTCGGTGCGGGTGCTCACCCCCGCCGGTTCGCTCGGGCTGGAGTTCGACACCGTCGTGGTCAGCGGCGTGCAGGACGGGGTGTGGCCCAACACCCGGCTGCGCGGCAGTCTGCTGGAGACCTGGCGGCTCGCCGACGCAGTGGAGGGGGAGGATGCCACCGACGTCCTCGACCGCCGGCGCCAGGCGATGCACGACGAACTGCGCCTGTTCGCCCGCGCCGTCTCCCGTGCCACGGCTCGGCTCATCGTCACCGCCGTCGATGACGATGACACCGGGCCGAGCGTGCTGTTCGAACTGCTGCCCGACCCGGAGCCGGCACCCCGCGAGGCGGAGCATCCGCTGACGCTGCGAGGCCTCGTGGCGCTGCACCGACGGGCGCTGACGGACCCGCGCGCCCCCGCCGCGGCGCGGGCGGCCGCCCCGGGTCAGCTCGCGCTGCTGGCCGACGCGGGCGTCGCCGGGGCGGACCCTGCGCAGTGGTACGGCGTGGCAGGCCCCACCTCCACCACGCCGCTGCGCGACCTCGCCCGCGAAGCGGTGCGGGTGTCTCCCTCGCGGCTGCACACGCTCGAGGAGTGCCAGCTCAACTGGGTGATCGGCGACCTCGGCGGCGATCCCGGCGGGTCGGTGGCGGGGCTGGGGACGCTCATCCACGCTGCCCTCGAGCACGGCTCTGAACTGGACGAAGCGGGCCTGTGGCGCATTGTGGAGCAACGGTGGGGCGAGCTGGAATTCGATGCCGAGTGGCGGGGGCGTGCCGAACTCACCCGCGCTCGCGACCTGGTGCGGCGGCTGCACCGGTACCTGCGGGACACCGAACGCGACGGCGTGACGCTGCTGGGCGCGGAACCGCACTTCGAAGTGCCCATCGAGATCCCCGAAGCCGGCGCGCACGGCGCGGTCCTCAGCGGTTACATCGACCGGGTGGAGCTCGGCCCCGACGGGTCGGTCGTCATCGTTGACCTGAAGACCGGCAAGGCCGAGCCGCAGACCGACAAGGCCGTCGCCGACAACCCGCAGCTGGCGGCGTACCAGCTCGCCTTCGAAACCGGCGCGATCGAGGCGCCCGAGGGGGCGCGGCCCGGCGGCGCGAAGCTGCTGGTGCTGCGGCCCACCGCGGCATCCAAGGAGTACGTCACGCCGCGCCAGGTGCCCTTCGACGACGAGACGCGCACCGCGTTCGTCGGCCGGGTCGTCGCGGCCGTCGACGTGATGCGCGGCAGCGCGTTCGTCGCCCCCTACGAGGAGCACTGCCGCGATGAGCATTCCTATGGCTTGTGCCGCATCCACACGATCGGGGCGGTGAGCTCGTGACCACGCTCATCTCCGCGCACGCCATCGCCGCCGCCCTCGGTCAATTCCCGCCGACGGCCGAGCAGGCCGCCGTCATCGAGTCGCCGCTGCAGCCGGGACTCGTCGTCGCCGGCGCCGGCAGCGGCAAGACCGAGACGATGGCGGGGCGCGTGGTGTGGCTGGTGGCCAACGGCCTCGTCCGCCGCGACCAGGTGCTGGGGCTCACCTTCACCCGCAAGGCAGCGGGGGAGCTGGCCGAACGCATCCACAAGCGCCTGCAGCGCCTGGCGGAGTTCGAGCGGCGGGGCCTGCTGCCCCACCTGTCGGCGCTGCACGCCGAGGGGCGGCTGGACCCGTGCGCCACGGCGGACACGGATGCCGCACGCCGGGTAGTGCTGGCCAATCTCGTCGGCTACACCGGCGCGGAACCCGCCGCCGGAGACGACGAGGCGCTGCTGCACCGGCCCACCGTGGCGACCTACAACAGCTTCGCCGACAGCATCGTGCGCGAGCACGCGGTGCGCATCGGCCGCGACGGCGAGGCGGCGGTGCTCAGCGACTCCGCGGCGTGGCTGCTGATGCGTCGCGTCGTGCTGGCCTCGGACGACCCGCGACTGGAGGAGCGGGGCGAGTCGGTGCGCACCCTCATCGACGCGGCCCTGCGCATCGCGCGCGACAGCGTCGACAACCTGGTGTCGCTGGACCAGCTGGCCGCCTTCCCGGAGCGCTTCGCCGACGTGCTGGAGCGGCCGTCGGAGAACAAGCGCACCGTCGTCTACGCCGACATCGCCCGCGCCGCCGAGAAGGTGGGCGCGCTGGCGCTGCTGACCGATCTCGCGCGGGAGTACGCGCGGCAGAAGCTGCGCCTGGGGGTCATCGACTTCTCAGACCAGGTCGCCGGCGCGCTGGAGGTCGTGCAGAGCCATGAATCGGTCGCCGCGGAGCTGCGCGACCGGTACCGGGTCGTGCTGCTGGACGAGTACCAGGACACCTCCGTCGTGCAGACCGACCTGCTCGCGACGCTCTTCCGTGGCACCGGGGTGATGGCCGTCGGCGACCCCCACCAGTCCATCTACGGCTGGCGCGGCGCCAGCGCCGGCAACCTCGGCGACTTCGCCCGCGCGTTCGCCCCCGACGGCGTCAGCGGACGGTTCGCGCTGCGCACCAGCTGGCGCAACAGCCACCGGGTGCTCACGGCGGCCAATGCCGTGCTCGCCCCGCTCGCCTCGAGCGCACCGGTGCCGGTGGACGAACTGCTCGCCCGACCCGGTGCGACCCTCGGCGACGTGAAGATCGCGTTCGATGACGATCTGGATGCCGAGACCGATCGGGTGGCCGCCTGGTTCGAACAGGTACGAGCCGCTCGTGCCGCGGCGGGGGAGTCCACCACCGGCGCGATCCTGTTCCGCAGCAAGAAGCACATGGTGCGCTACGGCGATGCGCTGGCCAGACGCGGCATCCCGCATCGCATCCTGGGCCTGGGCGGATTGCTCTCCACGCCCGAGGTGGTCGATGTCGTCTCGGCGCTGCGTGTCATCGCCGACCCGTCGGCCGGCTCGGCGCTGATCCGGCTGCTGTCGGGGCCCCGCTGGGCGATCGGACTGGCCGACCTTCGGGCCCTCGCCCAGCTGGCGCGCCGCATCGTGCGCCACGATCATGCCCTCAAGCCCCTGGCGCCCGAGGTCGCCGAGCGGATGCGCGGCTCCGCGGGCGAGGATCAGGGGTCGCTCATCGATGCGCTCGACTTCGTGCTGCGCCACCCCGCCGACCACGGCTGGCTGGCGGAGTTCACCCCCGCCGCGCGGGAGCGGCTGCGCGAGGCCGGTGCCGTGTTCGCGGGCCTCCGCCGGGCGGCGCGGCTGCCGATCCCGGAACTGGTGCGCCTGATCGAGCTGGAGCTGCGGCTGGATGTGGAGCTGGCCGCCAACGAAGCCCGCGGGCCGGCGCGCATCGCCTCGGAGCAGCTGCGGGCGTTCGTCGACGAGCTGCACGGGTTCCTCGCCGCCGATGAGACCGGGTCGCTCACGAGCCTGCTGGCATGGCTGGACCACGCCGAGAAGCTCGACGAGTTCGCCCCGCGCACCGAGCCGCCCGAGGACGATGTGGTGCAACTGCTGACCATCCACGGCTCCAAAGGGCTGGAGTGGGATGCCGTCGCGGTGGTGCGCCTGGTCAAGGACGAGCTGCCGTCGGCGGCGAAGGACACCAAGGGGTGGCTCGCGTTCGGTGTGCTGCCGTACGAGTTCCGCGGTGACGCGCCGTGGCTGCCGCGGCTGCAGTGGGGGCGTGAGGACGCGCCCACCCAGCAGGCGCTGAAGCTGGCGCTGGAGGACTTCATCGCCGCCCAGCGCGCCCGGCAGCTGGAGGAGGACCGGCGGCTCGCGTACGTCGCGGTCACCCGCGCCCGCGATCACCTGCTGCTGACAGGGTCGAGCTGGTCCGGCACGCGCAGTGCCCGCGACCCCAGCGTGTTCCTCGTGGAGATGGCCGACGCGCTCGGCATCGAGCCGCCCGCCCCGGTGACCGACGAGAACCCCTACCTCGGGGAGCGGCGGCTGTTGACCTGGCCGATCGACCCGCTGGGTTCACGCGCCGAGGTCGTCCGCACCGCGGCGGCCACGGTCGCCGCCGCCCGCGAGGCCGACCGCCCTGCTGCGCACCCGGAGCTGGAGCTGCTGCTGGCCGAGCGCGCCGCCAGGGCCGCCGACCGGGTGCGGTCGGCGCCCACCCGCATCCCGGCGTCGCGGTACAAGGACTTCGTCGCCGACTTCGCCGGCACGGTCGCCGCCATCGCGCGTCCGCTGCCGGAGCGACCCTTCCGGCAGACGCGGCTGGGTACGCTCTTCCACGCCTGGGTGGAGCACCGCTCCGGCCTGGTCGGCGCCGGCTCCTCCGCAGACGACGCACTGTGGGAGTCCGACGACGAATCGGCCGACGGATCCGCGCCGCTGTCGGGCGACGACGCCGCGGCGATGGCGGCCCTGAAGGAGGCGTTCGCCGCCACCGAATGGGCGCCGCTGCGCCCGATCGCGGTGGAGACCGAGATCGACTTCACCATGACCGGGCCGGATGGCCGCGACCATGTCATCATCTGCAAGCTCGACGCGGTCTACCGCCGCGGGGAGCGCATCGAGATCGTCGACTGGAAGACCGGCCGCCCTCCCGGCAGCGCCGCGGAGCGGGAGCAGCGCATGGTGCAGCTGGAGCTGTACCGCCGCGCCTACCACGAGAAGCACGGTGTGCCGATGGGGCTGATCGACGTGGCGCTGGTGTACGTCGGCGCCGGTGTGGTGCTGCGCGGGTAGCGGCGCGTCAGTCGGTCGCTGTCCAGCGGCGCAGCGCATTGCGCGCGCTGTCGTCGCGGTCCTGCTCGTGCGAATCCGACTGCTCGGTGATGTCCACCGCCGGGCGGGCGGCGGGCTCGGTCGCCGCTTCGTCGGGCGAGAACAGGGACAGCTCGATGGGCTGGGTCACCTGGTCGGCCGGGTGGGAGTCGTCCTCGGAGGTGTCCTGCGTGAACATCGACATCAGCGACGGGTCGTAGGTGTCGGTCTGCATCGAGGTGTCGACGATCTCACCGGTGGCATCCGACATGCGGCCTACACGGGCCAGCGCGTCGTCGACGTCCACGGCATCCGCCGAGACCAGCGCGGTCTCGCCGACGCCCTCCGCGAGGGATTCCAGCAGGGCGACCGCGTCGGCCACGACCTTCTCGCTGCCGGCGGCGTGCCCGTGGACGAGCCACTTGGCGAACTCGAGCTCGGCGTACAGCCGGGCACGGTCGCGCAGTCGCGCATCGGGCGCGCGGTGGGCGCTGGAGAGGTACCCGTCGTAGACGGCATCCGCCGCGGTGGGAGCAGACGCCAGCCACCGCAGGTCGGTGGCGGGGTCTCCCACGCTCAGCCCATGCCAGTCCAGCAGGCCGGTGACGGTCGGGCCCAAATCGGTGTCCTCGAGGAGGAACGCGGTCGGCTCGACACCGCCGAGGGTGACGGCCGCTTCGAAGCGCCACAGCTGCTCGGCAGCCAGCGCCGTGCTCCACCGGCGCAGCAGCGCGAACGGCAGCAGCCCGGTCGCCTCCGCCCGGTCCAGCAGACGCTCGGCCTCGTCGCGCACCTGCGCGGGGGAGCGTGCGGGGAGCCCGGCATCGCGGACGACGGAGACGGGAATGGCGTGCACGTTCGCCAGCGCTGCGCCCAGCGACGTGGCCACCCCGGGGCCCGGCGGCACGTGGCCGGCCTCGACGCGGTAGCCGGGAAGCAGGTCGGACACCAGCACGCGGGAGGAGCCGAGGCCGGCTTCGCCGAGCACCTCGGGGGCGCGGAAGGGCAGAACGCCGCGCACGCCCGCCGACAGCGCACGCAGCACCCGCACCTGGGCGGCGAGCTCTTCGGCGGCCTCCGGCGAGTTCGGCACGCGCACCACGACGCGGCGGCCGTCGTCGAGATCGGCGACGGCGGTATCGAAGCGACCGGTCGATCCTTCCGTCAGCTCGCCGACTCCCACCACGGCGACCCGAGGAAGGGCCGACGTGACGGACGCGGCTAGAGTGAGGGGTGAGCGTGCCATGCCCCCAAGGGTAGGTCGCGTGCGCTCCGACACCCCCGCGCCACGCCCGCAAGAGAGGTCCTGGATGACGGTGCCCGACAGTTCGCAGGCTCCCGCGACCGCCCCACTCGAGTGGGACCGTGCCGCCGAGGAGCGCACCGCCGAAGGCCTGCTCGACGCCGCGCGAGCCGATGCCGGCACCCGTGTGCTCGTCGTCCACGGCGACCGTGCGCCGCTGGCCGGCGACACCGCGCTGCGGTTCCTGAGCCCGAACGAGGTGGCAGGCCAGGCGCAGTGGGCGTTCCTCGGCCGTGACGCGCAGGGCGTCGCCCTCCTGCTGGCCGCGCTGCCGGTGGACGCGCCGCTGCCGGAAGGGCGGTGGGGCGCGCTGCGCGCCGTGGGCGGCGACCTCGTCTCCCACGATGCTGCGGTGTTCGTCGCGGGACTGAGCCTCGGCCGCTGGCTGCTGGACGCACCGTTCTGCCCGGCGTGCGGCGCGGCCACCCGCGTGCACGCGGCCGGCTGGGCGCGCACCTGCCAGGGATGCGGCCGGGAGCACTTCCCCCGAACCGACCCGGCCGTCATCGTCGCCGTCACCAGCGCCGACCGGCAGCGGCTGCTGCTGGGTTCCAACGCGCTGTGGGCGCAGCAGAACCGGTACTCGACCTTCGCCGGATTCGTCGAGGCGGGCGAGTCCCTCGAGGCCGCCGTGGTGCGGGAGGTGCAGGAGGAATCCGGGGTGCGGGTCACTCAGCTGCGCTACGCCGGCTCCCAGGGCTGGCCGTATCCGCGTTCGCTCATGCTCGGCTTCCACGCCGTCACCGATGACGAGCAGGCGGCGCGTGCCGACGGCGAGGAGATCGTGGCGGTGCGCTGGTTCACCCGCGACGAGATCGGCGCCGCCCTCGCCGGCGGCGGCGACGTGCTGCTGCCCGGCACCGCCTCGATCGCCCATCGCCTGATCAGCCAATGGCACGAGGGACTCGCGTGAACGTCGAACCGCTCGCAGGACTCGACGACAATCAGCTGAAGGCGGCCACGGCGCTGCGGGGACCGGTGTGCGTGCTCGCCGGTGCCGGCACCGGCAAGACCCGCGTCATCACGCACCGCATCGCGCACGGCGTCGACACCGGCGCGTATTCGCCTGGCCGCGTCATGGCGGTCACCTTCACGACGAAGGCCGCCGGCGAACTGCGCGGCCGGCTGCGCGCGCTCGGGGTGCCGGGAGTGGCCGCCCGCACCTTCCACGCCACGGCGCTGGCGCAGCTGAACTTCTTCTGGCCGCAGCTGGCCGGCGGCAGTGCGCCGTCGATCGTCAACGGCAAGGTACGCGCCCTCGCCCATGCCGCCGACGGTCTGGGATTCGACCCGGGCCCGGCGGCGCTGCGCGACGTCGCGGCGGAGATCGAGTGGCGCAAGGTCACGATGCGCTCCATCGAGGACTACGCCCTCGCCCGCCCGCGCGGGGTCGCCGGGCTCGACCTGGAGCAGGTGGTGGACCTGCAGCGCGCGTACGAGAAGCTCAAGGACGAGCGGCATCAGCTCGACTTCGAAGACGTGCTGCTGGCCTGCGCGGGCATGATCGAAGCCGAACCCCACGTCGCGGCGGCCGTGCGCGAGCAGTACCGCCACTTCACCGTCGACGAGTTCCAGGACGTTTCGCCGGTGCAGAACCGGCTGCTGGAACTGTGGCTCGGCGACCGACGCGACCTGTGCGTCGTCGGCGACGCGAGCCAGACCGTCTACTCGTTCGCGGGGGCAGACCCGCAGTTCCTGCTCGGTTTCGCCGACCGGCATCCGGATGCCAGAGTCGTGCGCCTGGACCGCAACTACCGGTCGGATGCCGCGGTGCTCGCCGTCGCGAACGACCTGATGCGCGATCGCCCCGGCGCGCTGACGCTGGTCGCCGCCTCCGGCGCCGAACCCGGCCCGACGCCGGTGGCGACCACCTACCCGCACGACGCGGCCGAAGCCGCCGGCGTCGCCCGGGCCATCGCGGCGCAGATCGCCGCCGGCACCGACCCGCACGACATCGCGGTGCTGTATCGAACCAACTCGCAGTCGGCACCGCTGCTGGCAGCCCTCGCGGAACGCCACATCGCGGCGACCGTGCTGGGCGGCAAGCGCTTCTTCGACCTGCCGGAGGTGCGCCAGGCGCTGCTGGAACTGCGGGCGGCGACCGTCGCCCCGCTGGAGACGGCGTTCCTGCCGACGGTGCGCGACATCCTGCGCCGGTCGGGCCTGAGCGACGAGCCGCCTCCCGCCGGCGGCGCGGTGCGCGACGCCTGGGAGGCGCGGGCGGCGATCCTGCGCCTGGCGGAAGAGTCGCCGGAGGGCACCACGCTGCGCGGCTTCACCGACGACCTGCTCGCCCGCGCGAAGGACCAGCACGAGCCGTCGCTGCGCACCGTGACGCTGGCGACCCTGCACGCGGCCAAGGGCCTGGAGTGGGACCACGTCCACCTGGTGGGGCTGGCCGAAGGCCTGCTGCCCATTTCCTACGCGACGACCCCGGAGACCATCGACGAGGAGCGGCGCCTGGCCTACGTCGGCATCACGCGCGCCGCGCGGACACTGTCGCTGTCATGGGCTCGGGGAATGGGACAACGCGAGAGGTCGGTGTCCCGCTTCCTGCGAGAGATCGGCAGCGACACTCTTCGTGTGGTCGATGCTCGTGCCACGTCGGGCGCGCGTGCCGGGCGCGGATCGTCACAGAGCGCGACACGGAGCGAGAGCCCGAGCTGACGATGCGCCGGGCCAGGATCGCCGCGTCGTAGAGGATGCTGCGCGGCGTCGCAGGCGCCGGCAGCATCAGCAGCTGGGCGGCGATGGCCGGCCACGCCGGGTCGTCGTCGCGGCGGTGGGCGGCAAGGCACGCCAGACACGGCGTCACCCCCGGCACGACGAGCGGGCCCACCTCGACGCGGTCGTGCGCGAGCACGATCGGCAGGTGCCGCACGTCGTCGCGCATGAACCGTGCCGATCGTCGCGGGTCGAGGACGTGGGGTGCCACGGCGACCACCGGGGCTCCGGCGGGCACCGGCAGCGAAGCCAGATCCCACCACGGCGACACCTCGGCATCCGCCCCGGTCTCCGCGAACGCGTCGATCAGGGTGTCGGCGAGCAGCGGCGGCAGATCGTGGGGCAGCTCCAGGCGCACTGCCGGCGCCGGCGGGTCGTCGCGTTCGCACAGCACCGGTTCCAGCAGCTGCCGGAACGCCGCCGCCTCGTTCGGATCCGCGCCGAACGCTCGCGCGCACGCGTCGAATGCGGACGAGGGGATGCCGTCGCCCAGCGCCGCAATGAGCCTTGTCTGCCAGGGGGCAAGAGGATCGATGACGGCGAGGCCGGCGGCACCGAACTGCAGGCTCGTGTCGCTGCGCCACAGCGGCGGGTGGAGGGGATTGAGGCGAAGCATGCCCCGATTGTGCGCCGCCCGGTGAGCGCCCGGGCGGCGCTGTCCACAGACCTCACGCCGGAACGGCGCGAGGGATGGCTGGGGAGGAGACCCCGATCAGACCGGGCGGGGACCGGACGGGTCGTCGCCGGAAGGATCGCCCGAATCCTCGCCGGCGCTGCCGGAGCCGCCGGAGTCGCCGGAATCCGCGCTGTCGGCGGACGCGTCGTCCGCCGCCTGGCTCAGCAGCGCGTCGAGTGCGTCGTCCATCGCGTCGCGCTGCGGCTCGTCGCCGCGGGCGTGCGCCTGCAGTCGCGCCACGAGCGCGGCGGGGTCGTCGATGTCCTCCGAGCTGGGCATGAGGTCGGGGTAATCCCAGAGCGCGTCGCGGCCGACGATGCCGACCGCGTCGGTGACGGCCCGCCACATCGCGGCAGCCTCGCGCAGCCGCCGCGGGCGCACTTCCAGTCCCACGAGCGACCCCAGCGCCTGCTCGGCCGGGCCGCCCACCGCACGGCGGCGGCGGACGACCTCGGTGATGCGGTGCGCTTCCGGCAGCCGCGTCGTGGCGGCTTCCGTGACGACGTCGACCCAGCCTTCGATGAGGGCCAGCAGATTCTCCAGACGCGCCAGTGCCGCCGTCTGCGCTTCGGAACGCTGCGGCAGCAGCGCGCCGCTCTCCAGCGCCTGGCGCAGCTCCTCGGGCTGGGACGGGTCGAACCGCGACGCGAGGTCTTCCAGCGCTTCGGTGTCGACGTGGATGCCGCGGGCGAAGTCGGTCACCTGCGAGATGACGTGCAGCCGCAGCCACCGGGCGTGACGGAACAGGCGAGCGTGGGCGAGTTCGCGCGTTGCCAGGTACAGCGCCAGTTGATCGTCGGCAATGCCGAGGTCGCGGCCGAAGTCGGCGAAGTTCTGCGGCAGGATGGCCGCGTCGCCGGCGGGCATGACCGGAAGGCCCACGTCGCCGCCGCTGACCACCTCGGTGGACAGTCGCCCGACCACCGCTCCCAGCTGGGCGGCGAACAGCGACCCGCCCACGGTGCGCATGAGGCGCCCGGCGCCCTGCACCATGGCACGCATCTCCTCGGGCACCTGGGCATCCAGCGCCGCCGTCAAGGCGTCGGCGATGCTGAGGGCCACCGGCTCGGCCAACTCCTGCCACACCGGCAGGGTCGCCTCGACCCAGCCGCCGCGGGTGAGGGTGCGGGGCGGCTGCGTGAGCTCCGGCACGGTCGTCGCCTCGCTCAGCCACAGCGCCGCCAGCGAGAACGCCTCGCCGAGGTCGGTGCGCTCACCGCTGGTGATGCCCATCCCGTCCTGGTTGGCGATGTGCAGCGCCTGCCGTTTGGCCATGTCCCACGAGATGCCCTCTGCGGGGGCGTTCGCGAACGCGCCCTGCAGATGCCGCATCACCTGCTGCATCATGGCGGGGTCGATGCCCAGCCCCGACAGCCGGGAGAGCTGCTCGGGATCGATCGCGCCGGGCTGTCCGCCGAACAGCTGGCGCATGAGCTCCTGGAACTCGTCCTCGGGGGAGCGGTCTTCGCCGTCGGCCATGTCAGGTGCCTTTCAGCAGGTGGGGGGTGTCCCGCTCTACGCTAGTGGCACCCTTGACTCGCACCACCCGGCACGTTTTCGCCGGTCGCGAACGACCCGGCACAGAAAGGCCCCCCGTTGGCCCTCTTCGATGAGAACGTCACGATCGTTCCGGCCCCCCGGCGACAGCCGCCGCGCGGAATGATCGCCGGCATCTGGTCCCTTGTGGTCGCCCTGGTGATCCTGCTGACCCTCACGTTCCTCCCCACCGCGTACGTCATCCAGCAGCCGGGCCCGGTGTACGACACCCTCGGCACGGCGACGACCGGTGACGGCGAGGAGGTTCCCTTGATCTCGGTGGCGGGGGCCGAGACCTACCCCACCGACGGCGCGCTGGATCTGCTGACGGTGCAGGTGGTCGGCAACCGGGAACACCCCCCGTCGTGGTTCGAGCTCGTCCTGGCGTGGTTCGACCGCACCCGGGCGGTGATCCCCATCGAGGAGGTGTTCCCCGTCGGGCAGACCACCGAGCAGCGCAACGAACAGAGTTCGGCGATGATGATCGACTCCCAGCAGGAGGCCACCGCCGCCGCGCTGGGCGAACTGGGCTATGACATCGGCGCCGAGCTGACGGTGTACTCCCTCACCGAAGATTCGGCCGCGAACGGCGTGCTGGAAGAGGGCGACGTCATCCTTGCCGTGGAGGGGCGCGAGGTCGCCGACGCCGTGGAGGTGCGCGAGATCGTCGGCGAGGCCGCCGGCGAACCGGTGACGCTCACGATCGAGCGCGACGGCCGGCAACGCGACGTGTCCGTCACGCCCGCCGAGCAGAAGATCGACGGCGAGACGGCGTGGCTGCTGGGGGTGACCCTCATGAACGCGTACGACTTCCCGATCGACGTGACGATCCAGCTCGACAACGTCGGCGGACCCAGCGCCGGCATGATGTTCGCACTGGGCATCATCGACACCCTCACCCCCGGCGAACTCAACGGCGGCGCGCAGGTCGCCGGCACCGGCACCATCAGCGGCGCCGGCGAGATCGGGCCCATCGGCGGCATCCGACAGAAGCTGTGGGGGGCGGAGGATGCCGGCGCGGAGATCTTCCTCGCGCCCACAGCGAACTGCGGCGAGGTCGTGGGGCACGTGCCCGACGGGCTGGACGTGTTCGCCGTGGCGACCCTCGACGACGCACTCGAGGTGCTCGAGACGGTCCGCGACGACGGTGACCTGGAGGCGCTGCCTACCTGCACGCCCTGAGTCTGCTGAGGATGTCCCCGGCATCTCCTCGGCGTTTCCTCAGAACCCGGACGCCTAGGATTGCAGGGTGACCACCACCTCAGCGCCGAATCAGGCCACGCCGAGCACCTCACGACGCGCGATCACGATCACCCTCGCGGTCATCGCAGCGCTCGTGGTGGCGTTCTTCGCGTTCTCGACCCTCTATGCGGACTGGCTCTGGTACGAGCAGCTCGGCTTCGACAGCGTGCTGGTCACGCAGTGGACCGCGCGGGTATCGATGTTCGCGATCGGGTTCCTGGGCATGGCGGTGCCGGTGTGGGTCGCCATCCAGCTGGCGTATCGCCTGCGCCCCGTGTACGCGCGGCTGAGCTCTCAGCTGGACCGCTACCAGGAGGTCGTCGAGCCGCTGCGGCGCCTGGCGATGTGGGGCATCCCGGTGTTCTTCGGCTTCTTCGCCGGCTTCGCCGCCTCGTCGCAGTGGGAGACCACGTGGCTGTGGGCCAACGGCGTCGCCACGAACACCACCGACCCCGAGTTCGGTCTCGACACCGGTTTCTACCTGTTCGCCATGCCGTTCTACTCGGCAGCACTCGGGTTCATCTCCGCTGTCGTCCTGGTGTGCCTGCTGGTCACCGCGGTCGTGTCGTACCTGTACGGCTCGGTGCGGGTGGGCCAGCGGGAGCTGCGCATCTCCAAGTCCGCGCGCATCCAGCTGGCGGTGCTGGCGGGCCTGTACCTGCTGCTGCAGGCGGTGAGCCTGTGGCTGGACCGCTACAAGAACCTCGTGCAGGACAACGACCGCATCACCGGTGCCAGCTACGTCGACGTCCACGCGATCATCCCCGGTCAGGCGATCCTCGCCGTCATCGCGGTGCTCGTCGCGGTGCTGTTCTTCGTCACCGCCGTCATCGGCCGCTGGCGCTACCCGCTGATCGCGACGGCGCTGCTGATCGTGTCGTCGCTGGTGGTCGGCGTGGCCTACCCGTGGTTCGTCCTCAACGTGCAGGTGCGCCCGAACCAGCAGACGCTGGAAATGCCGTTCTACGAGCGCAACCTCGAGGCCACGCAGGCCGCGTACGGCATCGACGCCCTCGAGCGCACCGAGTTCGAGGCCGTCACGGACGTGGAACCCGGGCAGCTGCGCGAGGATGCCGAGACGACCGCCTCCATCCGCATCATGGACCCCGCGATCATCAACCCCACGGTGCGCCAGATCGAGCAGTACCGCTCGTACTACCAGTTCACCGACCCGCTGGACGTTGACCGGTACGAGATCGACGGGCAGTCTCAGGACACCGTGGTGTCGGTGCGCGAGCTCAACCTCAACCAGCTGGGAAACGCGGCATCGTGGTACACCACGAGTCTCGTCTACACCCACGGCTACGGCATGGTCGCGGCCAAGGGCAACGAGCGCACCGCCGACGGCAACCCGGTCTTCATCGAACGCGGCATCCCCGTCAGTGGCGAGCTCAGCGACATCGGCGACGGCTTCGAGCCGCGCGTGTACTTCGGTGAGACCTCGCCGCCTTACTCGATCGTCGGGGCGCCCGAGGGTCGGGCCCCCGTCGAGCTGGACTACCCCAGCGGTGAAGACGGCGCGAACGAGACCAAGACGACGTTCACCGGCGACGGCGGCCCGAGCGTGGGCAACATGTTCAACCGCCTCATCTACGCGCTGAAGTTCCAGGCGACGGACATGCTGTTCTCCGATGCCATCAACGACGAGTCGCAGATCCTCTACGACCGCGACCCGCTCACCCGCGTGCAGAAGGCGGCGCCGTACCTCGAGCTGGACAGCGACCCGTACCCGAGCGTCGTGGACGGGCGCATCGTCTGGATCGTCGACGGCTACACGCTCAGCGAGAACTACCCGTATTCGTCCACGGTGAGCCTGAGCGACGCGATCTCGGACTCGACCAACCCGACCCCGACGGTCGCGCTGGACAACATCAACTACATCCGCAACTCGGTCAAGGCCACCGTCGACGCCTACGACGGCTCGGTGAAGCTGTACGCGTGGGACGAGGAAGACCCGCTTCTGCAGGCGTGGCAGAAGATCTACCCGACGACCGTCGGGTCGATCGACGAGATGTCGGGCGAGCTGATGAGTCACGTGCGCTACCCGACCGACCTGTTCAAGGTGCAGCGGGCCATGCTCGGCAACTACCACGTCGACGACGCGCAGTCGCTGTATCAGCGCGACAACGCGTGGAAGACCCCGGACGACCCCCAGGATGACGGCCAGCTCCAGCCGCCGTACTACCTGACGATGCAGATGCCCGGTCAGGAAGCACCGGCCTACTCGATGTTCACCACCTTCATCCCCGGCGGTGAGGACACCCGCAACGTGCTGATGGGTTACCTCGCGGTCGATTCGGACGCCGGCAGCGAGCAAGGCGTGAAGGCTGACGACTACGGCAAGCTGCGGATGCTGGTGGTCGATGCCGAGACCCCGGTGCCCGGCCCGGGTCAGGTGCAGAACACCTTCGACGCCGATCCCGAGGTGTCGTCGTTCGTGAACATCCTCCAGCAGGGTCAATCGCAGGTGCTCAACGGCAACCTGCTGACCCTTCCGGTCGGTGGCGGTCTGCTGTACGTGCAGCCGGTGTTCGTGCAGTCCTCCGGAGCCACGAAGCTGCCGACGCTGCAGAAGGTGCTGGTCGGCTTCGGTGACCAGGTCGCGTTCGAGGACACCCTGCAGGAGGCACTTGACGTGCTGTTCGGCGGCGACTCCGGTGCCAGCACCGGGGACGAGGGGGTCACCCCGACCGACCCGGCCGAGCCGGCCGACCCGAATGCCCCGGCAGAGCCGGAGGCACCGGCGGTCCCGGCGGCTGACTACGAGGCAGCACTCGAGCAGGCGCGTCAGGCGATGAGCGATCGCCAGGCCGCTCTGCAGGCCGGCGACCTCACCGCGTTCGCTGAGGCGGACGAGCGCCTGACCGCCGCGGTGGAGACGCTGCTGCAGCTCAGTGAGGCGGAGGAGACCGGCGGGGAGTGACCCGGCAGCTCATGAGGTGAGCAGCCACCACCAGATGAGCAGCACCGTCACGCCGAAGCCGGCGAACTGATTGAGCCAGAGGAAGCGACGCCATCCGCGCGTCGCTTCCTCTGCTTTTTCGTCCGTGATCGACCGGAACGGCCACAGCGTCGCCAGGTACGGCAGCACCAGGACCGCGGCGAGCGGGCCGGGCCACGTCGTGCCGAGCATGACCAGACCGGATGCCGCATAGCAGGCCAGCGCGAAACGCACGGTCCAGCGCGCCCCGCGCACCGTCGCGATGGAGGCGATGCCCGCCTCGCGGTCGGCCACCACGTCCTGCACGGCGCCGAACGCGTGCGAGGCGACACCCCACAGCGCGAAGGCGATGACGATGAGCACGAGTTGCCACGTCCACGTGGCATCCGCCAGCACGAACCCGTAGACGGCCGGGGAGAAGAAGTGGATGGCGCTGGTCAGCGAGTCGGCGAACGGCACTTCCTTCAGCCGCAGCGGCGGGGCGCTGTAGAAGACGACGAAGAACAGGCTCGCCGCCAGCACCGCCCACGACGCCGGCGAGCCCGCCACCACGAGGAACACCACGAACGGGGCGCAAGTCAGCCCCGCCGCCCACAGCGTCGTGGCGTGCAGCCGGCGCTCCAGCACCGCGCCGTGTACCCCGCCCTTGCGGGGATTGCGCAGGTCGGATTCATAGTCGAAGACATCGTTGATGCCGTACATCGCCAGGTTGTACGGCACCAGGAAGAACAGCGTCCCCACGATCAGGACCACGTCGATCTCGCGGGCGGTGAGCAGATACGCCGCCGCGAACGGGTAGGCGGTGTTGACCCAGCTGACCGGGCGCGAGGACACCAGCAGTTGCGTCGCGGTGTTCACGCGCGGCTCCGCGGCGTGAGCAGCGTCCACACCGCGGGGACGAGGAAGGCCGCGCACACCGGGTAGGAGAAGTCCTCGATGGGCGCGAGTCCGATGCGGATGCCGGTGATGTCGTCCTCCGGGTAGGTGAACAGGTCTGCCGCGATCATCGCATTGTCGAACACCGCAGTGAGTACGACGAGCACGGCGGCGGCCACAGCGGAGGCGATCATGCGGCTGCCGAAGTGCGGCCGGACGGCGCTGGCCCCGGTGACGGCGAGGGTGACCAGCGCGAACGGGAGGATGACCCAGGCGTAGGTCATGACGGTTCCTCCCGGCGCTGCCGCAGGCGCCGGTGCACGCGCTCCGCGCCGCGGAAGCACACCAGCGCGAGATAGCACAGGAAGGCCAGGAACAGCGGCTCCTCCATGGGCAGGTGCGGAGCGAGATCGATGCCGATCAGCAGCGGGCTGTCGCCCTTGATGAAGACTCCGGCGGCGATGCCGGCGGCATCCCAGGCGACGAAGAACGCCGTGCCGATGCCCACCGCCGCCACGGTGCGGCCCGGCGCATCCCAGAACGCGAGCTGCAGCCGGGCATCAAGCAGCGCGATCCCGGCGGCGGACAGCAGGATCGCCAGCAGGTACAGCCCCGGCATCACGTCTCCGCGGCGGTGGGGACCGGCAGCGGACCTGTCGTGCGGTCGCCTCGTAGACGCTTGACGACCAGCTCCGCCGAGATGAGGCACATCGGCAGCCCGATCCCCGGCAGCACCGAGGCGCCGGCGTAGTAGAGGCCCTCGACCTTGCTCGAGGTGTTGCGCGGGCGGAACAGGGCGCTCTGCCCGAGGGTGTGCGCCAGCCCCAGCGAGTTTCCGCGCCAGGCATGCAGGTCGACGGCGAAATCGGCGGGGGAGACGGTGCGACGAACCCGCACCCGTTCGGCCAGGTCCGGGATGTCGCACCAGGACGCGATCTGGTCGATGACGGCATCCGCCGCCCGCTCGATGAGCGCGTCGCCGGTGCCGCCGACGCCGCCGTGGCCCAGGGCGGGGTCGGCGGGGATCGGCACCAGCACGAAGAGGTTCTCGCTGCCGGCGGGGGCGACGGTGTCGTCGGTCGCGCTGGGGCGACACACGTACAGCGACGCCGGTTCCGGGATGCGGGTGTCCGCCCCGAAGATCGCGCCGAAGTTCTCCTGCCAGTCCCGCGCGAACAGCAGCGTGTGGTGGGCCAGTTGCGGCAGCGGCCCTTCTACGCCGAGCATCAGCAGCAGCGCACCGGGGCTCGGCGTGCGCGTGCGCCACCACCGCTCCGGGCGCTCCCGCAGCGAGGGGGGAAGCAGCGCGGTCTCGGTGTGGTGCAGGTCGGCGGTGGAGACGACGACGTCGGCATCGAGGATCGCGCCGTCGACGAGGCCCACGCCCGTCGCGCGGCGCCCGCTGGCACGGATGCGCGCCACGCCGGTGCCGGTGCGGATCGTCACGCCGCGCTCCCGGGCGAGCCGCTCGATCGCGGCGATCACGGTGGTGAAGCCGCCGCGCGGGTACAGCACGCCCTCGTCCAGGTCGAGGTGGCTCATCAGGTGGTAGAGGCTGGGCACCTCGAAGGGCGAACCGCCGAGGAAGACGGCCGGGTACCCCAGCACCTGTCGCAGCAGCGGGTCGGAGAACTCCCGCTGCACAAGGGTCGCCAGCTTGCGGGTGAGCAGCGGGGCCAGCTGGGGCAGCCGGCGCAGGAGCGCCGGGTCGCGCAGCCCCGCCATCGTCTCGTACGTGTCGTAGAGGAAGCGGGTGACCGCCAGGTCGTAGGCGTCCCCGGCGGAGTCGAGGTACCGGGACAGGCGGGCGCCCGCCCCCGGTTCACGCGACTCGAACAGCGCGGTCGCCGCCTCGCGGCCCGAGACGACGTCGAGGCTGTCGGCGGGGTGGCCGCCGGTCGGCTCGCCGTACACGCGGTACGCCGGATTCAGCGGCACGAGATCCAGCTCGGCGGCGGCACTCGTGCCCAGCAGGGCGAAGAAGTGCTCGAACACCTCGGGCATGAGATACCAGCTGGGCCCGGTGTCGAAACGGAATCCGTCGCTCTCCCAGGATCCGGCGCGACCGCCGAGATCGTCGCGAGCCTCCACGAGGGTCACATCATGCCCCTCTTGGGCCAGCAGTGCCGAGGTGGCCAGGCCCGCGATGCCGCCGCCGATGACGACCGTGCGGGTCACGTACGTGCCCCTCTCGGGCCGAACCCCAGCATCGCGCGAGCGGCGAGGGTCGCCTTCACCGGGTCGGGCACCCGCACGCGCAGGTCCTGCCCGATGCCGTCGTCTGCGCGCAGACGCTGGGCCAGCGCGGCGAACAGGTCGTGGGCGACGGTCACCGCCCGGCGGCAATCGGAGGGCAGCTGCGGCACGACGGCGGCCGCCGCCGCGAGATCGGCGTCGACGCGGTCGAGCACCTCGGTGCGTGCGGCGCCGCCCGCCCGCACGCCGAGGTAGTCCCGTCCCAGCGCGGTGGCGTCGTGGGAGAGGTCGCGGAGGAAATTGACGTCCTGGAAGGCGGCGCCCAGTCGCCGGGCGCCATCGCGCAGCTCCGCGGAAGGGGTGACGGGGGAGGAGGCCCCGATGTTGAGGAAGATCTGCAGGCACATCAGGCCCACGACTTCGGCCGAGCCGTACACGTAGCTGTCGTGGCTGCGCGCGTCGTGGGCGGCGACGGACAGGTCAGTGCGCATCGACGCGAAGAAGGGGCGCACGAGGGAAGAGTCGATGCCCGCTTCGCGCGCCGTGCGGCAGAAGGCGTGCACGATGAGGTTGGTGGAGAACCCGCGGGTGATGGCCGTCAGGGTCTCCGCCTCCAGCTCGTCCAGCACCCGCCGCAGGGTCTCCGGCGCCAGCCCCGCCTCGGCGGCGGGACCGTCGACGACTTCGTCGGCGATGCGCACCAATGCGTAGACGTTGCGCACATGCGGACGCACCCGGGCTCCCAGCAGCCGCGCAGCGAGCGAGAACGACGTGGAATACGCGGTGATGACCGTGCCGGCGGCGGACTGCGCGGCGCGATCGTACAGTTCCAGGCCGGTGCTCATGGGATGCGTCTCTGGATCGCGTCGCACAGTTGCGCCAGCAGCAGGGTCGCCTGCGCCGGCAGCGCCTCGTCGGCGGCGGCCGCACGGGCGTCGGCGAGGGTGTGCTCCACCAGCACCACCAGGCGCCGCCGTGCGCCGCTGGCATCCAGCGCCTGCTGCGCGTGTCGCACGGCGACAGGTCCGGTCCACGCCAGCGAGAGGGCGACGTCGACCTGCGCCCAGGAGGGACTCTCCCGTGCGAGCGCGACCAGCGGGGTGCGCTTGGCCGCCCGCAGGTCTGCCCCCTCGACACGCCCGGCGCGCGCGGCCGGTGCGAACGCGCCGATGAGGTCGTCGACCAACTGGAAGGCGAGGCCGGCCAGTCCGCCGGCACGCTGCAGTGCGGCGTCGGTGGCTCCCGACGATCCGGCCAGCAGTGCGCCGGCGCGCAGCGGCGAGGCGAAGGAGTAGACGGCGGTCTTGTCGTGGGTGGCCGCGAGCACCTCGTCCGCATCCGGGTAGTCCCGGCGCACGGTATTGGCGACGTCGGCGAGTTCCCCGGCGGCCGAGACCAGCACGGCGTCGTCGAGCAGATCCAGCACTGCCGCCCGGCTCGCCGCCGGCAGGTCCGTGAGGGACACCGTGCGCGTCGCCTCGTGCAGCAGCACGTCGCCGGCGAGGATGCCGGCCGTCTCACCCAGCAGCGCCGCCCCCGCGGCATCCGCCCCCTGATCCCGCGCGAGCACGGCGAACTCGCCCGCGATGTTCGGGGTGCCGCGGCGCTCGGTGTCGCGGTCGATGACGTCGTCATGGATGACGAAGGCGGTGTGGAGCAGCTCGAACGCCGCGGCGATCTCGTACACGCCGTCCGCGGCGGGAGTCTCCCCGCCGCACGCGCGGTAGGCGGCGGCCACCAGTGCCGGGCGGAAACGCTTGCCGCCCGCCGCGGCGCGGCGCATCGCCCCGGCGAGGGGCCGGATGTCGCCGGACAGCGGCGCGATGCGGGCGTCGAGTCGGTCGAAGGCCGCGTCGATGGCGGTGTCGATGCCGGTGCGGTCGACCGTCTCCAGCGCGATCATGTCGCACCTCGCCCGGACGCGGTGAGTGAATCGAACACGTGCAGCTGGCGGGCCTGCAGCACGAGCCACGGGCTGAACGCCCACGGCGTCGCCTCGAGCGACCGGGTCAGCGCAAGCGGGTCGACCCAACGGGCCTCGGCGACCTCGTTCGGGTTGAGCACCGGCTCCGCGCTCGTGCGGGCGGTGTACACCGGGCAGAGCTCGTGCTCGACGATGCCGCTGGCATCCACTGCGCGGTAGCGGAACAGCGGCAGGGACAGCTCGACGTCGGTGAGGGTGAGGCCGAGTTCGTATTCGGCGCGGCGGCGCACCGCGGAAAGCAGGGGTTCGGCGGGCCGCGGGTGCCCGCAGAAGGAGTTGCTCCACACCCCGGGCCAGGTCTTCTTCGTGACCGCGCGGCGCGTCACGAGAAGCTCGCCGGCGGGGTTGAGCACATGGCAGGAGAACGCGAGGTGCAGCGCCGTGTCGGTCCCGTGCACGCTGGACTTGGCGGCGGTGCCGATCTCTCGGCCGTCGTCGTCGAGAAGCACGACCAGCTCTTCGTCATTCATTAGCGCTCCTGGTTGCTAGTTTATCTAGCGATCTGGCACGATGATACCGATGGTGAGCGGGGGTGTCCACATGACCGCGGAGCACCGGCAGTCCACGGAGCATGACCGCGCTGTGCGGTCAGCGCTGGAAGCGGTGAGGACGTTCAGCGACGCCGTCGACCGCATGCACAGCGGCATGAAGGACGACATGGACATGAACGCCACCGACGTGGCGGCGCTGCGGATGCTGATCATGCGCGAGCAGCGGGGGCAGCCGGTGAGTCCCCACGACGTCTCCCGGCACCTGCGGATCTCCACCGCGTCGACGACGAAACTGCTGGACCGGCTGAGCGAATCCGGGCATGTGCAGCGTCGGCGGCATCCGCGCGACCGGCGCGCACTCATCGTGGAACTCACCGATCAGACGCGCGAGGAGTTCCAGCGCACCTTCGGCCGGCGGATGCAGGAACTGCGCGCCGTGGCGGAGCAGTTCGACGACGAACAGCTGCAGGCGATCGCGCGCTTCATCGAAGGCACCGCCCAGGTGCTCGATCCGGGGTGAGACCGGCGGGGAACGAAGAAGGCCCTCGCTGACGCGAGGGCCTTCTTCTCTTGGTTGCGGGGGCAGGATTTGAACCTACGACCTCTGGGTTATGAGCCCAGCGAGCTACCGAACTGCTCCACCCCGCGGCACGTTTAATAGCCTAACACGGCTGTGAAGGGCTCCGCGACATGGGCGGGCCCGGCGCCGCGGGTTGCCCCCGACCGGCGGCCTGGCCAGGATGAACGCATGCCCGATGCATCCGACGACGAACCACACCGACACCTGCCGGACGGGCGCGATGAAACGCCGGCGGAACGGGCCGATCGCAACTGGAACGAGGTGCTGCAGGAGCTGCGGGTGTTGCAGACGGGCACCCAGATCCTCACCGGGTTCCTGCTCGCGCTGGCGTTCCAGCCCGCTTTCGCCGACCTCGGCGACGGGCAGCGGGTGTTCTACCTCGTGCTCATCGTGCTGGCCGCCCTCAGCGCCATCGTCGCGCTGGCGCCGGTGGCGCTGCACCGCTTCCTCTTCCAGCAGCGGGCGAAGGGCACCGTGGTCATCTACGGCCACCTCGCACTGCTGATCTCGCTGCTGACCGTCTCGCTGCTGCTGGTGGGTGTCGTCGCCTTCGTGTTCGACGTGGTCGTCAGCGACACGGCATCATGGACAGCGGGCATCGCGCTGAGCGTCCTCATCGCCGTGCTGTGGATCGTCGTACCGCTGGTGGTGCGCGCCCGCCGAGAAGGGGAGAGCCGATGAGTGCCGAATCCGTCGCCGTCGCCGTCGCGCAGTTCGGGCCCACCGCGGGAGCCGACGCCAACCTGGCGCACATCGAGCAACTCGTCGCGCGCGCCCACGACCGCGGTGCACGTGTCGTGCTGTTCCCGGAGTACTCCAGCTACTTCGTCGACCCTTTCGACGAGTCCCTCGCCCGCAACGCTCAGGACATCGACGGCCCGTTCGTGCAGGGGCTCATCCAGATCGCCGCCCGCTACGACCTGCACGTGGTCGCGGGGCTGCTGGAGCGGGGCCGGGACGCTCAGAAGGTGCGCAATACGGTCGTGGCGGTGGATGCCACCGGGGTGCTGGCCCGCTACCGCAAGCTCCACCTCTACGACGCGTTCGGGCAGCGGGAGTCGGACTGGGTGGAGCCGGGGGAGCTGACCCCACCGGAGACGTTCGAGGTCGGCGGCCTGCGGTTCGCCCTGATGACCTGCTACGACCTGCGGTTCCCGGAGGTGTCCCGGCTGCTGGCCGATGCCGGTGCCGATGTGATCCTGGTGGCCGCCGAGTGGGTACGCGGGGCGCTGAAGGAGCACCACTGGCGGACGCTGCTGACGGCCCGGGCGATCGAGAACACCCTGTTCGTCGCGGCATCCGACCATCCGCCGCCGCTGGGGGTGGGGCACTCGATGATCGTGGATCCGCAGGGCGTGCAGCTGGCCGCCGTCGGCACGACCACCGACGTCGCCGTGGCCCATCTGGAAGTGGATGCCGTCGCGCGGGTGCGCCGGGTGAACCCGTCGCTGGCGCTGCGCCGGTTCACCGTGCAGCCGCGGGGCTGACCCGGGCGCCGCTCAGCCGCCCAGGACCGCCAGGCGCGAGACCGCGTCGTCGAGCACCTCGGTGCGCTTGCACGCGGCGAAGCGCACGAGCGTGGCGTAGTCGTCGCGATGCTCGGCGGCGGCGAACGCGGTGAGCGGGATCGCCACGACACCGGCGCGTTCGGGAAGTTCGCGGCAGAACTGTGCGGCATCCGTCGCACCCAGCGGCGCGGCATCGGCGACGGTGAAGTACGAGCCCTGGGGCGTGGAGACGCCGAACCCGGCGGCGCGCAGTCCCCGCCCGAGCAGGTCGCGCTTGGCGCGCAGGGTCGCCGCCGCACCGGCGAAGAAGTCGTCGGGCAGTCGCAGTCCCGTCGCGATGGCGGGCTGGAACGGCGCGCCGTTGACGTAGGTGAGGAACTGCTTGACCGTCAGCACCGCCGTCACGAGATCGGCCGGTCCCGAGATCCAGCCGATCTTCCAGCCGGTGGTGGCGAAGGTCTTGCCGGCCGACGAGATCGTCAGCGTGCGCTCCCACGCGCCCGGCAGCGTCGCGATGGGGATGTGTACGGCATCGAACACGAGGTGCTCGTACACCTCGTCGGTGAGGACGATCGCATCGTGGCGGTCGGCGAGTCGCACGATCTCCTCGAGCGTCTCGCGGGTGAACACGGCGCCGGTGGGGTTGTGCGGGTCGTTGACGAGGATGACCCGGGTGCGGTCGGTCACCGCACGGCGGAGGTCGTCGAGGTCGGGCTGGAAGTCGGGCCAGCGCAGCGGCACCGTCACCAGGCGCGCGCCGGCCAGTGCCACGCACGCGCCATAGCTGTCGTAGTAGGGCTCGAACACGACGACCTCGTCGTCGGGCCCGTCCACGAGCGCCAGGAGTGCGGCGGCGAGCGCCTCGGTGGCCCCGGCTGTGACGAGCACGTGTCGCTGCGGATCCAGGTGCAGCCCGTAGAAGCGCTGCTGGTGTTCGGCGATCGCCTCGAGCAGCTCCGGCATGCCGCGCCCCGGCGGGTACTGGTTCACGCCGTGGGAGATGGCTGCGCGCGCGGCCTCGAGCACTTCTGCCGGACCGTCCTCGTCGGGGAACCCCTGCCCGAGGTTGATTGCTCCGGTGCGGGCGGCCAGCGCGCTCATCTCGGCGAAAATGGTGGGAACTGCGGTACCGTCTGCGGCCAGCAGTCCCGCTCCGGTTGCGGCGCGGCGCCAGGCGCCGGGAATCTCTCGCATCCCGCTCACGCTACACGCATAGGGTGATCCCATTCGGGGCATAAGCAACACACAGCATCGGGCGGCAATCTGTACTTGCCTGTCAGATTGCCTGCCAGAAGGAGATTTGCATGAACGAGAACGAGGGCATCCGCCCCGAAGACATTCCTGCCTCGGGCTCACCCGAGCAGCCGGCTCCGGTCGCGCCTGAGCGCCCGCCGCTGCCGACGCAGCCCGCGGCGCAGTCCGCGTCCCAGCCCGGCCCGTACGCCGGGCAGCCGTACCCCGGCGCGCCGCAGCGGCCCGGCGTCCAGCCGCCCTACGGCTCCGGACAGCCGGCCGGTCGTCCGTACGGTGCACCCGCCCCCGGCTACGGTGCGCCGCAGCAGTCGTACGCCGGCAACGCGTCGGCGACCCAGCCCACCGCGCCGCTGAGCGGCACCGAGTCCGGCGGGACCCGGTCCGAGAAGTCGACCGTGGGCGCCGGCAAGGTCGCCGCGCTGATGGTCGCCGCAGCCCTCGTGGGCGGCACGGCGGGCCTCGGCGGCGCGTACGCGGGCGTCAACATCTGGAGCGCTTCGCAGCCGGTCACCGCCTCGGGTCCGGCTTCGGTCACGATCAACGAGCCTGATGAGGTCAACCAGACCACCGGGGTCGCGGCGAAGGTCGTGCCCAGCTCCGTCACGATCGCGGCCAGCTCCGGCGACGCCGGCGGCACCGGGTCGGGTGTGATCCTCACCGAGGACGGCTACGTCGTCACCAACACGCACGTGGTCACCCTCGACGGCGCGACCTCGGATGCCGCGCTGTCGGTCACCACGGCCGACGGCCGCGTGTACGACGCCGAGATCGTGGGCCTGGACCCGCTGTATGACCTCGCCGTCATCAAGCTCGTCGACGCGGAGGGCCTGACCCCGATCGAGTTCGCCGAATCGGGCGACCTCAACGTCGGTGACGTCGCGATCGCCGTCGGCGCGCCGCTGGGCCTGTCGAACACGGTGACCAACGGCATCGTGAGCGCGCTCAACCGTTCCATCCAGATCGCGTCGTCGGCCGCTCCCGAAACGCCCGAAGACGGCACGGAGCAGACGCCCCCGGGCGAGGGCGAAGAGGGCCCGTACTACTTCGACTTCGGTCAGGGCGAGCCCCAGCAGGCCACCTCGACCATCTCGATCTCGGTGCTGCAGACCGACGCCGCGATCAACCCCGGCAACTCCGGCGGCGCGCTGGTGGACGATGAGGGCAAGCTCATCGGCATCAACGTCGCGATCGCCACGGCCGGCTCGTCCGGCGAATCGGGCTCGATCGGCGTGGGCTTCTCGATCCCGTCGGACATCGTCAAGCGCATCACCGATGAGCTGATCGAGACCGGCGAGGCCTCTCACGGGCTGCTGGGCGCCATGGTCGCCCCGGCCGCCAGCGTGGAAGGCGCCACCACGACCGGTGCCTACATCGACGAAGTCACCGAGGGTGGCGCGGCCGCTGAGGCTGGCCTGCGCGCCGGCGACATCGTCACCGGATTCGACGGACTGCCGATCACCGACGCCACCGACCTCACCGCCCAGGTGCGTGCCGTGGCCGGCGGCAGCGAAGTGAGCCTCACGGTCATCCGTGACGGCGAGACCCGCACGGTCGACGTGACCCTCGGTGACCTGACCGACTGATCCACGACCGAACCAGGACGCCACCCCGCGATAGGCTCGCGGGGTGGCGTCCTTCTCGTTCGGTGCAGGCAACGCCGGAAAGCTGGCCCGCATCCCGTTGTACGCGGCGGGCCGTCTTGCCACCATCGTCATCCCGCGCACCGGAGACGAGTGGGTCTTCGGATCCGCGGCCGGCCTGGCCGACGGTGGGTGGGCGCTGTGGCGCGAAGCCGTGGAGCGGCACGGTGTCAGCGCGACCTGGCTCACCGGCACCGCCGCCGAGGCGGCCGAGGCGGAACGCCGCGGCATCCGCTGGGTGCCCAAGCACTCCTTCCCGGGCTTCTGGCGCACCGCCCGCGCCCGCGTCGTGGTCGTCACCCACGGGTTCGGCGACGCCAACCGGTACGCGCAGTCGGGGGCGTTCATCGTGCAGCTGTGGCACGGTATCCCGCTCAAGCGCATCGGGCTCGATTCCGAAGAGACCCTCCGCAGCCGCTTCCTGCCGCGCTCACGCGCGGTGCGGACCCTGCTGCGCGTGATGTTCCGCCACTCCGCGGCGGCCATCGCCGTGCTTCCCGCGGCCTCGCACCTGGTGCGCGGGCGCTTGGAATCGGCGTTCGGCCTGCCGGACGGTCGCGTCGTCGTCACCGGCGAGCCGCGCGTCGACGTGCTGTCGCAGGGCACCGCCGATGACCGGCGTGCCGCCGGCCGGACGC
This sequence comes from Microbacterium sp. zg-B96, assembly GCF_030246865.1. Classification (NCBI taxonomy): domain Bacteria; kingdom Bacillati; phylum Actinomycetota; class Actinomycetes; order Micrococcales; family Microbacteriaceae; genus Microbacterium; species Microbacterium sp. zg-B96. The sequence goes on along the minus strand of NZ_CP126738.1, from coordinate 1,900,708 downwards.
TCATCGCTGCGGCCACCGGTCCGGTCACCGACGCGACCCGCTTCGTGCTGTACGCGCCGACGTGGCGTGACGGTGATGTGGACCCGTCGATCCCGGATGCCGCGCAGTGGCAGCGCATCGTCGACGTGCTGACCCGGCACGACGCGGTGCTGCTGGTGCGCCCGCACCATCTGGGCGCCGGCTACTACGCACCGCCGGCAGGCACCGACCGGGTGCGTCTGATGGGCAGCGACATGGTCGCCGACGTCACGCCCGCCCTCCCCGGCGTGGACGTGCTCATCACCGACTACTCCTCGCTCGCCTACGACGCGGGGCTCGTGCCGCTGCCGGTGCTGTACCTCGCGCCGGACCTGCAGGCCTATGCGGCGCGGCGGGGGTTCTACGGCACGTATGCCGACGTCGCCGGGGAAGATCCGGCTGCGAACTGGCAGGAGGCCTGTGGCCAGCTGGACGCAGTGCTGGGGGAGGATGCCGCCCGCGCCGAGCGTGTCGAGCGGTCGCGGCGGCTGAGCGAGCGCGTGCACGCGTATCGTGACGGCGGCAACACTGCGCGGGTGTACCGCGTCATCCGGGCGGGGCTTTCCGCACGATCGAAGGGTTCCGTATGATCCGAGCACGTCTCATCGCCGACGACGGTGCCGCGCTCGAGCTCTCGGGCACCGGAGCCCGGCCGGCCGGTGCCGAGCTGGTGGGTCCCCGTGCGCGGGTGGCGGCCAAGCTCACCGGCCGCGGTGCGACGTGGCGGGCCGTGTTCGCGCTGCGCGCGGCGCGGTGGGGCGGCCCCGAACTGCCGCTGCCGACGGGTTCGTACGACGTGGTCGTCACCGGTGCCGACGGGGAGCGGCTGGAGGCGGTGGCGGCCGTGCCGCTGACCATGCTGGGGACGCTGCGGGCGGAGCTTGCGGGCACCGTGCTGCAGGTGGGTCCGCCGGTGAACCCCGCCTACGACTCCGGCGACGGGCAGGCCGCGCTGGAGCGGCGCTACGCGACCCGCTCGGGTGACCTCGAGAACGCGGTGTTCTTCGAGAGCTTCTACGGCCGCAACGCCAGCTGCAACCCGCTCGCAATCGATCGCGAACTGGCGCGGGTGGCACCGGGCGTGACGCGCTACTGGAGCGTGGTGGACCTGTCGGTCGCGGTGCCCGACGGCGCCATCGCGGTGGTCGAAGGATCGCCGCAGTGGTGGCGGGCGCGCGGGGCCTCACGACTGCTCGTGGTCAACGATTGGCTGCGCCGCCGCTTCGAGCGTCGCCCCGGGCAGGTGGTGCTGCAGACCTGGCACGGCACGCCGCTGAAGCGCCTCGCGCTGCACCGACCCGGATTCGACCCGCGGCGCACCGTGGCGGTCGTCCGCGAGGCGCGGCGATGGAACGTGCTGCTGGCGCAGAACCCGTACGGCGGACGCATCATGAAGAAGGCATACGCGTTCCTGTCCCGCCCGATCTGGGTGGAGGGCTACCCCCGCAACGACGTGCTCGTCACCGGCGACGGTGCGGCCACCCGGGCAGAACTCGGGATCGGCCCAGGCGAGCGCGTGCTGCTGTACGCACCCACGTGGCGGGAGGACCGCGAGCAGATGGTCGATTTCGTCGATCCGGGGGCGCTGGCGGCGGCATCCGATGCCGTCGTGCTCGTCCGCGGGCACTCGCGCACGCTGCTGCCGGGGCGCGACGCGTCGGGTCCGCGCGTCATCGACGTGACGGCCTTCCCCGACACTGCCCGGCTGCTGCTGGCCGCCGACGCGCTCATCACCGACTACTCGTCGATCATGTTCGACTTCAGCGTCACCGGAAAGCCGATGTACTTCCTGGTGCCCGATCTCGACCACTATCGCGGCGAGCTGCGCGGCTTCTACTTCGACCTCGCCGCACACGCACCCGGACCAGTGGTGCGCTCGACGGATGAACTCGTGGCGGCGCTGGCCGACGACGAGGGGCCGCAGCGCCACGCGGCGGCGTATGCAACGTGGCGCCAGCGGTTCAACCCGCGCGATGACGGTCACGCCGCCGAGCGGGTCGTGGCCCGCATCCTCGACCAGGGGTACGTGGCGCGCTGACCGCTGGCTAGGGCAGCGGGGTGTTGCGCGAGCCCAGGCGTGACGTGTCGACGGTGTCGTGTGCGCCGCGCAGCACGCCGCTGATGAACCCGGTGCCCCAGGACAGGTGCATCGAGGGCAGCACCGCGGCCGTCCACAGCTTGTCGCGCCAGCCGGTGCCGCCGCCGGGGCCCAGCGCCACCGCAGTGATGAGCACGGCGTAGGCGGCGATCGGCAGGTAGACGACGGATGCCGCGAGCGACCACGGTCCGGCGATGACCCCGGTGAGCTGCAGGACCGCGATCACGACGGCGAGGAGGGCCAGTCCCACCAGCGCCGGCGGCGCGAAGTAGCGCAGCGAGTTGCGCCGTCCGTAGCGGCGCACCAGTTCGCCGCGCCACTTGCCGGTGGCGTAGAACTGGCGCACGAGCCGCTTCCAGCTCTCGCGCGGCCAGTAGGTCACCGCCAACTCCGGATCGAACCACACCCGGTAGCCGGCGCGGCGGATGCGCAGGTTCAGTTCCCAGTCCTCGCCGCGGCGGATGGATTCGTCGAACATGCCGACTTCCTCCAGCACTGCCCGGCGCATGACGCCCAGGTACGCCGACTCAGCGGGGCCTTCGGCGCCGCCGCTGTGGTACGCCCCGCCGCCGAGGCCGATGGGGGAGTTGTACGCGCGGGCGACGGCGCGCTGGAAGGGCGTACGGCCATCGGCGCGCATGATGCCGCCGACGTTGGCCGCACGCACCCGGTCGAGGGTCTTGAGAGCCTCGATCGTGTAGCCGGGGGTCAGCTCGGAATGAGCATCCACCCGCACGATGGTGGGGTACCGCCCGGCGCGGATGGCCAGATTCAGGCCGACGGGGATGTCGGCGGCAGGGTTTTCCACCAGCACGATGCGGCTGTCTTCGGCGGCCAGTCGCGCTGCCAGCTGGTTCGAACCGTCGGTGGACGGTCCCAGGGCCAGCACCAACTCCACGGGTCGGCCGGCGACGTCCTGTTGCAGCACGGTGCGCACGGCCCGTTCCAGGTAGTCGCGTTCGTTGAGCACGGGCATGACGAAGGTGACGCCGGCGGTTGCGGGGACGACGGGCGCGTCCTTGCCGGAGTGCGGGGCGTCGTCGAGCATCAGTCGATCATGTCACGCGGGCGGCGACGTAGGCTGGAGGGGTGGGTGTCGTATCGGATGGACGCAAGGCCGCCAAGCTGCTGAGAAGGGCACTCGAGCATAGAACCGCCGTGCGGGAGGTGCGCCGCGAGCTGACCGCACGCGGACCGCATCCGTTGATGCACTACCGGGTGGCGGTCTACTTCGCCGACGGTGCGGTCAACATGTACCAGATGCGGCAGTGGTACAAGCCGCTCGCCGAGCTGGCCAAGCAGTGGCCCGTCGTGGTGCTCAGCCGCGCGGCGACGGGTGCGCGGGCGCTGGTGGGCGACGACGCGCTGCCGGTGGCGTTCGTGCCGACCGTCCGCGACCTCGAGCGGTTCATCGCCGACCAGGACATCCGCGTCGTGCTGTACGTGAACCAGAACACGCGCAACTTCCAGATGTTCCGTTACGGGCGTCGCTGGCACGTGTTCATCAACCACGGCGAGTCCGACAAGATGTACATGACCACCAACCAGTTCAAGGCGTACGACTACGCGCTGGTGGCAGGGGATGCCGCCCGCGAGCGCCTCGGCCGGGTGCTGTGGGACTACGACCTAGAGCGCCGCGCGATCGAGATCGGCCGGCCGCAGGCCGACCATTACTCCGGCGTGCTGCCCTACACGCCCGACGGGCGCATCGTGGTGCTGTACGCGCCCACGTGGGAGGGTGACCGCCCCTCGGCGCACTACGGCTCGATCGCGTCGCACGGCGAGGCACTGGCCCGCGCGGTGCTGAACAGCTCGACGCACCGGCTCATCTACCGCCCGCATCCGCGTTCCGGCGTCGTGGACGACCAGTACGGCGCGGCCAACAACCGCATCATCGCGGCGATCGCGGCGGCCAATGTCGCCGACCCGACCGCGCAGCACGTCTTCGACGACGCTCCCGACCTCGGCTGGCAGCTCGCGGCGGCCGACGTGGCGGTCGTCGACATCTCGGCGATGGTCTACGACCGGCTGGCCGCCGGTCGCCCGCTGCTGGTGACCCGTCCGGTCGATCCGCAGGCGAGCATCGACACGCACGGCTACCTGTCGGCCTGCGACTGGTTGGATGCCGACAAGGCCGGCGAAATCCTTGTCGAGGCCGGCCGCGTGCTGTCCGATCCGGAGTCCGCCGCTCGGCTCGAGGGTTGGGTGCGCCATTATTTCGGCGACACGACGCCCGGGGCCGCCACCGCGCGCTTCCACGCCGCGATCCGCCAGCTGATGGCGGAGTGGGACCGTTGGCACGCACTGACGGCCGGGGAACCGGTCGACGAGGACCAGGACGACGCCGAGCTAGACGACGCGGAGTGACGCGCCGGCGTCAGATCGCGGGAGCGGCGACGAGTCGCTCGATGGCGCGCAGCGGAATGGTGACCCAGGTGGGGCGGGATCGGGATTCGTACGTCGCCTCGTAGACGGCCTTGTCCAGTTCGAGCGCGTCCAGCAGTGGACCCGTGGTCGTGACGCGGCTCCCGGCTCGGTGGCTGTAGCCGGCGAGGAATCCCTCCCGTGCGACGCGCGCCCAGTCGCGGACGGCGGCGGAGCGGTCGGGGTGGTCCAGGCGGATGGACCCGGCGACGTAGTCGAACGAGCGCAGCATGCCCGCGACGTCGCGCAGCGCCAGGTCGGGCAGCATCCGCTCCGTCATCGCGCGCAGCGGCTCGCCCTCGAAATCCAGCAGCACCCAGCCGCGGTCGGGCACCAGGACCACTTGGCCCAGGTGATAGTCGCCGTGGATCCGCTGCAGGGGCGGCCAATCCACCTCGAGGGCGCGGTCGTAGACCGCTTCGATCGCCTGCCGCGCCTCAGCGAGCGGGCGCACCTCGGCGATCGCGGTGGCCAGCCGCCGCTGCCACGTGTCGCGCAGTGCAGCGCGGTTGCCGGCGGAGGCCGGTGCCGCCGGAAAGACGTGTGCGAGGGACCGGTGCACATCGGCGGTCGCCGCACCCAGGTCGTAGGCCGATTGCCCGAAGTCCACGCCGTGCGCCGCCGAACGCAGCGCGACGCGCCACGCGTCTTCGACGCTGGGGAAGAACTCCTGGGCGAAGGCGAGTGAACCGGTGACAGCCCCGGCGGATGTGGCGGTGTCGGGCCACTCGCATGCGAGCCAGCCGACCGCACGCGGTACATGCGGCGATCGCGCGTCGCTCAGCGCGGTGTTCAGCTCGATGTCCGGGTTCAGGCCCGGCTGCACCTGCCGGAACAGCTTGCAGATGACCGGTGGGGTGTCATCGGCGAAGTGGAAGACGATCGAGGTGTTGGACTGTTCGCCGGTGACGACACCGGCCTGATGGTCGGCGGTGGCCGATGCCGGGTACGACGCCGCAGTCACGGGGCGCCCAGTGGCGACGGTGCGAGGGCCGCGCGCGGTGCCGCCGGCGGTGACCAGGCCCAGCAGTGCCGCGCAGTAGGCCGGGTCATGCGGGCCGTCGATGAGGGTGGTGCCCGGTTCCGGGTGGCCGATGATGTGCGCCGCCGCGGCGGCGGAGACCGCGCTGGTGGCGCGGGCGACGAGCGGCACCTGGTAGACGACGGCGGGCAGCGCGCCCTCGTCGACCACGAGCAGCGTGCGCACGCGCACGCCCGGTTCGGCGGTGGGGATGTCCCACGACGCGATGTAGCGCAGGTGAAGAGTGCGACCCTTAGCCGCGTACCAGCGCTGACGTGGCATCCATGCAGCCAGGCACGCCAGCGTGCTGTCCATAGTCGTGAGCGTATTGCCGCGGTGGCGCGGTGTCGAGGCGGCGCCCGGCGCGCCGTCAGCGTGCGTCGTTGTGCAGCGTGGCGTCGGGGTGGACGGCGGGTGCGGGGGAGCGGTTCACCTCGACGGTCTCGGCGCCCGATTGCAGCGCAAGGACCAGGGCGATCACGCCGAGCCCGAGGGTCCCCACAAGATTCGCCACCAGGCTGAGTATCAGGATCAGGCTCACGAGCCCCTGCGGATCGGCGGTGCCGGCGCCCACCAGGAGGATCTGCAGAACGACCCACACCGCCGCATGTGCGGCGAATGCCCACAGCGGCGCCCAGCGCCACGGAGACGGGACGATGCCGGCGCGAGCGATCTGGATCACGGCGATCACGCCGGCGGCGACCCGGACGATGAGGTCGATGTAGGTGAAGACGGTCGGCCCGTTGCCGGGCGACGTCTGCTCTTGGATCAGGATCGGCAGCAACATCGAGGCGATGATCGGCCACACCGCGACGACGATCAGTGCCGCCATCCCGAGCGGCTTGCGGTTCACCACGCTCGCCTCGCGCGACAGCCCGATCGCGAACAGCAGCACCATGGCGGCGAACGGCAGCTCCCCGGGAAAAGTGAATAGAGCGGCACCCGGGCCGCGGCTGATGGCGTACTCGAAGATCGCGAGCAGCCCGCACACAATCAGTCCCAGGCCTCCGATGGTCCAGGTGGTGCGGCGTGTCTGCATGGGCTCACGCTAGCAGTGGTCCGACCTCTCGTTCTCACGCGACGAGTGGTCGGAACAGCGGCGATTTCGACCGGAGGACGACGGGTCCCCTCCCGAGGCTCGACGGCGCGTGCAGCACGAAGGGCCCGAGCCCGTCGCGGGTGATCCACCACCCGTTGTTGTGCAGCAGCATGTGATGAAACCGACACAGCAGGATGCCCTCGTCCACGTCGGTGCGGCCGCCGCGCTGCCACTGGTTGCAGTGGTGCGCTTCGCAGTAGGACGCCGGCACCGGGCAGCCGGGGGCCATGCAGCCGCCGTCGCGCACCGCCATGGCGATCCGCTGCTTGGCCGAGAACAGGCGCTGCTCACGCCCGAGATCCAGCGGGTTGCCGCAGCCGTCGACGACCACCTCGCGGTAGCCCGTCGTGCACAGCGTGCGCTCGATCACGGGACCTGCGACCGCAGCGCCGCCGTCCTCGAGATGCCCCACGCCGATCGCCCTGCCGAACGCATCGCGGCGGCCGGTCGCCTCGACCGTCACCACGACGCGCACGCCCGGCTGGCGGGCTCCGAAGACCGCCTCCGCAGCGGCGAGCGACCCGGCCTTGAGCGTGTCCATCAGCAGGTCGTACTCGAGCTGCTCATTGCTGCGCGGGTCGGCCACCAGCTGGTCGGCGGTCTCGTGCTCTTCCGCGGTTACGAACCGGGGACCGCCGCGACGCGGGCGCAGTGCCGCGTCGACCATCGCGCGGATCCACGCGGCCATCTCGTCGTCGAGCACCAGGTGGGCGCGGTGCTGACCGTGTTCGTCCTGCCACATGCGGAACGACCGGGCTTCGTAGCGCTGCTGAAAGCGGTCGGCCGCGCCGCTCTCATCCAGCTGATCGCGCAGGTACCGCGCTCGACGCAGCAGATCCTCCGCCGTGCAGTCGCGTGCCTCCTCGATGAGCTGTTCGGCCGCGACGCGCCAGATCTCGCGGAACTGTGCCTCTTCGCTCGCGGCGGTAGTCTCATCGGCCGCCGCGTCCGCACCGCGCGTCGGCGGGGTGCCGAGGCCCCGCATGATCGCGTCGTGCTGCGCGGGGGTCAGGATGCCCCCGAGCATCGCCGTCCGCAGCGGTTCGTGCCACGGCGGCGGCGGTGGCGTGGGCGCACCGGCCGCATCCGCAGCCCCCACCGGCGCCGGGGGAGCGGCGTCGGCACCGTCGAGCAGGGCCTCGCCGAGCCGCACGTGACGCTTCACCTCACCGATGCTCTGGCCCGTGATCGACTGGATCAGCGAGGTCGGCGTGCGGTGGCCCTTCGTCTGTGCCAGCCCGCCGTAGCCACGGTCGCGGGAGGACCGCTCGGCGGCGACGCCGGCCGCAGCGATGCGCACGTGCTCAAGGGTGTCGATCAGCGCCGTCGCGTCGGCCAACACGCCGAGCACCCGCTCGCTGTCCAGCTCACGCAGCGCGGCCGCCAAGCAGGCGTGCTCGACGTCGAGTTCAGGCGTGCTGTGGAGCTTGTCCAGCAGTCCCTGTGTCTCGAAGAAGAAGGCCATGCTTCATGGTAAGACGGGCCTCCGACATTCGAATATAATGTCGCTCCGGGCTCAGCCGCGACTGAGCAGGGCGACCACAGCGACCACCGCGGAGGCCACCGCGAGCAGCAGGGCCAGGCCGATCAGCACGGCGTGCACGATCAGGAACTTCGTCGGCTTGCCCGCGGCATCCTTCGCGCGCGGGTCCTTCGCCACTCGGCGGAAGAACGTGGGCCACACCACGACGTTGAAGACGGCGTTGGCCAGGAGCAGTGCGATGAGGAGGATTGCCACCGATCGAGCCTATCGGCGTGGCCGGCCGCCCGGCCGCCGTCACTTCCGGTGGCGCGCCGCCGCTCGCCGAGCCGCGCGGTTGAGTCCCGGCTGCGGGGCGCGGTCGAAGATCCACGCCGGAATGCAGTGCGTGACCAGGGTGCGGTAGACGGGCACCATGGTGTTGTCCGGGTTCACCGACTCGGCCGAGTCGAGCATCTCCTCCGCAGCCGCCGTGAGCCCGAGCGCCCAACGGATCCACCCGAGTGCGCACATCGCCCACACCCGCTCGGGCATGTTGCAATGCGCGATCGCGCGACCCAGCAGCAGGGCGCCTTTGCGCAGCCGCGCTGCAGACGGTCGCTCATCGGTCTCACCGAGCAGCATCCAGCCGAAACGCTCGCCGGTTCTGTCGCCTTGGAGGTAGTCGCGTGCGAGGAGCGTTGCCGGCTCGCACCCGGCCCTGCGAGCACGCTCGCGTGTCGCAAGCGTCAGCTCCCACGATGCTGCGGCCACGTCCTTCCCGAAGGCGATCTGCAGCACCGTTCGATCGACCGCCCCCTCTGACTGCATGAGCGTGATGATGCGGGCCAGCGTCGCCGGCCCGACGCGGTCGGGGTCGCCCGCGAGCGCTCGCTCGAGATGGTCGATGGGTTCGGGGTGTGGCGCCGGATGCAGGCTGCCGAAGGCGTCGTGCTCCATGTCGATCAGCACCCTCGTCACGACGTGACGCGACACGGTCCTCATCAGTTCGGGGTCGACCGGCGGGAGGGTGTGCAATGCAGGGCGATCGGGGAGAGCCGGCGCGCGGCTCGCCGCTGCCTCGAGCTCGGCGAGCGCACGCTTGGTCGCCCCGTCGAGAAAGCAGCCCCAGCCGTCGGCGGCGACGATCGCCGCTTCCGCGATGTGGAACCCCGCGCCGTGGATTCGCTCGAGCAGGTGATTGAGCATGTCTTCCCACCCGCGCAGCGCCGCGTCATAGGACTCGTCGGTGTAGACGGCGACGGCGACCCGGTCGCAACCATCGAGCCTGCTGAGGTGCGCGAGCAGCGCTCCGGCATGGCGCTGGTACGCGCTCTTGGTGTGCTCGTGGGGCAGATCGATGCGCATCGCGCTGGAGGTGAGCTTTCCCCAGAACGGGGCGACCACGACGCTGTTGTGCACCGGCACGCCGGTGAGCGACGGCATGGCAGCGATCAGCTCGGCGGTGGAGGCATTGCGTTGGATGTGCGGCTTGGCGTTGGGCATGGCGACCATGCTGCGCGTGCCGCCGCGGCCGCGACCGGGGCGAACCCCGGTTCCGTGGACAACGTCGCCACATTCGCGCCTGTGGAGGAGGCGCTGGATGCTGCGGGGCGGCTGTCAGTCGTCGCCGAGGTCGTCCGGCGTTGCGGCGTCGTGCGCCTCGGCATCCGATGTCGTGCTGGTGATCGCGCGCCGCCGCCGCGGTCGGACTGCGCCACCGACCCGCTTCGCCGCGCGCTGCACACCGTGCGCTGCGCCGATGCCGGCGTGCGCGACCGCGTCGCCGGCGCGTCGCACCCCGCGCACCGCCGCGTGCTCCAGGCGTGCGGCACCCTCCTTCGGCTCGAGGGCCGGCGGGTACTGCTCCGGCGGCACGCCGAAGCCGCGCCGCGCGTTGACGAGCACGCGCCGCCCGAGAATGTGGTTGCCGGTGCCACCGATCGCCGCGCCGATGCCGAAGGGCATCGCCTTGCCGACGACGGACGCGCCGCCCTTGGCGGCGAACTGATGCACGAACGAGGTCTTCAAGCGATCCACCAGCGGACCCACGGCGGCGCGGGGGAGCGTCTTGGTGATCATCTCGCCCCAGTACTTGTCGCGCGTCACACCCTTGCCCGCCACCTGACCGGCCAGTTGCGACACGAGGTCGACGCCCTCCTTGCCGAGCATGAGGGTCAGCACCAGCGCCCGGGCGCGGTCGGGGTTGTCCACCGGGATGCCGTGCAGCTCCGACATCGACTGCGCGAACAGTGCCGTCGCGTCGAGGAACCCCACCGTCTCCACGCCGCTGAGGGCGAGGGTCACCCCCGTGCCGATTCCGGGGACGACGGCAGTGGCGCCCACGGCCGCGCCACCGGTGGTGACGGCGGCGAGATAGCGGCGCTCGAGCATGCGCACGATCTGCGCGTTAGTGGCATCCGGATGCCGCAGGCGAATGCTGCGCAGATGTGCCACGACGACCGGTCGCTGGACCGCCAGCACGCGATCGAGCACCCGCACCATGCGCGGATGCTCGTCGGAACCCACCGGCGGAAGTCCGCCCGTCCAGGGCGCGTCCTCTGGGAGCGTGTGGATGCGGTGCACCTTGTCGGCCATAGGCCGATCCTATGCGCGCCGCCCTGAGCGCACGCTGGGGCGCGAAGGGTCAGACGTAGAGGTTCGCCCGCTCGAGGTCTTCGGCGAAGTCCACCTCGACCGCGTACAGGTCCGAAATGTCCAGCGGCTGCAGGCGCACACCGTCTTCGATGATCGCCAGCTCCAGGCCGCGCTCGAAGTAGTCCTGGTCGTCGACGCGGGACAGCTGGCGCATGAACGCACGCTTGTCCGCGGCGGAGATGTAGTTGATGCCCACGGCTTCGCCGATGCCGCCGGAGACGGTCTTGGACAGTTCGTTGATGTACCCGGCGGCGTCCACCGTGTACTTGACCTCTTCGTCGCTCACCTTGGCGGTGTTGACGGTCACGAACGAGCGCTCCGCCTCGATGAGGGCGATCGCCCGACCGAGTACGCGCGGGTCGAACACGACGTCGCCGTTCATCCACAGCACACCGCTCTTGCCGGTGGCGGCCAGGGCACGCAGCAACGACTTGGAGGTGTTGGTCTGGTCGTAGCGGTCGTTGTAGACGTAGTCGGCGTCGGGGAACGCTTCGACGATGGTCTCGGCGCGGTAGCCGACGACGGTGGTGATGCGGGCGGCCTTGCCGAAGGCGGCGCGGATGTTGTCGTGCTGCTGCTGCATGATGCTGCGGCCATCGCCGAGTTCGGTCAGCGGTTTGGGAAGGCTGCGGCCGAGGCGTGAGCCCATGCCTGCGGCGAGGATGACGGTTTGAAGAGTCACGGGGTTGCTCCTGAAGTCTGTGTTCACTATCGGTTCACCGAAAGGACACCCCTTCGTGCCTGGTTCATGGTAGCGAAATGTCCTGAGAAGGCGCAGAATGCAGCGCCTCCGTTGTCGTTTCGTGACAAACGGCCGAGTGTGTGACGCCGCGCGAGAGACACAGTCGCGCGGAAGATTCTCCTTGATACCGTGGACGCGTGACAGCGTCGCTGCCTTTGCCCCACGACTCTGATTCGGACGATGCTCCGGAGCAGTTCATTGTGGCGCAGCCGCGGCCTCGCACCGCGACCGCGCCCCGCAAGCCCCGCCCGCGGAAGGCGAAGCAAGGGGCGTCGGATGCCGCTCAAGCGGCGGTTCTGACGCCGCCCCCGCTGCCGCCCGTCCCGGCCGAGCTCGCCGCAGTGCAGCGGGCGCTTCCCCTCAAGCCGGCGGAGTCGGCGGCCGAAGTGGCAGCGCGTCTGGCGCAGCCCGTCGCCGCGCCCGAGCCGCCCGTCGTCGCCGAGCCCGAGCCGGCGCCGGAGCCGCTTGTCGAGGAGTGGCAGCCCGAAACCGACGCCGAAAGCCTCGAAACCGACGCCGAAGTGCTCGCGGAACTGGGAATCGCCCCCCAGACTGCTGAAGATGCCACGGCTCTCATCGAGCCGGAGACCGTGGTCGACACCGCGACCGACCTCCAGACCGTGCCGCGCGGTCCCCGCACCCTCGACGACATCGCCGAGCCCGACGCCGAGGCGATTGCCGACGCGGCAGCGGATGCCGCTGCCGTCGCGGCGGTCGTCTCCGGTCTGGATGACGAGCCGCTCGCGGTGTCCGAGACAGCCCTGCCCGCACTGCGCCTGCGCGGCGTCTCCAAAATCTTCAGCGGAACCCCCGCCGTCGACGGCATAGACCTCACCGTGCCCGCCGGATCGTTCTACGGCCTCGTCGGCCCCAACGGCGCCGGCAAGACCACGACCCTGTCGATGATCGCGGGGCTGTTGCGGCCCGACCGCGGCAGCATCCAGGTCAACGGGGTGGATACCGCAGCCGACTCCGCCGCCGCGAAGCGGCTGATGGGGGTGCTGCCCGATCGGCTGCGCACGTTCGACCGGCTCACCGGGCGTCAGCTGCTGCACTACTACGGCCTGCTGCGCGGGCTCCCCGCCGCCGTCACCGACAGTCGCGCCGCCGACCTCGCGCGCGCATTCGACCTCACCGACGCGCTGTCGCGCCCGGTGTCGGACTACTCCGGCGGCATGACGAAGAAGATCATGCTGGCGGGGGCGATGATCCACTCGCCACGCGTGCTTGTGCTCGATGAGCCGTTCGAGGCCGTCGACCCGGTCTCCAGCGCCGTGATCCTCGACATTCTCGGGGCGTACGTGGCCCACGGCGGCACGGTGATCCTCTCCAGCCACGGCATGGACCTCGTCGAGCGCGTCTGCTCGCGGGTCGCCGTCATGGTCGCAGGACAGGTGCTCGCCGAGGGCACCGTCGACGAGGTGCGAGGAGAACTGACCCTCGAGCAGCGCTTCGTGGAGCTCACGGGTGGGCTGAGCGACGTGGAGGGCCTGGAGTGGCTGCACACGTTCTCCGGCTGAGGCTCGCGCTGCTGATCGGCGGGCTGCGCGGCGACACCGGCCACGTGGTTCGCACCGTCGCAGGCCTCGTCGGGCTCGCCGTCGCCGTGGCCGTAGGTTGCTGGGGACTGCTGGGTCAGTCCGATGCACCGACGAACGTGACGCTGGCCGTCACCGTCCTCTGCGGCTCCGCGGTGACCCTCGCGTTCGCCATCGCACCGCTGGTGACCGGCATCGAAGATCCGCTCGATCCACGCCGGTTCGCCGTGTTCGGCATGACGCCGGGCGCACTGTCGGGGGTGCTCATCGCCGCCGGGTTCCTGAGCGTGCCGATGATCGCGCTGCTCCCACTGGCAGTGAGTCTCGTCATCGTCTGGATCGCTCACGGGGTCGCGCCCTGGATCGCCGTGCTAGCCGTCGTCGTCGGGCTCGCCACCTGCGCGCTGCTGGCGCGGGTCGCCCACGCGGTGGCCGCGCTGGTGTTCAACGCGCGGCGGTCGCGTGAGCTGACCGGCATGTTCCTGCTCGCCCTGCTCGTGGTCGTCGTGCCGGTCGTGGTGTTCGTCGCCTCGCTCGAATGGGGCGGGCGTGTGCCGCGTCGGCTGGCCGGCGTCGCCGACGCTCTGGCCCGCAGCCCGCTGGGCGCCGGGTTCGGTCTCGCCGCCGTGGCAGCTCAGGATGCCGGAGCGCTCTGGATGCCGCTCCTGGTGGCGCTGGGGACTCTCACCGTGCTGGTCGGGGTGTGGTTCCTGCTGGTGCGGCGCATGCTCACCACCACGGCGCGGCCCGTCTCGGTGCGCGAGCGCGGAGGCCTCGGCTGGTTCACCGTCATGCCCGGCACGCCAGGCGGCGCGGTGGCTGCGCGCAGCCTCGTCTACTGGTTGCGCGACCGGCGCTACCTCGTCAACATCGCGGTGATCCCCTTCGCCGCCGTCCTCACGATCGTGCCGTTGGCCGTCGTCGGGGTGCCGGCATCGGTCATCGCCCTCGTGCCGGTGCCGCTCATGGCGCTGTTCCTGGGCTGGCTGCCGCACAACGACCTCGCCTACGACAACACCGCCATCTGGATGCACATCGCCAGCGCCATGCGCGGTGCCGCCGAGCGCTTCGGCCGGCTCGTGCCGGTGCTGTTCATCGCGGTGCCGTTGCTCGCGGTCACCGTGCCGCTGTCGATCTGGGTGCACGGCCGCTGGGAGATGCTGCCCGCGCTCGTCGGCGTGTGCGCGGCGCTGTTCTTCTCCGGCCTCGGCCTGTCGAGCATCGCCTCTGCAGCCGCCCCCTATGCGGTGTCGCGGCCCGGTGACAGCCCGTTCCAGCAGCCGCAGCGCACCGGCGGCTCGCTCTCACAGGGACTCGTGCTCGCCGGCGCGCTGATCGCCGCCACCCCTTCGCTGTGGTGGGCCTGGCTGGCCCTGACCGGCGACGCGGACGACGCGTGGATCTCGCTGTGGGCCGGCGCCGGGGTCGGCGTGTTCGTGCTCGTCGCCGGCATCCTGATCGGTGGCCGCGTCTTCGATCGCGGCAGCACGCGCCTGATGGAGTTCGCCGAAGCGACGTGAGGCCCGCTGGTGCGGATGCCGCGGATAGACTGACTGACCATGAGCACGCCCATCGACAGCCCCGACCAGGGGGGTCTCGCGACCCTCGACCGCGAGCTCGAGGAGCTCATCCGCGAGGAGAACCTCGAACCCGGCGATCACGAGCGCTTCTCGCACTACGTGAAGAAGGACAAGATCCTCGAATCGGCCATCACCGGCAAGCCGGTGCGGGCCCTGTGTGGCAAGAAGTGGACTCCGGGTCGCGACCCGGAGAAGTTCCCGGTCTGCCCCGCCTGCAAAGAGATCTACGAGTCGCTGAACACCTGACCCCGACGTGGCCTCAGGCCACGTCGATGAAGCGGGTGGGCAGTGCGGGTTCGGAGCGACTGAGCGCAAGGGCGCGCACGGGCAGCTCCTCCCTCACCTGCAGGTGATGCGCGCGGGCGGCGTCGACGCCGTCGTGGCCGAGATACGCGGCATCCGCCTCGCCCGCCTCGACGAGCGTGACGTGCAGCGCCCGCGCTTCGGGGTGGTCCGCGCCCGTCGGCACCGTCTCGAACCCGTCGGCCACGGCGATGAGCTCGCTCGTGGCGACACCGCGCTCGAGCGTGCGGAACGCGGCCTTGCGTCCGCCCTTGGAGGCCTTGTCGGTCGAAGTCTTCGCCACCGCGACCCAGGATCCGGCGCTGTCCTGCCGCGCCACGAGCTTGTAGACCATCCCCGCCGTCGGTGCCCCCGACCCGGTGACGACCGAAGTGCCCACACCGTAGGAGTCGACCGGGGATGCCGCCAGAGCGGCGATCGCGAACTCATCCAGGTCGCTGGTCACCGTGATCTTCGTGCCTGTCGCGCCGAGTGCGTCCAACTGGGCGCGTACCTCGGCGGCCACCGTCGGCAGGTCGCCCGAGTCGATGCGGACACCCCCAAGGCCGGTTCCGGCCACCCGGATCGCGGTTTCAACGCCCTCGCGGATGTCGTACGTGTCCACCAGCAGTGTGGTGCCGGTGCCGAGGGCGGCGATCTGCGCGCGGAAGGCGTCTTCCTCGCTGTCGTGCAGCAGTGTCCACGCGTGCGCGGCGGTGCCCATCGTGGGGATACCCCAGGTGCGCCCCGCTTCGAGGTTGCTGGTGGCGCCGAAGCCGGCGATGTACGCCGCGCGGGCTGCGGCGACGGCGGAGTGCTCGGACGCGCGGCGCGACCCCATCTCGGCCAACGGCCGGTCACCGGCGGCGATGCTCATGCGGGCGGCGGCGTTGGCGACGGCGGAGTCGTGGTTGAGCACGCTCAGCGCGAGGGTCTCCAGTACGACCGCCTCGGCGAACGTGCCCTCGACGGTGAGCACGGGGGAGCCGGGGAAGTACAGCTCGCCCTCGCGGTAGCCGGTGATCGTGCCGGTGAAGCGGTAGTTCTCGAGGAACGAGATCGTCTCAGCATCCACCACCCTGTTGTCGCTGAGGAAGCGCAGTTCCTCATCGCCGAAGCGGAAGTCCTGCAGCAGCGACAGCAGCCGCCCGGTGCCGGCGACCACGCCGAAACGGCGGGCACCGGGGAGGCGCCGGCCGAACAGCTCGAACACGCAGCGCCGCTGCGCGGAGCCGTCGTGCAGCGCCGCGTCGAGCATCGTCAGCTCGTAACGGTCGGTGAACAAGGCGGTGCTCGCCACGCGGGCGGTGGCGTCGGGCGCGGCAGTCATGCGGGCCAGCCTATCCAGGCGCTCGCGTAGGCTGGGAATGTGAACGACGCCCCCATCGGAATCTTCGACTCCGGCGTCGGCGGACTCACCGTGGCCCGCGCCGTCTCGGCGCAGCTGCCGCGGGAGTCGATCCTGTACCTGGGAGACACGGCCCACTCGCCTTATGGCCCCAAGCCCATCGCCGACGTCCGCCGCTACTCGCTCGAAGTGCTCGACACCCTCGTCGACGAAGGCGTGAAGATGCTCGTGATCGCGTGCAACACCGCCTCCGCGGCGATGCTGCGCGACGCCCGCGAACGCTACGACGTGCCGGTGGTCGAGGTGATCGGCCCCGCCGTGCGCACCGCGATGTCGACGACCCGGAACGGCCGCATCGGCGTGATCGGCACGGAGGGAACCATCGGGTCCCGCGCGTACCAGGACATGCTCGAGGTCAACGAGAAGCTCACCGTGTCGGCCCAGGCCTGCCCGCGGTTCGTGGAGTTCGTCGAGGCGGGCGTCACCGATTCGCCCGAGGTGCTCGCCGTCGCCGAGGACTACCTCGCGCCGCTGCGTCACGCGGGCGTCGACACCCTCGTGCTCGGCTGCACCCACTACCCGTTCCTCGAGGGCGCGATCAGCTACGTCATGGGTCCGGACGTCTCGCTGGTCTCCAGCGACACCGAGACGGCCAAGGACGTGTACCGGCAGCTGGTTTCCCGCGATCTGCTGGCTGGTCCGGATGCCAGAGCGCACCATGACTACCAGGCCACCGGATCCTCGGCCGACGATTTCTTGCGCCTCGCGCACCGGCTGATGGGGCGCGAGGTCAGCACCGTGCGCCTCGTGCAGACCGGCGCCATCGACTTGCCCCGCTGAACTCAGGAGAGACATGACCGACATCACCCGCGCCGACGGCCGCGCCGTCGACCAGCTGCGCCCCATCACGATCGAACGCGGCTGGAGCGCGCACGCGGAGGGGTCGGCGCTGATCTCCTTCGGCGGCACCAAGGTGCTGTGCACCGCGTCGTTCACCAACGGCGTGCCGCGCTGGCTCACCGGCAAGGGCAAGGGCTGGGTCACCGCGGAGTACGCGATGCTGCCCCGCGCCACCAACTCCCGCAACGACCGCGAGTCGATCAAGGGCCGCGTCGGCGGACGCACCCACGAGATCTCGCGGCTGATCGGCCGGTCGCTGCGTTCGGTCGTCGACACCAAGGCCCTCGGTGAGAACACGATCGTGATCGACTGCGACGTGCTGCAGGCCGATGGCGGCACCCGCACGGCGGCGATCACCGGCGCCTACGTCGCTCTGGCCGACGCGATCGCGTGGGGCAAGCAGAAGAAGTTCATCGCGCAGCGCTCGGACGTGCTGATCGACTCGGTCGCCGCCGTGTCGGTGGGCATCATCGACGGTGCGCCGATGCTCGACCTGGCCTACGTCGAGGACGTGCGCGCCGAGACCGACATGAACGTCGTCGTCACCGGCCGTGGTCTGTTCGTCGAGGTGCAGGGCACCGCCGAGGGCGCGCCGTTCGACAAGCGCGAGCTCGATGCCCTGCTGGAACTCGGCGTCAACGGCTGCGCCGACCTGCGCGACCTGCAGGCCGCCGCCCTGGCCGTGGAGGCCGCCGGTGAGTGAGGAAACCTCGCGGCCGCAGCGCGTGGTTCTGGCGACCCACAACCCGCACAAGGTCGAGGAATTCCAATCGATCGTGCGGGCCACCCGCCCCGACATCGAGGTCATCGGCTACGACGGCCCCGAACCGATCGAGGACGGCGTCACGTTCGCCGAGAACGCGCTGATCAAGGCGCGTGCCGCCGCCGCGCACACCGGGCTGCCGGCCCTGGCCGACGACTCCGGGCTCTGCGTGGACGTGCTCGGCGGTGCTCCGGGGGTGTTCTCCGCGTATTGGGCGGGGCACGCGAAGGATGCCACCGCAAACCTCGAGTTGCTGCTGGACCAGCTGAGCGACATCGCCGACCCGCACCGCACCGCGCAGTTCATGTCGACGATCGCGCTGGTGATCCCCGGCGGACCCTCGCACGTCGTCGAGGGCGTGTGGCCCGGGCGACTGGCGACCGAGGCCTCCGGGGCGGGCGGGTTCGGCTACGACCCGATCTTCATCCCCGACGACCAGCCCGAGGGTGCCGAGCGCACCGTCGGCGACTGGGAACCGGGGGAGAAGAACGCCGCCTCCCACCGCGCCCGCGCGTTCGCCGCGCTCACGCCGCTGCTGGCCGACCTCTGAAACTGAGAACCAGACTCATTCCCGACTAGCCGTCCGTGGCGCGCCGCCGGCCGCGCCGCCGTACCGTGGAATCATGCACGACCACGCACCCGGCATCCGGGGCGCCGGCAACCGGCGCCTGCTGGCGGTGTCGCTGACGATCACGTCGGTCGTGCTCGTCGCGCAGGTGGTCGGGGCGATCTTCTCGGGGTCGCTGGCGCTGCTGGCCGACGCCGGACACATGTTCACCGATGCGGCGGCGCTGGTGATCGCGCTGGTGGCGAGCACCGTGGCCGCCCGGCCCGCCGATGACCGCTCCACCTTCGGCTACCAGCGCGCCGAAGTGTTGGGGGCGCTGGCGAACGCCGTGATCCTGATCGCGCTGTCGGTGTGGATCGCGATCGAGGCCGTGCAGCGGCTGATGCGCCCTGAGCAGCCCGAGGTCGCCGGCGGTCTCATGCTCGTCGTCGCGATCGTGGGCCTCATCGCCAACGCGGTGGCGCTGTGGCTGCTGAGCGCGGCGCAGCGGCACAGCATCAATGTGCGTGGCGCCTACCTCGAAGTCCTCGGCGACCTGCTCGGCTCGGCGGCGGTCATCGTCGCGGCGGTGATCATCGTGCTGACTGGATGGACGCAGGCGGATGCCGTGGCGTCGCTGCTGATCGCCGCGATGATCGTGCCGCGAGCGATCTCGCTGCTGCGCGAGGTGGCATCCGTGCTGGGCGAGAGCGTGCCGCGCGGCATGCAGGTCGCCCAGATCCGCACCCACATCCTCGAGACGCCGGGGGTCGTCGACGTGCACGACGTGCATGTGTGGCAGCTGACTCGCGGGGCGCCGGTGTTCATGGCGCACGTCGTCGTGGAGGACGCGTGCCTGGCGGATGGGCGGGCCATCGGGATCCTCACGCGGCTGCAGGAGTGCCTGTCGGATCACTTCGACGTCGCGCATTCGACGTTCCAGCTGGAGCCGGCCGGGCACATCGAGCACGACGCGCACGCCTGAGCCCGCTCAGGACTCGCGCGTCACCTCGTCGGCGGACTTGTCCGGCCGCAGCCCGCGCCACCGCGCGTGGCGCAGCGTGCCACCGGGAGTGAACTCGGCGAATTCCACCTCGGCGACGACCTCGGGGCGCACCCACAGCGCGTCGGAGGCGTCGGCGCGAGGGATGCCTACGAACGGATTGACGGTGTCGCGCAGCGGCGTGAGGGTCTCGGTCAGCCGCGTGATCGTGCGGTCGCTGAACCCAGAGCCGACGCGGCCGACGTACTGCAGGCCATCGGGGCCCGGGATGCCCAGCAGCAGCGAGCCGATCGACCCGCTGCGGCCGCCCTTGCCGGGGCGGATCGCGCCGATCACGACCTCCTGCGTGTGGGTGAGCTTGACCTTGAGCCACTGCTCGGAGCGCTGCCCGCGGCGGTAGGTCGACTGCGGGTCCTTGACGACGACGCCTTCGAGGCTGTGCCGGCGGGCGGTGGCCAGCGCGATGTCGAGGTCGTCGAGCACGGGGGGCGTGTCGATGCGCGGCGGCGCCACCGGCAGCGCCTCCAGCAGCGCGCGCCGCTCGGCCAGCGGCAGGGCGCCGACATCGATGCCGTCGTAGGCGATCACATCGAACAGGTACCAGGCGGTCGGGGTGCGCTGGGATTCGCGCGCGATGTCCCGCGCGCCGGTGAGGTGCATGCGGTTCTGCAGCAGCGTGAAGCTGGGCCGACCGCTGTCGTCGAGGGCGACGATCTCTCCATCAACGGTGATCGGGGTGTCGCCGAAGACCGCGGCCGCCTCGGCGGTGAGTTCGGGGTAGCGCGCCGTGATGTCCGTGCCGTTGCGCCCGCGCAATTGCAGGGCCTTGCCGTCCCAGGAGCCCAGCGCCCGGATGCCGTCCCACTTCAGTTCCGCCCAAGCGTGGTCGCCCCAGCGGTTCGCGGCCTCGTGCGCACGGACCGGCGTCGCCGAGGTCGCGAGCATGGGCCGCAGGTCGCCGACCGGCGATCCGCCCCGCGGCGCGTTACTGACCGGTGCATCCCCGAGCGGTGCCTTGGCGGACGGGGTGGCAGCGGCCTTCATGCGGTGCAGCAGCCACGTCGACTTCTCGCCCGACCCGTCGGTGCGGATCAGCGCGAGCCGCACGTCGCCGAGCGGTCCGCCCGGCTGGCCGTGCAGGGTGAAGATGATCTCGTCGTCGCGCCACTTCTCCAGCTCGTAGACGCCGTCGTCCCAGATCGTCATGGTGCCGGCGCCGTACTCGCCGTGCGGGATCTCGCCCGAGAACGTGGCGTACTCCATCGGGTGATCCTCGGTCATCACGGCGAGGTGGTTGCGTGACGCGGTCTCGGGCACTCCCTTGGGCACTGCCCAGCTTGCCAGCACGCCGTCCCGCTCCAGGCGCAGATCCCAGTGCAGCCGCGAGGCGTGGTGCTCCTGGATGACGAACCGGGGGAGTCCGGATGCCGCGCGGCCACCGAGCGCGTTGCTCGGCACCGGCTCGGGGGTGACCCCGGCGGTGCGCTTGGCGATGTACGACGCGAGCGGGCCGTCGGCCGACGCGCGCCCACCGGCGTGGAAACCCAGCGACGCCAACGGGTCGCCGTCGCTTTCGGCCCGGGCCAGCACCTCCGTGAACAGCAGATGCCGCAGCTCGGGGTCGTCGAGTTCGTCCCACGTGCGCGGTGCGGCCACCGTGGGCTCGTCGCGCCCACGCAGCGAATACGGCGCGATGGTGGTCTTCGAGCCGTTGTTCTGGCTCCAGTCGATGAACACTTTGCCGGTGCGCTGCACCTTGGCCATCTGGCTCACCACGAGATCGGGATGGTCGGCCTCGATCGCCCGCGCCAGCTCACGCGCCACGCCGGTCACCTGCTCACTGGTCTGCGTGCCCGGCAGCGCCGCGTACAGGTGGATGCCCTTGCTGCCGCTCGTGACCGGGTAGGGGTCCAGTCCCATCCCGGTGAGGATGTCGCGCAGCAGCCGCGCGACCTCGGCGCACTCCGCCAGCCCGGTGCCCGGTCCCGGGTCGAGATCCAGCACGATCCGGTCGGCGGGGGAGCGCCCGCCGTCGGGCGCGAACCGCCACTGCGGCACGTGCAGCTCCAGGCTCGCCACCTGCGCGAGGTAGACCAGCGTCGGCCGGTCACCGACCAGCGGGTAGTCCTTGTCTCCGGTCGAGTGGCCGATCGGCATCCGTTTGATCCAGTCAGGCGCACCCCGTTCCAGATCCTTCGCGAAGAACGACGGCTTGTCCACGCCCTCGGGCCAGCGCTTGCGAGTGACCGGCCGCCCGGAGATGTGGGGGATCATGAACGGCGCGATGCGGGTGACGTAGTCGATCACCTCGCCCTTGGTGGTGCCGGTGGCGGGGTAGAGCACCTTGTCGAGGTTCGTCAGACGCAGCCGACGACCGTCGATGCGCACCAGTTGTCCCTCGCCTGCCATGTCAAGAGGCTAATGCGCAACCTCTAGGCGTGACGTATGCGACAGGTGTTCACTAGTGGGATGCGAGCGATCTGGAAGGGTGCGCTGACCTTCGGTCTGGTGAATGTGCCGGTGAAGGTGTACTCAGCGACGGAGGACCACGATGTGCCGCTGCACCAGGTGCACAATGCCGACGGCGGACGCATCCGGTATCAGCGCATCTGCGAAGTCGACGGCGAAGTCGTGCCATACGCCGACATCGACAAGGCCTACGACGACGGCGAGCGCACCGTCGTACTGACCAAGGAAGACATCGCATCACTGCCGTCAGAGCGCAGCCGCGAGATCGACGTCGTCGAGTTCGTGCCGAGCGAGCAGATCGACCTGCTCACGCTCGACAAGGCGTACTACCTCGAGCCGGACTCCGCGTCGCCGAAGGCCTACGTGCTGCTGCGCAAGACGCTGGAGCAGACCGACCGCACCGCGATCGTACGCTTCTCGCTGCGACAGAAGACCCGGCTTGCCGCCCTGCGCGTGCGCGGGGACGTGCTGGTGCTGCAGACGATGCT
The DNA here is from genome assembly GCF_030246865.1 of Microbacterium sp. zg-B96. Taxonomy (NCBI): domain Bacteria; kingdom Bacillati; phylum Actinomycetota; class Actinomycetes; order Micrococcales; family Microbacteriaceae; genus Microbacterium; species Microbacterium sp. zg-B96. Next base: position 1,878,271 of record NZ_CP126738.1, on the reverse strand, counting down.
GTGGTCCGACGAGGTGCGCGAGGCCGCGTTCCCCGCCCTCGACGAGAGCGTGCGCATCTCGGCGAAGGAGCTGGAACTGTCGGCGAGTCTCGTGGAGAGCTTCGCCAGCGACTTCGACCCCGCCGACTTCACCGACGAGTACCAGCAGGAGCTGCGCACCCTCATCGACGCGAAGCTCGAGAAGGGCGACGCGCTGGACACCTCCGAGACGTTCGGCGAGACCGAGGAAGCGGATGCCGGGGGTGAGGTCATCGACCTGATGGCCGCCCTGCGGGCGAGCGTCGAGCGCTCCCGTGCCGCGCGCGGCGGCGGCAGCAAGGCTGCGAAGGACGAGGACGAAGACGAGGCCAAGCCCGCCAAGAAGGCACCTGCGAAGAAGACCGCAGCCAAGGCACCGGCGAAGAAGGCCCCCGCGAAGAAGCCCGCGGCGAAGCAGAAGGCCAGTTAGCCGCGCGGTGCGGGCGGGGTGTCGTCGCCGGCCTCGGGGCCGCGATCGAACACCTCCGTGTCGAGCACGAGTTCGTCTGCCTCCGCGGCATCCGTCACGACGTCTTCGCCTGCGGCAGCAGCCTTCTTGGCCTTGTGGCGCTCGGAGAAGTAGTGCCACAGCGTGATCAGTGCGGTACCGCCGACGGCGGCGAGCAGGATCAGGTCGATGTACTCCTGCACGAACCAGGCCACCGGCGGGATGAACCCGATGACGTAGCCGAACATCGTCAGGCCGAAGCCCCAGAGCACGGCGCCGATCAGGTTGTAGAGCGTGTACTTGCCCTTGTGCATGTGGCCGACACCGGCCGCGACCGGGGCGAAGGTACGCACGATCGGGACGAACCGGGCCAGGATGATCGTCAGTCCACCGAACCGCTCGAAGAACGCGTTCGTGCGCTCGACGTTCTTGCGGCTGAACAGGCCCGATTCCTTGCGCTCGAAGATCGCGGGGCCACCCTTGTGGCCGATGTAGAACCCGACCTCGCCGCCGAGGAACGCCGACAGTCCGATCAGCAGCGCAACCCACCAGACGCTGATCCCGAACACGCCCTCCGGCGCGTAATCCTGAGCGTGGGAGAGCAGGCCGGAGATGACCAGCAGGGTGTCGCCGGGCAGCAGGAAGCCGACGAGCAGCCCGGTTTCGGCGAAGACGATGAAGCACACCACCAGCAGAGCCCACGGCCCGGCCGCCGTGATGATCTGCTCCGGGTCCAGCCACGGGATCAGAGCGGTCGGCGCTTGCAATGCGAGGTCGAGCACAGAGGTCCCGTCGTCAGGCCGTGGCCATGGTCAATGGCAGCGGATGCCGCGGCATCCACTCGTGCGGAAGGTGGGACTTGAACCCACACGCCCGAAAGCACAGGAACCTAAATCCTGCGTGTCTGCCAATTCCACCACTCCCGCGAGTTGCCCCAGTCTAGCGGGGCCGGCGACACTGCCTCCGGGGGTTAGCCCGACGATCTCAGTGGCTCTCGGCGGCGGGGATCCTCTCCGCACCAGCTGCCACGTCGGCGACCACAGCGCGGCGCGGCGAGCCGCCGATGAACCAGTACGCGACGCCCACCAGCAGCGCACCGCCGACGAGGTTGCCCAGGCCCACCCACAGCATGTTCGCGCCGAAGTGCTCCCACGTGGCGTGCTCGACGCCGGTCATCATGCCGAGTGAGTAGGTGGTCATGTTCGCGACCACGTGCTCGAAGCCGGAGGCGACGAACGCGAGGATCGCCAGCAAGATGACCGCGATCTTCGGGCCATCCGAAGTGAGCCGGGCGCACATCCAGATCGCCAGGCACACCAGCACGTTGCACAGGATGCCGCGCAGGAACAGCTCCATCGGAAGCTCGTGTGCCTTCGCGGCGAGAATGTCGCCCAGCATCGCCTCAGCACCGGGGTTGCTGTGCAGCACGCCGGCGCCGGCGATAAGAGCCGAGAAGGCCACGGCGCCGCCCATGTTCGCCGCGAACGTGACCAGCAGCGCGACGAGCGCGCGCACCGGGCGCACCACGCGCATCAGCACGCCCTGCGGGAGCGTCATCATGCTGGAGGTGGCAAGCTCCCCGCCCGCGAACAGCACGAGGGTCAGCGCCGCGCCGAAGACGGCGCCGCTGACGAGTTTGCCCGCGCCCGACCCGGCAGCGGTGAGGGGGCCGGCGGCGCTGATCATGAGCACCACGCCGATGCCGAGGTAGGCGCCGGCGAGCATGCCCGCAACGACGAAGCGTGCCGGGGTGCGGAGCCCCGCGACCTTGTGGGCCGCTGCGTCGCCTTGAACGACGAGCGCCTGCTCGATGCTCAGCACGGCGTCAGGTCGAACGAAGGGGTGCGGCGGGTTGTGCCCATGCACTCATGGTGCTCCGGTGGGGTTTTTCCCGCCCGGCTCGTCGCCGTGCAAAATGTGTCAGGACCGTCCTGTAGCCGCACCGGGGTCGGCCACGTGATCGCGGTCGCGCACGACGACCACCGGGCAATGCGCATGGGACGCGCACGCGCTGCTCACTGAGCCCAGCAGCAGCCCGGTGAAGCCACCAAGACCGCGACTGCCGACGACGAGCATCTCGGCATCCGCTGAGGCGTCGATGAGTGTTCGCGCGGCGCTGCCTGGCCACGCTGCCGCGGTGACCCAGTCGGGGACCTCGTCGGGAAAGACCCGCGCAATTTCAGCGTTGACCAGCTGCTTGGCGTTGGCTTCGAAGTCCACCTCGGGTTCACCGAAGTAGGTGTACGGGTCGCCCCACAGCAGCGACGGGTTGTCCCAGGCAGCCAGAACGTGCAGGGGGAGCCCGAGCTTGCGTGCGAGGTCTGCGGCGTAGCTCAGCGCGGCGTGCGACGGCTCGGATCCGTCGACGCCGACCAGGATGCCGGGCTGCGACCAGGGGATGGTCGGGCGGGAGACGGGCGAAGGGCTGGGCTCGGAGCGGCGTTTGGACATGTCGTCATCATCCCGCGCCGGTGTGATGCGGTCCAGAGCGAGAATCCCGTCCCGGGGCGGATCGTCAGAGCGCGCGCAGCTTCTCCAGCAGTGGCTCGGCGATCTCCGAGACGAAGCGGTCCTGCTGCTCGTCGCCGACCTGAATGAGCGCGACGTCGGTGAAACCGGCGTCGATGTACGGCTGCACGCTCTCGGCGAGCGCATTGAGGTCGGGACCGCAGACGATCGATTCGGCCACGTCTTCGGGCCGCACGAACTGGGTCGCCCCCGCGAACCCGGCCGGTGTTGGCAGGTCGGCGTTGACCGCCCACCCGCCGGCGAACCACCGGAACTGGTCGTGTGCACGCGCGATGGCGGCGTCACCGTCGGGGTCCCAGCAGATGGGGATCTGTCCGATCTTGCGGGATTCCGCCGGGTGGGCGGCATCCCACCCCTTGATCAGCTCCGGGTCGGGGTCCACGGCGATGAGGTGGTCTCCGAGTTCGGCGAAGCGCTCGATCGACTTCTCGCCGGAGACGGCGACGCCCAGCGGCACCCCGCCGTCGGGGCAGTCCCAGATGCGGGCGGAGTCGACGCGGAAGTACTGGCCGTCGTAGGTGACCAGGTTTCCGGTGTGCAGCTCGCGGATGATCTCCATCGCCTCGACGAGCATGTCCTGACGCACGGTCACTGCGGGCCAGCCTTCACCGACCACGTGCTCGTTGAGGTTCTCGCCCGAGCCGAGGCCCAGCGTGAAGCGCCCCTCGGAGAGCAGCTGGAGCGTCGCGGCCTTCTGCGCGACCACGGCCGGGTGGTACCTCATGGTCGGGCAGGTGATGTACGTCATCATCTCCACGCGGGAGGTCGCATAGGCGACGGCGCCCAGCACGCTCCACGCGTAGGACGAGTGCCCCTGGGTCGTGAGCCACGGCGAGTAGTGGTCGCTCGACACGAGAAAGTCGAAGCCGGCTGCTTCCGCCTTGACGGCGTAGTCGACGAGCTGGCGGGGGCCGCTCTGCTCGGTCATCAGGGTGTATCCGAAACGGGTCATGACTGTCCTCCTGTACGGCGTTGTCCTCGCACGATACGAGCGCTCGGCCCCAGGCGCTTGGGGCTTGCGGGGTGGTCGGGATGGTGCAACAGGGCGGATGCCCCGCCTGTGGCATCCGCCCTGTTGTGGATAAATCCCGACGCGCCCGCCGCGACGTTGGGAGGATGCGCGGGTGAGCCTCGCCTTCGCGCCGACGGGTGCCGCGCATGTGACCGCGGCGGTCACCGAGCGCGTGCGGGACCGGCTGCGCGCCGAGCAGATCGAACCCGCCCGCGTCGCGGAGGTGGCCGCCGACATCGCGCTGGCCGAGGTGCGCCGGCACAATGACTTCGCGCTCGCCCGGGGGCTCGTCACCGTCGATGACGAGGGTGCCTGCGTGCGGGATGTGCTCGCCGCGGTCTCGGGGTTCGGGCCGCTGCAGGCGTACTTCGATGATCCGACGGTCGAGGAGGTCTGGATCAACGCGCCCGACCGCATCTTCATCGCCCGTGATGGGCGCGCCGAGCGGCTGCCGCTCGCCCTCACCGACAGCGGGGTGCGCGATCTGGTCGAGCGGATGCTGCACGCCACCGGTCGCCGCGTGGATCTGAGCCAGCCGTTCGTCGACGCGTCGCTGCCCGACGGGTCGCGATTGCACGTCGTCATCCCGGACATCACGCGCAAGCACTGGACCGTCAACATCCGACGGTTCCTGCCGATGTACCGCGACCTCGACCGGCTGGTCGCCGCAGGTTCGCTCACCCAGCGCGCCGCCGACATGCTGCGCGGCGCCATGACAGCCGGCCGCAGTGTGCTGGTGTCGGGAGCGACCCATACCGGCAAGACCACGCTGCTCGGCGCACTGATCGCCGCCTGCCCGCCCGACCAGCGCATCGTGACGGTGGAGGAGACGTTCGAGCTGGCAGTGGATGCCGAAGACATCGTCGGGCTCCAAGGACGGCAGCCGAGTCTGGAGGGCACCGGGGAGGTGACCCTCCGCCGCCTCGTGAAGGAGGCGCTGCGGATGCGCCCCGACCGGCTCGTGGTCGGGGAAGTTCGCGATGCAGAAGCGCTCGACCTGCTGCTCGCGCTCAACACCGGCGTTCCGGGCGCGGCCAGCATCCACGCGAACTCCGCGCAGGAGGCACTGGCCAAGCTCGCCGCGCTGCCGCTGCTGGCGGGGCGCAACATCGACCCGGGGTTCGTGCTGCCCGCTGTCGCGGCATCCGTCCACCTCGTCGTGCACTGTGAACGCGAGCCATCCGGCCACCGCCGCATCGCCGAGATCGCCGCTCCGACCGGTCGCGTCGTCGACGGATTCGTCGAGGCGCAGCCCCTGTACCGAGCGGGCGACGTGTGACCTTCGTCTGGGGCGGAATCCTGGCGGCCGGGATCCTCCTGGTCCTCTCGCCCTGGCTGTGGCCCTCCGGCGCCGAGCGGGCGCGACCGGTCACCACCGGAAGCGTCGATCGCTTGCTCGCCGCGGCCGGGTTCGCGCGCACCCGTGCGCGGGTGTTCGCGGCAGCGACGGTTCTGCTGGGCCTGGTTGCGGCATCCGTGGTCTGGCTGTTCACCGCGCTTCCCGCTCTCGCCTTCGTCGCCGGTGTGGCCGGTGCGGTGGCGCCGTACGCGTGGCTGCGATCCCGGGGATCCCGGCGACTGCGCAGTCGCCGGGGGCTGTGGCCCGACGTGTGCGATCTGCTGATCGCGTCGGTGCGGGCGGGCATGTCGCTCCCCGACGCCGTGTCGAGCCTGGCGCAGTCGGCACCGGCCGAACTGCGCCCCGCATTCGCGGTGTTCGCGCGCGACCTCAACGCGTCGGGACACTTCGATTCGGCGGTGATGCGCCTCAAGCACAGCCTCGCCGACCCGGTGGCGGATCGGATCATCGAAACGCTGCGGATGACCCGGCAGGTAGGCGGAACGGAGCTTCCTACCGTGCTGCGTGCGCTGTCGAGCTCGGTCCGGGCTGACGCGTCGCTGCGCGCGGAGGTGGAGGCGCGGCAGTCGTGGATCCGCGGGGCGGCGGTGCTCGGCGTCGTCGCGCCGTGGGTGATCCTGGGTCTCCTGGCGCTGCGGCCGGAGGGTGCGCGGGCGTACGGCAGCGCCGAAGGCGTCGTGGTCGTGCTGGTGGGTGCCGCGGTGTCGGTCATCGCCTACCGAATCATGGTGCGCATCGGTCGCCTCCCGGAGCCCCGGCGGTGGTTCGGATGAGCGGCATCACGGAGCTCGCCCTGGCGATGGTGCTCGGGGGCGGACTGGCGCTGGGACTCGCGCTGGTGGTGACGCGGATGCCGCGGTGGCGCGCGCCCCGCCTAGCCGACCGCATCGCCCCCTATCTGCGTGACGCCGCGGACCCCCTCGGCCTCACGCCGCTGGGCGCGCCGACGCTCGATGTCTCGGGTGCATGGCGGGCCTGGCGCGACCGGCTCGCCGCCGCTCTCGGCGGCTCGGCGGTGATCTCCCGGCGCCTGCGGCAGGCCGCGTGGGACATGGATGCCGCGCAGTTCCGGGGCCGCCAACTCGGCTGGGTTCTGGGTGGTCTCGGCATCGGCGCGCTGGCCGTGGTGGCGCTCGCCGTTGCCGGTCGGTTCTGGGTTGGTTCCGTGCTGCTGCCACCGATCGCCGCAGTGGCCGCGGCAGTGTTATGCGACATGCGGCTGAGCAGTGCCGCGCGGGCGCGGGTGACGCGGGCGCAGGAGGAACTGCCCACGGTGCTGGAGTTCCTGTCCCTGTGCCTGGCGGCGGGGGAGGGTGTGCTCGACGCGCTGCGCCGGGTGGGTGATGTCGGCTCGGGGGAGTTGCCGGGCGAGCTGCGGCGGGTGGTGGTTGCGGTGGGCACGGGAGCGCCGCTGCCCGACGCCCTCCAGAGCCTGGCCCGCGACCTCGACATTCCCGCGCTGACGCGCAGCATCGATCATCTCGTCGCGGCGCTGGACCGGGGAGCGCCGCTCGCGCAGGTGCTGCAGGCTCAGGCGACCGATACGCGGGAAGACGCCAAGCGGGTGCTGATCGAACAGGCCGGGCGCAAGGAAATCCTGATGCTCCTGCCACTGGTGTTCCTGATCCTGCCGATGTCGGTGCTGTTCGCGATTTTTCCGGGTGTGTTCATGCTTCGAGTCGGATTCGGGTGACCGCGTGCGGTCGGAAGGGGGCGGTGATGTTCCGCGAACAGAGGGAACGAGTGGCGGTACGGCTACGCACGGCGTGGGGTGGGCTGCGCGACGACGAACGAGGAGACGTACCCGGCTGGGTGCTGGTGACGCTCATGACGGCGGGACTGGTGGTGGTGATCTGGGCCGTGGCCGGTCCCGCGCTTGCCGGCTTGTTCGAGCAAGCCATTCAGAGCGTCTCCGGACTTTAGCTGCGCAGGACGACCAGGGGTCGAGTCCGGTCGAATTCGTTCTCGTGGGAGCACTGCTGACGGTCCTCACTCTGGCGGTGCTGCAGTTCGGTCTCGCGGTGTACGTGCGCAACGTGGTGCACGATGCCGCGGTGGAGGGCGCGTTCCATGCCGCGCTCGCCGACACGACGCTCGCCGACGGTGTCGACCGCACGCGGACGATCATCAACCGCAGTGTCGGCGGCCAGTTCGCCGAGACGGTGGAGGTGGTGGAGACGACTCACCTCGGGCACGACGCGGTGCAGGTGACGGTTAAGGCGACCCTGCCGCTGCTCGGTCTGCTCGGCGCCCCACGCGCATTGGAGGTGAGTGCGCATGCCCCGGCTGAAAGCCTGGAGTGACCGCTTGTCCCGCGGCGACGAGGGCGCTGCCGCGCTGGAGTTCATCCTCATGGGCGTGATCCTGCTCGTGCCGCTGGTCTACCTGATCCTCGCCCTCGGCGCCGTACAGGGGCAGACGCTCGGCGCGGAATCCGGCGCCCGGCATATCGCCCGCGCCGTGGCGACGGCTCCGGATGCCGCGACCGCCGCCGCGCGAACCGAGGCCATCCTCGCCTCCGTCGTGGCCGAGTACGGTCTGGCTTCGGATGCCGTGGAGGTCGCCATCACCTGCACGCCAGCGGGATCGGAGTGTCCGACGTCGGGGGCGACGTTGCATGTCACCGTAGCGACGCGCGTGACTCTGCCGCTCGTGCCACCGTTGCTGGGGCTCGATCACATAGCCAGCATCCCCGTCGAGGCGGCGTCCGTGCAGAAGGTCTCGCGATTCTGGGGTTCACAGTGACGCGCCGGTCGCGCCGGCCGAACGACGAAGAGGGCAGCATCCTGCTGCTGTCGCTCGGGTACGCGCTGCTGGCGATCGTGCTGATCCTGGTGTGCGTCGACGCGACGAGCCTGTACCTGGCGCAGAAGCGTCTGGAGTCGGTGGCGGATGCCGCTGCGCTCGCCGGAGCGGACGGGTTCACGCTCACAGTCGAGGCGGGGGAGCCGACCGCGGATCTGACCGATACGGGTGTCTACGACCAGGCCGCCGACATCGTTGGTGCCGCCGGTACTGCCTCGCTGGTGTCGGCGGGGACCCCCGACGGTGTCTCCGCGCGCGTCACGGTCGCGACCGTGTGGCATCCACCGATCCTGACACTGTTCGTCCCCGACGGGGTGCCGCTGGAGGCGACGGCGACCAGCCGAAATGCGCTGTTGTGAGAGTCCGGTCCGGGCGCTGCGTCCGAGAAGATCCGGTCTTCGCGCGGCTGCGGCGGTGCTCTTCGGCATGCTGAGCCGCGCCGTGCCGGCGCAGGTGATAGTGACTCGCTACAGTCGCGGACTGTGCGCCACGGACATCAGCAAGCCGGTAAGCGCGATGCCTCCGAACATGACGATGAACGCGCCGAGAACGAGCACCGCTGCCATACCGAGTTCGTAGCCGGGAGTGCGCAGAATCCACACGGCCAATCCAACAGCGAAGCCGATGATCGCGAAGATGCCGCTGACAACTAGCGCGACCTGCATCGGGTTCACCGCTGGGTGCGGGACTCCGCCGACCAGGTTCGGAATCCCACAGAGAAATGCAACTAGCGGCGCGAACACGGCAATGATGACTGCGACGAGCGCGACTCGACTGAGTAGCTGTCCGTGATCATTAATCCACGCCGTCATGGCGGCAACTTAGCGTGTATTCGCGTCCTCTCGCTCACACGAGATGCCGCGCCCGTTGCCCCGGAGGTTGTCGCGGAGCCAGCGAGCACGCTGAGCAGAAGTACCGCAGCAAGCACGTCAGGGGCGGAACGCCTCGCCGCCCCCCCTACGCAGATTGCCATGGTGCGTCCGCGCGCAAATAGTGGTCCCGACCGTACGCTCAGACGTACGGCGCATACTGGACTCGCTTTCCCCATCTGCGCCAACCCGGTCGTGGGACCAGTACTGCCTGGCAACCGTTGTAGACCGTTGATTGCAGGGTGTCGCCGTCTTCGAACGTGACGACCACCTGCGATCGAGCGAAGCCGAATGTCTCTGAGACCCGGCCCGCCGCTGCCGCGGCGAAGATTCGCTTGGCAAGCGCGAGGTCTTCGCCCGTGTAATCAAGCTCCCAGCGACCGTTCTCGCCGGTTCCGACGATAAGGGAATCCAGTGCGAGCGCGTATGCGGGGCATCCGTGCTGATGACCGGGCTCGACCGTGATGAGCCAGATGGCGTCGTTATCGCGGCGATCGAGGCCGATGCTGCCGCCGTCTCCACGAGATCGCGGACGTACTCAACGAGCTCGTCGACGATCTCGTGCTCACGTTCATCCGACTCGCGCTCGCTTGTCACGCGGGTCAGCATATTGCGGGGGATGGCGTGGCAGAGGGATCCGAGCAGTTTTATTGCCACTGCAATATCGATTGCGCCATAGTGCAGGAATGGGTCAGGACTTCCCGCACGTTGTCGTGGTGCTTATCGTGGTGTTCCTGCTCGCCGGCGCGGTCGCTCTATTCGTATTCGCCATCGTCGGCATTACGGGTTCCGCTATGACGCAGACGGCGAAGGCGGTCTGGATTCTGATCACGCTGTTCTTCCCGCTGCTCGGACCAATCGTCTGGTTCTTCTTTCGCGACAGCATCGTCGGCGGGCAGAGCAACAATCGCTTCGGCGCTCCATAGGCGTCGCGCCCTCAGCATCCTCGACACCCCGTCCACAGCGCGGCCCACTGCTCCGGCGTCAGATCCCGTGGCAACGCGCTGACCGGCACGCGCGCCTCGACCATCACGCGGGTCACGCTCCCGCGGTCGAGGCGCGTGACGTGCTGCAGCACCCGGGCGAGCGACCCGCCCGGTCTGGTGAACACCGCACGCACGAAGTTCTCGTAGGCGCGGCGGTCGCGATCGGGCACGACCGAGTGTTCACCGCCGCCACGGCACGCGACTATGGGCTCATCGATCACGTGCTCAAGCAGCGCTGAGGGGTGGATGCCGCGGCGACGCCTAGGATCGGCGAGTGCCCACCGGATACGACCGATCGCGCCCCGCCACAGATCGCCCCCGCGATCTCTCACGACCATTGCCGGCGGCGCTGAGCTGGTCTGTGTTGTGCGCGTTCGTGCTCGTATTCGCAGTCGCTCTTGCCGTGCTCGACCTTCCCTGGTGGATGCCGGCGCTTTACGGCGTCCTGAGCGTCGTCGCCTTCGCGGCATACGGGATCGACAAAGCCGCCGCCCGCGGTGACCGGCATCGGATCTCGGAGCAGACGCTCCTCGCGCTCGGCCTCTTCTGCGGCTGGCCAGGCGCCCTCATCGCGCAGCAGCTGTTCCGGCACAAGACCCGCAAACGCTCGTTCCGCCGCGCGTTCTGGGTCACTGTGGTGATCAACGTCGCCGCACTCGCCGGGCTCGTCACCTTCGCGACGATCAATGGCGTCGCGCTCGAGCTCCCACTCGGCACGCTTTTGTCGCAGGGGTCGCCTGACCTGTGACGCTGAGGGGTGGATGCCGCGGCATCCGTTCCTCGGAAGAGTCAGGCGGCGAGTGCGACCGTGGACTGCCGCAGCGACACCGGTTGCACGGATTGCTGCGCCGCGATGAGACTCTCCGCGATGTCGAGTGTGAGGTCGACCAGGGTGATGCCCAGGGCGCGCATCACCGCCGCGATCATCTCGCTCGACGGCTCCTTGAGGCCTCGCTCGATCTCGGAGAGGTACTGGGGCGAGACTCCGGCGCGACGGGCGACCTCGCCGAGCGTCTTGCCGCTTTCGTGTCGCAGACCGCGCAGGCGATCACCGAGCACGTGCCGCCACAGGGGCCCCAGGTGCTGCGGGCTGTCGCGCGCGGGCGGCCAGCGGGGCGCGTTCATTCTCCGCGTCTGCGGTCAAGGCGAAATCGACCATGGCCGATCGTAGAACGTGGGCCTGCAGCGGGCGAAGCGATTCTGCTCACAGCAGACAGGCCGATCTCGCAATGAGCAGAGGCTAGTCCGCATCGAACGTCTGTTCTAGTATTGGTCGCTATGGCAGAGACGTCGATCGAACATGAAACGACCCTGTGGATGGTCAACGACGTCCCAGCACGGATGGTCTACGGCGGGCGGCGGTGGCGCGTGAGCGACACCCCGACCCGGCTGCGAGAGTCGGTGTGGAGTGCGCCGCTGGAGGAGATTCGCGGGTTGTACGGCTGGCGGTTTCAGGCCACCGACCCGGCGGGGGAGAGCTGGGTGTTCGACGTCTATCGAGCCGAGGACCACTGGCACGTCCACCGCGCGTACTCCTAGCTCAGTTCGGTGACGAAGCCGATCTTGTTGCCGTCGAGATCGGTGAGTTCGAAGAACTCCACGACACCCTCGAACCGCTGGATGGGTGAGACCTCCAGGCCCAGCCCGTTCAGGCGCCGATGCTCGCCTCTGGCGTCCTCGACGCTGATGTTCGCCGAGATGCCGTCGACACCGGCGAGCTCGGGTGCAAACGCCAACTGCAGCCAGAAGGAGCCGAGGTTGAACTCCGCGAGCCCGTCCAAAGGCCTCAGGTCTGGTTCCGCGAGTTCAAACGCGTTCTGGTACCAGTCGACCGCTCGTTCGAGGTCACGAACGGGGACACCGATGGTCACAGCCTTTGCCTGCATGAACGCACGCTAGCAGGGGGTTCCAGCGCTCCGATCGCGCGCCGGGCGACGATAGCCCCATGCGGACGATGTCCAGTGGCCAGGGCCGCATCCGGCATCCAGGATGCTGCCGGTCATGGTCTCGGCCCAGCTATCGATGAGCTGGCGATCGGCGGGCGGGTGCGCGCCGAGGTCACGGCAGCGGTGCCTCCACTTCCTCGATGCGTTGGCCGGCGGGCGTGTTCTCTGCGTTGTATTGGTAGATCCCGATCACCGCAGACGAAGGATCGTTCGCCGCGTTGAACGGCCCGGCGCCGGAAACGGAGCGATAGGCGATGCGTTCGCCCTCGTCGATCAGGCGCGCGCACTGCGTCCACCCGCTGCACTCGGTCCCGCCGGCCGCGCCTGAGACGGAACTCAGGTGCTGCCGGATGGTGTCGGCATCCACGCCGTCACCCTCGAGCGCCGCGAGGGAGATGAGCATCGTCGCGTCGTAGGCTTCCGGGCCGTAGGAGATTGTCGTCAGATCGGGGTCGACCGCCGACATCCGCGCGGCGAATTCGTCGGGCGGGGGCTGTCCGGGGAGGGTTCCCTGAGCGCCCGTGAGCGCACCGGCGGGTAGGCCCTCCGCTCCCACCCCGTAATTCACGACATTGCTGTCCGCGAGGTAGACCTTGGACATGTTCTGGCCCGCCGCCACGAGGGCCAGGAGAACCTCTCTCGTCCGATCCGGGGACGCGAGCACCACGACGGCCTCTGGGCCGCTGGAGAGCGCGTCGGCGACGATGGCGGAGAACGTCGTCGTGCCCGCGTCGAACTCCTGCCCGGAGTTGCCGCTCACCAGCTGCCCGCCGGCGTCGTAGATGGTCGCCGCGGCGGCGTCACGCAAACCCATCGCGTGCGGGTCATGGGCGACGATGAAGGCGACGTTGCTGGCGCCGTCGCTGATGACCACATTCCCGAGTACATCGCCGTGAACCGTGTCAGGCGGCACGACTCGGAAGAACAGACCCGAGGAGCCCGAGAGCCCCGCGAACGTGTCCGACGGCGACACCATCACGATGCCCGCCGCGCTGATCTCGTCGATGATCTCCAGAGACACGGAGGAAGAGGACGATCCGATGATTGCCGGAACTCCGTCCTCGATCAGTGCCTGTGCGGAGGAGGCCGCCACGTCGGGGTTCTGGGCGTCGGACGCGTCCTTGACGGCGACCTCGACGTCGAGACCCGCAATCCCGCCGCCGGCGTTGATCTCGTCGATCGCCACCTGGACGCCGGCGATCTGCGCGGCTCCGAGCTCGGCGAACGATCCCGTGCGCGCGAGAATCGCCCCGATGCGGAGCCCCTGGGCCTCGAGGTCCGAATCCGATGGCGGCGCAGAGGATGCCGGGGGTTGGCTGACCGAGTCCGAACACGACGTGAGCGTCGCGATGCACACAAGCGCGACGATGATCGCACCGGTCCGACGATTCATGGTGACCTCCGCGATCCCACTCCCGCACACGCTTTCGCCGTCAGTGTGACACCGGCGCACGGCGAGTGGAAGCGTTCGCCTTGGCCGGTCGCGCTGCTCATCGTCCTGCAGTCTTGCCTCGTAGCGGTGGGGCGTGAAGCATGAGCTCAATGGCGTTCAATGACGAGCCGATCACCGTTGTCGGCTGTCTCTGTTTGTATCCACGAAAGGAGTAGCCGTGGTCAGTTTCCACACCACGCTCTGGGCCGCCGGCGGCAACAACGTGGGCATCGTCGTCCCAGAGGAGATCGTGCTCGGCTTCGGCCAGGGCAAACGCGTGCCCGTCGTCGTCACGATCGACGGGGCCTACTCGTACCGAAACTCCATCTCCTCCATGGGAGGTCAGCTCCTGATCGGCTTCAATTCCGAGACCCGAGCCGCCACGGGCAAGGGCGCAGGCGACGAGGTCGAGGTGACCCTTGAGGTCGACGATGCTCCGCGCACCGTCGATGTCCCTGCGGCGCTGGCGGCGGCGTTCGAGTCGGATGAGCCGGCGACGAAGGCGTGGTCGACTCTCTCGTACAGCAAGCAGCGCGCACACGCCCAGGCCGTGGAAAGCGCCAAGACCGACGAAACCCGATCGCGACGAGTGGCGAGCATCCTGGAGACGCTGCGGTCCTAACCGCGGGGTGGCAGATCAGCTAGCGCGTCACGCCCTCGCCTCGGTGCCTGTGGGCTGCGCGAGCTGAAGAAGGTTGCCACAGGTGTCGTCGAGCACCGCGATGGTCACGGGCCCCATAGCGGTGGGTGGCTGGGTGAACGTCTCGCCGAGGGCGGTCAGCCGGTCGTACTCCGCCTGCACATCATCGACGCCGAGGATGCAGAACGGAATGCCGTCGGCCACGAGGGCATCGGTGAACGGCCCCACGGCTGGGTGCACCTTCGGCTCGAGCGAGATCTGGGTGCCGTCGGGCTGGTGCGGGTCGACCACGGTCAGCCAGCGATATTCCCCAAGTGGGATGTCGTGGGCGACGTGGAAGCCGAGTCGCGAGGTGTAGAAGTCAAGAGCACGCTGTTGGTCGTCGACGAAGATGCTCACGGTTTGCAGTTTCATCACTGCGCCTGCTTTCTCGGGGGCCATCGCTGGGAGATCTGCGACAGCGGTGATGTGTCGATCGTGTGGAACTTGTAGCGGCCGCGGCGCTCGGTGCGCACGAGTCCCGCTTGCTCGAGCACGTCAAGATGCTGCGAGACGGCTTGGCGCGAGGGCGTCAGGTCGTGGTTCATCGCGAGCTTCGAGCAGAGTTCGAACAGTGTCTGCTCGTCGCGCTGCAGCAGCTCGTCGAGCAGTGCGCGCCTGGTCTCGTCGGCTATCGCCTTGTAAACGTCTGGCACAGGCCTCACCGTAGGCAAGTAAATACTTGCCTGTCAAGGACGGGGAAGCTCCCGGAGTTCCGCAATGGACCGCTGCAGCTCGTCCGACGTTGATCCCAGCGCGCCGAGAACGGATGCCGCTCGCGCGCTGAACCCACGCGAATCCAGCGCGAGGCGGGCGGCATTCGGGATCAGCCCCTTCTCGTTGGTCACCCACACGCCGGCCGCCGCGTGCCACCCGTGAGCGAGGAGCATCGCCGCCGTCGACGCGCACAGCGCGACGTATCCGGCGTCCGCCTGCCTGGCGCCCTTCGTCGCACCATCCAGCAGGAAGTCCACTTGCCACAGGTTGCGCAGCAGCGCGTCGCGCAGCGGCGCGGGATAGGGGGTGAGGCGCGCAGCCCACGCCGCCAGCAACCCGCCCTCATCGCTCAGGGGCTGGCACGTGGCAACTTCGCCGGCGTACGCGATATCGAGAAACCCGAGCGGGTGCCCCGGCTGCGCATGGAACGCGTACTCGCCGCGTGCCGCACGCGCGCACTGTTCGGCCACGCGGTCCACATCGCGCAGGATCAGATCCACCTGGATGCCGTCGACCACCAGCCATGCTCCGCTGTCGACCCAGGGACCCCACCCGCCGCGCGGCGAGACCGTCACCGGCGCGCCCATCCAGTCGCGGGCGACCGCAGCGATGCCGTCGCGGTCGACGTCCGCCGTCACGTACAGGCCCAGGTCGACGTCGGAGTCGGGGCGGTGGGTGCCGCGTGCGCGACTTCCTCCGAGCGCGACGGCGCGGACCCCGGGCACGGCGGCCAGCTCATAGGCCATGGCCCTCAGGCGGTCATCGTCGAACACACGCCGAGCCTAGTCCGCGGCATCCGTCGCCGACGTGTGTCAGGTCACCCGGCCGTCCCCGGGGCGAGACACCCGCAGCCACCGGTAGCCGTAGGCGGGGAGGGGCATCTCGATCCCACTGCGGTCGTCGAGCGGGAGTCGCTCGGAGTCGAGAAGGTCGACCAGGGTCGTGCCGTCGGGCTCGTCGTCGAGGGTGAAGGCGAGCGCCGCGGGGACGTCGGTGAAGTTGTGCACGGCGACGGTGCGGCCGACATCCGCGCGCAGCGAGTGGACGAGCACACCCGGCGCGTCGTGATCGATGACCTCGAACTCGCCCCACCCGAGCTCGGGGGAGATGCGGTAGCGCGAGGTCAGGTCGCGGAAGAAGTGCAGGAGCGACTCGCGGTCTTCGATCTGGTCGGCAACGTTGACGTGCACCGGGGCGTAGCCGTCGCCGGGCGGCAACGCGGTCAGGCGGGAAGGTGGAGCAGTCGAGAACCCCCCGTTGCGCTCCGCCGACCACTGCATGGGGGTGCGCACGGCGTGGCGCTTGTCGAGGTCGGCGTTTTCTCCCATGCCGATCTCCTCGCCGTAGAAGAGCACGGGCGTGCCCGGCAGGGTGAACAGCAGGCTGTATGCCATCCGGATGCGGCGGGGGTCGCCCGCGAGCATCGGAGGCAGGCGCCGTGTAATGCCGCGCCCGTAGACGCGCTGACCCTCGTCGGGAGCGAAGGCCTCGAACACCTCCTGCCGCTCCTCCTCGGTCAGTTGGTCGAGGGTGAGCTCGTCATGGTTGCGCAGGAAGTTCGCCCACTGTGCCTCGATCGGCAGGCTCGGGCGCGACGAGAGTGCCGCCGCGAGGGACGTCGGATCCTGCCGGACGAGCGACAGGTAGAACGCCTGCATGCCCGCGAAGTCGAACTGCATCGTCAATTCCTGGCCGTCGTTGCCGGCGCCGAAGTACGCCGCCTGCTGCTCATAGGGGAGGTTGACCTCGCCCAGCAGCACCGCTTCGCTTGAGCGCCGCTGCAGGAAGCGCCGGATGTCGCGCAGCATGTCGTGCGGGTTGGCCATCTCGGCACCCTCGGGCACTTCCAGCAGGAACGGCACCGCATCCACCCGGAACCCGGAGATCCCCAGTTGCAGCCAGAACCCGATGGTCTTGGCGATCTCGTCGCGCACGGCCGGGTTGGCGATGTTCAGGTCGGGCTGGTGCGGATAGAAGCTGTGCATGTACCACTCGCCCGACGCGTCGTCGCGCGTCCAAATGCCGTCGGCCTCGCCGGGGAAGACCGGGTTCTTCTGGCCTTTCGGGGGCGGATCGGATCGCCAGACATAGAAGTCGCGGTAGCGCGACGATGTGCTGCGCTTCGCGGAACGGAACCACGGATGCCGGTCGGAGGTGTGGTTCACCACGAGGTCGACGATCACGCGCATTCCCCTGTCACGCGCGGTGCGGATCACCTCGACGAGGTCGCCGTGCGTGCCCAGCCGCGGATCGACGCCGTAGAAATCGGTGACGTCGTACCCGTCGTCGCGGTCGGGCGTCGGGTAGAACGGCATGAGCCAGAGGCACGTGACGCCCAGTTGGGCGAGGTAATCGATGCGGGATGCGAGCCCCTGCAGATCGCCCACGCCGTCACCGTCGGAGTCGAGGAACGTCTCGACGTCGAGGCAGTAGACGACTGCGGACTTCCACCACAGGTCGCTCGTGTCGGTGATCCTCACAGCAGTTCCTTCAGTCGAGGCAGCAGTCGGTCGCGCGCCGCAGCCAGGAACGGTGCCTGGTCCTGGCCGACGTGGTGCAGGTAGATGCGGTCGAAGCCGAGCCGTGCGTGCTCGGCGATGCGCCCGGCAAGCTCGTCGAGGTCGCTCGAGACCAGCAGCGCGTCGCGCATCTGCTGGTCGCTCGGGTCGCCTGCGGCGGCGTCGAAGTCCTCGGGCTGCTCGAGGTCCCAGATGGTGGGTGGGCTGAGCATCGCGTGGGACCACTGATCGCGCGCGATCGAGAGGGCCTCGGCATCCGTCGGAGCCCAGCTGACATGCACCTGCAGCGCGCGGGGGCCGGTGCCGCCGGCGGAGTCGTATGAGGCGAGCACCTTCTCGAGCGCCTCGGGGGGCTGCAGTGCGGTCACCAGGCCCTCCGCCCATGATGCTGCCCAGCCTGCGGTCTCGGGGCTGATCGCGGTGGCGAGAAGCGGTGGCGGCTCGTCGGGCAGCGACCACAGCCGCGCGCGGTGCACGCGGACGAGGCCGTCGTGATCGACCTCCTCGCCGGCCAGGAGCCGGCGGATGACCGAGACGGTCTCGGCGAGCCGCGCGTTGCGCTCGGGCTTCGGCGGCCACGGGTCGCCCGTGACGTGCTCGTTCATCGCCTCGCCGCTGCCGAGCGCGGCCCAGAAGCGCCCGGGGAACATCTCCTCGAGCGTCGCGTACGCCTGGGCGGCGAGCACGGGGTGATAGCGCTGCCCGGGCGCATTGACGAAGCCGATGGAGAAGTCTGTGCGAGCAAGGGCAGCGCCGAGCCAACTTGGCGCGAAGCCCGACTCGCCCTGCCGCACGCCCCAGGGCGCGACGTGGTCGGAGCACATCGCGCCGTCGAAACCGGCGGCCTGTGCCGCTTCGACGTCGCGCAGGAGCCGGCCGGGCGGGATCTGTTCGTGCGATGCGTGGAATCCGAGGAAGACCATGCCGGCGATTCTGGCCGCTCGGCCGTCGCGGGCGGAACCGTTTGCATTCGACCGCGGACGTACGGTAGGCGCGCAAAGGCGTGAGGGCCCGCGGTCGCGAGGCGTCAGCCCAGGGTGTTGAACCACGCCCGCCGGGCGGCGATCTCGGCATCGCTCTCGTCCGCCGGGGCCGCATCGTGTTCAGCCAGCCGCTCGTCGACAAGCGGCACGAACGTGAAGCACCGACGGCACAGCGCGCGGCCGTGCGGGTACCCTTCGGGCATGGCGGCGACGGGGGTGCCGACCTCGCCGGATCCCGCGCAGCGGGCGGGGTCGGCAGTGGCATCCGACCACATGATCGTGCGGTGCCGGTGCAGCCCCGGGTGCTCCAGCGGCCGGGTGCACCGGCGGTCGTTGCTACGGCTGCGGCAGAACCGCACCACGCCGTCGCTCACGCGCGCTCCCGCGGGACGAACCGGGGGACCCAGCGCAGGAACGCGTACGCACCGAGCAGCCCGAGCATTCCCATCGCGCCGGCGGCGACCGAGAGTGAGAAGGTCGCGAGGGCCGAGACGATGAGCGGTGCCGCCGCGCCGCCGGCATCCGTCAGCGTGCGCCAGGATCCGAGATAGGGCGCCGGGTCGTCCTTCGGCGCGGTGTCGGCGCCGAGGGTCAGCAGGATGCCACTGGAGAGCCCATTGCCCACGCCCAGCACGGCGGCGAACATCGCGAACCACACCGCCGCCTGCTCCAGATCGTGCGTGACGGACAGGGCGAGGAACCCCGCGCCCATCAGCACCATGGCCGGCAGCGCCGCCCAGAGGCGCCCGAACCGGTCCATCACCTGGCCGCTGGCGTAGAACAGCGCGAAATCGATCGCGCCCGAGATTCCGACGATGAGCGCGATGGTCTGCGCATCCAGCCCGATCGACACACCCCACAGCGGCAGCACCACCTGGCGGGCCGAGCGCATCGCCGACAGCGACGCCGCCGCGAGCCCCAGCCGCGACAGCACGCCGCGGTTTCGCCACATCGTGCGGAAGACGCCGGCACGCTGCTGCACGGGGATGGATCCGGTCACGGCCTCGCCGGTGTCCTCGGCGTCGCGTGAGTCCGCACCGGGGACGATGACGACGGTCTCAGGGTCGGGTCCGAGCAGCACCAGCAGCACGGTGGCCACGAGGCACCCGCCGAAGAACCAGATCGCCGAATGCGGGTCGCCGAACAGCGCGAGCAGACCTGCGGCCACGAACGGGCCGATGAACATCCCGAGGCGGAACGTTCCCCCCAGCAGCGACAGCGCCCGCGCCCGGAACGCCAGCGGCACCCGCGTGGTCATGAACGAGTGCCGCGCCAGGCCGAACGCTGCCGCGCAGAACCCGATGAGGAAGACGGATGCCGCCAGCACCGGCAGGCTGGGGGAGGCGAGCAGTCCCGCCACACCGCCGATGGCCACGGTGCCGGCGATGGTCATGGTGAGGCGTTCACCCAGCCGCGCGACCGCCCATCCGGCGGGGATGTTGCCACACAACTGGCCGACGACCAGGGCGGATGCCACCAGTGCCGCGGTCGGCAGATCGGCGCCGAGCCCGGCAGCGATGATCGGCAGCAACGGGATCACCGCGCCCTCACCGAGCGCGAACAGCACGGTCGGCCCGTAGATCATGGGGGCGAATCGCCACAGCGCGCGGGCGATGGGGATCTCGTCTTCGCCGTTAGCCATCGGCATCCAGGTTAGTCTGAACTGTCATGCTTGAATTCGATCTTTCCGCCGAGATACAGGCGCTGCGCTCCACTTTCTCCGATATCGAGTCGGTGGTGGACGTCGAGTCGCTGACCGCCGAGATCGCCCGCCTCTCCGAGGAGGCCGGTGCTCCGAACCTCTGGGACGACGTCGACAAGGCGCAGCAGGTCACCAGCGCGCTCAGTCACCGTCAGACGGAGCTCAAACGCGTCACCGACATCGAGCGCAAGCTCGACGACCTCGAGGTGCTCGCCGAGCTCGCCCTCGAGATGGACGACGAGGACTCCGCCGAAGAGGCCCGCAAGGAACTCGCTGAACTGCAGGACGTCATCGGCCAGCTGGAGGTGCAGACGCTCCTCGACGGCGAGTACGACGACCGCGGCGCGGTCGTGACGATCCGCTCCGGCGCCGGCGGCGACGACGCCACCGACTTCGCCGAGATGCTCATGCGCATGTACCTGCGCTGGGCCGAGCGCCACAAGTACCCCGTGAAGGTGCTCGACATCTCCTACGCCGAAGGCGCGGGCATCAAGTCGGCGACCTTCGAGGTCGACGCGCCCTACGCCTACGGCACGCTGTCGGTCGAGGCCGGCACCCACCGCCTGGCGCGCATCAGCCCGTTCGGCTCCGCCGACAAGCGCCAGACCAGCTTCGCCGCCGTCGAGGTCATCCCGGTGATGGAAGAAGCCAAGGAGGTGGACGTCCCCGAGAGTGACATCCGCGTCGACGTGTTCCGCTCGTCGGGCCCCGGCGGCCAGTCGGTCAACACCACCGACTCCGCCGTGCGCATCACCCACCTTCCGACCGGCATCGTCGTGTCGATGCAGAACGAGAAGAGCCAGATCCAGAACCGCGCCGTCGCGATGCGGGTGCTGCAGACGCGCCTCCTGTTGCTCAAGCGCGAAGAAGAGCATGCCAAGAAGAAGGAGCTCGCCGGCACGATCACCGCGAGCTGGGGCGACCAGATGCGGTCGTACTTCCTCTACGGTCAGCAACTCGTCAAGGACCTGCGCACCGGCTACGAGGTGGGAAACCCCGCGGCCGTGTTCGACGGCGACCTCGATGGCCTGATCGCGGCCGGCATCCGCTGGCGCAAGCGCAAGATCGAAGACTGAGCCGGGCGGGGCTGAGAAAATTCTCCGCCCTCCTGCATCCAAACGGTCCGCTGCCCCGGAATACCTCTGTAACGCGCGAAAAGGTCGCGCCACACAGAAGGAGTTCCTCGTGCGTAAGACACTCTCAGCGGGCGTGGTGATCGGCGCCGTCGCCGCCTTCGCCGCGTTCGCCCCGGCACACGCCATCTCGGACAGCAGTGCGGACCTGTCCGTGCTGCACGGCATCCCCGACACTCCCGTTGACGTCTACGTCAACGGCGATCTGACCCTCGACGACTTCCAGCCGGGCAGTCTTGCCGGCCCGCTCGACCTCCCGGCAGGCGACTACGAGGTCGCACTGACGGCGACGGATGCCGCAGACGCCTCCGCCCCGGTGCTCGGTCCGATCACCCTCACCCTCGAGGCAGGCAAGAGCTACACCGCGGTGGCGAACCTGGATGCCGACGGGGAGCCCACGGCGAACCTGTTCACCAACGACATCTCGCCGACCGCTCCCGGTGACGGCCGGCTGACCGTGCGCCATGTCGCCGCCGCCCCCGCGGTGGACGTCCTCGCGAACGGCGCTGCGGTGGTCACCGGCCTGGTCAACCCCGAAGAGGCGACCCTCAACCTTCCCGCCGGTGTCGTGTCGGCAGCAGTCGCATTGGAGGGAACCACCGATCCGGTGATCGGCCCGGCCGATGTCGACGTGCAGGAGGGCGTGCTCACGATCGCGTACGCGTGGGGCAGTGCCGAGGACGGCAACCTCGCCCTCGCAGTGCAGACGGTCACCGGACTGCACTCCAACCCCGGTGGCGTGAACACCGGCTCCGCGGGCCTGGTCGCCGAGAGCCAGCCGCTCATCTGGACGGTAGCGCTGGGCGGCGGCCTGCTGCTCGTGCTCGCAGCCGGTTCCGTTGTGGCGGTGCGCAGGTCGACCGCCCAGCGGCGCTGATGACGATGTCGCGCGGGCTCGGCATCGCCGTGGTCGTCACGGCGGTGCTGGCCCTCGCGGCCTGCTCACCCCCCGACGCGGAGGGCGGGGACCCCACCCCGTCCTCCGCGGCGGCGCGCCCCGAGACACCACCGCCGACGCCGGCGCCGGCGGTGCAGGTTCCGATCTCACCGGCGACCCCGCCGCCGGTGCAGCCCCGCAGCGCAGAGCCGCAGCAGCTGATCTCTGCGGATCTGCAGATCGACATGCCCGTGGTGCCGGTCGGGGTGCAGGACGACGGGTCTATGGAGATTCCCGCCGACCCGGCGGTCGCCGGCTGGTACCGGTTCGGGCCGGCGCCGGCTGACGCGGCGGGCTCGACGGTGCTGGCAGCGCACGTGGATTCCCGCGTCTACGGCGTCGGTCCGCTCGCACGCCTGCGCGAGGCCCAGCGGGGGCAGACAGTGCAGGTCACGGACGCCGCGGGAGCGGTGAGCGGCTACACCGTCGAGAGCGTCACATACATTCCGCGGGCCGAACTGCCGGTCGACCAGCTGTTCGACCGCAACGGTCCTCGCAGCCTGGTTCTCATCACGTGCGGAGGTCAATTCGACGAGCGGACTCGCACCTACAGCGATAACGTGGTGCTCGTCGCCCGGGCGTCACCATGACCAGCCTCGTGGGTGCCGCCGGTCGCGACGCGCGGAAGGAGAGCCTCATCGACGACGAGGGCGAGCTTGCCAGCCGGTTCCGCGCCGGCGATCCCGACGCGCTAAAGGCGATGTATGACCGCTGGGCTCGCCTGGTCTACACGATCGCCGCGCGATCCCTCGGCGACCTGGCCGAGGCCGAGGACGTCACCCAGCGCACCTTCGTCTCGGCCTGGACCTCGCGCGATGCCTTCGCGCCCGAGCGGGGAAACCTCGGCGGATGGCTCGTCTCGATCGCCCGTCGCCGCATCGCCGACGCCCACGAGGCCCGTTCTCGCGCCGCCCGCCTCGAGCAGGCCGTGGCGTCCGAAGCGCTCGCCCCGGCCGCGGTCACTGTCGATGTCGAGGACTCGCTGATGATCGCCCAGGAGATCGAGCAACTTGAGCCCGACGCGCAGAGCGTCATCAGGCTCGCGTTCTATGACGACCTCACCCACGCGCAGATCGCCGATCGACTCGCGATGCCGCTGGGTACGGTGAAGAGTCACATCCGAAGAAGTCTGTCCAGACTGCGCACACGATTGGAGGCCGCCGATGTCGCACCTTGACCCCGAACTGGCCGCCCTCATCGCGATGGGCGAGACGGATGCCGCTGACGCGCAGCAACTCGATCACCTCGCGCAGTGCCCGGAGTGCGCCGACGAGGTGGCGGCCTTCGCCGCAGCGGCCGGTGCCGCGCGCGGTGCGCTCGCAGCGCAACCCCTGCTCGCTCCACCGCCGCGCGTGTGGCAGGCCATCAGCGCTGAAGTGGGTTTCACCGGGTCAGCGCCGGTGGCCGCGTCCGCTTCTCCCGCTGACCACCTCGACGATGCGCCGGCCTTGGCCCCGCTCGCGGCGACCCCAGCGGGGCCGCGAGCCGGTGCACATCGCGTTGCGCGCGGCAGTCGTCGGCGCCGATTCACGCTGGCGATCGCGCTGGCCGGCACGGTTGCGGTCGCGGCCGTGGTGGCCGGCGTGTGGGTTGCTCAGGATGCCGGCATCCAGTCCCCGACCATCGTCGCCGAGGCGACGCTCGACGCGTTCCCCGATCATGAGGGCGCGCAGGGCGAGGCGTTGCTGGAAGATGTCGACGGTCGCACCCAGGTGGTGGTCACCCTCGATGCCTCCGTCCCGGATGACGGACACCGCGAGGTGTGGCTGATTGCGGCGGACGGCTCCGATCTGGTGAGCCTCGGGGTGCTCGACGGCAGCGAGGGCACCTTCGAGGTGCCGGCCGGCGTGGATCTCGACCGCTTCACGCTGGTCGACGTCTCGCAAGAGGCCGACGACGGCGACCCTGCGCACTCCGGCGACTCGATCGTGCGCGGCGCCCTCGAACCTGCCTGAGCCGCGGTGGATGCCGCAACGCGCGAGTGTCGCTCGCGGCGCCGCGCGGCGCGCCGCATAGGCTCAACGGGTCATGATCCGGTTCGAGAACGTCACGAAGCGCTATCGCGGCACGAGCAAACCCGCACTCAGCGATGTCGACTTCGAGGTGCAGCGCGGCGAGTTCGTGTTCCTCGTTGGCGCGTCCGGCTCGGGTAAGTCCTCGTGCCTTCGGTTGATCCTGCGCGAAGACAGCCCCAGCGAAGGGCGTGTGGTCGTGCTCGGCCGCGACCTGCGGACGCTGTCCAACCGCAAGGTCCCTTACTTCCGCCGCCACATCGGCTCGGTCTTCCAGGACTTCCGGCTACTGCCGAACAAGACGGTGTTCCAAAACGTCGCGTTCACGCTGCAGGTGATCGGTTCATCCCGCGCTTTCATCCATCAGGCGGTGCCCGAGGTGCTCGCACTGGTCGGGCTGGAAGGCAAGCAGAAGCGCCTGCCCCATGAGCTGTCCGGTGGTGAGCAGCAGCGCGTCGCGATCGCCCGCGCGCTGGTGAACCGCCCTCAGGTGCTGCTGGCCGACGAGCCCACCGGAAATCTCGACCCCGCAACGTCCGTCGACATCATGCAGCTGCTGGCCCGCATCAATGCCGGCGGCACCACGGTGGTGATGGCCACCCACGAGGCCGGCTTCGTCGACGCCATGCAGCGGCGGGTGATCGAGCTCAGCGGCGGCGTGATGGTGCGCGATGAGCGCCACGGCGGTTACGGCGACATCTCTGCGATCCCGACCCTCATGCCCGCCGAGGAGAGGGGCGCGGCCGCGGTCGCCGCCCTCACCGCAGTGCTCGAACTGCAGCGCGAGATCATCAGCACCGCCGATGGCGAGACCCCGGCGGCGACGGATGCCACCGTGTCCCGCGTCGCCACGACCCGCCTCGACACCGCGGTATCCGCCGGCCCATCGACCAACGGCACTCCCGCCGTCCCGGCGCCGCCGCTGCCGCCCGTACCGGTCGTGACGCCGTTGCCGCCGGCATCAGCCCAGCCTGCGGCGCCCGTGCCGCAACCGGCATCCGCTCCCGATGAGCAGCCCGCCGCCGAGTCGGCCGAGCCGCCCACCCGAACCAACCCGGTGACGATCGAACTGCCTCCGGTGGAGCTGGACGAGCTGGGCCTGGCCGACCGGCTGGGCCTGCGCGGTCGCTCCGACGACGAAGTGGGGCCGACCTCGTGAGAATCGGACTGATTCTCGGCGAGGCCCTGTCGGGCCTGCGCCGCAATGTCTCGATGGTGATCTCCGTCGTGCTCGTCACGTTCGTCTCGCTCACGTTCGTGGGCGCCGGCATGCTGATGCAGATGCAGATCGGCAAGATGCAGGACTACTGGGTCGATCGCGCCCAGGTTGCCGTCTACATGTGCACCGGCAACTCGCAAGCGCCCACCTGCGTCGATGGGGTCGCCACCGAGGAACAGGTGGCGCTGGTGCAGGAGAAGCTCGACAGCGCGGCACTGACGCCGCTGATCGGCGATGTGCGCTTCGAAACCCAGGACGAGGCGTACCAGAACGTCATCGATCTGCTGGGCGAGGACTACGCCAGCATCGTCACCCCCGACCAGCTCAACCAGACCTTCTGGATCAACCTCGTCGACCAGACGCAGTCTGAGGTGATCATCGAGGCGTTCGGCGGGATGACGGGCGTCGAGGAGGTGGCCGATCAGCTGCAGTACCTTGATCCGCTGTTCTCCGCCCTGACGGTTGCGACCTACCTGGCGGTGGGGATCGCGGCGCTCATGCTCATCGCCGCGGTGCTGCTGATCGCGACGACCATCCGGCTGTCGGCGTTCGCGCGCCGGCGAGAGCTCGGCATCATGCGCCTCGTGGGTGCGTCCAACCGGTTCATCCAGACCCCGTTCATCCTCGAGGGTGTGTTCGCTGCGTTCATCGGATCGCTGCTGGCGTGCGTGGCGATCATCGCGGGGGTGCAGATCGGCGTCAACGACTACCTGCGCGGCCGGGTCGAATTCATCACCACGTGGGTGGACATGGGGGATGCCGCACTCGTGCTGCCCGTCATGATCATCATCGGAGTCGTGCTCGCCGCGGTTTCCGCCGGTTTCGCCATCCGCCGCTGGCTGCGCACGTAGCCGGATCCGGGCGGGCGCGCCACGACCCGCTATGCTGGTGGGCTGCCGCACGCCCGTCGCGGCCTACCAGAGGAGTGATCATGCCCAGGGAACGCGGGGAGAAGGTCATCGCGACCAATCGTCGCGCGCGCCACGATTACGCGATCGAGAAGACGTACGAGGCGGGCATCGTGCTCACCGGTACCGAAGTGAAGTCGTTGCGGCAGGGTCGAGCCAACCTCACCGACGGGTACGCGTACATCGACGGGGGAGAGGCCTTCCTCGACTCCGTGCACATCCCGGAGTACTCCCAGGGGCACTGGACCAATCACGCCACCAAGCGCACCCGCAAGCTGCTGCTGCACAAGGACGAGATCGTGAAGATCTCGCACGCCGTCTCGGCGGGCGGCTACACCCTGGTGCCGCTGAAGCTGTACTTCGCCGACGGCCGCGCCAAGGTCGAGATCGCGGTCGCGAAGGGCAAGCGCGAGTTCGAGAAGCGTCAGACGATCCGCGAGCGCGAAGACAAGCGCGAGGCGGAGCGCGCCATGCGCTCCCGCAACCGCCTCGGCGAGTGACCCGGCTCAGCGGGCGCTGAACCGCGCTTCGACCGCCGCGCTCACGACGATGTCGTCGGGCTGAAACTGCAGGCCCGGCGACCCCGCGGCATCCGTCATGAACGCCGCCCGCATCATTCCGGATGCCGGTGCCGGCTCCGGGCGTGCGACGAGAAGGCCCACGTCGGCGACTTCGAGCGGCGTGACCGCCACGAGTCCCAGCGCAGACGCGTAGGCGGTCGCGCGCTCCACTGCGACGCCGACGGCTTCGGATGCCACCTCGCGCTCTACCGACGCCCGCGTCTCGCGGGTGAGCTGCCAGATGACGTCGCCGATCTGCACGCCGTCGCGTTCGGCGACCTCGCCCACCCACCAGGACAGGGCAGCGGGATCGTCGAAGGTCGCGCTCATGTCGACGGTCGCGTGGTAGACGGGGGCCAGTCGCCGGCCCTCATTCCACGGGCGCTCTGACCACACCGATACGCGCTTGCTGGACCACTCCACCACGCCGCCGACATCCTTGCGGGCGGCCAGGTCGGCCGTGACCGGCTCGGCGAGGGCGGCGATGCGCTCGACGACCTGGCTGCGGTCGGGGCCTTCGACGGTGATGCTCAGCGCCACGACGGCACGCTCGGGGGAAACCCGGCGGTCGTGCTCGCCGCGGACGGTGATGATGACCTCGCTCATGGCTGTGACTCTACGCGGGGCGTGCGGGTTCGTCAGTCTCAGCGTGCAGGCGATGGGGCGGTGCGTGAGGGAGCGCGTCCCTAGGCTGAACCGGCACCGCGCGCGCGGTGCGGACGGGAGAACACGCATGCCACTCATCCAGGTCTCCATCGGTGCCGGTCGCACCGATGATCAGGTCCGCGCGCTCGTGACCGAGCTGACGGATGCCACCGTGCGCGCGATCGGCGCCAGGCGCGAGGCGGTCAGCGTGATTGTCACCCAGGTGGAGGGCACCCACTGGGCCAACGGCGGGACTACGCTCGCCGACAAGAAGGCCGCACGCGAGGCGGCCGCGCAGTCCTGACGATGGCCGGAATAGCGAGCGCGCGGCATCCGTTGTAGTCTGAGATGCTCCGGGTGCTACGGCTCCCGGGTTGGCAACTCCACAGTGTGACAACGGTTCCTTCGAGAGAAGGACACGCGGGGATGATCGGTTTCGACATCGCCTGGGTGTCTGCGAGAAGCGGGCCGAGGATGCAGGGTTATCTCGTTAACGATCTCTGCAAAACCAATAAGTGCCGAAACCAAGCGCACTGAGTTCGCCCTCGCTGCATAAGCGAGCCTGAACTCCATCAGACCGTAGGCGTTCCCGCTACGGACCCTGGTGTCATCTAGGGAACTTGCTGCGTGATGGCGTCTGGACGTCACGCGGGACTTTTCCCAGGCTGGGCTCGTCGACTTAGGTGTCTGTGACAAAGGTCGGAGCCGAGCAGAACGTCTCTACAGACTGCGCCCGGAGAAAACGCAGTATCGCAGCGATGGACGGGGGTTCGATTCCCCCCATCTCCACAAACCGTTGTCACGGAACAAGGCCTCGAAAGCCGCGTAATTACGCGGGTTTCGAGGCCTTCGTTCGTCGCTGGTGAGGTGCCCTGAAGCCAAATCGCCCACAAATCGCCCACAAACCTTTGGGGCAAATCGGTCGAAAACCGTGTCCGAAAACCGCTCGTTGTCGGTTTTCGGCTCTCCGGTCGTTGAGCCAGCGAAGCGAGGCGAAACGAAGGTCGCTCAGCGCAGAAGCGGAGTCAGCAGTTCGGTGACCGCGAGTTCGGTCTGGGCCGTGGACAAGTTGCCGTCGAATCGCAGGATCCGCCAGGTGGTCGCGTCGCAGATGGACACGATCTGGGCGAGCCGCCTCTGTCGGGACGCGTCGTCGGAGCACGGCGAAAGGTGCTCAGAAAAGGCGCGTCGGCACCAATCAAGGTGATACGCCCTGCCGCGCGCGACGATGTCCGGCAGCCCTGGCACGAGTGAGGCCTCGGAGTAGGTCTTGAGGATCAGCAGCCCGTACTCGTCGTAGTGCTCCACCAGCGCTCGAATCGTCTCAGCTGAGCCGGATCGCAGCGCTGCCTCGCGCTTCGCCGCGATGCGTCCGAGTTCGCGTTCGACTGTGGTGGTCATCAGCACCGGTTTGCTGCCGAACCGGCGGATCACCGTCTGCGAGGTCACGCCGGCGTCCGCGGCGACGTCGTCAAGTCTGATCCGCTCGTATGGGGTGGTGCGCAGGCGCTCGAGCATGCAGTCGATGATCCGCTGACCCGTGAGCTCTGCGGCGTCTGCTCGGGCCGACATCCGGTACTTGCGCGCTTTCATGTTAGTCATGGTAACGTGAAATGATGAAGACCTCCTCCGAACGCTCCGAGCGTGTCGATACCCGCCTCGGCTCCCTCGCCGTTCGTCGCATCGGCGCGGGCGACATGACCGTGCTGTGGTCATCGATGTTCGTCGACAGCCATACCTGGGACGTCGTGCTACCCCTCTTACTGGCCGGTGCCCCCGAACGAGAGTTCGTCCTCATCGACCCGCCTGGGCTGGGTCTCAGCGATGCGCTTACACGGCGCAGCAGCATCGCCGAAGCAGCGGATGCCGCGCGGGACGCCCTCGCCGGGCTCGGTGCGACCACCCCTGTCGACTGGGTGGGCAACGCATTCGGTGGGCACATCGGCTATCAGCTCGCGACCGACCCCTCCATCATCCGTAGTTTCGTTGCGATCAGCGCGCCTACTGAGCCGATACCTGCTCACCTCCGGCGCCAGATCGCCGTTCTTCATCCGGTCCTGCGCTGTTTCGGAGCGATCCGACCGGTACGCGCGGCAGTGATTTCGGCGATGTTGACGGATGCCTCGGCCGCGATTCCGGGTATCCGCGACGTGATCGTCGAAAGTCTCAACCGACCCACGCGAGCCAGCATGAGTTACGCGCTGCGCGCGTTCATCATCGATCGAACCGACGTGACCGATCGCCTCTCGGACATCGGCGTCCCCAGTCTGTTCATCGCATCCGATGACCGGGGAGACTGGAGCCCCGAGGATGCTGTGCGCGCGGCGGCATCCGTGCCGCACGCCAGATCCGTCACAGTCACCCGAGCGCGCACGCTCATTCCGCTCGAGCAGCCCGTTGCACTTGCGCAGGCGATCCTCACATTCTGGGCAGCCACCGGCGCGTAGCCGGTGGCGCCCACCGCGCGGTATTCTTTCCGCGCGATGTGGCTCGCCGAGTGCATTGCTCCTCAGGATCGCCTGCGCAACCACCGTGCTGGGGCCGCCATGAGCGCCCGAGTCCGTCGACTGCTCATCGCTATAAGCGCGACCTCTGCCGCTCGCTGTCGGCTTGCTTGGGCTCGCGGGGTGCGCTCCCGCCGGCGGGCCGTCCGGCGACCCGACACCATCGCCGAGTCCGACTCGGACAACCGTCGTGATCGACGGCAGCTTCGAGGTGGAGGCGGGCCGGTCTCTTGCCCTACTGTGCGTGGGCGATAAATCCCCGACGGTCGTGTACGACGCGGGAACCGGCGCCAGCGGCATCTCTGTGCTCGCGCCCGCCGTCAAGTCGCTCGCGAAGACTACGCGTGTCTGCACGTACGATCGGGCAGGGACCGGCAGGAGCGACCCTCCGCCCGACCGCGCACGCACGGTTGATGACCTTGCCGATGACCTACACACGCTCCTCGACGCGGCGGAGGTTCTGGACCCTACCTGCTGGTCGGCTCGTCCGGCGGCGGCTTCGACGTGTATCACTACGCCGGCCGCTTTCCCGATGAGGTCGCGGGAATCGTCATGGACGACGTGCCGGCCCCCAAGGCAGACATGCCCGCGACGGAAGTGTCCGCGTGGGACAGCCCCGACAACCCGGAGCACATGGACTATGTACTGTTCGAGCGGGCTCACATGGTCTCACGCGGTGTTGTTCATGAGCACGAGGTTGAGGGAGGCCATGCGGACCACCCGTCGGGTGTGCTTCGGAGGATGGGCTTAGCCGCTTTGACGCGCGCTGCGGGGATATCTTGCGCGAGAGACCGCCCACCACGTCCACCCCCGTCGGGGTAGCTGAAGCTGTGCTCTACCCAAGGCCGGATGCCGTGGGTGATGCTCTCGCGATAGTGCCCGGTGACGACGGCGAGCACTTGTCGTTCGAGGTCGTCGGCTTCCCCTTCCCAGTTCGAGTCGCAGGCGTCGCAACCGCAGACCGGGTATTGAAAGTCGTTGAGCAGTCCCGCGTGCATGAAGATCCCCGGGTATGCGGTGAAGACCATCGTCAGGGGCGCGCACGCCGGGTCCTTCGGTCGGATCCGCACGGCGCGCACCACGTCGTGATACGCGGGGCGAAGCAGATCCGCCGCCGTCTCCGCGCCGTCGTCGACCTCGACGTCGTAGGTATCGCAGAGGTGCGCGATGAGTGCTTCCGCGACGGCGTGCAGTGGCGCGAACCTCTCCGGGTGCGTGTCCACCGAGTAGGTGTCCTCCGGAGGTGACCCGCCCCACCGGCTCCCGTAGTCGATGACCTTACCGTCGGCGTCGCGGAACACGGGCCCATCGATCGAGGGCCGCACGTAGGATCTCACCCCGTCATCCTGCCGCACCTCGTGCCCAACCGAGGCGACGTCTGCCGTCAGCTCTGGCTCGGTGAGGTCCGCCGTGATCCACGGATCTAGTCGTTCCGCGCCGGACGGCGTAGCCTGAGCGGTGGGTCGCTAGCCACGCGTACGAATTCTGTTGCGCTTCAGATGTGCTCAAATCCACCGGATCGATGTCGAGGACAACCTCCGTCGGATCGCCCACAAATCGCCCACGTTTGCTCTGCATGTGGGCGATTTTCCATGCAGGTGCTTGTCCCCGCATGCCCCCGAGATCTGCATTATTCCGCGGAGTTTGCAGGTTGATGTGGAAGCGGAATCGCCCACACGTGAATTCGATTCCCCCATCTCCACAAAACCGTTGTCACAGGGCTTCGCTCCGCACTCGCTCGTGGGTTTGCGACCGCGCCGCAGAGCGAACCCTAATGACCCAGCTCCGCGCTGCGCTGAACGGGCGCTGATAAGTCCTGGTTGTCGGGGCGACCTGGATCCGGGGCGGATGCTGCACCAGTCAGCGCATCTTCAACTATGGTGTCGATGTCAGCGAGCCGGCCCGCTTTTCGACCGGCCTTGAAGGTTTCTGCCCCTGGTGAGGATTCGACCTGCGCCAGGACATGCTGGTGGGATGAGAGGATCGAAGGTCCATCGATCCCACGGCGTGCGCGAACGGTCTCGGCGGCGCCCAGGTAGGTGCCGGCGCGCTCAAGATCGTCTTGTAGGGCAGCGACGGCGAAGAACCCTTCAAGGCCAAGTGCGACTCCCTCCTCGTGCCTGGCACCGGAGGCGATTGTCAGCTCCCCCTTGAAGTAGTCGCTCGCGAGGGAGAGCTGACCGCCGAGGACGCTCAGCCATCCAAGTGAATGGAGAGCACCAGCCTGGCTGAGCGCGTCTCCGCTGTCACGAGACAGCTGCAGGCTCGCGTTGAACAGCGCCTCGGCCTCTGAGAGAGCCTTGCGCACAGTGGCTGCTTGTCCGCGGATTAGCAGCGTCATCGATGTGAGAAAGCTGCTTTGCGTCTGATCGGCGATCTGCTGCGCTCGTTGCAGGTGTTGATCAGCGGCATCAACGTCGGGCGGCTCTTTCGCCAGGTGCAGGAGTGCGAGCGACGAGCGTAGGAAGATCTCCCCGAAGATGTCTTCCGATTCGACGAAGTAGGCGAGCAGCCGGTCGAAGTCTGGGATGCGGGCGGGATCCGGCAAAATCCAAATCGCTGCTGAGACCAGGTAGAACTCGGCGATGCGGCGGGTGCGTTCGTCCAGGACATAACTCGCATCGGCGACAGCGCTCATCCAGGCGGTGAGGTCGGCGACCCGGCTCGAAGCCCACCAGAACCAGTTCAGCGGCCAAACGATCGCAACCACCGCATGTGCTTGCTCGGCTCGCAAGTA
This sequence comes from Microbacterium sp. zg-B96, assembly GCF_030246865.1. NCBI lineage: Bacteria > Bacillati > Actinomycetota > Actinomycetes > Micrococcales > Microbacteriaceae > Microbacterium > Microbacterium sp. zg-B96. The sequence continues at coordinate 1,845,611 of NZ_CP126738.1, read as the reverse complement.
GAACTCGATCGCCGCGCGGAGGTCTTCGTACTCGGCTCGCAGCCGCGCAATCCAGGCGTGCTGTCCAGCACCGACGAGTTCCGTTTCGGCTTGGACTGCGAGCTGCGAGTAGAAGGCCGCGTGCCTCTGCTGCGATGCTTCCAAGTCCCCAGCCTGCTCGAGCTCCTCCCTTGCGTACTCTCTGAGCGTGGCTAGCATCGTGAACGATGCGCGACCGGTGTCCTGCCTGGCCTGGACCAAGCTGCCGTCCACCAAAGCCGACAGCAGATCAAGGGCGACGGCCTCCCGCAAGTCTTCGCACATCCACTCCACGGCGTCGAGGGCGAAGCTGCCGCGGAACACACCTAGCCGTCGGAACAGGGTCCGCTCACTCTGCGTGAGTAGGTCGGTGCTCCAATCAATCGTTGCCCGCAGGGTGCTGTGGCGGTCGGCCTGTCCCCGATTGCCGCGCGCGAGGAGCAGCAGAGTCTTGTCAAGTCGCCTGATTAGTTCCTTTGGGGGCAAGACAAGAATGCGAGCAGCTGCGAGTTCGATCGCGAGCGGAACGCTGTCCACAGCGGTGATCACCGTAGCGACGTCTTCAGCGTTTTCGCTGGTGAGCGCGAAGTCGGGTTTGATCGCGCGGGCCCGCTCCACGAAGAGTTCTATCGCCGCCGGAGACGGGATCGGCGCGACCGTTACCGCCTGCTCGCCGTCAATGTGGAGCAAGATGCGGGACGTCACGAGCAGCGATACGTCCGTGCCGTCCAGTAGCGTCCTGAGATCGCCCGCGGCGTCGATGACCTGTTCAAAGTTGTCCAGCACGATGAGCATGCGTCGTTGGCCCATGGCGTGCACGATCTTCTGGTGGAGCGGCACCTCCCCACTGTCCCGCACGCCCAGCGCTTCAGCGATCGCGGACATGACGAGAGCGGGATCGCGTATCGGTGCGAGGTCGACGAAGCAGGTTCCTTCGGCGAATGATCCTTCGACCTCCCGGGCTACGGCGAGAGCGAGGCGCGTCTTGCCAATGCCCCCCGGCCCGGTAAGCGTGACGAGTCGCCGTTCCCCAGACCTCAAGATGTCGCTGCACAGCTTGATCTCACTCTCCCGGCCGATCAACGACGTGAGCGGCGTCGGCGGACGCGCATCCGTCGCCGCACTGCCCAGTTCCGGCTGCGGCTCCATCGATTCGCGCCGGTCGTTGGCGAATCGCTCTGCAAGCAGGATCGCGATATCTGCGGTCACCAGCGCAGCGAGTTCGTCGGAAGTGCCGAACGCCACGTACGACACCCGGTCGTCGTCGCGGATGCGATCGAGCAATCCCTCAAGACGATCCTGTCGGTTCACAGACCGCTTGACGTAGATGAGCCTGGGAATGTCCGGGGACAGATTGTACTCGTCCTCAAGTCCTGAAACTTGCTCGTCCGGAGCGACCCATCCGTACGACTCCCAATAAAGCCCCACGAAGATGTCGGACTGCTCGAGATACGCCCGATACAACGATCGTGGTGGGTGCGGTCGCGCACCCAACTCGAACATCACTGGGGTCAACGCCAAGCGCTCGATCACAGATCGAACGACGCTGCGTTCCTCCGCCATTTCGGTCAGCGTAGAACTTACGAATACACGGAGGCGCTGATCAGGTGTTCTGATGACGCTGGCGCCCCGGACCATGGCGGAAGTATCCTCCTCGCTCAGTCGCGTGTCCACGGGGCCTGGGGCGCTCGCGCTCCGGCGGTCCCGGCACACCAGCCCGCTTAGGCTTGAGAGACCGAATCTGGGAGGAATCAGCACACAATGGTGCTCACTGCGCGCGTGACCGTCGACCCGACCGGCACAGGCACAAAGCCGGTGGACGCCGCCCGTGGCTGAGCGCAAACGCCGCCTCCCTGCCTGGGCTTGGTCGCTGATCGGTGCCGTCGTGCTGGGCGTCGGGCTGCTGGTCTCACCGCTCTTTGCCAGTGGTGACGAGGTCGTCGCGACCTGGCCCTCCGAGGCCCCCACCGGGACGATCGCGGAACCCACCGCGACCACCGGGCAGACCGCTGTCGCTGTGCTGTCCACGCTCGAGGTCAAGGGGCGCGCCCCGCAAACCGGGTACGAGCGCGAGGAGTTCGGGCAGCGCTGGCTCGACGTCGACCGCAACGGCTGCGACACCCGCAACGACATCCTCGCCCGTGATCTGGCCGAGGCAGTCACCGAGGGCGGGTGCAAGGTGATCACGGGCACGCTGGCGGACCCCTTCACGGGGGAGACGATCTCCTTCCTGCGAGGGCAGAACACGTCGGATGATGTGCAGATCGACCACGTCGTGGCGCTCTCAGATGCCTGGCAGAAGGGCGCGCAGCAGCTCACCCCGGAGGAGCGAGCGCGCTTCGCGAACGACCCGCTGAACCTGCTGGCGGTCGACGGTCCCGCCAACGCCCAGAAGGGCGATAGCGATGCCGCGACATGGTTGCCGTCGAACAAGGGCTACCGGTGCGCGTACGTCGCCCGGCAGGTCTCGGTGAAGGCCACCTACGGACTGTGGGTGACACCGGCAGAGCACGACGCTATCGCGCGGGTGCTCGAAAGCTGCCCGGACGAGCCCGCGCTCGCGCCGGCGTATGCGCCGGATGCCGTGGAGTCGGGGCCCGCACCGGCACCGGCCGAGACCCACTATGCGAACTGCGACGCGGTGCGGGCGGCTGGAGCTGCGCCCATCCGTCGGGGCGAGCCGGGTTTTGCCGAACACCTGGACCGAGACAACGACGGCGTCGGCTGCGCCGCCTGAGCATCTGGCGCTTACACGGCGACGCCTTACTGAGCTGCCGTCTGCGCGTCCTCAGTCCTCCGCAGGACGCCCAGGCATGTTCAGGTCGGCGGGATCCACCTCGACGTCGCCCGCATCGTCGGGACCCCCGGTACCCGGCGTGACGTTGATGTTCTCGGTGTCGATGTCGTCGTCGAGAGTGTCCGGGAGCGGGTCCTCCTGCTTGCGGCGGGTCTCCTCTTCGCTGGACGGGCTGTAGGTCATGTCCTTCTCGACCGCGTCGGAGGCCGACATTCCAACCCGGTCATCGTCGTCACCCGGGCGCGCCTGCATGTTGTCGTCTGAGGTCATGCCGATAGCTTCTCCGAGGCGACGACGGCGTGCATGGGGCTTGACAGGACGCCTCCCTGCTAACGGGGAGCGCGGGTGGCGAGCGCGAGCTCGAGGTGGGGCAGGTATTCGCGGGAAACCGCGACAGTGACCGCCACGTCGCGAGTGATCTCCGCGCCGATCGCGTAGACGAACGGGTCGGTGTCGACCTCCATGGCTGCGTGCATCACGCCGTCGATCTCGAGTGCGGCCGCGGGGTTCACCGCCGACTCCGACACGTTCCATCCGGTCTTCGTGATGCGCTCGTGCCCCTGCCCCAAGCCGAGCTCCTCGCGGAACTCGTTCATCAGGATGTAGTTCGCGTGCTGCACGAGCTGAAAAGGAAGCGTCGTAAGTTCCGACGGGTCGCGGTTCCACGTCGTCCGCACGGCTGACCAGACCTGGGGGAAGCGCATGCGGTGCGCGGCTTCGACCAGCCACTCCGGACGCGGCCACGGCGGGTCCACATCGAGCGCGGCCAGCGTCTGCTCGTCCAGGTCGGCGAGGTTGCGCGGGTCTGCTCGGTCGTCCGGCTGCCGCCACAGCGTGTACCCGATGCTCACCTCTACCTGCGAGGTCACCCGCGAGTCGCTCATCTCGCCGATTCCCACCGCGCCCCAATCCTCAATCGATGGCTGCGGGCGCAACCCGAACACCGGAAAGTGCAGGGCCCGCACCCGCGCCTCGATCTCGTCCCGCGGGTTCGGCGCGTCGGGAGGTAAGACGCCGGCTGTGTGCATGCGCCGAGCCTGGCCGAACGCGGTCTGCGCCGCAAGCAAAAAAGGTCGGGTCCCTGCAGTGGCGCCGGGTTTCGATACGGCGCTTCGCGCCTACTCAACCAACGGGGCGAGGGGGAGGTGGCCTCGATCAGCCCACCGTGACGGTCACGCGGTCGTCGTAGAAACAGAGCAGGTCGCGCACTGGCGCGCCATCGTGCAGCGGGTGCGGATACGTCCACGCGGCATCCCGGATCAACTCGTCGCCGATGCGTGCGGAGAAGTACGACGCCTGCCCCTTGTACGCGCAGACGGTGTGCGTCGGGCTCGGCTCGAGCAGGTCCATGTTCACATCGGCGCGGGGGAGGTAGTAGCGCGTCGGCAGATGCGTCTCCAGCAACAGCGTCGGGCGTCGCGAGTCCGCGAGAACGCGATCGCCGACGGACACCACGACGTGGCGATCCGACATCAGGCAGTCGATCCGCTGGAACGGATCGTGTGGATGCCCGAAGACGGTCACTTCCTCTTCGAGCCACTCGTCGAACGCCGCCCAGTCGATGATCGCGAACCCGGTGAGGTCGGCGTCGTCCGTAGTGAATGCCGCGTCGACCAAGGGGTCGCCGCGCGTGGGGATCGTCCAGGCGCTTCCTGACGTGGTGTGGATTGCGAACGCGTTGCCGGGATCGAGCCACGGCCGCGGCGGCGGCATGGGTGCGACCGCGCGCGGCTCGATCAGTGGCGCGTGGATGTCGGCAACGGGGACGGCGTACGAGGGCACCACCCGGTGCGGCTCCCACACGAGGCGTGCATTCATCGAGTCGACGATCGTTTCACCCGATACCCGGGCCCGAACGCGGCGCCGCGGATCCGCCCAGCGCAGTGACCCCAAGTGCAACAACGACCAGTCGTCCATCGCGGTAGCCATGTGCACATCGTCCTCCCGGCATCCGATCGGCGAAAGGCGGGTCGCCGCCGGTGGGACTTGGATACGATCGCCGCATGACGCCGCCGGCAACCGGTGTTCCGTGGCTCGCAGTCGACCCACGCCGAAACCTCTGCGCCCTCGCCACCGCCGTTCCGGTGGCGGTACTTGCAGTCGTCGCCTATTCGCTCGCCGTTCCGGTGCGGTTCACCGTCGACACGGTCGCCCTCACCGTCTTCGTGTTCTGGATCGCCTACTCCCTGGTGTGGTTGATCCTGACCCATTGGGTCTTCGGACGAGTGGATGCCAAAACGTTGCGCGGCTGGCTCGTCGCGACCACGCCGGAGGCGGGCAGGATGCCGACGGTGAATGTGCAGTGGTCTATCCTCGCCACGGCATCCGTGGGTCTGGTGATCGTGCTGCCTGGGCTCATCAGCAGCCCGCTGGCCAACGCGCTCAGCGTCTTCGTGGTGCTGAGCGCCTGGCTGGTGACGGTTTCGACGTACGCCGTGCACTACGCGCGGCTGAACGCGGTCGAGGATGCCGTCGAGTTCCCCGGCAAGGCGGTGGGTCCGGTGTTCACGGACTACTACTACCTGGCCGCGCAGATCGCGACGACCTTCTCCTCGTCAGACGTCACGATCCTCACCACGCGTTCCCGTGCAGTGGTGACGGGCCAGACCTACATCTCCTTCGCGTTCAGCACCTTCATCATCGCGCTGCTGATCACCGTGCTGTTTCTGGGCTGAGTCGGGGCGGTACGACTACGACTACGCGCCCGGGATGAGCCGAGCGGCGCGGTAGCGGTCGAACAGCTCGGTGAACGAGTCGACCGTGCGGTGATGCACGCCGAACCCGGCCAGCCGCGACTTGCTGATGTCGGTCACGACCTCGATCTCGCGCCCGAGGTCGGCGTCGGTGTGCCACCACGACGCGATGCGGCCGAGGTCGGACTCTGCGAGGTCGTGCTCACGGGCGATCCGTGTCCACACGTCCTGCGCGGCGGCCATCTGCCGCTCGAGCGGTTGCGGCTCGGCGTCGGGACCGACCGGCTCGACACCGAAGTACTCGGCCAGGCGCGTCCACATCCAGCGCCACCGGAACACGTCGCCGTTGACGACGTTGAAGGCCTCGTCACGGCCGGCATCCGAGGTTGACGCCCAGAGCATCTGGTCGGCGAGCACGGTGGCATCCGTCATATCGGTCAGCCCGTTCCACTGCGTGAGTGAACCGGGGAAGACGAACGGTGTGCCCAGGTGCCGGCAGATCGACGCGTAGACGGCGAGGGTCAGGCCCATGTTCATCGCGTTGCCGACGGCGTACCCGATCACGGTGTGTGAGCGGTGCACCGACCAGGTGAACGCGTCGCGCTCCGCAGCGGCGAACAGTTCGTCCTCCTGCGCGTAGTAGAAGTTGGGGGCATCCAGCCGCGCCTCCTCCTCGTGGAACGGAGTGTCGGGCATGTTGCCCTGGCCGTACGCCTCGAAGGGTCCGAGATAGTGCTTGAGGCCGGTGACGAGCGCGGCGTGCTGCACCGGCGCGTGCGAGAGGGCGGCGAACAGGTCACGCACCATGCCGCCGTTGACAGCGATGTTCTGCTCCTCGGTGTCCTGCCGCGACCACGCGGTGAAGAAGACGTGCGTCGGCTTCTCCTCGGCGAGGGCATCGGCTAGAGCGGCGGCTGAGCGCAGGTCTGCGGAGAGCGCGCGCACACCGGGGCGGTCAGCGAGGGGGCGCCGTGACAGTGCGGTGACAGGCCAGCCCTGCTCGACGAGCAGATCGACGAGGGCAGACCCCCCGATGCCGGTGGCACCCACCACGAGCGCGCTGCGCTGCGGGACGGACGAATCGAGGTCGAGCGGGTGGGACGGGGTCTTGCCGGGGGAAGTCATCAGGGACCGCAACGTCATGGGTGGGGATTCATTCCGCCTTGCAGGCGTGTCGCCCGTATCGGTCGCAACGGGGGGCGGCGGGTGCGGGGGCCCGTCGCACTCACTGCCAGGATGAGCGAATGACTACACCTGAGCCTCTGGGGGAGGCTTGTGTGCCCGGCGAGCCGGCACCGACCCCCCAGCATCCTTCTCCGCCGGCCGCGCCGCCGGCCGGATACCCGTACGCCGCTTCCTATCCGCCCGCGCAGGGGTATCCGCCCGCGCAGGGGTACCCGCCGGCGCAGGGGTACCCGCCGGCGCAGGGGTACCCGCCGGCGCAGGGGTACCCACCCGCCCCGCCCCGCCAGGGCCCGCCTGCCCCCACCGGGAAGGCGCTCAACGTGCTCGGCCTGATCTCCGTGATCGCGGGCGGGCTCGGTTTCGTGCTTGCCTGCTCCTCCCTGATGCAGGGCTGGGGTGCGATGATTCCCGCCGGCATGTTGCTTCTTACCGGGTTCGTGCTCGCGATCGTGTCGCTGTTCCGTAAGGGCCAGGGCAAGGGTCTCGGTATCGCCGGGCTCATCGTTTCCATCGTCGGCAGCATCGTTGGCTTCGTCGCGCTCGTCACAGCGATCACGTTCGCCGTCGGTAACGTATTCGTGGACGAGACCGGGGAGCTGTTCGATTCGATCGAGGAGCAGGCCCAGGAAGAGGCCCAGGAGCCGCCGGCATCATCTGAGACAGGCCCCGTCGAGCTGCTGCCCCTGGGCAGCACGGTGACCTCGGAGGATTGGGAAGTCACCGTCAACAGCGTCTCGCTGGCGCAGACCGATGTCGTCCTGGCAGAGAACGCGTTCAACGGGGAGCCCGAGCCCGGCTACGAGTACATCCTCGTGAACGTCACCACGACCTACGTCGGCGATGCTCCCGATGGGGAGATGCCCGGATTCGTGTCTTTCGACTACGTCGCCGCCTCGGGCGAGGTCACCCCGCCCCCCTTGCTTCTCATCCCTGACGAGCTTGACCGCGTCACGGTCCTGCAGCAGGGTGGATCCGCCACCGGCAACATCGTGCTGGTAGCACCGACCGAGACCGCCTCGGACGGTGCCATCGCCGTGACGCCCGGGCTGATGGCCGACCCAGAGTTCGTCGCGACCCAGTGACAGACACGAAACCCCCGGCGCTGTTTGAGTGCCGGGGGTTTTCGCGCTCTGTGGCTCGCGCCTAGGCCTGCTCGTCTTCTTCCGGCTCGAACGTCGATGCCTCATCGGTGACACCCGCGGCAACGCCGTCGGGGTGGGCGGGAATGGTGCCGTCCTTGCCGAGGCCGTCAGGCTTGGTGGTGCCGTCTTCTTCTTCCGGGCTCTGCTGGCCCGATGCGTCGCTCATCATCTGAGTCTCCCTCCGTCGGACCGTCCAACTTACGTGGCGAACGGCGCTCGGGCATCCCGATTGACAACCCAGCCGTGAGGAGTCATACAGCGCGGTTAGCCCTGCGGGCGCTCGATCAGCAGCAGGCTCTGCTTGGTGTCGGCGAGGGTCACCCAGCCGTCGCCGAACAGGTATGTCATGCCGTACCCCTCGGCGTCGGTCGTCAGCGCCATCTCGGGGTTCTCGGTGACGTAAACGCCCTCGTCGCCGTTCTCGCGCAGCCAATCTGCGGCCAGCAGCTCGGTCTGCGCGTCCTTGGCGAGAGCATCCTCGATCGGCGCCCACCCGAAGATCTGCGCCGGTCCACCCGGCACCGCGAAATCCGCCCAGGAGCACTGGATGCCGTCGGGCACGTCCATCTCCCCAATGCGGAACGGCTCCTCGCGGTGTGTCCAGCCGAGCTCTTCGAAGTCGGCGACCGTCGTGGCGGCGATGATCGTCGTGCACGTCGGATCGACGACGGGCTCGGCCGTCTCGGCCGGCTCGGGCGCGGGAGTCGCCGGTGCGGTATCGGCCGAGCCCGCGGTCGGCGCGGGGCTGGCGCGGGGTTCGGTCACTTCGGGTGTGGCACATGCGGTGAGCGCGAGGGCGACGGCGAAGAGCAGCGCGGCGGCGGCAGGGCGGTGGTGCGGCGAGGGCATCTGTCGTTCCGTCGGGGTCGTCGGTCAGGAGGGGGAGTGCAGCAGGCGAAGGAAGTCGTCGTGGAGGATGCCGTTGGTCGCCACGGCTGAGCGCTCGCCGATCGAGTCGGTCCCGTCGAAGGAGGTGAAGCGCCCGCCGGCTTCGGAGATGATCGGCACGAGTGCGGCGATGTCGTATTCCTTGACGTCGAATTCGGCGACGAATTCGAGGCGGCCCTCTGCCAGAAGCATGTACGGCCAGGTGTCGCCGTAGCCGCGGTCACGCCACACCGCGCGGGACAGACGCACGACGTCATCGAGGTGACCGGCGTCGTCCCACTGCGAGATGCTCTGGAAGCTGGCGCTCGCTTCGGCGATCGAGTCGATGCGTGACACGGCGAGACGGCGCGGTTCGCCGCCCGGTGTGTTCGTCCACGCACCCAGGCCGGTCGCGCCCCACCATCGGCGTCCGAGCGCAGGCTGGCTGGCCACGCCTATGCGCGGCACGCCGTCCACAGCGAGGGCGATGAGGGTCGTCCACATCGGGATGCCCTTCAGATAGTTGGCGGTGCCGTCGATCGGGTCGATGATCCACTGCCGCGCGGCATCCCCGCTGGAGCCGAACTCCTCACCGAAGATGCCATCGCCGGGTCGCTCATTCTCGAGGATGGCGCGGATCGCGCGCTCGGTCGCGAGATCGGCTTCGGTGACGTGCGAGGCATCCGCCTTCAGCTGCACGTCGAGGTCGGCGGCGTCGAAACGCCCCATGGACACGGCGTCGGCGGCATCGGCCAGGCGCAGCGCGAGGGCGAGGTCGTCACCCAGATCCCCATCGAACGGTGCTGACCAGGGCGACGGGGGAGAGGTGGGCACGACACCACGATAGCGGGGCCGGTCCACGTCGATTGGCGATCCGCGGTCTCGTGATGGTAACGTTGTCCCTCGGTTCGGCAAGTCCGAAATCACGCACCTCTAGCTCAATCGGCAGAGCAACTGACTCTTAATCAGTGGGTTCTGGGTTCAAGTCCCAGGGGGTGCACGAAAGGCCTCGTACACTCTCGCCAGTGTGCGGGGCCTCTCGTTTTTCCGGCCGAGATGCCGCATTCGCCACGCCCGGGATGCACGAGCGCATGAAATTCCTCCGTGCGAATTGCCGCCCCGCGCCGAGCGTAGGAGATGTGCCGAAGGTAGGACTTTTCCTGCGGCATCCGTCCTACGCTCGCCCCATTTCCTACGCTCGAAACGCGTCCGCGAACGCGTCAGGCGCGGGCCGCGGCGATGCGCGACGACAGCTGATGGGCGTGGGCCAGCAGCGTGCGCCCGAGCGCGGGCAGTCGGTCCGGTGAGAACCGGAACTCCACGCCAGTGAGGCTCAGCGCCCATTCCGGGCGGCCCGCGCGGTCGAACACCGCGGCGCCCATGCCCCAGGAGCCCTCGACGATCAGGCCCGGGTTGATCGCGTAGCCGCGGTCGCGAGTGTCGGCGAGCCGGGTGCGCATCGCGTCGGCGGAGTGCCGGGAGCCGAAGCGCTTCACGATCTCCGGATGCCGCGCCAGGTACGACTCCACGTCGTCGTCGGGGAGGAACGCGAGGATGGCCAGCCCCGCGGATGCCACGCCCAGCGGGAACCGCACGCCTTCGCTCAGCACGAAGGAACGGATGGGGAAGGCCCCCTCCTCACGCAGCAGGCACACCGTCTCGTCGCCGCGGCGCACCGAGAGGAACGCGCTCTCCTCGGTCTTGACCGCGAGGGAGCGCACGATGTCGCGGGCCAGCTCCGTGATGTCGTAGCGAGCGGCCGCCACGGTGCCCATGAGGAACAACTCGGGGCCCGGCATCCATCTGGCCGACGGCGAGTCCTGGTCCACCAGTCCCTCGGCGCGCAGCGCGCTCAGCAGCCGGTGCGCCGTAGTGCGGGAAAGTCCCGCGTCGGTCGCGAGTTGCTGCAGCCCGGCGCCACCCGGTCCTGCTGAGGTCACCAGGCGCAGCAGCCGCGCCGCACGTGCCACTGTTTGGGCGCCGGCCACGGGGCCGCGGGTCGAATTATCCACATAGTGGACGCTACGGCGGGATGCGTCCACATCGCAAGGCCACGGTTGCCCCTCCGGCAGCCGGAGACCCAGGCTGGCATCACTGCTGCGCACGAAGGAGTGAGCGTGATCGACAAGACCTATCCGTCGGCGGCCGAGGCCGTCGCCGACATCCCGGACGGCGCTTCGCTGGCCGTCGGCGGGTTCGGGCTGTCCGGCAACCCGATCGCCCTCATCGAGGCGCTCCTGGCCCAGGGCACCCGCGACCTGTCGGTCGTGTCGAACAACTGCGGCGTGGACGATTGGGGCCTCGGCGTGCTGCTGAGCGCCAAGCGCATCCGCAAGATGACCTCGTCCTACGTGGGGGAGAACAAGGAGTTCGAGCGGCAGTTCCTCAGCGGCGAGCTCGAGCTCGAGCTGACCCCGCAGGGCACGCTTGCCGAAAAGCTGCGGGCCGGCGGTGCGGGCATTGCCGCGTTCTACACCCAGACCGGGGTCGGCACGCAGGTCGCCGAAGGCGGTCTGCCGCGGCGTTACGACGGCGCCGGCGGTGTGGCGATCGCCTCGCCGGCAAAGGACGTGCGCACCTTCGACACGTCGGGACAGTCGCTTCCCTACGTGCTCGAGGAGGCGATCGTCACCGACTTCGCGCTTGTGCACGCGGCGTACGGCGATACGCACGGCAACCTGATCTTCAACAAGGCCGCCCGCAACTTCAACCCGCTCGCGGCGATGGCCGGGCGGGTCTGCATCGCGCAGGTAGAGCGGCTCGTGGCACCGGGGGAGCTCGATCCGGATGCCGTGCATCTGCCCGGCATCTACGTGCACCGCATCATCGAGGTCGGCACCGACATAGCAAAGCGCATCGAGCGTCGCACCGTGCGCTCGACGGAAGGGAAGTGACCCGGTGGCTCTGACCCGCGATGAGATGGCGGCGCGCGCAGCCCGCGAGCTGACCGACGGCGCCTACGTCAACCTCGGCATTGGCCTCCCCACCCTCGTTCCCAACCACGTGCCGCACGGCGTCACCGTCGTGCTGCAGTCCGAGAACGGCATCCTCGGGGTCGGGCCTTATCCGACCGAGGACAACGTCGACCCCGACCTGATCAACGCGGGCAAAGAGACCGTCACCGTGCTGCCGGGCGCGGCGTACTTCGACTCCGCGACGAGTTTCGGCATGATCCGCGGCGGCAAGATCGACGCGGCGATCCTGGGGGCCATGCAGGTGTCGCGCACCGGAGACCTGGCCAACTGGATGATCCCGGGAAAGATGGTCAAGGGCCCAGGTGGTGCCATGGACCTCGTGCACGGCGCAGCCCGCGTGATCGTGCTGATGGAACACGTGGCCCGTGACGGCTCCCCGAAGATCGTCGAGGAGTGCTCTCTGCCTCTTACCGGTCGAGGGGTCGTGGACCGCATCATCACCGACCTGGGGGTGATCGACGTGACCGACGACGGTCTCGTGCTCGTCGAGACCGCCCCCGGCGTCACCGTCGACCAGATCATCGCGGCGACCGAACCGGCGCTGCGCATTCCCGAGACTCTTATGGTGGAAACATGAACTACGAAGATGTCGTCATCGTCGCCGCTGCCCGCACGCCGCAGGGCCGGCTGAAGGGCCAGCTGGCCTCATTCAGCGCCCCGGAACTGGGTGCCCTCGCCATTCGCGGCGCGCTCGAGCGGGGCGGCATTCCCGCCGATGCCGTCGACGCGGTGCTCGTGGGACAGGTGCTACCCGCCGGGGCGGGGCAGAACCCGGCGCGCCAGGCCGCGATCGGCGCGGGCCTGGGCTGGGACGTTCCGGCAGCCTCGGTCAACAAGGTGTGCCTCTCGGGGCTGTCGGCGGTCATCGACGCGAAGCGGATGATCCTCACCGGCGACGCCCGGGTCGTGGTGGCCGCCGGGATGGAATCGATGACGCGTGCCCCGCACCTGCTCACCGGTTCCCGCGACGGGTGGACCTACGGCAGCGTCGAGGTGCTCGACCACATGGCCCACGACGGGCTGACCGACGCCTACGACCGCGAGAGCATGGGAGCGTCCACCGAGCGGCACAACGGCCCCCTCGGCATCACGCGGGAGGCGCAGGACCACGTCGCGGCGCTGTCGCACCAGCGGGCTGCGGCGGCGCAGGATGCCGGCGTCTTCGACGACGAGATCGTCCCCGTGCAGGTGCCGCAGCGCAAGGGCGACCCGATCGTGCTGACGCGCGATGAGGGCGTGCGCCCCGACACGACGGTCGAGACGCTTGCGGGCCTCCGACCGGCGTTCACGAAAGACGGAACGATTACGGCCGGCAACGCGTCGCAGATCTCCGACGGCGCGTCGGCGGTCGTGCTCACCACCCGCAGCCACGCCGACGATCAGGGCTGGGAGGTGCTGGCGGTCGTCGGCGCGTCGGGTCAGGTCGCCGGCCCCGACAACTCGCTGCACGCCCAACCCGCGCGCGCGATCGAGCAGGCGCTGGGCAAGCAGGGCATCGCAGCATCCGATCTCGATGTCGTCGAGATCAACGAGGCGTTCGGCGCCGTCGTCGCGCAGTCGCAGGCGGAGCTCGGGTTGGACGAGAGCGTCGTGAACATCCACGGCGGCGGCATCGCCATCGGGCATCCGATCGGTGCCAGCGGCAACCGCCTGGTCGTGCACGCGGTGCACGAACTGATCCGCCGCGGCAGCGGGACCGCCGCGGTGGCTCTGTGCGGCGGCGGTGGTCAGGGCGACGCGCTGATCCTCACGCGCTGACCCTCACCCGCGCAGGCTCGGCGGCTGAGAAGAGGGCCGGGAGTCGGGCGTCAGGCCGACTTCTTGAGGCGCTTCTTCATGAGCTTCTGCTCCTTGCCCTTGACCGGGGAGTCGCCGGGGATGATGTGCCCACGCTTGGCCCGACGCGTGTCGACGATGACGCCGATCGCCAGCGACAGCGAAATCGCCCAGCTCAGCCACGCCAGAGCAGTACGCCACGTGAAGGACTCCTCGCTGCGCAACCCGCGCAGCAGCGTGATGCCGCCGGTGATGGCGGTGAGTAGTCCGGAACCGAAGAGATAGGCGCGCATGTGGCCACGTTAGCGCGCCGAACCTTCTCTTGACTCGGTCTTGACAGACGGCGGGCATCCGCGCAACCCCGGGGGAGCTATGCAGGTCGCGCGATAGCCTGGAGCCCCCGCCTGCTGTACGGAGGAACACCCATGGGAACTGCCGATTTCGTCGTCGTCGCCAATCGTCTGCCGGTCGACCGAGCGGCAAACGGGGACGGTGAGGAGCAGTGGCGGCCCTCGCCCGGTGGCCTGGTCACCGCACTCGCACCCGTCATGCGTCGCGCCGACGGCGCCTGGGTGGGCTGGCCGGGTCAGGCGGACCTGGAGGTCGAGCCCTTCGAGTTCGACGGCATGCAGCTGGTCCCCGTCGCGCTCAGCGCGGAAGACGTGGAGCTGTACTACGAAGGCTTCTCGAACGACACCATCTGGCCGCTGTACCACGACGTGATCGCCGCGCCCCGGTATCGCCGCGAGTGGTGGCAGGCCTACGTGCGGGTGAACCGGCGCTTCGCCGAGGCCGCAGCGGCTGCCGCCGCCGACGGCGCCACCGTGTGGGTGCAGGACTACCAGCTGCAGCTGGTCCCGAAGATGCTGCGGGAACTGCGCCCGGACCTGGTTATCGGATACTTCCACCACATTCCCTTCCCCGCATACGGCCTGTACTCGCAGTTGCCCTGGCGGCGCCAGGTGCTGGAGGGTCTGCTCGGCGCCGACGTCATCGGCTTCCAGCGCGTCGCGGACGCCAGCAACTTCGCCCGCGCGGTGCGGCGCCAGCTGCGCTATGACACCAAGGCCAGTGGCATCCGGGTGCCGACCGAGGAGGGGGGCGAGCGCCTGGCGCTGGCCAAGGCGTTCCCGATCTCGATCGATGTCGACGACTACGTTCAGCTCGCCCAGCGCCCCGACATCCGCGCCCGGGCCGCCGAGATCCGCGAGAGCCTCGGCAACCCGAAGAAGGTGCTCCTGGGGGTCGATCGTCTTGACTACACCAAAGGCATCCAGCATCGTTTGAAGGCGTTCGGCGAGCTCCTCGAGGACGGCAAGCTGGCCGTGGAGGACGTGACCCTGGTGCAGGTGGCCAGTCCCAGCCGCGAGCGGGTCGGGGCGTATGTGCAGCTGCGTGACGAGATCGAGCAGACCGTCGGGCGCATCAACGGCGACTACGACACGATGCACCACACCGCCATCCGGTACCTGCACCAGTCGTTCCCGCGGGAAGAGATGGTCGCGCTGTACTTGGCGGCGGACGTCATGCTCGTCACCGCGCTGCGTGACGGCATGAACCTCGTGGCCAAGGAGTACGTGGCATCCCGCATCGACAATCGCGGCGTGCTGGTACTGAGCGAGTTCGCCGGCGCCGCGGACGAGCTGGGTATGGCGTTGCGCATCAACCCCCACGACATCGAGGGGATGAAGGATGCCATCGTGCGCGCCGTGGAGATGCCGGCCGCCGAGCAGGGCCGGCGCATGCGGGCGCTGCGCAAGAAGGTGCGCGACCACGACGTGAAGGACTGGTCGCGGGAGTTCCTTGAGGCGCTCGACGCGGTGCGGAGGGCACGCTCGTGACCGCCCTGGACGAGAAGATCGCCGCGGTCGCGACGACGCCACGGCTGCTCGTGGCACTGGACTTCGACGGCACGCTCTCCCCGCTGCAGGACGACCCGATGCAATCGCGCATGCTGCCGGTCGCCCGTGACGCGGTCGAGGCCCTCGCGGCGCTGCCCGACACGATCGTCGCGCTGGTGTCCGGGCGCAGCCTGGTGGATCTGCGGCTGATCGCGGAGCACGACGATGACTCCGCGCTGTGGCTGGCCGGTTCGCACGGGGCGGAGTTCTGGGAGCCGGGAATCGGCGCGCGCGAGCCCGAGGATGACTCGGCCGACGTCGCTCTGCGCGACCGGCTGCGCGCGCATGCCGAGCAGGCTACGGCCGAGCTGGACGGCGTCTGGATCGAGCCGAAGACCTTCGGACTCGGTGTGCACACGCGTCGGGCCGATCCGGCGGCGGCGGCCGAGGCCAATCGCATCGTCGACGAGTTGGTGCGCACCGAGGCATCCGCCTGGCGCCGGCGCACCGGGCGGGACATCGTCGAATACGCGTTCCGTCACGAGGGCAAGGACACGGCGGTGGCCGTACTGCGCGAGCGCACCGGCGCGACCGCGGTGCTGTTCGCCGGCGACGACGTGACCGACGAGGACGCGCTGCGGAGCCTCGGCGAGGGCGACCTCGGCGTACGCGTCGGCGCGGGGGACACCGCCGCGAGCGTCACCGTCGCCGACATCACCGAGTTCGCGGGCTTGCTGAACCGCATCGCCGAGCTCCGCGCCGCCCGGTAGCCGCCACCCCCCTCCCGCTCGCCTGTCAGATATGGGCCCTAGCGCCCCATTTGCGACAGGGGAGCGTGGGGTGGAGGCATCCACCCTCCGCCGGCCGGGACGGCCACGGTCCCGCCGACGGTGTGCAGCAGCGCGAATGCGGCCGCGGCGGCTGGCACAGGGGTCCGCTGCGCGCCGCCGACCGAGCGTGCGCTGCCGCAATAGAATGCAGCGGTGAGCCATCCCGACGAAACCATCGACATCAAGCCCCGCAGCCGCGTCGTGACCGACGGCATCGAGGCGACCACCTCCCGCGGGATGCTCCGCGCAGTGGGAATGGGCGACGACGACTGGGACAAGCCCCAGATCGGCATCGCCTCGAGCTGGAACGAGATCACCCCCTGCAACCTGAGCCTGGACCGCCTCGCGCAGGGCGCCAAGGAAGGCGTGCATGCCGGCGGCGGCTACCCGCTGCAGTTCGGCACCATCTCGGTCTCCGACGGCATCTCGATGGGCCACGAAGGCATGCACTTCTCGCTCGTGAGCCGTGAGGTCATCGCCGACTCCGTCGAGACGGTGATGATGGCCGAACGCCTCGACGGCAGCGTGTTGCTGGCCGGCTGTGACAAGTCGATCCCCGGCATGCTCATGGCATCCGCGCGCCTGGACCTGTCGAGCGTCTTCCTCTACGCCGGTTCCATCGCGCCGGGCTGGGTCAAGCTCAGCGACGGCACCGAGAAGGACGTCACGATCATCGACTCGTTCGAGGCGGTCGGGGCGTGCCTGGCCGGCAAGATGAGCGAGGCCGACCTCAAGCGCATCGAGTGCGCGATCGCACCGGGCGAAGGCGCCTGCGGCGGCATGTACACCGCCAACACGATGGCCTCCGTCGCCGAGGCGCTCGGGCTGAGCCTGCCCGGCTCCGCCGCGCCGCCGTCGGCCGACCGGCGCCGCGACAACTTCGCGCACCGTTCCGGCGAGGCCGTGGTCAACCTGCTAAGGCTCGGCATCACGACCCGCGACATCCTCACCAAGGAGGCGTTCGAGAACGCGATCGCCCTGGCGATGGCCCTCGGCGGCTCGACCAACGTCGTGCTGCACCTGCTCGCGATCGCCAACGAGGCCGAGGTCGACCTGACGCTGCACGACTTCAACCGCATCGGCGACAAGGTGCCGCACGTGGCGGACATGAAGCCGTTCGGCAAGTACGTCATGAACGACGTCGACCGTCACGGCGGCATCCCGGTTATCATGAAGGCCATGCTCGACGAGGGCCTGCTGCACGGCGACGCACTCACCGTCACCGGCAAGACGCTCGCCGAGAACCTGCGGGATCTGAACCCCGACCCGCTCGATGGCGAGGTCATTCACCGCTTCGACAACCCGATCCACGCCACCGGCGGCATCACGATCCTGCACGGCTCGCTCGCCCCGGAAGGCGCTGTCGTGAAGACCGCCGGCTTCGACGCGTCGGTGTTCGAGGGACCCGCGCGGGTCTTCGAGCGCGAGCGTGGCGCGATGGACGCCCTCGAGGCGGGGGAGATCAACGCCGGCGACGTCATCGTCATCCGCTACGAAGGCCCCAAGGGTGGCCCTGGCATGCGCGAGATGCTCGCGATCACGGCCGCCATCAAGGGCGCCGGGCTCGGCAAGGATGTACTACTGTTGACGGACGGCAGATTCTCAGGCGGCACAACCGGCCTGTGCATCGGCCACATAGCACCCGAAGCGGTGGACTCCGGTCCCATCGCCTTCGTGCGCGATGGTGATCTGATACGGGTCGATATCGCGGCTCGCACTCTCGACTTACTCGTCGGTGACGCAGAGCTGAGTTCCCGCCGAGAAGGCTGGGAACCCCTTCCCCCGCGCTATACCCGTGGCGTTCTGGCCAAGTACTCCAAGCTCGTTCGTTCCGCCGCCGAAGGCGCGGTCACGGGCTAAGGCCCGCCGCCACTTCAGGACCTCGAGGTAATTCACCATGTCCTCAGACACCGTTTCAGCCGTTCCCCGGCCACCCGCCCGTGCCGCCACGGCACCCGTGATCACCGGCGCGCAGGCCGTCGTCCGCTCGCTCGAACTGCTGGGCGTCACCGATGTGTTCGGCCTGCCCGGCGGCGCGATCCTGCCCGTCTACGACCCGCTCATGGACACGGACAAGATCCGTCACATCCTGGTGCGTCACGAGCAGGGCGCCGGCCACGCCGCCGAGGGCTACGCCTCGGCATCCAACAAGATCGGCGTCGCGATCGCGACGAGCGGCCCCGGCGCCACCAACCTCGTCACCGCGATCGCCGACGCCTACATGGACTCGGTGCCGATCGTCTGCATCACCGGGCAGGTGTTCTCGACCCTCATGGGTACCGACGCCTTCCAGGAGGCCGACATCGTCGGCATCACGATGCCGATCACCAAGCACTCGCTGCTGGTCAAGCGCGCCGAGGAGATCCCCGCCGCGATCGCGGCTGCGTTCGAGATCGCCGGCACTGGCCGGCCCGGCCCGGTGCTGGTGGACATCACCAAGGACGCGCAGCAGCAGGAGGCGCCCTTCGTCTGGCCGCCCCGCGTCGACCTGCCCGGCTACCGGCCGGTCACGAAGGCGCACGGCAAGCAGATCCAAGCCGCGGCTCAGTTGCTGGCCAACGCGAAGAAGCCGGTGCTGTACGTCGGCGGCGGCGTCATTCGCTCGCAGGCATCCGCCGAACTGCTGCGCCTGGCCGAGGCCACGGGAGCCCCGGTCGTGACGACGCTGATGGCCCGCGGCGCGTTCCCCGACTCGCACCCGCAGCACCTGGGCATGCCCGGGATGCACGGCACGGTGCCGGCGGTGCTCGCGCTGCAGGAATCCGACCTGCTCGTCTCGCTCGGCGCGCGCTTCGACGATCGTGTCACCGGCAAGGCGTCGCTGTTCGCCCCGAACGCGCAGGTCGTGCACGTCGATATCGACCCGGCGGAGATCTCGAAGATCCGCACCGCCGACGTGCCGATCGTGGGCGACTTGAAGGACGTCCTGGTCGACCTGGATGCCGCATTCGCCGGTGCCACGGCCGCCGGTGCCCCCGACATCGACGAGTGGTGGTCTTACCTCGACGGATTGCGTGACGAGTTCCCGCTCGGCTACACGCAGCCCACCGACGGCCACATGTCCCCGCAGTACGTGATCTCACGGATCGGCGAGCTCACCGGCCCCGAGGGCGTCTACGCCGCGGGGGTCGGGCAGCACCAGATGTGGGCGGCGCAGTTCATCAAGTACGAGCGCCCCAACTCGTGGCTCAACTCCGGCGGCGCCGGCACGATGGGCTACGCGGTCCCCGCGGCGATGGGCGCGAAGGTCGCCGAGCCCGACCGTGCCGTGTGGGCGATCGACGGCGACGGCTGCTTCCAGATGACCAATCAGGAGCTCGCCACCTGCGTCATCAACCAGATCCCGATCAAGGTGGCGATCATCAACAACTCGTCGCTGGGCATGGTGCGCCAGTGGCAGACGCTGTTCTATGACGGCCGGCACTCCAACACCGACCTGAACACCGGCCACGGCACGGTGCGCATTCCCGACTTCGTGAAGCTCGCCGAGGCGTACGGTTGCCTCGCGCTGCGCGTCGAGAAGGAGGAAGACGTGGATGCTGCGATCAAGACGGCCCTGGAGACCAACGACCGCCCGGTGGTCATCGACTTCGTGGTGAGCGCGGACGCGATGGTGTGGCCGATGGTCCCGCAGGGCGTCAGCAACAGTTACGTCCAGTACGCCCGCGACCACGCGCCGACCTTCGATCAGGAGGCATGAGCATGAGCAAGCATGTCCTGAGCCTCCTCGTGGAGGACAAGCCCGGTCTACTCACCCGCGTGGCGGGGCTGTTCGCCCGCCGCGGGTTCAACATCGACTCCCTGGCCGTCGGCGTCACGGAGGTGCCGGGGCTGTCCCGCATCACCGTCGTCGTCGATGTCGAGGAGCTCCCGCTGGAGCAGGTGACCAAGCAGCTGAACAAGCTCGTGAACGTCATCAAGATCGTCGAGCTCGACCCCGCGGCATCCGTGCAGCGCGAACACATGATCGTGAAGGTCCGCGCCGACAACCAGACGCGTTCGAACGTGATCGAGGTCGTCAACCTCTTCCGCGCCTCGGTGGTCGACTACGCCACCGACGCCCTGGTCGTGGAAGTGACCGGCGACCGCGGCAAGGTCGATGCGTTCCTGCGCGCCGTCGAACCCTTCGGCGTCAAAGAGCTCGCCCAATCGGGCATGGTCGCCATGGGCCGCGGCGGTAAGAGCATCACCGAGCGCGTCCTGCGCGGCTGACCCACAGAACCCCCACTCAAGGAGAAACACACACTATGGCCGAGATCTTCTACGACTCCGACGCCGACCTGTCACTCATCCAGGGCAAGAAGGTCGCGATCGTCGGGTACGGCTCGCAGGGCCACGCCCACGCGCAGAACCTGCGGGACTCCGGCGTCCAGGTCGTCATCGCGCTCAAGGACGGCTCGAAGTCCATCGCGAAGGCCCAGGAGGACGGCTTCGAGGTGAAGTCGGTCGCCGACGCCGCCGAGTGGGCCGACGTCATCATGATCCTCGCGCCCGACCAGCACCAGCGCGCGATCTACAACGACGAGATCAAGCCGCACCTCACCGAGGGCAAGACGCTCGCGTTCGCGCACGGGTTCAACATCCGCTTCGGTTACATCCAGGCACCCGAGGGAGTCGATGTCATCCTCGTCGCCCCCAAGGCCCCGGGTCACACCGTGCGGCGCGAGTTCGTCGCCGGCCGCGGCATCCCCGACATCATCGCCGTCGAGAACGACGCCTCCGGTCACGCCTGGGACCTCGCCCTGTCGTACGCGAAGGCCATCGGCGGCACGCGTGCCGGCGTCATCAAGACGACGTTCACCGAAGAGACCGAGACCGACCTGTTCGGGGAGCAGGCTGTGCTCTGCGGTGGTGTGTCCCAGCTGGTGCAGTACGGCTTCGAGACGCTGACCGAGGCGGGTTACCAGCCGCAGATCGCGTACTTCGAGGTCCTGCACGAACTCAAGCTCATCGTCGACCTGATGTGGGAGGGCGGCATCGCCAAGCAGCGCTGGTCGATCTCCGACACCGCCGAGTACGGCGACTACGTCTCGGGCCCCCGCGTCATCGACCCGCGCGTCAAGGAGAACATGCAGGCCGTGCTGGCCGACATCCGTTCGGGCGCATTCGCGGAGCGGTTCATCAACGACCAGGACAACGGCGCCGTCGAGTTCAACGCTTTGCGCGAGAAGGCCGCCGCCCACCCGATCGAGGCCGTCGGCAAGGACCTGCGAGCACTGTTCTCGTGGAAGCAGACCGACAGCGACTACGTCGAGGGCAACGCCGCGCGCTGACCCTGGACCGGCCGACCCACCAGGCTCGGCTCCGGCCCGATCGCCGCTTCTCCTCACCGGGGAGAGTGGCGATCGGGCCATTTCTTTTTTCCTCTTCCTGTGGTCTGACCACAGCGCTATGCTTGGAGGGAAGCAAGGGCGCGGTCATCGCGTCCGCGCCGGGTTGGAGAGAAAATGTCCCCCGAGATCGACGCATTGGTGGCACGGGCGCAACACG
The DNA here is from genome assembly GCF_030246865.1 of Microbacterium sp. zg-B96. Taxonomy (NCBI): domain Bacteria; kingdom Bacillati; phylum Actinomycetota; class Actinomycetes; order Micrococcales; family Microbacteriaceae; genus Microbacterium; species Microbacterium sp. zg-B96. The sequence continues at coordinate 1,823,997 of NZ_CP126738.1, read as the reverse complement.
CGCTGAACGCCTATGCGACATTCACCCAGGAGCAGATCGACCACATCGTACGCAAAGCGTCGGTGGCCGCGCTCAGTCACCACGCCGACCTCGCCGTCATGGCGGTCGAAGAGACCGGCCGCGGATTGTTCGAGGACAAGGCGGTGAAGAACATGTTCGCGTGCGAGCACGTCACGCACTCGATCATCAAGCAGCGGACGGTCGGAGTCATCTCGGTCGACGAGATCACCGGAATCACCGAGATCGCCGAGCCCGTCGGCGTGGTCTGCGGCATCACGCCGGTGACCAACCCGACGTCCACGACCATTTTCAAGTCGCTCATCGCGCTGAAGACCCGCAACCCCATCGTGTTCGCCTTCCACCCCTCCGCCCAGCGCTGCTCCGTCGCCGCCGCCACGATCGTGCGCGACGCGGCGATCGCCGCCGGTGCGCCGGCAGACTGCATCCAGTGGATCGGGGAGCCGTCGCTGGCGGCATCCGGCGAACTCATGAACCACCCCGGCGTCGCGCTCATCCTCGCCACCGGCGGCAACGCCATGGTTCGGGCGGCGTACTCGTGCGGCAAGCCGGCACTCGGTGTCGGCGCGGGTAACGTGCCCGCGTTCATCGAGCGCACCGCGAAAGTGGCTCGGGCCGTCAACGACGTCGTGCTGTCGAAATCGTTCGACAACGGCATGGTGTGCGCGAGCGAGCAGGCCGTCATCCTCGACGCGCCCATCGTCGAAGAGGCGATGGCGGAGTTCGCGCGACTGCACGCGTATCTGGTGAACGCCGACGAGAAGCGGATGCTGGAAGAGCTCATCTTCGGCGTCAGCGCCGAGGACTCCTCCTGCGCGGAGGCAAAGCTCAACGCCGCGGTCGTGGGTCAGCCCGCCGCGCGTATCGCGCAGATGGCCGGGTTCGAAGTTCCCGAGGACACCTCGGTGCTGCTGGCGCAGGTCACCGGTGTCGGTCCGCACGAGCCGCTCACGCGCGAGAAGCTCGCCCCTGTGCTCGCGGTGCTGCACGCGGCCGACGCGCAGGAAGGCATCGACCTGTCCGAGCAGATGGTCGCCTTCGACGGACTGGGCCACTCCGGCGCCGTGCACAGCAACGACCCCGCGGTGATCGCGGATTTCGCCGCGCGCGTCAAGGCGGTGCGCATCATCGAGAACGCCCCGGCGGCACTCGGTGGCATCGGCGACATCTACAACGCGTTCATGCCGTCGCTGACCCTCGGCTGCGGCTCGTACGGCCGCAACTCGGTCTCCAACAACGTCTCCGCCGTCAACCTGCTCAACATCAAGCGGGTCGGGCGCCGCAACAACAACCTGCAGTGGTTCAAGGTGCCGGCCAAGACCTACTTCGAGCCCAACGCGCTGCGCTACCTCATCGACATGAAGGGCATCGAACGGGTGACCATCGTCACCGACGCGACGATGACCAAGCTGGGGTTCGTCGACCGAGTGCTGGATGTGCTCGGTCGCCGGCCCAACCGAGTGCACCTGCAGATCATCGATGATGTCACTCCGGAGCCGACGGTCTCCAGCGTGCAGCGCGGCGCTGCACAGATGAGGGACTTCCAGCCCGACACGATCATCGCGCTCGGCGGCGGCTCGCCGATGGATGCCGCCAAGGTCATGTGGCTGCTCTACGAGAACCCGGACGTGCACTTCTCCGACATGCGCGAGAAGTTCTTCGACGTGCGCAAGCGTGCATTCCGCTTCCCCGAGCTGGGGGAGAAGGCGAAGCTGGTGTGCGTGCCGACGACGTCGGGCACGGGCTCCGAGATGACCCCCTTCGCGGTGATCACCGACGACGAGACGGGGATGAAGTACCCGCTCGCCGACTACGCGCTCACCCCGTCGGTGGCGATCGTCGACCCGCTGCTGACCACGGCGCTGCCTGCGTTTCTCGTCGCCGACGCCGGCTTCGACGCGCTGACGCACGCCACCGAGGCGTACGTGTCGGTGTACGCGAACGACTTCACCGACGGCCTCGCGCTGCACGCGATCAAGCTCATCTTCGAGAACATCCAGCGCAGCGTGCAGGCGGGACCTGGGAGCACCGACGCGGCAGACATCCAGGCGCGGGAGAAGATGCACAACGCGGCATCCATCGCCGGCATGGCCTTCGGCAACGCGTTCCTCGGGATCGTGCATGCGATGGCCCACGTCACCGGGTCGAAGTTCCACCTCGTGCATGGGCGGACCAACGCGATCTACCTGCCGCACGTGATCCGCTACAACGGACAGCGTCCTGCGAAGGTCACCGCGTGGCCGAAGTACGAGCGTTACGTCGCGCCGGAGCGGTACCAGCAGATCGCGAAGCACCTCGGGCTGCCCGCCGAAACGCCGGAAGAGGGGGTCGAGTCCTACGCGCGCGCCATCGAGCGGCTGCGTGAGGCGGTCGGCATCGAGAACTCCTTCCAGGCCCAGGGGGTGCCGGAGGAGTCGTTCATCGGTCGCCTCGATGAGCTGGCCATGGCCGCGTACGGCGACCAGTGCGCGCCGGCGAACCCGCGCATGCCGCTGCTGGCCGACACGCGCACGCTGATGGAAGCGGCCTATTACGGCACGTCCTACGACGCCGTCCGCGCCGCGCGCGCACACGCCGCCATCGCGGCGGATTCGGCGCCGGTGGTCGACGTGGCGGCTGAGGTTGCTGAGGGCGCCGGTCAGTCCGCTGTCGGTCGCAAGAAGTCCGCGCGGTAGCCGCACCCGGCACGAAGGCCCGGTCCCGAGCGGGGCCGGGCTTTCGGCTTCGTGTTCCGGCGCCGCTGATCCCGGCATCCGCCCCCCGCCCGCGAGCGCGGGGCGGCGGCCGGGATACCCTGGAGTCATGGCCCGACCCGACGATGATGCGCTCACGTGGGATGGCGACGACGATCCCACGCTCGCAGGGAACACCGGCCCGGCCGCGCCGCTCCCCGCCGGGTATCGTGCCGTCGGCAAGGGCAGCGAACGTCTCGACCACCCCCCACACACGGATGCCGCAGCGGACCGCCCCGCCACCGAGAGCGAAACCGCGGCCGACGCGCCCGCTCCGCTGGGCAACGCCGCGCTCGTCGGCATCGGCGTGTTCGCCGGCGTGTACCTGCTGTTCTGCCTCGGCTGGCTGCTCGGCGCGCGCAACCTGCAGCTGGTGGCGCAACTGTTCCTCGACCCGATCGCCTTCCAGGTGACGCTCTGGCTTGCTGTCGCCGCCCCGCCGCTGTGGTTCGCCACCGTGTTCTTGCTCACCCGCTCCGCGCGGGTCTGGGTGCGACTGACCCTCCTCGCCGCCGGCGCCGTGCTGCTCGTGCCGTGGCCCTTCGTCCTGTCGGGAGCCTCCCTGTGACCGCCGAGACGCCCACGGCGACGCCCGCACCCGCGCGCCGCACCGCACTGCCGATGTGGCTCGTCACCGTCATCGCCGGGGTGTTCCTGGTGCTGTACGCGTTCGTCTTCTGGACGGCCTTGGGCTTCCTGATGCAGCAAGCCGGGGGAGTGGCCGGGCTCACCGGGTACGGCTGGTTCGTACTGCTGCTGCCGGTGATCTTCGCCCCGGCGGTCTTCGCCGCCGCCTTCGCCATCGGGTGGCGCCGGCGCGCACTGCCGTACCTGGCCGTCATGCTCACCGGCCTGGCGTTCGTCGCGGTGTTCTGGCTCGACGTACTCGCCTACGCCGCGGTCACCACCGCACTGTTCGGCGCCTGACCCCCGGCGTCACACGGTCAAAGCCACCGGTGCACGCGCGATAGGCTGATTTCGCCCCCGTCCGGCGCTGTGACGGGGATCTCCCCTCAGTCGCGGTGCACGCGATCGCGTGCGCTGCCACATCGAAGGATCCAGCGTGCCCCAGCCTGTTGTGCTCATCGCCGAAGAACTCTCACCCGCCACGATCGACGCCCTCGGGCCGGACTTCGATGTCCGCCAGGTCGATGGCGCCGACCGGGCCGCGCTGCTGCCCGCCCTCGCGGACGCACACGCCGTGCTCATCCGCTCGGCGACGAAGATGGATGCCGAGGCGATCGCCGCGGCACCCTCGCTCAAGGTCATCGCACGCGCAGGGGTTGGTCTGGACAACGTCGACATCAAGACGGCCACCACGGCCGGCGTCATGGTGGTCAACGCCCCGACATCCAACATCATCTCGGCCGCCGAACTGACCATCGGCCACATCCTCAGCCTCGCCCGGCGCATCCCCGCCGCGCATGACTCGCTGGCGGACGGCCAGTGGAAGCGCAGTGCCTACACCGGCGTCGAGCTGTATGAGAAGACCCTCGGCATCATCGGCCTTGGCCGCATCGGCGCGCTCATCGCCTCGCGGCTGCAGGCGTTCGGCATGAACGTCGTCGCGTTCGACCCGTATGTCACCAGCGCTCGCGCGCAGCACCTCGGCGTGCAGCTGCTGAGCCTGGACGACCTGCTGCAGCAGTCCGACTTCATCACGATCCACATGCCCAAGACGCCCGAGACGACCGGCATGATCTCCACCGAGCAGTTCCGGCTCATGAAGCCCAGCGCCTACATCGTCAACGTCGCCCGCGGCGGGCTCATCGACGAGGAGGCGCTGTACACGGCGCTGACCACGGGCGAGATCGCCGGAGCAGGCCTGGACGTGTTCACCAGCGAGCCCCCGGTCGAAGGCGGCACCGCCCGGCCGCTGCTGGACCTTCCCAACGTCGTGGTCACCCCGCACCTGGGGGCCTCGACCGACGAAGCGCAGGAGAAGGCCGGTGTCTCCGTCGCGCGCTCGGTGCGCCTTGCACTCGGCGGCGAGCTCGTCCCGGATGCCGTCAACGTCGCCGGCGGCGTGATCGACCCGTATGTCCGCCCCGGTATCCCGCTGGTGGAGAAGCTGGGTCAGATCTTCAGCGCCCTGGCCCACTCGCCGCTGACCAGCCTCGACGTGGAAGTGCACGGCGATCTCAGCCAGTACGACGTCAGCGTGCTCAAGCTCGCCGCGCTCAAAGGCGTGTTCACCAACGTCGTCAGCGAGACCGTGTCGTACGTCAACGCGCCGCTGCTGGCCGAGCAGCGCGGCATCGAATGCCGCCTGATCGTCGATGACCGCTCCGACGAGTACCGCAACGTCATCACCCTGCGCGGCGCCCTCTCGGACGGCTCGCAGCTGTCGGTGTCGGGCACGCTCACCGGCACGAAGCAGATCGAGAAGCTCGTGGGCATCAACGACTACGCCGTGGAGCTGCCCATCGAACGGCACCACATCGTCATGCTCTACACCGACCGGCCCGGCATCGTCGCGGTCTACGGACAGAAGTTCGGCGAGGCGGGCATCAACATCGCCGGCATGCAGATCGCCCGTCGTGCCGCCGGGGGACAGGCACTCTCGGTGCTCACAGTCGACTCGCCGGTGGCCGATGACGTGCTCGACGAGGTGCGCTCGGCCATTCAAGCCGACCTGTTCCGTCAGATCGAGATCACCGAGTCTTAACCCTCAGCCCGAGATCGCCCGCTCGACCAGCGCGATCAGGGCGTCCATGTCAGCGCCCTGCGGCACCGGACCGGGCACGGCTCCGGTGCCGAGCGCGTTGTTGAAGTAAAGCCCATCGCTGACCAGCAGCACGAGCTGCAGCGCGGTCTCGTCGCGGGTGTGCGGGCGCAGCGCCTGCTCCCACAGTTCCCGCACCCGGCGCAGCGCATCGATTGCCGCCGCGCTGCCGTTCTGCGCGAGCTTGGATGCCGCGATCAGCGCGCGATCCAGCGGGGAGTCGTCCATGACACTCGACCGCAGGAACGCCGCGACGATGCCCTCCGGAGCCTCCAACATCCCCGCGACGTCGTCGCGGGCGAGGGCTTCCATGCGCAGCAGGAGGGCTGATTCCAGCGCCTCCTTCGAGGCGAAGTGGTAGAGCAGGCCGCCCTTGGAGACGCCGGCCGCGTGCGCGGCGGCGTCCATCGTCGCGCCGCGGGCGCCGTCGGAAATGAGCAGCGACTCGAACGCGTCGAGCACGCCCTCTCGGGCGCGGGGTGGCCGGCTCATGACAGTCCTCTCTCGGCTGATCCCTGTTACTATACCGGCTGGACGGTAAAGAAATGATGATGACACTTACTGAAGAGATCCGCCTCGCCGACAGCCGTGGCGCTCGTGTGGGCTGGCGCGGCTGGGCCGCGCTGGTCGTGCTGATGCTGCCGGTGCTCCTGGTCTCCGTCGACAACACGGTGCTGAGCTTCGCGCTGCCTGACATCGCGCGCGACCTCGCGCCCACCAGCGCCGAGCAACTGTGGATCATCGACGCCTATCCGCTCGTCCTTGCGGGGCTGCTGGTGACGATGGGCACCCTTGGCGACCGGTTCGGCCGGCGCCGGATGCTGATGATCGGCGCCACCGGCTTCGCCGCCGTCTCAGTGCTCGCCGCCTTCGCCCCGACGGCCACGCTCCTCATCGCGGCGCGGGCCGCGATGGGTGTGTTCGGTGCCATGCTCATGCCGTCCACACTCTCTCTGCTGCGCAGCATCTTCACCGACCGCGACCAGCGCCGGTTCGCCATCGCGGTGTGGGCGGCGATGTTCTCCGCCGGTGCCGCGCTCGGCCCGATCGTCGGCGGCATCCTGCTCGAGCACTTCTCCTGGGGCTCGGTGTTCCTGCTGTCGGTTCCGGTGCTGGTGCCGCTGCTGGTGTTCGCGCCGCTGCTGTTGCCCGAGAGCCGCGATCCGCACCCGGGACGCATCGACCCGCTCAGCATCGTGCTGTCGCTGGCGACCATGGTGCCGTTCGTCTACGCGATCAAGGAGTTCGCCGTCCACGGAGCCGGACTGCTGCCCCTCGTGCTGCTCGTCGTGGGTGCGCTGTGCGGGGCGCTGTTCGTGCGCCGACAGCTGCGGACTTCATCGCCCATGCTCGACATGCGCCTGTTCCGTCGCGGCACCTTCAGCGGTGCGCTGCTGGTCAACCTGCTCAGTGTGGTCGCCCTGGTCGGCTTCCTCTTCTTCGTCTCGCAGCATCTGCAGCTGATCGTCGGGCTCTCACCGATGCAGGCCGGGCTCGCCCTCGTCCCGGGCATGGCCGCAATGATCGCGTCGGGACTGCTCGTGGTGCCCATCGCGCGCCGGGTGGACGCGCGGATCGTGGTGAGCGTGGCACTGGTGTTCTCCGTCGCCGGGTACGTCATGGTCGCCCTCACCGCCGCCGACAACGCGCTGGGATTCCTGATCGGCGCGTTCGCGCTCCTCGGGCTCGGCATCGGCGCGGCAGAGACCGTCTCGAACGACCTCATTCTCGCCAGCGTCCCACCGGCGAAGTCTGGGGCCGCCAGCGCGGTGTCGGAGACGGCGTACGAGCTGGGTGCGGTGCTGGGCACGGCGGTGCTCGGCGGCATCCTGACCGCGCTGTACCGCACCGGCATCCTGCTGCCGGCCGGTCTCCCGGCCGACGTCGCCGCCGCCTCGCGGGAGACCCTCGCCGGGGCCATGAGCGCCGCGGAAGGCCTGGACCCGGCCACCGCCGAGGCGCTGCAGACCGCCGCGGCGCACGCGTTCGACGCCGGCGTCGGGGTGACCGCACTGATCGGTGCCGGCCTGGTCGTCATCGCGGCCATCATCGCGGCTACTACCCTGGGTACATCCCGCCCTGCGCGCGAGCGCGTCGACCACTGACACGCGAGCGCGCCCCCGCAAAGGAGTGTCATGTCGCGCGTCGTCAAGCTCGCCGTCATCGCCGGTGACGGCATCGGCCCCGAAGTGACCACCGAAGCGGAGAAGGTGCTCGACGCCGTCACAGCGCGCTCCGACGTGACCTTCGACAAGACGCGCTTCTCGCTCGGCGCCGAGCGGTTCCTCGCCACCGGCGACACCCTCACCGACGACGACCTCGCCGCCATCGCGGCGCACGACGCGATCCTGCTCGGCGCCGTCGGGGGAGTGCCGGGCGACCCGCGACTGAAGGATGCCAACATCGAGCGGGGGCTGCTGCTGAAGCTGCGCTTCGCCCTCGACCACTACGTGAACCTGCGTCCGTCCAAGCTTTACCCGGGCGCGCCGGGCCCGCTGGCCAGCCCCGGCCACATCGACTTCGTCGTCGTGCGCGAAGGAACCGAGGGGCCCTACGTCGGCAACGGCGGCTCCATCCGCACCGGCACCGCGCACGAGGTCGCCAACGAGACCAGCGTCAACACCGCCTTCGGCATCGAGCGGGTCGTCCGCTACGCCTTCGACCTCGCCGAGCGACGCCGCAAGCGGCTGACCCTGGTGCACAAGACCAACGTTCTCGTGCACGCCGGCGGCATGTGGAAGCGCATTGTGGATGCCGTCGCCACAGAACACCCCGAGGTGGCCGTAGACTACCTGCACGTCGACGCGGCGACGATCTTCCTGGTCACGAACCCGGATCGCTTCGACGTGATCGTCACCGACAACCTGTTCGGGGACATCCTCACCGATCTGGCCGGCGCCGTCACCGGAGGCATCGGTCTGGCCGCCTCGGGAAACATCAATCCCGACGGTGCGTTCCCGTCGATGTTCGAGCCGGTGCACGGATCGGCTCCGGACATCGCCGGACAGCAGAAGGCCGATCCCACCGCCGCGATCCTCTCGGTCGCTCTCCTGCTCGATCACCTCGGGCTGCAGGGCGAGGCACAGCGCGTGATCCGCGCCGCCGAAGAGGACATCGCCGCCCGTGACGGCAACTCCCGCACCACGGCGCAGATCGGCGACGCGATCGCCGCTCGGCTCGCCTGACGCAGGCGTACCCTGATATCCGCGCCGTCGGCGCCCCACGACAGGACTTGACATGACTCTCCTCGACTCCGACGCCGGGCTTGCGCCCCTCGAGTTCGCCCGCACCCGCAACCTCGCGGCCAAGACGCCCGCCCAGCGGGCCGAGATCCTGCGCGATCCGGCGTTCGGCACCGTCTTCACCGATCACATGGTCGACATCTGCTGGTCGGTGCGCGGCGGCTGGCACCGCCCGCGCGTGCAGCCGTACGGTCCCATCTCGCTGGACCCGGCCGCGGCGGTGCTGCACTACGGACAGGAAGTGTTCGAGGGCATCAAGGCCTACCGTCACGCTGACGGGTCGATCCACACGTTCCGCCCCGACCAGAACGCGCGCCGCCTGCAGCGCAGCGCGCGCCGGCTGGCGCTTCCCGAGCTGCCGGTGGAGTACTTCCTGCAGTCGCTGCGCGAACTGATCGCCGTCGACGCCGACTGGGTGCCCTCCGGCGAGGACCAGAGTCTGTACTTGCGGCCGTTCATGTTCGCCAAGGAGGCGTTCCTCGGTGTGCGGCCGGCCAACAAGGTCGCGTACTACCTCATCGCCAGCCCCGTCGCGGCGTACTTCAAGGGCGGCGCGCAGCCGGTGTCGATCTGGCTCAGCGAGGACTACGCCCGCGCCGGCAAGGGCGGCACCGGGTCGGCGAAGACCGGTGGAAACTACGCCGCCAGCCTGCTGCCGCAGGCCGAGGCATACGAGCAGGGCTGCGACCAGGTGGTGTTCCTCGACCAGGACCGCAACGTCGAAGAGCTCGGCGGCATGAACATCGTCTTCGTCTACAAGGACGGCACCCTGGTCACGCCGCAGTCCGACTCGATCCTCGAGGGCATCACCCGCGACTCCCTGCTGCAGCTGGCCTCCGATCGCGGGCACCGCGTGGTCGGCCGCGACGTTCCGATCGAGGAATGGCGGGCGGGGGTGGCATCCGGAGACATCGTCGAGGTGTTCGCCTGCGGCACCGCCGCCGTGGTGGCCCCGATCGGGCAGCTCAAGGGCTCGGATTTCATCGACGAGCAGCCGACCGGCCAGCTCGCGCTGTCCCTGCGCCAGGAGCTCACCGACATCCAGTACGGCCGCGTCGAAGACCGTCACGGCTGGCTCATGCGCCTGGACGCCTGACGCGGAGAGCACACGCCTCTAAGCTGGGCGAGTGAGAATTGCGCGCTTCAGCCACCAGGACGTCATCACCTACGGCATCGTCGACGAGACCGATCTGGTCGTACTCGCCGGCGATCCGCTGTTCGCCGGATTCGAGACCACCGGCCAGCGGGTGCCGGTGTCCGAGGTGACGCTGCTTGCCCCGGTGATCCCGCGGTCGAAGATCGTGTGCGTCGGCAAGAACTACCGAGACCACGCCGCCGAGATGGGCGGCGAGGCTCCTGCCGCGCCGCTGCTGTTCTTCAAACCGAACACCTCGGTCATCGGTCCCGGCGACACCATCGTGCGCCCGGTGCAGTCCGAGCGCACCGACTTCGAAGGTGAACTGGCCGCCGTCATCGGACGCGTCGCCAAGAACGTCCCGGCCGACAAGGCACTGGACTACGTATTCGGCTACACGATCGCCAACGACGTCACCGCGCGGGATCTTCAAAAGAGCGACGGCCAGTGGGCGCGCGCGAAGGGCTTCGACACGTTCTGCCCCCTCGGCCCCGCGATCGAGACCGACTTCGATCCCGCCGGCGACGCCCGCGTCGTCACCCGTGTCAATGGCGAGGTGCGCCAGGACGGCGCCATCGCCGACATGGTGCACTCGGTGGCCGACGTGATCGCCTACGCCTCGGCGGCCTTCACACTGCTGCCCGGCGATGTCATCCTCACCGGCACGCCGGCTGGGGTCGGCCCGTTTGTCGCGGGCGACGTCGTGGAGGTGGAGATCACCGGGCTCGGGATTCTGCGCAACCCCGTGCGGGATGCCTGAACCCACCCGTGCCGACGGGCTGAACCTCGACAGTATCCGGCGCCGCACCATCGGGGTGCTGGCGATCGGGCAGGTGCTCGGCGGCATCGCCTTCGGCGCGACGATCTCGCTGGGCGCGGTGCTGGCCGCCGAGATGTCCGGCGACGAGTCGCTGTCGGGGCTGGCTGCGGCGGCGGTGACCCTGGGCGCTGCGGCGCTGGCGGTGCCGCTCGCCTCGCTCGCGGCACGCCGCGGCCGGCGCCTGTCGCTGTCGGCGGGCATGCTGATCGCCCTGCTCGGGGTGGGCATGGTGATAGTGGCGGTCCTGCTCGACGTCTTCCCGCTGCTGCTGCTGGCGTTCGCGCTCATCGGCGCCGGGCAGGCGGCGAACCTGCAGTCCCGCTTCGCTGCCACAGACCTGGCCACCGATGCTTCGCGCGGCCGCGACCTGTCGCTGGTGGTGTGGGCCACCACGATCGGCGCGGTGCTCGGCCCGAACCTCGTCGGACCGGGTGAGGCGCTGGGAGCGATGGTGGGGATGCCGGAGCTGACCGGACCGTACCTGTTCACCGTGGCCGCGCAGTTGCTGGGGGTGGCGCTGTACCTCGTCGCGCTGCGGCCCGACCCACTGCTGCTGGCGCACCGGTTGGCGGGGGAGGCGTCGTCGGTGGCGCGCGCCATCGTCCGCGCCGATCAACCGACCGCCGCCCGCTACGCGATCACCGCGATCGCGGCGAGCCACGGCGTGATGGTGGCGGTCATGTCGATGACTCCGGTGCATCTGATGCACCACGGCGCCGAGCTGTCGATCGTCGGGCTCACGATCAGCCTGCACATCGCCGGGATGTACGCGCTGTCACCGCTGTTCGGATTTCTCGCCGACCGCGCCGGTCGAGTGCCGACGATCCTGCTCGGGCAAGGGCTGCTGACGCTCTCCCTGATCGTGGCCGCGCTCGGCCAGAGCTCGACGACCCTCGTGACCATCGCCCTCGTACTGCTCGGACTGGGCTGGAGCGCCTCGACCGTCGCCGGCTCGGCACTGCTGACCGAGTCCTCCAGCGAGTCGCGACGAACCCAGCGGCAGGGTCGCAGTGACCTGGCGATGAACCTCGTCGGCGCGTTCGGCGCGATCGCCGCCGGCGGCGTGCTCGGGTTCATCGGGTACGGCGGACTCGCGCTGGTCGCCCTTGCCGCCGTCGCCGTCGTGGTCGTGCTGTCCCCGGCGGGGCGGCGCTCGAAAGGAGCGCCGCTGGCCGAGGCGGCCGAGAACTAAGCTGGAAGGCGATGTCTACACCAGACCCCCGCACCACGACCGCTGCCGGCGCCGACGTTCGCGTCCGCTTCTGCCCTTCGCCCACCGGCCTGCCGCACGTCGGCATGATCCGCACGGCCCTCTACAACTGGGGGTACGCGCGCCACACCGGCGGCAAGCTGATCTTCCGCGTCGAAGACACCGACGCCGCCCGTGACAGCGAGGAGAGCTACCGCCAGCTCGTCGACGCGCTCACGTGGCTCGAGATCGACTGGGACGAGGGTGTGGAGAAGGGCGGCCCGCACGCGCCGTACCGCCAGTCCCAGCGCGGCGACATCTACGCCGGCGTGCTGCAGCAGCTGATCGCATCCGGCGCGGTGTACGAGTCGTACTCGACGGCCGAAGAGATCGATGCTCGCAACGAGGCCAACGGTCGCGCCAAGCAGCTCGGCTACGACAACTACGACCGCGACCTCACCGACCAGCAGAAGGCCGCGTTCCGTGCCGAGGGCCGCGAGCCGGCCTGGCGCCTGCGGGTGCCCGACGAGGATCTGACCTACGTCGACCTCATCCGCGGCGAAGTGACCTTCCCGGCTGGTTCGTTCCCCGACTTCGTCGTGGTGCGCGCCGGCGGTCAGCCGCTGTATACCTTCACCAACCCGGTCGACGACGCCCTCATGGGCATCACCCACGTCATCCGCGGTGAGGACCTCATGCCCTCGACGGCACGCCAGCTCGCCCTGTACGGCGCGCTCATCGACGCGGGGGTCACCACCTTCGTGCCGCGCTTCGGTCACATGCCGCTGGTGCTGGGGGAGGAGGGCAACAAGAAGCTCTCCAAGCGGGATCCCAAGGCCGACCTGTTCCTGCAGCGTGAGCGCGGCTTCATCCACGAGGGGCTGCTGAACTATCTCGCCCTGCTGGGCTGGTCGCTCTCGCACGACCGCGACGTGTTCTCGCTCGAGGAGTTCATTGCAGCCTTCGACATCGCCGACGTCAACCCCAACCCGGCGCGCTTCGACCAGAAGAAGGCCGAGTCGATCAACGGCGACCACATCCGCATGCTGGATGCCGCAGACTTCGCCGCACGCATCGTGCCGTACCTCGTCTCGGCGGGTGTCGTCGCGGACCCGCCGACCCCCGAGCAGCAGCAGATGATCACGGCATCCGCCCCGCTCGTCCAAGAGCGGGTGCAGCTGCTGGGTGACGTGCCCGGGTTGCTCGGCTTCCTCTTCACGAACGAGATCACCTACCAGGACGACGCGCTCAAGGGTCTGCCGGCGAACGCGAACGAAGTGCTGATCGCGTCGGTGAGCGCACTCGAGCTCGTTCCGGAGCAGTCGTTCACGACCGCCGCGGTGCAGGAAGCCCTGGCCTCGGCGCTGATCGAGGGACTGGGGCTGAAGCCGCGCATCGCGTACGGGCCGCTGCGGGTCGCACTCAGCGGCCGCCGCGTGTCGCCGCCGCTGTTCGAGTCGATGGAGCTGCTCGGCAAGGCCGAGACGATGCGTCGCCTGGGTGCCTTGGTCAATCGGGCTGGCTGACCCGCGCGGATTGGTGCCCAGGCCGCCGATCCGCTAAGCTTGATCTTCGGTGCGAGGGCGACTTCAAACCGATGGGGTATGGTGTAATTGGCAACACGGCGGTTTCTGGTACCGTTGTTCTTGGTTCGAGTCCAGGTACCCCAGCAAGAAAATCCGCAGGATTCCGCCACAGAATCCCACCTCGTTTCAGAGTCATCTGAGCGGCCGAAACGGCCCGGAGACCAGAAACGAGACCAAATACTCGCGCGAGCATCCTCGCGGAGTAGTAGCGTCCCGATTGCCACGCGGGAACACGGTGCCGTACGGGTTGCCCCGGAACAATCCGGCGCACCTTGCGAGCATGGACGCATCGACAGTCGGCCCCCTCGGGTTCAAGACCCAGACGGAGATCGCCGAGCTCCTGCAAGTGCCCGAACGCACGCTGGAGGACTGGCGGCTCACCCACCACGGTCCGCCGTACCTGAAGCTCGGCCGGCACGTGCGCTACGACCCGGCTGACGTGTTTGCCTGGGCCCGGGAGCACCGGCATGCCTAGGCCGCGGATCCCCGCCGGGGAGGTGGGCGCGGTGCAGATCACCACGCTCGCCCACGGGCGGTATCGCGCCCGCGGGCGGATACGCGACGACGCCGGTGAGCTGCACGATATCGCGACGGGATGCTCGCGACACGATCTCCGGCGGCGCCCGCGGACGTTGGTGCGGCTGTGGATCAGCGCTGACTCACGCGGCGCTCGTTTCGGGGGCGATCATCGGGCATTGCTGCGGTCGGGTCGTCTGGGCGCGACGCGCTGTACGCCGGCGCCGTAGTGGCAGGTCGTGCGGAGTTCAGCGCTCTTTGGCGGTGTTCTGCGATCGCTCCGTGTCGAATCGCATGCGTTTTGAGACAGTCAGGTTAGGAGACACCCGACCCTTCCTGACTGTCTCGCAAAAGTGTGGGTCCAACGCAGTTGTCTTTAGCGGCACGGCGACGCTGCGGGTCCCTTAGGCGGAACCCTCATCGCATCAGTGCGGTGTGCATATTCCGGCCCAGGTTTGCTGATGACACTTGACGGAGGCGCAGGCGTCTCCAACGGTAATCTGTGCTCATGATCGAACTGCGGCCACTTACCGGCGTAGACGTCGACGCACACAACGCGGGCGAGGACGACGAGGTAGTTCGGTGGCTGTCTGGGCAGCCAGCAACCCATGATTCGACGCGTCGGCACTTTGCGATGCTGGCGGACAATGCCAGCCGCGCCACCGGTAAACGCGGATTCGGAGTTTGGTTGGAGGGCAAGCTCGCCGGCTATATCGACTTCGACCCTGGCGCCGACGACCTGCCAGCCGCCGGCGACGTCAATATCTCCTATGCCATTCATCCTTGGGCACGCCAGCGGGGCGTAGCAACATCTGCCGTGCTTCTGCTTTGCGATTACCTTGCGGGTATGAACATCGGCAAGAGAGCCATTATCCGCGCGCAACCCCTGAACACTGCTTCAGTGCGGGTGGCCGAACGAAGTGGTTTCCGCTTTCTTGCCGAGATCTCTTCGACCCATGACTACCATCCCGACGGTTCCGCCGTCATATACGCGACGTATGCCCTTGACTTTCGTGATGACGTGAGCGCGTGCTAAGGAGCCCTTGATCACGTCATCGCAATGCCATCACTTTGACCCATCCAACGATGTGTCGTGGCGGAGTGCCTCGACTGGCTGGACTTCGCTCCGGTTTCCTTCGAGTGGTGGGTCGACGCCGTGCGCACCTACTGCGCATGGACGCCGTAGACAGCGTGACGTTCGAACTCTGGGGATTGGAGAGACTCCTCAATGTCATCGAGCTCGCGCTGTATCGCTGCTTGACGTCGCCGCGGAGCGCGACGCAATCACTCGATCCGTGGGCGACGCCACGACCTTGGCGTGCCGCCCGGATGGCAGCTCGCTCGATAAAAGCGCGACCAACGAAGCCGACCGGTTTCGAACCCCGGTCGATATCGGGCTACTGTGCGTCACAGTGAGGTTGGGAGGTTGCGTGACTCAAGAGGAACCCTTGACGGGTGGCAATGCGAGCGGGGACACCGTTGTTCGAGTTGGCGACACTGTTCGCAAGCCTTGGGCGGCTTCGACGGGGAGCGTCGTTGCTTTCGTAGATGCACTCCGTTCAGCCGGGGTGGATGCACCGGCTCCGATGGGGAGGGACGACGCGGGGCGACAGATACAAGAGTTTGTTCCCGGAGTGCTCGCTATCGACGCCGATCCGCTTTCTCGAGCGGACCTTCACCGGGTCGGAGCGATGGTGCGAGCCATCCACGATGCGAGCGAAACGTATACACCGCCGGCTGACGCCATCTGGGAAACAGCGATACCCGCGCCCGCCGCGGAACTCGTCTGCCACAACGACCTCGCTCCCTGGAACCTGCTGGTCGGCGACCGATGGGTGTTTATCGATTGGGACGCGGCCGCTCCCAGCACCCGCGCCTGGGACTTGGCCTACTCCGCACAGGCATTCACGCTCTCCGAGCCAACCCGCGACCCGCTCCGGGCCGCGAGCGACCTCGCAGCATTCGTCGACGGCTACCGCGCAGACGACCGTACGCGACGTCTCCTCCCCGACACCATGGGTGAGCGCACGACCGCAATGCACGATCTGCTGAGCACATCTCACGACGCTGGCGAGGAACCCTGGGCATCAATGTTCACCGCCGGCCATGGCGATCATTGGTCGGCGGTAGACAACTACGTGCGCTCCCACCGCGACACATGGCTGGCAGCCCTACGCGTCGCTTGACGTTCCATGTCCGCGAAAACGATGGTGGTCTCAACCGGTCAACCATCGTTTTCGGCGCGAGGGCTTCTGATGCTCGATACGTCCAAGTCACAACCCAGAATCGCGGTGGGTGATCAAGGGCATCCAATGCGCACGAGCGAGTGTGCCGCACGCGGTGATCTTGCTGGAGGCGACGCCGGAGCGAAAGTCCGCCCAGTCTGCGCCCGAGTCCGCCCAATTCGTGCACCCTGCCTCGATCGAGCTATGCACGCAAGGGGATCCCTACCCGTACACACCAGCGTCCGCTGCTTTGTAGCTATTTCCGGCTGATCCAGACGTTCTCGGAGAGCATTTCCCGACCTTCCCCGCCACGGTGGTTGATCTCGGCCGCGACGCTTGCGCTGTCGCTGATCTCGACGGATACATAGTCACGCTCGCAGTCCGTGCTCTGCCACACCTCATCAAGAACGAGCGAGAGGCACAGCTTGCCGCTGTCGTCAGATCCGCGCGCGAAATAGACGTCGTACTCATCTGCCTTTCCGACGTGACGAAGAGTCGCGACGTCGACTTCGCCGGCGGACCCGTCGACGACAGAATCTGGCCGATCCTCTGCAGTCTGTTCGCGCGCGAACTCGGCTGCCGAGCACGATGTCAAGAACAGTACGGTCGCGACCAGGGTCGGTGCCACGAAGCGTCGTGAGCTCATAAGTCGAAATGTACATGGCTGTCAAGGACGAGGTTGAACCCGCGCGGCCGTCCGTAGGCCGATCCTCCTGCGCGGCACTATATCCGGCGGTAGCTCGCGGTCCCAGGCTGAGCCGCATGGACCTCCGCGTCGCGGTGCGTGGTCACGCGTGGTCTGTCACGGGGGCCGCGGTGGTCCGGCGCGCATGAGATCCCTCCTTGGTGGGGTGGCGGGCGATAATCTCCGCGATGGGCGGGATCTGCTCGATGCCCTGCGGCGCGCCGAGCAGGAGACTGACCACCGGAACCATCAGCCACGCGGGGCGTGCACCCTGCACCTGCCTGGGGCACGCCAGATACGCGATCAGCGCATCCGCGGAGTTCGCGGTCGACGCAAGCCTCTCCCCGTGCCGTGGCGCGAGGTCTCTTCTTGGCGTATTCGTCGTAGTCTCCCAATCTTGTCGGACGCCGAATAAGGTGACAGGCAAGTGCGAATAGTCTCATGAGCGAGCGAGCGGAGAGCTTTGCGGTGAATGCCAGCAATGTCGCTCTCGCTGGGGCGCTCTTCTTCGAGTTTCCGTTCTTGCGCCCGCTGCTTCAAGAGAGTCTCGACGACAACGATGGTGAGGTGCTGGCGCATCTGCTGTTTCCGGATGTCGTCCGTTGGATGATGTCTCCAGAGGCAAGCCAAGCGCAGGCCCTCGCCGTATGGCAGTGGCGCGAGACGATCTATCCGCGCACTGACACGGCACAACAGGAAGTGATCGTGTTCAGTGCCATCGAGATGATTCCGCCCCCAGGGGAGCCCGGTTCGCACATGCGAGGCATGCTGGGGCCGAAGCTGCGTAAGGAAGATCCTTGGCTGAACCCGCGTTTCCGTCCGTGAGGGCAATGAACGGTGCCCTCACGTGGCAATTGTTCTTCCGCCGGTGGCCGGCTCCCGCCGGTTTGACGGGTGCCGTGGCCCTCGTGGCCGGGAGCATCGTCAGTCTCACCGTGCCCGGGTCGGAACTCGCCAGCGTCGCGGGACTATTGGCTACCTGGTCTGCCGGTGGGGCCCTGTTCGGAGGTAGCGCGATCGCGATTCAGCACGCGTTCCGCCAACCGCGCGTGGTCGCGCCGCTCTTCGCCGTCGGCCTCATGGTGCTCATGGGTGGAATTGCCTGGATGCTGATCGATCTTCTTGACCCCGGGTCCATCGCCCTTTACAGCCTCGCGGTGGCCGCACCATTCGCGTTGGTCGGCGTCTTCGTGCTGACGTTGACCGCCGTGCTGATTCCGGCCCGATTCCGCGGACGAGTCAGTGGCGCGGCGGTCGTTCTGACCGTGGTCATCACCTTGGTGGGTCTGGTCTTGTAGATACTCAGCCGCCGTTCGATGCGGATCCGGCACGACTGCGGTCAATCGCGGATCCCGTGATCGCCCGGCGGGAGGCGATGGGCGACAACCTCCGCGCGTCGGTAACGAGCCCACCCGTCACCATCTGGTGCGTCCCATTGAAGACTGGCACCGGCACGATTCAGACGATCGTGCTCCTCACGAGTAACCCAACACTTCTGCAGAAGCCGGTCGCAGATCAAGATCAAGTGTTCCGGCGACGTCGCCGGGCCGCCCGCGATCGGGTCATTGCGGGTGTTCGAACGAGGATCGCTGAGCTGCACCCGCCCGAGACGGTCCTGAGGCCGGGCGCTGGTCCCCGTCGCTAGCTGCCGCGACGGGCAGGCTGGAAGAGGCGGGTGAGACGCGCAAACGTGCCGCGCTCGCGTCGCGCCGAGCGCAGCGCGGGGAAAGCGGCCACATCCCAGCACCATGTCGTGGCTTTTGACTCCCAGTCGCGTCCTCGGTCGTCGGTGATCGTCGCGGTGACGACGACCCTGTGGACCGGGACACCGGCTTCCCAGGCAATGCGAGTGACGTCGTCAGCGGGCGGCTCCACGCCACGCGTGAAGCTCACGCGCAGATACGCGCCATCGATCCACTGCCGGGGCACCTGCGTATCCACGATCCTTCGACGAAGCCAGATGACCGCCCGAGCCGCGAGTGCATCAGCCGAGTTCAGGAGGTCATAAGTGATGTCATTCTTGGATGCGTCCGAGAGGGATTTCGACAGGATACCCACACCCCACAGGCCATCGATATCGTTCGAGCGACTGACGAACTGGCTGACCACGCCGTGAGTTAGGTCCAGAAACTGTTTCCGACTAGGCAACGGGCACGCCCTCCCAGGACCACGGACCCGTGGAGGGTCAGCTTATCGGCGCTCGCCCTCAAGACCGGCTCCGAGACGCGCCCATGGAAGGGAACGGGCATGCTCGAGTAATGCGGTCTTGCCGATGCCGGCTTCACCTCGCACCACCAGCGTCCCGCTGCGGCCGGCCTGCGCCCCGACGAGCAAGTGGTCGACCGCGTCGCCCTCTGCGCGACGCCCCAAGAGAGTTACCAAGGCGGTTCCCGTCCCAGCCTCGCGGGTTCCGTTCGAACCCGGTGAAAGTGTGTGCTAACCACACCATATATTCACGGATGATAGCCACGGATGGGGAATTCGGTGGCTACATATGCTGCTCAGCGCGAACCGTTCCCGGTTCTTTGCGCTCCTATGCGGGTGCCAGCACGGGTTGGACTGGCGTTTTGTGGCCAGCGTGGTACGCGGCCTCGAATTCGTCGGGCGGACGTTGTCGAGGGCCGAATGCAGACGTCTGGCGTTGTACCCGTCGACCCACCCGGCGGTGCTCAGCGTGCAGGGAGGCCGGGGTGACGTCGTGCCGTCTATCGTCGGCAAACGATTGGTCGAACGCAGGATCGCCCTCCACGAGCTCGTCGACGACGGCTGCAGGGTCAACCGCATTGGTGGCGCGGCTGCGGCTCGGACTCGGTGTTCACGTCGGCCGCAAACGCGTCGCACGGCTGATGCGGCTCGGCGGGATGGTCGGTGTCTCGCATCGGCGCAAGCGCCGTGGCTGGAAGCAGGACACCGCGGCGCACGAGGATCTCGTGAAGCGGCGGTTCCGCGCGGATGCGCCTAACCGGCTCTGGTTCTGCGATATCACGCAGCACCGCGCCCGCGACGGGTGGGTTTACTGCGCCGCCGTCATCGACGCGTTCAGCCGCCGAATCGTGGGCTGGTCGATCAGCGACCGGATCACCGCCGAGCTCGTCGTCGACGCGCTTGAGATGGCGCGCTGGCGGCGCGGCCCCGAACCCGGCCACCGAAATCGCGGCATGATCAACACACAAGAACCGTCCGGGAAATCGGGTCAGGCTCCGGCGATCTTCCTGAACTTCAATGCGTCGGAACAATAAGGAGACACGACCTATGGCATCCACGCTCGTCACGGGAGCATCCCGAGGGATCGGACGCGCAATCGCCGTGGCCGCAAGTGCGCGGGGCGACCGTGTCGCCGTGCATTACGGTCGCGATCGCACCGCAGCGGAGCGCACTCTCCAGGAGCTCGAGGGGAACGGCCACGTCCTCGTCGCTGGGGATCTTTCGGACCCTGCGACAGCGCAGAGTGTTTTCGAGGAAGCAAACGAGGCCCTCGGAACCATCGAGGTCCTCGTGAACAATGCGGCACTCGCCCCAACCGCCGCTACCTCCCACCGCGTTGCAGACACCGACTACAGCACCTGGGTGGACATCTGGCGACGGATGATCGACGTCGACCTGCTCGCTGCCACTAACGTGACCTACCTCGTGGCGCAGAGCCTCATTGCGGCAGATCGCCCCGGCGCGATCGTCAATGTCGGCTCTCGCGGCGCGAACCGTGGTGAGCCCGACTTCCCTGCCTACGGCGCAGCGAAGGCCGGCTTGCATGCGTTTGGCCAGTCGATGGCAGTTGCGTTGGCGCCGCACAGCATCAGCGTGACCACCGTTGCCCCCGGCTTCATCAGCACCGAGCGGCAGGCCTCGGCCCTGGCGGGGGAGGGGGGCGACGGTATCCGCGCGCAAAGTCCCTTCGGGCGGGTGGGTACTCCTGACGAGATCGCTGCCGCAGTGATGTACCTAACGTCACCGCAAGCTCAATGGGCCTCCGGCGCGGTTCTGGACTTGAATGGCGCATCCCATTTGCGCTGATGCTCCGTGAGTGAATAGTTCCTGGCTTCCCGGCGGATCTCATCCGCGTCGAATGGCTCGACAAAAGGCGCCCTGTCCATCGTCGGCGTGACCTCGCGAGGGCCTCGGAGGTCACCCCGCCACCGTGACCAGAAACGAGACCAGAAACCCTCAAACGACCCAGGATCAGCCCGTTCACGCCGGTGCCAGCCGTTATAACGAGCCCATGAAAACCGCGGAAATCCGCGGAATCATGCGGCAACACGATGGGGGAGTCGTCACCTCGACGCCCTACCGTTGTTCTTGGTTCGAGTCCAGGTATCGCAGCAATTTGGGAATCCCCCGGTGAGCCGGGGTTTTCTCGTTAACGGGCGTTGCTGTTCCGCAATTCGCCCACGATCTCGCGACCGAGTGCCCGGTACTCCGGGGAATCGTCGCTGTGCGCGATGAGCATCGCGCCGATGGCCGCCGCCCACGCGCGCGATCGCACCCAGGTGTGGGCGTCGTAGGCGAGCGCGCGCGTGAAGATCTCGCGTCCGGCCTCGTCGAATGCGAGCCAGGCGACCGCCAGGTCGTAGGCGGGGTCGCCGGCGGTGAGGTCGGAGAAATCGATCACGCCCGCCAGCCTCCCGTCTCTGATGACCAGGTTCCCGGGGTGCAGATCGCCGTGAACCCATACCGGTGCGCCGGCCCACGGAGACGCCCGGACTCCCTCTTCCCACAGCCGACACAGCATGCGGGCATCGCCATCGGTGACGGCGGCGAGGGCGTCGAGGTTGGCACGCACCCCGGCGTCCCGCTCGAACAGTGGGCCGCCGCGGTAGGGATTGTGCGGTGCGGCGGCGTCGGCCGGAACGTGCAGAGCGGCAATCGTCTCGGCAAGTTGTGCAGCCCACGCGGTGCGATCCGACCGGGCCTCGGCCATCGCGGACGCGCCATCGATCCACGGCACCACCGACCACGGCCACGGGAAGCGTGCGGTCGGTTCACCCGCGAAGATCGGCGCAGACAATCGCACCCCATCCCGGTCGATCGCGGGTGCGAGAATCGGCAGCCATCGCTGCTCGCTCAGCACCGCCGGCACCACGATCTCCCGGCGCGGCACGCGCAGGGCCAGATGCTCACCCCACCGCCACATGCTGCAGTCCCAGCCGTTCACGAGCCACACCGGGTCGTCTGCGGGTGCGTCGGGCACCGACGCGCGGGCGATGGCGGCGAGGGAGGCCACGGTGGCGGTATCGACGGTGATGTCGGCGCGGGGCATGTCTGCCATGACCCGAGGCTAGCGCCCGGCTCTGCCGCGGTCCTGAGGTGTCAGGGCGTCTCGCGCGAGCGGCGTCGCGCTCCCGACATAATGGGCCCGTGGAGACCCGGACGATGACGCCCGCCGAGACTGCGGAGCTCGCGGCCCTGCGGCGCCGCGCGTATGGCCCCGCCGCCGACATCGGGGCGGATGCCGCCGCGCTGGCGCGACTGCACGAACTCGAGCGTGCCGCAGTGCCGACGCGGCATCGCACCGAAGCTGCGCCAGTCGGCGCCGAGCCGGATGCCGTCGTCACAGCGATCCCTGAGTTCGCCGTGCAGGACGAGCCTGGTTCAGCGTTGACCGCGGCTGCTACGGGATGGAAGTCGATACCGCCGGCATCCGTTTCCGCACCCGTGGAGCCGAGGACTCTCACTCGCATCCGCCGTTTCGGGCACCGTCACCCGCTGTCGACCGTCGTGGGAGTGACCGTACTCGCCGCGGCGTTCACAGGCATCGCGACACTGGCGGCGCAGGCTCGACCCGAGGCGGTCTTGCCGGTGTTGGATGATGCGGCCGCGGCCCCCGAGTTCCTCACCAGAAGCGGCATGCTCGACTACCTCGGCATTGCATCGGACGCCGAGGTGACCGTCTATGGCTCCTACGAGGGGATGGATGCCTACGCCGCCGCCGCGCACCTCGGCGGGGACTGTCTTTTCGTCGCGCGGGATGAGGCATTCCTCGGCTACAGCTGTGGGCGGGGCGGACTCGATCCCATGATCGACATGCTCCTGGGGACAGAGTTCCCCGAGTCGGACTTCGACGCGCCCGTCGGCACGCTACTGCGGTTCATCCATCGTGGCGACCATGTCGAGGTGTGGGTCGGGGAGCCGGACTCCCCGCCGACGGCTTGACCGGGTCGGATCGCGGCAGCGCCGCCTTTCCTGGGGCGTCGACCAGAGCCGACGCCCCAGGGGGTGAGGCGATTCAGGCCGTGGCGGCCACGGCGCTGTTGCGGTGATTGATGCGGTGACCGACCCAGAACCCCAGGGCGATGAGACCTGCGAGTCCGATGCCGAGCATCCACGGCATCAGGTTGGGTACGGCCGTCGACGCGCCGGTGTGCAGTTCATCCGAGCCCGCAGCCAGTTGCATGTTGCCATCCGCGAGCGACGCGGCACCGGTGGCAAGCTCATCACCGCCGGCGGCGAGGTCTGCGGCACCGTCGGCCACGGCGGTGGAGCCGGCGGCCAGGGTGGAGACGCCTTCGGACAGTGATCCGGCGCCCTCGGACAGGGTGCCCGTGCCGGTGGCGAGGTCACCCGCACCGGTCAGCAGACGACCCGCGCCCGCGTTGAGGTTCTGCGCGCCGGCGTCGAGGGTCGAAGCCCCGCCGGCGAGCGTGCGGGTACCGGATGCCAACGTGGTTGCGCCGTCGGACAGCGACCGCACACCGGTGGCGAGGCTTTCCGCGCCGACGCTGACCTTTGCGCTGCCGGCGGCGAGGTCCCATGCTCCCGCGGCGAGGGCGGGTGCGCCTGCCTTCTCGTCGGCAAGTGCGATCGTGCCCGGCCACTCTGCATCGTTACCGTTGACCAGAACACCGAGGCCACCGGCGAGCTGCTGAGCGCCATCGCGGGCTGCGAGGATGCCTGCCGCGAGCTGGGGCGCTGCCGCGGTCGGGCGGGCCATCAAGTTGGTCTGCGTGTTGACGCCCTCGGACAGCCGGGTGAGGTCGGCGAGGGTCTCGGCGAGCAGTTGCTTCACATCGGGGTCTGCGAACGCCGCGTCGGGCAGGTTCGTGACCTCCGTCTTCAGCGTCTGCAATCCCGCGTTAAGCGCCGCGCTGTTGACAGGCGCGGCTGCAGCCAGCCCGGCGAGCGCTTCGCCGTTGCCGGCCAGTGTGGAGACGTCAGCGGTGATTCGGGCGTTGAGCGTGTCGAGCATGCCTTGCGCTCCGGGAAGGAGACGCTCGGTCGCGATACCGTGCGCAGCCACCACGCCGGCGGCCAGGCTCGCGGTCTTTCCGGCGAGTACGGACGCCCCCGCAGCGGCATCCGCGGCTCCCGTGGCGAGAGTGTTGGCGCCTACCGCGGCGTCGCGGGCTCCGCTCTCCAGACGCCCCGCGCCGGCGGCGGCCGTCGATGCGCCCGAAGACACCCGGGACGCTCCGGATGCCGCCGACTCGGCACCTGTGGAAAGCGAAGCAGCACCGTCTGCCAGCGTGGCAGCTCCCGTGGCGGCCGAGACCGCGCCGGTGGCGAGGGACTCGGCTCCCGTCGCGGCGGTGGCGGCGCCGGCGTCGAGTTCGGCGGCACCGTCAGCGAGCGTCTGCGCGCCCGAAGACAGGGTGGCGGCGCCGTCGACCAGTCGCTGCGAGCCGTCGTCTGCTTGCGACGCGCCGGCCGCGAGTTGGGAGGCGCCGTCGCTGAGACGGTGCACGGTGAGCAGGTACATGACCGTCATCGCGGCCAGCAACGCTGCCAGCACGACGACGGTGATACGCATCCCCAGGCCATGGGTGTGCGTCGTGGTTCTCGACATTGAGACTCCAGGGTTCGCGCCTGCGGGCAGGCGGGTTCGGGCACGCCCGATGGCACAGGGTGGATCGCAGTGCGTCGGTGCGTCCGGGTGAACGCGGTGACGGATGCCGTCGGGTCGCCCGAAAGTAGCAGTCACCACATGCCGCGCGGTGACATTCGACAGAATCTGCATGGCGGAACTAAGTGCCACAGCGCATGAGACCGAGTTTCTTGTACCCGATCCACAACCCCCACAGAATCGCAGGCGGGGTCTTGAGATCATCTGTGTTTGTGTTGTATCGTGTGGGAATTCAGGGAAAGGAACGGACGTGTATGCAATGGAGCGCCACCGGCTGATCGAGCATTTGGTCTCCCAGGACGGGCGCGTCGCCGTGGTCAACCTCGCCGAGCGCTTCGGCGTCACCACTGAGACGGTGCGCCGCGACCTGGACCAGCTCGAGCGCTCGGGCGCATTGCGCCGCGTGCACGGCGGCGCCGTCGCGCGCGGTCGCACCAGCGTGGTCGAACCCTCGCTCGCGGAACGCTCCTCCCAGCGCGGTGCCGCGAAGCTGGCGATCGCCAGTCGGGCACTCGATGTCCTCGGCGACGGATTCCGCGGGTCGATCTTCCTCGACGCGGGCACCACGACCGCTGCTGTCGCGACGCTCCTTCCCACCAGGCTCGCCGAAACCGGCGGCTCCGCCGAGGTCGTCACCCATGCCATGTCGATCGCCAGCAGCCTCGCCGGGTCGCCCCGCATCTCGCTCACCGTCATCGGCGGGCGCGTGCGCGGTCTCACCGCCGCCGCGGTCGGCGCACACACCGTCCGCGCGATCGAGGAACTGCGCCCCGACGTCGCGTTCATCGGCACGAACGGGCTGTCTGCCGCGTTCGGGCTGAGCACCCCCGACCCCGACGAGGCGAGCGTGAAGCGGGCCATCGTGCGCAGTTCGCGCCGTGTGGTGTTGGTCACCGATGCCGAGAAATTCGATGCGGAGCTGCTGGTGGGATTCGCAGGGCTCGAGGACATCGACATCCTCACCACCGACCGTGCTCCCGAAGCGGGACTCGCCGTGGCACTGGATGAAGCCGGAACGGAGGTGTGGACCGCATGATCGTCACCCTCACTGCGAATCCCTCGCTCGACCGGACCGTCGTGCTCGCCGACCCGCTGCAGGTGGGTCAGGTGCAGGTGGCCCGCGCTGCGCGGGAGGATGCGGGCGGCAAGGGCATCAACGTGTCCCGCGTTGTCGCGGCATCCGCAGTCCCCACTCGTGCGGTGCTGCCCCTCGCTGACGACGACCCCTTCGCCGTTGCACTGCAGACCACGGCACTCCCCAGCAGCCTGGTGCCCGTCGCCGGGCACGCCCGCGCCAACGTGACCATCACCGATCCCGCCGGCGTGACCACGAAGATCAATCTTCCCGGCGCGGAGTTGACCGCAGCGGATGCCGCTGCGGTCACCGCCGCCGTCGTCAGCGCCTGTGCCGACGCCCGCTGGCTGGTTTTGGCCGGGTCGCTGCCGCCCGGGGTGGCCGACGACTTCTATGTCGACGTCATCGATGCGGTGCGATCACGCTGGGGAAGTGGGGCGCCGCGCATCGCGGTCGACACGTCCGGCCCCGCGCTGCGGGCCGTCGTCGAACGCGCCCGGCCCGACCTGATCAAACCGAACGAGCACGAACTGGCCGAACTCGCCGGCGTGACTCTCGACCCGGCCGTCGACCTGGTCTCCTCGGTAGCCACGATCGCGCGTGGGCTCGTGCCCACTCGCGTCGGAGCTGCGCTGGTGACCCTGGGCGGCGCCGGGGCCGTGCTCATCACACCGGATGCCGTCTGGGCGGGGACGCCGCCGACGATCCGGGTGCAGAGCACCGTCGGCGCCGGGGACAGTTCGCTGGCCGGCTACCTGATCGCAGACGTATCCGCCGCTGAACCACACGAAAGGCTGCGCAGCGCCATCCGTTACGGCGCTGCGGCAGCCACCCTGCCGGGCACGCAGGCCCCGACACCGCTGGATCTCCCCACCGGAGATGTGCCGGTTCGTGCCCTGGAAACCTGACCCAATCACGCAACACCTGGAGGTCATCATGACCCAGACAATCACCCCAGAACTGGTCAGCCTCGACGAGTCCCTGGGAAACGACAAGCAGTCGGTGATCCGCGCGCTGGCGGCGCGGGTCGTCGCTCAGGGGCGCGCAAGCGACACCCACGCACTGTTCACCGATGCGTGGGCGCGAGAGCAGAAGGATGAGACCGGGCTGCCCGGTGGCATCGCGATCCCGCACGCCAAGAGCGCCGCGGTCTCGGAGCCCTCGCTCGCCTTCGCCCGGCTGTCTCCCGGGGTGCCGTTCGGCGCGCCCGACGGCCCCGCCGACCTGGTGTTCCTCATTGCCGCCCCCGAGGGCGCCGCGGAGGCGCATCTGGCCGTGCTCTCTCGGCTCGCCCGGTCCCTCATGCAGGAGGAGTTCACCTCGGGCCTGCGCGCGGCGGCCACCCCTGACGAGGTCGTGCACATCGTGCGGCGGGCGATCGGGGAAGAGCCGGACGCCACGGCCCCCGCAGCAACGGCGACTGGGGCGACCGCCGCGACGACCGCCGCCGCGGCCACCGAGCCGACCGTCGCTGCCCCCGCGGCCGTGGCGGCATCCACCGGGGGTGTCGCCCCGGAGCTGACCGTCGACGGGCGCCCGGCGCGCATCGTCGCGGTGACGGCCTGCGCGACCGGCATCGCCCACACCTTCATGGCGGCCGACGCCCTCACTGCTGCAGGCAACAAGGCGGGTATCGATCTCATCGTCGAGCCGCAGGGCTCCAGCGGCTACAAGGCCCTCCCGAAGGACGTGATCGATCAGGCGGATGCCGTGATCTTCGCGACCGACGTCGACGTGCGGGAGCCCCAGCGGTTCGCCGGCAAACCGCTCGTGCGATCCGGCGTGAAACGCGGCATTGAGCAGCCTGCCCAGATGATCGAAGAGGCGGTCGCCGCGGCGAAAGACCCCGGCGCCCAGCGGGTGACCGCGACTGCGACGAGCAGCTCCGCCGACACGGCATCCGAGCGACCCGGCGTGGGTGCCCGCATCCAGCGCTGGCTGCTGACCGGTGTCAGCTACATGATCCCCTTCGTCGCCGGCGGCGGACTGCTGATGGCGCTGGGCTTCCTCCTCGGCGGCTACGAGGTGAGCAACGACGCGGCATCCGTCATCATCGAGAACTCGCTCTGGCAGCTGCCCGCGGGCGGGCTCGGGCAATACCTGGGCTCGGTCGCCTTCATGATCGGCAGTACGTCGATGAATTTCCTCGTACCTGCCCTCGCCGGGTACATCGCCTATGCGATCGCCGATCGGCCGGGTATCGCGCCCGGCTTCGTCGCGGGTGCTGTCGCACTGCTGATGAACGCGGGGTTCATCGGCGGTATCGTCGGCGGTCTCCTGGCCGGTGGTGTCGCGTGGTGGATCGGCAAGCTGGACGCCCCTCGGTGGCTGCGCGGGCTCATGCCGGTTGTGATCATCCCGCTGGTCGCGTCGATCGTGGCATCGGGGCTCATGGTGCTCTTCCTCGGCCGGCCCATCGCCTGGCTCATGGAGCAGATGACCAACGGTCTGAACGATCTCGCCGCCACCGGGCTGATCGTCCTGGTGGGTGTGATCCTCGGGCTCATGATGTGCTTCGACCTGGGGGGCCCCGTCAACAAGGTCGCCTATGCGTTCGCCGTCGCCGGCCTCGGCACCGCCTCGGCGACGAACACCACGCCGTACCTCATCATGGCCGCGGTCATGTGCGCCGGTATGGTGCCGCCGTTGGCGATGGCCCTGGCCTCCACCGTGCTCGGCCGCCAGCTGTTCACTCCGGTCGAACGCGAGAACGGCAAGGCTGCGTGGCTGCTGGGTGCATCGTTCATCTCCGAGGGCGCGATCCCGTTCGCCGCGGCAGACCCGCTGCGCGTGATCCCGGCGTCGATGGTCGGCGGGGCGGTCACGGGCGCGTTGAGTATGATCTTCGCTGTCGAGTCCCGAGCGCCCCACGGCGGGATCTTCGTCTTCTTCGCCATCGACCCCATCTGGGGGTTCCTGGTGGCGCTGGCGGCAGGTACCGTCGTGACTGCGCTTATCGTCGTAGCCCTGAAGAAGTGGGTTGCCCCGAAAGAACTCGCCGAAGCCGAAGCGGCGCCTGCCGCGCAGGCTCCGGCGACCGTTTGAGATCCCCTAGGAGGACACCATGGCAGAACGCCAGGCCACCATCGCCAGCAGCTCCGGGCTGCACGCTCGCCCCGCGAAGCTGTTCGTTCAGGCGGTGCAGGAAAAGAGCGTCCCGGTGACGATCGCGGTCGACGGCGGGCCCGACCTCAACGCGGGCAGCATCCTGTCGCTCATGGGTCTCGGTGCTTCGCACGGCACCGTCGTGACGCTGAAGGCCGAGGGTGACGGCGCCGAGCAGGCGCTGGACGAGCTGGCGCAGCTGCTGGAGACCGATCTCGACGCGCAGTGACATCGGTACACACCGGATAGACGGATGCCGCGGGGCAGGACCCCGCGGCATCCGTCGTTTCAAGGGTCAGAGGTCGAAAGTCCCGCCCGGCTCGAGCTCCAAGAACTCACCGCCACCCTGTTCGGTGGCCCACTTCAGCCGGGCGCGGCCCATCTGCAGGCCGACCCGCGACAGCGTCATGTCGTGGGTGGCGAACGCACGACGTGGCCCGACGGCCAGGACGAAGTCCATCGCCTCGCCGATCTTGAGCCAGGGCGCTCCGACAGGCGCCGCGAGCAGGCGTACATCGGCGCCCTTCGGCACGGCATACGAGTCGCCGGCGTAGTAGAACTCGTCGTTGACGAGCACCCCGACGTTGTCGACGACGGGGATGGACTCGTGGATGACGTTGTGACGGCCGCCGAAGAACGTGAGGGTGAACGGTTCGAGCGTCACGGTGTCGCCGGGGGAGACCACGGTGATGTCGTACCCCGGGGCGGCCGCGGCCACCCCCGCCGGGGCGAAGATCGGGGTGTCCGCGGCGAGAGCCAGCAGCCGATCGAGGTGATCGGGTGTCCAGTGGTCGGCGTGCTCGTGCGTCACCACGATTCCCACGAGCCCTTTGACGTCTGTGAGGGGGAGGGTGAAACTGCCGGGGTCGATGATCAGCGTCTTGCCGTCGCGCTCCAGGCGCAGGCACGCGTGTTCGTGCTTGGTCACTCGCATGAGTCGAGTCAACCCCGCGACACGCCCGGGGGCAACCCGGCCCGCCCCGATTTGGTCGCATCATGCACGCCGTGGCATACTTTAACGGTTGTCGCAACGGCCCCATCGTATAGCGGCCTAGTACGCCGCCCTCTCACGGCGGTAACGCGGGTTCGAATCCCGCTGGGGTCACCACCCAAGAAAACCCCCGGTCATGCCGGGGGTTTTCTGCATTTCCGGGCTCATTCGCTCCCGCGCAGCCAGTTCACCACGTACGCCGGCGCCGTGTCGGCGGCCTCCAGGGCGAACGCGACGTGGGAGCCGTCCATCCAGTACAGCTCGGAGCCGGCGATGCGCTCGTGGGCGTACTCGGCATTGACCGGCGGGACGTTCCTGTCCGAGCGGGCGTGCACGATCAGCGTCGGGCACCTGATGCGCGCCACCGGTGCGGGAGTGAACGGCATGAGGTCGTTGTCCAGCCCCTGGCGGCGCCGCGCCGCGCCGAGCGACGCCTGAAGCGTCACCTCCAGCGGCGCAATGCGGCCCGGAACGGCAGCGAGTGCCGCGGCGCGTCGGGCGACGATCTTGCCGCTGTCTATGCCGCTCATGCGGAGGAGGGCGGCCAGGGTCGTCTTCGGTGCATGGCGCAGCAGCCAGAGCTGCGCCTTGGCGAGACCGTCGCGTGCGGCGATGCGTACCGCCGCGCGCGGTATCCGGCCGGGAATGCACACGGCGTCCACTTGAACGAGGCGCGCCACCCGGTCGCGGTGGCGGGCTGCCAGTTCGTAGGCGGCGGGGCCGCCGCCGGAGAGCGCGAGCACGATGATGCTGTCGACGTCGAGCGCGTCCAGCAGTGCCGCGAGCGCGTCGCCCTGCTCGGCGAAGGTGCGGCCGCTCGCCAGCGGCGTCCCCAGGTACCCGGGTCTGCTCGGCGCGATGATGCGGAATCCGTTCACACGAAGGAACTCCGCGGAGACGAGTCCCTGATCCCACCCGCCGAGCGTGCCGTGGATGGACAGCACCGGCTCGCCATCCCCGCGTTCGGCATACTCGACCGGTCCCACCGCTGTCGTCACGGTCCGCGGCGACTCCGCCAGGCAGGCGCGAAGTTCGGCCGGCGTGGGAAGTCTGGGCGCGGTGGCCATGAATCCACTATCGCAACGCCGCCGCCTGTCGGCCAGAGTGTGGGTGGGTGCAATTGACGGAGGGGAGAGCGGATGCCGTGGCAGACACTCGCGCGGGTTGACGCGGCGAACCTCGTGCTCGACCACGCGGGGCAGGTGAACGTGTTCCTCATCGCCGGCGTCGCGGAACCCGGCGGTTTTCTCGGCGGGGACGGCTCCGTCGACCTCGCCCTGCTGCGCGCCGACCTCGCGGAGCGCGTCGTCGAGATCCCGGAACTGCGCCAAGTGCTCGCCACGGACCGGCGGGGTCGGCACGGCTGGAGCGACCGCGCCCCCGACCTGGATGCGCACGTTCGGCTGCTGCCGCCGTTGGCCGATCTCGGCGACCTGCAGCAGCGGTGCGCGCAGCTGATGAGCGAACCTTTGCCGCGCGATCGCCCGCTCTGGGAACTGCTGTTGCTGCCCGGCGCGGGCGCGGGGCGTGCCGCGTTCATCCTGCGCATCCACCACGCCATCGCAGACGGGGCAGCCGCCGTGCAGCTGGTCCGCCGGCTGTTCGCCGCGCCCGGAGCGCGGGATGCCGAGTCGCCGCCTGCCGTCGCGGACGACCGCAGTGCGACGCCCTGGGATGTACGCCGCGCGCTGGTCGCCCTGCGGCGCATCGTCGCCACCGTCGCCGGGCGTGGCACCGGGGCGACGGTGCTGACCGGCGAGCGCAGCGCGACCCACGGCGTCGCGTTCTGCCGGGCGGACGTTGCGACGCTTCGCGCACGCGGGGCGGAGCACGGCGCCACCGTGAACGATGTGCTGCTCTCGGCGGTCGCGGCCGGCTATCGGGCGCTGCTCACCGCGGATGGCCTGCCGGCACCTCGGGAAGTCACCGTCTCGATCCCGGTCGCGTTGGCCAGGCGCGGCGCCGCCCGCAACCAGGTCGGCGTCATGCTGGTCGCGCTCCCGCTGTCGGACATGACACCCGAGGCGCGACTGGCCGCCATCGCGGCACGGACCCGCCGTGAGAAGGTGCAGGCACGCGCGCAGGGAACCCTCGAACTGATGCGCGGCCCCATCGGCGCGCGGATCATGGACCGCGTCGCCGCGCGGCAGACGCTCGTCGACGGGTTCGTCACCGACGTCCCCGGGCCGCGGGGAGCCCTGAGCCTTGCCGGAGCACCCGTGCTGTCGGTGTGGCCGGTCGCGGTGCTCGCGGCGAACGTGCGGCTGGGCGTGGCCGCGGTCTCCTACCGTGGGTCGCTGTGGTGTGGCATCCACTTCGACGCCGGCCACGTCCACGGGGAGACGTTCGCCACTGCGATGCGCGCTGACTTGGCCGCTGCACCGCCCCCGACCCGCTGAGACCACACCTGGTCGCCGAGACCCTGGGAACTTCCCATCGTCTGGGCGACCAGCTGTGGTTTCACGGGGTGGGGGTGGGGGTGGGGTCCGCGGGCGGGGAGGGGGAGCGGCGGCGGCGGGCGATGCGGAGGGTGAGCCACACCAGCAGGGCCACCAGGGCGGCGACGGCGAGCCAGGGGAGGAGGAACCCCAGCGCGATGACGATGCCGTTGACTGTGGCGACCAGACCGTTCCAGCCTGCGGCCAGACCGTCGCCGAACCCGGCGGGATCGGCCTCGACCCGCTCGGGCGGCGTCACGATGCTCACCGACAGTGACGACAGCGCCACCTGCTGGTCGAGGTACTCCAGCTGCTGCTGCCACGACTCCAGTTCGGCCTGGCGCTCGGCGAGGGCGCTTTCGGCCGCGATCAGGTCGGCGAGCGACCCCGCCTGCGCCATCAGGTCGGTGAGGCGATCGACGGATGCCTGAGCCGACGCGATACGCGCACGCAGATCAACAGTCTGCGTGGTGACATCCTGCCGAGAGATCTGGGATGCGGTGACCGTGCCGTGCTCCGCCAGACCGGCGATCGTGCTCTGCAGTTCGTCGGCCGGAATGCGCACGCTGATCCAGGTGCCCGACGGGGGGTACGGGATCGTCGTGGTCATCTCCCGGATCACACCGCCGGTGGCGCCGGTGTCCACCGCGGCCCCTCCGATGCTCAGCGATTCGACGTAACCCCCGGATGCCTCTGC
The DNA here is from genome assembly GCF_030246865.1 of Microbacterium sp. zg-B96. Taxonomy (NCBI): domain Bacteria; kingdom Bacillati; phylum Actinomycetota; class Actinomycetes; order Micrococcales; family Microbacteriaceae; genus Microbacterium; species Microbacterium sp. zg-B96. Next base: position 1,790,984 of record NZ_CP126738.1, on the reverse strand, counting down.
GGCGGCCGCGATCGCCTCGGCCGCGTCCCTGGCCGCACTGTCGGCGTCGGTCACCTCGAGGGTGGCAGTGGCGGTCGCGATCACCTCGCGCGCCGACCCCTCCACCGCCTGGACGTCGCCGCCGGAGGCTCCCACAGCAGCATCCGGTGCCGCCTCCGGAGCGATCCATTCGGGCATCGACTCCGCGCCCTCCCACGTCTCGGTCGTCGTGAAGTCGCCGGCTTCCATGGAGTCGCTCCCACTGGTCCCGCGCACGATGCCGCCGATCGACGGCGCGATAGCCGCCGCCACGACCACCACGACCGCGGCGGCGCCTCCGGCGATCCACCACCGGCCCCGCCGGGCGCGTCGGCGCCGGTCGGCTTCGTCGTCGGCGCGGCGCACCGCGGCGATCTCGCTGAAGACGGCATCCTCGATGCGCGTCACCGACGCGTCGCTCAGCTCGGGCAGCCCAGTGGGGTTCTCCGGCTTCCCAGTCGTGTCGTTCATGTGCTCTCCGTTCCGACCTCGGTCCGCAACCGGGTGCGGATGCGGGAGAGACGGTTGCGTACGACGCCGTGGCCGACACCCAGTTCCTCGGCTGCCGCCTGATAGGCGTATCCCTCTGCCGCGCACAGCCGGAAGATCTGCTGGTCCAGCGGCGTCAGCTCTGCCACGGCGGCGAGGATCCGGTCGGCGAGGTCCTGACCGATGACCTGCTGCTCCACGTCGACGGTGTCCGGCAGGTGCTGGTCCACCGCATCGGCGGTGTGCTCGCGGTCACGCCGCAGTCTGCGCACCCGGTTCGCTGCCTGGAAACGGCAGATCGTCACCAGCCAAGGCAGCAGCGAGGGCCCGGCCAACTGCAGGCCGGGGAGCTTGCGCCACGCCGCGAGGAACGTCTCCTGCGTGACGTCCTCGGCGTCGACGGCGGTACCCACCAGCCCGTGAGCGACCCAATACACCGGGCGCACGTACGCACGGTAAAGCGTGCGGAACGCCTGTTCCGATCCACCCGCGGCCAGCGTCACCAGTGCCGCGTCGCCCGGCTGCTCGCCCATGCGCGTCCTTTCGTCTCTCACCTGAGAAGTGTCAGCCCGCGCCCGATCGTCTCATGCGGGCTGCCACCGAGCGCCGCGCCTGTATCCTTGTCCGAGCGAGAGGGAGTATCCCGATCTCGCGCGTCCGTCATCACGGGTCCCAATCGAGTGACCCCGGGCGCGCGCCGCAGCCTGCGGGGGAGAGACTTTCGGCCATCTACCGCACCCCTCCGAAAGGCTCCCATGGGCTTCGAGATCCCCGTCTGGTTCGAGATCAGCGCGTTCATCGTGCTGCTCACGATCCTCATCGCCGATCTGCTTCTGATCATCAAGCGCCCGCACATCCCCTCGGCGAAGGAGTCGACGCTGTGGGTGGTGTTCTACGTAGGGCTGGCGATCGCCTTCGCCTTCGTGCTGTTCGCCGTCACCGGCAGCGGGGACGTGACCGGGCAGTTCGTCGCCGGCTGGCTCACCGAGTACAGCCTGTCGATCGACAACCTCTTCGTCTTCGTGCTGATCATGGGCCAGTTCGCGGTGCCCCGGCAGTACCAGCAGAAGGTGCTGATGGTCGGCATCATCATCGCGCTGATCCTGCGCGGCATCTTCATCCTGCTCGGCGCCGTGATCATCGAGCAGTTCCTGCCGATCTTCTACCTGTTCGGCGCGTTCCTCATCTACACCGCCTGGAAGCAGGCCTTCCCCGCCAAGGAGCATGAGGACGAGATCAAGAAGGAGAGCGCCATCGTGCGCCTCCTGCGCCGCCGCGTCGACATCAGCGAGGAGTACGACGGCGCCAAGGTGCGCACGGTCGTCGGGGGCAAGAAGATCTTCACCCCGATGATCATCGTGTTCGTCGCCATCGGCATGACCGACCTGCTGTTCGCGCTGGACTCGATCCCCGCGATCTTCGGTATCACGCAGGACCCGTTCATCGTCTTCACCGCGAACATCTTCGCGCTGATGGGGCTGCGTCAGCTGTACTTCCTGCTCGGCGGGCTGCTGGATCGCCTCCGCTACCTGCACTACGGCATCGCGTTCATCCTCGCCTTCATCGGCGTGAAGCTCATCTTCCACGCCATGCATGAGAACGAGCTGCCCTTCATCAACGGCGGCGAGCACATCTCGTGGGTGCCCGACATCTCCACCTGGATGTCGCTGGGTGTCATCATCGCCTCCATGACGGTGGCCACGGTCGCCAGCCTCATCGCGTCGTCCCGCGACCGCAAGGCGCAGACTCCGCAGGCGGCGGCAGCGGCGGTGGCTCACGAGCACCGCACGCCCGCGACGGTCGAGGAGCCGGACGCGCACGCCACGCACCCGGCGGCGGAACGCCCGGACGAGCCCACCGGTCACTGAACCGGAGAGCGATCCGCACGGTGCTAATGTGGGCCCGTGCGGATCGCTCGGCTTCTCCTTAGCAGCCGCGACGAGGCCTCGTTCTGAGCCCCTCCTCGTCGCGGAGTTCGTGGCGGGCTTGATCCGGTTCGCAAGGAGAACGAGATAGTCATGAGCACACCCGCAGCGACGATCCCCGATCGCCCCCGCACCCTCCCCGAGAAGGTGTGGGATGACCACGTGGTGGTCAAGGGCGAAGACGGCGCACCCGACCTCATCTACATCGACCTGCACCTCGTGCACGAGGTGACCAGCCCGCAGGCCTTCTCGGGTCTCCGCGCCGAAGGCCGCCCGGTACGGCGCCTGGACCTCACCATCGCCACCGAGGACCACAACACCCCGACGCTGGAGATCGACAAGCCCATCGTCGATCTGACCAGCCGCACGCAGATCGAAACCCTCCGCCGCAATGCGGAGGAATTCGGCGTCCGCCTGCATTCGCTCGGTGACAAGGAACAGGGCATCGTCCACGTGGTCGGGCCGCAGCTCGGGCTCACCATGCCGGGAATCACCGTCGTGTGCGGCGATTCCCACACCTCCACGCACGGCGCGTTCGGCGCCATGGCGTTCGGCATCGGCACGAGCGAGGTGGAGCATGTGTTGGCCACCCAGACGCTGCCGCTGAAGCCATTCAAGACGATGGCGATCACCGTCGAGGGCGACCTGAAGCCCGGCGTCACGGCGAAGGACATCATCCTCGCCGTCATTGCGAAGATCGGCACCAACGGGGGACAGGGCTACGTCCTCGAGTTCCGCGGCAGTGCGATCCGCGCCCTCTCGATGGAGGGGCGGATGACCATCTGCAACATGTCGATCGAAGCCGGCGCTCGCGCCGGCATGGTTGCACCCGACGAAACCACGTTCGCCTACCTCAAGGGCCGCCCGCACGCGCCGCAGGGTCAGGATTGGGACGACGCCGTGGCGTACTGGCGAACGCTGCCCGGCGACGAGGGCGCCGTGCACGATGCCGAGGTGTTCCTCGACGCGGACTCGCTGGAACCCTTCGTGACGTGGGGCACCAACCCGGGCCAGGGCGTGTCGCTCAGCGACGTCGTGCCTTCCCCGGAGGACTTCGCCGACCCCAACGACCAGGCCGCCGCCCGCCGCGCTCTGGAGTACATGGACCTGGTCCCCGGTACGCCGCTGAAGGACGTGCCGGTGGATGCCGTCTTCATGGGCTCCTGCACCAACAGCCGCATCGAGGACCTGCGTGCCTTCGCGTCGATCGTGCGCGGCAGGACGAAGGCCGAGGGCGTTCGCGTCATGGTGGTGCCCGGTTCCGCCCGGGTGCGCCTGGAGGCCGAGGCCGAGGGCCTGGACCAGGTGTTCCTCGGCTTCGGTGCCGAGTGGCGCTTCGCAGGCTGCTCCATGTGCCTGGGGATGAATCCCGACCAGCTCTCCCCGGGGGAGCGCTGCGCATCCACGAGCAACCGCAACTTCGAGGGCAGGCAGGGCAAGGGCGGGCGCACCCACCTCGTCTCGCCGCTGGTGGCCGCCGCCACCGCCGTGCTCGGGCGACTCGCCAGCCCCAGCGATCTGCCGGTATCGGCCGGAGTGGAGGCCTGACATGGAGAAATTCACCACCCACACCGGCGTCGCCGCAGCGCTCACCCGCTCTGCCGTCGACACCGACCAGATCATCCCCGCGGTGTATCTGAAGCGGGTCACGAAGACCGGTTTCGAAGACGCACTGTTTGCGAACTGGCGCCAGGACCCCGACTTCGTGCTCAACCAGCCCGCGTTCGCAGGTGCCTCGATCCTCGTCGCCGGTGCCGACTTCGGTACCGGGTCCAGCCGCGAGCACGCCGTGTGGGCGCTGCGCGACTACGGGTTCCAGGTGGTGCTGAGCCCCAAGTTCGCCGACATCTTCCGTGGCAACGCGGGCAAGCAGGGCCTGGTTACAGGTGTCATCTCGGAGAGCGATCTCGAGGCCGTGTGGGCGCAGATCGCCGCGCAGCCCGGCATCGAGATGACCGTCGACCTCGTAGCACGAACGGCGCGAATCGGCGACCTCAGCCTTCCCTTCGAGATCGATGATTACACTAGATGGCGCCTGCTCGAAGGTCTGGATGACATCGGGCTGACGCTGCGCGACGAGGCTGCGATCGCGCAGTTCGAAGCCCGCCGCGAGGCATGGCGCCCGCGGACCCTCCCGGTCCGGTAGCAATCAAGTGAGGTCCACCGCATGAAGTCACTCCCCAGCGAGAACCGGTCGGCGACGAAGGAGTCGGAAGGGCTAGCGCAGGGACTGACAGGAGACTCCATCGCAATCCGCGGCGGCCGTCCTCTGGTCGGCCGTGTCGATGTCAAGGGTGCGAAGAACCTCGCCACGAAGGCCATGGTCGCCTCGCTCCTGGGCGAGAGCGTCAGCGTGCTGCGCGACGTCCCCGACATCAGCGACGTCGGCGTGGTCCGCTCGCTGCTCGAAGTGCACGGTGTGCGCGTCGATGACGGCGACGAGCCGGGAAGCCTCGTGTTCGATCCCAGCGACGCCAAGTCGGCGCACTTCGAGGAGATCGACGCACACGCCGGATCCTCGCGCATCCCGATCCTGTTCTGCGGCCCGCTGCTGCACCTGCTGGGGCAGGCGTTCATCCCCGACCTCGGTGGATGCCGCATCGGCGACCGCCCCATCAATTTCCACCTCGATGCGCTCCGGAAGTTCGGCGCGATCGTGGAGAAGCAGCCCAGCGGCATCCGTCTGTCCGCTCCGAACGGTCTGCACGGCGCCGACATCGAGCTGCCCTACCCGAGCGTCGGCGCCACCGAGCAGGTGCTGCTGACTGCGGTGCGGGCCAAGGGCACCACGGAGCTGCGCAACGCCGCGATCGAACCCGAGATCATGGATCTCATCGGCGTGCTGCAGAAGATGGGCGCCATCATCTCCTACGAGCCGAACCGCGTCATCTTCATCGAAGGCGTCGACTCGCTCTCGGGCTTCGACCACCGCAGCATCTTCGACCGCAACGAAGCCGCCTCCTGGGCGAGCGCGGCGCTGGCCACAGACGGCGACATCTTCGTCGGCGGAGCACGCCAGCAGGACATGCTGACGTTCCTCAACATCTTCCGCAAGGCCGGCGGCGCGTTCGACATCGCCGAGAACGGCATCCGCTTCTACCGCGGCGGCCCCCTCAAGCCCGTCGTGGTGGAAACCGACGTGCACCCCGGCTTCATGACGGACTGGCAGCAGCCGCTCATCGTCGCGCTCACGCAGGCCAACGGCACCTCCGTCGTGCACGAGACGGTGTACGAGAATCGCTTCGGCTTCACCGAGGCACTCGTGAAGATGGGCGCCGACATCGTCGTGCACCCGCAGGGGCTGGAAGGCGAGTACCGCCGGGTCCCGCGCCGCGCGCTCGAGCAGGCCGCAGTCATCACCGGACCCACGCCGCTGCACGGCGCCGAGATCGTGGTGCCCGACCTCCGAGGCGGCTACAGCCACGTCATCGCCGCGCTGGCAGCCGAAGGCGAATCGATCGTGCACAACGTCGGAATCATCCGCCGCGGGTACGAGAACCTCTTCGACAAGCTGCAGGCGCTGGGCGCCGACTTCGACGTCATCGGCTGACCGTGGCCGCATCCCGCAAGCGCCGCGCGTCCGCCGAGAAGCGCCGGCCCAGCATGTTCTGGCCGCTGGCCGGCATCGTCGTGCCGGTGGCGAGCATCTTCGCGAAGATCGAAGTCAGCGGGGGTGAGCACCTTCCCGAGGAGGGCGCGTACGTCCTCGCGCCCAACCACTACAGCGAGATCGACCCGGTCATCGTCGCCGTCGCGACGTGGCGGCTGGGACGGGCGCCGAGCTTCATGGCCAAGGAAAGCCTGTTCCGCATCCCGGTGCTGGGTTGGGCGCTGCGCGCCACCGGCATGATCCCCGTTGCCCGCTCCGCCTCCGCCGCCAGCGCGAAGCAGACGATCCAGACCGCCGAGCAGCTCATCGCCTCGGGCCGCGGCGTGATCGTCTACCCCGAAGGCACCCTCACCCGGGACCCGGAGCTGTGGCCCATGCGCGGCAAGACCGGCGCCGTGCGCGTCGCGCTGGCCGGCGGCCTGCCGGTGGTCCCGATGGCCACGTGGGGTGTGCAGCAGATCATGCCCCGCTACGGCAAGCTGAGTCTGTGGCCGCTGCGCAAGCGTGTGAAGGTGCTGCTCGGTCCTCCCGTGGACCTGTCGGCCTATCAGGGACGTGCCGCGCAGCAGTCGGCGCTGGTCGAGGCGACCGACGTCGTCATGGCGCGCATCGCCGAGTTGCAGGGGGAGTTGCGCGGTCAGACGCCTCCGCTGGAACGGTGGAACCCGTCGGACCACGGGCAGAGGGAGACAGGGCGCCTTGAGTCGTAGACCCGATGCCGGAGCTCCGCGCGTCGCCGTGATCGGCGCCGGCAGCTGGGGAACCACCTTCGGCAAGATCCTCGCCGACGGCGGCGCACACGTGGTGATGTGGGCACGCCGACCGGAGCTGGCCCACGAGATCGACCAGGCCAAGCGCAACAGCCAGTACCTGCCCGGCATCAACCTGCCGCGCGGCATGTCAGCGACCCACCACCTGTCCGAGGCCCTGGACGGCGCCACGCAGGTGTACCTGTCGATCCCCAGCCAGACCGCCCGGCAGAACCTCAAGGCGCTGCGCCCGCTGGTGGCCGGCAGCGACGTGCCGATCGTGTCGCTCATGAAGGGCGTCGAGAAGCGCACCGGCCTGCGGATGAGCCAGGTCATCGAGCAGGAACTGCACTGCGACCCGTCACGGATCGCCGTGGCATCCGGGCCGAACCTCGCCTTGGAGATCGCCCGCGAGCAGCCCACCGCCGCCGTCATCTCCTCGACCAGCCAGGAGACCGCCGATGCGGTGGCACGCCGCGCACGCAACCGCTACTTCCGCACGTTCGTGAACACCGATGTGATCGGGACGGAGTTCGGCGGGGTACTGAAGAACCTCATCGCGGTGGCCATCGGTATCGTCGACGGCGTCGGGTATGGCGAGAACACCAAGGCATCCATCATCACCCGGGGCCTGGTGGAGATGACCGACTTCGCCGTCGCCCAGGGCGCCCATCCCGAGACGCTGCAGGGACTGGCAGGGCTCGGCGACCTGATCGCCACCTGCCAGTCGCCGCTGAGCCGCAACAACACCGCCGGGCGGCTGCTCGGGCAGGGCTACAGCTACCAGGACGTCGTGAAGCAGATGGACCAGACCGCAGAGGGTCTGGGCTCGGTCGCACCGATCCTGCAGCTGGCGCGCGAGGCCGGCATCGTCATGCCGATCGTCGAGCAGGTCAAGATGGTGCTCGACGGCACGATGCATCCCCGCGACATCGCCCCCCACTTGACGACAGACGACGACCAGCCCCAGGGCGAGAGGACGCAGAATGAACAAGCCGGCGGTGGCGGTGCTCTTTGGAGGTCGCTCCAGCGAGCACTCGATCAGCTCCGCAACGGCGGGAGGCGTCCTTCGGGCAATCGATCGTGACCGCTACCGGGTGATACCCATCGGGATCACCCGCGACGGCGCGTTCGTGCTGGAAGACGACGACCCCGAGAAGTTCTCCCTCGCCCACGGCAGGTTGCCCGAGGTCGTCGACAACGGCACCCGCGTTCGCTGGCCCGACTCGACACTCTCCCGTGAACTTCGGGTGGTGGATGCCTCCGGCACAGAGCGCAGCCTCGGTGACGTGGACGTGGTCTTCCCGATCCTGCACGGCAAGTTCGGCGAGGACGGCACGATCCAGGGGATGCTGGAGCTGCTGGACCTGCCGTACGTCGGCGGTGGCGTGCTCATGTCGGCGATCGGCATGGACAAGCACGTGACCAAGAGCATCCTGCAGTCCGCCGGTGTGCCGGTGGTGCCGTGGCGACGGGTCACCCGCGCAGACCTCCGGTACGACCGGGCGCTGTGGGACCAGCGGGTGCGTTCACTCGGGCTTCCGGTATTCGTGAAGCCCAACCGCGCCGGATCCAGCGTGGGCGTGTCGAAGGTTGAGAACTGGGCTGACCTGGACGCTGCGCTCGAGGTGGCGTTCGCCGAGGACTCGAGCGTGCTCGTGGAGCAGGCTGTGGTCGGGCGCGAGATCGAGTGCGGCGTGCTGCCCGGCCGTGACGGCGGACCGGTGCGGGTGAGCGTGGCGGGCGAGATCGTCGTCACCGGGCGGCCGTTCTACGACTTCGATGCGAAATACCTCGATGCCCCCGGCGTGGAGCTGGTGTGCCCCGCGACGCTCTTCGACGGCGAACTCGCCGAGATGCAGCGGATCGCCGCGCGTGCCTTCGAGGCGCTCGGCGGCGAAGGCCTCGCGCGCGTTGATTTCTTCTACACCGGGACCGAGTTTTTCGTGAACGAGGTGAACACCATGCCCGGCTTCACGCCGATCTCGATGTTCCCCAAGTGCTGGATCGCCTCCGGGATGACCTATCCCGAGCTCATCACCGAGCTGATCGAGCTGGCCCGCGCGACCCGGTGACGTCCCGGTGCGGGGCGTCAGCCGAGCAGCTCCGACGTCGCGGTGCACTCGCGATCGCGCGGCAGCGTGTCGACGATGTACGGCGCGAACTGGTCCAGCACATAGCCGGGATCGAGCCGGTCATTGTCGACGAAGACCTCGACGGCGGGGGCTCGGCCATAGGTCGTGATGCGCAAGCGGGGCCGGTCGGTGTCGTCGACGATCCAGTCGACGCCGTTGATCGTGATGCACTTGGCCACGGAGGGACCGGGAGGCGTCACACCGCAACTGAGGATGACCGCCGTCGGGTCACCCCACGCCGCGGTGGCCTGTGCGTCGGTCCAGCGGCGCGCCTGGCCGTCGATGGAATCGGGCAGTCGCACCATGACCTCTGCGCACAGCGGATCGTTGGCCTCGTCGGCGGCGGTCAGCGACACCGAGGTCGTGCAGCCTGCCAGGGCGGTGACCGCGAGGAGTGCGGCTGCGAGAGCGGCGATGGCGCGGGGGCGGGACACCCTTCCAGGGTAATCGCCCGCGTCCGGCGCGAGCGCCGCCGGACGCGCGCGGGTACGGTGGAGCGGTGACAGACGCGCCCGACCCGACCGTGGGCGAGATCGGTGAGAGCCGGATTCTGCGGGAGATCTTCGCCGTCCTCGCCGGCTCCTCGCGGGCGCTGATCGGTCCCGGCGACGACGCCGCGGTCCTGGCGGTTCCCGACGGCCGGGTCGTGGTGACCACCGACACCCTCGTGCACGGTCCCGACTTCCGCCTGGCATGGTCCGGCGGCGAGGACCTCGGCTGGAAGGCCGCCGCGGTGAACCTCGCCGACATCGCGGGGATGGGGGCGCGCCCGGTTGCGCTGTTCGTCGCCCTCGCGATGCCCGCCGACACGCGCCTGACGTTCGTCCGCGACCTGGCCACCGGGCTGCGGGCGGCCTGTGACGCGCTGGCACCAGGCTGCGCGGTCGAGGGCGGCGACCTGACCATCTCGGACACCCTGACCATCGCGGTGACCGCCGTGGGCATGCTGGACGGCGGCGAGCCCGTCCGGCGCTCCGGCGCGCGACCCGGCGATACCGTGGCCCTCGCCGGTGAGGCGGGAATGGCCGCCGCCGGCCTGCGGCTGCTGTTCGCCCGTTTCCGCGGCACCGACGGCGAGGCGATCGCTGTGCCTCGCGACAGGCTCACTCCGCAGGAGACGGCCGCCCTCGACGCGCAGCTGCGCCCCCGGCCGCCCATTGCTCTCGGCGTGCAGGCCGCGGCCGCCGGCGCGACGGCGATGATGGACGTATCAGACGGGCTCGCGCTGGACGCGCGGCGGCTGGCTGCGGCATCCGGGGTCACGCTCGCGCTGTCCGCGGCCGCGCTCGGAGGCGACCCGATCGCTGCGCTGGAAGGCGGCGAGGACCACGCGCTGCTGGCGGCCTTCCCGCCGGAGGCGGCTCTGCCGGAGGGCTTCCGCTCGATCGGGGTCGTGCAGCAGCCCGGCGGGCATCCGCTCCTCGTCGACGGCGCGCCCTATGACGGACCGGGCGGGTGGGATCCCTACCGCGACTGGGATCGCCGCAGCGGCTGAGTCATTCGGCGGTGGCCCACCACAGCGTCGTGTCGCCGTAGCGCTTGTCGCGGGCGTGCACGAGCCCTGCGGGCAGCGTGGGCTGAGGCGACCGGCGCGCCCGCTCGATGACGACGGTGGCGTCGGATGCCAGCCGCGGCACGAGCAGCGCGAGGGTCTGTGCCAGTTCCGCATCGCCCACGTCATACGGGGGATCCAGGAACACCAGGTCGAAAGTGTCGCTTCCCGAGCGCAGGAACGTGTCGACGCTGGCACGGTGCACCCGCCACGACGCTGCCCCTCCGACGGCTTTCGCGACCGCCCCGGCGTTGCGCTGCGCCGTCGTCGCGGCGCGCGGGGCCTTCTCCACGAGATCGACCGACGCCGCTCCGCGGCTCAACGCCTCCAGGCCCAGCGCGCCCGACCCGGCGTACAGATCCAGCACGCGCGCGCCCAGCACCACGTCGGCTGCTTCGAGTGCGCTGAACAGCGCCTCGCGGACGCGGTCGCTCGTGGGGCGGGTACCGGCGTCGGGGACGACGAGCGTGAGGGATCCGGCGGCGCCGGAAATGATGCGTGTCACACCTTCACGCTACCGGCGCCGTCGACTCGTCACGCAGTCGCGGTTCGGTGCGCAGCTCGGGGCGCAGTCCCGACTTGTCGGCGTAGAAGGCGCGGATGCGGTCCATGTCGGCCCGCACGTCGCCGGTGAGATCTACGGTGATCCCCAACCCTGCCGTCATGGTGGTGCGGTCGATGTACCCGAGCGTGACGGGCATGCTTGCATCGCGGGCGATGCGGTAGAAACCCGACTTCCAGTACTCGCCCGCGCCACGGGTGCCCTCGGGCGTCACGACGAGCCCGAAGACCTCGCCGGCGTGCACGCGCGTCACGACTTCGTCGACCACGTGTCGGGGGTCGTCTCGGTCGACCTCGATCCCGCCGAGCGCGCGCATGATCGGCCCGCGCCAGCCTCGGAAGAGACTCTTTTTGCCGAGCCACCGCGCCGGGATACCCAACCGCCAGGCGATCGCGAGCATGATGACGAAATCCCAGTTGGAGGTGTGGGGTGCGCCGATCAGGACGGAGGGGCGGTCGGGCGCCGGAGTGGTGACGAGTCGCCACCGGCTGAGTGCCCAATAGGCGCGTGCGATGGAGCGTCTGATCACCTGCCCACATTACGGTGCGGCGCCTGAGGGATCCCTCAGCGCGGAGGGTGTCGGACGCGCGCCATAGAATCGCAGGCATGGTGTCGCTCGAGTCGCGTCTGCAAGCGGCGGTCGGCGACAAAACCGCAAAACTGCTGGAACGCGCCTTCGGCATGCAGACGGTCGGCGACCTGCTCGCCCACTATCCGCGCCGCTACGCCAAGCGCGGCGAGCTGACCCCCATCGACTCGTTGCCGCTGGGGGAGCAGGTGACGATCGTCGCCGAGGTGCGCTCAGCGACCGAGCGGCGCATGCGCAACCGGCCGGGAGTGATCCTGGAAGTGGTCATCAGCGACGGGCAGGGCGCGCTGGTGCTCACCTTCTTCAATCAGAAGTGGCGCGCGAACGAACTCGTACCAGGCAGGCGCGGCATCTTCTCCGGCAAGGTCGGCCTCTACAAGGGCGTGCAGCAGTTCGCGCACCCCGATTACGAGCTGTTCGAGGATGAGGCCGAGGGCCGCCTGCAGGCGCAGACGCGGTCGACCGAGCCGGTTCCCATCTACCCCGCGACCAGCACCGTGGCCAGCTGGCAGGTCAAGAAGACCGTCGACACCGTCCTGGACATGCTCGACGAGGTGCCCGACCCGCTGCCGGAGTCGTTCCGCATGGCACTGCACCTGCTCGACGCCCGCACGGCGCTGGAGCGCATCCACCGCCCGGAGACCTTCGAGCAGATCGGGCAGGCGCAGGAGACGCTGCGCACGCATGAGGCGTTCGTGCTGCAGGCGGCGCTGCTGCAGCAGCGGGAGCAGGTGCGAGCGCTGGCTGCCACGTCGCGCCCCGCCAGCGCCGACGGACTGCTTGCCCGCTTCGACGCGGGGCTGCCCTTCCCACTCACGCCGGATCAGCTCAGCGTGGGGGAGCGCATCGCCGCCGATCTGGAAGGCGCGTGGCCGATGAACCGGCTCGTGCAGGGCGAGGTCGGCTCCGGGAAGACCCTCGTGGCGCTGCGAGCCATGCTGCAGGTCGCCGAGACCGGTGGACAGGCCGCCCTCATCGCACCGACCGAGGTGCTCGCGGGCCAGCACGTGCGCTCCATCGCCCGCATGCTCGGCCCCAAGCTGGCCCCGGAACTCATGCCGACGCTGCTGACCGGCCAGATGACCGCAGCGGAGCGGCGCAAAGCCGCGCTGCGCGTCGCATCAGGTCAGGCGCGCATCGTCGTGGGCACCCACGCGCTGCTGAGCGCCTCGACGACGTTCGCCGAGCTGGGCTTGGTCGTCATCGACGAGCAGCACCGTTTCGGGGTGGAGCAGCGTGAGACGCTCCGGGCCAAGGGCACCGCGCCACACGTGCTGGTGCTGACGGCGACCCCCATTCCCCGCACCGTCGCGATGACGGTCTTCGGCGACCTCGACGTGTCGACGATCCGCACCATGCCGGCCGGGCGCGCCGGCATCTCCACGTTCGTCGCTCCCCTCGCCGAGAAGCCGGGGTGGTTCGCGCGGGTCTGGGAACGCATCGCCGAAGAGGTGGCTGCCGGGCATCAGGCGTTCGTCGTGTGCGCGGCCATCGACGCCGAAGCAGCGGTGAAGGACGACACCGCCGACGAGCCGGCCGGCCCGGGGGAGGGAGCGCCGGAACGCACCCGCTGGGGCGTCGTGCAGGTGCAGGAACTGCTGGCGCAGCATCCCGCTTACGACAATCTCCGCGTCGCGATCCTGCACGGGCGGATGCCGGGGGAGGAGAAGGATGCCGTAATGCAGGCGTTCGCGCGCGGCGACATCGACGTGCTGGTGGCGACGACCGTGATCGAGGTCGGTGTCGACGTGCCCAACGCCTCCACCATGGTCATCCTCGAGGCCGACCGGTTCGGGGTGTCGCAGCTGCACCAGCTGCGCGGTCGCGTCGGGCGCGGCTCGGTCCCGGGACTGTGTCTCCTCGTCACCGAGGCGACCGCCTACAGCCCGGCGCGCGAGCGGGTGGAAGCGGTCGCTGCGACGACCGACGGATTCGAACTCGCCGAGGTGGACCTCGAGCTGCGCGGCGAGGGTGACGTGCTCGGCGACGCCCAATCCGGCGCCCGGTCCTCGCTGCGGCTGCTGCGGGTGGTCAAGGATGCCGACCTCATCGCGATCGCCCGGCAGGAGGCGGAGCGGGTGCTCGCGGAGGACCCGACGCTGCGGCATCATCCCGGCCTGGTCGCCTCGATCGATCGGCGTCTCGACCAGGAGGAACGCGCGGCGCTGGCCAAGAGCTGACCGGTGTCAGGGAGCTGGTGTCGGCGGCTATACGCTGGGGTCATGAACCCTCGGATCGCCGTTGTTCCCGGTTCCTTCGACCCGCCGACGCTCGGACACCTCGATGTCATCCGGCGCGCCGCGGCGCTGTACGACCAGCTCCACGTGCTGGTCGTACACAACCCGGGCAAGGAGGCGATGCTCCCGATCGCCCAGCGGTTGACCCTGCTGGAGCAGTCGATCGCGGAGAACGAGATCGCCGGCGACGTCATCGTCGCCTCCTGGAGCATGGGGCTGCTCGTTGACTACGCCACCGATGTGGGCGCGGGCGTGCTCGTCAAAGGCATCCGCTCGCAGGTCGACGTGGCCTACGAAACGCCGATGGCGATCGTCAACCGGCACCTCGCGCACGTCGAGACCGTGTTCCTGCTGCCCGATCCCGCCCATGCGCTGGTATCCAGCTCGCTGGTGCGCCAGGTCGCCTCGCTCGGCGGCGACGTTTCGCCCTTCGTTCCGGCCCCGGTCGCCCGCTTCCTCGACACCGGCGCGCGCCACATCTGATCCGGGAGCGCTCGCGCCCAGGTAGCATTGATGACCGTGGTGAGAATGCATGTCAGCGGTCCCTTCGTGTTTCCCGCGCGCGACATCGTCAACCGCCCAGGCGAGATGCGCGAGTTCGTCGTCGACGCTCCCGCCCCGCAGCGCTGGGGTGAAGGACTGGTCTCGGTGGCGCAGGGTGAGCCGGTGCGGCTGGACGTACGCCTCGAGTCGGTCCACGAGGGAATCCTGGTCACCGGCGAGGCATCCGCGGTCTACCGCGGCATCTGCGGGCGCTGCCTCATCGACATCGCCCAGCCCGTCGAAGTCGAGTTTCAGGAACTCTTCGGTTATCCTGGGGAGGAAGCGACTGACTTCGAACTCCAGAACGACTATGTCGACACGGGGCCACTTGTCAGGGACACCATCGTCCTTGCGCTTCCGTTCCAGCCGGTGTGTCAGCCGGACTGCCCGGGGCTTGACCCGATCACGGGCGAGAGGCTGACCGAGGAAGCGGCGCAAGAGCCCCGCGAATCCGTAGATCCGCGCTGGGCGACCCTGAAGACCTTTACCAACGACGCGGTGGCTGATCGCCGCGACGAGACCACAGAAGAGAGCTAGCCATGGCAGGCAACCCCCCGAAGCGCAAGGTTTCGCGTTCCAACACCCGCTCGCGCCGCGCGCAGTGGAAGGCGGCGCCCATCGCGCTGGTGAAGACCATCGAAAACGGCGCGGTCGTCTACAGCCGTCCGCACCAGGCCAAGGTCGTCACGGACTCGCAGGGTACTGAACTGTTCCTGGAGTACAAGGGCCGCAAGGTCGCTGACGTCTGATCCGCGATCGGCGGACGGCGTGACAGACGTCTCCCACCAGCGCGCAGCGCTGGTGGACAAGCTCGGGGTCGACATCGACCCCGAGCTTCTGTCGCTCGCCCTGACGCATCGATCCTTCGCGTATGAGGCCGGTGGCATCCCCCACAACGAGCGCCTCGAATTCCTCGGCGACTCGGTGCTGGGCCAGGCGGTGACCGTGCGACTGTTCACGGCGCACCCCGATCTGGACGAAGGCGAGCTGGCCAAGCGCCGGGCGAGCGTCGTGTCGACGGTGGCTCTTGCCGAGGTCGCACGCGGCATCGGGCTGGGTGATCACCTGCTTCTCGGACGCGGTGAGCAGCAGACCGGCGGACGAGACAAGGACTCGATCCTCGCCGACACCATGGAAGCGGTGATCGGAGCGACGTACATTTCGGCCGGTCCGGATGCCGCGACGGGCCTGGTGCTGCGCCTGGTCGAGCCGCTGCTGCAGGACCCCGACCGGTACGGCGCCGCGATGGACCCCAAGACGAGCCTGCAGGAGCTTGCGGCGCGCAACGCGTTCGGCCCCCCGGTGTACGCCATCGAAGCGGCCGGGCCCGATCACGACCGGGTGTTCACGGCATACGTGACCGTCGGTGACTTCACGGCCGCCGGTTCTGGCACGAGCAAGAAGCAGGCCGAGATGGCGGCCGCGCTCAGCGCGTGGCGCGAACTCAGTACGCGTGCCTGAGCTTCCCGAAGTCGAAGTGGTCCGCGCGGGGTTGGCGCCCGCGGTCACCGGCTCCCGCGTTGCCGGCGTCACGGTATGGGATGAGCGAGCGCTGACCCGTCACGACGGCGACGCCCGCTCGTTCGAGACCGCGCTCACCGGCCGCCGCGTCACCGGCGCCGCACGCCGCGGCAAGTTCCTCTGGCTGCCGCTGGACGGCGGCGATCACGCCGTCGTCGCCCACCTCGGCATGAGCGGACAGATGCTGCTGCGACCCCCGGCTGCTCCGGCCGAACGCCACGAGCGCGTACGTCTGGACATCGATCATCCCGAGCACGGCGAGCTCGCCGTCGTCTTCGCCGACCAGCGCACGTTCGGCTCGCTGGCACTGGACACGCTCGTGCCGACACCCGACGGCGCCGCCGGCGGGTGGGGGACGGATGCCGCGACGGCGCCGACCCAGGTGTCTCACATCGCCCGCGATCCGCTGGATCCGGCGTTCCGCGACGATCTCTTCCGCGCTGCGCTGAGCCGCAAGGCCTCCGCGATCAAGCGGGTACTGCTGGATCAGACCGTGCTCAGCGGCGTCGGCAACATCTACGCCGATGAAGCCCTGTGGGCCTCGCGCATCCATCCCGAGACTCCGGCTGCGGCGCTGTCGAGCCGTGCCGCGCGAAAGCTGCTCGCCGAGATCCGCGCGGTCCTCGAGAAGGCGCTGGCCGAGGGCGGCACGAGCTTCGACGCCCAGTACGTCAACGTCAACGGGCAGGCCGGCTATTTCGCCCACTCGCTGAACGCGTACGGCCGCACCGGTCAGCCGTGTCCCAGGTGCGGGGCACCGATCGTGCGGGTGTCGTTCACGAACCGGTCCAGCCACTTCTGCCCCCGCTGCCAGAAGGCACCGAGGCCGCCGCGCTGAGCACGCCGGCCCCGGGCCATCAGGCCGAGAGCACCTTCTTCCAGCCGCCCTCGTAGGCGACCGGGACGAACCCCATCCCCTCGTTGATGTCCAGCATCGGGCGATTCTCCTCGGCGTTGTAGGTCAGCACGCGCGGCGAGTCCGGCATGAGCTCGCGCCACGTCATCAGGCCGGCGCACTTGACGAGCGTGCCGAGGCGATGCCCGCGATGCTCCTTCAGCACCAGTGTGTCCTCCTGCTGTGTGGCCAGGCTGTGGTCCGGGCCGATGACGAGCTCGTTGAACGCGCACAGCTCGCCGGTGGCGATGTGCTGTGCCGCGGTGACGAGCATCGTGCGCCCGGCGGCTGTGTACTTCGCGTCGTGGCGGGCGACGCGGTCGGCATCCCACGCCTCCTCGTCGAACTCGAGTGCCGCGGCCGGCGCGTCGGTCGACATGCGCGACTTCATCCAGGCGTAGCCCTCGCGATACTCCGCGGGAGTGGGGGCGTGCCACTGCACCACCCGGTACCCCGACGCGGCATCCTTCGCCTGCGCCAGCAGTCGCTCGATCCCGTCGAAGGATGCGGTCAGATCCAGGATGCTGCTGCGATCCACCTGCTCCAGCGTGTAGCCGTGGCGCAGGTAGAAGCGCGTGATGTTGTCGTGCGGAATGCTGCCGAACCCCGTCGGCGGGGCCAGCATCGGCCCATCCGCGGCAGGGTTCATGGCCCAAGACTGCAAGACCGTACGCCCGTGCGTGCGTGCGGTGTCCTCGACGAGTGCGTAGGCGGCGGTACCGATTCCGCGCCCCCACACCTCGCGGAGGAGTTCGATGAGCCAGAACGCGCTTCGCGATCCCTTCGCGAGGGGGATGTCCACGCCGATCCGGCCGACGACCTCACCGTCGACGACAGCGAGCCAGACGTAGCGGATCTGATCTGGGTCGGGGTCGTAGTGGGGGCGCAGCTCGGCCGGGGTGATGGATTCGTCGTCGTGACCGGAGACTTCGCGGTACACGGTGTTGCGCACGCGGACCATTTCGGCGAAGTCGCCTTCGTCGGGCGGGTCGCCCGTGCCGGGCGCGATGAGGGGGCGGAACTCGACGTCGAGTGCGGTGGAGGTCATGGTGGTTCTTTCGTTAGGGAGGTGGTGTCCGCAGCGTTGAGTGCTCCGGACACCACCGGGGTTCACAGCGGTCGGGTGCCCAGGGCCAGCCACAGCCAGGCCGCCTCGCGTTCGCGGCGGTCGTCGGCCGCACGCCGCGCCAGCGCGGCTTCGGCTTCGTCGGCACTGAGTTGGGGCCGCGTGCTCCACAGGAGCAGCGCGAGCGCGACGCGCATGGCGACGCGGTCGACGAACGACGTCCGAGGCGTCCGTCCAGCCAGCTGCAACGTATCGGGCACGCCCGATGAGCGCTGCGGCGCAGTGTTGGTTCGCATGATCTTTCTCTTTCAGACAGAGATGGATGCCGCCGAGGGCGGCGGGATGCCGTGCCGCAGCACGGAGCGGGGGAGCCGTGATGGGGCACGGCGCGGAGGGGCGGCGGAGCGCGAGCAGCTGCCTCAGACGAGGCGGCGGGGAGCGATCATGCCCCGGGAGGGGCAGAGTTCTCCTACGCGGTGCGGCTCAGCCGGCTTCGTGGGCGAGGACGCTCTGGAGCATTCCAAAGGAGACGGTCCCCGCAACACGAGACGGGCGTACTGGATACGCGACCTCGGTGGTGTTGATACGAATCATCGGGGGACCTCCTTTCTCGACTTCGGATGCGAGAGCCGACGCTAGCGCGTGGCGCACATCCCGTCAAGTGACATGCCGGTAGCGTGGTGCGGTAACCGCTGACGGAGGACTGCCCATGCACCTGAAGAGCGTGACGCTCAAAGGGTTCAAGTCGTTTGCGCAGCCGACGACGTTCGCCCTGGAACCGGGGGTGACCTGCATCGTCGGGCCCAACGGATCAGGCAAGTCCAATGTCGTCGACGCGCTCGCCTGGGTGATGGGGGAGCAGGGCGCCAAGACGCTCCGCGGCGGCAAGATGGAGGACGTCATCTTCGCCGGCACCGCCACCCGCGGCCCGCTGGGACGCGCCGAGGTGCAACTGACCATCGACAACAGCGACGGTGCGCTGCCGATCGAGTACAGCGAAGTGACGATCAGTCGCACCCTGTTCCGCAACGGCGCCAGCGAGTACGCCATCAACGGTGAGAGCTGCCGGCTGCTGGACGTGCAGGAGCTGCTGAGCGATACCGGTCTGGGCCGCGAGATGCACGTGATCGTCGGCCAGGGCCGGCTGGACAGCGTGCTGCAGGCGTCGCCGGAGGAACGTCGCGGTTTCGTCGAGGAGGCCGCCGGCATCCTCAAGCACCGCAGGCGCAAGGAGAAGACCCTGCGCAAGCTCGCCGCGATGGAGGCGAACCTCACCCGGCTGTCGGACCTCGCCGGGGAGTTGCGCCGGCAGCTGAAGCCGCTGGGGCGCCAGGCCGAGATCGCCCGCGAAGCCGCCACGATCGCCGCCGTCGTCCGCGATGCCAAGGCGCGCCTTTTCGCCGACGATCTGGTGAGCCTGCGCGCGCAGCTGGCCGACCACGCGCGCAACGAGCAGGAGCGTCACTCCGAACGTCTCGTGCTCCAGGATCAGGCCGAGCAAGTGCGCGCCCGGATCGAGCGGCTGGAAGCCGAGCAGCGCTCCGAGGCGGTCGACCGCACGCGGCGCACGACCTTCGCCCTCGAGCAGGTGCAGGAACGGCTGCGCGGGCTCTACACCCTCACCGGGCAGCGGCTGTCGCTGCTCTCCGGCGACGACGCCCCGCTGTTCGAACAGACCACCGTCTCGCAGACCACCATCGACAATGCCCGTGCCGAGATCGACGAGATCGCCGCTGGACTGGGCGCCGCGCAGGACGCCGCAGCCGCGGCATCCAGGGACGTCATCCGGTCCCGGGCAGAACTGGACGCCCTCGACGCCGACATCGCGGCACAAAGCGCGCTGGTGTCCGAACACGACATGCGCCTGACCAAGCTGCGCGGTGCCGCCGACGCGGCGCACTCCGGACTATCCGCGGTGCGCGCCGCGCTGGAACGCCAGCAGAAGGCACTGGATGCCGCCCTCGCGCGCCGTGCGGAAGCGGAAGAGGCACTGGCGAGTGTCGACCCGGAGCTGGTGCCGGAGGGCACTTCCGCCGAATACGCCGCACTCTACGAGAAGGCGCAGCGCGACGCGACCGAGGCGGAATCGACCGTCGCCGGCATCCGGGAGCGGCTGCACGCCGCCGAGCGGGAACTCGAGGCGCTCACGGCACAGACCGCGGCGCTGGGCCGGGCCCTCGATGTGCGCAACGCCGCCGCCGAACTGATCGCCGGCGGTGGCGCGGGTATTCGGGGCCTGGTCGGCGACGCGGTCAAGGTGACCGCCGGCTACGAAGCGGCGATCGCCGCCGTGCTGGGGCCGCTCGCCGAAGGCGTGCTGGTCGATTCGGTGGACGAGGCGTACGCGCTGGCGCGCGTGGCGCGCGACGCCGACCTCGGCACGGTCGACATCGCCATCGCCGCCGGGGATGCCACGGCGCCCGCGACCGCGCTGCCTGGCGCGATCGCGGCGACCGCGGTCGTCACCGCGCCGCCGGGCGTGCTGGGCCTGCTGTCGTCGGTCATGATCGTCGACGATCTGGATGCCGTGCGGCAGGTTCCTCCCGGGCTGACCGTCGTCACCCGCGCGGGAGAGATCGTCACGGCACACACGGTGCGCGCCGGCAGCGGCGGTGGGCGCTCCCGCCTCGAACTCGCGGCGGAGCGCGATGCCGCCGCCGACCGGCTGACGGAGATCGTCGTCGTGGCCGACTCGCTGCGCGATGCGCTGGCAGACGCGCAGGCCCACCTCGACGGTGCCCGCCAGCGGACCAAGGCGTCGCTGGAGACGCTGCGCGCGCACGACGCGGCGTTGGCCGCACACACCGAGCAGGTCAACCGTGCCACGGTGCGCCACGAGGGCGCGATGGCCGAGTGCGAACGGCTGGAAGCAGGGCTGAGGCCGGCGCAAGCGGCCGTCGCGGACGCCGAGGCCCGCGTGCGCGCCGCCGACGAGGCGCTGGAGCGGGCGCAGCAGATGCCGCGACCCATTCTCGACGCCTCCGCCCGCGAGGGCATGCTCGCCGCTGTCGAGCGCACCCGCGACGCCGAGATGCGCGCGCGGCTGGATGTCGAGACGCTTAAGGAACGCATCCGAGCCGGCGAGCAGCAGGTCGTGCAGCTCGAGCGTCAGCGGGAGCGGGAACGCGCCGCCGCAGAGGAAGCCGCCCGCCGCGCCGTGATCCGCCGCGCCCAGCGCGCCGTCGCCGCAGACATCGCCGCGCAGCTGCCGCCGCTGCTTGACTCGGTCGATCGGTCCGTGTCTCAGGCGCGCGTGGAACTGGCCGCCGCCGAATCGGCGCGCACCGCGGTGACCGCTGAGCTGAGGGAACTGCGCGCCCAGGAGACGACGGTGCGGGAGCGGCTCGCGGGGCTCACCGAGAGCGTGCACGGGTTGGAGCTGCAGATCCACGAGAAGCGCCTGCACGTCACGAGTCTTCTCGAGCGGGTGGCATCTGAGCTCGGTCTCAACGAGCGTATTCTCGTTTCGGAATACGGTCCTGACCAGCCGGTGCCGGTCGCCGATTCGAAGGGTGGCGACACCGAGCCGCGTACCGAGCCCTACGATCGCGCGGCGCAGCGCCGGCGCCTGCAGGAGGCCGAACGCAAGCTCGGTCAGCTGGGCCGGGTGAATCCGCTCGCGCTGGAGGAGTTCTCCGCGCTCGAGCAGCGGCACGCGTTCCTCACGGAGCAGCTGAGCGACCTCACCCGCACGCGCGCCGACCTGATGACGATCATCGACGAACTCGACGAGCGCATGCAGACGATCTTCCTCGCCGCATTCGAGGACACCCGCGTCGCCTTCGGCGAGGTGTTCCCGATCCTGTTCCCCGGCGGCACCGGCAGCATCTCGCTGACCGATCCCGACAGCCCGCTCACCACCGGCATCGAGGTGATGGTGCGTCCGGCCGGAAAGAAGATCGAGCGCCTCTCGCTGCTCTCCGGCGGTGAACGCTCCCTCGCGGCGGTGGCGCTGCTGACGGCCATCTTCAAGGCCCGGCCGAGCCCGTTCTACATCCTCGACGAGGTGGAGGCCGCGCTGGACGACGCGAACCTCGGCCGACTGCTCGGAGTGTTCGAGCAACTCCGCGAGTCCAGTCAGCTGATCGTCATCACGCACCAGAAACGCACGATGGAGATCGCCGACGCCCTGTACGGCGTCTCGATGCGCCAGGACGGCGTCTCCGCCGTCGTCGGACAGCGCGTGCGCGATCGGCAGAGCGCGTAGCGCGCCTAGGCTGGAAGCATGGCGGAGAATTCCTGGTCGCTCGGCCGCGCACTGCGCGGCATGTTCGTCAAGCCCACGATCGATGAGACCACGTGGGAAGACCTTGAGACGGCGCTGTTGACGGCGGACTTCGGTCCCGACATCACCGAGCGCATCGTCGAGGAGCTTCGCGAGAAGGTGGAGCGGTTCCGCACCACCGACCCGCGCGACCTGCAGCGCATGCTGCGGGAGACCCTCGAAGAGCACTTCGCCAAGTTCGACACGACCCTGCGGCTCACGGAGCGGCCTGCGGTTGTGCTGGTGGTGGGCGTGAACGGCGTGGGCAAGACCACGACGATCGGCAAGTTCGCGAAGTTCCTGCAGCGCTACGGCCGCACCGTGGTCGTCGGTGCCGCCGACACGTTCCGCGCCGCCGCCGTCGATCAGCTGGCCACCTGGGCAGAACGCGGGGGAGCGGCGATCGTGCGTCCGCAGCAGGAAGGCCAGGACCCGGCATCCGTCGCGTTCCAGACGATCGAGTATGCCAAGCGCACCGGCACCGAGATCGTGCTCGTCGACACCGCCGGTCGCCTGCACACCAAGGGCGGTCTCATGGACGAGCTCGGCAAGATCCGCCGGGTCATCGAGAAGCAGGCGCCGATCAGCGAGGTGCTGCTGGTGCTGGATGCCACGACCGGCCAGAACGGCGTCATGCAGGCCGAGGCCTTCCTGCAGCACGCCGGTGTCACCGGGCTGGTGCTGACCAAACTGGATGGCTCCGCCAAGGGCGGATTCGTGCTGGCGGTGCAGGAGCGCACCGGGATTCCGGTAAAGCTCCTCGGCCAGGGCGAAGGCATCAATGACCTCACCGGATTCACCCCGCACGTCTTCGCCGCTTCGCTGGTGGAATGACCGGTGCGGCGCGGCGGACTACCGCCTGGGCAGTCGTACTGCTTTCATAGGACCATGGCGATCGAGCACGACTACTTCGGACTCTTGGAAACAGGTCCGGACGGATCGATCTTCTGGTCGGAGAACGTCGAGTTCGCCGACCAGATCGTCACCGTCGATCTCACGGCGCCCGACCAGGACGACGTGTCCTCCGCCGCGCTCGATGTCGCCGCGGCCATGATCTCCACGCTCGAGACGATCGACATGACCGCGCGCAACGCGATGGTCACCGAACTCGACGACCGTGCCAGCGAAGTGACCGAGTACATCCTGCAGCAGCAGGACCGGTTGGGGGACCGCATCGAGGAGTACCTCGTCGACATCTCCGGCGACGTGCACGTCGACGTGATCCGCTCGCTGCAGCTGATGAGCATGACGATCCTCGCCGACGAGCACGGTGGCAGCGACCCGTTCGCCGTCCTCGAGTACGCCCTCGACCCGGATGCCACCGACGACGTGCTGCTGGTCAATCTCGCGTCCGACGGCTCCGTGCAGTCGGTCACCAGCGCTGAGTAGGGCATTCGCCCCGCTCATACGGCCTGGGCGAACTCCGCACTCTCGCCCAGGTGCACCAGTCCGGCGGGAAGCTGCCGTCCCTTGGCGCGCATCGACTGCGCCCACAGTCGCCCCGCCCGGTACGACGAGCGCACCAGGGGACCGGCGAGCACCCCGAGGAAGCCGATCCGTTCCGCCTCCTGCTTGAACCCGATGAACTCCTGCGGCGTGACCCAGCGGGCTACCGGCAGGTGACGCGGGCTCGGCCGCAGGTACTGGGTGATCGTGATGATGTCGGTGCCGGCGGCGTGCAGGTCCTGCAGCGCCTGCACCACCTCGTGGGGTTCCTCGCCCATGCCGAGGATCAGGTTCGACTTGGTGATGAGTCCCGCCGCGCGGGCCCGGGTCAGCACGTCCAGGGAACGCTCGTACCGGAACGCCGGACGGATGCGCTTGAAGATGCGCGGCACGGTCTCGACGTTGTGCGCGAACACCTCCGGACGCGCCTCGAACACGACATCCAGCAGCTGCGGGTCGCCGTTGAAGTCGGTCGCGAGGATCTCCACCCCGGTGCCGGGGGTGCGCTCGTGGATGGCCCGCACCGTCTCGGCGTGCAGCCACGCGCTACCGTCGGGGAGGTCGTCGCGGGCGACACCGGTCACGGTGGCGTACCGCAGCTGCATGCGGGCGACGCTGTCGGCCACTCGCCGCGGCTCGTCGGTGTCGTAGGCGGCGGGCTTGCCGGTGTCGATCTGGCAGAAGTCGCAACGACGGGTGCACTGCGAGCCGCCGATCAGAAAGGTCGCCTCGCGATCCTCCCAGCACTCGTAGATGTTGGGGCAGCCAGCCTCCTGGCAGACGGTATGCAGCTGCTCGGTCTTCACCAGGGCCTGCAGCGCCTGGTACTCCGGGCCCTGCTTGGCCCGCGTCTTGATCCACTCCGGCTTGCGTTCGATGGGGGTCTGCGCGTTGCGCACCTCCACCCGCAGCAGCTTGCGCCCGCCGGTGGGCGGGGTCGCAACCGGGCCGCTCGCGCAGCCGCTCATGCCGCGACCGCCCCGTACGCGGCGGCGAAGAGCCGCTCGATCGTCGGGAGCACCTCGGGTACCCCGACGGGGGAGCCGGTGACCTCGCTGAGCGTGGTGACACCGGCATCCGTGATGCCACACGGCACGATCCCCGCGAACCCGGCGAGGGTGTTGTCGCAGTTGAGCGCGAACCCGTGCATCGTGACTCCGCGCTGCACCCGCACGCCGATGGCGGCGACCTTGTCTTCGGACAGCGGGCGGCGCACCCACACGCCGCTGCGGCCGTCCACGCGGTATCCGTCGACGCCGTGCGCGCGCAGGGCCTCGATCAGCAACGCCTCGAGGGTGCGCACGTGGGCGACGACGTCGACCGGGTGCGGCAGCCGCACGATGGGGTAGCCCACGAGCTGCCCCGGTCCGTGCCAGGTGATCTTGCCGCCGCGGTCCACATCGACGACGGGCGTGCCGTCGATGGGGCGCTCGTGCGCAGTGGTGCGGGCACCGGCGGTGTACACGCTCTCGTGCTCCAGCAGGATCAGCGTGTCGGGGCGGGTGCCGGCGACGACGTCGGCATGCACCCGGCGCTGCAGGTCCCAGCCGTCCTGATAGGGCACCGGCGTCGGGGAGTACCCCGCGTGGACGATCTCGAGCATGTCGCTCTCCTCAGCACGGCTTCTTGGATTGCGTACAACAATAGACCGTCGCCGGGCGGCGCGGGGTATCCGTACGCTGAAGTCATGAACCGGGTGGGTAGGCCCAAGGCATCGTCACAGGAGACGCTCGCCGAGGCGGCGTGCGAACTGTTCCTCGAGCGCGGCTACGACGCAACCTCGGTGGCCGACATCACCACACGCGCCGGGGTGAGCCGGTCGAGCTTCTTCAACTACTTCGCCTCGAAGGCGGACGTGCTGTGGGCGGGGCTGGACGAGCGACTGGATGCCGCGACCGCGGCGCTGCTGGCACGCACGCCGGTGCGCGACGCGCTGTGCGCGATCGGCGCCGACTTCGCACCGGACCACCTGGCACTGGCCATCACGAACATGGATGCCATGGGTCTCGCCGTCGAGCTCGACCGGGAACGGGCGATCCGCCAGCTGCGTCTGGCGCGCGCGGTCGCGGAGCGGTTGCGCCGCGACGGAGCCGCGGCACTGCGGGCCGAGGTCTCCGGCGCCGCGGGCGCGGGCGCGGTGTTCTCCGCCGTCTGGGAGTGGGCCGCCGGCGGCGCCGGCCGCGCTGCGCTGGCGCCCCTGCTGGCCGACGCCCTGGATTTCGTCCCCACGGCTCATGGTCGGGTGCGGCAGCTGCGTCTGGTGGTGCAGGCCGAGCAGTTCGACAACGCCCTCGCCTTCTACCGCGACGTGGTCGGCATGCCGCAGGCCGAGGCATACGAGGCCGACGGCGGGGCGCGCGTGGCGATCCTCGACGCGGGGCGGGCGACGCTGGAGATCGCCAACCCGGCGCAGGTGGCGTTCATCGACACGGTCGAGACCGACGGCGACGCACCGAGCGACCGGCTGCGCGTCGCGCTCGAGGTCGACGACGCCGCCGTGGCCGTCGACGCGCTGCTGGCCGCCGACGCGACCCTGGAGGCATCCGCCCGCCAGACACCCTGGCGATCGGTGAACGCACGGGTGCGCGGCCGGGCAAACCTGCAGCTGACGCTGTTCCAGGAGCTGGGCCCGGAGTGACGGCTTCGTGAGGGCGCCGCGAGGCTGCCCCGAGTCCACGTAGAATCGGGGGATCATGGCTACCTTCGGCACGCTCTCAGATCGTCTCACCGAGACCTTCCGCAACCTCCGCACCAAGGGCAAGCTCAGCTCTGCTGATGTCGACGGGACCGTGCGCGAGATCCGTCGCGCACTGCTGGACGCCGACGTCGCGCTGCCGGTCGTGAAGGAGTTCACCGCCAAGGTGCGCGAGCGCGCCCTCGGCGACGAGGTCAACCGTGCGCTGAACCCGGCACAGCAGGTGGTGCAGATCGTCAACGAGGAGCTCGTGGCGATCCTCGGCGGCCAGCAGCGTCGGCTGCAGTTCGCCAAGACCCCGCCGACGGTGATCATGCTCGCCGGCCTGCAGGGGTCGGGTAAGACCACGTTCGCCGGCAAGCTCGCCAAGATGCTCGAGAAGGACGGCCACACCCCGCTGCTGGTCGCCGCCGACCTGCAGCGCCCGAACGCCGTCAACCAGCTGCAGGTCGTCGCCCAGCAGGCCGGTGCCGCCATCTACGCCCCGGAGCCCGGCAACGGCGTGGGCGACCCGGTGCAGGTCGCCCGCGACGGTGTTGAGACCGCCCGCCGGCAGCAGCACGACGTCGTCATCATCGACACCGCCGGCCGCCTCGGCGTCGACGCGGAGCTGATGAAGCAGGCATCCGACATCCGCAAGGCGACCGACCCCGATGAAGTGCTGTTCGTCATCGACGCGATGATCGGTCAGGACGCCGTCAACACCGCCAAGGCCTTCCAGGAGGGCGTCGACTTCACCGGCGTCGTGCTGAGCAAGCTGGACGGCGACGCCCGCGGTGGTGCCGCGCTGTCCGTGGCATCCGTCACCGGCCGCCCGATCATCTACGCCTCCACCGGTGAGGGCCTCGACGACCTCGAGGCGTTCCACCCGGACCGCATGGCCAGCCGTATCCTCGACCTCGGCGACATCCTCAGCCTCATCGAGCAGGCGCAGGGCGCGTTCGATGAGGAAGAGGCGATGAAGGTCGCCGAGAAGCTGGCGACGGACAGCTTCACCCTCGAGGACTTCCTCGAGCAGATGCAGCAGCTCAAGAAGATGGGCTCGATGAAGAAGATGCTCGGCATGCTGCCGGGCATGGGCCAGATGAAGCAGCAGCTGGACAATTTCGACGAGCGGGAGCTCGACCACACCGAGGCCATCATCCGCTCGATGACGCCGGGGGAGCGCCGCAACCCGAAGGTGCTCAACGGCTCGCGGCGGCTGCGCATCGCGCGCGGTTCGGGCATGACCGTCACCGACGTGAACCAGCTCGTGCAGCGGTTCGAGCAGGCCTCCAAGATGATGAAGACCGTCGCCCGCGGCGGTGTGCCCAGCATCCCCGGCATGGGATCGATGGGCGGCAAGCCCGGTGCGTCCACCAAGCGCGGCAAGCAGCAGAAGAGCCGCGCGGTGTCGCGTTCGGGTAACCCCGCCAAGCGGGCCGCGGAGGCCGCCGGCCTGGCCGCTGCCGCGCCGACCGGTTCCGGTTTCGGCCTGGGCGGCCCGCAGCAGGCGCCGAGCGAGGCCGAGCTCGCCGAGATCCAGAAGCTCTTCGGCAAGGGCTGAGCCCGCGCCGCCGCGTCGCGGCATCCACCCTGCGTCGTGTCGCGAGCGTAGGAGATGGGGCCAGCGTAGGACGGATGCCGCCGCGGATCTCCTACCTCCGACCCATCTCCTACCCTGGCTTCGCCGCGCGCGCCGGTCACCGTCTCCTCCACAGGCCGGCGGCACTCGGATCCATCCATGGTTCGGGGGTTGCGCTGCCCGCTCACCCACGTGCCCGCGCCAGTGTGGACGGCATGGCAGCGGCATTGGTTCTCCTTGATTGGCTCACGCGCCGCGGCGGCGTCGCCCACACCGCCGAG
Organism: Microbacterium sp. zg-B96; assembly: GCF_030246865.1. Lineage (NCBI taxonomy): Bacteria > Bacillati > Actinomycetota > Actinomycetes > Micrococcales > Microbacteriaceae > Microbacterium > Microbacterium sp. zg-B96. The sequence goes on along the minus strand of NZ_CP126738.1, from coordinate 1,762,843 downwards.
GCCCGCGCACAGGGGTTCTCGGCCCGCACGATGGCGGATGCCGTGGCGAGCGGGGTCCGACGGGTGCGGCGCAGCTGGCTGGTGATGCCGCACGTGGAGGATGTCATCGTGCGCGCCGTCGAAGCGGGCGGCCGGGTGACGTGCCTCACGCAGGCGCGCCGGCTCGGACTGTGGGTGCCCGAGCACGACGGCATCCATGTCGCGGTCGCACCGACGGCCTCCCGACTCGGTGACGGCGTGCACGCCCACTGGGGATCCGCCCCCACGCCGGTGTCGCGGTACGCGGTCGTCGACGGCATCGTGAACACGCTGCAGCAGGTCGCGCGCTGCGTTGCCGAGGCCGACGCGCTGACGGTGTGGGAATCGGCGGTGCGCAAGATGCTGATCGACCCTGCGACGCTGGCAGCCGTGCAGTGGCGAGGCACTCGCGCCTCGGCCGTGAACGAGCTGGCATCCCTGCTGAGCGACTCGGGACTGGAGACCCTGTTCCTGGCGGGGCTGCGGGCGTTCGGCCTGCCGATCCGCCAGCAGGTGCGCATCGACGGGCACGCGGTGGACTTCCTCATCGGCGACCGGCTGGTCATCCAGCTCGACGGCTGGGAGTTCCACAGCGCCCCCGCCGACCGACGTCGCGACCTCCGGGCAGACGCGCGGCTGGTGCTGCGCGGCTACACCGTGCTGCGCTTTGACTGGATGCAGGTGCTGAGGCAGTGGGCATTCGTCGAGGAGACGGTGCTGCTGGCGGTCGCGCAGGGCAAGCACCGCGCCCCCGCGCTGTCACGAGCGTAGGAGATGGGACGAGCGTAGGACGGATGCCGCGACAGAACTCCTCCCTTCGCCACATCTCCTACGCTCGTAACGGCAGAAGCGGCGAAAGCCGAGCCGGATGCCGCGGCTCAGGCGCCCAGGCGGCTGAGATGCTCGCGCAGCGTCGGTCCCTTGCGGAACTCGCGGATCAAGTGCTGCACGACTTCCCGCAGGTCGCCGTCGGCGGCAGCGGCGACCGTCAGCTGCCGGGCGTAGCTCGCCCCGCCGGTGAGGATGGTCTCCACCTCGGCGAATTCGCGGGCGCACTTGAGTTCGACCGCGATGTCGGCCAGCTGCTCGACCGTGGTGCGCAGGTGTTCGGTGACGGGCAACTGCGTGCCGTCGCGGTCGACGATGATGCGGGCATCCAGGCCGTAGCGGGCGGCGCGCCACTTGTTCTCCCGCACGAACCACGGCTGCAGGAACGGCAGCTCCCGGCCCGCATCGAGCTCGCGGGAGAAATGCTCCACGAGCACCTGCACCAGCGCGGCCACGGCGGCCAGCTCCGGCAACGTCGACATGCCGTCGCACGCGCGCACCTCGATGGTGCCCCAGCGGGGCGCCGGGCGGACGTCCCACCGCACCTCGGTGGCATCCGCCATCACTCCGGTATGGGCCATGTCGTCGAGGTAGCTCTCGTACTCCGCGTACGTCTGCAACGGCCAGGGGAGACCGGCGGTGGGCAGCTGCTGGAACACCAGGGCGCGATTGGACGCGTACCCGGTGCTCTCGCCGGCCCAGAACGGGCTGGATGCCGACAGAGCCTGAAGATGCGGCAGGTAGGCGGCCAGGGCGTTGACGATCGGCATGACCTTGTTGACGTCGTCGACGCCGATGTGCACGTGGATGCCCCAGATCATCATGTTGCGTCCCCACCACTGGGTGCGCTCGATGAGCTTGTGGTAGCGGGTCTTGTCGGTCACCTGCTGGTCGAACCACTGCGCGAACGGGTGACTGCCGGCGCACAGCAGCTCCAGCCCCAGCGGGTCGGTCACGGTGCGCACCGCGGCGATGGCGTCGGCGATGTCGTCGACGGCGGCAGCCACGGTCTGGCCGATGCCGCTGGTGACCTCCAGGGTGTTGGTCAGCAGTTCCCCGGTCACGGTGTAGCGCTCGAGCGCCGTTGATTCGCCGAGCGCAGCGATCACTTCCGGCGCGCGGGGCACAAGATCCCCGGTGCTTCCGTCGGCGAGCATGAGCTCCCATTCGAGCCCGACGGAGGAGCGGGCGGATGTCGCGAAGGGCACCGTCATGCGCACAGTCTGGCACGCGCGCGAGCGGGTGGTTCGCGGCATGCCCCAGCATCTGGCAAAATAGAAGGCTGGACCGCGCGCTCGACCCTCTAACCGGGCTCGCGATCCACTCTCGAGCTTTTGCCGGGTGTGCACCCCACGCTCCAGGCGACGTTCATCCTTCCAACACATTCAGGAGAATTGTGGCTGTCAAGATCCGTCTCAAGCGGCTCGGCAAGATCCGTGCCCCGTACTACCGCATCGTCGTCGCCGACTCGCGCACCAAGCGCGACGGTCGTGTCATCGAGGAGATCGGCAAGTACCACCCGACCGAGGAGCCCTCGTTCATCGAGGTCAACTCCGAGCGGGCGCAGTACTGGCTGTCCGTCGGCGCGCAGCCGACCGAGCAGGTCGCCGCGCTGCTGAAGCTCACGGGTGACTGGGGCAAGCACAAGGGTGACAAGAACGCCGTCTCGACCGTGAAGACGGCCGAGCCCAAGGCACCCTTCGAGGTCGACGCCGCGAAGAAGTCCGTTGTCAAGCCGAAGGTGGAGAAGAAGGCCGACCAGGCTGCTTCCACCGAGGCTGCGTCCGACGAGGCGCCTGTCGCCTCCACCGACGCCGAGTAATCCGTTGCTGGCCGCCGCGCTCGAACACGTCGTCAAGGGGATCGTCGATCACCCCGAGGACGTGACCGTGAACACTTCCACCTCGCCTCGCGGCGACGTGCTGGAGGTGCGCGTGCACCCCGATGATCGGGGTCGCGTCATCGGGCGCGGCGGACGCACGGCAAAGGCGCTGCGCACCGTCGTGTCGGCTCTGGCCGACGGACGACGCGTGCGCGTCGATGTTGCGGACGACTGAGGTGTCGACTGCGAAAACCCCCCGCGCCCAGTTGCGCGTCGGTCGACTGGTCAAGGCGCACGGGCTCAAGGGCGCACTCAAGCTCGAGCTGTACACCGATGACCCTGATCGCCGTTTCACCACCGGTGCCGTCTTCACACTGCAGGTGCCGGAGGCTTCACCCTGGCATGGCAAGTCCATCACGGTGCGTGAGTTCCGCTGGATGAACTCGCACCCCGTCGTGTTCTTCGAAGACGTCGAAGACCGCGAAGCGGCCGAGACGCTCGTGCGCGCCATCCTGTGGATCGACCAGGACGAGGACGAGGATTCCCCGGAGTCGGATGCCTGGTACGACCACCAACTCGTCGGCCTCGACGTCGTCCGCGACGGCGACGTCGTCGGACGTGTCGTGCGGGTCGACCACCTCCCCGCGCAGGACCTGCTGATCGTCCGCCCCACCGGCGACGGCGACCGCGAGATCCTGGTGCCGTTCGTCACGGCCATCGTGCCCGACGTGGACATCGCCGCCGGACGCGTCACCGTCACCCCGCCCGCAGGGCTCTTCGAAGAGCTGGCGCCGGAACCGGATGCCGCGGCGGACGCAGCCCCCGATGACGCAGCGCCGACTGATGGCGACGCTCCCGAGGCGGACGCCGACAAGGACTGACGTGCGCATCGACGTCGTCTCGATCTTCCCGTCGTTCTTCGACGTGCTGGAAGTCTCGCTGCTGGGCAAAGCCCGCGGCGCAGGGCTCCTGGACATCCGCGTGCACGACCTGCGCACGCACACCCACGACCGTCACCGCACCGTGGACGACACCCCCTACGGCGGCGGCGCGGGCATGGTGATGAAGCCCGAGCCCTGGGGCGAGGTGCTGGACGAGATCACAGCGGATGCCGGCGACCGGCCGGTGTTCGTGTTCCCCTCGCCCGCGGGGGAGCGGTTCACTCAGGCCACCGCGCGTGAGATGTCGCAGCTGCCGCACCTGGTGTTCGGCTGCGGCCGTTACGAGGGCATCGACGAGCGGGTGTTCGACTACGCCGCGACCCTCGGCGAGGTCCGGCTGGTGAGCCTGGGCGACTACGTGCTCAACGGCGGCGAGGTCGCGGCGATGGCCATGATCGAGGCCATCGGCCGTCTCATCCCCGGCGTCGTCGGCAACCCCGCAAGCCTCGTGGAGGAATCCCACGAGGACGGCCTGCTGGAGTACCCGTCGTACACCAAGCCGTCATCCTGGCGCGGCTACGACGTGCCGCCGGTGCTGCTCAGCGGCAACCACGGCGCCGTCGACACCTGGCGCCACCAGCAGCAGCTGGAGCGCACGCGCGAGCGTCGCCCCGATCTGCTCGCCGACTGAGGTCAGTCCACCCCGAGGAACGACCGATCGGTCAGCACGATGGGGCCGTCTTCGGTGATGGCGATCGTGTGCTCGGCGTGAGCACCCCGCGAACCGTCGACGCTGCGCAGCGTCCAGCCGTCGGAGTCGGTGATCAGCTCGTCGGTGGTCTGCAGGAACCACGGCTCCAGCGCCAGCACCAGCCCCGCACGCAGCGGATAGCCGCGCGCCGGCTTGCCGTCGTTGGGCACGTGAGGGTCGCCGTGCATGACGCGGCCGACGCCGTGCCCGCCGAAGTCGGTGTTGATCGAGTACCCGTCGCCGTGGGCGACCTCGGCGATCGCGTGTGAGATGTCGCCGATCCGGTTGCCGACCACGGCCGCGCCGATCGCGGCATCCAGCGCCCGCTCGGTGGTGTCGATGAGGGCGAGGTCCTCCTCGCGCGGCGTGCCGACGACGAACGAGATGGCGGAGTCGGCGACCCAGCCGTCGACCGACACCGCGAAGTCCAGCGATACGAGGTCGCCGTCGCGCAGTGCGTAGTCGTGGGGGAGCCCGTGCAGCACGGCGTCGTTGATGGACGTGCAGATCACCTTGCCGAACGGACTGGCGCCGAATGAGGGGTGATAGTCGATGTAGCAGGACTCTGCCCCGGCCCGGCGGATCAGCTCGTGGGCGCGCTTGTCGATCGCCAGCAGATTCGTGCCGACCTTAGTCTCGTCACGCAGGGTCGCCAGTACCTCCGCAACAAAGCGGCCCGCCGGTCGCATCGCGTCGATCTCGGCGGGGGTGCGCAACTCGATCATCGGGTTCCTTTCGTCCGGCATCCATTCTCCCTGATGCCGGGGTGTGCGGGTGCGAACGGATGCCGGTGTGCGCCGGGACACGGCAGGCGTAGCATCGAAGCCATGTGGCTGCGACGCGCGTTCTATCTCTGGCTCCTGCCGGCCGCGTTCGTGCTGCCGATGTGGTTGGTCGTCGGATGGGTCATCTTCGACGGCGGCGGCTGGGCGCTGCTGTGGGTGCTGTTCCTCGCGGTGCCGGCGGTGTTCATCGCCGAACTGGTGCTGATGCTGCTGGTGCGAGCAAGAGGCACGGTGCGCGCGCAGGGCGCGGTGTCGTGGTGGGACGTGCTCGGCTTCGGCCTCTGGCACCTCTCGATCATCGCGCTGGGGTTCTTCGGACCCGCGTGGATCCCGCAGGCGCTGGGCGCCGCGGGCCTCGCGGTCGGGGTGTTCTGGCTCTCGCTGTGGCAGCTGTGGACCGAAGCGCGTCCGCGACTGACCGTGGTGCGCGCCGGCAACGGCACGGCCTTCATTCCGGCCGCGGAGCCCCGGCGCGAGCCCGACGAAGTGGCCGATGTGGTCATCATCGAGGAGAAGCGGCTGCCACCCACGGTGTAAGGCGGTTTGGTGGGCACCGGTGCGCATGGCAGAATAGAGCTTCGTGCCCTGATTGACTCTGCCTCAGGGGAGCGGACCGCGCAGACGGTTCCGGGGCACCACTTCTCTTATTCCTCTATCTCGCGGTCGACCTGTGGCGGCTGCAGGAAGTGACGATCATGCAGATCCTCGATTCAGTCGACGCAGCATCCCTGCGCTCCGACATCCCCGTCTTCGGTCCCGGCGACACCGTCAAGGTGCACGTCAACATCACCGAAGGCAACCGCTCCCGTATCCAGGTCTTCCAGGGCACCGTCCTCGGTCGCTCGGGTGACGGCGTGCGTGAGACCTTCACCGTTCGCAAGATCAGCTTCCAGGTCGGCGTCGAGCGCACCTTCCCGGTGCACAGCCCCGTGATCGACCACATCGAGGTCGTCACCCGCGGCGACGTGCGCCGCGCCAAGCTCTACTACCTGCGTAACCTTCGCGGCAAGAAGGCCAAGATCAAGGAGAAGCGCGACCGCTGACGCGTCTTTTGCAGACGGATGCCCCGGGGTCGACCCCCGGGGCATCCGTCGTTCCACGGTCGCTGCGCACGCGTCGTATGCCGCGGCCGGATGCCGAATGTGCGACGCTTGAACATGTCGCCTCATGCTTCGAGAGGCGCCGGAAGAAGGATGGTCGATGACGGCTGAGCAGACGGCCCCGCCGCACGATCCGGGGCTGCCGCGTCGTCGGCACGGCTGGTGGCCGTTCGTGCGCGATGTGCTCATCATCGTGCTCATCGCGGTGGTGGTGTCCTTCCTCGTCAAGACCTTCCTGGTGCGCTCGTTCTACATCCCCTCCGGGTCGATGCAGCAGACGCTGCAGATCGAGGACCGCATCCTCGTCGACGAACTCACGCCGCGCTTCGGCGGCTTCGACCGGGGCGACATCGTCGTCTTCCGCGACCCGGGCGGGTGGCTCACCCCCGCCGTCGAGCCGGAGCGTTCCGCGGTGGTCGTGGCCTTCGACTGGGCGCTGTCGCTGGTGGGACTGTCCGCGCCCGACAGCAAGGACCATCTCATCAAGCGCGTCGTCGGTCTGCCGGGCGACCACGTGGTCTGCTGCAACGCGCTCGGACAGCTGACCGTCAACGGCATCCCCATCGACGAGAGCGTCTATCTCAACCTCGCGGTCGGTGAAGCCGCCCCGCAGGAGTACGAGTTCGACGTCGTGGTGCCGGAAGGTTCACTGTGGGTGCTCGGCGACAACCGCGATCACTCCCGCGACTCGCGCTACAACCAGGATCAGCCGAACAAGGGTTTCGTGCCCATCGAGAACGTCGTCGGCCGAGCGTTCCTCATCACGTGGCCGCTGGATCGCGTGGGCCTCATCGACGGCCACCACGACGTGTTCGCCGGTGTGCCCGACTCCGAAACCGAGTGACACCATGACCGTCGTCGAGCCGCGCCTGACGCTGGAGCGTCGACTGCTGCGCGAGCACACGATGGTCATCGCGTGCGACGAGGTGGGGCGCGGCGCCCTGGCAGGCCCCGTGGCCGTCGGCGCCGTCGCAGTGGATGCCGCACGCGCCCGTCGTCGCGTCCCCGAGGGCCTGCGCGACTCCAAGCTCGTCCCCGCCGCGCGGCGGGCGGAGGTGGCCGATCGCGCCGCAGCGTGGGTCGGCGCGTCGGCAGTGGGCTGGGCAAGCTCCGCGGAAGTCGACCAGGTCGGCATCATCCGGGCGCTCGGGATCGCGGCACTGCGCGCCGTCGACCAGCTGCGCGGTCACGGCATCGTGCCCGAAGAGGCGATCGTGCTGCTGGACGGCAACCACGACTACATCACGCCTGCGGGCGGGTCGGGGCTGCTGGTGCGCCCCGTCGTGAAGGCCGACCGCGACTGCGCCAGCGCGGCGGCGGCATCCGTCATCGCGAAGGTGGCGCGCGACGGCCTCATGACCGATCTGCATGACGACTGGCCGGATTATCAGTGGGCTCGCAACAAGGGCTATGCCAGCGAGGAACACCGCGCCGCGATCCGCTCGCTCGGGCTCAGCACGCACCACCGGGCGTCGTGGGCGATCCTCGACGCACCGACGCTCTTCTGAGCGGCCATAGGATGGTCTCACCATGGACGATGAGGGCTTCGAGGACTACGACCGCGAACTTGAGCTGGCGCTGTATCGCGAGTACCGCGATGTCGTGTCGCAGTTCGCCTACGTGATCGAGACCGAACGTCGGTTCTACCTCGCCAACGAGGTCAACGTCGTACGTCGTGACACCGAGCACGACTTCTACTTCGAGATCTCGATGACCGACGTGTGGGTCTGGGACATCTACCGTGCCGACCGGTTCGTCAAGTCGGTGCGCGTGCTGACGTTCAAGGACGTCAACGTCGAGGAGCTCACTCGACGCGACTTCCACCTGCCCGAGGAGCTCTCGCTCGATTCCTGAGCGTTTTCCGCCCCGTAGCCTCCTCCCCAGGGTGCAATAGCGGCCGCCGGTCCCCGATCCGGCGTATGCGCGCCGACGTCCCGCTCGCGCACGCGCGACGATCGCTGCATGGCAGCCAAGGACGAACGAGGACGAGCCGGCGAAGCGCGCGCGGCACGCTATCTGGAGGATGCCGGCTGGCGGGTGCTCGCGCGCAACTGGCGCTGCCCGCAGGGTGAACTCGATCTGGTCGCCACCCACGCCGATGTCATCGCCGTCGTGGAGGTCAAGACGCGGCGCACCGATGCATTCGGGCACCCGTGGGAGGCGGTGGACGATCGCAAACGCCGACGGCTGTGGCGATTGGCCTATGCGTGGCTTGCCGCGCACCCCGACCTGATGCAGGGACACCGGCTGCGCCTGGACGTCATAGCGATCACCGGGGAGGATCCTGCCACGGCGTCACTGGAGCACCTGCGGGACCTGCGATGACGGTTGCACGCACGTGGGCGGTCGCGCTGACCGGGTTGGAGGGTGCGCTGGTCGAGGTCGAGGCGGACCTGTCCCGGCAGACCCCCGACTTCAAGATCATCGGCCTGCCTGACAAAGCGCTGGGCGAAGCGCACCAACGCGTGCACAACGCCTGCGAGAACAGCGGCCTGCAGTTGCCGCGACGGCGGCTCACGGTCAATCTGTCGCCGGCGAGCCTGCCGAAACAGGGCGCCGGCTTCGACGTCGCGATCGCCGTCGCCGCGCTGGCGACCGAGCACCGTCTCGACCCGGCGTCCCTCCGCTCCGCAGTGCACCTGGGCGAGCTCGGCCTGGACGGGCGGCTGCGTCCGGTACCGGGGGTGCTGCCGGCGGTGGTGGCCGCCGTGCGCGCCGGGATCACCCGCGTCGCGGTGCCCTTCGCCAATCGGGCAGAGGCGGCACTGGTGGACGGCGTCGAGGTGCTCGGTGCGGTGAGTCTGCTCGACGTGCTGCGGTGGCACGGTCTGGACGTCGAGCATCGCGAGTTGTCGCCGGTCACCGACGACGCCCCTCCCGAGCCGGCTGTCGAGCGACTGGAGCTGGCGGAGGTGATCGGCCAGCGCGACGCCGTCGAGGCGATCGTCCTGGCGGCATCCGGCGGACATCACGTGCTCATGAGCGGACCACCCGGGTCGGGAAAGACGATGCTGGCGCGCCGCCTCCCCGGCATCCTGCCGGAGCTCGACGATTCCGCAGCGCTGCAGGCCGCATCGATTCGGTCGCTCGGCGGAGCCCGGGTGGTCGCCCTGGAGCGCACCCCGCCGTTCGAGGCGCCGCATCACACCGCGAGTGTCGCCGCGCTCGTCGGCGGCGGCAGCCGGGTGATCCGCCCCGGTGCCATCGCCCGGGCCAGTGGCGGAGTGCTGTTCCTCGACGAGGCAGGGGAGTTCGCCTCCGGCGCCCTGGATGCGCTGCGGGAGCCGCTGGAGAACGGGTCGATCCAGATCCACCGGGCCGGGGCGAGCGCGACCTTCCCGGCGCGCTTCCAGCTGGTGCTGGCGACCAACCCGTGCCCGTGCGGCGCGTACGGGGTGCCCGGCGGTGACTGCGTGTGCCCGCCCTCGGGCATCCGCCGGTATCTGGGACGCCTGTCCGGTCCCATCCGCGATCGCATCGACATCGAGCTCGCGGTCATGCGCGTATCCGTGGCACATGCGCAGGCCCCTGCGGACAGCCCGATCACGACGGCGCAGGCACGAACCCGGGTGCACGCGGCACGTGAGCGGGCGGCGCGCCGGTTGGCGGGAACGCCGTGGCGCACTAACGCCGAGGTCTCCGGCGCGTGGCTGCGGCAGGGCCCCCTCGCGCCGCCGCCGGCCGTGCGACGCCCGCTGGACGCGGCACTGCATCGCGGCTCGCTCACGCTGCGCGGGTACGACCGGGTGCTGCGGGTGGCGTGGAGCAACGCCGACCTCGCGGGACGTCCGCGGCTGGACATCGACGACATCGGACGCGCGCTGTACCTGAAGAAGGGGATGACACCGCTGTGAACCCACCACTGCACGATCCCGATGCCGCTCGCACGGCCCTGCGAGGGGTGGTCGAAGCGGACCTCGACAACGACCAGGTGGCGGACCGCCATGCCCGCGGGGTGTGGTCGGGGATCTGCGAACCCGGCGACGGCGACGCCGGTCTGCTGGTGGCCGCCGTCGGCGCGGCCGCGGCCCTGCGCCTCGTCGCCGCCGACGACGCGCCGGCCGTCGCGGCGGCCGCGGCGATCGACCGCGACCGGGCGCGCGAGGCGCTGGAGCGCTGGCGACCCCGCCTGGCACCCGGCCCCAGCGCCGCGGGGTTCGACACCGCCCGCCGCGTCGGGGTGCGGCTGATCGTCCCGGGCGACGCGACGTGGCCCACCCGGGTGGACGATCTCGGACCGCACGGTCCGCTGTGTCTCTGGGTGCGCGGCCGACTGCCGGAGCACCCCGTCCCGACCGTGGCGATCGTCGGCGCCCGCGCCGCGACCTCGTACGGCGAGCACGTCGCGATGGAGTTGTCGGCGGATCTTGCGGCGACGGGGGTCCGCATCGTGTCGGGGGCGGCATACGGCATCGACGGTGCCGCCCATCGCGCGGCGCTCAACGCCGGCGGACTCACCGACGCGCTGCTGGCAGGCGGAGTTGACCGCCCCTACCCGGCAGGGCATGAGGACCTGCTGGGGCGGATCACCCGCACCGGCGCGGTGATCAGCGAGGTGCCCTGCGGGGCGGCGCCCACCAAATGGCGGTTCCTGTCGCGTAATATCGCTTATGATCACCCCATGAACGTTGACCTGTACCTCCGGCTCTCCATCGACCGTGATGGATCCGACAGCATCGAACGTCAAGAAGCAGACCTGCGTGCATGGGCAGTCTCTCAGGGGCTGGCCGTGCGCAAGGTCTGGATTGACCGGGGCATTTCTGGTTTCAAGAAAGTGAGCCGTCCTGAGTTCGACAAGGCCATAGATGCCCTCGCCAAGGGTGAGGCAACCGTGCTGGCCGTGTGGAAGCTGGACCGACTCTCCCGCCGTGGAGCGGGTCAGGTAGGCCTGGTGCTCGACAAGCTGGAGGAGGTGGGAGGCCGGATTGTCTTCTTGAAGGACAGCCTGGATACCTCCATCCCGGGGCACCGCATGATCATTGTGATGGTCAGTGAGCAGGCACGCGCCGAGAGCGAGAACACCCGTACCCGCGTGACGGCCAAGAATGCCTCCAACGTGGCTCAAGGCCTCCCAGTGTCAGGCAAGCGCCGCTACGGCTTCCTAGGGGCTCACAGGCCCTCTGGACGCATCGTGAACACCGTGGCGCACCCGGAGGAGGCACCCCAGGTACAGGCCCTCTTTGACCAGTACGTAGCCGGTGCTGGTGTGCTGACCCTGGCCAAGGAAATGGGTTGGACACCGCGCCGGGTACGGGAGACCCTGAGCAACCCTGGCTATGCCGGGTACGTGGTGCGTGGGGGAGTGAGATACCCAGCAGCAGCCAGTGTTGAGCGGCTGGTCTCAGAAGATGTCTTTGAGAAGGCTCAGGTGAGGCTGGCCGAGAACGCCCGTGGTGCCCGCATCGGGCCTCCGGTGAAGCACTTCGCCTCCGGCATCGCCAAGTGTGGCGTCTGTGGCAAAGCTCTGGTGTACCGCAACAGCTACCTCTGCCTGGCTGACCTGGGACACCCCACGATCAAGAAGAGCTACCTAGAGGGCAAGATCATGGATGCCCTGGTGGACACCTTCACGGATCCCAACTTCACCCTCACTGACACCCCGGCAGGCAACCTTGGAGAGGTCAACCTGAAGCTCTCCAAGCTCGCGCTCCAGAAGGCTGAGCAACTGGCCATGACGATGGACCCTGACCTTGGTGTAACCCAGGCTGACATTGCTCCAGCACTGAAGCAGATCAACACCCAGGTGAAGGCTTTGGAGGCTCAGAAGCAGCAGATCCTGAGTCAGTCCGTATCCGCTCAGATCCTCGCTGGAATCGTCCATGAGGTAGCGGTGACCCCTGAGGGCACACACCTCCTCCAGATGGCTCCAGAGGCCGCTGGAGGGGCTGTGAGGCTCCGTCTGGCTGGCCTGTCCATCGATGCCAAGCGCGACCTCATCAAGGGCATGCTGGATGTCTCAGTGATGCCTGGACGTGGACCTGAAAGAGTTCTGATCACCCCGAAGAAAGCTGGGGTTTGAGGAATTGCATACCCGGTATCTTGTTATACTTAGATGTACCTCTCCTCAAAGTTGTACACAGATCGTTCCAGGTAACTGGTTCTCCTAGGACGATCTACAGCCCCCTAGTCAGGTTTTGGTGATTCTTTCCTGACTAGGGGGTTCTTTCTTTTCCCTAAGTGCTCTCTCTAAATGTGTAAAACAACTAGGGCTATCCCTTGACTTGTGTCAGATTTGACCACTTTGGGAATGTCTGGACGCGTTCGAGCGATAGTAACAGGTGCGGATGTCGGAATCTCGCACCTTATGGTGGGTCAACCGGTTAGCGTTTATTCCTTCTAAGTGTCCGCGCCGGTTGACCCACACCTTCTCTCCGACAGAGAAGCAAACTTAAGACACTAGAAGGTAATCATGGCCAAGAAGCCTACCCAGAACACCCCTGCTGACCCTCAGGAACTGAAGCATGCTGACTTCAGATGGTTCCTACTCCACTTCCCAGATGTGGCGCTTAGGAATGCCAAGGTATCCCGAACGTCATTCGTCGCCGTAGGAATGGCCCTCTCGATGTACGGGAACTATGAGAGGGGTACCGGTGTGAGCGTGACCCTCCACGGACTCCGCAAGGTGAGCGGTGCGCATCACTACACCATCGTCAAGGTCATCGACCTCCTCAAGAAGGTTGGTGCGCTTGAGGTAACAGGCCTATCCCAGAGCAAGAACGGCGGAAAGCCCTCCGAGGAGTTCAGATTCCGTAGGAGCAAGTCTGTCTCCCAGACCCTGGACAAGAGAGATAACGGGGCTTGGGGTAATGACACTGGAGAACCAGGTAATGACACTGGAGAACCAGGTAATGACACTGGAGAACCAGGTAATGACACTGGAGAAGACAATAGGAATATAAGTAACGTTAGTAACTTCAGTAATGGCTCTGTCGCTTACGCTCCTTCGCCCTCTCCTTCGTCGCTCTCCCCTTCGGGTCGCGACGAGGAGAGAGATGAAGAGATAAGGGATGAAAGAAGTGAAGCTGATCTTGTCATCGCTTCTTCGGCTTCTCTTCCTGAGTGGATCTTGGAGGGACTATGAGTGAGGGATCTGAAGAGATGAATAAGAAGAATGTTGAACCTATTACTCCGGGTCAGTTGAAGCTGGGTAAGGGGATGGAGAAAAGACTAGGGGTTCCACATGCAGCCTGGGATGCCATGAATAGGGAAGAAGCCAAGGGAAGAAACAAGATGCTTCTGCTTCTCAGTCAGGCAGTACGGGACCGGGAATCACAAGAGAGTATGGCCCAGTTTAGTTCGCTCCTGGACTACCCTTCAGAGGGCCTGTGATGAGCCCTGGGGACCTCCTGGGGGCAGTACTGGATACTCTCCTCACACACCACGAACAAAGCCTTCACGAGGCTGAGCTAGCGCTAGAAGCACTGAACAAGATTTTGGGGAACTGAGATGAAACAAGAGTGAATAGAAGCAGCAGCTAACTAAAAACAAGAAATTAGACCTAGGCCCTCATTGAAAAGGTGGGGGCCTTTGTCATGCCCAAAAACATGGAGGCATCTTCACTTTGATCGATAGTTAGTAACAAGTGAGGAGGACCAGATGCCCTATAGACGAATTAGCGCACCAGTAGGTAAGAGGTACGGAATGCTCACCATTACTGGTTATGGACCAGACCACGTAGCAACGCGTATGCGGCGTGGGGTTATGAAGCCGCACCGTGATAGCACCTGGACCGCCACTTGCGACTGTGGCCGAGAGACAGTGGCCCTCGCCACAAACATCCGAGCTGGTCGCACAACCTCATGCAACAACCACGGGCGCGGCGTCAAGCATGTCCCACATCCGACCTACCATGCCGTTCAACTCAGCCTCTTGAAGACACGAGGACGTTCCAAGGATCAGATCTGCGTCAAGTGTGCTCGACCCGCTCAGCACTGGGTCTACCTGGGTGGATGCCGGGATGAGTACTACGACAAGAAGAACGTCTACCAGGCCAACAGGCCCCTCTGCCGACACGTCGATCACTACGAACCGATGTGCCGATTCCATCGGAATGAAATGGACGACCTCCGATGACAGGCAGACCAAGAATTCCCGCTCCCGTGGGCCAGAGGTTCGGATCCCTCACCATCACAGGTGAAGCACCCCGCCACAGGTACGACGACGCCAGGACAGGCAGACGCTATTGGCTAGCTCGATGGCATGCCGCCTGTGAATGTGGGCAATCACTTACGGCTAGAGCGTCCAACATCACAGCAGGCAAGACCAGATCCTGTGGCAAGCCAGGCCATCGGAAGAGGGTGACCCTCATTGAGGAAGCCAGAGCAGCCTTCCTAGCCGATAGCGGCTACATGCTCGATGTCGCCCGCGCAGCAGTGAAGCTAGCCAACCGCCGCAACAGGGGGCAGTCATGACTAAGTTCCACCGCAGCGCCAAGTGGGCCTCCTTCACGCGCATGGCACGGCCAGCTATCCAAGCCTCCCTACCAGCCCCATGCGTCAACCCCTTCTCGTGGGAGGGATGTACAGGCGTCGTCTACCCAGGTGAGCAGTTCGACGTAAGCCACATCCGCTCTCATCACCTAGACCCACTCCAGCCCCTCACGCTCCAGATGGTCGGGCCAGCACACCGCAAGTGCAACCGCAGAGCAGGAGGCCGAGAAGGACGGGCCAAGCAGATCAGGCAGACCAAGCAAGACCAGAACCTGCCAGCGCCAGATAGCGACTGGTTCACCGGAAGGAAGTGAAAACAAGAAATGAACGACGAAGTGCGCGGCCAGATAACAGAGAGTGAACTCCCCGACTACCTAGCAAGAGAGGTGCTTGTCGCCCTAGGTGTGGACCTCACCTCAGAGACAGTGACTCAAGGGAGCGTACGTCTATGGGCCGACGACAAGGGTCCCCGCTATATCACCTACACCAAGATGCTCTCCGGTCCAGAAGTAGAGAGCTTGACCATGACCACGAAGGAGCAGTCATGAACGACGCAGTACTTAGAGCAGTAGAGCAGGCAAGAGACCTAGCAGTACTAGATGCACAGGCACTAACCGAACGTCTCCCGTGGGCAGAGAGCGAGCTACAGGTTGCACAGTCCCGAGTAGATGCCATCACTCAGGAGCTAGCAGCAAAGCAGCAGGAGATAGCGGAGTACGAGGAGGTGCTTGGAGATGAATGAAGCAGAGGGCCAGGCATACCTGGCAGAGCTAGAGGCAGAGACTCCACGTTGGTTCAGCGCACTGGTTGCACTGCACCTAGAGAACAAGAGGACAAGACAGATGAATGAGGACCAGATCCCTCTGGAGGAGCCCGACGTAGATGGGGAACTTCTCATCTACGTGACCGAGCTGCCGCGCTTCATCAGTGTGCTTCGTCCTGGCGACGTGGAGCTGACCTTCTACGAACCAGCCAAGTACGAAGAAGGTGAAGAACAAGAGACCCCATGACAATCCCACGTTGGTACGCGGCTCTGGTGGGGCTCTACCTCATTGGGATCATCGGCGTAGCTCTCAACCACCAGTTCTTTTGAGCACATCACCATGACCCGCCTTCGGCTACCCAGCGATTTTTCTATCCCGATTTGAAGTAACCCATGGACGTAAACCCATTTCTAGAAATTGAGTGGACAGAGCTTGCTCAGCAGGCCCTAGCTCCACTCAATGTGAGCGAGCTTGTACCGACTGAAACGAGTCGAGTCGAGTTCGCTACGGGTGCAACCCTTATGCGCTTGCGCGGGGAGTGGGTACGTCCAGGACACGAGGTTCAGCCGCAGCAAGTGGTGGTGGCACAGATGCTTGCTGCCGGTCACCCGAGAAATGCCCTCCTCCTCCCTCGCCGGTCCTCCAAGACCACCACCTTGAACTGTGAGGCGCTGGGCCGTGCGTACCACCGGGAGGACTACCGCGTAGCCATCCTCACCCTCACCACAGGTAAGGCGGGTAGATCCCGCTTCCTGAAGGATGTCGTCCCAGCACTGGAGAGGATCGGGGCGTCCTTCGGTGAGGACAAGAGGCTGTGGCCGTTCAAGCTGGTGAAGTCTGCCGGATCTGAGCGGGTGGAGTTCCGGGGATCCGGGGGCATGGTCTCCTGGCTCTCATCGATCGATGACCTACGAGGTGAAGCGTTCGACCTGGTGATTCTCGATGAGGCGCAAGCTGCCGACGTTGAGAAGGCACAGGAAGTCATAGCCGCCGCTCTGCCGACCATGGACACCAGACCTGGCGCACAGATTGTGGTGGCCGGTACAGCGGGTGAGTTCCGCAAGGGGAACCTCCTCTGGGACTGGCTGGAGGATGGCCGGGAAGGCAAGGCCGGGATTGTCGAGTACGGCGTTCCCGATGACACCGCACCTGACCTCTTCGACAGTTGGGAGACCGTAGAGGCGCTGATCCTGGCCGCTCACCCCGGCATCGGGAACCTCACGACACTGGAGACCATCAAGAGCAACTACGACGCTCTGGGCGTGGAGAAGTTCGCAAGGGAATACCTGTCCGTCTTCGGCAAGATTGGTGAGGGTGCAGGAGTCCTGAACCAGCAGCGCTGGCTGGAGAGCGCCGCCAGTGGAACGCCTGAGATTCCAGACCACTTCGCCATTGGTGCCGCGTGCTCCTTCACACAGGGCTTCTCTTCCTTGGTAGCTGCCTGGCGCGACGAGGATGGCAAGGCACACGGCTACGTGCTGGACCACCGCAAGGGCACCACCTGGCTTGCTGACGCCGGGGCCAAGCTGAGCATCACTCACAACCTCCCCATCGTCTACGACTCTGCTTCCTCGCCTATGCGGGTAGAGGTGGAGGCGATGCAACATATGCAGCCAACGCCATGGCTGGCACCTCAGAACTTCCCCAACGTCACCACCGCAGCAGCCCTCGTGACCAAGAGCGTGAACACCGGGAACGCCGTTCACTACTCCCAGCCAGCGATGAGCGACGCCGCCAAGATCGCTGTTCGCCGGAGCGCTGGAGCCAGTTGGGCATTGGGTAGACCCCCCAAGGATCCTGACGCAGATATCTCCGCTCTGGAGGCCTGGGCACTGGCCCTGAGGTTCTACGACGAGAACCCTCCTCATGTAGCAATTCGCCCAATCATGGCGGCATAAATAGCAGGCCATCGATCACTTTGGACTTTGTTCGATAGTCATAGTGAGCATTTCTAACCATGCTCACCAGGGACTATGGGACGCATTTCAGATTTCTTCTTTGGGACGACAGGTGGCGCTCTGCCGCTCGCTGTCGCTACCGGTGCACCCATCGGCAATGCGCTGGTCGCTCCTTGGTCTGATCAGTCCTCACTGGCTCACATCGCGTACAGCGACATCTTCACGGGCGGCACGGATGTAGTCACACGTGAAGTAGCAATGACAGTTGCTCCTGTCTTCCGTGGCCGCGCCATCATCACGGGCAAGCTCGCAGACCTCCCGCTCATTTCGGGCAACTGGGTAGAAGGCGAATTCGTAGCAGCCAACCGCCAGCCCTCCTGGCTGACCAGCAGCAAGACGGTTGTCAGCCCCTACCACCGGATGCTGT
Organism: Microbacterium sp. zg-B96; assembly: GCF_030246865.1. NCBI lineage: Bacteria > Bacillati > Actinomycetota > Actinomycetes > Micrococcales > Microbacteriaceae > Microbacterium > Microbacterium sp. zg-B96. The sequence continues at coordinate 1,745,140 of NZ_CP126738.1, read as the reverse complement.
TGACCCTGGATGACCTCCTCTTCTACGGATGGTCTCTCTGGGCTGTCCAGCGCTCTGAGGCTGGCACGATCCTGGATGCCCGCCGCGTAGCTCCTCACCAGTGGGCTTTCGACAGCAACACCCCTCTTGGGATCCGGGTCAACAACCAGCCGGTCACTGACCGCTCCAGCGTCATCCTCTTTGCCGGTCCCAGTGAGGGGCTACTACAGACCGCTGCCGACACCATCCGTGGAGCACGCGCCATGGAGAAGGCATGGGTTGGCCGCGTTCAGAACCCACTGCCTATGACCGTCCTCCACGAGGTGGCATCCGGTTCTGGTGGAACGCGCATCACTCCGCAGGAAGCACAGGAATACGTAGACGCCTGGAGCCAGGCCCGTACCTCTGTGAACGGTGCCGTTGGCTTCCTCCCCGCCACTTTGAACATGGAGACCTATGGAGAGGTCAACGCAGACCTCTTCGAGAACGGGCGTAACCAGATCCGTCTGGACATCGCCAATTTCTTGAATCTCCCCGCCTCCCTCCTGGACGGCTCTGCCAACTCAGCCTCCCTCACCTACGTCACGCGAGAGGGCGAACGTCAGGAACTCGTGGAGTGGCTGGAGTTCTGGCTGGCCCCCATTGAGGCGCGTCTGTCTATGGACGACGTAACACCGCATGGACAGTTCGTGCGCTTTGACCGCTCCAACCTCACGGTCACTCCCAACCAGTCACACGGTCCAGCCCTGGGTAACCCCGAGCCGGCGACCGAGACACCCGACATTCAGGAGGCCTCATCATGAGTGCCCTATTCGCCAACGTCAAGGACCGCACAGTCAAGGGAATGCTCCTGCCCTACGGAGAGGCATCCCGCCTATCTGTCTCCGGTGCTGAGCCAGTCTCCTTCGCCAAGGGAACGGTCAAGCTTCCTCGTGATCCAAAGGCGCTGAACGCCAACATCGGCCATGACCGCTTCATGCCTGCCGCCCGCTTTGAGTCCATTCAGGACACAGATGGGGGCCTAGTCGCTGAGTTCTCGGTAGCCGACACAGAAGAGGGTGACGACCTTCTAGCTGGGATCGAGTCAGGCCGTCTCACCCGCCTGTCCGCAGAAGTGCGTGACCTCGTGCGCAATGGGGCCTTTGCCGTGTCGGCAGTCCTCACTGGTGCCGCATTCGTCTCTGAAGGTGCCTTCGCTTCCGCTGCCCTCTTTGAAGTGGCTCAGACGGAGGAGCACCACGAAGACGTGTTCACCGACGAGAGCGGCGTGACCTGGAAGCGCGTAGAGGACACCACACGAACCGTCGATGAAGACGGCACAACGACCACTGAGACCACATCCGTGGAGTCAGTCGAAACCCCCGATTCCACCCCGGATGAGGACAACACAAGAGAGGAATTCGCCATGACGGATTCACTAGTGCCAGACGGGGTAGCAACCCCTGAGGCAAACAAGGTTGACCACAGTGCTTCGGCTCTGTTCGCTGACCTTGCCAAGGCCCACACCAACGGAGACGCCTCCAGCCTTCGTGGCTTTGAGGCCGCACAGGGAAGCCTGTTCGCCCTGAAGGACATCACCGCAGGCGACCGTGCGGCCAACTCCGGTGCGGGTATCACCGCTGCCACCGGTATCGCTGGCACCATCGGTACCGCTCAGTTCATCGGGGAGGTCTACGCGCAGAAGGCGTACACCCAGCGTGTAATTCCTCTTCTCCGCCACGAGAACCTGACTTCGCTGAAGGTCTCTGGCTGGAAGTGGGGCACCGCTCCTGCTGTTGGTGACTGGGCCGGAAACAAGACGGAGATCCCTTCCAACGACGTAACCGTCTCGCCTGTTGAGACCATCGCTGAGCGCATCGCCGGTGGACACGACATCGACCGCGCTCTACGCGACTTCGGAAACGAAGAGTGGTGGGCTTCCTACTTCCGCACGATGGCCGAGTCCTACGCCAAGCAGGCTGACAACAAGGTCTACGGCAAGCTGATTGCTGGTGCCACGGTTGTTGCTCCAGGCACTGTGCCTTCTGGCGTAGACGCCGGAACCGCAGCCCTGGTTGACGGTGCTCTGTCCGTTGTGAACGCAGGCCTCACGCCTACCTTCGCTCTGGTATCCAGCGCCATCTACCGCAGCCTTCTTCTGACTCCTAAGGACAAGGTTCTTGAGTTCCTGTCCGCTGGTGTCGGCCTGGAAGAGGGAGACCTCGCAGGCTTCAAGATCGTTCCTCACGCCTCTCTAGCTGCCAAGCGCGTCATCGTCGGTAGCCGTGAGGCCGCAACGGTCTACGAGCTTCCTGGTTCGCCTATCCGCGTGGAGGGTCTGGACGTAGCCAAGGGTGGTATTGACCCCGCTCTGTACGGCTACCTGGCCTTCCTCATCAACGACGCCAGCGGTATCGCTTCCGTCACCACGGCCTAAGTGATCGGGGCGTAGGTAATGGCTTGGAACACTCTCACGGAAGCACGCGCCATCTGGCGTGATGCTCCTGCCAGTGACCCTGTGCTGACTCTTTATCTGGAGTCGGCTCATTCCGCCTGCCTTGCCTACGCCCCCTCACTCGTGGAGGACCCCAATGTCATCGACGGTGGTTCCTTTGATGAGGAACCAGTTCCAGCTACCTGGAAGCTCGCAGAAGTCATGCAGGCCAGGAACATCTGGAACTCGGTGAAGGCCTCTCCAGGCGGTGGGGAGATGGATGGCTCCAGCTACGGCATCACAGCTTTCCCTCTCGACTGGCAGGTCAAGCAGCTTCTCCGGCCTGAGCGCGGATTGGGGGCCATCGCATGACCGTACGCAAGGAGCTAGAGGCCCTACTTCAAGAGGACTGGGCCGAGATTCCAGAACTTGCTGACTTCCGCGTGATTGCCACAGAGCGTGGCCTTGACGTGATCGAGCAGCCAACCGTACTCATCCGCATGACTTCCATTCAGCGCGAACCATCAGCCCCTCAGGTCTCCCGCCGCGTCGAACTGGTTCTAACTCTCATCTCGCCACTTCTCGATCTGGACGAGGCCGGAGACCAGCTAGAAGAAGTCACCCTCGCAGCACTCGACTACCTGGGTCCCCGCTTCATCCACGGCACTGCATCCGTAGTCGGCTACAACGCCAACCTCGCCGTGGACATCCCCCTAACCATCATCGCCGGGTCACCGGTAACCGCTCCTGAGGAGGAGTAATCATGGCCGCAATCGCCGTTCAGCCGATCATTCTTAACGATGTCACCCTCACAGTGGGCACCGACAACTACGAGGCATCCGTCTCTCAGGTCCAGTTCGATCCTGCTTCCACCGTCGTCCGTTGGAAGGGCATGACGCCTACAAGCGTGTATGCCTTCAGCACCACCAGCGAGTGGACCGTAACCCTGAGCTACGCGCAGGACTGGGCCACAGTCAACAGCCTCTCTGCCTACCTCCTGGCCAACGAGGGCAAGTCCGTAATCATGAAGTTCAAGCCGAAGAAAGCTGCCACTGGCACGTCTCCTACGGTCACGGCAACGGTCCTCATCACGGCTGGTTCCATCGGTGGATCCATCGACGGTGTAGCCACAGCAACGGTGACCCTAGGCGTTTCGGGTAAGCCTGCCGTCGCAGCGGAGTAACCCCATGGGCGTTCGTCTGGACGTGATGAAGAGTCCTCAACTCATGGCGACAATCCTTGCCCTGCGTTCGGTGGACAAGAACATCCAGAAGAACGTTCGTGACCAGACCAAGCGTGTAGCCCAGCCGGAGTGGAAGAAGGCTCTGGCTGAGCGGGCCAACACCCGCCTTGAGCAGCGCGTTCTGGTGGACACCGCCGTTGTTTCGGTGAGCAATCAGAACGTCAGAATCCAGTCCGCTCAGAAGGGTAGGCCTCTCTCCGGAGGGCTCAACCCTAAGACGCACTACCCGCCTGTTGAGTTCGGCATGAAGTCCAAGAAGGCCACCTATGACAGGCGTTCTCCAAAGGGCAAGACGCACAAGGTCACCCGCACCGTAGGTACCCAGTTCAAGGCTCCTCGCCGTGAGGGTCCGTTCTGGCTAAGCGCCAGGGAGATGGTTCCCCGCATGGCCAGGCTCTGGGTCCAGACAACGGTTCGAACAATCGCAGAAGCACTAGAGGGAAAGGAGTAAGTCCATGGCTCTACAGATCGACATCGCAGCAAACACGCGTGCAGCACAGGCACAGGTCAAGGACCTCTCCGCAGCATTCGATGAAGTGGCTGACTCGCTGGATGATCTGGCCAGCGATGCCGCCCGCTCCGGCTCCAAGGTGGAAGACGCCGCTGAGGAGATGGGGGATTCCTTCAAGGATGTGGCCAAGGATGCTGACGCCGCAGCGGACAAGATGGAAGATTCCTTCCGCGATATGGTCCGTGACGCCAAGCGCGCTGGTGACGATGTAGGCGACGGCCTGGACCAGGGCTTCAAGAAGGCCGGTGACGGCGTACAGGAGTTCAAGTCAGAGGCGAACTCGACAGCCCGTGAAGCAGCAGCCTCCTTCAGTGGTTCGGCTGAGGACATTGGAGATGCCTTCCAGGAAGTCACTGCCAACGCGTTTGCTGGCTTTGGTCCTGCCGGTGCTGCCGCTGGTCTGGTTGCCGCAGCCGGTATTGGTGTGGTCACCGCCGAACTTCAGAAGCAGCAGGAGGAGGCGGACAAGCTCAAGGAGCGCCTATCTAGTGCGTACCAGGAGGCCGCTGAAGAGGGTAGGGATTACCTCTCTGTCAGCCAGCTCATCTCTGAAGCAAATGACCTCATGTTCAACCCCGAGCGCGCCGACGAGTACAAGAAGGTTCGCGCTGAGGCCAAGCTCCTAGCCGTGGATGAGTCCACCGTTATCCGTGCAAACGCCGGAGACCTGGACGCCCAGAAGGAAGTCATGGGGCGCATTAACGCTCTACAGGATGACATCAATGAGAAGGGCATCAACGGCTCTGGTGAACTCCGTACCCAGCATGAACTTCTGAAGCAGTCGGAAGAGCGCTGGCAGAACATCACCACCGCGACTGAAGAGCAGTCCGCCAAGACCAAGGTTGCCGCACAGGTCACTCATGACTTCCTCATGGATGCCGTCCGGGATGCTGGCGTGTTTGAAGAAGAAGTAGACGCCGTGGGCAACAAGCTCCTCACTCTGTCGGACGGCACTGAGGTTGTCATCTCCGCTGAGACAGGAGAGGCACACCAGCGCGTAGACGAATTCAAGGGCGACCTGGATGGCGTCGCCCAGAAGACCACCTACGCAAAGGTCAAGGTGGAAGTAGATGACCGGGCTTGGAAGAACTGGAAGCCTGGCGACAAGATCGGAAACGTACGCACCGCAGTAGGGCGCGGCGGCTCCGGTGGAACCACGTGGGATTGATCATGGCCACCGTACTTACGACAGGTGCCAGCGTCATCGCTCCCACCATCGTCCTAAACATCTCCTCTTCACGCGAGGCTCAGAACCTCGTGCATCCGATCATCGGACGTGCACAGCCTGACATCACTCTGAGGACCGCAGGAGTGCGTACAGGACAGCTTGAGCTGGGCTTTGAGGGCCTTACCTCAGAGGCCGACAGTGCGACCGCAGAGAGCCTTCTAGCGGGTGCTGCCGTGTGGACCATCGTGTCCGATGAGCGCTCGACTCTGGAGTTCTCCTTCGTCGTCACCGGCTCCGTCACGAGGGATCTGGATTCAGATTCCCGCGATGCCTGGGTGGTCAAGATCGACTACCAGGAGGTGGGCGTATGACCGTCTCCAAGCACATCTACAGCGCTAAGGTCACCTCTTCGGTGCCTATCGTTGTCGCGCCCTCGTACTCGTACAGCTACGGCTGGGAGACGGAGGACGCCACCTGGGAGGTATTCGGAAATGCGTACTACACCGAACGAGCTACCTGGGCTCTCATTGACGGGGCGTGGGGCATGTACCTGGAGGGGGCTTCAGATCAGACGGGCGGTGTTCGCCGCACTTTCAACGACCTGACACCGGGGAGGACCTACACCGCCAGCATTCGCGTTCGGAGTGCCCTCCCCAACATCACGCTGACCCTGGCCGGAACACCATTGCCGCTAGGAGGTGGGCTTGAGACTCTGACAGCCACGTTCGTAGCCACATCATCCACCCAGGTTGTGGATGCAACCCTGTCCCTGTCGGGCGGTGACTTCTGGTATGCCGACATCGACACTTTCACGCTGACCGCAGATGCCCTCACAGCGACAGAGATTGACCTGACCATCACGTCAGGCTCCATCTCATTGGATGCTGGCCGCGCGCCTCACGTCACTGGTGATCTAGAAGTGCCGATCCCAGGCACCTGGCTCACACGGGGGATTCCAGATCCACTAGCAGTCGGCTCTACACTCACCGTTCCGCAGTGGAAGCCCTTTCCAGGTGCGCTGGACGCTCTCGACCCTCGCAACAAGCCACGCGTAGCGGTCACAACTGGTGACGGTACAAACACCCGCACCTTCAACCTGGCCGTCCGTGACCGTGCTGTGAACCACGGTGAGGGCAGTGTCTCTCTAGCTCTTGCCTCAGATGAAGCACTCCTTGAGGACTACGCCCCGCTGACAGACGACAGCACACCGTACGCTCACCAGGCCAGCTTGCGTGCCGTCTGCAACTACGTGCTGGGGGAGGCTGGCCTAGGCACTCTTGCCGCCTCACCAAGCATTGACCGCAATGTCACGGCGGCGACCGACTCCACAAACATGCTGATTGACCCCGGTACCGCAGCAAGTTCCGGAGGTGGTTACGGCGCTGTATACGCCACCTTGGACGCCAATGACACGTCCTGGTCCATTTCGGGTGACGGCGACTCCTTCAACCTCTGGGCACCCACTGGCTCAGATTCCTACCTAACGGTGGGTCCTCAAAGTGGAATGGCGTTCGGCATGACCAAGGGACGCCGCTACCGCTTTTCGGCTACCGGCAATGTCAAGGGTGTCATCGGAGGAGAGATGGCACCTGAGCCGTCCTTGTCTGGTGGCATGCGCAGCCGTTCCCGCGCCCTGGTGGTCCACATCCAGCACCCAGGCGGGTACTACATGTACCACTCGACACAGGTTCCCAACACGGTGGGAGCCGCCACCCGAGTGTGGGTGGACTTCCCAGTCCCTCAGGACGCCACAGCAGTCTTCCTACGGTCCTACCTTGGTGGTACTTCAGGACAGATCCGGTGGGATGGATTCAGGCTCTCAGAGACCCCCACGGATCCCACGGACGTTCAGTTCTGGGACGGTGACACCACCGACACCAGCATCTACAACTACGCCTGGACGGGAGGACAGGACAACTCTGTATCCACCCGCACGGCATTGGTGGAGCGTGCTCCCGACATGCTTCTATGGCGCGCCGGAGTGTCGGCAATGAAGTTCCTTCACCCCATCCTTCAGGCACAGGGCCTCCGTCTGGTGTGCGACGAGAACCGCGTGTGGACTCTCAGGGATGAGACCTACGAGGCTCCTGGAGACCTCAACCTCAGGCAGGGTATCCACCTCATAGAAGCGGAAGAGTCCATCTCCCGTGACGATGACTCCTGGTTCGATGCTCGCGTTACTCGCTACAAGTGGACCGACGCTGACGGACAGCAGCAGGAGCGGGTAGACGCCTACGCCCTGCCTGGCTACAGCCGTGTCAGCACCGTAGAAGTCAATGCCGCGTACCCAGGTCCAGGCCGCTCTGAATACGCCGTCAGACGCGCTCAGGGACGTGGACGTGAGGTGACTGTGGCGACCGTCAGTGACTGGACGGCACGCGCGGAGCAGCCCCTACAGGTGGTCCTCACCGACACCCCGGCACAGCTTGGAAACGTCCAGGCCGTGACCTTTGACCTCTCGCAGGACCGCATGCGCGTGAGCGCGCGCACCATCGACACCCCGGCAGGCGCAATCAACTTGCTTCCGGGAACCGTAGACGCCCTCCCGGGCACAGTGAACTCACTCTAAGTAGGTAATGAAATGGCTATCGGAGACGACGCAGTAGCGGCAGGCATGGCCGCAATGACCGGTGGAGAAGACGCCGACACGCTGGATACAGAGATGAACAAGACCCGCGACTACATCGCGCAGCGGACCAAGCGCACCTCACCCAATCTTGACTTCTGGGTCCAGAGTGCCGCTCCCGCTCACGCTGACTACAGGGTGTGGATCAAGGTGATGCCTTAATGCCCTCAGCAACCTTTAGCGGTAATGGTGCGTACCGCCTCGACGTAGACGTGTGGACTTCGGGAGTCACAGTCTTCGTCAGCGTTGCCGTCACCAAGACATCTGGAAGCGGCTACTGGACCGCATCACCTGTCGGCTGGTGGGTCACCATCGACGGCACCGGCTACTCCGGAAACTGGACCTACAACTTCACCGCCAGCACACCCCAGACCATCGGCATCACTAGCCAGAGCAAGGCCACGGGTGGTGGCGTACGCGGCTACTCCGTCACAGTCAACATGGCCTCTGGTATCGGCTCAGCCACCGTCAGCGGGTCTGTGACGGCCTCAACTCCTCCAGGTGCACCAAACCCTGCGGCGCTGGATACCATCACCGCTACGAGCTTCCGCTACCAGTTCTCCGGCACCACAGACGGTGGCTCCACCGTCCTTGAGTGGCAGGCGCAGATTGCCACCGACATCAACTTCACGGAGAACGTGGTCACCACCGGCTCCACCGGAACCACCACCTTCACTGGACTGGTCCCAGGACGCATCTACTACGTCCGTTCAAGAGGCCGCAACAGTGTTGGCTGGGGGGAGTGGTCTGGCGTCTGGTCAGTCAAGACGCTCTCCGGAGTCATCGTTAACGGTGTGGCCTGTCCTGTCTTCGTGAGCATGGGAGGGGTCTGGAAGAACGCCGATGTTCAGGTGTCCAACGGATCCCAGTGGAAGGCCGCAGGCTGAGCAAACATATTCGGGTTTTACTCTCGCGCAACCGCATCATCGCGGCGATCTCCGACGCGACGGTCGTGGTCGAGGCCGGCTGGCGCAGCGGGTCCCTCAACACCGCCGCGCATGCGGCCTCCCTGGGTCGGCCGCTGGGTGCCGTGCCGGGGCCGGTGACGAGTCCCGCGTCGGCCGGATGCCACCGCATGCTGCGGGACTTCGACGCGCGCTGCATCACCCGCAGCGCCGACGTACGGGAACTGCTGGGGCTCGACGACGACTTGCTCCCCGGTGCCGACGGCTGGGTCGACGAGGCGACGGCACTGCGCGACGCGCTCAGTACCCGCTCCTGGCGCACCGTGGACGACGTGGCGCGGCGGTGCGGTCAGAGCATCGCCCACGTCGAACGGGGCCTGGGACTCCTGCTGCTCGACGGCCGCGCGCAGCACGGCCCGGCGGGTTGGCGCCTCATCGTCACCCGCCGCTGACCGGAGCGTCGGACCGGGACCGCGGCGGGGACGCGGCATCCTGGAGGCATGCGGATCACCGAGGCCATCGAGCAGTACACGCGGCACCTCGCCGACGTGCGACGGCTGTCTGCCGCGACGGTGCGCGCCTACCGCTCCGACCTGACCGACATGATCGCCGTCGTGGGCGACACCGCGCTGGCAGAGGTGGATCTCGAGGGCCTGCGGGAGTGGCTCTGGGCCGCCACCAAACGAGGTGACGCGCGGGCGACGCTTGCTCGGCGCACCGCCGCCGCGCGGGGGTTCTTCGCGTGGGCCACCGAGTACGGCCACCTCGCCACCGACCCGAGCCTGCGCCTGGTCGCGCCCAAGCGGGGCCGCACCCTGCCGCGCGTGGCCACCGCGGAGGCGGTGGGCGGCGTCCTGGACGATCTGCGGACGCGTGCCGATGAGGGCGACCCGCGGGACCTTCGCGACGCCGCCGTGCTGGAGCTGCTCTACGGGGCAGGCCTTCGGGTGTCGGAACTGTGCGGCGTGGACCTCGGCGACATCGACCGCGGCGCGGCGACCGTGCGGGTGCTGGGCAAGGGGTCGAAGGAACGCGTCGTGCCGTTTGGGCTGCCGGCGGCCCGCGCCCTGGACGCGTACCTCGTGCGGGGCCGGCCCGCGCTGGCGGCCCGGGCCGAGAAGCCGGATCCCGCCGCGGTGTTCCTGGGCCTCCGCGGCGCGCGTCTCGGCCCGCGTGCGGTGTATGAGCTGGTCGCGCGGGAGATCGCCCCCCTGGTCGGCGCCGAGACGGTCGGGCCCCACACGCTGCGGCACTCCGCGGCCACCCACCTGCTCGACGGCGGGGCGGACCTGCGGGCGGTGCAGGAGATGCTCGGGCACGCCAGCCTCGGGACCACGCAGATCTACACCCATGTGTCGGGTGAGCGCCTGGCCGCCGCCTATCGGCTGGCCCATCCCAGAGCGTGATCGGGGCCCTCCGCAAGGGGTAGCGGGGCCGCCGGACGCGACTTAGCGTGAGGCCATGTCCCCTCGCCGTCTGCTCGTGACCGTCACCGTCGCCGCGTTCGCGCTCTCCTTGAGCGCTTGCGTGCCGATCAGCACCGACGGGGCACGTCCCGCCGACGACGATGCGCGCCCGTCCGCGTCGGCTGCACCCTCCGCGCCCGGTGCGGCCACCGGCGGCGATTGCGGGGGAGAACCGGTCACCGTCTCATCCGGCAGCGACCTGGATCTGTCGGGCGATTGCCCGCAGGTGACCCTCAGCGGCACCGACATCGAGCTCGACCTCACTCGCGCGACCGTGGACGAACTCCAGATATCCGGCGACCGTCACGAGGTCGACGCGGGTGATGTCGTCACGGTGGCCATCTCGGGTCAGGACAACAACCTCGAAGCAACCTCCGTCATGAGTCTCGAACTCACCGGCGACCGCAACGAGATCGACGTACGCGGTGAGATCGGCGAGGTCGTGGTCAACGGCAACGACAACGAGGTGGATGCCGGGGCGCTGGGCGATGTCGTCGACAACGGCGACCGCAACTTCATCGTCGTCGACCGCTGACAACACGGCAGCAGCACCGCCCGGGGAACCTCGCCGAACAGCAGCATCGGGTTGATGTAGTCGCCGGAAAGCCGCACGCCCACGTGCACCGACCCGCGCCCGGTGTGTCCGCCGACGGCGATCTCACCGATCGGATCGCCTCGGGCGACCGGCTCCCCGGCGCTGACGCGCGGCGTGACCGGTTCGAAGGTCGTCACCAGCCCCTGGCCGTGGTCGATCGTCAGCAGCGGCCGGCCCGCGACGGAGCCCGCGAACGCCACCACGCCGTCCGCGGGCGCCACGACGACGCGGGAGTCGCCGGCGGCCAGGTCCATGCCGCGATGACCCGGGCCGTACCGGTGGGCGGGGGCGCGGAACGGCTCCTCGAGTCGCGCACCGGCCAGCGGCCACAGCCACGGCTCCGCCGCAGCGGGGAGCCGGTCTGCTCGGAAGCCGGCACCCGCCGGTGCAGCGGCCACTGTGCTCGCCGCCAGCAGCAGTACGAGGGACAGCACAGCGAGCACGCGATGACCGGGCATCGCCCCATGCTTGCCGCTTCGGTGCCGCCGCGCGGGTGCCCACCCGGGCAATGGGGGACAACCTCCCGCACCGCAGCGCGGGGGAGGATGCGGCGGCTGATAAGATGATCCCGCACCTCGCCTCGGCGGGGTGACTCCGCGTGCCCACAGCACAGCGCTCGCCCCAGGTAAGCGCATCGCGGCATCCACACCCCAGGTCTTCCCGCACCAGCGGGAAGTGGGTGTGCGCCGGGCACCAGGCTCGCCGGTCGAACGACCAGGCGTGGACAACCGAAACAACGGCGCATCCTGCGCCGAGAACAGGAGAACGGCCATGGCCGTCGTTACCATTCGCCAGCTGCTCGACAGCGGTGTGCACTTCGGACACCAGACCCGCCGGTGGAACCCGAAAGTCAAGCGCTTCATCCTGACCGAGCGCAGCGGCATCCACATCATCGACCTGCAGCAGTCGCTCGGGTACATCGACAAGGCGTACGAATTCGTCAAGGAGACCGTCGCCCACGGCGGCACCATCCTCTTCGTCGGCACCAAGAAGCAGGCGCAGGAAGTCATCGCCGAGCAGGCGACCCGCGTCGGCCAGCCTTACGTCAACCAGCGCTGGCTCGGTGGTCTGCTGACCAACTTCACCACCATCTCCAAGCGTCTTGCGCGTATGAAGGAGCTCGAAGAGCTCGACTACGAGACCCCCGCCAACAGCGGCTTCACCAAGAAGGAACTCCTTCTCAAGAAGCGTGAGCTGGACAAGCTGCACAAGTCGCTCGGTGGTATCCGCAACCTGCAGAAGACGCCGTCGGCCATCTGGGTCGTCGACGCCAAGCGCGAGCACCTCGCCATTGACGAGGCACGCAAGCTCGGCATCCCGGTGATCGGCATCCTCGACACCAACGCCGACCCGGACGAGTTCCAGTACCCGATCCCCGGCAACGACGACGCCATCCGCGCCGTTGGCCTGCTGACCCGCGTGATCGCCGACGCCGCCGCTGAGGGCCTGATCCAGCGTCACCAGCCCGCCGGTGAGGCCGAGGCTGAGGTCGCTGAGCCCCTCGCCGAGTGGGAGCGCGAGCTGCTCGAGCAGAGCGCACCCGCCCAGTCCTCCGCTGAGACCGAGAAGGTCGCCGACGTCGCCGTAGCCGAGGCCGAGGCGAGCGAACTCATCGCCGACGAGCAGGCCATCGAGGGCGAAGCCGCCACGGAGTCCGCCGACGACGCCGCTGCTGCAGAGGTCCAGGAAGCCGCCGCGGAGGAGGCTCCCGTCGAGGAGCCCGCCGCCGCCAAGGCTGCCGAGTAAGTCCAACCGGATTCCGTCGGGGCGGGCGCACGCGCGCTCGCCCCGACTTCCCTGAGAACTCACCGAACCAAGGAGCCACTTCCCATGGCAAACTTCACCATCGCCGACATCAAGGCGCTGCGCGAGCAGCTCGGCACGGGCATGGTCGACACCAAGAAGGCGCTCGAGGAAGCCGACGGCGACCTCGAGAAGGCCGTCGAGATCCTCCGCCTCAAGGGCGCGAAGGGCAACGCGAAGCGGGCCGACCGCTCCACCAGCGAAGGCCTCGTCGTCGCCCGTGAGCAGGGCGGCAAGGTCACGTTGATCGAGCTGAACACCGAGACCGACTTCGTCGCGAAGAACGACCGCTTCATCGCGCTGGCCGACAAGGTCGCCGACGCCGCCGCAGCTGTGGCCGCGGACTCCGTCGAGGCTGCACTGGCCGCCGACGCCGGTGGCAAGACCGTCGCGCAGCTGATCGACGACGAGGCCGCCATCATCGGCGAGAAGGTCGAACTGCGTCGCGTCCGCACGCTCTCCGGCGACCACTTCGAGATCTACCTCCACAAGACCAGCAAGGACCTGCCCCCGCAGATCGGCGTGGTCGTGGCCTACTCGGGTGACGACGCCGAGACCGCCCGCAGCATCGCTCAGCACATCTCGTTCGCGAACCCGACCTACCTCACGCGTGAGGAAGTTCCCGCCGCCGACGTCGAGAAGGAGCGCGAGATCGTCACCGAGATCTCCCGCAACGAGGGCAAGCCCGAGGCTGCCCTGCCGAAGATCGTCGAGGGCCGCGTGAACGCGTTCTTCAAGCAGGTCGCGCTCCTGGACCAGGACTACGCGAAGGACAACAAGCTGTCCGTCGCCAAGGTCGCCCAGGATGCCGGCATCAGCATCACCGACTTCGCCCGCTTCAAGGTCGGCGCGTAAGTCGCGCGAAAGGCCCGCATCGCTTCGGTGCGGGCCTTTCCCATGCCCGACGGTAGGTTGTACCAGACGAGAGGATGACACGTGATCGATGAGGCCACGGGACGCCGGCGCGTTCTGCTGAAACTGTCCGGTGAAGCGTTCGGAGGGGGCCAGCTGGGAGTCAATCCCGACGTCGTCAGCCAAGTCGCCCGGGAGATCGCTGCCGCGGTGGACCGCGTCGAGATCGCCATCGTCGTCGGCGGCGGAAACTTCTTCCGCGGCGCCGAACTCAGCCAGCGGGGCATGGACCGCGGGCGCGCGGACTACATGGGGATGCTCGGGACCGTCATGAACGCCCTCGCGCTGCAGGACTTCCTCGAGCAGGCCGGAGCTGCCACCCGCGTGCAGTCCGCGATCTCGATGACGCAGGTCGCCGAGCCGTACATCCCCCGGCGTGCAGAGCGTCACATGGAGAAGGGCCGCGTCGTGATCTTCGGCGCCGGCGCCGGACTGCCCTACTTCTCCACCGACACCGTCGCCGCCCAGCGTGCGCTGGAGATCGGTGCCACCGAGGTGCTCGTGGCCAAGAACGGCGTCGACGGGGTGTACACCGCGGACCCCCGCATCGACCCGTCAGCCACTCGCCTCGACAGGCTGACCTATAACGATGCCCTGCAGCGGGGCCTGAAGGTCGTTGATTCCACGGCGTTCAGCCTGTGCATGGACAACAGCATGGACATGCGGGTGTTCGGCATGGAACCTGCCGGCAACGTCACCCGCGCCCTGCTGGGCGAGCAGATCGGCACCCTGGTCACGGCGTAGCGCCCGATCCGGGTGACCGGCCTCAACTAGACTTGACAACGACTTGTCCCGACGAATGGAGTGACCGTGATCGCCGATGTGCTGGCCGATGCCGGAACCCGCATGGACCGCGCCGTGGAGGCTGCGAAGGATGACTTCGCGACCGTCCGCACCGGGCGCGCCAACCCGCAGCTGTTTCAGAAGATTCTCGTGGACTACTACGGCACCCCCACGCCGCTCGCGCAGCTGGCGTCCCTGAACAACGCCGAGGCCCGCACCCTCGTCATCACGCCGTACGACAAATCGGCGCTGAAGGCCATCGAGCAGGCCATCCGGGACATGCCGAACCTCGGGGCCAACCCGAGCAACGACGGCACGATCGTGCGCGTGTCGATGCCGGAGCTGACGGCGGAGCGCCGCAAGGAGTATGTCAAGCTCGTGCGCACCAAGGGCGAGGATCACAAGGTCCACGTCCGTGGCATCCGCCGTAAGGCGAAGGACGACCTCGATGCCCTCAAGAGCGACGTCGGCGAGGACGAGATCGCCCGCGGCGAGAAGGAACTGGACGCGCTGACGCGGGCCCACGTCGACGCGATCGACGACGCGCTCAAGCGCAAAGAGACCGAGTTGCTCGAGGTCTAGGCCCGCCCATGACCGACGCTTCCGACGAACCGGAGCGCTCGCCCGAAACGCCCTTGCGGCGTTCGGACGCCCGCCGGCCCTCCGGCGACGCCGGCGACGAATTCACCTCGCACCTGCGCTCGGCCCGTTCCGAGTTCGAGCAGCAAGTGGAGCGTGCGCGCGCCGACTTCGACCTGGCCAACGAGAAGATCAAACAGCGCACCGGTCGCGACCTCATCGTCGCGACGCTGATCGGGCTGGCGCTCGGGGCCATCGTGATCGGCTCGCTGATGTTCTTCAAGGAGTTCTTCCTGCTCTTCGCCGTGCCGGTGGCGCTGCTGGGTGTGTTCGAGTTCTCCCGGGCGCTGCAGGTGTCCGGGCGCCGCGTGGACGTGGTGCCGCAGCTGATTGCGGCGCTGGCGCTCGTGCTGGCCGGCTACTTCCTCGACTACTGGACGCACTGGACCGTCGCTTTCGTGGCGGTCGCCTTCGTCATCGTGTGGCGCCTGATGGCGCAGATGGCATCGCGCAACGGCCGCACCTACGGTGATGTGCTCTCGGACGTGCTCGTCGCCGGGTTCATCCAGCTGTACGTCGGTTTCCTCGGCAGCCTTCTGCTCATCCTGCTGCGCCAGGAGCAGGGGGAGTGGTGGGTGCTGGCGATGATCTCGACAGCCGTCGCCGCCGACACCGGCGCATATGCGTTCGGGCTCATGTTCGGCAAGCACCCGATGGCGCCGCGCATCAGCCCGAAAAAGACGTGGGAGGGCTTCGGTGGCGCCGTCCTGGCGGCGCTGACCGCCGGCGTGCTGCTGGGCCTGTACATGCTGCACGTGCCGTGGTGGGCCGGGCTCATCCTCGGTGTCGCGATCCTCGCGACGGCCACGATCGGTGATCTCGGCGAGTCGATGATCAAGCGCGACCTCGGCATCAAGGACATGAGTTCCTGGCTGCCCGGTCACGGTGGGGTGCTCGACCGCCTCGACTCGATCCTCCCCTCGACCGTCCCCGCCGTGGCGCTGTACTTCGTGTTCTTCCCCCTGGTGGTGGCATGACCCTGTCCGACACCGACGCCGACGCCCAAGCTGTAGAGCAGCAGGCGCCGGCATCGCCGTTTCCGGAGACGCACGGGCGTCAGAAGGGCTACGACAAGCAGGCCGTCGATGACTTCCTCGCCCACGCGCGCGAGGCCTTCGAGGCGGATCCCGCCGAGGCATCCGTCACGAGCGCAGAGGTGCGCCGCGCCGGTTTCCCGCTGGTGCGGCACGGCTACGCCGTGGCTGCGGTGGATGCTGCGCTCGGCCGCATCGAGGACGCCTTCGCCGCGCGGGAGCGTGAACGCGCGCTGTCCCGCGCCGGTGCCCGGGCGTGGGTGGGCCGTTCGCGGGACCTTGCGCAGGAGATCCTCGACCGACTGTCGCGGCCGCGCGGAAAGAGGTTCGTGCGGGTGGGCCCGCTGCGCTACGGCTACCGCATCGATGAGGTGGACGTCGTCGCGGACAAGCTCGTGGCGTACCTCGAGACCGGAGAGCCGATCACGGTGGAGCAGGTGCGCATGGTGGCCTTCCGGATGCAGCGCGGCGGCTACCGCGAGCCCCAGGTCGACGCGGTGCTGGACTCGGTCGTCGAAGTGATGTTGGCGATCGGATGATCCGAGGATGCCGTCTTCGCGCTCACCCGGTAGACTCTGGCCCACTGTGACTTCCGGCAACGAGTTGACTTCCCCGGCAGCCCGCCAGGCTGTCGCCGACCGTCCCGCGGCGACGCGGCGCTCTTTGAAGGCCTCGGCAGCACCTCGCTGGTCGCGGCGTCGCGGTGTGCTGGGTGTCTTCGCCGGCCTCGCGGTCGTCGGTTTCGCCGCCGCCTACATCGGTCCGATGGGCGGAGCGCTGTCGAGTGCGGTCGCCGAAGACGACTCGCGGATCTCGCTGTACGCCGACTCGGCCGACGATGCCCAGGCGCTGGACGTGCCCGCAGCAGACACACCGGCCGCGGTGGCATTCGAGCGCAGCGGGTACACCGTCTACGTCACGCCCAAGCCCACTCCCACGCCCGAGCCGAAGCCTGCCGCAAGGTCGTCGTCGTCGTCCTCCTCGGCGGCTGCCGCGCCGCTGTTCTACACCGGTGGCGGCAGCGCGGCAGAGTGGATGGCCGCGGCGGGCATCGCCGAGAGCGACTGGGGCTACGTCGACTACATCGTCGGCCGCGAAAGCGGCTGGAACCCGAACGCCACCAACCGCTCCTCGGGCGCGTGCGGGCTGGTCCAGGCGCTGCCGTGCAGCAAGGTGCCGGGCAACGGCTATGACCCCGTGGACAACCTGCGCTGGGGTAACGGATACGCCGTCGGGCGTTACGGAAGCTGGGCGGCCGCCTACAACTTCTGGACCAGTAACCACTGGTGGTGAGCGGTCCCGACATGCCTCGATCCCACCGCCGTCGTCCCGACCCGTCGCCGGATGTCGCCCTCGACCGGCTCATCGCGGGCTGGAAGCGCACCGAGCTGCGCCGTGGCGCGCAGTGGACCGTGCAGCCGGTGTCGGCGGTGCAGGCGCTGAAGGCCTACACCTGCCCCGGGTGCGCGCGGATGATCGAGCCCGGTGTCGCGCACCTGGTCGCCTGGCGCGCCGACGGTGTGCTCGGTGACGCCGCAGCCCTCGCGGATCGACGCCATTGGCATCCACAGTGCTGGAGGATCGGCTGACGTGGAGATCCGCGGACCGGTGCTGCTTCCTGCGCACCGCGAAGACATCGAGCTGCACACTCTCGACGGTCTGACCCTCGTTGGCGAGCTCGCCTCGCCGGCCGACGGCGACCCCGTCGCAACGCTGGTGACGCTGCATCCGCTGCCGACGGCCGGCGGATTCATGGACTCCCACATTCTCCGCAAGGCGGCCGCACGCCTGCCGGCGCTTGCGCAGCTGGCCGTGCTGCGGTTCAACACGCGGGGCACGTCGTCGCCGCGCGGGACGAGCGAGGGCCAATTCGACGGCGGTCACGCCGAGGAATTCGACGTCGCCGCGGCGATGGCGTTCGTGCGCGAGCGGGGACTGCCGCGGCCGTGGCTGGTGGGGTGGTCGTTCGGTACCGAACTGGCACTCAAGTACGGCCGCGACCACGACGTCGAAGGCGTGATCCTGCTCTCCCCGCCGCTGCACCGTGCCACCGCCGAGGACATCGCGGCGTGGGCGGGGGATGAGCGCACTGTGGTGGTGGTCGTGCCGGAGCTGGACGACTACCTGCGCCCGCCCGAGGCCGCCGAGCGCTTCGCCGCGATCCCGCATGCCGTGGTGATCCCCGTCACCGGCGGGCGCCACCTCTGGGTGGGGGAGAGCCAGACCCGCCGCGTACTGACCGAGATCGTCGCGGCCGTGAACCCCGACGCGCTGCCGCTGCCCACCGTGTGGGACGGTCCCGAGGGCTGACCCCGCGGGCGGATGCCGGCGGGTGGATGCCGCGGCGCGCATCCCCACGGCTTCGTGCATTCCGGCATCCGGCGCCCGAGATGCGGAGATCTGCCGGAACGAGGGCCGAATCCCGGCAAGCATCCTCATTCCGGCAGATCCCCGCATCCCGGCAACGGCGGAGGGCGGTAACCGGGGCGCCGACGAACCCGCGCTAGCGCTCGTTCTGCCGGGGGATGATCACCTGGCGGTAGATGATCAGGATGCTGGCGGCCACCGGGATCGCGATGACCGCGCCCAGCAGGCCCAGCAGCGACCCGCCCGCGAGGGCGGCGATGACCACGACGGCCCCCGGGATCGACACAGCGCGGTTCATGATCCGCGGCGACAGTATGTACGCCTCCACCTGCATGTAGATCGCGTAGTAGATGAGTGCGGCCAGCGCCGTCGCGGGCGATGCGAGCCCCGGGATGAGGCACGTCAGGATGATGATCGCCGAACCGGTCAGGGTACCCACGAGCGGGATCAGCGAGAAGAAGAACGCGATGACCGCGAGCACGGCGGGGAACGGTGCGCCGATGATCGTGAGGAAGATCGCGCTCAGCACACCGTTGATCACACCGAGGCTGATCTGACCGATGACGTAGAAGCCCACCGAGTCGGTGATCTGCTCGGCCAGGTCGATGAACCGCTCACGCTTGGATGCCGGCACCAGCTGGTACACCGCCGCCTTCAGCGACGGGGTGGATGCGGTGAAGTAGATCGTCAGGATGAGCACGATGAACCCGCCGGTGAACCCGGCGATGAGCGCGCCGCCGAGAGCGAGGATGCTCTCACCCAACGTGGTGCCGATCTCCCCGAGGTCCAGGGATTCGTACCAATCCTGCAGGTACCCGAACACCTCATCGACGTTGAGCGCAGGGAAGACGCCGTGCAGCCATTCCTTGATCACCGTCACCGGGTCATCCAGCGCGCCGGAGCGGAACAACCGCTGGATCTGCCGCACCAGCTCGGAGATCTGCCCGACGATGATCGGTACGACCATCAGCACGATCCCGGCGAAGGCGGCAAGGACGGCCAAGATCGTCGTGAGCACCGCCGCCCAGCGGGGGAACTTGCGCCGCTCGAGCCAGGAGATGATCGGATCGAGGCCGAGCGAGAGGAACAGTGCGGTGCCGACGTAGAGCAGGATCGTCTGGAGCGTCGAAACGCCCGAGAGGATCAGCAGCCCCACGCCGACTCCGAGCGTCGCTATCAGCGCCGTGCGGAACGGATGCTGGATCTTCACGGTTTCCTCCTGCGAATGTCGGTCCCGTCAGGATACGCACGCTGGGCGTCCAGCTGTGTCGGCGCGCCCTCCCGGGCGACATTCAGGTCTTTGTCGCTAGGCTGAAATGTCGAATGTGTGCCCGTTCGTACCTGCGGCGGGACCAGAGAGGTGTTCTTCGTGCGATTCGTATGGGCCGTGGCAGCCTTTGTGCTGGCCGCCCTCATGCTCGGCGCCGGCATCGCCCAGCGGACTGTGTTCCAGGGCCCGACCGCGCAGAGCGAGACGATCGAGGTCGTCGAGGAGGTGCCCTACCTGCTCGTCGACGGCGATGTGCTGCGCAGTCAGCCCGGTTCGCAGACGCTGCGAGCACAGGGCGAGGGCGAGATCTTCGCCGCCTACGGCCGCACCACGGACCTGGAGGCCTGGCTCGCCGGGTCCGAGTACGCGCACATCAAGCTCGACGGCGCGTCCATTGAATCCGAGGTCGTCGCCCCCGAGACCGAGCCGACCGCCGAGGGCGAGACGGCACCTGCCCCCGCGCGGAATCCGGCCGGCTCGGACCTGTGGCTCGACGAATTCGTGCAGGAAGACCTGCTCATCGAGACGCTGCAGCTTCCCGAGGGGATGAGCGTGCTCGTCGCCGCCGACGGTGTCGCGCCGGCCCCGTCGAGGCTGATCATCACCTGGCCGCTCGTCAACGCCACCCCGTGGGCCGGTCCGCTGTTCGTCGGCGGCACGATCCTCATGGCCGTAGGTGTCGTGCTGTACTTCCTCGCCATCCGCAACGTGCGCCGCTCGCGCGGGCCACGCCGCAAGGGGCTGCCGATGCCGCCGGCTCCCCAGCCCGCCGACATGTCGGTCGAACAGAGCGACAAGGGCGTCATCAGCGCGTCGCCGACCCGCCGTGCGCTTTCCGGCAAGCGTCGTGGGTTCCTCGTCGTCCCCGCCGTCGCCGTCAGCGCGCTCCTGTTCGCCGGCTGCTCCTCGGATGCCTGGCCGCAACTGGGCGGGACGCCGACACCGACCCCGACCGCCACGGTCATCACGCCCGAAAGCCAGCAGGCACCGGCGGTCACCGAGGCGCAGGCCGAACGGATTCTGCAGCGCATCGCCGACCAGGTTGCCGCCGCGGACGCGGCCGGCGACGCCACCGCCGCCGCCGTGCGGCTGACGGGCCCGGCCTTGGCCGAGCGCGAGACCAACTACCGGCTGCGCGCCGCGATCGCCGAGGAAGAACCGCTCCCGGCCGTCCCCGCCGGCCCGGTGCCCATCCTGCTGCCGCAGGCGTACGACGAGTGGCCGCGCACGTTCATGGCCGTCGTTGGCGACGAGGAATCCGGCAACACGATCATGTTCGTCACCCAGGCCGACCCGTGGTCCGAGTACAAGCTGTCCTACATCGGCAGCCTGGACTCGACCACCGAGCTGCCACTGGCTCCGGCATACGTCGGCGCCACCCAGGTGTCGCCGGACAACGCGTTCCTCGCGGTCGCGCCGAAGGATCTCGCCGCCGCATACGCGGACGTGCTGGACCGCGGCACTGAGAGCGCCTACTCCGACCTGTTCGACGAGGCCGCCGACCAGTTCCGCATCGGCGTGGCCAACGACCGCCAAGCGCGACTGGCCGCCTTCAACGAGACGGGCGCCCAGACGGGCAGCCTCGCGTTCGAGAGCGTCCCCGGCACCCAGGAGCCGGTGGCCCTGGCCACCCTCGAGAACGGCGCGATCGTGGCGGTGACCATCAACGAGAACGAGACGGTCAAGCCGACCAACGCGGATGCTGTCATCAAGCTGGACGGCAACCCCACCGTCTCGACGCTCGCGGGAGCGACCCAGTCGGCGACCGGGTTCACCACGACGTTCGGCGACCAGCTCTTCTTCTACGTGCCCGCAAAGGCATCCTCCGAGCGCATCCAGCTGCTCGGGTACACATCCAACATCCTCGACGCGAAGGTGATCCCGTGACCGATCCGACCTCGAGTGCCGTCCTGCGCGGTGCCGTCGACCTCTCCTCGCTGCGCAACCGTCCGCAGCCGCCGGCCGGCGCCGAGGCGCCCCCGGCAGCGGCGGCCGCGGGAGCGGTGGCATCGGTGCCTTCGCTCATTGTCGACGTCACGGATGCCACCTTCGGCGATGTGCTCGAACTTTCACGTACCGTCCCGGTCGTCGTCGACCTGTGGGCGGAATGGTGCGGCCCCTGCAAGCAGCTGAGCCCGGTGCTGGAGAAGGTCGTCACGGAGCTTGCCGGCCGCGTCGTGTTGGCTAAGGTCGACGTCGACGCGAACCCGCAGCTCGCGCAGGGCTTCCGCGCGCAGTCGATCCCGATGGTCGTCGCACTCGTCGCGGGGCAGCCGGTGCCGCTGTTCACCGGCGCGGTGCCCGAGGCGCAGGTGCGGGAGGTCTTCGCGCAGCTGCTGCAGCTCGCAGCCCAGAACGGCGTGACCGGCACCGTGCAGACCGGCGAGCCGGCCGCCGAGCCCGAGGAGCCGGCGATCCCGCCGCTGCATGCAGAGGCGTTCGAAGCCATCGAGGCCGGCGACTACGCCCGTGCCGTCACCGCCTACGAGCGTGCCCTCGCCGAGAACCCGCGCGATGAGGAAGCCCGCTCCGGCCTCGGCCAGGTGCGCCTGCTTGAGCGTGTGCAGGGTGTCGACCTCCAGGCGGCGCGTGCCGCCGCCGCAGCCTCGCCCCGCGATGTGGCCGCGCAGTTCACCGTGGCCGACCTGGATCTGGCCGGCGGGCACGTCGAGGACGCGTTCATCCGGCTGCTGGACCTGTTCGCGGCACTGCCGGACGACGAGCGCGCCCCCGTGCGCGAGCGACTGCTGGAACTGTTCGGGCTGGTCGGCGACGCCGATCCCCGGGTGCTGCAGGCGCGTCGGTCGCTTGCCAACCTGATGTTCTGAGCCTCACCGTCGAGTGAGTATTGCTCGCGTCGAGTGAGTATTGCTCGCGCCGAGTGACTATTGCTCGCGCCGAGCGCGCGCTAGACGGGCTCCATTCGCCGTTCGCCGAGTGAGTACTCGTGACCACGAATACTCACTCGGCGGCGCGAATACTCACTCGGCGCGGGTCAGGCGTCGCGGCGCAGCCAGAGCACCCCGAGCGGGGGAAGCACCATCGTGGCGCGCCCGCCCTCGGCGGCGTGCACGGCACCGAGATTGCCGACGCCTGATCCGCCGAACTCCTGCGCGTCGGTATTGAGCACTTCGCGCCAGGTCCCCGCGGAGGGCAGGTCCAGTTCGTAGCCGTGGATCGGCACGCCCGAGAAGTTGCAGATCACCGCGACCGCTTCGCCGTCGTAGTCATGCCGGGCGAACGCGATGACGTTCGGGTTCCACGTCGGGCCGCCCAGGCGCCCGAAGGCGGCGGCGTCGTGGTCACGCTGCCACAGCGGCGCCTGGTCGCGGTACACGTGGTTGAGGTTCGCCACGAACGAGTGCAGCTGCGCGTGGGAGGGCTGCTCAAGCAGCCACCAATCAAGGCTCCGGCTCTCGGACCACTCCGACAGCTGCCCGAACTCCTGGCCCATGAACAGCAGCTGCTTGCCGGGGTGTCCCCACATGTAGGCCAGGTACGCGCGCGTGTTCGCGAGCTTCTGCCAGTGGTCGCCGGGCATGCGCCCGAACAGGCTCCCCTTGCCGTGCACGACCTCGTCGTGGCTGATGGGCAGCACGAAGTTCTCGGTGAACGCGTACGCGAACGAGAACGACAGCTCCCCCTCGTGGTGCGCGCGGAACATCGGATCACGCTTGATGTACTGCAGCGAGTCGTTCATCCAGCCCATGTTCCACTTGAACCCGAACCCGAGCCCGCCGCGGCTGGTCGGTGCGGTGACGCCGGGGAAGCTGGTGGATTCCTCGGCGATCATCGCGATCCCGGGGAAGCGCTTGTACGCGGTGGCGTTGACCTCCTGCAGGAACCCGATCGCCTCGAGGTTCTCCCGGCCGCCATGGATGTTCGGCAGCCATTCGCCCGCCTCGCGGGAGTAATCGAGGTAGAGCATGGATGCCACGGCATCCACCCGCAGCCCGTCGATGTGGAACTCCTCGAACCAGTACAGTGCGTTGGCGACGAGGAAGTTGCGCACCTCGCTGCGGCCGTAGTCGAAGATGTAAGTGCCCCAGTCACGGTGCTCGCCGCGGCGGGGGTCGCCGTGCTCGTACAGCGGCTCACCGTCGAAGCGGGCCAGCGCGAACGCGTCCTTCGGGAAGTGTCCCGGCACCCAGTCCATGATCACGCCGATGCCGGCCTGGTGCAGCCGGTCGATGAGGTAGCGCAGGTCGTCGGGCTGGCCGAACCGGCTGGTAGGCGCGTAGTATCCGCTGACCTGGTACCCCCAGGATCCGCCGAAGGGATGCTCGGCGAGGGGCATGAACTCGATGTGGGTGAAGCCCTGCGACGTGACGTAGTCGATGAGCTGGTCGGCGGCATCCCGGTAGGACAGCCCCGGTCGCCACGAACCCAGGTGCACCTCGTAGACCGACATGGGCAGCTCGTGCGGGCGGGACTCGGCGCGCGCGGACACCCAGCCGTCGTCGTTCCAGGAGTACGCGCTGGCGGTGACGACGGATGCCGTGCCGGGCGGCACCTCGGCGAGGCGTGCCATCGGGTCGGCCTTGAGGATCCACTGGCCCGCGCGGGTGAGGATCTCGAACTTGTAGACCGTGCCGGCGCCGAGCGCGGGCACGAACAGCTCCCAGACGCCGCTGGAGCCCAGCGACCGCATCGGGTGCCCCTGGCCGTCCCACAGGTTGAAGTCGCCGACGACGCGGACGGCCTGGGCGTTGGGCGCCCACACCGTGAAGGCGACGCCGTCGACCCCATCGATCACGCGGACGTGCGCGCCGAGCACGTGCCACAGCTGCTCGTGACGCCCCTCGCGGATGAGATGCAGGTCGAGCTCGCCCATCGTGGGCAGGAAGCGGTACGGGTCCTCTGCGGTGTAGCCGGAACCGTCGCCGTACGTCGTGACCAGCTGGTAGGGGAGAGCGGCGGATGCCGTGAAGCCGCCTTCCCAGATGCCGGCGCGCAGGTGCGACAGGGTGACGTCGCGCCCGTCGGCGAGTCGGGCGGTCACCGTCTCGGCGAGCGGACGCCTGGCACGCACGACCCAGCGGCCCTCGCCGGCGCTGTGCAGCCCCAGCACCTCGTGAGGCGCGTGGTAGGAGCCGGTCGCGACGGTGTCGAGAACTCGGTCATCGGGCAAAGTCATCGTTGCTCCTTCTTCACGTGCAGGATGTGTGCGGGCTCATGGAAAGCATCCAGGCGCACGAAGTTGTGATCGGCCCAGGTCCACTCGGCGCCCGTGATGAGGTCGACGACCTCGAACGAGTCACCGGGCCGCACCGCCCACTGGCGGGTGTCCAGGTGCACCGTCGTCTGGCGCGCGGAATGCGGATCCACGTTGGCCACGACGATGATCGTGTCGTCGACGGCGTCGGGCGACAGCGCGGCCGGCAGGTGCTTGGCGTAGACGAGGACCGCGTCATCGTCGCTCCAGTGCAGCCGGAGGTTGCGCAGCTGCCGCAGCGCCGGGTGCGCGCGGCGGATCTCGTTCAGGCGGGTGAGGAACGGCGCCAGCGAGTCGCCGCGGGCCTCCGCGCCGGCCCAATCGCGCAGCTTGTACTCGTACTTCTCGTTGTCGATGTTCTCTTCGGAGCCCGGCCGGGCGACGTTCTCGTACAGCTCGTAGCCGGCGTAGACGCCGTAGGAGGCACCGGCGGTGGCCGCGATCGCCGCGCGGACGCGGTAGGCCGGGCGGCCGCCGTACTGCAGGTACTCGGTGAGGATGTCGGGGGTGTTGACGAAGAGGTTCGGCCGCATGAAGTCGGCCGTCTCGTCGCTCACCGACCCGAGGAACTCCTCCAGCTCTGCCTTGGTGTTGCGCCACGTGAAGTACGAGTAGCTCTGCTGGAATCCGGCGATCGCCAGTCGCTGCATCGGCGCGGGACGCGTGAACGCCTCGGCGAGGAAGATCACGTCGGGGTTCTCGTCGGTGACCGTCGCGATCAGCCACTCCCAGAACTGCAGGGGCTTGGTGTGCGGGTTGTCGACGCGGAAGATCTTCACGCCCTGGGCGATCCAATGCCGCACGATCCGCAACACCTCCGCACGGATGCCGTCGGGGTCGTTGTCGAAGTTGACCGGGTAGATGTCCTGGTACTTCTTCGGCGGGTTCTCGGCGTACGCGATCGTGCCGTCGGGCAGGGTCGTGAACCACTCCGGGTGCTCGGTGACCCACGGGTGGTCGGGTGCGGCCTGCAGGGCCAGGTCCAGAGCGATCTCCAGCCCGTTGTCGGCTGCCGCCTTGACGAAGTCGCGGAAGTCGGCGAGCGTGCCGAGGTCGGGGTGCACGGTGTCGTGTCCGCCGGCGCTGGATCCGATGGCCCACGGCGAACCGGGGTCGCCCGGGTTCGTTTCAAGGGTGTTGTTGCGGCCCTTGCGGTTACGCTCCCCGATCGGGTGGATCGGCGGCAGGTACAGCACGTCGAACCCCATCGCCGCGACGGCGGGCAGACGCTGGGCTGCGGTGCGGAACGTGCCGCTGCGCACGGTGCCGTCCTGCTGCACGGTGGCACCCTCGGAACGAGGGAAGAACTCGTACCAGGCGCCCACCCCGGCGCGCTCCCGCTCCACGAGCAGCTCGTACGTGGCGCCGATGGTCACCAGGGACTGCAGCGGACGGGCGGCGAATGCGGCGGCCAGGTCGCCGTCGCGCACGACCTCCAGCGCGGCATCGTCGGTGACGGTGGCGTCGCGCAGCCGCGCGGCGGCCGCCTCGAGCCGGCGCCGCTCGGCGGTCGGACGGGTCTTCTCGGCAGCGGCGCGCTGGAACAGCAATGCTCCGGATTCACGCATCAGGGCGACATCCACCCCGGCGGCGATCTTCAGTTCAGCGGCGTGCGCCCACGTGGCGAAGTCGTCGCCGAAGGCCTCGAAGCGGAACCGCCAGATGCCCTGCGCGGTCGGGGAGACCAGCACGCACCAGCGGTCGAATCCATCGTGCAACGGCGAGAGCCGGTGCAGCGATTCTTCGCCGGTGGGGGAGAACAGCCGCACGTGCACACCGATGAGGTCGTGGCCCTCACGGAAGGCCGTCACCTGGAAGGGGACAGCCTCTCCGGCGAATGCGGAGGGGCGGAAACCGGGGTCCGGGACGCTCGGCCGCGGCAGCGTCAACGGAATGCGGCCGGCGACGGTGTCGGGTCGTGCCTGGTACGGGGTGACGGGCCGAAGCGGCAGCTCTGCGGTGCTGCGCCAGCCTTTCGACGGGGCGGTTCGTGTCGTTGTGGCCATCTATCGAACCTACCGTCCCCGCATGGGCAGGACACACAGGCGACGCGTTCACTCCGCCCGGAAAAGCCGCATCGATGTGCCGGTCATGGTCACGACATCCCCCTCGTGGAACACCGGCTCGTCCTGTCCCGGACGTTCGTCCGCGCTGGACCACAGCGATACGAAGCGGGTCACCCCGTCTATCGCGGGCAGGGTGACATCGATGGGGCGCTCGTTGCCGTGCACGATCAGCAGGATGCGGTTGGGCTGCTCCGTCTGCGGGGTGGATGCCGCGGCGTACTGCAACGTGCGGTGCGCGGGGTTGGTCCAGCGTTCGCCGGACATCGTCCGGCCCTGTTCGTCGTACCAGTCCATCTGCGACGCGCCGGGGACGACGCGTTCCTCGTGCGCGAACCGGGTGGGCCGCAGCGCCGGGTTCTCGCGGCGCAGCCGGATCAGGTGCTGCACGTGCGCGAACTGGTCCTCCTGCCACGGGGCGTGGTCCCACGGCATCCAGGTCAGCGGCGAGTCGTGGCAGTAGGCGTTGTTGTTGCCCCGCTGCGAGCGGGCGAACTCGTCGCCCGCGGTGAGCATGGGCACCCCCGCGGACAGCAGCAGCGTGCCGAGCAGGTTGCGCATCGCCTTGCGCCGGGTGGCGAGGATGCCGGGGTCGTCGGTGGGGCCCTCGGCGCCGTGGTTGAACGACCGGTTGGTGTCGGCGCCGTCGCGGTTCTGCTCGCCGTTGCCGAGGTTGTGCTTGACGTCGTAGGAGACGAGGTCGCGCAGGGTGAACCCGTCGTGCGCGGTGACGAAGTTGACGCTCGCGAGCGGACCGCGGTCGGGGCTGAAGGTGTTCGAGGATCCCGCCAGGCGGGTGGCGAAACCGCCGATGCCGACCGGAGCGGTCGCGGCGCGGCGGGCGTAGTCGACGTCGCTGAGCCAGAAGTTGCGCACCCGGTCGCGGTAGCGGTCGTTCCACTCGTGCCAGCCGTCGCCGAACCCGCCCACCTGCCAGCCGCCGGCGCCGATGTCCCACGGCTCGGCGATCTTCTTCACGCCCGCAAGCGCCGGGTCGTCGATGATGGCGCGCAGCAGCGGGTGGTCGGGGGTGAACGCGTGGTCGCTGTCTCGACCGAGGGTGACGGCCAAGTCGAACCGGAACCCGTCGATCTGCACGTCGTTCGCCCAGTACCGCAGTGAATCCAGCACCAGCCGCGCCGCGGCATCCGTCGCGGTGTTCACCGAGTTGCCGCATCCGGTGACGTCGATGTAGGCGCCGTCGTCGCGCTGCCGGTAGTAGTCCCGGTTGTCCAGCCCGCGCAGGCTGGTGCGCGGGCTGCCGATCTCGCCCTCCGCGGTGTGGTTGTACACGACGTCGAGGATCACTTCGAGGCCCGCCTCGTGCAGGTCCTTGACCATCTGCTTGAACTCGCGCAGCACCGCGTCGGGTCCGGCGCGCCGGGCGGCCTCGGTGGCGTACGGGGCATGCGGGGCGAAGAACCCCACGCTGTTGTAGCCCCAGTAGTTGGTCAGGCCCAGGTGCAGCAGGCGCGGTTCGGATGCGAAGGCGTGCACTGGGAGGAGCTCGACGCTTGTGACGCCCAGGGTGCGGAAGTGCTCGATCATCGCCGGGTGGGCCAGGCCCGCGTAGGTGCCGTGCAGCGCCGGTGGCACGTCGGGGTGGCGCTTGCTGAGCCCTTTCACGTGCGCTTCGTAGATCACGGTGCGATCCAGCGGCACGGCGGGCTTGACCACTCCGCCCCAGTCGAACGTGTCGTCCACGGCCACGCAGCGCCAGTCGGTGGCACCGCCGGAGATCAGTCCGCGCGCATAGGGCTCCAGCAGCAGCGACTGGATGTTGAACATGTTGCCGTTGCCGCTGGGTCCGTCCACGCGCACGGCGTAAACCACCCCGGCGCGCAGCGCCCGGGTGGTGACCTGCCAGACGTCGCCCGGCCCTCGTTCCAGAGCGAACGTGTCGGTGGCCCAATCAAGGTCGTCGGTATCGAAGAGCACCAATTCCATCGACGTGGCATGCGCCGACCAGACCCGCAGGGTCCCGCCGTCGTCGCTGAAGGTCACACCGAGGCCGTCCAACTGGCTGCTGAGCAGCCCGGGCGAGAGGGTGGGTGCGGCCGGGGTCGAGCTCGGGCTGGCCATGGCGACCAGACTAACCGTCGCGGCATGCCGCCGGCGCGACTGGCGCCGCGCCCGCGGCTGGGCGAGAGTGGAGGGATGAGCGTTTATCTCGACCACGCGGCCACGACACCGCTGCGCCCGCAGGCGCGCGCCGCGTGGCTGCGGGCGAGCGAGACGGTCGGCAATCCGTCATCGATCCACGGCGGCGGCCAGGCGGCGCGTCGGGTGCTGGAGGATGCGCGGGAGCGGCTGGCCGCGACGCTGGGGTGCGAGCCGATCGAAGTGGTGTTCACCTCCGGCGGGACCGAAGCGATCAACCTGGCGCTGAAGGGCCTGTGGTGGTCGCGGCCGCCGGGGACGGCCGCCGTGGTGCTGCCCGACGGCGAGCATCACGCCACGAGCGACACGGTGGGCTGGCTGCACACTCACGAGAAAGCTGAGGTGCGCTCGGTGCCGTTGCAGCCCACCGGGCGCATCGACCAGGCCGCCTTCGCGGCGGCGCTGCCCGGCGCAGCGGTGGCCACAGCGCTCGTGGCCAACAACGAGGTCGGCACTCTCAACGACGCCGGCGCGCTCGCAGCCGCCGCAGCAGCGGCGGGCGTGCCGCTGCATCTGGACGCCGTCGGGGCATTCGGACACGTCGGCGTCGATTTCGCGCGGTGGCGTGGCGCGGCGACGGGCGCCACCGGACTGTGCGCGATGAGCGTGTCGGCGCATAAAGTCGGCGGGCCGGTGGGAGTGGGGGCGCTGGTGGTCTCCCGTCACGCCAACCCGACGGCGCTGCTGCACGGCGGCGGTCAGCAGCGTGCGCTGCGCTCTGGAACACAGGATGCCGCCGGCGCCGCCGCGTTCGCCGTCGCTGCCGAATGCGCCGTCGCGGAGCTGAGCGAGGAGTCCGCCCGGCTGAGCGCGCTGCGCGACCGGCTCGTGCGCGGCATCCGCCAGATCGTCCCCGATGCGCAGCTGCTGGGCGATGAGCGGCAGCGGCTGCCGGGCAACGCCCACCTGCTCTTCCCGGGGGTGTCGGGGGAGACGCTGCTGTTCCTGCTCGATCAGCACGGGATCGCGGTGTCGACCGGATCTGCCTGCCAAGCCGGGGTTCCCGAACCCTCGCATGTCGTGCTGGCGCTGGGCCGGTCCGAGGACGAAGCCCGCAGCGTGATCAGGCTGACCCTGGGCCGCACCAGCACCGACGCCGACGTCGACGCCCTGCTCGCGGCGCTGCCGGATGCGCATGCGCGGGCAGCGGCCTCCGGAGCCCGCGCACGGGAGCGCTCGTAGACTGGACGCATGCGAGTTCTTGCGGCGATGAGTGGTGGGGTGGATTCCGCCGTCGCTGCCGCGCGCGCCGTGGACGCCGGACACGAGGTCGTCGGCGTTCATCTGGCGCTCTCCCGCGCCGGCGGCACCCTGCGTGCCGGCAGCCGCGGCTGCTGCACGATCGAGG
This sequence comes from Microbacterium sp. zg-B96, assembly GCF_030246865.1. Taxonomy (NCBI): domain Bacteria; kingdom Bacillati; phylum Actinomycetota; class Actinomycetes; order Micrococcales; family Microbacteriaceae; genus Microbacterium; species Microbacterium sp. zg-B96. The sequence continues at coordinate 1,714,640 of NZ_CP126738.1, read as the reverse complement.
ACGCCCTCGATGCCCGCCGGGCCGCCGATCGCCTGGGCATCCCTTTCTACGTGTGGGACTTCTCGGAACGGTTCCGCGACGATGTCGTGGCCGACTTCATCAGCGAGTACCAGGCGGGGCGCACCCCCAACCCGTGCATGCGCTGCAACGAGAAGATCAAGTTCGCAGCTCTCCTGGAGCGTGCGCTCGAGCTCGGCTTCGACGCGGTGTGCACCGGGCACTACGCCACCCTCGTGGATGGACCGAACGGGCGCGAGCTGCATCGGGCGTCGGATGCCGCGAAGGACCAGTCCTACGTCCTCGGGGTGCTCACCGCCGAGCAGCTCGCGCACACGTACTTCCCGCTCGGGTCCACCCCGTCCAAGGCTCTGGTGCGCGCCGAGGCTGAGCAGCGCGGCCTCACCGTCGCGCAGAAGCCCGACAGCCACGACATCTGCTTCATCCCCGACGGCGACACGCGCGGCTGGCTCGCCGAGCGGGTCGGCGCCGAGACCGGTGAGATCCTCGACCGCACCGGCGCGGTCGTGGGCACTCACGAGGGGGCGCACGCGTTCACCGTCGGGCAGCGCCGCGGGCTGAAGCTGGGCATGCCGGCATCCGACGGCAAGCCCCGCTTCGTTCTCGAGGTGCGCCCGGTGTCCAACACCGTGGTCGTCGGACCCAAGGAAGCTCTGGCCACGGCGCAGATCTCGGGGGAGCGGTTCACGTGGGCCGGTCACCCGCCCACGACGGACGCCTTCGACTGCCACGCGCAGATCCGCGCGCATGCCGACCCCGTGCCCGCCCGCGCGGAGCTTGCCGACGGCACGCTGACGGTCACCCCGCACGAGCCGTTCGAGGGCGTGGCCCCGGGACAGACGGCGGTGCTGTACGACGGCACCCGTGTGCTCGGTCAGTTCACGATCGACCGGACGGTGTCGGCGGTTCCGGTAACCGTGTGATGTCCGCGGGTCGTCCTACACTTGCCGGGTGACGGATGCCGCTGACTCCACGCCCGCGACGCTCGACGAAGCCCGCACCGAGGCCGCAGGCCTGACCGACCGCATCCTGGATGCGCGCGACGCGTATTACGGGGAGAACGCCGAGATCGTCGACGACGCCACCTACGACGGGTGGATGCTGCGGCTGGAGCAGCTCGAGCGGATGCATCCCGAGCTGCAGGGGCAGGACTCGCCCACGCAGACGGTCGGGGCGGCGCAGAGCTCGATGTTCGCACCGGTCGAGCACGCCGAACGCATGCTGAGCCTGGACAACGTGTTCACCGTCGAAGAGCTGCGGGACTGGTGCGTCAAGGCGCAGGCCTCCGCCGGACGCGCGGTGCGGTGGCTGACCGAGCTGAAGATCGACGGTCTGGCGATCAGCCTGCGCTACGAGAACGGCCAGCTCACCTCGGCGGCCACGCGCGGTGACGGGCGGGTGGGGGAGGACGTCACCGTCAACGCCCTGCAGGTCACCGGCATCCCGCAGCGCCTGGCCGGCAGCGGTCACCCGTCGCTGGTCGAAGTGCGCGGCGAGGTGTTCATTCCGGTCGCCGCGTTCGATGAGCTCAACGCGCTGCAGGCGCGCATGCGGGATCGCGTCTTCGCCGATGCCCGCGCCCGCGGCGTCGACGAGGAGAAGGCGACCCGCAGCGCGGCGCGCCGGTTCCCGGCGTTCGCCAACCCACGCAACGCCGCCAGCGGTGGCCTGCGTCAGCAACTGGAGAAGAAGAGCGGTCTGGAGCTCGAGGCCGGTCGGGCGCGGCTGGACTCGCTGCGGCTGTTCGTGCACGGCATCGGTGCCTGGCCGAACCCGCCGGTCGCGTCGCAGAGCGAAATCTACGGGCTGCTCGCCGGATGGGGCCTGCCTGCGAGCCCCTACTTCCGCACGTCCGACGACATCGACGGCGTCGTGGACTTCGTAGCGAACTACGGCGAGCACCGTCACGCCGTCGAGCACGAGATCGACGGTGTCGTGGTCAAAGTCGACGAGCTCGCCCTGCACGACGAACTCGGCGCCACCAGCCGCGCGCCCCGCTGGGCCATCGCCTACAAGTACCCGCCCGAGCAGGTGAACACCAAGCTGCTCGACATCGTGGTGTCGGTCGGGCGCACCGGCCGGGCGACGCCGTTCGCCGTGATGGCGCCGGCACGGGTGGCCGGCAGCGTCGTGCGTCAGGCGACCCTGCACAACCAGGACGTCGTCAAGGCCAAGGGCGTGCTGATCGGCGACACCGTCGTGCTGCGCAAGGCGGGGGATGTGATCCCCGAGGTCCTCGGCCCGGTCGTGGAGCTGCGGGACGGCACCGAACGGGCCTTCGTCATGCCGACGGACTGCCCCGAGTGCGGCACCCCGCTCGCCCCCGCCAAAGAGGGCGACATCGACCTGCGCTGCCCGAACACGCGGGCCTGCCCCGCCCAGGTGCGCGGCCGCGTCGAGCACATCGGGTCCCGCGGCGCCCTGGACATCGAGGCCCTGGGCGAGGTCACCGCCGCCGCGCTCACCCAGCCCACCGTGCCGGAGCAGCCCCCGCTGCAGAGCGAGGCGGGTCTGTTCGACCTCACCCTCGACCAACTGGTGCCCATCGAAGTCGTCGTGCGCGACGCCGAGACGGGGGAGCCGCGCGTGGACGACAAGACCGGTGAGATCGTGCGTCGCGCTCCTTTCCGCCGCAACCCCAGCCCGGCGGAGAAGAAGCAGGGCCGTACCGGACCGCAGCCGTCGGCGCAGGCCCTCACGCTCCTCGACGAGCTCGAGAAGGCCAAGACGAAGGAGCTGTGGCGGTTCCTCGTGGCGCTGAACATCCGCCATGTAGGGCCGGTCGCCGCCCGCGCGCTGGCGCAGTGGTTCGGCTCCGTTTCCGCCATCCGCGCGGCATCCCGAGACGAGCTCGCCGCCGTTGACGGCGTCGGCGGCATCATCGCCGACGCGCTCATCGACTGGTTCGAGGTCGACTGGCATCGGGAGATCGTCGAGCGATGGGAGGCCGCGGGCGCCCAGCTGGCGACCCCGGGCCACCCCGGTCCCGGTGCCGCAGCGGCGGCGGGCGGCGTGCTCGAGGGCATCACGGTCGTGGCGACCGGATCGCTTGAGGGCTACACCCGCGAAGGCGCGCAGGAGGCCATCCTCGCCGCCGGCGGCAAAGCGGCGTCGAGCGTGTCGAAGAAGACGGACTTCGTCGCGGCGGGTCCCGGGGCGGGGTCGAAGCTGGGCAAGGCCGAGCAGCTCGGGGTTCGCGTCATCGACGCGGCCCAGTTCAAGGTGCTCGTCGAGCAGGGGCCTGCGGCGCTGGGTGCGCCGCCGGCCGACGAGGGATGATCCGACGTCACCGCGCAGTGTCGTAGGTATGTTCTACTCTCGCCGGAAAGCGAGAAAGGACACACCATGACCCTCACCCCCGACCCCGCCATCCAGGCGTGGCTCGACCAGGAGGACCGGCACACGGCGGAACGATCCGCAGGTACGGCACCTACATCCAGTACGTCGGCGGCGACTCCCGCGCGCGGGAGACCACGTTCGCCTACACCGTGGGTCTGTTCGGCCTGGGGCATCCGGAGCTGCTCATCTTCGGGCTCTGCCCCCACGACACCGCGATGGTGCTCAACGACGTGTCGGAACGGATTCGTGCCGGTGACGACCTCGCGCCGGGAGATCTGCTCAGCTTCGACCACTGGTCGCGTCGGGTGCTGGTGGAGACCGTGCCGAACCCCGGGAGCATCGTCTTCGCCGCGAACCGGTTCTATCAGCGACCCGACGAGGCCTCGGTTCCGGTGCTGCAGCTGAGCCACGACGACAGTGGTGGACGTTTCCCGAACGAACCGGGCTATACGGACGAGCCGTGGGTGCAGCCGAGACCGGGAGAGTTCACCGCGCTGTAGCGCCGGTCACCGACCCGAGACGAGCTGTTCCAGCGACTCACGCACCTGGCGGCGCAGCACCTTGCCGATCAGTGATTTCGGCAGCTCATCGACGATGAAGATGCGGCGAGGCACCTTGTAGGGCGTCAGGATCCCGCGGGTGAATTCCCGGACCGCTTCGACATCGACGGCGGCGTTGCCGTCCACGACGATGGCGGCGACCACTTCTTCACCGGACTTTCCGTCGGGCAGGCCGACGACGGCGGCATCCTTGACCAACGGGTGCTGGCGCAGCGCGATCTCGACCTCGGTCGGGGCGACGTTGAAGCCACCGGTGATGATGAGTTCCTTGATCCGGTCGACGATCCGGACGAACCCGGCCTCGTCGATCGTCACGATGTCGCCGGTGCGGAACCAGCCGTCGACGAACACGCGCTCGGTCTCCTCCGGGCGGCCGTAGTAGCCGCTGAACACCTGCGGACCACGCACCAGCAGTTCGCCGCGTTCGCCTGGCACGACGTCGACGGTCGGCGCATCCGGATCGACGACGCGGCACTCGGTGCCGGGCAGCGGCAGCCCCACGGTGCCGGGCACGCGGTGCGTCGCCACGGGGTTGGCCATGAGCACCGGGGAGCATTCCGACAGCCCATAGCCCTCGACGAGGTAGCCGTCACTGGCCGCTTCGAAGGGGACGACCAGTTCGTGTGGGAGCGCCATGGCGCCGGAGATCGCGATCTCAGTGCCCGCCAGCGACACGCCCTGCGCGCGAGCGGCGGCCAGCAGGCGGTCGGCGATCGGCGGGACGAGCGGCAGGAAGGTGGCGGGGTGCTTCTTGACCACCGCGAGCACCAGGTCCGGGTCGAACTTGGGGAACAGCACCAGGCGCGCTCCCATCGACATCGCGAAGGTGAGGCACAGCGTCAGTCCGTACGCGTGGAACATCGGCAGCACGGCATACACGACGCATCCCTTGCCCCGCTTGATCGACGGCACCCACGCCTGTGCCTGCGCCGCGTTCGCGAGCAGGTTGCGGTGCGTCAGCGCTGCGCCCTTGGGGCTGCCGGTCGTGCCGCTGGTGTACTGGATGATCGCGAGGTCATCGGTGGCCGGTTTCGGGTGCGAGAGCGGAATCGGATCGTGCGACACGATCTGCTGCCACGTGGTCACACCGCTGACGTGCTCGGTAAGTGCCGCACGGGACTCCCGCGCCTTCGCGATCGGGAGCCGCAGGGCGAACTGCGTGGAAAGCGGCATCGCCGTCGTCACGTCGACCGCGATGAGGTCGGTGACCTGCAGATCGATGGGCAGATCCTTCATCGTCGCGATGACCTTGCTCCACACGATCGCGTGCTTGGCGCCGTGGTCCTCGAACTGCTTGCGCAGCTCCCTCGGCGTGTAGAGCGGGTTGTGCTCCACCACCACGGCGCCCAGGCGCAGCACGGCGTAGAACGCCACGATGTGCTGCGGGCAGTTGGGCAGCACGATGGCCACCGGGTCGCCGGCGCGCACGCCGCGGGCGTGCAGCGCCCCGGCAGCACGGTCGATCTGCTCCTGCAGGCGGCGGTAGGTGGTCTCGCGGCCGAAGAACTGCAGCGCGGGGGCGTCGGGGTAGTCGCGGGCCGATGCGGCGACGATGTCGACGAGCGAGCCCGTCACCGGCGCCAGATCCGCGGGAACGCCCTCGGCATAGCTGCGGGTCCACGGGCGCGGCGGATCGTACGAGGTCACGCGCTCACTCTATTGCGCCCGGGACGTCAGCCGCGCGAACGGCGGCGGAGCGCCCAAGTAGACTTACCGGGTGTCAGAAATCACCCCCGATCTCGTGCGTCATCTCGGCGTTCTCGCCCGGATCCAGCTCAGCGATGAGGAGGTCGAGCAGCTCACCGGGCAGCTCGACGTCATCGTCGACAACATCGCGAAGGTGTCGCAGGTGGCTACCGCCGACATCCCCGCGACGAGCCACCCGGTTCCCCTGCAGAACGTTTTCCGCCCCGATGTCCCTGGGGACATGCTGACGGTCGCCGAGGTGCTGCAGAACGCCCCGGAGTCCGCCGACGACCGCTTCCGCGTGACCGCCATCCTGGGAGAAGAGCAGTGACCGATCTGACCCGGCTGACAGCCGCCGACCTCGCCGCCGCGCTGAGCGCGGGCGAGGTGTCCAGCGTCGAGGCCACGCAGGCCCACCTGGACCGCATCGCCGCCGTCGACGGCGACGTGCACGCGTTCCTGCACGTCAGCGACCACGCGCTGGACGTCGCCGCCGACATCGATCGCCGCCGCGCCGCCGGTGAACAGCTGGGCACCCTCGCCGGCGTGCCGCTGGCGATCAAGGACGTGCTCGTCACGACCGACATGCCCTCCACGAGCGGGTCGAAGATCCTCGAGGGCTTCATGTCCCCGTACGACGCGACAGTCGTGGCGCGCTCACGCGCCGCCGGCCTCGTGCCGCTGGGCAAGACCAACATGGACGAGTTCGCGATGGGCTCCTCCACCGAGCACTCCGCGTACGGCGCGACGCACAACCCGTGGGACCTCGACCGCATCCCCGGCGGGTCCGGTGGCGGCTCCGCCGCCGCCGTCGCCGCTTTCGAGGCGCCGATCGCGCTGGGTTCGGACACCGGCGGATCGATCCGCCAGCCGGCGCACGTCACCGGCACGGTGGGCATGAAGCCGACGTACGGCGGGGTCAGCCGGTACGGCGCCATCGCCCTGGCATCCAGCCTCGACCAGGTCGGTCCCGTCTCGCGCACTGTGCTGGATTCGGCACTGCTGCACGACGTCATCGGCGGGCACGACCCGCACGATGCGACGTCACTTACCGACCGGTGGCCGTCGTTCGCCGAGGCCGCCCGTGAGGGTGCCCGTGGCGACGTGCTCAAGGGTCTCAAGGTCGGCGTCATCCGGGAGCTCCCCGACAGCGGGTTCCAGTCCGGGGTCTCCGCGTCGTTCCATGAGGCGCTCGAGGCGATGCAGGCTCAGGGGGCGGAGATCGTCGAGATCAGCGCGCCGCACTTCGAGTACGGCGTCGCCGCGTACTACCTGATCCTGCCCGCCGAGGCATCCAGCAACCTGGCGAAGTTCGACTCCGTCCGCTTCGGTATGCGCGTGAACGTCCCCGGCGGCACCGTCGAGGACGTCATGGCCGCCACCCGCGACGCCGGCTTCGGTCCCGAGGTCAAGCGTCGCGTCATCCTCGGCACCTACGCGCTGTCGGCCGGTTACTACGACGCCTACTACGGCTCGGCCCAGAAGGTGCGCACGCTCATCCAGCAGGACTTCGACCAGGCGTTCGCGCAGGTCGACGTCATCGCGACGCCGTCCGCGCCGACGACCGCGTTCCGCCTCGGCGAGAAGATCGACGACCCGCTGCAGATGTACCTCAACGACGTCACGACGATCCCGGCGAACCTCGCCGGGGTACCCGGTATCTCGGTCCCCTCCGGGCTGGCCGCCGAGGACGGACTGCCCGTCGGCATCCAGTTCCTCGCGCCGGTGCGCGAGGACGCCCGCCTGTACCGCGTCGGCGCCGCCGTGGAGGCGATGCTCGTCGACCGCTGGGGCGGCCCGCTGCTCGACCGTGCTCCGATCCTGGGAGGGACCCGCTGATGGCGAAGGCAAAGCTGATGGACTTCGACAAGGCCCTCGAACTGTTCGAGCCCGTGCTCGGATTCGAAGTGCACGTCGAACTGAACACCGAGACGAAGATGTTCTCGTCGGCGGGCAACCCCGCCAACGAGAAGAACCACAGCGCCGCTCCCAACACGCTGGTGTCGCCCGTCGACATGGGCCTGCCGGGTTCGATGCCGACCGTCAATGAGCAGGCAGTGCGGTCCTCGATCAGCCTGGGCCTGGCCCTTGGTTGCTCGATCGCGCCGTCCAGCCGGTTCGCGCGCAAGAACTACTTCTACCCGGACCTGGGCAAGAACTACCAGATCTCGCAGTACGACGAGCCGATCGCGTACGAGGGGTCGGTGGAGATCGAGCTGTCCGACGGCGACATCGTCACGATCCCGATCGAGCGCGCGCACATGGAGGAGGATGCCGGCAAGCTCACCCACATGGGTGGCTCGACCGGCCGCATCCAGGGTGCCGAGTACTCCCTCGTGGACTACAACCGCGCCGGCGTGCCGCTCGTGGAGATCGTGACCAAGCCGATCATCGGCGCGGAGCACCGGGCGCCCGAGATCGCGAAGGCGTACATCGCCACCATGCGCGACATCGTGCGGGGCCTGGGCATCTCGGAGGCGCGGATGGAACGCGGCAACCTGCGCTGCGACGCGAACGTGTCGCTGCGCCCCCGGGTGGCCCCGGGCGAGCCGACGCCGCCGCTGGGTACACGCACCGAGACGAAGAACGTCAACTCGATGCGCTCGGTCGAGCGGGCCGTGCGGTACGAGATCCAGCGGCAGGCGGCGATCCTCGCCGACGGCGGCTCGATCAGGCAGGAGACCCGTCACTGGCACGAGGACACCGGCACGACCTCTCCCGGTCGCCCGAAGTCGGATGCCGACGACTACCGGTACTTCCCCGAGCCCGATCTGCTGCCGGTGGCGCCGTCCATCGAGCTGATCGAGGAGCTGCGCGCCGCCCTCCCGGAGCCGCCTGCTGCCCGCCACCGCCGGCTCAAGGCCGACTGGGGCTTCACCGACCAGGAATTCCAGCACCTCATCAACGGTGCGCTGCTGGTCGAGGTGGAGGCCACCGTCGCCGCCGGGGCCTCGCCCGCCACCGCCCACAAGTGGTGGACCGGTGAGATCACCCGCACCGCGAACGCCGCGGGGCGCGAGCCCAGCGAGCTAGTGTCGCCGGAGGACGTGGCCGCGCTGCAGAAGCTCGTGGATGCGGGCACCCTCAACGACAAGCTCGCGCGCCAGGTGCTCGAGGGCGTCATCGCCGGTGAGGGATCGCCGCAGGAGGTCGTCGACGCCCGCGGGCTGGCCGTCGTCTCGGACGACGGGGCGCTGATCGCCGCGATCGACGAGGCGCTGGCATCCCAGCCGGACGTGATGGCGAAGATCCGCGAGGGCAAGGTGCAAGCCGCCGGCGCCGTGATCGGTGCCGTGATGAAGGCGATGAAGGGCCAGGCCGACGCCGCGCGTGTGCGCGAACTGATCCTCGCCCGCGCCGCCGAGTGAGTATTCGCGCCCTCGAGTGAGTATTCGCGCCGCCGAGTGAGTATTCGTGGGCTTGAGTGAGTATTCGCGCCGCCGAGCGAGCACTCGCAGGCGCACGTGAGTGCCAGCGCCGAATACTCACTCGGCGCGAGCAATACTCACTCGGCGCGAGCAATACTCACTCGGCAGCGGGGATGATGGGGATATGGGACGTGGTGACGGTACGGGGCGTATCGTCTCGCCCGACGGCGCGGACGACACCGGGACGCGCATCCTGCACGTCGACATGGACGCCTTCTACGCTGCTGTCGAGGTGCTCGACGACCCGACCCTGAAGGGCAAGCCGATCATCATCGGCGCCCCGGAGGGACGCAGCGTCGTCTCGAGCGCGTCGTACGAGGCGCGCCGGTTCGGTGTTCGCTCGGCGATGCCGGTGAGCCAGGCGTTGCGGCTGTGCCCCCACGCGGTCGTCGTCATGCCGCACTTCGACCGCTACCTCGCGCTGTCGCGCCAGGTCATGGCGATCTTCCACGACGTCACCCCGCTGGTCGAACCGCTGTCGATCGACGAGGCCTTCCTCGACGTGCAGGGTGCGCGCCGGCTGTGGGGGAGCCCCGGCCACATCGCACGGATGCTCCGCACACGCGTGCTGGAGGAGACCGGCCTGGTCTGCAGCATCGGGGTCGCCGCCACCAAGCACGTCGCCAAGATGGCCTCGACGATCTCCAAACCCGACGGCCTGCTGATCGTGCCCGCCGCCGAGACCCAGGCCTTCCTGGCCGCCCGCCCCGTCGGCGCCCTCTGGGGCGTGGGCCCGAAGGCGGCGGCGTCGCTGCAGGGCCGCGGCATCCACACCGTCGCCGATGTGCTCGCCACGCCACGTGGCGTGCTCGACCGAGCCCTGGGACCGGCCATGGGGGAGCGCGTCTGGCACCTCTCCCGCGGCATCGACGCGCGGGAGGTCGAGACCGAACGCATCGAGAAGAGCGTCGGCCACGAGGAGACTTTCCACGACGACATCGCCGACCCCGCCGTGCTGCGCACCGAACTGCGCCGCCTCGCCGATCGCGTCGGCGCGAGGCTCCGCGCCAACGGCTGGGAGGCGGCGACGATCGCCCTGAAGCTCCGATTCGCCGACTTCACCACCATCACCCGCTCGCAGACGCTGCCCGAGCCCACCGCGGTCAGTCAGCGGATCGGGGATGCCGCGTGGGAGCTGTTCTCCCACGTGGACCTGCGCATGCCGGTGCGTCTCATCGGCGTCCGCGCCGAGAACCTCCGCCCCTCCGGTGGCGCACCGCTGGCGCTGTGGGACGACGACGGGGACTGGCGCCGGGTCGAAGAGGCGTTGGACGGCGCCCGGGAGAAGTTCGGCCGCGCGGCCGTGACCCGCGCGACGCTCCTCGGCACCGCGCGCGACCTGGGCGCGCTGCCGTCGAATCCGAAGCCGCCGCGCCCGCACGAGCGCTGACAGCGCAAACCGCTGGGCCAGACCCGGTCCGGCCGGTACGGTGGGGGCATGCCCAACATCGCATTGGATCTCGGTAAGCAGTCCGCTTCTTTCGGCGTCACCAGCGCCTACGGCGAGAAGCAGGAGCTCGACGGCATCACCCTCGTCCCGGTCGCGCTGACTTGGTCCGGCTTCGGCGGCGGGTCGGATGCCGACGGCAACGGTGGCGGCGGTGGCGGCGGTTACGCCGTGCCGCTGGGCGCATACGTCCGCAAGGGCGACGACCTGCGGTTCGAGCCGAACCTGGTGTCGTTCCTCGCGGTGGCGATTCCCTTCGTGTGGGTTGCCGGGCGCGCTCTCAGCCGTGTCATCCGCGCACTCAAGAAGTAACGCCGCACCGCTCTCAGCCGCCCTCGCCGCTGCCGTCGATGTCCTGGTCGGCGCGGTGCGGGCTCTGGATGCCGGCAGTGCGACCGTCCTGATCGACGGCCGCAGTGGCGCCGGTAAATCCACGCTCGCGCGGGATCTCGTGGCACGGTGGCCGCAGTCTGCACGCGTGCAGCTCGTAGCGCTGGATTCGCTGTACCCGGGGTGGGACGGGCTGGCAGCCGGTGCGACGTACGCGCGCGAGCAGATCCTCCAGCCGCACCGCCACGGCCTCCCCGGCGCCTGGCGCCGCTGGGACTGGGCGACCGACATGCGCGCGGAGGAGCACGCCGTCGACCCGTCACTGCCGCTGGTCATCGAGGGCTCCGGCATCCTCACCCCGCAGACGGCCGCGCTGGCCGACATCCGGGTGTGGCTGGAATCACCGGAGCCGTCGCGCAAGGCGCGGGCGATGGGGCGTGACGGGGATACCTACCGCCCCCATTGGGAGCGTTGGGCCGAGCAGGAGGAGCGTCATCTCGCCCGCGACACCCCGCGCGCGCTCGCGACACACCTGTTCGACGTGCCCTGACCCGCTCAGTCGTCGAGTGCGGCGACCAGCCCGTCGAGTCGGTAGCCGAGCCAGTCGAAGATCGCGAAGCGTGGGTCACCGGCGGCGTGGTCGTCCTCGGTGTCGATGCCGAGCCGGGTCGCCAACACGAGGCGCAGCGCGTTGAGTGTGCGCAGCCAGGCGCGGCTGCGCTCCGGCGGAAGGCGCACGACGAAGGTGTCCATCAACGTGTCGTCGTCAAGGTTCGAGGCGTCCAGCGGCACACCGTCGGGGGAGAGGTCCTGCAGGACGGCACCGGCGTCGTCCAGGCGCCGGTCGAGAAGGTCGGCCGACGTGAGCGCGCGGAACTCTCGCGCCGCCTCCGCGTCCTCGCGGTAGGCATCGGGCACGAGGCGCGCGATGGCGGGGTCATCCGGCACGGTCGTGCCGTCGGCAGGTCGATCGGCGAGTAGATCCGCGAACTGCGTGACGAGGTCGGCAAGGTGGGCACCCTCGATGAGGGTCAGCTCGAGCACGACCACGCGTTCGCCGGTCATTCCGGAGCCTGCCGCACGGTGGCCCACAACCCGTAGTCGTGCATCGCCTGCGCGTGCAGTTCCATCTGCTCCCTGGCGCCCTCGGCGACGACGGCGCGTCCCTCATGGTGCACCGCGAGCATCAGACGGGTCGCGACCTCGGGCGGGTGCCCGAAGTACTCCCGGAACACGTGCACGACATAGGTCATCAGATTGACCGGATCGTTCCAGACAACGGTCTGCCAGGGCCGCTGGGCATCGGGACGCTCGTCGAGATGAGTCGTCTCGTCGACGTCGGGCAGTGCGATGCTCATCAGGCCCATCCCAGTTCATGCAGGCGCTCGTCGTCGATGCCGTAGAAGTGCGCGATCTCGTGCACGAGGGTGGTGTGCACTTCATCGCGCAGCGCTTCCACCGACTCGCACGCGTGCAGATGCGGCTCCCGATACACGATGATGCGGTCGGGCAGTTCGCCCATCCCGTATCGATCGCGTTCGGTCAGCGCCCAGCCGTCGTACAGCCCGAACAGATCCAGGCTGCCGTCTTCGGGACGGTCTTCCACAACGAACACGACATTGTCGAGTCCGCCGATCATGTCGTCCGGAAGGCGATCGAGTTCGTCGACCACGAGGGCCTCGAATGCTGTGGCATCCATATCGATCATTTTGCCTGCCGGCACTTCTTGGGGTGAGTAACGGGACTTGAACCCGCGGCCCCCTGGACCACAACCAGGTGCTCTACCAACTGAGCTATACCCACCATGTCTCCCGCTTCAGCGGGCAACCTCTAAATTCTCTCATAACTCCGGAGCGAAAGATGACACGGCGGCAGCAGCGGCTGCGCGCGCGTCGTCGCTGGTCGGACCGGGCTGCGGCACGAACACCGCTTCGCGGTAGTACGCCAGTTCGCGAATCGACTCGCGGATGTCAGCGAGAGCGCGGTGCCCGCCCTCCTTCGCCGGAGCGTGGATGTAGGCCCGCGGGTACCAGCGACGTGAGAGTTCCTTGATGCTGGACACGTCGATGTTGCGGTAGTGCAACCAGCGGTCCACGCGCGGCATGTACTTCGCCAGGAACATCCGGTCGGTGCCGATCGTGTTGCCCGCCAGCGGAGCCTTGCCATCGAGGGGGACGAACCGCTGGATGTACTCCAGCGCCTCGTGCTCGGCCTGCGCGAGGCTGACGCCACCGGGGAGTTCCGACAGCAGACCGGACGACTCGTGCATCTTGGTCACGAAGTCGTTCATGTTCGCCAGCGCAGACGCGTCGGGCTTGATCACGATCTGGAACCCGGGATCCACGGCGCGAAGCTCGAAATCCGTGATCACGATGGCGATCTCGACCAACTCGTCAACGGCGAGGTCCAGTCCCGTCATCTCGCAGTCGATCCATACGAGTCTGTCGTTCTCAGAAGCCCCAACCATGCGTCCATCCTATCGATGGGGTCGGACGCCCCCGGCCGAGTCCCCCCGAGACGATGTCCGTGGCACCCGAGCCGCACCGACCGCGAGCGCCACATGCGCAACGGTGTGCTTGAGTTCGACCACGTGCGCGGCGAGCAGCTGCTCAACATAAGCACGATGCTCCGCCGCGGAGCGTCACTGGAGCAGTTCGCGGCCGGACTGGCTAAGTGCGACGTTCGGTGTCGCAAATGCCACGCGATCGCTACCGGCGAGCGCCGGTCGAGGAACTGGTTCGACTCGTACGTGCAGCAACCAGATTGGCCCCTCCGGGAGGAATCGAACCCCCGACCTTGCGGGTAGAAACCGCTCGCTCTATCCCCTGAGCTACGGAGGGAAGGACCTCCTCATGCTATCCGGATTCGGGGGCCGCTCAAGTCCGCGGGACCCGTGGCCATCTGCACCGCGGCCAGGTAGCGTCGCACCTGTCGGAAGGAGTTCGATGATGAGTGCGACCGAGAACCGCACCCCCCTGTGGGTGGCATACGGCCCCGGCGGTGTTGCCGGCACGATTCGCAAGCTGGACGCCGGCTACCAGGTCACCATGGCCGGCGCCGACGACGTGCTCGGCACGTATCCCTCGATGGAAGTGGCCAAGAATGCGCTGCATTCTCAGATGACCCCGGGGTCGGACTGGCCGCAATTCCGGGAACACTGACGCGTCAGACGGCAGGTTGTGCCGCGGCATCCGTCGCCGGCGCGACCGGTCGGCGCGTGTCGAGAAGCGGCAGCGCGACGTGCGCGAGCGGGCCGATCAGCACCGCGAACAGTACGGTCCCGAGGCCCACGGTGCCACCCAACAGCCAGCCCGCCAGCAGCACGGACGCCTCGACGATCAAGCGACTCAGCCAGATCGGCCACCCGAACCGCGCGTTCAATCCCGTCATGAGGCCATCGCGCGGACCGGGTCCGAAGCGGGCACCGATGTAGAGACCGGATGCCACGGCGACCGACAGGAGCCCGGCAACGAATACGGCGCCCTGCATGAGCCAGCCGATCACTGCGGGCAGCACATTGAGCGTGAACTGCATGCTCGTGCCGACGAGCGCGATGTTTGCCACAGTGCCGACACCGGGACGCTGGCGCAACGGAATCCACAACAGGAGGACCGCGAAGCCGAGGAGGTTGGTGATCCAGCCGATGCCGATCCCTGTCTGCACCGCGATCCCCTGAGCGAACACCGTCCAGGGATCCAGTCCAATGCCCGCCTCGACCATCAGCGCACAGCCTGCCCCATACAGGATGAGGCCGATCAGCAGCTGCGTCACGCGTCTGGTCATAGGACAAGTCAACCGCAGGATTGGACTGTGCACACCAGTCCAATTGCGATAATGTGGCGCCATGCTCTCCCGCATCTCCGCGCGGGCGCTCACGGCCGCGCTCGGCGGCTGGCGCACCCGTGAACCCGCCTACGAAGCACTCGCAGACGGCATCCGGCTGCTGTGCCTGGACAACCGCATCGCACCGCGCACCGCGCTGCCCGCAGAGCGGGAACTCGCCGCCGCACTCGGCCTCAGCCGCAGCACGGTGGCCGCTGCCTACGGCAGCCTTCGCGCTTCCGGCCATATCGAAAGCGTGCGCGGCTCGGGGAGCATCACGATGCCGCTGGGCCGGCGCGACGTGGGACGGGTGACGCCCGACACCGACTCCATCGATCTGCAGCAGGCCAGTCCGGCAGCGTGGCCCGGGCTTGCCGGTGTGATAGCTGCCGTCGCCTCCGACGCCCCGAGCATCGTCGCGCGCTCGGGCTACGACGTGCTCGGCACACCTGCCCTGCGCGCGCTGATCGCCGACGACTACAGCGCACGAGGCATCGCCACCGATCCGTCGCAGATCATGGTGACCACGGGCGCGCAGAGCGCGATCCACCTCATCGCCGGTGTGCTGGTGGGCAGGGGTGACCCGGTGGTGCTCGAGACGCCGACGTACCCGCATGCCGCCGACGCCTTCGCTGCCGCCGGCGCGCGGCTGATCGGTGTGCCGGTGACGACCCAGGACGGTTGGGACCTCGACCGCGCCACACAGGTGTTCTCCCGGAGCCTTCCGGTGCTGGCGTACCTCATGCCCCGCTTCCAGAATCCCACCGGTCGCACAATGCGCCCGGAGGAGCAGCAGACCATTCTCACCGCCGCCGAGCGCGCCGGAACCTTCCTGGTGCTGGACGAGACGACCGCCGACCTCGGCATCGACCAGACGTCGGCTGAGGCGTCATTCGCGATCGCTCCTGCTTCCTCCCGCACCGTGCTGCGTGTCGGTTCCCTGGGCAAGACCGTCTGGGGCGGACTGCGGATCGGGTGGATCCGCGCCGATCCGGACGTGATCCGGCGCCTCGTGGCGGCCCGACCGGCACGAGAACTCGGCACGCCGGAACTCGAGCAGGCGATCGCGGCGGCGCTCTTCGCGCACATGCCGGCCATTCGCGAACAACGCGCGGCAGTGCTTCGCGAAGGCCGCGACGCGCTCACGGCTGCGCTATCCGCACACATCCCGGAGTGGCAGGTCCCGTCGACCGCCGGCGGTGTCGCACTGTGGGTGGGCCTGGGCGCACCGCTCAGCTCGTCGCTGGTCTTGCGGGCACGCAACGAGGGTGTGCTGCTCTCGGCGGGTCCCCGGTTCTCCATCGATGGGGGACACGAGCGCCATCTGCGGCTGCCCTTCACCGCGCCGGCGGACCAGCTCGTCCGCGCAGTCGAGGTTCTCTCTCGCGCGTGGGATCGGGTGCGGGGCGAGACCCCCGCCCAGTTCGGCGAACCGCTCGAAGCCGTGGTGTGAGGTTCATCCGCCGCGACGCAGGCACTCCACGGCATCGTCGGCGGACCAGAAGTCCCCGATGGGCAGAAGTCGAGCGTGCCCGCGGTGATAGCGCAGTGCGCGGTAGCGCACGTCGGCCCCCTCGGCCGCGCGTTGGAGGTGGCCCAGGATGCGTCCGGCGTCGTCGACGACGCGCCACAGTTCGAGTCCTGCCGGAATCAGACGGAGAGCGCCGAAGCGGCTGCGCAGCGCCGGACTGCTGGTGGTGATCATGTCATTCTCCTTTCGCATATCGAACATATGTACGACCTCCGACATTGCGTGCCATCACCGGCGCGAACGCGCGGGATGTGACGGCACGCTTCCTCCCCAGCCAGCGAAGTGGGCGATCCCTCCCCGTTTCGCCCCCATCCGCCCCACACCGGTTTTCACACCGCGACAGGGTGGGAGTGCTCCGGCACCCGACGGGCACGCGGGTGCCGGAGTGGCGGGTGCTCTGCCCGCCCGACACCGAGAGGACAGCACCACCATGAGCGAATCCATCACCGTCACCGGCAACCTCGCCGCCGACCCGGAACGCCGCGCCACCGCCGGTGGCGACACCATCGTCGCGTTCCGTGTGGGCAGCACCCAGCGCCGCTATGACAAGGAGTCCAACACCTGGGTCGACGCCTATACGAACTGGTACCACGTCTCTGCCTTCCGCGGACTCGCCGAACACGCACTGCGGTCACTGCGCAAAGGCGACCGGGTCATCGTCACCGGCACGCTGCGATTGCGCACGTGGGAGAACGAAAGCCGCAGCGGCGTCACCGCCGACATCGACGCCTACGCGGTCGGCCCCGACCTGCGTTGGGGCACGACCGTCTTCACACGCGCCGCGCGGCCCGGCGAGTCCGGCGGCCCGGGCGAGTCGGGGGAGGCGGGGGACCCGGGGGAGCAGCGGCCCGCCTCCGACGCGCCACCGGCAGCGGTGGATGCCAACGGCTGGTCTCTGCCCACAGGAACTGACACCACCTCGGTCGGCCTCGGCCAGGGGCCTCTACCGGCGGGCGCACCCGCGACCCAGGGCCACACGCCTGGCGACGACGCGCAGTCGCTGGAGGAACGGCAGTTGGCGTGGGCCGGCGCCGGTGGTGACGAGCCGCCCTTCTGAACGTCTGGTCACCGGAACGGACGTGTGGGATACCCCCCTAGACTTCCGGAGTGCTCCGACTCACCGCCACCGCCCCCGCCCCTCGTCGCGGTGCGACCGCGGTGGTGATCGCGCTCGCGCTGGTTCTGCTGGCCGGATGCACCGCCGAACCGCAGCCCGCACCGTCCACGCCTGCGACCACCGCGCCTGAACCCACGCCCGCACCGACACCGACGGCGACCGAGCCCGCCGCGCCGCAGTTGATGCCCGCGGGCACGGCCGAGGACAACCTGCCGCTGTTCACTGCGGTGGCCGAGTCGGTCTGGGCGTCCCCGCAGAAGGCCGAGGGCCGTGCGTACATCGACGCCCTCGTCGCGGCAGGGTTCGACAAGGCCGCGATGCAGGTGACCGACGACGTGACGACCATCGGCAACGCCGTCGAGACGCTGCAGTTCTCGGTGCAGTGGGGTCAGGAGTGCCTCGTCGGCCAGGTCGGACCGGTCACCGGCACGGTGGTCACCGTGGCCACGGCCGCTCTCGCCGGCGGCGGGTGCCTGCTCGGCGCCACCCGCCCCATCGACTGGTGACGTGCGCAGGAGTCTGCGGCCGGCCGATCGCCCCGTAGACTTGAACGGATATGGCTGAGTACATCTACCAGATGGTCCGTGCCCGCAAAGCGGTCGGCGACAAACTGATCCTCGACGACGTCACGATGTCGTTCCTCCCCGGTGCCAAGATCGGCATGGTCGGCCCCAACGGTGCCGGCAAGTCGACGATCCTCAAGATCATGGCCGGGATGGACACGCCCTCCAACGGGGAGGCGAAGCTGACGCCCGGCTTCACCGTCGGCATCCTGATGCAGGAGCCGGTGCTCGACGAGAGCAAGACCGTGCTGGAGAACATCCAGGACGGCATCGCGATCAAGGCGAAGGTCGACCGGTTCAACGAGATCTCCGCTCTCATGTCCGACCCGGATGCCGATTTCGACGCGCTCCTGGCCGAGATGGGCACCCTGCAGGAAGAGATCGACGCCGCCGACGCCTGGGACCTCGACTCCCAGCTGGAGCAGGCGATGGACGCCCTGCGCACGCCCCCGGGCGACGCCTCGGTGTCGAACCTCTCCGGTGGCGAGAAGCGCCGCGTCGCGCTGACCAAGCTGCTGCTGCAGAAGCCCGACCTGCTGCTGCTGGATGAGCCGACCAACCACTTGGACGCTGAGAGCGTGCTGTGGCTCGAGCAGCACCTGCAGAAGTACGCAGGCGCCGTCATCGCCGTCACCCACGACCGGTACTTCCTCGACAACGTCGCGGAGTGGATCGCTGAGGTCGACCGCGGTCGCCTGATCGGCTACGAGGGCAATTACTCGACGTACCTGGAGAAGAAGGGCGAGCGCCTCGCCGTCCAGGGCAAGAAGGACGCCAAGCTCGCCAAGCGACTGGCCGACGAACTCGAGTGGGTCCGCTCGAACGCGAAGGGCCGTCAGGCCAAGTCCAAGTCGCGTCTGGCCCGCTACGAGGAGATGGCGGCGGAAGCCGATCGCACGCGCAAGCTCGACTTCGAAGAGATCCAGATCCCGCCGGGCCCGCGCCTGGGTGGCATCGTGATCGAGGCGAAGAAGCTCGAGAAGGGCTTCGACGGGCGGGTGCTCATCGACGGGCTGAGCTTCAGCCTGCCGCCGAACGGCATCGTCGGCGTCATCGGCCCCAACGGCGTCGGCAAGACCACGCTGTTCAAGACCATCGTGGGCCTCGAGCCGCTCGACAGCGGTCAGCTCAAGATCGGCGAAACGGTCAAGATCAGCTACGTCGACCAGACCCGCTCCAACATCGACCCGAACAAGTCGCTGTGGGAGGTCGTCTCCGACGGCCTGGACATCATCACGGTCGGCAAGATCGAGATCCCGTCCCGCGCCTACGTATCGAAGTTCGGCTTCAAGGGCCCGGACCAGCAGAAGAAGGCCGGCGTGCTCTCCGGTGGTGAGCGCAACCGGCTGAACCTCGCCCTCACTCTCAAGGAGGGCGGCAACCTGCTGCTGCTGGATGAGCCGACGAACGACCTGGACGTCGAGACGCTGCAGTCGCTCGAGAACGCGCTGCTGGAGTTCCCCGGCTGCGCCGTGGTCATCACACACGACCGGTGGTTCCTGGACCGCATCGCGACGCACATCCTCTCGTACGAGGGCACCGAGGAGAACCCCGGCCAGTGGTACTGGTTCGAGGGCAACTTCGAAGCCTACGAGACGAACAAGGTCGAGCGGCTCGGCCCGGATGCGGCGAACCCGCACCGGTCCACCTACCGCAAGCTCACGCGTGACTGACACCGCGATGCGGGTGCACGTCCCGATCCACCTGCGCTGGGGGGATCTGGACGCGCTCAACCACGTCAACAACACCTCCCTGCTGAAGCTGCTCGAAGAAGCGCGTCTGCGCGCCTTCTGGCAGCCGGATGCCGGAATGGAAGGCCCGCCCACCGCGGTGCTGGAGGCGGGGTTGAACGTCCATGGCGAGACGATGACCCTCATCGCGCGCCAGGAGATCGAGTACCTGGCGCCGGTGCCCTATCAGCAGCGTCCGCTGGACGTGCAGCTGTGGATCGGGCGCCTCGGCGGCTCGAGCATCGACGTCTGCTACGACGTGTTCAGCCCGCGGGGCGAGACGCCGCAGACGCTGTACGCCCGCTCCACCGCGGTGGTCGTCATGGTCAGCACCGCCACCGGTCGCCCGGTGCGGCTCACCCCGCGCATGCGCGAGGCATGGGAGCCGTACGTCGGCGACCCGATCGTCTACGCGCACCGCCGCTGACGGCGGCACACGCACGATCGCCTTGCGGCTCGCTGTCGTGGTGAGCCAGGCGCCTGGCGGTTGTCGCCACGACCCGTGCCCACTCGTCTCGGTGGGCGCGGGTCAAGGCGTCCTGCGCGTCGATCAGGGATCCGACAGGAGGGGCCGCACTTCGAGCCGACGGTTGCAGGCTTTCGAGCCCTCGCACATCAGCTTGAGGGCGACGTCCAGGTCAGGCGCGTCGATGATCCAGAATCCGGCGGCCCACTCCGTGGCTTCGACGAACGGTCCGCATGGCTTGGTCCTCTCAGGCGTAGTTGGGGCGGCCGGTGAGCCGGTAGGTGTGAGCGAGGACACCGGTCGGGAACGCCCGCGTCTCGGCCAGTTCGAGACCGAAGTCTTTGCCTTGCTGCGGGAACAGCCGAAGGCCGTCTCCCACGATGACAGGGCACACGATGAGGTTGATCTCGTCGACGAGTTCGTTCTCGAGCAGCCAGCGCGCCAGCACGCCGCTGCCCACGACCACCAGCTCGCCTCCCGGCTGTGCCTTCAGTTCCCTGATGCCCGCGGCGATATCCCCCGAGATCACCGTCGTGTTCTTCCACGCCGGGTCGGTCAGGGTGTTGGACACGACGTACTTCGGCCGAGGATTCATCGCGCCCGAAAACGGGTTCGAGTCGTCGGCCTGACCACCCCAGTAGCTCGCGAACAGTCCGTACGTCTTGCGGCCGAGCAGGAACGCGTCGGCGCGCTGCCACGTCGAAGCGATGTACGCGGCCGACTCCTTGTCGCCGGTCGGGATGGCCCAGCCGCCGCGCGCAAAACCGGGGTCGAGCTCGTCATTGTTGCCGCCATTTGCCTGCATGACGCCGTCGACGCTGACCTGGATCGAGATCGTGAGATTCACGGTATTGCTCCCTTGTTCCGAGTCACCTCTGGGGGCGGCTTCACTACTTCAACGAACGCGATCACCCGATCGACAATTGTTCCTCAAGACCGTCACAGTGTTTACACCTGCAGCGTTAGCCAGGGGAGTCGAGAACCCGATGCAAGAGCTCAGCATCGGATGGGAGTCGGCGACGACACCCGAGCTATCTCTATGTTCAGGTCTCGCAAGACGTTCGGCTACCTCGACGAAGAGATATCAACGAGTGCCGGCGATCGAGGGGCAGTCGATCGCATCGCGCGCGACGTCTGCTACGAGGTGTTCAGCCCGCGGGGCGAGACGCCGCAGACGCTGTACGCCCGCTCCACCGCGGTCGTCGTCATGGTCAGCACCGCCACCGGTCGCCCGGTGCGGCTCACCCCGCGCGGCGGCAACCCGGCACGCAACACCGCGGCGCGGCTCAGCGCAGGCCGGGCACCCGAACCATGATCTCCTGCGCGACGCTGGCCAGCAGTGCGCCGTCCCTGCTGTAGATGCGACCTGTGGACAGGCCGCGTCCGCCGCGGGCGCTGGGGGACTCCTGCACGTACAGCACCCACTCGTCCACGCGACCGAAACGGTGCCACCACATGGCGTGGTCCAGGCTCGCGACCTTCAGCCCGGGAGTCGACCATGCCAGGCCGTGTGCGCGCAGCACCGGCTCCTGAATCGTGAGATCACTCAGGTAGGCCAGCACCGCGCGGTGCAGCGCCGGATCGTCCGGCAGCGCAGAGCGCGTGCGCATCCACACCGCCTGCTGCGCGACGTGGTCGCCCTCCACCGTGTCGTAGATCGGCGACGAGATGTAGCGCAATTCGATCGGCCCGTCGGCGAGCGCCCGCTGCGACACCGGGTGCGTGACCGGGCTCAGTTCATCGATGCTCGGCAGGTCTTCCGGTGCCGGCACATCCGTGGGCATGGGCGCGTGGTGCTCGAGCCCCGGGTCCTCATCTTCGAAGGAGGCGATCATCGAGAAGATCGGCACGCCCTCCTGGTAGGCCTGGGTGCGGCGCGTGGAGAACGATCGGCCGTCGTGGATGCGGTCCACGGCGAAGGTGATGCCCTTGGACGCGTCACCGGGACGCAGGAAGTAGCCGTGCATCGAATGCGGGACCCGCTCCGGGCCGAGCGTGCGAGCCGCGGCCGCGATCGCCTGCGCCAGCACCTGGCCGCCGAAGACGCGGCCAGTGGGCATCGCGTGGGACGCGCCGGTGAAGATGTCCTCGGTCGTGCGGGCAGCCGATGCCGCCAGGTCGATCACGGAGAGCATTCGCGCGACAGGATCGGGCTTCGAATCGGTCACGCTTCTCCTGTCTGCACGGCGCGGTCAGCACCGGTTGATAGTTTAGGCCGGATGCCGCACCGCCTTCACTTCCCCGATCCCCGCGCCGCTGCCGACGCCGCCACGTTCGCCTCACGCGCAACCCGACTAGGCGACGGCGCGGTGCGCCTGCAGGCGTCGGGCGGCACGCTGCTGATGACCTGCGCCCCGCTCGCGCCGCGCGGGCTGCTCGACGGCACCCCCACGGTGCTGGGCCTGCGGGTTTCGGCGGTGGACCCCGAGCTGGTCACCGACATCGTCGTGGACGGCACCGCCCTGGTCATGTCGGAGGACCCCACCGCGCTGGAGCTGCCCGACGTGGCCGTATCCGCGCCGTGGGCGGGCATCGCGCCGCCGCGTGAGGGCTGGGCGGAGGCGACGACACTGGATGCCGCGACGATCGCGGCCCGCGCCCAGTGGGGCATCGCCGCGGTGGCCGAGACGGTGCCGCGGGACGCCGGCGAGGACGCCGTACGAACGGTGCGGGCGTCGGTGTGGGGGCCAGCGGATGCCGCGCTGTCGGACCTGCCGCTGGGGGTCGCGTTCGCCGCGTTCGGACTGGGGTTCATCGGCGGCGCGGAGACGGTGTCGCTGCGCACCGCCGGCGCGTGGACCCGGCTGACCTTCCGACGCGGGCACGTGCTCGTGCGGGGACCGGTGAAGTCCGGGCTCACGCCGGTGCGCACGACCGGCGCGACGGCCTGACCGGATTCAGACCAACGCGGCCGCCGCTCGCCCGGCGACTCGGCCGCTGAACAAGCATCCACCCAGGAACGTCCCCTCCAGCGCGCGGTAGCCGTGCATGCCGCCGCCACCGAACCCACTCGCCTCACCCGCCGCGAACAGCCCCGGGATCGCCGCGCCGTCCGCGCCGAGGGCGCGCGAGTGCAGGTCGGTCTCGATGCCCCCGAGCGACTTTCGCGTGAGCACGTGCAGCTTCACCGCGATGAGCGGTCCGGCAGCGGGATCCAAGATGCGGTGCGGGGCAGCCGTGCGCACCATCTTGTCGCCCCGGAACGACCGTGCCGAGCGCAGCATCGCGATCTGGGCGTCCTTGGTGAAGTCGTTGGCCATCTCGCGGTCGCGCGCCTCCAGTTCGCTGCGAACCGTCGCACCATCCAGCACGTCACCGCCCGGCAGCGCCCGCATCCCTGCGATCAGGTCGTCGAGGTTGTCGCGCACCACGAAGTCTGCGCCGCGATCGAGGAAGGCCTGTACCGGAGCGCTGGCACCCTTGCCCAGGCGCGACGACAGCAGCAGCGGCACGTGCTTGCCGGTCAGATCGGGATTCTGCTCGCAGCCCGAAAGCGTGAACTCCTTCTCGATGATCTTGTACGACAGCACGAACCAGGAGTGGTCATGACCGGTGCGCCGCAGGTGAGCGAGCGTGCCGAGCGTGTCGAAGCCGGGGAACAGGGGCACCGGAAGGCGCGCGCCGGTGGCATCCAGCCACACCGACGACGGACCGGGGAGGATGCGGATACCGTGCCGGTGCCACACCGGGCTCCAGTTCTGGATGCCTTCGACGTAGTGCCACATGCGGTCGCCGTTGATCTCGTGCGCCCCCGCCGCCGCCGCTGTGGCGATCATGTGCCCGTCGACGTACGCAGGCACCCCCGCCACCATGGATGCCGGCGGGGTACCGAGGCGCTCCGGCCACCGTTCCCGCACCAGGTCGTGGTTACCGCCGATGCCGCCGGAGGTGACGATCGTGGCGCCCGCAGCGATGTCGAAGCCGCCGACCACTTCTCGTGAGGTCGGGACGCCTCGGGCCGCGCCGGACGGGGCGAGCACTTCACCGCTGGCCCCCGTGACGGCGCCGCCTGCGACCGTGAGGGCGGTGACGCGGTGTCGGGGGAGGATCGTGATGCGGCCCCGCGCTTCGGCCTCCTCGACCGCTGCCTGGAACGGGGCCATGACACCCGGCCCCGTGCCCCACGTGATGTGGAAGCGCGGGACGGAGTTCCCCGGCCCGGTGGCGGTGTAACCGCCGCGCTCAGCCCAGCCCACGATGGGGAAAAAGCCCATGCCCTTCTCGCGCAGCCAGGCCCGCTTCTCGTGGTGCGCGAAGTCCAGGTAGGCCTCGGCCCAGCGGCGCGGCCAGGCATCCTCGTCACGATCGAACCCCGCCGTACCGAACCAGTCCTGCCGCGCGAGATCAGGCGAATCACGGATGCCGAGACGGCGCTGTTCGGGGGAGTCGATGAAGAACAGGCCACCGAAGGACCACCACGCCTGCCCGCCGAGGTTGGTGCGCGGCTCCTGGTCGACGATCACCACCCGCTTGCCGAGAGCCGCGGCCTCCGCGGCGGCAACCAGGCCCGACAGCCCCCAGCCGATGATCAGGACATCCGTTGCGGCGGGGGCGGTCATGGCGACTCCTTCGTCGTCGAAGCGTGATTCAGCTGGGCTCGGGCGGCCGGGTGACGAGGGTGAGCCCGCTCGTATCGCGACCGGCGGATGCTGGTCCGATGCCGGTCGGTTCGAACGTGTTCACCATCGCGTGCGCCGCCCTCTCGAGATAATCCCACAGGGTGGCCTCGTGGAGGGGAGAAAGGCCCAGTTCGTCCACCGCGACGCGCATGTGGGCGAGCCACCGGTCACGGGCATCCGGGTTCACGTGGAACGCCACGTGCCGCATCCGCAGGCGTGGGTGACCTCGTTGCTGGCTGTAATCGTTCGGCCCACCCCAGTACTGCTCCAGGAACATCGCCAGTCGGTTCGTCGCCGGCTCCAGGTCGAGTTCGGGGTACATGGGGCGGAGCACGTCGTCGTCGGCGATGCCACGGTAAAACGCGGCGGCGAGGCGGACGAACGTCTCGTGACCGCCGACCTCGTCATAGAACGACATCGGGGTGCCCTCGGTCATATCGGCTTCTCTTCCTTGCCGGTGGATGCCGCGCCGCCGGGCTCCGTCGGCGGTGTGGGCTTGCCGGTGCGCTTGGGCTTCCACACCGGCCGCGCGTCGCCGGCGGGGGTGGGGGTGGGCTTGGTCATGGGCGGATTGGCGCCGCGCACGCGCTGGGCACCGTCGATACCGGAGAGCACGATCGAGTTCAGCTGCGGCAGGGACAGCCCCATGGCGTCGATCGAGCGCTTGAGCCGCATCCGCAGTTCGCGTGCCACGTCGTCCTTCGCGTTGGGGCGCGTCTTCATCACCAACCGGATCACCAGGGCGTCGCCGTCGATGGATTCCAGGCCCCACACCTCGGGGTTCTCCAGCACCCGGGTGCGCCACCGGGGATCCTTCTGCATGCTGCGCGCGGCCTCGAGCATCTCCCGCTCAACCTCGTCGATGTCGGCGTCGACGGGCACCGCGAGGTCGATGATGACCCGCGACCAGCCCTGCGACATGTTGCCGATACGGAGGATCTCACCGTTGCGCACGTACCAGAGCGTGCCGTTGACGTCGCGGACGTGGGTGACGCGCACCGAGACGTACTCCACGACGCCGGTGGCAAGGCCGAGATCGACGACGTCGCCGATGCCGATCTGGTCTTCCGCGACCACGAAGATGCCGTTGAGCACGTCCTTGACGATGTTCTGCGCGCCGAAACCCAGACCGGCACCGATGGCCGCCGAAAGCAGCGCGAACGAGCCGAGAGCCGTGGGGGCGATCACCTGCACGACCAGCAGCACCACGACGATGACGATCGCCACGTTGACGATGTTCTGCAGGATCGTGCCGAGTGTGCGGGTGCGCTGCACGAGGCGCACCTGAGCGATCGGTGAGCGATCCAGCGCCTGCGTGTCCTCGACGCGCGCCTTCGACTTGGCTCCGGTGACGATGCGGTCGACGGTGCGGTGGATGACGCGGCGCAGCACCCACGCCGCCACCCAGCCGCCGCCGATGATCAGAGCCACCGCAAGCAGGTTCCAGCCGGCGGCGACCAGGAAGTCGAGTATTCGCTGCCAGAAGTCGGGGTTGGTCACGTCGTCCATTCGTTCGATCCTAGCGACGGGGCCTCGGTGCCGCCTGAGCGGAGTGGGGTGGCGGCGGACACACACCGCGCCCCGGCAGCCCACGCAGGTGGGCGCCGGGGCGCGGTGGTGACGTGATGCCTACTCGGCGTCGCGGGCCTGCACAGCCAGGGCGCGCTCCACGCCGGCGAGGTTCTCGGCCACGAGGCGGCGCAGCGCCGGAGGTGCGTCCTGCTTGGCTGCGAGCCACCCGCGCGTGGCGTCGCGCAGCGCCACATCGGCCAGCGGCGCGGGGTACAGCCCGACGATCAGGTACTGCGCGATCTGGTACGTCCGCGACTCCCAGATCGGCAGCAGCATGTCGAAGTATGCGGGCACGAACTCGGCCAGCAGGTCACGGCCGGCGGGGTGGACGAACCCGGCTGCGGCGGCGCGCACGATCGTGTTCGGAGCATCCGCGGTATCGATGAGCGACGACCACGCGGCCCGCTTGGCGTCGACGTCGGGCAGCGCGGCCCGAGCCTGGGCGGCGAACTCGCCGCCCTTGGCGGTGTTGTCTGCGGCGAGGGCCTCGTCGATGTCGGCACCGGTGACGCTGCCGGCCGCTGCCAGCGAGATCAGCAGCTGCCACGCCAGGTCGGTGTCGATTTCCAGCCCCTCCAGCGCCGTCTCGCCGGTGCGCAGCGCCCGCACCGTCTCGGCGTGTGCGGGGGTGCTGGCGGCACCGGCGAACGCGGTGACGAACTGCAGCTGGCTGTCGCTTCCGGCCTCGGCGGCCTGAGCCAGCTCCCACAGGCCGTCCGCGACGCGGGCGCGGGTCGCCTCCCGTCGCTCCGGCGTGACGTACGAGTTCGCGGCGAGCAGCAGCTGGCCGAGCGTGGTGCGCACCGTGGTGGACTCGGTCTCGGTGCCGATGTTGCGCAGCACCAGGTCGACGTAGTCACTCGCGGCGGACTCACCGTCGCGGGTCTGATCCCACGCGGCACCCCAGACCAGCGAACGTGCGAGCGGGTCGGTGATGTCCTGCAGGTGCGCGATGGCCGTCTGCAGCGACCGCTCGTCGAGGCGGATCTTCGCGTACGCCAGGTCCTCGTCGTTGAGCAGCACGAGATCGGGACGCGTGAGGCCCTTCAGCTGTGGCACCTCGGTGAGGTCGCCGTCGACGTCGAGCTGCTCGTGGTGCACGCGCACCAGGGCGTCGCCCTGCAGCTCGTAGAAGCCGACGCCCACGCGGTGCGGGCGGATCGTGGGGTAGTCGGCGGGGGCGGTCTGCACGATGGCGAACCGCGTGATGGTGCCGTCGTCGGTCGTGGCGATCTCCGGGGAGAGCGTGTTGACCCCGGCGGTCTCCAGCCACTTCTTCGACCACGTCGACAGGTCCCGGCCGCTGGTGTTCTCGAGCTCGACCAGCAGGTCGGAAAGCTCGGTGTTGGACCATTCGTTCTTCTTGAAGTAGGCAGCGACGCCCGCGAAGAACTGCTCGATGCCGACCCACGCGGCCAGCTGCTTGAGTACCGAGCCGCCCTTGGCGTAGGTGATGCCGTCGAAGTTGACCTGCACGTCTTCGAGATCGTTGATCTCCGCGACGACAGGGTGAGTCGACGGCAACTGGTCCTGACGGTACGCCCAGGTCTTCTCCATCGCGTTGAAGGTGGTCCACGCCTCGGTCCACTCCGTGGCCTCCGCGGTCGCCATCGTCGAGGCCCACTCGGCGAACGATTCGTTCAGCCACAGGTCGTTCCACCAGCGCATCGTCACCAGATCGCCGAACCACATGTGTGCCAGCTCGTGCAGGATCGTGACGACCCGGCGCTCCTTGGCGGCGTCGGTCACCTTGCTGCGGAACACGTACGTCTCGGTGAACGTCACCGCGCCGGCGTTCTCCATCGCACCGGCGTTGAACTCCGGCACGAACAGCTGGTCGTACTTGGCGAACGGGTACGGGTAGTCGAACTTCTCCTCGAAGTAGGCGAAGCCCTCGCGCGTCTTGTCGAAGACGTAGTCGGCGTCGAGGAACTGCCACAGGCTCTTGCGGGCATACACGCCGAGCGGCACGACGCGCCCCGAAGCGCTGGTGAGCTCGGAGAAGGTCGCCTCGTAGGGTCCGGCGATCAGCGCGGTGATGTAGGACGAGATCGGCGGGGTTGGTTCGAAGGTCCAGGTGGCCGTGCCGTCGCCGTGACGCTTCGGCTCCGGCGTGGGGGAGTTGGAGACGACCTTCCACGGCTCCGGCGCCGTGACGGTGAACTGGAAGGTCGCCTTGACGTCGGGCTGCTCGAACACGGCGAACATGCGGCGGGAGTCAGGCACTTCGAACTGCGAGTAGAGGTAGACCTCGCCGTCGACGGGATCGACGAAGCGGTGCAGGCCCTCGCCGGTGTTGGTGTACAGGCAGTCGGCATCGATGACCAGCTCGTTCTCAGCGGCCAGCTCCGACAGCGCGATGCGGGAGTCGGCGAAGGCGGCCGCCGGGTCGACGGTGTGACCGTTCAGAGTGATCTCCCGCACATCACGCGCGATGAGGTCGATGAAGGTAGCGGCGCCTTCGGTGGCGGCGAAGCGCACCGTGGTCCGCGAGCCGAAAACCTCCGGTCCGCGGGTCAGATCCAGTGCGACCTCATACGAGACCGCCACTGCGGGGTCGATGACTGCGCGGCGCTCCTGCGCTTCGATGCGGGTGAGGTTCTCTCCGGGCACGGCGGTTCTCCCAATGGTTTGGCTGTGAAGTCCCGGTTGCGCGGGCACGCCCCACAGCCTAAGGCTTCACGTGCGACCCGCCCACGGTGGGTGCGAGGATAGAGGGGTGAGCTCCACCGAACATGTCCCACCGTTCACGAGTGCCGAACCCGCGAAGGTCCCCTTCGCCTCGGCTGCAGCAACCTCCGGCGCCCCCCATGTCGAGGTTCCCGTCGCCTACGACGCGATCCTGCTCGCAGGCTTCGGCGGACCGGAGGGACAGGACGACGTCATCCCGTTCCTGCGCAACGTCACGCGCGGCCGCGGCATCCCGGACGAGCGCCTCGAAGAGGTCGCGCATCACTACCGCCACTTCGGCGGGGTCAGCCCGATCAACGACCAGAACCGCGCGCTCAAGGCTGCGATCGAGGACGAGTTCACTCGCCGCGGCATCGCCCTGCCGGTGTACTGGGGCAACCGCAACTGGGGTCCCTACCTCGAGGACGCCGTGAAGGATGCCGCAGCAGCGGGGCACACCACTCTGCTCGGCATCGCCACGAGCGCGTACAGCTCGTTCTCCAGCTGCCGTCAGTACCGCGAGGACTTCGCGCGGGTGCTGGAAGAGACCGGCCTGGGTGATGTCGTCACGATCGACAAGGTGCGTCAGTTCTTCGACCACCCCGGGTTCGTGGCACCCTTCAGCGCCGGCGTGCGCGATGCGATCGTCGGGTTCCTCGACGACGGCGTCGCCCCCGACCAGATTCGGGTGCTGTTCTCCACGCACAGTGTGCCGATCGACGACGCCAAGCGCTCCGGTCCGCGTGATGTCGACTGGGGCGACGGCGGCGCCTACGCGGCGCAGCACCGCGCAGTGGCCGAAGTGATCATGTCCGACGTCGTCGCGGAGCGACCCGACGCGGCATCCGTCACCTGGGACCTGGTCTATCAGTCCCGCTCCGGCCCGCCCTCGCAGCCGTGGCTCGAGCCCGACGTGGTCGAAGTGATCGAAACACTGCCGGATGCCGGCGTGCGTGCGCTCGCGATCGTGCCGCTGGGCTTCGTCAGCGACCACATGGAGGTGCTGTGGGATCTGGACACCGAGGCCCTCGAGGCGGCGGAGGAGGCCGGTTTGCGCGCGGTGCGTACGCCGACGCCGGGCGTGGACCCCGCATACGTCTCCGGGCTGGTCGACCTGGTCGTGGAGCGGCTCGAGGGCACACCGGTGACTGAACGCCCCCACCGCACGGAACTGGGACCCTGGTTCGACGTGTGCCGGCCGGGGTGCTGCGAGAACGTGCGCGCCGGGTTCAAGCCCGCCGCCGCCGGCGTCGCCCCCTAGCCTCGGCGGTGGATGGGCGACCCTAGGATTGACCCATGCGCATCCACATCGCGACCGACCACGCCGGCCTCGAGTTCTCGACGCACCTGCAGCACCACCTCGCGGGGCAAGGTCACGACCTCGTGGACCATGGTCCGCTCGAGTACGACGCGCTCGATGACTATCCGGCGTTCTGCATCCGCGCCGCCCAAGCGGTCGTGCGCGATCAGGATGCCGGTGTCGAAGCGCTCGGTGTCGTTTTCGGTGGCTCCGGCAACGGCGAGCAGATGTCGGCGAACAAGGTGCGGGGCGTCCGTGCCGCGCTGGTGTGGAGCATCGCCACCGCGGAGCTCGCCCGCGAGCACAACGACGCCAACGTGATCGCCATCGGCGCGCGTCAGCACACGTTCGACCAGGCCGCCTCGTTCATCGACCGTTTCATCGCCACGCCGTTCTCGGGCGACGAGCGTCACGCCCGCCGCATCGCCCAGATCGCGGCGTTCGAGACCGACGGGACTCTCGAGCCCGACCCGCGGGCCGACGCGTTGCAGCCCGACGTGCTCGCCGCCGACGACAGCAGCTTCGACCCGGAAGCAGGCTGATGCCCGAGGGTCACTCCGTCCACCGCATCGCGCGGCAGTTCGACCGCAACTTCGTCGGACGGCCCGTTGCGGCATCCAGCCCGCAGGGCCGCTTCGCGGAGGGCGCCGCCGTGCTCGACGGGCGCACGCCGACCGAGGTGCGTGCCGTCGGCAAGCAGATGTTCCTCGCGTTCGAAGGCGATCTGTGGCTGCGCGTACACCTGGGGCTCTACGGCGCGTGGGACTTCGCCGGCGAGATCCTGATGGACCCGACCATCGCCTCCGCCAACGGGCGGATGGGGCAGACCAACCAGCGCGGCACCGTGCTGGAGGACGCTCCGATTCTGGATGCCGCGGGGGAGAACTCGCTGTCATCGATCGGTGCGCCGCGGCGCACGCGCGTGCACGTGCGGATGTCGGAGCAGACCACCGGCCTGGGCAACGACCTGGAGTGGCCGCCGGCCATCGTCGGACAGGTGCGTCTGCGGCTGATGACCGACATCACGTGCGCCGACCTGCGCGGCCCGACCGCGTGCGAGCTGCAGACGCCGGAGGAGATGGCCGCCACCGTCGCCAAGCTCGGCCCCGACCCGCTCGTGGACGACGTCGCGGCGGGCGAGGAACGGTTCACCTCGATCGTGCGGCGCAAGCCCACCGCGATCGGCCAGCTGCTGATGGACCAGAGCGTCGTCGGCGGCATCGGCAATGTCTACCGTGCCGAGATGCTCTTCCGCGCGCGCCAGAATCCGCACACGCCGGGGCGCGACGTGCCCGAAGACACCGTGCGGGCGCTGTGGCGTGACTGGGTGCGGCTGCTGACCATCGGCGTGGAGACCGGCCAGATGATGACCATGGACGACCTCGCGCCCGAGGATTACCGCAAGGCGATGGCTTCCCGCGATGATCGTCACTGGGTCTACCACCGCGCCGGGCTGCCCTGCCGCGTGTGTGGCACGGCGATCGTCGTCGAGGAGATGGCGACCCGCAAGCTGTACTGGTGCCCTTCCTGCCAGGCCTGAGACACCACCCCCACCGGCCCTCGTGGCCCTGACGACGGAGTCACGCATGCCCAAAACCAAGAAGCGCAAGAAACCGAGCACCCGGCCGAAAACGCGCGGCCCGGTTCCGCGGGACGGGCTGGGCCGACGGACGACGGGCTCGATCGCCACCACCCGAAAAGTGATCGCCATCGTCGGCAACCTGGTCGGTACCGTCGCGCTGCTCGTCGCGATCTGCGCGGTGGTCTGGCTGCTCCTCCACACGGCAGGCGGGGGCAGAATCAGCGAGGTCTTCCCCGATGACATCGGCGGCACGGAGACCATCGCGTTCCCCACCCTCATGGCGGGCCTGTCGATGATCGGCTTCTTCTTCGGCCAGTACGCCGTCCGCGGCCGGTGGGAAGTGGTCGTCAGCGAGGGCAAGTCGGGCGGGTCCTTCGGCGTCCACCTGCGGCCCATCAGCGTCCGCCTGCACGTCCTCCTGCTCGGGCTCACCCTGGCGGCGTGGGCGCTGGTGATGGTCGTGCCGGTCGTACTCGATGCGCGGGGCAGCCTTGACATCCCCTTGGGCTCGTCCGCCGTCGACCAGTTCTGGTTCACCGTCACGGTCTACGGCGTGCTCACCGGCATCCTCGTGGCCATGATCGCGCTGTCGCTCTTCAAGAAGCTGACGTACAACGACCTGCTGGCACGTCACTCCTCGACCATCGTCCCTGGTTCTGCTCGCCAGCTGTGGTGGGCTAAGTTCTCCCACATCTGGCGCGCGGAGCTCGGTATCGCCGGCTTCGCCGGTGCCGCGCTGGGCCTCAGCCCGCTCGGCGTGCATCTCGATAGCCCCGCCTACGGGTTCGGTGCCCTCGCGATCGGTATCGCCCTCATGACGGTCGCCGTGCTGTTGGCGCGCAACTCGTGGCGGTCGGGGCTGGCCGTGGAACGCGTCGGCTCCTACATCTGACCGCTCCCGCGCGACACGACGGTAGTGGCACGCAAATAGGCTGGGGGCATGCGCCAGAATCCCAGCTTCGCCATGACGGACGTCGCAGAATTGCGCCGCCTCATCGACGAGAACCCGTGGATGACGCTCGTCAGCGGCACCCCGGACGGGCTCGTCGCCTCGCACTACGCGGTGCTGCTGGACGATACCCGGGATGACCTCACGGTCGTGGCGCACATGGGCAAGCCCGATGACCTCATCCACGGGCTGGGGGAGCGTGAACTGCTGGTGGTGGCGCAGGGGCCGCACGGCTACATCTCGCCCGGCTGGTACGGCGATGTCGCCGCAGTGCCGACGTGGAACTTCGTCTCCGTGCACCTCAGCGGCGTGCCCGAACTGCTCTCGCCGGAGGAGAACCTCGCCGTGCTCGACCGGCTGGTCGCCCGCTTCGAAAGCGGGATGTCGCAGCCGCGGCTCATGTGGGAGCGGCCGAACGACGCAGACTTCATCCACCGCCTCGAGAAGGGCACCGTCGGGTTCCGGCTCACGCCGACGCGCGTGGTCGCCAAGCGCAAACTGAGTCAGAACCGCCCCGACGAGGTGGTGGAGACGATCATCGCCGAGTTGGATGCCGGGTCGAGCCCCTACGCCGACCCTCGACTGGCCGACGAGATGCAGCGCGCGCTCGACGCCCGCCCGGGCCGCGCATGAACCCCGGCGTGGGCGAACAGGTCACGGTGGTCGCGAACGCGCATCTGACCGGCGCCGACCGCACCGACCCGTTCGGCGGCGACCTGGTCGACGTGCACCTGCGCGCCGGTGCGATCGTCGACATCGCGCCGGCGCGCGCACTGCCGCGAACCGGCGTGGTCCTCGACGCCGACGGCGGTTGGCTGGTGCCGGGGCTGTGGGACCACCACGTGCACACCGTCCAGTGGGCGCTGGGGTCCCAGCGTCAAGCGCTGGGACACGCCACGAGCGCAGCACACGCTGCCCGGATCATGGCCGGGGCCCCGGTGCTCGACGACGGGCGTCGGGTGGGCACGGGGTTCCGCCACGCCATGTGGCCGGACGAACCCACACTCGAATCGCTGGACGCCGCCACCGGGGGCGTGCCGACATATCTCATCAACGCTGACGTCCACAGCGTCTGGCTCAACTCCGCCGCGCTGCGCCGTGAGGGACATCCGGTGGGCGGGACGGGGCTGCTGCGCGAGTCGCCGGCGTTCGAGATCTCCCGGCGTCTGAACCTCGTTCCCACCGATGTGTCGGACGCCGCCGTTGACCGGATGGCGCGCGCTGCGGCATCCCGCGGCGTCGTCGGAATCGTCGATCTCGACATGGCCTGGAACGCCGATGCCTGGGCGCGGCGCGCCGCCGCCGGATTCGACACGCTTCGCGCGCGGTTCGGGATCTATCCGCCCGACCTCGACCGTGCGCTCGGCCTGGGGCTGGAAAGCGGCGACGCGGTCGATCCGGCGGGTCTGTTCCGCGTGGGCTCGCTGAAGGTGATCACCGACGGGTCGCTCGGCACGCGCACCGCCGCCTGCTCACACGCGTACCCTGGCGACCCGTTCAACCACGGCATGCTCACGGTGCCGCCGGACGAGCTGATCACGCTGATGACGCGGGCCACCGGCGGGGGATTGTCCAGCGCGATCCACGCGATCGGCGACGTCGCCAATGCGCATGCCCTCGACGCCTTCGCGCTCTCCGGCGCCACCGGCACGATCGAGCATGCCCAGCTGGTCGCGCACTCCGACGTGCGCCGCTTCGCCGCGCTCGGCATCGGCGCGAGCGTGCAGCCCGAGCACGCGCTCGATGACCGCGACGTCACCGACAGCGTCTGGGCCACCCAGACCGCCCTGGCTTATCCGCTGCGCGCCTTCGCCGATGCCGGCGTCAACCTGCTGTTCGGGTCCGACGCGCCGGTGTCGCCCTTGGATCCCTGGGCGGCGATGGCCGCTGCCGTGTACCGCACCCGCGATGGCCGGGAGCCCTGGCAACCGGGTCAGGCGGTGGGGGCGGCCACCGCTCTCGCGGCATCCACCGCCACGGGCTCGGCCGAGGGTTCAGCCCTGCGCATCGGCGATGTCGCCGACCTCGCGGTCGTGTCGCACGACCCGCTGGTCGCGGAAGAGGCCACCCTGCGGGCAATGGGCGTCGCGGCGACGATGATCGCCTCGCGCCTCACCCACGTGGCCGGCTGACACGACAAAGCCCCGCACGACGGGGTGCGGGGCTTCGTGGAAGATCTAGGGGCTTACTCGGCCAGATGGGCGAAGAGGAACCAGCGGTCCTTCTCCAGACCCGCCTTGATGCTGATCGCGACGTCCTGGCTGGTGAGGTCGACCTCGTCCAAACCGTCGATGGCTGCCTGGACGTCGATGAGCACGCCGTCGATGTCGGACAGGACACTGCGCACGACGGCATCCCACTGCGTGAAACCGGCGGGAACGGCGGTGGGCTTGGCCTTCTGCGCGACGGTCGCCAGGCGCGCGTCGATGGGAAGGCCGAGGGCGACGATGCGCTCGGCGGCCTCGTCGGACCACGCCTGGGCGTGCTCGACGACGGTGTCGAGAAGTTCGTGGATCGACTGGAAGTTCGCGCCGCGGACGTTCCAGTGCGCCTGCTTGCCATTGACGACGAGGGCCTGCAGCCCCATGACGACGGGTGTGAGGAACTGCGCGGTTCCGGCGGCCACCGTCGGGTCGGCTGCGGTTGCGGCGATGGTCTGGTTCTTCGTCATTTCGTCGTCTCCATTCGGCGGGGTGTCACCCCGCTTTGAGACAACGGTACTCAGGCCGTGTTATTCCGCAAGCAAGCTGAGGCTGGGCTAATGAAGGTTGCATCGGCCCTGCGGGCCTACCCTCAAGGCATGACCGTTGCCGACGAAGCCTCTGTCCTTTCCGTATCCGGCTCCACCCCGCGCATACCGCCGTCCGCTTTCGTGGCCGCCGGGGCCCGCCTGGTGGGCGCGGTGACGCTGGGGGAGGAGGCGAGCGTCTGGTACAACGCGGTGCTGCGCGCCGACAGCGACAGCATCACGATCGGCGCCGGCAGCAACGTGCAGGACAACGTGACGGTGCACGTGGATGCGGGGCACCCCGTGGTGATCGGCGAGAAGGTGTCGATCGGGCACAACGCCGTCGTCCACGGCTGCACGGTGGAGGACGGCTCGCTGATCGGGATGGGCAGCGTCATCCTGTCGGGCGCGGTGATCGGTGCCGGTTCGCTGGTCGCCGGCGGGGCGGTGGTGCTGGAGGGCACGGTCATCCCGCCGGGGTCGCTGGTGGCGGGGGTCCCCGCGAAGGTGCGGCGCGAGCTGTCGGACGACGAGCGGCTGAAGCTACGCCGCAACGCCGACATCTACCGCGCGCACCTGCAGAACCACTCCGCGGTGACGCGGGTCGACTGAGTCTTCGTCGCCGAGGTGTTGGAATTCAGCCTGTGGGGCACATTCCACCCCATTTCGGGCGGTTTCGCTCGCGTCAGGCTGAATTCCGCCGCCAAGACAAATGCCCCGGCACATCGCGGGTGGCGATATGTCGGGGCAGTGGAGGGGATGACGGGAATCGAACCCGCACCATCAGTTTGGAAGACTGAGGCTCTACCATTGAGCTACATCCCCGCAGCGGTCGAGCCGCGGCCTCCGCAAGTCTAGACGAACTGCGCGCACAGCGCGGACACGGTGCGGTCGGCTAGACTTCCCGGGGTCGTTTCGGCGCACGCGTGCGTGTGCACAACCCGGGGCGTAGCTCAGCTTGGTAGAGCGCCCGCTTTGGGAGCGGGAGGCCGCAGGTTCAAATCCTGTCGCCCCGACGAAAACGACTTCCCAGACATCCAGACTTTCCGCCTCCGCGCGTCTGCGCGGATCACCCAAGGAGAAGCAACAGGCATGGTCAACGCCACCGTCGAGAAGCTCACCCCGACCCGGGTCAAGCTCCACATCACGGTCACCCCGGACGAACTGAAGCCCGCTATCGCTCACGCGTACGAGCACATCGCCCAGGACATCCAGATCCCCGGTTTCCGCAAGGGCAAGGTGCCCGCGCCGATCATCGACCAGCGTGTCGGTAAGGGCGCCGTCATCGAGCACGCCGTCAGCGAGGGCCTCGACGGGTTCTACCGCGACGCCGTCAAGGAGACCGAGGTTCGCGTCGTCGGCCGTCCCGCCGCCGAGGTCATCGAGTGGCCCAGCGACAAGGACTTCTCCGGTGACCTCGTCGTCGAGGTCGAGGTGGACGTCCGCCCCGAGTTCGAGCTTCCCGCCTACGAGGGCCTGACCATCGAGGTCGACGCCGTCGAGACCGATGAAGCTGCCGTCGACGCCGAGCTCGACCGCCTGCGGAGCCGCTTCGGCACGCTGGTGACGGTTGACCGCCCCGCCAAGACCGGCGACTTCGTCGAGCTGAACCTCGTCGCCACGATCGACGGCGCCGAGATCGACCGCGCCGAGGGCGTGTCCTACGAAGTGGGTTCGGGCGAGCTGCTCGAGGGCACCGACGAGGCCATCGAATCCCTCACCGCCGGTGAGGACACGACGTTCCGCTCCAAGCTCGTGGGCGGCGACCACGCCGGTTCCGAGGCCGAGGTGGCCGTCACGGTCGTCGCCGTCAAGGAGCGCGAGCTTCCCGACGCCGACGACGACTTCGCGCAGATCGCCAGCGAGTTCGACACCATCGCCGAGCTGCGTGCCAGCCTGGCCGAGCGCGTGTCCGAGCAGTCCGGCTTCGCGCAGGCATCCGCCGCTCGTGACAAGCTCGTCGAGAAGCTCATCGAGCTGACCGACATCCCCGTTCCCGAGCAGCTGGTCGAGGACGAGGTGCACACGCACCTTGAAGGCGAAGGCCGCCTCGAGGACGACGAGCACCGCGCCGAGGTCACCGAGGCGAGCAAGAAGCAGTTCCGCACCCAGATGGTGCTGGACAAGATCGCCGAAGAGTTCAAGGTTCAGGTCTCGCAGGACGAGCTCACCCAGTACCTCATCCAGTCGGCCGCCCAGTACAACATGGCTCCGCAGGAGTTCGTCAACGCGCTGCAGCAGGGCAACCAGCTCCCCGCGATGATCGGTGAGGTCGGCCGCAACAAGGCTCTGGCCCTCGCGCTGGGCAAGGTCACGGTCGTCGACACCGCCGGCAAGCCGGTCGACCTGAGTGGCTTCATCGCCCTCGAGGACGAGCCCGCCGCTGAGGAAGACGTCGTGGAAGAGGCCCAGGAGATCGCGGATGCCGCGGCTGACGCCGACGCCGTGATCGAGGCCGAGGAGAAGCCGGCGAAGAAGGCCACCGCCAAGAAGGCTCCCGCCAAGAAGGCCCCGGCCGCCGAGGCCGCCGCCGATGAGGCGCCCGCCGAGAAGGCTCCCGCCAAGAAGCCGGCCGCCAAGAAGCCGGCTGCGAAGAAGGCCGCCGACGCGAAGGATGCCGCCGACGCGGCTCCCGCGAAGAAGCCCGCCGCCCGCAAGCCTGCCGCCAAGAAGGCAGCGGACGACAAGTAAGTCGAGTCGAATCGACGACGCCGACGGGGCGGGTGCTGCGGCATCCGCCCCGTCGGCGTCTCATCCGCAGCGGCATCCGGCACTCTGCCCAGGGCGAACACGGGCGGGTCGCCCTCGGGGCGCCGGTAGATTCGTTGCGACGGACCACGGAAACAGGAGTGAACATGGCCGAACCCCTTGTCGCGACCAGCGTCTTCGACAGGCTGCTGAAGGACCGCATCATCTGGCTCGGGTCGGAGGTGCGTGACGACAACGCAAACGAGATCTGCGCCAAGATCCTGCTGCTGGCAGCGGAGGACTCCGAAAAGGACATCTACCTCTACATCAACTCGCCCGGCGGCTCCATCACGGCCGGCATGGCGATCTACGACACGATGCAGTTCGTCCCGAACGACATCGTCACCGTCGGCATCGGCATGGCCGCCTCCATGGGCCAGCTGCTGCTGACCAGCGGAACGAAGGGCAAGCGGTACATCACGCCCAACGCCCGCGTGCTGCTGCACCAGCCGCACGGTGGATTCGGCGGCACCGCCAGCGACATCCAGACGCAGGCTCAGCTGATCCTGTCGATGAAGAAGCGCCTCGCCGAGATCACGGCTGCCCAGACCGGCAAGACGGTCGAGCAGATCAACATCGACGGTGACCGCGACCGCTGGTTCACCGCGGACGAGGCCCTCGAGTACGGCTTCGTCGACCACATCCGTGAGCACGCCGCTGATGTGACCGGCGGCGGCGGAACAGCCGTCGACGGCGTCACCGTCGGCGACGAAACCGCCAACTGAGACCACCGGAGGAGACACAGAGAATGCACACCCCCACCTTCGGCGGCGCCCCTCAGGGCCTTCAGATGCCGAACAGCCGTTACATCCTCCCGCAGTTCGAGGAACGCACGGCCTACGGCTACAAGCGCCAGGACCCGTACAACAAGCTCTTCGAAGACCGCGTGATCTTCCTGGGCGTGCAGGTCGACGACGCATCGGCCGATGACGTCATGGCGCAGCTGCTCGTGCTGGAGTCCCAGGACCCCGACCGCGACATCATCATGTACATCAACTCGCCCGGTGGCTCGTTCACCGCGATGACGGCGATCTACGACACGATGCAGTACGTGTCGCCGCAGATCTCCACCGTCGTGCTCGGCCAGGCCGCTTCGGCTGCCGCCGTGCTGCTGGCGGCCGGTGCTCCCGGCAAGCGTCTGGCGCTGCCCAACGCCCGCATCCTGATCCACCAGCCCGCCGTCGGCGAGGCCGGTCACGGGCAGGCATCGGACATCGAAATCCAGGCGGCCGAGATCCTGCGTATGCGCACGTGGCTCGAGGAGACGCTCGCGAAGCACTCCAACCGCTCGCAGGAGCAGGTCAACAAGGACATCGACCGCGACAAGATCCTCTCGTCCGTCGAGGCGCTCGAGTACGGTCTCGTCGACCAGGTGCTGACCACGCGTAAGCGTCAGCCCCAGGCGATCACCAGCTGACACCCGGATGCCGCGAAGCCCCGCCCCTCGATGGGCGGGGCTTCGTCGTTCGTGGGGCACTCGTGACCCAGATGAGACGCCGCAAATGCGGCCCTATGTCGTGGGCAGCAGTTAGGCTCGGAGGGCGCCCGACTGGGGGCAGTGAGGAGGAGCCTGATGGCTCGCATCGGTGAAAGCGCCGACCTGTTCAAGTGCTCCTTCTGTGGCAAGAGCCAGAAGCAGGTCCAGCAGCTGATCGCGGGACCGGGCGTGTACATCTGCGACGAGTGCGTCGAGCTGTGCAACGAGATCATCGAAGAGCGCATGGCCGAGTCCGGCACCGGCGAAGTCGCCGACTTCGACCTGCCCAAGCCCCGCGAGATCTTCTCGTTCCTCGAGGAGTACGTCGTCGGCCAGGAGCCCGCCAAGCGCGCCCTGTCCGTCGCGGTCTACAACCACTACAAGCGCATCCGTGCGCACGCCACCCTTCAGCCCGCAGAGCAGCGCGCCGACGACATCGACATCGCCAAGAGCAACATCCTGCTGCTCGGCCCCACCGGGTGCGGCAAGACCTACCTGGCTCAGACGCTCGCGAAGCGACTGAACGTGCCGTTCGCAGTAGCGGATGCCACGGCGCTGACCGAAGCAGGCTACGTCGGTGAAGACGTCGAGAACATTCTGCTGAAGCTGCTGCAGGCCGCCGACTTCGACACCAAGCGTGCCGAGACCGGCATCATCTACATCGATGAGGTCGACAAGATCGCCCGCAAGGCCGAGAACCCGTCGATCACGCGCGACGTGTCGGGCGAGGGCGTGCAGCAGGCGCTGCTGAAGATCCTCGAAGGCACGGTCGCCTCGGTACCACCGCAGGGCGGTCGCAAACACCCGCACCAGGAGTTCATCCAGATCGATACGACGAACGTGCTGTTCATCGTGGCCGGCGCGTTCGCCGGGCTGGAAGAGATCATCTCCTCTCGCGTCGGCAAACACGGTGTCGGCTTCGGCGCACGCCTGTACGACAAGGGCGAGAACATCAACCTGTTCAGCGAGGTGCTCCCGGAGGACCTGCACAAGTTCGGCCTGATCCCGGAGTTCATCGGTCGCCTGCCGGTCGTGGCATCCGTCGCCCCGCTTGACCAGGACGCGCTCATGGAGATCCTCACCGAGCCGCGAAACGCCCTCGTCAAGCAGTACCAGCGCATGTTCGAGCTCGACGGCGTGCAGCTGGAGTTCGAGGAAGACGCGCTGCGCGCGATCGCCGACCTCGCGGTGCTCCGCAAGACCGGCGCGCGCGGGCTGCGGGCGATCCTCGAAGACGTGCTCGGGCCGATCATGTTCGAGATCCCGTCCACGGAAGACGTCGACAAGGTGATCATCACGCGCACCTCGGTCGAGGAGGGCAGCACTCCGACGCTCGTGCTGCGGCAGAAGCGCAAGAGCGCCTGACCCCCTGCCGTGTCGGCGGCCCGCGCTACCGTCGCGGCCATGACGCAACCGCAAGCCTTCTCGTTCCGCGCATCGGACGAGCTGCTCGACGATCTGCGCCACCGTCTCGCCACCGCGCGCTTGCTGCCCGACTCGCCACGCCGCCCCGCCTCGGGGATGGCTGCCGACTACCTGGCTGAGCTCGTCGCCGCATGGCGCGATTTCGACTGGCGCTCGCGCGAGCAGTGGCTCAATTCCCATCCCCAGTTCCTGGTCGACATCGGCGACGCGACCGTGCACTTCGTGCACCGACGATCGGCACGCGACGACGCACCCGTGCTGCTGGTGATGCACGGCTGGCCGCACACCTTCGCCCTGCAGCTGGACTTCACCGACCTGCTTCCCGATTTCCACGTCGTCGTGCCGAGCTTCCCCGGGTTCGCGTTCTCCCCGCCCTACCGCGACGGTCCGATCACCGAACGGCGCCTGGCCGACACGATGCACGCCCTCATGACCGAGGTGCTGGGTTACTCCCGTTACCTGACCTATGGCGAGGACGTCTCCGCCAACGTCAACGATCTGCTGGCCGCCACCCGCCCCAAGGCGGTCGCGGGCGTGCTCGTGACGCACGCGCATTTCCCTTCGCAGCACGAGCGCGAACAGCTGACGGATGCCTCCGAGACCGCGTTCTTCGCGGAACTCGCCGCCGCTCACGGCACCGACGGCGCCTACGGGCACGTGCAGGCGACGCGACCCGATACCCTCGCGGTCGCGCTGAACGACTCGCCCGCGGGTCTGCTGGCGTGGCTCACCGAGAAGCTCGTGGAGTGGAGCGACACCTCGGCGGGCGATCCGCACGCGGTGGAACTGCGCATCTCGCGCGAACGCATCCTCACCGAGGCGATGATCTACTGGGCGACCCAGAGCATCGGCACGTCGTTCCGTCCCTACTATGAGGGTGCCGACCAGCCCGAACCGATGCCGCCGGTCACGGTACCCGCGTCGGTGCACATCCAGCGCCACGAGGGCGATTATCCGGAGTCCCTCGCGCTGCGGTTCTACCTGGACCTGCGCACCTTCGAGCGTCTCACCGAGGGCGGGCATTTCGCTGTTGCCGAGATCCCAGCAATCATGGCAGACCGGGTGCGCGCCTTCTCCCGGAGCCTCGGCATGCTCTGATCGGCCGGCCGGCGTGTAGAGGCGTGCACGAAATGCAAATTCGCACAATGCGACAATACAAAATCGCCACGCGCAAAAGCGCCTGAGGGTCTGCTCAATCCGCTACAGTCGGGCCACGACTGACTCGATGGGGAGACCGTGGATATCGACTTCACACAACTTCAACTGGCCGGCCAGGTGCTGGAACGCCAACGGGGCCATGCCGATGCGATCGGCACGCACCTGGAGACCTACGCCCGCTTGAACGCCGGCGAACTCGGGCTCATCCTGCAGCTGGTCCAGCCCATCAGCGATGCGATGGTGGATGCCGGCAAGAAGGCGACGGCATTCTCCTCGCTGGCGTTCAACGAAGGCACCGCGCGGATGGAGCAGACGGTCAGGACGTATGTCGATGCCGAGCGCACCGCCCACGAGGCGACCGCGCAGGTGATCGGGATGCTCGGCGGTGACAGTGCCCCCTATGCCCCGCCGAACGCACCGACGCTGGGCGCACCGCAGACGGCGGCGCCGTCGCGTTACGACGAGCCCGACGGCAATGTGTTCAACCAGGCCTTCGGGGACGGCTATTCCGCCGGGGAGTGGGCGTTGGGGACAAGGGACGACGTGGCCGGTCGGGCCAAGGACGCGCGGTCGCGGTCACGCAGCGTGACCGAGGCCGTCGACGTGCGCTCGTTCCTGCCGACGCCTCGGGGCGAGGATCCCGAGATCGAGAGCATCCGCTGGAAGGCGGGTCCGATCTTCGGCAGCGTGGACTGGGTCTTCGAGAAGCTCGTCGGATATTCCCTCCTCGAAGAGGTCACCAAACCCTTCTCCGGCGACTGGGAGCGGATGCGGGAGGCGCAGATCGCGTGGACGCACACCGGCGACGCCATGACCGCGGTCGGTCGCAACGCGATGGGGCTGCTGCCGCCGATGGCGAGTTGGACGGGCAGGGGATCGGAGGCTTTCGCCGCCGCGGCCGCGGTCATCTCTCAGGCCCACACCGCAGCAGCTGGCCCGGCGGGCACCGTCGCGTCGGCGATCAAGGTGCTCATCCTGCTCTGCAAGCAGGCAGTGGGGAAGATCCTCGCGAAGCTGGAGGAACTCAGCGAGAAGCTTCTCAGGATCGCCGCAAAAGCCTCCATTCCGGTCGTAGGGTGGATCGCCGCCGTCGCAGACGCGGGTCTCACGGTGCACGAGCTGATCAAGGACGCGCAGTGGGCATACAAATGGATCAACCGCATCTACGACCTGGCCTCCGGCATGGTGAGCAGCATCGGCGCCATCGTGGACAACGCGATGCGCATGGCCGATCTGTATGAGGGCCTGGCCCGCGGCGCGATGGCGAGGGCGTGATGACGACGGATCGCCAGGAACCCGATGTGACGCGGGACGACCTCCCCGAGCTGCGCGGAGATTTCCAGGACATGGCTGACCAGTTCGCACAACTGCTGCGCGAAGCGGACGCTGAGCTGGCCGCGCGGGATGCCCAAGCTGACGCCACAGGCGCTGAGTCGGACGAGGAACATGCCGAGCAGGCCCGCTCAGGAGCGCTCGGCCCCGACTGGCGCGTCGTCCAGGGGCGTATCGACCTCGGCCGGACGACGCTGAAGGCCGTGTTCTCCGGGGAGGATGCCTCGCCCGAGGCGGAGCGTCTGCGCGCTGTTGCCAGACGCAATCTGGAGGAGTTGCGTGAGTCCTGGTCCGCCGAGGAGCGCGACGAGGGTGACTCAGCGCCTCCTGCACCCGACGTGGTCTTCGCGCAGACGTTGCGCGACTCGCGCGCACGCTTCGAGCAGGCT
This sequence comes from Microbacterium sp. zg-B96, assembly GCF_030246865.1. Lineage (NCBI taxonomy): Bacteria > Bacillati > Actinomycetota > Actinomycetes > Micrococcales > Microbacteriaceae > Microbacterium > Microbacterium sp. zg-B96. The sequence goes on along the minus strand of NZ_CP126738.1, from coordinate 1,670,654 downwards.
GCCGCACGGATTCAGGACGCGCTGAACGCCATGGGGCGCCGGGAGGGGCAGGAGAATGTCTGATCTGTCGGTCACGCCGGCGAGCGTCGAGTCGCTGTCGGCGTCCGTGGACGCGAGCGCATCGGGCATCGAGGGCCAGCTGTCAACGCTGCGCGGCGCGAAGCAACAGCTGCTCGGCGCATGGGTCGGCGAGGCGGCGAACGCGTACAGCGTTGCGCAGGATGAGTGGTTGCAGAAGGTGCAGGCACTCGCCGGCGTCGCACACGCAGCTGCGGAGGCGGCGCACACTGCTGCGACCGCTTACCGTGAGGCGGACGAAGCGGTCGGCAAAGCCTGGGGGCTGTAGCGGATGCCCGACGAACGCGCTTTCGAGCCCGTGACGCGCCGCAACATCAACACGGCCGGTGCCGGCGAGGAGATGCGCATCGCTCCGATCGGTCGGCACGGGTTCACCTCCGGCGGCGGGAGGTTCGTCGTGCGGACCGATCCGGGGACCGTCATGGAGGTCGCCGTCGCGCAGCTTCAGGCGGTCGGGTTCGCGCTGGGTGACGACACGTTCCAGCGGCTGCTGACCGAATCGGGGTCGGAGTGGCTGGCCCAGGATCTGCGTCTGGGTGACATCAAGCGATCGCGCAGACGCGGACTCATCGCCTGGGCCGTGGAGGACACCGGGCTGGAGTTCTTCCGGCGGTTCTGGCGCGGCGCGACCCCGACGCTCGTCGTGGCGTCTGCGCGGGCGACGCCGGCCGGCGCGGAACTGGTCATCTTCCCCCACGCCTCGACTCGCGGTGGCCCCGGCGGGAACGACGCCGGGCCGCTGATCCGCACGACCCTCGCGGTGCTGAATGACCATTTCTCGGGTGCCGGAACGCTGGTCTCCTTCGAGCGCATGCGGGGGATCAAGAACGACGGGTCCCCGGCGTCGCAGGCTGTCGTGCGTGACCTACTGGGGTGGCGCTGAGCACCCGCCGGTGACGACACCGGCGGGTGTCGTCCCCGGTCAGTCGTTCAAGCCGCGGCGCTCCAGCAGTGGTTCGATCTCGGCATCCCGGCCGCGGAAATCGCGGTAGGCCTCCAACGGATCCTTCGAGCCGCCCACGCCCAGCAGGCGCTGGCGGAACCGGTCGCCGTTCGCCCGCGTGAGGCCGCCGTTGTGCTCGAACCACTCGACCGTGTCGGCGTCGAGCACCTCGCTCCAGATGTACGAGTAGTAGCCGGCGCTATAGCCGCCGGAGAAGACATGCGCGAAGTAGGTCGAGGAGTAACGCGGCGGCACCACGGCGTTGTCCAGGCCGATCTCGGCGAGGGCGGCAGCTTCGAAACCGCCCACGTCGCTCACCTCAGCCGCCCCGGCCGCGCCCAGGCGATGCCACGCCTGGTCGAGCCACGCCGCAGCCAGATACTCGCTCGTCGCGAAGCCCTGGTTGAAGACTTCGGATGCCGCCAGCTTGTCGACGACCTCGGCCGGCAGCGGCTCGCCGGTGTCGATGTGGCGGGCGTAGTTGGCCAGCACCTCCGGCCAGTAGATCCACATCTCGTTGACCTGGCTGGGGAACTCTACGAAGTCCCGGTACACGTTCGTGCCGGCGAAACTCGGGTAGGTGACCGTGGCGAACAGGCCATGCAGGGCATGGCCGAACTCGTGGAAGAGCGTTGTCACCTGGTCGAGGGTCAGCAGCGTGGGCTGCCCGGGGGCGGGACGCGGCACGTTGAGGTTGTTCACGACGACCGGCGCAGTGCCACGCAGGCGGGACTGGGACACGATCGAGTTCATCCACGCCCCGCCGCGCTTGGTGTCGCGCGTATACAGGTCCAGCACGTAGAGCCCGAGCGGCGAACTGTCGGCGTTGTGGATCTCGAACACCCGGGCGTCGCGGTGATAGGCCGGCAAGTCGGTGCGCTCGGTGAACGTGATGCCATAGAGCGCCGTAGCAGCGTAGAAGACGCCGTCGCGCAGCACCCGCTCCGCCTCGAACCAGGGTCGCAGCGCGGCGCGATCCAGGTCGTAACGCGCTTGGCGCACCTGCTCGGTGTAGAACGCCCAGTCGTGCGCCTCGAGCGCGAACGCGTCGGGGCTCCCGTCGATGATCTCCTGCAGCGCCGCGCGCTCGCGCGCCGCGTTGCGGGCGGCGGGCTCGGCCAGGCGGAAGAGTAGGTCGCGGACGGCTTCGGGGGAGCGGGCCGTCTCATCGGAGGTGATGTAGGCGGCGTGGCTGTCGTAGCCCAGCAGCTCGGCGCGCTGTGCGCGCAACCGCACGATCTCGCGCAGCACGTCGCGGTTGTCGTGCTCGTTGCCGCGCGAGCCACGCGAGCGGGATGCCTCCAGCAGCCGGCGACGCGACTGACGGTTCGTCAGCGAGGAGAGGTACGGATGCCCCGTGAACAGGGTGAGTGCGATGACGTACTGCCCGTCGAGGCCGCGATCGGCGGCCGCTTGCGCTGCCGCGGAAAGCTCGCCCTCGGTCAGTCCGTCGAGTTCGGCGGCATCGTCGAAGACGACGGCGAGGTCGTTGGTGTCGGCGAGGAGGTTCTTCTCGAACGTCGTGGTGAGGATCGACAGTCGCTGGTTGAGTGCGGTCAACCGCTCCTTCGCGTCGTCGGACAGTCCCGCCCCGGCATGGGTCATCTCGGTGAAGCGGCGCTCCAGGAGATAGCGCTGCTCGGCGGTCAACTCCAGTTCGGCACGACGCTGATGCAGGTTCTCGATGCGGGAATACAGCTCGCTGTCGAGTCCGATGGCGTCCTGGTGGGCAGACATCAGCGGGGCGAGCGTTTCTTCGACTGCCTGGATCTCGGGCGTGGCATCCGCCGATGACACCGTGTAGAAGGTCCGCGCGACTCGTCCGAGCAGATCGCCGGAGCGTTCCAGCGCCTCCAGGGTGTTCTCGAAGGTCGGCTCATCGCTCTGCCCGGTGATGACGGCCACCTCGGCGCGCTGCTGCGCGAAGGCCACGTCGAACGCGGGGAGGTAATGCTCCGCCCGGATCTCGCGGTAGTCGGGCAGCCCGTAGGGCAGCTCGCTTGCCATCAGCAGAGGGTTCGTCGCGGCATCCGTCATCGCATCAGCCTATTGGCGCGCCGAGCGATGACCCGCGCACCCGCGCCGCTGGCGCGCGTCAGGCGAAGTCGTCGTCCGGGTCGTGCCCGACCACGGCGTTGCCGTGAGCATCGAGCGTCACGGTCACACCGGTGTCGAGCTCGGCGATGGGCCGGCGCTCGAGCCAGGTAAGCGTCCAACGGGGGCGAGGCTGACCGAGTTCGTCGCCGGGCATCGCCCGGTCGACCGCGCGGATCTGCTCACGCAGCACGTCCGGCACCGCGGCGGGCGGTTCGTCTCCTGAGGTCCAGCGGGTTCCTAACTGCACGTCACACCTCCTGCGGGGCAAGCACGATGTCGAGCACCGAGGTGGACTCGGCCTCCTGATACACGATCTCGGCGATGCGGCCGACGGCCTTGAGGTCGCCTTCCGCCAGGCGCAGGGCAGCGGTGGCCGCCGCGGTCGCGGCAATCGTCGCGCTCTGCACGTGGGTCTTCTGCGATGCCTTAGCCTCCGTCTTGGCGCGACGGATGCTGATGAGCGCTTCGCCGACGATGCGAAGCACCGCCGGGTCGCCCTCGATGCCGAGCGGCTCGGGCCACGGCGCAGTGTGCACCGACCCTTCCTCGAACCACGACCAGGCCTCTTCGGTCGCGAAGGCCAGCACCGGCGCGAGCAACCGCAGCAGCGTCGACAGCGCCAGGCGCAGCGCCAGCGCAGCGGAGGGCTGCCCCACATCGGCCTGGTTGTAGGCGCGTTCCTTGACCAGCTCGAGGTAGTCGTCGCAGAACGTCCAGAAGAACGCCTCGGTCACTTCGAGCGCGCGGGCGTGGTCATACGCCTCGTATGCCTTCGTCGCCTCGCGCACGACGCCGTCCAGGGTCGCGAGCATCGACGCGTCCAGCGCGTGGGTCACCTCGGCGCCCTCGGGCACCGGGAACGAAAGCACGAACTTGGCGGCGTTGAGAACCTTGATCGCCAGGCGCCGGCCGATCTTGACCTGAGTGGGGTTCTGCGGGTCGAACGCGGCATCCGCGCCCAGCCGGCTCGACGCCGACCAGTACCGAACGGCATCCGTCCCGTGCTGGGCGAGGATGTCGGCGGGCGTGACGACGTTGCCCTTGGACTTCGACATCTTCTTGCGGTCGGGATCGACGATGAAGCCGGAGATCGCGGCATCCGTCCACGGCGCGCGGCCGTCTTCCAGGGCGCTGCGCAGCATGGTGGAGAACAGCCAGGTGCGGATGATGTCCTGGCCCTGCGGGCGCATGTCGAACGGGGCGACGAGATCCCACAGCTCGGGGTCGCGCTCCCAGCCGCCGGCCAGTTGCGGGGTGAGCGACGAGGTCGCCCAGGTGTCGAAGATGTCCTTCTCGGCGTCGAAGCCGCCCGGAACGCCGCGCTGGTCCTCGGTGTAGCCCGGGGGAACGTCGCTGGTGGGGTCAACGGGCAGGCTCGCCAGGTCGGGCGTGAGCACGCGGCTGTAATCGCGCTCCCCGTCCTCGTCCAGGGCGTACCAGACCGGGATCGGCACGCCGAAGAACCGCTGGCGCGAGACGAGCCAGTCGCCGGTGAGGCCGTTGGTCCAGTTCTCGTAGCGCACGCGCATGAAGTCCGGATGCCACGACATGCCGGCGCCCAGCTCGATGAGCTTCTCGCGCAGGGCCGCGTCGCGCGCGCCGTTGCGGATGTACCACTGGCGCGTGGAGACGATCTCCAGCGGTCGGTCGCCCTTCTCGTAGAACTTCACCGGGTGGGTGAAGGGCTTCGGGTCGCCGATGAGCTCGCCGGATTCCTGCAGCAGTTCGACGATGCGCTTCTTGGCGCTGAATACCGTCTTGCCGGCGATCTCGGCGTACGCCGAGCGTGCGGCATCCGTCACGATCACATCGGGAGCGTCGGCGACGATGCGACCGTCCTTGCCGAGGATCGTGCGGTTGGGCAGGTCCAGCTCCCGCCACCAGATGATGTCGGTGACGTCGCCGAAGGTGCAGATCATGGCGATGCCCGATCCCTTGTCCTTCTGCGCGAGGGAGTGCGCGAGTACCGGAACCTCGACATCGAACAGCGGGCTGCGCACCGTGGTGCCGAACAGCGGCTGGTAGCGCTCGTCGTCGGGATGCGCGACGAGGGCGACGCAGGCGGCGAGGAGCTCGGGGCGCGTGGTCTCGATGTGGATGTCGCCGTTGCCGTCGGTGCGGTGGAATGCGACGCGGTGGTACGCGGCGGGCTGGTCGCGGTCTTCGAGCTCGGCCTGCGCGATGGCGGAGCGGAAGTCGATGTCCCACAGCGTGGGCGCGAGCGCCTGGTACGCCTCGCCGCGCTCGATGTTGCGCAGGAACGCCAGCTGGCTGGTGCGGATCGTGTCGTCCGAGATGGTGCGGTAGGTCTGCGTCCAGTCCACGCTCAGCCCGAGCTGGCGGAACAGCGCCTCGAAGTGCTTCTCGTCCTCGACGGTGAGGCGTTCGCACAGCTCGATGAAGTTGCGGCGGCTGATGGGCACCTGGTCGGCGGCCTTGCTGCTCTTGTTGTCGCCGCCCTCGAACGGCGGCGTGAAGTCGGCGTCGTACGCGAGCGACGGGTCGCAGCGCACGCCGTAGTAGTTCTGCACCCGGCGCTCGGTGGGAAGGCCGTTGTCGTCCCAGCCCATCGGGTAGAACACGGTCTTGCCGCGCATGCGCTCGTAACGCACCTTCACGTCGGTGTGCGTGAAGGAGAAGACGTGCCCGATGTGCAGGCTCCCCGATGCCGTCGGCGGGGGAGTGTCGACCGAGTAGACCCCGGCGCGGCCCTTGGCCTTGGCCGCGTCACGGTCGAAGAGGTACGTGCCGCGGTCGCTCCACGCGGCATCCCACTTCTGCTCGAGGCCTTCCAGCGCGGGCTTTTCGGGGATCTGCGGCACGGGGTACTCCTCGATATGTGCGGCACTGTGTGAGCGTGCCTGAGTGTGGACTGTCGCCCAGTTTACCGGGGCCGTGGTGCCGGAGTTGCGCATGCGTTGACTAGCCCGGGTGAGGGGATCTGCCGGAACGCGGGCGGATGCCGCGGCTTGGACCGCGCCCGGGCAGATCTCCGCAGCCCGGCAAACTCGCGGGCGGGTGGTCACCTCGAGTTGCCGAAATGCGGGGATCTGCCGGAATGCGGACGGATGCCGCGACATCGACCGCGCCCGGGCAGATCTCCTTGCCTGGGCAAACGCGGTTGCCGCGATGCGGGGATCTGCCGAAATGCGGGGATCTGCCGGAACGCGGACGGATGCCGCGAACGCGACCGCGCCCGGGCGGATCTCCTTGCCTGGCGTCTCCTCCCCAGGCTCCAATCGCGGCGCGCCGTCCCGATCTCGGCCCCGCCGCCCCTCGAGGAAGTTCCGCGGGTGGCCACACTGTCCCGATGGAGCTCATCACCACCGTCATCGCCCTCGGCGGAGTTGCCCGTTGTACGTCGCTGAACGCCGCCGGGTTCAGCAAGTACCGCATCGCGCTGGCCGTTGCCGCCGGCGAGTTGGTGCGTGTGCGGCGAGTATGGGTCGCCACCCCGGATGCCGACCCGTTCCTCGTCGCCGCCGCGCGCGACGGCGTTGTTCTCACCTGCGTGAGCCAGGCACGCCGGCTCGGCCTGTGGGTGCTGTCCGACCCGGTCCCGCACGTCGCCGCGAAACCGCACGCCGGCGGCATCCGGGTCACGAAGGCGCACGTGCATTGGGCTGCGCCGCTGCTGCCGCGGCATCCGAATGCGCTCGTCGACCCGATGGAGAACGTACTCGCTCTGGTCGCCGCGTGCGTCCCCTTCGAGCAGGCGCTCGCCGTCTGGGAATCGGCCCTGCGTCGGCGCACGGTCGAGCGCGGTGCGCTGGAGCGGCTACCTCTCGGTGGTCGGGCGCGCCGGCTGCTGACCCTGGCGAACCCGTTCGCCGACTCCGGCCTGGAGAGCTTCGTGCTGCCCCGTCTGCGGTGGCTGGACCTGCCGATCGTGCCGCAGGCGTGGATCGCCGGGCATCGCGTCGATTTCCTCATCGGACAGCGGCTCGTGCTGCAGATCGACGGTGGCCACCACGTGGGAGCGCAGCGCGAAGCGGACATCGCCCACGATGCCGAGCTGATGCTGCTCGGCTACCACGTGATCCGGGTGGGCTACCGCGACGTCGTGGAAAACTGGCCGCGTGTGCAGGACCTGATCCAGCGCGCCGTCGCGCAGGGCCTGCACCTCGCGCGTTGACCGAAACGCGGGGATCTGCCGGAACGCGGGCGGATGCCGCGGCTACGACCGCACCCGGGCAGATCTCCGCAGCCCGGCAAACCGCGACGACGGCCCGGCCAGGCGCGAAACCAACCCTCGACCGATAGATCCACCCCGTCCAAAAAGGGGTTACGGTGGAATGTCACCCCCTCCGCACCCCTCGAGGACCCACATGCCTTCTCTCCGCCGCTTGCTGCCCGTTTCCGCCGTCGCCGTCGCGACCGCCCTCGCCCTGAGCTCCTGCGCCGCTCCGGGCGACGAGGCCGCGGGCTCCGAGGTGGTCTGGGCCATCGAAGGGGCGAACCTCTCCGCGGGCCACATGGACCCGCAGACCAGCCAGCTCGACGTCTCATCGCTCGTGCAGCGCGCCGTTCTCGATTCGCTGGTCTTCCAGGAAGCCGACGGCACGTTCTCGCCGTGGCTGGCCGAGTCATGGGAGGTGGCAGAGGATGCCACCAGCTACACGTTCCAGCTGCGTGAGGACGTCACGTTCCACGATGGCGAGGTCTTCGACGCCGCCGCGGTGAAGGCGAACTTCGACCGCATCGTCGACCCCGAGACGGCATCGGCGCAGGCGGCCAGCATGATGGGCGCAGAGTTCTACGCCGGCACCGAGGTGGTCGACGAGCACACCGTGCGGGTCGACTTCACTCAGCCCTACGCGCCCTTCCTGCAGGCGGCGAGCACGGCGCACCTCGGCTTTTACTCACCGGCCGTACTGGACGAATCCGCCGACCAGCTGAAGGCCGGCGGCCCCGGCATCACGGTGGGCACCGGTCCGTTCGAGCTGACGGAGTACGTCGCCGATCAGGAGATCGTCTACTCCCGCAACGACGACTACGCGTGGGGTCCGGGAGGCCAGGAGGCCGCGCAGTTCGAGACGCTGCGCGTGTCGATCCTGCCCGAGGCGGCGGTGCGCGCCGGCGTCATCGACAGCGGCGAGGCCGACATCGCCAGCCAGCTGCCGCCGAACCTCGCCGCGGAGCTCGAGGGCGTGACCGTCGACACCAAGGAGTACCCGGGCCTGCCCTATTCGCTCTACCTCAACGAGGCGTACGGCGTGTTCGCCGACGAGCGGGTGCGCGAGGCTTTCAGCCGCGCGATCGACATCGACACCGCCGTCGAGGAGATCTTCTACGGCCAGTTCCCGCGCGCGTGGAGCATCCTCGGTTCCACCACTCCCGGCTACGACGCGTCGCTCGAAGAGGCATGGCCGTTCGATCCGGATGCCGCGAACGCGCTGCTCGACGAAGCCGGCTGGACCGAGACCGACGCCGAGGGCTACCGAGTCAAGGACGGCAAGCGCCTCTCCGCACGGTGGATCGCGTGGACCCCGGTCCCCGACGACCGCACCGCGCTGGCCAACGCGATCCAGTCGGACCTGAAGGCCGTCGGCTTCGAGGTCGTGCGCGAGGTCCTGGAGCCCGGCGCCTACAACGAGCAGTACGAGCCGAAGACCTTCGATCTCACCGACTGGGGCTTCTCCGGCATCGACCCCGACCTGCTGCGCAGCCACCTGCACACCGACGGCTTCCAGAACGCCTCCCAGGTGAGCGACCCCGAGATGGACGCGCTGCTGGAATCGGCGGTGGCGACGACGGATGCCGACGAGCGTGCGGCGGCCTACGGCCAGGTGCAGCAGTGGAACGCCGAGCACGTCGCGATCGTGCCGCTGTACAGCCCGGCGTTCATCACCGCCGTCGGCGAGACGATCTCCGGCCTGGCCTACGATCTGTACGGATGCCCCCTGTTCTACGACGTGACCGTCGAGTGAACGAGCGCCCACGGGCGCGGAGGTCACGATGAGCACAGCGGCGCAGACGGCACGCCGGATCGCCGTGCGCGCCGCCGCGCTCGCTGCATCCGTCGTCTTCGTGCTGTGGGGTGCGGCCACGCTGGCCTTCCTGGCGTTCCGGGTGATCCCCGGCGACCCGGTAGATGTGATGCTCGGCCCGCAGGCGCAGGTGAGCGACGAGGTGAAGGACGGCATCCGTGCCGAACTGGGCCTGGATCGCCCCCCGCTGGAGCAGTACTTCGCCTACCTCGGCCAGCTGCTGCAGGGCGATCTGGGCGAGTCCTACCAGCTGCGGATGCCGGTGACCGAGGTGATCGGCCGGCAACTGGGGGCGACGGTGCAGCTGTCGCTGCTGGCACTGCTGATCGCTGTGGTGATCGCCTTCACCGTGGCACTCGTCGCCCGGGGGAAGGCCGCTCGCACGGTCGCCGCCGGCGTGGAACTGGTCGTGCTGAGCTCCCCGGTGTTCTGGATCGGGCTGGTGCTGTTGAGCGTCTTCGCGTTCGGGCTGGGCTGGTTCCCGGTGTCGGGGTCGCGCAACCCCGCCACCCTGGTGCTTCCCGCCATCACGCTGGCGCTGCCGGTGGCGGCGCTGCTCGGGCAGGTGCTGCGGGACGGGATCGAGGCGGCCGAGCGGCAGCCGTTCGCCACGACCGTCCGGGCTCGGGGCGCCGGGGCCACCCGCCTCACGGTGCACCACACGCTCCGTCACGGGGCGACCGGGGCGGTCACCCTGGCGGCGTACCTGGTGGGGTCGCTGCTGGGCGGCGCGGTGCTGGTGGAGACGGTGTTCGCCCGCCCGGGACTGGGGCGGGTGACCCTCGCCGCGATCACCGACCGCGACCTGCCCGTGATCACCGGCATCATCCTCATCAGCGCGCTGGTGTTCGTGATCGTCAACACCATCGTGGAGCTGACCTACCCACTGATCGACCCGCGGCTGCGCCGCGTGCCACCGTCGGTCACGCTGCGCACCGGGGTACCAGCGTGAAGCCCGCGCAGCGCGCGCTGCTCGGCGCGGCCCTCGCCGTGCTGGCTGTGGTCGCCGCCGCCGCTTTCGCGCCGCAGTGGTTCACTTCGCTGGACCCGCTGCAGACCGACGTGCGTGAGGCGCTGCGCGCTCCCGACGCCGAGCACCTGTTCGGCACCGACCAGAGCGGCCGCGACGTGTTCGCCCGTGTCGTCTACGGGGCGGGGCGGTCGGTGGGCATCGGTCTGCTCGCCACCGCCCTCGCGTTCGCCATCGGCCTGATCATCGGATCACTGTCGGGGCTCGCCCCCCGCGTCGTCGACGCGGTGGCGATGCGCGCGACCGACGTGCTGCTGGCCTTCCCGGAGTTCCTCATCGCACTCGTGGTCGTCGCGGTGCTGGGACCCGGACCGGCCAACGTGGCGCTGGCCGTCACGATCGCCGCCGTCCCGGTGTATGTGCGTCTGGCCCGCGCCCAGACCCGCAGCCTCGGCGCCGCGGAGCACGTCGAGGCGGCCCGCATCCTGGGGGTACCAGGACCGCTGGCGTTCGTCCGCCACGTCGCGCCGGGGGTGATCGGATCGCTCAGCGTGCTCGCCACCATCGGCATCGGCTCCAGCATCCTCGCCGCCGCCGGCCTGAGCTTTCTGGGGCTCGGGCCCACCGAACCCACCCCGGAATGGGGCCTCATGCTCTCCGGCGGCCGCAACGTGATCGGGCAGGCATGGTGGGTGTCGGTGTTCCCCGGAGCCGCGATCACCCTCACCGTCATCGCGGCGACCGTCGTCGGCCGCACGCTGCGCGCCCGCGCGGACGGGCGGCGCTCGTGACCGCGCTGCAGGCAGCGGGCCTGCGCATCGCATTCGGAGAGGCGACCCCCGTCAAGGGCATCACACTGTCGGTCGCTCGGGGTGAGTGCCTCGCGATCGTGGGGGAGTCCGGCGCCGGCAAGTCCCTCACCGCACGCGCCCTGCTGGGACTCGCGCCCGACGGCGCCCGCGTCACCGCCGACGAGCTGACCGTCGACGGCGTCGACGCCCGCGACCTCGACGAAGGCGGCTGGCGCCGGCTGCGCGGTGCGCGCATCGCCCTGGTGTCGCAGGACGCCCTGGTCTCACTCGACCCGCTGCGGCGCATCGGCGCCGAGGTCGCCGAGCCCTTACTCATCCATGACCCGCGGATGCCGCGCCCCGCCCGCCACGCGCGCGTCGAGTCCCTGCTGACCGACGTCGCGATACCCGAACCCGGTCGCCGGGCGCGTCAGCATCCGCACGAGCTGTCCGGAGGGCTCCGCCAGCGCGCGCTCATCGCCTCGGCGCTGGCGGGGGACCCTGCCGTGCTCATCGCCGACGAGCCGACCACGGCGCTGGATGCCACCGTGCAGGCGCGCGTGCTCGAGCTGCTGCGCAGCATCGCCGACCGCGGCACGGCCGTCGTGTTCGTCAGCCACGACTTCGCCGCGGTGCGACGGGTCGCCGACCGCGTCGCGGTGATGCGCGACGGCGAGTTCGTGGAGGAGGGCGCGACCGCCGACGTGCTCGACGCCCCGCAGCATCCCTACACCCGGCAGCTCGTGGCCGCCTCCCGGCACGTGCCGCGGGCGCCCCGCGCCGCCGACGATGCCGACGTCGCCGCCGCCGACCCCGTGGTCGTCGTGGACGGAGTATCGAAGGCGTTCGACCGGCCGGCGGTGCAGGACGTCTCGTTCACCCTGGCCCGCGGGCGCACGCTGGGCGTGGTGGGGGAATCAGGGTCGGGAAAGACGACGCTGGCCCGCATGATCGTCGGCGTGGAGCGCCCCGACGCCGGCACGGTGCAGATCGGCGGCGTACCGTGGTCGCGCCGCGAGGCGGCTGGCCTCCGCCGCCGCGTGCAGCTCGTGCACCAGAACCCACTGGGCGCCTTCGATCCGCGCTGGAGCGTGGGCCGGTCGCTGCGTGAGGCGCTCGCCGCGGGCGGGGTGCCGCGGGCGGCTCGCCAGGCAGGGGCCACCGCACTGCTGGCGGAGGTGGGATTGGATGCCGCGCTCGCGCGCCGCCGCCCCGCCGAACTGTCCGGCGGGCAGCGTCAGCGCGCCGCGATCGCCCGTGCGCTCGCCGTCGACCCCGACGTGCTGGTGCTGGACGAGCCGGTGTCGGCGCTGGATCCCACGGTGCGCGAGCGCGTACTCGCGCTGTTGCGCCGCCTGCAGGAGGAACGCCACCTCACGATGATCTTCGTCTCGCACGACCTCGACGTCGTCGCCGCCGTCGCCGACGACGTGCTGGTCATGCAGGACGGAGTCGTCGTGGAGGCGGGGGCCGTGGCGGAGGTCTTCGCGACGCCGCGGCATCCGTTCACGCGGGAGCTGCTCGCGGCAGGACGGTGAGGCCCGTCAGTCGCGTACGTCGATGCCGAGAGCGGCAGCGAACGACTCCGCCAGCGCCGCCACCTGGTGCGGGGCGAGGGTGACGCCACGCAGCGCCCGCAGATCGGTGAACCCCAGCACCTCAAGCCCGCGGAGGTCGAGATCGGTCGCGCGCAATTCCCGCGTATCGACGTCGTCGGCGCGGCATCCCTCGAACCGCACCCGGTCCAGCTGTGCCGCCGGGATGTCGATCGTGCCCAGCACGCAGTCGGCGATGAGGATGTCGGCGGCGCTGGCCTGCCCGAGTGAGAGGTAGTCGATGCGGGCCCCGCGAATCTCCACGGCGTCCAGCTGGGCGCGCGAGAGGTCGAGGGTGCCGATCCGGCCGCCGGTGATGCGCACCGAGCGCCAGGTGCCGCTCACCGCGGCCAGGGTCGTGGCCCGTAGGTCCTCGATCTCGACGTCGATGAGCGTCGCGCCGGTCAGGTCGAGACGGTCCACCGACGCCGGGGCGAAGACGCATTCCACCAGCCGCGCGTGTGCGGCATCCACCTCGCCGGCAAGCGCCTCGAAGCGGCTCTGCGAGATGTCCGCACGGCGTGCGATCGTCGTCGTGGCGGACAGGCGTGCGGGCAGATCGGGGGCTGCGGAGCGAGGCGGGGCAGGGCGGGTGGGACGCGGCGGCATGCACAAGAGCCTACGGACGCGTACAATCGGACGATCAGCATCGATCCGGCTATCACCGGGGAGCTCTCGGAAGAACGCGGGAAACCGTCAGTAGAACCGAGCGGGGCAGGCCCGTCACCGCCGCAGTGAGAGTGGATCCACGGTGCAGACCGGGATCAAAGCGGGGTGGTACCGCGGCCCGGACGGGTCGTCCTCGCAGGACGCATCGCAACCTGCTGGAGTGACATGACCTACCCCCGACCTTCATCACGCTCGGCCGCCGAGGCGACCGCACCGGATGCCGCCGGCGCCGCGCCAGGCGCCTCCTTCGGTCCAGCGGGCGTCGTGCCGAGCCCGCGCTTCCCCGACATCGAGCAGGAGGTCCTCGCCTTCTGGGCAGAGGACGACACGTTCCGCGCGTCGATCGCGCAGCGCGAGGGCGCCCCGGAGTGGGTGTTCTACGACGGCCCGCCGTTCGCGAACGGTCTGCCCCACTACGGGCACCTGCTCACCGGGTACGCCAAGGATCTCTTCCCGCGGTTCCAGACCATGCGCGGCAAGAAGGTCGACCGCGTGTTCGGCTGGGACACGCACGGCCTGCCCGCCGAGCTCGAGGCGATGAAGCAGCTCGGCATCACCGAGAAGAGCCAGATCGAGCAGATGGGCATCGCCGCATTCAACGCGAAGGCCCGCGAATCGGTTCTGGAGTACACCCACGAGTGGGAGGACTACGTCACCCGCCAGGCCCGCTGGGTGGACTTCGACCGTGGCTACAAGACGCTCGACCCCGGGTTCATGGAATCGGTGCTGTGGGCGTTCAAGGAGCTCTACGACAAGGACCTCGCCTACGAGGGCCACCGCGTACTGCCTTATTGCTGGCGCGACGAGACGCCGCTGTCCAACCACGAGCTGCGCATGGACGACGACGTCTACAAGATGCGTCAGGACCCATCGGTCACCGTCACGTTCCCGCTCGTTGGTACGAAGGCCGAAGCCATGGGGCTGACCGCCGTGCGCGCCCTCGCGTGGACGACGACGCCGTGGACCCTCCCCACCAACCTGGCGCTGGCCGTCGGCCCCGACGTCACCTACGTCGTCGTGCCCGGTGGCCCCCACGGCGCGGCGGACGTGCACGAGGACCGCGCGGAAGGCGAATCGCATCGCTACCTGCTGGCCGAGGAACTGCTGCCCGGGTACGCCAAGGACCTCGGCTACGACAGCGTCGAAGCCGCCCGCGAAGCGGTGCAGCAGCGCGTGCAGGGCCGTGAGCTGGAGGACGTGCACTACGACCGGCTGTTCGACTACTACGCCGATGCCGAGGTGTGGGGGACCGACCGCGCCTGGCGCATCCTGGTCGACGAATACGTCACCACCAGCGACGGCACCGGCATCGTGCATCAGGCGCCGGCGTACGGCGAGGACGACCAGCGCATCACCGAAGCCGCCGGCATCCCGCTGATCATGAGCCTGGATGACGGCGGACGCTTTCTGCCGCAGGTCACCGACGTCGCCGGCGAGCTGTGGATGGATGCCAACCGGCCGCTGATCCGGCTACTCAAGGCCGAGGGCCGGCTGCTGCGCGAGGCCAGCTACGAGCACTCGTACCCGCACTGCTGGCGCTGCCGCAACCCGCTGATCTACAAGGCCGTCTCCAGCTGGTTCGTGCGCGTCAGCGCGATCAAGGACCGCATGATCGAGCTCAACGAGCAGATCACGTGGGCGCCGGAGAACATCAAGCACGGCCAGTTCGGCAAGTGGCTGCAGGGCGCGCGCGACTGGTCGGTCAGCCGCAACCGCTACTGGGGTTCACCGATCCCGGTGTGGCGCAGCGATGACCCGGCGTACCCGCGGGTGGACGTGTACGGCTCGCTCGACGAGATGGAGCGCGACTTCGGGCGCCTGCCCCGCAACGAGCAGGGCGAAGTGGACCTGCACCGCCCCTACATCGACGACCTGACCAGGCCGAACCCCGACGACCCGACCGGGCAGTCCACGATGCGACGCATCGAGGACGTCTTCGACGTCTGGTTCGACTCCGGATCGATGCCCTACGCCCAGGTGCACTACCCGTTCGAGAACCGCGAATGGTTCGACGAGCACTCCCCGGCGGACTTCATCGTGGAGTACATCCCGCAGACTCGCGGGTGGTTCTACGTCATGCACGTGCTCTCCACGGCGCTCTTCGACCGCCCGGCGTTCATCGGCGCGTCCTGCCACGGCACCGTGCTGGGCAGCGACGGGCAGAAGATGTCCAAGTCGCTGCGCAACTACCCCGACGTGTCCGAAGTGTTCGACCGCGACGGCTCCGACGCGATGCGATGGTTCCTCATGGCCAGCCCGGTGCTGCGCGGCGGCAACCTCGTCGTCACCGAGGAGGGCATCCGCGCCGGCGTGCGCGAGTTCCTGCTGCCGTTGTGGAACGCGTGGTACTTCTTCGCCACCTACGCCAACGCCGCCGGCGGTCCTGCCGGCGGGGCCGGCTACGAGGCATCCTGGCGCACCGACTCGACCAACGTGCTGGACCGCTATATCCTCGCGCTGACCGGCGACCTGGTCCGCGACGTGGCAACCGAGTTGGACGCACTGGATTCCACCACCGCCGCGGCCAAGCTGCGGGAGTTCGCCGAGGCGCTGACCAACTGGTACATCCGCCGGTCTCGCGACCGGTTCTGGACGGGCGTCACCGAAGACCCGACGAGCCGCGAGGCGTTCGACACGCTGTACACGGTGCTCGAGACCGTCACCCGCGTGGCGGCACCGCTGATCCCGCTGGTGTCCGAGCAGATCTGGCAGGGCCTCACGGGTGGCCGCAGCGTGCACCTGGAGGACTGGCCGGATGCCGAGGTCTTCCCGACCGCCGACGACATCCGCACCGCGATGGATGCCGTGCGCGAAGTGACCAGCGTCGCCAACGCGCTGCGCAAGCGCGAGGGCAAGCGCGTGCGGCTGCCGCTGCCGCGGCTGACAGTGGTCGTGCCGGGGGCGGGCTCGCTCGCGCAGTTCGATGAGCTGCTGCGCGACGAGCTGAACGTCAAGGCTGTGGAGCTCGTGGAACTGCGCGAGGACACCGCCGCCGAGTACGGCATCACCCACCGCCTGTCGGTCAACGCGCGTGCCGCCGGCCCGCGCCTGGGCAAGCAGGTGCAGCAGGTCATCCAAGCCGCCAAGAGCGGCGACTGGTCCGAGACCGACGGTGTCGTCACCGCCGGTGGCGTGACACTGGAGCCGGGCGAGTACGACCTGGCGCTGGAGACCAGCGGTCGCCCGGACGGCGAGGCGCTCTCCCTGCTGCCGAGCACCGGTTTCGTGCTGCTGGAGACCACCACGACACCCGAGCTGGAAGCCGAGGGCTTCGCGCGCGACGTCGTGCGCGCCGTGCAGGACACCCGCAAGGCCGCCGGTTTCGACGTGAGCGACCGCATCCGTCTGCAGCTGCTGTTCGAGTCCGCCGACGACGCGTCGGCGCTCGAGGCCGGGGTGGATGCCGCCGATGTCGCGGGGGAGACCCTCGCGGTGGATCTGGCGGCGCGCGTCGCCGGTCGCGACATCGGGGTGCCCTCGGACATGGCCGGTGACCAGTGGCATCCGGATGTCTTCGGCGCCACGCCCGACCACGTCGCGTACGTGCCTGCCGGCACCTACGCCAACCGGGGCGGCTTCTACGTCGCGGTCAGCCGGGTGAGCGCATGAACGATCGCCGCAGGGCCGACACCGTCCACGAGACACTCCTCGCCCGCGCCGGTGAGCGGTGGGTGGAGCCGCGCAAGGAGCGCACCGCGCGGTTGCTGGAGTTCCTCGACGACCCGCAGCGCACCTACCGCGTGGTGCACGTGACCGGCACCAACGGCAAGACGTCCACGAGCCGCATCATCGACAGCATCGTGCGAGCGCACGGGCTGCGGGTGGGGCTGTTCACCAGCCCTCACCTGGAGCGGTTCACCGAGCGGATCATGATCGACGGCGAGCCCATCGCCGACGCCGCCGTCGCCGACGCGTGGGATGAGATCGCGCCGTTCGTCGAGATCGTCGATGCCGAGCTGGCCGAGGCGGACGAGGAGCCGCTGACGTTCTTCGAGCTGCTGACGGCGCTCGCATTCGTCGCATTCTCCGACGCTCCGGTGGACGTGGCGGTCATCGAAGTGGGGATGGGCGGGTCCTGGGACTCGACCAATACCGCCGACGGCGACGTCGCAGTGTTCACCCCGATCGACATGGACCACGCCGACCGCCTGGGCGGCACGATCGCGGAGATCGCCCAGGTCAAGGCTGGAATCATCAAGGACGGCGCCGCGGTCGTCTCCGCCCGACAGGATGCCGCCGCCGAGCGGGTCCTGCGCGCGGCGGCATCCGCCCACGACGCCACGATCGCGTTCGAGGGGGAGGGGTTCGACCTCACCGCGGACCGCCTGGCCGTCGGCGGGCAGCTGATCTCGGTGCGCGGGCTCGCCGGCACCTACGACGACCAGTACCTGCCGATCTACGGCGCGCACCAGGGTCACAACGCGGCCCTCGCGATCGCCGCGGTGGAGTCGCTGCTCGGCGCGGCGACCCAGCCGATCGCCGCCGACGTGCTCACCGAGGGCCTCGCGGAGGTCACCTCGCCCGGCCGCCTGCAACTGGTGGGCGTGTCCCCGACGGTGATCGTCGACGGCGCGCACAACCCGCACGGTGCGCGGGCGCTGGCCACGGCGCTGCGTGACGTGTTCGACTTCGACGAGTGGGGCGTGGTGCTCGGTGCCCTCGCCGACAAGGACGTCGCCGGTGTCGTCGCGGAACTCGCGCCCCTCGCGGCGCACGTGTTCGCGACCGCTCCGCAGTCCGACCGCGCCAGCGACCCCGATGCGATCGCCGACCTCGCCGAGGAGCGGGGAGCTCAGGTGAGCGTGCATCCGGATGTCGCCGACGCCGCGGAGGCGGCGCGGGAGTGGGCTGCGGCATCCGACCGCCGCGCCGTGATCATCGCCGGCAGTGTCGTACTGGCCGGGGAAGCGCTGACGGCGGCATCCGCAGGGGATTGGAAGAGCGGGTGGAGCGCGTGAGCGCGGCCGCACCGCAGCCGCGCCGTACGCGGGGCGCTGCGGAGTCGCTCGCGTCGATCGTGCTGGTGTTCGAGGCGATCGTGGCTTTCCTCGCGGGCCTGGCGATCTACGGGCTGCGTGTGCTGCCCGAAGGCGTCGAGCCGTGGTGGGGGATTGTCGCCGGCAGCGTCGTGGCTGTGCTCATGGTGATCACGGCGGGCCTGTTGCGTCACCGGTGGGCGGTGGCGTTCGGCTGGGTGCTGCAGGTCACCGTGGCCCTCGGCGCCGTGTTCGTGCCGGCAATCCTGCTCATCGCGCTGATGTTCGGCGCGATGTGGGCGTATGCGACCATCAAAGGGGCCTCGCTCGACCGGCGCAATGCGCGCCTGGTCGCCGAGGCCGAACAGCGAAACGGAGACTGACATGGCCACCGAAGAAACTCTCGTCCTGGTGAAGCCGGACGGCGTGGCACGGGGACTCACGGGCGTGATCCTCGCCCGCATCGAGGCGAAGGGGTACTCCCTCGTGGACCTGCGCCTGGTGGAGCCCGACCGCGACCGCCTCGAGCAGCACTACGCCGAGCACGCCGGGAAGCCCTTCTACGAGCCGCTCGTGGAGTTCATGATGTCTGGTCCGTCGGTGGCGATCCGCCTCGCCGGCAACCGGGTGATCGAGGGGTTCCGGTCCCTGGCCGGCACCACCGACCCGACCACGGCAGCGCCCGGCACGATCCGCGGCGACCTCGGCCGCGACTGGGGCGTCGCCGTGCAGCAGAACCTGGTGCACGGCTCCGACAGCCCCGAGTCCGCCGCCCGCGAGCTCGCGATCTGGTTCTGACCGCTCCCGAGTGAGTATTCGTGCCCGCGAGTGAGTATTCGTGCCCGCGAGTGAGTATTCGTGCCCGCGAGTGAGTATTCGTGCCCGCGAGTGAGTATTCGTGCCCGCGAGTGAGTATTCGTGCCCGCGAGTGAGTATTCGTCGTCTCGAGCGAGTACTCGCCGCCGTGGCGAGTACTCACTGGGCAGCATGAATACTCACTCGGCAGCGTGAATACTCACTCGGCAGCGTGAATACTCACTCGGCAGCGTGAATACTCACTCGGCGTCAGAGCTGGGAGAGCCAATCGAGACGCAGCTGCGCGATGACCGCGACCACGACGTAGCTCAGGAACGTCGCCAACGGCACCCACGGTCCCAGGCGACGGGCCCAGCGGATGCCGGATACCCGCAGCACGTGCACCGTCACGGCATAGAACGTCGGGATGGTCACCGCCCAGGTCACCATGCACCACGGGCACAGCGTCGCCAGCACGAACACACTCTGGCCGATCAGCCACACCACGAAGCCGAAGGCGAACGCGGTCCCGGCCCAGAAGCACCACCAGAACCAGCGCGCGAACCGCGCCCCGGCCAGCACCGCGACCCCCACGACGACCGGTGCGACCCAACCGGTCAACCCGAGAATCGGGTTGGGAAACCCGAAGACGCTGCCCTGAGCGGACTGCAGATTCGCTGTGCACTGCACCAGCAGACTGAAGTCGCACGACGCGATCGCATCGGGATCGGCCAGCAGGTGGAACCGCTCCATCGTGAGCGAAAACGCCGCCCACCACCCGACGACACCGGCGATGACGAGCCACACGGCGAGGACGGTCGGGCGCGCGGAACGGGTATCGGGCATGCCCCGGATTATGCCATCGCAGCCCCTGCACAACCCCGGCGGACGACGCCGGGCCACACCTGCGCCACAAGAAGCGCCGGAGGTGCGATAATGGTGGTCGATGCACCCGCGGCCGCGCCGCGAACGCATCTCCGAAGACTTCGGGCGATGAACGCCCAGCGCAGCCCGCCGAGCGCCGGCTGCAGACCGAGTGAGAGTTCGCGAGCCGCACCGTCACAGACGAGACGACAGCGGTACCGCACGAGATTTAGCCGGGCGACGCGCGGTGTCGCCCGCAAGGAGTACGCCGGTGATATCCGATGAGACCCGCACAAGTCCCGCCAACGATGACGACGCGCTGACGCCTTCGCAACTCGACATCGAGGCGGCCGAGCAGACCGACGAGACGTCGGCCGACGAGCCGACCGTCGAGCAGGATGCCGAAACGACGGATGCCGCTACGGAGCCCGACCCGGCTCCCGCGGTGGCGCCGGAGGCACCTGCAGACGACGCGCCCGAGCCGACGGCAGCCGACGACGCAGCATCCGACGACGCAGCATCCGAGCCCGAGCCCACCGGCCCGGTCACGGCCGTGAGTCTCGGCCTGCTGCCGGAGAACTTCGTCTCGGCCGTGTCGACGCAGCTGCACTTCTACGCTCCCGCCGTCGCACCGCTGCCGGCTCACACCGGCCGCGGCGTGCCCGACGACTTCGACGAGGTCGACGAACGCCCCACCACGTCCGCCCCGCGCCCGCGCCGCGGTCGCCGTCGTGGCGGCGACGACATCGACGACGCCCCTGCTGCGGCGCCTGCGCAGCCGCGCCAGCGTGCCGTCGAGCTCATCACCGAGCCGCAGCGCATCAAGGGCTCCACGCGCCTGGAGGCCAAGAAGCAGCGCCGCCGCGACGGCCGTGAAGCCGGACGCCGGCGCACCGTGGTCACCGAGGCCGAGTTCCTCGCCCGCCGCGAAGCCGTCGACCGCATGATGATCGTGCGCTCCAAGAACGGGCGCGTGCAGATCGCGGTGCTCGAGGACAACGTGCTCGTCGAGCACTACGTCGCGCGCAGCCAGGACGCCTCGCTCATCGGCAACGTGTACCTCGGTCGCGTGCAGAACGTGCTGCCGAGCATGGAGGCAGCCTTCGTCGACATCGGCCGCGGCCGCAACGCGGTGCTGTACTCCGGCGAGGTGGACTGGGATGCCGTCGAGACCGGCAACCAGCCGCGTCGCATCGAGCTCGCACTCAAATCAGGCGACCGCGTCCTGGTGCAGGTGACCAAGGACCCGATCGGCCACAAGGGCGCGCGCCTGACCAGCCAGATCTCCCTTCCCGGCCGCTACCTCGTGTACGTCCCGGGCGGCGCCATGAACGGCATCTCCCGCAAGCTCCCCGACACCGAGCGGGCGCGCCTCAAGCGCATCCTCAAGGAGGTGCTGCCCGAATCAAGTGGCGTCATCGTGCGCACTGCGGCCGAGGGTGCCACCGAGGACCAGCTGACGCGCGACGTGCAGCGGCTGACCAACCAGTGGGAGCACATCAGCAAGCAGGTCGAGTCGGGCCAGGCCCCGTCGCTGCTGCACTCTGAGCCCGATTTGCTGGTGAAGATCGTCCGCGACGTCTTCAACGAGGACTTCACGCGGATGCTCATCCAGGGCGAAGACGCGTTCCAGACGATCACCAGCTACCTCGCCGGTGTCGCCCCGGACCTGCTCGACCGCGTGCAGCCGTTCGAAGGCGACCACGACCCGTTCGACGAGTTCCGCATCACGGAGCAGATCGAGAAGGCGCTGGACCGCAAGGTCTGGCTGCCCTCCGGCGGCTCACTCGTGATCGACCGCACCGAGGCGATGACGGTCATCGACGTCAACACCGGCAAGTTCGTCGGCTCCGGGGGAAACCTGGAGGAGACGGTCACCAAGAACAACCTCGAAGCGGCCGAGGAGATCGTGCGTCAGCTGCGGCTGCGTGACATCGGCGGCATCATCGTGGTCGACTTCATCGACATGGTGCTCGAGACCAACCGTGACCTCGTGCTGCGACGGCTCGTGGAATGCCTCAGCCGCGACCGCACCAAGCACCAGGTCGCCGAGGTCACCTCGCTCGGCCTCGTGCAGATGACCCGCAAGAAGCTGGGCCTGGGCCTGCTGGAGACCTTCAGCGAGGCGTGCGAGGTGTGCGCCGGCCGCGGCGTGATCGTGCATCACGACCCCGTGGTCAAGCACCGCAGCAGCAATAACAACAACGGCGGTGGCAGCTCCTCCGCACGTCGCCCCCGCCAGGCCGCGCCCGCCCCGGCGACCACCGGCGGTACGCACGTGATCACCGAAGGCGTGAAGTCGGCTCTCGCGCAGATCGCGGCATCCACCATCCACCCGACTCAGGACGACGCCACGGTGGAAGCCGAGGTCGAGGTGGTCGAGGCTGAGGTCGAGGTGCCCGTGATCCCCGTGGTGCTGCCGCCGTCGGCCGACCGAACCGAGCGGACCGAGCGCGCCGAGCGGGCGAAGAAGCCGCGCAAGAAGCGCACCGATTCGGCCGCACCCAAGACCGAGAAGGACCTGCTTCTGGACTCCGTCCTGCAGGCGCTGCCGGAGCCGAAGGCACCCGGTCAGGGCCGGGGACGTCGGCGTGTATCCACCGCGGCGCTGACGGGCACGCCCGTGCCCCACGTGGCCGACGGGGAGTAGCCCTCAGCGTCGGTCGCGCGCTCGTACGCGCAGCCCCGACGCAATCAGCCTGCGCACCAGCTCGTGGCCGTCGACGTGATTCGCGCCGGCGGCCACGAGGCGTGCGTGGGCCTCATCAGGAACGTCATAGTGATCCAGATCGAAACTGCGCAGCGGGATGCCGTTGGCGGCGGCGAACGCGTGCAACTCACTCAGCTCGCTGTCGCTGATCAGGTGCGCCCACAGGCGGCCGTGCGCGGGCCAGCGCGGGTCATCGATCAGGATTGCCATCCGCCGATCCTAGAGCGCCGGCGCGACACACTGCGCCGCCCTTTTGGCATGTCGGCCCGCATCGGCTAAACTCTACCTTTGGGTGCGCGGCGTTTCCACGTCTTAGGACGGAACGCGTATGGCGGTAGCTGACAGCGACCGACCAGGCACCAAGACTTATCTTTCCCAGAGCGAGTCTCGCAAGACAACCGGAGCCGTGCGCTCCCCAGACGAAAACAGGTGTGAAGTGGTTTACGCAGTTGTGCGCGCCGGCGGCCGCCAGGAAAAGGTCGAGGTCGGCACGATCGTCGTCCTGGACCGTCAGCGGACCAAGGTCGGCGAGACCCTTGAGTTGCCCGCGGTGCTGCTCGTCGACGGCGACGCCGTGACGACCGACGCCGAAAAGCTCGCGAAGGTCACCGTGACCGCTGAGGTTCTCAGCGAACTGCGTGGCCCGAAGATCGTGATCCAGAAGTTCAAGAACAAGACCGGTTACAAGAAGCGCCAGGGGCACCGTCAGGACCTCACGCGCGTCAAGGTCACCGGCATCAAGTAAGCCCAGGGGAGACGCAGAGATGGCACATAAAAAGGGCGCAAGCTCCACCCGTAACGGTCGCGACTCCAACGCCCAGCGACTGGGCGTCAAGCGCTTCGGTGGCCAGGAAGTCAACGCCGGCGAGATCATCGTCCGCCAGCGCGGCACCCACTTCCACCCGGGCGCCAACGTCGGCCGCGGCAAGGACGACACGCTGTTCGCTCTCGCCGCAGGCGCGGTCGAGTTCGGCGCGAAGGGCCGCCGCAAGGTCGTCAACATCGTCGCAGCCGCGGAGTAATCGCGGTATCGCAATAAATTCTCGGCGAGGGGCGGGCTTCGGCTCGTCCCTCGCCTGTTTTTCCGAAAGCTGAGGAGCAGCTCATGGTGACCTTCGTGGATCGAGTGACGCTGCATCTGCGCGCGGGCAAGGGTGGCAACGGCTGCGTGTCGGTGCGGCGCGAGAAGTTCAAGCCACTCGCCGGACCGGACGGCGGCAACGGTGGCAACGGCGGTGACATCGTGCTGGTCGCAGATCCGCAGGAGACCACCCTGCTGTCGTACCACCACTCGCCGCACCGCACCGCCGCCAACGGCGGGTTCGGCATGGGCGACAACCGCTCCGGCGCGGCGGGGGAGTCGATCGAACTCACCGTTCCGGTGGGCACCGTCGTGAAGAACGCCGCCGGCGAGACGCTCGTCGACATGGTCGAGCCGGGCACGCGCGTCGTGGTCGCCCCCGGCGGTCAGGGCGGGCTGGGTAACGCTGCCCTCGCCAACCCCAAGCGCAAGGCCCCCGGCTTCGCACTGCTGGGCACGCCCGGCTGGGAAGGCGACATCCTCCTCGAGCTGAAGACCGTCGCCGATGTCGCGCTGGTGGGTTTCCCCTCCGCAGGCAAGTCGAGCCTCATCGCCGCGGTCTCGGCCGCGCGCCCCAAGATCGCCGACTATCCGTTCACGACGCTTCACCCCAACCTCGGTGTCGTTCAGGCCGGCGAAGTGCGGTTCACCGTGGCCGATGTGCCGGGTCTGGTTGAAGGTGCGAGCGAAGGCAAGGGCCTGGGTCTTGAGTTCCTGCGCCATGTCGAGCGCTGCACGGCTCTCGTGCACGTGCTGGACTGCGCGACGCTGGAGCCCGGCCGCGACCCGCTGACCGACCTCGACGTGATCCTGGCCGAGCTCGGCGCCTACCCGGTGCCGGAGGGCCAGACACCGTTGCTCGAGCGGCCGCAGCTGATCGCGCTCAACAAGATCGACGTACCCGAAGCGAAGGATCTCGCCGAGCTGGTCCGCCCTGACCTCGAAGCCCGCGGCTACCGTGTGTTCGAGATCTCCACGGTCAGCCACGAAGGTCTGCGCCAGCTGAGCTACGCGCTGGGCGACATCGTGTCGCAGCACCGCGCGACGCTGGCTGCCACCCCGGCACCCGAGCGCATCGTCATCCGCCCGAAGGGTGCGGACAAGGACTTCGAGATCCGCGTCGAGGGCGGCACGTACGGCAACCTCTACCGCGTGCTGGGCGAAAAGCCCGTGCGCTGGGTGCAGCAGACCGACTTCCAGAACGAGGAGGCGGTGGGCTTCCTTGCCGATCGCCTCGAGAAGCTCGGGGTCGAGGACGGCCTGTTCAAGGCAGGCGCGCAGGCCGGTTCCACCGTCGTGATCGGCGACGGCGACGGCGTCGTGTTCGACTGGCACCCGACGATGGCCTCTGCCGCGGAGCTGAAGACCGCGCCGCGTGGCACCGACCCGCGACTGGACCTCAACCCGAGGCGCAACACGTCGCAGCGTCGTGAGCGTTACTACGAACGGATGAACGCCAAGGCCGAGGCGCGCGCCGACCTCGAAGCGGAGCGCATCGCCGGAGGCGACGGGGAGAGCGCTCGGTGACAGCAATGGATCGCGCAGCGGTGCGCACAGCTCGGCGGTTGGTCGTCAAGGTCGGCTCGTCGTCGATCAGCGGTGAGAACGCCGGCGCGATCCAGGGCATCGTCGAGGCCCTGGCTGCGGCACACGCCCGCGGTGTGGAGGTGGTGCTGGTCTCCTCCGGTGCCATCGCCACCGGCATGCCGTTCCTCCAGCTCGACGAGCGTCCCTCGGACCTTGCCACGCAGCAGGCTGCGGCCGCGGTGGGACAGAACATCCTCATCTATCGGTATCAGGAAGCGCTGCGCGCTTTCGGCATCATCGCCGGCCAGGTGCTGCTCACAGCCGGCGATCTGGAGAACCCCACTCCTCGCTCCAACGCGCGCCGCGCGATGGAACGCCTGCTGGGCCTGCGCATCCTGCCGATTGTCAACGAGAACGACACCGTGGCGACGCATGAGATCCGCTTCGGCGACAACGACCGCCTCGCCGCCCTCGTCGCCCGCCTGGTCGGCGCCGACGCGCTGGTGCTGCTCAGCGACGTGGAGTGCCTCTACACGCGTCCACCCTCCGAGCCAGGCGCCCGCCCGATCACGCACGTGGACTACGGCGATGACTTGGCCGGCTACGAGTTCGGATCGGTCGTCGTCAACAGCGTCGGCACCGGGGGAGCGGCCACGAAAGTCTCCGCCGCGCGGCTGGCTGCGGCATCCGGAGTCGGCGTTGTGGTCACCAGCGCCCAACGCGTCGGTGAGGCGTTGTCCGGCGCGCAGATCGGCACGTGGTTCGCACCGAACCCGGCCGGCGCGGTACCGACGACGGGCCCGATCGAGACGGGTGCCAGGGGCCACGGCTAAACTGGCGGGATGACCACCCTCACAGCGACGACGACGGCGCGCGAACGGATGCAGCGCGCCAAGGATGCCGCGCGCAGCGTCGCTCTCCTCGGCGACGCCGAGAAGGCTGCCGCTCTGCACGCGATCGCCGACGCCATCGACGCTTCGGTGGATGAGATCGTCGCCGCCAACGCCGAGGATCTACAGCGCGGCGCCGCGGGCGGCATGACCGCCGGACTGCAGGACCGACTGCGCTTGGATGCCGCACGCATCGGCGCCCTCGCCGCGGCGGTGCGGGATGTCGCCGCGCTCCCCGACCCCGTGGGGCGCGTACTGGACGAACGGGTGCTGCCCACCGGTGTTCGCCTGCAGAAGGTGTCCGTGCCGTTCGGCGTGGTCGGCGCCATCTACGAAGCCCGCCCGAACGTGACCGTCGACATCGCCGCCCTCGCGCTGCGCTCCGGCAACGCCGTGGTGCTGCGCGGCGGAACCGCGGCGCAGCACTCCAACGCCGCCCTCGTCCGCGTCATGCGCGACGCCCTCGCGGGCGCCGGCGTCGACCCGGAAGCAGTGCAGAGCGTCGACGACTTCGGCCGGGACGGTGCCCGCGAACTGATGCAGGCGCGTGGCCTGGTCGACGTGCTGATCCCTCGCGGCAGTGCCCAGCTGATCGAGACCGTCGTGACGGAGTCCACCGTTCCGGTCATCGAGACCGGTGCCGGAGTGGTGCACATCGTGCTGGATTCCACCGCGCCGCTGGACTGGGCCCGAGAGATCGTCGTGAATGCCAAGGTGCAGCGCCCAAGCGTGTGCAACGCGGTGGAGACCGTGCTGGTGCTCGCGGATGCGGCCGACCGCCTGGTCGCACCCGTCGTGGCAGCGCTCCAGGCCGAGGGTGTCACCGTCCACGGCGATGACACCACGCGCCGCCTCGCCGCCGACGTCGTCCCCGTGACCGACGACGAGTACGCCGTCGAGCACATGAGCCTGGACCTGTCGATGCGCGTCGTCGACGATCTCGACGAGGCGCTGGCGCACATCCGCCGGTATTCGACCCGGCACACCGAGTCGATCATCACCGCCGACGACGCGCGCGCAGAACGCTTCCTCGCCGAGGTGGATGCGGCCGTTGTCATGGCCAACGCCTCCACCCGGTTCACCGACGGCGGCGAATTCGGCTTCGGCGCCGAGGTCGGCATCTCCACCCAGAAACTGCACGCCCGCGGCCCCATGGGGCTGCCGGAGCTGACCAGCACCAAGTGGCTTGCCCGTGGCGCCGGGCAGATCCGCCCTTGACGCAATAAGCTGGAAGCCGCGCCACCAACGCAACCCGAACGGAGCCCGCATGACTTTCGCTACGATCACCGCTCTCGCCGCGGCGGAGACCGAACACCACGTCGGACTCTTCGACAACGTCGGCTACGGCATCGTCGCTTTTGTCGTGTTCATGCTGCTGGGGCTGGTGACGCTGTCCTACCGCAACGTCGCCAACCGTCACTCCCACAAAGCCGACGCGTACGCGCGCGCCCACGCCGACGAGCTTCCGCAGGCGGGGCACGGCCACCATTAGGCCGGCCGTATGAATTCTCCGCGCGCACCGCGCATTGGAGTGATGGGCGGAACGTTCGATCCGATCCATCACGGACACTTGGTGGCGGCCAGCGAAGTCGCCCAGTCGCTCGACCTCGACGAGGTCGTGTTCGTGCCCACCGGCCAGCCCTGGCAGAAGCACGATGTCTCGGCGGCGGAGCACCGTTACCTCATGACCGTGATCGCCACGGCATCCAACCCCCGGTTCACCGTGAGCCGCGTCGACATCGACCGCGGGGGACCGACCTACACCACCGACACGCTGCGCGACCTTCGCGCGCAGCGACCGGATGCCGAGTTCTTCTTCATCACCGGCGCAGATGCGATCGCGCAGATCTTCACGTGGCGTGACCACGCGGAACTGTGGCGCATGGCCCACTTCATCGCCGTTTCCCGCCCCGGCCACGTCCTGAACATCGAAGATCTGCCCCCCGAAGGCGTCAGTCAGCTGGAGGTCCCGGCGCTGGCGATCTCGTCCACCGACTGCCGTTCCCGCGTCCACCGGGGTTATCCCGTGTGGTACCTGGTTCCCGACGGCGTCGTCCAATACATTGCGAAGCACCACCTCTATCGGAGCATGGCATGAGCACACCCGAGCAGCCCACTCCGCCGCTGACGCGCAAGACGCTGCGCGACCTGCGTAACACGGCGGCGAACCAGATCATCCCGCCGGACGCGCCACCGGCCGAGCCGCCCGTCGTGGCCGCGCCGTTGCCGCGACCAGCGGCGCCCGTCGAGGTGCCGCCCGCACCCGCGACCGACGAGAGCGTCGACCTCGGAGCGCATCCGCTGACGCGGCGCCAGGCCCGCCAGCAGGAGCGCATCCGCACGGCATCCGTGCCGGTCATCACGGCGGATGTGCTCGCCGCTCACGCGGCCGAATCCGCCCAGGCTGAGCAGGCGCAAGCGCCCGCCGAAGACGTCTCACCGTTCGCGCCGCCCGCCGAGCAGGCACAGGACACCGCTGGCGACGCGCACGGCGACGAGGCGGTGGATGCCGAGACTCACGATGCCGGGATCGAGGAAGTAGCCGAAGTCGAGGTCGAGGAAGAAGAGCGCCCGGTCGTCAACAGCGCACTGGGCGCCGAGCTCCTTGCCGGCGACGCGGAGGCAGTTGAGCTTCCGGCATCCTTCGACCACATCCTCGCCCGCAGCGGCAGCAACGGCACGCTCGCAGCGTCCAACGCGCTGATCCTCTCGCAGACGCCGACATCGGGCCCGCTGGTCGGTCCCGTCACGGCGACCGGCGAGGTGCTCATCACCGGTACGTTCGCGCTGCCGGAAGGCCTCGGTTCCAACGGGCACGCGCCCGGTGTGGCCGACGGCAAGGACATCGACGCGGCGCTGATGGACGGCGAACTGCCGCCGGCGTCCTCGCCCACTCCGATCGCCGCCAGCGCCGCCGTCAGTACGTCCAAGACGTCTGGCGAAATCATCCAGCCACCGGCACCGGAAAAGGGCGGGCGTCTCATGATGGCGCTTGCCATCACAGCCGGTGCACTCGCCCTCACGCTCGTGGGTGTGCTCATTCTCGCCGTTACCACAGGAGTTTTCTCATGACCGCCAGCGCGCAATCGCACGAAATGGCCCAAATCGCCGCACAAGCGGCCGATGCAACCGGCGGTGAGGACATCATCGCCCTCGACGTCTCCGAACCGCTGCCGCTGGTGGACGCGTTCCTGATCGTCACCGGGCACGGTGAGCGGAACGTCGCCGCAATCGCCGACCGCATCGAAGAGAAGCTGCTCGAAGCCGGCCACAAGCGCCTCCGCCGCGAAGGACGCGACCAGTCCCGGTGGGTTCTGTTGGACTTCGGAGATCTCGTCGCGCATGTGTTCCACGAGGAGGACCGCATGTTCTACAGCCTCGAGCGGCTGTGGAAGGACTGCCCGGTCATCCCCATCGAGCTGGCCACGCCCGCCAACAAGGACTGAGCCTCACTGCAGGCAGAACTCGTTGCCCTCAGGGTCACGCAGTTGGTAGTACATCTCGGGCCACGGGCCCCAGGTCTGCTCAACGAGGCGGACGACTTGCGCGCCTAGCGCGACCAGTCGGTCCTTCTCCTCGTCGAGCTGCTCGCGTGTGGGCCTTCCTTCAGCGACCGCCTGCACGTCCACGTGCAGGCGGTTGCGTCCCGCCTTCGGCGAATCGGCGTGGTGGAAGAACAGCCGCGGGCCGACGCCCGCCGGATCCTCGGCAAGTGAGCGAGTGGCCAGATCGGCCTCGGTCAGCCCGGCGTCGAGAAGTTGCTGGCGCAAGGGATCCTCCCATTCGAGGAGGGGGTAGTCGAACACCCCTGCCCAGAAATGGGCGAGCCTGCGCGGATCGTTCGCGTAGAAGGTGATGTTGCCGAGCGTCGCCATGTCACGCCTCCATCGGTCGAATGTGGCCCCCACTGTACGGACACGCCCGGACATCGCAGCCGATTCGATCCGCGCCCTGGACGTGTTGTAGTCTTTACGAGTTGCCGCGCGAGAGCGAGGCAGTGTTTGGGCCTGTGGCGCAGCTGGTAGCGCACCTGCATGGCATGCAGGGGGTCAGGGGTTCGAGTCCCCTCAGGTCCACCAAAACTCCCGGTAAAGCCCCAAATCTTCACTCCCTGATCAGGGAGTTTGAATGTTTGGTAGTCGTTTACTGGACACTTCGCCGGTTCCGCCCGGGACGATCTCGGGGCTTCTCGGACTATCGGGAAGTACGCGGCAGTGAGTCTCGTCGGGGCGGTGGGGTGCAAGCCAGACAGCCTCATTCGTCAGTGCGACGTGGCGAACGAGTCGCGCTGGTTCAGCGGTCCCACGCCCGAAGCTTCTGCGGATTCCGCATGGCCCAGATGCGTTGGATGAGGCCGCCGACGATCTCAAAAGCAAGCACGACCGCGAGTGAATCGTGTTGTTCTGCCACCAGACCGGGTTGACCGTTCACCGTCTGCTCCATCACCACAAGATCCGGGGCTCGACCTGCCAACGCCGCAAAAGACTGGGCGATCTGTTGCCGACCCTCGACGGGCTGAACTGCGGCCGCGACGATGCCGCCGCCATCGGCGATCATGGTTGCTTTCGGATCGAGCAGGGTCACCAGACGGGGTATGTCCTTCGTTTCCCAGGCGCTCTTGAAAGCCGCGATGATCTCACGCTGTTCTGCGATGGGTGTCGGGGCCTTTCGAGACTCGCGGATGCGACGGCGCGCCGATGTGGCGAGTTGGCGGCACGCCTCCGGTGTGCGGCCGACGATCGAACCCACCTCTGCGAATGGGTATCGGAAGACATCGTGAAGGATGAACGCGACGCGTTCGGCTGGGGTCATCTGCTCGAGGACGACGAGGAACGCCATCGATATCGACTCGTCCAGGATGACCTGATCGGCTGGATCTGTCTGATCGTCGAGTGAGAAGGCAGGCAGTGGCTCGGGAATCCACTCGCCGACGTAGCGCTCCCGACGCGCACGAGCCGATCCGAGCACATCGAGACACAGGCGAGTCGCGACAGTCGTAAGCCACGCGCCGGGCGATTCGATCGCGAGCTGTTCTTGCGGGGACATCGCATACCACCGGGCATAGGCCTCCTGCGAAACGTCTTCGGCCTCCGCGATCGACCCAAGCAGGCGGTACGCGAGACCGACCAACTGTCGGCGGTGCATCGGGGGTTCGTTCACTTGCATGCCCTCCTTACCACTCGACGATGCGGCCCTTCGAAATGTGAGACGGGAAGATCACATTTTGCGCGGCTGGGCCGTCGGACAGGTGACCCCTCTTCTCTCTCGAAGGAGACCTTATGTTCGCCGACCTTCCGCGACGCCTCTTGGCAGTCGCCATGGCAACAGGCGTCGCCGTACTCGTTTGGCTCGTGGCCTCCATCGCGGGGGTTCGACTCGAGGTCACAAGCCCGGTGGCCGGCTCCATCGCAATCAGCATTCCACTCGTCCTCATAACGGTGATGGTCGCCGCGGCCGCCGCATGGGCACTGCTAGCGGTGCTGGAGAGGCGCTTGGAGAACGGAACCAGGGTCTGGACGATAACAGCGGTGGCGGTGCTCGTGGTGTCCGTGGTCCCTCTGTTCTTGCTCGGCGCCTCCCTTGCGACTGTTATCGCGCTCGGACTCATGCATCTCGCCGTTGGCCTGACCCTGATCCTCCTTCTTCCGGGACGAGGATCGCCGGCACCCGCAACGAGGGTCGACGCGATGAGCCGTCGCTTGAGTAGGGAGGAATGACCGTGCCGACGAACTCAGTTCGCATTCGTTCACGCGGTGCGCGACTCCCGCTCGTCGCCGCCTTGTTGGTGGCAGCTCTCGGCATCCTCATTCAGTTCCTCACTGGCGTTCCGGGCTTTCCCGCGGTACCACCGGGACCGATCATCCTGACAGCGGTCGCCATGGTCGTATATGTCGTGCCGTGGCGATACATCCCCGTGCTGGGCCTGCTTGCCGCCGCCTTCGTACTCACCGGCATGGCGATAGCGGGGACAGACGATCGCCTGATCAGACCTGCAGACTTGGGTCCGTTCGCCGGCACCTGGATGCAGTTGCTGGGCCTTCTCATCGCGATAACAGCCGCGGTCATAGCGATCGTGTCGGCGGCGCGAACGGCTCCACAGGCGTCCCAGCCGTAGCGTGCCATCGCCCCACGGACGACTCCTCGCATCGTCGCTTACACACGTGTCTAAGCGAGCGTCCGCTGCCCGTCACGAAGCTGCGGAAGTCGGCCGCCCGATCGGCCTCAGCTTCAGGTCCGTCCGGCGTTGGGGGTCGAACTCGAAGGCTAGATTCCGGGGGCTTTGGACATCCGCAAGACGATCCGGGCCCGTGGCGCAGCTGGTAGCGCACCTGCATGGCATGCAGGGGGGCAGGTCGCAGGCACAGCGGGCTCGCCATGAATCATGGCTGTGAGCGTCGCTGCTTCGTCACACGGCGTTGAGCACGACGGTGGTGGCGAGCACCACCCATGCCAGGTAGGCGAGGAGGCAGAACCTGTCCGGCCACCCGATTCGGATCTCAGGTGAGCCGCCCCGACCGTGGGCGGGGCGAGCGGCACTGAGGAACCACACCAGGCCGGCGAACGGAACTACGGATGCGATCGCCAGCAGCCAGCCCAGGGCAGTCGCCACCCCAACCCCCGCGACCAGTGCGGCAGGGGGAAATCCGGCGAGGCACACTCCGCCCAATACCGTGTGCACCCGGCCCACGGGCGTGGCCTGATCGCGCGGAGTCATGATCGGATCGGAGTCGATGAACGCGGCGCCCAGCGCGCCTAGTGCGACGGCGGCAAGGCCGACTGTCCACGCTTGGCCGAACGACCACAAGGCGACGCACATCGCGGCAGGACTGATCGCCATCGTGACGAAGGCGAGGCGCATGACCCACCCGAACCGCCCGAGGGAGTACTCGCTGATCATCCGCCAGGACGGGTCGTACTCGGGCTCGATGACGTGAAGGATCGCAATCAGCCCAGCCGTGATCCCGCCGGCGACGAGCGCCGTCACCGCAGCGATGGCAGCGACGCTCAATGTCCGACAGCGATACCTGCAGTGACCAACGGCATCCTCCTGCGCGGCACTATATCCGGCGGTGGCTCGCGATCCCAGGCGGACGCAGCGACAGCGGAGGAGCAGAACGTCAGCGCCTGAGAGGGTCTCCGCCCTCGATTGAGCCGCGGTGGGGGATACGGTGGGCGCGTGAACCTCACCGCTGATCCGACCGTCTACGAGGCTTGGATGCTCGGCGCGCAGTGGGTCGGCGCTCTCGCCGCGCTGGGCTCGGTGGTGGTGGCAGTCGTGTTCGGTGTGATCACCCTCGGCAACAACCGCAGGTCGAAGGACACCCAGGAGCGCGCGACGCTCATCGCGGCGTTCGAAAGCCCGCAACAATCGCAGGGGGTGCTGCCCGACCGGCGTAGCGGCGACCGCGTTGACTTCACGGTCCGCTCGGCCGGCGGCGAGAGGTGGCTGCTCCTCAACGAAGGCCCCGGCACCGCGTTCAGCGTCAGGATCGACGGTCTCACCGCGCTCGACAACGACCGGCTGCAGCCGGTCACGGCGGGCCAGGGGACGATCGCACCGGGCGATGCGCGTGAGTTCGGGCTGGTGTCGAGGTACACGAGATCGGGACCGGCCAACATCCGGGTGACATACCGTCTCGACCCGGAGGGGCAGGAGCTGCAACGCGTGCTAGTCGTCCCGGCCCCGTAGGGGCGCCTCGTGTCCGCTGGGTCCGCTATTTTCTCCAGCATGGCGACGACGACGCAGCCGCGCACGCGCGTGGGCACAGCATGGCGGATCGCGCTCGTGCTGGCGGGCACCGGCGCGATCTGGACCCTCATGGTCTGGGTGGGAGCGAGTGTCTTCGGCGGCGAGGTCACCCGGGCCAGCCGCATTGTCAACGCGCTACTCATCTTCTGCCTCGCGGTGCCGATGGTCGTCGTCGCCCGACGGTTCCTCGATCAGCGACCGTGGGCAGGTCTGGACCTGCAGGGGCGGGCCTCAGGATGGCGGCACTTCCTCATCGGCGTCACCTCTTTCTTGCTTCCGTCGGCGATCGGGCTTTCCGTGGCGCTCCTCGTGGGGTGGTTGCAGATCATATCCGTCGTGCCCCCGATCGAACTGATCCTCGCGATCGGTTTCACGGTCCTGACTGTCTTGCTGCTCGAATCGATCCCGGAAGAACTCATCTTCCGCGGGTACATCTACCGGAATCTCTCCGCCAGGATGGCACCGATCATGGCCGTGCTCGTGCAGGCCGTGCTATTTGCCATCTTCGGTACCGCCCTGTGGGTCCTGACGGCGGGGTGGGGGATTCTCGGCGAGCGGGGCGCACTCTTCCTCGCGATCGGCGTCGTTCTCGGCATCCTGCGCGTCAACTCCGGCAGCCTCTGGAACCCCATCGGGTTCCACCTCGCGTTCCAGGCCGTCGCACAGACGCTCCTCGGACACCACGGCATCGAGGTGAGTAACCCGGGTGCGGTAACGATGGCCGGGATCATCCCTGCATTCGTGCTGGGCGGCACCCTCACGCTCGCGCTCACGCGCCGGCGGCCGAACTGGCTGACGCCTGAGCCGGACGAGCGCCCAACCTCGGGACGTGGCTGACCTACCGCGCCTGTCACGCGATGGCACTATCGAGCGCCGATCAGCCACAGCTGGCGATCCCCGTGACCTCGAACCCTCGGCATCACTGCCGATCCAGTCGGGCGGAAGGCCGAGATCGGGTTGCTCGCGGCCGTCTCGGCGGCCAGGCGGACGTCGACGTCGAACCCGAGATGCCACGGATATGCTGTCCTGGTGATCGGCGCCGAGAGGTTCGAGGAACTGCGGCCGCTGTTGTTCTCCATCGCCTATCGCATCCTGGGCAGTGTGGGCGCGGCCGAAGATGTGGTGCAGGAGGCGTGGCTGCGGGCTGATGCTTCCGACAGCCGTCCCGAGTCGCCGAAGGCATTCCTGGCGACCGTCGTGACCAGGTTGTCGATCAATGAGTTGCGGTCGGCTCGGGCGCGCCGAGAGCAGTACGTCGGAGCATGGTTTCCGGAGCCGTTGCTGGAGGATCCGTACCAGGATCCGGACCGTGCCGTTGAACTCGCAGAATCCGTGTCGACCGCGGCTCTGCTCTTGCTGGAGCGTCTCAGCCCGCTGGAACGCGCCGTGTTCGTCCTGCAGGATGTGTTCGGCTTCGGGTTCGCAGAAATCGCGGCCATGGTCGAGCGTTCTGAGGCCGCATGCCGTCAGTTGGCGGTACGGGCGCGGCACCATATGGCCGAAGGCCGCCCGCGATTCGATGCCGATCCCCGCGAACATGAGCGGCTGGCCACCCGCTTCTTCGCTGCGCTGAAGGACGGGGACGTGGCTGGACTGCGGGAGCTTCTGGCCGCTGACGTCGAGATGGCTTCGGACAGCGGTGGCAAAGCACCAAGTCTGCCCAGGACCATTGTCGGGGCGGACAAGGTCGCGAAGCTGCTGGTGTCGGTCCTGCCCCAGCTCACGCAGATCGGTCTCACACAGGAGGCGCGCTCATTCAACGGCCAGCCGGGCGGGCTGTTCCGCGACAGCGCGGGAATGGTCGTGAGCGTGACCATGCTCGACATCGTCGCCGGGCGGATCCAGGCGATCCGCACAGTGACCAACCCGCAGAAACTCGCCCACCTCGGGCCCGTGGTTGATGCTTGGTCGGTCCACGAGGCGTATCGCGCGGCAACACGCAAGCCTCAGTAAGCCGCGAACGCGCCGTGCAAGCGCGAGCGCGAGCGCGAGCGCGAGCGATGTCACAATCGGCCGGCGTGTCTTGTCTCCCAGATAGCAGCGTCGCTACCGACCTCATCTGGAGGAAGACATGACTGGTTCACCTGCCCGCATCCGCAAGCCGTCTGAGCGCGCGTGGCCCTCGCGGAACTTTGCGCTGGCGAGCGCGATCTGTATCGGGGCAGCCACTGCGACGAACCTTGGCCTCTATGCCATCGGACGGGCAACCGCCGCCGCGCTCCGGATAGATCCTGGTCTAGGTGAACCCAACCATGTGATCGTTCCCTGGGATGTCGCATGGAAGACCGCCGTACCCCTCGCCGTCGGTGCACTTGTGCTGGCGCTGGTCGCGCGGCGCTTTCCTCGATGGACGATTCTTGCGATCAGTGCGGGCGCCGTCCCCGTAGTGATCAGCATTCCGTTCGTCCTCACCGGAGCGCACGACCTCGCGACAGGTCTCCTCCTCGCCGGAATGCACACGATCGGAGGACTGGCTTACGTCGTGATAGGGATCATCGCCCGGTGGAGCAGCAACCCATAAGCGTCGAGGACCGGGATCCCCGTCGGCTCCCGCCTGCTCGTGAAGGACTCCCGGTGGCGCTGCAGCTGACGGTCCCCACTCCGGTACGTTCGACGGATGAGCGCTTTGCAGCAGGTCATGCGTCGTGAAGCGTTCATCTACCGCATGCAGTTGTTCCTCGTCGTCGGCGTGGTGCTGTTCGGTCTGATTCCCTTGATCGCGATGATGGTGCTGTCCCTGCTGTTCGGGAACGTTCCCAGCGACGTCGGCCCGACTCCCGAGGGGTACCCGGCATTCACACCACCACGGCTGCCCATGTATCCACTGGTCGCCCTCCAGATCCTGCTGACGATCGCGGCGTACCCCGTTCCCATGCGCGACCGTCCAGGTGCGAATCGCCTTGTCCTGCTCCAGTTCAGCACGATCCTGATGGCCTTCACGTTCGCCAATGGCGCCATGGCGTACGAACGGGAGGGCTCGTTCTGGGGGCTCGACTGGCTGGGTTTCGTCTCGCTGGCCGGCGTCGCCGCCCTGCTGCTACGCGCGATCCTCGGCGCTCTCGGGTGGCTTCCACGGGCATGGCAGTTCTACCTCGATCGCGACGGCAACGTGATCGACCCGCAGGACGTCATCCGCGAGTTCCCCACCCGGTCGTGGGAGTGGCGGTTCATCTCCGTACTCGATGCCAAGCTCGCCGCGCACCGGGAGCGGCAGTGGGCGGCGAAGCGGTCGCGGTAGCGATCAGACGTCGCCGGCGTCTGAGCCCCGTGCCAGGATCGGGCACCATGAAGGCCGACTTCAAGAAGACACTTGACGCCTACCAGGCGGCATCCGGGATCTTCCGCGTCGTCGACGTGCCGCCGCTGCAATACCTCGCTGTCGACGGCCAGGGTGACCCGAATACGTCCGCGTTCGCGGATGCCATCTCGACACTGTTCCCCGTGGGCTACAAGCTGAAGTTCGCCAGCAAGCAGCAACTGGACCGCGACTACGTCGTGATGCCGCTGGAGGCGCTGTGGTGGGCGGAGGACATGGATGCTTTCACCGCACGGCGCGACAAGTCCGCTTGGCAGTGGACCGCGCTGATGATGGTGCCAGATTGGATCACGCCGGACATGTTCGATTCCGCAGTGGCCACGGTCGCCGGCAGCCGTGATCGGCCGGCCCGGCTCGATGACCTGCGCCTGGAGACCCTCACCGAGGGCCGTTGTGTCCAGACGCTGCACATCGGCTCGTTCGATGACGAAGCGGGCGTGCTCGACCGGATGCATCACGAATTCATCCCGGATGCCGGACTGCGGCTGACGGGGAAGCACCACGAGATCTACCTCAGCGACTTCCGCAGGGTCGAGCCCGCCAAGCTGCGGACGATTCTGCGTCAGCCCGTC
Organism: Microbacterium sp. zg-B96; assembly: GCF_030246865.1. NCBI lineage: Bacteria > Bacillati > Actinomycetota > Actinomycetes > Micrococcales > Microbacteriaceae > Microbacterium > Microbacterium sp. zg-B96. The sequence continues at coordinate 1,633,040 of NZ_CP126738.1, read as the reverse complement.
TTGGGCTTCTGAGCGCACTCCCAAGGGCGCGTCGGATGCCGCACGTACACTGGCCCGATGCGTCGTGTTGTGCGAATTGTGGGGGTTGCGGCGTGCGCCGTGACGCTGGGGCTGGTCATGCCGGCGGCCGCCTCCGGCGCGGGCGCCGGGGCGGGGAGCGGCTCCACGGTCACGGTCACGTCGGCCGACGACGCCGCTGTTTCAGCGCGCGCCGACAGGCTGGTGGCCGAGATGTCGGCCCGTGAGCGCGCGGCATCCGTCGTCATGGGACACATCCCCACAACCGACCCCGCCGTGTTGCGCGACTACATGGCGGCCACCGGTCTGGGCGGGTTCATCCTGATGGGGTCGAACATCCCCGCCGACGAGGCCGCGCTGCGCGCCGTCACCGAGTCCCTCAGCGTCGACCCGGCGCTGCCCCCGCTCATCGGCATCGACGAGGAGGGTGACGACGTGACCCGCCTGCCCTGGGACGACTATCCCGGCGCGGTGACGCTGAAGGACGCTCCGGCGGCGGCCACGACGGATGCCTTTGCCGGCCGCGGCGCCCTGCTGCAGCGGGCGGGCGTGAACGTGAACTTCGGCATCGTCGGCGATGTCCCCGCCGATTCGGGCAGTTTCATCTTCCGCCGCGCCCTCGGCACGATGCCGCAGCCCTCGGCCGAACGGGTCACCGCCGCCGTCACGGGCGAAGCAGGCGCGGTGGCGAGCACGCTCAAGCACTTCCCCGGACACGGCGCGGCGCCGGGGGACTCTCACCACATGCTGCCGACGACCGACCTCTCCCGTGAGGAGTGGGAGCAGGCGGATGCCGCGCCCTTCCGAGCCGGAATCGACGCGGGGGCGCAGGTGCTGATGTTCGGTCACCTCGTCTACACCGCGGTCGACCCGACCCCCGCCACTCTGTCCGCGGAGTGGCACCGCGTCGCCCGGGAGGACCTCGGCTTCGACGGGGTGTCGATCACCGACGATCTGGGTATGCTGCAGAACACCGGCGACCCGCGGTACGCCGACCCGGTCGCCACTGCGGTCGCCGCGATCGCGGCGGGCAACGACATGGTGATGGCCGTGATGCTCTCCGATGCCGGCACGGCCGGACGCATCGTCGATGGGATCGCCGCCGCAGCGGATTCCGGTGCGCTGGCGCCCGAGCGACTGGCGGAAGCGGCCACCCGCGTCACCGAACTGCGGCTGCAGCACACGCCCGGTGCGCTGTTGCCCTGCGCGGACTGTCAGCCCGCGGACTGAACCGGACGCCAGGCGTCGAGGATCGCCGTCCGCAGCGCGTTGCCGCGTTCGGTGAAGCCGCGCTGCTGCCGCACGTACTCGGCCTTGCCCTCGGCGGTCTCGATCGCGACAGGCGTCACGCCCCAGTCCGCGAGGTCGTAGGGGGAAGCAGCCATGTCGAGGGCGCGGATGTCGCGGGCGAGCTCGAACGCGTCGAGCATCAGCTCACCCGGCACGAGCGGGCCGAGCTTCATCGCCCACTTGTAGACGTCCATCCCGGCGTGCAGGCAGCCGGGCTGCTCGCGCAGCGGCTGGTCGGCACGCGTGGGGATGAATCGGTTGCGGGGGACGGCGTCGTCGGTGAAGAACCGGAACGCGTCGATGTGGGTGCACCGCAGTTCGTGCGCGTCGACCACGTCATCGGTGCCCGCCTGCCCCAACCGCAGCGGGACGGCGTGGCGGGCTTCCGGCGCGCGGTAGACCATCGCCCACTCGTGCAGTCCGAAGCAGCCGAACCGCGGCGTACGCGCGGCCGTGAGCCGCAGCATCCGCTCACAGAGGGAGAGCAGGTCCGACTTCGCGGCGGCGAAACCTGCGGCGTCGATGCGCAGGCTGCCGCCACCTGCGCCGGGCCTGTACCAGCGCCAGGCGGAGCGGTCGGTGTCCGCGGCATCCGCCAACTCCACCCCGGCTCCCGGATGCCAGCGCCGCAGCAGCCCGGGCTTGTACGAGTAGTACGTGTAGAGGAAGTCATCGACCGGGTGGGTCTGCCCGCGGGCGGCCCGGTCGCGCCGGCCAGCGGTGAGCGCGTCCGCACGTTCGTGGTGCGCATGCTCCCGGTCCTGCCACTGCGCACGGGTCAGCACCGTGTCGGTGTGCGTGGCGAGGGTCATCCTTCGAGCCTACGCGGGGTCCCGGTGCCCGCGCCCGTCGCCCGAGATGCGGAGATCTGCCCGGATGCGCACCCGCACCGGCATCCGGCCCGCATTTCGGCAGATCCCCTCATTTCGGCAAGCAGCGGCGCCGGGGACGGCACGGTCTCGCCGCCGTACGCGAGGGAGTAGCCGAGCACCCGCGCGGGTGAGGGGACTCAGCCGACCGGTTCGATGAGGTCGGGGGAGTCGTTGCGCACGTTGCCGACGGCTGCGGAGACCACGTGGTCCTCGAGCGTGTCCGCAAGGGCGGGGGCAGCGTCGATCGCGGCATCCAGCAGATCGCGCACGTTGTGGTCGTCGGTGTCGGTATCCAGCCACGCATCGGCGAAGTCGCCGTCGATGAACAGCGGCATGCGGTCGTGGATCGACCCCAGCCGCCCGATCGATTCCCGCGTGAGGATCGTGAAGCTCAACAGCCACCGCTCGGGGTCATCGTCGGCCTTCTGCGGGTCCTTCCACCACTCGTACAGTCCGGCGAAGAACATCGGCTGGTCGTCGGCGGGATGGATGTAGTGCGGCACCTTGCCGCCGTCGACCTGTTTCCACTCGTAGTAGCCGGATGCCGGCACCACGGCGCGCCGCTTGATGAGCGCGTTGCGGAACATCGGCTTGTCTTCGAGCTCTTCGGCCCGGGCGTTGAACGCCCGCACACCGACGCTCGGGTCCTTCGCCCAGCCGGGCACCAATCCCCACCGCGCCGACTCCAGGCGACGGGTCGCCGGCTCGGTCTTGGCGGAATCGAGCACGATCGCCGCCCGCGCCGTGGGCGCGATGTTGTACGACGGCTGAGGCAGCACATCGCCTTCGACATCGACGCGCAAGACGCCGACCAGTTCGGATGCCACATTGGCGACGACGAAGCGACCACACATGACTGCAAGCGTACGCGGCGGGTCCGACATCCGAGCCCGGCGCCGCGTCACCCGGTGTTAGACAGGGGGATCGGGCTGAAGCACCCCGACGCCGGCGAGGCGGTCGAGCAAGCCTGCGCCGTCGGACTCCGTCACCCACGGCACGCCGGCCGCCGAGTGGTCGTCGACGACCGTGCGCCCACCGGCGAGCACCGCTTCGGTCGCGGACAGGCGCCGAATCGCCACCGCACGGACGTGGTCCGGATGCTCGACGGCGAAGGCCGTGTACAACGCATCATCATGCTGGCCGTCGTCACCGAGCAGGAGCCACTTGATCTGCGGGAACTCTCGCGCCAGGCGCGCGAGGTTCTCCGCCTTATGCATCTGCCCGCTGCGGAACCACCGGTCGTGCGTCGGTCCCCAGTCGGTAAGCAGCATCGCGCCCGGCGGAAAGACATGGCGCCGCAAGAACCGCATGAGGGTGGGCGCGACATTCCAGGCACCCGTGGAGAGGTAGACCATCGGGGAGCCCGGGTTCTCACGGACGATCCGCTCCAGCAGCACGGCCATGCCCGGAACCGGCTGGCGTGCATGCTCGTCCAGGACGAACGAGTTCCACGCCGCGACGAGCGGACGAGGGAGAGCGGTGACCATGACGGTGTCGTCGACGTCCGAGACGATCCCGAAGCGCACATCCGGGGCAACGATGAACACGCGGGTCTCGACCGGTTCACCGTCTTCGACGGACATGGTGATCGGCTGCCACCCAGGCTCCAGCGTCCCCGGCAACGTCTGGTCGATCACACCGCCCCGATCGGCAACGACCTCGTGCACGACGCCATCGATCTCGATGCGGACCTGGGCGAAGCCCACCGGAACCGACGCGAAGCTGCGCCACCCCCGCACGCCGGCGAATTCGCCGCTGGCATCAGCGGGTACCGAGGGAACGATCAGCACGCGTCCGAGCACGCGGACCCAGTCAGGGCCCCCATATCCGGGGAACGCAGCGACGGTCGGGCGCTGGCCGCGCCGCCTCGCCCGGCGCTCACGCCAGGAATGGAAGCGGTACTCCAGACGCGCTATCCAGAGGATCTTCGGGCGCGAGGTTGCGGGGTCTGTGCCGGGCATCCCGATCAGTCTCCCATGCCCTCTCCAGCATGTGGTGACGACGGGGTGTCTTCGGCATCCAAATGGCGCCGTTCACGGCGCGAAATCAGGAGCTTGGCCAGGTATGCCAGCAGCAGGAACGCCACGATGATGCCGACGAAGATGTAGCCGGCGGAGTGCAGCTGGTCGGATAGCTCCCGATAGGTGCCCGCGGCTGCGGCCGCCACACCGACGTACGCGATCGCCCACAGCACACACGCGGGCGCTGTCCAGGCCAGGAATCGGCGGTACGCGAAGCCGCTCATGCCGACCGTCAACGGCACCAGCGAATGCAGCACGGGCAGAAAGCGCGAGATGAAGATGGCCGGCCCGCCGCGCCTGCGCAGATACACCTCGGCCCGCACCCAGTTGTGCTCGCCGATCTTCGCTCCCACGCGGGAGAAGCGGATGCGGGGCCCGAGCACGCGGCCCAGCCAGAATCCGATGCTCTCGCCCGCCAGCGCCCCCAGGATCACCGCGACGACCAGCAGCACCGCCTCCAGCGGTGAGGCCACCGCGGTGCCGGCGACGATGACGACGGTGTCGCCCGGGACGACGAGACCGATCAGAACGCTGGTCTCCAGCATGATTGCGAGTCCCGCCAACACCGTCCGAAGCACCGGGTCCACGCTTTGAACCGCGTCAAGAATCCAGGTGAGGAACTCGTTCACGCTCCGAGCCTAGGGCCGCACCCCGCCCTCTAGCCTGAGAAGGTGCTACCCACTCTGTCCGCCCTCCCGTTGCGCTGGGCAGATCCGTCGGCGGTGTTCGCCGCCGGCCCGGCAAACGAGCAGCACGCCTACTGGCTGGATGCCGGACCGGATGCCACCACCGGGTGGAGCTGGATGGGAGTCGGCGACCCGGAGACCGACCCTTCGGTCGTACAGGCCGTGGTCTTGGGCGCGCCGCACCGCTGCGCACCGGAGCCGTGGGGCCCGTTCCACGGCGGGTGGATCGGCTGGATGGGCTACGACCGCGCGTCCGGCCGCGCCGGCGCTGCGTACGAAGAGGATTCCGCGGCCCCCGAAGAGCTGTGGCTGCGCGCGACTCGCTTCGTCGCCGTCGACCACGCGCGCAAGCGGCTGTGGGCCGTCGCGCCCCCCGACGAGGTCGACGCGTTCGCCGCGCAGGTCACGTCCTGGTCGGCAGCCGCGACGCCCTCAGTGCCGGCGGCAGCGCCGCACCGGGCCCGCGCGCGCCTGAGTGCGCAGGAGTACGCGCACCAGATCGAGCAGTGCCGCGACGCGATCCGCGAGGGCGACGCCTATCAGCTGTGCCTGACGACGCGCTTCGACGTCCCGGCATCCGCGCCGTTCGATGCCCATGCCGTGCACCTGCGCCTGCGTACCTCGTCACCCTCCCACCACGGCGGGCTCATTCGCAGTGACGGCGTGGCCCTGATCTCCGCCAGCCCGGAGCGGTTCCTGCAGGTCTCGGACGGGGTCGTGCACACCCGACCGATCAAGGGCACCCGGCCGCGCGGGGCGGATGCCGCGCAGGATGCCGCATCGGCGGCCGAACTGCAGGCCAGTGCCAAAGAGCGCGCCGAGAACGTCATGATCGTCGACCTCATGCGCAACGACCTGTCACGGGTGTGTGAACCGGCATCCGTCGCCGTCGACCAGCTGCTGGCCGTGGAGACCTACCCCGCTGTGCACCAGCTGGTGAGCACGGTCGAGGGCCGCCTGCTGCCCGAGGTCACGGTGGGCGATCTGCTCGCGGCGACGTTTCCTGCCGGCAGCATGAGCGGGGCGCCGAAGCGGTCGGCCATGACGATCCTGCACCGGCTGGAACGGGGCCCGCGGGGTGTGTTCGCCGGCTGCTTCGGCTGGGTCGGATCCGACGGCGCCGCCGACCTGGCGATGGTCATCCGTTCCGTGGTGGTGCACGCGGGGGGCGCCTACGTCGGAGCCGGCGGCGGGATCACGTGGGGATCCGACGCTGCCGCCGAAGTGGCCGAGGTCGCGCTGAAGGCCCGGGCGCCGCTGGCCGCGCTGGGAGCGCAGTTGCCGTCAGAGTGGTGACAGACACATTCCGGTAATGTGGGACGACGCGCTTTGCGCTACCCGAGCACTCCCACGATTGGCCTTTTCCGTGTCCCAGACGCCTCTCTCAGACTCCACCGGCGACAGCGTCGGCTTCGACGTGCATGCGATTCAGGAGAAGTGGCAGCGACTCTGGGAGCAGGCCGATCCGTTCCGCGCCGGTGGCGACACCGACACCCGCCCGCGCAAGTACGTGCTGGCGATGTTCCCGTACCCCTCCGGCGACCTGCACATGGGGCACGCCGAGAACTACCTCTACTCCGACATCGTGGCGCGCTTCTGGCGCCACCGCGGCTACAACGTGCTCAACCCCATCGGGTGGGACTCGTTCGGTCTGCCGGCCGAGAATGCCGCCATCACCCGCGGTGCCGACCCGCGCGCGTGGACGTACGCCAACATCGACCAGCAGAAGGAGAGCCTCAAGCAGTACGGCGTCTCGTTCGACTGGAGCCGGGTGCTGCACACCAGCGACCCCGACTACTACCGCTGGAACCAGTGGCTGTTCCAGCAGCTGTTCGAGCGCGGGCTGGCGTACCGCAAGAAGAGCCCGGTCAACTGGTGCCCCAAGGACCAGACCGTGCTGGCGAACGAACAGGTCGTGGACGGGCACTGCGAGCGGTGCGGCACCGAAGTCGTGAAGAAGAAGCTCACGCAGTGGTACTTCCGCATCACCGACTACGCCGACCGGCTGCTGGACGACCTGAACCAGCTCGAGGGGTTCTGGCCGCACAAGGTGCTGCAGATGCAGCGCAACTGGATCGGCCGCTCCGTCGGCGCCGACATCGACTTCGAGATTGAGGGGCGCGCCGACAAGGTCACCGTCTTCTCGACGCGGCCGGACACGCTGCACGGTGCGACGTTCTTCGTCGTGGCTCCCGATTCCGATCTGGCCGCGGAGCTGGTCGCCGGCGCCTCCGCCGAGGTGCGTATGCGCTTCCAGGACTACCTGTCGAGCGTCCAGAAGGAAACCGACATCGACCGCCAGTCCACCGACCGCCCGAAGACCGGTGTCTTCCTGGAGCGGTACGCCATCAACCCGATCAACGGGGAGCGGCTGCCGATCTGGGCGGCCGACTACGTGCTGGCCGACTACGGGCACGGCGCCGTCATGGCCGTCCCAGCCCACGACCAGCGTGACCTTGATTTCGCCCGCGCCTTCGACCTGCCTGTACGGGTGGTGGTCGACACGACCGCCCCTGTCACCGGGTCGATCCCGGTGATCGAGGTGGATGACGCCGGTGAGCCGGTGGATGCCGCCGGCGACCTGGCATCCGATGAACTCGACCCCGCCAAGACCGGCATCGCGCTCACCGGCGAGGGGCGTCTGATCAACTCGGGCCCTCTGGACGGCATGAACAAGCGCAACGCGATCGCGAAGGCGATCGAGCTGCTGGAGGCATCCGGCACCGGTCGCGCGGCGAAGACCTATCGCCTCCGCGACTGGCTGATCTCCCGCCAGCGGTTCTGGGGCACGCCGATCCCGATGGTCCACACCGCCGATGACCGCATCGTGCCGGTGCCGGCCGACCAGCTGCCCGTCGAGCTGCCGTCGGTGCAGGGTCTGGACCTCACCCCGAAGGGTGCGTCGCCGCTGGGCGCCGCCACCGACTGGGTCACCACCGTCGACCCCGAGACCGGCGAGCCGGCGCTGCGCGACCCCGACACGATGGACACGTTCGTCGACAGTTCGTGGTACTTCCTGCGCTTCCTCTCGCCCGGCGACAGCACCCAGCCGTTCTCGCAGCGCGAGGCCGACCGCTGGGGTCCGGTGGACTTCTACATCGGCGGCGTCGAGCACGCGATCCTGCACCTGCTGTATGCGCGCTTCATCACCAAGGCGCTGTACGACATGGGTCAGGTCGACTTCACGGAGCCGTTCTCGAGCCTGATCAACCAGGGCATGGTGATCCTCAACGGCACCAAGATGTCCAAGAGCAAGGGCAACCTGGTGCTGTTCCAGGAGGAGCTCGACGCCCACGGCGCCGACGCGTTGCGCGTGGGACTGGCGTTCGCCGGGCCCGTCGAGGACGACAAGGACTGGGCCGACGTCTCCACGGTCGGTGCCGCGAAGTTCCTGGCGCGCGCGATGCGCGTCGCGAACGACGTCACCAGCAAGCCCGATGTCGTCTGGGCCGAGGGTGACACCGCGCTGCGCCGCGTGACGCACCGGCTGCTGGCCGACGCGCCCGCGCTGGTGGAGCAGACCAAGTTCAACGTCGTGGTCGCTCGCCTGATGGAGCTGGTCAACGCCACCCGCAAGACCATCGACACCGGGGCCGGCCCTGCCGACCCTGCCGTGCGCGAGGCCGCCGAGGCGACCGCAATGATCCTGGATCTGTTTGCACCGCACACGGCGGAGGAGATGTGGGAGATCCTCGGCTACGAGCCGTTCGTCGGTCTCGTGCCGTGGCGTCAGGCAGACCCGACGCTGCTGGTCGAGGATTCGGTGAAGGCCATCGTGCAGATCGACGGCAAAGTGCGGGCGACGCTCGACGTGGCAGCGCGTATCGACGCGGCCGACCTCGAGGCCCTCGCCCGTGGCGACGAGCGCGTCGTGCGTTCGCTTGCCGGTCGTGAGATCACGCGCGCCGTCGTGCGCGCCCCGAAGGTCGTCAGCTTCACCACCGCCTGAGGCCTGCCGCGAGGCGGCCGCGTTCGCGCGCGGTCGCTTGCGGCGGCATCCGCGCGCCAGTTCTTCGGAGAATTGCAGTTCTTCGGACCGATCCGGGCGTTTCGGTCCGAAGAACCGGCGTTCTCCGAAGAAGTGGCGGCGGGCTGCGGATGCCGCGACGCGGGTGAGCGGCGGCATCCGCGCGCCATTTCTTCGGAGAATTGCAGTTCTTCGGACCGATCCGGGCGTTTCGGTCCGAAGAACCGGCGTTCTCCGAAGAAGTGGCGGCGGGCTGCGGATGCCGCGACGCGCGGTGCCCGCGTCGCGCGCGGCCGCGTACAAGCGGCATCCGCGCGCTGGCGCTTCCTCCACGGCGCGCGGGACACCGCGACCCTCCACGGATGCGGCCACACGCCGCGATGCGGAGGAGACGCCGCGCCTAGCGTGGCGGAGTGACCGGCGAGCACACCGCACCGCGCGCCCGGCGGCGTCTCGGCGTCGGCGCGGTCACAGTCGTGGTCATCGCGGCCCTCGCCGTGACGGTGGCGATCGGCATCCTGCGCTCCACTGCCGCCCCGGTCGAGACGGTCACGATCACCGAGACGGATGCCACGCCCGGCCCGTCCGCGCCGGTGGCGGCGGTGTACGTCCACGTCTCGGGGGCGGTCGCCGTTCCCGGGCTCTACCGGCTCGACGACGGAGCGCGCGTCGTCGACGCCATCGCCGCGGCGGGCGGATTCGGCGAGGGAGCAGACGAGGCGGCGGTGAACCTCGCGCGCATCGTCGGCGACGGCGAGCAACTGCATGTGCCGGTCGTCGGCGAAGCGGTTCCGGCTGCGACGGCACCGGGCGCAGCAGCTCCTCCCGGCGGCGGCAAGGTGAATCTCAACACCGCCGATCTCGCGGCGCTGGACACACTCCCGCGCATCGGACCCGCCCTCGCCCAGCGCATCATCGACTGGCGCGACGAGAACGGCCGGTTCACCAGCGTCGACGATCTGCTGGCCGTCCCCGGCATCGGCGACAAGATGCTCGCAGCGCTGCGGGATCTGGTGACGCTGTGAGCCATGGCGGGGCGTGTGCCCGCGGAGTACTGTGCGCGTCAGACATCCGTCCTGTGGAGACGAGACCCGATGCTGATCGTGATCGCGCAGGCTCCTCCACCGTCCGTTGCGCCGCCGGGTGATCCACGGATCGGCCACTGCCGCACCCACGACTGTCGGCGGCGCGCCCAGCGTGACGGGATGACCAGCCTTGTGCCGGGCCCGCAGAGGCGACCTGCGGCTCGTGCCGGCCGCCGCCGGGGCGTGGGCGTCGGCGCTCCTCGCATCGTATCCGCGTCGTCCAGGACGGCAGCCAATGAGGTAGGTCCGCCCCGCGTGAGGTGACTGGACTGTCGGGCGGAGAGGTGGAAGTCGGACCCTACGTCGTTTGCTCCGGTGGGAAGTCGATCCAGGACCATGTGGCGTCCTTGTGGACGAGGTAGCGGTGCCAGTAGTCAGACCAAACCCAGAGCGCGTCCACGTCCTCGAAGCCCCGTGGGGGCGCCTCCGGCGCATCGAAGTCGTCTGTAAAGAACCGAACGGGCAAGGCTTCGCTCACGACAACAACGAATAGGTGTCGCTGGTCGGACTGCAACGCGCGCTTGATCTTCGCGAGATGGGGCGCGAGGTGCGGGTACTCGTGCCACGACTCCACCACTCGCGAGAAGTCAGCCGGGGCAGCTTCCACGAACTCGGCGGTCGTGCTCATGTAGAGCTTGATACCTGGCTCGAATGGTGTGCGTTTGAGGCGCCCGATGTCGTCCGCCAAGAACCTCGCGAGCTCCGGCTCAGCCGCTACCACCTCGTCAGGGAGATCGGTGGGGTCGTCGACGGACCATTGATCGCAGAGCGCGACGGCCTTGATCGCGACTTGCCGCGTGCGCTTGTAGCGGAAGTTGACTCCGCTGGGCCGGAACTCCCATGAGGTCTTGGCCGGCCAACACCAACCTTCCTTCATGGCCATGCCTTGCCATGCAATTGACGCTTGCTCAGTCACTAGCGTGACTTCCAAAGCGCCGACCCGCCCATCCGGCCACTCGAGACGGAAATCAACGGCTGCTTGGCGGCCATTGACGTCGTGGGGGATGACGTCTGCGCCAGTCTCGTGGCGGACGAGGTGCGCAGCGATCTCTTCGGCTCGGGCGGAGAGTGCAGTCACCACCTGAGTATCACATCGACCAGGGCTCTCCCGCATTCTCATGACACGACTCTGCTGCCGAATATTCGAACACGCCGATCAGGGGGTGCCGTTAGCTCGCCGGCGTAGCGTTTTGACGCCCCTCGTCCGTGGCCGCGGGGGCCGACTGCCCGGAGCCGTCCGTAGGAAAGCCAGCGCGTCTTTGTCGAGCCAGAGCACTCGGGGACGTACGCCCTCCATATTGACCCGCTGGCTATGCGCGTTCGAGGCGATGGGCTGCCGGTTGGAGTGGTCGACCTGCCGTATCTGGTACCAGGCGAACGCGAGCGCGACGAGCGCGCTCACACCGAAGAGTGCGAACCACTCCTCAGCGGTGGGCATCCCTTCGAAGCGCCACCACGACCCCCACGCCGCGACGCTCACGCCGAACAGCACGAACACCGCCGCGAGTACGCAGGCGAGCATCCAGATCGGCCTTCGACTCACCGGACGTGAGTAGTGCCGGAGATACCTGCCACCCGCACGCGGGACATTCGGGATCTCTGTTCGTCACCGGGTTGGGCCATCCGCCTGATGCGGCGGAGCGCTGTCGACGTCTTGCGCGGAGTCGCAGACCACGCGCACTCACCCTCCCCGGCGCTCTGCAGTTGGGGAACCAATTCGGCTGGGGGAATCGATGTTGAGTCGATCACGAGCATGCGAGGTAGACGACGACGGTATCGAGGGAGTCGCTGCCGGTGACGAGCAGTAATTCGTGCGCTGAAGCAGGATCGAATTACGCGGACACTTTCCCACGCTTTAAACGCCCAGACCTGTCGGTGGAAGACACCCGTCACGCTGCCGGGGTTCGTCCTGGCCCTGGTGAGTATCTGGACGGAATAGCTGCGGCGACTGCGCAGGCTCCTCAACCGTTTGCTGCGCCCCCGGGTGATCCACGGATCGGCCACAGCCGCACCCACGACCGTCGGCGGCGCGCCTAGCGTGACGGGATGACCAGCCTGCGCCGGGCCCGCAGACGCGACCTGCGGCTCGTCCCGGCCGCCGCCGGCGCCTGGGCGGCGGCGCTCCTCGGCGCGGCGCACCCCGACGCGGCCGCGGGTGCCGCGGTCGTGGTGTGGGTGCTGTGCTTCGGCGCGCTGGCCCTGGCTGTCGCAACACCGAGGGCTCGGACGGTGGCCACCGTGGTCGTGATCACGTGTGCCGGTGCCGCTGCCGCGCTCTCGCACCTCTCCCTCGCCCAGCCGGGACGCACGACCGAGCACCTCCCCGTCGACGGCGGCCGCGCGCTGCGCGTGCAGGCGACCGTGACAGGCAAAGTCGAGCCCTCGGCAGGCGGGCTGGGGTTCGACGCCGTCGCCGAGCGGATCGGCGTCGGTCCCGACGAGTACCCCGTCTCGCTGCCGGTCACGGTGCGAGTTGCGCCAGGAGACGTCACGGGGCACGGCGCCCTCGCTCCGGGCGCGCGTATCGAGGTGCTCGGCACGGCGTTCCCCGCCGACCCGGGGGAGCGCGCGGTGCTCGTCCTGCAGGCCGGCACCGGTCTCACCGTGCTGGCCGCGCCCCAGGGCGCCCTCGCCGCCGCGGCTCACCTGCGCCAGAGCCTGGTGGCCTCCACCTCGGATCTGCCGCCGCCGGGCGCGAACCTCGTGCCGGGCCTTGCCGTCGGCGACACGGCCGCGGTCTCCGAGCAACTGGATGCCGCCATGAAGACGTCATCGCTGTCACACCTGACCGCGGTGTCTGGTGCGAATTGTGCCCTCGTGGTGGGTATCGCGTTCGCCGCGGCGGCGCTGTGCGGTGCCCGTCGCGGCATCCGCGTCGCCGTCGCGCTCGTGGCGCTGGCGGGATTCGTCGTGCTCGTCACTCCCGAACCGAGCGTGGTACGCGCCGCAGTCATGGCCGGTATCGCGATGCTGGGGGTGATGCTCGGCCGCGTCGGTGCGGGGCTGTCGGTGCTGTGCCTGGCGGTCCTGGTGCTGCTGGTGGGCGATCCGTGGCTGGCAGGGGAGATCGGGTTCACACTGTCGGCCGCCGCGACCGCATCACTCCTGCTGCTGGCGGGGCCACTGGCAGACGGCATCTCCCGATGGATGCCGCGCCCGCTCGCCCTCGCGCTGTCGCTGCCGCTGGCGGCTCAGCTGGTCTGCGGGCCGCTGCTGATCGTGCTGGAACCCTCGGTCTCGCTCTACGGGATCGCGGCCAACCTGCTCGTCGCGCCCGCGGCGCCCATCGCGACGATCGTCGGGCTTGCGGCGTGCATGGCGGCACCCTTTCCGCTCGTGCAGTCGGGCCTGACTGCGCTCGCCTGGGTGCCGGCCGCCTGGATCGCGGGCACCGCCGACACCGTGTCGCGCCTCCCCGCGGCGTCTGTGCCCTGGCCGGAGGGCGGCTGGGGCGTCGTGCTGCTAGCTACGGTAGGGGCCGCGATCGCGGTGGTGTGCATCGCGCGCGGTGCGACCCCGCTTCTGCGCACCGTGCGTGCGGGCAGCGCGCTGATGCTGGCCCTTCTGCTCGGAGTCGGCGCGGGCGGGGCGGCCTTGTCGAGCGTGCTCGGCCCGCTCACCGTGCCGTCACGGTGGACCGTCGCCGCATGCGACGTGGGGCAGGGAGACGCCGTGCTGGTGCGCTCCGCCGGCGCGATCGCCCTCATCGACACCGGTCCCGATCGTGACGCGCTGGAGGGGTGCCTGCACCGGTTCGGCGTGGACCGTATCGACCTGCTCGTGCTGACCCATTTCGATGCCGACCACATCGGGGGAGCGGAAGCGCTGGCGGGTCGTGTCGATGTCGTGCTGCATGGCCCGGCGTTGGAGGCCGGGGCGCGTGCCACGCTGCGACGGCTTCTCGACGCGGGTGCACGGCTGGTCGCCGGGACGACGGATGCCGCCGGGCAGCTGGGTGACGCACGCTGGCGTGTGCTGTGGCCGCCCACCCGCTCGGCGGCCTTCGCCTCCGGCAACGACGCCTCGGTCGTGCTGGAAGTGGTCGGTGGCGACGTGCCGTCGAGCCTGTTCCTCGGCGATCTGTCGGCGGCGCCGCAACGGGCGCTCCTGGCGTCAGGCGAGCTGCTTTCGCGGTACCACGCGGTGAAAGTCGCCCACCACGGCAGCGCGGACCAGGCCGATGAGCTGTATCGGGCGCTGCGTCCCGCTGTCGCGGTCGTGACCGTCGGTGCCGACAACGAGTACGGGCATCCGCGTGCCGAGATCCTCAACCTGCTGGCGAATATGGGCGCGACGATCGCGCGTACCGATCGTGACGGCATCGTCGTGCTCTCTACGGACGAGCGCGGAGTCGGAGTGTGGCGCGAGCGGGCGCCGCCGCTGTGGCGGGGCCCGCTCGCGAAGACGGGCCGAGGCTCGTCAGGTCAGGAGCGAGACGAGCCGGCAAGTCGGCGACGGCGGGCGACCAGGACGAGAGCGGCACCACTCAGAAGCAGAAGCGCGCCGCCGGCGAGCGGGTTGACCGCGTTCGAGCCCGAGTAGGCCAGTTCCGTAGCGTCACCGGTGGTCGTGCCGGCTTCGTAAGCCGGTGCGGGTACAAATGCCGGGGCGCGGTCCGGAGCGGGCGCAGGTCCCGGTCCCGGAGCAGGTGCGGGCGCCGGTTCCGGTGCGGGTGCGGGTCCCGGTTCCGGAGCAGGTGCGGGTCCGGGTGCCGCCACGGCTGCGGGCTCGACGACTACCGTGTACGTCTCCCCGTCTGAGGGCGTCGTGCCGTTGCCGGCGACGATGGTAAAGGTGTTCTCTCCCGCGGTGGTCGGCGTGCCCGAGATGACGCCGGTCGTGGCATCCAGCGTGAGGCCTGCAGGCAGAACGCCGATCACGGAGAAGGTGGGGCGCGGCGTCCCGGTTGCCGTCACGGTGAACGCGTACGGGGTGCCGGCGATCGCGCCCGTGGGGGCGCCTGAGGTGATCACCGGGGCGACGGTCTCGTAGGGTGTGGCCGGCGGCGCGCATCCGGTCGGGGCGGTGATGGTGTTGCCTGCGAGGGTGACGGCTGCATTCCGCGCGATGAGGCGGCCGGTGATGTCGGCGCCCGCTGTGGCGGTCACCGCCTGATCGGCGACGATCGTGCCGTGAAACTGCGCGTCGATGCCCAGGCTCGCCGAGCTGCCGACCTGCCAGAACACGTTGCACGCGTTCGCGCCGCCGGTGATGAGAATCTGGGTGTCCGAACCGATCGTCAGCGTGGATGACGCCTGGAACACCCACACCGAGTTGGCGTTCCCGGCCAGGGTGAGGATGCCGTTGTCGGACAGCTGCAGTGCGCCGCCGTTGTAGACCCCCGGTGTCAGGCTGAGCCCGCTGAGTTCGCCGATCCCGGTCTGCGTCGGCGTAAGGGAGGCAGCGACGTTGTACGCGGTGGTGGCGGCTGTCTGCGCTCGCGCGGCCTCGGCATCCTTCTGGTGGACGGTGCCGGTGACGATGCCGGGGCCGAACCCGGTGATCGAGGTCCCAGGCGAAACGCCGAGATCCCCATTGAGGACGGAAGTGCCGGTGTTCGTCACCGCGCTCGCGCCGAGGACCGCGAACTCGGCGGCTGTGCCGAGGTCGATGGGCCCGTCGATGACGGTCGCGGCCGATGCGGCGGATCCTCCGCCGATGGCCAGCGATGCGGCGAGACCGATGCCCGCCGCGGCGACGATGAATGAACGGAAAATGGTCGTACTGGCCAACGTGGCCCCTGCCTGAGAGAGGTAATGTCTTCGGAGCGTCGACGACGATCCGGCCGTGCTGCTTGCGGGCGCGTCATCCATTCCGCGGGGGTTCGCACCGAAATTCTCAGCATAGCGAACCACCAACACGCGCCCCCGCCGGTGGGGCGTCGGTGCCGCGGGATAGGCTGGAGTCATGGCATCTCCCGCGCGCAGACCCGCAGCGCGCAAGCCGGCCGGCAAGGCCCCCGCCAGCAAGATCCGCCAGCTGTCGTGGCGCAGTCCGGAACCGGCGCCGATCGTACTGGTGTCCGGCCCCGAAGAGGTCTGCGCCGAACGCGCCATCGCCGGTGTGCGCGACTTTCTGCGCGCCGAGGACCCGAGCCTCGAGGTCACCGACGTCCGCGCCGATGACTACGCCGCCGGCACGCTGCTGGGGGTGACGTCGCCTTCGCTGTTCGGCGAGCCGCGCCTGGTACGGGTGTCAGGGGTAGAGAAGTGCTCCGACACATTCCTGGCTGAGGCGATCTCGTACCTCGAACACCCGCAGGACGGCGCGACGGTGGTACTGCGCCACACCGGCGCGAGCGTGCGCGGCAAGAAACTGCTCGACGCGATCCGCGCGGGCACCGGCGGCGGCGTCGAAGTCGCGTGCCCCGCGGTCAAACGCGACAGCGACCGCTATGACTTCGCGGCGGGGGAGTTCTCCGCTGCCCGCAAGCGCATCGTCCCCGGCGCGCTGCGCGCGCTCGTCTCGGCGTTCGCCGACGATCTCACGGAGCTCGCCGCTGCCTGCCAGCAGCTCATCTCCGACGTCCCTGACGACATCACCGAGGCCATCGTCACGCGCTACTACGGCGGTCGTGTCGAGACGTCGGCGTTCGCCGTGGCCGACACCGCCATCGCCGGGCGGTACGGCGAGGCGCTGCTGGGACTGCGGCAGGCATTGGCATCCGGTTCGGACCCCGTGCCCATGGTCGCGGCGATCGCGATGAAGCTGCGCACGATGGCGCGGGTCGCGGGCCACCGCGAGCCGTCCTCCGCGCTGGCCGGCCGCCTCGGACTGAAGGACTGGCAGGTCGACCGCGCCCGCCGCGATCTGATGGGCTGGAACGAGACGTCGCTGGGGATGGCGATCCAGGCCGCCGCGCGCGCCGACGCTGAGGTCAAGGGCGGATCCCGCGACCCGGTGTTCGCGGTCGAGCGCCTGGTCACGGTCATCGCGACACGGCAGCCCTTCGGCACCTGACCGTCGCTCGCGGACCGCTTAGATGGAGCGCGTGACGATCGAACTCGCTACTCCAGTCGTGGCAGACCTGCCGCGCTTGATCGCGGAACTCAGCGGCTGGCAGAACGATGACTGGCCCGGCCACCTCCACCCCGGTGACGTGGGCTGGCACTCGATGGTCGGCGCTGAGCAGACCGCCACACACCTGCGTATCTGGACCAGTGATGCCTCACTGGTTGCTGTGGCGATGCTCGACGGAAACGCCCTCCGGATGGCTCTGGATCCGTCTGCGGTCGACGATGAGGTACTAGCCGCCCGAATCGCGGGCGACCTGACAGACCCCGCAACGGGGGTGATCACATCGAGCGAAGCTGTGATCGAAGCTCGCGGCCCTCGCGCACTGCTCGCTCAGCTTCGACGCAGCGGTTGGGCTGACGACGAGCCCTGGACTCCGCTTTGCAAGGACCTCACCGGACGAGTGGGGCCGCGTCGGTCGAGCCAGGCCGACCTCCGTGTGGAAAGTGTGGGGTCCGAGAAGGCGGATGTCTGGATCGGCGTGCACTGGTCCGCCTTCAAGGGAACACCGCTCGACGAGGCGACCCACCAGCGCCTGACCCAACGGTGGATCACGATGGCCACCGGCCCCTTCGCCAGGTCAGGGCATCACCTGATCGGTTACGACACTCACGACGTCCCCGTCGCCGTCACTAGTGTCTGGACCGCGGGACCCGGCCGACCGGGCCTGATCGAGCCCATGGGCGTCCACCGCGACCACCACGGTCACGGATACGGGTCGGCCATCACCCTCGCGGGTGCGTACGCTCTGCAGCAAGCCGGCGCATCGACCGCCGTCGTGGTCGCGGAGAACTCAAATGAGGCCGCCCTCGCCACCTATATCAAGACCGGGTTCACCGCACGTCAAGCGGTGACCGACCTCCGCCGCGACCGAGACACCCGGTCTGCGATCGCGTCGTCGAGCGCAGAGATCGCAAGCTCCGACTCGCTCAACGGCTTCCTCCATACGAAGTGCTGCATCTCATCGCTGGCGGCTGCTTGCTGGCCAGTGACCTCCGCTCGGTAAACCGCTCCCAGTTCCTCGCGGTTCGGATCCGTCAGAGCGAAACGCGCGTAACCGACGAGGTCGAGAGTCTCGACGCGAATTGCGGTTTCTTCTTCGAGTTCGCGGCGAGCTGCTTCGACGAACGCTTCCCCGGACTCGACGATTCCGCCGGGAAGCTCATACTCACGTCGCCAGGTGTTCAAGCCGAACAACACGTCTCCCGTCACACTGTCAATGAGTACGACGAGCGCGAGCGGGCAAGGAGTGTGGGCTACGGCGTCGTCGAGCTCTTCGGCTGTCGCTGTAGTGATGGCGATGAGCATGTTCCCGCGGCGGTCAGTGGCAATGGGCGCGCTCATCGAGAAAGGCTAGCAGGAGCCGAGAGATGAACTCGAAGCTCCTGTCGCTTGCACGCGCGCGAGCGACAACTGCTGCCACCAGAACGCAGGCATCCTGGGCAACGAAAAAGGCCCGCCCCACGAGGGGACGGGCCTTCATGCTCGAGGTGCGTCAGAGCGCGGCAACCTGCTTGGCGATGGCCGACTTGCGGTTCGCTGCCTGGTTCTCGTGGATGACGCCCTTGCTGACGGCCTTGTCCAGCTTCTTGGCCGCCTTGATGAGAGCCTTCTCGGCAGCGGCCTTGTCGCCTGCGGCGATGGCTTCGCGGGTGCGACGCACCTCGGTGCGCAGCTCGCTCTTCACAGCCTTGTTGCGCTCGCGTGCCTTCTCGTTGGTCTTGTTGCGCTTGATCTGCGACTTGATGTTCGCCACGTTCGACGTATCTTTCGTTCGGAGTGATAGTGGAATGTCGGGCGACAGTAGAGGGGTGCCGCACGACGGTCGTGTGAGAGAGGAAGCCCACACGCAAGTCAAGCACCGAGTTTAGCAGGTCTCCGCCCCTCGCCTGGTCACGGCCACCCACCGCCGCACCCTGGCACGATCGCCCGCACCTACGGCATGATCGGTTCCGCCGGCACCCGACCGGCTCGCCGCCCGGCCGAGACGCCGGGGGAGGATCGCGATGACGCACCCCGCCCAGACCGGTCACCGTGTCGGTGCGCCCTGGTTCACGCTGTTCACCCTGGCCTGGCTGGCGCTATGGGCGGTGCAGCTCGTCCCAGTGCAGCTGTTGCTGCCGCTGCAGCTGGACACGCCCGACGACGCCGACGGCTGGATCTCGGGGGTCATCTGGTCGGGGCTCGTTCTGGCCGCCGGGGGAGTGGCGGCCATCGTGGTGGGGCCGCTGGCCGGTGCGCTGTCCGACCGCACGCGCTCGCGCATCGGCCGCCGTCGGCCCTGGGCACTGGGCGGCAGCTGGCTCGCCGCGGCGGCGCTGGTGGCGACCGCGTTCGCCGACGGACCCTGGCTGATCGGGATCTCGTGGATCGGAGTGTCGGTCGGGTTCGCCACGGCATCCGCCGCGTTCACCGCTCTCATCGCCGACCAGCTCACCGACCAGCGCGGGACCGCGTCGGCCGCGGTGGGCTCGGCCCAGGCGCTGGGCCTGGTGGTCGGAGTGGGGGTCATCGCCCTGTTCGAGCTGGACATCGTTGCCGGTTACCTGCTGCTCGCGGTGCTCATGGCCGTGCTCGGCACCGCGGCGGCGGTCCTGCTGCCCGACCCGGCCGTCGAGATCCCGCCCATGGCCAAGACGTCGTGGGCCGGGCGCCTGGTGGCACTGCGCGATCGCGACTTCACCTGGATGCTCGCCGGCCGCCTCTTCGTGAACATCGGCAACGGGCTCGGCACCGCCCTGCTGCTGTTCTTCTTGATCTACGGCCTGCACCGGCATCCGACGGACGCGGAGTACGACCTGCTGCTGCTGATCCTCGTCTACACGGTGTTCGTCGTGGTCGCCTCCGTGGCCGGCGGCTGGGTGTCCGACCGCACGCACCGCCGCACCGGGATCGTGGTGGCATCCGCGCTCGTGCAGGCCGTCGCCGCGCTGCTGCTGGCCGTCGCGCCGACGTATGAGACCACGCTCGTCGCCGGCGCCCTGCTGGGTCTCGGGTATGGCGCATTCACGTCCGTGGGGCTGGCGCTGGCCGCCGATCTGCTGCCGACCGCCGCCGACCACGCCCGCGATCTCGGCATCGTCAACGTCTCAGCGAACCTCGGCCAGCTGCTCGGGCCACTCCTGGGCGCGCTGCTGGTGGCGGCGGTCGGCGGGTTCTGGCTCCTGTTCGCCGCGGCGGGGGCGTTCTCGGTGGCCGGCGCCGTCATGACGGCCCGGGTGCGCCTCGTTCGATAGTCGCCACGGCGAGTCCGAGCACTGCGTTGAACACCCCGGGCCGCATCGCCGTCACCAGGTGGGTGGTGCGCGGCACGACGATCAGTTCGGCGTGCGGCACCAGGGTGGTGAAGAGCCGCTCATTGACCCGCAGCTGGTCGTACTGTCCGTTGACGAACCAGGTGGGCACCTCGATGCGCCGCAGCGCCGCGAGCAGATCGAGCACCGACAGACTCCGCATCGCGACGTCCTGCGCGTCGAGGGCGTAGCCGCCGGCTCCGAAGTCCTCCCGGGTCTCCGGCGGCAGGGTGCGGGCGAGCATCCGCCGGGTGAACCACATGCCCCGACCCGGGAGCGCGTCGAACCCGCGGGCGAGCAGCCGGTAGGCGGCCAGCCCCACCCCGCGCGGGATCGCAGTGCACGAGGCCCCCACGAGACCATCCAGCGGCGGGCGGTCCTCGCTGCCGGCGTATTCGGTGGCCAACAGCCCGCCCATGGAGTGGCCCACCAGCAGCACCGGTCCCCGCGTCGCGGCATCGCGTACCGCGTCGTCGATGGTGGCGAAGGCGCCCTCCAGCGTGAACGTCTCGGCCATGCGGGTGCCATGGCCGGGCAGGTCCAGCGGGCGTGCCGCCACCCCCCGCGCCGTGAGGTAGTCCACCTGGGCGCGCCACATGCTCGCCGACGTGCGGATCCCGTGTACGAAAACGACCTGCACCGTCATGGGTTCAGCCTACGAGTCGACCGTGCGGTGAGGGACTTCGGGCTGCCCCCCACCGCCGGCCGGCTGAACCGTCAGCCGATGACCCTGACGGTGGCACTGCGGCTGGTCGAGCCGGCCACGGCGACGGTGTCCTTCGGCACGAACACCGCCGTGTAGGAGTGGATGCCGCGGCTGAGGGTGCCCAGTCGCAGGCTTGCCAGCCCGTTGCGCACGGTGGCGGTCCCCACGATCGCACCGTCGGCGCCGCCCCTGCGGAATTCGACCACGCCGTCGGGACGCCCGCCGTCCTGCTGCACGTACGCGACGAGCGTCGTGGGCAGGAACCGGTTGACGTGCACCGGCAGCAGCGGCACCAGGCGCGTCGTGGTCTGGGCCTGCTCGACGGTGTCGGTGACCTCGATCGGCACGGTCGCGACGGTTCCGGACGGCTGGGCGGTGAGGGTCAGCGCTGCCGCCCCGGCGGGCAGATCCGCCGGGAGGGTCACCGCGACGGTCGCCGCTCCCTCGCCGACGGGTACCTCACCGAGCACGGTGTCGCCCAGTGACACCGACAGGGTGGTGTTCTCCGGCGCGCCCCGGCTGGTGAGGTTGAGCCCCGCCACCGAGAACTGCACTGCGGCGCCGGGATCCACCGTCTCGGGCACCCCGCTGACCTGTACGGCGTGCTTGGCGAACGACGGGGTCAGCGCTGAGTTGTCGGCGATGTAGTCCACCCACGCCTCGTAGTCCTGCAGCCCGGTGTCGACGTATCCGGTGCCTTCGGTGAAGACCCGGAAGTTGTCACCCCCGGCGGCGAGGAACGAGAACGTGCCGATGCGGTACTCGCCCGCCGGGTCCAGCGGCTGGCCGTCGATGGTGACCGAGGTGATGCGCTGGCCTGCGGGTAGCGCCGGGTCGAACGTGTAGGTGACGTTGTCGGAAAGTCCCACCTGCAGATACGGCCGCTGCGGGATGGTGCCGTCGGCGTTGGTCTGCCACTGCTGCTCAAGCATCGTGACGAACTGTTCGCCGGTCAGCGTCACGAGCCCCAGCGTGTTGTTGAACGGCAGCACCGCGTTGGCCTGCGAGAACGACACGGTGCCGTCTGGGAGGCCCGGCACCGCGGTCCCCTGGAACTCCGCTTGGGTGTCCCACAGTTCGGCGCGCAGCCCACCCGGGTTGGTGACGCCGATGACGGCACCATCGGGGAGGTCCGCGAGCGAATCGCGCAGCATGTTCGCGACGGTGTTGCCCAGCGCCGACTCCGACGCCCGGTCGTCGCGGGTGCCACCGGTCCACACCCCGTTCACGAACGATCCGCCGGCGTGCGCCGTGGTGATGTCGGCGGCGACTTCACCGACGGCGGTGTTGCCGACCTCTGCGGCGGCGGCGATTGCGGCATCCACGATCCCGTCGACCTCCGCCACCCGCGGGTACTGCGCAATGAGCACCGCGTCATCGACCGTGGTGCGCGGGACATTGCGCTCGGTGTGCGCGGCGACCTCGCCGGTGGCGGCATCCACCGTCAGTGTGATCTCGCCGATGCGGGCGCCGTAGGAGCCGGTCTGCACCACGGGGCGGGTGCGGTCGGTGCCGGGGATCGGCGCCGACCACGCGTATTCCTTGTGGGTGTGTCCCGTGAAGATCGCGTCCACGTCGGCGGTGGTGTCGTTCACCAGGGCAGCGAACGGTCCACCGGCGGCGAGTTCCTCCTCGAGCGTCGAGCCGTCGGGCGTGCCGGCACCGGCACCCTCGTGATAGAGCGCCACGAGCACGTCGGCCTCGCCGTTGGCGGCATCGCCGTCTGATAGCTCGGCCGCGACGCGGTTGACCGCCTCGACGGGGTCGCCGAACTCCAGCGCCGTGATGCCGGCGGGCGAGACCAGCGACGGGGTCTCCTCGGTGACGGCGCCGATCACGCCGACGGTGAGACCATCCGCCTCGTGCAGCGAGTACTCCGGCAGCGCGGGAGTCTCGGTGCCGGCGAGGTAGACGTTCGCGCCCAGCTGCGGGGCGTCGAATGCGTCCTGCACGCGCCCTTCGAGGTCTGCCCAACCGCGGTCGAACTCGTGGTTTCCGACGGCGCTGCTGTCCAGTTCCAGCGCGTTGAGCACATCGATCGTCGGCTGGTCCTGCGCGATCGACGAGGCGAACAGCGACGCGCCGATGTTGTCACCCGACGACAGGAACAGCACCGGTCCGGATGCCGCATCGCGCAACTGCTCCACGGTGCCGGCGAACTTCACGGTGTTGGCGTCGATGCGACCGTGGAAGTCGTTGATCCCCAGCAGGGTCAGCGCGACCGGCGCGGCATCCGCGCTGAGTCCGACCTTGATCGGGTCGTGATCGCTGGAGCGGTAGACGTCGTCGGCGTAGAACTCGGTGCCGTGGGAGCGGAAGCGGCTGTACTCCAGTGACAGCGCCTCGCCGGAGTTGATGTTCCAGATGTCGGCGCCGCTGGCGCGCCCCCGTGCCTCGTCGTTCAGCAGCACGTGGTCGAGCGATCCCGATAGTCCGGAGAAGCTGTACGACTGCGTGGTCACGCCGAACGCCTGCTCGGCGCTGACGTAGCCGGCTTCGTAGAGCACGTGCAGCGGGTCTTCCTGGCCGTAGGAGTTGAAGTCGCCGACGAGGGCCACGGCTTCGACGTCGCCCTGGATCTGTGCCACCCAGTCGCGCAGCGCGGTGGCCTGGCGCACGCGGGATTCGTTCGACGCGCCCTGTCCGTCGCCGCTGTCGGCGTCGCCGGGCCACGGGCCTGCGGAACCCTTCGACTTGAAGTGGTTGACGACGAACAGGAACGGCTCGCCGCCGTCGGCGGGTTCGAACACCTGCGCGATGGGTTCGCGGGCGTTGCCGAACGCCTGGTCGTCGCCGCTCTCGTCGCCCAGGGCGCGCGCGGCGCCGACGGGGGAGACGGCGGCGGGCTGGTAGATGATCGCGTTCGTGATGACGTCCTGCCCGGCGGGATCGGGTAGCTCGGTGGACGACGGGACGTACGCCCACGTGTCCTGGCCCGCCGCGTCGTTGAGAGCGGTCACGAGGGTCGCGGTGGCCTCGTCGGCCTGCTCGCCGAGGGCAGCGGAGTTCTCGATCTCCATCAGGCCCACCACGTCGGCGTCGAGTTGCTCGATGGCGGCGACGATCTTCGCCTGCTGGCGTGCCAGATCCTCGGCATCCCACGCCCCGCGCTGGTCGCAGCCTTCGCGCACCGTGACGCCGTCGCCGAACCGGTCGGTGTACGCGACACAGGAGGCGTTCTCGGTGCCGAGGGTCGTGAAGTAGTTGAGCACGTTGAAGGACGCGATCGACAGGTCGCCGCCGACGGACTCGGGGGCGGCGGTGCGGGGGTTGGTGAACACGACGCCGTCAGTGCCGGAGCCGTCGCCGGCCAGCGGCGTGGGGGTGTTGAACTTCCACGTGTTGTTGCGGTAGTCCACGATGACCGGCGCGGTGAGCGTCGCGGTCCCGCCGACGACGACCGGCTCGACCAGCGACACGTAGGCGGGGGTGAGCGCACTGTTGGCGGCGCTGAGGAAGTTCCGGCTGGCCCCGTCGTCGAGTGTCACGGCGCGGGCGGCGTTGTCGGCGGCGATCGCGGCCGCCTCGGCGGAACCGGGGCGAGCGGCATCCGTCGGCTGACGCAGCGGCGTGGCCCCTGCCGCGAGCCCGACCTCGCCGTATTGGCCGGTGTTGTAGGTGTTGGTGACGGTGAACGCGCCCTGCGGGGCCACGAGCATGGATTCCAGCGCTTCGCGCTGAGCGGCGGCACCGGGCCAGCCGACGGTGGCCGGGGTCGGTGCCGCGGCGGGGGCGAGCTTCGTCGCCGCGCCGGGCGCGACGGTGATCTCGGTGAGACCGTCGAATTCGGACACGACGCCGGTGACCTGCACGGTGTCTCCCAGCGCGACCTCACCGGATGCCTCCGGCGCGTACACGAACACGGCGTGGGATGCCACGTGGGTCGCCTGATCCAGCGTGCCACCGGTGCCGGGGGTCTGGATGACGTACCCGTTGTACCCGCCGGAGGGGTAGTGGGCCGTCACGACACCGCTCGTGATGACGGTACGCCCGGCCAGCGGGGAGACGTCGGCCGTTCCCTGGATCTCCGCGATCGCGACGACCTCCGGCTCGGGCTCCGGCTCTGGGTCGGGGTCGGTTCCGCCTCGTCCGACGGGGGTGGGGGTGGCCAGGGCGAAGTCGGCGGCGTTGTCGGCGGTGTGGGAGAACTCCGCGTTCCTGCTGACGCTTTGGGAATTTCCGGTCGCGGGAGCAGCGGCGGTGCCTGCGAAGTGGTTGGCCGCGCCCCAGCCGACGAAGTCGACCACTTCGGGCAGGTCCACCAGCCCGGTGGAGCCGGACAGCGGTGTCTGCGCCGACACCAGGGCGACCTTGCCCTGTGATCCGCTGAGCGCGATGGCGCCTTCCACGTCCGCGGTGAATCCGGGCTGCGTCGCATCCGCCCCGGTCGCCTGCCCGATCAGCAGCTGCGCGCCGGCGGGCAGGGTGACGCCGCTCAGCGCCGTCACCTGCCAGTTGCCGCCCGTGGCGGAGGCGTACTGCACGCTGTAGCCGGACAGGTCCACCGCGGCATCCGACACGTTCGCCAGTTCGATGAAGTCCCGGTTGAACGCGCCGCCGGCGTTGCCGCCACCGCCGTACACCTCCGAGATGACGACGGGGGCGTCGACCGTGACGGCGGCGTGCGCGGCCGCTGGCGCGAAGGTCAACCCGGCAGCGGCGGTCGCGAAGGCCGCGACGACGGCAATGGGGCGGCGCGCAGGGCGGGGGTGGGTGCGGTGCGTCACGGTGATCTCCCGAGCGGTTCGGGCGCGTTGGGGGGATTCGCGCAGACACCGTCCGCCGTACTGAGCATTCGGTGCAATCGTTACCTTCGGCAAGAGGCAATTTGGTTAACTCTTTCTCACCGGGCATTTGCTGGCGTGTCAGCGGCAAGCTCCCCTAAACTCCCCCTCCGCCAAGCAGGTACCGATGCACCGACTCAGGCTCAGCCGGGCGCCGGTAGACTCGAGGGGACATGTCACCCCGTGCCCTGAAGCCTCTCGCTCCCGCCGCTACGCCGCCCGAGCAGCTCCGTAACTTCTGCATCATCGCCCACATCGACCACGGCAAGTCGACGCTGGCCGACCGCATGCTGCAAATCACCGGCGTCGTCTCCGACCGCGACATGCGTGCGCAGTACTTGGACCGCATGGACATCGAGCGCGAGCGTGGCATCACGATCAAGTCGCAGGCTGTCCGCATGCCGTGGGCGGGCGCCGACCAGACCTACGCGCTGAACATGATCGACACGCCCGGGCACGTCGACTTCACCTACGAGGTCAGCCGTTCGCTCGCCGCGTGCGAGGGCGCCGTGCTGCTGGTGGATGCCGCTCAGGGCATCGAGGCGCAGACGCTGGCGAACCTGTACCTCGCCCTCGAGAACGACCTGCACATCATCCCGGTGCTGAACAAGATCGACCTGCCGGCGGCAGACCCCGAGAAGTTCGCGGCGGAACTGGCCGGACTCATCGGCGGCAGCCCCGACGACGTGCTGCGCGTCAGCGGAAAGACCGGTGTCGGCGTGGAAGAACTCCTCGACCGCATCGTGCGTGACATCCCGCCGCCCAAGGGCGACCCGAATGCGCCGACCCGGGCGATGATCTTCGACTCGGTGTACGACTCCTACCGCGGCGTCGTGACCTATGTGCGCATGATCGACGGCAAGCTGGAGCCGCGCGAGCGCATCCAGATGATGTCGACCCGCGCGACCCACGAGCTGCTGGAGATCGGCGTCTCCAACCCCGAACCGGTACCCACCAAGGGACTCGGCGTGGGCGAAGTGGGCTACCTCATCACGGGCGTGAAGGACGTGCGCCTGTCGAAGGTGGGCGACACGATCACCACGGCGCGCAAGCCCGCAACCGAGGCCCTCGCCGGTTACACCGATCCCAAGCCGATGGTGTTCTCGGGTGTCTACCCGATCGACGGCAGCGACTACGGCGACCTGCGTGAGGCGCTGGACAAGCTGAAGCTGTCGGATGCCTCGCTGCAGTACGAACCCGAGACCTCGGTCGCACTGGGCTTCGGCTTCCGCTGCGGGTTCCTGGGGCTGCTGCACCTGGAGATCATCACCGAGCGGCTCTCGCGCGAGTTCGGACTCGACCTCATCACCACCGCCCCGAGCGTCATCTACGACGTCACGACCGACACCGGCGAACAGGTCATCGTGACCAACCCCAGCGAATACCCCAACGGGCGGGTCGCTTCGGTGGCCGAGCCCATGGTGAAGGCCGCGATCCTCACGCCGAAGGACTATGTCGGCACGGTCATGGAGCTGTGCCAGTCGCGTCGCGGCTCGCTGCTGGGGATGGACTACCTCAGCGAGGACCGCGTGGAGCTGCGTTACACCATGCCCCTCGGCGAGATCGTCTTCGACTTCTTCGACCAGCTGAAATCCCGCACGCAGGGCTACGCGAGCCTGGACTACGAGCCCACCGGCACGCAGGAAGCCGACCTGGTCAAGGTCGACATCCTGTTGCAGGGTGAAGCGGTCGACGCATTCAGCTCGATCGTGCACCGCGACAAGGCGTACGCCTACGGCGTCATGATGACCGAGCGGTTGCGCAAACTCATCCCGCGCCAGCAGTTCGAGGTGCCCATCCAGGCCGCCATCGGGGCGCGCATCATCGCCCGCGAGAACATCAGCGCGATCCGCAAGGACGTGCTGGCCAAGTGCTACGGCGGTGACATCACCCGTAAGCGCAAACTGCTCGAGAAGCAGAAGGAGGGCAAGAAGCGCATGAAGATGGTCGGCCGCGTGGAAGTCCCCCAGGAAGCGTTCATCGCCGCCCTCTCCGGCGATATCGAGGGCAAGGAGAAGAGGTAACTGCACGCCGTCAACGCAACCCCAGGAAGTAGGCTGGATCCCATGCGCCGCGGGACTTTCAGGGACGAGACGGTCGACTACGCCGCCGTCGGGGCGACGCAGGCGTCCGATCTGCTGCAGTACCCGCCCGAGCGCAGCATCCCCGCTCACGAGTCATGGCGCATCGGCAGCGGCGAGGCCCGCTTCCACACCGCCGGTGACGCGCTGCTGTCGTGGGGTCCGCTGCGCGGTGCCGGTCTGGAACTGTCCGACGTCCGCCCTGCTTCCGGTCCGACGTACTCCGGTGTCGCCTTCGACGCCGAGGGCACCCCGGTGGCCCCGAGCCGCCACGAGACCGAGCAGCGCTACGACGCCGACGGCACCCCCTATGTGGGTCCCGGTACCACCGTGCGCGTGCAGGGTCGTGTCAAGGGACATCGCGCCGACGCGGAGCTGCGGGTGATCTTCTGTACCGAGGAATCCCGCCGCATCGGTTTCGCCCTGGGCACCGTCGGTGGTTCGGTCGTCAGCGGCGAAGAGTCGTTCATGCTGGACTGGCTCGACAACGACGAGGTCTGGTTCACGGTGCGAGCATTCGACGCGCCGGCGTCCGCGCTGTACCGAGTGCTGCCGGCGCTGATCCGCCGCCGTCGGCGGGAGCTGTTCCGCAGGTATCTGCAGGCGATCTCGCCGCTGTACACCACCTCCTCCTGATGGTCTCCACCCTTCCCGTCGGCGAGCCAGCGCCGCCCGACGGCGCGCTGCCCGCCGACCTGGCGCCGGATCCCACCATCGATTTCGGTGCCTACCTGCACGTGCCGTTCTGTCGGGTGCGCTGCGGCTACTGCGACTTCAACACCTATACCTCCAGCGAACTGCGCGGCGCCCGCCAGGATCAGTACGCCGACACGGTGCTGCGGGAGATCGCCCAGTCACGTCAGGTGCTGGCCGATGCCGGTGCGCTCCGCCCCGCCACCACGGTGTTCTTCGGCGGCGGCACGCCCACGCTGCTGCCGGCGGGGGATCTGGGTCGCATGCTCGCCGGTGTGCGCGACTGCTTCGGACTGGCCCCCGGCGCCGAGGTGACCGTCGAAGCCAACCCCGACACCGTCACCGACGCCGTCGCGGCAGACCTCGCCGCCTCCGGCGTGAACCGACTGTCGATCGGCATGCAGTCCGCCGTGCCGCGCGTGCTGGCGGCGCTGGACCGCACCCACAACCCCGAGAACGTCGCCACCGCCGTCGCATCCGCCCGACGCGCGGGTCTGGACGTCAGCGTGGACCTCATCTACGGCGCACCGGGGGAGACGCTCGACGACTGGCGTCGTTCGCTGGAGACCGCCGTGGCTCTGGAGCCAGACCACATCTCCGCATACGCGCTGATCATCGAAGAGGGCACCAAGCTGCACCGCCAGATCCGCCGTGGCGAGGTGCCCGCCCCCGACGACGATCTGCAAGCCGACATGTACGAGCTGGCCGACGCTACGCTCGCGGCCGCCGGCTTCGACTGGTACGAAGTGTCGAACTGGGCGCGCGGCGAGGCTCACCGCTCGCGGCACAACCTCGCCTACTGGCGCGGCACCGACTGGTGGGGGTACGGACCCGGAGCGCACAGCCACGTCGCTGGCCTGCGCTGGTGGAACGTCAAGCACCCCGCCGCCTACGCACAGCGGGTGACCTCGGGGCAGTCGCCGGCCGCCGGCCGGGAGCGACCGGATGCCGCATCGCGGCGGCTCGAGGACGTGCTGCTGCGCTCGCGCATCCGCGACGGGATCGAGATCGCCGAGCTCGAGGACTCCGGCCGCGCAGCGGTGGCACCCCTCATCGCCGACGGCCTGATCGACGGCCCCCAGGCACTGCGGGGCCGCATCGTGCTCACCCTCCGCGGCAGGCTGCTGGCCGACGCGGTGGTGCGCGCCCTCACCGCGTGACGCTTTCGGCGGTCGGCGCGATAGAATTGGCACTCACGGACGACGAGTGCCAGGGGGGAGCAACATGGTCAGCGAACGCGGATTGCAGGTACTGCGCGCCATCGTGCAGGACTATGTCGACACCCACGAGCCGGTCGGCAGCAAGGCCATCGTCGAGCGGCACGCCTTCGGGGTCTCCGCCGCGACGATCCGCAACGACATGGCGCTGCTGGAGGACGAAGAGCTCATCGTCGCGCCTCACACCTCGTCCGGCCGCGTCCCCACCGATAAGGGCTACCGCGTCTTCGTCGACCATCTGGCGCAGCTGCGCCCGCTGACGGCGGCGCAGCGGGCCGCCATCGAGTCGTTCCTCGACGGTTCCGGCGACCTCGACGACCTCCTGGCGCGCACCGTGCGCGCGCTGACCCGGCTCACCGGTCAGGTCGCCATCGTGCAGTACCCCTCGTTCGCCCGCGCGAACGTCTCCCACGTCGAGCTGGTCGACCTCGGCTCCGGCCGTGTCATCGTCATCGTGGTCACCGACATCGGCCGTGTCTCCCAGCGCATCGCGATGGTCCCGCCGGACCTCGACGACGAGGGCATGTCGCGGGTCCGCACGCGCCTGGCCGCCATGCTCACCGGCAACAGCGTGCAGGGCGGGGCCCAGGCGATCGCCGAACTGCTGGCCAAGCCCGCCCAGCACGGATCGTTCGATGCCGCCATGCGCGCCATCGCCGCTGTCGTCGCCGAGGAGCTGGAGGAGTTCCGCCAGGACCGCCTGGTGCTCGCCGGCAGCGCGACGCTCGCGCGGCGCGAGCAGGATTTCCGGGGGAGCATCTCGCCACTGCTCGAGGCCATCGAGGAGCAGGTGACCCTGCTGAAGCTGATGACCGAGATGGTCCCCGACGAGCAGGGTCTAGCCGCGAGCATCGGGCGCGAGAACGAGCCGTTCGGGCTGGCCGAGGCATCCGTCATCACCGGCGACTACGACGCCACCCGCTCCCGCGCCCGGATCGGCCTGCTCGGCCCCACCCGCATGGACTACCCCACGAACTTGGCGGCCGTCCGCGCCGTCGCCCACTATCTCAGTCGGCTGCTCGAAGAAGACGAGAACTCCCGCTGACCAATCCCACGCCGCGCTCGCGCGGCACGAAAGGCGAATGTGGCTGACCACTACGACGTACTCGGCGTGTCTCGCGATGCGACTCCTGATGAGATCAAGAAGGCGTACCGACGTCTCGCGCGCGAACTGCACCCCGACGTCAACCCCGGCGAGGACGCGTCCGAGCGGTTCAAGCTCGTGACGCACGCGTACGACGTGCTCAGCGACCCCGACCAGCGCGCCCGCTACGACATGGGCGGCGACGGCAGCGGGTTCGCCGGTGCCGGCGGCTTCAGCAACTTCGGCGACATCTTCGAGACCTTCTTCGGCGCCGGTGGTGGCGGCGGTGGCCGCGGCGGACGTCCGCGCTCCCGGCGCGAACGCGGTCAGGACGCGTTGGTGCGGGTCACGCTGCAGCTGGGCGACGTCGTCTTCGGCGTGCACCGCGACATCGACGTGGACACGGCCGTGCTCTGCGATACCTGTGAGGGTTCGTGCTGTCAGCCCGGCACGCAGCCGGCCACCTGCGACATCTGCCACGGCACCGGGCACGTGCAGCGCACGGTCCGCAGCCTCCTCGGCAACGTCGTCACCTCGCAGCCGTGCAACGTCTGCCAGGGCTACGGCACCACGATCCCGTTCCCCTGCACCACCTGCCAGGGCCAGGGGCGCGTCCGCGCCCGCCGCACGGTGTCGCTGGACATCCCCGCCGGCGTAGAGACGGGACTGCGCCTGCAGCTGCCCGGCTCGGGCGAGGTCGGACCGGCCGGCGGCCCCAACGGCGACCTGTACATCGAGGTCACCGTGGCGGCCCACGAGGTGTTCAGCCGCGACGGCGACGATCTGCTGGCGACGCTGGAAGTATCGATGCCGGATGCCATCCTCGGCACCACGACAACCATCGAATCCCTCGACGGTCCGGTCGACCTGGAGGTGCGCCCCGGCGTGCAATCAGGGGATGTGCTGACAATCAAGGGCCGCGGCATCACGCCGCTGCGCGGCTCGCAGCGCGGTGACCTGCGCGTGGGCGTGCAGGTGGTGACCCCCACCCGGCTCGACAGCAAGCAGCGCGCGCTGATCGAGGACTTCGCCAAGAAGACGAAGGCGCCCGCGCCCCGGCTGGCCGAGTTCCACCAGGGGCTGTTCACCAAGCTGCGCGACCGCTTCCGCGGCTGACCTATGGCCCTTCACTTCGTCGACGATGCCGCCGAAACCGCCCGCACCGGCGATCGGGTGACCCTCACCGGTGCGGAGGCCCACCACGCCGCCGCCGTCCGGCGCGTGCGCGTGGGCGAGGCCGTGACCCTCGGCGACGGCCGCGGCACGTGGCTGACCGGCGTGTGCGCGTCAGTCGCGCCCCGTGAAGTGGTCGTCGAGGTGACCGGCCGCCAGGACGTCCCCGCGCCGCAGCGGCGGGTCGTGCTGGTGCAGGCTCTGGCCAAGGGCGACCGCGACGAACTGGCCGTGCAGGCGGCGACCGAGCTCGGCGTCGACGAAGTGGTGCCGTGGCAGGCCGCGCGCAGTGTTTCCCGCTGGGATGCCGCCAAGGCCGAGAAGGGCCGCGCCCGCTGGGCGACCATCGCCCGCGAAGCCGGCAAGCAGGCCCACCGCGCGTGGCTTCCCACCGTGAGCGCTGCCGTGTCCACGCGTGAACTCGCGCAGCGCGCCGCCACCGCGCGGATGCTGGTGCTCGAGCCGACGGCATCCGTCGCACTGAGCGCACTGGACCTGGGCGACGATACGCGGGACGTGCTGCTGGTGGTGGGCCCCGAGGGCGGCATCGCCCCCGACGAACTGCAGGCGCTGGATGCCGCGGGCGCGGTGCTCGTGCGCCTGGGCGACACCGTGCTGCGCACCTCGACCGCCGGCCCCGCCGCGCTGGCGCTGGTCAACGCGACGCTCGGGCGCTGGTGAGTGCTGTCCGCACCCACCCGAAGCCCGGGCATGAAGGCTCGGTAGACTGAAGGCATGACCGAAGCGAGCGTGTTCACGCGCATCTTCAACGGCGAGATCCCCTCGGAGATCATCGCCGAGACCGAGAACGCCTTCGCGATCCGCGACATCGCGCCGCAGGCCCCGGTACATCTGCTCGTCATCCCCAAGACGCAGGAGTACCGCAACGTCGCCGAACTCGCCGCGGGCGACCCGAGCCTGCTCGCCGAACTGGTGGGTCTGGCCTCGAGCCTGGCCGCCGAACACGGCGACGGGGACTTCCGGTTGGTGTTCAACACCGGCCCCGATGCCGGGCAGACCGTCTTCCACGTGCACGCCCACGTGCTCGCCGGAGGACTGAAGGAGTCGCATGTCGGTGGCTGACACACCCGACGCCCCGGAGGGCGTCACTGTCGACCGCATCTGGGCGGACGGCGTCGCGATGGTGCAGCTGCTCGGTCCGCAGGACCGGCTGCTGCGCGTGGTCGAACGCGAACACCCCGACGTCGACGTGCACGTACGAGGCAACGAGATCACCCTCTCCGGCGAGGAGGCGGCCGTCGCGGCCGCTCGCGGGCTCGTGGACGAGCTGATCGCGATGACCCGCACCGGCCAGGGCCTGGACCCGCGGGACGTCACCAGCTCCAGCCGCATGCTCTCCGACGGGCTGCGCCCCTCGGAGGTGATGGGCGAGGCGATCCTGACCTCGCGCGGCAAGATCATCCGGCCGAAGACGGCGGGACAGAAGGCGTACGTCGACGCGATGGACGAGAACACGATCGTGTTCGGCATCGGCCCGGCCGGTACCGGCAAGACGTACCTCGCGATGGCCAAAGCAGTACAGGCGCTGCAGCGCAAGGAAGTCAACCGCATCATCCTCACGCGGCCCGCCGTGGAGGCGGGGGAGCGGCTGGGGTTCCTCCCCGGATCGCTCACCGACAAGATCGACCCGTACCTGCGGCCGCTCTACGACGCGCTGAACGAGATGCTCGACCCCGAACTCGTACCCAAGCTCATGGCCAGCGGCACCATCGAGGTCGCCCCGCTGGCGTACATGCGCGGCCGCACCCTGAATGACTCGTTCGTCGTGCTCGACGAGGCGCAGAACACCACGCCCGAGCAGATGAAGATGTTCCTCACCCGGCTCGGGTTCGGCACGCGGATGGTCGTCACCGGCGACATCACCCAGGTCGACCTGCCGCAGGGCGCGTCGGGGCTGCGGCTGGTCACGCGCGTGCTGAAGGACATCGACGACATCCACTTCGCCCGGCTCACCAGCGACGACGTCGTGCGGCACACCCTCGTGGGCCGCATCGTCGACGCGTACACCGTGTACGACGAGGAGCGCCTGGCGCACCGTCGTGAGCGCGACGAGGCATCCGAATTCTCCAACCGCGTCGATCGCAGGGGCGGGCATCGCCCGGCCGGCCCGCGTGACCACCTGCCCAAGCGAGGACACTCATGACCATCGAGATCAGCAACGAATCAGGAGTGCCCGTCGACGAGACGGTGCTGCTGCGGCTGATGGAGCACAACCTCGCGGAGCTGCACGTCAGCCCCGACGCGGACGTCGCGATCCTGCTCGTGGATGAAGGGGCCATGGAGGCCCTGCACGTGCAGTGGATGGACGAGCCGGGTCCGACCGACGTGCTGAGCTTCCCGATGGACGAGCTGCGGCCCGGTACCGAGGACATGCCCGCCCCGCCCGGACTGCTCGGCGACATCGTGCTGTGCCCGCAGGTCGCCGAGGCGCAGGCGCTGGCCGCTCACCACTCGACCCTGGACGAGCTCGTGCTGCTGACGACGCACGGCCTGCTGCACCTGCTCGGCTTCGACCACGCGGAGCCCGAGGACGAGCGGGAGATGTTCGGGCTGCAGAAGCAGCTCATCATCGACTTCGGCTCCGCCGAGCGTCGCCGCCCCCGCACATGACCGAGGTACTGCTCCTCGCCGCCGCCGCCCTCCTCGTCGCCACCGGCGGGCTGATGGCCGCGCTCGACGCCGCCCTCGCGGTCACCTCCCGCGCGGGACTGGCCGATCTCGCGCTCACGGCGCGCTCGCCCAAGGCGCTGCGCAAGGTCGCCGACGACCCCGAAGCACACGGCAACGCCGTGGTGTTCATCCGTATCCTCGCCGAGACGACGGCGGCCGTGCTGGTGACGGTGGCGTTCACGCTGGCCTTCGAGAACATCTGGTGGGCCATGCTCGCCGCCGCAGTGCTGATGACGGCGGTGTCGTTCGTGCTCGTCGGCGCGAGCCCCCGCTCGGCGGGCCGCCAGCATGCCGAGGGACTGCTGCGCACCGCGGCACCCATCGTGCGCGGCGCACGGATCGTGCTCGGCCCCCTCGCTCACCTGCTCGTGATCCTCGGCAACCGGTTCACCCCCGGAGTGTCCCGCAACGCCTCGTTCGCCTCCGAAGAGCAGCTGCTGAGCATGGTCGACGAGGCGGCCTCGCACGACCTGATCGAAGAGGACGACCGCGAGCTGATCCACTCCGTCTTCGACTTCACCGACACGTTCGTCCGCGCCGTCATGGTGCCGCGCACCGACATGGTGTCGGTGGATGCCGCTGCGACCACGCACGAGGCCATGACGCTGTTCCTCGACCGCGGCGTCTCCCGGCTGCCGGTCGTCGACGACGACGCCGACGACGTGGTCGGGGTGCTGTATCTGAAGGACCTGGTGCAGTTCGCCTTCCGCGACGAGAGCGCGTGGCGCAATGCGCCGGTGAGCCGCATCGCCCGCAAGGCCGTCTTCGTGCCGGAGTCGATGAAGGCCGAGACGCTGCTGCAGCAGATGAAGCGCGACGCGGTGCACGTGTGCCTCGTCGTCGACGAGTACGGCGGTGTGTCGGGCCTGGTGACCCTGGAGGACCTCATCGAGGAACTGGTCGGGGAGATCGCCGACGAGTACGACGCCCGCGCGACCGAGATCGTCGACCTCGGCGACGGCCGCTACCGCGTCAGCGCGCGACTCGGCCTGGACGAAGTCGGTGAGCTGTTCGGCCTCGAGCTCGAGGACGACGAGGTCGACTCCATCGGCGGCCTGCTCGGCAAGGCGCTCGGCCGGGTTCCGCTGCCGGGTGTGACCGTGGAGACCCACGGGCTCGTGATCACCGGCGGCACCTCGCGCGGACGCGGCCGGGGCCTGGCCACCGTGTTCGTGCAGCGCAGCGAGGCGTTCGACGCCGCGGAGGACGCGTTCTCGCGCGGCCCGCGCACCGGAGAGACGCCCGAGCACCGCGCGCAGGAGAGATCCGCGTGAACCGCCGCGCGGACGCGCGCGCAGACCAGCCCTGATCCACGCGTCACGCAACCCCGTTGCGCATGCCTCGACCCGCTCACACAATGAGCACACCGAGGAGCTACAACCTCGCCAACCGGAGGTCGTCATGTGCACAGGAGCCAACTACACAACGCAGGATCACTATTTCGGGCGCAATCTCGACCTGGAGTTCTCCTACAACGAGACCGTCACCGTCACGCCGCGCAACTTCCCGTTCGAGTTCCGCAAGGCTCCCACGCTCGCGACGCATCACGCGATCATCGGGATGGCGACCATCGCCGACGGCTACCCGCTGTACTACGACGCCACGAACGAAAAGGGCCTCAGCATGGCGGGCCTGAACTTCCCCGGGAACGCCGACTACAAGCCCGAGGCGTCGGACAAGACCAACATCACGCCGTTCGAGTTCATCCCCTGGATCCTCGGGCAGTACGAGACGGTCGACGAGGTGAAGGAAGCCCTGACCGGCCTGAGCCTGGTGAACATCTCGTTCAGCGAGACGTTCCCGCTGTCGCCGCTGCACTGGATCATCTCGGACCGGACGAAGTCGATCACCGTCGAAAGCGTCAAGGCGGGACTGAACGTCTATGACAACCCGTTCGGGATCCTCACGAACAACCCCACCTTCGACATCCAGAGCTTCAACTTGAACAACTACATGCACCTGTCGAAGAACCCGCCGGAGAACAAGTTCTCGGACGAGCTGGAGTTCGACACGTACAGCCGGGGGATGGGCGCGATCGGGCTTCCGGGCGATCTGTCCTCGTCGTCCCGTTTCGCCAAGGCGGTCTTCACGAAGATGAACTCCGTCTCGGGAGATTCCGAATCCGAGTCGATCAGCCAGTTCCTGCAGATCCTCGGTTCAGTCGCCCAGCAGCGCGGCGCCGTGCAGGTCTCGCCGGGCAAGTACGAGATCACGATCTACTCCTCGTGCTGCAACACCGACAAGGGCATCTACTACTACACGACCTACGAGAACAGCCAGGTCACCGGCGTCGACATGCACAAGGAGGATCTCGATGGAAGTAGACTGGTGGATTACCCCTTGATCAAGGGGCAACAGATCCTCATGCAGAATTGAGCACCGCATCGACGAGAACGTCAAGCGCTCCGGCTTCGTCACCTTCGTGGGACGCCCCAACGTGGGCAAGTCCACGCTCACCAACGCCCTCGTCGGCGAGAAGGTGGCGATCACCAGCGACAAGCCACAGACGACGCGGCGCGCGATCCGCGGCATGCTGAACCGCCCGGACGGACAGTTGGTGATCGTGGACACCCCCGGCATCCACAAGCCGCGGACGCTCCTCGGTGAGCGCCTGAACGACCTCGTCGACCATGTGCTGGGCGACGTGGACGTCATCGGGTTCTGCGTGCCGGCGACCGAGAAGGTCGGCCCCGGCGATCGGCGCATCGCCGCCTCTCTGGACGGCTACAGCCGTGCCAAGAAGGTCGCGATCGTCACCAAGACCGATGCGGCCTCACGCAAGCAGATCGCCGAGCGCCTGCTGGAAGTGGATCAGCTCCGGGAGGACTGGGCTGCGGTGATCCCGCTGTCCGCTCTGACCGACGACCAGCTCGACGTGCTGAGCGACGAGCTGCTCTCGCTCATGCCGATCGGGCCCGCGCTGTACCCCGACGACATCGTCACCGACGAGTCGACCGAGGACCGCATCGCCGAGATCATCCGCGAAGCGGCGCTGGAAGGTGTCCGCGACGAGCTGCCGCACTCCATCGCCGTGACCGTCGATGACATCTCCGAGCGCGAGGGCGGCGGGATGACCGACATCTTCGCGAGCATCGTGATCGAGCGCGACAGCCAGAAGTCGATCATCATCGGTCACCGCGGCTCGCGGCTGAGCGATGTGGGCGCCCGGGCGCGCGCGCAGATCGAGCCGTTGATCGGCACGCGGGTGTTCCTGAAGCTGCACGTGCGTGTGGCCAAGGAGTGGCAGCGCGACCCCAAGCAGCTCGGCCGACTGGGGTTCTAAAGCTCCGCCCGGAAGCTCTCCAGGATCGCGACCAGCCCCGCGTTGCGCTCGTCCTCCGTTGCCACCTGCACGATGGCCACGACGTTGTCGCTGGCACGGTTGAGCGCCGAGACCACCACGGCATCGGTGCCGGCGCAGTCCCACACCGCGAACACCCCGTTGTGCACGGCGTCCCGGTAGGGCGCGGGCTCCGCGCTCAGCGCGCAGTCCGTGTCGAACGTGCGGGCCAGCGCGAGAAACGTCGTCTCGGCGTTCTGACCGGTACCGCGCGCCGCCATCACCTGCACTCCGGCGGCGGCGGAACTGTCGCCGAACGCCTCCAGCGAGGGCGCCGCGGCCACGGCGTACCAAGCGACGCCTGCTTCGTCGGTGAACCCGACGTCGGCCATGTCGCTCCAGCCCGCGGGCACCCGCACGCTCACCGCTCCGGTGTCGTCCGCGACGACACGCAGCAGGCTCGGGTCGACGATCGTCGCGGTCGGTGTCAGGGTGGGATCGCGGCCGGTCCCGAGCGGGGCCAGCGGGCCGAGGCATCCGGTCAGCAGCATCGCGACGGCGGCCGCGACGACGACCGGCACGACACCCCACCGCTGCATCCGCCCCATCGGCTGCTCCCCGCGGCCGCGTCAGTGCGGTCGCTGCCGGTCAGTCTGGCACCGCCTCGTGCGCCGCGGAAGCCGGGCCGCGCACGAGACGGGCCGCTCAGTCGTCGAAGTCGCGCAACGCCGACTCGACAATGACCACATCGTCGCCGAACTCGGCGTCGGCGGCGTCCTGCAGCGTTCCGTCGTCCCAGACCACCTGCGCCCACACGTAGCCCCGGTCGAGGTACGTGCCGAGCAGGTCGGCGCCGAGCCGCTCCACGATCTCCGCCTGCACCTGCTCCAGCTGCGCGGCATCTGTCGTCCCCGCCACGCCGTCGGCCGGATCGTCCCCCCGGATCGGGTCGTAGAGGGCGAGCAGGATGGGTGTGTCGGTGACCGTGAGCGCCTCGCCGTCGTAGTCGCCGCGCACGGCGTACACGCCCCATGTGACGTCCCCGGCCGACTCGACACCGTCCAGATCCGCCCACGACCATCCGGCCAGCGCAACGCCCGCGCACGCCGGCGGGAAGGACTCCATCACGGGGCCAAGGCACAGCTCCGCCTCGCCGCCGACATCGATCACCGTGCCGGTGCCGACCACATCTCCGGCGGGCGGCTGAGGCCAGACCGCGCCGAAGGAGGCGGGGGGAGTGCCGGGCCCGGCACCGGGCGACGCGGCCGTGGCGCAGGCCGTCAGCACGCCGAAGGACGCCCCGGCGAAGCCGATCACGGTGAGCATTCTGCTCGACGAATGGGGTCTCATACCCCGATAGTGTCAGCTTCGACCCGATCGTCACCCTCGACGCGGCATCCTGCTACCATCGACGCATGCGCGCGGGCACGCTTCTCCTTCTTAGCTGCCGCGACGAGTCCTCGATCTAGGGCCTTCTCGTCGCGGAGCTTCTGGTCGGCCCGCATCAGCCTTGAGCCGCCCCACCGGGCGAGAGAAGAAGCCACCATCATGGACAACACCCAGAAGCCGTCCGGCATGCCGATCCACAAGTACCGGCCGTACCACCAGCAGCTGCCCGTCGAGCTGCCCGACCGCACGTGGCCGGACGCCCGCATCACCACCGCACCTCGTTGGTGCGCCGTGGACCTACGGGACGGCAACCAGGCCCTCATCGATCCGATGAGCCCGGAACGCAAGCGCATCATGTTCGAGCTGCTCGTCGGCATGGGCTACAAGGAGATCGAGGTCGGTTTCCCCTCGGCGAGCCAGACCGACTTCGACTTCGTCCGGCAGCTGATCGAAGAGGATCTGATCCCCGACGACGTCGCCATCCAGGTGCTGACGCAGGCGCGCGAGCACCTCATCGAGCGCACCTACGAGTCGATCGCCGGCGCCAAGCGTGCGATCGTGCATCTGTACAACTCCACCAGCGTGCTGCAGCGCGAGGTCGTGTTCCGCACCGACAAGCAGGGGATCATCGACATCGCCCTGGAGGGCGCCCGGCTGTGCCGCGAGTTCGAGAAGCGCATCCCCGCGACCCAGGTGTTCTACGAGTACTCGCCGGAGAGCTACACCGGCACCGAGCTCGAGTTCGCCGTGGACATCTGCAACCAGGTGATCGAGATCTTCGAGCCCACCCCCGACCGCAAGGTCATCATCAACCT
Organism: Microbacterium sp. zg-B96; assembly: GCF_030246865.1. Lineage (NCBI taxonomy): Bacteria > Bacillati > Actinomycetota > Actinomycetes > Micrococcales > Microbacteriaceae > Microbacterium > Microbacterium sp. zg-B96. Next base: position 1,592,881 of record NZ_CP126738.1, on the reverse strand, counting down.
GCCGGCGACGGTGGAGATGGCCACCCCCAACGTCTACGCCGACTCGATCGAGTGGATGAGCCGGCGGCTGGCGCACCGGGAGAACGTGATCCTGTCGCTGCACCCGCACAACGACCGGGGCACCGCGATCGCGGCGGCGGAGCTGGGCTACATGGCCGGCGCCGACCGCATCGAAGGATGCCTGTTCGGCAACGGTGAGCGCACCGGCAATGTCGATCTGGTCGCGCTGGGGATCAACCTGCTCACGCAGGGCATCGACCCGCAGATCGACTTCAGCGACATCGACCAGGTCAAGCGCACGGCGGAGTACTGCAACCAACTGCCTGTGCCCGAGCGCAGCCCGTGGGCCGGCGACCTGGTCTTCACCGCGTTCAGCGGCTCGCACCAGGACGCGATCAAGAAGGGTTTCGAGGCGATGGAAGCCCGCGCCGCGGCATCCGGGGTCTCCGTCGACGACATCGAGTGGGCAGTTCCCTACCTGCCGATCGACCCGAAGGACCTGGGGCGCTCGTACGAGGCGGTTATCCGTGTCAACTCGCAGTCCGGTAAGGGCGGGGTGGCATACCTGCTGCGCTCCGACCACGCGCTGGATCTGCCCCGCAAGCTCCAGATCGAGTTCTCCGGCGTCGTGCAGGCCAAGACGGATGCCGAGGGTGGCGAGGTCACCAGCGAGCAGATCTGGGCGATCTTCACCGACGAGTACCTGCCCTCGACGGCCACCGACGAGAAGTGGGGCCGGTTCGAACTGCTCGGCACCCGCACGCAGAGCGACCTGTCGGGCAACGTGACCCTCGAGGTCGCGCTGCGCGACGGCGACGGCCGCGAGGATGTCGCCGGCGTCGGCAACGGCCCGATCGCGGCGTTCCTGGCGATCCTCGCCGACCGTGGCTTCGACATCTCGCTGTACGACTACGTCGAGCACACGCTCAGCGCCGGCGGCGATGCCCAGGCCGCCGCCTACGTCGAGCTGCAGGTCGACGGGGAGCGACTGTGGGGCGTCGGGATCGACGGCGACATCTCCACCGCGAGCCTCAAGGCCGTCGTGTCGTGCGTCAACCGCGCGATCCGCACCCGCACCCGCGAGGCGGAGCTCACCGCCGTCTGACCCGCCTACACCGTGAGACCACAGCTGGTCGCCGAGACGCTGGGAACTTCCCACGGTCTCGGCGACCAGCTGTCGTTTCAGCGGGGGAGTGGCGTCAGCGAGAGCGGGGGCGGAAGCGCGAGCGGAACCGGAGACCCGGGCGCGGGGCGTCGGGCTTGATCGTGGGGATCGCCGAGGTCTCCACGGCCACCTTGCGTCGGTGCAGGCGGCGCTGCTCGGGCAGCGAGATGTCGAAGATCACCGCGAGCAGCCGGATCACCGTCGTCACGACCACGCCGGTGATGGCCGCCGCCGCCAGCGGCGTGCCGAAGGCGCCCAGCGTCGCGAGCACGGCACAGCCGACCAGCGCCGCCACCGCATACAGTGAGCCGACGTGCATGATCGCCACCGGCAGTCCCATGATGACGTCGCGCAGGATGCCACCGCCGACGGCCGAGCACACCCCGACGAAGACGGCGGGTACGAAGGGCAGACCCACTGCCAGCGCCTTGCTGGTGCCGAACGCCCCGAACAGGCCGATCGCCACGGCATCCAACCCGATGATGAGCTTGTTCAATCGCTGGAAGATCCCTGCCAGGAGCATGCCGACCAGCGACGCTGCCACCGCGGTGAGCAGGTACCAGTTACTCTCCAGCGTCGCCAGTGTTGCGTTCAGCAGCAGGTCGCGGATGAGACCGCCGCCCATCCCCATGACGATGCCGATGATCGCGACGCCCAGAAAATCGAGCCGCCGCCCGGTGAATCCGGAGGCGAAGAGGGCGCCCTGAACGCCGCCCAGACCGACGGCGAGCAGGTCGGCCCACAGGGGGATGACGAACGAAGACTCCACTTGATCATTGTGGTCGTCGCCGCGCTGCGACGCGACAGCGCCGCGCCCGGTCGATAATGGTCATGTGCCCACCTATCGCGACGAAGTCGTGGTCCTGCGCACCCACAAGCTGGGTGAAGCCGACCGCATCGTCACGATGCTCAGCCGCCGCCACGGCAAACTGCGCGCCGTAGCCAAGGGCGTGCGTCGCACGTCGTCCCGGTTCGGAGCGCGGCTGGAGCCGTTCATGGTCGCCGATGTGCAGCTGTACCAGGGCAGATCCTTGGACATCGTGCAGCAGGCGGAGTCGCTCGGCACGTACGGCGCCGACATCGCCGCCGACTACGACCGCTACACCGCCGCCAGCGCCATGGTCGAAACCGCCGACCGCCTCAACGAGTCCGAGACCACGCCGCAGCAGTACCTGCTGCTGGTCGGTGGCCTGCGCGCCCTGTCGCTCGGGGAGCACGCGTCGCGTGCCGTGCTGGATTCGTACCTGCTGCGGGTCATGTCGCTGTCGGGGTGGGCGCCGGGCCTGCACGAGTGCGCGCGTTGCGCCGCCGCCGGCCCCCACGAGTGGTTCGTCGCCCAGCTGGGCGGCATGGTGTGCTCGTCCTGCGCCCCGGCCGGTTCCGCCCGGGTGCACCCCGAGACCGGCGACCAGCTGCGGGCGCTGCTGGCGGGGGAGTGGGATGTGGTGGATGCCGCCACTCCCGGCGCCTCGGGAGCGGCCTCGGGTCTGGTCGCCGCGTATGCGCAGTGGCACATGGAGCGCGGCATCCGTTCGCTCTCGCACGTCTCCACAGCCCAGACCCTGAGGACCGGAGCTCCACGGTGACCCCCAAGCCCTACACGCATCGTGATGCCGTGCCCTACCGGCCGCTGGACTGGACCGGCCTGCAGCCGCCGGCGTTCCCGAAAGGCCGGGTGCCCAAGCACATCGCGATCGTCATGGACGGCAACGGGCGGTGGGCCAACCGCCGCGGCCTCACGCGCATCGAGGGCCACAAAGCAGGCGAAGAGGTGCTGCTGGACGTCGTGGCAGGTGCCGTGCAGGCAGGAGTGAAGAACCTCTCGGTGTACGCGTTCTCCACCGAGAACTGGGCGCGCTCACCCGATGAGGTGCGCTTTCTCATGGGCTACAACCGCGATGTGCTGCACCGCCGTCGCGATCAGCTCAATGAGTGGGGCGTGCGCATCCGTTGGGCGGGGCGCAAGCCGCGGCTGTGGGGCTCAGTCATCAAGGAACTGCAGTACGCCGAGCAGCTCACCGCCGGCAACGACGTGCTGACCCTCACGATGTGCGTCAACTACGGCGGCCGGGTGGAGATCGTCGACGCGATGCGCGCGATCGCCGAGGACGTCGCCGCCGGACGGGTGAAGCCGTCCGCCGTGAGCGAGAAGCTCATCCGCCGTCACCTGTACGTCCCCGACATGCCCGACGTCGATCTGTTCCTGCGCTCCAGCGGCGAGCAGCGCACCTCCAACTTCCTGCTGTGGCAGGCCGCGTACGCCGAGATGGTGTTCCTCGACACCCTCTGGCCCGACTTCTCCCGCGCCGAATTGTGGCGCGCGATCGAGATCTACCTCGACCGCGACCGGCGCTTCGGCGGCGCCGTGGACGCGCCGACTGCATGACCGCGAGGGAATAGACCTCCACCTCCTGCGTTGTGCCCGGTATGACGGATGCGATCAAGATCGACGTGTGGAGCGACATCGCTTGCCCCTGGTGCTACATCGGCAAGCGGAACCTCGAGAACGGGCTGGCCGCGGCATCCGCCGACGACGACGCCCCCGTCGTCGAGGTGACGTACCACTCGTTCGAGCTGTCGCCCGATACCCCGGTGGACTTCGACGGCGACGAGCTGCAGTTCCTCGCCGATCACAAGGGGATGCCGCGCGAACAGGTGCAGCAGATGCTCGACCGCGTCGTGGGCGTGGCCGCCGAGGCAGGGCTGCAGTACCGCTTCGACCTGCTCAAGCACACCAACACCGTCAAGGCGCACGAGCTGCTGCATTTCGCCAAGGCGCAGGGTCGGCAGCTCGAGATGGCCGAGCGCCTGATGGCGGCGTACTTCACCGAGGGCCGTCACCTCGGTCGCATCGACGACCTCGTCGCCCTGGCCGCCGAGGTGGGGCTGGATGCCGACGCCACGCGCGAAGCCCTGGAATCCCAGCGGCATCTGCCCGACGTGCGCGCCGATCAGGCGCAGGCTCAGGCCTACGGCATCAGCGGCGTGCCGTTCTTCGTCATCGACGGCAAGTACGGCGTCAGCGGCGCGCAGCCGCCGGAGGCGTTCGCGCAGATCACCCGCCAGGTGTGGGGCGAGCGGCGCGAAGCCGTCCCCGCCGCTTCCTGACGACGCTCAGCGCGGCAGCGCGGCCTCGATGGCCTCGATCACCTCGGGGGCATCGGGCTTGGTCTGCGGCCGGAAGCGGTGCACCTGCCCGGACGGGGTCACCAGGAACTTCTCGAAGTTCCACATGACCGGGCCCTTGGCCCCTTCCGGGTTGCGCGCCTTCTTCAGCGCCTTGTACAGCGGGGCGGCGTTGCGCCCGTTCACGTGAACCTTCTCCTCGACGGGGAAGGTGACGCCCCACGTGGTCGAGCAGTACTCCAGGATCTCGTCCATCGAGCCAGGCTCCTGGCCCATGAACTGGTTGCTGGGAAAGCCGACGACAGTCAGCCCGCGCTCCCCATAGGTGCGCTGGAGCTGCTCGAGCTGCTCGTACTGAGGAGTCAGGCCGCATTTGGATGCCACGTTCACCACCAGGACGGGCCCGTCGCCGAGTTCGGCGAGTGTCTTCTCCTCACCCTCGGGGGTGCGGAACGGGATCTGACGGATGTCCACAGTCTGTTCGTCGGCCATGTTGTCCACGATAGGACCGCAGCGCCGACGATGGGCACCGTAGTGTCTGGGAGAATGGATGTGATGTCCTCCACCCTTGCCACCGCGCCCTCGCTGCGCATCGGGCCGATCGCGCTCGATGCGCCCGTCGTGCTCGCACCCATGGCTGGTATCACCAACACCGCATTCCGGCGACTGTGCCGCGAATACGGTGCCGGCCTCTACGTCAGCGAGATGATCACCACTCGCGCGCTCGTGGAACGAAACGCCACCACGATGCGCCTCATCCGCCACCACGAGTCCGAGACGCCCCGCTCGATCCAGCTGTACGGCGTGGACCCGGCAACCGTCGAGGCGGCGGTGCGGATCCTCGTCGAAGAGGATCACGCCGACCACATCGACCTGAACTTCGGCTGTCCCGTCCCCAAGGTCACCCGCAAGGGCGGGGGAGCGGCGCTGCCCTGGAAGCTCGGACTGTTCCGCGACATCGTCACCCGTGCCGCCCGCGCCGCCGGTGACATCCCGCTGACGGTGAAGATGCGCAAGGGCATCGACGGCGACCACCTCACTTACCTCGACGCCGGCCGCATCGCCGAAGACGCCGGGGTCGCCGCCGTGGCACTGCACGCCCGCACCGCCGCGGAGTTCTACTCCGGCGAGGCGGACTGGTCAGCCATCGCCCGGCTGAAGGAGACCGTCACGAGCATTCCGGTGCTCGGCAACGGCGACATCTGGTCGGCTGACGACGCCGTGCGGATGATGGCCGAGACCGGCTGCGACGGCGTCGTGGTCGGCCGCGGCTGCCTCGGCCGCCCGTGGCTGTTCGGCGATCTCGCCGCCGCTTTCACCCCGGGCAGCGACCGCCGGCCCACTGTCGATGCCACGCTCGGCTTCGTCGCGGCGGCGTTCCGCCGGCACGCCGAGCTGCTCGTGGAGTTCTACGAAGACGAAGGCCGTGGATGCCGCGACATCCGCAAGCACGTCGCCTGGTACTTCAAGGGGTACCCCGTCGGCGGCGAGACCCGCGCGCGCCTGGCGACGGCATCGAGTCTGGCCGAGATCGACGACATCCTCGCCACCCTCGAACTCGACGCCCCTTACCCGGGCACGGCGGCAGAGGGCCAGCGCGGCCGCGCCGGCACCCCCAAGCGTCCTGCGCTGCCCGACGGCTGGCTCGCGTCCCGCGACCTGGGCGCCGAGGCATCCACGACCCTCGCAGAAGCGGAGCTCGATCACAGTGGTGGCTGAGCAGGCAAGCGGCGTCGGGGTCGCTGCAGGTCGCCCCGGCGGCTACGACGACTTCGACGCGGAACGATTCCATCCCGAGCAGCACCGGTCCCTGCGCGACAGCTTCGCCCGCGACCGCGCGCGCGTGTTGCACTCTGCAGCGCTGCGACGCCTGGCATCCAAGACCCAGGTGCTGAGCCCGGCGAGCCCGTTCGACTTCGCGCGCAACCGCCTCACGCACTCGCTCGAGGTCGCCCAGGTCGGGCGTGAACTGGCGATCGCGCTGCAGCTGTCGCCTGATGTCGTGGACACCGCGTGCCTCAGCCATGACATCGGGCACCCGCCGTTCGGCCATAACGGCGAACGTGCGCTCAACGAGTGGGCCGAAGACATCGGCGGATTCGAAGGCAACGCGCAGACGCTGCGGATCCTGTCACGCCTGGAGCCGAAGGTCGTCGACGACTCGGGGGAGAGCTTCGGCCTCAACCTCACCCGCGCGAGCCTGGATGCCACGTGCAAATACCCGTGGACGGCAGCCAACCCGGTGCCCGACCCCGGCGGCCGGCTCAAGTTCGGCGTGTACCCCGAGGACGAAGCGGTGTTCCGCTGGATGCGCGAGGGCGCCCCGGGCCGGGTGCGCTGCATCGAAGCCGAGGTCATGGACCTCTCCGACGACATCGCCTACTCCGTCCACGACTTCGAGGACGCGATCGTCAACGGCTACCTCGACCCGGCGCGCCTGTCCGACCCTCACGAGCACGAGGCGATCCTCACCGCGATCCAGACCTGGGTGGGGTACGACTTCGCCCGTGACGAGTTGGCCGATGCCCTCTTCCGACTCATGCGGATGCCGGAATGGATCACGTCCTTCGACGGCTCGCGGGCGGCGCTCGGACGGCTGAAGAACCTCACCTCCGACCTCATCGGGCGATTCGCGCGCGCCGCCACCTCCGCCACCCGCGAGAGCTACGAGACCCCGGTGCTCACCCGGTATCGCGGCCACGTCGTCGTGCCCCGCGTGATCGAGGCCGAGATGGCCGTACTCAAGGGCACGATCGGGGCGTTCGTCGTGTCGATCGAGGGGCGCAAGGGGCTCTACAAGGAGCAGCGGCGGCTGCTCAAGAGCCTCGCGAGCGTGCTGTGGGAGCGACCCGAGCACCTGGACGTGCTGCACGCCGGGGACTTCGCCCGCGCCGACTCGGATGCCGCTCGTCGCCGCGTGGTGGTCGACCAGGTCGCCAGCCTCACCGACCGCTTCGCGATCTCGTGGTACTCCCGCCTGGTCGGGGCGGTGGATCTGACGAGCCTGGGTATCTGGGCACCGGACGGCCGTGCGGTGACCGCGGACGCCTTCGCGGTACCGGAACCCATCGAGGGCCTCTGATGGCAGGGCGCATCCGGCAGGCGGACGTCGACGAGGTGAAGGCGCGCACCAACATCGCCGACATCATCGGCGAACGGGTGGCCCTCAAATCCGCCGGTGTCGGGTCGATGAAGGGGCTGTGCCCCTTCCACGACGAGCGCAGCCCCAGCTTCAACGTGCGCGCGCAGGCTGGTTTCTACCACTGCTTCGGCTGCGGCGAATCAGGCGACGTCTACACGTTCCTGCGTCAGATGGACCACGTCTCGTTCACCGAGGCCGTCGAGCGTCTCGCCGGCCGCATCGGCTTCACGCTGCACTACGAGGACGGTGGCGCCGCCGCCCCCGAGACCTCGGGGCGCAGCAGGCTGTACGCCGCCAATGCCGCCGCCGCCGAATGGTTCCGCGCGCAGCTGTCGATCCCCGAGGCCGAGGCCGCCCGCAGTTTTCTCGGGGGACGCGGCTTCGACGCGGCATCCGCTGCGCACTTCGGCGTCGGCTATGCACCGAAGGGCTGGTCGAGCCTGCGCGACGCCCTCAAGGCGAAGGGGTTCACCGACGACGAGATGGTCGCCGCGGGTCTGCTCTCGCAGGGTCAGCGCGGTGTCTACGACCGCTTCCGCGGGCGCCTGATCTGGCCGATCCGCGACGTCACCGGTCAGGTGATCGGGTTCGGCGCGCGCAAGCTCTACGACGACGACCAGGGCCCGAAGTACCTCAACACCCCCGAGACGATCATCTACAAGAAGTCGCAGGTGCTCTACGGGCTCGATCTCGCCAAACGCGACATCTCCCGCCAGCACCGCGTCGTCGTCGTCGAGGGCTACACCGATGTCATGGCCTGCCACCTCGCCGGGGTGACGACGGCGATCGCCACCTGCGGCACGGCCTTCGGCTCCGATCACATCACTGTGCTGCGGCGAGTGATGGGCGACAGCGATGTGTCGGGTGAGGTGGTGTTCACCTTCGACCCGGATGCCGCCGGGCAGAAGGCGGCCCTGCGCGCCTTCTCGGAGGAGAAGCGCTTCGCGGCACAGACCTATGTAGCTGTGGCGCCCGGGGGCCTGGACCCCTGCGACCTGCGCGTCCAGCGCGGCGACGGCGCGGTGCGGTCCCTGATGGACGCGAAGACGCCGATGTTCGAGTTCGTCATCGAGCAGCGCCTCGCCGGTTACGACCTGGCCAGTGTGGAGGGTCGCGTGGGGGCACTGCGCGCCGCGGCGCCCATCGTCGCCGACATCCGCGACCCGTCGCTGCGTCCCGGCTACACCCGGGTGCTCGCCCGCAAGCTCGGACTGGAGCTGGGTGAGGTCTCCGCCGCGGTGGAGCGCGCTGCGCGCAGCGGCGGGCCGCGCCATCCGTCGTCGGCCCCTGCGGCTCCCGCACCGGCGGCTTCCGCCGACACCGGTGAGACGCCGGTCCCGCGCGTCACGCTCGCGACCCTGCCGCGCACGGCGGACGTGGCGCTGGAACGCGACGCGATCATGGGGGTGCTGCAGTACGGGCACGCGGTGGATGCCGACATGCTCGACCCCGCGCTGGCGCTGCCGTTTCATCACCCCGCGCTGGAAGCCATCCGCCGGGCGGTCGTGGAACACCCCGACCGCACGCGCATCGGCTGGTCCGGCGCGGTCGTGGAGTCGGTGCGCGAGCCCTATCGGACTCTTGCCGCCGAACTGCTGACCGCCGACTTCCCGGCGCGCACCGAAGCAGGTGCGATCGCCTCGACCGCGGATCTCGCGCGGCGGCTGCGCCTGCGGGTGGTCGAGCGGGAGAAGACCGAACTGCTCGGGCACATCCAGCGTGTCGCCGCCGATTCTGACGGTGGCCGCTCGGTGCGCCTGCGCCTGCGCGAACTCGACATGGAGCGCGCGCGACTTACCGCCGAGTAGCCTGCGCGAGGCAGAGCGGGCAGGATGAGGGCATGAGCGTTCGCACCGAGCCCGAGCTGTCCATCCGGTGCGACGACCTCTCCATCGCCCACAGCGGGTCAACGCAGCGCGCCGTGGAGGGCGTCAGCTTCACGCTGCCGCGGGGCGGAACCCTGGCGCTGATGGGCCCGACCGGGTCGGGAAAATCGAGCCTGGCAGCGGTCCTCGCCGGCCGGGGCGGCTCGGCCCTAACGGTGGCAGGGGGCAGCGCCGTGGTCGAAGGAGTGCGGCTCGGCCGCCGGGGTCGCGCACACCGGGTGCACACGTACGTCACCGGTTACCTCGCGCAGCGCGCCGGCGCCGACCTGCCCGCCCGCATGACCGTTGCCGAAGTCGTGGGGGAGCCGATCACCAGCCGTGACCGCCGCGTCAACCCCCGTGCGCTGGCCGTTCGGGTGGCGGCGCTGCTGGACGAGCTGCACCTGCCGCTCGGGGCGGCGCAGAAGTACCCGTACGAGCTGAGCGCAGGGATGAGACAGCGCGTGGCGCTGGCACGCGCGCTGGTGCTGCGGCCGCGGCTGCTGGTGGCCGACGAGCCGTATGCCAACCTCGACGTGGAAGTTCGGCACGCCGCACGCGACGCCATCCTGCGCCGGCGGCACGAATACGGCATGGCAGCGCTCCTGGTGACCAACGAGGCAGCCGTCGTGGACGAACTCGGAGCGGATGTGCTGGTGCTGAGAGGCGGCCACATGGTCGCGATCGGTCACGGCACGCGCGATCTGCTGTGGACACCGGGCGACGACGACAACCAGCGGATGGTCGTGTCCTGAGTCACGAGCACCCTTTTCTGTTTGCTAGGATTGACGAGTTGTCCGCCGCAAGGTGGTCATGATCCTCGGTAGCTCAATTGGCAGAGCAATCGGCTGTTAACCGATAGGTTCTTGGTTCGAGTCCAAGCCGGGGAGCGAGATGTCCCACGCATTCTACGTGGGCTCTCAACTAAGGCCCGGGCTTCCACCCCGGGCCTTTCCTTTTGCCCCGGGCGGGGGTTTGACGCTGCCGGTGGCTGGTTCTTCCTGAGTTTTGGTCCGGCCGGCGGGCCGAGGATCGGGTGGCGTTTCCTCCCCAGGCGGGGATGTGGTCGGTTATCCACAACCCCTGGTCAGGCGTTGTTTCGGCGCCCTTCAATGTCGGAGGGGGTCGGCAGAATTGGGGGTATGAACACCTCCCCGACCACCGCCGCACGGACGGCCGTGCTGTCGCATGAGCAGGTGATCTCCGGGCTGGAGGAGGTGCGGCGGCGTCGGGCGGAGGCGGATGCCGACGAGGTGTGGTTCCTGTCGCAGGCGGAGGCTGTTGCCCAGGCGGAGACCGCCCGCATCCCGTCCAGTGAGGGTCGGGAGCGGGAGATGCCGTTGCGGGGAATGGCCGCGGAAGTCGGCGCGGTGCTGCGCCGCTCGGACCACGGCATGCGCGACCGGATGCACGACGCCACCGTGCTCGTGGACGAGTTGCCCGCGACGTTCGTGGCGCTGCGGGAGGACCGGATCGACCGGGTGCATGTGCGGCTCATCCAGGATGCCGGCGCCCGGATCACCGACCCCGACGCGCGGGCACGGTTCGAGCAAGCCGCGCTGGTGGTGTGCGAGAACGACACCCCGGGACGGGCGAAGCCACTCGTGCTGATGCTGGCGCAGCGGCTCAACCCGGTGCCGTTGGAGGAGCGGCGCAAGGAGGCCGCGGCGGGCCGGCGGGTGTGGGTGCGGGACCTGGACGACGGGATGGCCGAACTCGCGGCCCTGCTGCCGGCGGAGCTGGCGTACGCGATCCGGGACCGGCTGAACCAGCAGGCACGCCAGGTCGCCGACGCCCACCGCGCCGCGGCCGCTGCCGCCGAGGCCGCGCTAGACACCGATGGCGATGGCTTTGGCGTTGCGGACGCCCCTGAACTGACCGCCGCCGAGATCCTCGCGACCGATACCCGCACGATGGACCAGATCCGCGCCGACGTGCTCACCGACCTGCTCCTCACCGGCCACGCCACCGCACCCAGTGCAACCGGGGCGATCCCGGAAGGCGCCCCGATCGTCGCGCAAGTGCAGGTCGTGATCCCCGCCAACACCCTCATCGGCGTCGGGAACGAGCCGGCCGAGCTGGTCGGATACGGACCGATCAGCCCCGATACCGCGCGACGCCTCGCCGCGACCGCGGACGTGTGGGAGCGACCTCCCCGACCAGTGGGGCGGTGGAGCAGGTGCTCACCTACCGGCCGACCCGGGAAATGCGCAGACACCTCGACGCGAGGGACGAGCACTGCCGGTTCCTGGGGTGTCGAAGACCGGCCCGTCAGTGCGACCTCGACCACACCCACGATGCCGCCCTGGGTGGGCCGACCTGCCTCACCAATCTCGCGAACCTGTGCCCGGGGCGACATCACCCGGTCAAGCACGGCACCGCGTGGAGCGTGGTGCAGAAAGCCGACGGCATCCTGGAATGGACCAGCCCCACCGGCCGGGTCTACACCGACATCCCCCGCCGGGTGCTGGAATTCATGGCCCTCGCCGCCATCGAAGAACCCGCGCCCTTCTGAGGCCGGCAGCTCTAGTCCGCCCGTGCGCGAACCGGCTGCGTGGCGTCAGCGCCCGCGGGCTCCCACCGCAACAGGTCACCGGGCTGGCACTCCAGCGCCTCGCACAGCGCGTCAAGCGTGGTGAAGCGCACCGCCTTCGCGCGACCGTTCTTCAGGACCGCCAGGTTGGCGGGGGTGATGCCGACACGCTCCGCGAGCACCGACACCGGCATCTTGCGGCGCGCGAGCATCACGTCGATGTCCACGACGATGGGCATCAGATCACCTCGCTGAGCTCGGAGCGCAGTCGGCGGGCTTCCGCTTCGCGCTCGACCGCCTGCGCCAGCAGCATGCGCAGCACGAAGACCACCAGCGCCACCCCGCCGATCACGAGCGACGCGCCGCACACGAGCCCCACGACCCCCGGCGCAGCGCCCCCCGGAGCCAGCAGCACCGCCAACGCGAACACGAGCACCGCAGCGCACAGGATGGCGCCGATCGTGACGTCGACGTAGCGGAACGCCCCCGACGTGAAGACCGATCCACGACGCACCATCGTCAGCAATTGCCAGACGCACACCGCGCACACCTGCAGCATGAGGATGCCGAGCACCACGATCGCCACCACGGCGACTCTCGCGCCCTGCGGGACACCCTCGAGGTCGACCCACAGCAGGGGCACCATCACGGTCTGCACGAGCAGCGAGCCGGCGAACGACACGGCAAGCACCGCCCGCAGAACGAGAATCACCACAGCACCCATGACGGCACCTCTCGTGAAGCGATCAGCATCTATCGTTAAACGATAGCTCCGTCGTTCCCGCGACGGAAGGGTCAGTCTTCGAGGTTGTCGACTCCCGGCATCCAGCTCGCGCCGGGGCGACCCCAGCCGCGCTTGCGGGCGATCTTCTGCACGGTCTTCCAATCACCGTCATCCAGGCGGTCGACGTAAAGGATGCCGTCGAGGTGGTCGAACTCGTGCTGCAGGATGCGGGCCCGCCAGCCGTCCACTTCGATGCGCACCGGAGCGCCCTTAAGGTCGATGCCGGTGACGAGCGCGCTATCGGAACGACGCAGCGGGAACCGCTCACCCGGGAACGACAGGCACCCCTCCGACTCCTCGTCGGGGTCGGGGGAGCCGGGCTCGAGCGGGCGCACCCACAGCTCGGGGTTGACGATCACGCCGCGCCAGGGCTGACCGTCGTCGTCCTCGTAGGAGTACGTGAAGATGCGCAGCCCCACCCCGACTTGGGGAGCGGCCAGGCCCACGCCGGGCGCGGCATCCATCGTCTCGAACATGTCGCGCACCAGGTCGCGAACCTCGTCGGTGATCTCCGCCACAGGTGCGGCGGGGGAGTGAAGGACAGGGTCGCCCATGATGCGAATCGGAAGAACAGACACGCCCTTGAGCCTACCGAGAGCGCTGTGACGATATTGTCGAGGGGTGATGTGGGCGGGGAGTCTCGAAGACGTCGGCGATCAGTTCGTCGGGGCGTTCCAGAACCCCGGCCTGCTGCTGGGGATCCCGCTGGCGCTGGCCGGCGCGGTCTTCATGTCCTTCGGGGCGCAGTACCAGCACCGAGGCGTCGAGAAGGTGGAGCGCCTCAGCGGCACCGACGGCTCCACCGGCCTGACCGGCGGCCAGCTGAAGCAGCTGCTGGCGCGCCCGTCGTGGGTGGTCGGCACGATCATGCTGGGTCTGGCCATCATCTGCCAGCTCGGCGCGCTGAGCGTCGCACCGCTGATCGTCGTGCAGCCCCTCGGCGCCGTCGCGCTCGTGATCACCACACTGCTCAACGCGCGAGTCACCGGGCACACGCCCACCCGGCGGTCACTGCTGGCCATCATCGCCTGCGTGGGCGGCATCTTCTGGTTCGTCATCGTGGCCGCCCTGTTCGCCACCGAGCAGACAGTGACCAGCCGCCAGATCATCATCGTGCTGGTCATCCTCAGCGTTATCGCCCTGCTCCTGGTCGGCTTCTGGCTGCTGGTGCGGCGACGCCACGGCATCCGTGCGCTCTTCTACATCCTCGCCGCCGGCATCGTCTACGGGTTCGTCGCGACCCTGGCGAAGATCGTCATCAAGCGCATCCAGGCCGGCGACTTCGAGTGGCTCACGATGCTGTGCGTCGTTGCGCTGCTGGCCAGCACCGCGCTCGGTGCCTACTTCGTGCAGACGGCATACTCTTCGGGTCCACCCGACCTCGTCATCGCCGGGTTGACCGTCGTCGACCCCATGGTCGCCGTACTCATCGGCCTGCTGGTACTCGGCGAGGGCGCCGCGGTGCCGCTGTGGGGCATGATCATGTTCGGTATCGCCGGCGCCATCGCCATCTGGGGCGTGACGACGCTGGCGCGCTACCATCCGCAGGTGGTCTCGGAGAGCCGGGAGCTGCCGTTCAAGCGGGGCAGTTCCGGCAGTTCCGGCAGTCCCGGGACTCCCGGCGCTCCCGACTCCGGCGCCGACGAGGATCCGCTCGCCTGATCCTCGCCGGCCTCACGATAGGCTCGAACGCGAGGGGCGGTGGCCAAGCTGGTCAAGGCAGCGGGCTCATAACCCGACGATCGTGGGTTCAAGTCCCACCCGCCCTACAGAAACCGTCGCAGCACACGCGCGCACGGATCATCGGCGTCAACGGGCGGAGAAATCACTTGTGATTTCTCGGACCCATCGGGGATAATGGCCGCAGCACAACCGAACAGCACGCCGTGCTCCGAATCAGGTCGTAGGGGAAGACGCACCTGACGAAGGAGAAACCATGGCGACACCACAAGCGCGCGGAGTGATCTTCATTCACTCAGCGCCGCGGGCGTTGTGCCCCCACCTCGAGTGGGCTGTCGGGCGAGCGCTCGGCCGCGCCGTGAACTTCGAGTGGGTCGAGCAGCCGGTGCTGTCCGGCAGCCGCCGCGCCGAGTTCTACTGGGAGGGTCCTGCCGGCACCGGCGCGGCCCTCGCGACCGCGATCCGCGGCTGGGAGCACCTGAGGTTCGAGGTGACCGAAGACCCCACGCCCCGCAGCGACGGCGGCCGGTGGCTGCACACACCAGGTCTGGGCATCCACTACGCGCAGACCGACAGCGCCGGCAATGTGGTGATCGGCGAAGACCGGGTGCGCTACGCGATCGAAGTCGCCGCCGGTGACCCGATGGAACTGCAGCGTGAGCTGCAGGTCGCTCTGGGCGCCGCGTGGGACGAAGAACTCGAGCCGTTCCGTCACGCCAGCGACGACGCACCCGTCGTCTGGCTGCACAAGGTCGGTTGACAGCTTCAGGCGGTGCGCGGCGCCAGTATCGGACCTCGGTGAGAACTCCCGGGGACCGGGACAACGTCCGCTCCGTCTGATCACGAAAACGCTCCCGGATGCCCGACGAGTCGGGTGTCCGGGGGCGTGGCGCTTCGCTCAGGCCGAGCGGAAGGCGGCGACGGCGTTGTGCCCGCCGAAGCCGAACGAGTTGGTGATCGCGAGCTGGTCACCGTCGCCAAGCGGCGTCGGCTCACCCGACAGGCGGAACGGCACGGCCGGGTCCTGTTCGGTCAGGTTGATCGTGGGCGGTGCCACGCGGTCGCGCAGGGCCAGCACCGTGAAGATGGCCTCGAGCGCCCCCGTGCCGCCGAGCAGGTGCCCGGTGGATGCCTTGGTGGCGGAGACCGGGATCTCGTCGACGCGAGACCCGAACACGGCCTTCAGAGCCTGGTATTCGTTGGGGTCGCCGACGGGCGTGGAGGTCGCGTGGGCGTTGACGTGCGTCACGTCGTCGGCCGAGGCGTCGGCCTGCGCGAGCGCCATCTCGACGGCGCGAGCAGCGCCCGTGCCCGCGGGGTCGTTCGCGGTGATGTGGTACGAGTCCGCGGTGACGCCGCCGCCGGCGACGACGGCGTAGATCTTGGCGCCGCGCGCCTTGGCGTGCTCCTCGGTCTCGAGGATCAGCACACCGGCGCCCTCGCCCATGACGAAGCCGTCACGGTCGATGCTGGCCGGCCGCGATGCGGTGGCGGGATCGTCGTTGCGACGCGACAGCGCCTGCATCGAGGCGAACGCGGCGAGGGTGATCGGGTGGATCGCCGACTCGGTGCCACCGGCGATGACGACGTCAGCCAGACCAGCTCGGATGTGCTCCACGGCGTTGACGATCGACTCCGTGCTCGACGCGCACGCGCTGGCCACGGTGCGCGCATACGCGCGGGCACCGAAGTGAAGCGAGAGGTTGCCCGCGGCAGCGTTGGGCATGAGCATCGGCACCGTCATCGGCATGACCCGACGCGGCCCCTTCTCACGCAGCGTGTCCCAGGCATCCAGCAGGGTCCACACGCCGCCGATACCGGTGGCGAAGTCCACGCCGAGGCGTTCGGGGTCGACCTCGGGTGAGCCGGCATCCGCCCACGCCTCCATCGCCGCCACCATCGCGAACTGCGACGCCGGGTCCAGACGCTTGGCGACGGGTCGGTCCAGCACCGTGTCGGGGCGAACGGCAGCCTGCGCCGCGAACGTGACCGGCAGCTGGTACTTCTCGACCCAGTCGTACTCCAGCGTGCGCGAACCGGAGACACCGGCCAGCAGGGCCGACCAGCTCTCAGGCGCGGTGCCGCCGATCGGCGACGACGCACCGATCCCGGTGACGACGATGCGGGGACTGCTCATGTGGTGCTTCCTCCAACGGAGCCGTGGGGGCCGAAGCCCCCACCGCTACCGGCTCAGGCCTGGTTGGACGTGATGTATGTGACGGCGTCGCCGACGGTCTTGAGGTTCTTGACCTCTTCGTCCGGGATCGTCACGCCGAACTTCTCCTCGGCGTTGACGACGATCGTCATCATCGAGATGGAGTCGATGTCGAGGTCGTCGGTGAACGACTTCTCCAGCGACACCTCTTCGGCAGAGATGCCGGTCTCGTCGGTGATGAGCTCTGCGAGCCCGGCGAGGACCTCTTCGGTGCTGAATGCCATGGGTATTCTCCTGTTTCTTCTGGGTCTTCGGCCCGGGCGGGCCGTATTTCAGTCTAGGGTTGCCGGTCTCCCACTCAGGGGAGCACGACCACCTGCGCGCCGAACACCAAGCCGGCGCCGAAACCGATCTGCAGGGACAGACCGCCGGACAGTTCCGGGTGCTCTTCGAGCAGGCGGTGGGTGGCGAGTGGGATGGATGCCGCGGAGGTGTTGCCCGTGGTTTCGATGTCGCGGGCGATGACGACAGAGTCGGGCAGCTTCAGCTGCTTGGCGAACTCGTCGATGATGCGCATATTCGCCTGGTGGGGGACGAACGCGGCGAGGTCGGCGGCCGTGACGCCCGCGGCATCCAGTGCCTGCCGGGCGACCTTCGCCATCTCCCACACCGCCCAGCGGAAGACCGTGGGGCCTTCCTGGCGGAGCGTCGGCCACGGCGCCTTCCCGTCGCGGAAGTCGACGAGGGTGGCGTTCATGCCCACCGCGTCGGACTTCGAACCGTCGGAGCCCCACACGGTGGGTCCGATCCCGGCGAAGTCGCTGGGACCGATCACGACCGCGCCGGCGCCGTCGCCGAGGAGGAAGGAGATCGACCGGTCGGTCGGGTCCACGATGTCACTGAGCTTCTCGGCGCCGATGACGACGGCGTAGTGGGCGGCGCCCGCGCGGATGAGCGCATCCGCCTGCGCGACGGCGTACGCGAAGCCCGCACAGGCCGCGTTGACGTCGTACGCTGCCGCCGGGTTCGCCCCGATGCGGTCGGCCACGATCGCCGACACGGAGGGAGTCTGCTTCGGGTTGGACACCGTCGCAACGATGACCGCGTCGATCTGACCGGGCTCCACGCCCGAGCGGGCCACCGCCTCGGCGGCGGCCTCGGAAGCGAGGTCCACGGCGGTGGTCTCGGCGACGGCGCGTGCGCGGGTGACGATGCCGGTGCGCTGGCGGATCCACTCGTCACTGGAGTCTATGGCGCCGACGAGGTCGTCATTGGGCACCGACACTTCGCCGCGCGCCGCGCCGTAGGCGTAGATGCGCGTATGCGCCGCGCCGGAGGACTGGCGGAGGGTTGCGCTCATGTTCATGCTCCCAGCAACGCCGCAGCTGCGGCGAGATCGTCGGGCGTCTTCACTGCAACCGTTGGTACACCCCGGAGGGCCCGCTTGGCGAGCCCGGTGAGCGTGCCGGCGGGGGAGAGCTCGATGATGCCCGTGACGCCGCGCTCAGCGAACGACGCCATGCACAGGTCCCAGCGCACCGGCGAGGCCACCTGGGCCACCAGCAGGTCGAGGGCCTCACGGCCGGCGGAGACGGTCGAGCCGTCGTGGTTGGTCCACAGCGTCATCGCAGGGTCGGCGGGCTGCACGTCGGCGGCGGCACTGCGCAGCGTCTCGACGGCGGGCACCATGTAGCGGGTGTGGAAGGCTCCGGCCACCTGCAGCGGGATCACCCGGGTGGCCCGCGGCGGCGCGGCGGCAAGCTCGGCAAGGGCGGCGAGGGCGCCGGCGGCGACGATCTGCCCGCC
The DNA here is from genome assembly GCF_030246865.1 of Microbacterium sp. zg-B96. Lineage (NCBI taxonomy): Bacteria > Bacillati > Actinomycetota > Actinomycetes > Micrococcales > Microbacteriaceae > Microbacterium > Microbacterium sp. zg-B96. Next base: position 1,574,625 of record NZ_CP126738.1, on the reverse strand, counting down.
GCCGTTGTAGTTCGCCGGTGTGAGGTCGAGTCCGGCCAGCCGCGCGAGCACGGCATCCTGGTCGCCGCCGATGACGGCGCTCATTCCGGTCTGTTCCCGCGCGGCGGCGTCGGCCATGGCGCGACCGCGGATGCCGACCAGGCGCATGCCTTCGTCGGCCGTGAGCACACCGGATGCCACGAGCGCCGTGATCTCGCCGACGGAGTGGCCCGCCACGCCCTGGGGCTGAGCCGGTGCGACGTCCTGAAGAGCGGCCCACGACAGCAGTCCCGCCGCCACGATGAGCGGCTGGGCGACCGCGGTGTCGCGGATGCGATCGGCATCCCACTCCGTACCCGCGGCGATCAGATCCACACCGGCGGCGTCAGAAGCCTGCGCGACACGGTCGGCGGCTCCGTCGAGCTCGAGCCAGGAGGAGAGGAACCCGGGGGTCTGCGAGCCCTGGCCCGGGAAGACGGCAATGATCACTTAACCCATCCTGCCAACATCGGGCGCCCGGGTTCTGGCGAACGCGTCACAAGAAACGGACGAAGCCTTGTGAACCCGACACAATCCGCCACGGCGCTCAGACGTGCTGCCGGCGGTGCGGGGTGGGCCGGCGACGCGCGGCATCCGTCCCGATGGAGCCGAGCACCAGGGCCGTCTGCAGGATGAGAGCTTCGCGGGGCCCGGTGGCATCCCAGCCGATCACGTCGGAGACCCGCTTGAGCCGGTAGCGCACCGTGTTGGGGTGCACGAACAGTTCTCGCGCCGTGGCCTCGAGCGAGCGCCCGTTGTCCAGGTAACTCCACAGGGTCGCGACCAGGTCGGTGCTGTGGGCCTGCAGGGGCCGGTAGATGCGCTCCACCAGCGTCTGCTTGGCCACCGGGTCGCCCGCCAGCGCGCGCTCGGGCAGCAGGTCGTCGGCTTCGACCGGGCGCGGGGCGTTGCGCCAGGCACGCGCGACGGCGAATCCGGCCAGGGCGGCGCGAGCGCTCTGGCTCGCCTCCACCAGTGCCGGCACGGCAGGGCCGAGCACGAGATAGCCGGGGCCGAAGCAGGGCTCCAGCCGTTGCGCGATCTCGGTGAACGGCAGTTCGTTCTCGGGAGTCTCCTCGCGCCCCGGCGGGCGGGACCTGCCGATGACGAGCACCAGGCGCAATCCCTGCACCCCGATGAGCACGTCGACGTCGAGCTTGCGCGCCGTACGGCGCACCTGGTCCACGTCGAACTGCGGCGGCGTCGTGCCCACCAGCACCGCGACCTCGCCATGACCGTGCCAACCGAGCGCCGCGATCCGGCTGGGCAGTTCTTCGTCGGTCTCGCCCGTGAGGATCGAGTCGACCACGAGAGCTTCGAGGCGCGCATCCCAGAGACCGCGCGCCTCGGCGGCACGGGCGTAGACGTCGGCTGCCGCGAAGGCGACCTCCCGCGAGTACAGCAGGATCGCCTCGCCCACATCCTCGGCACGCCCGGTCACCCGCTCCTCGGTGACCGCGACGGTCACCCGGATCAGCTGCAGCGTCTGGGTGAGGCTGACACTTCGCAGCAGCTCACGGGGAGCTGCTGCGAAGATGTCAGCCGCAATCCACGGCGTCGAGGTCGGGTCGTCGTACCACTGGATGAACGACGTGATCCCGGCCTGGGCGACCAGGCCCACCGACGATCGGCGCGCCGGCGGCATCTCCGCGTACCAGGGGAGCGTGTCCTCCAGTCGCTTGATGGTCGCCGAGGCGAGATCGCCCGAGACGCGCCGCAACCAGGCGAGCGTCTCAGCTTTCTCCGATGCTGTCGGGCGGGATGCCATGCGGTTTATCAGCTCTCGCCGCCCGCATTGCCGCTGGTGCCGGCGGTGACGTCGTACAGACGGTACTTGTCGATCGCCTGCGCGGACAGGCCGCGGTCGACCACGCCCTCCTCGGCAAGCGCCTGGAGCGTGCGCACCACGATCGACGGGCCGTCGATCTTGAAGAAGCGACGCGCAGCGGGGCGGGTGTCGGAGAAACCGAAGCCGTCGGCGCCGAGCGTGACGAACCGCTGCGGAACCCAAGGCCGGATCTGATCCTGCACAGCGTGCATGAAGTCACTGACGGCCACCACGGGACCCTGCGCCTCGCGCAGCTTCTCGGTGAGGTAGGCCGTGCGCGGCTCATCCGCGGGGCGCAGGAAGTTGTGCTCGTCGGCGGCGAGTCCGTCGCGGCGAAGCTCCGACCACGAGGTGACCGACCACACATCGGCGATCACGCCCCAGTCGTCCTTCAGCAGACGCTGGGCCTCAAGTGCCCACTGCACACCCACGCCCGACGCCATCAGCTGTGCGCGAGGGCCTTCGCCCTCACCGACCGAGATGCGGTGGATGCCGCGGACGATGCCGTCCACGTCGACCCCCTCGGGCTCGACCGGCTGCACGTACGGCTCGTTGTACACCGTGAGGTAGTACATGACGTTGGGATCCGGGTGGGTCCCGCCGTACATGCGCTCCAGACCGGTACGCACGATGTGGGCGATCTCGTAACCGAACGCGGGATCGTAGGAGATCGTCGCCGGGTTCGTGGATGCCAGCAGCAGCGAGTGCCCGTCGGCGTGCTGCAGACCCTCGCCTGTCAGGGTGGTGCGGCCTGCGGTCGCACCGATGATGAACCCGCGGGCCATCTGGTCGCCGGCTGCCCACTGAGCGTCGCCCGTGCGCTGGAAGCCGAACATCGAATAGAAGATGTACACCGGGATCAGCGGCTCACCGTGCGTGGAGTACGACGTGCCCACGTTGGTGAACGCTGCCACCGCGCCGGCCTCGTTGATGCCGACGTGCAGGATCTGGCCCTGCGGGCTCTCCTTGTACGCCAGCAGCAGCTCGCGGTCGACGGAGGTGTAGTTCTGACCGTGCGGGTTGTAGATCTTCGCCGTCGGGAAGTACGCGTCCATGCCGAACGTGCGCGCCTCGTCGGGGATGATCGGCACGATGCGGTGACCGAAGCCCTTGGAGCGCAGCAGATCCTTCAGCAGGCGGACGAACGCCATCGTGGTGGCGATCTCCTGCGTGCCCGAGCCCTTCTTCGGCAGCGCGTAGGCGGTGTCGTCGGGGAGCGGGATGGGCACGTGCTTGGTGCGCCGCTCCGGCAGGAACCCGCCGAGGCTGCGACGACGCTCCACCATGTAGCGGATCGTCTCGTCCTCCATGCCGGGGTGGTAGTACGGCGGCAGGTACGGGTTCTCCTCGAGCTGAGCATCCGTGATCGGGATGCGCATCGAGTCGCGGAAGTGCTTGAGGTCCTCGAGCGTCATCTTCTTCATCTGGTGCGTCGCGTTGCGCCCCTCGAAGTGATGACCGAGCCCATAACCCTTGATCGTCTTGGCGAGGATGACCGTCGGCTGGCCCTTGTGAGCCTTGGCGGTCTGGTACGCGGCGTAGACCTTCTGGTAGTCCAGTCCGCCGCGGCGGAGCTTGCCCCAGATGTCGTCGTCGGACCAGTCCTCGACCATCTTCGCGGTGCGCTCATCGCGCCCGAAGAAGTGGTCGCGGATGTACTTGCCGTCTTCAGCGCGGTACGTCTGGAAGTCGCCGTCGGGCGTGGTGTTCATCAGGCGAACCAGCGCGCCCTCGTCGTCCTGCTGCAGCAGCTCGTCCCAGCCGCGTCCCCAGACCACCTTGATGACGTTCCAGCCGGCGCCGCGGAAGAAGCTCTCCAGCTCCTGGATGATCTTGCCGTTACCGCGGACCGGGCCGTCGAGGCGCTGCAGGTTGCAGTTGACGACGAAGGTCAGGTTGTCCAGACCCTCGTTGGCAGCCACCTGCAACTGGCCGCGGCTTTCGACCTCGTCCATCTCGCCGTCACCGAGGAACGCCCACACGTGGGAGTCGGAGAGATCCTTGATCCCGCGGTTGGTGAGGTACTTGTTGGTCATCGCCTGGTAGATCGCGTTGATCGGTCCCAGACCCATCGACACGGTCGGGAACTGCCAGTACTCCGGCATCAGACGCGGGTGCGGGTACGACGGCAGACCGTGGGGCGCCTTCGACGCCTCCTGACGGAAGCCGTCGAGCTGCTCGGTGGTCAGACGCCCCTCGAGGAACGAGCGGGCGTAGATGCCGGGGGAGGCGTGACCCTGGATGAAGACCTGATCGCCGCCCGACGGGTCGTCGAGGCCGCGGAAGAAGTGGTTGAAGCCGACTTCGTACAGCGACGCGGACGAAGCGTAGGTCGAGATGTGACCGCCGACACCGATGCCGGGCCGCTGGGCGCGGTGCACGGTGACCGCGGCGTTCCAGCGGATCCACCGGCGGTACCGGCGCTCCAGCTCCTCGTCACCGGGGAACTCAGGCTCGTTCTCGGGCGCGATGGTGTTGATGTAGTCCGTCGTCGGAACCTGCGGCACATTCAGCTGCAGTTCGTGGGACTTCTGCAGCAGGCTCAGCATGATCTCCCGGCCACGGCCGGAGCCGCGGGAGTCGACGAGCTGCGAAAGCGACTCTTGCCACTCCGCGGTCTCCTCGGGATCGCTGTCGAGAGCCTCCTGCGAGTACGGATCCTGATCGTTGACAGTCACGGATGACCTTTCTCGTATGGCAGATCGTGCCAGGCACTCACGATGCGGGCCGTGCGGGCTCTTGTCAGCACCACACAACACGCCATCATTCAGCCTACCCACTAGGCGGCTGCTCGTGGCGTCGACCGCACACCGATCCGAGCGAGCGGAACGGGTGCGGAAGTGATGTCGTGGCCGGTACCAGGATCGAACTGGTGACCTTCTCCGTGTAAAGGAGCTGCGCTACCGCTGCGCCAACCGGCCATCAGCCATCCTAGGCCTCGGCCGGCGGGGTGCGCGGGAGGTAGGTTGGGAGGGTGAATGCCAGCCCAACCGACCAGCGTCGACTTCTCGACATCGCCGAACTCGACGCACGCATCGGACAGGCCGAGCGCCTCCGCAGCAACCCGCCGCAGGCTGCCCGCGTGAAGGAGCTGCTCGCGCAGCGCCAGACCTACCAGCAGGAGCTCACCCGCATGCTGGGTGTGCGCGACGACGCGCGCACCGAACTGTCGCGCATCGAATCCGATGTCGCGGTGGTGCAGGCCCGCAGCAACCGTGACGCGCAGCGGCTTTCCACCAGCGCCAATGCCAAGGAAGCGCAGGGTCTCGAGAGCGAGATCGCGTCGCTGGCCAAGCGCAAGAACGCGTTGGAAGATGCCGAGCTCGAGGTGATGGAGCGCCTGGAGCGGTGCGACGCCGACGTCACCGCGCAGGAGAAGTTGATCGCCGAAACCAACGCGGAGGGTAGCCGGCTTTCCGACGAGGCGAAGGCCGTCGTCACCGACGCGACCGCCCGGCTCGAGGAGGCCAAGCGCGATCGCGCGGCCCTCGTCGCCTCGCTCCCCGACGCGCTCGTCGCCCTGTACGACCGCATTGCCGCGCGTTCGACCGGCGCTGCGCTGCTGCGTCGGGGCACGTGCGAGTCCTGCCGCATGGTGCTGTCCGAGACCGATGTGCAGGCAATCCGCCAGTCGACTGCGGACGCCGTGCTCACCTGCCCCGAGTGCGGCTGCATCCTCGTGCGCACGGAGGAGTCCGGCCTGTGACCGGCACGGCCGGTGGCCGAGTCTGACCCCGCGCCGACGTGGATCGTCGTCGGCCGCACCGCCGACGGCGTCGCCGTCGCACTGCTGGACGCTGACGGCACCGAGACCGGGCGGCGCCCCGTCGCGGATCTGCCGGCGTGGGTGGCCGAGACCGAGGCGACCCACGCGCCCCGCTGGGTGTGGAACGACACCCCGTCGTGGTACGACGCCATGCTCGCCACCGGCATCCGGGTCGCGCGCTGTCACGACCTGCGGCTGAGCCACGCCATCCTGCGGGACTGCATGTACGTCACCGACGCCGCAGCCCTCCACGCCGCCGGCGACTGGGATGCGGCGGTCGGCGACATCGGCGACGCCCCGCCCGCCCTGTTCGAACTGGATGCGGTTCCAGGCAGAGCGCTGCCGGACGGCCTCGACGATGCGCTGGCGGAGTTCCGCCGGCAGCGCGACGCGCTCGCCTCGGCACGGGATCCCGGCCGCCTGCGACTGCTGATCGCCGCGGAGTCGGCCGGCGCGTTGCTTGCCGCCGAGATGCGCGCAGCGGGCCTGCCGTGGGACGCCGATGCCCACGACGCGCTGCTCAGCGGGCTGCTCGGTTCCCGCCCTCCCGCCGGCGGCGTGCCGCGCGAGTTGGAGCGGGCGGCGGGCCGCGTGCGCGAAGCGCTGGGGGACCCCACCGCGTCGCTGGACTCGCAGCCGAAGCTGCTGCGGGCGCTGCACCGGGTCGGAGTGCTGGCGCAGTCGACCAGCAAGTGGGAGCTGGCCCAGTACGACCACCCCGCGATCGCTCCGCTGCTGGAATACAAGAAGCTGGCACGACTGATGAGCGCCAACGGCTGGGCGTGGCTGGACGAATGGGTGCGTGACGGACGGTTCCACCCGGTGTACGTGCCCGGCGGGGTGGTCACCGGCCGCTGGGCCTCGTCGGGTGGGGGTGCGCTGCAGTTGCCGCGCCAGCTGCGCGGCGCGGTGCGCGCCGATCCCGGCTGGGTGCTCGTGGTCGCCGACGTCGCCCAGCTGGAGCCGCGCGTGCTCGCGGCGATGTCCGGCGACACCGCTCTGGCCGACGCCGCGCGCGGCCGCGATCTCTACGCCGGCATCGTCGCGCGCGGAGCGCTGCAGACCCGCGCCGAGGCGAAGGTCGCGATGCTCGGCGCGATGTACGGCGCGACGACGGGCGACAGCGGCCGTCTCGTGCCGGCGCTGCGGCGGGCGTTTCCCCGTGCGATGGCCCTGGTCGACGACGCCGCGCGCATCGGCGAGGACGGCGGCATCGTCGCCACCCGGCTCGGTCGCACCTCACCCCCGGCCTCCGGGGACTGGCGCGCCGCTCAGGGGCGTGCCGGCGAGGCGGAGGCGACGGATTCCGATGAGTCGCGGGCGCGTCGCTGGGCACGCGACCGCGGCAGGTTCACCCGCAACTTCGTGGTGCAGGGGACCGCCGCGGAGTGGGCGCTGGCGTGGCTGGCCGATCTGCGCGGCCGTCTCGCCGCGCTGCCCCCGGTGCCGCAGCCCGAAGCCGCGCCGCGCTCGGGTGCGGCCTTCGAGCGCCGCGCGCACCTGGCGTTCTTCCTGCACGACGAAGTGATCATCCACGCGCCGGCCGCGCAGGCGGATGCCGCAGCGCAAGCGGCCGTCGACGCCGCGGACGCCGCGGGACGGCTGCTGTTCGGCTCGTTCCCGCTGGATTTCCCGCTGGATCTGCGCATCGCCGAGTCCGCACAGAAGGACTGACTCAGCGGCACGCGACGTCGGCCCCCGTGGTCAACGAGGGATCGTTGAGCAGCGGCGTGTGCAGCAGGTGCGGGGCGACGGGGCCGGGCTCGGGGGCGATGAAACGGAACTCGAGGGTGTTCACCTCTGCCGGGGACAGGTTCACCCGCGCCAGGCTCGTCGGAAAGCCGTCGTCCACGGCATCCACCGCGGGCTCGGGTTCACCGTTCTTGCGTACCTCGTCGACGAACCAACCAGGCGGTGCTGCCACTGACACGTTCGTTCCGATGTCGCCCCAGGCCGTACCCCACAGGCCGCCCCCGGTCAGGCTGATCGGCAGCATCGGGTCGGCGTCCGCCGGTGCGGTGCTCCCCATCGTCAGCAACACAGAGACCTCGGCGCGCCCGTCGGAGCGGCAGACGGCGGCGCCGGTGGCGATGTCGACGTGCAGGAAGGTGCCCATCTTGCCGCCGGTGGCGTCGTTGAAGTACACCGCGAACGCATCCTCCCCGGCGGCAGCGTGGCGCGCACCGGGGCCGGCCAGCGCGGTGCCCACCAGCACCGCCTGTTCGTCGGGGTGCGCACTCCACAGCGACACCCGCCCCTGCGCGAGCGGCGTGGACAGCGCCTGCGCCCACGCCACCGGATCGATGCCGCCGGTCGCGAGACGCTGGAACAGCGCCTGGGTCGCCGACTGCAGGAACGCCGTCTGACCGACGGAGTCCAGCGCGACATACGGGTCGACGAGCAGCCGCTGCACGAGGTTGTCCGCCGTGAGCTCAGTGCCGTCGCCGAGCACGGCGGGGCCGGTGACGGCGAGGAGAGCACGCACCACGAGCGGGTCGATCGACAGCACCGCGTCCGGGGCCGCCCCGCCGCGCTCCTGCCACCACGCCGAGGCCAGCTCGGCGGTCAGTTCGAAGTCCGCCGTCATCGACGCGTTCTGCACGAAGCGCGCAACCACGTCGCCGTGCAGGTGCGTCGTGGCGTCGGGGACCGGCAGCAGCGGGGCAGTCAGGTGCGGGAATTCCCCCGAGTCGGCCTGTTCCAGCAGCGTCACCCGCCCGGCATCCGCCGACAGCAGGGCGAACGAACCGGTGATCCCGCCGCCGGTGCGCAGTTCGGCGTTGTTCTGGATGACCACCAGCACCGTGCGCGGCTCCTCGGCACCGAGGATGCCGGGAAGCACCGCCGTGGCATCCGCGATTCCCGCCGCAGCCGGCGCACCGACCGCGACGGCGTCGCGCAGCGCGGCCACCCCGGCGGCGACCGGCGGCAGCAGCGCGTCCACGTCGATCAGCGCGAGCTCCACCGCGGCGGCGTTCAGGACGCTCGCCGCGCGCAGGAGCGGTTCGTGCGCCGCGGCGAGAGCATCAAGGTCGACCACCGTGTCCTGGCCGCCGGTGCCGAAGGTGGCGGCGACGCCCGGCAGCGGTGCGACCGCGTCGGCGACGGCTGTGGTGTGCCGGGCGACCGTCGCCAGTGCCGCGACGTCACCGCCGAGCAGCGGCAGCGCCTCGGCCACGCCCCACACCGGGTCGGCAGCGGCCTGGGCGGCACGGTGTGCGTCGCCCTGCACGGATGCCAGGGCGGACTCGAGAGCGGACAGATCGCGCGCCTCGACCGCTGCCGGCAGGCTCCGCACTGCGGCGGCGGCCTGCGCCAGCCCGGTGCCCGCGACCAGGACCCGGGTGGTGAGCCAGCCGAACGCCACCAGGAGCAGGCAGAGCATCCCCACGCTCGCCCACACCATCGCGCGTACCGGCCCGCCGCGCCGCGCAGGCGCGGTGGCGGTCACCGCCGTCACCCCTGGCGACGACGACGACGCAGCAGCAGCAGCCCCGTGCCGCCGAGCACGATCACCCCACCGGCGATCGCGGCGGGCAGCACCCCGCCGAGCGTGCCGCCGGTGACCGCGAGACCCGCCGCGGCGGGGCGTGGACCCGTGACGCAGTCCGGACTGGTCGGCGGGTAGGCCAGCGCCACGGCGATCTGCGGGTTCACCTCGAGCACGGCGGAGATGCGCCCGCGCACCCAGGCGAAGTTGCCGTCGGTCTGCGTCCAGGCACCGTCGACCAGTGCCCAACCGGGCCAGCCGGTCGGGTTGCCCGCGGCATCCACCGATGCCCCCGGCCACAGCACCCGGCCCGACAACTCGTTGCCGACCAGCTCGCCCAGGGCGATGGTCGTGCTGTGAGCGCCGTCGCTGAGCACCAGTCTCGCCGTGGGAGCGGTGACCTGTGAGTCCGGGTCGGTGAGCGTCACCGAGTACTGGATCCAGGGCACATCCCGGTCGCACTCACCGACCGCGGACGACCCGGCCAGCGTCGGTTCCTCCGGCGTCTTCGGCGTGTAGCCGTCCGTCGCCTCGGCCACAGCAGCACCACCGCCCGGCCGAGTCGATGTGGCGTCCGTGGCCGCGGATGCCGCAGCGGGCACCCCGATCACCACGAGCGTCGCGAGCGCGATCGCAGACAGCGACAAACGAATAGTCATCATGCCTCCCCAAAGGCTGATGGCGGGCACCCCCGTGCCCATTCCCCAATAGTCGCGAGGCTAGCGCACCGATGCGCTCCTCGGCAATCATCGCCGCGGATAGACTCTTAGCGCGAATGGGTCGGCTGGATGGTCGCGTCGCGGGAAACCGTGCCGAGGAACGTCCGGGCTCCACAGGGCAGGATGGTGGGTAACACCCACCCGGAGTGATCCGCGAGACAGTGCCACAGAGAGCAGACCGCCAGGACTTCGGTCCCGGTAAGGGTGAAAGGGTGGTGTAAGAGACCACCGGGGTCGTGGTGACACGACCCGCAAGGTAAACCTCGTCCGGAGCAAGGCCATACAGGGGATGTTGACGCTGCCCGCCGAGTCCCCGGGTAGGCCGCTAGAGCGGCACGGCAACGTGTCGCCGAGAGAGATGGCCATCGACGGGGCTTTCAGCCCCCGAACAGAACCCGGCGTACAGGCCGGCCCATTCGCACCTCTCAGGCCGTCGTCGCCTCGACGAGCGTGTCGGCCGCGCCGGCCACGGCATCCGTCCCGTCGCTGGCCAGTGCGAGGGCAGCCGCGCCGATGATGCCGGCGTTGTTGCGATGCACGGCCGGGACGATCGGGGTCTTCAGGTCCAGCAGCGGCAGGAACTGATCGGCGTGCTTGGAGACGCCGCCGCCGACGATGAACAGGTCGGGGCTGAAGAGGAACTCCACGTGGCTGTAGTACCACTGCAGACGCTCGGCCCACTGCTGCCAGTCCAGCCGTTCCCGCTCCATCGCCGAATACGCGGCATACGCTTCGGCGTCGGTGTCGTGGCCCGCCCGCTGCAGGTGCCCCAGCTCGGAGTTGGGCACCAGCACGCCCTCGTGGATCATCGCGGAGCCGATCCCGGTGCCCAGTGTGGTGAGGATCGTCAGGCCCGACACTCCGCGGGCCGCGCCGAAGCGCAGCTCGGCGACGCCGGCAACGTCGGCGTCGTTGGCGAAGTGGATGTCGCGGCCGAGGCCGTCTTCGAAGAACTTCTCCGCCTCGAACCCGATCCAGGTGTCGGCGACGTTGGCGGCCGACAGCGTGCGGCCGTGCTTCACGATCGCGGGGAACGCCACACCCAACGGCACGTCAGCGTCGGCGACGCCGAGCGTGTCGAGCACGACGCGCACGGCGGCGAGCACGTCCGCTGGTTCCGCACCGGCGGGCGTTGCCACCTTCACCCGGTCGCTGATGAGGGTTCCGGACTCGAGGTCCACCAGGCCCCCCTTGATGCCGGTGCCGCCGATGTCTACTCCGACTGCACGGATCGCTTTGGTTGCCATGTGTCCAGCCTATCCAGCCCGGAGGCACCCCTCAGTAGGATCGGCCTTGCACACCGACGAGGGAGCAGATCATGACCAGCGGCGCCGAGAAGTACTGGTACAACCTGACGACGGGCAACGTCGAGCGAGGCTTCGAGTCTCCAGCGATCGACCGCGCCGGTCCCTTCGACACCGAGGAGGAGGCCGCGAAGGCCCCCAAGCTGCTGGCGGAACGCTCCCGCGCGTGGGCGGAGGACGACGCCCGCGACGACACGTGGGGCAGCGGCGCCGCCGGGAGCCGCGCGGGCACCGACGACCAGTAGGCTGGCGGAGGCGACACCCGCCGGAGGGATGGCGATGGACAAGCAGCGTGACTTCGTACTGCGCACGATCGAGGAGCGCGGCGTCAAGTTCGTCCGCCTGTGGTTCACCGATGTCATCGGGACCCTCAAGTCGGTCGCGATCGCACCCGCCGAGGTGGAGGGCGCCTTCACCGAGGGCCTCGGATTCGACGGCTCCGCCATCGAGGGGCTGACCCGCTCCTACGAGTCGGACCTGCTCGCCCACCCGGACCCGACGACGTTCCAGGTGCTGCCGTGGCGCGGGGAGATCGACCCCACCGCTCGCATGTTCTGCGACATCACGACCCCCGACGGACAGCCGGCGGTCGCCGACCCGCGGCATGTGCTCAAGCGCACGCTCGCGAAGGCCGCCGATGCGGGATTCACGTTCTACACGCATCCGGAGATCGAATTCTACCTTCTGAAGTCGTCCTCGTACGGCCCCGAGGGCCCCGAGCCCGTCGACTCCGCCGGCTACTTCGACAACGTCCCCGGTGGCACAGCGCACGACTTCCGCCGCCGCTCCGTCCGCATGCTCGAAGACCTCGGCATCTCGGTCGAGTACAGCCACCACGAAGGCGGACCGGGTCAGAACGAGATCGACCTGCGCTACGCCGATGCCCTGGCCACCGCGGACAACATCATGACGTTCCGCACGGTGGTCAAGGAAGTTGCCATCGAGCAGGGCGTGTATGCCACGTTCATGCCCAAGCCCCTCAGCGGCAAGCCCGGCAGCGGCATGCACACGCACATGTCCCTGTTCGAGGGCGACCGCAACGCCTTCTACGAGGAGGGCGCGCAGTACCAGCTCTCCCGCACCGGCCGCCAGTTCATCGCGGGGCTCCTGCACCACGCACCCGAGATCACCGCGGTCACCAATCAGTTCGTGAACTCCTACAAGCGGCTGTGGGGTGGCGACGAGGCCCCCAGCTTCATCTGCTGGGGCCACAACAACCGCTCCGCTCTCGTGCGCGTGCCGATGTACAAGCCGCACAAGGGCCAGTCGTCGCGGGTGGAGTACCGCGGCCTGGATTCCGCGGCCAACCCGTACCTCGCGTACGCACTCATGCTCGCTGCGGGCCTGAAGGGCATCGAAGAGGGCTACGAGCTGCCGCCTGAGGCCGAAGACAACGTGTGGTCGCTCAGCGACGCCGAGCGTCGCGCCCTGGGCTACCCGCCGCTGCCGGCGAGCCTCGACCGCGCGCTGGAGCGCATGGAGGAATCCGAGCTGGTCGCCGAGACTCTCGGCGAGCAGGTCTTCAACTACGTGCTGCTCAACAAGCGTCGCGAATGGCAGGAGTACCGCTCCCAGGTCACGCCGTTCGAGCTGAAGAGCAACCTGGAGATGCTCTAGACCCCCGCGTATGGCCACGAATGAACGTTCGTCGGCTCTCACCGACCTGGCACGCCGGGGCTTCACCCGCCTCGACGACGCGGACCGGTTGTTCGCCGAGTTGGAGCAGACGCTCGGCGTGGACCGGACGCTCATCGTCACCGACGCGGATGTCGCCGCCGACCCGAGCGGTGCGCTCGAGGCGTTCGCGCGCATCGCCAGGCGCGACCCTGAACCGGTGCGGGCGTTGTTCGCACCCGGCGCGTCCGCCCGCTCCGCGTGGGCGCTGCTGGGCGCCTCCAGCGGGTTCGGGGAGTTCTTCCTGCGGCATCCACCCGAGCTGACCCACCTGCCGGCCACCGCCGAGACCCTCCCGACAGCCGACGAACTGAGCGCGAGCCTGCTGCAGTCGGTCGGCGCGGTCGACGGCTTCGCCGCGACGGGTGACGACGATGCGTGGGTCGCGCTGCGGGTGCGCTACCGCCGCATGCTCGCCCGCATCGCGGTGTTCGACCTGCTGAGCCCGGCCCCCGAGGATGTGCTCGCCGTCGTAGCGGCGGCGCTGGCGGATGCCGCCGGGGCCGCCCTGGAGGCCTCACTGTGCGTCGCGCGCACGCGGGTGAGCGGACCCACCGGCCCGGGACTGTTCTCGCGGGAGCATGTCGCGGCGACGCAGCTGGCGATCATCGGGATGGGCAAGGCCGGCGCACGGGAGCTGAACTACGTCAGCGACGTCGATGTGATCTTCGTGGGCGGCGCCGACGACGACATGCTCAGTGAGCTCGGCGAGAGCCGCGCCATCGACATCGCGACGCGGCTGGCGGTGCTGACGATGCGCGGCATCTCCAGCGTCGAGATCGAGCCACCGCTGTGGGAGGTCGATGCCAACCTTCGCCCGGAGGGCACACAGGGCGCCCTGGTGCGCAGCCTCGATTCACACCTGGCCTACTACGACCGCTGGGCCAAGAGCTGGGAGTTCCAGGCGCTGCTGAAGGCCAGGCCGCTCGCCGGCGATGCCACGCTGGGCGCCCGCTACGTCGACGCGGTGCAACCGAAGATATGGACCAGCGCGGCGCGCGAGAACTTCGTCGACAGCGTGCAGCGCATGCGCGAGCGGGTCACCGAGCACATCCCCGCCGAAGAGGTGGCCTACCAGTTGAAGCTCGGCCCCGGCGGCATCCGCGACATCGAATTCACCGTGCAGCTGCTGCAGCTGGTGCACGGCCTCGCCGACGAGGCCATCCGCCAGCGGGGCACGCTCGACGCGCTCGAGGCGCTCGTCGCGGAGGGATATATCGGGCGGGCGGATGCCGCCGTGTTCTCGCGGGACTACCGCCTCCTGCGGGTACTGGAGCATCGCCTGCAGCTCCGAGGGCTCAGCCGCACGCACCTCATGCCCCGCACCCCCGAGGGGCTGCGGGAACTGGCCCGCGCATCGCACCTCGCCGGCACCGGCGACGGGGTCTGGAAGCTGTGGGAGTCGGTCAAGCGCGAGGTGCGCGAGATTCACGTGCGGCTGTTCTACAAGCCGCTGCTGTCGGCGGTGGCGGCGCTGCCCGCCGAAGAGCAGACGCTGTCGATGGCGCAGGCGCACGACCGGCTCGCGGCCATCGGATTTCAGGACCCGGCGGGGGCGCTGCGTCACATCGGCGCTCTCACCAGCGGGCTGAGCCGCAAGGCGGCCATCCAGCGGCACCTCATGCCGGTGATGCTGCGCTGGTTCGCGGACGGCGTGGACCCTGACTACGGGCTGCTGGCCTTCCGGCGCATCAGCGAGCGGCTGGGGGATACCCCGTGGTTCCTGCGGATGCTTCGGGACTCCTCGGGAGCGGCCGAGCGACTCACCCGTGTGCTGTCGGGCTCGCGCTACGTCGGCGACCTGATGGAGTGGATCCCCGAGTCGGTGGCATGGCTGGACTCCGGTGAGCAGCTGCGGCCCCGTGCCGGCGTCGTGCTGGAGGAGGAGGCACGCGCCATCCAGGCGCGGCACACCTCGATCGAGGACGCGATGCGGGCCGTGCGGGCCCTCCGCCGGCGCGAGCTCCTGCGCCTGGCGATGGCGTCGATGCTGGAAGACCTCACGATCGAGCAGATCGCCCACGCCCTGACGACGGTCACCGAGGTCACGATCCAGGCGACGCTGCGCGCCGTCCGCCGCGAGGTCGTGCCGCCCGAGGACGCCGAGCTTGATTTCTCGGTCATCGCGATGGGCAGGTTCGGGGGAGCGGAGCTGGGGTTCGGCTCTGATGCCGACGTGATCTACGTCTACCGGGCGAACGGCGTGGACGCGCAGCGCGCGCACGAGCTGGCACTGAAGCTCGTCGCCGGCCTGCGTAACCACTCCGAGGACAACCGCGTGCCGCTGGACCTCGACGCCGACCTGCGTCCCGAGGGGCGCAATGGGCCGCTCGTGCGTTCCCTGGACGCCTATGCGGAGTACTACCGCCGCTGGTCGGTGTCGTGGGAGGCGCAGGCACTGCTGCGGGCGCGGGGGGTCGCAGGCAGCACAAAGCTGATCCAGGCCTTCACCAAGGTCGCCGACGACGTGCGCTATCCGGCATCCGTCGATCCGCAGGCGGTGCGCGAGATCAAGCGCATCAAGGCGCGGGTCGAGAACGAACGTCTCCCGCAGGGCGCCGACCGCACGCGTCACCTCAAGCTGGGACCCGGTTCGCTCAGCGACGTGGAGTGGCTCGTACAGCTGCTGCAGCTGCAGCACGGCCACGAGCTGGCGGGGCTGCGCACGACCTCCACGATCGCGGCGCTGCAGGCTGCGGTCGACGCGGGGCTCGTGCCGGATGCCGCGGCCGACCTGCTCGCGCACGCGTGGCGGCTGTCCAGCCGGCTGCGTTCGGCGAACACGCTGCTGTCGGGGCAGACCAGCGACATCCTGCCCGCCGACCGCCGGCGCCTGGACGGCATCGGCCGGCTGCTGGAGTACCCGCCGCGCTCGGCAACCCGGGTGGAAGAGGACTACCTCGGCGCCACCCGGCGCGCCCGGCGCGTGTTCGAGAAGCTCTTCTACGGGTGAGCCCGGTGCTTCACGTGGCAGTTGTGGTCGCTTGACCCGCGTCCGAGCGGCACGCACTGCCACCTGAACCATCAGGCATCCGCTTCAGGTGGCAGTTGTGGTCGCTTCACCCGCGTGCGAGCGGCACGAACTGCCACCTGGGCTACTGCGGGCTGACCGCCACCTGCTAGAACTGGCGGTCGGCCACGCTCACTCGCTGCGCATCGCGCAGGGCCTGTACGACGCGGTCGGTGCCCACGGGCGCGGCGGGGGCGGACAGCATGCTCTCCGCGGGGACGGTCGGGTCGGCCAGGTAGAGGCGGGTGTATGCGAGCGCTTCGGGTTCGAAGCGCCAGCTGTCGCGGTGGGCACCCGCGTCGACGGTGTCGAAGCCCAGCCGATGGATCAACTCTGCGGCCGTCTGCTTCGCCTCGTCGTCGTCTCCGGCGATCGGCAGCGCGGATCGGTCCGTCGCGCCCGCAGGGCGGGCCAGCAGCGGGATGTGGTGGGCGAGGATGTTGGAGAACGCCTTCACCACGTGCGCGCCGGCGAAGTGCTGCTGCACCCGTTCGCTGGTCGTCACGGCATGGGAGTCCAGCTCGACGATACGACTGTCGCGGTGGGGGTAGTAGTTGCTGGTATCGAGCACCACTTTTCCGTCGAAGAGACTCGGTGGCACGTCGCTGACGGCACTGAGCGGGACGGAGAGCACGACGACGTCGCCGGCCGCGGCGGCTTCTTCCACGGTGCCGGCGGTGGCCAGGTCACCGAGATCGCGAACCAGGTCAGCGAGGCTCTCCGGTCCACGGGAGTTGGCGATCACGATGGGAATCCCTGCGCCGACGGCGAGCCGCGCGATCGCTCCGCCGATACTTCCGCTGCCGATAATTCCGAGGGTGTTCATGGTGGTCTCGTCTCAGTCGGGCGAGGTCGCACCGCGAAGGAGGGCGCGACCGGCAGAACCCGCCAGTTTACGCGACGGAGCCCCGGTTCTCACCGGCTCCTCATCGGAGAAGCCGGGAGAGCCGGGGCTCGGTCGTGGCGTCAGCGCCGGTCAGACCCCGAAGTACAGCTCGTACTCGAACGGGTGCGGGCGCGCGGCGAGCGGCTTGATCTCGTTCTCGATCTTGTACTCGATCCACGTCTCGATCAGCTCGGGCGTGAACACGTTGCCGCGCGTGAGGAAGTCGTGGTCGGCACGCAATGCCTCCAGCGAGTCCAGCAGCGAGTTCGGCACCTGCGGGATGTTCTTGGCCTCCTCGGGCGGCAGCTCGTAGAGGTCCTTGTCCACCGGCTCGTGCGGCTCGATGCGGTTCTGGATGCCATCCAGACCGGCCATCAGCTGCGCCGCGAAGGCGAGGTAGGGGTTGCCCGAGGCATCCGGCGCGCGGAACTCCACACGCTTGGCCTTGGGGTTGGACCCGGTGATCGGGATGCGGATGGCAGCGGAGCGGTTACCGGCCGAGTACACCAGGTTGACCGGGGCTTCGTAGCCCTTCACCAGACGACGGTAGGAGTTCAGCGTCGGGTTGGTGAACGCCAGCAGCGCCGGCGCGTGGGCCAGGATGCCGCCGATGTACCAGCGCGCGAGGTCGGACAGCTGCGCGTAGCCCTTCTCGTCGTAGAAGAGCGGCTTACCTTCGAGCCACAGCGACTGGTGGGTGTGCATGCCCGAGCCGTTGTCGCCGAACAGCGGCTTGGGCATGAAGGTCGCGACCTTGCCCCACTCCAGCGCGGTGTTCTTGACGATGTACTTGAACTTCAGGATGTCGTCAGCCGCGTGCACCATGGTGTCGAAGCGGTAGTTGATCTCGGCCTGGCCGCCGGTGCCCACCTCGTGGTGCGCGCGCTCCAGGATCAGCCCGGCGTCGATGAGCCGCAGGCTGATGTCGTCGCGCAGGTCGGCCTGCTTGTCGACGGGGCTGACGGGGAAGTAGCCACCCTTGTAGGGGGTCTTGTTGGCGAGGTTGCCACCCTCCTCGGCACGGCCGGTGTTCCAGGCGCCCTCTTCGGAGTCGACGTGGTAAAAGCTCGTGTTCTGCTTCACTTCGTAGCGCACGTCGTCGAAGATGTAGAACTCGGCCTCGGGGGCGAAGAACGCGGTGTCGGCGATGCCGGTGGAGGCGAGGTACTTCTCAGCCTTCTTGGCGACCTGGCGCGGGTCCTTGGCGTAGATCTCGCCGTTACGCGGGTTGTAGATGTCGAAGATCATGATCAGCGTCTTCGCTTCGCGGAACGGGTCGAGGTATGCCGTCGACACGTCCGGGATCAGCTGCATGTCGGACTCGTGGATGTTCGCGAAGCCGCGGATCGACGAGCCGTCGAAGAGCTGACCGACGGTGAAGAACTCTTCGTCGACCGTGGAGGCAGGGATGTTGAAGTGCTGCTGCACACCCGGGAGGTCCGTGAAACGGATGTCGAGGAACTTGACGTCCTCGTCCTTGATGAACTTCAGCACCTCGGATGAATCACGGAACATGCGTTCTCCAAAGGTGGGGCTTGGTGTCGGGACCCGTCGGGACGGGCACTTACGAACTTAGTCGGAGGGAGTTGCTCCGCAGTATCCCCGACGTTTCGGGCGTGTTACGCGAGGCCGTTAGGCTTGGGATGTGCCCGAAACCCCGATCGACAACGCCTACCCCGGGGAGCGACTGGGCTTTCCTGCCACCGGCTCCGGCAGCATCGCCCGCCTCGGGCGCCGTGTGGGAGCGCTGTTCATCGACTGGATCAGCGCGTACGTCATCGCCGTCGCCATCACGGTGGTGACCACGGGCGACTACGCGGCGGATTCGCTGCTGATCCTGTCGATCTTCGCGATCGTGCAGGTACTGTTCATCCCGACCATCGGCGGCAGCCCTGGCCACCGCCTGCTCGGCATGCGGGTCAACCTGGTCACCGGCGGCTGGCCGGGACTGTGGCGGCCGATCGTGCGCACGCTGCTGCTGATCGTCGTGATCCCGGCCGCGATCTGGGATGCCGACCAGCGCGGTCTGCACGACAAGGTCGCCGGCACCGTGCTGGTTCGCGCGTAGCGCGGACGGCCGCGCCGCATCGTGTCGACCCAGCCTGGTCCCTAGCGCCGGTCGTTCGGTCGTCGCATCCGCACCCCTCGGCACGCCCGAGGGTCCTTTTGTGACGACCCAGCTCCCGCCGGTCGCGTTCGGTCGTCGCATCCGCACCCCTGCGGCCACGCGACAGGGCAATTCGTGACGACCCAGCCGCGCCCGGTCCCGCGTAGCGGCCCAGCCCGACTCGTCAGCGAGGGCGCGGTGCGCGTGCCTTGGTCGGGTCGATGCCCTTGGGGATCGGCAGCGAGGTCACCGACTTCGACACGGAGTCGACGCGCTTGATGACGGCGGCCATCGTGGGGCGATCGATCTTCTTGGGCAGCTTCTTGATGGTGGATGCCAGCTTGGAGATGTGGACCTCATCCGCGCCGTGGCCGATGTAGAGCACGGTGACGGGCACGCCCGAGGCGACACGCTGCACTTTGGCGCGTTCGTCGGCGACGAGCCGCGTGAGCCGACCGCGTGCGCCTTCGCCGATGATGACGACACCGCCGCGCCCGATCACCCGGTACACCGCGTCCTGCGTCTTGGGGTTGACCCCCACCGGCATCTCGTTCGCCTGCCAGTTGCGCCCGAGACCCGACGAGAGGATGTGGCCGGCAGCGCCGGGCATGCCGTCGATCTTGCGGTACATGGCGCGCGTGGACAGCCGCGTCATGGTGATCATCGCGCCGAGGAGGCCGGCCATGAGGCCGCTGATGCCCCAGAGGATGACGCTCCACACGGCGACCGGCGGGACGAGGAATCCGATTCCGATACCCGCCGCGATGCCGAGGATGATGATCCCGATGAGCACCCACGCCAGCCACGGGTAGGCCTGCTTCGTGAAGACGAAGAGGGAGCGGAGCTGGGAGAAGAAGCCCGGACGCTTCTCGGGTGCGGGCGTGCGTGCTGCCATACCCCCAGCCTACCTTTGAGCGCGCCCTGACTCCTGCACAGTGTGCAGTTCTCGGAGCGTATCCCCGGATGCCGCATCCCGCCTTCCCGGGTTCGGCCGGTGCCGCGCAGACTCGTCGGATGAGCACCCCCGCACACGCCGCCGCCGCGCCGCCGGCCGGTAGCGGAACGGTGGTGCGCGTCGTGAGCGACGGCACGCCGTGGCCGGGTGCGATCGTGCGCGAAGACGACGGGCGCGCCACCCTGCACGTGGACGTGACCTTGTTACAGGAGACCGCCGTGTGGTGCGCCGCAGCCGACGGCCACCTGCTGACTCCGGTCGACATCGTGCGCACCGCCGGCGGGCAGGAGGCGGTGTTTGCGCTGTGCCAACAGCGCCTGGACGACCTGCTGCGATCGCGGGCCGAGGCCGGAGCGGAATTGGCTGCGGGCGAGTGCGTCACCGTCGCGGTGAGCGTGCTGCGCGGTACCGCGGAAGCCGGCGACGCGCCGTGTGGACACTGGTGGCTCACCGAGGAGGGGCGCCCGGTGCTGGCGCTGGGCGGCGATGCGTCGGCGGTGGATGCCGCGCGCGGCATCCTGGCCCTGTTGCGAGAACACGCACGCGGTGAGCTGGCCACTGCCCTGGCAGCAGCACTCGACGCGGTCGCCGACCCTCGTGCCGACCTCGCGGAGGCGGAGGACGCGCTGTTCGCCGCCGCAGCGCCCACCCCGCTCATCACGACGGTGCTGGCGCCCGCCCGCGCCCGGTCGGTGGCCACCGCGCTGCGCGCCGAGACGCCCGCGCCGCGATCGGCGCTGCGTGCCACCATCGAGCGGCACGTCGACACCGAGGTGGCCGATCGGGTGCTGGGCGCGCGTGAGGACCTGCGGGAGCGGTGGGCGGCGCGCCGCGCGCGACGGGCCGAGCGTCGAGCGGCGCGGGTCACGAAAGCCTCGCCGCGGACGCTGAAGGAGGCCAGCGATCCGAAGCCGCCTACCGTGCGCGTGCGGCGGCGTGCGCCGCTGCTGACCGGCGCAGCGGTGGCGGCGGTCGTACTGGGCGCGGGGCTGCTGTGGCCTGCGGACGAACCGTCATCGGCCGGGTCCTCGGCGCCGCCGCCTGCCGCCACGCCGTCCACCGCAGCGACGGCGGAAGCGACGCCAGCGCCGGACGGGCCTGCGGCCGCGCCCGCGCCGGATCCGGCAGCAGCCACCGACCCCGTGGCGATCGCCGATGGGCTGCTGAGCGCGGCATCCGCCTGCACAGACGAGGGATGTCGGGACGCGCTGCGCGAGATGCCCGGCCGGCCGGTGATCGACGGCGTGCTGGGCCTCCCGGCAGGCGAGCGCCAGATCGTGCTTGTGGATGACTACGGGGGAGTCGCCGTGCTGCGCGTGTCGGCCACAGCGGCGGGGAGTGCGCCGGACCGGCTGCTGGTCACTGTCGAGACCGACCAGAAATGGCTGATCCGCGACGCCTACGACGTCGCGGATCAGCCATGAGTGGATTCAGATTCAGATTCCGAGCGAGCCCTCGAAGTCCGCCGTCTCCAGGCGCGACTTCACCGCACCGAGGAAGCGAGCCGCGTCCGCGCCGTCGATGACACGGTGGTCGTACGACAGTGCGAGGTAGACGTAGGAGCGCACCGAGATGGCATCCTTACCGTCGACCGAGACGATGCCCGGACGCTTGACGACGGTGCCGGTACCGAGGATGGCCGTCTGCGGCAGGAACACCACGGGGGTGTCGAACAGCGCGCCGCGCGACCCGGTGTTGGTCAGCGTGAAGGTACCGCCGGCCAGCTCGTCGGGCTTGAGCTTGTTGTTGCGCGTACGAGCGGCGAGATCGGCGATCTCGTGGGCGATCTGAGCGAGGTTCTTGTCCGCGGCGTCGCGCAGCACCGGCGTGAGCAGGCCACGCTCGGTGTCGACGGCGATCGAGAGGTTCTCGGTCGCGGGGTAGACGATCTTGTCGCCGTCCACGGTCGAGTTGATCACCGGGAACGCCTTGAGCGCCTCAGCGGCGGCCAGGGCGAAGAACGGCAGGAACGACAGCTTGTCGCCGGTCTTCTCCTGGAACGTGCCCTTGACCTGGTCGCGGAACGTCGCGAGCTTCGTGACGTCGACCTCCACGACGGTGGTCAGCTGAGCGGTCTGCTGCATCGAGGCGACCGCACGCTCGGCGAGCACCTTGCGCAGGCGCGACATCGGCTGGGTCGTGCCGCGCAACGGCGAGACCTCGAGCGCCGGAGCAGCTGGGGCTGCCGCAGGAGCCGGAGCCTCGGCGGCGGGAGCGGGAGCGGCTGCCGCGAGCACGTCTTCCTTGCGGATGCGACCGCCCACGCCGGTGCCCTTGACCTTCGCGAGGTCGACGCCCTGCTGCTGAGCGAGGCGCCGCACGAGGGGCGTGACGTAGGTGAGCGAGTCGTCGTCCGCGGCAAGCGACAGCGACGGAGCCGGAGCGGCAGCGGGAGCCGGAGCAGCGGCCGGAGCCGGTGCAGCGGCGGGAGCCGGGGCTGCGTCCGGGGCCGGGGCGGCGGGCGCCTCGGCGGACGGGGCAGGAGCAGCGGATGCCTCGGCAGGAGCAGCAGGAGCCTCGGCAGGAGCAGCAGGAGCCTCAGCGGCAGGAGCACCCGAGCCGATGCGGGCCAGCGCAGCGCCGACCTGAACCGTCTCGTCCTCCTTGACCAGGATCTCCACCAGCGTGCCGGCGAACGGAGCCGGGATCTCGGTGTCGACCTTGTCGGTCGAGATCTCCAGCAGGGGCTCGTCCACGGCGACGTCGTCACCGATCTGCTTGAGCCAGCGGGTCACGGTGCCCTCGGTGACGCTCTCACCGAGTTCGGGCAGCAGCACGTCCTTGGCATCCGATGAGATCGCCGGCGCGGCGGCAGGCTGCTCGGCCGGAGCCGGCGCTTCTGCCTGAGCCGGGGCCGGAGCCTCAGCGGGGGCCGGTGCCTCGGCGGGCGCCTCGGTCTGGGCGGGCGTCTCAGCCGCGGGGGCCTGGTCAGCGGGGGCGGCGGCACCAGAGCCGTCGCCGATCTTCGCGAGTACCGCGCCGACCTCGACGACCTCGTCCTCCTGGACGAGTATTTCCTCGATCACGCCGCTGACGGGGGAGGGGATCTCGGTGTCGACCTTGTCAGTCGAGATCTCCAGCAGACCCTCGTCCGCCTCGACCGTGTCCCCGACCTGCTTGAGCCAGCGGGTGACCGTTCCCTCGGTGACGCTCTCACCGAGCGCGGGGAGGACCACGGAAGTGCTCATGGGCGTTGTCTCCTTATGATGACGAATTCATTGATGGCGAATTCTCGTCCAGCTTAGTTGCCCCGGCGGCCGGGTATGTCAGCGCGCGTGCAGCGGCTTTCCGGCGAGGGCCAGGAATGCCTCGCCGAGCGCTTCACTCTGGGTGGGGTGGGCATGCACGAAGGGTGCGATGTCCTCGGGGTGGGCCTCCCATCCGACGGCCAGCTGGCCCTCGGTGATCAGCTCGCCGACACGGTCTCCTGCCAGGTGTACTCCGAGGATGGGCCCATCGGAGAGTCGCACCACCTTCACGATGCCGGCGGTGCCCAGGATCTCACTGCGGGCGTTGCCGGCGAGGTTGTACTCGTAGGCCACCACCGCGTCGCCGTGCAGTTCACGCGCGGCCGCTTCACTCAGGCCCACGGATGCCACCTCGGGGCTGCTGTACGTGACCCGGGGGACCTGCGTGTCGGGGACGACGGCGGGGGAGAGGCCGGCGATGCGCTCGGCCACCGCGATGCCCTGCTGGAAGCCGCGGTGGGCCAGCTGCAGGCCCGGCACGATGTCGCCGACGGCCCATAGGCCCGCCACGCCGGTGCGCAGCTGCTCGTCGACCATCACGAAGCCACGATCCAGCGTGACGCCGGCATCCTCGAACCCGAGGCCCTCGGTGACCGGACCGCGACCCACAGCCACGAGCAGGTAGTCGGCCTCGATCTCGGTGCCGTCCTCGAGCCGCACCGTCACGGCATCCGCACTCTGGGTCGCGCCGGAGAACCGTACGCCGAGTCGAGAGGCGATGCCCCGCTTACGGAACGCCCGCTCCAGCGTCTTGCTGAGGGCGATGTCCTCGGTGGGGACGAGATGGTCCAGCGCCTCGACGATGGTCACCTCGGCACCGAACGAACGCCACACGCTCGCGAACTCGACGCCGATGACGCCGCCGCCGAGGATCACCACGCGGCCCGGGATCTCGCCGAGCTCGAGCGCCTGCTCACTGGTGAGGACGCGGCCGCCGATCTCCAGCCCCGGCAGCGTGCGACTGTACGAGCCGGTGGCCAGCACGACGTCGCCGCCGCGGTAGAGGTCGTCGCCCACCTGCACGGCGCGGTCCGCGGTCAGTCGCCCCGTGCCGGAGACGACGGCGATGCCGCGCGTCGCGATGAGACCTTCCAGGCCCTTGAACTTCTTCGCCACGATCGTCTCGCGGTACTCGCGCACCCGGTCGATGTCGACGCCCTCCAGCGTCGCGACCACGCCGACGGACGCGGCGTGCCGGGCGGAGTCGGCGACCTCGCCGGCGTGCAGCAGGGCCTTCGTGGGGACGCAGCCCCGGTGCAGACACGTGCCGCCGAGCTTGTCCTTCTCGATCAGCACGACACTCTTGCCCAGCTCCGCCGCCCGCAGCGCGGCGGCGTACCCGCCGCTGCCACCGCCGAGGATGACGACATCCGAGGTGTGTTCGGCCATCAGCGACCTCCTGCCGCGACGAACTCGATCAGGCTGCGCACCGCCGCCCCGGTGGGTCCCTTGTCGGTCGCACCGAAGCCGGACCCCGTGTTCCAGCCGGACCCGGCGATGTCCAGGTGCACCCACGGGATGGGCTCGGCGTCGGGCTCGTCGGACACCGGACCGATGAAGTGCTGCAGGAACAGCGCCGCGAACATCGAACCGCCGGCGGAATCGCCGATCTTCGAGTTCTGCAGGTCGGCGATGGGGGAGTCCAGCTCCTCCTTCATGTGCTCCGGCAGGGGTAGGCTCCACGCCGGCTCACCGGCACGGTCGGCGGCGGCGAGGAACGCCTGCACTGCGGCGTCCTCACCCATCACGCCGGTGTGCCGGGTGCCGAGTGCGACGATGATCGCCCCGGTGAGGGTGGCGATGTCCACGAGTACGTCGGGACGCTCCCGGCTTGCGGCGACGAGTCCGTCGGCCATGACCAGGCGGCCTTCGGCGTCGGTGTTGAGCACCTCGACGGTCGTCCCGTCGAGCATCCGCAGCACGTCGCCCGGGCGTGTCGCGCGGCCGGAGGGCATGTTGTCGGCGATGCACAGCCACCCCGACACCCGCACCGGCAGCTGCAGCACGGCAGCGGCACGCACGACGGCCAGCGCGACCGCGGCGCCGCACATGTCGTACTTCATGCCGACCATGCTGGTGGCGGGCTTGAGCGAGAGCCCGCCGGTGTCGAAAGTGATGCCCTTGCCGACGAGGGCGATGTGACGGTCGGCGCCGGCGGGGGCGTAGTCCAGGCGCACGAAGCGCGGCGGCCGGTCGGAGCCCTTGCCGACGCCGAGGATGCCACCGAAGCCCTGCTCCGCCATCTGCACCTCGTCCAGCACGGTCACGGTGATCGGAAGCTCGGTCACGGCCGCCTCGGCGCTGGCAGCCAAGTCGGCGGGGGACTGCCACTCCGCCGGGGTGTTCACGAGATCCTTGACGAGGGCTGCGGCATCGCCGATGGCGGTGACGGCGGCAAGCTCCGCCTCGGTCACGTCCTCCGAGGTGTGCAGCACGACGCGGCCGGCACGTGCGCTGCCGGAGTCGGTCTTGTAGCTGTCGAAGCTGTAGCCGCCCAGCACCGCGCCTTCCGCGGCGGCCCGCCACAGCTGCGGGGCCAGCGGCACCGCGACGGCGAGGGTGGCGAACCCGGTCGCCGTGCGCACCACCGCGCCGACGGCGTCGCGCACCGCGGCGGCATCCGGGTCTGCGCCGGTGCCGACGACGATCACCGGAACGTCGGAGATCTCGGGGAGGAACACCCGCTGCTGCGTGCCCGGCTTGCCGGTGAAGGCGAGGGCGGTCAGCGCGGATGCCAGGCCAGGCCATGCGTCCAACGCATCGGCGGCCGCATCAAGCGGGGGGATGGCGAGGACGAGGGCATCTGCCTGCGCCTCGGTCAACGGACGGGTGCTGTGCGCAAGCTCGGGATACGGCATTCCCCCATCCTAGGATTGCGTGTTCGCTGTCAGCGGGAGGCGAGAAGGCCGAGGGGTGCGAACCGACTCGTAAAGTTGGTGCATGCCCTTTGCCGGACCCCTCTACGAGCGCGTCGCGTCCGCGCCGCCCGTGCCCGCCGGGTTGCCCCTGGTCATCGCCCTGACCGGGTTCACGGATGCCGGTGGCGCCGTGGCCCGTGTGATCGAGCACTTCCGCACCGACCTCGAGCCGGCGCCGGTGATCTCGTTCTCCAACGACGCCCTGCTGGACTACCGCGCCCGCCGCCCCATCGTGGCTTTCCAGGCCGACCACCTCACCGACTACCGGCCGCAGCGCCTCGAACTCTCGCTCGCGCACGACGCGGTGGGTCAGCCGTTCGTGCTGCTGGCCGGGTACGAGCCCGACTTCGCCTGGGATGCCTTCTCGGAGACCGTGCTGGGACTGGCCGAAGGCCTGGATGTCTCGACGGTGACCTGGGTGCATTCGATCCCGATGCCGGTGCCGCACACCCGGCCGCTGGGCACCACCGTCAGCGGCACGCGCGCGGAGCTCACCGAGGCCCACTCGGTGTGGCAGCCGCACACCCAGGTGCCGGCGACGGTCGGCCACCTGCTGGAGTACCGCTTCGCGCAGTCCGGCGCACGCGTGTCCGGGTTCGTGCTGCTGGTGCCGCACTACCTGGCCGACACCGAGTACCCGGCCGCCGCGCTCGCGGCGCTGGACAGCCTCACCGTCGCGACCGGTCTGGTCTTCGACGGCGACGAGCTGCGCGAGGACAACCGCGAGTTCGTGGAGAAGGTGACCGAGCAGGTCGCCGGCAGCGACGAGCTCACCCGCATGCTGCAGGGCCTGGAAGAGCGGTACGACGCCTACATGGCCGGTTCCAACCTCGGCCAGCCGATCATCCACACCGGAGATCTGCCCAGCGCCGACGAGCTGGCCGCCGAGCTGGAGCGGTTCCTGGCCAGCCGCCCGCGCAACGAGGACGACAAACGCGGCGGCGGCCTGGCCTGAACCGCGGGAATTTGCTCCTTGCGCTCGACGTTGTATGTGCGGTACGGCCCCGGTGCGGGTGTCCGTGCAACGTATGAGACAATGAAGGACCTGACCCGTTGTCGACCGGTCGTGGCTCCGCCCGCGGAACCCTACGGACTTGACAAGGGTCTTACTAGTGTCCGAGAACCAACCGACGATCGTTCGTCGGTGAAAGGCGAACCGTGACGTCAGGCACGAAGACCACCCCGCGCTCCCCGGCGAACGCGGCCGCTGAAGCCGAGATCGAAGAGACGACGGCGTCTCCGGCCAAGAAGGCGCCCGCCAAGCGCGCGCCCGCCGCCAAGAAGCCGGCCGCCGCGAAGGCACCTGCGAAGGCGCCCGCCAAGGCACCCGCGAAGAAGGCCACCAAGGCCAAGGCCGCGGACGACGAGGTCGACGAGGAAGAACTCGAAGAGGTTGAGGTCGATCTCGAAGTCGACGCGACCGACGACGACACCGTCGCCACGCCGGCACGCACCAAGGCCAAGCCCGGTGACGACGCGGCATCCGATGATGACGACGACGAAGACGAGAAGAAGCCGGCGTTCACTGAGCCGCTGCCGACAGGCGCCATCGTCATCTCGTCCAACGACGAGGACGATGTTCCCGTCTACTCGACGCAGATCACCGGCGCCACCGCCGACCCGGTCAAGGACTACCTGAAGCAGATCGGCAAGGTGCCGCTGCTGAACGCGGCCGAAGAGGTCGAGCTGGCGATGCGCATCGAGGCGGGCCTGTTCGCCGAAGAGAAGCTGTCGCACATGTCGGCCGCCGAGAAGTCGTCGCAGCTGGGCCTTGACCTGCAGTGGGTTGCCCGTGACGGTCAGCGTGCCAAGAGCCACCTTCTGGGCGCGAACCTGCGTCTGGTCGTCTCGCTCGCCAAGCGCTACACCGGTCGCGGCATGCAGTTCCTGGATCTCATCCAGGAGGGCAACCTCGGCCTGATCCGCGCCGTCGAGAAGTTCGACTACACCAAGGGCTTCAAGTTCTCCACGTATGCCACGTGGTGGATCCGCCAGGCGATCACCCGTGCCATGGCCGACCAGGCCCGCACGATCCGTATCCCCGTGCACATGGTTGAGGTCATCAACAAGCTCGCCCGCGTGCAGCGGCAGATGCTGCAGGACCTGGGCCGTGAACCCACGCCCGAGGAGCTCAGCCGCGAGCTGGACATGACCCCTGAGAAGGTCATCGAGGTGCAGAAGTACGGCCGTGAGCCGATTTCGCTGCACACCCCGCTCGGCGAAGACGGCGACAGCGAGTTCGGCGACCTGATCGAGGACACCGAAGCGGTCGTCCCGGCCGACGCCGTGGGCTTCACCATGCTGCAGCGTCAGCTCGAGTCGCTGCTGGACTCCCTCTCCGAGCGCGAGGCGGGCGTGATCCGCATGCGCTTCGGCCTGGGCGATGGTCAGCCCAAGACGCTCGACCAGATCGGCGACACGTTCGGCGTGACCCGTGAGCGGATCCGTCAGATCGAGTCGAAGACCATGGCGAAGCTGCGGCATCCGTCGCGTTCGCAGTCGCTGCGGGACTACCTCGAGTGATGAACGACGCCCCCCTGTCTGCGGTTCCGAACGATGGCAAGGCCCTCACCGTCACGGTGGACGGCAGCACCTTCGAGCGGATTCCGATCCGTACCCGCGTCGTGCTGCCCGGCGACGACCTCGACGCGTTCATCCGTGAATACGCCGCCGATGTGGTGCGCCCCGACGACCTGCTGTTCGTGACGGAGAAGATCGTCGCGATCACGCAGGGCCGGTCGTACCCGATCGACTCGGTCAAGCCGCGCAAGCTCGCGACGTTCCTGTCGAAGTACGTCACGAAGACGTCCTACGGCATTGGCCTGGGCATGCCCGAGACGATGGAGATGGCGCTGCGCGAGTGCGGGACGCCCCGCATCCTGTTCGCCGCCGGTGTTGCCGCCGTCACGAAGGCCTTCGGGCGCAAGGGCGACTTCTACCGCATCGCCGGCGACAAGGCGCGCGCCATCGACGGGCCCACGAGCGGTACGATCCCGCCGTTCAACAAGGCGGTCGTGCTCGGTCCGGAGCGTCCGCGCGAGGTCGCGGCGCACCTGAAGACGATGCTGGGCGGCACCGCCGACGTCGCTGTCGTGGACATCAACGACATCGGGGGCAACGTCCTGGGTTCCACCCTCGACAAGGCCGGCGAGGCGCTGCTCGTGCGCATCCTGCGCGACAACCCGCTGGGTCAGGGCCACCAGTCCACCCCGCTGGGCATCGTCCGCAAACCCTGACTGCCGAGTGAGTATTGCTCGCGTCGAGTGAGTATTGCTTGCGTCGAGTGAGTATTCGTCCGTAAGCCGAATCGCCCCCGTAAGCACATGCTCGCGGGGGCGATTTCGTTGTCCGGACTGATCTCGCGGCATCCGAGTACTCACTCGGCAGCACGAGTACTCACTCGGCAGCACGAATACTCACTCGGCAGCACGAATACTCACTCGGCAGCACGAATACTCACTCGGCAGCACGAATACTCACTCGGCAGCGCGAATACTCACTCGCGGGCTAGAAGCCCATCGCGGCGCGGTAACGCGGGAGGTGGCCGTGACGGATGCCGGTGGCGGTGGGCTTGTTCTCGAACACACCAGCGCCCCAGTTGCCCTCCACCAGCAGGGGAGCGTCCGGGCCGACCACGATATCCCAGCCGACGTAGCGCACCTGCGGCACGACGAGCGCGACCTCGGTGATCAGCTCACGGACCTGGTCCATCATCGGCAGCTGGAAATCGGCGATGCGGTATCCGGTCTCCGGATGCGTCTCGAAAAGGTTCCCGTGGATGTCGTAGCCCTTGCCCTGGGCATGGCCGTTCTCGTCGAGCACGGTGTAAAAGCCGCCGAACGTGCCCTGGTCACTGACCTGGCCGCGACCGAACTTCTGAGCCATGTTGATGATCTCGACCGTGCCGTCATCCTTGACGAACGTCGTCACCCGCGTGGTGTTGACCGTTCCCGGGCACGTCGCCGCGATATCGGGGTGCTGCTCGATCTTCTCCTCGATGAGCACCTCGCCGCGCGCGAGCAGTTCGGCGTGGAAGCTGGACCAGTCCGACACGTCGGACGCGAAGTAGCGGCGCACCCCGAGACCGGACTTGCTCACCGGCTCCTTGCCGATGAGCACCGGATGCCGCGACGCGAAAGCCTCGAGTTCTGCGGCGTTCCCCTCGGTCAGCTCCAGCCACTCCCGGCCCAGGAAGCGGTCGAACGCGCGGTTGAACTCCACCTTGTGGTGGAAGGTGTGCACGTAGGCCGCGTCATCGAAGCGGTTGGACAGTTCGAGGGCGAGCGGGCTGGTGACCCACGTGGCACGCTCGGCGCGGGTGAGGATCGCGAAATCGAACTCCAGGTAGTCGTTGAAGCCGACGCGGTGCCGCGCGGCCGACCACAGCATGTCGGCGAGCACCACCGGATAGCTCTTGCCGTGGATCTTCGCCGTGCGCCGCGCCCGGTCGGTCACCGACGAGACGTCGATGTTGCGGGCGCGCTGCAGCAGCACGCGAAGACGGTGTTGGAGCGCGAGGCCACGCGAGGCCATGTGGTGTCCTCCCCGGACGGAAAAAAGGTGCCCCGCCAGTTTAGGCGGGGCACCGGAAGTGGCCGTATCGGCCAGATGTCAGAGCGACTCGATCAGGCGTGCGGTCTCGTCGTGCCAGCTGGTGGCGACGGCGCGCAGCTTCTCTTCGTACTTGCGACCGTGGTGGGCGCAGAACAGCAGTTCACTGCCATTGACCTCGGCGGCGATGTACGCCTGCGCGCCGCAGGAGTCACACCGGTCGGCCGCGGTCAGGCGGTAGTCGAGGACGGCGGTCTGGTCGGTCGGTGTCGATGTCGATGTCATGCTCATCTCGGTGCCTCCTCGGGATGTGTCGCTGCTCGTTCCAGGTCTATGCCATACAACCACGCGGATGTTGCGAGTATGCCGCGATCGCATCACATTTCGCTGTACGCGTACGCCCCCAGCACCCCCGGGCGTGTCGGTGAGGTTTCCTCACGTGTGTCGACGACCGTCGTGTCGGATGCCGCGGATACGCTTGAGGATTGTGACCTCCGAGTACTCCGCCCACCATCTCCAGGTGCTGGAAGGCCTCGAGGCCGTCCGCAAACGCCCCGGCATGTACATCGGCTCGACCGACTCGCGCGGGCTCATGCACTGCCTCTGGGAGATCATCGACAACTCCGTCGATGAGGCGCTCGGCGGCCACGGCAACCGCATCGACATCGTCCTGCACGCCGACGGCAGCGTCGAGGTGCGCGACCGCGCCCGCGGTATCCCCGTCGACATCGAACCGCGCACCGGACTCTCCGGTGTCGAGGTCGTCTTCACCAAGCTCCACGCCGGCGGCAAGTTCGGCGGCGGCTCCTACGCGGCATCCGGCGGTCTGCACGGTGTCGGCGCGTCGGTCGTCAACGCCCTGTCCGAGCGCCTCGACGTCGAGGTCGACCGCGGCGGCAAGACGTGGGCGATGTCGTTCCACCGCGGCGAACCCGGCAACTTCGCAGGTCCCACCCCCGACGCCCCGTTCACGCCGTTCGAGCGCGCCAGCGAACTGCGCATCGCCGGCAAGACGGCCAAGGGCGTCACCGGCACGCGCATCCGCTACTGGGCCGACCGGCAGGTGTTCACCAAGGATGCCGCGTTCAACCTGGACGAGCTGGTGCAGCGCGCCCGGCAGACCGCGTTCCTGGTGCCGGGTCTGGAGATCGTCATCCGCGACGAGCGCGGCACCGCCCGCGGCGAGGAGCCGATCGAGACGAGCTACCGTTTCGACGGCGGCATCTCGGAGTACGCGGAGTTCCTCGCCCCCGATGCGGCGATCACCGACATCTGGCGACTCACCGGCACGGGCACCTTCACTGAGACGGTGCCGGTACTGCAGGCCAGCGGCGCGATGGTGCCCACCGAGGTGGAGCGGGAGTGCGTCGTCGACATCGCGCTGCGCTGGGGGACCGGCTACGAAACCGTGACACGGTCGTACGCCAACATCATCGCCACCCCGAAGGGCGGCACGCACCAGCAGGGGTTCGAGCAGGGCCTCATGAAGGTGCTGCGCGCGCAGGTCGACCAGAACGCCCGCCGGCTGAAGGTCGGCAACGACAAGATCGAGAAGGACGACATCCTCGCCGGGCTCACCACCGTGCTGACGGTGCGCCTTCCGGAGCCGCAGTTCGAGGGGCAGACCAAGGAGGTGCTGGGTACTCCGGCCGTCCGCCAGATCGTCGCGAACGTGGTCACGCGGGAGCTCACCGCCCGGTTCACCTCCACCAAGCGCGACGACAAGTCCCAGACCGCGCTCGTGCTGGACAAGGTCGTTTCCGAGATGAAGGCGCGCATCTCGGCGCGCACCCACAAGGAGACCCAGCGCCGCAAGAACGCGCTGGAGTCCTCGTCGCTGCCCGCGAAACTCGCCGACTGCAGGACCAACGACGTATCGGCATCCGAACTGTTCATCGTCGAGGGTGACTCGGCGCTGGGCACCGCCAAGCACGCGCGCAACAGCGAATACCAGGCGCTGCTGCCGATCCGGGGAAAGATCCTCAACGTGCAGAAGGCCTCGATGAGCGACATGCTCTCCAACGCCGAGTGCGCCGCGATCATCCAGGTGATCGGCGCCGGTTCCGGGCGCTCGTTCGACCTCTCCGCCGCGCGCTACGGCAAGATCATCCTGATGAGCGACGCCGACGTCGACGGTGCGCACATCCGCACACTGCTGCTGACCCTGTTCTTCCGGTACATGCGCCCGCTCATCGAGGAGGGCCACGTGTACGCCGCCGTGCCGCCGCTGCACCGCGTCATCGTGATGAACCCCGGGTCCAAGCCCAACGAGACGATCTACACCTACAGCGAGGCCGAGCTGCACACGCTGCTGGCCAAGCTCACGAAGTCGGGCAAGCGCTGGCAGGAGCCGGTGCAGCGGTACAAGGGCCTGGGTGAAATGGATGCCGACCAGCTCGCGACCACCACGATGGACCGCGCCGGACGCACGCTGCGCCGCGTGCGCCTGAAGGATGCGGATGCCGCGAACGCGATGTTCGAGCTGCTGATGGGCAGCGACGTCGCCCCGCGCCGCGACTTCATCGTGGAATCCAGCGACCGTCTCGGTCGCGACCGCATCGACGCCTGACCCCGCCCCGCCCCGCGACCGCTCGCCTGTCACAGATCGTCGCGCAGGAGCCCCATTCCTGACAGGGGAGCGGGCAGGGGCGGCCGCGCGGTCAGGCGACGGCGGTGCCGACCGCGCCGACGACATCGTCCAGCGGCTGCCCGGACGCGTCGCGCTTGGCGCCGGAGGCGGGCAGCACCCGCACGGCACCGTCGGGGCCGACGGCGCGCGGGTCGGTGCCGACCCACGCGAGCGAGAGGGTGTCCTCGCCCTTCAGGAACCGCTGCGCCCGCACCCCGCCGGTCGCCCGGCCCTTGGTCGGGTACTCCGACAGGGCCGACACCTTGCCGCTGCCGGCATCCGCCCCGGCCAACGTCTGCGACGTGTCGGCGATCGTCACGACGACGGCCTCGTCCGCGGAGCCGGCGGGAATCACGCCGAAGTAGATCGCGTGCTGATCCGGCGCGACACGGATGCCGGCCATGCCGCCGGCCGACCGACCCTGCGGCCGCACCGCGATCGCGTCGAAGCGCAGCAGCTGCGCGTCGGAGGTGACGAACACCAGCTCCGCGTCATCGGGGGCGACCTCGGCACCGACGACGCGGTCGCCGGGCTTGAGCGAGATGATCTCGACGTCGTGCTTGGTGGCGATCTCGCTGGCCGCGACCCGCTTGACGACGCCCTGAGCCGTGCCGATCGCGATCGGCGGGTTCTCCGCCAGCGGCACGAGCGCCACGACGTGCTCGCCACTGCCGAGCCCCAGGTACTGGTCGGCGCGGGTGCCGGCGGCCGGCTGCACGGAGTTGCCCGGCACCGACGGCAGGTCGACGGGGGAGAAGCGCACCAGGCGCCCGGTGCTGGTGACCGCCCCGACGTCGCCCCGCGTCGTCGTGTCGACGGCGGAGCGGATGGCGTCATGCTTGCTGCGCCGGGTCGGCGCGACGATGCCGGTGCCCGCGTCGCCGCCGTCCTCAGAGGCCGGTCGCAGGTCGGCGCGCACCATGCGGCCGGTGGCCGAGAGGAACACCCGGCACGGGGCATCGGCGATCTGCAGGTCGGCGGGGGCCGCGGCACGCGAGCGAGCCGACACCGGCGGGCCGCCGTTGAGCAGCAGTGTGCGCCGCGGCGTGCCGAAGGTCTCCGCCGCGGCATCCAGCTCGCGGGCGACCTGCGCACGCAGCAGCACCTCGCTCGCGAGCAGTTCCTCCAACTGTGCGATCTCGGCCTTGAGCTGATCGCGTTCGGTCTCCAGCTCGACGCGGGAGAACTTCGTCAGTCGACGCAGCCGCAGCTCGAGGATGTACTCGGCCTGCGCTTGTGACAGGTCGAACACGTCCATGAGTCGGGTGCGCGCCTGCTCGCCGTCGTCGGACGCACGGATGACCTGGATGACCTCGTCGATGTCGAGGATCGCGATGAGCAGACCCTCGACCAGGTGCAGCCGGTCCTGGCGCCGGGCCAACCGATAGCGGCTGCGGCGCGTGACGACCTGGATGCGGTGCTGCAGGTAGACCTGCAGCAGCTGCTTCAGGCCGAGCGTCTGCGGCTGCCCGTCGACGAGGGCGACGTTGTTGATGCCGAAGGAGTCTTCCAGCGGCGTCAGCCGGTACAGCTGGGTGAGCACCGCCTGCGGGTCGAACCCGGTCTTGATGCCGATGACCAGACGCAGCCCGTGGCTGCGGTCGGTGAAGTCGGCAACATCGGAGATGCCGGTGAGCTTCTTCGCGGTGACGGCATCCTTGATCTTCTCGATCACCCGTTCCGGACCGACCATGTAGGGCAGTTCCGTCACGACGAGGCCGGTGCGCCGCGGGCCGAGGGACTCGACCGACACCTTGGCGCGGGTGCGGAAGGTGCCGCGGCCGGTCGCGTAGGCATCCTTGACGCCGTCCAGCCCCACGATCACGCCACCGCCGGGCAGGTCGGGACCGGGGACGAACTCCATCAGCTCTTCGAGCGTCGCTTCGGGGTTGTCGAGCAGGTGCACCGCGGCGGCGACGACCTCGATGAGGTTGTGCGGGGCCATGTTGGTGGCCATGCCGACCGCGATGCCGGCGGCGCCGTTGACCAGCAGGTTCGGGAAGGCGGCGGCCAGAACTTCGGGCTGCTGGAACTGCCCGTCGTAGTTGGGGACGAAATCGACGACGTCCTCGTCGAGGTTCTCCGTCAGCGCCAGCGCCGACGGAGCCAGCCGCGCCTCGGTGTACCGGGCGGCAGCAGGACCGTCATCGAGCGAGCCGAAGTTGCCGTGCCCGTCCACCAGCGGCACCCGCAGCGCGAACGGCTGCGCCAGCCGCACCAGGGCGTCGTAGATCGCGGAGTCGCCGTGGGGGTGCAGCTTTCCCATGACCTCGCCCACAACGCGGGCGCTCTTGACGTGACCACGGTCGGGCCGCAGGCCCATCTCGGCCATCTGGTACAGGATGCGCCGCTGCACCGGCTTCAGCCCGTCGCGGGCGTCGGGCAGCGCCCGCGAGTAGATCACCGAGTACGCGTATTCGAGGAACGATCCCTGCATCTCCGTCGAGACGTCGACGTCTTCGATGCGCTCGGTGAGCGGTGCGGGGGAAGGGTCGTTGCGCGATGCTGCCATTGAACTCGGTGCGTCCTCGGGTGGCGGGAAAGGTGGCCGTCCACCCGTATGGGAGACTTGCCGCGATGTCTCTCAGCGTACCTGCGGACCCGGCCTCCGCCCGGAGCCTCACCGATGTCATGCCGCACATGGTGGCCTCTCTCTCAGGTCACGACGACTGGCTGCCGCCCGCACAGAGCGCGATCGTGTTCGTCGTCGATGGGCTGGGCCGCTTCAATCTCACCTCCCGCGCCGGTCACGCCCGGTTCCTGGTGGGCGCGATGGCCAAGCGCGATATCGCCCACACGGTCTTTCCGAGCACCACGGCAGCCGCCCTCACGAGCCTGCTCACCGGCCAGGGCCCTGGTCGCCACGGCATCGTGGGGTATCGCGTGCGCATCCCGGGCACCGATGAGGCCCCGAACCAGCTGAAGGGCTGGGAGTCGCACGGCCTGGATCCGCACTCCTGGCAGCGCGCCCAGCCGATCTTCGAGCGCGAGCACGGCCGGCCCTGCTTCGTCGTGACGAAGTCGGAGTATGCCGGCACCGGGTTCACCGAGGCGATCCTGCGGGGCGCCGAGTTCGTCGCCGCGGACGATCTGGACGAGCGCGTGCAGCAGGCCGCCGAGTTGGCCGCCCGTCACCCGGGCGCGCTGATCTACCTCTACGCCAACGAGCTCGACGCGCTCGGCCACCGCCACGGGTGGGAGTCCGACGCCTGGTCGGCGGGGCTGGAGCGGGTGGATGCCGCGGCCCGCCGGCTCGCGCAACTGGCGTCCCCGCGCACCGGCGTCGTGGTGACCGCAGACCACGGCATGGTCGACGTGCCGCGGCATCGCCACCTGCTGCTGCGCGAAGGAGACGGACTCACCGACGGCGTGCGCGTGTTCGGCGGGGAGCCGCGGATGCTGCACCTGTATGCCGACCCGGACCGCGCCGCGGCGGTGCATGCAGCGTGGCTTGCGTCCGAGGGTGACCGGTCCTGGGTGTTCACCCGTGACGAAGCCATGCAGGCGGGACTGTTCGGACCGACCGACGCGGAGGTGATCCCGCGCATCGGCGACGTGATCGTCGCGGCTCGAGCCGGTGTGGCCTACTACGATGACCGCGGCGCCGACAAGGCGTCACAGAAGATGGTCGGCCAGCACGGGTCGATGACCTCGGAGGAGCGGATCGTGCCGCTCATCCGACTAGGCGCCTACGCCGGTTAGGACTCTTCGGTGCGGGCGCCGAAGACGATCTCGTCCCACGACGGCATCGAGGGGCGCCCGCCCTTGCGCCGGCCACCGGCATCGGCAGCCTGCGTCTCGTGTGCCGACGGGCGCGTCTCTTCGGCAGGCTGTTCGGACCGGGCGGCGTCATAACCGGGATCCGCCGGCTCGAACAGCGCGATCGGCGACGAGGAGACAGGGGAGGGTGCAGCGGCGGTCGTCCCCGGCAGCGGCTCGCGCTGACCGCGGCGACGACGCAGCGCCTCGAGCAGGTCGGCGGTCTCCGAGGAGGTCACCGGTGCGTCGGGGGCGCGCTTGATCGCGGCGGACTGCACCGCGGGTGTGGCGTGGGCGCGCACTTCCGGCGCGTCGAAGTCTTCGGGCTCCACCGGGCGACGGGGGCCGAACGCACCGCTGTCGAAGCGGGACTCGTCCTTGCCGACGGGGTGGTCCAGGGCACGCAGCCGCGGGATGAGGCCGTCCGGCAGCGATCCCTGACGCGAGAGCTGGGTGGCATCGCTGTTCTGCGGTGCCAGCGTGCTGCGGCGCGGGTCGAAGGTCCACCGGGCGTCGTGGTCGACGTCGTTCGCGGTGAACTCGAGCTTGACGATCCAGCCGGTCTGTTCGCGCCAGCTGGTCCAGCGTTCGCCGACAGCACCGGCCTCGGCGAGCTTGGCTCGCACGGCCGCGCCGAATGTCGGCTGCGCGTCGGGTTCGAGTTCGCTGCCAACGAGAACGGGCACGGCGAGGGCTTGCCCCACGATGTGCTCGCGCTCGGCGAGCACCGGTCCCTCATACCGCTGGATGTCCTCCAGTCGAGCGCCGAACAGGTCCGCGACCTCCGCCGCCGACATGCCGGAGCGGATGTGCGCCTGAATCTCGCGCGGACTGGACTTGGGTACGCGTCGTTCCCCGTCGCGGTCGCGCCGTGCCTTGCGCAGTTCTGCGCGCAGCACGTCGTCGACGGGAAGGGCGAAGCGTTCGCCCGTCTCGGTTGCGAGGACGATCGTGCCGTCTTCGGTGCCGATCACCTTGAGCTGTTCCATGCGAAACACCCCTCCGAATCTGCCGTGTGGGCCCATGGTGTCACAGCACACGCCGTACGCCCGGAATAACCAGGGCGCGCCGCGAGTTTCACGCCCTGACGATCGGGGCTGCAGCGGCCCGCGCCGCGCGGCATTTGCGAAAAGGCATCCCGTCATGCAAACTATCGCCGCCCGATCGGGCGAACACGCACGCTGAACTGGAAGAAGAGACGTTCGAGAATGGCCACCGATTACGACGCACCGCGCAAGACCGAGGATGACAGCGAGTCGATTGAAGCGCTCAAGGAGCGAGTGCCCGACAAGCTCTCGGGCGCAGTCGACGTGGAGGATGCCGACAACCCGTCCGGCTTCGAGCTTCCCGGCGCCGACCTCTCCGACCTCGAGCTCGATGTCGTGGTGCTTCCCCCGCAGGAGGACGAGTTCACCTGCTCCAACTGCTTCCTCGTGAAGCACCGCTCGCAGATCGACCACGACACCCCCGCTGGCGCCGTGTGCATGGAGTGCTCCGCGTAAGACCCCTCAGTCGCCCGGCCGTGCAGCGCGGATAGCAGCGCTGAGACGGTCGGGCGTTCGGGTGGAGATGACCCACATCGGCACGGGGTCGCGAGGGTCATCGACCGGCACGCGAACGATCCCGTCCACGCCGCCACGCACCACCAGCCACGACCGCGAGTCCAGTTCGGTGCCACGCGCCGCGCGAGCGGCATCGCCTGCCAGCGCCTGCGGCTCACCGAGGTAGCGCACCTGGATCTTCGCGCGTCCGGCGTGGAGCCAGCCGTCGCGCACTTCGATCACGGGGGACAGGCCCATCAGCAGCGCGACCGCGCCGATGCCGACGACAGCTCCCACCGCCAGGCCGAGGGTCGGGTCGAGGGGCGTGAGCACCAGGGCGGCCATCGGGCCGACCACAGCGGCGCTCACGAGCACCCAGAGCGAGGGACTGAGCCGCTCTCGGTATGTGTATGCCGGGCGAATGCCGGCCGCTGTCTTCTGCATTAGCCTCGTGGGGTGACCGAATCCGTGGACGTTCCCATTGTTGCATCCGAGGTTCCCGGTTACGCCCACCCCGGCGACGCGGGAGCCGATCTCGTCTCGGCCGAAGCGCTGCGACTCGAACCAGGCCAGCGTGCCCTCGTCGGCACCGGTGTCCGGATCGCGCTGCCCGACGGCTACGCCGCTTTCGTGGTGCCCCGCAGCGGCCTGGCAGCCAAGCACGGGATCACGATCGTCAACTCGCCCGGCACCGTCGATGCCGGCTACCGCGGCGAGATCAAGGTCGCGCTACTGAACACCGATGCGACCGAGCCGTACGAGATCGCCGTGGGCGACCGCATCGCACAGCTGATCGTCATGCCCGTCACCCGCGCGCGCTTCCTGCCGATGCCTGATCTGCCCGGCAGCGTGCGCGGCGACGGCGGGTTCGGCTCCACCGGGTACGACAAGACAGGAAACCACGCATGACCGACCCGACGTCACAGGACCTCCCGCCGCGCAAGGCCGCGCCCGAAGACCGAGCCGAGCACGGCCCGTTCGACGAGTCCGAAGCCAACCCGGTGCGCCCGTACATCGATCTCGGCGGCATCAAGGTGCTGCCCCGCGAGGGGTTGAACCTGCGCCTCGAGGTCGAGGAGCAGACCAAGCGCATCGTCGCGGTAGGCCTGGACTACGCCGACTCGACCCTCCAGGTGCAGCCGTTCGCCGCACCGCGCTCGGCAGGGCTGTGGGACGAGACCCGTGAGCAGATCCGCCAGCAGATCCGCCAGCAGGGCGGGCGCGTCGAGGAGCGCGAGGGTCCGTTGGGCCCCGAACTCCTCGCCGAGGTTCCCGTCGCCGACACCGGCGGCGCCACCGGAAAGCGCCTGGCGCGGTTCGTCGGCGTCGACGGCCCCCGCTGGTTCCTGCGGGGCGTCATCGGGGGAGCTGCGACCTCCGACGCGGATGCCGCGGAGCGCGTGGAAGACCTGTTCCGCTCCCTCGTGGTGGTGCGCGGCGGCACTCCGATGCCCCCGCGGGACCTCATCCCCCTGAAGATGCCGGCCACGCCGGGCAGCGCGTGAGCACACCGCACGACCCCACCGCCGACCGCGATCCCGACCGCGACCGCGACCGCGACCTCACGCCGCCCGAGCCGTCCACCGCGGATGTGCTGGGCCAGGCACTCAGCGGTGCCGCGCGTCGCGCCGGCCTGGATCCCACCGATGAGCGACCCACGGGCCATGTCGTCTGGCATGCGATGGGTGGCTGGCGCGGGGTGCTGGAATCCGTCCTGCCGGGCCTCGTCTTCGTCGTCGCGTACACGCTGACCGTCGATCGCGAGACGGGGGAGGCCAACCTGCCACTGAGCCTCGGGCTCTCCGTCGGCCTCGCGGTCCTCTTCACGCTGCTGCGTCTCGCGCAGCGCACCCCACCCTCCGCCGCCCTCGGCGGGCTGATCGCCACCGCGGCGGCCGCGGGGCTGGCACTGCTCACGGGCCGCGGCGCCGACAACTTCGTCCCCGGCTTCATCACCAACGCCGCGTACGGCACCGCACTGCTCATCTCGGCCCTGATCGGCTGGTCACTGATCGGTCTCGCGGCCGGTTATCTCATGGGGGAGGGGACGACCTGGCGGCGGGACCCCCGCAAGCGTCGGGTCTTCTTCTGGCTCACGCTGGCGTGGGCGGCACTGTTCTACGCCCGGCTCGCGGTGCAGCTTCCGCTGTATTTCGCCGATGACGTCGCGACGCTGGGAACCCTCAAACTGATCATGGGTCTGCCACTGTTCGCGCCCCTCATCGCGGTGACGTGGCTCGCCGCGCGCGCGCTCTACGCACGCCCGGCGGAGTGATACATTTATCTTGATATCAAGATAAATTTCCTCCCCTGGCGGGTTAGGCGGGCCTCACTAGCCGCCGTCCGCCAAGCCGGGGATGATGGGGGAACGGGCCTGTGATGGCCACCCCGCGGCCGACGAAGGAGACACGCGTGTCCAGTGTTGACAGCTTCGGTGCCAAGAGCACCCTGACGGTCGGCAGCACCGACTACGAGATCTTCCGCATCGAGACGGTGCCGGGGTACGACAAGCTCCCGTTCAGCCTCAAGGTGCTGCTGGAGAACCTGCTGCGCACCGAGGACGGCGCGAACGTCACGAAGCAGCAGATCCAGGCGCTGGGGTCGTGGGATCCCGACGCGCAGCCCGACACGGAGATCCAGTTCACCCCCGCGCGCGTGGTGATGCAGGACTTCACCGGTGTGCCCTGCATCGTCGACCTCGCCACGATGCGCGAGGCGGTCACCACCCTGGGCGGCGACCCGAACAAGATCAACCCGCTGTCTCCTGCGGAGATGGTGATCGACCACTCCGTGATCGCCGACCTGTTCGGCACCGCCGACGCGCTGGAGCGCAACGTCGAGATCGAGTACCAGCGCAACGGTGAGCGATACCAGTTCCTGCGCTGGGGTCAGAGCGCGTTCAACGACTTCAAGGTCGTCCCGCCTGGCACCGGCATCGTGCACCAGGTCAACATCGAGCACCTCGCCAAGGTCATCTACGACCGCCAGGTCGACGGTGTACTGCGGGCCTACCCCGACACCTGCGTCGGCACCGACTCGCACACCACGATGGTCAACGGCCTCGGCGTGCTGGGCTGGGGCGTCGGCGGCATCGAGGCCGAGGCCGCAATGCTCGGCCAGCCGGTGTCGATGCTCATCCCGCGCGTTGTCGGCTTCAAGCTCACCGGCGAGATCCCGGCCGCAGTGACCGCCACCGACGTCGTGCTGACGATCACCGACATGCTGCGCAAGCACGGCGTCGTCGGCAAGTTCGTCGAGTTCTACGGTGCCGGCGTCGCCTCGGTGCCCCTGGCCAACCGCGCCACCATCGGCAACATGAGCCCCGAGTTCGGCTCGACCGCGGCGATGTTCCCGATCGACGACGTGACGCTGGAGTACCTGCGCCTGACCGGTCGCGACGAGCAGGCCGTGGCACTGGTCGAGGCGTACGCCAAGGCGCAGTCCCTCTGGCACGACGCGTCGGTGGAGCCCGCCTTCAGCGAGTACATGGAGCTGGACCTGTCCACGGTCGTCCCCTCGATCGCCGGCCCCAAGCGCCCCCAGGACCGCATCCTGCTGTCGGAGGCCAAGACGCAGTTCGAGAAGGACATCGTCGGCTACGCCACGGCATCCACGTCCGACGACATCGTCGACCTCGAGTCGAAGCACTCGTTCCCCGCCTCCGACCCGGGCCAGGTGCCCGGTGTCGAGGAGCCGGTCACCCGCGAGGTGCACATCGGCAGCGGCGGACCGGCTGCAACCTCCAAGCCGGTCAAGGTGACCCCTCCCGAGGGTGACCCGTACATCCTCGACAACGGCGCTGTGACACTGGCCGCGATCACCTCGTGCACCAACACGTCGAACCCGTCGGTCATGATCGCCGCGGGTCTGCTCGCGCAGAAGGCGGTCCAGAAGGGTCTCAAGCGCAAGCCGTGGGTCAAGACCACGCTCGGCCCCGGTTCCAAGGTCGTCACCGACTACTACGAGAAGTCCGGCCTGGACAAGGCACTGGAAGCCGTCGGCTTCTACACCGTCGGCTACGGCTGCACCATCTGCATCGGCAACTCGGGACCGCTCATCGAAGAGGTCTCCGCCGCCGTCAACGATCACGACCTCGCCGTCACCGCGGTGCTGTCGGGTAACCGCAACTTCGAGGGGCGCATCAGCCCCGACGTGAAGATGAACTACCTGGCCTCGCCGCCGCTGGTGGTCGCCTACGCACTGGCCGGCTCGATGCACTTCGACTTCGAGACCGACGCGCTGGGCAAGGACACCGAGGGCAACGACGTGTTCCTCAGGGACATCTGGCCGGCACCGCAAGAGGTGCAGGACGTCATCGCCACCTCGATCTCGCGTGAGCAGTTCATCAAGCAGTACGCCACCGTGTTCGACGGCGACGAGCGCTGGAAGAACCTGCCCACCCCGACCGGCCCGATCTTCGAGTGGGACGAGCAGTCGACGTACGTGCGCAAGGCGCCGTACTTCGAGGGCATGTCGATGGAGCTGACCCCGGTCGCCGACATCACCGGCGCCCGCGTGATGGCCACGCTGGGCGACTCGGTCACGACCGACCACATCAGCCCGGCCGGCAACATCAAGCCCGGTACCCCCGCGGCGCAGTACCTCATCGAGCACGGTGTGGAGCGCAAGGACTTCAACTCCTTCGGCTCGCGCCGCGGCAACCACGAGGTCATGATCCGCGGCACCTTCGCGAACATCCGGCTGAAGAACCAGCTGGTCAGCGCGGTCAACGACGGCAAGGTCGTCGAGGGCGGCTACACCCGCGACTTCACGCAGCCGGGCGGCCCGCAGGCGTTCATCTACGACGCGTCGATGAACTATCAGGCCGAGGGCACCCCGCTGGTCATCTTCGGCGGCAAGGAGTACGGCTCCGGCTCGTCGCGCGACTGGGCGGCCAAGGGCACGAGCCTGCTGGGCGTGAAGGCCGTCATCACCGAGAGCTTCGAGCGCATCCACCGCTCCAACCTCATCGGCATGGGCGTCGTCCCTCTGCAGTTCCCCACCGGTCAGAGCTGGGAGTCCCTCGGCCTGGACGGCACCGAGATCGTCTCGATCACGGGTCTGGAGCAGCTGAACGAAGGCGTCACCCCGAAGACGGTCCGGGTCACCGCCACGCCCAGCGAGTTCTCCGCCGAGGGCAAGCAGCCGGTGGAATTCGATGCCATCGTGCGCATCGACACCCCCGGTGAAGCGGACTACTACCGCAACGGCGGCATCCTGCAGTACGTGCTGCGCAGCCTCGTCTGAGTCACACTGTGAACAGGCCCGGAGTCGACGACTCCGGGCCTGTTCACATTCGGCGCCACGACCGCGCGAGTAGACTCAGGAGCCCGTGTGGCCCCCAAGGAAGGACACGCATGTCGCTGCTCGCTTCGGTCTCCGGACCCCGCGACCTCGATCGGATGACGGTCGCGGAACTCGATGCACTCGCGGCGGAGATCCGTGAGTTCCTCGTGGAGAACGTCGCCCGCACGGGCGGTCATCTCGGTCCGAACCTCGGCGTGGTCGAGCTGACCATCGCGATCCACCGCGTCTTCCGCTCGCCGGAGGACCCGATCATCTTCGACACCGGCCACCAGTCGTACGTGCACAAACTGCTCACCGGCCGCCAGGACTTCTCACAGTTGCGCGCCCGGGGCGGGCTTGCCGGCTACCCGCAGCGCAGCGAAAGCCCACACGACGTCGTGGAGTCCTCACACGCGTCCAGCTCGCTCAGCTGGGCCGACGGCATCTCCCGCGCCCTCAACCGCACCGGTCGCACCGACCGTCACGTCGTCGCAGTCGTCGGTGACGGCGCGCTGACCGGCGGGATGACCTGGGAGGCGCTCAACAACATCACCGACGACAACGACCGCAACCTCGTGATCGTCATCAACGACAACGGCCGCTCCTACGCGCCCACGATCGGCGGCATGGCGCGCTACCTCAACCGGGTGCGCACCGCCGAGGCCTACCGCACCCTCCACCGCGGTTCGGATTCGCTGTTCCGCCGGCTCGGGCCTGCAGCCCGCGCGGTGTACCGCGGCGTGCGCGGCGGCACGCACGGGTTCCTGACGCGCTTCGTCAACAACGCCGCGCTGTACTCGAACCTCGACATCAAATACCTCGGCCCCGTCGACGGGCACGACATGGCGTCGCTGCTGGAAACCCTGGAACTGGCGAAGTCCTACGGCGCCCCGGTGATCGTGCACGCGATCACCGATAAGGGCCGCGGCTTCGGGCCCGCCCTCAGCGACGAGGCCGACCAATTCCACGCCGTCGGCCGCATCG
Source organism: Microbacterium sp. zg-B96 (assembly GCF_030246865.1). NCBI lineage: Bacteria > Bacillati > Actinomycetota > Actinomycetes > Micrococcales > Microbacteriaceae > Microbacterium > Microbacterium sp. zg-B96. The sequence goes on along the minus strand of NZ_CP126738.1, from coordinate 1,529,952 downwards.
ACCCGATCACCGGTGAGGCGATCGGCGGCGCCGGCGCCGGCGCCACCGCCTGGACCGACGTATTCTCCGAAGAACTGGTCGCCGCCGGGGAGCAGCGCGAGGACATCATCGCGATGACCGCGGCGATGCTGCGCCCCACCGGCCTGCTCCCGTTCGCGCAGCGCTTCCCCGACCGCGTCTACGACGTCGGCATCGCCGAACAGCACGCCGTGGCCTCCGCCGCCGGGCTGGCCTACGGCGGACTGCACCCCGTGGTCGCGCTCTACGCCACCTTCATCAACCGGGCGTTCGACCAGGTGCTGATGGACGTGGCCCTGCACAAGGCCGGCGTCACGTTCGTGCTGGACCGCGCGGGTGTCACCGGTCCCGACGGCCCCAGCCACCACGGCGTGTGGGACCTGGCCATGCTGCAGCTCGTGCCGCAGATCCGCATCGCCGTGCCCCGCGACGCGGAGCGGCTGCGCGAGGAGTTCCGCGAGGCGATCGCCGTTTCCGACGCCCCCACCGTGGTCCGCTTCCCCAAGGGCGCCGTCGGCACCGATCTTCCGGCGATCGAGCGGCTGCGCGACGGCGTCGACGTGCTGGCCCGCAGTGACGCGGAGGACGTGCTGCTGGTGGGCATCGGCCCGATGGCGCACCTCGCGATGGACGTCGCCGAACGCCTCCGCGCGCAGGGGATCGGCGCGACGGTGGTCGACCCTCGCTGGGTGATCCCGGTGCAGCCGTCGATCGTCGAGCTCGCCGCGACGCACCGCCTGGTGATCACGCTCGAAGACGGCATCCGCGTCGGCGGCATCGGCACTCGGGTGCGACAGGTGCTGCGCGAGGCGGGCGTGGACACCGCCGTGGACGAGCTGGGGCTACCCGACGAGTTCATCGACCACGCCACGCGCGAGCAGATCCTCGCCGACGCCGGCCTGACCGCCGCGAAGATCGCGCAGGACGTGGTGTCGCAGGTGCTGGGCATCCGCATCCCGGTCGCTCGCCCCACGACCGACACCGGGGCGCTGTGGATGACCCAGGTCACGTCCCCCGACGACTCCGCTCAGAACCGCGACGACCAGTCCTGACCGACCCGCCGTGCGCGCCGTCATCGACGAGGCGCGGCGTGCGTGAAAACATGGACGGATGAGCAGCGCCAACCTCGGCCGGGACGAAACCGCCGCCCGATCCGCCCACGTCACCCTCCACACCGTGCGGGTCGAGCTGGATGTGACCGGTGCACCGGATGCCGCCACTACTGGCTTTCCCACCGTCAGCACGCTGCAGTTCGACGCCGACGTGCCGGAGACCTGGATCGACTTCATCGGCGAGGCCGTGGAGTCCGTGCACGTCAACGGCGTGGCCCACCCTGTCGAGTGGGACGGCGCGCGCATCCGTGTCGCCGGGCTGGCACCGCAGAACACGGTGCGCATCGCCGCGCGTGGCGCGTACAGCCACACCGGTGAGGGCCTGCACCGGTTCGTGGACCCCGTGGATGCCGCGACGTACCTGTACACGCAGTACGAACCGTCCGACTCCCGACGGGTCTTGGCGTGCTTCGAGCAGCCCGACATGAAGGCGCGCTACGAGTTCGTCGTCGCCGCACCCGCCGGCTGGCACGTGCTGTCCAACCAGCCCGCCGTGGACGTACAGGTCACCGGCGACACGCAGCGGGTGGCGTTCGGCCAGACACCGCCGCTGTCCAGCTACATCACCGCCGTCGCCGCGGGCCCGTACCACCGCGTCGATTCCGAGTGGCGGCGCGGCGACCAGACCGTCGCGCTGGGCGTGCTGTGCCGCGCGTCGCTGGCGCAGCACCTGGACGCGGACGAGATCATCGAGATCACCCGGCAGGGGCTGGACTTCTTCACCGATGCCTTCGACTATCCGTACCCGTGGGGCAAGTACGACCAGATCTTCGTGCCCGAGTACAACCTCGGCGCGATGGAGAACCCGGGGCTGGTGACCTTCAGCGAGGGGTTCGTGTTCCGCGGCGCCGCGACGGTCGCTCAGCGTGAGGGCCGGGCGAACACGATCCTGCACGAGATGGCGCACATGTGGTTCGGGGACCTCGTCACCATGCGGTGGTGGGACGACCTGTGGCTCAAGGAGTCGTTCGCCGACTACATGGGCGCCCACGCGACGGCGGCCGTCACCCGTTTCACCGACGCGTGGGTCACGTTCGCCGTGCGACGCAAGGCCTGGGCGTACCAGCAGGATCAGCTGCCGACCACGCATCCGATCGTCGCGGACATCCCCGACCTGGAAGCGGCCGAGCTCAACTTCGACGGCATCACCTACGCCAAGGGTGCCGCCGTCCTGAAGCAGCTGGTCGCCTTCGTCGGCGAGGACGCATTCTTCGACGGGGCCAGGCGCTACTTCGCCGCCCACGCGTTCGGCAACACCACGCTGGAGGATCTGCTGGCACAGCTGGAAGCCGTCTCCGGCCGCGATGTGCGCGCCTGGTCGCGCGCGTGGCTGCAGACCACCGGCGTCAGCACGGTGTCTGTCGAGCGGGGCGAGGAGGGCCTGACGCTCGTGCAGACCGACCCTCGCCCGCACCGCCTCGGCGTGGCCGCGTACGACCTGCAGGACGGGCGCCTGGTGCGCGGTGCGGCCGTCGAGGTGGACATCCGCGACGCGCGCACGCCCGTGCCGCTGCCGGCCGCCGGTGCCGCGCTCATCCTCGCCAACGACGGCGACCGCACCTATGCGAAGGTGCGGCTGGATGCGGCATCCGTCGACGCCGTGCAGGCCGCGCTCTCAACGATCGACGACCCCCTCGCCCGCGGCCTGGTGTGGTCTGCGCTGTGGAACGCCGCCCGCGACGGCGAACTGCCCGTCGCGCGCTACCTCGACATCGTGCACCGGCACGCCCCCGCGGAGTCGAACATCGCGCTGCTGACCGACGTACTCGCCAATACCGCGGTCGCGATCGGCCACTACGTGCCTGAGGTCGCGCGTGACGCCCAGCGGGCGGCGTGGCTGAATACCGCGTGGCAGGCGATGGCGGATGCCGCGCCGGCCAGCGGTGCCCAGCTGGCGTGGGCGCGGGCGGTGGGGGAGGCCGCGGCGTACGACCGGTCACGCGCGGCGCAGCTGCGGTCCTTCCTCGAGGGCACCGACGCTCCTCCTCCCGGTCTGGCGCTGGACCCGGAGCTGCGGTGGACCTGGTGGACCGCGCTGGCCACGACAGGTGATGCCACCACGGCGGATGCCGATGCCGAGCTGCACCGCGACGCCACCGCCACGGGGCGCACCGCGCACATCCGCATGTGCGCCTCCCGGCCGGACCAGGACGTGCGGGCCGCCGCATGGCAGGCGGCGTGGGAGGACACCACGCTCACGAATGACCACCTGAGCGCGACGATCGCCGGTTTCCGGGCCGGCGGCCGGCGCGACCTCATCGGGGCGTACGACGCGGATTACTTCGCCCGCATCCGTGAGACGTGGGCGGACCGCAGCATCGAGATCGCGCGTCGCCTGGTGCGGGGACTGTTCCCGGCATCCGATTCCCTCGAGCCGGCCGACGCATGGCTGGCCGGGCATCCGGACGCCCCCGCCGCACTGCGGCGCATCGTGATCGAGCAGCGGGACCACCTCGCCCGCGACCTGCGCGTGCGCGCGGCGCAGTAGCGGGCGGGCGCGTCGCCGAGTCGCCCGCCACAACTTCGGGGAACGCCACAACTTCGGACCGAACACGCCGATCGGCTCCGAATCACCGGCGATCTCCGAGATTACGGCGCGGGCCGGAGCGGATTCCGACACCATGACCCCGCAACGCACGAGCGGCCCCGAGCCGAAGCCCGGGGCCGCCCCTGCGCGCCGTGTCAGACGGCCGCGATGCCGCGGATCGGCGGGTGGTGGAACGTGTCGCCGAAGACGCGCTCCGATGCCCCCTCGCGGTCGAGGTACGGCGAGGCACCGCCGTCGATGAACGGCCAGCCGGCACCGAGGATGAGGCACAGGTCGATGTCCTCGACCTCGGGCACGACCCCCTCATCAAGCATGATGCGGATCTCCTGCGCGAGGCCGTCCTGCACGCGACGCAGGATCTCCTCGGCGGAGGCCGGCGACGAGCCGACCGCACCCTTGAGCACCTTCTCGGCCTGCTTGGTCCAGCCGGAAACGCGACCCGACTTGTCCTTCTCGACCACGGCATCCAGCTGCGCGAGCGCGTGGAAGTTCTCATTCGCGTAGAACCGGTCCGGGAAGGCGGCGGTCATGGTGTCCTGCACGTGCGCGGCCACCTTCCAGCCGACCAGGTCGATCAGCTGGAACGGCGTCATCGGCAGACCGAGCGGGCCGAAGGCCTTCTCGACCGTCAGCAGCGGCGTGCCTTCGTACACCGCACGCGCCGCTTCACCCATGACCTTCGCCAGCAGGCGGTTCACCACGAAGCCGGGCGCGTCGGCGGTGAGCACCGCGTTCTTGCCGAGCCCGCGTGCCACCACGAACGCCGTCGCCAGCGCGGCATCCGCCGTATGAGGCGTCTTCACGATCTCGATCAGCGGCATGGCCGCCACCGGGTTGAAGAAGTGGAAGCCCACCAGGCGCTCGGGGTGCACCAGCTTCGCGCCGATCTCCTCGACCGACAGCGACGAGGTGTTCGTCGCGAGGATCGCGTCCTCGGCGATGACCTTCTCGATCTCGCCGAACACCTGCTGCTTGACGCCGACCTCTTCGAACACCGCCTCGATCACGAAGTCGCAGTCCGCGTACTGGGTCTTGTCTGTCGTCCCGGTCACGAGCGCGCGCAGCTGGTTGGCGGTGTCCGCATCCAGGCGGCCCTTCGCCTCGAGCTTGCCGATCTCCTCATGGATGTACGCCACGCCCTTGTCGACGCGGCCCTGGTCGAGGTCGGTGATCAGCACCGGCACCTGCAGCTTGCGCACGAACAGCAGCGCGAACTGGCTGGCCATGAGCCCCGCGCCGATGATGCCGACCTTGGTCACCTTCTTGGCCAGCTGCTTGTCGGGGGCGCCGACGGGGCGCTTGGCGCGCTTCTGCACGAGGTCGAACGCGTACATGGATGCCGCGAACTGGTCGCCGGTCACCAACTCGGCCAGCGCCTCGTCCTCACGGGCGAAACCCTCCGCCTTGGTGCCGCTCTTGGCCTTGTCCAGCAGCTCCAGGGCCACGTACGGCGACTTCGGCACCGTGCCGATCTTGGACTCGAGCATGCCGCGGGCCATCTTGATCGCGATGGGCCACTTGGTGAGGCGCTCCATCTTGCCCGGCTCGTTCTTGCGGACGACCTTCACGGCGCCCGACAGCACGCCGTCTGCCCAGCGCAGCGAATCCTCGAGGTAGTTCGATGCCGGGAAGATGGCGTCCATGATGCCGAGGTCGAACGCCTGCTGCGGCTTGAGCGTGCGGTTCTGCTTGAGCGGGTTGGAGATGACCACCTCGAGCGCGTTCTCGATGCCGATGAGGTTCGGCAACAGGTACGCGCCGCCCCAGCCGGGGATGATGCCGAGGAACACCTCGGGCAGCGCCACCGCGGCAGCCGACGCGTCGACGGTGCGGTAGGTGGAGTTCAGCGCGATCTCCAGGCCCCCGCCGAGAGCCAGGCCGTTGACGAACGCGAACGACGGCACCCCCAGGTCACCCAGCGAACCGAGCACCTTGTGCCCGAACTGGGCGACCAGCCGGGCATTGTCCTTCGAGTCGAGGCGTGAAATGTCGGACAGGTCGGCACCGGCGGCGAGGATGTACTGCTTGCCGGTGATGCCGACGGCGTGGATCTCAGCTCGGGATGCCCGGTCCTTCAGGCCCGCGAGGGTCTGCTCGAGTTCGGCGAGCGTCGCCGGGCCGAGTGTGTTCGGGCGGGTGTGGTCGCGCCCGTTGTCGAGCGTGATGAGGGCGAGCACCTTGCCGCTGGGCAGGGTGATGTCGCGCACGGGGGAGTGCGTGATCACCTCGCCCTCGGTGCCGGCGAGGATCGGCGAGAAGTCGATGGAGTTGTAGTCGGTCATCGCGGTTCCTACTTCTTCTTCTTGCCGTTGAAGTGCGGGTTCTCCCAGATGACCGAGCCGCCCTGCCCGAGGCCGACGCACATGGCGGTCAGACCGTAGCGGACGTCCGGGCGTTCGGCGAACTGCGCAGCCAGCTGGATCATCAGGCGCACGCCGGATGCCGCGAGCGGGTGGCCCACGGCGATGGCGCCGCCCCACGGGTTGACGCGCTGGTCGTCGTCGGCGATGCCGAAGTGATCCAGCAGCGAGATCACCTGGATCGCGAAGGCCTCATTGAGCTCGAACAGTCCGATGTCGGAGATGTCCAGGCCCGCCTTGCGCAGCGCCTTCTCGGTCGACGGGATCGGGCCGATGCCCATGATCTCCGGCTGCACGCCGGCGAACGCGAACGAGACCAGCTTCATCTTCGGGGCAAGCCCGAGCTGCTTCACGGCGCCGCCGCCGGCCAGCAGCGACATGGTCGCGCCGTCGGTCAGCGGCGACGAGGTGCCCGCCGTGACCCGGCCGTGCGGACGGAACGGCGTCTTCAGGCTCGCGAGGTCTGCCATCGTCGTCTGCGGGCGGCGGCCTTCGTCCGCCGTCGCCAGCCCCCACGCGCCCTCGGCGTCCTTGACGGCGACCGGCACCAGGTCGGGCTGGATCTTGCCTGCGTCGTATGCCGCCTGCAGCTTCTGCTGGCTGAGCATGCCGTAGCGGTCGGAACGCTCCTTGGTCAGATGAGGGAACCGGTCGAAGATGCGCTCGGCCGTCACGCCCATGTTCAGCGCGCCGGGGTCGACCATCTTCTCCGCCACGAAGCGGGGGTTCGGGTCGGCGTCGGCGCCGATGGGGTGGTGCCCCATGTGCTCCACGCCGCCGGCGAGGGCGACGTCGTACATGCCGACGCCGATGGAGCCGGCCATCGTGGTGACGCTCGTCATCGCGCCCGCGCACATCCGGTCGATTGCGAAACCCGGCACGGTCTGCGGGAGACCGGCGAGGATCGCGACGGAACGGCCCAGGGTCAGGCCCTGGTCGCCGGTCTGGCTGGTTGCGGCGATCGCGACGTCGTCGACGCGATCTGGGGGAACCTCGGGGTTGCGGTCCATGAGCGCGATGGTCGCCTTCACAGCGAGGTCATCGGCGCGGGTGTTCCAGTACATGCCTTTTTCGCCTGCGCGTCCGAACGGCGTGCGCATGCCGTCGACGAAGAAGACGTCCGAAATCTCGGCCACTCTGCCTCCAAAAATAGGGATCATGTCAGCCTAGAAACCCGCGTCGGCGCAGGAGAATCGGTTGGGGTGATCCTACGAAGTCGTTTCAGGCTCTTCCGATGGCGCTTGCAGGGAACGCACAAACGCGTCGGTGATCACCTGTGCGGTTCGTTCAATCTGCCAGCGACGCGCACCCTGCGCGGCCAAGGCGGCCGAGACGGATGCCGCGTCGAGCGGTTCCGGCGGCGTCCAGGCGACGCGGCGCAGCGTGTCGGGCGTCAGCAGGTTCTCCGTCGGCATCCCGAGCTCTTCGGCGACACGCTCGATCTCCGGTCGGGCCGCCTTGAGGCGGGCGTCGGCGGCGGGATTGCGGTCCGCCCAGGCCCGGGGCGGCGGCATGCTGTCGCCCGGGACGCGTTCCGGCGGCAGCGCCTCGTCGGCGCGACCGGCCTCGATCGCCGCCCACCATCGGTCCAGCTGCGAGCGACTGGCCCGCCCGGTGAAGTCCTTCACCTTCGCGAGGTCTGCTTTGGTCGCCGGGTCCGCCAGCACGGCGGCCACGAGGGCGCGGTCGGGCACGAGTCTGCCGGGGGAGACGTCCTGCTCGCGGGCGTAATCCTCGCGTGCGGTCCACAGCGCCCGCGCCACCGCGAGGCCACGCCGCCCTCGCACCGTGTGCAGTCCGCTCAGGCGCCGCCACGGCTCTTCGCGCGGGGGCTTGGGGGCACGCTCCAGCACGGCTTGGAATTCCTCCGCGGCGAGCTCGGTCTTACCCTGCTCATCGAGCTCGGCAACCAGCACGTCGCGCACGTCCACGAGCAGCAGCACGTCGAGCGCGGCGTACTCCAGCCATGCCTGCGGCAGCGGCCGGGTGGACCAGTCCGCGGCGGAGTGCGCCTTGTCCAGAGTGATGCCCAGGGTGTCCTCGACCACGGCGCCCAGCCCCACCCGCTCGTGGCCCAGCAGCCGCGCGGCGAGCTCGGTGTCGAAGATCGACGGGGGCTCCAGACCGATCTCCCGCAGCGAGGGAAGATCCTGGCTCGCGGCGTGCAGAATCCACTCCTCGCCGCCGATGGCATCCTGCAACGGGGTCATGTCGCCGATGGCGGGCGGATCGAACAGGTACACCCCGGCGTCGCGCCGGAACACCTGCACCAGGTACGCGCGCTGGGAGTAGCGGAAGCCGCTAGCCCGCTCCACGTCGACGGCGACGGGACCGTCGCCGTCGGCCAGTGCCGCACACGCGGCAGCGAGCCCCGCGGCATCCTCGATGACGACGTACTCAGCCACGTGCACCTCGGCGCGGTCCAAACACTGCAATCTCCTCCGACCCGGGCGGCAAACCCGCCAGCATACAAACCAGTTCACCCCACGCCTGGACGTGCTGGACGATGTCGCTGGACGGCGACCAGGACGCGCGCAGCTCGATCTGGGCGCCATCGCCCTGATCGGCCAGCGTGCCGAAACCTTTGGAAAGCGTCTTGGTGGCGGTGCCGGATGCCGCCTCATACTTCGCACTGCGGGACTCAAGTGCGTCGACCAGCCATGACCAGGCCACATCGGCCAGCATCGGATCGGTGCCGATCTCGGTCTCCAGGGGCGCTTGCGCGAAGCAGACGATGCGCCACGGACCACCCCACGCGTCGACGTCGGTGTCGTCGTGCAGCAGGATGAAGCGCCCGGTGCCGTAGGGGGAGTCGACCCCGTGCTGCTCGGGTCGCACGTCGCCGGCGAGGGCGATGGCGTCGGGGGCCAGCCCGCTGGGCGCAGGGATCTCGCGCACGACGAAGTCGGAACGGAAGGCGAGCGAACGCACCCGCTCCGCTGCTTCAGCGAATGCGGGCGGTCCCGCCGGAGGGCGCGGATCATCCACGTCGACAGACTAGAGTGAGGCCACCATGATGGCCTCCAGGCGCGCCGTCCCGCCCGGCGCCTCCCTCTCTGCCCTGATCCTCGTGCGTGCACTCGTGGTCACCCTTGTCGCCGCCCTGACCGGGGTGATCGGCGCGATGGGCGTGCTGGCGGTGCGGATGGCACGTCGCGTGGTCACCCCCGCCGGCCGGGTGCCCGACACCAAGATCGTCGATCTGGACACCGCCGCTCAGACCATCACCCTCTCGCGCACCGCCGACACCGCGCTGCCCGGCAGGTATGGCCTCTTCACGACCGGCACCGCGCAGTACATCAAGCTCGGCTCGGTGCTCTCCGAGGACGCCTCGACGGTCAAGCGCAAGCTCCTCACGCACGTACCCGCCGAGGCGCATCTTTCCTCCGAGGCCGCGTTCAGCGGCTGGTACTTCGACGACCCCACCCAGCTGCAGCTGCCGTTCACCTCCGAACTGATCGGCGGACCGCTCGGCCCATGCCCGGCGTGGCTGTTCCCGGCGGCCGAGTCCGCCGACACCTGGGTCGTGCAGGTTCACGGCCGCGGCACCACCCGCGCGGAGTGCCTGCGCGCTGTGCCGGTGTTCCACGAAGCCGGGATCACCTCCCTGCTGGTGTCGTACCGTAACGACGGCGAAGGGCCGCGCAGTCGCAGCGGCACCTATGCGCTGGGCGCGACGGAGTGGCGCGACGTGGATGCGGCGGTGGGCTTCGCCCGCAGACGCGGCGCGAAGCGCGTGGTGCTGATGGGCTGGTCGATGGGCGGCGCGATCGCGCTGCAGGTGGCGCTGAACTCCGCGCACCGCGACCTCATCGTCGGTGTCGTCCTGGAGTCACCCGTCATCGACTGGCGCATCGTGCTGGGCTACCAGGCCAAGCAGTTGAAGGTGCCCGAGCCGGTCACCCAACTGGCGATCGGCGCGCTGCGCGCCGACTGGGCGACCACCGTCACCGGTGCCGGCGCGCCCATCCCGTTCGACCGCCTCGACGTGGTCGCCCGGGCGGGGGAGCTGCGGCATCCGATCCTCATCCTCCACAGCGACGATGACGGATTCGTGCCCTCCGACGCCTCCCACGATCTGGTGGTCGCCCGCCCGGACCTGGTGGAGTTCGAAGTGTTCGACGTGGCGCGCCACACGAAACTGTGGAATTACGACCAGCAGCGCTGGAACAACCGCATCCTGACGTGGCTGCGCGCGCACGGCATGACGTCGGTGCAGACCCCCTCGTACGACTAGCGGCGACCCGAGGCGCCTCGCGCGACTACGATCGACACCCATGACCACCACCGGCACGGGCATCGTGCGTCTGATCGAACGCCAGCCCCAGGTCACCGGCGATGAGATGATCGCCTCGCTCGTCCCGCCGCCCCAGTTCGATGACGCGACGTTCGAGACCTACCGGTCAGATCATGCCTACCCGTCGCAGCAGGACGCGAAGGAAACGCTCATCGCGTTCTCCGGCGGGGGTGCACCCGCAGCGCGCGGCGGCCTGTTCCGCCGGGCGAAGAAGACGCCCGAGCTCAAGCCAGGCGTATATCTGGACGGCGGCTTCGGTGTCGGCAAGACCCACCTGCTCGCCGCGATCTACCATGCGGTGCCCGCGCACCGGAAATACTTCGGCTCCTTCATCGAGTACACCGCGCTGGTCGGGGCGATCGGCTATCAGAAGACCGTCGAGCTGTTCCGTGGCGCTGATCTGCTGTGCATCGACGAGTTCGAACTCGACGACCCGGGCGACACGATGGTCATGACCCGGCTGCTCGGCGAGCTCGTGGCATCCGGCACCCGGCTGGCGGCGACATCGAACACGCCGCCGAACGCGCTGGGCGAAGGTCGCTTCGCCGCACAGGACTTCCTCCGCGAGATCCACGCGATGTCGGCGAGCTTCCAGACTCTGCGCATCGACGGCACCGACTACCGCCAGCGCGCCGTCGACGGGCACGCGGTGGTGCTCACCGACGCCGAGTACGAGCGGGTGCTGGCGGATGCCGCCACCACCGGCCCCGCATCCGACGACCGGTTCGCGGCGGTCGTGGCCCACCTGGCCACCGTGCACCCCTCCCGCTACATCCGGCTCATCGAGGGGCTGTCGGCGGTCGGGCTGCGGGATGTGACGCAACTGGACGACCAGTCCGCGGCGCTGCGTTTCGTCGCCTTCGTGGACCGTGCCTACGACGCGCAGATCCCCCTTCGAGCCACCGGCACTCCGCTCGATCAGGTGTTCGGTGACGAGATGCTCGCCGGTGGGTACCGCAAGAAGTACCTGCGCGCCATCTCCCGCCTCGTGGCCCTCACGCACTCCTGACCCATCCGGGGCCGCGTTCCGGGCGGGACGAAACGTGATGTTTACCGCGGATGCCACTGCGTAACCAACGCGAAACACGACCTGCACGCTGATAGTAACGGCGCCTGGCGAGACTGGGCGAACACGAAGCGGCCACCCGTACCCATCCGCGACGTGTCCCTGTCACTGATCAATGTGAGGTAACACCTATGGACGCACCCGGCAACATCGCCTGGGGGATCATGGCCACCGCGCTCGTGCTATTCATGACGCCCGGTGTCGCCTTCTTCTACGGCGGTCTGGTCAAGGCCAAGAGTGTCGTCAGCATGATGATGATGAGCTTCGGAGCTCTCGGACTCATCAGCGTGCTGTGGATTCTGTACGGCTTCAACATGAGCGCGGTCGGCAGCACGTGGGAGTTCTCGGGCAACCCGTTCAGCGACTTCGCCCTCAGCGGCCTCGCTTCGGGTGAGGGCGCGAACACGTCGCTCATCGGCGTCGCGTACGGCGCAACCTTCGCGATCATCACGGTCGCGCTCATCTCCGGTGCGATCGCCGACCGGGCCAAGTTCGGCTCGTGGATGCTGTTCGCCGGTCTGTTCGCGACCATCGTCTACTTCCCCGTCGCCGCGTGGGTGTGGGGTGGCGGCTGGATCTTCAACCTCGGCACCAGCATGGGCTTCGGCACGGAGGTCATCGACTACGCCGGTGGCACCGCGGTGCACATCAACGCCGGCGCCGCAGCCCTCGCCCTGGCGCTGGTCCTCGGCAAGCGCATCGGTTTCCAGAAGGGCATCCACAAGCCGCACAACGTGCCGCTCGTCATGCTGGGCGCCGCGATCCTGTGGTTCGGCTGGTTCGGGTTCAACGCCGGTGCCGAGTGGCTGTCCGAGGACATGGGCGGCGTCGGCCTCATCGGGATCAACACGCTCGGCGCCACGGCCGCTGCCGTGCTCGGCTGGGTCATCGTCGAGAAGCTCAAGGACGGCAAGGCCACGTCGATCGGTGCGGCATCGGGTGCGGTCGCGGGTCTGGTCGCCATCACCCCGGCCTGCGCCAACCTGTCGCCGGGCTGGGCGCTGCTCCTGGGCATCATCGCGGGTGCGGCCTGCGCCCTCGCGATCGAGCTGAAGTGGAAGCTGGGCTTCGACGACTCGCTCGACGTCGTCGGCATCCACCTCGTCGGTGGCCTCATCGGCACGATCTACCTCGGCTTCTTCGCCACCGACACCGGCCTGTTCGTCGGTGGCAACGCGGAGCAGCTGCTGCTGCAGGTCATCGCCGCACTCGGTGTCATGGTCTACTCCTTCGTCGTCGCCGGCATCCTCGGCTTCGCGATTCAGAAGACGCTCGGCTTCCGCATCAAGAACGAGGACGAGATCGCCGGTGTCGACACGGTCGTGCACGGCGAAGAGGGTTACGCCCTCGCCGACTGACCTTCAGTCCACACCTGCAGGGGCGTCGCGGCTTGGCCGCGGCGCCCCTGTCGCGTGTCCGGGGCTCGCCGGCGCGCTCGGGGTCGCTGGCCGCGGCATCCGTCGCCGGATACGCCCCCCCCCCCCGGAACCCGGGTTCTGCGCCCGATACGCGCCCCAAACCCCGCGGAACCCGAGTTCGGTGCCCGATACGCGCCCCAAACCCCGCGGAACCCGAGTTCGGTGCCCGATACGCGCCCCAAACCCCGGCCGTGTGGCACCGGGGGACGCTGCGGGGTCGGGGGATAGGGTGGCGCCGTGAGTACGCGCGGCTTCCTGCAGCGCCTCGCGTCGCTGCTGCGGCCGTCGAGGCGCCCGATCTCCCGAGTGGGCACGGACGAGACGCCCGGCCGGTCGGGAGCCACCGCCACCATCGGCCTTGCCCCGCCCGCGGCGCTGCGCATCGCGTACTCGCCCGACCCGGACGGCGAACCCGACGCGGGTGAAGTCGTGTGGACGTGGGTGCCGTATGCCGAGCGAGACGGCCGCGGCAAGGACCGCCCGGTCCTCGTGATCGCCCCGCAGAACGCCGACCGTGTCTACGCGCTGCGGCTGACCAGCACGCCGCACGACGGCGAAGCGGGCTTCGTGCCGATCGGCGCGGGGGAGTGGGACTCGAGAGGAAGGCCATCCTGGGTCGACGTCGGCCAGCTCTACAGCGTGCACACCGCGGGGATGCGCCGAGAGGCGGCAGCCCTCGACCGCGGCACGTTCGTCCGCGTGGCGGCGGCGTTGCAGCGCCGGTACGGCTGGAAGGTCGCCGGGTGAGGCGCACCGCGAGCGTCGATGCGCTCCGGGCGACCAACCCGCAGCTCACCGGCTGAGGGGAGCGGTCCGGCTCAGTGGACCGCGTTGACGACACCGGTGATCAGGACCGCGATGATCGTGGTCCAGCCGATGATCGCTACGGCCTGCCACACCAGGATGCGCACCTTTGCCACGCCGACAGCGGCGAGCATGGTCGCCGTGAACTGGGTCGGCAACAGCAGGGGGCCGAGCAGGCTCACCCCGGGGACGCCGTAGCGGTCCAGGGCGCGCAGGAACTTCGCGCGGCGCGTCGGGTTCCCGCCGAGATTCTCGGCCGGCGCGGCGGGATCGAGCTCGGGCGAAGCGGCACCGCCGACGGGGACGACCTCACGCGCGTGAACGCTACGGCGGGTGACCACCGCCGCCCGCGCGCCGGAGCCGAGCAGCACCAAGACCGCGACGCAGAGGAAGTTGCCGAGGGCGCCGGCGATGACGGCGACGACGGGGTGGATGCCGCCGATGATGCCGATGGCGGCCGCGCCCTCGCCCTCGATGAACGGCACGGCACCGGCGGCAGCGAGGATGAGCGGCTGGACGAGGTCGGGCACCTGCGCGACGAGGTCCTGGAAAGTGTCGATGAGGCTCATGTTCTGCTCCTGGTGAGGCGATGAGGGCAACCGTGCTGCGATGGCGGCGCGGTGATGATCACAGTCCACCGCTTCGGCTGGGCGGCCGGAAGTGTCGCTCTGTCACCGCTGCAGGTGCGGTCTGCACGCGGCATCCATGACATTTGTCATGCGCTCTAGGGTGGACGAGTGACCCGCACCTCCGCGCCCGCCGCCGGCTCCTCCGCGCCCGGGGGAGCGGCGCTGACCAGGGGCATCAACGCCACGTGGTGGTACACGGTTTCGGCGATCCTGCTGTTCGAACTGATCCTTGTCATGGTCTGGTTCTCGGCGCTCGGGGAGGCGGGGGTGGATGCCTGGGCCGTGCTCGCCGTCGGGCTCGGCGCCCTGGTGTGGTGCGCCTCGACTGTGGCGCTGATGGTGGACTACCGGCATCGCACCGAGGGTGCGCCCGTCGCAAGCTGGCGCAGAGCGCTTGCGCCACTGGCGATCGCCGCCGCCTACGGCGTCGTGGTGTGGATCGCCAGCGGAAGCTGGGCCATCGCACTGCTGCCGCTCGTGCAGTCGGTTGTGCTGCTGAACTGGCCCGCGGGCGTGCGCCTGCGCGTGGTGCTGGCGGCGACGCTTCTGCTCGCCGGGTTGTGGGTCATCGACGCGCGCTTGGGCTTCGGGCAGGTCGGCGTTATCACCGCGGAGCCCAGCTGGTGGCTCGTGGGGTTCTACACCACGTTCCTTCCCCTGATGACGGTCCTGTCGCTGTGGTGGTGGGACGTGCTCATCGCCCTCGACCGTGCCCGCGCCTCCGAGGCCAAGCTCGCCGCCACGCAGGAACGCCTGCGCCTGGCGACCGACGTCCATGACCTCCAGGGCCACCACCTGCAGGTCATCGCCCTGCAACTCGAGCTGGCCGAGCGCCTGATGTCGCGCGATCCCGCCGCATCGTTGCAGCACCTGCAGACGGCTCGCGCCAGCGTCGACGAGGCGCGGCAGGGTACCCGGGACCTCGCCATGCGCTTCCGGTCGGTGCCACTGCGAGACGAACTCGCCAACGCCGTGGATCTGCTGCGTGCGGCCGGTACGGACGCCGACGTGACAGTGGACGAGGATGCCGACCGCGCGCCGGCCGACGTGATCGGCCCCGTCATCCGCGAGACCACCACGAACGTGCTCCGCCACGGCGGCGGGGGATGGGCACGGCTCTCTCTCACCCGGGATGCATCGTCGTGGCGGTACGCGATCTCCAACGACGCAACCGATGCCGCGCCGGCGCAGGACGGCGCGGGCTTGGCCGGGCTGAGCCGTCGCGCCACCGATGCCGGCGGCACACTCGATGTGCGACGCGGGGACGGCGAGTTCAGTGTGACGATGACCGTGCCCGCGGGCGGTCGCCGATGATCCGGGTGCTGCTCGCGGACGACGAGGTCATGATCCGATCCGCCCTCGCGGCGCTGCTGCGCCTGGAGGATGACATCGATGTCGTCGCGGAGTGCGCCGACGGCCGGCAGGCAGTGGCCGAAGCGCTGCGGCTGCAACCCGATGTCTGCCTGCTCGACCTGGAGATGCCGCACCTGGACGGCGTGCAGGTGGCGGAGCGGCTCAAACGCACCGCGGCGACGCGGTGCATCATCGTGACCCGTCACGCCCGTCCCGGTGTGCTGCGCCGTGCACTGGCTTCAGGCGTCGCAGGGTTCCTGCCCAAGTCCCGCGACGCCGACGAGGTCGCTGCCGTCATCCGGCGGGTCGCGGCAGGGGCGAGATACGTGGACCCCGAGATCGCCGCGGATGCGCTGAGTGATGAGCGCTGTCCGCTGACGGCGCGCGAGCTCGACGTGCTGCGTGCGGGCCGCCGCGGGGAGACGTCGGAGCAGATCGCCCGCACGCTGTCGCTCGCTCCCGGCACGGTACGCAATCACGTGTCCGCCGTGCTGGCAAAGCTCGCCGTCGACTCCCGCCAGCAGGCCACCCTGGCGGCAGAGGAGCGCGGCTGGCTCTGAAGGTGCCGCGGCATCCGTCCAGATCCGGCGCCGCAGCCGGCATCCATCGCGCGTGCAGGTGCCGTCGCTAGAGTGGGCGGTCGGCCCGAGGTATCCGTCTCGCAGCTTTTTACCCGACCGCGAGGACACCCGTGAGCCTGATCCGCCTGAACGACGTGAGCATCGAATTCGACGGGAAACCGGTGCTGCGGGAAGCCTTCCTCAAGCTGCGCCAGGGTGACCGCATCGGCCTCATCGGCAAGAACGGCACCGGCAAGACCTCGTTCCTCGAGATCGTGCTCGGTCGGCGGGAGCCGTCCGGTGGCACCGTGTCGGTGACGCTCGGCACCACGATCGGGTACTTCTCGCAGTTCTCCGAGCTCGACGGCGAGCAAAGCGTGCAACAGACGCTCAGCGGCCACTTCGCAGCGGTGCACGAAACCCAGGCCCGCCTCGACGAGATCGGCGCGCAGCTGGCGGAGCCGATGACGGATGCCGCGATGACCCGCCTCCTCGCCGAGCAGGGCGAGCTGTTCGAGCGCATGGATGCCGTCGGTGGCTGGACCTACGAGAACACGATCGACACGGTGCTCACGAGCCTCGGGTTCGACCAGGAGCGCCGGCACTTGCCCGTCGGCCGGCTTTCCGGCGGGTGGCGCAACCGCGCCGCGCTCGCGCTCATCCTGGTGCAGGCCCCGGATGTGCTGCTGCTGGACGAGCCGACCAACTTCCTCGACCTCGACGGCGTGCGCTGGATCGAGGGGTGGCTCGGCGGGTTCCCCGGCGCGGTGCTCGTCGTCTCGCACGACCGGCAGTTCCTCGACGGCGTGGTCACCCGCATCGTCGAGATCGAAAACCTGCGACTGCAGGACTACGAGGGCAACTACTCCGCCTATGTCCACGCGAAGCAGTCGCGGCTGAAGATGCTCGAGCGCCAGTTCGCCCACGAGGAGGAGCTGCTCGCCTACGAGCAGGCAGCCTCCACCGCGCGGCGGGAAGCGGCCCGCAACCCCTCGAACGCGGTAACCCGGCGCCTCGCCGACATCAAGAAGCGCCAGGCGCCTCGTCCGATCGACCAGATCATCACCGGCATCTACGACGGGCTGCGGGTCAGCAACGACCTGCTGACGGTCACCGGGCTGGCGAAGGGCTTCAACGGCACGCCGCTGTTCGAAGGGCTCTCGTTCGACCTGCAGCGCGGCGACCGGGTCGCGGTGCTGGGCTCGAACGGATCCGGAAAGTCGACGCTGCTCGATGTCCTCACCGGTGAGACCGAAGCGGATGCCGGCACGGTGCGCTGGGCCAAGGGGGCACGGTTCATCTCGTACAACCAGGTCTTCGCCGAGCTGGATCTGACGGACAGCGTGGGACACGCCGTCAACGCCTACCCCGACTCGCTCGCGTTGACGGCGACGAAGAAGAGCGTGAACCGGTTCCTCGCGATGCTGCAGTTCTCCGAGGCCGATCTGCAGCAGAAGATCGGCACCCTGTCGGGCGGTCAGCGCGCGCGTGTCGCGATCGCGCAGTGCCTGCTGTCGGGGGCAGCGGTGATCATCCTCGACGAGCCGACCAACCACCTCGACATCACCTCCACGCAGGTGATGGAACGCGCGCTGACTCATTTCCCGGGCGCGGTGATGGTGGTCAGCCACGACCGGTTCTTCGTCGACAAGCTCGCCGACAGGCTGCTCGTGTTCGACGGATCGCCGCAGGTCATCGAGACTCCGGCTACCGGGGCACTGTGAGGCATCCGCTCTGAAATGACGAACACCCCCGGCGAACCGGGGGTGTTCTGTTGTGGGCGATACCAGACTCGAACTGATGACCTCTTCCGTGTGAAAGGCAACTACACCGCCGTGATTACGCTGTTCTCCGCGGAAAACCGGGGAATCCTTGTGGTTGGTGGTGGCCCAGAGCGGCGCGATGTGACGCGGGTTGTGGGCAAATTGTGGGCAAGCAATGGGATCCGGGCTCCTGCGCGAGCGTGCGGGGCTGTCGGCCACAAGGCTGGGCTTGTGGGCACTGTGAATCGGCCTGACTTTCGTTCCTATCGGATCGCTTGTCCGGCAGGTGCCGGTTGGGCTGATTCCAGGTCAGCGTAGTACGCGTCCTCGACCTCGAACGGGGTGCGCATGTCGAGCTCGCCGTGGAGGCGCTGGTTGTTCCACCACCAGACGTACTCGAGGGTCGCCAGCTCGACCTGCTCGACGGTCCGCCAGGGTCCGCGTTGGCGGATCAGCTCGGTCTTGTAGAGGTTGTTGACCGCCTCGACCATGGCGTTGTCGAAGCTGTCGCGGACGGTTCCGGTTGAGGGCACGGCGCCGAGCTCGACGACGCGGTCGGTGTAGACCATCGCCATATAGTTCGAGCCGTGGTCCGGGTGGTGGGTCAGCCCGGTGAGGTCGCCGCCGGCTCCCCAGGCGGCCATGTCAAGCGCCTGCAGCGGCAGGATCTCGGCCTTCAGGGTGGCGGCGACGTTCCAGCCGCAACGGCCCGACCAACGCCCACCGCGCAATCACCCGACATAGGGAGACACGCCTAGTCGAGATGAGTCGACTCGGTCAGGCACGTGAGGAACGAGCGCACCACGCCAAGAGGCGCGGAGTCGGCCATCGCGGCCAGCAGCGATGTGGTCGGCGAACTGGATATCGGCAGCACCCGCACCTCTTCCGGACAGAACCGGGAGACTGACTCGGGGAGGATGGAGACGCCGACGCCGGCCGCGACGAGGTTAACCACCGTCTCCTGATGGATCGCCTGCTGGATCACCCTGGGCGTGCGACCGGTGGGGGTGAAGATGCTGAGCACCTGCGCGACGAAGCCGGGCATCAGCCGACGGGGGAAGAGGATCATCGGCTCGTCGACCAGCTGCTCTGGCGTGACCACGTCGTGCTCGGCGAGTGGGAAGAAGGCGGGCACCAGAGCGACGAGCGACTCGGCGAAGAGCTCAAGCGTATGTAGGCCCCTTGTATCGCCTCCGTCGCCGCGGATCAGGCCGATGTCGAGCCTGCCCGCGCGTAGTGCCTCGACCTGCTCGCCGCTGGTGAGGGGATCCAGCGCCAAGCGGACGTTCGGGAAGCGGGATCGGAACAGGCTGACCGCCCTCGGGATGGCCGTGTAGCTGGCGGAGCTGATGAATCCGACACGGATGCTGCCACGCACCCCTTCGTGGATCTCCCTCGTCTCGTCGACGATCACGTCGATGTCGGCCAACAGTGAGCGCGCCCGGTCCCGCAGATGCGCACCAGCCGGTGTCAGCTTCACCTGCCGCGTCGTGCGCTGGAAGAGTTGGACGCGAAGATCCTGCTCCAAGCGGCGGATCTGCGCGCTCAGCGGAGGCTGACTCATGTTCAGCTCCGCGGCCGCGCGTCCGAAGTGCAACTCGTCCGCGACGGCCAGGAAGGACCTCAGCTGCCGTAGTTCCATGACGAGATTATGTCACTTAAGCGAATGAATCAACGAGCGATTGATATTGGACACGTCTTTGTGGATGTGAGGTACTGGCTTAGCCCGCTCGTCCCCATCTCAAAGGAGAGGTCATGGACTACACGCCTTACACGTTTCTCACGGATCTGGGATGGATATCCATCCTGCTGCTCGTAGGTAAGCTCGTGCGAGCCTTCGTGCCCTTCGCGCAGCGGCTCATGCTGCCCTCGGCCATGACCGCTGGCATCCTTGGCGTCATCTTCGGACCGGGATGGCTCGATCTGATCCCGTTCTCCGATCAGCTTGGCACCTACAGCGCCATCCTGATCGCCGTCGTCTTCGCCGCGATGCCCTACAGCGAGAGCTTCGGCAAGGTCTCCAAGGGCGCGCGCACGATGTGGGCCTACTCCACGGCAATGTACGTGCTGCAATGGGGGCTCGCGCTGCTGTTCAGCTTCACCGTACTCGCCCTGTTCTTCAACCTTCCCGACGCCTTCGGACTCATGCTGCCGGCCGGCTGGGCGGGCGGCTTCGGCACCGCGGCCGCCATCGGCGGCTCACTCGAGCACGCGGGCTTCGAGGGTGCGACGAGCCTGGGGTTCACGTCGGCCACCATGGGCGTGTTCGTGTGCATCATCGGCGGCCTCGCCATCGCACGCTGGGGAGCCACGACCGGAAAGACTACGGAGTCGCTGCGACCCGACGAGCTGCCCAGCGAGATGAAGACCGGGCTCATCTCCCTCATCGGCAAGCGCCCCTCCATCGGCACCGCGACCTCGTCGCCCTCGAGCCTTGATTCGCTCGCCCTCCACTTCGCCGTGATAGCTCTCACCACCTTCCTCGGATATGTGCTCGTGACCGGCATCAACGCCGTGTTCCCGATGGTGTCGATCCCGCTCTTCGGGGCGGCGTTCGCCGTCGGTCTCGTCGGCCGCCTCATCGTTCAGCGCACGCGCGCCAAGCGCTACATTGACTCCCAGACCGTCGGGTCGCTGTCCGGCTCCGCCACGGATTTGCTGGTCGCCTTCGGCATCGCATCGATCGTCCCGGCGATCGTCCTCGATTACGCCCTCCCGCTCGGCATCCTGCTAGCCTTCGGCCTCGTATACTGCATCCTCATCTTCCGGTTCCTGACTCCGAAGATGTTCGGGCAGGCGTGGTTCGAGCGCGGACTCTTCAGCTGGGGATGGTCGACGGCGTCCGTCGCCACCGGCCTCGCGCTGCTCAAGATCGTTGACCCGCGCGGCAAGAGCAGAACCATAGAGGACTACAGCCTCGCGTACGTCGGCTTCGCTCCCATCGAGATCGCGATGGCCATCGTCGCACCCGTACTGGTCACCACCGGGTTCGGCTGGCCCTACATCATCACCTGCCTGGTCACCGGCGTCGCGGTCATCGTCCTGGCGTTCGCGCTCGGATGGACCAGGAGCACCCCCGCGCCGCTCGACAACGTCGCAGTCGCCACCAAGTAAGGAACGAAATGAGCAGCACCATCATCATCGGCGCGGGCGCCGTCGGCTCCGCACTCGCCTACTACCTGAGCAAAGAGGGTGAGGACGTCACGGTCATCGACGGCGGCGGCGTCGCCGAGGGAACAACGTCGGCGTCGTTCTCGATGCACATCGCCACTCGCAAGACCCCGCGTCAGCATTTCGACCTGGCGATGGAGAGCGGGCAGGAGCACCTGCGGCTGCTCGAAGCGTTGGACATCCCGCTCGACTCGTCCGAGTCGTGGGTGCATCCCGCCTCAGTGTACGAATGGCCGATCGACGAGTACGAGTCCGAGCTGATCTCGTCCCGCGTCGAGCGGGTGCAGGAGTGGGGACACCCTGCACGGTGGATCAGCACCGAGGAGTTCGGCGAGTTGGAACCGCAATTGCGCGTCGATGGCGATGCCGACCGCGTCGCGATGTACCCCGACTCGTACTGGTATGACGCCCCGCTGTTCGCGCGGACACTTACGCAGCGCGCGGCTGCGACCGGCGCGCGGTTCGAGACCGGCCGGCGCGTGGTCGGCATCGAACGCGGAGACGACGGCGTCGACGTCATCGTAGAAGGCGGCGACCGCTACCGCGCTGACCGAGTGTGCATCGCGGCCGGCGCAGCCGCCGCCGAGATCGCCCAGCTCGCAGGATTCACCGTACCTGTAAATCGGGTTCCTGGCCTTGTGCTCACCTCCGAGCCGGTCGAACCGGGCCTCATGAACGGCATCCTGCTGCACCCGCGCGTGAACCTGCGGCCAGCACCCGGCGGCCGGCTTACTCTGCAGTCCTACTCCGAGGAGGCACACGTGCGCGAGGACTCGGATGCCGCGCACATCGCCCAGCTCACGGACCGCATCGCCACCCTTACCGAGCAGATCCTCCCCGCATTCGCGGGAACCGGCATCGCCGACGCCGCCATCGGCATCCGCCCGGTCCCGGCCGACGGACTGCCGATCGTCGGGCCTTTGGATGAGCGTGGGCAGGTGGTCATAGTGTCAGCACACTCCGCGATCAACCTGGCACCTGTCCTCGCGAAGCGGGCCACCGGAGAGCTCATCACTGGTACGGGCGACGACACGCTCGCCCCGTTCCGCCCCGGCAGGAGCACACTGACCGACCCCAGCTCGGGCGAGGTGGATGAAAGCTCGAGGGAGATGCAGCGGATGTATGTCGAGAGCCGATCCGCCGCCCTCCCGCAGGCGTGAGTGGTCTCAAGAGGAGAATACGATGAGTGCACAGTCCACGACTCCTCCGGCGCTGCGTGTAGGCAGGACCGCCGCCGAGGCGACGTCCGCGCGAGTCGCGGGCTTCATCCGCGGGCTGGAGAGGACGGACGTCCCCGACGAGGTAATCGAGCGCATCGCCTGGCTCTGCTTGGACGCACGAGCATGCGCCCACGCGGGTCGCATGCTGACGGGGCCCCGGGTGATGGCGGAGTTCGCCGCGGAGAACCTCGCCGGCGACCGGGCGACCTCCCTCCTCGACGGCTGGCGACTCTCCGCTCCCGGAGCCGCCCTGGTGAACGGCACACTGATGAACGCGCTCGATCTCGATGACGGGCATCCGCTCGCCAAGGGGCATCCGGGCGGCGTCGTGATCCCCGCCGCCCTGGCGGTCGCGGAGTTGACCGGGGCGAACGCGCAGGAATTCGCCCTGTCGGTATTGATCGGCTACGAAGTCGGCATCCGCGCCGCCATCCATCAGCAGGAGTGGCTGGGCAACTACCACAGCTCAGGCAGCTGGGGCGCGATCGGTGCGGCGGCTGCGGCCTGCCGGCTGCTCCGCCTCGATGAGGACCAGATCGAGAACGCCCTCGGACTCGCCGAGTACCACGCACCCCTCGACCTAGTGATGAACGCCGTCGTCGATCCCGCGATGGCGAAGGATGCAATGGGATGGGGCGCGCACGTCGGCGTCTCCAGCGCGCTGCTCTCCGCCCGCGGGTTTACGGCCACGCGGAGCACCGTCGTCGCCGCGATGGCGCACGAGGAGTTCGGCGCGACGTGGGAGACCGATCGGATGTACGTCAAGCCGTATCCATGTTGCCGCTGGGTGCATCCGGCACTGGATGCCGCGGTGAGCATACTGCAGATGGCCGGCCTTCCCCTTCTCGACGCCGCCGCAGTGGAGAGCGTCGAGATCTGTACCTTCGACCACGCCGCGGCACTGTCGGTATCGCAGCCGACCTGCTCCGAAGAGGCGCAGTTCAACTTGCCGTGGCCAGTCGCGTGCATGCTCAGCACCGGGCGGTTCGACGTGGAATCCGTTACCGACGGTGTCCACGACCCGCGCGCCGCTGCGCTGCTCCCGAAGGTGCATGTCGTCGTCGACCCGGGGTTGAGCAGCGCCTTCCCGGCCGCGCGGCGCTCGCAGGTGATCGTCACGTTCGGCGATGGCACGCGGATCGCATCCGGGCTCTTCACCGCCCGAGGCGACGCGGGCGACAGCGAATGGCGCGGCATCATCACCGAAAAATATCGGCAGTATGTCAGCCCCGAATTCAGGATGGACGATCTCAGCATCGCCCGCCTTGTGAGTCCTGATGCGCAGCACGCGAGTGCTGACCCCGGTGCCATGCTGTCCTTCGGTGTGAGCGCTCGTGAACCCGCGGTCGTCGGCGACTGACAGCGGCCCATCGATCACACCGAGGCGGCGCTGATCGCAGAACGGCCTCGACCGAAAACCCGCCACTTGGGGGAATCCCCGACTCCCGGCGGGTTCCAGCTGGTGTTCTGCGACCTCGGCACCCCCAACTCCGGTAACTCCCGCACGTACGGGCGTCTGCGGCGAGCGCTCGTGGACGAGGGTGTCCCCGCCCGCGCCATCCGGTTCGTCCACGAGGCGACCACCGACAAGGCCCGTGCCGCTCTGTTGCTGCATGCCGCGACGGGGAAGTGTCCTTCCTCATCGGCAGCACACCGAAGATGGGGATGGGTACGAACCTCCAGACCCGCCTCACCGACCTGTGGCACCTGGACGGCCCGTGGCTGCCGAGCGAGATGGTGCAGCGTGACGGCCGGGGCAACCGGCACGGGAATCTCTCCGGGAGCCTCAACATCCACCGTCTGGTCACGGAGGGGTCCTTCGACTGCTACGTCTGGCAGGCCCTCGAACGCAAGAGCCGGTCCTTCGACGCGCTGTACGCGTCGGGTGCCTCCACGCGGGAGCTGGAAGATGTCTCCGGCGCGACCGTCAGCTATGGCGAGGTGAAGGCGCTGGCCACGGGCAACCCGCTGCTTCTCGAGCAGGCCAACGCCCGCACGGAGATCAAGCGTCTCCGCCTGGTGCGCGCGGTGCACCTTCAGGGTGTCACCACCGCCAAGCGCAACGCTGAGCAGGCGACCCAGCTCGCCGGCGGCCTGCGCCGTCAGGCGGGGATGCTGTAGCTCTCCCCGGTCTCCACGAGCATGGCGAACCGGTCGACGAGTGCGCCGTGCGGAGTCGGGGAGCCCGGAGCCTCAATACCCTTGATTTTCCGCGGATGATTCGTGGTGGGCGATACCAGACTCGAACTGATGACCTCTTCCGTGTGAAGGAAGCGCGCTACCAACTGCGCCAATCGCCCGTCGCCCCGAGGGGCCTGAATGAGCATACCGGATGCCGCGGCCGGCAACGAACCAACGGGCGAGACACGCGCGGGGCGCGCGGGTTTTGCACTCGGCAATTAGTCGGCTAAAGTCATTCAAGTGCCGGAGCGATCCGGTGCAGAATGCGGATGTAGCGCAGTTGGTAGCGCACAACCTTGCCAAGGTTGGGGTCGCGAGTTCGAGTCTCGTCATCCGCTCGAGTGTACGGAACCTCTCCGGGGGTTCCATGGCACGTGGGGTCAAACCACACGGTGGCGTGGCCGAGCGGCTAGGCACCGGCCTGCAAAGCCGTTTACACGGGTTCGAATCCCGTCGCCACCTCCACTCAGAACTCAACAGCCCTTACGGGCGCGATTGGCGCAGCGGTAGCGCGCTTCCCTGACACGGAAGAGGTCACTGGTTCGATCCCAGTATCGCGCACCACCGAAAACCCCCGGCTCGCCGGGGGTTTTTCGTTTCCGCTCCCGCATCGCCTGGCGAGCCGGACGCGTCAGCTCCGGCGCCTCACCGCACGGGAGACACAGAGGGCTGCGACGAGCGCCCACGCACCCCAGGCCACCCACACGCCGGCGACGCCGAGCATCGGGCCGCTGTCGCAGTGGGTCGCGGCGGGATCGGCGGAGTCGTAGCACGTGCCCACCGTGGTGCTCGTGACGAAAAGAACGACAACGCCCAGGACGACCGGCAACACGAGCCACACCCAGCGGCCCGATGCGCGATCCCGCGGCAGCCCCTCGATCATGCGACAGACGCTACCGTCCCGTCCTGCGAGAAACCATTTCTCGGTCGAGACATCACGCGTCGCGTGGTTTTTCGTCCGAGAAGTGGTTTCTCGAACGCATGCGACGGACGGATGCCACCCGCCCGCACGCGATACCCGCGGGGCTAGGCTCGGCGCATGGCCCACCTCGTGCTCACCATCGTCGGCGACGACCGCGCGGGTCTCGTACAGACCCTCGCCGACACCGTTGCCACCCACGGCGGAAACTGGGAACGCAGCGAAATGGCCGAGCTCGCCGGGGCCTTCGCCGGGATCGCGCTCGTTTCGGTCCCAGACGACCGGGTCGACGCACTGCGAGCGGCGCTGGACGGACTCGGCGGACTGCTGCGCATCACGACGCACGAGAGCAGTGCGCGGGCGGATGCCGCGACCCGTCACGTGACCTTCACGGTGCTGGGCAACGACCGCCCGGGCATCGTCCGCGACGTCACCGGGACCCTTGCCGCGCGGGGTCTCAGCATCGACAGCTTGACCAGCCGCACCCTCGACGCACCGATGGCAGGGGGCACGCTGTTCGAAGCGATCCTCGCGGTACGGGTGCCGCCCGGCGTCGAGACCGCCACGATCACCGAGGACCTCGAGCGGCTCGCCGGGGAGATCCAGGTGGATCTCGCCGTCACCGACGTCTGACCCCGCGTCGGCCCCGTCGCGCACCCGGCTAGAATCATGCCCATGGAACTGAGCCGGACGACCGTTGCGACCGTCGTCGCGGCCACCGGCACGCGAACGCTTCAGGCCTGAGCGGGCAGGGCGCGCGTCGTCCGAAGCTGAGCAGCCATTGTTCCGAGCCACCTTCTGG
Organism: Microbacterium sp. zg-B96; assembly: GCF_030246865.1. Taxonomy (NCBI): domain Bacteria; kingdom Bacillati; phylum Actinomycetota; class Actinomycetes; order Micrococcales; family Microbacteriaceae; genus Microbacterium; species Microbacterium sp. zg-B96. The sequence continues at coordinate 1,503,731 of NZ_CP126738.1, read as the reverse complement.
AGAAGTTCCTGTGACTGACGTGTCTAGCCCCGTCGACGGTTTCGCCCTGTTCCCCGACCGCTCCGTCGTCGCGCTGCGCGTGAACGGCGAGCTCAAGGACCTCGCGACGGTCGTATCCGACAGCGACGATGTGGAACCGGTCCACATCGACAGTCCCGATGGCCTGGCGATCCTGCGCCACTCCACGGCGCACGTGCTCGCCCAGGCGGTGCAGCGGATCAACCCGCAGGCCAACCTCGGCATCGGCCCGCCGATCGAGAACGGCTTCTACTACGACTTCGGTGTCGCCGAGCCCTTCACCCCGGAAGACATCAAGGCCATCGACAAGGAGATGCAGCGCATCGTCCGCGAGGGCCAGCGGTTCGTCCGCCGTGTCGTCACCGACGAGGAGGCCCGTGTCGAACTCGTCGACGAGCCGTTCAAGCTCGAGCTGATCGGCCTCAAGGGCGGATCGAAGGATGCCGCCGAGGGCGCGTCCGTCGAGGTCGGCGCCGGCGAGCTGACGATCTACGACAACGTCAACCGCGACGGCGAGACGGTCTGGAAGGACCTCTGCCGCGGCCCGCACCTGCCCAGCACCCGCATGATCGGCAACGGCTGGGCACTGCAGCGCATCGCCGGCGCCTACTGGCGCGGCAGCGAGAAGAACCCGCAGCTGCAGCGCATCTACGGCACCGCGTGGCCGACCAAGGACGAGCTGCGCGCGTATCAGCAGCGCCTCGAAGAGGCCGCCAAGCGCGACCACCGCAAGCTCGGCAAGGAGCTGGACCTGTTCTCGTTCCCCGACGAGATCGGGTCGGGCCTGTCGGTGTGGCATCCCAAGGGCGGTGTCATCCGCGGCGAGATGGAACAGCACGCCCGCCGCCGGCACATCGAGGGCGGCTACACCTACGTGTACACCCCGCACATCTCCAAGGAAGACCTCTTCCTGCAGTCCAATCACCTCGTCACGTACCGCGAGGGGATGTTCCCGCCCATCCACATGGATGAGGAGCGGGATGCCGACGGCAACATCACCAAGCACGGCCAGGACTACTACCTGAAGCCGATGAACTGCCCGATGCACATCCTCATCTACAAGGAGCGGGCACGCAGCTACCGCGACCTGCCGATGCGGCTCGCCGAGAACGGCACCGTCTACCGCAACGAGCTCTCCGGGGCGCTGCACGGCCTCACCCGGGTGCGCGGGTTCACGCAGGACGACTCGCACCTGTTCGTCACGCCCGACCAGCTCGAGTCGGAGACGACCCGCGTGCTGGAGTTCGTCATCTCGATGCTGCGCGACTTCGGTCTGACCGATTTCGAGCTCGAGCTGTCGATGCGCGACGACGAGAAGGAGAAGTGGATCGGCAGCGAGGAGTTCTGGGAGTACTCCACCAACGCCCTCCGCAACGTCGCGCTGGCCAGCGGGCTCAAGCTCACCGAGGTCCCCGGCGAAGCCGCGTTCTACGGCCCCAAGATCGATCTGAAGACCCGCGATGCGATCGGCCGCACCTGGCAGCTGTCCACCGTGCAGGTGGACCCCAACCTGCCCGAGCGCTTCGGCCTGGAATACACCGGGCCCGACGGCGAGAAGCACCGCCCGATCATGATCCACCGCGCCCTGTTCGGGTCGATCGAGCGCTTCTTCGCGATCCTGCTGGAGCACTTCGCCGGAGCCTTCCCGGTGTGGCTGGCTCCCGTGCAGGTCGTGGGCATCCCCGTCGCCGCCGAGTACGGCGACTATCTCGGCGGAATCGTCGACCAGCTGCGCCTGCAGGGCGTGCGGGCCGAGGTCGACCACTCCGACGACCGGATGCAGAAGAAGATCCGCACCCACACCACGCAGAAGGTGCCGCTGCAGCTGATCGCGGGGGAGCAGGACCGCTCCGCAGGCACCGTGTCGTTCCGCTTCCGCGACGGCACGCAGACCAACGGGGTCCCCGTCGACGACGCGATCGCCCTGGTGCTGCGCGCCATCGCCGAGCGGACCCTCGTCGACACGGCGGAGGACCTGGCGTGAGCGACGAGGAACTCGTCGACGCGGCGACCCTCCCGGGCGTGCCCGACGAGTTCCAGCGGCTGTGGACGCCGCACCGGATGGCGTACATCCGGGCCGGTGCCGACGCGATGCGCGCCGCGTGCCCCTTCTGCGCCGCCCCGGACATGTCGGATGCCGATGGCCTCATCGTGCACCGCGGGCGCACCGCGTACGTGCTGCTGAACCTGTTCCCGTACAACTCCGGTCACCTGCTGGTGTGCCCCTATCGCCACGTCGCCACGTACGACCAGGCGACGGCGGAGGAGGTCGCCGAGATCGCCGAGCTGACCCAGACGGGCATGCGGGTGCTGCGAGAGGTGTCGCGCTGCGACGGCTTCAACATCGGAATGAACCAGGGCGCCGTCGCCGGTGCCGGGGTGGACGAGCACCTGCATCAGCACATCGTGCCGCGGTGGGCGACGGATGCGAACTTCTTCCCGATCATCGCCAAGACCAAGGCCCTGCCACAGCTGCTCGGCGAGGTGCGCGAGGCGGTTTCCACAGCGTGGTCAAGCGGTAGCGGCGAACGCCGCTAGCCTGGCGGGACCCCCTCGAGAGGAAACCGCTTTCATGAAGTCCCACCGTCTACTCGCCACCGCGGCCGCCACGATGCTCGCGCTGTCGCTCGCCTCGTGCGCCTCGTTCCCCACCGAAGGTGCCGAGCGCGTCGACGGGTCCGGCAGCGATGCCGCCACGCCGACGGCCGAGGCGCCCGAGACCGAGGCCACCCCCGAAGCGGGCGCCGACGACGGTCTCGGCGATGCCCTCGGGGAGCGCGATCAGTTCTTCGTCGACCAGCAGCAGCCGCTGGACGGCTCGGCGCTGGTGGCCAAGACCCCCGAGCAGACGGAACTCGTCGCGCAGCAGCGCGCGTACGTCGAGTCGCAGGGCGGTACCTGGAATGCGGAGGCCGAGACGATCACCCTCGCCCTCGCCCTGGACGCCTGCGAGACGTCGATCCTCAACGGCCACGCGGTGGACCTGGACGTCTTCCGCACCCACGTCACGTCATCGCCGCTCGTCTCCGCCGTCTCCGGTGGCGACCCCGGAGCCATCGAAGGCGCCGTGAGCATCATGGTCTTCGGCACCGGGTTCATCTGCCCCGACGACGCACCGCAGTGGGAAGCCGCCTGGAGCGAATCCGGCGGGGTCTACTGACCCGCCTCTGACGGCGTCTCCGGTCAGCGCAGCTGACGCACCTCGAACTGCATGCGCGGGTGGGCATAGAACTCCTGCGCAGGAACGAGTGCCAGTTCGCGCTGACCGGATTCGTGCGTCGCCTGCAGCAGGTCGTACACACTCGACGTGGTGCGGGCCAGTGCCTCGGCGGCGCTGCCGGTGCGGCGGTAGTGCGCAGTGAACAGCGCCGCCGTGACATCGCCCGACCCGTTGGCCTTCATCGGCAGCAGCGGGGTCTGCACGATCCACGCGCCCGCGTCGTCGACGACAAGCATCTCGATGGTGCCCGCCTCCCGGTCGGGCCGCTCGACGCTCGTGACGAGGACCGTCCGCGGTCCCATCGCGCGTGCGCGGTCAGCGGCATCCAGTGTCTGCTCGATCGTCGCCGGCTCCGTGCCGGTGAGAAAGCCCAGTTCGAACTGGTTCGGCGTGATGATGTCGGCAACCGGCACCACCTTCTCCCGCAGCAGCACCGGGATCGACGGGGCCACGAAGCAACCCGACTTGGCGTTTCCCATCACCGGGTCGCAGGCGTAGACGGCATCCGGGTTGGCTGCCTTCACGCGCGCCACGGTGTCGATGATGACCTCGCCGATACCCTCGCCGCCCTGGTAACCCGACAGCACGACGTCGATCTCGCCGAAGACACCGCGCTCCTCGATGCCGGCGATGACGTCCCGGACGTCGTCGGGGGAGATGAGGGGTCCGCGCCACGAGCCGTAGCCGGTGTGGTTGGAGAAATTGACGGTGTACACCGGCAGCACCTCGACGCCGATGCGCTGCAGCGGGAACACAGCCGCGGAGTTGCCCACATGGCCGTAGGCGACGGCGGACTGGATCGACAGGATCTTCACGGCAGGGAACCTTCTCTCATCGGGTTGCCATCGCACGGACGGCGGCGGCGATGTCGGTGGCGAGCGTCTCGGCGTCGGCATCGGACAGGGTGTGGACGGTCAGGCGCAGCCGATGGGCCGCGCTCTCATCGGCGAGCACGAACTCGTCCCCGGGACGGGCGAGCCAGCCGCGGCGCATGAGCTGCTCGGTGACGGCGCGCGCCGGGGAGCCCACCTCGACCCACAGGCTCAGCCCGTCGCCGGGCGCGCAGGGGACCCCGTGCGCGGTGAGCCGGTCGGCGAACGCCCGGTTGCGCGCCAGGTAATGCTCGCCGGCGGCATCGATCGCCGCCATCACGTCGGGATCGGTCACGAGCGCCACGGTCAGCCGCTGCAGCAGATGGCTGACCCAGGTGCTGCCGGGGCTCAGCCGCATCGCGAGGCGGTCGGCGGTGTCGGGGTCGGAGGCGAGGATCGCCAGGCACATGTCGGGCCCGAGGAACTTCGACACCGACCGCACCAGCGCCCAGCGCCGATGCGTCGGGCCGATGATCGAGTGGTACGGGCGCCGCGTGAGCAGTGACGAGTGATCGTCGATGATCACCAGGACATGCGGATGCTCGGCCATCACCTCCCGCAGGTCGGCGGCGCGGCGGGCCGAAAGGCTGACACCCGTGGGGTTCTGTGCCCGCGGGGTGCAGATGACGGCGCGTACGCCTTCGGCGAGCGCGGCGCGCAGCCCCTCGACGGTCATCCCTTCCTCATCGACCGGCACCGCCACCGGGCGGTAGCCGCCCAGGCGCACGGTACGGATGCTGGAGAGGAAACAGGGATCCTCCATGGCCACCGCATCGTCACGGACCAGCGCCTGCGCGAGCAGACGCTCCATCGCATCGACGGCGCCGCCGGTGACCGTCACGCGTAGCGCGTCCGGGTCGGCGACGTCGGGAGCCATCCAGGCGCGAGCCCATCGCTCCAGGTCGGGGTCGATGACCGGCTCCCCGTACAGCACCGGACGGCCGCCGAGCGCAGCGAGGGCGTGCGAGAGGTCGGGGATGAGTGCGGGGTCGGGGTTGCCGTCGCCGACATCGCGCAGCACGCTGTTCTGCGCGTATCCCTCTGCCGGCATCGGCCCGGGGGCAGCCACGCGCGTGCCGCCCCGACCGAGCGAAGCCACCAGGCCGGCCTGGCCGAGCAGCCGGTACGCCGCGACGACGGTGTTGCGATTGACACCCAGGCGGTCGGCGAGCGCACGCACCGAGGGGAGTGCGTCGCCGGGGGACACCCGGCCGCTGTCGACGAGGTCCCGGATGCTCTCTGCGATCTCTGCCGCAGAGGCTCCCGTGATCGACTCGTCCACGCCCGTGTTCTCCATCCCTCTGAACCTACAGCTCAGGACATGCTAGCTTCTGGCATAGGTCAAAGATCAAGCGGTGCGTCGACGCGCCGGAGGGGAGCCGGCCATGTCCACCACCACCACCGGGAGTGCCCGCGTCAAGCGCGGTCTCGCCGAAATGCTCAAGGGCGGCGTCATCATGGATGTCGTCACCGCGGAGCAGGCCCGCCTGGCCGAGGATGCCGGCGCCGTCGCCGTGATGGCCCTCGAACGCGTCCCCGCCGACATCCGCGCGCAGGGGGGAGTGGCCCGCATGAGCGACCCCGACCTCATCGACGACATCATCGCGTCGGTGTCCATCCCGGTGATGGCCAAGGCCCGCATCGGCCACTTCGTCGAGGCGCAGGTCCTGCAGCACCTCGGTGTCGACTACATCGACGAGTCCGAGGTGCTCTCACCCGCCGACTACGCCAACCACATCGACAAGTGGGGCTTCACGGTGCCGTTCGTCTGCGGCGCGACGAACCTGGGCGAGGCGCTGCGACGCATCACCGAGGGTGCGGCGATGATCCGGTCCAAGGGCGAGGCAGGCACCGGCGACGTATCCGAGGCCACCAAGCACATCCGCAAGATCAAGGGGGAAATCGCCGCGCTGCGCTCGATGAGCCGGGATGAGCTGTACGTCGCGGCGAAGGAGCTGCAGGCACCGTACGACCTGGTGGCCGAAGTCGCCGAGACGGGGCAGCTGCCCGTCGTGCTGTTCGTCGCCGGTGGCGTGGCCACCCCTGCCGACGCCGCGATGATGATGCAACTGGGCGCCGACGGCGTGTTCGTGGGATCCGGCATCTTCAAGAGCGGCAACCCGGCAGAGCGGGCAGCGGCGATCGTCAAGGCCACGACGTTCTACGACGACGCCAAGGTCGTCGCGGAGGTGTCGCGGGGCCTGGGTGAGGCGATGGTGGGCATCAACGTCGCCGACCTGGCGGCGCCGCACCGCCTGGCCGACCGCGGCTGGTAGTCGTGGCCCGACCCCGCGCCGGCGTGCTCGCCCTGCAGGGCGACGTGCGCGAGCACCTGCGGGTGCTGACGCTCCTGGGGGCGGAGGCGGTGCCGGTGCGGACCCCCGCCGAACTGGCATCCGTCGACGGTCTCGTGGTGCCCGGCGGCGAATCGAGCGTCATCGACAAGCTGTCGCGGGCGTTCGGCCTCTTTCAGCCGCTGCGTGAGCGCATCGCCGAGCGGATGCCGGTGTACGGCACGTGCGCCGGGCTGATCCTGCTGGCCGATCGCATCACCGACGGCGCCCCGGGGCAGCAGACCTTCGGCGGCATCGACGTGACGGTGCAGCGCAACGCGTTCGGTGGTCAGGTCGACTCCTTCGAGACCGACCTCGACGTGCCGGCGCTGGGGGACCGCCCCGTGCACGCGGTGTTCATCCGCGCGCCGCGGGTGATCCAGGCGGGCCCGGGGGTGGAGCCGCTGGCGACGCTCGAGGACGGCAGCGTCGTCGCGGTGCGCCAGGGCACGCTGCTGGGCACCGCGTTCCATCCCGAGATGACGGGGGAGCACCGCTTCCACGCACTGCTGCTGGAGCTGATGCGCGCCGCCTGACCCGCACCGGACTCAGGCGCCCGCGGCGACCTCCCGCGCGAGGCGCGCGATCGCAGCAAGGGTGCGATCGACGTCTTCGGGGGTGGTGGCCCAGCTCGACATCGAGCAGCGCAGCACGGCCCTGCCGCGCCACTGCGCGCCGGTGAGCGCCGCGGTGCCATCGGCGAGGATCGCGGCCCCGAGTGCGCGGGTGGCCTCGTCGGCATCGAGGCGGAACATCACCTGCGTGTAGACCACGTCGTTGATGACGGTGATCCCAGGGATGGCGCGCAGCCCCTGCTCAAGCTGCTTGGCGCGACGATGCAGCCGCTCGACGAGCTCCGCCACACCGCGCCTGCCCAGCGCACGCAGCGCGGCCCACGCCGGCACGCCCCGGCCGCGACGTGACAGCTCGGGCGTGACGTCCCACGGGTCCAGGCTCGTGTGTATGAGGTAGTCACCGCCGGCGTGGAACATCGCGATCGAATCGGCCGAGTCCCGCACGATCGCCATGCCGCAGTCATACGGCACGTTGAGGGTCTTGTGCGCGTCGGTCGACCACGAGTCGGCGCCGCCGACACCGGCAGTCAGGTCCCGCAGCGCCGGGGCGGCAGCCGCCCACAACCCGAACGCGCCGTCGACGTGCACCCAGGCACCCGACCGGCGCGCGATCGGGATGAGCTCAGCGAACGGGTCGAACGCGCCGGTGTGCACCTCACCGGCCTGCAGGCACACCACCGCCGGTCCGTCCCCTGTCGCGAGCGCCTCGGCAAGCGCGTCGGGGAGCATCCGCCCTTCCTCGTCGGATGCCACGACGGTGATCTCGTCCGAGCCGACTCCGCCGAAGCGCAACGAGCGATCGATGGCCCCGTGTCGATCGGCTCCCACGACGAACCGCACCGGCGGTGCCCCGCGCAGCCCCCGCCGGGCCATGTCCCACCCGGCTTCGCGCAGCACGGCGTTGTGAGCCGCGGCCAGACACACGTAGTTCGACATCTGCGCCCCGGTGACGAATCCCACCGACGATGCCGGCGGCAGTCCCAGCAACTCGCACACCCACAACCCCGCGGTGCGCTCCAGCGCCACGATGGACGTGGTCATGGTGGAGGAGCCGGAGTTCTGGTCCCACACCGACACCAACCAGTCCGCGGCCAATGCAGCCGGAAGCGTCGCCCCGATCACGAATCCGAAGAACCGCCCGCCGGGGATCGCGACCAGACCGGGATCGGCCTTGGCCGCGAGCTCGGCCACGACATCGGCGGCATCCGTCCCGTCCTCCGGAAGCGGGCCGGAGAACGTCTCGAGCATCTCGTCCAGGCTCGCCCGCGGCCACACCGGTCGCTCGTCCAGTCCGTCGAAGAAGGCGTCCGCCGCGGCGTGCGCGGCGGCAAGGGCCCGCTGCCTCTCGTCCATGACGAAAGTGTCCTCCGGTCGGGGCAGCGCCACCACCCTCCCGGTTGCGCACGGATGGGCGATGCGGTGACGGCCGCGCCCCGTAGACTTGGCGCATGTCCGGCCACTCCAAGTGGGCGACGACGAAGCACAAGAAGGCCGTCATCGACAGTCGCCGCGCCAAGTCGTTCGCCAAGCTCATCAAGAACATCGAGGTCGCTGCCAAGCTCGGCGGTGCGGATCTCGCAGGCAACCCGACGCTCTACGACGCCATTCAGAAGGCGAAGAAGACGTCCGTCCCCAACGACAACATCGACCGCGCCATCAAGCGCGGTGCGGGCATCGGGGGAGAGGCCGTCGAGTACACCTCGATCATGTACGAGGGCTACGGCCCCAACGGGGTGGCACTCATGATCGAGTGTCTGACCGACAACAAGAACCGCGCCGCGGCCGAAGTGCGCACGGCACTGTCGCGCAACGGCGGCAATCTCGCCGACCCCGGCAGCGTCGCCTACAACTTCACCCGCAAGGGCGTCATCGTGGTGTCCTCGGAGAACACGACCGAGGACGACGTCATGCTGGCCGTCCTCGACGCCGGCGCCGAGGAGATCCTGCCCCACGGGCAGGGGTTCGAGGTCATCACCGAGGCCTCTGACCTCGTGAAGGTGCGCACGGCGCTGCAGGACGCCGGCATCGACTACGAGTCGGCCGATGTGGAGTTCGTCCCGAACCTCAAAGTCGAGATCGACGCCGACACCGCACGCAAGGTCTTCCGCCTCATCGACGCACTCGAAGACAGCGACGACGTGCAGAACGTGTTCAGCAACTTCGATCTGACCCCCGAGGTGCAGGCGGAGCTGGAGAGCGCGCACGAGGAGTGATCTCACCTGGGCGCCTGCGGTGCGCCTGGGACGGATGCCGAGACGGGCGGGTTAGCGTGATCCGGTGGCATCCTCCGGCATCCTCCGCGTGCTCGGCGTCGACCCCGGCCTGACCCGCTGCGGCGTCGGTGTCGTCGACGTGGCGCGCAACCGCTCCGCGACGCTCGTGCACGTGGGCGTCGTGCGCACCGAGCCGTCGATGCCGATCGAGCAGCGCCTCGCGGCGATCGCGGCGGGGCTGCGCGCCGTCATGGACGAGCACCTGCCCGATGTCGTCGCTGTGGAGCGCGTCTTCGCGCAGCAGAACCGCAGCACCGTCATGGGCACTGCGCAGGCCAGCGGCATCGCGCTGCTGCTGGCGGGGGAGCGGGGCCTGCCCGCCGCCACCCATACGCCCTCCGAGGTGAAGGCAGCCGTCACCGGCTACGGCTCCGCCGACAAGCTGCAGGTGCAGACGATGGTCGCCCGCGTCCTGCGGCTGGACGCGCTGCCGCAGCCCGCCGACGCCGCCGACGCCCTCGCGCTGGCGCTGTGTCACGCGTGGCGAGGTGGGGCATCGTCCGGCGGCGGCACACCGGCGGCTGCGCTCACCCCGGCGCAGCGTGCCTGGGCGGATGCCGCACGCCTCGCGAAGCGGTGACCCCCAGGCGGCGGGTGTGCGTGTCGCTCGAACAAACGTCCGAACCCGGCCGTAGGCTCGGGGCATGATCTCCTCCGCCCGCGGCCGCGTGCTGCACCTCGATTCCGACACCGTCATCGTCGACGTCGGCGGCGTCGGCTTCTCCATCGCGGTGACCCCGCAGCTGTCCCGCGGATTCCATGTGGGTGACGAGATCGTGTTGCACACGCACCTGGTGGTGCGCGAAGACGCGCTGGCGCTGTTCGGGTTCCAGTCCCGCGACGAGCTCGCCGTCTTCCTGCAGCTGATCAGCGTCTCCGGCGTCGGGCCGAAGTCGGCGCTGGGTGTGCTCGCCGCCCTCACCGTGTCCCAGATCGCCCAGGCCGTCGCCGACGAGGACGATGCGCCGTTCCGCCGGGTGTCGGGCATCGGGCCGAAGACCGCGAAGCTCATCGTGGTGCAGCTGGCAGGCAAGCTGCAGGACATCGCCCTCGCGGCGGGAGCCACAGCCGCCCCGGGTGCCGGCACGCCGCACGAGAAGGTGCTCGCCCAGGTGGTGGCCGCCCTCGTCGGTCTCGGCTGGAGCGAGCGGATCGCGGCGGAAGCCGCCGGCCCCGTCGCCGATGCGGCCTCCGATGGCGACCGCACCAATGTCTCCACCCTGCTGCGGCTGACTCTCGCCCACCTGGGTCCCGCCCGCAAGGAGCCTGCCGGTGGATGACGTGATCGACCCCGCCGAGCCGCAGGACGACATCGAACTCGCCGTCGAGGGCGCGCTGCGTCCGGCGTCACTGGCCGAGTTCGTCGGCCAGCAGAAGGTGCGCGGCCAGCTGCAGCTGCTGCTGGAAGCCGCGCGCATCCAGCAGCGCCCCGCCGACCACATCCTGCTTTCCGGGCCGCCGGGGCTCGGCAAAACGACGCTGGCGATGATCGTCGCGCACGAGAGCGAACGGCCGCTGCGGCTGTCGTCGGGTCCTGCCATCCAGCACGCCGGCGACATGGCGGCGCTGCTGTCGAGCCTCACACCAGGCGAAGTGCTGTTCATCGACGAGATCCACCGCATGGCCCGCTCCGCCGAAGAGATGCTGTACCTCGCGATGGAGGACTTCCGCATCGACATCATGGTGGGAAAGGGCGCCGGCGCCACCAGCATCCCGCTGGAGCTGGCGCCGTTCACCCTCGTGGGGGCGACCACCCGCTCCGGCATGCTTCCCAACCCGCTGCGCGACCGCTTCGGCTTCACCGCCCATCTGGAGTACTACGAGCCCGAAGAGCTGGAGCGGGTCATCGAGCGCTCCGCGATGGTGCTGGGCCTGGGGCTGCCGCAGCAGGCGCGTTCCGAGATCGCCCGCCGTTCGCGCGGCACCCCCCGCATCGCCAACCGGCTGCTGCGCCGCGTGCGGGACTACGTGATCGTGCACGGCGAGTCGGGTCGCACCAGCGCCGCCGACGGGGGACCGGCTGCCACCCACGCCGATGTCCAGGCGGCGCTGGAGCTGTACGACGTCGACCCGATCGGTCTGGATCGACTGGACCGCGCGGTGCTCGACGCCGTCGTGCGACGGTTCCGCGGTGGACCGGTGGGGCTGAGCACACTGGCGGTCACCGTCGGTGAAGAAGCTGAGACCATCGAGTCGGTCGTGGAGCCGTATCTCGTGCGTATCGGATTCATGGGACGCACCCCGCGTGGTCGCATCGCGACGCCCGAGGCATACGCGCATCTTCGTGTGCCGCACGCCGACGGGGTGCTGCGCGTCGATGACCTATAATCACTGAAGGCTCTCGCCGCATTCTCCCTTGCTGGGCTGCCCCCACCGGCAGACCCGAACCGAAAGTGATCCCACCTCCATGGACTTCGCTGTCTTCTTCGCCGAGTACGGCCTCATCATCCTCCTCGGCCTGCTGCTGGTCTTCATGTTCTGGAGCTCGCGTCGCCGCATGCAGAAGCAGAAGGCGGAGCAGGAGGCCAAGGCCCAGCAGACCGTCCCCGGTGCCGAGGTGCTGCTGCAGGGCGGCCTGTACGGCACGATCGTCGCGTACGACCCCGAGAACCTCGACCAGCCCGCGATCGTCGAGATCGCCCCCGGCGTCGACATCAAGGTCCACAGCCAGGCCATCCTGCGGGTCATCGATCCTGCCGACGGCGTCGTCACCGAAGACGAGTTCGCCGTAGCCGAGGCTGACGAGGCCGAGTACATCGCCGATGTCGCCGACGGCGAGATCACTTCGATCGACGACGACCGCAAGCGCGCTTCGGGTGAGTCGACCGACACCGACCCGGGCACCAAGCCCCAGGCCTGATCCGCCTCGCCGCCTCGGCGGCGTCCGAGAAAGCTGACCACTCGTGGCCACTCCCACTCCCGTCCGGCATGCCTGGCGCGCACTGACCGGACTCCTGGTCATCACCGCCATCATGTTCGGCATCAACGCGCTCGGCGTGCACGTGTTCGGCAAGAGCTCCTGGCTCCCCGAACTCGCCCTCGACCTGCAGGGCGGCACCCAGATCGTCCTGGAGGCGCAGACCGAGGACGGCGCCAATCCCACTGCCGAGCAGATGGACCAGGCGGTGACGATCATCCGTCAGCGCGTGGATGCCTCCGGCGTCGGCGAGGCGGATGTGACCACCGAGGGTGGCCGCAACATCGTGGTGCAGATCCCCGGTGAGGCCGACGAGGCGACACGGGAGCGCATCGAGCGCTCCGCTCAGCTGCAGTTGCGCGCCGTGCTGTACACCGGCGCGCCGGCGAACACGTTCGTCGGCGAAGACGGCGCCGAGACGCCCTATCCCACTCCGGACCCGGCACTGCCGTCCGAGCCCACCACCGAGCCCACAAACGGTAGCGACATGGCGTGGGTGACCCCGGCCCTGGAGGCCGCGTTCCTCGCCTACGACTGCGCGGATCCGGCGAACGACCCCGCGTCGGCGCCGGCGAACGAGCCGCTGATCACCTGTGACCCGTCGGGCACGGTCAAGTACCTCCTGGGCCCGGTAGAGCTGGACGGTTCGGCGATCTCCGATGCGAGTCACGGCATCGTGCAGCAGAACGGCCAGTGGGCCGTGAACCTCGTCTTCGACAACGAGGGCACCGACACGTTCGGCAAGATCAGCCAGCGGCTGTACAACCAGACCGCACCGCTGAACCAGTTCGCGTTCGTGCTGGACGGCGACGTGCTGTCTGCTCCGTCGATGAACGCCGTGATCCTCGACGGCAAGCCGCAGATCACCGGCAGCTTCACGCAGGAGTCGGCCCAGACCCTCGCCGACCAGCTCAAGTACGGCGCCCTGCCGCTGAGCTTCGAGGTGCAAAGCTCCAGCACGATCTCGGCCACGCTCGGCTCGCAGCAACTGCAGATCGGTCTGATCGCCGGCCTGATCGGTCTGGCGCTCGTGGCGCTGTACTCGGTCGTGGTCTACCGCGCGCTCGGGTTCATCATCATCGCTTCCCTGCTGGTCATGGGCGTGCTCACCTACCTCGCCCTGTGCATCCTGGCGTGGCGGATGGGCTTCCGCCTGTCGCTGGCCGGCGTCGCGGGTGTGATCGTCTCGATCGGCTTCACCGCCGACTCGTTCATCGTGTACTTCGAACGAATCCGTGACGAGTTGCGCGACGGCAAGAGCATCACCGGCGCGGTGGAAGACGGCTGGGGCCGCGCGAAGCGCACGATCTACATCTCCAAGTCGATCAACATCCTCGCCGCCGTCGTGCTGTACGTGCTTGCCGATGCCACGGTCAAGGGCTTCGCCTTCACGCTGGGGCTGACCACCGTCATCGACATCGTCATCTTCATCCTGTTCACCCACCCGGTGCTGCAACTGCTCGCCCGCACCCGGTTCTTCGGGTCCGGCCATCCGCTTTCCGGGCTCGATCCCGAAGCGCTCGGCGCGGTCTACCGGGGGCGCGCGCAGTTCCGCAATCCCACGATCGCGGCCAAGGGCGCGGCCGGAAAGCGCGCGAGCCGCGCCAAGGGCGAGGCCGAACGGCGGCAGACGATCGCCGAGCGCAAGCAAGCCGAGTTGGCCGCCAGCAAGCGCGGAAGCGATTCGATCCGCACGAAGGAGGGCGACCACTGATGCGCACCATGAGCAGCGTCGGCAACGACCTCTACACCGGCAAGACCTCGTTCCCGTTCGTTGGCAAGCGTCGCGTGTGGTTCATCCTCGCGGCCATCCTGGTGATCGGTTCGGCCCTGGTGCCGCTGCTGCGCCCCATCCAGTTCTCGATCGAGTTCACCGGCGGCTCGCAGTTCACCGTCTCCAACGTCGCCGAGACCGACCAGGCGCTGGCAACCGAAGCAGTGCAGTCGGTCGTCCCCGACGCCACGACGAAGGTCACGACCATCGGCGGCGAAGCGATCCGCGTGCAGACCGACCAGATGACGGATGCCGAGACGTTCGATGTCTCCGCCGCCCTCGCGCAGGCCTACGGCGTCGATGCGGCCGAGGTGACTTCCTCGTTCATCGGTCCCAGCTGGGGCGCCGATGTCACCCGTCAGTCGCTGTGGGGCCTGGCGATCTTCCTCGCGCTGACCTTCCTGATCCTCGCGCTGTACTTCCGCACCTGGAAGATGTCGGCCGCGGCCATCATCGGCCTGGTCGACGTGCTGATCATCACGGTGGGCGTCTACGCCCTCTGCGGGTTCGAGATCTCCCCGGCGGCGGTGATCGGGTTCCTCACGATCCTCTCCTACGCGCTGTACGACACGACGGTGGTGTTCGACAAGATCAGGGAGAACACGCTGGAGGACGGCGAGATGTCCGGGCGCCTCTTCGGCGAATCGGTCAACCTCGCGGTGAACCAGACCCTGGTGCGCTCGATCAACACCACGATCGTGGCGATCCTCCCCACCGGCGCGATCCTGTTCATCGGTGCGCTGTGGCTCGGTGCGCAGACCCTCACCGACATCTCGCTGTCGATCTTCGTCGGCACGATCGTCGCGGCATACTCCACCCTGTTCGTCGCTGCACCGCTTTACTCGCTGCTGCGCGAGAGCGAGCCGGCGATCAAGGAACGCGATGCCCGGACGCGCGCAGCGCGTGCCCTCGCTCTCGGCGAAGAGTGACGTTCAGGCGTTCGCCAACCGGCCGGACGTAGAATAAGCGGGTTGACAGTTAACCGGAGGTGAGCACATGACAGAGACGGTGCCTGCCGCCCAAACGTCGTCACTGCGCCGCCTCGTACCCCGCATCTTCTCGCGCGCGGCGCGTCGCGATGACGTCAACCAACTGCTGCGCACGGTGCGGACGCATCACCCCAAGGGTGATCTGGCGATCATCGAACGCGCCTACGCGACCGCCGATCAGGCCCACGAGGGTCAGAAGCGGCAGAGTGGCGAGCCGTACATCACCCACCCCCTCGCCGTCGCGCAGATCCTCGCCGACCTGGGTCTGGGACCTCGCGCGATCGCCGCCGCCCTGCTGCACGACACCGTCGAGGACACCGACTACCCGCTTGACCAGCTCACCGCCGACTTCGGCGACGAAGTCGCGATGCTCGTGGACGGCGTCACCAAGCTCGACAAGGTCAAGTACGGCGATGCGGCACAGGCCGAGACCGTGCGCAAGATGATCGTCGCGATGTCGCGCGACATCCGCGTGCTGCTGATCAAGCTGGCCGACCGCCTGCACAACGCGCGCACGTGGGGATTCGTCCCGCCCGAGAAGGCGCAGAAGAAGGCGACCGAGACTCTCGAGATCTACGCTCCGCTGGCACATCGGCTCGGCATCCAGGCTGTGAAGTCAGAGCTGGAAGACCTCTCGTTCGCGGTGCTGCACCCGAAGCTCTACGCCGAGATCGACAGTCTCGTCAAACAGCGCACCCCGCAGCGCGAGCAGTACGTGCAGTCCGTGATCGAAGCCGTCGAGTCGGATCTGCGGGAACTGCGCATCCGCGGCCGCATCATGGGCCGCCCCAAGCAGCTGTACTCCGTGTACCAGAAGATGGTCGTCCGAGGTCGCGAGTTCGACGACATCTACGACCTCATCGGCATCCGCGTTCTGGTGAACACCGTGCGCGACTGCTATGCCGTGCTCGGCGCCCTGCATGCCCGCTGGACGCCGCTGCCCGGCCGGTTCAAGGACTACATCGCCACGCCCAAGTTCAATCTCTATCAGTCGCTGCACACGACCGTCATCGGTCCTGGCGGACGCACGGTGGAGATCCAGATCCGCACCAACGAGATGCACCAGCAGGCCGAGTACGGCGTTGCGGCGCATTGGAAGTACAAGGAGCGGATGGCCGGCGGGAAGATCGACCCCAAGTCGGTCGAATCCGACATGGCGTGGCTCGCCCACATCTCCGACTGGCAGGCCGAGACGGCCGACCCGGGGGAGTTCCTGGACTCGCTGCGCTTCGAGATCGGCGCGAAAGAGGTCTACGTCTTCACGCCCAAGGGTCGCGTGATCGGACTGACCGCCGGGGCCACCCCGGTCGACTTCGCGTACGCCGTGCACACGGAAGTGGGCCACCGCACCATGGGTGCGAAGGTCAACGGCCGCCTGGTGCCGCTGGAGTCCGAGCTCAAGAGCGGCGACGTTGTCGAGGTGTTCACCTCGAAGAACCCCGATGCCGGCCCCAGCCAGGACTGGCTGAGCTTCGTCAAGAGCACGCGTGCGCGCAGCAAGATCCGCGGCTGGTTCACCAAGGAGCGCCGCGAAGAGGCGATCGAGCAGGGCAAGGAGGCCATCGCACGGGCGATGCGCCGCCAGAACCTGCCGCTGCAGCGTCTGATGAGTCAGGACTCGTTCGCCGATGTCGCGCACCAGCTGCGCTACGAGGACGTGTCGGCACTGTACGCCGCTGTCGGCGAGGGGCACGTCTCCACCCAGTCGGTGATCGAGAAGGTCACCTCGCTGGTCAGCCACGACACCACGACCGGTCCCATCGACCTACCGCACGTCGGTCGGTCCCGCCAGCCGCGCAGCAGTGACTCCGGCATCCTCGTACGCGGCGCACCGGACATCCTCGTCAAGCTGGCGAAGTGCTGCACTCCGGTGCCCGGCGATCAGGTGATCGGCTTCGTCACGCGCGGCAGCGGGGTCTCGGTGCACCGGGCGGACTGCACGAACGTGCAGGCGCTCATGGCCGATCGCGAGCGACTCATCGATGTCGAGTGGGCCCCCACGACCAAGAGCCTGTTCCTGGTGCACATCCAGGTGGAGGCCCTCGATCGCTCCGGCCTGCTCAGCGACGTGACCCGTGTGCTCAGCGAGCATCACGTCAACATCCTCTCGGCGAGCGTCTCGACGACCAACGACCGGCTGGCGATCAGCCGCTTCGTGTTCGAGATGGGCGACACCGTGCATCTGGACCGCGTACTGAACGCGGTTCGCCGCATCGACGCCGTCTACGACGTCTACCGCGTCACCTCGTCCTGACCATCGGGCACCCGACGTTCGCGTCCTCCCGACGCTCGCGCAGGAACTGAGCTGCCGGTCGTTTGTCGTGCACCGGTCCGCTCAGGGCCAGCCACGCCAGCGCGGCGTCGATGAGGGCGGGTCGATGGGAGATCATGCGCAGCGCTCCGGCACGGTCGGCGTCGTCGCGGGAGCGGACGAGGTCGGCCAGCGTGCGCGCGGGAGTGGTGACGGCGACGCCGCAGATGACCGTGACGTCCTCGGGCGGCAGCCGCAGGTCACGGTAACGCACCCGCAGATCGATCACCTGCGACAGGCGACGCACCGTGATGCGCTGCACGGCGTGGCGGGTCGGCGGCTCGTCCAGTGCACCGTGCACCCAGGCCGCGCTGAGGTGGGTCGCGGCGAGAGCGTCGCCCACCAGCGGGGCGAGCGAACCGGCACGCAGTTCGTAGGTCTCGACGGCATCGGCGGGCATGTAGCCCTCGCCGACTTCCACGACGTCGCCGTCCAGGCGCGCCGCCGCCAGTTCGGCAGCCGACAGCGGCCCACCGGGGAAGTAGAGGAACGGCGACGCCATGTCGCCATCGTCGCGCATCGGGCCGCTGCCCGGACGCGCAACGGCCCCGACTGTGGACAGTCGGGGCCGTGTGAGCGCTGTGCGGGAAGCGTCAGCCGCCGAGTGCCGACAACCACGCCTTGCGGGCGGCCAGCGCCTCAGTGGCGGCGGCCTCGGCACGGGCGTCGCCGGCCTTGCGGGCAGCCTCGACCTCGGCCTCGAGCTTCTCGATGGCGTCGTTGAGCTGACGCGTCATGTCGTTGGCACGCGCCTTCGTCTCGGGGTTGTTGCGCTTCCAGTCGGTCTGCTCGCGGGTCTGCAACGCCTGCTCGATCTTGCGGAGGTCGTCGTCGAGGGCCCGTTCCGCTTCGCGCGGGAAGATGCGCCCGATGTCGTCCCAGCGGCGCTGGATGGCGGTGAGCAACTGGCGGGCCTTGGCGATGTTCTTCTCGTCGGACACCGCTGCAGCCTCGACCAGCAGGGCGCGACGGGCGTCGATCTTCTCCCGCGATGCCTCGACATCCGCGTGCTCACGCTCGGCGCGGGCGCCGTACAGCGCGTCACCGGCGGCCTTGAACCGTGCCCACAGCGCGTCGTCGACCTTCTTGCCGGCACGACCGGAGTTCTTCCACTCGTCGAGCAGGTCGCGGTAGGCGGCGATGCCGTCTTCCCCACGCGGGGCGAGCGCTTCGGCCCGCTCCACCAGCCGGGTCTTCCGGTCGCGGGCGACCTTGTGCGTCTCATCGAGCTCGGCGTAGAACTCGCGGCGGTGCTTGTCGACGATCGCACGTGCGTCGCGGAATCGCTTCCACAGGGCCTGCGCCTGCGACTTGGGAAGCCGCGGACCGGTCTGCTGGTGCGCCTGCCACTTGTCGAACAGCTCCGACATCTCGCTTGTGGCCTGCTTCCACTGCACCGACCGGGGGTCGCGGGCAGCGAGGGCCTCGGCCTGCTCCACGAGATGGGTGCGGTGGACCACCGCCTGATCGACGGCTTCGCGGGCTGCGGCGACTTCGGACTCGGATGCCTCGGCCAGCTCGGCATCCAACGCGTCCACGCGGGCGTTCAGCGCGGCGAGGTCGCCGACGGCCATGGCATCGGTCAGCTTGCCGCGCACCAGCGCCACGGCCGAGCGCAGGTCAGCAGCGGATGCGCCGCCGCGGCGGTGACGCACCTCCAGCAGCGTGACTTCGCTGGCCAGGTCGGTGAACTTGCGCTCGAAGTAGGCCAGGGCCTCTTCGTGCGTGCCGTCAGGGTACTGGCCGACGACGCGCCAGGATTCGCCCTCGCGCACCGACACGGTGCCGTCATCGTCGACGCGGCCCCACGCGGCGGCCGGAGCCGACGGGGTGGTGACGGGCTTGACGGCCGTCTGGGGTGCGCGGGGCATCGGACGCGGTCCCGGAGCAGGAGTCGGGGCGGGCGCTGCCGACTCGTCGGCTGCGGGCTCTTCAGCTGCGGGCTCGTCTGCTGCGGGCTCTTCAGCCGCGGGCTCGTCTGCTGCGGGCTCTTCAGCCGCGGGCTCGTCGGCTGCGGGCTCTTCAGCCGCGGGCTCTTCGGCGGGCGTTTCGGCGACCGCGGCTTCCTCGGTCTGAGGAGGCTCGGTGGCTTCGGGCTCGGCCACAGCCGGCGCCTCGGGCGCGACGGCTTCACCCGTCTCGGGTGCGTCACTGGTGGGCGCGTCGGTGTCGGGGGTGTCGGTGGGCTCTGCTGCGGCGTTCACGGAATAGTCCTCGTCGCGGCTTACGCCGCCTTCGCTGGTGGTCGGCTCACAGCCTAGTACGGCAGGGGGCCCGGGTCAGGGGGTGGTTGTCGGCTCAGGGGTAGGCGTTGGCTCGGGCGTCGGCGGCATGGGGGTCTGTGTCGGGGTGGGGGTCGGCTCCGGCTCGGGTACGCCGGGGCCTGCGGTGTAGTACAGCACCTGTCCGCCGATGATGGCCAGCGCGAGGGCGCCACCGGCGACGCCGGCGATCACGTTGTCGCGAACACGGCGGCGAGCCTGCCCGCGGTGGTACTCCTGGCGTGCCTGATAGACCCGCGCTCGCTCCCGTGCGGCACGATCGACGTGCCCCTTCGCCGCAGCTGCCACGGAACCCTCCCTCGATCCCGGGTGCCCGGGCTGCGCCTGAGCCTACGCGGCCCTGAAAGCGTGCCGCAAAACGGCGCGCGGCGCCGGCGTCGGCGGGCGCGATTAGCCTGGAGGAGTGACAACCCCCACGGCGCTCTTCCAGGGCCAGACGCCGCTGCCCGTCCGCATGCGCCCTGTCTCGCTCGACGAGGTCGCCGGACAGCGCCATCTGCTGCGCCCCGGCTCGCCGCTGGTCGCGCTCGCATCGACGGAGACCCGCGGCGCCGCGGCATCCTCCGTCATCCTCTGGGGCCCTCCCGGCACCGGCAAGACGACGCTTGCGCAGGCGGTCGCCCGGTCCTCCGGCCGCCGCTTCGTGGAGCTGTCGGCCGTGACCGCCGGCGTCAAGGACGTGCGCGAGGTGATGCAGGAGGCGCTGACCCAACGCGACCTCTACGGCCAGTCCACGATCCTGTTCCTCGATGAGATCCACCGCTTCACCAAGGCGCAGCAGGACGCGCTGCTGCCCGGCGTGGAGAACGGCTGGGTCGTGCTCATCGCGGCGACCACCGAGAACCCGTCGTTCTCGGTGATCTCGCCGCTGCTGTCGCGGTCGCTGCTGCTGACCCTGCAGCCGCTCACCGACGAGGACCTCGGGCTGCTCGTGGACCGCGCCGTGACCGACGCGCGCGGGCTCGCCGGGGCCGTCACGCTGAACGACGACGCCCGCGCCGCGCTCATCCGGCTGGCCTCGGGCGACGCACGCCGCGCGCTGACGGCGCTGGAGGCTGCGGCATCCATGGCTGAGCCCGACGGTGACGGCCCTGCCGAGATCACTTCCGAGCACGTCGCGCAGGCGGTCGACCGGGCGCTGCTGCGGTACGACCGACAGGGCGACGAGCACTACGACGTCATCAGCGCGTTCATCAAATCGATCCGCGGCTCCGATGTGGATGCCTCGCTGCACTACCTCGCCCGCATGATCGAGGCGGGGGAGGACCCCCGGTTCATCGCGCGGCGGCTGGTGATCTCCGCCGCCGAGGACATCGGCCTGGCCGATCCGCAAGCGCTGCGCATAGCGGTCGCCGCCGCCGACGCCGTCGCCTTCATCGGGATGCCGGAAGGCCGCATCCCGCTCGCCGAGGCCACCGCGTACCTTGCGACCACGGCGAAGTCCAACGCGGCATACCTCGCGATCGACAAGGCCATCGCGGACGTCCGCGCCGGCGGGTTCGGCCGGGTGCCGCTGCACCTGCGCGACGCCCACTACCCCGGCGCCAAGCGCCTCGGCCACGGCAAGGGGTACGTGTACCCGCACGACACCGAGGTGGGGGTGGCCCGCCAGCAGTACCTGCCCGATGAGCTGCGAGGGCGGCGCTACTACGAGCCGACCGCCCGCGGCCAGGAACGCGACATCGCCGCGCGCGTGGAGAAGATCCGCAAGATCCTCGGCGAGTAGCCGCTGGCCCGCGCGCCGTGGCATCCGCCCGCCGCTCGCGTTCAGGTGGCAGTTCGTGCCGCTTGCGCGCACGACAAGCGACCACAACTGCCACCTGAACCGGGTCCTGCATCGTTCAGGTGGCAGTTCGTGCCGCTGCCGCGCGCCCGCAGCGACAACAGCTGCCACTCGAAGCGCGGGCACTAACCGCGCCAGCCGTGGCGACGCAGGACGCCGGCCACGATGTCGACGGCGCGAGGATGCCGCCCGCGGATGTGCAGGGACGTGAGCCTGACCACCTCCCACCCTTCGGCGACGTAGGCCGCGTACTTCTCGATGTCGCGGTTCCACTGCCGGCGATTGGTGCGGTGGTGGTCGCCCTCGACCTCCACGACGGTACCGAACTGCGGATACGCGAACTCGCTGATGCCGAGCAGGCGCCCACGCCGGTCGCGGATCTCGACGTCCAACTCAGGGTCGGGAAGCCCCGCCGCGGCGGCATCGAGGCGGAAGTCGGTCTCCAGCGGTGAGCTGCTGCCCACCCGGATGAGCGTCAGCGCCTCCCGCAGGCTGGCCGCGCCGCGTCGCCGGCCTGCGGCCGCCGCGGCGGTCAGTTGCGCCAGGCTGCCGAGGCGCTCCGGCGGCAGGGGAGCGCCGCCCGCGTCGCGGGGGACACGCACGATCGCGTCGCCCAGGCGCACGAGCTCGCGCACACCCAGTTCGGCACCGAGCATGGCCCAGGTCGATGCGGGACTGGTCACCCGCAGCCCGGCGTGCTCGCGCACCGCGACCAACGCGGCATCCACCTTCGTGCCGCGGATGCCGCGCCGCCGCGGCGCCCGGTGCGGGGCGACGACGGCGACGTCGAGGTCCTCGCCGGGCTCCAGCGGGAGCCCGTGGATCACCGCCGCGGTGCGGGCCGCGAAGAACGCGTGCGGCGCCATGACCGGCACGTAGGCGCGAGCGCACCGCAGCACCTGCTCACGAAACACGACGTCCAGCGTCGCTGGTTCGACCTCGGCTGCCGCCGCCTCGCGGTCGGGCGCCGGCGGCATCCGTTCCCGGATGCCGCGAAAGGGCGCCTGCAGATCCCTCGCCCGCAGGCGGCGCGCGGTGACCCCCGCTGCGACGGCGTCGGCGCGCGCGAACACGTCCCCGAGGCCGGGTGGGAGCGGTGCGGGGAGTGGCATCCGCCCACTCTCGTCGGCCGGGCGACCCACCCGTCACCCGAGCACCCCGCATCGTGGAGAACCTGTCACATCCTGCCCCTGTGCAGAGCACGCCCGCACTCAGATCGCTCCGAGGGCTGATCTGTTAGGCTTGACCGGCTCGAAACCCAGTTTTCGGGCATCCCCTCTTCTCTTGAACACCTACCGGCGTGCCCCGGCGTGCAGTCCGGATAGGGCGAGGAGAGGCGATACGTCCGTGAGCCGCGAAAGACGCGGCCACGTCATCGGAAGGATCACTTCGTGGCTACGAAGTCCCAGGACCGCCGTAAGGTGCGTCTGTCACGCGCCCTCGGCATCGCTCTGACCCCGAAGGCCGCCCGCTACCTCGAGAAGCGTCCCTACGCTCCCGGTGAGCACGGCCGCACCAAGCGCAAGCAGGACAGCGACTACGCCGTCCGTCTCCGCGAGAAGCAGCGTCTGCGCGAGCAGTACGGCATCCGCGAGAAGCAGATGCGCAACACGTTCAACGAGGCCCGCCGCAAGGACGGCCTGACGGGTGAGAACCTCGTCGAGCTGCTCGAAATGCGACTGGATGCCCTCGTCGTGCGTGCCGGCTTCGCCCGCACCACCGCACAGGCCCGCCAGCTCGTCGTGCACCGCCACATCCTGGTCGACGGCCAGACCGTGGACCGCCCGTCGTTCCGCGTGAAGCCGGGTCAGCTCATCCACGTCCGTGCCAAGAGCGAGAGCATCGAGCCTTTCCAGGTCGCTGCCGCCGGCGGCCACGCCGAGGTTCTGCCCCCCGTTCCGGGCTACCTCGAGGTTGAGCTCGACAAGCTGCAGGCGCGCCTCGTGCGTCGCCCGAAGCGCGCTGAGGTGCCCGTCACGTGTGACGTGCAGCTCGTCGTCGAGTACTACGCCGCGCGCTGACCCCCGGTCAGACCGCGAAGGTTACGAGTGGAGGGCGTCGGGGCAACCCGGCGCCCTTCGCCGTTTGCACCTAACATTGAACCGCGCCACCGAACGCGGCGCGTAAAACGAGGATGTGGTGACGTGAAGAAACTGGTGTGGTTCGTCCTGGGAATCGCCGGTGGCTTCGTCCTGGCGCACCTGATCGACAAGGACCCGCGCGGGCACGAGGTGATGGCCGACCTCGACGCCCGCGTCTCTGAGTTCACCGACCGCATCGGCGACGCCTACCGCGAGCAGGAGGCGCGCCTGACAGAGGTCGTCGACGCCGCCACGTCCGCCGCCGTCTCCGCCGTCTCTGCCGCAACGCCTGCTGCCGCCACGCCGGCCGCTGACTGACTTCCCCCACCCGTCCGACCTCCGTTGCGGGGCTGGACCCTGCCTTCGAGGACACCCGAATGAAGACCGCTGAGATCGCCCAGCGCTACCTCGACTACTTCGAGAAGAACGGCCACGTCATCGTGCCGTCCGCCTCGCTCGTGACCGACGACCCCGCCCTGCTGTTCACCGTGGCGGGAATGGTGCCGTTCATCCCGTACCTCAGCGGTGACGTCCCCGCTCCGTACACGCGCGTCGCCGACGTGCAGAAGTGCCTGCGCACGAACGACATCGAAGAGGTCGGCAAGACTCCTCGTCACGGCACGTTCTTCCAGATGCTCGGCAACTGGTCGTTCGGCGACTACTTCAAGGAAGGCGCGATCCGCTACGCCTGGGAGCTGCTGACGACGTCTGAGGCCGACGGCGGCCTGGGGTTCGACGCGAAGGACCTCTGGGTCACCGTCTACGAAGAAGACGACGAGGCGTTCGCGCTGTGGCAGCAGATCGCCGGCCTGCCCGCGGATCGCATCCAGCGGCTGGGCAAGGACACGAACTACTGGAGCACGGGCCTGCCCGGTCCGGCCGGACCCTGCTCGGAGATCTTCTTCGACCGGGGCCCCGCCTACGGGATCGACGGCGGCCCCGCCACCGATGACGACCGGTACGTGGAGATCTGGAACCTCGTGTTCATGCAGTACGAGATCACCAACGTCCGCTCGAAGTACGACTTCGACATCGTCGGCGACCTGCCCAACAAGAACATCGACACCGGCATGGGCCTGGAGCGCATCGCGTTCATCAAGCAGGGCGTCGACAACATGTACGAGACCGACCAGGTCCGTCCGGTGCTCGACAAGGCGGTCGCCCTGTCGGGCCGCACGTACGGCGCGAACCACGAAGACGATGTGCGCTTCCGCGTCATCGCCGACCACGTCCGCTCGTCGCTCATGCTGCTCGCCGACGGGGTCACCCCCGCCAACGACGGCCGTGGCTACATCCTGCGCCGGCTCATGCGCCGCGCCATCCGCTCGATGCGCCTGCTGGGCGTCGAAGGTCCCACCTTCGCCGACCTGTTCGCCGCCTCCCGCGACGCGATGAAGGACGCCTACCCCGAGGTCCAGACCGACTGGGCTCGCATCTCGCAGTACGCCCTCGCCGAAGAGGCGACGTTCCTGCGGACGCTGGCAGCGGGGGAGAGCATTCTCGACGACTCGCTCGCGCAGACCCGCGCGGCCGGCGGCACGACGATGGCCGGTGCCGAGGCGTTCCTGCTGCATGACACCTACGGCTTCCCGATCGACCTCACCCTCGAGGTCGCCGAAGAGGCGGGGCTGACCGTCGACCGTGCCGCGTTCGACTCCCTCATGAAGGAGCAGCGCGACCGTGCCAAGGCAGACGCGCGGTCCCGCAAGCGGCTCCTGGCGGACACCAGCATCTACCGCAGCTTCCGTGCGCACGGCGAGACGGTCTTCACCGGCTACACGGACCTCGAGACGGAGTCGAGCGTGCTCGGCATCCTCGTCGACGGCACCTCGGTCGACCGCGCCACCACCGGTCAGATCGCGGAGGTCATCCTGGCCGAGACGGCCCTGTACGCCGAGTCCGGCGGTCAGGTCGCCGACAAGGGCGTCATCGTCGGGCCGGGCTACGAACTCGACGTGATCGACGTGCAGCGCCCCGTGGCGGGCCTCATCAGCCACACCGTCGAGGTGACCACAGGCGAGGTCGGTGTCGGACAACCGGCGACGACGATCGTGGATGCCGCCAACCGGCGGGCCGCGCGTCAGGCCCACTCCGCGACGCACCTCGTGCACGCCGCACTGCGCGACACCCTCGGCACCTCCGCCACCCAGGCGGGTTCACTCAACCGTGCCGGGTACCTCCGCTTCGACTTCACGTGGGGTCAGTCGCTGTCTCCCGAAACGCGCAGCGAGATCGAAGAGATCGCCAACAACGCGGTGCGCGACAACCTCGAGGTCACCACGCGCGTGCTGCCGCTGAGCGAGGCCAAGTCACTGGGCGCCCAGGCGCTGTTCGGTGAGAAGTACGGCGACGTGGTGCGCATGGTCGACATCGGGGGCCCGTGGTCACGCGAGCTCTGCGGTGGCACGCACGTGTCCTCCAGCGCGGAGATCGGGCTGGTGAACCTCGTCGGCGAGTCGTCGGTGGGTGCCTCCAACCGCCGCGTGGAAGCGCTGGTGGGCTTGGACGCGTTCCGCGAACTGGCCGCCGAGCGCGCCATCGTGTCGCAGCTGACGACCACGCTGAAGACCCCGCGTGATCAGCTGCCGACCCGCATCGCCGAACTAGCCGCGAACCTCAAGGCCGCGGAGAAGAAGATCGCGCAGTTCGAGGCACGCGCCCTGGGCGAGCGACTCCCGCAGCTGGTGGCATCCGCGCAGCGCATCGGCCGGTTCCAGGTCGTCGCGCAGTCTCTGGGCACCGCCGGCTCCGCCGACGACGTCCGCTCGCTCGCGCTGCAGGTGCGCGACCGCCTGGGCTCCGACGCTGCCACCGTGGTCGCGCTGGGCGCCGACGTCGGCGGCCGCGCCGTCGTGATCGTGGCGACCAACGACACCGCGCGCACCGCCGGTGCCAAGGCAGGCACCCTTGCCAAGGCGGCGGCGGCAGCACTGGGCGGCGGCGGCGGCGGCCGCGATGACGTCGCGCAGGGCGGCGGAACGGATGCCGCGGCGCTGCCGACCGCACTGACGGCGATATCCAGCGCGCTGGAGTCGCAGGCGGCGTGAGCGGCTTTCGGCGGGGAGTGCGGATCGGCGTCGACGTGGGCAAGGCCCGCGTGGGCGTTGCACGCAGCGACCCCGACGGCATGCTGGCGGTCCCGGTAGAGACGGTGCCGCGCGATGAGCGAGCGGTGACGCGCGTGCGGGAGATCGCCGCCGAGTACGGCGCGGTCGAACTGCTGGTGGGGTTACCGCTGAATCTCAGCGGCAACGACACCCTCTCCACGGCGGATGCGCGGGCGTTCGCGGCGGAGCTTGCGGCGGCGGATGCCACGGCGGTGCGGCTCGTCGATGAGCGGCTCAGCACCGTTTCGGCCCATGCGGCTTTGCGACAAAGCGGGCGTTCCCAGCGAGATTCTCGTAGCATTGTCGATCAGGTCGCCGCGGTCGTGTTGCTGCAGCATGCACTCGACGTCGAGAAGAGCACGGGGCGACCGCCCGGAACCCCGATACCGCCGGCCCAGGAGCCCGCCTGATGCCCTCACCTTCCACACCGTTCGACGATCCGTTTGCCGACCTGTTCGGCAAGCTGCCCGACCCCCGGCACCGTATCGGCGCCGCCCGGGCGACGGAATCGCCGGCGGCGGGAGGCCCCACGGCCGGCCCCACGGCGGATGACCGGGTGGCCGAGCCGCCCGTGGCAGACGGCGCCAGCGGGAGCGCTCCCGCGACGGGATCGGACGCCACCACCGGCGCGAACACGACGCTCGGCAGTGCCATCTCGCGCCGCGCGGCCCGCGCCGCCACGCGCGACACCACGGCCGTCGCACCGGTGCCCGCGGAGTCACCCGAGTCGACGCCGGCACCCGTGCCCGCCGCGGCATCCGTGCCGGCAACGGACGCACCTTCCGCTTCGGCTGCCGTCACGGCCAGCGGCGATCCCGCGCCGCTGCGCGCTGCGCCGCGCCCCGCCGCGACCGCCACGCTCGACGCACTGTTCACCGGCGAGGTGTCCACCAACGAGGTGGGCGCCCCACCACCGCCACCGAACAAGCGCCGCCGCCGCATCGGCGGCTGGGTCGCCCTGGGCATCGTCCTGCTGCTGCTGGGCGGTATCGCCGCCGGCGGGCTGTGGGTGTGGAACACCTACGAAGAACCCATCCGCGAGCTCATGGGGTGGGAGGAGCCGAAGGACTACCTCGCCGGTGAGGCCACCGGCGAGGCCACCGTCGCGATCATCTCCGGCGACACCGGCGAGCCGATCTCCCAGAAGCTCTTCGAAGCGGGCGTCACCAAGACCCCCGACGCGTTCTACGACCATCTCATCGAGACGGGCCAGAACCCCGAGTTCCAGCCCGGCGTCTTCCAGCTGCAGCAGCGGATGACCTCGGCCGCCGCCCTCGAGGCGCTGCTGGATCCGGCCAACAAGCTCTCCGACACCGCACAACTGCGCGAAGGGCTCACCGTCGAGGACTCGCTGCAGGCGCTGGCCGACGGGCTGCAACTTCCCATCGAAGATTTCCAGGCCGCCGTGGCCAACCCCGCCGACTACGGCGTGCCCGGCGACAGCCTCGAGGGCTGGCTGTTCCCGGCGACCTACACGTTCGACCCGGGAGTCACCGCGCCCGACGTCATCCGCACGCTCGTCGATCGCACGGTGCAATCGCTGGACAACGCGGGCGTGCCGGTGGAACGCCGGCACGAGATCCTCACGATCGCATCGATCATCGAACGGGAAGCGCGTTTCGAGGACGACTTCTACAAGGTGTCGCGCGTCATCCAGAACCGGCTCTCGCCCGACAACACCGAGACCTCGGGCCTGCTGCAGATGGACTCCACCGCGCAGTACGGCTTCAACGAGATGCACGACGGCACCGTCAGCTCCTCGCAAGAGGCGCTCGAGGATGACAACCCGTGGAACACGTACGTGCACCCCGGTCTGCCGGTCGGGCCCATCGCCAACCCGGGCGATCTGGCTATCGATGCGGCCATGCATCCTGCCGACGGCCCCTGGATGTACTTCGTCACGGTGAACCTCGATACCGGTGAGACGGTGTTCACGAACACCGGCGCCGAGCACGAAGCGGCTGTCAAGCAGTGGCAGCAGTGGTGTGCCGACCACCCCGACTCAGGCTGCTGAGGGTGACTGAACGCACGGCACTGGAGGTCTGGGGCGACCCGATCGCGCACAGCCGGTCGCCGCAACTGCACACCGCGGCGTACCGGGCGCTGGGCCTGGATTGGACCTTCGAGCGCCGGCGGGTACCCGAAGCGGCGTTCGCCGACACCCTCGCCGCCCGCGGCTCCGGCTTGCGCGGGCTGTCACTGACCATGCCCCTCAAGGGCGCCGCGTTCGCCGCGGCGAAATGGCGGGATGACTGCGCGGAAGTGACCGGCGCGGTGAACACGCTGCTACTGGACGCCGATGGACCGCGCGGGTTCAACACCGATGCCGGCGGCATCGTGCGTGCCCTGCGCGAAGCGGGCGTCGACTCGCTCGACGGGGCGCGCATCGTCGGCGCCGGCGCGACGGCCACCTCGGCGCTGGCCGCGCTGGCCGAGCTCGGCGCCCGCCACGTCGAGATCGTCGCGCGGCGCCCTGCCGCCGTGGCCCCACTGCAGGCGCTGGGAGACCGGCTCGGGATCGTGGTGGTGCCGGTGCCGATGGATGCCGCCGCTCACGCACCCATGCCCGTCACCGTCGCCACGATCCCCGGGGACGCGCGGGTGGCCGCGGCATCCGCCAACGCACTCGCGGCGGCAGGGGGTCTGCTGATGGACGTCGTCTACGGCCACTGGCCGACGGCATTGTCGGATGCCTGGACGCGGGCAGGGCACCCGACCCTGTCGGGCGAAGGGATGCTGCTGCACCAGGCCCTGCTGCAGGTCCGGGTGTTCACCGGCGGCGACACCGGAGCGGTGCTGCCCGACGAACAGGCCGTGCTCGCCGAAATGCGCCGTGCGCTCGTGGGAGGATAGGCGAATGCTCCGCGTGCTCACGGCCGGCGAATCCCACGGCCCCGAACTCGTCGCCATCATGGAGGGCCTGCCCGCAGGCGTGCCCATCTCACGCGACGCGATCCAAGCCGACCTCGCCCGCCGCAAGCTCGGCTACGGTCGCGGCTCGCGCATGAAGTTCGAGCAGGACGAGCTGACGATCTCGTCGGGGGTGCGCCACGGCTTCACCCTGGGCAGCCCGATCGCGATCCGCATCGGCAACACCGAGTGGCCCAAGTGGGTCGAGGTCATGAGCCCGGACCCGGTCGACCTGACCGACATGTCCCGCGGCCGCGGCGCCCCGCTCACCCGTCCCCGCCCCGGTCACGCCGACCTGGTCGGCATGCAGAAGTACGACTTCGACGAAGCCCGTCCCATCCTGGAGCGCGCCAGCGCCCGAGAGACGGCTGCACGCGTCGCGCTGGGAGCGGTCGCCCGGGCGTTCCTCGGCGAACTCGGCATCCGCTTGGTCAGTCACACGCTCTCGATCGGGCCGGTCCGCGTGCCCGATGACGCGAGACTTCCCACTCCCGGCGACGTCGACGCGCTCGACGCCGACCCGCTGCGCTGCTTCGACGAGGCCACCAGCGCCGCGATGGTCGCCGAAGTCGACGACGCCCGCAAGGACGGCGACACGCTCGGCGGCGTCGTGGAAGTGCTCGCCTACGGACTGCCGCCCGGGCTGGGCTCCCACGTGCACTGGGACCGCCGCCTGGACGCAAAGCTCGCGCAGGCGCTGATGAGCATTCAGGCGATCAAGGGCGTCGAGGTCGGCGACGGCTTCGAGACCACGCGCCGTCGCGGTTCGGCCGCTCACGATGAGCTGTTCGCGACGGGTGCCGGCATCACCCGCGCCAGCGACCGTGCCGGCGGCACCGAGGGCGGCATGTCCACCGGCACCGTGCTGCGCGTGCGAGCCGGAATGAAGCCGATCGCCACCGTGCCGCATTCGCTGCGGACCGTCGATGTGACCACCGGCGACGCCGCATCGGCGCACCACCAGCGCTCCGACGTGTGCGCGGTGCCTGCCGCCGGCGTCGTGGCTGAGGCGATGACCGCGATCGTGCTGGCCGAAGTGGTGCTGGAGAAGTTCGGCGGCGACAGCGTCGGCGAGACCCGCCGCAATCTTCAGGCCTACCTCGCCGCGATCCCCGAGACCCTGCGCACGACGACAGCCAGCGACTCCGCGCTGGCATGAGCGCCCTGGTCCTCATCGGCCCGATGGGTGCCGGCAAGACGAGCGTCGGGCGCCGGGTCGCGAAGCGGCTGGGCATGCCGTTCGCCGACACGGATGCCGCGGTGGTGCGCGACCACGGCGCCATCGAGCAGATCTTCGCCGACTACGGCGAGCCGCATTTCCGTGCCCTCGAGCGGGAGGCGGTGCACCGCGCCCTCGCCGCGGGCGGGGTCGTCGCCCTCGGCGGCGGGGCCGTGGTGCACCCCGACACCCGCACCGAACTCGCCGGCCACCGCGTCGTGCTGCTGACGGTGGACCCGGAGACCATCGCGGCGCGACTGCGCAGCTCGTCCCGACGCGTGACCTCGCGGCCGCTGCTGCAGGGCGACGACGCCATCGCCCAGTGGCAGGCGATCTACCAGGCACGGCGCACGCTGTACGAATCGACCGCCGACGTGACCTTCGACACCTCGCACGGACCACTGCAGGACGTCGTCGACGCCGTCGTCCGCTGGGCCAGCGACACCGAGCCGAACCAGGAGCAGTCATGACCGACACCACCACCATCTCGGTGACCGGGAACGCCGAGTACGACATCGTGGTCGGGCGTGGCATCCTCTCGCGCCTCCCCGAATTCGTACCAGCCGAGGCGCAGAAGCTGCTGATCGTGCACCCGCCGACACTGCGGGATGCCGCCGAGGCCCTGCGCCTGTCCCTGGCCGACGCGCTCGGCGGGGGCCGGCAGGTGCTGCTGGCGGAGATCCCCGACGCGGAGGCGGGTAAGCGCATCGAGGTGGCCGCCTTCTGCTGGCAGGTGATGGGGCAGGCCGACTTCACCCGCACCGACATCGTCATCGGGTTCGGCGGGGGAGCGGTGACCGACGTCGCCGGCTTCGTCGCGGCGACGTGGCTGCGGGGCGTGAAGGTCGTGCTGGTGCCGACCACGGTGCTCGGGATGGTCGATGCCGCCGTCGGCGGCAAGACCGGGGTCAACACCGCCGAGGGCAAGAACCTCGTCGGCGCCTTCTGGGCGCCGCACGCGGTGCTGTGCGACCTGGAGCTGCTGGACACCCTTGCCACGAACGAACGGGTGGCAGGGTTCGCCGAGGTCGTGAAGGCCGGTTTCATCTGGGCACCCGAGATCCTCGATCTCATCGAGGCCGACCCGGTTGCCGTCGTCGACCCCGCCAGCGCTTCGTTCCGCCGCAGCATCGAGCTCGCGATCGACATGAAGGCCCGCGTCGTCAGTGAGGACTTCCGCGAGGCGGGGCTGCGCGAGATCCTCAACTACGGCCACACCCTGGGCCACGCGATCGAACACGCCGAGCGGTACCAGTGGCGTCACGGTGCGGCGGTCTCGGTGGGCATGATGTTCGCCGCCGAGCTGTCGCGGCTGGCAGGGCGCCTGCCGGATGCCGCGGTGCAGCGGCACCGGGACATCCTCGGCATCCTGGGCCTGCCGCGCAGTTACCGCCCCGGCGCGTTCCCACAGCTGCTGGCGACGATGCAGCGCGACAAGAAGACCCGCGGCGGCATGTTGCGCTTCATCGTGCTCGACGACATCGCCCGCCCCACCGTCCTGCAGGCGCCCGACGACTCGCTGCTGTTCGCTGCGTATCAGGAACTCGCGGAGTGAACCGGGCTGTCGACCCTCGCCTGTCGGTGCGGCGCATCCGCGCCGACGAATGGCGTGAGGTGCGTGCGCTGCGGTTGGCGGCCACCGCGGACCCCGACGCGGCGATCGCATTCCTGGATAGCCACGCCACGACCGCGGCACGCAGCGACGAGTTCTGGCAGTCGCGCACCGCGGATGCCGCGCTCGGCGAGACCGCTGCCCAGTTCATCGCGACCCTCGGTGACGAACCGGTGGGAAGCGTCGTCGTGCTGGTGCGGGCCACCGGGCAGACCGATCACCTGGGCCGGTTCGTCGACGACCGCCGCGCCGATGTCGTCGGCGTGTGGGTGCGGCCGGACAGTCGCGGCTCCGGCGCGATCGACCTGCTGCTGGACACCGCGGCGGATTGGGTGCGTTCGGTCGGGCTGCGCCGCGTGCACCTGGACGTGCACCGCGACAACGCGCGCGCCCAGGCCGCCTACCGGCGGGCCGGGTTCATCCCCACCGGGGAGACCCTGGACGGCCCGATCGGGCCGGAGATCGTCATGGCACGGGACCTGCCGGTCGCACGCGACCCCCACTGAGACTTCCCAGCACAGGAGAACTCCCCAGAACAGGACGTTTCGGCGTGGATCGTCCTGTGCCGGTGAGATCGCCTGTCTCCGGGAGGGCAGTAAGGTGCCAGGGTGACCACCCCCACCCCCCGCAGACTCCTGCTCGTCAACGGCCCGAACCTCAATTTGCTGGGAACCCGCGAACCCGCCCTGTACGGCCGGGAGACCCTCGCCGACGTCGAGAGGATCGCAACGGATGCCGCGGCCGCGCGTGGCTTCGAGCTGCGCGCCGTGCAGAGCAACCACGAAGGGGTGCTCATCGACGCCATCCACGCCGCGCGTGAGGATTGCGCCGGCATCGTGATCAACCCCGGTGGGCTCACCCACACGTCCATTGCACTGCGGGACGCGCTGAGCGGTGTGGCGCTGCCGGTCGCCGAGGTGCATGTCTCGGACATCTACGCCCGCGAACAGTTCCGTCACCACTCCTACGTCGCCGACGTCGCCGCTGTCCACGTGATCGGGGAAGGGGTCGCGGGGTACGCCCGCGCGGTGTCACTGCTGCTGGATGTCATCACCGGTCACGCCGAAGGCTGAGAGCGCACCGCGCCGTATCCCGTAGAATCGACGCCGGGCCCGCACGCGGTGCCCGAATCCCTCACACGAATGGACCTTCCCTTCCCATGGCATCCACCGCAGACATCAGGAACGGCGTCGTCCTCAGCATCGACGGCCAGCTCTGGAACGTCATCGAGTTCCAGCATGTCAAGCCGGGCAAGGGGGGCGCCTTCGTGCGCACCAAGCTCAAGAACGTCGTGTCGGGCAAGACCGTCGACCGCACGTACAACGCCGGCGCCAAGATCGAGATCGAGAACGTCGATCGTCGCGACTTCACCTACCTGTACAACGACGGCGAGAGCTTCGTGTTCATGGACGTGGCCGACTACGACCAGATCAACGTGCCGGCCACAGTCGTCGGCGACGCGAAGAACTTCCTGCTGGAGAACCAGCAGGTGCAGATCGCGATGAACAACGGCAACCCGCTGTACGTCGAGCTGCCGGCATCCGTCGTGCTCGAGATCACCTACACCGAGCCGGGCCTGCAGGGCGACCGTTCGTCGGCCGGCACGAAGGCCGCGACCGTGGAGACCGGCTACGAGATCCAGGTGCCGCTGTTCGTCGAGCAGGGCACGAAGGTCAAGGTCGACACCCGCACGGGTGACTACCTCGGCCGCGTCAGCTGAGCGCCGCCGTTTCATGAGTGCACGCACCAAGGCACGCAAGCGCGCCCTCGACATCCTGTACCAGTCCGACATCCGCGGTGACGACCTCGGGGTGACCCTGGCCGCCGAGGCCAAGCGCGCCGCGAACGAACCCGCCCGCGAGGCATCCTGGCTGTACGCCCGTGAGATCGTCGACGGTGTCATCGACAACCGCGACGAGATCGACGAGCAGATCACCACCGTCTCGAAGGACTGGACTCTCGCCCGCATGCCCGCCGTCGACCGCGCGATCCTGCGGATGGCCGCGTGGGAGATCCTGCACAACGACGAGGTCCCCGCCGCCGTCGCGATCGACGAGGCCGTGGAACTGGCCAAGGAGTTCTCCACCGACGACTCCGGGTCGTTCGTCCACGGCGTGCTCGCCCGCATCGCACGCGCGTCCTGACCGGGCGGATGCCGCGGTTCACCTGCCGACCCTGCCGGCCATGTCGGCGGGGTCGGTGAGGATGAGGCCATGACCTCGCGCGCGACGCCCGACTGGCGCGAGGTGCTCACCGCGCCGGCGCCCGCCGGCGCCGTGCCCGGGCTCGCGCTCGGCGTGGAACTGCGCCAGCGGGTGCGGCGTGCCGAGTCGCGGTGGGCGCCCACTCGCGTCGAGACGGCGACAGCACGCGGACTGCACCACTCCAGCGACGACCTGTCACTGGCGCTGCGACCGCTGGAGCGCAGCGTGCGCGGCTGGATCAAGGGCCAGGTGTCCTGGGATGCGCTGCGCCGCCCTGGGCACCGATACGACCCCGCGCAGGGGCGCTGGTTCGTGGAGCTGTACAGCATCGCCCGCGACGCGCGCACCCTCGGCACCATGCCGGACGGGTCGGAGTGGCTGACGCTGGACGACGTCGAATCCCACCTGCTGTGGGCTCACCTGGCCGCCGCGCAGACGCGGGGGATCCCGCTGACCGCACCCAAGCCGCACCAGACGGTGGCCCTCGCCCGGGAGGCGGCGGTCTCCCTCCACGCCGAGCGCAACGGCCACGGGCTGGCGGTGGCCGCACAGGTGATGATCGACGGCGCCCCGGTGGATGCCGGCACCGTCCGCACGATCGGTCACGTCGGCCTGTACCGGTTCGATGCGGTGGGGGAGCGCATCGCGGTGACGCTCGCACCGGCTGCGGTGCCGGACGCCGCTCACGCACTGCTGCAGTCGCGGTCTCCCGTGATCGTTCCGGCGGCAGAGGCCGACGAGTTCCTGCGCGACCACCTGCCGCGGCTGACCCGACAGACGCCCGTGAGCCTCGGCCGTGGCATCCACCCCCCACCCGCGCTGCCGCCCCGGCTGGAGGTCGCGGTGCGGTTCCAACCGGCCGACCGGGTGGAGGTGGCGCTGACCTGGCGCTACGCGGGGGCACCCCCGGTGCCGTACGACTCCCCGGCGAGCGCCGATCGCGACGCCGCCTTCGAGCAGCAGCTGCAGGCCCGCGTCGAGGCGGCATGGCGCAGCGCCGGCGACCTGCCGTTCACGCCCGCCGGCTCCTTCACCGGGGCGGATGCCGCCGAGTTCGCCGCCGCGGTGCTGCCGGCGCTGGAGCGGATCGAGGGCGTCCACAGCGACGTCACCGGCATCCGCCGCACCTACCGGGAACTGACCGGCATTCCGGAGATCACCGTCACCACCGTGGAGAGCACCGATGCCGACTGGTTCGATCTCGGCATCCTGGTCACCATCGACGGGCGGCGCATCCCCTTCACCCCGCTGCTGACGGCCCTCACCCGGCGCCGACGCAAACTGCTGCTCAGCGACGGCGGGTACTTCTCCCTCGCCCACCCGGCGCTGGACCGACTGCGGGAACTGCTCGAGGAAGCCGCCGAACTGGACGAGTGGGACACCGGCCCCCGCATCAGCAGGTACCAGACGGCGCTGTGGTCCGACTTCGAGGACCTCGCCGACCAGGCCCAACCCGCCGTCGCGTGGCGGGCCACCGTCGAGGCGCTGCGGGAGACCACCACCGTGCCGCCGACGCCCGTCCCGGCGCAGCTGCGGGCCGAGCTGCGCCCCTACCAGCAGGAGGGGCTGGACTGGCTGGCGTTCCTGTGGCGGCAGCGCCTGGGCGGCATCCTCGCCGACGACATGGGGCTCGGGAAGACCCTGCAGACCCTCGCGCTCATCGCCCACACCCGCGAAGCGGGGGAGCGGCGGCCCTTCCTCGTCGTCGCGCCCACCTCGGTGCTGGCCACGTGGCGCACCGAAGCCGAGCGGTTCGCCCCGGACCTCGTGGTCCGCACGATCGATGCCAGCGCCGTCAGGCGCGATGTCACGGTGGCCGATCTCGCCGCCGGGGCGGACATCGTCGTCACCTCCTACACGCTGCTGCGCCTGGGCGACCAGGAGTACGCCGCGGTGGAGTGGGCGGGGCTCATCCTCGACGAGGCCCAGTTCGTCAAGAACCCGGCCACCAAGCTCCACCGCGCGGTGAAGGCTCTGCACGCCGACGTGACGTTCGCCATCACCGGCACCCCGCTGGAGAACACCCTCACCGAACTGTGGGCGCTGCTGTCGCTGACCGCACCCGGGCTGTTCCCCTCGGCGCGGCAGTTCCGCCAGGAGTACGTCGGGCCGATCGAGCAGGGCAAGACCCCCGAGAACGCGGAGGGCGCGCCCTATCGCGCCCGGCGCCTGGAGCGGCTGCGTCGCCGCATCCGGCCGTTCCTGCTGCGCCGCACCAAGGACCTCGTCGCCGGCGACCTGCCGCCCAAGCAGGAGCAGCAGCTGTGGGTGACGCTCAGCGACGAGCACCGCGCGCTGTACGACACCGTCCTGCAGCGGGAGCGGCAGAAGGTGCTGGGGCTGCTGGACGACCTCGACCGGCAGCGGTTCATCGTGTTCCGCTCCCTCACGCTGCTGCGGATGCTGAGTCTCGCGCCGGCCCTCATCGACGGCCGGCACACCCGGCTGGGCTCGAGCAAGCTCGACGCGCTCCTGGAACACCTCACCGAACTGGCCGCCGAGGGCCACCGCGCGCTGGTGTTCAGTCAGTTCACGTCTTTCCTGCAGCTGGCGGCACGCCGGTTGGATGCCGCCGGGATCGCGTATGCCTGGCTCGACGGCTCCACCCGGCGCCGAGAGGAGGTCATCTCCGCGTTCCGCGACGGCGACGCGCCGGTGTTCCTCATCAGCCTGAAGGCCGGCGGGTTCGGGCTCACCCTCACCGAGGCCGACTACGTGTTTCTCCTGGACCCGTGGTGGAACCCCGCCGCCGAGTCGCAGGCGGTGGACCGCACCCATCGCATCGGGCAAACACGCCCGGTGAACGTCTACCGCATGATCGCGGAGGGCACGATCGAGGAGAAGGTCATGGCACTGCAACAGCGCAAGGCGCGGCTGTTCCAGGCGGTCATGGACGACGACGACCTGTTTTCGCAGGCGCTCACCGCCGACGACATCCGCGGACTGTTCGACGTATAGCCGTTAGTCACGGCGGCGCTGATCATTCCCACGCCGGGCGCCACGTAGAATTGGGAGCTGTTCCACACGGGAGGATTCCATGCGCATCACGGGTCTGGGCCACGCTGGCATGTTCATCGAGACGGCAGGCGGCACGATCCTCTGTGACCCGGTGATCAAGTCGTCGTTCTATGGGTCGTGGTTCGTCTTCCCCGACAATCGGGCGCTGGACTGGGAGCGTTACGGCAACGCCGACTTCCTGTACATCTCGCACCGCCACCGCGACCACTTCGACCCGTGGATGCTGGAGAAGTACGTCCGCAAGGACATCGAGGTGTTGCTGCCGGATTACCCCACCGACGACCTCGAGCAGGATCTGCGCCGGCTCGGCTACGACAACATCACCTACACGCGCGCAGGTGAGGTCATCGAGCGCGGCGCACTGCGGCTCATGATCACGCCGCTGCGCGCCCCCAGCGACGGCCCCATCGGCGACTCCAGCCTGTCGGTCGACGACGGCACCGCGTCGATCCTGAACCAGAACGACTCGCACCCGCTGGATCTCGAGAAGCTGCTGAGCTTCGGCAAGCCGGAGGCGTACTTCACCCAGTTCTCCGGCGCCATCTGGTGGCCGATGGTCTACGACCTGCCCCAGGACGCCAAGGTCAACTTCGCCGCCCTCAAGCGCGAGGCGCAGCACAAGCGGGCGATGTTCTACATCGAGAAGGTCGACGCCCCGCACGTGTACCCGATGGCCGGCCCGCCGATGTTCCTGCGGGACGACCTGTTCCGCTACAACGGGCTGGGCGAGCAGAACGACTCGATCTTCACCGACCAGGCGCAGTTCCTGGCCCGGATGAAGCAAGAGGCCCCGCAGTACGACGGCCACATCTTCATCCCCGGCACCGTGGTGACCATCGAGCACGGGCAACAGACGATCGAGCAGACCCTGTACACCGAAGCCGAGATCGAGCAGATCTTCGCCGACAAGTGGGGCTACCTCGAGCAGCAGCGCGCGACGCGCCAGGAAGAGATCCGCGCCGAAGAGGCCTCCCGCGCCCCGGTGCTGCCGCCGCAGGAGATGCTCGCCGAGCTCAAGGCCTGGTGGGAGCCGCTGCTGCGCCGCGGCCGCATCTTCCGTGAGGGCGTGGGCGGGCCGGTGCGCATGACCATCGGCGACCTGGATGTGTGCATCGACTTCCCCAAGGCCAAGGTGCGCGAGTACGCGGGGGAGGAGACCAACTACTGGTTCACGATTCCCGCCGACCTCGTCTCGACCAACATCGCCGAGCGCGAGATCGACTGGTCGAACTCGATCTTCCTGTCGATGCAGTTCCAGGCCGGCCGGGTGGGCAAGTTCAACGAGTTCATCTACACATTCTTCAAGTGCCTGTCCCGTGACCGCATCGAGTATGTGGAGAACTGGTACGCCGAACAGTCCGACGTGTCGGAGGATATCCAGCTCGGCGACTGGACCGTGCAGCGCCGCTGCCCGCACCTGCGGGCCGATCTGTCCAAGACCGGCAAGATCGAGGGCGATGTGCTCACCTGCTCGCTCCACGACTGGAAGTGGGATCTGACGACCGGCAAGTGCCTGTCGACACTCGGTCACCCGATCCGTGCCAGCCACGTGGAAGAGGACGATCTGCACCGGGCCGCCGTCACCCCCGCCGCGTGACGATAGGCTGAGCAGCACACACACCCAGCAACCTTTAACCCCGTCCTGTGAGGCGGAGAAGGGAGCGGCGGATGAGCACGCGCACTGTGCTGCACGAAGCCGACATCGCCCGAGCGCTGACTCGGATCTCTCACGAGATCCTGGAGTCCAACCGAGGGCCCGAGGATCTGGTCATCCTCGGCATCCCCACCCGTGGCGTCACCCTCGCCGAACGCGTCGGCGCGCTCGTCACCGAATTCGGCGGCCGGAGCGTCCCCGTCGGCGCGCTGGACGTGACGATGTACCGCGACGACCTGCACCGCAACCCCACCCGCGCGCCGCAGCCGACCCAGATCCCCGCCGGGGGTGTGGACGGCAAGACCGTGGTGCTGGTGGACGATGTGCTGTTCTCGGGGCGCAGCATCCGCGCCGCGCTCGACGCCCTGCAGGACATCGGGCGTCCCGCAGCGGTGCGTCTGGCGATCCTGGTGGACCGCGGGCATCGGGAACTGCCCATCCGGCCGGACTTCGTCGGCAAGAACCTCCCCAGCGCCCGCGACGAGCGCGTCAACGTGCGCCTGGCCGAAGTCGACGGCGTCGAGGAGGTGACGATCGAGTCATGAGGCACCTGCTCGACACCCGCACCCTGACCCGCGACGACGCGTTGCGCATCCTCGACGTCGCCGAAGAGATGGCCGACACCCAGCGCCGTGAGGTCAAGAAGCTGCCGACCCTGCGGGGCAAGACGGTGGTGAACCTGTTCTTCGAAGACTCCACCCGCACCCGCATCTCGTTCGAGGCCGCCGCAAAGCGCCTCTCCGCCGACGTGATCAACTTCTCCGCCAAGGGCTCATCGGTATCCAAGGGCGAATCGCTCCAGGACACCGCCCAGACGCTGCAGGCGATGGGGGCCGATGCCGTCGTCATCCGCCACGGCGCGTCCGGAGCGCCGCGCACCCTCGCCACGAGCGGGTGGATCACCGCCGGTGTCGTCAACGCGGGGGACGGCACGCACGAGCACCCCACCCAGGCGCTGCTGGATGCCTTCACGATCCGCAAGCGCTTCTTCGGCGCGGACAGCCGGGGCCGCGACCTCACCGGGCTGCGGGTCGTGATCGTCGGCGACGTGCTGCACTCGCGTGTCGCCCGCTCCAACGTCTGGCTGCTGACGACCCTGGGGGCCACCGTCACCCTGGTCGCGCCGCCCACTCTGGTGCCGCAGGATGTGTCGGCCTGGCCGGTGGAGATCCGCTACGACCTGGACGAGGCGATCGACCAGGGCGTGGACGCGCTGATGATGCTGCGAATTCAGCTGGAGCGCATGAATGCGGCGTATTTCCCCACTGAGCGGGAGTATTCCCGCCGATGGGGGCTGGATGCCGCGCGTGTGGGTCGCCTTTCGGCCGATAGCATTGTCATGCACCCCGGTCCCATGAACCGGGGCCTGGAGATCTCCGCCGACGCCGCCGATTCGCCCCGTTCGACTGTGCTCGAACAGGTGACGAACGGCGTGTCCGTGCGGATGGCCGCCCTCTATCTGCTGCTGGCAGGCGAGCGCGCACGACACGAGGAGGACGGACGATGACCGAGGTCTTCCTCATCCGCGGCGCCAGCATCCACGACGGCACCGGCAACGAGCGCACCGCCGACATCCTGATCGACGGCGACCGCATCGCCGAGGTCGGCACGGGTCTCAGCCGCGCCGGCGCCACCGTGATCGACGCGGACGGGCTCGTCGCGCTCCCCGGTCTGGTCGACCTGCACACCCACCTGCGCGAACCCGGCTACGAGGCGTCCGAGACGATCCTCACCGGCTCCCGCGCCGCCGCCGCCGGCGGCTACACGGCGGTGTTCGCTATGCCCAACACGTCGCCTGTCGCCGACACCGCAGGCGTCGTCGAGCAGGAACTCGCCCTCGGCGAGGCCGCCGGGTACGTCACGGTGCAGCCGATCGGCGCGGTCACCGTGGGCCAGAAGGGTGAGCGCCTGGCGGAGCTGGGCGCCATGGCTTCCTCACGCGCCCGGGTGCGGGTGTTCAGCGACGACGGCTTCTGCGTGTGGGATCCGCTCATCATGCGCCGGGCACTGGAGTACGTGAAGGCGTTCGACGGCGTCATCGCCCAGCACGCGCAGGATCCCCGCCTCACCGAGGGCGCCCAGATGAACGAGGGCACCGTGTCGGCCGAGCTGGGCCTGGCCGGGTGGCCCGCCGTCGCCGAGGAGTCGATCATCGCGCGCGACGTGCTGCTTGCCGAGCACGTCGGCTCCCGGCTGCACGTGTGCCACCTGTCCACGGCCGGCTCGGTGGACATCATCCGCTGGGCGAAGAAGCGCGGCATCGCCGTGACCGCCGAAGTCACCCCGCACCACCTGCTGCTGACCGAAGAGCTCGTGCGCGACTACGACGCCCGTTACAAGGTGAACCCGCCGCTGCGCCGCGCAGAGGACGTGCAGGCCATGCGGGAAGGCCTCGCCGACGGCACGATCGACATCGTCGCGACCGACCACGCCCCGCATCCCACCGAGGCGAAGGCCTGCGAATGGCAGGCGGCGGCCAACGGCATGGTGGGGCTCGAGAGCGCGCTGCGGGTCGTCCAGCAGGCGATGGTCGACACCGGCCTGCTCGGCTGGGACGACGTCGCCCGCGTCATGTCGACCGCACCGGCCCGCATCGGGCGGCTCGCCGACCACGGCACCCCGATCGCCGCCGGCCAGGCCGCATCGCTCACCCTCTACGACCCCGCCCCGGTGCGCCGGTTCGGTCGCGAGGACCTCCGCGGACGCAGCGTCAACTCTCCCTACATCGACCGCGAGCTTCCCGGTGAGGTGCGCTGGACGATCCACCGAGGAGCGCCGACCGTCGCCGACGGCGTACTGCGCCACAGCGGCGAGGTCATCGCATGACGCAGGAGCTGGCGCTGCTGATCGTCGCGGCATTCGCCGTCGGGCTGCTGGGCCTGGTGGCCTGGGGCTGGCGACGACGCGGCCGGCGTGACGCCGGTCTGGTCGCGCCCGAGGGCGAGGTGCCCGAAGCGGCATCCGTCATCGGCGTCTTCCCGGTGCTGTACGTGGCGACGACCCGGCACGGCGAGCCGCTGGAGCGTCTCGCGATCCGCCGGCTCGGGTTCCGCTCCAAAGCCGATGTCACCGTCACCGATGCCGGCATCGCACTGGACCTCGTCGGCCAGCCGCGCCTGTTCATCCCCCGCGGGCAGATCGCCGGCGCGGCGCAGGCGACGGTGACGATCGACCGCGTCGTCGAGCGTGACGGCCTGGCCCGCCTCGACTGGCGCATCCCCACCCACGACGGCGGCGACGCCCTCGTCGATTCCTACTTCCGACCCCAGGAGACCTCCGCACGCGCCCTCGTGGACGCACTGCTGCAGCTTTCCGATCCCGCTCCCACGACAGGAGACGACGCGTGACCACCTTCACTCGCGACCCCGCTGTGCTCGTCCTCGAGGACGGCACACGCCACACCGGACGCGCCTACGGCGCGCAGGGCACGACCCTCGGCGAG
Organism: Microbacterium sp. zg-B96; assembly: GCF_030246865.1. Lineage (NCBI taxonomy): Bacteria > Bacillati > Actinomycetota > Actinomycetes > Micrococcales > Microbacteriaceae > Microbacterium > Microbacterium sp. zg-B96. Next base: position 1,461,137 of record NZ_CP126738.1, on the reverse strand, counting down.
GTGGTGTTCGCCACCGGCATGACCGGCTACCAGGAGACCCTCACCGACCCGTCCTACGCCGGCCAGATCGTGCTGCAGACCGCACCGCACATCGGCAACACCGGCATGAACGACGAAGACCCCGAATCCCGCCGCATCTGGGTGGCCGGGTACATCGTGCGCGACCCCTCCCGCGTCGTATCGAACTGGCGCGCCGACTCGTCGCTGGACGACGCGCTCGTCGCCGACGGCGTGGTGGGCATCAGCGGCATCGACACGCGTGCCGTCACGCGCCACATCCGCGCCGCCGGCAGCATGCGCGGCGGCATCTTCAGCGGCGCCGCCGCGGGGATCGATCCGGAGGAGCAGCTGCGCATCGTGCGCGAGGCGCCCGAGATGGCCGGTCAGAACCTCTCCGCGCAGGTCTCCGTCGCCTCCGCCGAGGTCACCCCCGCCGTCGGCGAGCGCATCGGCGCCGTGGCGGTGCTGGACCTCGGCGTCAAGCAGTCCACCGTCGTCAACCTCGCCGCCCGCGGGTTCGACGTGCATGTGCTGCCGCAGAACGTCACGATCGACGACATCCTCGCGATCGACCCGGTGGGGGTGTTCTACTCCAACGGACCCGGCGACCCCGCGGCATCCGACGATCACGTCGTGCTGCTGCGTTCGGTGCTGGATGAGAAGCTGCCGTTCTTCGGCATCTGCTTCGGCAACCAGCTGCTGGGCCGCGCGCTCGGCTTCGGCACCTACAAGCTGCCGTTCGGCCACCGCGGCATCAACCAGCCCGTGCTGGACAAGCAGACCGGCCGCGTCGAGATCACCGCGCACAACCACGGCTTCGCCGTCGACGCGCCGATCGAGGGCGTCACCGACAGCCCGAGCGGCTACGGCCGGGTGGAAGTGAGCCACGTCGACCTCAACGACAACGTCGTGGAGGGGCTGCGGGCCCTGGACATCCCGGCGTTCTCGGTGCAGTACCACCCCGAGGCGGCCGCCGGACCGCACGACGCCAACTACCTTTTCGACCGCTTCCGCGACCTCGTCGTCGCGACCCTGGAGACGAAGAATGCCTAAGCGCGAAGACATCACCTCCGTCCTGGTCATCGGCTCCGGCCCGATCGTCATCGGTCAGGCGTGCGAGTTCGACTACTCCGGCACCCAGGCCTGCCGCGTGCTGCGCGAAGAGGGCGTACGCGTCATCCTCGTCAACTCCAACCCGGCGACGATCATGACCGACCCCGATTTCGCCGATGCCACCTACATCGAACCGATCACGTGGCAGGTCATCGAGACGATCATCGCCAAGGAGCGCCCGGACGCCATCCTGCCGACCCTGGGCGGCCAGACCGCGCTGAACGCGGCCATCGACCTGCACAACAACGGCGTCCTCGAGAAGTACGACGTGGAGCTGATCGGGGCGAGCTTCGAGGCGATCAACAAGGGCGAGGACCGGCAGATCTTCAAGCAGCTGGTGCTGGACGCCGGCGCCGACGTCGCCGCCTCCCGCATCGCCCACACGCTGGACGAGGCTCTCGCGGCCGCCGACGAGCTGGGCTACCCGCTGGTCGTGCGCCCCTCGTTCACGATGGGGGGCCTGGGTTCGGGCTTCGCCTACGACGAGCGGGACCTGCGCCGCATCGCCGGCGCGGGCCTGCGCGACTCGCCCACGACCGAGGTGCTGCTGGAGGAGTCCATCCTCGGGTGGAAGGAGTACGAGCTCGAGCTCATGCGCGACACCGCCGACAACACGGTGGTCGTCTGCTCGATCGAGAACGTCGACCCCGTCGGCGTGCACACCGGCGACTCGATCACCGTCGCGCCGGCGTTGACTCTCACCGACCGCGAATACCAGAAGCTGCGCAACATCGGCATCGACATCATCCGCGCCGTGGGCGTTGACACCGGCGGCTGCAACATCCAGTTCGCCGTCGACCCCGCCACCGGCCGGATCATCGTCATCGAGATGAACCCGCGCGTCTCGCGGTCCTCCGCGCTGGCATCCAAGGCCACCGGCTTCCCGATCGCCAAGATCGCCGCGAAGCTGGCGATCGGTTACCGCCTCGACGAGATCCCCAACGACATCACGAAGGTGACCCCCGCCAGCTTCGAGCCGACGCTGGACTACGTCGTGGTGAAGGTGCCGCGGTTCAACTTCGAGAAGTTCCCGGCAGCCGATGTCACCCTCACCACCACCATGAAGTCCGTGGGCGAGGCGATGGCGATCGGCCGCAACTACGCCACCGCGCTGCAGAAGGCGCTGCGGTCGCTGGAAAAGCGCGGTTCCAGCTTCCACTGGGGCGACGAGCCGCGGTCCGTGGACGAGCTGCTCGAGGTCTCACGCACGCCCACCGACGGGCGCATCGTCGTGCTGCAGCAGGCCCTGCGCAAGGGCGCGACGATCGAGCAGGCGTTCGAGGCCACCGGCATCGACCCCTGGTTCCTCGACCAGATCGTCCTCATCAACGAGGTCGCCGACTTCGTGCACGCCGCCGGCGAGCTGGATGCCGACACCCTCCGCACCGCGAAGGACCACGGGTTCAGCGACGCGCAGATCGGCCAGCTGCGGGGCATCCCGGAAGCCGAAGTGCGCGGCATCCGCCACGCCCTGTCGATCCGACCGGTGTACAAGACCGTCGACACCTGCGCGGGCGAGTTCCCGGCGCAGACGCCGTACCACTACTCCAGCTATGACTTCGAGACCGAGGTCACCGCGTCGGAGCGCACCAAGGTCGTCATCATCGGCTCCGGCCCCAACCGCATCGGCCAGGGCGTGGAGTTCGACTACTCCTGCGTGCACGCGTCGTTCGCGCTGTCGGACGCCGGGTACGAGACGGTCATGGTCAACTGCAACCCCGAGACGGTGTCCACCGACTACGACACCAGCGACCGGCTGTACTTCGAGCCGCTGACGCTGGAGGACGTGCTGGAGGTGCTGCACGCCGAGGCGAAGTCGGGCACCATCCTCGGTGTCGTGTGCCAGCTGGGCGGGCAGACCCCGCTGGGCCTGGCGAAGGGCATCGAAGACGCCGGCTACACGATCCTGGGCACCCAGCCCGCCGCGATCGACCTGGCCGAGGAGCGCGAACTGTTCTCGCGGCTGCTCGATCAGGCCGGGCTGGTGGCGCCGCGCAGCGGCACCGCGATCGACGCGGACGGCGCCGTCGCGGTGGCCGAGGGCATCGGCTACCCGGTGCTGGTGCGGCCGAGCTTCGTGCTCGGTGGCCGCGGCATGGAGATCGTCTACGACACCCCCAGCCTGCACGACTACTTCGTCCGCATCGCCGACCAGGCCATCATCGGCCCCGGCATGCCGCTGCTGGTGGACCGGTTCCTCGACGACGCCGTGGAGATCGACGTCGACGCGCTGTACGACGGCACCGAGCTGTACATCGGCGGCGTCATGGAGCACCTCGAAGAAGCCGGCATCCACTCCGGAGACTCCAGCTGCACGCTGCCGCCGATGTCGCTCGGCCGGAACGAGATCGACCGCGTCCGCGAGGCCACCCGGCTGATCGCCGAGGGCGTCGGCGTGCTCGGGCTGCTGAACGTGCAGTTCGCGGTCAGTGCCGGGGTGCTCTACGTCATCGAGGCCAACCCCCGCGCCAGCCGCACGGTGCCGTTCGTCTCCAAGGCGCTCGGCATTCCGATGGCCAAGGCCGCCAGCCGCATCATGGTCGGAGCCACGATCGCCGAGCTCATCGCCGAGGGGATGCTGCCCGAGCAGGACGGCTCTCGCGTGCCGCTGGACGCGCCCATCGCGGTGAAGGAGGCGGTGCTGCCGTTCAAGCGGTTCCGCACCAAGGACGGCCGCATGGTCGACTCCGTGCTCGGCCCGGAGATGCGCTCCACCGGTGAGGTCATGGGCATCGACCGCGACTTCCCGACGGCGTTCGCCAAGAGCCAGGCCGCCGCGTACGGCGGGATGCCGCTGACCGGGACCGTGTTCATCTCGGTCGCCGACGACGACAAGCGCGCCGTGATCCTGCCTGCCCACCGGCTGCAGGAGCTCGGGTACACGATCGCAGCGACCGAGGGCACCGCCGAGATCCTCGCACGCAACGGCATCCGCGTGAAGGTCGTCCGCAAGTACTCCGAGACGCTCGACAGCGGTGACACGAACATCGTCGATCTCATCAACGCCGGCGAGATCGACATCGTCGTGAATACGCCGTCGGGTGGGCTGTCCCGTGCCGACGGGTACGAGATCCGTGCGGCGGCGGTCGCCGCCGACAAGGCGCTGTTCACCACGATGGCCGTGCTCGGTGCCGCCGTCAGCGCACTGCCGGTACTGCGCGAGGGGTTCCGCGTGCGGAGCCTGCAGGAGTACGCCGCCGACCGGGCCGCGCGATGACCACGTTCGGCCGGCGGCTGCGCGAGGCGCTCACGGCGCAGGGACCCCTCTGCGTCGGGATCGACCCGCACGAGCAGCTGCTGGCCGAGTGGGGGCTGCCGGCCTCCGCGGCGGGCACCCGGGAGTTCGGACTGCGGGTGGTGGATGCCGCGGCCGGCCGGGTCGGTGTCATCAAGCCCCAGGTGTCGTTCTTCGAGCGGTGGGGGTCGGCCGGCTTCGCAGCCCTGGAAGACGTGCTTGCGGCGGCGCGAGCGGCCGGGCTGCTGGTGATCGCCGACGCCAAGCGCGGCGACATCGGCACCACGATGGACGCCTATGCGCGCGCCTGGCTGACTCCGGGTTCGCCCCTGGAGGCCGACGCGGTGACCCTCAGCCCTTATCTCGGCGTGGGTGCGCTCACTGGGACGCTGGAATACGCCGTCTCGGTGGGTAAAGGTGGGTTCGTGCTCGCCGCCACCAGCAACCCCGAAGCCCGCGTCCTGCAGTCCGCCCTCGTCGAGGAGCGCACCGTCGCCGCTCGGGTGACCGAAGAGGTCTCGGCCTTCAACGCTCGCACGACGCCCGACGGCGAGTGGGGGAGTGTCGGCCTCGTCGTCGGCGCCACCGTGGACCTGCACCTCGCGGGGCTCGGCAGCGCCGTGACGCCGCCCGCGCCGATCCTCGCGCCGGGCTACGGTGCGCAGGGCGCGCAGCCGGGGGATCTCGAAGACCAGTTCCGGGTTCTCCGCTCGCCGGTCGTGGCGAGCGAGAGCCGCAGCATCCTGTCGGCGGGGCCGACGGGGATCGCCCAGCGCATCGCCGAACGCGCCGCGCTCTATTCGAAAGTGGACCATGGCTGACGCTCAGCACCCACCCGAGGTCGACCGTGCCGCGGCATCCCGCCGCGCCGTCGCCGCCCGCCGCGAACGCGCCGCGCTCAAGCGCGATGTCGCAACGCGCGTGATCACGCCGCAGGAACTGCTGCGCCGCGGCCTTGCCGAGCCCGGCTCGCCCGCCGGTGCGATGCGCGTGCCGGAGTTCCTCACCGCCATCCCCGCGATCGGTGAGGGCAAGCGCGACCGCATCCTGGCGGATCTGGGCATCTCGCCGGTCAAGCGCCTCGGGGGCCTCGGCAGCCGCCAGCGCACCGCGTTGCAGGGCTTCCTCGACGACCGCTGGCCGGAGCCGACCCCGCGGGACGGACGCAGCCGGCTGATCGTGCTGGCGGGGCCGACCGCCGTGGGCAAGGGCACGGTGGCCGCCGAGATCAAGGAGCACCACCCCGAGATCGTGCTGTCGGTCTCGGCGACGACCCGTGCCCCGCGCCCCGGGGAGGTCGAAGGCGAGCACTATTACTTCGTCGGGGATGCGGAGTTCGACCGCATGATCGCCGACGGCGAGCTGCTCGAGCACGCCACCGTGCACAACCGGTTCCGCTACGGCACCCCGCGCGCGCCCATCGAGGCGGCGCTGGCCGAGGGGCGCACGGTGCTGCTGGAGATCGATCTGCAGGGCGCCCGTCAGGTACGCGCCGCGGAGCCCAGCGCGACGCTGGTCTTCCTGCTGCCGCCCAGCTGGGACGAACTGGTGCAGCGCCTGGTGGGCCGCGGCACCGAGGACGACGAGGAGCGTGCCCGGCGCCTGCGCACCGCGAAGAAGGAACTCGCCGCGCAGGGGGAGTTCGACTTCCACGTCGTCAACGACGACGTGGCCCGCGCCGCCGACGAGGTCGCCCAGCTCGCGGGCTGACCCCGCGCGCCACGCGGCATCCCTCGGTCGTCGCGAACGCCCCCACACCCGGGCCAGGCAGGGCCCTTCGTGACGACCGAGCGCGCGCGCCGCGCCACGCGGCATCCCTCGGTCGTCGCGAACGCCCCCACACCCGGGCCAGGCAGGGCCCTTTGCGACGACCGAAGGCGGGGGCAGGATGCCACCAGCTCGGGGGCCGACGGACCAGGTAGACTGGGCTGATGCCTCGGCTCTGCCGGGCACCACGACTTTCCCCGACGACGACCTCAGGAGGTCCCGCATGGCCACTCGCGACCAGGGCATCATCGACCCGCCCATCGACGCACTGCTGGAGAAGGTCGACTCCAAGTACCAGCTTGTGATCTACGCATCCAAGCGGGCGCGTCAGATCAACGACTACTACTCCGACCTGCACGAGGGCAACCTCTTCGACAACGTCGGCCCGCTGGTGGACTCGACCGTCGAGGACAAGCCCCTCACGATCGCCCTGCACGAGATCCACGAAGACAAGCTGCGCCTGCGCCACGTCGAGTAACACCTGCAGACACCTGTGACGCCGTGCGGCGGCCCGCTCTCGAGCGTGTCCGCCGCACGACGCATACTGGTGCCGATTCCCGCCGCATTCGACCTGGAGCATCGATGACCGACCTGCGTCTGTTCACTTCCGAGTCCGTCACCGAGGGTCACCCCGACAAGATCTGCGACCAGATCTCCGACAGCATCCTCGACGCGATCCTCACCGAAGACCCGCAGGGCCGCGTCGCCGTCGAGACGCTGGTGACCACCGGCCTCGTGCACGTGGCCGGCGAGGTCTCCACCAGCGCGTACGTCGAGATCCCCGCCATCGTGCGGGAAGTGGTCAATCGCATCGGCTACACCTCCAGCGACGCCGGCTTCGACGGCAACTCGTGCGGGGTGAGCGTGTCGATCGGCGCGCAGTCCTCCGACATCGCCGCCGGCGTCGACAAGGCGTTCGAGCGCCGTGAAGACGGCTCGGAAGACCCGCACGACCTGCAGGGTGCCGGCGACCAGGGCATCATGTTCGGCTACGCGACCGACGAGACGCCGCAACTCATGCCGATGGCCATCTGGACGGCCCACCGCATCGCGGAGCGCCTCGCCGCCGTGCGCCGCTCGGGCGCGCTGCCGTTCCTGCGCCCCGACGGCAAGACCCAGGTCACCCTCGGCTACGACGGGCACACCCCGAAGACCGTCGAGTCGGTCGTGCTGTCCACGCAGCACCAGGCCGACATCTCACAGAAGGCGCTGCGCGCCGCCGTCCGCGCCGAGGTCATCGACCCGGTGCTGGAGGAGACCGGGCTCGAGCTTCCCGACGTGTCCTACTACATCAACCCGGCCGGCCCGTTCGTCACCGGCGGCCCCAAGGGCGACGCCGGCCTGACCGGCCGAAAGATCATCATCGACACCTACGGCGGCGCCGCCCGCCACGGCGGCGGCGCGTTCAGCGGCAAGGACCCGTCGAAGGTCGACCGCTCCGCCGCGTACGCGATGCGCTGGGTCGCCAAGAACGCCGTCGCCGCAGGGCTGGCCGAGCGCCTCGAGGTGCAGGTGGCCTACGCCATCGGCAAGGCCAAGCCGGTCGGCCTCTACGTCGAGACGTTCGGCACCGGCCGGGTCTCCGACGAGGCGATCCGCCGCGCCATCCGCGAGGTGTTCGACCTGCGCCCCAAGGCGATCATCGACCAGCTCGACCTGCTGCGACCCATCTACGCCAAGACGGCCGCCTACGGACACTTCGGGCGGGAACTGCCCGAGTTCACGTGGGAGCGCACCGACCGCGTCGAGGAGCTGCGCGCGGCCGCAGGGCTCTAGTGGAACCAACGGGTGCCGACATGACCACCCGTCGGGTCGCGCGAGTGCTGATCGACTCGCCCCTGCCGCAGCTGGACCGGCTGTTCGACTACGAGGTCCCCGACGAGCTCGCCGACACGGTCGTCCCCGGCATCCGCGTGCGGGTGCCGCTGCGCACCGCCGGACGCCTGGTCGACGCGTACGTCATCGAGACCGACCGGGCGGATGCCGCGGGTCGCCCGCTGTCGCTGGTGGACTCGGTCATCTCCACCGTCGAAGTGCTGCCGCCGGGCTTGTACGCCCTGGCACGGCGAGCCGCCGACCGCGCCGCCGGGTCGGCATCCGACATCCTGCGCCTGGCCGTGCCCAAGCGCATGGTGCGCGCAGAGAAGGCGTGGTTCGCCAGTGACCCGGTGCCGGCACCGACGGTGGCCGAGACGGATGCCGCGTGGGCGGGCGACGTGCTGGCCGCCTTCCCGGGGCTGTCCGAGGCGATCACGGCGGGGGAGCGGCTCGCGCTGGACGCCCCACCGCGCCCCGCCCGGCTCTCATCCGGCGAGGACGTCGGCGCGTGGGCGGAACTGCTGGCCGCCGCCGCTGTGCGCACCCTCACCGCCGGGCGCAGCGCCGTACTGGTGGTACCCGATCACCGCGACCAGTCGCAGCTCGAACTGGCCCTGGCCGCCCGCGTGCCCGCCGACGCGCTCGTACGCGACGACGCCCGCCGGTCGGGTCCGGAGCGGTACGCGTCGTACCTGCGGGTGCTGGCGCCGCAGCCGTGCATCGTGGTCGGCAACCGCTCCACCGTCTACGCGCCGGCGCACAACCCCGGCCTCATCGCGATCTGGGACGACGGCGACCCGCTGCTGGCGGAGCCGCTGAGCCCCGGCGTGCATGCTCGCGATGCCGGGCTGGTGCGGCAGGAGCTCGACGGCGCGGCGCTGCTGTTCGCCGGTCACACCCGCACCACCGACGTCGAGCGGCTCGTCGCGATCGGCTGGGTGCGCGAGGTGCCCGCCCGGCGCCGCACCAGCCCCCGCGTCGTCCTCTCCGCCACCCGTGAGGGTGAGTCGCACGGCGCCCGGGTGCCGTCCTCGGCGTTCGCGGCAGCCCGCGAGGGCCTGGTGTCCGGACCCGTGCTGGTGCAGGTCGCCCGCCCCGGTTACGCACCCGTGCTGGTCTGCGCCGACTGCCGCACCCCGGCGCGGTGCCCTCATTGCACCGGACCGCTGCGCGCCCGCCGGCCCGGCGCCGTGCCGGAGTGCGGCTGGTGCGGACGCAGCGCGCCGGCATGGCGGTGCCCGAAGTGCGACAGCACCAAGCTGCGCATGGCGTCCTCCGGCAGCGAGCGCACCGCCGACGAACTCGGCCGGGCGTTCCCCGGCACCCGGATCATCGTCGCCGACGGCGAGCACAAGGTCGCGCGGGTGGATGCCAAGCCGGCGCTGGTCATCGCCACGCGCGGTGCCGAGCCGATCGCCGAGGGCGGCTACCGCGCCGTGGTGCTCTTGGACGCCGACCGCATGCTGATGGCCGACGAGCTGCGCATCGGCGAATCGTGCCTGCGCTGGTGGTCCAATGCCGCGGCCCTGGCCGCCCCCGGCGCCCCCGTGCATCTGGTGGGCGTCACCGGCGCGGTCGCGCGGGCGCTGGCGACGTGGACGCAGCCGGCATACGCGCGCAGCGAGCTGGCGGAGCGCACCCCGCTGCACATGCCACCGGTGGTGCGCGTGGCCACGGTCGACGGCGCCGCCGCCGCGGTGCGCACGTGCCTGGACACCCTGCGCGAAGACGTCCCATCGCTCGGCGAGCAGGCCGTGCTGGGCCCCGTCACCACCGAAGCCGGCTCCCGGGCGGTGGTGCGCTTCGACTACGGCGCCGGCCGCGCCGTCGCCGAGAGCCTGCGTTCGTCGGTCATCGCCGACGCCCTCCACGCCCGACGCTCCGCGAAGGGACGCCCGGGCCCGGCCCGTGCGACCCTGAGAGTGCGCGTCGACGTCCCCGATCTGGATCTGTAAGGAAATACCATGCGCCTCGTTTTCGCGGGTACCCCCGAGCCCGCCGTCCCTTCGCTGCGTGCCCTCGCGGCATCCGGCCACGACCTGGTCGGCGTCGTCACCCGCACCGACGCGCCCCTCGGGCGCAAGCGCGTGCTCACGCCGTCGCCGGTCGCGCAGGCAGCCGCCGACCTCAGCATCCCCACCATCAAGACCGACCGGCTGGATGCCGCCGCCACCGAGGCGATCGCCGCTCTCCGCCCGGACCTCGGCGTGATCGTCGCGTACGGCGGCCTGGTGCGCGAGCCGCTGCTGTCGCTGCCGCCGCACGGGTGGATCAACCTGCACTTCTCGCTGCTGCCGCGGTGGCGCGGTGCTGCCCCGGTGCAGCACGCCCTCATCGCGGGGGACCGCACCACCGGGGCGAGCGTCTTCCGCCTCGTCGCCGAACTCGACGCCGGTGACGTGTTCGGTGAGATCACGTACGACGTGCCCGAGACGGCGACCGCCGGCGACGTGCTGGGTGATCTCGCCGTATCCGGCGCGGGCCTGCTGAGCGACATCGTCGACGCCATCGCCGCCGGCACCGCGCGAGCCGTGCCGCAGCACGGCGAACCGAGCTTCGCCGGCAAACTGACCCTCGCCGACGGCGCCCTCGATTGGAACCAGCCCGCGGCGCGCGTCGTCGACCGCGTACGCGGGACCACCCCCGAACCCGGCGCACACACCACGATCGAAGGACAACGGTTGAAGATTCTCGCAGCGAGCACGGTGGCCGATGCCGCCGGCCTCGCACCCGGTCGCATCGGACTGATCGAGCGCGAGGTCGTGGTCGGCACCGGCGACGGCGGCGTGGTGCTGCACCGCGTGCAGCCAGCCGGCAAGCCGGCGATGGCCGCCGCCGACTGGTGGCGCGGCGCGCGCCTGACCGATGCGATGGCCGGCTCATGAGCGGTGCGACGCTGGCGCGACGGGTCGCCTTCGAGACGCTGCGGGGAGTGCACGAGGCAGACGAGTACGCCAACCTGCTGCTGCCTCGGGAGATCCGCGCCGCGGGGCTGTCCACCGCCGACGCGGGCCTTGCCACCGAGCTGACCTACGGGACGCTCCGCCGCCAGGGCACGTACGACGCGATCATCGCGGATGCCGCGAGCCGCTCGGTCGACGACATCGACCCGCCGGTGCTCGACGCGCTGCGGCTCGGTGTGCACCAGCTGCTGTCCACCCGTGTCGCCTCGCACGCCGCCGTGAACGAGTCGGTCGCGCTGGCGCGGGATGCCGCGGGGCAGGGGGCGGCCGGCTTCGTCAACGCCGTGCTGCGCCGAGTCTCCCGCGAGACGCCGGGGGACTGGATGCAGCGCATCACCGCTTCGGCGCGCTCCGACGACGAACGCCTCAGCCTCGCCTACGCCCACCCGGTGTGGGTGATCCGCGCGTTCCGCCGGGCGCTGGCCGCCGAGGGCCGCGTCGACGAGCTGGAGCAGCTGCTGGCCGCCGACAACGTCTCACCCCAGGTGACGATGACGGCGCTGCCCGGATTGGCCGAGATCCCCGAGGACGCCCAGCCCACCCCGTATTCACCGTTCGGCTTCCGGCTCGGCGGCGGCGCCCCCGATGCGATGATCACCGCGGCGGGTGGCCGCATCCGCGTGCAGGACGAGGGGTCCCAGCTGGCCGCCCTCGCCCTCATCGGCGCCACGCCCGTGCAGCCGGGGGAGCGGTGGCTCGACCTGTGCGCCGGACCGGGGGGCAAGACCGCGATCCTCGCCGCCGAGGCGCTCCTGCGGGGCGCGCACCTCGAAGCCAACGAACCGTCGGCGATCCGCGCCCGCCTCGTGCGGGACTCCGTCTCGGGTGTGCCGGTGGAGGTTCCGGTGAGCCAGGTCGACGGCCGCGACCGCGCCGCGAACGCACCGGGCCAGTACGACCGGGTCCTCGTCGACGCCCCCTGCACGGGGCTCGGGGCACTCCGCCGTCGCCCCGAGGCCCGCTGGCGCAAGAGCCCGGCCGACGTGCCCGAGCTGACGACGCTGCAGCTGGGGCTGGCATCCGCAGCCGTCAAGGCGCTGCGCCCCGGCGGCATCCTCGCCTACGTCACGTGCTCGCCACACCTGGCCGAGACGGCGGCGATCGGCGCCGAGCTGCTGCGCGAGTTCGGTGACGACGTCGAGGAGCTCGATGCCCGCGCGGTCGTCAGCGCCGTCTCCCGCACCCCGCTGGATCTGCCGGCGCAGACCGACGGGTCGGGTCGGGCGCAGCTGTGGCCGCACCGGCACGGCACCGACGCGATGTCGATCACGCTGCTGCGGCGCCGCTGACCCGCCCGCCGCGATAATGGGACGGTGACCGACACCACTGACGTCCGCATCAACCCGAGCATCCTCGCCGCCGACTTCGTGAACATGCAGGCCGAGCTCGCCCGCATCGCCACGGCCGACTTCGTGCACGTGGACGTCATGGACAACCACTTCGTGCCGAACCTCACGTTCGGCCCGCAGATGGTCCAGCGCATCCAGGCGACGAGCCCCGTGCCGCTGGACGTGCACCTGATGATCGACGAGCCGGAACGGTGGGCGCCGGAGTACGCCGAGCTGGGCGCGGCATCGGTCACCTTCCACCTCGAGGCGGCCACCGACCCGATCTCCCTCGCCCGGCGCCTGCGCCAGATCGGCGCCAGGGCGGGCATCGCGGTCAAGCCCGACACACCCGTCGAGGGCCTGTTCGACTCGCTCGACGAATTCGACCAGATCCTGGTGATGACCGTCGAGCCCGGCTTCGGGGGACAGTCGTTCATGCCCGAGACCATGCCGAAGCTGCGCCTACTGGCCGACGAGGCCCGCAAACGCGGCAGCGCGGTGTGGCTGCAGGTCGACGGCGGCATCGGCGAATCCACGATCGCGCAGGCCGCAGAGGCCGGCGCCAACACGTTCGTGGCCGGTTCCGCCGTGTTCGGCGCGCACGATCCGGAGGCGGCGATCGCAGCGCTGCGCACCACCGCGGCCCGCGCCCACCGGCACTGACCGGTAACCTGTCATGGTGAAGACGTTCGACGCGCTGTACGCCGAGCTGTCCGCCAAGGCGGAGCAGCGCCCCGAAGGCTCGGGTACCGTCGCGGAGCTCGATGCCGGTGTGCACGCGATCGGCAAGAAGATCGTCGAAGAGGCCGCCGAGGTCTGGATGGCGGCCGAGTACGAGTCGCAGGATGCCGCAGCGGAGGAGATCTCCCAGCTGCTGTACCACGTGCAGGTGATGATGATCGCGAAGGGGCTGAGCCTCGCAGACGTCTACCGACATCTCTGAGCGCTCCTGTTCACCCCTGCCGCCCCCTCACCGAAAGCCACCCATGCTGCGAATCGCCGTGCCGAACAAGGGCTCGCTCGCCGACACCGCCGCCGAGCTGCTCGCCGAAGCGGGCTACACCGGCCGTCGCGACCCGAAGGTCCTGCACGTGACCGACCCGATCAACGAGGTCGAGTTCTTCTACCTGCGCCCCAAGGACATCGCCACCTATGTCGGCTCCGGCGCGCTGGATGTCGGCATCACCGGCCGTGACCTGCTGCTGGATGCCCGGATGCCGGGTGCGCGCGAGATCGAGCCCCTCGGTTTCGGCGGGTCGACGTTCCGCTTCGCCGGTCCTCCCGGACGCTTCACCACACTGGCCGACCTCGAGGGCCTACGGGTGGCCACCGCCTACCCGGGCCTGGTGGACAGCTACCTCGACGAGCACGGCATCGCCGTGGACCTGGTGCCCCTGGACGGCGCGGTCGAATCCGCCGTGCAGCTGGGCGTGGCCGATGCGGTGGCCGACGTGGTGTCCACCGGCACGACGCTGCGCCAGGCGGGTCTGGAGATCTTCGGCCCGGTGCTGCTCGAATCAGAGGCTGTCCTCATCGGCGCCCCCGTGGAGGCCGACGGCACCGAGACGCTGCTGCGTCGCCTGCGAGGCGTCCTGGTCGCCCGCCGCTACGTGCTCGTCGACTACGACCTGCCCGCCGCGCTCGTCGACGACGCCGTGCAGATCGCCGCCGGCATCGAGTCGCCCACGATCTCGCCGCTGCGCGACCCCGCGTGGGTGGCGGTGCGCGTGATGGTCGAACGCAAGCGGGTGAACCAGATCATGGACGCCCTGTACGGCATCGGCGCCCGCGCCATCCTCGTCACCGCGATCCACAACGCGAGGCTCTGATGACCCTCGCCTGCCGCGTCATCCCGTGTCTGGACGTCGCCGCCGGGCGCGTGGTGAAAGGCGTCAACTTCGCCAACCTGCGCGACATGGGCGACCCGGTGGAGCTTGCCCGCCTGTACTACGAGCAGGGCGCCGACGAGATCACGTTCCTCGACGTCACCGCCACGGTGGACCAGCGCGCCACGACCTACGACGTGGTGCGTCGCACCGCCGAAGAGGTCTTCATCCCGCTGACCGTCGGCGGGGGAGTGCGCTCCACCGAAGACGTGGCCCGGCTGCTGGGGGTGGGTGCCGACAAGATCGGCGTCAACTCCGCCGCCATCGCCCGCCCGGCGCTCATCGACGAGATCGCCGACCGCTTCGGCGCGCAGGTGTTGGTGCTCTCGCTCGACGTCAAGCGGTCGGATGCCACCGCGTCGGGGTTCGCCGTGACCACCCACGGCGGTCGCACCGAGACCTCGCTGGACGCCCTTGATTGGGCACGTGAGGCGATCGCGCGCGGCGCCGGCGAACTGCTGGTGAACTCCATCGACGCCGACGGCACCAAGGAGGGTTTCGACCTCGAACTCGTGGGCCTCATGCGCGAGCTCTCCAGCGTCCCGGTCATCGCCTCCGGGGGAGCGGGCACCGTCACCCACTTCGCCCCCGCCGTGCACGCCGGGGCCGACGCCGTGCTGGCGGCGTCGGTGTTCCACTCCGGACAGCTGACCATCGCCGACGTCAAGGACGCCCTGGCTGCCGACGGCATCCTGGTGCGCGGACGGGAGAACGCGACATGACCGAGACCGTGGACGAACGCATCGCCCGGGTCGCCTTCAACGCCGACGGCCTGGTCGCCGCGATCATCCAGCAGTGGGACACCCGCGAGGTGCTCATGCTGGCGTGGATGGATGCCGAAGCCCTCCGCCGCACCCTCACCACCGGCCGGGTGACCTTCTGGTCCCGCTCGCGGGGCGAGTACTGGCGCAAGGGCGACACCTCCGGTCACATCCAGCTCGTCCGCGGGGCGCGGCTTGACTGCGACGGCGACGCCGTGCTGGTCGAGGTGGAGCAGGTGGGCGCCGCCTGCCACACCGGAAACCACACCTGTTTCGACGCCGACGACTTGCACCCGCAGACGGCGCCGTCATGACCCGACGGGCACGCCTGGTCGCCGTCCTCGCAGTGCTGGTCGCGGGCGGGGTGTGCGTCATCTCCTCGACGCAGACCTGGCTGGACGTGACCCTCACCGGCGGTGCCGAGCAGGCGCTTGCCGTGTCGGGTACCGCCGCCCTGCCGGTCCTGGCGCCGCTGGGCCTGGCCGCGCTCGCATTGGGGCTGGCGCTGACGATCGTGGGGCGCGTGCTGCGCTACGTCTTCGGTACGTTGGCGGTGGCGATCGGGGCCACCCTGATGGCCATGACATGGCCGGTGACGCAGCCACGCCCGATCGACCAGGTCGCGGCCACCGTCACCGACGCGACCGGGCTGAGCGGAACCCAGGCGGTCTCCGACCTCGTCGCGCAGACCACCGCGACCCCGTGGCCCTGGGTGACCCTCGCTGCCGCGATCGTGCTCATGGCAGGCGGCGTCTTCACGCTGATCACCGCTCACCGCTGGCGCGGATCGGGTCGCCGCTACCGCACCGACGCTGACACCGCCGGGCCCGCCACCTCACGTCCGCACGACGCGATCGACTCGTGGGACGACCTCTCCCGCGGCGCCGATCCGACATCCTGACCCCGCTAGACTGAAATTCAGCGGCCACCCAGCCGCTGCGCACGCGAAGGAGACCCATGAGCAACCCCATCGGCGACCCCGGTCACGGACACTCCCCGGCAGCGTGGACCGCCGTCGTGATCATGCTGCTCGCGGTGGTGCTCGGCACCGTGTTCTTCTGGCTCGACATGCCGGCACTGGTCTGGGCCTCCGCCGGTCTCCTCGTCGTCGGCGCGGTCGTGGGCCTGATCATGGCCAAGGTCGGTTACGGCGTCAACGGCCCCAAGTACGCGTCGAAGCAGCATTGAGCATGCTCGCGGGCCTCACGGCCGGCGCAGTCGAGGATGCCGAGCAGCGAGCGCTGCTGCGCCCGCTCGCCGAGGTCGAGAGACTCGCTGCCGCGCAGGCACCGGCGCGTGACGCGCTGGCAGCGCTGGCACCGGTCGCACGGGTGAAGATCATCGCCGAGGTCAAACGCGCGAGCCCTTCGCGCGGCGACCTCGCGGCGATCCCCGACCCCGCCCACCAGGCCTCGCTGTACGAGACCGGCGGCGCCAGCGCCATCTCGGTGTTGACCGAAGGGCGCCGCTTCAAGGGGAGCCTGGCCGACCTCGAGGCGGTCAAGGCCGCCGTGACGGTGCCGGTGCTGCGCAAGGACTTCATCGCCACGCCCTACCAGGTGCTCGAGGCCCGCGCCTGTGGCGCCGACCTCGTGCTGCTGATCGTCGCGGCGCTCGAGCAGCCGCTGCTGGCCGAGCTGCACGCCCTCGTGCTGGAATTGGGCATGACGCCGCTGGTGGAGACCCATTCGCTGGACGAGGTGCACCGCGCCGCCGACGTGGGAGCGCGCCTGGTGGGCGTGAACGCCCGCGACCTGTCGACGTTCCAGCTGGACCGCGACCTGTTCGGCCGTCTGGCTGAGCACCTCCCCGCGGATGCCGTGAAGATCGCGGAATCCGCCGTACTCACCCCCGCCGACGTCGCCCACTACCGCGGTGCCGGCGCCGACGTCGTGCTCATCGGGGAGGCGCTGGTCACCGGCGACCCCGTCTCGACACTCACTGCTTTCCTGGAGGCCGGCTCATGAGCCTGCGCGATGCCGCTGGACCCTTCTTCGGCGAGTTCGGGGGCCGGTACATGCCGGAATCCCTCATCGCCGCGATCGACGAGCTGACCGCCGTGTACGAGGCGGCCAAGGTCGACCCCGCCTTCCAGGCGGAGTTCGAGGGCCTGCTGCGCTCCTACGCCGGTCGGCCGTCGCCGCTGACCGAGGTGCCGCGGTTCGCCGCGCACGCCGGCGGCGCCCGCATCTTCCTGAAGCGCGAAGACCTCAACCACACCGGTTCGCACAAGATCAACAACGTCATCGGGCAGGCGCTGCTCACCCAGCGTCTGGGCAAGACCCGCGTCATCGCCGAGACCGGCGCCGGCCAGCACGGCGTCGCCACAGCCACCGCGGCGGCGCTGTTCGGCTTCGACTGCACCATCTACATGGGCGAGGTCGACACCGAGCGTCAGGCGCTCAACGTCGCCCGGATGCGGCTGCTGGGCGCCGAGGTCATCCCCGTCACCACCGGATCGCGCACCCTCAAGGACGCGATCAACGAGGCATACCGCGACTGGGTCGCCAGCGTCGAGACGACCAACTACATCTTCGGCACCGCCGCAGGCCCCCACCCGTTCCCGGCGATGGTGCGCGACTTCCAGAAGATCATCAGCGAAGAGGCCCGCGCCCAGCTGCTGGCGGAGATCGGGCGCCTGCCCGACGCGGTCATCGCGTGCGTCGGCGGCGGATCCAACGCCATCGGCATGTTCCACGCCTTCCTCGACGACGAAGACGTGAAGCTGTACGGAGTGGAGGCCGCCGGCGACGGCGTCGACACGCTCCGTCACGCCGCCTCCATCGAACGCGGCCGCCCCGGCGTGCTGCACGGCGCGAAGACGTTCGTGCTGCAGGACGAGGACGGTCAGACCGTCGAGTCCCACTCCATCTCCGCCGGCCTGGACTACCCCGGCGTCGGACCCGAGCACGCGTGGCTGTCGGCCATCGGCCGCGCCGAGTACATCCCCGCCACCGACACCGAGGCGATGGACGCCCTGCGCCTGCTCAGCCGGACCGAGGGCATCATCCCCGCGATCGAGTCGGCCCACGCCCTCGCCGGCGCGCTGCGCCTGGGCCGCGAGATGGGCCCCGATGCTGTGCTCGCGGTGAGCCTGTCCGGCCGCGGCGACAAGGACATGGACACCGCGGCGCGCTGGTTCGGCCTGTACGGCGACGAAGCACCCGCACCGGTGGTCACCCCGCCGGAAGACGACGCCGCCACCGGCGAAGGGATCGAACTGTGACCTCCCGCGTCGCCGCCGCGCTCGATCGGGCCGCCGCCGAGGGGCGCGGTGCGTTCGTCGGCTACCTTCCGCTGGGCTTCCCCGACCTGCAGACGAGCATCGACGCCGCCGTCACCCTCGCCGAGAACGGCGCCGACGTGCTCGAGCTCGGCCCGCCGTATTCGGATCCGGTGATGGACGGCACCGTCATCCAGGAGGCCACTCAGGCCGCACTGGCCGGCGGCTTCCGGCTGCGCGACACGTTCACCGCGGTGCGCGAGATCGCCGCCCGCGTCGACGTGCCGATCCTGGTGATGACCTACTGGAACCCGGTCATGCAGTACGGCGTCGACCGCTACGCAGACGACCTGCTCGCCGCGGGGGGAGCGGGGCTCATCACGCCCGACATCACCCCCGACGCCGCCGCCGAGTGGATCGCCGCGTCCGAGCGCACCGGCCTTGACCGCGTGTTCCTCGCCGCCCCCACCTCCACCGACGAGCGCCTCGACCTGATCGTGGCGGCCTCGACGGGCTTCGTGTACACCGTCTCCACGATGGGCATCACGGGGGAGCGGGCCGATCTGGATGCCGCGGCGCGCACGCTCGTGCAGCGCCTGCGCGACCACGGCTGCGAGCGCGCCTGCGTGGGCATCGGCATCTCCACTCCCGAGCACGTCGCCGGGGTGCTCGACTACGCCGACGGCGCGATCGTCGGCACCGCGCTGGTGCGGGCGCTGCGCGACGGGGGACTGGACGGCCTCGCCGCCACGACCCGCGCACTCACCGCCGGCACCGCCGCGAACTAGACTTCTCAGGCCGGACCGCCGCCGGCCCTCCGAACGCAAGGACACGATCGCCCATGATCAACGCCGCCCTGAGCGTCGTCGCCAGCATCCCGAGCCCCGACGTGGCCTACTGGGATCTGGGCCCGCTGCGCATCCACATCTACGCGCTGTGCATCATCGCCGGCATCCTCGCCGCCGCCGTGCTCACCAACCACCGCCTCACCAAGCGCGGTGCCGAGCCCTGGGTCGTCATCGACATCGCCCTGCTCGCGGTGCCGCTGGCGATCATCGGCGCCCGCATCTTCCACGTGCTCACCCACCCGGGGTTCTACTTCGGTGCGGACAAGAACCCGTGGGCGGTCTTGTTCATCTGGGAAGGCGGCATCGCGATCTTCGGCGCACTCCTGGGCGGCGCCGTCGGCGCATGGCTGGGCTGCCGCTGGACCGGCATCCGCTTCTGGAGCTTCGCCGACGCGCTGGCCCCCGGCCTGCTGCTGGCGCAGGCCATCGGCCGGTTCGGCAACTGGTTCAACCAGGAGCTGTACGGCCTGCCGACCGACCTGCCGTGGGGCCTGGAGATCGACTACCCGAACGCGGCGTGGCCCGTCGGCCTGCCGGAGGGCACGCTGTTCCACCCCACGTTCCTGTACGAAGTGCTCTGGAACCTGCTGGGGGTCGTGGTCCTGCTGTGGGCCGGTCGCAAGCTCCGCCTGCAGTGGGGGCGCCTGTTCGGGCTCTACCTGGTCTGGTACAGCGCCGGTCGGATCGTGTGGGAGTCGCTGCGCATCGACCCCAGCGAAGTGATCCTGGGCCTGCGTACCAACGTGTGGGTCGCGATCCTCGGCGTCGTGGTGGGTCTGGTCATCATCGTCGTCCAGAAGCGCCGCCACACGGGCGGTGAACCGTCGGTGTACGTGCCCGGCCGCCAGTGGTACCCCGACGGGGTTGTACAATCACAGAACACCGAAGACTTCGTCGACGTGAGCGCACCCCCCGCGTCCGATGGTTCCGAGGAGACAGCCACAAGCGCAGTCCCCAGCAAGTAACGCCCAGGGCCGACGGCGTCCCATCTTGAGTATCAGAGTGAGGACGGAAGGTATGCCTTCGAGCCCCCGTCACAACGCCGGCGCACCAGCGGCGTTCCCCCCGCGTCAGGGGATGTACAACCCGGCCTTCGAAAAGGATGCGTGCGGGCTGGCGATGGTCGCCACCCTGCGCGGCCACGCCGGGCATGACATCGTCGAGCTCGCGCTGACGGCCCTGCGCAACCTGGAGCACCGCGGGGCCATCGGCTCCGACGCGGGCACCGGCGACGGAGCAGGCATCCTCACGCAGATGCCGGATGCCTTCCTGCGCGCGGTGGTCGACTTCGACCTGCCGCCGGTGGGGGAGTATGCCGCCGGCATGGCGTTCCTGCCGCTGGATGACGAGGCCCGCGAGGAGCTGAAGTCGGGCATCGAACAGCTCGCCGCCCGCGAGGGACTGACGGTGCTGGGCTGGCGCGTGGTCCCCACCGTCGAGGACAACCTCGGCAGGCTCGCCTACGACGCCCGCCCCACGTTCGAGCAGCTGTTCGTGTCACGGCCCGCCATCGGCGGCGCCGCAGCGCTGTCCGGCATCGAACTGGACCGCCGCGCCTACCGGCTGCGCAAGCGCGCGCAGCACGAACTGGGCGCCTACTTCGTCTCGCTGTCCTGCCGCACGCTCGGCTACAAGGGCATGGTCACGACGCTGCAGCTGGAGCCGTTCTACCCCGACCTGCAGGACGAGCGCTTCGCGTCGGAGCTGGCTGTGGTGCACTCGCGCTACTCCACCAACACGTTCCCGTCGTGGCCGCTGGCCCAGCCGCTGCGCATGCTCGCCCACAACGGCGAGATCAACACCGTCAGCGGCAACCGCAACTGGATGCGTGCCCGCCAGTCGCAGCTGGAATCCGAGCTGCTGGGCGACATCCGTCCGCTGCTGCCGATCTGCACCGACGGGGCGAGCGACTCCGCGTCGTTCGACGAGGTGCTGGAACTGCTGACCCTCAGCGGCCGGAGCCTGCCGCACGCGATCATGATGATGGTGCCGGAGGCGTACGAGAAGCAGGCCGACATCGCGCCGGATCTCCGGGCGTTCTACGACTACCACTCCATGCTCATGGAGCCCTGGGACGGCCCGGCCGCGCTCATCTTCACCGACGGCACGCAGGTCGGCGCCACGCTTGACCGCAACGGCCTGCGCCCCGGGCGCTGGACCGAGACCACCGACGGGCTCATCGTCATCGGCAGCGAGACCGGCGTGCTCGATTTCGAGCCGGAGCGCATCAAGCGTCGCGGCCGGCTGCGCCCCGGGCGGATGTTCCTCGTCGACACCGCGGAGCGGCGCATCGTGGAGGATGCCGAGATCAAGGCGCGCCTGGCCGCCTCCGAGCCCTGGGAGCTGTGGCTGCGCCAGCGGCTGCAGCTGTCGGAGCTGCCCGAACGCGAGCACATCGTGCACCCCATCGCCTCGATCACCCGTCGTCAGCGGACGTTCGGCTACACCGAGGAGGAGGTGCGCATCCTCCTCACCCCGATGGGGCAGAACGGCGCCGAGCCGATCGGCGCCATGGGCTCTGACACGCCCATCGCCGTCCTCAGTGAGCGACCCCGCCTGCTGTTCGACTACTTCGTGCAGCAGTTCGCGCAGGTCACCAACCCGCCGCTGGACTCCATCCGCGAAGAGGTCGTCACCAGCCTGCGCGCGGGCCTGGGCCCGGAGCGCAACCTGCTGTCCTCCGGTCCCGACCACGCCCGTCAGATCACCCTCGATTTCCCGGTGATCGACAACGACGAGCTCGCCAAGATCCAGAACATCGAGCGCATCATGCCCGGCCGCCGCGCCGTCACGCTCAAGGGGCTGTACCACTCCGACGCCGACCCGGGCACGCTGAAGGCGCGCATCGACGAACTGTGCGCCGAGGCGGAGCGGGCGATCGAAGACGGTGCGGAGTTCCTCATCCTCTCCGACCGCGACTCGACCAAAGACCTCGTGCCGATCCCGTCGCTGCTGATGGTCTCCGCGGTGCACCACCACCTCATCCGCAAGCAGAACCGGATGAAGGTCGGCCTGGTGGTCGAAGCCGGCGACGTGCGCGAAGTGCACCACGTGGCGACGCTCATCGGCTACGGCGCATCCGCGGTGAACCCCTACCTCGCGATGGAGTCGGTGGAGTACCTGGTACGCGCCGGGTTCATCACCGGGCTCACCCCCGAGAAGGCCGTCGCCAACGTGCTGTATGCGCTGGGCAAGGGCGTACTGAAGATCATGTCGAAGATGGGCATCTCCACGGTGTCGTCCTACGCCGGCGCGCAGGCGTTCGAAGCGGTGGGCCTGTCGCAGGAATTCATCGACGACTACTTCACCGGCACCGAGAGCAAGCTCGGGGGCATCGGCGTGGCCGAGATCGCCGCCGAGAACCAGGCGCGTCACAACTGGGCGTACCCCGAGGACGGCGCGGCGCGTGCGCACGAGCGGCTGTGGACCGGCGGCGAGTATCAGTGGCGCCGCGACGGCTCCCCGCACCTGTTCAACCCGGACACGGTGTTCCGCCTGCAGCACTCCACTCGCTCCCGCCGGTACGACATCTTCCGCGAGTACACCAAGCTCGTCGACGACCAGGCCAAGCAGCTCAAGACGCTGCGCGGCATGTTCACGCTCCGCAGCGGCCTGCGACCGCCCGTGCCGATCGACGAGGTCGAACCGATCTCGGCGATCATCAAGCGGTTCTCCACCGGCGCGATGAGCTACGGCTCCATCTCGAAGGAAGCGCACGAGACGCTCGCGATCGCGATGAACCGCATCGGCGGCAAGTCGAACACCGGCGAAGGCGGCGAAGACGTCGACCGGCTGCTGGACCCGCAGCGCCGCAGCGCCATCAAGCAGGTGGCATCCGGTCGGTTCGGCGTCACCAGCATGTACCTCACCCACGCCGAGGACATCCAGATCAAGCTCGCCCAGGGCGCCAAGCCCGGTGAGGGCGGGCAGCTGCCGCCGGCGAAGGTGTATCCCTGGATCGCCCGTACCCGCGGCGGAACCCCCGGGGTGGGACTCATCTCGCCGCCGCCGCACCATGACATCTACTCGATCGAAGACCTCAAGCAGCTGATCTTCGATCTCAAGCGCGCCAACCCGGCCGCCCGCGTGCACGTCAAGCTCGTCAGCCAGTCCGGCATCGGCGCGGTCGCCGCAGGCACCGCCAAGGCCCTCGCCGACGTCATCCTCGTCTCCGGCCACGACGGCGGCACCGGCGCGAGCCCGCTGAACTCGCTCAAGCACGCCGGAACCCCGTGGGAGCTGGGTCTTGCCGAGACCCAGCAGACGCTCATGCTCAACAACATGCGCGACCGGGTGGTCGTGCAGGCCGACGGGCAGCTCAAGACCGGCCGCGACGTGATCATCGCCGCGCTGCTGGGTGCAGAGGAGTTCGGTTTCGCCACGACCGCGCTGGTGGTGGAGGGCTGCATCATGATGCGGGTCTGCCACCTCGACACGTGTCCGGTGGGAGTTGCGACGCAGAACCCGGTGCTGCGTTCGCGCTTCACCGGCAAGGCCGAGCACGTGGTGAACTTCATGGAGTTCCTCGCCCAGGAGGTGCGCGAGTACCTCGCCGAGCTCGGGTTCCGCTCGATGGAAGAAGCCATCGGCCACAGCGAGCTGCTCGACGTCAACGGCGCAATCTCGCACTGGAAGGCCAGCGGCCTGGACCTGACGCCCATCCTGCGCGGGCCGGCGTTCGCCGAGTCGGCACCTCGCCGCAACATGCGCGGTCAGGACCATGAGCTCGAGGCGCACTTCGATGTGCAGCTGATCGAACGCGCTCAGGACGTCATCGCGCACGGCGGTCAGATCAGCATCGACCTGCCCATCCGCAACACGGAGCGGGCGGTGGGCACCATGCTCGGCAACCGGGTCACGCTGGCGCACGGCGTCAACGGGCTGCCATCCGGGTCGATCGTGGTGAACCTCACCGGCTCGGCGGGGCAGTCCTTCGGGGCGTTCCTGCCCGCCGGCATCACGCTGCGGCTGGAGGGCGACTCCAACGACTACGTCGGCAAGGGTCTTTCCGGCGGGCAGATCGTGGTGCGTCCGCCGCGTGGAGCCGGGTTCGACGCGTCCCGCAACGTGATCGCCGGCAACGTGATCGGGTACGGCGCGACGCAGGGCACCATGTTCCTGCGAGGCGTGGTGGGGGAGCGGTTCTTCGTGCGCAACTCCGGCGCGACCGCGGTCGTCGAGGGCGTGGGCGACCACGCGCTGGAGTACATGACCGGCGGACTCGCCGTCATCCTCGGCGCCACCGGGCGCAACCTCGGTGCCGGCATGTCCGGCGGCACCGCCTACATCTACAAGCTCGACCGGGCGCTGGTGAACCGCGAGTCGCTCGCCAGCGGCGAGCTGGAGCTGCTGGAGATGGGCTCCGGCGATATCGAGATCCTGCGCGACCTGCTGCTGCAGCACGTCGCCGAGACGGAATCGTCGCTCGCGGCATCCCTGCTGGAGAACTTCGACGTCGAGGCGGGCAACTTCGTCCGCGTCGTGCCGCGTGACTACGCGGCCGTGCTGCAGACCCGCCAGGAGGCGGCCGCAGAAGGACTCGACCCCGACGGCGACGTCGTCTGGAACCGCATCATGGAGGTGACGGGTGGCTGACCCCAAGGGCTTTTTGAAAGTCACCGAGCGCGAGCTGCCGCCGCGCCGACCGGTGCCGGTGCGCATCATGGACTGGAAAGAGGTGTACGAGCCGGGGGATTCGGCCGTGCTCCGCCGCCAGGCCGGCCGCTGCATGGACTGCGGTGTGCCGTTCTGCCACCAGGGGTGTCCGCTGGGCAACCTCATCCCGGAGTGGAACGACCTGACCTGGCGTGGCCAGTCCCGCAGCGCCATCGAGCGGCTGCACGCGACGAACAACTTCCCGGAGTTCACCGGGCGCCTGTGCCCGGCGCCCTGCGAGAGCTCGTGCGTGCTGGGCATCAACCAGCCCGCCGTGACGATCAAGCAGGTCGAAGTCTCGATCATCGACGAGGCCTTCGCGCGCGGCTGGGTCGAACCGGAGCCGCCGGGACGCCTCACCGGCAAGACCGTCGCCGTGGTCGGATCGGGCCCGGCCGGCCTCGCCGCCGCGCAGCAGTTGACCCGCGCCGGCCACACCGTCGCCGTGTTCGAGCGGGACGACCGCATCGGCGGGCTGCTGCGTTACGGCATCCCCGACTTCAAGATGGAGAAGCGTCACCTCGAGTCCCGGCTGCGCCAGATGCAGGACGAGGGCACCCGCTTCCGCGCCGGCGTCGAGATCGGCAAGGACATCCCCTGGGATCAGCTGCGGGCACGCTATGACGCGGTCGTGGTCGCCACCGGCGCCACCGTGCCGCGTGACCTGGCGATCCCGGGGCGCGATCTTGCCGGCGTGCACTTCGCGATGGAGTTCCTGGTGGAATCGAACAAGGCCGTCGCCGGCGACCAGGTTCCCAACCAGATCAGCGCGCAGGGCAAGCACGTCATCGTCATCGGCGGCGGCGACACCGGCGCCGACTGCATCGGCACGGCCCACCGCCAGGGTGCGCTGAGCGTGACCAACCTGGCGATCGGCAAGCAGCCGCCCGCGGCCCGGACCGACAGCCAGCCGTGGCCGATGGCGCCGACTATCTTCGAGGTGTCCTCCGCGCACGAGGAGGGCGGTGAGCGGGCATATCTGGCCTCCACCGTCGAGTTCCTCGGCAACGAGGTCGGCGAAGTGCGCGCGCTCCGGGTGGCCGAGACCGAGTACATCGACGGCCGCCGCGTCCCCAAGAGCGGCACCGAGCGCGAGATCCCCGCCGACCTGGTGCTGATCGCGATGGGCTTCACCGGCCCCGAGCGTGCCCAGCTGGAAGATCAGCTCGAGGCGCAGTTCACCCCGCGCGGCGCCATCACCCGCGACGACGACTACCAGGCGACGCACCCCGGTGTGTTCGTCGCCGGCGACGCCGGCCGCGGTCAGTCGCTCATCGTCTGGGCGATCGCCGAGGGCCGGGGAGCGGCGGCATCCGTCGATCGCTACCTCATGGGGGCGACGGAGTTGATTTCTCCCGTTCGCCCCACCGATATCGCAATCGGCCTGCAGGCGTAGGCTGGTACCTGCGGCAGTTGTCCGCCAATCCCCCCAACGACCGGAGCACCACACGATGAGACGCGCGAAAATCGTCGCCACTCTCGGCCCAGCCACGTCCACCTATGAGATGGTCCGCGCGATCATCGACGCCGGTGTCGACGTAGCCCGATTCAACCTGAGCCACGGGGACTACTCCGTGCACGAGAACAACTTCGCCAACGTGCGCAAGGCGGCCAAGGATGCCGGTCGCGCCGTTGCCGCACTGGTGGACCTGCAGGGACCCAAGATCCGTCTCGGCAAGTTCGCCGCAGGCCCGCACCACCTCTCCGAGGGTGATGTCTTCAAGATCACCACCGAAGACATCGAAGGCACCAAGGAGCTCGTCTCGACGACCTTCAAGGGCCTGCCCGCCGACGTCAAGCCGGGAGACTTCCTCCTGATCGACGACGGCAAGGTGCGCGTCGAGGTCACCGGCGTCGAAGGCCAGGTCGTCACGACCAAGGTCATCGTCGGCGGGCCGGTGTCCAACAACAAGGGCATCAACCTGCCCGGCGTCGCCGTCAACGTCCCCGCACTGTCGGACAAGGACGAAGCGGACCTGCGTTGGGGCCTGCGCGCAGGCGCCGACCTCATCGCCCTGTCGTTCGTGCGCAGCGCCGAGGACGTCACCCGCGTGCACGAGATCATGGCTGAAGAGGGCCGCCGCGTCCCCGTCATCGCCAAGATCGAGAAGCCGCAGGCCGTGGAAAACCTCGAGGAGATCATCGACGCGTTCGACGGCATCATGGTCGCCCGCGGTGACCTGGGCGTCGAGCTTCCGCTGGAAGCCGTCCCGATCGTGCAGAAGCGGGCCGTGGAGCTGTGCCGTCGCATGGCCAAGCCCGTCATCGTCGCGACGCAGATGCTCGAGTCGATGATCAACAACCCGGTGCCCACCCGCGCCGAGACCAGCGACGTCGCCAACGCCGTCCTCGACGGTGCCGACGCGGTCATGCTGTCCGGTGAGACCAGCGTCGGGGACTACCCCGTCGTGGTCGTGCAGACGATGGCACGCATCATCGAATCCACCGAAGACCACGGGCTCGAGCGCATCGCGCCGCTGAACACCAAGCCGCGCACGCAGGGCGGCGCCATCACCCTCGCGGCGATGGAGGTGGCCGAGTTCGTCGACGCCAAGTACGTCTGCATCTTCACCGAGTCCGGTGACACCGCCCGACGCATGTCGCGGCTGCGTCCGAAGATCCCGATGATCGGCTTCACCCCCGACCCGGCCATCCGCCGGCGGATGGCGATCACGTGGGGTGTGCAGTCGACCCTCGTGGAGCACGTGGCTCACACCGACCTCATGTTCATCCAGGTCGACGACTACCTGCTCTCCAACGGCCTGGCCGAGGTCGGCGACCGCGTCGTGGTGATCTCCGGATCCCCTCCCGGAATCATCGGGTCGACCAACGACATCCGCATCCACAAGGTGGGCGACGCCGTGCACGGCAAGGCGCCGATCTACAAGGCCGAGCAGTAAGGCCGGATGCCACCAGAAGAGGGATGCCGCGATGCGGCATCCCTCTTCTGTCGTTGGTACCGGTGGTGGGAGTCGAACCCACACGTCCGAAGACAACCGATTTTGAGTCGGTCGCGTCTGCCATTCCGCCACACCGGCAAGTACCTCAATGACGATACCGCAGGTACACAGCCTCGACTGGCCTAGAATGGAGACGTGACTGAGCTCGACGAAACCGCCACCCCCATGGCCACAGCCCCCCGACGCGTCGTCGTCGCCGAGGACGAGTCGCTGATCCGTCTCGACATCGTCGAGATCCTCCGCGACAACGGATTCGATGTCGTGGGCGAGGCCGGTGACGGTGAGACGGCCGTCCAGCTGGCCACGGAGCTGCGCCCGGACCTCGTGATCATGGACGTGAAGATGCCGGTGCTCGATGGCATCTCCGCAGCCGAGAAGCTGAGCAAGGCGCACATCGCGCCGGTCGTGCTGCTGACGGCGTTCAGCCAGAAGGAGCTCGTGGAGCGGGCGACCGAGGCCGGCGCGCTGGCCTACGTGGTCAAGCCCTTCACCCCGAACGACCTGCTGCCGGCGATCGAGATCGCCCTGGCCCGCTACGAGCAGATCATCACGCTCGAGGCCGAGGTCGCCGACATGGTCGAGCGGTTCGAGACCCGCAAGCTCGTGGATCGCGCGAAGGGTCTGCTCAACGAGAAGATGGGCCTGACCGAGCCCGAGGCGTTCCGCTGGATCCAGAAGGCATCCATGGATCGCCGTCTCACCATGCAGGACGTCGCCAAGGCGATCATCGAGCAGCTCGCGCCGAAGAAGTAACCAGACACCATTTTTCGGATGAGAAACACCGCGATGCGGTGGGTCTCATCCGATTTTTGGTTTCTCGCGGGGCACCGGGCACCCCGGCCGTCGGTTCAGCGTTCCCGGATCAGGTTCGTGATGCGCACCGTCGAGCAGCGTCGCCCGTCGTCGTCGCTCACGACGATCTCGTGCACCGTCATCGAGCGGCCTAGGTGGATCGGCGTGCAGACGGCGGTGACCTGACCGCTCGTGGCGGAGCGCGTATGGGTGGCGTTGATATCGGTGCCGACCGCCAGGCGCCCGGGGCCCGCGTGCAGGTTCGCGGCCATCGAACCCATCGATTCGCCGAGGACGACGTAGGCGCCGCCGTGCAGCAGCCCCACCGGCTGGGTGTTGCCCTCGACGGGCATGGTCGCGACGCACCGATCGACGGTGAACTCGGTGAATTCGATCCCCATCTTGTCGGCGAGGGCGCCGAGTCCACGTCGGGAGACCCACTCGAGTCCGGCGATGGGCGCGGCATCCTGATCGGTCATGTCCTGCTCTCGGCTCAAGGTGTCCCAGCCCGAAGTTAGGCTGTCATGGTGACGGATGCCGCAAAGCCTACCCTTCTCATCGTCGACGGCCACTCGCTGGCATACCGGGCGTTCTTCGCCCTCCCGGTGGACAACTTCACCACCAAGGACGGCCAGCACACCAACGGCATCTACGGGTTCCTGTCGATGTTCGTGAACCTGCTGAAGGCCGAGAAGCCCACGCACGTCGCGGTGGCGTTCGACACCTCACGGCAGTCGTTCCGCACCCGGGAGTACCCCGAATACAAGGCGAACCGCTCCGAGTCGCCCGCGGAGTTCAAGGGGCAGATCCCGCTGCTCCAGGAGTGCCTGGCGGCGATGAACATCACCGTGCTGCAGAAGGAGGACTTCGAAGCCGACGACATCCTGGCGACCCTCGCGACGGAGGGCGCCGCCGCCGGCTTCGACGTGCTGGTGTGCTCCGGCGACCGCGACACGATCCAGCTGGTCAACGACGACATCACGCTCCTGTACCCGAGCGTGCAGGGCGTGTCGCAGCTGAAGCGCTACGACCCCGCCGCGGTGGTGGAGAAGTACGGCCTGCCGCCGGAGAACTACCCCGACATCGCCGCACTCGTGGGCGAGACCAGCGACAACCTGCCGGGCGTGCCGAAGGTGGGGGAGAAGACGGCGGTGAAGTGGCTGACGCAGTGGGGGACGCTCGATGCCCTGCTGGAGAACGCCGACAAGATCCCCGGCGTCGTCGGCGGCAACCTGCGCGAGCACCTCGACGGCGTGCGCCGCAACCGCATGCTGAACCGGCTGCTACGCGACGTCGAGCTGCCGGTGACCCCGCAGGACCTCGCGGTGCAGCCCATCGACACCCAGGCCGTGCGCGACATCTTCGCGCGGCTGGAGTTCCGCACCCTGCTGCCGCGCGTGTTCGAGGCCGCCGGCGCCGTCGATACCGGCACGCACGAGGACACCCGTCCCGTCACCGCGGCACCCACCCCGATCGCGCCGGACGCGGCGGGGCTGTCCGACTGGTTGCAGGCGGCGCAGGGCGAAGTGTCCGTCACGGTGACGATGTCCGGCGGACTGCCGCAGCGCGTGGGTCTTGCCACCACGGATGCCGCGGCGGAAATCGACTGGAACGACGAAACCGCCGCAGTGCTCGCGCCGTGGTTCGCCTCGGCCGCACCCAAGGTCTTCTCCGACGCCAAGCCCCAGGTCAAGGCGCTGCGCCGCGCCGGCGTCACCGTCGACTCGCTCGTGTTCGATGCGATCGTGGCCGGCTGGCTGCTGCGCCCCAGCTTCCCGGACAAGAACCTCTCCGACCTGGTGGACCGCTACCTCGGCGAGAAGCTCCCCGAAGCCGACCCGACCCAGCTCGTGCCCGAGACCGAGGGTGCGACCCCCGGCCAGGTGTCGTGGTTCACGCTGCGGGTGGCCGAGGCGCTGCGCACAGAACTGCCCGAGAGCGTGGCATCCGTCCTCACCGACATCGAGCTGCCGACGCTGCTGACCCTCGCCGACATGGAGCTGGCCGGTGTCGCCGTCTCGCACGAGAAGCTCTCGGCGTTCTCCGGCGAGCTCGCCGAACGCGCCGAGACCATCGCGCAGCAGGCGTACGTCACGATCGAGCGGGAGGTGAACCTCGGTTCACCCAAGCAGCTGCAGGACGTGCTGTTCGAGCAGCTCCAGCTGCCGAAGACCCGCAAGACCAAGACCGGCTACTCCACGGATGCCGCGGTGCTCGCCGACCTGCAGGAATCCAACCCGCATCCGTTCCTGGACCAGCTGCTGCAGCACCGCGAGGCCACGAAGCTGCGGCAGATCATCGAGTCGCTGGACACCGCGATCGCCGCCGACGGCCGTGTGCACACCACGTACGTGCAGACCGGAAGTCAGACCGGGCGCCTGTCCAGCACCGACCCCAACCTGCAGAACATCCCCATCCGCACCACCGAGAGCCGCCGCATCCGTGCCGCGTTCCAGGTGGGCGAGGGCTACGAGACGCTGCTGACGGCCGACTACTCGCAGATCGAGATGCGCATCATGGCGCACCTGTCAGGCGACCCCGGACTCATCGAGGCGTTCCGCTCCGGCGAGGACCTGCACCGCTTCGTCGGCGCCCGCGTGTTCGGTGTGGAGCCGGAGGAAGTCACCTCCGCGATGCGCACCAAGGTGAAAGCCATGTCGTATGGGCTCGTCTACGGCCTGTCGGCATTCGGCCTGTCCAAGCAGCTGCGCATCGAGCAGTCCGAGGCCAAGGGACTCATGCTCGAGTACTTCGCCCGCTTCGGCGCGGTGCGCGATTACCTGCGCTCCTCGGTGCAGCAGGCCAAGATCGACGGGTACACCGAGACGATCTTCGGCAGGCGGCGGCCGTTCCCCGACCTGTCCAGCCCCAACCGGGTGCTGCGCGAGAACGCTGAGCGGGCCGCGCTGAACGCGCCCATCCAGGGCAGCGCCGCCGACATCATGAAGATCGCGCTGTTCCGCATCCACGCCGAGTTCGCCCAGCAGCAGCTGCGCTCGCGCGTGCTGTTGCAGATCCACGATGAGCTCGTGGTGGAGGTCGCACCGGGGGAGTGGGACGCCGCAGAGCGGATCGTGCGCGAGCGCATGGGCGATGCCGCCGAGCTTTCGGTGCCGCTGGATGTGCAGATCGGCCGCGGCGCCGATTGGGACGAGGCGGGTCACTGATGCGCGTTTGTCCTCCGGTCCCCAGCCGCGGGTTCTAGGCTCAAGGGATGACCGAGACCTCACGGCCCACGACCCCGATCGACGAGATCGCGGATGCCTGGGTGGACACCGCCGCCGAACTCTCCCCGATCCTGGCGACCTACATCGGACGCACCGAGCACAACGGCAGGTTCGACGACCTGTCGCCCGCCGGTGTGGCGCGCGCCGCGGAGGCCGCGCGCACGACGCTGGCAGCGCTCGAAGCGGCCGAGCCCGTCGACGACGTCGACCGGGTCACGAAGGAGGACCTGACGCGCGAGCTGCGCCTGCAGCTGGAACTGCACGACGCGAAGGCCCATCTGCGCGACCTCAACGTCATCGCCTCGCCCGCACAGGATCTGCGCTCGGCGTTCGACCTCATGCCCACCGACACCGTCCAGGACTGGGGCGTGGTCTCCACCCGACTGAAAGCCCTGCCCGCGGCGATCGACGGCTACATCGAGACGCTGCGTGAAGGCATCGCGGAGGGTGTCGTGCCGGCGCGACGTCAGGTGCTGGAGGTCGTCACGCAGATCGCCCGGTACACCAGCGACACCGGGTTCTTCGCCGGCTTCGTCGCCGACGCGGCACCGGCGGAGGGACACCTACCCGCGTCCCTGGCCAGGGAGCTCACCGACAACAGCAACGCCGCCCGCGTCGCGTACGACGAGCTGTCGTCGTTCCTGTCGAACGAGCTCGCCCCCGAGGCCTCGGAGCAGGACGCGGTGGGGCGCGAGCTCTACGCGCTGCACTCCCGGCGGTTCCTCGGCGCCGAGATCGACCTGGATGAGACGTACGAGTGGGGGATCGAAGAGCTCGCCCGCATGGTGGCCGAGCAGGAGTCGATCGCGAACCAGATCTCTCCCGGTGCCACCGTCGAAGAAGCCGTCGCGCTGCTGGAAGCCGACCCCGCCCGCCAGCTGCACGGCACCGAGGCGCTGCAGCGGTGGATGCAGGAGACCAGCGACCGTGCCGTCGAGGAGCTGGGTCGGACCCACTTCGACATCCCCGAGCCGATCCGCAAGCTCGAGTGCATGATCGCCCCGACCAACGAGGGCGGCATCTACTACACCGGCCCCACCGACGACTTCTCGCGGCCGGGCCGCATGTGGTGGTCGGTACCCGAGGGCGTCGACACGTTCGACACCTGGCGGGAGCTGACCACGGTGTATCACGAGGGTGTTCCGGGTCACCACCTGCAGATCGCGCAGGCGGTGTACAACCGCACCCAGCTGAACTCGTGGCGCCGGCTGCTGGCCGGCACCAGCGGGCACGCCGAAGGGTGGGCGCTGTACGCCGAGCGTCTCATGGAGCAACTGGGCTACCTCGACGACCCCGCCGACCGCCTGGGCATGCTCGACGGGCAGCGCATGCGTGCCGCCCGCGTGGTGCTGGACATCGGCGTGCACCTGCAGAAGCCGCGTCTGGACGGCACCGGCACGTGGGACTTCGACTACGCGCTGGAGTTCATGCGCCGGAACGTCAACATGTCCGACGAGTTCGTGCGGTTCGAGGTCAACCGTTACTTCGGGTGGCCGGGACAGGCACCGTCGTACAAGGTCGGCCAGCGCATC
Organism: Microbacterium sp. zg-B96; assembly: GCF_030246865.1. Classification (NCBI taxonomy): domain Bacteria; kingdom Bacillati; phylum Actinomycetota; class Actinomycetes; order Micrococcales; family Microbacteriaceae; genus Microbacterium; species Microbacterium sp. zg-B96. The sequence goes on along the minus strand of NZ_CP126738.1, from coordinate 1,428,029 downwards.
TGGGAGCAGCTGCGCGACGACGTCGCCGAGCGCGAAGGCGCGGACTTCTCGATCAAGCAGTTCCACAAGCGTGCGCTGGACGTCGGCGGCGTGGGCCTGGACACGCTGCGCGCCGCACTGCAGGCCTGATCCGGCTCAGCGACGGGGAGTGTCGTGGAGAAGCGCCACGACCTCCTCGTCACTGGTCTGGTTGAAACGCTCGTAGAACTGCCCCACGGCCCAGAAGTCCCGCACCGGCTGCACGCAGACCCAGTCGTCGGCGGCATCCGGCGGCGGACGCCACCGCGCCGGCGCCACCGGCGCTGCGAGCACGACCCGCGCCGCCCCCTGCGCGCGCACCGCCCGGCAGGCGGCCGTGGCCGTGGCACCGGTGGCGACACCGTCGTCCACGACGATCGCGGTGCGTCCGGTGAGATCCGCTTCTCCCAGCCCGTACCGGTCGGTGCGTCGCTGCAGTTCCACGCGTTCCCGGCGCTCGACGGCGGCCAGCTGGTCCGAGGTGAGCCACCGGCGGGCCACCGCCTCGTCGTTGAGCACACGCACGTCCTGCGCGATCGCGCCGGCGGCGACCTCGGACTGCGCCGGGACACCGAGCTTGCGCACCGCCACGGCCGTGAGCGGCAGCTGCAGCTCGCGGGCGACGGCGGCGGCCACCACCACGCCGCCGCGGGGGATGCCCACCACGACCGCGTCGGTGCCGCGCCAGGCCTCCAGCGCTGCCGCCAACGCGACACCCGCAGCGACCCGATCGGCGTACACGGTCACGCCTCCACCGTACGCTCGCGGCATCCGTCCGTCACGCCTGTCGCGAGCGTAGGAGATGTGGCGAAGGTAGGACCGATCGCCACCGAAACCTCCTACGCTCGTCCCATCTCCTACCCCCGGCACGCCCTGGAATGCGGACGCACCCCGTAACGTTGCATGCACGTGAATAGAAAGGAGCCGCGGATGCCTGACACGGCACTGCAACTGGGACTCGACACGTTCGGCGACATCACCCGGGGATCGGATGGCGAGCTGCTGAGCGCCGCGCAGACGATCCGTCACATCGTGGACCAGGCGGTGCTGGCCGACGAGCTGGGTCTCGCGGCGTTCAACGTGGGGGAGCACCACCGCCGCGAGTTCGCCGTCTCGAGCCCCGAGATCGTGCTGGCCGCGATCGCGGCGCGCACCAGCGGCATCCGGTTGGGCACGGCGGTCACCGTACTCTCCAGCGACGACCCGGTGCGCGTGTACGAGCGGTTCGCCACGCTCGACGCGCTGTCCGCCGGGCGCGCCGAAGTGATCCTCGGTCGCGGATCCTTCACGGAGTCGTTCCCGCTGTTCGGATACGACCTGCACGACTACGAGGTGCTGTTCGAGGAGAAGCTCGACCTGTTCTCACGGCTGCTGACAGAGCAGCCCGTCACGTGGGAGGGCACGACGCGAGCAGGACTTGCGGATGCCGATGTGTTCCCGAAGACGGAAGGCGGGCTCACCGCGTGGGTCGGCGTCGGGGGGAGCCCGGAGTCGGTCGTGCGCACGGCCCGCTACGGTTACGGGCTCATGCTCGCGATCATCGGCGGTCCGGCGGACCGCTTCCGGCCGTTCGTCGACCTCTTCCACCGGTCGCTGGAGACCTTCGGTCACGGCTCGCGCCCCGTCGGCATCCATTCGCCGGGCTACGTCGCCGAGACCGACCAGCAGGCGTGGGAGGAGGCGTACGAGCACTTCGAGGTGATGAACAACACGATCGGCCGCGAACGCGGCTGGCCCGCGTACAGCCGGCTGCGCTTCCAGCACGACGTGGGCCCCGAGGGGGCGCTGTACGTCGGGTCCGCGGAGACGGTGGCACGAAAGATCGTCGACACCGTCACGATGCTGGGCGCCGACCGGTTCGACATGAAGTACTCCACCGGCACTCTGCCGCACGGGAAGATGATGCGATCGATCGAACTGTACGGCTCGGTCGTCGCCCCGCTCGTGCAGGACATGCTCGCGTCGCACTGAGCTGGCGCGGTGGGGGCCGCCGCATCAATACCATGACGGTATGACCGAAGCCGCCACAGCTCCTGCGACCGCGTCGGAGCGCCTGGACCGTCTGCCGTTCACCCGTCGGCATCTGCGGGTGCTCACCGGCTCCGGCATCGGCTGGGCGCTGGACGCGATGGACGTGGGACTGATCTCGTTCATCATCGCGGCCCTCGCCGTGCAATGGTCGCTGCAGCCACAGGAGACGGCGTGGATCGCCTCGATCGGGTTCGTGGGCATGGCGATCGGCGCGAGCCTGGGCGGCCTGCTCGCCGACCGCTTCGGGCGCCGCCAGGTGTTCGCGCTGACCCTGCTGGTCTACGGCATCGCGACCGGCGCGAGCGCGCTGGTGGGGGGCCTGGCGATGCTGCTGGTGCTGCGGTTCTTCGTCGGGCTGGGCCTGGGTGCCGAGCTGCCGGTGGCGAGTACCTACGTCAGCGAGTTCGCCCCGGCCCGCATGCGGGGCCGTCTCATCGTGATCCTCGAGGCGTTCTGGGCCGTCGGGTGGACCGCCGCCGCGCTCATCGGCTACTTCGTGATCCCCGCCTCGGACGACGGCTGGCGGTGGGCGTTCTTCCTCGGCGCGATCCCGGCGGTGTACGCCCTGATCGTGCGGTGGAGTCTGCCGGAATCGGCCCGCTGGCTCGAGCGGCGGGGACGGCTGGCCGAAGCGGATGCCGTCACGAGGTCGTTCGAGGATGCCGCACCGGCCGGGGCCGTCGCGGTCTCCGTGCGAGTCGTCCCGGTGGCGCCGACGGCGCCGCCGGCAGCCGTGCGCACCGGCGACCGGCTGAAGGCGCTGTGGTCGGCGGAGTTCCGCGTGCGCACGGCGTGCTTGTGGCTGGTGTGGTTCTGCGTCAACTTCTCGTACTACGGGGCGTTCATCTGGATCCCCACCATCCTGGTGGCCCAGGGCTACGACCTGGTGCGCTCGTTCGGTTTCACGCTGATCATCACGCTCGCGCAACTGCCCGGGTACGCCGTCGCGGCGTGGCTGATCGAAGTGTGGGGGCGGCGGCTCACCCTGTCGGTCTTCCTCGCGGGTTCCGCCGTGGCCGCCGTGCTGTTCGGCACCGCGACGGGGGAGGGGGCGATCATCGCGACCGGCATGGCGCTGTCGTTCTTCAACCTGGGTGCGTGGGGCGCGCTGTACGCCGTCACGCCCGAGATGTACCCGACGTCGCTGCGCGCCACCGGGTCGGGGTGGGCCGCCGGTGTCGGCCGCATCGCGTCGATCGTCGCACCGCTGACGGTGCCGCCGCTGCTGGCCGGCGGGGGCGCGCCCCTGCTGTTCGTGGTGTTCGCGAGCTTCTTCGTCATCGCCGCCGCCGCGGCCTGGGGACTCGCCGACAGGCGGGGCCTCGCCCTGGACGACAGGTGACCTGCGCGTAGGCTGATCCGATGGCATCCGTGCGTTACGTCGCGATCGGCGATTCATTCACCGAGGGCATCGGCGACGACCTCCCCGACGGACGCGTCCGCGGCTGGGCGGACCTCGTGGCGCAGGCGTGGGCGGATGCCGCAGGTGAACCGCTCGAGTATGCCAACCTCGCCATCCGCGGCAAGCTCATCGACGGCATCCTCGCCGAACAGCTGGAGCCCGCCCTCGCATTGAAGCCGACGCACCTGTCGTTCAACGGCGGCGGCAACGACATGATCCGCCCGCGCACGTCGATCAGGCACGTGGCCGACGGGTTCTCGCACGTGATGCGCCGGTGCGACGAAGAGGGCGTGCAACTCATCATGCTGTCGGGGGCGAACCCCTCCGGCCAGCTGCCGCTGAGCCGCGTCATCCAGCGCCGCGGTGACCTGCTCACCGCCGCCGTCGAGCAGCGCGTCGCCGACCGGCCCGACGTGGTGACGGCGTTCAACTGGCCCGACCGGGAGCTGTCGACCCCGCCGTACTGGTCCGAGGACCGGTTGCACATGAACACGCGCGGGCACCACCGGGTCGCGGCGCGCGTTCTGGAGGCGCTCGATATGGACGCGCCGGAGGGATGGTGGTCGCTGCCGCATCTGCCGCCGGTGGCCCTGCGCGGCGCGGCGTACTACCGCGCCCACGTCGGCCCGTGGGTGCGGCGACGGCTGACCCGCACCTCATCCGGGGACAACCGCGAACCGAAGCACCCGTTCTGGGTACCGGTGGAGCCCCGTCAGGAACGCACGGCGTAGGTCAGCTCGGCGAACTGGCCGTTGCGGCGCACATCTGTGAGTTTGAGCCGGTCGGCACCGAATCGGCGGGGCAGCAGCGGCCTGCCGGCGCCGAGCGTCGCCGGCGCGACCGAGACCCGGATCTCGTCCAGCAGCCCCGCGTCGACGAACTGGCCGGCGAGGTCCCCGCCGCCGACGACCCAGACATCCAGGTGCCCGGCCGCTTCGCGGATCTGCGACCAGTAGTCGGTGACGGGGCCGGCGGCGAACCGCACGTCGGCGCCGGGGACGGCGGTCAACTCGCGCGTCGTGAACACCCACGTGGGACGAGGACCGTAGAACGCAGGCCACTTCTCGGGGTGGGCGATGAGGTCCTCGTGGTCGAGGACCCACTGGTACGTCGTCGAGCCCTGCACCAGCACTCCGATCCCGTCGAGGAACGTCTGGAAGTCGGCATCCCCACCCTCTCCGCCGGGAACGGCGAACAGCCAATCCAGCGAATCGGCCTCGTCTGCCAGGTAGCCATCGAGCGTCGTCGCGGTGTAGAAGATCACGCGTGCCATGGGCGCCACGCTACCGGCGCGCGCCGACCCGCACAGTACCCCTGGCTGTGTCAAGCCCTCCCGGGCGAACCGGCGCCTACGAGAGGATTCCGAAGTTACCCGAACCGAAAGGAACTGCCATGAGCATCGGAGCCGGAATTGCGCTCTTCGTCATAGGAGCGATCCTTGTGTTCGCCGTCAACGTCCAGGTGGAATGGTTCAACCTCGACATGATCGGCTACATCCTGATGGGCGCCGGTGTGCTGGTGTTCATCATCGGCATCGTGCTGATGGCACGCCGCCGTTCGACCGAGACCGTCTCACGCACGGCCGTCGACCCGGTCGCCGGCGAGCGGATCACCCGTCGGTCCACCACGACGTCCGGCGACGACACCGTCTGACCCTCGCGCGGCCCGGTGCCGCCGCACGCGCGACTAGAGTCCTGGAGTGACGGATTTCGAGATGGCGCGCGTGGCCGGCGGCACCGTCACGCTGCACGATGCCCGGCAGCAGCGTCGCTGGCACGTGACCCTCGAGCCGTTCGAGATCGGGGTCTATCCCCTCACGCAGGAACAGCTCGCCGAACTGCTGGGGGAACCCGCTCCGCACCCGCGGCGCCCCGCGGCCGACGTGAGCTGGTTACGCGCCGTGCGGGTGTGCAACGCGGCATCCGAATGGGAGGGCCTCGACCCGGCGTACACCTTCGACGGCGAAGAGGTCACGTGGCACGTGGACTCCGACGGGTACCGGCTGCCGACCGAGGCGGAGTGGGAGTTCGCCTGCCGCGCCGGGTCGACCGGCGCTCACTACGGGCCGCTGGACCAGGTGGCCTGGACCGCCGACGACGGCGGCTCGGCACCGCACGACATCGGCGGCAAGCTGCCGAACCTCAACGGCCTGTTCGACACCCTCGGCAACGTCTGGGAGTGGTGCTGGGACCTGCTGGACCCGGCACGCTACGGCGACTACCGCGTCTTCCGCGGCGGCGGGTTCGCCGACGACGCGTGGAGTGTGCGCGCGTCGACCCGTCGCGGCGGAGCGCCCCGCATGCACCACGACGACGTGGGACTGCGCCTGGCCCGGGGCGGGTTCGACGCCGTCGACGCCGCGCAGGGATGGTCGGCCGCCGCAGACCGCGAGCGCACGATGACCGACGGCCCACTGCCGCCCGGCTGGACCCCGCGGCGCTGAGCCGCGGCGCGGGCCGTCTCCCGCCGTCGGAATTCAGCCTCAGCGGCATCCACTAGTCCTTCCGGGTGGGATTTCGGCCCCACAGGCTGAATTCCGGCGCCCGGCGACCGATACCCCGCGGGAGAATCGACGTTGTGACGTTTAACCGCCTCACCGCTGCCGACACCGGCATCCTGCGCGCTTTCCTCCGCGACGCGGATCTGACCCTCGCCGGCCTCAACGCCCCCGCGGTGCGGCTGTGGGTAGAGCGCGCCGCCGACGGGTCGATCATCGGCAGCACCGGATATGAACTGAGCGACGATGGCGCCCACGCGCTGATCCGCAGCGTCGCGATCGCGCCCGAGCACCGGGGGACCGGAGCCGGATCGCGGCTCGCGATGTTCGCGATGGCGGATGCCGCGGCCTCCGGGGCCACCCGAGCGTGGCTGTTCTCCCGGCGGTCGGGGCCGTTCTGGCGCAAGCTCGGGTTCGCCGAGGCAGACCGCGACGAACTCGCCGCCGTGCTGTCACAGACGTGTCAGGTGCGTCTCTTCGTTCAGACCGCCCAACTCGACCACGAGGTCGCCTGGTCACGTGCCGTCGCCGACCTCGCGCTTGACGCGCGCGACGGGGGCTATGCCAGCATGGCGCAATGACAGCGGTGACCGTGCGCCCGATGACCCCCGAAGAGTACGCGCAGTGGCAGACGCTGCTCGCGGAGGAGTACTCGGCCGAACAGGTCGCCGCCGGGAGGTGGTCGCAGGAGGGATCGGTGCAACGAGCGCGCGACGAGACCGCGAAGCTCCTTCCGCAGGGACTGGCGACCGAGGGGATGCTGATCCTTCGCGGTGTCGACGCCGAGGGCGTGCCGGTCGGACGCGCCTGGGTCAGCCTGGATCACCCGCGCGGCGCACCGGGGGTGGCGTTCCTGTATGACATCGAGGTCGTCGAGACCAAGCGGGGCCAGGGATTCGGCCGGGCTCTGCTCGCCGCGGTGGAGGACGCCACGCGCCGGGCCGGTGCGGCCGCGCTGGAGCTGAACGTGTTCGGAAGCAACGCCGTGGCGATCGGGCTCTACGGCTCCGCCGGCTACGACGTGGTCACGCAGCAGATGCGGAAGGCGCTGTAGCGGAGGGGCGCGTCGGAATTCAGGCTGAGCGGCGCACACGGCCCCGAAACGGGGCTCGGCGGTCCTCTCAGCCTGAATTCCGACGGGGGCGACCAGGTGCGGCGCCCCTAGAGTGGTCCCCGGCGGCATGCCCCCGATGGAAAGAGCACGACCGATGACTGAGCCGTGGGACGAGCGCGTCGCTGCCTTCTGGCGCGATGCCGACGACGACCGGCCGGAGGCGATGCTGGCGCAGATGCAGGCCCTCATCGACGAGCGCGGCGCGGAATCGCCGGAGGCGCTGTACGAGTGGGCCTCTGTGCACGACTTCCTCGGACGCGAAGGCGACGCCATCCCGCTCTATCGCGCCGCTCTTGAGCGCGGGTTGGCGGGGGAGCGGCGGCCGCAGGCGGTCGTGCAGCTGGCCAGTTCGTTGCGGAACGTGGGCGAAGCGGATGCCGCGGTCGCACTGCTGCAGGATCACCCGGGCGATACGGTGACCGGCGCTGCCCCGCAGGCGTTCCTGGCGCTGGCGCTACGAGACGCCGGCCGTCCGGACGAGGCGCTCCGGGTGGCGCTGAAGGCCCTCGCACCCACGTTGCCGACGTACCGGCGGGCCGTCGAGGCCTACGCCGACGCGCTGGTGGACTCCGACCCGGCTCGCTGATTCCCTGAGCGGCGTCGGAATTCAGCCTGAGAGGCGCATCGCGCGCCGTCGCGAGGCTTTCCAGCCCGCACAGGCTGAATTCCGACGCTGCCCGAGAGTCAGTCGCGTTCCACCGGCATCCACAGTTCGCAGGTCGCCGTGCTGAAGTCATCGGCGCGGTCGAGCACGGCGACGATAGACGGGCCGGGCCGCAGCCGCCACGGGTTCGAGGGGAACCAGTCGGTGGCCGTCGCAGCCCATGTGGACTGCAACGCGGCAGGGTAAGGGCCGGTGACGCGGAACACCGCCCAGGCGCCGGCGGGAACCTCGATCGCCGTGAGGCCCTCGGTCACAAGGGTCGCTGCGCTGACGGCGACCCCGTGCAGGTAGGTCAGCTCGCTGCCTTCGGCATAGTCGGGGTCGACGTCGGCGCTCACCTGTAGCAGCCCGGCCGGCTCAGCGTCGCTCAGCCCCTTGAGGCGGTCATGCTCGGCGGCCGGCAGTGACGCGATGTGCGCCTGGATGTCTGGATTGGCGCCCCGGTGAATCAACGGCACGCGAGCCGCGTGGCCGACCAGCCGGAATGCCGGACGGTCGGTGATGCGAGTGTCCATGGGGGTAGTCCCTTCTACGGTCAGGCGGAACCTGAGCTGCGGTTGTGTCCGAAGGGGGCCACCATTGCGGCGCACGTCGCCAGGACTGACGCCGTGCACCGCGCGGAACGCGCGGCTGAACGCCTCGGTGGAGCCGTATCCGTAGCGCACCGCGATGCCGAGCAGCTCACCGTCGCCGAGGACATCTGCGGCAGCCACCGACATGCGACGGCGACGGATGTACTCGGACAACGGCATGCCCGCCAACGATGAGAACATCCGGCGAACGTGGTACTCCGTCGTGCCGAGCATGCGCGCGAGGCCGGCGATGTCGATCTCCTCGGTGAGGTGGTCCTCGACGTACTCGACGAGCCGATTCAGCACTGCGATCACGGTTTCCCCTTTCGGCATCCAGCCTGCAAGCCCGCCTCCGCCGGCATCCGACTATCGCGGTCCGATTCAATCGCGTCGAGCCGCGGATACCGCGATCCTGCCGCAATCCTGATCGCTGTTGCTCGATCGTTACTCCGCTTCGGCTACGGCTCGATAGCGTGACACCATGCAGCGACCGGAGCAGCTGAATGCCGGAGCGGCGCCCGCCTGGTATCCCGACCCGACGGGGCGATTCGGTCTGCGCTGGTGGGATGGTCAGGCGTGGTCAAGTCACGTCCACGGACCGGGCGGTTACACGTATGACCCGGTCCCTTTTATAACGCACGCGTCGAAATCGACCACCGGAACCGCTGTTGTCGGAATCGCCCTCCTCGCGACCTCGCTTCTGCCGACGATCTTGGCGGGGCTCCTATTGTGGCTCGCCGTGACAACTGCCCTCAGCAATCCGATCGAGGGGATGGCGACCTTCTCGTTCTGGGTGATGAGCGCGCTGTCCAGCGTCACTGCTGGTGTCCTTGTGATCGTGGCCCTCGCCGTGACAACGGACGCAGGGGTGACGCAGCGCGCGCGCCGGACCGCACTCGCTCTCGGCCTCGGTGTGATCGCTGTCAACACCGCGCTCGTGGTGGTGCCGATCGTCAGCCAGTTCGCCTGACGAGAGCCCGTCGAGATCCCGTGACGCTCACGGGCGACCGGGACGCCGAGCGGACGTACAGCCCAGCCTGGCTACGGTGGGCATATGAGCACCCACATCGCCGCAGCACCCGGCCAGATCGCCCCCGTCGTCCTGTTTCCGGGGGACCCGCTGCGGGCGAAGTGGATCGCCGAGACCTTCCTCGAGGATGCCGAGCTCTACACCCAGACCCGCGGGATGCTGGGATTCACCGGCACCTGGCAGGGCCACCGCGTCTCGGTGCAGGGCTCGGGAATGGGCCAGCCGTCGATGGCCATCTACGCCACCGAGCTGTTCGAGTCGTATGACGTGCAGACGATCGTCCGCGTGGGGTCCTGCGGGGCGCTGACCGAGCGGTTGGCGGTGCGGGACATCATCATCGCCAACGGCGCCTGCACCGACGCCGGGATCAACCGCACCCGATTCCACGGCCTCGACTACGCACCCGTCGCCGACTTCTCCCTGTTGCGGGCGGCAGTCGAGGCGAGCGAGAGCGAGCCGCCGGCATCCGCCGTGCACGTCGGCCTGCTGCTGTCGAGCGACCAGTTCTACAGCACCCGCCCCGAGCTCAACGACCCGTTCGTGCGACACGGCGTGCTGGGCGTGGAGATGGAGACGAGCGGTCTGTACACCCTCGCGGCCTACTACGGCCGGCGCGCGCTGAGCATCTGCACGGTCTCGGACCACATCGTCACGGGCGCGGAGACCAGCGCCCAGGAGCGGGAGCAGACCTTCGGCGACATGATCTCCATCGCGCTGCGAGCGGCGACCGCGGTGCGCTGACCGCGCTGCGACCGAGTTGCATCGGCGGATTCAGGATGCCGAGCGGTCGAGGTCGTCCAGCAGCCCGACCGCGGCCTTCATGTGTTCGCTGATCCAGCGGTCGTGGATCCGCTTGATGGGCAGCGGGCTGAGCGTCAGGATCCGCTCGCGCCCCTGGCGGGTCCCGATGACGAGCTCGGCGGCCTCGAGCACGCGAAGATGCTGCAGGACAGTGGTGCGGTTGTGCTCGGGGAAGAGCGCGCACAGGGCTCCCGTCGTGAGCGGGCAGTCTTTCAGTGCGTCGAGCATTGCGCGACGCACGGCGGATGCCAGTGCTCGGAAGACCCGATCATCCGCAGAACCCTTGTCAACGACTGCGTTCATGTTATAAAAATACAACATGACTCAATCGGAACTCACGGAACTCTCCTTCACCGTGTCGGGGCGCGTCGCGCGCCCGGTCGCGGAAGTGTACGAGGCGGTCGCGGATCCGGAGCAGTTGTCGCGGTATTTCACCACCGGGGGAGCGAAGGGCCGACTGGAAGCGGGTGCCGACGTCAGCTGGGACTTCCACGACTTTCCCGGCGCATTCCCGGTCACCGTGGTCGAGGCCGACCCGCCCCGCAAGATCGTCATCCAATGGGGAGGCGAGGCGACCAAGTCAGGCGCGGACTACACCACGACGACGTTCACCTTCGAACCACTCGATGAGGACACTCGCACGCTCGTGACGATCACCGAATCCTCGTGGGCGCTGAGCACTGATGGGGCGAGGAACGCGTTCGACAACTGCGAGGGGTGGACCACCATGCTCGCGGCCATGAAGGCCTGGATCGAATACGGGATCAACCTGCGCGAGGGCTTCTACGCCTGATCCCCACGACTCGGCGCGGCAGCACCGTAGCGGGCGACGATCGTCCGAGCGGCTTCGTCGACGGTGCGGCGCTTCTCCTCATCCGTGAGCGACCAGGTGCCGTGCACCAGGTAGGGCCAGAACACGACCGTGGCGATCATGCCGAGGAACTGCGCCGCGGCGACATCGAGATCCTCCACCTTCGCTGTACCGTGAGCGTTCGCCGTCTGGAAGTAGCGCCTCAACGCGCTGAGCACGGGCAGTGTGCCGAAATCGAAGGTCCGCTGGCGCAGCTCGGGGAACCTCGCGGACTCGGCGATAACCGCCCGCATCAGGTCCACAATTCGGGGCCGGGACAGCAGTTCGGCGTACGCCGATCCGAGGCACACGAGCCCCGCGTGGAAGTTCTCGGGCGTCGGCTCCGCGAACTCGGATGCCGGCGTGTCACCCGCCGCAAGCACCGTTGCCTCGAAGAGCTCGGCCTTAGTCGGAAACTGCTTGAACAAGGTGGCCTTGGACACCCCGGCGCGCTCGGCGACCCGGGCCAACGAGGTTCGGTCGTAGCCGGACTCGAGGAAAAGATCGGTCGCAGCCTCGAGAATCACCGCTCGGTTACCGGAGGCGATCTGGCGGTGGTACGCAGAGAGTTCGCGTGGCATCCACCCAGTATGGCCTAGAGGTGAGTCGGTTGACTCATAACAATCGCGTCGGTACTCTTACGAGGTGAGTCCAGCGACTCACCATTAACGCCGGGTGATGCTCAAGGAGGAGCAATGGGAAAGGTGCTGGTTCATGCGACGGTGAGCCTGGATGGCTTCATGGCGGATGCCGATGGGGGAGTCGACTGGATGGACGGCTTTCCCGTGGCTCCCGGGGACGAAGAACTCGTCGGAAGCGTGGTCCAGGAGCTCGGCGCCGTCATCGGGGGAGCCAACAAGACGCAGACCGTCGACGACGGTGAGGTGCCCTACGGGGGCATGGCCGGCGTACCGGTGTTCCTGATGACGCACAGCGCGCACGAGCCGATCGAGAAGGACGGCGTCGTGTACACGTTCGTCGTCGACGAGATTGCGCAGGCCGTGGCATCCGCGAAAGACGCGGCAGGGTCAACCTGGAGCGCATCGACACGTCGGCGTTCGCCGGAGAAGTCCATCTGCGCTATCGCGTGCTGGCGTAAAGAGCGCGAGCAGGGAAGCGGCGCTGTGAGCGGATTGTCATAATGTGCATTATCGGCGTTTCAAGACCCGCGACGACTCCGACAACTGATGTGGCTCTAATCGCCGCACCCCCGCTCGTCAGCGAAATGCTCGACTGAGCGCGCTGCCCGTCTGGAACAGTCCCATCCACACCACGAACTTCTGCATCGGACGCAGCGGAAAGCCGATGAGCCGTCGCCAGCCTTCGTGCCCGGACCACGTCGTCATGATGGTGACCTGCGTGCCACCTGTCGTGGGCGCCAACGTGAACTCGGTGAGAAATGGACGGCTCGGCGTGGCGTCGGGGTGGGCGAAGCGCCAGGCGACCCGCTCCGGTCGATGCACTGCGACCAGTTCGATGCGGCGGCGAAGGAATTGCGGCTTCACCTTCACCGGCTTCCCACCCGGGCGATCTGTGGCCGCGTGACCCTGCCAGATCGCACCCGGAGTCACCTCCTGGCCGGCCAGGTCGACGGAGCCGACGCTCAACTGCCACTCCGGGATGCGTGCCGGGTCTGCCAGGAACTCCCACACCTCGTCAATCGATGCGGGAACGAAGGTCTCCGTCGATCCCGCGACACGTCCTTTCGCCTTTGCCGCGGTGGGCGCGGACTTCTCCCCCGATGAGTCGAACTGGTCGAGACGCTCGAGCAGTTCATCGGATGTCGCGCCAAGGCGGCGAAGGATCTCCGCGATCGAACCGCTGGGCTCTGCGACGAGTTCGCGGAGCACGGCGGCAGCGTCACCGTGCTTGTCTTTCCCGCTGGAGCGCACGATGAGGTCGAAAGCACGCCTGCTCCACTGATACCCGTCTGTCTCCTGGGACACGATCCGTCCAGCCTCGGGGAATGCCGCCTCGATGCCCAGCAGCGTCAGTTGCGCTTCATACTGCTCCTCGACAGCCCGACGGGCGGAATCCAGATCGATGCCCAGGCTGCGCAGCGCGCGCCCCGCGGATTGGTCGCTGATCACGAGGGCGAGGAACAGGTGCTCGATGTCCGCTTCACGGAGCCCGAGCCGAGAGGCCTCCTCCATGGCGGCAATCGACAGAGATTGGCTGGTTTGAGCGACGAGAACGAACTTGCTCATGCGTTCCTCCTGGGGATCGGGATCGTGGGGTCCACTCGTTTGGCGTGCTTCTTATGGACGGCCTGCCGGGTCACCCCGAGCGCGTCGGCGATGTCCTGCCACTTCATGCCCGCGCGCAGCGCCGCCTCGACTTGCCGCAGTTCCAGGGCGTCCGCAAGCAGGCGCAACGACGCGACGGCCCGGAGCCCCGCCCGCGGATCACTCGTATCCGCTGCCGTTGCCGCGATCTGTACCGACTCCATGCCGTCAACCTATGTTGCTAAGCATCGCTCTGTCAACCTGAGTTGCGACTATCCCGCCTTCGATGCCGGATACGCGCCCCAAACCCACACAAACCGCCGTTCGGTGCCAGATACGCGCCCCAAACCGGGCATGCACGGAACAGACAACTTTCGCAGCCAGCGCCGAGGCGAGTTGTCGCAGGACGCCAACAAAGCTCTCATAAGCCACATTTCCGCCTACGATCAGGGCAAAGACGGGTCCCGGCCGTCGCCATTCGGCGCTGTAGGAGGCGCAATGAGCGCGAATCGAAGTACGCAGAATGCCGCGCACCTTCCCGCGGGCTTCCAGGCAGATCACACGGTGAGCCTCCGGCAGAAGAGGTACGCATTCGCGGTACAGACCATATTCATCCTGACGTCGCTGCTGTCGGTAGGAGCCGCGCTGCTGTTCCGACTCCCCCTCGAAACCGCCTGGCCGCCGGCGATCACGATCCTTGTCACCTTGCTCGCGTTGCTCGTCTACATGGCACTGCATGAGCTCTCACACGGGGTCGCGCTGCAACTCATGACGGGAGTGAGGCCGACGTATGCCCTGCGGTTTCCCTTCCTGACCACGGGCACCGACGCATACCTGAACAGGCGCACGGCGGTCATCGCTGCACTGACACCGGTCATCGTGTGGGGCCTGGTGCTGTTCGCAGCCCTGCCCACCGTGCCGCAGGATTGTCGCCTGACCGTCTATATCCTCCTCACACTGAATTTCGCCGGATCCGCCGGGGATTTCGTCGAGGTGTACGTGGCATCACGGCAGCCCGCGGGGGCACTGATCCAGGACGACGGGGACGTCGTTCACGTCCTCGTCCCCACACCCCGGACGTAAGCCCCCGGGCCGAGCCCCCTCTAGGCTCAAGTTGTGTTGGATGTAGCCACCGGATTCGTCGTCATCGGCGTCGCCATTCTCATCGGCTACATCATCGGCCGCATCGACCTGCTCGGGCCGCACGGTCGCCACGTGCTGAACCGCCTCACGTTCTTCGTGCTCTCGCCGTTCCTGCTGTTCGTCGTGCTCGCCCAGGCCGACGTGCAGACGCTGTTCTCCGCTCTGCTCCCGGTGTCGGCGATCGCCGCCGTCGCGGTCATCGCGATCCAGGCGGCGTTCTCCCGGTTCGTGTGGCACCGCTCCGCGGGCGAGACGACGATCGCGGCACTGTCGGCCGGTCAGGTCAACTCCAACAACATGGGCATCCCGCTGTCGCTGTATCTGCTGGGCAGCGCCGCGTTCCCCGCTCCGGTGATCCTGCTGCAGCTGCTCGTGTTCACGCCGATCTCCATGGCGATTCTGGATGCCGCGACCTCGGGGCAGCGCTCCGCCCGCCGCATCCTCCAGCGCACCGTGACGAACCCGATCGTGGTCGGCTCCGTACTCGGCGTAGCCGTGTCGCTCAGCGGCTGGAATCTGCCCCCGCTGATCCTCGATCCCGCGCAGTCCGTCGCGAATGCGTGCGTACCCGTGCTGCTGATCAGCTACGGCATGTCGCTGTACGGACAGCGAGTGCTCGGCTCCCCCGGCCGGCGCCGCGACGTGCTGCTCGCGACGGCATTGAAACTCGTCGCCATGCCGCTGGTGGCCTGGGCGGTCGCCGCCTACGTCTTCCACCTCTCCCCCGCCGAGATCCTCATCGTCACGGTGCTCGCCGCCCTTCCCACGGCGCAGAACATCTTCACGTACTCCCAGCATTACGACGTCGGCGAGACGATCTCCCGCGACACGATCTTCCTCACCACGGTGGGGTGCGTGCCGGTACTGCTGCTGGTCATGCTCCTTCTGGGATAGCGCTCGCGCACGCCACCCCCCTCCTGTCGCGCCACTGAAGCGGGCTAGGATGGCGCCGTCCTCACAGGGGATCCTCAGAAAGGACGGACCATGACCTCGGAATCGATCGATAGGCCGGTACTCAACGGCATCCGCACGGCCCTCGGAGTCAGCGGCGTGCTCGCCCTGCTCCTCGGTATCCTCATCCTCGTCTGGCCCGGACGCACCGCAATGGTCGCCGTCGCGATCGTCGCGGTCTACGCGATCGCCGCCGGCCTCGTCTACGCCGGACTCGGCATCTTCAGCGCGCAGAAGGGCGGCTGGGCGCGGGTCGGGCACATCGTGCTGGGCGTGCTGTTCATCATCGCCGGCATCATCGCGTTCATCAACCTGCAGGCAGCAACCGCATGGTTCGGCATCTTCATCGGCGTCCTGGTCGGCATCATGTGGATCATCGAGGGCATCGTCGCGCTCTCGACGTTGGGCGACTCCCCCACCAAGGGATGGACGGTCTTCTTCGCGATCCTCTCCATCGTCGCCGGCATCGTGCTGCTGTTCTCGCCGCTGTGGGGCGCGGTCGCGCTCTGGTGGCTGCTGGGCATCTCGGCGATCGTCCTGGGTATCGTCCAGATCATCCGCGCGTTCACTTTCGGCAAGTAGCTCACACACCGCGAAGGGCCCCGGTATCCCGGGGCCCTTCGTGTGTGCGGTCAGCGTGCCGGCAGGTACCTGTCCCACCAGTCCAGCACGGCGGCGAACCGCTCGATCCGGTGCCGCGGCTGCCCGGCGCGGGTGAGTTCGTGATTCTCGCCCGGGAACACCAGCATCTCTGCCGGCGTGCCCTGGCGTTTCAGCGCCGTGTAGTACCGCGTGGCTTGCTCCAGCGGGCAGCGGAAGTCCAGCTCGGAGTGCAGCACGAACGTCGGCGTGCGCACCTGCGACACGACCGCGAAGGGGCTCTGCGCCGCGATCGCCTGCGGATCGGTGCCGACGTACTCGTCACCGAAGAACGAGCCGATGTCGCTCGTGCCGGCGAACGCCACGGGATCGAGGAACCCGCGCTCCACGATGGCACCGGCGAAGCGGTGGTCGTGCGCGATCACCCAGGCGGTGAGGTACCCGCCGTAGGAGCCGCCCATGACCCCGACACGGTCGCCGTCCAGGCGCACGTCCGCCGCGATAGCCCCGTCGAAGAAGTCGATGACGTCGGTGAAATCCACCGTGCCCATGGCATGGCGAATGCTGCGTCCGTGCGCCCGGCCGTAGCCTGCCGACCCGCGCGGGTTGCAGTAGACCACCGCGTAGCCCGCGTCGACCAGCACCTGCATCTCGTCGAACGCGTGGATGCCGTACGTGGCATACGGGCCACCGTGGATCTGCAGGATGACCGGGAACGGCCCGTCGCCGGCGGGCGTGACGACCCAGCCGTGCACGGGGTGCCCGTCGCGGCCGGTGACGGTGCGCTCCACCGGCTCCACGATGCCCGCCTCGCGCAGGCGGGCACCGAAGTCGGTGAGCGTGCGCGGCTCGCCTTCGCCGACGAGCAGCAACTCGCCGAACGAGGCGGGGGTGGCGACGGCGGCGACGATGCGACCGGCCGCCGCGGCGTGCCCGATCACCTCGACGTCCCCGCCGAGGACTTCGGATGCCTCGCCGGCGCGCGTCACCCGCAACAGGCGCACCCGGCCGCGAGTGCGGTGCTGCACGAGCACGTCGTCGCCGTCGAAGCCGATGTGGCTGCCGACCTCGCCGAGGTCCACGCTCTCCACATCGGTGAGCAGTCGCAGCCCGTCGCCGGCGAGCAGCCACAGCCCCACGCCGGGGGCGACGAAATCACGGCCGTCGGCCCCGACCTCGTGGGCGAGCAGGAACGCGGTGCCGTCGGCGGCGACCGCCACCTCGTTGACGGACAGGCCCGCGTCGCGCTCCAGCACGGTGCGCGACCCTGCACCGTCGACGGTGACCGCCACGACCCGGCTGCGCAGATCCCGCGCGGCATCCTCGATCTCGTCCACGACGGCCAGCAACTCGCCGCCATCGGCGGTGAACACCGGGGCGCCGTAGGACGCGGTGCCGTGGGTCAACTGTTCGGCGTCCACGGCCACGACCCGCGGCTTCGGCGCGTCCTCGCCCTCGGGCCGCACCGCGGCGGCGGGAGCGTAGAACGGCTCCGCGTCCGCATCCGGCGCATCGACGACGAACAGCTGCGACGGCCGGTCGCCGATGTAGCCCAGGCCATTGGCATGCCAGCGGATGCCGGTGATGTGTCGCGGCGCCTCCGCCGTGGCATCCAACCCCTCGACCGATCCGTAGCGACCGCGTTCGGGGACGCGGGCGCTGAAGGCGATCGTGGCGCCGTCGGGCGACCACGCGAATCCACCGACGCCGAGCGGAGCGTCGGTGGCCTGCACCGGCTCCCCTCCCCCGGCGCGCACCACGAAGATCTGCGGGCGTCCCTTGCCGTCAGCGCGCAGGAAGGCGACGACCTCACCGTCCGGCCGCAGTCGCGGCGAGGAGTCGGCGATGCCACGCGTCAGCCGGCGCGGCGTGCCGTGCGGTAGGTCGATGCGCCACAGCTGGCCGACATCGCGATTGGCGTCGAGGTCGGGCCGGGATACGGCGAACACCGCGAACGCGCCGTCCGGCGCGAGGACGGGGCGGCCGACCGAGACGAGGGCGCTGATGTCCTGCGCGCGCACCCGGTCACTCCCCCGCGAACGAGCTGGTGTCGCCCACGAGGCGGGTGTTGTCGGCGGGCACGTCGTCGACGGCGGCACGGGCGACCTCCGCGGCGAACTCGGACACGTTGTAGAGCTTGCCGGCCGACTCGCGGCGTGACGCGATCGCACCGGGATTCGCCCGCTCCAGCAGCGTGGCCGTGATGGTGCCCTCGATCATGTCGCCGGAGACGACGACGAATTCGATGCCGCGCTCGTCGAGGTCACCGATGCGCTCGCGCAGGGCGTCCTCGCCGGCGCGCTTGGACAGGGCGACGACCTCGTACTCGGCCATCGTGGGGGTCGTCCGGATGAAGTGCGCCTGGTGGCTCGTGACGAACACGACGCGCGAGCCGGGCCGCAGCAGCGGCAGCGCCGCCTCGAGCACGCCCACCTGGGCGTCACGGTTCAGCTGCAGCGCGTAGTCCTCGGCCATGCCCGACTCCATGCCGCCGGAGGCGTTGAGCACCAGGATGTCCAGCCCGCCGAAGGCGCGCTGGACCTCTGCGAACATCGCCTGCACGGCGTCGCGGTCGGTCAGATCGGCACCGACGACCAGGACCTGCACACCCAGCTCGCGCAGCTGTGCGGCGAGCTTCTCGGCGCGCGGCGCCTTGTTGCGAAAGTTGATCACGACGTTCGCCCCCGCCTCGGCGAGGTAGCGGACCGTGTCGGCGCCGATGCCACGGGATGAGCCGGTGACGAGAGCCGTCTTTCCGCTGAGCGAGCCGGCGGGGAGGATCTGTGACATGGGGGCGGCGCTCCTGGTCGGGGAGCCCGGAACAGGCGTCGCCGGGCGCCACCGAGCCTATCAACCACGACTCCGCCTGCCCCGGTGTTAGGGTTCCGTCAACGACCGAGAAAGGCTCCGAGATGCTGCCGGATCTCACACAGTACATGTGGATCGCCTGGCTGTCTCTCGCCCTCGTGTTCGTGATCATCGAACTGCTCACCTTCGAGTTCACATTCCTCATGCTCGCCGCGGGCTCCCTGCTGGGCGGACTCGGCGTGAACCTGCTCGGCGGCCCCTGGTGGCTGCAGGTCGCTGCCGCCGCAGCCCTGTCGGCGCTGTTGCTGTTCACGATCCGGCCGCTGCTGCTGCGGACGCTGCACGGCGGCAAGGAACGCGAACGAACCAACGTCGATGCCCTGTACGGCATGGGCGCGCGCGTCGTCGCACCGTTCGTGGACGATCTCGGCTCGGTCAAGCTCGACAACGGCGAGACATGGACCGCCCGCCTCAGCGCAGACGCCGCACCGGTCGTCGTCGGCGACCGCGTACACGTGGTGACCGTGCTCGGCTCCGCCGTCGAGGTGGCCCCCTCCCCCACTCGAGAAAGGACGTCGGACGATGGTTGACGTCGGCGCGTTCGTCGGACAGATCTTCGTGATCGTTCTGCTGGTGGTGCTCGCGATCTTCGTGATCGTGGTGATCTTCCGCTCCATCCGCATCATCCCGCAGGCCTACGCCGGTGTCGTCGAACGCCTCGGCCGGTATCTGCGCACCCTCAACCCCGGGCTGAACCTGCTCGTGCCGTTCATCGACCGGGTGCGGCCTCTGGTGGACATGCGCGAACAGGTGGTGTCGTTTCCGCCGCAGCCGGTGATCACCGAGGACAACCTCGTGGTCTCGATCGACACCGTGGTGTACTTCCAGGTCACCGACGCCCGCGCGGCCACCTATGAGATCGCCAACTACCTCGGTGCCGTCGAGCAGCTGACCACGACGACGCTGCGCAACGTCGTCGGCGGACTCAACCTCGAGGAGGCGCTGACCAGCCGCGATGAGATCAACGGCCAGCTGCGCATCGTGCTGGATGAGGCCACCGGCAAGTGGGGCATCCGGGTGTCGCGCGTCGAGCTGAAGGCGATCGACCCGCCGCACTCGATCCAGGACTCCATGGAGAAGCAGATGCGCGCCGAGCGAGACCGTCGCGCGGTCATCCTCACTGCGGAGGGCTCCAAGCAGTCGCAGATCCTCGAGGCCGAGGGCCGGCGACAGGCGGAGATCCTCAGGGCCGAGGGCGACAAGCAGGCCGCGGTACTGCGGGCGCAGGGCGAGGCCGAGGCGATCGAGACCGTGTTCCGTGCGATCCACAAGGGCAACCCGGACGACAAGCTCCTCGCCTACCAGTACCTGCAGACCCTGCCGAAGATCAGCGAGAGCGCATCGAGCAAACTGTGGATCATCCCGAGCGAGTTCACCGAGGCCCTCAAGGGCGTCAGCAGCGCGTTCGGGCCGAAGGCGACGGATGCCACGCCCGGCCGACCCGGACCCACCGCCCCGTGATACACCCGTGGTTCGAGCGGCCGTCGCCGCGTGTGCTGGCCCATCGCGGTCTCATCCCTGCCGACGCCGACGGTATCGCCGAGAACAGCTTCGCCGCCGTTGCCGCTGCCCACGCCGCGGGCGCCGCGTACATCGAGTCGGACTGCCACCTCACCGCCGACGGCGAGGTGGTGCTGTTCCACGACGCCGATCTGTCCCGGGTGATCGGCGACCCGCGCCCGGTGTCGCGGGTGCCGCTGGCCGAGCTGGAACGACTGATGGCCGGCATCGGAGGTCTCATCTCGCTGCGGCAGGCGCTGGAGGCGTTCCCCGACGTGCGGTTCAACCTCGACATCAAGTCAGAGGCCGCCGCCGTACCGGTGGGCCGGATCGTCGCGCCGCACGCCGAGCGGGTGCTGCTGGCGAGCTTCTCCGACGTGCGTCGCCGGACGGCGCTGGAGGCCGCCGACAGGTTCGGTCGCGGCATGCGGCCCGCCACGTCTGCGGGAACAGCGACAATCGGGCGGGTGGTGTCGGCGATGGCGATGCGGTCGCGGCCGCTGGTGCGCCGCGCGCTGGCGGGCGTGGACGCGCTGCAGGTGCCGGAACGGCAGGGGGCGGTGCGGATCGTCTCGCCCCGCCTGATCGACGCGGCGCATGCGTGCGGCGTCGAGGTGCATGTGTGGACGGTGAACGACCCGCTGCACATGGCACGGCTGCTCGATCTCGGGGTCGATGGTCTGGTCACCGACCGGGCCGATGTGGCGCTGCGAGAGGTCGCCAAACGTCGCTGAGGGCGCCCCTTCGGTGGGGCTGGGGATCGGCTGTGAATGCCACCCACGCGGGGCTCGTTCGGAGTATGCGCACAGGTCGCAGCGCTATACCTGAACAGGCGACGAGAGGACCACACAATGGCAGACCGCAGCTTGCGCGGCATCCGACTCGGCGCGTCCAGCCTACAGAGCGAGGACGGCGTCGTATTTCATGAGCGCACTACCCACACGTACGTGTGCACCGAGTGTGGCAAGGAGACCAGCCTGCCGTTCGCGGTCGATGCTGAAGCGCCCCAGACCTGGGAGTGCCGCACCTGCGGGGCCGAGGCGGTATTGCGCGTCGGCGACAAGACCGTCGAGGTCGATCACAGCGGCGACAAGATCCCGCGCACGCACTGGGACATGCTGCTGGAGCGGCGTACGCTTCCCGAGCTCGAAGAGCTGCTCGAGGAGCGTCTGTCATTCATCCGTGAGCGACGCGGCACCAGCCAGGACGTGACGGCGAAGAAGAGCGCCTGACGACTCAATCGGATTCGACGACGCCGGTCCCTTCGGGGGCCGGCGTCGTCGTTGTTGCACGCTCGGCTCGACGCCGCCGCGCCAGGTGCGCTCCGGCGACGAGGGCCAGCGCCAGGATGCTGCCCCAGCCGAGAATCAGTTTCACCGTCGCGCCCACGATGACCGCGGGCGTCAGCCCGGTGCGCAGCGGAACGTCGGTGAGCATGGCGCCGGCCTCGCCTGCGGGCAGTGCGTCGATCACCGCGCCGTCGGGCGCGATCACCTGACTGGTGCCGACCGTCGACAGGTTCACCACCGAGCGACCCGTCTCGATCGCGCGCATCCGCGCGAAGGCGAGCTGCTGCAGGTTCTCGTCGGTGTCGCGGAAGTCGGCGTTGTTGGTCTGCAGCATGTAGACCTCGGCGCCGTCACGGGCGCCCTCCCAGATGACGTCGTCGTAGATGACGTCGAAGCAGATCGCCAGGCCCACATCGATCCCGTCGACGTCGAACACCGGCGGGTTGGTGCCCGGGGTGTACTCGCGCTGGATGAGCCCCACCAGGTCCGGCACGATCGCCTCGAAGAACCAGCGGTCGGGCACGTACTCGCCCATCGGCACCGGGACGCGCTTGTCGTGCAGCGCCACCGGGTTGTCGGCGCCCGGCTCCCACAGCATCGAGGTGTTGTAGCCCGCCTCGTCGCGGGTGGTGGCCGCGTTGACGATGAGCGGCGC
Organism: Microbacterium sp. zg-B96; assembly: GCF_030246865.1. NCBI lineage: Bacteria > Bacillati > Actinomycetota > Actinomycetes > Micrococcales > Microbacteriaceae > Microbacterium > Microbacterium sp. zg-B96. The sequence continues at coordinate 1,405,819 of NZ_CP126738.1, read as the reverse complement.
GTCGATCGTCTCGGCGAGGCGGTCCAGCGTCCTGGCGACCGATTCGTTCTGCAGCGGGTCGGCGTCGATGCCGCCCTCGGGCCACAGCAGCACGTCGAGGTCCTCGTCCAGCAGCGGTTCGGTGGCATCCAGCTGCGACTGGAAGACGTCGTACGCCTCCCGCTCGTCGAAATACGCCGCCGGGCCGTTGCCCTGCACCGCGCCCACCCGCAGCGACCCGGCGGGTGTCGTGGGGAACGCGGGGGTCAGCAGCAGCACCGCGAGGGCGACCACGGTGGGAAGGGCCGTCTGCCAGGTGCGCCAGCGCCCCAGCCGCGCCCATTCGATCGCGGCGGCGGTGGCGAACACCATCACGAAGGTGAGCCCGGCCACGCCCGTCCACGACGCCAGATGCGCCAGCGGGCTCTCGGACTGACTCATCCCCAAGCGCGCCCAGGGGAAGCCGGTATAGGGCCAGGAACCCATGAACAGCTCTCGAGCGGTCCACAGCCCCGCCACGAGGGCCGGAAGCGCGAGCAGCCGCCCCCAGGTGCCGCCCAGCACCTGCGGCATCCACCGGTAGGCCAACGCGATGAGCAGGGACCCGACCGCCCAGAGCAGCGTCTGCAGCCCGGCGAGGGCGAACCACGGAATCGCGCCGAGGTAACGGGTGATCCACACGATGTGCGTGAAGAAGAAGGAGGCGCCGAACACCGCGCCCACCAGAAGCGCTCCCCCGCCGGAGCGGCCGATGAGCGAGACCAACGCGAACGCGATGCCGACGAATGCCAGCGGCCACCAGCCCACATCCGGATAGGCGAGATCCAGTACCGGGCCGCCGACGAGCGCCGCCAGCAGTGCCACCCACAGGGGCACCAGCGGGCGCGGCAGCGGGGCGCACGCGGCGGTGCGGTTCATACGCCGCTGTACGCGACGATGCCGCGTCGCACGGCGTCGAGGGCTTTGCGGGCGGTGGCGGCGACGGGGCCGTCCGCGACGAGCGACAGCTGGTCGAGCAGGTCGATGGTCTGCTTGGCCCAGCGCACGAAGTCGCCGGCGGCGAGGTCCGCCTCTGTCAGTACGCGGTCGAGCATCCCGCCGCGCGCCCAGGTGTGCATCGCCTGCGCCAGCCCGGTGGCCACCGGTTCACTGCCGGGGAGGTGGTGGTCACGCTCCAGGTCGTCCAGCTGTGCCCACAGCAGCTGCGTCTCGGTGAGCGCGGTGCGGAACGCCCCTCTGGGCAGGCCGTACTCCCCCGGCCCCTCCGAGTCGCGGCGCGGTTCGTAGACGAGGCAGCAAGCCAGGGCTGCGAGCGATGCGGCATCCAGGTTCTTCCAGATGCCGCGGCGCAGCGCTTCGGCCACCAGCAGATCGCGTTCGCCGTAGATACGGCGCATCGTGCGCCCGGCGGCGGTGAGCGTCGTGCGCCCGTCGTCGTCGACCGCGACGTAGTCCAGCGCGGTGAGCACGTCCACAACCCGGTCGAACACCCGCGCGACGGTGCCGGTGCGCGTCTCGATCTCCCGGCGCAGCTTGTCGGTACGCCGCTTGAGCTTGAAGTAGCGCTCCCCCCACCGGGCGTGGTGCTCACGGTCGGGGCAGCTGTGGCAGGGGTGATGCTGCATGCGGCGGCGCAGCGACTCCATCTCCTGCTGACGCTGGCGACGCAGCTTGGCCGGCGCGGTGCGGTCTGCGCGGTTGAGCTTCTCGAGGTCGGTGAGCTCACGGCGCAGCCCCGCGTACTCCACGAAGTCGCCGCGGTCGCAGGTCTGCGCCTTGCGGTAGCCGGCGAGGGATTCCTCGGCCTCGCGCACCTGGCGGGCCAGGCCTACGACAGACCGGTCTGCCTGGAACTGCGCGAACGAGGATTCCAGGATCTCGCGTGCCCGGGCGCGACCGAACCGGTCGATGAGGTTCACGGCCATGTTGTACGTGGGGCGGAAGCTGGAGTTGAGCGGATAGGTGCGCCGGGAGGCGAGCGCGGCGACCGCCTGCGGGTCCACGCTCTCGGTCCACTGGATCACCGCGTGACCCTCGACGTCGATGCCGCGCCGTCCGGCCCGGCCGGTGAGCTGCGTGTACTCCCCCGACGTGATGGCTACGCGGGCCTCGCCGTTGAACTTCTCGAGCTTTTCCAGCACGACGGTGCGGGCGGGCATGTTGATGCCCAGCGCCAGCGTCTCGGTGGCGAAGACGGCCTTGACCAGCTTGCGCCGGAACAGCTCCTCGACGACCTCCTTGAACGCCGGCAGGAGCCCGGCATGGTGGGCGGCGATGCCCCGTTCCAGGTTCTCGCGCCACTCCCAGAACCCCAGCACGCCGAGGTCTTCGTCGTTCAGCGCGGCGGTGCGCTCCTCGACGATGCGGCGGATCTCGGCCCGTTCGTCGGCGTCGGTCAGCTGCAGCCCCGAACGGCGCACCTGCTGCACGGCGCCGTCACAGCCCGCGCGGCTGAAGATGAAGAAGATCGCCGGCAGCAGGTTGGCCCGCTGCAGCAGCTGCACCACCTGGGGTCGGTCAAGCCGCTCCACCCGCTCGACGTTGCTGGGGCGCACCGGGCGTCTGCCGCCGCGCTGCGGGCGGCGGTGAGTCGACTCGTAGCCGCCGTGGCGGGCGCTGTTCATGCCCTGGGCGCGACGATTGTTCTCGAACGTCGCTCCCTTGACCGACCGGATGCGCATGAGCTCCTGGTTGACCTGGGCGGTGGCGATGCCGGCGCGGTCGTCGAACAGCGGCAGCAGGTCGCCGCGCACCAGCATGTGCTGCTCCAGCGGCACCGGCCGGATCTCGGAGACGATCACCTCGGTGTCGCCGCGCACGGTGTCGAGCCAATCGCCGAACTCCTCGGCGTTGGACACCGTCGCCGACAGCGACACCAGCCGCACGCTCGGCGGCAGGTGGATGATGACCTCTTCCCACACCGCGCCGCGGAACCGATCGGCCAGGTAGTGCACTTCGTCCATGACGACATAGCGCAGCCCCCGCAGCGCCGGCGAGACGGCGTACAGCATGTTGCGCAGCACCTCGGTGGTCATCACCACGACCCGTGCATTGCCGTTGATGTTGGTGTCGCCGGTGAGCAGGCCCACTTCGTCGACGCCGTAGACCTCCTGCAGCTCACGGAACTTCTGGTTCGACAGCGCCTTCATCGGCGTCGTGTAGAACGCCTTCACCCCGGGTTCGCGCATCGCCAGGTGAACGGCGAACTCGCCGACGATCGTCTTGCCCGCACCGGTGGGTGCGGCCACCAGTACGCTGCGACCATCCTCGAGGGCGTGGCATCCGGCGATCTGGAACGAGTCGAGCGTGAACCGCTGCTGCTCGGCGAAGTCGGCGGTCAACGGATGCCGGCGCGCTTCGGAGGCCGCGGTGTACCGGTCCGCCGGGCTGGGTGCACTCACAGGGCGGACCCCGGCTGCAGCAGCGCCGCATCACGCTTGCTGCGTCGTCGGTCGAACAGCATCGACAAACCCGCTGCCGCGAAGAACAGGACGACGAGGATGCCGGCGAGCAACAGCATGCTGACGGCATCCGCCGCGGGCGTCGCGACCGCGGCGAAGATCGTGGCGATGAGCACAGCGGCGCGCCAGCCTTTCAGGATCGCCCGGCCCGACATGATGCCGGCGAGGTTCATCGCCACCAGGAACACCGGCAGCACGAACGAGATGCCGATGACGATCATCAGTTTGAAGACGAAGTCGTAGTACTCCGCGGCGTTGTAGAAGTTCACCGCGCCGTCGGGCGTGAACGACCACATCACCTCGATCACGTGCGGGACGACCAACATGCCGACGTAGCAGCCCGCGAAGAAGAGCGGAATGGCGGCGGCGACGAAACCGACGGTGTACCGGATCTCCTTGCGGGTGAGCCCGGGCATGATGAACGCCCAGATCTGCCACAGCCACACCGGTGCGGACAGGAACAGCCCGATCGAGAAGGCGATGCGCATCCGCAGGTCGAACGCGGAAGTCACGGTGCCGAAGTTGAGCGCGGAGAAGTCGTCGCCTCGCTGTGCGGCGATCTGCTCGATCGGACCGGTGATCCAGTCGATCACGGGGTCGGTCACGATGAACGCGACGACCATCGCCACGACCAGCGCCGCGGCGGCGATCATCAGACGACGGCGCAACTCCAGCAGGTGCGCGCCGAGGGACATCCGTTTCTCGCGACGGGGCGGGTCGGGCTCATCCACCCGCTGCTGCTCGGCCGTGGCCACGTCGGGCTACGGCTTTGGTTCGGAGGGCCCGCTCACGCTGTCCGGAGCCGTCGTGGAGGCGGTCGAGTTCGCTATGCCGATGGTCGGCGGCGTGACGACGGTCGGCGGCGTGCTGGCAGGAGGGACGTCCTCGTCCTTCATCGCCTTCATCTCGCCCTTGAAAACTCGGGCCGACTGGCCGACGCTCTTGGCCAGTGCGGGAAGCTTCGCCGCGCCGAACAGCAGGAGAATGACCGCGAGGATGATCAGCAGATGCGGCCATCCGAATGCGTTGCCCATGGAAGTCTCCTCGGATTGGGGTTCGAAACAGTCTAACCCGGTACCCCGGGGCAAGCCTCAGCGGTATTGCGCGAGTCCCGCGGCTGCCCACGCGGCGGTCGCGCGGCGCGCACCGGCGGGGGCGAGCACCTCGACTTCGCCGCCCAGGCGCGCCGCGACCCGCTTGAGGCTCTGGTCGTCCGCCACCCGCATGGTCGCCGTCTCACGGTCGCGCTCGGCGACGATCTCGGCCCGCGTCAGGTAATCGCCCAGCAGCGGCGCGGTGTGGTGCGGATAGCGGATGCGCGCGACGACCTCGGTGGGGTTCGGTTCGAACAGCTCGGGCACCGGATCGCCGCCGTGCGTGATGGGGATCTCGGTGAGGGTGACGTCGCTGACCCGCTCGAGGTGGAACGTGCGCATCGCCTGGCGCATATGACACCATCCCTGCAGGTACCACTGACCGTCGGCGATGTGCACCTTGGCAGGATCGACAGTGCGGGTGGTGGGCGTGGCATCCGGAGCTTGATAGGTGAACGACACGGCCACGCCGCGGCGCAGGGCATCCGCCACGGTCACGCGCACGTCGTCGACGGGACCGGGGGCGACGATCACGTCGGCCGGCACGCTCGCCGCGCCGCGGGCGAGTTTGGTCAGCAGGGACTGCACGACCCCGTTGTCGCCGACGCCGGGGAGCGTGGCCGCCAGCTGCAGACCCGCCAGCAGCGCGGCGGCCTCACGAGCGGTGAGCCGAGGGGCCCGCTCGAGTCCCACGGTGTTGGTGATGACGATGATGTCGCGCTCGTCCAGCAGGTCCCAGTCGATGTCGAACAGATCGTGGGGCAGCTGCCAGAAGCCGCCGTCGCCGGGGCGCCCGATGACGGTGAGCTTCTGCACCATGTCGCGCATCTGGTCGGGGGTGACCTCGAACTCGTCCGCCGCCTCCGCGACCGACACCTCGCCCTTGCCGATCAGGTATGGCACCAGCTGCAGGATGAGCGCCGCCCGCTCGGTGGCGTGCATCGGCCGGGCGTTCATGCCGAGACTCCGTCGGCGATGGCATCCGCATGCAGGGCGAGCGTCGCCTTCAGTCGGCGGATCACCTCGTCGCGCAGCACGGCGGGTTCCACCACGCGAACCTCGGGTCCGTAGGAGGCCAGTTCGTCGGAGAACACGTGGACGTCGACGTAGGGCACGAGGATCCCCTGTTCGGCCGGCTGCGCGCGTCGGCGCAGCCGCAGCGACGCCTCGGTGCCGGGGTGGACCTCCAGCAGGGCGCACTGCCGGGCGGCCACATCGTCCAGACCGGCCACGGCGCGCTCCCCGGCACCGTCGCGCAGCGCCGGGTCGAAGCTCTCGCGAGTGAGGGTCACGTCGCCGACGATGCGGGACAGGAGGAACGTGCGCTCGGCGCCCTGATCGAGGTCGAAGCCGTGGACGTGCCAGCGCGATTCGTAGTCCACCAGCGCCAGCGGGCGGATGCGACGCACGCGCGGGCGCTCCTCCCCCGGTTTCAGGTACGGGAACGACACCACCCGCGTCTGCTCCATCGCGCGCTGCAGCGGCGCGAACGCGGGCGTTCGCACACTCAGCCGCGGTGAGAAGCCGAGGATGGGCTCGTCGACGTCGTTGCCGAGCGCGCGGATCTTGCGCAGCCCGCTGCGTGCTTCCGCCGACAGCGAGCTTTCGCTCCACACTCCCCCAGCAACTGCCAGCACGGCGAGTTCGGCGGGGGTGAAGGAGATGTCCTCGGGCAGGCCGTACTCGTCGTTCGGCACGCGGTAGCGGGCTTCGCGCAGGTCGTCCGGGTCGGCGTAGTCGCCGATCGTCTCGATCGGCACGCCCAGGCCCCGCAGGCTCTCCTTGTCGCGCTCGAACATCTTCTCCAGCGCGTCCTTGGACGCACCGGCTTCGGCGTGCTCCCGGTAGCCCGCAACCGACGCGAGGATCGTCTCCTTGGTCAGCCCCTGGTCGGTCGCCATCAGCGCGACGAGCAGGTTGACCAGGCGCTCCTCGGGTGCGCTGCGGCTCGACGGGGCGGCCAAGGGTGCTACTCCGCGACCTCGTCGAGACCGAGGATGTCGATCACGAACACGAGGGTCGCTCCCGGAGGGACGGCGCCTTGCCCGGCATCGCCGTACGCCTGGTCCGGCGGGATCACCGCGAGGATCTGCGACCCGACGGTCTGCCCTTCCAGTGCGGCGGCGAATCCGGGAACGACCTGGTCCAGCGACAGCGCGGCGGAGGTGCCCGTCTCCCATGTGGAATCGAAGACCTCACGCTCGTCCCAGGTGACGCCGGTGTAGTGCACGCGCACCGGCTGGTCGCCGGTGACGACCTCGCCGTCGCCCTTCTTGAGAACCTGCACGACGAGCTCGTCCGGCGCCTCGGCGTCAGGGACGATGACGCCGGGGGTGCCGTCGGGGGCCAGGACCACGCTGGGCATGCCACGGCGATCGTTGTACTGATCGGCGCCGTCGGCCTTGCCGAGGTACACCTTCTGCAGGTCGATGACGAAGACCGCGGAATCGCCCTCCTGCAGCCCCAGGCTCTGCGCGGCTTCGGGCGCGAGGTCGTCCGGCGCGATCGCGCCGACGATGAGCGAACCCTCGGTGGCACAGTCGAGCATCTGGGCGATGCCGTCGTAGAACTCGGCCCACTGCGAGACCGGCGCCACCTGGGTGCCGCTCTGCACGAGCGTCTCCCCCGTTGTGCCGCTGGCGATCGTGATGTCGAACACGACATCCTGCGCTTGAGAGGTGACCGTGGGGCCCTCGCCGACGGTGATGTCCTGGAACACCGTGTCGTCGGCGTGTACCGGTGCGGACAGCTCCACGGTGTCGCCCGACACCGTGATCAGGTCGAGCACCGACGCGTCGGAGGCAGCGCGATCACACGACGCTCCGCTGGAAGCGGGCGTACAGCCGACGAGGGCGAGAGTGGACAAGCCGATGACGGCGGCGATGGCGGGAATCCTGCGCACCGGTACAGCCTAATCGGTGGCGGCGTCCGTCTCGGTCGATGCCGCGATGCGCGCGCCGTCGACGGCACGCTGGGCCTCACGCACGCGCTTGCGCAGGTTCTTGTCGGTGATCTCACGGTCACCGACCGCACCGGGCGTCCACAGCTCGACGTCCACATCGGCGTACGACGGCTTCTTGAGCGCCCGCTTGCGCACGTCCGGCGGCACTGCGCCCGGAGCGAGGCGACGCGCGGTGATCAGGAACCCGGTGTGGGCGACCATGCGGTGGTCGGGGCGTACGGCGAGTCCCTCGACGTGCCAGCCGCGCACCATCGTCTCGTTCGCCTCGGGTTCGGTGTACAGCCCGGTGCCGCGGATGTACTCCGCAACGCGGCTCAGCTGGGTCGCAGTCGCGACGTAGCACAGCACCACGCCACCAGGCGTCAGTGCGTCGGCCACCGCGTCGATGCACTCCCAGGGGGCAAGCATGTCGAGCACGACACGGTCGACGGATGCGGGTTGCACCGCCTCGGGAAGCGCGGCGACCAGGTCGCCGACGACGACGTCCCAGTTGGCAGGCGGTGCCCCGAGGAAGGTCTCCACATTGGCCTTGGCCACGTCGGCGAACTCCTCGCGGCGCTCGAACGACACCAGATGCCCGGTGCTGCCGATCGCCCGCAGCAGCCAGAGCGACAGCGCACCCGACCCGACGCCGGCTTCGACGACGGTCGCGCCGGGGAAGATGTCGGCCGACGCGAGGATCTGCGCGGCATCCTTCGGGTACACGATCGCCGCGCCCCGGGGCATGGACATGACGAAGTCGCGCAGCAGCGGCCGTAGCGCGAGGTACTCGTGCCCGCCACTGCCGGTGACGACCGAGCCGTCGGGAAGGTCCACCAGCTGCGCGTGACGCAGCACGCCGTGGTGGGTGTGCAGCTCGCCGCCCTCACGCAGGGTGATCGTGTGCAGACGCCCCTTCGGTCCGGTCAGCTGCACCCGGTCGCCGTAGCGGAACGGGCCGGTGGGTCGGGTGAGATCGACGCTCATCGCGCCTCCTTTGCGCGGTGGTCGGCATGAAGCGCCATGAGATCCGCGACGGTGCGGCCCTCCAGCGTCGGCCACAGCGCGTGAGCGCCGACGCCGGTGAGCGAAACCATGAGGGGCACGCCGATCGTCGTCGCCCCGGAGGCGATCGCCGATCGCAGCCCGTTGGGCGAGTCCTCGATCGCGACGGCCTCGTCGGGGCTGATCCCGAGCAGTTCGCAGGCCTGCAGGTACGGGTCGGGGAACGGCTTGGGCCGGGTGGCGTCGTCGCCGGCGATGATGACGTCGAATGCGTCGAACGGCATCTGCGACACCACCGTCTCAGCCATGCGCCGCAGCGACATCGTCACCAGCCCGGTCTTCACCCCGGCCGCGCGCAGGCTCACCAGCAGCTCCTGGGCGCCGGGGCGGAAGGGGTTGCCCCGTTCGCGCAGCTGGTCCATCACCTGACCGGTGAGGTGATCGACGATGGCATCCTCGTGCATGCGCACGCCGGCGTCCTGCAGGATGCGGGCGGAGTCGTGCAGGCCCAGCCCGACGAGCGTCAGTGCCTGCTCGTGCGACCAGGTGCCCCCGTAGCTTTGCACCAACGGTGTCTCGGCGGCCATCCAGTACTGCTCGGTGTCGACCAGGGTGCCGTCCATATCCCACAGCACGGCACGAAGGGTTGGAGCGGGGGCTGTCACCTCCCTATCGTACCGGCGCGTGCCGCGCCACCCGCCCGCGCCGGCGGCACGCGGCCTATCCTTGGGGGGACGAAGGGAGTCGTGTGGAGGGACTAGGACGACGCGTACTGGTGGCCGCGTTCGACGGCTGGAACGATGCCGGCGAGGCCGCATCGGCCGCTGCCACGCTGTTACGCGAAGAGGGCTCGTACGAGCCGGTCTTCTCCGTCGACCCCGAACTGTACTTCGACTACCAGTACACGCGGCCGCAGATCAGCCTCGACGCCGAGGGCCGTCGCGTGCTGCGCTGGCCCGAAACGACGCTCTGGCGCCCCTCGCGTCGCGCGCGCGGCACGCAGCTGTGGCTGCTCACCGGCGTCGAGCCGGCGCGCGCCTGGCAGGCCTTCGCCAGCGAGATCATCGACGTCGCGCTGCGCGAGGACATCACCGGGATGGTCTCGCTCGGCTCGATGATGTCGGACGTGCCGCACACCCGCCCCATCTCGGTGTTCGCCGGCAGCCACAACGAGGAACTGCGCACCAAGCTCGAGCTGGAGAAGTCCACCTACGAAGGACCCGTCGGCATCCTGAGCGTCATCGATCAGGCAGCGGATGCCGCCGGCATCCCCGCCGCCTCCCTCTGGGCGAGCGTGCCCCACTACGTCGCCGGTCACACACCATCGCCCAAGGCGACGCTCGCGCTGCTGGACAAGCTCGAGGACCTCACCGGCGCCCGCGTGCCCCGCGCGGCGCTCGCGACGGAGGCCGCCGCGTGGGAGGCATCCATCGACGCTGCGGCTGCGGAGGACGAGGAGATGACGGAGTACATCCGTCAGCTCGAGCGCACCCGCGACACGTGGGACTCGCCGGAGGCATCGGGAGATGCGATCGCGCAGGAGTTCGAGAAGTACCTGCGTCGCCGTGGCAGCGGCGAAGGCCCCACCAAGCCCGGCCGCGACGAGCCGCCGCGCCGCTGAGGCGGGCGGCTCGCCCCGGCGTCAGGGCTGGAGCACGCCCATCGACAGCAGCACGAGCAGCACCGTACCGAGCGCGACGCGGTAGATCACGAACGGCAGGAAGCTGTTCTTGGAGATCCACCGCATGAAGAACGCGATGACCGCCAGCGCCACGGCGAACGCGATGACGGTGGCGACAAGGGTCTCCGGAAGGGTGAACGGACCCTGCTCGTCCCAGCTCTTGAACAGCTGGAAGAACCCACTGCCGAAGACGGCCGGGATGGCCAGCAGGAACGCGTAACGGGCGGCGGCGGCGCGTTCGTAGCCGAGGAACAGGCCCATCGTGATCGTGCCGCCCGAGCGGGAGACGCCGGGGACGAGGGACAGGGCCTGCGCGAAGCCGAAAGCCACGCCGTGGGGGTAGGTGATGTCCTTCAGCGCACGACGCTTGGCACCGACGATGTCGGCGATCCCCAGCAGGATGCCGAACACGATGAGCATGGTGGCGACCAGCCACAGCGAGCGGAACACCGTCTCGATCTGATCCTGGAACAGCAGCCCCAGCACCACGATCGGGATGCTGCCGATGATGATGAGCCACCCCATGCGGGCGTCGGGGTCGTTGCGGGGCGCCTTGCCGGTGAGCGAGCGGAACCACTGCGTGATGATCCGCACGATGTCGCGCCAGAAGAACACCACGACGGCAGCCTCGGTGCCGATCTGGGTGATCGCGGTGAACGCCGCGCCCGGGTCCTCGGCCCCGGGGAGGAACTCGCCCAGAATGCGCAGGTGTGCGCTGGAGGAAACAGGGAGGAATTCGGTCAGACCCTGGACGAGACCCAGGATGATCGCCTCGAAGAAATGCATGCGCGCCTTTCGGGTGACTGCGTCAGTAGCTGCGGAGCAGGTCGGTGAGGACGGCCTGCCCGAATACGAGGGCGTCCAGCGGGACTCGTTCATCGACCCCGTGGAACATACCGGTGAAATCGAGCTCGGCGGGAAGGCGCAACGGGGCGAAGCCGAAGCCGGCGATGCCGAGGTACGCGAGCGCCTTGTTGTCGGTGCCGCCGCCCATCAGGTACGGGATGACCGGGACCCCGGGATCGTGCCGGCCGAGGGCGGCGACCATCGCGTCCACGAGCGAACCTTCGAACGGCACTTCCAGGCCGATGTCGCGGTGGACCACCTCGATCTCGACGTCGGACCCGACGATCGCGGCGATATCGGCGAGCACGGCGTCTTCGGTGCCGGGGATCGTGCGCACGTCGATGAGCGCCTCGGCGGTGTCGGGGATGACGTTGTGCTTGTAGCCGGCGGTCAGCCCGGTGGGGTTCGTGGTGGTCCGCAGCGTCGAGCGGAGGAACCCCGCGGCGGGCCCGAACCGGTCGGCGACGGCATCCGGATGCCGCGTGTCGCCGTCGACGAGGGCGGCGAGTCCCTCGACGAGCTGGCGTGAGGTCTCGGTCATCGCCAGCGGCCACTCGGTGCGCCCGAGTGCCGCGACGGCCTCGGCAAGGCGGGTGACGGCGTTGTCTGGGTGCAGGCGGCTGCCGTGGCCGGCGCGGCCCCGGGCGCGCAGCCGGATCCAGATCAGGGCCTTCTCCCCCGTCTGCAGCAGGTACGCGCGGCGGTCGCCGGCGGCAATCGAGTACCCGCCGACCTCGCTGATGGCCTCGGTCGCGCCGGCGAACCACTCCGGCTGGTCGCGGACGACCAGAGCCGAGCCCTCCACGCCGCCGTTCTCCTCGTCGGCGAAGAACGTCACGATCACGTCGCGCGCCGGCTGCTCGCCGGCGCGCAGCAGTTCGCCGACGGAGCTGAGGATCATGGCATCCATGTCCTTCATGTCCACCGCCCCGCGCCCCCACAGCATGCCGTCACGGATCTCACCGGCGAACGGGTCGACGCTCCAGTCCGCTGCGATCGCGGGAACCACGTCGAGGTGGCCGTGCAGCACGAGGGCGGGCTTGTCGCGGTCACGGCCCGGCACCCGCGCAGTGACGTTCGTGCGGCGCGGGATCGGCTCGAAGTACTCGGGCTCAAGACCCAGGCTCTCGAGGTAGGCGCCGACGTATTCGGCTGCTTCGCGCTCGCCGCGGGCATTGCCGCCACCGAAGTTGGTGGTGTCGAAGCGGATCAGATCGCGGGCCAGGCGCACGACCTCGGGAAGGTCGGCATCGGTCTCGGGCATGCGACTACGCTACCGGTGCCGCGGCGGCCCGCCGTGCCGCGCTGGTTCGAACATGCGTTGCGATCATGCTAGGCTCGACCCTCGGTTGCGCAAGCGATTTCACCCATGCGCGGGTGGCGGAATAGGTAGACGCGCTAGCTTGAGGTGCTAGTGCCCGAAAGGGCGTGGGGGTTCAAGTCCCCCCTCGCGCACAGAACGGAAAAGGCCCCCGAAAGGGGGCCTTTTTCGTGCCCCGGTGGTCACGTTCGTCGTGCCGCTTCCCCGCATCCCCGGCCGTACCCACCCCGGTTTGGGGCGCGTATCGTTCCCCGAACCACCGGCATCCGGGGTTTGGGGCGCGTATCGGTCCCCGAGCCACCGGCATCACCGGTTTGGGGCGCGTATCGGTCCCCCGGGGAGGGTCAGCCCAGTGTGACGCCGAACGCGAGGCCCAGCAGGTACGTGATCGCCGCGGCGCCGAGGCCGATCGCCAGCTGACGCAGCGCGCGGCGCAGCGGCGGCCCGCCGGAGAGCACCCCGACCATCGCGCCGGTGACCATGAGCGCGATGCCGACGAGCACGAGCGCCAGTACGATCGCCACCGTCCCATCGAGGCCGAACAGCCAGGGCAGCACCGGGATCACGGCACCGGAGGCGAAGAACAAGAAGCTGGACAGCGCCGCACCCCAGGCGCCGCCGACGGCCTCATCCTCATCGACGGCTTCGACCGGACGCCGGTACGGCACGGATCGGTCGGCGGCCTGCGCGGCCGACACCACCCGGCGCGCCCGCTCCAGTGCGTCGGCCGCGCTCATCCCCCGCGCCCGGTACACCAGGGCCACCTCGTTGGCGTCGAGGTCGAGATCGGGCAGCGCGGCGTCGACGTAGTCGCTGGGCCCGGTGGCCGCCAGCATCTCCCGCTGCGACCGGACCGAGACGAACTCCCCCGCCGCCATCGACAGTGCCCCGGCGAGGAGCCCCGCCACCCCGCTGAACAGCACGAACTGCGCCCCGACACCGGTCGCCCCGATGCCCATCACGAGCGCCAGGTTCGACACCAGGCCGTCGTTGGCGCCGAACACCGCGGCGCGGAAGGTTCCCGACAGCCGCCGGCGACCGCGGGCCGCGAGCCCCCGCACCACCTCGTGGTGCACCTTCTCGTCGGCCACCATCGCGGGCGTGGCATCCGGCTCGTTGTCGTACGGCGACCGCCCCTCGGCGTTCTGCGCGAGCGCGAGCACGAAGATCAGGCCGAACCGGCGGGCCATCCAGCCGAGCATCCGGGTATCAAGGCTCGGCCGCGGCAGTCGGGCCGGCTCGCCGCCCAGCAGCTGCACCCAGTGCGCCTCGTGGCGCCCCTCGGCCTCGGCCAGGGCCAGCAGGATCTCGCGCTCCTCCCCCGATCGGCGGGCAGCCAGCGTGCGGTACACGTGCGCCTCGGCCCGTTCGTCGACGAGGTACTGCGCCCACCGGCGGCGTACCCGTGGCGTCGGAGGGGTCGGCGCGGGGACGGGCGCGCTCATCGGGCCTCCGGTCGGGTGGGGTCAGGGACTTCTACACGGTAGTGACGCCGGCTGGCCGCGAGCGGCGCAACGCGACGATTGCCAGCATTTCGGGGTTCCGAACGGATGCCGCGCGGCGCGCGCCTACGAATGAACGCGGCGACGCAACAGCTCGATGCGCGCCTGCAGCTGGGCCACCGTCGCGTGCGAGACGGCCGGACCGCCGCACAGCCGCCGCAGTTCGGCGTGCACCGCGCCGTGCGGCTCCCCGCTCTGGCGCGCATAGACGCCGACGAGACTGTTCAGCAACTGCCGCTGCTCCTTGAGCGTGCGGTGCAGCGCCGGCGGCAGCGTCGTGGCGACATCCGTGCCCGTGGCATCCGCGACCTTCGCCTCACCCGCCTCACGGGTCTTGCGGTGCCGCGACTGCCGGGCCTGCCGCTGCATCAGCAGCTCATGGACGTGTTCGGGCTCGAGCAACCCCGGCAGCCCCAGGAACTCCTCCTCTTCGGGAGTGCCTGGCACGGCGAGCTGTCCGAACTCCTTGCCGTCGAACAGCACCCGGTCGAAGTGCGCCACCGATCCGAGCGCCTGGAAGGTGAACTCCTCGGTGAGCGAATCGGATGCCTTGTCATCGCGCTCGGCCTCGGCCAGCAGCGTGTCTTCGAGGCCGTCGTCGTCGCCGGATTCGCGGTCCAGGGCGTGGTCGCGCTCGCGCTCGAGCTCGTTCGCGAGGGCCAGCAGCGGCGGCACGTTGGGCAGGAACACGCTGGCCGACTCGCCGCGGCGGCGAGCGCGCACGAAGCGCCCGATGGCCTGGGCGAAGAACAGCGGCGTGGAGGCGCTGGTGGCATACACGCCCACCGCGAGCCGCGGCACGTCGACGCCTTCCGACACCATGCGCACCGCCACCATCCACCGCGACGTGCTGTTGCCGAACTCTTCGATTCGACCGGATGCCGCGGGGTCGTCCGAGAGCACGACGGTGGTCGGCTCTCCCGTGATGTCCCGCAGGATCGCCGCATACGCCCGGGCGGCGGTCTGGTCGGTCGCGATGACCAGGCCACCGGCGTCGGGCACCTCCTGGCGCACTTCGCTCAGCCGCCGGTCGGCGCTGCGCAGGACTGCGGGGATCCAGTCGCCCTGCGGATCCAGCGCGGTACGCCAGGCCTGCGAGTTGATGTCCTTGGTGTTGTCCTGCCCGAGGTGGGCTTCGTACTCGTCGCCGGCCTTGGTACGCCAGCGCATCTGCCCGGCATAGACCAGGAACAGCACCGGACGCACGACACCGTCGGCAAGCGCCCGCCCATAGCCGTAGTTGTAGTCGGTGCGGGAGAGACGGATGCCTTTGGAGTTCGGGTGATATTCCACGAATGGAATGGGCGCGGTGTCGCTGCGGAACGGCGTACCGGACAGCAGCAGCCGGCGCGTGGCGCGGTGGTACGACTCCCGCAGCGCCTCCCCCCAGCTGAGGGCGTCACCGCCGTGGTGCACCTCGTCGAGGATCACCAGGGTGCGCGCGTCCTCGGTCAGGCGCTGGTGCACGGAGGACTTCACCGCGACCTGCGCGTACGTCACCGCGACGCCGTGGTAGTGCCGGGCCGGGGCGACGTGACGGTTGCTGAAGTTCGGGTCGAGGCGGATGGACACGCGCGCCGCGGCATCCGCCCACTGGGTCTTCAGGTGCTCGGTGGGCGCCACCACGACGATGCGGTCGATGATGCGCCGCCGCAGCAATTCGGTGGCAAGTCTCAGGGCGAAGGTCGTCTTTCCAGCGCCCGGCGTCGCCGCCGCGAGGAAATCGCGGGGTCCGCCGCCGACGCCATCGGGGCCGTCCATGGCGAAGTACTGGTCGAGCGCTTCAGCCTGCCAGGCCCGCAGGCGCTGGGCTGTGCCCCACGGTGCGCGCTGTGGGAAGGATGGCGAGAGGTGCTCGGCAGCGAAACTGCCGAAATGCTCCTGCTGCTGCTCATCCACGACGGACCAGCCTAAGTCAGTCACTGAGGGGCTAGCCTCGGAGTCGGTCACAAAGCCGAGGAGGAACCATGCGGCCCAACGATCCAACCCCTGAAGATCAGCTCCCCCCGTTCGCCCCGAGCGACATCGCGCACCCCTGGCGGCGCATGGTCGCGATCGGCGATTCGTTCACGGAGGGAATCGGCGACCCCGATCCCTCTTCCCCCGGCGGGCACCGCGGCTGGGCCGACCGCGTCGCCGAAGTGCTGGGCTCGCAGGTGGACGACTTCGCCTACGCCAACCTGGCGGTGCGCGGCAAGCTCATCGGACAGGTCATCGCTGCGCAGATCGAGCCGGCGCTGGCCCTCAACCCCGACCTCATCACGTTCTCCGCCGGCGGCAACGACGTGATCCGCCCGGGCTCGGACCCCGATGCCGTCGCCGCCCAGTTCGAGGATGCCGTCATGCGGCTGACCTCCACCGGCGCGACCGTGCTGGTGTTCACCGGGATCGACACGAACTTCACGCCGGTCTTCCGCGGCATCCGCGGTCGCGTGGCGATCTACAACGAGAACATCCGCGCCATCGCCGAGCGCTACGACTGCATCGTGGCCGACCAGTGGGCGCTGAAGGAAGTGCAGGACATGCGCTTCTTCGACGACGATCGGTTGCACTACAACACCCTCGGCCACCACGAGGTCGCCCGTATGGTGATGCGGGCGCTCAACGTGCCCAACGACCTGCAGCCGATGCAGCCGGAACCGCTCCCGCGCCCCACCTGGCGTGCGGCTCGGGTGAACGATTTCGTGTGGGCACGGTCGCACCTCATGCCGTGGGTGCTTCGCCGCGTGCGGCATCAGTCCTCCGGCGACGCGATCACCGCCAAGCGTCCCGATGCCCTGCCCATGACGACGCTGGCGCCGGGGCCGGATGCCGCGGACACGCCGCGCGAGCCGGCGTAGGGACGCGGTACTCTCCGAGCAGGAGTCGTTCGTCCCTCGAGCAGTGAAGGGAATTGCCCGTGGCTATGAGTGGTCGATCTGACGAGTCGAGGCTTCGGTCGGTGCTCCGATGGATGAGCGTCGCGGCCATTCTCGTCGCGGCCCTGCTCGTTGCACTGTTCATCGGCGGCTTGGTCGACTCGAACTCGGCCCAACTTGTCGCCGCGGGCAGCGGGTTCGCCGCCGTCATGGCGGGCTGGTCATCGGGTTATGCGGCAATCAAGTCAAAGCTGCGTGCCACGCCCTAGGTAGCACTCTGCGACGATGAGTGGATGAGTTCGCCTGCACCGGATCCGGCACTCGTCCCCGAGTTGCTCGTCAGTGACACGAGCAGGAGCATCGAGTTCTGGTGCGGACTCTGCGGGTTTGAGATCGCCTATCAACGCCCCGAAGAGGGCTTCGCCTACATCAACCTCGGCTCCGCGCACATCATGCTCGAGCAACGCGGCATCGGCCGGAATTGGATCACCGCACCGCTGGAGAATCCGCTTGGACGAGGCATCAACTTCCAGATCAGCGTCCCCAGCCTCCACCCGATCTTGGCGGCGCTGGGCGAGCACTCCTCCCCCCTGTTCATGGAACCGGAGACGAAGTGGTACCCCATCGGGGACCACGACGAGGCCGGGGTGCGTCAGTTCCTCGTGACCGATCCCGACGGGTACCTCATCCGCTTCCAGGAGTCACTCGGACACCGACCGCGCAGGCAGACGCCCTAGCTGGGGCCGTCATGCGTCAGCGACCACAACGCCACCGCGCTCGCGGCCGCGACGTTGAGCGAGTCGACGCCGCCGAACATCGGGATCGTGACGACGGTGTCCGCCGCTTCCAGGGCGCGGCGCGACAGTCCGTCGCCCTCGGCGCCGAGCATCAGCGCCACCCGCTCGGGCCGGGCTGCGGCGAACTCGTCCAGCGGCACGGCGCCGTCGGCGAGCGCGAGGGCGGCGAGGTGGAAGCCCGCCTCATGCAGGATGCCGCGCGCTTCGGGCCACTCCGGCAGCCGCGTCCACGGCACCTGGAACACCGTGCCCATGCTCACCCGCACACTGCGGCGGTACAACGGATCGGCGCAGCGCGGCGACACCAGCACGGCATCCGCTCCCAGCGCCGCAGCGCTGCGGAACGCCGCGCCGACATTGGTGTGATCGACGATGTCCTCGAGAACGACGACCAGCCGGGCGCCGGCGACGACGTCGGCCACTGCGGGTTCGGCGGGGCGGTGCATGGCGGCGAGCGCACCACGGTGCACGGCGTAGCCGGTGAGCTGCTCGGCCACTTCGGGCGGTACGACGTACACCGGTGCGTCGCCGGCGACCTCGCGGACATCCTCGAGCCACTTCTCCTGCACCAGCACCGACCGCGGCCGGTGCCCCGCCGCGACGGCTCTCGCGATCACCTTCGCCGACTCCGCGATGTACAGGCCGCCTTCCGGCTCCAGCACGCGGCGGAGCGCGACGTCGGTGAGGTCCCGGTAGTCGGCGAGCCGCGGATCGGTCGGGTCGTCGATGCGCTCGATAGGCATTGCTCCACTCTCCCACGCGGTGCCCCAGTCGCCGGGATGCGGAGATCCGCCGAAACGCGGGGCCCTGGCCCCCAGGCATCCGCATTCCGGCCGATCACCGCACTCCGGCAAACCCTGCGAGCCCTGATGCCCGAAACGAGGAGATCCGCCGGAGCGAGGGCCCCACACGCCCAGGCATCCGCGTCCCGGCAGATCCCCTCATCCCGGCACACCCGAAGCCGAACCCGGAGCCAGCCGTAACCTCCCGGCAAACTCGGGAGCCTAGACTCGGCGGGTGACCACGGTGCTGCAACTCGACGCGCCGACCGCTGAGCTGGTCGGCACTGCCGTCGCCGCGCTCGCCGGCAGGCGCATCGCGGTGCTCACCGGCGCCGGGGTGTCCACCGACTCCGGCATCCCCGACTACCGCGGCGAGGGCGCACCGGCGCGCACCCCGATGACCGCGCAGCAGTTCCTCTCCAGCGAGGCGGCCCGGCGCCGCTACTGGATCGGCAGCCACCTGGGCTGGCGGGCCTTCGCGAGCGCCTCCCCCAACGCCGGGCACACCGCGCTCGCCGCCCTCGAGAACGCCGGCATCGCGACGGGCGTCGTCACGCAGAATGTCGACGGCCTGCACGTTCGCGCCGGCAGCCGCCGCGTCGTGGAACTGCACGGCACCATGCGGCGGGTCTTCTGCACGCACTGCGGGCAGGTGTTCGACCGCCGCGACCTCGCCGTGCGTGTCGAAGCCGCCAACCCCTGGCTCGATGTCCCCGACGACGTACTGCTCGGTCCCGACGGGGACGTGCTGCCCGAGACGGCGGACGGGTTCGTCGTTCCCGACTGCAGCGTGTGCGGCGGCATGCTCAAGCCGGACGTGGTGTTCTTCGGCGAGTTCGTGCCGATCGAGCGCTTCCAGGAGGCCGAGCAGCTCGTCCGCACCAGCGAAGCCCTGCTGGTGGCGGGCTCGTCGCTCGTGGTCAACTCCGGCGTCCGCCTGGTCGAGCGCGCACGGCGCCGCAAGCTCCCGGTCGTCATCGTCAACCGGGGCGTCACCCGGGCCGACCAGCATGCCACCGTCAAGATCGACGGCGGCACGAGCCCGGTCCTCACCGCACTCGCCGAGGCGCTCGCCGCACAGTGAGGCTTCTCCCTGGAACCCGCGGTTAGGCTCGAAACGTGACCCTGCTGACCCTTGTGCGCCACGGCGAGACCGACTGGAACCGCGCCAGGCGCATCCAGGGAGCCACCGACATCCCGCTCAACGACACCGGTCGCGCGCAGGCACGCGAAGCGGCCGAACGCCTGCGGGCACGCCTGGACCCGGCCGCCCCGGTCTTCGTGGTCTCCAGCGACCTGTCCCGCGCCCGCGAAACCGCCGAGATCATCGCCGACGCGTTAGGCCTTCCGGCGCCGAAGCTGTATGCCCAGTTGCGCGAGCGCGCGTATGGCGAGGCTGAAGGGGTGGATGCCGCGGAGTTCCTGGAGCGGTGGGGAGACTGGCACGCCGCCGAGATCCCCGGCGCCGAACCGCTGCCGGACCTGCGTGACCGCGCCCTGGCGGGCCTGCAGCAGATCGCCCGTGACGTGCGCCGCACCACTGCGCCTGGTTCGGCATCCGTCATCGCCGTCGCGCACGGCGCGCTGATCCGCGAGATCATCCGCCACGCCACCGGCGGACAGCTCCCCCCGGTGGGATTCCGGCTGCCGAACGGGTCGAGCTACGACCTGCTGCTGGAGCGCGACCGGCTGCGGCTGCTGTCGGATGCCGGGGTCCCGGCCGACGCTCGCGCCGTTTAGCGTCCGTCTTCCGCGCGGCGCAGCAGAGTGCGGGCGTGCCGCAGCACCGGCTCGTCCACCATGCGCCCCCGGTATGTGAAGACCCCACCCTCGCGCTGCGCGGCCACCAGCACGTCGCGCGCCCACGACAGCTGCTTCTCGGCGGGCCGGTAGGCGGCGCGGATCACCGCCACCTGGGTGGGGTGGATGCAGGCGGTTGCTGCGAATCCGCTCGCGGCGGCATCCGCGGCCTCACGGGCGAGCCCCCTCACATCGGCGATGTCCAGATGCACCGCGTCGATGGCTGCCTTGCGCTGGGCCCCCGCCGCCACCAGTACGCGCGAGCGGGCATAGCGGGCGACGTCGCGGTAGCGCCCGGTGGGCTTGCGGCTGGACGTGCCGCCGAGCGAGGCGACGAGGTCCTCGGCGCCCCACATCAGCGCCGTGACGTTCTCCAGGGCCGCGATGGGCTCGACCGCGTCCACCCCGCGCGCGGTCTCGCACAGCGCGATGACGCGGTACCGGCCGTCGATGCGGGCGATGCGCTCGGCGGACTCCGCCTTCGCGATCATGATCGTGCGGATGTCGGTCTGCGACAGGGTGGCCAGGTCCGCCTCGAAGTCGGGCGTTTCCACCGGGTTGACGCGCACGATCACCCGCTCCGGGTCGAGGTCGGCGTCGATCAGCGCGCCGCGGGCGGCGGTCTTCGCGGATGCCGCGACGGCGTCTTCCAGGTCGATGATCACCCCGTCGGCGCGCGCCAGCGCCGACGAGAACCGCTCGGGCCGGTCGGCGGGGCAGAACATCAGCGCCGGGCCGGCGTCGAATGCGCTCACGCGGGGTCCTCCTCGTGGGTGCGGCACCACATCAGTGCCGTGCGGGTCGCGATGGCCACCACCTCGCCGTCCTGGTTGCGCCCGGTGTGGCGCATCGTCACGATGCCCTCACCGGGGCGCGAGGCGGACAGGCGGGTGTGGATGATCTCGGTGTCGGTGTAGAGCGTGTCGCCGGGGAACAGCGGCGCGGGAAAGGTGATGTCGGTCAGTCCCAGCTGGGCGACGAGCGTGCCCTGCGTCAGCTGTCCGACGGATGAGCCGATCATGGTGGCCAGCGTCCACATCGAGTTGACCAGCGGACGGCCGAACGGCTGCGTGCGGGCGTAGGCCTCATCCACGTGCAGCGCCTGCGCGTTCATCGTCAGCGCCGAGAACAGGGCGTTGTCGGCCTGCGTGATGGTGCGGCCGGGGCGGTGCAGGTAGCGCGACCCGACCTCGAACTCCTCGAACCACAGCCCCCGCTGCACGATCTCGCGCGCCGCCTCCGGGGTGTGGGCCATGTCGTTCACGCTACCCCGAGCGCGCGGGCGATGACGAGCAGCTGCACCTCGGTGGTCCCCTCGCCGATCTCCAGGATCTTGCTGTCGCGGTAGTGGCGCGCGACGGGGTATTCGTTCATGAACCCGTTGCCGCCGAAGATCTGCGTCGCGTCGCGCGCGTTGTCCATCGCCGCATCGCCGGAGACGAGCTTGGCGACGGCCGCCTCGGTCTTGAACGGCCGGCCCGCGTCGCGCAGATGCGCGGCCTGCAGCCATGCCAGCCGCGCAGTGTGCACGCGGGCCTGCATGCGGGCGAGGGTGAATTGGATGCCTTGACGGGTGGCGAGCGCGGATCCGAACACGACCCGCGACCCGGCATAGGCCAGCGCCGCCTCCAGGCATCCTTCCGCCGCTCCCGTGGCCAGAGCGGCGATCGCGATGCGGCCCTCGTCGAGGATGTGCAGGAAGTTCGCCAGGCCCCGGCCGCGCTCGCCCAGCAGGTTCGCCTCCGGCACCCGGCAGCCGTCGAAGGTCAGCGGGTGGGTGTCCGACGCGCGCCAGCCGACCTTGTCGTAGGCGGGCCCGACAGTGAACCCCGGCGTGCCGCTCGGCACGATGATCGTGGAGATCTCCGGCCGCTCGCCGTCGCGGCCGGTCACGGCGGTGACGGTGACGAACCGGGTGATGGGGGTGCCGGAGTTGGTGATGAACTGTTTGCTCCCGTCGATCACCCACTCCCCGTCCTCTTGACGTGCCGTGGTGCGGGTGGCGCCGGCATCCGACCCCGCCTCCGGCTCGGTCAGCCCGAAGCCGGCCAGCGCGCGTCCGGCCAGCAGGTCGGGCAGCAGCTCGGCGCGCTGCGCGTCGGTGCCGAACCGGAACACCGGCATGGCGCCCAGACTCACCGCCGCTTCGAGGGTGATCGCGATCGACTGGTCGGCGCGGGCGAGCGCCTCGATAGCGAGGCCCAGGGCGAGGTAGGTGCCGCCCTGCCCGCCGACCTCCTCGGGGAACGGCAGCCCGAACAGACCCAGCTCCCCCATCTGCGCCACGACGTCCATCGGCAGCGTGTGCGTGCGGTCGGCCTCGTACGCCTGGGGCGCGACGACCTCGTCGGCGAACGCGCGCACCATGCGGGCGAGCTCGATCTCGTCGTCTTCCAGCGGATACGAGCGCAGGTCGATGGGTCCGGTCATGGCGTGTCCTCCTCGGGGATGTCGTGCATCTCGGCGAGCACCTCGTCGCGGCGCACCTGCGCGCCGATGGCGACGAGGATCCGTGCCACGCCGTCGTGTGGCGCGGTCACGGTGTGCTCCATCTTCATGGCTTCGATCGTCACGAGGCGGGCGCCGGATGCCACCCGCGCGCCGTCCTCGGTGTGCACCGCGACCACCGTTCCCGGCAGCGCCGCCCGCACATGCGGTTCGGCGGGTGCTTCGGTGTGCGAGCGCCGCGCACGGCGCCGTCGCGATGCCTCACGGCGGGGCACCGGTCGCAGCCGCTGGGTCTCGCCGCCGGAGTGCACCCACACATCGCCGTCGGCGTCGCGGGCGACCGTGGCGCCGTCGATGGGAGCAGCGGATGCCGCGACGAGCTGCCCCGCCTCGGTCTGGAACACGTGCTGTCGCGGCTCGTGCCTGCCCCCGAGGCGCCAGCCGTCGCCGCGGTGCCAGGGCGATGCATCCGGCGGCGCGGGTGTCTCCAGGAACGCGGCCGCCGCGGCCAGCGCGCGGACGGACGGGGCGGGAGCGACCACCGCCGGCATCGCGTCGATGACGTGGGTGTCGAGGTCCCCGGCGCGCACGGCGGGCCGGGCCAGCAGCGACCGCAGGAACGCGATGTTGGTGTCCACGCCGAGCACGACCGTCTCGGCGAGCGCGGCATCCAAGCGCTCCAGGGCCTGGGCCCGGTCGGCGGCGTGGGCGATGACCTTCGCGATCATCGGGTCGTAATCGGCGGTGACGACCGATCCGGTCTCCACCGCCCCATCGACCCGCACGCCCTCGGCCGCCCGCCAGGCGACCACCTCGCCGGTGGCGGGCAGGAACCCGCGTGCCGGGTTCTCGGCGTACACGCGCGCCTCGATCGCGTGTCCTGTCAGGCGCACCTCGTCCTGCCGGAACGCCAGCGGCAGGCCCGCCGCCACCCGCAGCTGTTCGGCGACGAGGTCCACCCCGGTGATGAGCTCGGTCACCGGGTGCTCCACCTGCAGCCGCGTGTTCATCTCGATGAAGAAGAACTCCTCCGGCCGGTCTGCCGCCATGAGGAACTCCACCGTGCCCGCCCCGCGGTAGCCGACGCTCGCCGCGGCCCGGCACGCCGCCTCACCGAGGCGCTGCCGGGTGGCTTCGTCGACGGCGGGTGACGGGGCCTCCTCGATCACCTTCTGGTGCCGGCGCTGCAGTGAGCACTCGCGCTCGCCGAGGTGCACGACCGCGCCGTGCGCGTCGGCGAGCACCTGCACCTCGATGTGACGGGGACGCTCGATGAGCCGCTCCAGCAGCAGCGTGTCGTCTCCGAACGCGGCGGTGGCCACGCGGCGGGCCGCGGCGAGCGCGTCGGGGAGCGCGGCGGCATCCGCGACGACCTGCATCCCCTTGCCGCCGCCGCCGGCCGACGGCTTCACCAGCAGCGGAAACCCTTGCGCCGTCGCGGCCGCGATGATGGCGGCATCCGTCATCCCCGCGGCGCTGAGCCCGGGGACGACGGGCACCCCGTGTCCGGCGACGTGCTCCTTGGCGCGGATCTTGTCGCCCATCACCCGCAGCGCGTGCTCCCCGGGGCCGATGAACACCAGGCCGGCGTCGGTGCACGCCCGGGCGAAGTCGGCGTTCTCGGAGAGGAACCCGTACCCGGGGTGCACGGCCTGCGCCCCGGTGTCGCGGGCCGCGGTCACGACGGCGACCGCGTTCAGGTACGACGCCGCCGCGGCGGCGGGCCCGATGCGCACGGCGACATCGGCCTCACGCACATGGGGTGCACCGGCGTCGGCGTCGCTGTAGACGGCGACCGAGCGGATGCCGAGACGGCGCAGCGTCCGGATGATCCGCCGCGCGATCTCGCCGCGGTTGGCCACGAGCACCGTCTGGAACAGGGGCGCGTCCATGTCACATCCGGAACAGGCCGAAGCCGGGGTCGGGGAGCGGCACCCGCGAGACGACGTCCAGGGCCAGCCCCAGCACGTCGCGGGTGTCGACGGGGTCGATGATGCCGTCGTCCCACAGCCGGGCGGTGGCGTAATACGGGTCGCTCTGCAGGGCGAACTGCGCCCGCACGGGTGCTTCGAAGGCGGCGCGGTCCTCGGCGCTCCAGCTTTCGTCCCGGGCCGTGAGTTGGTCGGCTTTCACGGTGGCGAGCACGGATGCCGCCTGCGCGCCGCCCATCACCGAGATGCGGCTGCCCGGCCAGCTCCACAGGAACCGTGGCGAGTAGGCGCGGCCGCACATGGCGTAGTTGCCGGCGCCGAAGGAGCCGCCGATCACGACGGTGAGCTTGGGCACCCGGGTCGTGGCGACCGCGGTGACCATCTTCGCCCCGTCCTTGGCGATGCCGGCAGCCTCGGCGTCGCGGCCCACCATGAACCCGGAGATGTTCTGCAGGAACACCAGCGGAATGCCTCGTTGGTCGCACAGCTCGATGAAGTGCGCGCCCTTGAGCGCCGATTCGCCGAACAGCACCCCGTTGTTGGCGAGGATGCCGACCGGGTGACCGTGGATGCGGGCGAACGTCGTGATCAGGGGGGTGCCGTACTCCCGCTTGAACTCGTGCCCGCTGTCGCCGTCCACGATGCGGTCGATGACCTGGCGGGCGTCGTAGGGCTGGGCCACGTCGACCGGGACGATGTCGTAGAGGTCGGCGGCCGGCGCCTGGGGCTCGGCCGGCTCGTGCACCCGCCACGCGGGGTCCGCCGGCGGCGGCAGTGTCTGTACGATGTCGCGGATGATCTCCAGGGCGTGCTCGTCATCCTCGGCGAGATGATCGGCGACGCCGGACCGGCGGGCGTGCAGTTCTCCCCCGCCCAGCTCCTCCGCCGTGACGACCTCGCCGATGGCCGCCTTCACCAGCGGCGGCCCGCCCAGGAAGATCGTGCCCTGTCCGCGCACGATGACGGTCTCGTCGCTCATCGCCGGCACATACGCACCACCGGCGGTGCACGATCCGAGCACCGCCGACAGCTGCGGGATGCCGGCGGCGGACAGCCGCGCCTGGTTGTAGAAGATGCGGCCGAAGTGGTCGCGGTCGGGGAACACCTCGTCCTGCATCGGCAGGTAGGCCCCGCCGGAGTCGACGAGGTAGATGCAGGGCAGCCGGTTCTCCAACGCGACCTCCTGCGCGCGCAGGTGCTTCTTGACGGTGAGGGGGTAATACGTGCCGCCCTTGACGGTGGCATCGTTGCAGATCACCATCACCTGACGGCCCTGCACCAGGCCGATCCCTGCGACGACGCCGGCGGCGGGCGCCTGAGCGTCGTAGAGTCCTTCTGCCGCCAGCGGAGCCAGTTCCAGGAACGCGCTGCCCTCGTCGAGCAGGCGCGTGATCCGCTCCCGGGGCAGCAGTTTGCCGCGGGCACGATGCCGTTCCCGTGCCGCGTCTCCCCCGCCGGCGGCCACGGCGGCGAGGCGCGTGCGCAGGCTTTCCGCGAGTTCCCGCTGAGTGGGTTCGGCGACCGGTGCGCTCATGCTGTCTCCGTCGACGTCACGATCGCGTCACACCCGCTTGTGAGGCGGGCGAGGCACGTGGTTAGTTGTCCCTAACCGAGACTTCAGGTTAGCGAGGATTAACTGAGATGGCAACGGGACCGACCCACCGCGACCGCGCGAAGGCGGACCGCCAGGCGGCGCTCGTGCGCGAGGCCGCTCGGCTGTTCGCCGACCGCGGGTTCGCCGGGGTGAGTCTGGAGGATCTGGGCACGGCCGTCGGCTTTTCCGGCCCGGCCGTGTACCGGCATTTCCCCAACAAGCAGGCTCTGCTGGGCGAGATCCTGGTGGGAGTGAGCCGCACCCTGCTCGAGGGCGGCCGCGAGGTGGTCGCCGCAGGCGGAACCCCCGACGAGGCGCTGGATGCGCTCATCGCGTTCCATGTGGACTTCGCGCTGTCGTCGGCGGACGTCATCCGCGTGCAGGACCGGGAGCTGGCCAGCCTCGGCGAGGCCGACCTCCACACCGTGCGTCGCCTGCAGCGCGAATACGTCGAGCTGTGGGTCGAGGTGCTCTCGCGCCGCCGGCCGTCGCCGTCGGCCGCCGACCAGCGGGTGCGCGCGCATGCCTGCTTCGGACTCATCAACTCCACGCCCCACAGCCTGCAGGCCGCCCGTGACGGTTCCGCGGACGCAGATGTGCGAGGCATCCTGCGCGAGATGGCGCGCGCCAGCCTCACCGCCTGAGGACGGCCGCACTCCCCCGGCTCGCAGCAGGTCACGCGACCAGCATCGCCCGGCCCGGCTCCCGCAGCAGCGCGCCCACCTCCGCCAGGAACCGCGCACCCTGCTCGCCGTCGACGAGCCGGTGGTCGAAGGACAGGCTGAGGGTCAGCACGTCACGCAGCGCGATCTGCCCGTCGTGCTCCCACGGGGTGCGTCGCACGGTGCCCAGCGCCAGGATCCCCGCCTCACCCGGATTGAGGATCGGGGTGCCGGCATCCACTCCGAACACGCCCATGTTGGTGATCGAGAACGTCCCGCCCGCCAGTGCAGCCGGCGCCGTACGGCCGGCACGCGCGGTCTCGGTCAGCTGCGTGATCGCGTCGGCGAGTTCGACCAGCGTGAGGGTGCCGGCATCCTTCACGTTCGGCACCAGGAGCCCCCGGTCGGTCGCCGCGGCGATGCCCAGGTGCACCCGGTGGAACAGCACGATCTCCTCGCCCTCCCAGCGGGCGTTGAGCATCGGATGCCGCGGCAGTGCGAGGCACACCGCCTTGGCGACGACGGCGAGAATGCCGATGCGGTGGCCGGTCAGCTGCCGGTCCTCGCGCAGCGAGGCGAGCAGCCGCATCGTCTCGGTCACGTCGACGGTGAGAAAGACGGTGGCGTGGGGCGCCGTGAAGGCGCTGCGCACCATTGCCTCGGCGGTGTGACGACGGATGCCGCGGACGGGGATGCGGGTGACCTCGCCCTCGGTCGCCGGGGGCGGTGTATCTGCGTGCCGCGCGAACGCCTCGACGTCGGCGCGGGTTGCCAGGCCCTCGGCTCCGGTGGGGGTCACCTGTGCCAGATCGACGCCGAGTTCCCTGGCCAGCCGGCGCACCGGCGGAGTGGAGCGGGGGCGCTCGCCGTGCGGGTGCTCAGATTCCAGGGTGCGGACGGCATCGTGCGGCGCCGCCTGCAGTACATCGGCGTCGGCGGCGACTGCTGTGCGGATGGTGCGCCTGCGGCGTTGCGGGCGGCCGGAGGATGGCGGTGCGGCGCCGTAGCCGACCAGATGCGCGGCGGGCGCGGGTTCGGCGGTCTCCGGTTGGGGCGCCGGGGTCGCTTCGGCGAGCGCGTCGGTCTGGGTCGTGACCTCGACCGAGACGATCACGCTGCCCACGGCGATCACCTCGCCGGGTGCCGCGTGCAGCGCCGCGATGCGCCCCGCGTGCGGCGAGGGCAGCTCCACAATGGCCTTGGCGGTCTCCACCTCCGCGAGGGTCTGGTTCAGCGTCACCTCGTCACCCTCCGCCACGAGCCAGGTCACCAGCTCCGCCTCCGGCAGGCCTTCACCCAGATCCGGCAGCCGGAACTCGGCGATCACAGCTCCACCCCGGTGAGGCTGTTGGGCCGCTGTAGCACCCGGTCCACGGCGTCGAGGATGCGGTCGAGGTCCGGCAGGTGGTGTCGCTCGAGCTTCGCCGGCGGGTAGGGGATGTCGTGCCCGGTGACCCGCACCGGCGGCGCCTCGAGGTGGTGGAAGCAGCGCTCGGTGATGCCGGCGGACACCTCCGCGCCGACGCCGGCCTCCCCCGGCGCCTCGTGGGTGATCACGACGCGTCCGGTCTTGCGCACGGATGCCGCGACGGTGTCGTAGTCCACCGGCGACAGCGATCGCAGGTCGATCACCTCCAGCGACAGCCCGTCGTCCTCCGCGGCCGTGGCCGCCTGCAGTGCAGTGGTGACCTGTGCGCCGTAGGTGACGATCGTGGCATCCGTCCCCTCCCGGACGATCCGCGCCAGGCCCATCGGCGGGGCGTCGGCCAGGTCCGCGTCGAGGTCGACCTCGCCCTTGGCGTGATAAAGCCGCTTCGGTTCGAAAAAAACGACCGGGTCGTCGGAGGCGATCGCCTGCCGCAGCATCAGATAGGCGTCCGCCGGGTTCGACACGGCGACCACACGCAGCCCCGAGGTGTGCACGAAGTACGCCTCCGGTGACTCGGAGTGGTGCTCGGCGGCCCCGACACCGCCGGCCCAGGGCACGCGCACCGTCAGCGGCATCCGCACCGCCCCACGCGTGCGATAGTGCATCTTGGCGACCTGGCACACGATCTGGTCGAAGGCGGGGTACACGAACCCGTCGAACTGCAGCTCGACCACCGGGCGGAACCCGCGGAACGCCATGCCGACCGCGGCGCCCATGATGCCGGATTCGGCCAGCGGCGTATCGATCACCCTCGCGGCGCCGTGGCCGGCCAGCAAGCCGTCGGTCACCCGGAAGACGCCGCCGAGCGCACCGATGTCCTCGCCCAGCAGCAGCACGGCCGGGTCGTCGGTCAGCACGCGATCCAGCGCGGCGTTGAGGGCCTTGGCCATCGTGAGTTCGGTCATCGCTGGTCCTCCTCGAATCCGGCGAGATAGGCGGCATAGGCGCGGCGCTGACGCTCCAGCCCGGTGTGCGGCTCGGCGTACACCTCGTCGAAGATCGTCAGCGGCTCCCGGGTGCGGTACGACAGGCAGGCAGCGCGCATCTGCGCGGCCAGGTGGTCGGCCTCCGCGGCGATATCGGCGGCGGCGGCATCGTCCAGCGCGCCTCGTGCGCGCAGCAGCGTCTCGACGCGGGTGAGCGGATCGCGCCCGCGCCACAGTTCCAGCTCGGCAGGGTCGCGATAGCGGGTGGGGTCGTCAGCGGTGGTGTGGGGACCCATGCGGTAGGTCACCGCCTCGATGTAGGCGGGACCGGCGCCGCTGCGGGCGCGCTCCAGTGCCCACCGCATCGCCGCGAAGCCGGCCAGCACGTCGTTGCCGTCGATACGCAGGCTCGGGATGCCGAACGCGGGTGCGCGCCTGGCCAGCGGGAACCGCGATTGCACCGCGACCGGCTCGGAGATGGCCCACTGGTTGTTGCAGCACACGAAGACGACGGGCGCGCCGAAGGATGCCGCGAACACCATCGCCTCGTTGACATCGCCCTGGCTGGACGCCCCGTCCCCGAAGTACGCCACCGCGACATCGTCCGCTCGCGCGCCGTCGGGCCGGGCGGAGCGCTGGATGCCCATCGCGTAGCCGACGGCATGCAGGGTCTGCGCGCCGATGATGATCTGAGGACCTGCCGTGCCGCGGGCGAACGGGTCGCCCATCGACTGCTCTTCGCCGCGCCAGACCTGGATCAGCTGGGTGGGGGTCGCCCCCCGCACCAGCTGCACGCCCAGCTCCCGGTAGCTCGGGAATACGAAGTCACTCCCGCGCAGGGCGCGCGCCGTGCCGACCTGTGCGGCCTCCTGACCCAGGCTCGGTGCCCACAGCCCGAGTTGCCCCTGCCGCTGCAGCGCCACGCCCTCGGTGTCGAGGCGTCGGGTGCGCACCATGTCGCGGTAGAGGTCCGACAGCAGCGCGTCGTCGACGTCTGTCGCCCAGCGATCGAGTGCCGGATCCGAGACGCGCTCGCCGTCGGGCGTGATCAGCCGGGCTACACTTCCGACATCGGTTGCGGGCTGGGCCGCTGTGCTCGGGGGATACGCCATCGTCGCCTCCGTCCCGGCGTCCCTCGTGAGGACGCCGTCGCGTGTGCGCCGGCCTCGTCGCCGACTGCGGTGAGCGTACGTCGCA
The DNA here is from genome assembly GCF_030246865.1 of Microbacterium sp. zg-B96. NCBI lineage: Bacteria > Bacillati > Actinomycetota > Actinomycetes > Micrococcales > Microbacteriaceae > Microbacterium > Microbacterium sp. zg-B96. Next base: position 1,375,565 of record NZ_CP126738.1, on the reverse strand, counting down.
CGAGCACCTAGCTCAAGCATCCCGGTCAATCTTGAGCATGTTGCGCATTTTATGCGCACACACCCGTGCTACCGTTGAGCAGTATGACTGCTCTCGACCATGTCGACCTCGCCCTTTTGGACGCCCTCGCCGACGATCCGCGCGCCACTGTCGTGGCCCTGGCGGACCGCCTCAGCCTGTCGCGCAACACAGTACAGGCACGGATGTCCAAGCTCGACCGCGCCGGGGTGTTCCTCTCGTACGAGCGGGCGATCGCCCCGCACGCCCTGGGTTACCCGATCGAGGCGCTGCTCGAGGTCGTCGTACGGCAGCCGGATCTCCCGCAGATCACCCAGCACCTCGCCGACATCCCCGAAGTGATCCAGGCGCACGGCGTGAGCGGTCAGGTGGATCTGGTCGTCCGGGTCGCGGCACGCGACACCCAGCACCTGTTCGACATCGACGCCCGCATCCTCGGCATCGACGGGGTTGAGCGCACCGAGACATCCCTCGTCATGGACGAGGTCATCGGCTTCCGGGTGCGCCCGCTCATGGCGCTGGCGGGCCAGCAGGGCTGACGCGCCCGCGCCACGTCTTCGGGGATCTACACAACTTCGGAGCCCACAGCCCGAATCCCTCCGAAGAACCGCAGTTCTCCGAAACTGTGGCACACGGATGCCGCGCCGCGCGGCCGCCGCGGCCGCCGCGACGCCGCGGCATCCCGCCCGCTCCCCTGTCACGAATCCCGGTATGTGACAGGCGAGGCCCTCCTCGTGCCCGGGGCGCGGGTTAGAGGACGGGCGAGCCCGCGGCGACGCTCTTGGGCGACGCGGGCGACGAGACGGCAGCGGATGCCGGTGACGCGGGCGCCGCGGCATCCATCCGCACCAGCACCACACCGGTGAGCACCAGCGCGCCCCCGACGAACTGCACCGGCGCGGGCGCCTCGCCCAGGAGCAGCCAGGCGAGCATCAGCGTGAACAGCACCTCGGACAGACCGACGAACGACGCCACGCGCGCGCCGGTCCGCGGCACGGCCATGACCCCCAGGGCGTAGCCGACGGTCGTGCCGAGCGCGGCCACCCAGCCGAGCGGGACCCACCACGGCAACGCCATCCCTGCCACCACGACCGTCACGGCGGGCGCGGCGAAGGGCAGGATGCCCGTCAGCAGCAGCACGCCGACGAGGGCGGTGCCGGTCAGCAGCCCGCCGGCGGCGAGGGCCAGCGGCGGGAGCCGGTCGCCACTGCGCTCGGCGATCGCGAAGTACGCCGCCGCACACACCGCGGCGCACAGCGCCAGCAGCGTGCCGAGCAGGTCGAAACGCGCGCCGGTGAGGTCCACCACGAGCACGAGTCCCGCCATCGCGACGACCGACCCGCCGATGACCAGAGCGGACGGTGCCCGCCGCGTGCGCAGCCATACCCAGCCGACCAGCAGCACGGGCGCGATGTACTGGATGAGCAGGGCCACGGCCACCGGCATCCGCTGCATGGCGCCGAAGTAGAACAGCTGACAGCCGGCGACCGCGGTCAGCCCGAAGGCGACGACGATGCCGCCGTGGCGGCGGAGGAATCCGCGCTCCCGACGGATCGCCCGCACCAGCGCCGGGGACAGGATGAGCCCGGCCAGCCCCATGCGCACCAGCAGCGCGGCCCCCAGGGACCACCCCGCCTCCAGCAGCGGCTTCACCAGCGGTCCGCTCGAGGAGAAGGCGAAAGCCGAGGTCACGGCCATGATCAGCCCCGACGTCGCGACGCGTGGCGTCCCCGCGACGGCGAGCGAGGATGCAACAGTGGATGTGGTCATTGCGCGCCTGGCCTGTCAGGAGTGTCGTGTGGTTCACTGGTGACGGTACGCCCTACCCACGTCAGGGGTCAACATGCTTTTCGCTCGTGACACCACGCTGGCCCTCGCGGCGGCGGTCGACCTGGTCAACACCATGCCCGAAACCGACGTCGACGGCACGGACCGACTCGAAACCCGGGAGGATCTGCAGCGGTTCCTCGCCGTGCACCCCTACACCGGGTCGTTCACCCACGACCAGCGCGAAGTGGATGCCGTGCGCGGCATCCGCCCCCGGCTGCGCGCGCTGTGGCTGACCGATCGGGCAGGGGCGGTCCCCCTCGTCAACGCCATGCTGCGCGATGGTCACGCCCTGCCGCAGCTGGTGATCCACGAAGGCTACGACTGGCACATCCACGCCGCCGGGGACGAGGCGCCGTTCGCCACGCGCATCCTGGTGGAGACGGCGATGGCGTTCGTCGACATAATCCGCTCCGACGCCTATGAACGGGTGCGGGAATGCTCAGCCGACGACTGCCTCTCGGTGTACATCGACTACTCCAAGAACGGCTCGAAGCGCTACTGCGACACCGGCAACTGCGGCAATCGCATGAACGTCAACGCGTACCGTCGTCGGAAGGCTGCAGAAAGCGCCTGATGGCCTCGGCCGCCGGCTGCGGCGTCTCGTAGTGGATGAGGTGCCCGACGCCGTCGATCTCGACCAGCTGCGCGTCCGGGAACAGCGTCACCAGGTGCCGCTCGGCCTCGATCGAGGTGATGTCGTCCTGCACGGCGGCCACCAGCAGCGTCGGCTGGGCGATGGCGGGCGCGTGCGCGCGGATGTCGTTGGACACCGACGCGAGGAACGCGTCGTGCAGCACATCGCGGTCGGCGAAGCGGGAGAAGTAGGTGTCGTGCTGGTCGTGCACGAAACGGCGCAGCGCCTTGTCGCGGGTCTTGGCCATCGACATGCTCATGACCCGCACGATCAGGCGGCTGCGCAGCAGCGCGCTACCCAGCGACTTCGGAAGTTTCGCGCCGGCGAAGTAGTAGAACACCGCCAGGCGAGTGAGGATGCCGCGCGGGCCTTCCAGCGCCGGCGCGCCGATCGGGTTGACCAGGATGACGCGCGGGGTCGCCAGTCCGCCGGCGACGGCCGCGGCGACGACGATCGATCCGAACGAGTGGCCGAGGATCACCGCGCCGGGCGCGGTCGCCGCGACGAAGTCGGTGAGCCACTGCGCGTAAGCGGCCAGATCGTGGCGGCGGTGCGGCAGCGGCGCGGTCTCGCCGAACCCCGGCAGATCGGGCATGAGGATGCGGATGCCGTCAAGGTGGGCGACCACCGGCTCAAGGCCGTGGTGCTCGCCGCGGAAGCCGTGCACCGCGACGATCGTCTGCTCCGCATCGGCCGGACCGTATTCCCAGTAGGCGGTCACGCCGCCCTGCACCGGCACCTCGTGGCGGCGCACCGGGATGCGCGCGAGCGACTGTGCGTACGGGTGCGCGGCGGCCATCCATAGAGTCTACGAGCCCCTGGCGGTGCGCCTCGCCGCCGATGTCGCCGGCCGCCTCTAGCGTTGGGGCATGACGATGTGGCAACCCGAGCCGCTCCTCGATTTCCCCGAGCCCGAGCGCATTCCCGCGTGGACGCGGCTGGTGGGTGTGTTCGATCTGGAGACCACCGGTGTCGACGTGGAGACCGACCGCATCGTCACGGCCCACGTCGGCGTGATCGACGGCTCCGGTGCCGTCGTGCATGCCCGGGACTGGATCGCGGACCCCGGCGTGGAGATCCCCGAGGGCGCCACCGCGGTGCACGGCATCACCACCGCGCACGCGCGTGCCGAGGGGCGCGCCGCGCCCGAGGTGGTCGCCGATGTGGTCGCGGCGCTGCGCGGCCTGTTCGCCGCCGGCATCCCGGTGGTCGCCTACAACGCGTGCTACGACTTCTCGCTGCTCAAGCACGAGGCGGTGCGCCACGGCATCCGCCCGCTGAAGACCCCCGGGCCGGTCATCGATCCGCTCGTCGTCGACAAGGCACACGACCGCTTCCGGCGCGGCAAGCGCACGCTCGAGGCCGTCGCGGCGCACTACGCGGTGCCGCTGGAGGGCGCCCACGACGCCTGCGCCGACGCCGTCGCCGCCGGCCGGGTGGCACAGGCGCTCGCGGAGCGCTTCGGCGCGCAGCTGCCGCCCACCGCGCAGGAGCTGCACACCCTGCAGATCGCCTGGGCTCGCGCCCAAGCCGCGAGCCTGACGGAGTATTTCGTCAAGATCGGCCGGCTCGATGCGGACGACAAGCTCGACGGCAGCTGGCCGGTGCGCTGACGCGCGGTCCCCGCCGGTCGTTGAGCGAGCGCAGCGAGACGAAACGCGCGCGCAACGCGCAACGAGAAAGGCCCCGCCGAAGCGGGGCCTTTCTCGCGGCGACTTACTTGGTGCCGAAGTTCTTGAAGCGCTGGTTGAACTTCTCGACGCGACCGGCCGAGTCCATGATGCGCTGCTTGCCCGTGTAGAACGGGTGCGAGGCCGACGAGATCTCGACGTCGATCACGGGGTACTCGGTGCCCTCGAACTCGACGGTCTTGTCGCTGGTGACGGTCGAACGGGTGAGGAACAGGTCTCCCGAGCCGAGATCGCGGAACACGATCGGACGGTAGTCGGGGTGGATGTCAGTCTTCATGAGATGTCCTTGAGGTGATGCTCTGGATTTTGCCAGAACGGTCAAAGTCTGAGGTGCGAGTGCACCAAGGGTCGATTCTATCAGCCGTTCGGGCTGCTCAGGAACCGGCGAACTCTGCCCGTGCGGCGTAGCGGCCGCCGACGACGTGCAGCGCGATCGGCATGCCGAACGTCTCCTGCAGATTCTCCGGCGTGAGGGTGGTCTCGAGGGGGCCCGCGGCGACCACGGCGCCGTCGCGCAGCAGCAGCACGTGCGTGAAGCCCACCGGGATCTCTTCCACGTGATGGGTCACCATCACCATGGCGGGGGTGGTCGGTGCCTGCGCGTAGCCGCTGAGCAGCCCGAGCAGCTCTTCGCGTGCACCCAGGTCCAGGCTCGCGGTCGGCTCGTCCAACAGCAGCAGTTCCGGGTCGGTCATCACGGCACGGGCGATCTGCACCCGCTTCTGCTCGCCGTCGGACAGCGTGCCGAACGTGCGGTCGGCCAGGTTCTCGAGCTTCCATTCGGCCAGCACGCGCAGCGCACGACGCTCGTCGATGTCCTCGTACGCCTCGTGCCAGCGGCCCAGCACCGAATACGCCGCGGTGAGCACGACGTTGAGCACCGTCTCCTCCGGCGGCACGCGGCGTGCCATCGCGGACGAGGCGAAGCCGATGCGGGGACGCAGCTCGAACACGTCGGTGCGGCCCAGCCGCTCGCCCAGAATGGTGACCGCGCCGGACGTCGGGTGCAGCAGCGAGGCGGCCAGCTGCAGGACGGTGGTCTTGCCGGCCCCGTTGGGTCCGAGGATCACCCACCGCTGATCGTCGGTGACGGTCCAATCGACGCGATCGACGATGTTCCGGTCATTCCGGCGGACGACGACGTCGGAGAACTCGAGAACTTCAGCCATGACCCCAGCCTAACGGCCGGCGCCGGCCACCTCCGCGTAAAGCGCCGCCGTGCTGTCGGCGATCGCCTGCCAGCTGAAGTCGTCGGTGGCCCGACTGCGACCGGCGCGACCGTACGCTGCGGCGCGTTCCGGATCGGACACCACCTCGGTGAGCACCGCCGCGAGGTCGGAGACGTACTTGTCCGGATCGATGGGGGTGCCGGTGCCGTCCTGCACCTGCTCGATGGGCACCAGTCGACCGGTCACGCCGTCGACGATCACCTCGGGGATGCCGCCGGTAGCCGTGCCGACCACGGCGGCACCGCACGCCATCGCCTCGAGGTTGACGATCCCGAGCGGTTCGTACACGGACGGGCAGACGAAAGTGGTCGCCGCCGACAGCAGCGTGCACAGCTCATGCCGGGACAGGTGCCGGTCGATCCAGACGACCCCGGAGCGGGTCTCCTGCAGTCCGCGCACGAGCTCCTGCACCTCCGCCATGATCTGCGGGGTGTCCGGCGCCCCGGCGCACAGCACCAGCTGCACCTCGGGGGGCAGCAGAGCCGCGGCGCGGAGCAGATACGGCAGGCCCTTCTGGCGGGTGATGCGACCGACGAACACGACACTGGGCCGTGCGGCATCCACCCCCAACTCGGTGAGCAGTCCGGGGTCGGAGACCGGATGCCACGCATCGACGTCGATGCCGTTGTAGATCACCCGCACCTTGTCGGGATCCAGCGCCGGGTAGCTGCGCAGAATGTCCTGCCGCATGCCCTCGCTCACCGCGACGATCGCGGCGGCGCCTTCGTAGGCGGTCTTCTCGATGTAGCTGGAGATGGCGTAGCCGCCGCCCAGCTGCTCGGCCTTCCACGGCCGCAGCGGCTCCAGCGAGTGCGCCGTGACGATGTGCGGGATGCCGTGCAGCAGCGAGGCCAGGTGGCCGGCGAAGTTGGCGTACCAAGTGTGACTGTGCACGACGTCGGCACCGGCGATGTCGCCGACGATCTCGAGGTCCGTGCCGAGGGTCTGCACGGCGCCGTTGGCGTCTGCCAGCTCGGCCGGCACCCCGTACGACACGGTGCCCTCCTCGTCGCGGTCGGCGCCGAAGGCCCGCACCCGCACCTCCAGCTGCGCACGCAGCGATTTGACCAGTTCGGTGACGTGGACCCCTGCCCCGCCATAGATCTCCGGCGGGTATTCCTTGGTGACGATGTCGACGCGCATGCCACGAACGCTAGTACAAGCGCAAGTGTTTGCTCCCTGCTGGTTCGCCGGTTGACGGGGCCATAGTGTTGAGTCATGCCTGCGACCCCGAAGGTCTTCGGAATCATCCTCGCCGGAGGCGAGGGCAAACGTCTCATGCCGCTCACCGCGGACAGAGCCAAGCCCGCGGTGCCGTTCGGAGGCCAGTACCGCCTGATCGACTTCGCGATCTCCAACCTCATCAACTCGGGGTTGCGCCAGATCGTCGTGCTCACCCAGTACAAGTCCCACAGCCTCGACCGTCACATCTCCCAGACGTGGCGCATGTCGCCGCTGCTGGACTCCTATGTCGCTTCCGTGCCCGCGCAGCAGCGCCTGGGCAAGCGCTGGTTCTCCGGATCGGCCGACGCCATCCTGCAGAGCCTCAACCTCATCAATGACGAGAAGCCCGACATCGTCGCGGTGGTCGGCGCCGACCACGTGTACCGCATGGACTTCCAGCAGATGCTCGACGCGCACATCGCCTCGGGGCTGCCTGCCACCGTCGCCGGCATCCGCCAGCCCATCTCGATGGCCAACCAGTTCGGCGTGATCGAAGTCACCGATGACGACCCCACGAAGATCAACCGGTTCCTCGAGAAGCCGCAGAACCCCACCGGCCTGCCCGACGCGCCGCACGAGGTGCTCGCATCGATGGGCAACTACATCTTCACCACCGACGCGCTGATCGCAGCGGTCGAGGCCGATGGCGAGGTGCCCACGTCCAACCACGACATGGGCGGCGACATCATCCCCTACTTCGTGGACCGCGGCGAAGCCGGCGTCTACGACTTCAAGCGCAACGAGGTGCCGGGCTCCAACGATCGCGACCGCGACTACTGGCGCGACGTGGGAACGATCGACTCGTTCTTCGACGCGCACATGGATCTCATCTCCACGCTGCCGGTGTTCAACCTGTACAACACCGATTGGCCGATCCACTCGCAGACGGTCAACTCGCCGCCGGCGAAGTTCGTGCGCGACTCGGTGGGACGCATGGGCAACGCGATCGATTCCATCGTGTCGCTGGGCTCGGTGCTGTCCGGCACGCACCTGGAACGCAGCGTCGTGGGGCCATGGGCTCTCACCGGTGGCGGCTCGACCATCACCGACTCGATCCTGTTCGACCACGTCTCCATCGGCGCGGGGGCACGGGTGCACCGGGCCATCCTCGACAAGAACGTGCGGCTGCTGGACGGCGCCACGGTAGGCGTCGACCGGTCGCGAGACCTGTCGCGCGGGTTCACCGTTACCGACTCCGGCATCACGATCGTCGGCAAGAACACCGTCGTCGATCGCTGACCCGCCTCGGGCGGGCACTAGCGTGGAGGCGTGATGCCTGCCCGGTTCCTCGTCGTGTTCGACGCCGACTCCACGCTCATCCGCAACGAGGTCATCGAGCTCATCGCCGATGAAGCAGGGCGCGGCGCCGAGGTCGCTGCGGCGACCGAGGCGGCGATGCGCGGCGAGGTCGACTTCGCCGCGAGCCTGCGCTCACGCGTCGCACAGCTGCAGGGTGTGCCGGTGGCATTCTTCGCGCGGGTACTCGCCCGAGTGGAGCCCACGCTGGGAGCGCAGGCGCTGATCGACGAGATCCACGACCGCGGCGGCGTCGCCGCGGTGGTCTCCGGCGGGTTCCACGAGATCCTCGACACCGTCGCCCCGGGCCTCGCCGTCGACGTGTGGCGCGCCAACCGGCTCGTCGCCGCGGACGGCGCACTGACCGGCGTCGTCGATGGCGGGATCGTGGATGCCGCCGCCAAGGCCGCCGCACTGCGCGAGTGGGCCACCCATCACGGGGTGCCCCTGTCGCGCACCATCGCGATCGGCGACGGCGCGAACGACCTGCAGATGATGGCGGCCGCCGGCCTGGGCCTGGCCTTCAACGCCAAGCCCGCGGTGCGGGCCCGCGCCGACCTGGTCATCGCCGGGCTGGACCTGCGCGAAGTGATCCCGCTCCTGCCTTGACGCGTCTCCCCGGCACAGGAGAACTCACCGGCACAGGACAATTGCGGCCGAAACCTCCTGTGTCCGGGAGTCCTCCTGTCTTGGGGAGACGCTGGGCCGGTGGTGGATGTCGGATGCCACGCCCGGCGTGAGGGCGAATTGATCCCGGCTGCGGGTCAGTGACCCATGCCGAGGCCCCCATCGACGGGGATCACGGCACCGGAGATGTAGGCGGCGTCGTCGGAGGCGAGCCAGGCGACGACGCCGGCGACCTCGTCGGCCGTCGCGAAGCGGCCGGCGGGGATGTTGCGCTTGTACTCGGTCTGCGTCTGCTCGGGCAGGGCGGCGGTCATCTCTGTCTCGATGAACCCGGGCGCCACGACGTTGGTGGTGATGCCGCGACCGGCCAGCTCGCGCGTGAGGGACCGGGCGAACCCCACCAGAGCGCTCTTGGACGCGGCGTAGTTGGTCTGCCCGGCCGAGCCGTACAGGCCCACGACGCTGGAGATGAGGATCACGCGCCCCCAGCGAGCGCGGAGCATCCCCTTCGACGCGCGCTTGACCACCCGGAACGTGCCGCCGAGGTTGGTGGCGACGACGGAGTCGAAGTCGTCCTCGGTCATGCGCATCAGCAGCGTGTCTTTCGTGATGCCGGCGTTGGCGACGACCACCTCGACCGGGCCGAGCTGCTGCTCCACCTCGGTGTAGGCGGCATCCAACGACGCGGCATCCGTCACATCGGCCCGCACCGTCAGGGTGCCCTCCGGGCCCTCGCCGGAGCGTGCTGTGACGGCCACCCGGTACCCCTCGGCGACGAAGCGCGCGGCGATCGCGCGGCCGATGCCGCGGTTGCCTCCGGTGACGAGGACGACGCGTGCGGTGGTCATGAACCAGCTCCCTGATGTGCGCGGATACGAAACCGCCCCAGCCTAACGCCGCGCCCGTTTCGCGGCCCCCGACGGCACTAGGCTGAAGGCAGGTTCTAGGAAAGGCACGCCGTTGAGCACTCCGGACAGCACTCCCCCCGCCGAAGGCACGAACGAGCCGGCGCCGCCGACTCCTCCTGCGTACAGCCCCCCGCCGTACACCCCGCCGCCCGCCTACAGCCCGCCGCAGACGTACGCCCCGCCAACCGGGCAGCCGTCGTACCCCGCAGCCCAGCAGCCCTACCCCGCAGCGCAGCCGCCGTACCCGGCGCAGCCGCCGTACACCGAGCAGCCGGCATACGGCGCGCCCGCAGCGCAGCCCGGCGCGTACCCGCCGCCCGCCTACAACGCGTACGGGCAGGCTCCGTACGGCGCTGGCTACGGCTACAGCGGCGTGAAGACGAACGTGCTGGCGATCGTGTCGATGATCGCGAGCATCGTCGGCGCGGTCGGCATCCTGCCCATCATCGGCTCCATCGCCGGTGCGATCATGGGCCACATCGCCCTCAAGCAGATCGCCACGACCGGCGAGAAGGGCCGCGGCATGGCGCTGGCCGGCGTGATCGTCGGCTGGGTGGGCCTGGGGCTGGTCGCCCTGATCATCCTGATCTTCGTGCTGGCCGCGATCGGGGTATCCAACTCGACGATGTACTGACCGGTTCCGGCCCGCCGCGCGCGGCGTAGGCTGGATGCACCGTGAAGAAGTCGACCAGAGCGCAGTCAGCCACCTCGCTTCCGCCCGCTCCGCGGGATGATGCGAGTTCGCGGATGACCACCTACTACATCACGATGGGCGTGCGTGCCGCGTGCTTCGTGCTGATGGTGCTCATCACGCCCTACGGCTGGCACACGGCCGTGCTCGCGCTGGGCGCGATCGTGCTGCCGTACTTCGCGGTGGTGCTGGCCAACGTCGGCAAGGACACCCGGTCGCGCGTCGCAGAGAACCCGGAGCGGGCCATCACTGCTGCCGCTGCCCCGCCGCCGTCGCCCGCCGAGCGGCCTGACGTGATCAGGCTCGACGAACAGCCACCATCGGAACCCGGAGCGATTCAGAAGTGACCGACAGCGTCTGCTCGCGCGCCGGATGCCAGGCCGCGGCCCGGTGGCTGGTGGTGTGGCGCAACCCCCGCATCCACCCCGCCGACCGCCGCAAGCTCTGGTCGGCCTGCGACGAGCATGTCGACTATCTGAGGGACTACCTGGCCGCGCGCGACTTCCCGGTCGCGGTCGAGCCGCTCGTCGAGGCGGGTACCCCGTGAGCCGTCGGCCGATGCCCACCGCCGCACGGTGGGCGGGGTACGTGGCCGTGGCCATCGTCTTCGCGATCGCCTGCGCCTACCTCTCGCAATGGCAATTCGACCGCAACGAGGCGCGCAGCACGCAACTGGAACTCGTGGCCGAGAACTACGACGCCACTCCGGTGCCGCTGGCCGAACTCCTCCCCGCCGGGGGCGAATTCGACCCCGGCGACCAGTGGCATCCGGTCACTCTCGTCGGCGAGTACGACACGGCCTCACAACTTCTCGTCCGCAACCGCCCGCACGGCGGCACGTCGGCGTACGAGGTGCTGGTGCCCTTCCACACCGACGACGGTCGCGTCCTGTTGGTGGACCGCGGCTGGGTGCGGCCGGGCAGCGACCAGCCGGAGCCCGATGTCGTGCCGGCGGCTCCGGAGGGACCCGCCACCGTCGTAGTGCGCCTGAAGGCGGGCGAGGCCCTCCCCACCTCCGGTCGCTCGGCCCCCGAAGGTCAGGTCCCCACCATCCATCTGCCGCTGATCGCCGACCAGATCGACGGCGGCGATGATCTGGTGCGGGATGCCTACGGTCTTCTCATCAGCGAGGATCCGGCCCCGGCGACCGTGCCGAACGCCATCGCCTCACCGTCCGAGGACCCAGGTCCCCACCTGTCGTACGCGATCCAGTGGATCCTCTTCGCGATCATGGGCTTCATCTTCATCGCGTACATGATCCGCTCCGAACTGCGCCACCGCCGCGAGGACGCCGCCGACCGCGCGGACGCCGCGGCAGCAGCAGCGCACGCGGGCGATCCGGATGCGCCGGCACCGCGCCCCGCACGCCGACCGCGGCCGGAGAAGAAGCGCCGCGACCGCGACGCCGAGGCCGAAGACGCCCTGCTGGACACCGCCGGCCGCTGAGCCGCCCGCCCTGAGGGCGGCGCGGACGCCGGCCGGTCAGGCGAGCGTGATCAGGTCCGCGTAGTCGCGGCCCCAGAGGTCCTCGACGCCGTCCGGGAGGATGAGCACCCGCTCGGGGTTGAGGGCATGCACTGCGCCCTCGTCGTGCGAGACCAGCACGACAGCGCCCTCGTAGTGCGACAGCGCATCGAGGATCTCTTCGCGCGACGCAGGGTCGAGGTTGTTGGTGGGCTCATCCAGCAGCAGCATGTTGGCGCTGGAGACGACGAGCGTCGCCAGCGACAGTCGCGTCTTCTCGCCACCGGAGAGGACAGATGCGGGCTTGAGCACGTCGTCACCGGTGAACAGGAACGAGCCGAGCACCTTGCGCGCCTCGGTCGCGTTGATGTCCGGAGCGGCGGACATCATGTTCTCGAGCACCGACCGGTTCACATCGAGGTTCTCGTGCTCCTGCGCGTAGTAACCGATCTTCAAGCCGTGCCCGGGCTCCAGGCGTCCGGTGTCGGGCTGGTCGACGCCGGCGAGGATGCGCAGCAGCGTCGTCTTGCCCGCTCCGTTGAGCCCCAGCACCACGACCTTCGAGCCGCGGTCGATCGCGAGGTCGACGTCGGTGAAGATCTCCAGCGACCCGTACGACTTCGACAGACCGGTGGCCATGAGCGGCGTCTTGCCGCACGGCGCCGGCTTGGGGAAACGCAGCTTGGCCACGCGGTCCTGCTGACGCACGTCGTCCAGGCCCGCGAGCATCTTCTCGGCGCGCGCGACCATCTGGTGCGCGGCAGCCGCCTTGGACGCCTTCGCACCGAACCGGGCAGCCTGCAGCTGCAGGACGGTGGCCTTCTTCTCGACGTTGACGCGCTCCTTCTTGCGGCGCTCCTCGTCGGCCACCCGCTGACGCAGGTAGTTCTTCCAGTTCATGTTGTAGACGTCGATGACCTGGCGGTTCGCGTCGAGGTAGAACACGCGGTTGACCGTCTCCCCGACCAACTCCACGTCGTGCGAGATCACGATGAGCCCGCCCTTGTAGTTCTTGAGGAACTCGCGCAACCACACGACGCTGTCGGCGTCGAGGTGGTTCGTCGGCTCGTCGAGGATCATCGTCTCGGCGTCGGAGAAAAGGATGCGGGCCAGCTCGATGCGGCGACGCTGCCCACCGGAGAGGGTCGACAGCGGCTGGTCGAGGATGCGGTCCGGCAGCGACAGGTTGTGCGCGATGGTGGCCGCTTCGGCCTCGGCGGTGTAGCCGCCCAGGGCCTCGAACCGCTCGGTGAGGTTGCCGTACTTGCGCATGGCCTTCGCCGCGGTATCCGCATCGTCCGATGCCATCGCCAGCGACGCCTCGTGCATGCCGATGGCCAGCTGCCCCAGACCGCGGGCATCGAGGATGCGGGTGCGGGCGAGGTCTTCGGGGTTGCCGCTGCGGGGATCCTGCGGCAGGTAGCCCAGTTCTCCGGAGCGGTCCACCCTGCCGTCGGCAGGCTGCAGATCGCCGGCCAACACCTTCGTGAGGGTGGTCTTTCCCGCCCCGTTACGGCCGACGAGACCGATCTTGTCGCCGTCGGACACGCGGAAGGAGACATTCGACATAAGCACGCGGGCGCCTACGCGGATCTCGAGGTCGTGTACGGCAAGCACAGCGAACGTCCGTTCTCAAAGGGGGTGGTGGGGTCTGGCGCGGGGCCAGCCTCCCAGTATAGGTCGGGCCACCTGGGCGCCCGCCCGACGCCCCAAGACACCACCAGCGGGTGACCCTGTGCTACTTCAGAGGGATGCGGGAGCGCGCGCCGGGTTCATAACGTCGCGGTATGGACGTCGTCAACGAGCTCATCCTGCAGGCGGTGGCCTCACCGTGGCTGTACCTCCTCATGCTCACCCTGGCCATCGTGGACGGGTTCTTCCCGCCGGTGCCGAGCGAGACGGTGCTGGTCGCCGCGGCCGCCGTGACGGTGTCGGCGGGGGGTCCGAACCTGGTGCTGCTGGCGACGGTCGCCGCCGCCGGTGCGCTGATCGGCGACAACCTCGCCTACGCGGTCGGTCACTCGGTCGGCATGCGGCGGTGGGCCTGGATGCGCCGGCCCCGGGTGGCCGCCACCTTCACGTGGGCAAGGACAGCCCTGGATCGCAGCGGTGCGCCGCTGATCATCGGGGCCCGCTACATCCCCGTCGGCCGTGTCGCCGTGAACATGTCCGCCGGAGCGCTGGGCTTCGGATGGCGCCGCTTCCTCCCGCTCAGCGCCATCGCCGTCGTCACCTGGGCGGCGTACAGCACGGGTCTCGGACTGGTGGCGGGCCACTGGCTTGCCGACCAGCCGCTGCTCAGCGCCCTCGCCGGCATCCTGCTGGCGCTGGTCATCGGTGTCGCAATCGACCGGGTCTCCGCCATCCGGCGCCGCAGGCACGCCCGCGGGACTGCCGCGCCCCGCGAGCTTGACGACTTCATCGCCCACCGCATCACTTCACCCCTGGGTACGGGGGCGGACGGCACCGCAGGCTGATGTACCCGCGGGCACCGCGTCCATAGCCTCATCGGACAGGCGTCGGTCTCGCCGCCGTGCTCACCCTCCTGCTGGCCGCACTGCGCTGCAACCGACTGGTCGATTTCGATTCGGCACATCACAGGGACAGGAAGTAAAGTAAGCCTGCCCTAACATTGTCGGGCTCACTCAACCATCGGAGGTTGCCATGCCCCGCACTCGCTTCGCAGTCGCCACCGCCGCCGTCGCCGCGGCCACCCTGCTGCTCTCCGGCTGTGCCGGCAACACCCCCGAGGATGCCGCCGGCGAGGCCGGATCGTCCGATGGGACGTTCCCCGTCACGATCGAGCACGCACTCGGCGAGACGACGATCACGGAGAAGCCCGAACGCGTCGCCACCGTCGCGTGGGCGAACCACGAAGTGCCTCTGGCCCTCGGCATCGTTCCGGTCGGCATGGCCAAGGCGGCGTGGGGCGACGATGACGGGGACGGCGTGCTGCCGTGGGTCCAGGAGCGCCTTGAGGAGCTCGACGCCGAGACCCCGGTGCTGTTCGACGAGACCGACGGCATCGACTTCGAAGCCGTCGCCGACACGAACCCCGACGTCATCCTCGCCTCCTACTCCGGCCTGACTCAGGAGGAGTACGACACGCTGTCGAAGATCGCGCCGGTCGTCGCGTTCCCCGAGATCCCCTGGGCCACCTCGTGGGAGGACATGACGCTGCTCAACTCCGCTGCGCTCGGTCTCGCCGAGGAAGGCGAGCAGCTGGTCGAGGATCTCCACGCCGAGATCGACACCGCCCTTGCGGCGCAGCCGGGACTTGCCGATGCGAAGGTGCTGTTCTCCTACCTGGATGCCGCAGACCTCAGCACCGTCGGCTTCTACACGAGCCACGACACCCGGCCGGGCTTCCTGGAGAGCCTGGGACTGCCCGCACCCGCCGTAGTGACCGAGGAATCCGAAGGCACGGACGCGTTCTACGTCACCGTCAGCTCGGAGCAGGCCGACCGCTTCGCCGACGTCGACGTGTTCGTCACCTACGGCTCCGCCGACGGGGCGATCATCGAGCAGCTGCAGGCTGATCCGCTGCTCTCACGCATTCCCGCCATCGCCGAGGGCCGCATCGCGATCCTCGAGGACTCCACGCCGCTCGCGGCATCCGCGAACCCGTCGCCGCTGTCGATCGGCTGGGGCATCGACGAGTACTTCGCGGTGCTCGCGGGCGCGCTCGGCTAGACGAGGTGACCGACCTTCGCACTCCCGCACCGCTGCCGGAGACCGCCGCTCTGCGGCGTCCGGTGGCGGTGCGGCTGGCGTGGGTCGGAGCAGGCGCCGTGGTGCTGGCATTGGCCGTCGTGGCATCCGTCGCCTTCGGCGTGCGGGATGTATCCCTCGCAGAGATCATCCAGGCCTTCGGCGGAGACACCGACGGCATCGCGCAGGCGGCGGTCGTGGCGCGACTGCCGCGCACCGTGCTGGCGATCCTGGTCGGGGCGGCGCTGGCGATGTCAGGGGCGACGATGCAGGCGGTCACCCGCAATCCGCTGGCTGACCCCGGCATCCTCGGAGTCTCCGGCGGCGCGAGCCTGGCCGTCGTGGTCGGCATCGCCTTCTTCGGTCTGTCTGCGCCGTACAGCGTCATGGCCGTCGCGATCGCCGGCGCCGCCGGTGCGGCGGTCTTCGTCTACAGCGTCGGTTCGCTCGGCCGCGGCGGTGCCACCCCGCTGAAGCTCACGCTCGCCGGTGCTGCCACCTCCGCGGCGTTCATGTCGCTGGTCAGCGCGGTGCTGCTGCCGCGGGTGGACGTGCTCGAGACGTTCCGCTTCTGGCAGATCGGCGGCGTCGGCGGCGCCACCTGGGACCGCATCGGCGCGCTGCTGCCGGTGCTCGCCATCGGCGCGCTGATCTGCCTGGCCACCGCGCGCGGTATGAACTCGCTGGCGCTGGGCGACGATCTTGCCGCCGGTCTCGGCGAGCACGTCGCGCGCACGCGGCTCATCTCCTCTGCCGGCGCCATCGTGCTGTGCGGCGCGGCGACCGCGATCGCCGGCCCCATCGGCTTCGTCGGCCTGGTGATCCCGCACCTGTGCCGGCTGCTCATCGGCACCGACCACCGCTGGCTGCTGCCGTTCTCCGCCGTCGCGGGGGCAGCGCTGCTCGTGGCCGCCGACGTCGTCGGGCGGGTCGTCGCACGCCCGTCCGAGATCGAGGTCGGCATCATCACCGCTCTCATCGGCGCCCCGGTGTTCATCTGGATCGTGCGCCGCCAGAAGGTGAGAGAACTGTGACCGCGCAGCTGATCCGCGCCGGCAGGAAGTCGCGGCTGCGTCGGCGGGCATCGGTGACCTGCCTCCTCATCGCGCTGATCGCGGTGGTCTACGCGCTGAGCCTCATGATCGGGCAGACCTTCTACTCCCCCGGCGAAGTGCTCGCTGTCATCTTCGGGCAGACCGTGCCCGGCGCGTCGTTCACCGTCGGTGAGCTGCGCCTTCCCCGTGCGACGCTCGGACTGTTCGCCGGCTTCGCCCTGGGGCTGGCCGGCGCGACCTTCCAGACGATGCTGCGCAACCCGCTCGCCTCCCCCGACATCATCGGCATCACCTCCGGCGCGAGCGCTGCCGCGGTGATCGGCATCATCGTGCTGGCGCTGGACGACAGCGCCGTCTCGCTGCTCGCCCTCGGCGGCGCGCTGCTGGCCGCGGCGGTGATCTACCTGCTGTCCAACCGGGGCGGGTTCGCTGGCACGCGGTTGATCCTGATCGGCATCGGCATCGCGGCGATGCTCGACAGCGTCGTGACGTACGTCCTCTCGCGTGCTGCGGCCTGGGACCTGCAGACGGCGATGCAGTGGCTCTCGGGCAGCCTCAACGGCGCAACGTGGTCCACCGTGCTGCCGGTGCTCGCAGCGTGCGTTCTCATCGTGCCGATCATGCTCAGCCAGGGGCGCAATCTCGGGGCGCTGCGACTCGGCGACGACACGGCCGCCGCGCTGGGCGTGCACATCAACGGCACGCGGGTGCTGCTGATCGTCGGCGCGGTGACTCTGCTGGCCTTTGCGACCGCCGCCGCCGGCCCCATCGCATTCGTCGCGTTCATGGCGGGACCCATCGCGGCCCGCGTCGTCGGCTCCGGCGGGTCGTTGCTGCTGCCGGCCGGGCTGGTGGGCGCGCTGCTCGTACTCGTGGCCGACCTGATCGGTCAGTTCGCGGTCGGCAACCGGTACCCGGTCGGCGTCATCACCGGCATCCTCGGTGCGCCCTACCTCATCTACCTTCTCGTCAGGACCAACCGCTCGGGAGGCTCGCTATGAGCACCGCCCACACCCTCACCGCCGAGGCGCTCACCCTCGCATACGGTGATCGCACCGTGATCGACGGTCTCGACCTGGAGATCCCGCCCGGCCGCATCACCGCGATCGTCGGGGCCAACGGCTGCGGCAAGTCGACCCTGCTGCGCGCGCTGGCCCGGCTCATCTCGCCCACGTCCGGTCAGGTGCTCCTGGACGGCAAGGCGCTGCGCGGGCAACCGACGAAGGAGATCGCCCGCACGCTGGGGCTCCTTCCGCAGAGCCCCATCGCGCCGGAGGGCATCGCCGTGTCGGACCTCGTCGGCCGGGGGCGGCATCCGCATCAGAAGCTGATGGCGCGGTGGAGCGAACACGACTACGCCGTCGTCGCGCAGGCGCTGAGCGACACCGGCACCACGGACCTGGCAGACCGTCCCGTGGACGAGCTGTCGGGTGGGCAGCGGCAGCGGGTGTGGATCGCGATGGCGCTGGCGCAGGAGACCGACGTGCTGCTGCTGGACGAGCCGACGACGTTCCTCGACGTGGCGCACCAGGTCGAGGTGCTGGACCTGCTGACCGACCTCAACCGCAACCGCGGCACGACGATCGTCATGGTGCTGCACGACATTAACCTCGCCGCCCGCTACGCCGATCACGTGTTCGCGCTGCGCTCCGGGCGCGTCGTAGCCTGCGGTGCGCCGTCGGAGGTCATCACCGACGACCTCATCCGCGACGTGTTCGATCTGGATTGCGTCGTGGTCCCCGACCCTGTTTCGGGATCCCCGATCGTGCTGCCTCGCGGTCGCCATCACGTCCTGCCCGCGCCCGACCCGGCAGTGCCCGAACCGACCGCACCTGGAGATCCCGATGGCAGCCGCTGACACGTCCCGCTTCTTCCGCGCGCGGGTGAGCGCGATCACCGACCTGACCCCCAGCTTCCGCCGGTTCACGTTCGCCGGCGACGACCTCGCCGAGTACGGCGACCCCGGATTCGACCAGCGCGTGAAGATCGTGTTCCCGACGCTGACGGTGGGGCTGGATGCCATGCCGACCGGCGAGAACTGGTACCTGCAGTGGCGGGACCTGCCCGAAGACGCCCGGCCGCCGTTTCGCACCTACACGACCCGCGCCGTGCGCGCCGACGCGCACGAGGTCGACATCGACATGGTGGCCCACGACGTGCAGGGACCGGCATCGGCGTGGATCGAGCGCGCGGTCGTCGGCGACGAGGTGCTGATCTTCGCGCCCACCGTCGCGCACACCGGTGTGAGCTTCGGGATCGACTTCGTCCCGCCCGCACGCACTGACCACATGCTGCTGGCCGGCGACGAGACCGCCGCGCCCGCGCTCGCCGTGATCCTGGAGCAGCTGCCCGAAGAGGCGTGCGGAGTCGTGGTGCTGGAAGTCCCCGACCCCGCCGACGCGGCGTACCTGCCGCATCACGCCGGGTTCGAGTACGTCATCAGTGCGCGCAGCGACGACCGCCACGCGCACCTGCTGCCGTCTGTGGCCGATGCCGCCGCGCGCCTGGCACCGGCCGGTCGCGGAGCCGCGGTCGAGGAGATCGACGTGGACAACGAGATCCTCTGGGAGGTCCCCCGCACCGCGAAGGGCGGCGCCGCGCTCAAGAGCGCCCCACTGTACGCGTGGCTGGCCGGCGAGTCGGGGGCGATCAAGACGCTGCGGCGTCAGCTCGTTTCTGAGCAGGGCGTCGACCGCCGCGCGGTCGCGTTCATGGGCTACTGGCGCCTGGGCAAAGCGGAGAACTGAGCCGCGGCATCCGCCCGTCCCGCCCGCCCTCCCCGTCCAGCCCGCCCTGCCCGCCCTGCCCGCCCTGCCCGCCCTGCCGCGCCACAACTTCGGAGAACCGCAATACTCCGGACCAGTCCGCGCGATCGGCTCCGAAATACCGCAGAACTCCGAAGAACTGGCAAGCGGATGCCGCGCCGTCGCCTCCCCCGAATACTCACTCGGCGGCGCGAATACTCACTCGGCGGCGCGAATACTCACTCGCGGGCGGGCTCGTGGGCGTGCCCGAGCCGGAGACCGGGGATCAGCGCCAGCAGCGCCACCGCGGCACCGATCCCGAAGACCACCGGGTACGCGACGCCGGTGCCGACCAGGGCGGTGAACACGATCCCCATGGTCGCGATCACGACGGCCGACCCGATCGAGTCCGAGATCGACAGCGCCGACGAGTTGAACCCCTGGTTCTGCGGCGTCGAGTACGCCAGCGTCAGCACGGTCAGGCGCGGGTACATCAGCCCCATGCCGGCGCCGGCCAGCGACCAGCCCACGACGAGCACGACCGGTTCGAGGTGCCACAGCGCCGTCACACCGGCGATCGCGATCGCCGCGAACAGCAGCACCGTGCCGAGCACGGTGATGCGGGCGTTGCCGAGCAGGTCGCCCCAGCGGCCCTGCACCGCGGCGCCGAGCGCCCACAGCAGCGCGGCGGCGGTCAGCCCGAGCCCCGCCCACACCGGCGAGAATCCGTAGTCGTCGATCAGCAGCTTCGGCACGTAGATCTCGGCACCGAACAGCGAGCCGGCGATCAGCGCGCGCATGAGCACGACGCTGGGCAGACCCCGGCCGCTGGTGAGCGTGCGCCGCGGCAGCAGCGGCCGCGTGGTCACGAGCACCAGCAGGACGGATGCCGCCACCACCAGTGGCATCCACGCACCGGCTTCGCCCGCCAGGCTGAGGGCCAGTGCACCGGCGGCGACGAGCGATGCCCACACCAGGCGGGCGGCGATCGGCGATCGGTCCGGGTGCGCCGTGGTCAGGTCGGTGCCGCGCAGCCGCAACCACACCAGCAGGAACGCCACGACGGTGAGCGCCGCGACGCCCAGGAACACCCAGCGCCAGTGCAGGAATTCCGCCACCGCACCGGCCAGCACCGGACCGACCAGCGACGGCACCACCCAGGCGGCGGAGAACGCCGCGAACACGCGACCGTGCAGCTGCGCGGGAAAGATGCGCGCAACCACGACGTACAGCGCCACGGTCTGGCCCCCGGTGCCGAGCCCCTGCAGCAGTCGGCCGGCGACGAGCACCTCCATCGTGGGGGCGAAGCCCGCGACGATCAGCCCCGCCGCGAACAGCACCACCGCGCTGGTCAGCGGCGCGACCGGACTGGACCGGTCGCACCAGGCACCCACGACGACCATGCCGATCACGCTGGTCGCGAGCGTCGCCGAGAACGCGACGGCGTACAGCGCTTCGCCGTCGAGGTCGGCGCTGACCACCGGCATCACGGTCGTCACGGCCAGGGCCTGCGTCGCGGCGAGGAAGATCATCGCGACCGCGCCGACGGTCACCCAGACGTACTGCGGCGCCCAGATCCCCGCGGTGCGCTGACCGCTCACGCTCGGACGAGCGCGCCGACGCGCTCGACGGCCTCGCGCAGCACCTCGGGCGAGCACCCGAAGTTGATCCGCACGTACCCGGCACCCTCCGCCCCGAAGGCGGGCCCGTAGTGCAGCGCGACCCGAGCCTCCCGCAGGATCTTCGCCGCCGGGTTGTCGCCCCAGCCCAGCGCGCTGAGGTCGACCCAGGCGAGGAAGCCGGCGTCGGGGATGCGGTAGCGCGCACCGGGCACGTGCTCGGCGAGCAGGCCAGCCAGCAGCCGGCGGTTCTCGTCGAGCGCGGCGCGCAGGCTCAGCAGCCACTCATCGCTCTCGGGCGCGAACGCAGCCACGTTGGCGAGGGCACCGAACAGGCCGGTGCGCCACTCCACCTCGGCCGGCATGGCCTGGACGACGGCGTTCGTCTCCGCCGCCGCGGTCACCATGACGGCGCACTTCAGCCCGGCGAGGTTGTAGGTCTTGCTGGCACTGGTCACGGCGTATCCGGTGCGCGCCGCCACCGGCGACGACGCGAGATAGGGCGTGAACCGGGCGCCGGGGTGCGTCAGCGGCGCGTGGATCTCGTCGCTGATGACGGTGGCTCCGAATCCGGCGGCGATGTCAGCGAGGGCCGCGAGCGTCTCGCGCGAATGCACGGTGCCGGTGGGGTTGTGCGGGTTGCACAGCAGCATCGCCCTGGCTCCCCCGGCGAACGCTGCCTCCACCCCCAGCAGGTCCAGCTCCCAGCCGTCACCGGTGTCCACGAGCGGCACGCGCTCCACCACGCCGCCCGCCTCGAGGATGCAGTCGGCGAACGGCGGGTACACCGGCGGGGTGATCACGACGCGGTCGCCGGGCGTGATCGTCGCGCGCAGCAGTTCCACGACGCCCATCATGACGTCGGCGGTGGAGCGCACCCGCTCCGGCGTGACCTCCCAGTCCCAGTGCCGACGTGCGTACGCGCTGAAGGCGGTGCGGATGCCGGGGTCGGGCGGGGTGTAGCCGGTGTCGCCGCGGGCGACCGCCTGCGTCAGCACGTCGGTGATCGCCGGGGCGAGCGCGAAGTCCAGTTCCGCCACGAACAGCGGCAGCACATCGTCGGGGTACGTGCGCCACTTCGTGCTGCTGCGCTGGCGCAGCAGCTCGAGCGGCGGTGCCTGCAGCGGCGGTGCCTGCAGAGGGGTGTCGTTCACGCTGTGGCCAATCGTCCCGGGGTTCAGGCGCGCGACGGCGCGCTGCTCCACCTTGACATGAAAACGGGCCGACACCGTTGTCCGGTGTCGGCCCGTGTCGCGTCAGATGGCGAAGCCGAGGGCTCGCATCATGTCCCGACCGTCGTCGGTGATGCGTTCTGGGCCCCACGGCGGCATCCACACCCAATTGATGCGGAAGCGGTCGACGACCTGGTCCAGCGACTGCGCTGTCTGCTCCTCGAGCACATCCGTCAGCGGGCACCCCGCCGACGTCAGCGTCATATGGATGATCAGGGCGTCGTTCTCGTCGTCCCACGCCAGGTCGTAGATCAGACCGAGGTCGACGACGTTGATCCCGAGTTCGGGGTCCATGACGTCTTTGAGCGCCTCGGTGACCTCGTCGTACTTCTCTGGAGAGAGGGTGGCGGTCATGATGCGATTCTACGCATCCACGTCGGTCACGGGCTCGAGGTAACGGTCGTACCCCTCGCTCTCGAGACGGTCGGCCAGCTCGGGGCCGCCCTCCTCGGCGATCCGTCCCGCGACCATGACGTGCACGAAGTCGGGACGGATGTAGCGGAGGATGCGGGTGTAGTGCGTGATCAGCAGCACGCCCAGACCGGTGTTCTCCTTGGCGCGGTTGACGCCTTCGGAGACGATCTTCAGCGCGTCGACGTCCAGACCGGAGTCGGTCTCGTCGAGCACCGCGAGCTTGGGACGCAGCAGCTCCAGCTGCAGGATCTCATGGCGCTTCTTCTCGCCGCCGGAGAAGCCCTCGTTGACGTTGCGCTGCGCGAACTTGGGGTCCATGCGCAGGTTCTTCATCGCGCCCTTGACGTCCTTGGTCCAGGTGCGGATCGCGGGCGCTTCGCCATCGATGGCGGTCTTGGCGGTACGGAGGAAGTTCGTCACCGTGACGCCGGGGATTTCCACCGGGTACTGCATCGCCAGGAACAGGCCGGCGCGGGCGCGCTCGTCGACGGTCATCGCCAGCACGTCGTCACCGTCGAACGTGATGGAACCGCTCGTGACGGTGTACTTGGGGTGGCCGGCGATCGTGTAGGCGAGGGTGGACTTGCCCGAGCCGTTGGGGCCCATGATGGCGTGCGTCTCACCGGTGCTGATCGTGAGGGTCACGCCGTTGAGGATGGGGGTCGTTCCCTCATCGGTCTCGACCGTCACGTGCAGGTCGCGGATCTCGAGGACAGACATGTCAGACTTCCTTCTTCAGGTTCGGGTCGATGAGCACATCGTCGCCGTCGATCTGGACGACGTAAACGGGGACGGGCTCGTACGCGGGGAGATTGAGGGGCTTGCCGGTGCGGAGCGAAAACGCCGAGCCGTGAGCCCAGCATTCGAGGGTCTCACCCTCCACGAACCCCTCTGACAGCGAGATGTCGCCGTGCGTGCAGGTGTCGCCGATCGCGTGCACTTCACCGTTCGAGTCGAGCACGACCGCGATCGGCACGCCCTCCACCTCGAAACGGCGGGCAGCGTCCTGCTCCAGCTCGCTCAGCGCGCAGATACGGGTCGCGCTCATGCCTGCCCGCCTGCTTCGAGCTCGGCGAGAATCGCGGCGGTGAGCTCGGCTTCCAGGGAAGGGATGCCGGTCTTCTGCACGATTTCGCCGAGGAAGCCGACGACGACCAGGCGCCGCGCTTCTTCCTCATCGATGCCGCGAGCCTGCAGGTAGAACAGCTGCTCGTCGTCGAAACGTCCGGTGGCGCTGGCGTGACCTGCGCCCTGGATGTCACCGGTCTGGATCTCCAGGTTCGGGATCGACTCGGCGCGGGCGCCGTCGGTGAGCACGAGGTTGCGGTTGGCCTCGTAGGAGTTGGTGCCGCTGGCATCCGGTCCGATGAGCACGTCACCGATCCAGACGCTGCGAGCATCCGCACCCTGCAGCGCGCCCTTGTAGAGCACGTCGCCGGTGGTGTGCGGGCCCTTGTGGTGCATGAACACCTGGCTCTCCAGGTGCTGGCCGGCGTCGGAGAACGACACACCGTACAGCTTGCACTCGGAGCCGGCGCCGGCCAGCTCCACGGAGGGGTTCACGCGCACGACACCGCCGCCGAGGCTGACCACGACGTGGGTGAGGGTGGCGTCTCGGTCCACGCGCGCCTGGTGGGATGCCACGTGCACAGCATCCTCGTCCCAGCGCTGCACCGACACCAGGTTCAACCGGGCGCCGTCGCGGACGATGATCTCGACGTTCTGGGCGTACTGGGCGGCACCGGAGTGGTACAGCAGCACGGTCGCGGCCGAATTTGGCATGGCCTCGACGATGATGTGCGCGTTGGCGTGAGCCGTCGCGTCGCGACCGACCAGG
Source organism: Microbacterium sp. zg-B96 (assembly GCF_030246865.1). Classification (NCBI taxonomy): domain Bacteria; kingdom Bacillati; phylum Actinomycetota; class Actinomycetes; order Micrococcales; family Microbacteriaceae; genus Microbacterium; species Microbacterium sp. zg-B96. Next base: position 1,351,341 of record NZ_CP126738.1, on the reverse strand, counting down.
TCGATGCGCAGCGTGCCTTCGTGCTCCTCGTTCGCCGGGATGCGCACGTGCAGCGCGTCGGGCGTGCGCTTCCAGGCGATCGCCGCGGTGCGGTCCTCGGGACGGAAGACCTCACCCCGTGCGGCCGCGTCGGGTCCGATCGATTCGACGCGGAACTGCGCCGGCACGTCGAAGCGGTACTCCACCGCGTGCGCGGCGGAGTCCTCGTCGACGAACACGGCGCCCATACGGGCGATCGGGCTGTGCTTCCAGTTGACCTCGCGGCCGGTGGGCACGTCGAAATCGGCCGGGTCGAAGGAGGTGGGTCGCTCGGAGCGGGTCTGCACCGGAACGAATGCCGCGGCAGGGTCGATATGGCCCTCCGCGCGGGTGGCGGGGGCCTGGGTCGCTGTCGTCATCAGCCGACGGATCCTTCCATGCCCATCTCGATGAGCTTGTTCAGCTCGAGGGCGTACTCCATGGGCAGTTCACGGGCGATGGGCTCGATGAAGCCGCGGACGATCATGGCCATGGCCTCGTCCTCCGGCATGCCGCGCGACTGCAGGTAGAACAGCTGCTCTTCGCTCACCTTCGACACGGTCGCCTCGTGACCCAGCTGCACGTCGTCGACACGGATGTCGATGGCGGGGTAGGTGTCCGAACGCGACTTGGTGTCCACCAGCAGCGCATCGCAGCGCACCGTGTTGGCGGAGTGGTGCGCATTGGCATCCACCCGCACCTCGCCGCGGTAGCCGGCACGGCCGCCGCCGCGGGCGATGGACTTGGAGATGATCGACGACTGCGTGTACGGCGCCATGTGGATCATCTTCGCGCCGGCATCCTGGTGCTGGCCGGGACCGGCGAAGGCGACCGAGAGGGTCTCCCCCTTCGCGCGCTCTCCGACGAGGAAGATCGAGGGGTACTTCATGGTGACCTTGGAGCCGATGTTACCGTCGACCCACTCCATCGTCGCGCCTTCGTGGGCGATGGCCCGCTTGGTGACGAGGTTGTACACGTTGGTCGACCAGTTCTGGATCGTCGTGTACCGAACGCGAGCGTTCTTCTTCACGATGATCTCCACGACCGCGGAGTGCAGCGAGTCGGACTGGTAGATCGGGGCGGTGCAGCCCTCGATGTAGTGAACGTAGGAGCCTTCGTCGGCGATGATGAGCGTCCGCTCGAACTGGCCCATGTTCTCCGTGTTGATGCGGAAGTAGGCCTGCAGCGGGATCTCGACGTGCACGCCCGGGGGGACGTAGACGAACGAGCCGCCCGACCACACGGCGGTGTTCAGTGCGGCGAACTTGTTGTCGCCGGCCGGGATCACGCTGCCGAAGTACTCGGTGAAGAATTCGGGGTGCTCGCGCAGGGCCGTGTCGGTGTCCATGAAGATGACACCCTGGTCCTCCAGTTCCTTCTGGATCTGGTGGTAGACGACCTCGGACTCGTACTGCGCGGCGACGCCGGAGACCAGGCGCGCACGCTCCGCCTCGGGGATGCCGAGACGCTCGTACGTGTTCTTGATGTCCTCCGGGAGGTCTTCCCAGGTCTGCGCCTGCTTCTCGGTGGAGCGCACGAAGTACTTGATGTTGTCGAAGTCGATGTCGCTGAGGTCGGCGCCCCAGGTCGGCATCGGCTTGCGCTCGAACAGCTGCAGACCCTTCAGGCGGGCCTTGAGCATCCATTCGGGCTCGGCTTTCAGAGCCGAGATGTCGCGGACGACAGCCTCGCTGAGACCGCGCTTGGCGGTGGCACCGGCGGCATCGGCGTCGTGCCAGCCGAACTCGTACACCCCCAGCCCTTCAAGCTCGGGACGATCGATGAGCACATCCGACATGACGATTCCTCCTCTGGGCCGCAACGGTGTATCCGTCCCGACATTCCCTGTTCCCCCGCGGAGTTCAAAGGGTGGGATGCCGCTTCCGGGCCCGCTAAACCGGCGCGAATCCGCGCCTAGACTGTGAGTGGTGTCCGGCGCTTGCGCGCGGCATCCCCACCCCACGAGTCTACAGGCAACGCCGGTGCCACGGCGTGGCCACGGCGCCCGGCCGATCCCGATCCGGTGCGCTTTCCCAGGAGGCGACGACATGGCCCACACGGCTGCGACCACGACACCGGCATCCCGGTTCCGCGATTGGCTGCCCGACCGGGTGGATCGCCGTATCCGCGTGTTCGCGTGGCTGTCCTTCCTGGCCGAAGTGCTCATCATCGCCACCGGCGGTGCGGTGCGCCTGACCGGCTCGGGCCTGGGTTGCCCGACGTGGCCGACGTGCACCCCGGATTCGCTCGTGAACACCCCTGAGATGGGCATCCACGGCGTCATCGAGTTCGGCAACCGCACGCTGACGGGGCTCGTCGGCATCCTCGCGGTCATCGTCGTCGTGTTGGTGTGGCGCATGCGCGCCCAGCGCCGCGACCTGTTCGTGCTGTCGCTGATCGTGCTCGGCGGCGTCGTCGCGCAGGCCGTCGTCGGCGGCTTCACGGTGCTGACCGGACTGAACCCGTTCATCGTGAGCTTCCACTACGTCGCCTCGGTCGTGCTGGTCTGCGTGTGCGCGGCGTTCCTGGTGCGGATGAACGCCGCCCCGGGGCCGCGCGAGCGCGCCGTGCCGATCTGGTACGCGATCACCACCCACGTCACGACGCTCGTTCTGGCGCTCACGATCGTCTTCGGTGTGCTGACCACCGGCGCAGGGCCCCACTCCGGCGATGCCGCCGCCGGACGCAACGGCTTCAATGCCGAGCTGCTGGAGCACATCCACGCGTGGCCGGGCTATGCCCTGCTCGTCCTGGTGCTCGCGCTGACGGTCGGCGCGTGGGCGAAGCGCCTGCCCACCCGCACCTGGATCACCACGCTCCTGGGCGTCGTGCTCGTTCAGATCGCGGTGGGGCTCTACCAGGCCCGCAATGGCTTGCCCGAGCTCGCGGTCGGTGTGCACATGGTGCTCGCCGCCCTCACCGCGGCGGCGATGACCGTCGTCGTGTTGCACCTGAAGGCGCCGCGCACAGCCGACGCATAGCCCGCTCAGGGGAGCTGTCCGGGTCGGTGGGGCACGCTGGAAAGACGTGGCGGTATGCGCCGCGTCCCCCAGTCAAGGAGCAGTATGTCTTCCCGTCCCCGTCTCGTCCGCAGCATCCCGTTCTGGGTTCTGATCGCGGGATCGCTCGCCAGCGGCATCGCCGGCGCCCTCATCCTCACCGATCGTCTCGGCGTCATGAGCTCTGCGCTGACTGACGGAACCGCCACCGGCGTCGAGGTCTACGTCGGCCAGATCGAGGCCGTCTTCGGTGCGATCCTCGTCGGTGCCGGCATCGTGGGCCTGGCCCTCGCGCTCACCGTCGCTTCGCTGCGTTCGGCCGTGCCCGCCGCCGTCGCCGCCGCTCCCGTCGCTGCCGCGGAGCCCATCGACTGGTCGGCCGAGCATGCCGCCGTCGACGCTTCGGACGCTCCGAACGAGCCCGTCCGCACCGCTGCCACCACCCACGAGGAGCCCGCCATCACGCGCACGCCCGCGGATGGCACCGGGGCAGACGCCGCAGCTCCCCGCGCCTGATCGCCTGATCGCCTGATCGCCTGATCGCCCCGATCGCCCCGATCGCGCGATCGCCCCGCGTCTCTCGCCGCGCCACGTCTTCGGAGAAATCCCGATTCTCGGACCCGGATCCCCGGTTGCATCCGAAATCGCGTCGTTCTCCGAAGACGTGGCGCGGCGTTTGCGTCACCGAGCGAGGTGCAGGCCCTGCCCGACGGCGCGGGAGATGAGGTCCTGCACGGCGGGCCAGTCGCCCAGGACCTGCTCGTACGTGACCCGGATGACGTGGTACCCGTGCAGCATCAGCGCCGCGTCGTGTGCGACATCGTCGGCCCGCTGACGGTCGATGTGCTGCCTGCCGTCGACCTGCACGATGAGCCGCTGCCCGATGAGGAAGTCGACGCGGTGCCCCAGGATCCACACCTGCGGCAGGATCCGCACTCGCAACCACCGCAGTCGCGCCGCGAAGATCGTCTCCAGTCCCGACCCGGCGAACGACTGCGCCTGGTCGAGCAGAAGACGGGATGCCGCATCCAGCGGCAGCCGCTCGAGCGCGGCCCGCACCACCAGCCCCTGCTGCAGTGCCGACTCCCACACCGCCAGCGCCGCCTCGTGGGGTTGGCACGCCGCCACGAGCGCCAGAAGGTTCTCGATCGGATCCACCAGGGCGTCCGGATGCCGCGGCACGAGCGGCCTCGCCCAGTGCACGAGCGCCCGCGAGTCCTTGTGTCCGGCCGCGTGCGGATCGGCTGCCACGTGCGGACGATCCTCCCGCAGCACCCACAGCCCGCGTCGCCGGGCCTGCGTCAGGCACGAGAGCACGACGCCGTCGCGAGCGGCCGCGACGAGCTCGGCATCCGCATCGGGCACGGCGACCCAGTCCCGACGCACCCGCACGAGTATTCCGCGCTGCAGCGCGAGACGGATGCAGTGGCGCGACCATCCCGCCCGCTGCAGACTGGCCACCCGGGCGACACCGCCGCGAGAGGTGACCCCCTCACGCAGTGCCCGTATCGCCGTCTCGGTCCGGATCGTCGCGCTCATGGCGCCCACCCTGCCCGGCACGGCACGCACCCCGCGTCGCCGATACCGCGATCCGTGGACGACTGCGGCGATCTCGCGCCTATGGAGGAGACACTGCGCCGCGGCATCCGCTCGCCATTGCTTCGGGGAACGCCGCGACTTCGGACCGGATCAGCCGCCCGGCTCCGAATTACCGCAGTTCACCGAAGAACTGGCGCGATGGATGGCCCCGTGCGCCTTAGAAGGGAAGAAGCGGGTCGATCGCGATCGCGACGAACAGCAGCGTCAGGTACGTGATCGACGCGTGGAACACCCGCATGGGCTTGGGTTCGGTGCCGCGCACCGCGCGGTTGTAGAGCACGTGGGACTCATACACGAACCAGCCGCCGAAGACCACGGCCGACACCGAGTAGACCAGGCCCATCTCGGCGACGGGGATCAGCAGCAGCGAGCAGGCGACGGTTGCCCACGCGTACAGGATGACCTGCAGCCCGACCTGGGTGCCGTTGCGGGTGGCGCCGAGCATGGGCACGTCGACCTCGGCGTAGTCGCCCTTGTACTTCATCGACAGCGGCCAGTAGTGCGGCGGCGTCCACAGGAACACCAGCGCGAACAGGATGAACGGGCTCCACGACAGCGAACCCGTCACCGCGGACCAGCCGATCAGCACGGGGAAGCACCCGGCGATCCCGCCCCAGACGATGTTCTGCTCGGTGCGGCGCTTGAGGATGATCGTGTAGATCACGACGTAGAAGAAGATCGCGAACGCCGACAGCGTCGCGGCGAGCCAGTTGGTCGTCAGCAGCAGCCAGACGGTGGATGCCACAGCCAGCACCCACGAGAAGATGAGCGCGTTGCGGGGTGAGATCTCACCGGTGACGATCGGGCGCCCGGCAGTGCGCTTCATGTGCGCGTCGATGTCACGGTCGAGATACATGTTGAACGCTGCGGCAGAGCCGGCGCTCAGCGACCCGCCGATGACGGTGGCCAGCACGAGCCAGAGGTTGGGCAGCCCGCCCTGGGCGAGCACCATGACCGGAACGGTCGTGACCAGCAGCAGCTCCAGCACGCGGGGCTTGGTCAGCGCGACATAGGCGCGCACCGTCCTCCCGAACGAGGGTGCCGTCGTGCGCACACTGCTCGACGTCGTCGTGATGTCCATTGCCCCCGCCAGTTGCCGCTTGTACTGCCGCCCCAGTCTATGGCATGGCCCCGCAGCGGCCACCCGGGCCGCCTCGGTCGGGACGGCCGTCAACGCGTGAGCGATCCGTGTCACGAGGTCACGGGAATAGCCTGGGCCTGAGCCCGCTTCGGTATGCTGAGTACACGCGCGCCGGTGCCACCGGTCTTCCCTTCACTCCACTCGGATGCGGGCTGCGGACCGGCATCCTCACCTGGTGCTTTCCCCTTGAGAAAGGCGACCTAGTGTCGGAGTTGCAGTGGGACGAAATCGATCGGCGCGCGGTGGACACCGCGCGTGTGCTGGCGGCGGACGCAGTGGAGAAGGTCGGCAACGGCCACCCCGGCACCGCGATGAGCCTCGCGCCGGCGGCCTACCTGCTGTATCAGCGGGTGCTGCGCCACGACCCGACGGACACCCACTGGCTGGGCCGTGACCGGTTCATCCTCTCCGCCGGCCATTCCTCGCTCACGCAGTACGTGCAGCTTTACCTCGGCGGATTCGGCCTGGAGCTGGACGACCTGAAGTCGCTGCGCACGTGGGGCTCGAAGACTCCCGGTCACCCCGAGCTCGGTCACACCGACGGTGTGGAGATCACGACCGGGCCGCTCGGTCAGGGGCTGGCCTCCGCCGTCGGGTTCGCCTACGCCGCCCGCTACGAGCGCGGCCTGTTCGACCCTGAGGCTCCCGCCGGTCAGTCGCCGTTCGACCACTACGTGTACGTGATCGCCGGCGACGGCGACCTGCAGGAGGGCATCACCAGCGAGGCGGGCTCGCTCGCCGGCCACCAGCAGCTGGGCAACCTGATCGCGATCTACGACTCGAACCAGATCTCCATCGAGGACGACACCAACGTCGCCTTCACGGAGGACGTCGCCGCGCGCTACGAGGCGTACGGCTGGCACGTGCAGACGGTCGACTGGAAGCGCACCGGCGAATACGTCGAAGACGTCGCCGAGCTGTATGCCGCGATCGAGGCGGCCAAGGGCGAGACCGACCGTCCCTCGATGATCGTGCTGAAGACGATCATCGGCTGGCCCGCCCCCGGCAAGCAGAACACCGGCAAGATCCACGGCTCCGCCCTGGGCGCCGATGAGCTGGCCGCGACGAAGAAGGTGCTGGGCTTCGACCCCGAGCAGTCCTTCGTCGTCGCCGACGACGTGATCGAGCGCACCCGGGGCCTGGCCGAACGGGTCGCCCCTGAGCGCGCCGCGTGGCAGGAGGCCTTCGACGCGTGGGCTGCCGCCAACCCCGAGCGCAAGGCGCTGCTGGATCGCCTCGAGGCGCACGAACTCCCCGCCGACATCGCCGAGGCGCTCCCCTCGTTCGAGGCGGGCAAGGCGGTCTCCACCCGCGCCGCCTCGGGCCTGGTCATCAACGCCCTCGCCGAGCAGCTCCCGGAGCTGTGGGGCGGGTCGGCGGACCTCGCCGAGTCGAACCTCACCACCATCAAGAGCGCCAAGAGCTTCATCCCCGCGCAGTGGTCCACCCACGAGTGGTCCGGTTCGCCCTACGGCCGGGTGCTGCACTTCGGCATCCGTGAGCACGCGATGGGCGCGATCATCAACGGCATCGTGCTGCACGGGCCGACTCGCGCCTTCGGCGGCACGTTCCTGATCTTCAGCGACTACATGCGCCCCGCGGTGCGTCTGGCCGCTCTGATGAACGTGCCCTCGATCTTCGTGTGGACGCACGACTCGGTCGCCCTCGGTGAGGACGGCCCCACCCACCAGCCCATCGAGCAGCTGGCGACCCTCCGCGCGATCCCGAACTTCACGGTCGTCCGCCCCGCCGACGCGAACGAGACGGCCGCGGCGTGGCTGGAGATCCTCCGCCGCAACGGCGGCCCCGTCGGCATCGCGCTGACCCGCCAGAACATCCCGGTGCTCCCGCGCGGCACCGGCGACGCCGAGGGCGACCAGTTCGCCCCGGCCGACCAGACCGCGAAGGGCGCCTACATCCTCGCGGAGGCCCCCGGCGGCACGCCCGACGTGATCCTCATCGCCACCGGCTCCGAGGTGCAGCTGGCCGTCGCCGCCCGCGAGACCCTTGCCGCCGAGGGCATCAACGCCCGCGTCGTTTCAGCGCCCTCGTTGGAGTGGTTCGCCGAACAGGATGCCGCGTATCGCGAGCACGTCCTGCCGGCCGCCGTGAAGGCGCGCGTGTCGGTCGAGGCAGGTTCCCCGCTCACCTGGCGCGGCATCGTCGGCGACGCGGGCCGCTCGGTTGCCATCGATCACTTCGGCGCATCCGCTGACTACAAGACCCTGTTCGAGAAGTTCGGCATCACCGCCGAAGCCGTCGTCACCGCGGCGCGCGAGACGCTCAAGGAGACCCACGCATGACCACCCCCACCGCCCAGCTGTCCGCTGCCGGCGTCAGCATCTGGCTCGACGACCTCTCCCGCCAGCGCATCACCACCGGCAACCTGCAGGGTCTGATCGACACCCGCAACGTCGTCGGAGTGACCACGAACCCCACGATCTTCCAGGGCGCGATCTCCGCCGGCATCGGCTACGAAGAGGCCATCGCGGCACAGGCATCCGCCGGCGCCTCGGCGGACGACACGATCTTCGCGCTCACCACGACGGACGTGCGCGACGCGTGCGACATCTTCCGCCCCATCTACGACGCCACCAAGGGTGTCGACGGGCGCGTGTCGATCGAGGTCTCCCCCGACCTCGCCCACGACACCGCCGCGACGGTCGCGCAGGCCAAGCAGCTGTACGCGGCCGTTGACCGCCCGAACGTGCTGATCAAGATCCCCGCCACCAAGGCAGGGCTCCCCGCCATCACCGAGACGATCGCCGCCGGCATCTCCGTCAACGTGACGCTGATCTTCTCGCTCGAGCGCTACGCCGACGTGATCGACGCGTACCTCGCCGGGCTGGAGCGCGCCCACAGCGGCGACTTCGACCTGTCGCACATCCATTCCGTCGCCTCCTTCTTCGTCTCCCGCGTGGACACCGAGGTCGACAAGCGCCTCACCGCCCTCGGCACCGACGAGGCCCTCGCCCTGAAGTCGCAGGCCGGCATCGCCAACGCCCGACTGGCTTACGAGCTGTTCGAGCAGAAGTTCGCCGAGAAGCGCGCGCAGGACCTGCTGAAGGTCGGGGCCAACGTGCAGCGGCCGCTCTGGGCCTCCACCGGCGTCAAGGACCCGGCCCTGCCGGACACCCTGTACGTCACCGAGCTCGTCGCACCGGGAACGGTCAACACGATGCCGGAGAAGACGCTGCAGGCCACGTTCGACCACGGTGAGATCACCGGCGACGCCGTCACCGGTGCCTACGCCGACGCCCACCGCGTGTTCGACGAGCTCGCCGGCCTCGGCATCGACCTCGTCGATGTCACCCAGGTGCTCGAGGACGAGGGCGTCGAGAAGTTCATCGCCTCGTGGCACGATCTGCAGGGCACCGTCACCGCGGCGCTCGAAGGGTCCAAGGCGCAGGCATGACCTTTGACATCCGGGTCACGGGACACGCCAAGGCGGCCGTCGAGCACACCCTGCCCAGCCTTGTCGCCAGCCTCGTCGCCAGCGGGATCACCGCCGGCGACGGGAGCCTGTGGGGCCCGGAAACCGAAGCCGAGGCATCGCAGCGCCTCGGCTGGGTGCAGGCGGTCAGCGTCTCGCGTCCGCTGGTGCCCGAGATCGTCGCCCTGCGTGAAGAGTTCCTCTCGCGCGGCATCACGCGGGTGGTCCTCGCCGGAATGGGCGGATCGTCGCTGGCGCCCGAGGTGATCTCGCAGACCAACGGCGTGCCGCTGGTCATCCTCGACTCCACCGCGCCCGGCCAGGTGCTCGCCGCGATCGACGGTGACGCCCAAACGGGCGGCCTCGCCGAAACCGTACTCGTGGTGTCATCCAAGTCCGGATCCACCGTCGAGACCGATTCCGCCAAGCGCGCCTTCGAGACGGCATGGCGGGATCTGGGCATGGACCCGACCCAGCACATCGTCGTGGTCACCGACCCGGGTTCGCCGCTGGACGTGTCGGCTCGCGCCGACGGATACCGCGTCTTCAACGCCGACCCCACCGTCGGCGGCCGCTACTCGGCGCTGACGGCCTTCGGCCTGGTGCCCACCGGGCTCGCCGGCGTCGATATCGCGGAGCTCCTCGACGAGGCCGAGGCGACGCTGCTGGAAGTGGCCATCGACAGCCCCGACAACCCGGCGCTCGTGCTGGCGGCGGCCATCGCCGGCGGGCAGCCGCGCCGCGACAAGCTGGGCCTGGTCACCGACGGCACCCACCTCGTGGGACTGCCCGACTGGATCGAGCAGCTCGTCGCGGAGTCGACGGGCAAGAACGGCACCGGCATCCTGCCGGTCGTGCTGCTGCCGGTCTCCCCCGAACTGGAAGCCAAACCAGCCGATCTGCAGATCCTGCGGCTCGTCGACGAAGCGAACGAGTTCCACCTGTTCGAGCAGCACGAGGGCGAGATCCTCGTCAGCGGCTCGCTCGGTGCCCAGCTGGTGGTCTGGGAGTACACCACCGCGATCGCGGGGCTGCTGCTGGCCATCAACCCGTTCGACCAGCCCGACGTCGAATCGGCCAAGACCGCCACCCGCGGCCTGCTCGAGGCCCGCCCGGAGCCGTCCGTTCCTGCATTCGTGCAGGACGGCGTAGAGGTGCGCGTGTCGGACCCGACCCTGGCGGCATCGGGCACCATCGCCGGCGTGCTCGAGGCGCTGTGGGATCAGGTGCCCGCCGACGGCTACGTGTCGCTGCAGGCATACGTCGACCGCCTCGCGCTGTCGCACCTGTCCGGCCTGCGCGAGATGGTGGCCGCGGACAGCGGACGCCCGACCACGTTCGGCTGGGGACCGCGGTTCCTGCACTCGACGGGGCAGTACCACAAGGGCGGCCCCGCGAACGGGGTGTTCCTGCAGATCCTCGACGGCGGCGAAGTGGATCTGGAGATCCCCGGTCGCCCGTTCACGTTCGGACAGCTGATCCGCGCGCAGGCTGCAGGCGATGCCGCAGTGCTCGCCGCCCACGGGCGCCCCGTCGTCACGTTCACGCTCACCGAACCGCAGGCCGAAGTGCTCACGCTGTTCGAAGCCGTCCTGGAGGACTGATCCCACCGATGACCGTCGAGATCCAGCGCGGCCGCAATCCGCTGCGCGATCCGGACGACCGTCGCCTGAACCGCATCGCCGGTCCGAGCGCGCTCGTCATCTTCGGCGTGACAGGCGACCTGTCACGCAAGAAGCTCATGCCCGCCGTCTACGACCTCGCCAACCGGGGGCTGCTGCCGCCCGGCTTCGCGCTGGTCGGCTTCGCCCGCCGCGACTGGGGTGACGACGACTTCGCGCAGGTGGTGTACGACGCGGTCAAGCAGCACGCGCGCACCCCGTTCCGTGAGGAGACGTGGAAGCAGCTGCTGCAGGGCATCCGGTTCGTGTCCGGCGAGTTCCACGACCCCGAGGCGTTCCGGCGCCTGCGGGAGACCGTGCACACCCTCGATGTCGAACGCGGCACGATGGGCAACCACGCCTACTACCTGTCGATCCCGCCCAAGGACTTCCCGCTCGTCGCCAAGCAACTGAAGGCATCCGGGCTCGTCGACGACAGCTCCGCCGGCGACTCGAGCTGGCGCCGCGTCGTGATCGAGAAGCCCTTCGGCAGCGATCTGCAGACGGCACGTGCGCTGAACGAGGCGCTGGAAGTGGCCTTTCCCGCCGACTCGATCTTCCGCATCGACCACTACCTCGGCAAGGAGACGGTGCAGAACATCCTCGCGCTGCGCTTTGCCAATGAGCTGTTCGAGCCGATCTGGAACCGCAACTACGTCGACCACGTGCAGATCACCATGGCCGAGGACATCGGCGTGGGCGGTCGCGCCGGCTACTACGACGGCATCGGCGCGGCGCGCGACGTCATCCAGAACCACCTGCTGCAGCTGCTCGCGCTGACCGCCATGGAGGAGCCGATCTCGCTGGATGCCACGCACCTGCGTGCCGAGAAAGAGAAGGTGCTCGCCGCGGTGCAGCTGCCCGAGGACCTCGCCACGGCGGCGGCCCGGGGTCAGTACGCCGGCGGCTGGCAGGGTGGCGAGAAGGTCACCGGCTTCCTCGACGAGGACGGTATGGATCCGGCATCCACGACCGAGACGTATGCCGCGCTCAAGCTGGAGATCGCGACGCGCCGCTGGGCTGGAGTGCCGTTTTACCTCCGCACCGGCAAGCGGCTGGGGCGGCGGGTCACCGAGATCGCGGTGGTGTTCAAGCGGGCTCCGCAGCACCTGTTCCTGCGCAACCAGACCACCGAACAAGGTCAGAACGCGCTTGTCATCCGGGTGCAGCCCGACGAGGGCGTGACGATCCGGTTCGGCTCGAAGGTCCCGGGGGCTGCCACCGAGGTGCGCGACGTCACGATGGACTTCGGCTACGGCCACGCGTTCACGGAGTCCAGCCCCGAGGCCTACGAGCGACTCATCCTCGATGTGCTGCTGGGCGACCCGCCGCTGTTCCCGAGGCACGAAGAGGTCGAGCTCAGCTGGCAGATCCTCGACCCCGTCGAGCAGTACTGGGCAGCGCAGGGCGGACCCGTCGAACAGTATTCCCCCGGTTCCTGGGGCCCGCCGTCGGCGGATGAACTGCTGGCCCGCGACGGCCGCGTCTGGAGGCGCCCATGATCGTCGATCTGCCCGACACCACCGTGTCGCAGGTGGCCCGCTCCCTCGTGAAGGTGCGCGAAGAGGGCGGCGCCGTCGCGCTCGGGCGCGTACTGACGCTCGTCATCGCCACCTCGCACGGCTTGCAGGAGGACGCGATCGAGGCGGCCAACGACGCCTCCCGCGAGCACCCCATGCGCGTCATCGTGCTGATCAGCCGTCGCGAAGGCGACGCGCGTCTGGACGCCCAGATCCGCGTGGGCGGCGACGCCGGAGCCAGCGAAGTGATCGTGCTGCGCGCCTACGGCGACGCCGCCAACAACCCCGACAGCCTCATCACGGGGCTGCTGCTGCCTGATGCGCCGGTGGTCGCGTGGTGGCCGGATCACCCGCCCACCGTCCCGGCGGAGTCGGACATCGGCCGCATCGCGCAGCGCCGCATCACGGATGCCTCGACGAAGCCCTACTCCAGCGACCGGTTGTCCGCCTTGGGCCGCACCTACGCCCCGGGCGATACCGACCTCGCCTGGACGCGTCTGACGCACTGGCGCGAGCAGCTGGCTGCCGTGCTGGACCAGCCGCCCTACGAGCCGGTGACGGCCGTGGAGGTCGTCGGGGCCGGCAGCTCGCCGTCGACCGCGCTGCTGGCGGCATGGCTGCGGCTGATGCTCGATGTGCCCGTCACGTGGCGGTACGCGGCACCGGAGGAGTGGGACCACGGCATCCACTCCGTACGTCTCACACGGGCCTCCGGCGACATCCTGCTGGAGCGCACGAACGACGTGGATGCATGCCTGGCCCAGCCGCAGCAGCCCGCGCACGACATCGTCCTGCCCCGCCGCACGCTGCGTGAGTGCCTCGCCGAGGAGCTGCGAAGGCTCGATCCGGACGTCCTGTATGGTCGTGTAATCACGGAGGGCTGGGATCTGCTCGGCCCCGCCGTGACACGGGAGTCACATGGCTGAGTTCTACGCCGAGAAACGGGTGGTCGTTCGCCCCGACCCCGCACACGTCGCACGATCGGTGGCATCCCGCTTCCTCTCCCGCCTGACCAAGCGCGGGCGCGACGGCTTGGTGACTCACGTGGCACTGACCGGTGGCGTGATGGGCACAGCGGTGCTGCGCGCGATCGCCGAGCACCGTAAGCGCGGCGGCGTGAACTGGTCGCTGGTGCACTTCTGGTGGACCGATGAGCGGTTCGTCCCGCGCGACAGCGACGAACGCAACGAGAAGCTGGCGTCGACGATCCTGTTCGACCACATCGACGTGCCGACGGAGAACATCCACGCCTTCCCCGCGTCCGACGCGGGCATCGACCTGGACGGCGCCGCCGAGGCATACGAGCGCGAGCTCGCGCGCTTCGCCGACGACGAGGTCGGCAATCCATGGCCGACGTTCCAGATCGCGTTCCTGGGCGTGGGGGCCGACGGCCACATCGCGTCGCTGTTCCCCGATCGCCCGGAGATCCAGATCACCGATCGGGCCGCCGTGGGCGTGCGGGACTCCCCCAAGCCCCCGGCTGAGCGCATCACGCTCACCCGTCCGGTCATCAACTCATCGGCACGCGTGTGGCTCGTGCTCGCCGGGACCGACAAGGCATCGGCGCTCGGCCTGGTGCTCGCCGGGGCCAGCTACGACAGCGTCCCCGCTGCCGGGGCCAAGGGCCGCAAGCGCACGATCATCTTCGTGGACGAGGCCGCTGCCTCCCAGGTGCCGCCAGAGCTCATCGACGGCGAGTACTGAAGAAGGGGATGCCGCAAGGCATCCCCTTCTTCGTATGACCGCGCGCCACAATTTCGGAGTTCGGCAGTACTTCGGACCCGAACCCCGGAACCGCTCCGAATTCGTGGCGTTCTCCGAAGTTGCGGCGCGGGATGAGCGCGGGAACGAGAGAAGGGGATGCCGCAAGGCATCCCCTTCTTGGTACGACCGTCAGGTCACAGACCCCGGCGTTCGCGAAGCTGAGTGAGTGCGTCGTCGAGAAGCGTCACTGCCTCTTCGTCGGTGCGACGCTCTTTGACGTAAGCGAGGTGAGTCTTGTACGGCTCGGCCTTGGCCAGAGCCGGCGGGTTCTCCTTGTCGCGCCCCGCGGGAAGACCCGAGTGCGGGGAGTCGATCGTCTCGGGGATCTCCTCCTCGGTGATGCCGGCCGCGAAGTAGCGCACCGTCTCGTTGCCGAGAGCGTCCCAGTACGAGACCGAGACGCGGTCGGCGTGGAAGCCGTGATCCTGCTCGCCCATCGGGCCCGCACCCACGCGCGTACCACGGATCGCGTTACCACCTGTAGCCATGTCAGATTCCCTGGAACTTGGTGATCAGGCCGAGGGCCACGATCGAGACGAACCACGCGAGCGCGAGGATGACGGTGAACCGGTTGAGGTTGCGCTCAGCCAGCCCGGAGGAGCCCATGGCCGACGTCATGCCGCCGCCGAACATGTCGGACAGCCCGCCACCACGCCCCTTGTGAAGGAGGATGAGGAGGGTCAGCAGGAGGCTGGTGATACCCAGCAGCACCTGAAGGGTGAACTCGAGGATTGGCACAGTCTTAGAAGCCTTTCGCTGCGATCCCTGCGGGCCGCACAGGGATCGAGTATACCGGTGCCGTTTCGCCTTAGTCGCACCCCTCGCTCAACGACCGCGAAAATCGCGGCCGCTGAGCGAGGAAGCGTGACGAAACGTGCGGGGGGTCAGACCCCGACGTGCTTCTGGAAGCGGATGATCGCCGAGAACTCATCCACCAGCAGACTGGCGCCGCCGACGAGTGCACCGTCGACGTCGGGCTCGCGCATGAAGCTCGCGATGTTGCCTGATTTCACCGAGCCGCCGTAGAGCACACGCGTGCGCTGTGCCGCGTCGGCCCCGAGCTTGGCAGCGATGACAGCACGAAGCTTCGCGCAGACCTCCTGCGCCTGCTCGGGGGTGGCCGCCTGGCCGGAGCCGATGGCCCAGACCGGCTCGTAGGCCACGACGATGTCGGCATCCGCCGGGAGCGACTCGAGCGCGACCTCGAGCTGACCGACCGGCACCGCACTGGCACCATGTGTCTCGAGGTCCTCGGCCGTCTCGCCGACGCAGATGACCGGGACCAGCCCGTGCCGCAGCGCCGCCTTGACCTTCGCCGCCACGACCTCATCGGTCTCGGCGTGGTATTGCCGGCGCTCCGAGTGGCCGATGATGACGTACCTGCAGTCCAACTTGGCCAGGAATGCGCCCGAGATCTCCCCGGTGTATGCCCCGGAGTCGTGCGCGGACAGGTCCTGTGCACCCAGCTGGAAAGCGATCTTGTCGGCATCCAGCAGCGTCTGAACCGCGCGCAGGTCGGTGTACGGCGGGAAGACCGCCACCTCGACGCTGCCGTCCTCGTGCTTGGCGTCCTTCAACGTCCACGCAAGCTTCTGCACGAACGCGATCGCCTGCAGGTGATCGAGGTTCATCTTCCAGTTGCCTGCGATGAGGGGCGTACGGTTCACTGCCATCCGAGGATCTCCAGTCCGGGCAGGCGCTTGCCCTCAAGGAACTCCAGGCTCGCCCCACCGCCGGTGGAAATGTGCCCGAACTCGTCGTCGGCGAAGCCGAGCTGACGCACTGCCGCAGCCGAGTCGCCGCCGCCGACGACCGACAGGCCCTCGACTTCGGTGAGCGCCTTGGCGACGGTCTTCGTGCCGGCGGCGAATGCCGCCATCTCGAACACGCCCATGGGGCCGTTCCAGAACACCGTCTTGCTGCTGCGGATCGCGTCGGCGAACAGCTCCGCGGTCTTCGGTCCGATGTCTAGACCCATACCCTCGGCACCGAACGGGGTGTCCTCGAGCGAATCGGCGTCGGCCACGACGTGGTCGGCGTCTGCCGCGAAGGATGCCGCCACGACGGCGTCCACGGGCAGCACGATCTCCACGCCGCGCTCGGCGGCCTGCGTGAGGTAGCCGCGGACGGTTTCGAGCTGGTCCTGTTCCAGGAGGCTCTTGCCGACCTTGTGGCCCTGTGCGGCCAGGAAGGTGTACATCATGCCGCCGCCGATGCACAGCTTCTGCACCCGAGGCAGCAGGTGCGCGATGACGCCCAGCTTGTCGCTGACCTTCGACCCGCCCAGCACGACCGTGTAGGGCCGTTCGGGGTTCTCGGTGAGGCGGTCGAGGACGTCGACCTCCTTCTCGATGAGGTACCCGGCCGCGGACGGCAGGATCTCGGCGAGGTCGTAGACCGATGCCTGCTTGCGGTGGACGACGCCGAACCCGTCGGAGACGAGCACGTCGCCCAGTTCCGCGAGCTCCTCGGCGAAGGCGCGGCGAGCCGCGTCGTCCTTCGCCGTCTCACCCGGGTTGAACCGCAGGTTCTCGATGATCGCGACGTCGCCGTCTTCCAGCGCCGCGACGGCGTCGTGCGCCGACGGGCCGACCGTGTCGCGAGCGAACGCGACCGGCTTGCCCAGCAGTTCGGACAGCCGCTGTGCCACCGGGGCCAGCGTGTACTTGTCGTCGGGGGCGCCGGCGGGGCGGCCCAGGTGCGAGCACGCGATGACACGCGCGCCCTGGTTGATCAGATGGTTCAGCGTGGGGAGCGCGGCCCGCACGCGGCCATCGTCCGTGATGACTCCGTCCTTGAGAGGAACGTTGAAGTCAGCACGAACGATGACGCGCTTGCCAGCGAGCGAACCCAGCGAATCGAGGGTGCGCAGAGTCATGATCAGAGCTTGTCGGCGACCAGCTTGGTGAGGTCGACCAGGCGGTTCGAGTAGCCCCACTCGTTGTCGTACCAGCCGACGATCTTGACCTGGTTGCCCATGACACGGATCAGGCCGGCGTCGAAGATGCACGAGTGCGGGTCGGTGACGATATCGCTCGAGACGATCTCGTCCTCGGTGTACTTCAGGATGCCCTTGAGGGGACCCTCGGCGGCGGTCTTGAATGCCGCCTTGATCTCCTCGACCGTGACACCATCGCGGGTCTCGATCGTGAGGTCGGTGGCCGAACCGGTGGGCACCGGCACGCGCAGCGCGAAGCCGTCGAGCTTGCCCTTGAGCTCGGGCAGCACGAGGCCGATGGCCTTGGCTGCACCGGTCGAGGTCGGCACGATGTTCACGCCTGCGGCGCGGGCGCGGCGCAGGTCCTTGTGGGGACCGTCCTGCAGGTTCTGGTCCGCGGTGTACGCGTGGATGGTGGTCATGAGACCACGCTTGATGCCGAACGTGTCGTTGAACACCTTCGCCATGGGGGCGAGGCAGTTCGTGGTGCACGAGGCGTTCGAGATGATGTGGTGGTTCGCGGGGTCGTAGTCGCCCTCGTTGACGCCCATCACGAACGTGGCGTCTTCACCCGATGCCGGTGCCGAGATGAGCACCTTCTTGGCGCCGCCGGCGATGTGCTTGCGCGCATCCTCAGCGTTGGTGAAGCGGCCCGTCGACTCGATGACGATGTCCACGCCCAGCTCGCCCCAGGGGAGGTTCGCAGGGTCGCGCTCTTCGAAGACCTTGATCTTCTTGTCGCCGACCGTGATGGAATCGGCGTCGTACGACACGTCGGCGTCGAGGCGGCCGAGGATGGAGTCGTACTTCAGCAGGTGCGCCAGAGTCTTGTTGTCGGTGAGGTCGTTCACCGCCACGATGTCGAGGTCAACACCCTGCGCCATTGCGGCGCGAAGGTAGTTGCGTCCGATGCGGCCGAAGCCGTTGATACCGATCTTGACAGACACGATGTCTCCCGTTTCCGTCGCGCCGGCCGCGCCTTGTCGGCGCTCCAGTCACGCGATCTCTCTAGACAGAAAGGATGCCCTCTCCAGACAGAGAGGATGCCGGAATCCCGCCCCGTTCCCAGGAGGATTCAGGCATCCTCACCTGTCTTCGACACTACAGCAGACCGGCGGTCTTCTCACGAGCAGTCGTGAACCGCTCGGCCACGTTGGCCCAGTTCGCGATGTTCCAGAACGCCTTGACGTAGTCGGCGCGCACGTTGCTGTAGTCGAGGTAGTACGCGTGCTCCCAGACGTCCAGCAGCAGCAGCGGCACAGTTCCCGCGGCCAGCTGGTTCTGCTGGTCGAAGAACTGCTGGATGATCAGGTTCTCACCCAGCGAGTCCCAGAACAGCCCCGCCCAGCCCGATCCCTGCACGCCGAGCGCGGCAGCGGAGAAGTGGGCCTGGAACTTGTCGAACGAGCCGAAGTGGTCGTCGATCGCGGAGGCCAGATCGCCGACGGGCTTGTCGCCACCGTCCGGCGAGAGGTTCGTCCAGAAGATCGAGTGGTTGACGTGTCCGCCGAGATTGAACGCGAGGTCCTTCTCCAGCTTGTTCACGTTCGCGAAGTTGCCGGTCTCGCGGGCCTCCGCGAGCTGCTCGAGCGCCGTGTTGGCCCCCGTCACATAGGCCTGGTGGTGCTTGTCGTGGTGCAGCTGCATGATCTTGCCGCTGATGCTCGGCTCGAGCGCGGCATAGTCGTAGGGCAGCTCGGGCAGGGTGTATTTCGCCATGTTCGCTTCTTCCTGTCGGCGCCGCGCCGAAGTCCTCAGCGCGGAGTGGGGACGTGGATCATCCTAGTGAGCGGCAACACCGTGGGCACGGGGTTGCTTCCCGGTGCGACAGGCGGTATCGAAAGGTCAGTCTTCGTCGCCGGCCGGCACAGCCGATTCGGTGTCGGGGATGCCGTCCACTTCGGCCTTCTTGTCCGCCATGGCCAGCAGGCGCCGGATGCGGCCGGCGACGGCATCCTTGGTCAGCGGCGGGTCGGCGTGGTGACCCAGTTCGTCCAGGCTCGCGTCCCGGTGGGCCAGGCGCAGCTCGCCGGCCTGCTTCAGGTGCGGCGGGACCTCGTCTCCGAGGATCTCCAGCGCGCGCTCGACACGTGCGCACGCAGCGACTGCGGCCTGCGCGGAACGGCGCAGGTTGGCGTCGTCGAAGTTGACGAGCCGATTGACCCCGGCGCGCACTTCGCGGCGCTGACGCAGCTGCTCCCACTCGCCGGCGGTGCGCACGGCACCCATCTCGGCCAGGGCGGCACGGATCGCTTCGCCGTCACGCACCACCACACGCGGCACGCCGCGCACTTCGCGCGCCTTCGCCGCGATGCCGAGCCGGTGTGCGGCGCCCACGAGCGCCATGGCAGCTTCGCCGGACGGGCAGGTGATCTCCAGCGCCGCGGAGCGACCCGGGTCGCTCAGGGTGCCTGCAGCGAGGAACGCACCGCGCCAGATGGCGGCGAGGTCCGGACGGGCACCGGTGGTGAGCTTGTTGGGAAGACCGCGCACCGGACGGCGGCGCTGATCGAGCAGACCCGTCTGGCGTGCCAGTGTCTCGCCACCCTCGATGACGCGCACGGCGAAGTGCCCACCGGCGCGACCACCGGAGGCCTGCACGTGGGCGAGCTCGGGGCGCACGCCGTAGATCTCCATGAGGTCACGAGCCACCCGACGGGCCAGGCCGTCGGACTCCAGTTCCGCCTCGACCGCGACACGGCCGGCGATGGAGTGCAAGCCGCCGGAGAAGCGGAGCAGCGCCGTCAGTTCGGCAACGCGCGCCGTGGGGCGCGGATCGCGGATGGCGGCCAGCTCGGCCTTCACGTCAGCGGTCAAAGGCACGGGATTCCTTCCAAGAGGGCGCAGGGGACGATCGTCCAGCCTACTCCCGGCCGAGGTCCCGATGCTTCACACGTACCGCGACACCGGGCAACGAAGCGAGCCGGCGCGCGAGTTCTTCGGCGGTCGCGACCGACCGGTGCTTGCCGCCGGTGCACCCCACCGCGATCGTGGAATGCGGCTTGTTCTCGCGCTGAAAACCGGCGAGGACAGGCTTCAGCGCGGTGGTGTACGCATCGAGGAACTCCTTGGCGCCGTCCTGCGAGAAGACGTAGTCGCGCACCTGCTCGTCCTTGCCGGTGAGCGCCTTGAGATCTTCCACCCAGAACGGGTTCGGGAGGAACCGCATGTCCGCAACCAGATCGGCATCCGCCGGTAGCCCGTACTTGAAGCCGAAGCTCATGACGGTGAGGGTGTGCCGCGCGGCGCCCTCCGCGGAGAAGAGATCCACGATGCGCGTCGCGAGCTGGTGGATGTTGTTCTGCGAGGTGTCGACGATGAGATCGGCACTCTCCCGCACGCGCGCCAGACGCACCCGCTCGCGATGGATGCCGTCCAGCAGCGTGCCCTCGCCCTGTAGCGGGTGGGGGCGGCGAACCGATTCGAAGCGTCGCACCAGCACGTCGTCGGAGGCGTCGAGGAACAGCACGCGCAGGTGACGGCCGTCGCGCAGCGCCTGGGTGATGCGAGGCAGCTCCGTGAACAGGTCCCGGCCGCGCACATCGACGACGGCGGCGACCTTCGGCAGCGAACTGCCGGCCAGCTCGCTGAGCTCCAGCAGCGGCCGCAGCATCTGCGGCGGCAGGTTGTCCACGACGTACCAGCCGAGGTCCTCGAGCGCGTTCGCGGCGGTCGTGCGACCCGCCCCGGACATGCCCGTGACGATAAGGACCTCACCCGCGTCCTGCGTGCCCGCCATCAACCGACCCCCGTCGTCGGTACCAGCCTACCGGCGGGCAAGGTGCTCGTGGACCGTCGCGGCGAGCTTGGGACCGATGCCGGGCAGCTCGGCGATCTCCTCCGGGGTGGCATTGGTGAGGGCTGCGACGGAGCCGAAGTGACGCAGCAGCGACTTGATGCGCGTCGCTCCCAGCCCTGGAACCTCGCTGAGCACGCTCTGGATGTCGCGTCGGCGGCGTTTGCGCTGGTGCGTGATGGCGAACCGGTGCGCTTCGTCCCGCAGCCGCTGCAGCAGGTACAGCGCCTCGGAGGTGCGGGGCAGGATCACCGGGAACTCCTCCCCCGGCAGCCACACCTCCTCGAGGCGCTTGGCGATGCCGCACAGCGCGATCTCCTCGTGCCCGGCATCGGCCAGCGCCCGCGCGGCGGCTTCCACCTGCGGCTTGCCGCCGTCGACGACGAGCAGCTGGGGGCGATAGGCGAACCGCGGCTTCTTGCGCGCCGGCGCGACCACTTCGCCGTCCGCCGTCGGCTCCGGCTCGGGCTCGTCCTGTTCCTCGGGCCGGTCCAGGTAGGCGACGCGGCGGGTGAGCACCTGGTAGATCGAGTCGGTGTCGTCGGTCGTCTCCGGCACCCCGAACGTGCGGTACTGGTCCTTGCGGGGCAGGCCGTCCTCGAAGACGACCATCGAGGCGACGACGTTCGTGCCGCCGAGGTGCGAGACGTCGAAGCACTCGATGCGCAGCGGCGCCTCGGTCAGCTCCAACGCCTCCTGCAGGTCGGTCAGCGCCTGCGAGCGGGCGACGTAGTCGCTCGTGCGCCGGGTCTTGTACAGCATGAGCGCCTGCTGCGCGTTGAGCGTCGCGGTCTTCATCAGGTCGGCCTTGCGGCCGCGCTGGGCCACCTGGATCGACACGCGCTTTCCCCGCCGGTCCTGCAGCCACTCCTCGAGGTCTGCCGCGTCTTCCGGCATGGTCGGCACCAGCACCTGGCGCGGGATGTCTGCGGGCGCGGCATCCCCGTAACTGCGCTGCAGCACCTGATCGACCAGGTCGGCGCCGGAGATGTCGATCTCCTTCTCGATCGTCGTGGCGCGCACGCCGCGCACGCGCCCGCCCCGGATCACGAAGTGCTGCACGGTGGCGGCCAGTTCGTCCTCGGCGATGCCGAACAGGTCGGCGTCGGTGTCGTCCGCCAGCACCAGGGCGCTCTTGCCCAGCACCGCCTCGATCGCCTGCAGTTTGTCGCGGTACACGGCAGCCGCTTCGTAGTCCATCGCCGCGGCGGCTTCCTTCATGCGGGCCGTCAGCGACCGCGCGAAGCGCTGGTCGCCGCCCGACATGAACGCGACGAAGTCGTCGACCATCGCCCGATGCTCTTCGATCGTCACCTTCATCGAGCAGGGTCCGCCGCACCGCCCGATCTGCCCGGGGAAACACGGCCGGCCGCTGGCCATCGCCTTCTTGTACGACGAATCCGAGCAGGTGCGGATCGGGAAGACCTTGATCATCAGGTCGATCGTGTCGTGCACCGCCCACACCTTGGGGTAGGGCCCGAAATACTTCGCCCCTGGGATGCGACGGTTGCGCGTGACGATGACCCGCGGGGCCTCGTCGGCGAGGGTGACCGCCAGGAACGGGTAGGACTTGTCGTCCCGGTAGCGCACGTTGAACGGCGGATCGAACTCCTTGATCCACATGTACTCCAGCTGCAGCGAGTCCACGTCACTGGCCACCACCGTCCACTCGACGGATGCCGCGGTGGTGACCATGCGTCGGGTGCGCTCGTGCAGGGTGTGCAGCGGGGCGAAGTAGTTCGACAGCCGGGCGCGCAGGTTCTTGGCCTTACCGACGTACAGCACCCGGCCCGCGGCGTCACGGAAGCGGTAGACGCCGGGGTTGGTGGGGATCTCCCCCGGTTTCGGTTTGTACGCGACGGTCGGAGCAGAGCGCGCCATGCGCTCAGCCCGCCTTGCGGACCGCCTGCGCGTCCCCGAGCACTTCGGCCAGGAACGTGCCGGTGTGGCTGCCCGCGGCACGAGCGACCTTCTCGGGCGTGCCGGTGGCGACGATCTGGCCACCGCCGGACCCACCCTCGGGTCCCAGGTCGATGACCCAGTCGGCGGACTTGATGACGTCGAGGTTGTGCTCGATGACGATGACCGTGTTGCCCTTGTCCACGAGACCGTTCAGCACCTCGAGCAGGCGACGCACGTCCTCGAAGTGCAACCCGGTGGTGGGCTCGTCGAGCACGTAGATGCTGCGGCCGCTGGAGCGGCGCTGCAGCTCGGTGGCCAGCTTCACGCGCTGCGCCTCACCGCCGGAGAGGGTCGTGGCCGACTGACCGAGCCGCACGTAGCCGAGCCCCACCTCGACCAGGGTCTTCAGGTACCGGTGGATCGACTGGATCGGCTCGAAGAACTCGGCGGCCTCGGAGATCGGCATCTCGAGCACCTCGGCGATGTTCTTGCCCTTGTAGTGCACCGCGAGCGTGTCGCGGTTGTACCGCTTGCCGTGGCACACCTCGCAGTCGACGTACACGTCGGGGAGGAAGTTCATCTCGATCTTGATGGTGCCGTCGCCGGAGCACGCGTCACAGCGGCCGCCCTTGACGTTGAAGCTGAACCGGCCGGGCAGGTACCCGCGCACCTTCGCCTCCGGGGTCTCGCTGAAGAGCGTCCGGATGCGGTCGAACACGCCGGTGTAGGTCGCCGGGTTCGACCGCGGCGTGCGACCGATGGGCGCCTGGTCCACGTGCACGACCTTGTCGAGGTCGTCCAGACCGGTGACGCGGGTGTGCTTGCCTGCCACGCGACGCGCGCCGTTGAGGCGGGTCGCGAGCACTTCGTAGAGGATGCCGTTGACCAGCGAGGACTTGCCGGATCCGCTGACGCCGGTCACGGCCGTCATGACACCCAGCGGGAACTCCGCCGTGACGTTCTTGAGGTTGTTCTCGCGCGCGCCGACCACCGAGATCATGCGCTTCTTGTCGATCGGGCGCCGCTTGGTGGGCGTCGGGATGAAGCGGCGTCCGGACAGGTAGTCCGCCGTCAGCGACGAGCGGTCCTCCAGGAGGGATGCCAGCGGGCCGGAGTGCACGACGTAGCCGCCGTCCACGCCGGCGCGCGGGCCGATGTCGACCACCCAGTCGGCGGCGTGGATGGTCTCTTCGTCGTGCTCAACGACGATGAGGGTGTTGCCCAGGCCCTTCAGCTTCAGCAGCGTCTCGATCAGTCGGCGGTTGTCCCGCTGGTGCAGGCCGATCGACGGCTCGTCGAGCACGTACAGCACACCGGTCAGGCCCGACCCGATCTGCGTGGCGAGCCGGATGCGCTGCGCCTCACCGCCGGAGAGCGAGCCCGCCGCACGGCTGAGCGTGAGGTAGTTCAGTCCCACCTGGATGAGGAAGTCCAGCCGCGCACGGATCTCGCGCAGCACCGCCGCGGCGATCTGCGCCTCGCGTTCGGTGAGCTCGAGCGTGGCGAAGTACTCCTGCGCCTCGGCCAGGCTCAGCCGCGATGCGTCGGCGATGGAGTGGCCGTGAACCAGCACCGCGAGCACCTCGGGCTTGAGCCGGTCGCCGTTGCAGACCTGGCAGGGCACCTCGCGCAGGTACTCCGACCAGCGCTGGCGCTGCGAGTCGGTCTCGGCCTGCGCGTACTGGCGCTCGATGTAGGGGACGACACCCTCGAAGCCGGAGGCGTAGCGCATCTCGCGGCCGTAGCGGTTCTTCCACGAGACGGTGACCTTGTAGTTCTCCCCCCGCAGCACGGCATCCTTGATCTCCTGCGGGAGCTTGCGCCACGGCGTGTCGAGCGAGAACTTCAGGTCGCGGGCGAGACCCTCCAGCAGGCGCTCGTAGTACTGGTAGAGCCCCTTGCCCTGCGTCGTCCAGGGGATCAGCACGCCCTGACTGATCGACAGGTCCTCGTCGCCGACCATCAGGTCGACGTCGACAGACATCTTGGTGCCGAGCCCGGAGCAGGCCGGGCACGCACCGAACGGCGCGTTGAAGGAGAAGGTACGCGGCTCGATCTCGGTCAGCTGCAGGGCGTGCCCGTTGGGGCACGACAGCTTCTCGGAGAAGGACTGCCAGGCGTCGTCGCCCTCGTGGTCGACGAAGTTGACCTGCATGATGCCGCCGGCCAGGCGCAGCGCGGTCTCGACGGAGTCGGTGATGCGGCTGAGGATGTCGGGGCTGGCGACCAGGCGGTCGACGACCACGGCGATGTCGTGCTTGTAGCTCTTCTTGAGCTTCGGCGGCTCGGCCAGCTGCACCAGGTCACCGTCGACCACGGCGCGGGCGTAGCCCTTGGCGCTGAGCTCTTTGAAGAGGTCGGCGAATTCGCCCTTCTTCTGCGTCACGACGGGGGCGACGATCTGGTAGCGGGTGCCGTCGGCGAGTTCCATCAGCTGGTCGGCGATCTGCTGCACCGTCTGTCGCTGGATGCGTTCGCCGCACTCGGGGCAGTGCGGCACCCCGATGCGCGCCCACAGGAGCCGCATGTAGTCGTGGATCTCGGTGATCGTGCCGACCGTGGACCGCGGGTTGCGGTTGGTCGACTTCTGATCGATCGACACCGCCGGGCTCAGCCCCTCGATGAAGTCGACGTCGGGGCGGTCGACCTGGCCCAGGAACTGCCGCGCGTAGGAGCTCAGCGATTCGACGTAGCGACGCTGACCCTCGGCGAAGATCGTGTCGAATGCGAGGCTGGACTTACCCGACCCCGACAGCCCGGTGAACACCACGAGCGCATCGCGAGGGATGTCCAGGTCGACGTTCTTCAGATTGTGGACGCGGGCGCCGCGAACGCTGAGCGTTCCGCTGGAGTTTCCGGGCGCGGGGACAGAGACGATGGGCACCATCCAAGTCTAGGTCGGGCCTCGGACACCGGCTCGGAAACCCCTGGAAGCCTCAGCCCCGCCCGGCCGCCGCGAAGGGGGCCAGGCCGTCGCGCAGTGCCGTGAGCTGCGCGGCATCCATCCCCGCCCGCGCCATGATCTGCTCGGGGACGCGCAGCGCGTCGGTGCGCAGCGCGCGGCCGGCATCGGTGAGCGCGATGTCGAGCACCCGCTCGTCGTCGCGGCGGCGCGTGCGGCTCACCCGCCCCTGCGCCTCCAGCCGTTTGACGATGGGCGACAGCGTCGCCGGTTCCATCGCCAGCTGGTCGGCCAGCTCCCCCAGCGACTGCGGTGCGCTCTCCCACAGCGCGAGCAGCACGAGGTACTGCGGGTGGGTGAGACCGAGGGGCTCGAGCACCGGCCGGTAGATCGCGATGACGTTGCGCGCCGCGGTGACCATCGCGAAGCACAGCTGGTTCTCGAGCTTCAGCGGGTCTGTGCCGACGTCCATGCGGTGCAGTCTACCGAGTTGCTTTGTACACTAATGATCATGACGCAAAGCAACCCGGAGCGGCCTCCCCTGCGCGAGCGTGTGCGTGAAGCCGGCGGGTGGTACGCGTACCTCAACTCGCGTCTGATCAAGGTCGCCGGCCCCGCGTCGGTCGGTCCCTACGACGTGGACCCCGAACCGTCGCGCACCGAGCGCGCGTGCCCGCTGTGCGGTCACCCGATGTCGCAGCACACGTTCGACCGGAGCGGCCCCAAGCCCCTCATGACCTGCCCCTGACGGGGACGCGATCAGGCGTGGCCGGCGCGCTCCATGGCGCGCAGTTCCTTCTTCATGTCCTGCACCTCGTCGCGCAACCGCGCAGCCAGCTCGAACTTCAGCTCGGCTGCCGCTGCGAGCATCTGGTTGGAGAGGTCCTCGATCGTGGACTCCAGCTGCATCGCGCCTTCGGCGGCGATGCCCTCCCGGCGCAGCTGCGGGGTGGGGCTCTTGCCCTTGCCGCTCTTCAGCGCGCCCCTGGACCGCTTCGAGAGCAGTTCCTGGGTGTCGGATGCCTCACGGTTGAGCACATCGGTGATGTCGGCGATGCGCTTGCGCAGCGGCTGCGGATCGATCCCGTGCTCGAGGTTGTAGGCGACCTGCTTCTCACGGCGCCGGTCGGTCTCGTCGATCGCCTTGCGCATGGAGTCGGTCATGTTGTCGGCGTACATGTGCACCTCGCCGGAGACGTTGCGCGCCGCGCGACCGATGGTCTGGATGAGGGAGGTGCCCGACCTCAGGAACCCCTCCTTGTCGGCATCGAGGATCGCCACGAGTGACACCTCCGGCAGGTCGAGCCCCTCGCGGAGCAGGTTGATGCCCACCAGCACGTCGTACACGCCCGCCCGCAGCTCGCTCAGCAGTTCGACCCGGCGCAGCGTATCGACGTCGGAGTGCAGGTACCGCACGCGCACTCCGTGCTCGCTGAGGAAGTCGGTGAGCTCCTCCGCCATCTTCTTGGTGAGGGTGGTCACCAGCACCCGCTCATCGCGCGCGGCCCGCACCCGGATCTGCTCCAGCAGGTCATCGATCTGTCCCTTCGAGGGCTTCACGATGATCTGCGGGTCGACCAGCCCGGTGGGGCGGATGATCTGCTCGACGATGCCGTCGGCGATGCCCATCTCGTAGCGGCCGGGGGTGGCGGAGAGGTAGACGGTCTGGCCGACGCGCTCCTTGAACTCATCCCACCGCAGCGGCCGGTTGTCCATCGCGCTGGGCAACCGGAAGCCGTGGTCGACGAGCGTGCGCTTGCGCGACGCGTCGCCCTCGTACATGGCGCCGATCTGCGGCACCGCGACGTGGGACTCGTCGATGACCATCAGGAAGTCGTCGGGGAAGAAGTCCAGCAGCGTGTGGGGAGGATCCCCCGGCATCCGCCCGTCCAGGTGGCGCGAGTAGTTCTCGATCCCGGAGCAGAACCCGAGCTGCTGCAGCATCTCGAGGTCGAAGGTGGTGCGCATGCGCAGCCGCTGCGCCTCGAGCAGCTTGCCCTGCCCCTCCAGCTCCTTGAGTCGCTCGGCGAGCTCGTGCTCGATCGTGCCGATCGCCCGCTGCACGGTGTCGGCACCGGCAACGTAGTGGGAAGCAGGGAAGATCGGGACGCTCTCCATCTTCTGCACGATGTCCCCGGTGAGCGGGTGCAGCATGTACAGCGCTTCGATCTCGTCGCCGAACAGCTCGATGCGGATCGCGTACTCCTCGTAGACGGGGATGATCTCGATCGTGTCGCCGCGCACGCGGAAGTTGCCGCGGGAGAAATCGACGTCGTTGCGGTTGTACTGCATCGCGATCAGCTTGCGGATGAGCGCGTCGCGGTCGTACCGCTCCCCCACCTGCAGCGCCACCATCGCCCGCAGATACTCCTCGGGAGAACCCAGGCCGTAGATGCAGGAGACCGTCGAGACGACCACGACGTCACGCCTGCTCAGCAGCGAGTTGGTCGTGGAGTGGCGCAATCGCTCGACCTCGGCGTTGATCGACGAGTCCTTCTCGATGAAGGTGTCCGTCTGCGGCACGTACGCCTCGGGCTGGTAGTAGTCGTAGTAGCTGACGAAGTACTCCACGGCGTTGTGGGGCATCAGCTCGCGGAACTCGTTGGCCAGCTGCGCGGCGAGGGTCTTGTTGTGCGCGAGCACCAGGGTCGGCCGCTGCACCTGCTCGATGAGCCAGGCGGTCGTGGCCGACTTGCCCGTGCCGGTCGCACCGAGCAGTACGACGTCGGTCTCGCCGGCGTTGATGCGGGCGGTGAGTTCGGCGATGGCCTGCGGCTGGTCGCCGCTGGGAGTGTAGTCACTCACGACCTCGAAGGGCCGGACGGCGCGCGTGGTCTGCATGCTTCCAGCGTAAGCGGCACTCCCGACAGCGGGCCGTGCGTTCGCCTCCGGCATACCGCCCGGAGGTTGATCACGTCAAGCCTGACCGGTCAGCACCCCCCGCTCGCGTACGATGGCCGCGAGAGCGAGGCGAGAGCGTGCATCGGACGGCAGTGGTACTCGAGGACGAAGAAGACATTCGGTCGCTCATCACGACCGTGCTCTCGGGCGCCGGCTACGAGGTCTTCGAGACCGCCAACGGGCTGGACGCCGTGGAACTGGTCAGCATGCACAACCCCGTCCTCACCACGCTCGACGTCAACGTGCCGGGGATCGACGGGTTCGAAGCAGCCCGGCGGATCCGGGCCGTCAGCGACACGTACGTCATCATGATCTCGGCCTTCGTCGAGGAGTCGGATGCCGAGCGCGGCCGGCTCGCCGGAGCGGACGAGTACCTGGGCAAGCCTTTCCGACCGCGCGAACTGCGCGCGCGGCTCGAGATGGTGCCCGACCGGCGCGGCGCCAGCTAGGCGCTCGCGTCCGCCACGAGCACGGCGGACGCCGCGCTGGATGCCGCTCTGGCCGCCGCCGTCCTGGCATCCTGCAGGAGCGCGTCCGGGTCCTGCCGACTCGCCGAAGTCACCGAGACCCCGACGCCCAGCGAGGGCAGCACGCCGCCGCTGACGGCGTTGAACGCGTCGAACAGTTCGCGGTACAAGGTCATGCCCAGGCGCCGAGCCTCGCCGGCGGAGCGCACGGTGGCGATCACCGCGAGGCGTTCGTCGCCGTCGTCGCCCACGACGGCCAGGGGCGGGGCGCCCCTGCGCACGGCGTCGCGGCCCGCCGCGATCAACTGGTCGGCCAGTTCGAGCCCGAACGCGGTCGCGATGTACTCCAGCTCCTCCAGCCGGATGACCAGCACCGCCACGTGATCACCGTGTCGGCGCGCGGCCTTCACGACCTCGTCGAGGGTGCGGGCGAACACCGCGGCCGGCTGGATGTCCCGCAGCGATCCGCCGTCCGCGGGCAGGAGCGTGCGGCCGCGAAGACCCGTGCGGGTGGCGCGAAGTACCGAGGTCGCGACCACCGACGTGATCATCAGGATGACGGTCAGCGATGAGGCCGGCACCGTGCCGAGCCAGACGCTGAACACCGGACTTTCCGGCCCGGCGGCGACGAACACGATGATGCGACCCAAGTAGAACGCCGACTGCAACGCGAACACCAGCGTCAGCATGGTCGCGTTGGTGGCCCGCCGCATCGATCCCCGGCGTGTCTCCACGGCGGCAGCCATCGCGAACAGGCACAGCGGCGTGAACATCCACAGCGCGCCCGCCCACCCCCCGCCGTCGGGGCCGGCGACGATGACGCTCACAATCGCGGCGACCGAGGCTGCGGCCACGAGCACGGCCGGTATCCGCATGGAGCGCTCGTTGAAGCGACGGCATCCCAGCCACATGAAGCCCGTGGCGGACACGAATGTACCGTTGCCCGCCGCGACCGCCCACACCGCGCCGGGGTCGCTCGCCCACACGAGGTAGCTCAGTGTCGTCAGCATGGCGCTGAGGAAGCCCAGTGCCCACAGCCGACCGGCGGCGTCATCACGGCGCAGGAAGGTCTCAGCGATGAACAAGACGCCGCAGACGATCACCACCAGCGCGGTGATGGCTGCGAGGTACCCCTCGGCGGTCATGTCAGGGCCCCCGTACCGCGCGCGGCATCCGCCGCGGTCTGGGTCGCGACCCCCGGACGCACCGCCGGAATCGACACGGTGAAGGTCGAGCCGACGCCCAGCGTGCTGTTCACGTAGATGTCGCCACCGAGGCGGCGCACAATGTCACGGCTGATCGACAACCCCAGACCGCTGCCTTCCACCCCTGCCCGCCGCACGGCAGCACCGCGGTAGTAGCGCTGGAAGACATTCACGAGGTCCTCCTCGTCCAGACCCACACCGGTGTCCTCGACGAGGATGAGGGTCTTTCGCCCGCGTGTCGCCGTCATCAACGACACGCGGCCGCCTTCGCGGTTGTATTTGATCGCGTTCGACAGCAGGTTGTCGACGACCTGGCGCAGCCGCAGCGGATCGACGTAGCCGCGCGCAGGCATGGCCCGCGACAGGTCGATCGTGACGTTCCGGCTGCCGTCCCCTGTCACGATCGACTGCGCAGAGGCCTTGACGATCTCCAGCACGTCCACATCCTCCGGCGTCATCGGCAGCGTGGCGGCATGGCTCGACGCGGCAAGCACGTCGCCGACGAGGGCCAGCAGGCGGTCGGCGTTGCGGTCGGCGATCGCGAGGCTCGATGCCGCGCTCGGCGGTAGGCCCGGGGAGTCCAGCGCCAGCTCGATGTGCCCGATGATCGAGGTCAGTGGCGTGCGCAGTTCGTGGGATACCGACGAGACGAGCAGGTCGCGCGCCTGCAGCGCCGACATCTCCGCCGTGACCTCTCGGCAGACCACCACCGCACCGGCGTGGGATTCCGAGTCTGTATTTGCCAGCCGGTGGACGGTGACGCTCAGTGCGCGCCGCTCCCCCGCGACCGGCTCGATCCACACCCGCTCATCGTCGAACTCCTCGCCGCGCAGCGCCCGTGCCAGGGGAAGCTGGTCGGCGGAGATGCGTGTCCTGCCGTCTCTTTCGTACGCCGTCGGCGCTGCGCCGTCGGGGTCGGTCAGGAGGTGCTGCAGGTGCCCCTCGCCGTCGTTCAGGATCGAGATGGCACCGCCGTGTTCGATGTGCAGCACGCCGAGGTCGGCGGTGTCCAGCACCTCTGACAGCAGCTGCTCCTGGTGGCGCGACCGTTCCAGCGCCTGGGCGAGGATCTCGGCCTGCCTGCGCAGCAGGCGTCGTTGCGCAGCGGCCCGCCGCGCACCGGTGTACGCCGTCGCCCCGATCGCGATGAGCATGACCGGCAGGAGGAAGACACCGAAGTTGGTGAACTGACGCGGTTCCACCGCGACCGATGCCGAGAAGCCGACGACTGCCATGCTCACCCCTCCGGCGAACCCGGCAAGGCCGAAACTCGCCGACAGCCACAGCACGGGGAACGCGAAGAGCATACCGGTGCCGGCTGCGGGGTCGGCGAAGCGCATCAGCGAGATCGCGATGATGTCGCCCACCGGAACGACGGCGGTCCATGCGAGCGGGACCCTGCTCCAGGGCGCAGCGATCGCGACCGCGGTGAGCACGAAGACGATCACGACGCCGGCGAAGAACAGCGGCACGTTGCCGGTGAATCCGTGGTGGAACATCAGGAAGGTGAGAACGAGCACCACGCCGGCCAGCACCAGCTGACTCAGCGCGGCACTGCGCATCTCCGCTCGGTCGGCGAACGCGGCGTCCAGCCGGGGCCACCGCGTGGAGCGAGTGCGCACGCCGCGCGTCGGGGAGGGGAGCGACTGCATGTCTCGACGTTATCGTTCCTGCGGGCCTGCCCCGTTGCGGCTGGCCGCACCGCCCTGCAGGTGGGTCACGGTCTCCCACAGGGCATCGGTCTGCGCCAGGGTGGATGCGAGTGTCCCGGACGTGTCCACCACGACGTCGGCTATCGCCAATCGCCGCTCGTCGGGCACCTGCGAGGCGATTCGCGCCTGCGCGTCGGCCTCGGTCATCCCGCGTAACTCCACCAGACGTCGCGTGCGCAGCGTCGCCGGCGCGTGTGCGACGACGATCAGATCCCAGGGATCGTCCACCCTGGCCTCGACCAGCAACGGGACGTCGTAGACGATCACGGCGTCGGGATCGGCTCGCAGCGCCTCGGCGAAACGACGGGCCGATTCCGCCCGCACCGCGGGGTGCACGATCGCGTTCAGCCGGGCGATCGCGTCGTCGTCACCGAAGACGACGGATGCCAGCCGGGCGCGGTCCAGCGCGCCGTCCGGCGTGAGCATGTCGGCGCCGAACGCGGCGGCGATGTCGGCAAGCACCGGCGAACCGGGCGACTGCACCTCTCGGACGATGCGGTCCGCATCGACCACGGTCGCGCCGTGCTCGGCGAGACGGTGGGCGATGGTCGACTTGCCCGACGCGATTCCGCCGGTGAGTGCGATGAGCGGCATGTTTCGAGCATGCCAGATCCGACGTCGCCGCGAGCGCGCCGGGTACGGCGAAGGGCCGCCACTGCGAACAGTGACGGCCCTTCGCTGCGGATCAGCGGCCGGAGAGCTTCTCGCGGAGAGCCGCGAGTGCCTCGTCGTCGGCCAGCGTGCCTGCGGAGCCACTCTCGGACGAGTAGGTACCCGCACCGGAGTCGACACCGGCAGCGGCTTCTGCCTCGAGAGCCTTCGCCACGGCGGCCTTGTGAGCCTCCCAGCGACCCTGGGCAGCGGCGTACTCGGCCTCCCAAGCAAGACGCTGCTCGTCGAAGCCTTCCTTCCACTGGTTGGTCTCGGCGTCGAAGCCCTCGGGGTACTTGTACTCCCCGTTCTCGTCGTACTCCGTGACCATGCCGTACAGCGCCGGGTCGAACTCGGTGCCGTTGGGGTCGACCGACTCGTTGGCCTGCTTCAGCGACAGCGAGATGCGGCGACGCTCGAGATCGATGTCGATGATCTTCACGAAGACCTCTTCACCGACCGAGACGACCTGCTCGGCGAGCTCGACGTGCTTGCCGGACAGCTCCGAGATGTGCACGAGGCCCTCGATGCCGTCTGCGACGCGAACGAACGCACCGAACGGAACCAGCTTGGTGACCTTGCCCGGAGCGACCTGACCGATCGCGTGGGTCCGGGCGAAGACCTGCCACGGGTCCTCCTGCGTCGCCTTCAGCGACAGCGAGACGCGCTCGCGGTCGAGGTCGACCTCGAGGATCTCGACGGTGACCTCCTGGCCAACCTCCACGACCTCCGAAGCGTGCTCGATGTGCTTCCACGAGAGCTCGGAGACGTGCACGAGGCCGTCCACGCCGCCCAGGTCGACGAACGCACCGAAGTTGACGATCGACGAGACCGTACCCTTGCGAACCTGACCCTTGTGCAGGTTGTTGAGGAACGTGGTGCGCGACTCGGACTGCGTCTGCTCGAGCAGGGCGCGGCGCGAGAGCACAACGTTGTTGCGGTTCTTGTCGAGCTCGAGGATCTTGGCCTCGATCTCCTGACCGAGGTACGGCGTCAGATCACGGACGCGACGCAGCTCGATCAGCGATGCCGGCAGGAAGCCGCGCAGCCCGATGTCGACGATCAGGCCGCCCTTGACGACCTCGATCACCTGACCGGTGACGACGCCGTCGCTTTCCTTGATCTTCTCCACATCGCCCCACGCACGCTCGTACTGCGCGCGCTTCTTGGACAGGATGAGGCGGCCTTCCTTGTCCTCCTTCTGGAGAACCAGCGCCTCGACGTGGTCGCCCACGTTGACGACCTCGTTGGGGTCGACGTCGTGCTTGATCGAGAGCTCGCGCGAAGGGATGACGCCCTCGGTCTTGTAACCGACATCGAGGAGCACCTCGTCACGGTCGATCTTGACCACGGTGCCTTCGATGAGGTCGCCGTCGTTGAAGAACTTCAGGGTCTTCTCGACCGCGGCCAGGAAGTCTTCGGCAGATCCGATGTCGTTGATCGCGACCTGCTTGGTGGCCGGGGCGGTCGTTGCGGTAGTCATGTAGTGGGTTGTCCTTGTTGGGGTGGGTATCGGGCCTCGAACAGTCACAGGCACCCGTGCGCGCAAAGGCGAACGGAAACCTCCAGCCGAGGCGAAAGCGGATTGTTGTGCGATGCCACTCGCGGGCGCCGAAAGATCGGCCACACGAATGACACTTCAGAATACCAGAGAACCGGCCGTTTCGTAGTGACTCGGCGGGCCCTCAGGCCTGCGCTGCCGCCGCGCAGGCGATGCAGTGCTCGGCCGTGGGCCGCGCCTGCATCCGCTCCACCGGGATCGCCGCGCCGCAGGACGCGCACACTCCATATGAGCCGTCCGCCGTGCGCACCAGGGCCGCGTCCAGCTCGGCCCGCTCGCCGTGTGCGGCCCGGCGCAGCGCATCCAGCTGCAACCACTCCCCACTGAGGGTGGAACCCTCGGGGTCGTGCTCGTCATCCGCCGTGCCGTCGGCCCGATCGCGACGCAGCAGCGCGTCGTCGCGATCGAGGCGATCGATGCGGTCGTCGATGTCGCGTCGGCGCCGCGCGAGCTCGTCCGCCAATGCGGCCAGCGCCGCGGCGCGCCCGCTCACCGCGCGTGCAGCGCGTCGGCGATGGGCACGTCGCCGCCGCCGAACCGGATGGTGCGCCCGACGGTCGCATCGTCGGTGAGGGATGCCGCGATGACCGCCGCGACATCGGCGCGCGCAACGGCACCGTCTCCCTCGGGGTCCACTTCGATCCGCCCGGTGGGCGCGTCGAGCGTGAGCGCCCCCGGCGCGACGATCGTCCAGTCCAGTCCACTCGCGCGCAGGTGCTCGTCGGCGGCCCACTTCGCGTCGGCATACGCGAAGAACCCGTTGTCGGGCGAGACGCCGTGGTCGGCGCGGGACCCGATCCACGACACCATCACGAAGCGACGCACCCCGGCGGCGACGGCCGCGTCGATCGTGCGGATCGCGGCGTCGCGG
Organism: Microbacterium sp. zg-B96; assembly: GCF_030246865.1. Taxonomy (NCBI): domain Bacteria; kingdom Bacillati; phylum Actinomycetota; class Actinomycetes; order Micrococcales; family Microbacteriaceae; genus Microbacterium; species Microbacterium sp. zg-B96. The sequence continues at coordinate 1,316,300 of NZ_CP126738.1, read as the reverse complement.
TCGACGGCATACGTGCGCTCAGGGCTGCCACCCCCGGCACCCGCCACCCACACGATCGCGTCGTTGGCGCTGACGAGGTTTGTCAGCTGATCGAGGTCGAACGTCTCGATGTCGGCGACGACCGGCGCGGCACCGGTGGCCGCGACATCGCCCTCGTGATCGGCGTTGCGGATGACGGCGCTGACCGTGTCACCCCGCTCGACGAGGAGGGGTTCCAGGTGCAGCGCGACTTTGCCGTGTCCGCCGATGATCAGGATGCGGGCCATGGGTGGTTCCTTCCGTAACGAACCATCCACGCTACCTTTCCCCGCCGTCGGCGATCAGGTGGTTGCGTTTTCGCTCGTATTGGTCTTCGCCAGCGCGCTGTGCCGCCGGCCCCACAGCAGGTAGAACGCCAGCACGACGGCGATCCAGGCGCCGAACCACACGTAAGTCGACCAGCCGAGGCCGCTGATGAGGTAGATGCAGGCCAGGATCGACAGCACGGGGGTGACCGGGTAGCCGGGCACCTTGAAGGCGCGCGGAAGGTCGGGGCGCGAGCGGCGCAGCACCACGACCCCCACCGACACGACGATGAATGCCACGAGCGTGCCCATCGAGACGAGGTCCCACAGGCTCGTCAGCGGCACGAGGCCCGCCAGCAGCGCGACTGCCGCCGACACCACGACGGTGGAGAACACCGGCGTCTGGGTGCGGGGGTCGACGCGTGCGAACGCCGACGGGATCAGACCGTCGCGGCCGATCGAGTAGAGGATGCGGGTCTGACCAAACAAGATCACCAGGGTGACCGAGAAGATCGACACCACCGCACCGGCGGCAAGCACGGTCGCCGGCCAAGAGGCGCCCAGCACGTCGGAGAGGATCACTGCCAGACCGGCGCTCTGCTGCGCCGGGTCGGAGAAGTCGCCCCACGGCTGCGCGCCGACGGCGGCGACGGCGACGAACAGGTACACCGCCACGACGACGGCCAGGGCGATGAGGATCGCACGCGGCAACGCGCGCTGCGGGTCCTTCACTTCGTCGCCCGCCGTCGAGACGGCATCCAACCCGATGAAGGTGAAGAAGATCGTGCCGGCGGCCGCGGTCACCCCTGCCGCACCGTGCGGGGCGAACTCGGCGAAGTGGTCGACGCTGAACGCCGTGATCGCGATCCCCGCGAACATCAGCAGCACGGCCACCTTGATGACGACCATGACGGTGTTGACCGCCGCCGACTCACGGGTGCCGCGCACCAGCAGCACGGCGCACATGGCCACCAGCAGCACGGCCGGCAGATTGATGATGCCGCCCTCCATCGGCCCCGCCGTCAGCGCGGGCGGCAGGTTGAAGCCGAACAGCGCGCCCAGCAGGTGGTCGAGGTACCCGCTCCAGCCGGAGGCGACGGCGGCGGCGGAGACGCCGTACTCGAGGATAAGGCACGCGGCGACGCCCATCGCGACGATCTCGCCCAGCGTCACGTAGGCGTACGTGTACGTCGAACCCGAGATCGGTACGGCCGAGGCCATCTCGGCGTAGCAGACCGCCGAGAGCCCCGCGGCGATCGCCGCGATGAGGAACGAGATCAGCACCGCCGGGCCGGCAAGGGGGACCGACTCGTGCATGACGAAGAAGACGCCGGTGCCGACGGTGGCCCCGACCCCGAGCATCGCCAGCTGGAAGGTGCCCAGGCGCCGCGGCAGACCGCCCTCAGTCGGGGTCTGCGCGTTGATCGGCTTGCGCCGGAAGAGTGTGCGGACCGCGCTCATGCGAGGCGGCATCCAGGGTCCTGAGAGTGGGAGAGCACTGATCGATTCTAAGCCGCGTGACTGCGACGACCGATGCGATGCATTCACAGGAATAGACCGCGCGATCCGGCGTTGTACCTGAGGATCGCGTCGACCGCAGGAGCTTTGATGACCACGCACACCGAGGAACGCCACCTCAACGCCGCCACCTCGATGGGCGCGGTGACGCTGCGCGTGGCCGACCTCGAGTCAATGAGCGGCTACTACGCGAACGCGTTCGCGATGGCGCCGATTCAGGAGCGCGCCCGTGGGCGCGAGGTGCACCGGGTGCTCGGCCGTGGCGAGACCCCGCTCGTCCGGCTCGTGCACACCCCGGGTCTTCCCGCCGCCGATCCGCGTCAGGCGGGACTGTTCCACACCGCATTCCTCTCCGACGATGCCGAGAGCCTGGCGGCGACGGTCTTCCGCGCGGCGCAGGACCCGCGCAGCCGCTTCACCGGCTCCGCGGACCACCTCGTGAGCGAGGCGTTCTACTTCACCGACCCCGAGGGCAACGGCGTCGAGCTGTACACCGACCGCGACCGTGACCTGTGGCGGCATGTCGGCGGCCAGGTGCAGATGGACTCGCTCGCGCTCGACCCCAACGAGTACCTGCGCCGCCACCTCACTCAGGATGCCCTCGACACGGCGCCTGCCCGCGCCGGCACAGTCGGGCACGTCCACCTGCAGGTCGGCGACGTCGCCACCGCGCAGGCGTTCTACGTCGATGCGCTCGGGTTCGAAGCGACCCTGACCGGTTACCCCGGCGCGATCTTCGCCTCGGCCGGCGGCTACCACCACCACGTCGCGATGAACACGTGGAACAGCCGGGGTGCCGGGCCCCGCGCCGCCGCGCTCGGACTCGGCGACGTGTCTATCACCGTGCCCGATCGCGAGGATCTCGACGCGCTCATCGCACGGCTGCGCGAGCGCGGCCTCAGTTACGACAGCGACGGGCGGTCGGTACGCCTCACCGATCCCTGGGGCACGCAGGTGACCGTCGCACTGCCGGACCTCTCCCCCGACGAGTTGCTGTCCCGCTGACCGGCCGCGTGTTTCCCCGGCCGACCCGCTGACGCTGCCGCGTCCTGCGCCGTAGCGTGGAACATATGGCCCTCACCGCCGCCGTCCGCGCCGACCGCCGCCTGCCCCTGCTGCAGGTCGCGAAGTCGGCGCTGGCCACGATGCTCGCCTGGCTCGTCGCCGGGTGGCTGCTGCCGGGGCCGCCGCCGGTGTTCGCCGCCATCGCGGCGCTGCTGGTCGTGCAGCCGAGCCTGAACCAATCGGTGCTGAAGGCGATCGAGCGCAGCGTCGGCGTCATCGCCGGTGTCGCGATCGCGTCGGCGCTGGGATTGCTGTTCGGCGCGGCGACGTGGGTGGTGCTGACCGCGATCGTCGTGTCGCTGGTGGTCGCGTGGGCCCTGCGCATGACCACCGGCGTGAGCAACCAGGTCGTCATCAGTGCCCTGCTGGTACTCGCCCTCGGCGTCAGCACCCCCGGATACGCCGGCGCCCGCATCATCGAGACGATCATCGGAGCGGCGCTGGGACTGGCCGTCAGCGTGCTGCTGGCCCCGCCGGTGCACGTCGCTCCGGCGCGGGAGCGGGTCGACGCGCTGGGGCGGGAGACCGCCGCCACCCTCGACCGGCTCGCCGGTGCGTTCGTGGAGCACCGCACCGCCGGAGAGCTGGAGGAACTGCTGCTCACCGCACGCCTGCTGCGCCCGATGCGCGACGCCGCGGCATCCGCCCTTGCCGCTTCCACCGACTCGCTCGAGCTGAACCCGCGCGCGCCGAAGTTCCGGCCGCAGATCGATGAGCTGGAGCGGCTGCTCGAGCGGTTCGACGGAATCGTCACCCAGGTGATCGGAATGACCCGGGCGGTGCGCGACTACCGGACGGACGAGCTCGTCGATGAGCCGTCGGCTCCCGCGATCGCCGAGCAGCTGCGGCGGGCCGCCCACGACCTGCGGCTGCTCACGAGCGCTGGCGACGGCGAGGTCGCGGCCGACGAAGAGCCCGCGCTGACCCGCCCGCTGGAGATCCATTCGCCGTCGTCGCTGAACTGGGTGCTGATCGGCTCGATCCTCGTCGACCTGCGACGCGTGCACGAAGGCATCACCGAGCCGCTCTGACTCACGGGTCGATCACACCGTCGAGGTACCACCACCGCCCGCTCTGCCGCACGAAGCGACTGCGCTCGTGCAGCACGCCGCGCGTGCTCCCCTCGGCGAAGCGGGCGCGGAACTCGACGTACGCGCGCTTGTCGCCTTCGTCGGCGGCGACGATCTCCAGGCCCTGCCAGCGCATTCCCGGGTCGAGGTCGAGGTGCTCGGGACGGGTGCCCGGGTGCCACGTCTGCTCGAGATACCGCGCGTCGCCGGTCGCGAACGCGGTGTACCGCGAGCGCATGAGCGCCTCGGCGGTGGGAGCGGGGTCGCCGGCGAGGTAGCGACCGCAGCAGTCGGCGAGCGCGGCGGGCAATCCGCAGGGGCAGGCGTCGTCGGGCATGGTTCCGCCAGTCTCGCACCCCGCGTTCGCCCGCGAGTGAGTATTCGCGGTGCCGAGTGAGTATTCGCGGTCTCGAGTGAGTATTCGCGCTCCCGAGCGAGTATTCATTCTTCGCCAGGCTGTGCACCGCGTTGCCGGAACGAGGAGATCTGCCCGAATGCGGTGCCGTACCGGCATCCGATCCGCATTCCGGCAGATCCCCGCAGCACGGGCGACGGATGCCGGGCGCGCGGCGGGCAGCGCGGCCTTCGACCCGGACGTGGCTTTGACACTGCCCGATTGCCGATCTAGCGTTCAGGGGCCGCGCGAGAGGAGCCCTGATGACCGCAGCGCCTGGTGCCCGCGTCGCCGGCACGCCCCAGTTCTGGTGGCGCGTCGCGATCATCGTGGTGTGCCTGCTGGGGCTGTCCAGCGGCAACCACCGCTTGGTCTTCTTCACCACGCAGAGCAACGTGATCGTCTTCGCGTACTTCGCCGGAGCGCTGTACTGGATGCTCCGCCGGGGCACGACCGACGCCCCCGCCCCGCGACTGCGCGGCGCGACGACCGCGTGGATCCTGACCACCGCACTGGTCTCGCACGTACTGCTCAACTACGGCGCGAGCCCGCTTCCCGGCCTCTTCGTCACCGATCCCGCCGAGGCGCTGGCCAACCGGTCGCTGTTCATCCTGCATTACGTCGTGCCCGGGATGGTGCTCGTTGATTGGCTGGCGTTCGGCCCGCGGCGCGCGGTGCGCTGGCGCGACGGCCTGGTGTGGCTGCTGTACCCGTTCCTGTACGGCGTCATCACGCTGGCTCGTGCCATCGCGTTCCCCACCATCGCCGACCGGTTCCCGTATCCCTTCCTCAACATCGACTATCTCGGCATCGGCGGCGCCCTGCTCGGCCTGCTGCAGGTCGTCGCGGTCATCGCCGTCGTGGGCGCGATCGTCATCGGACTCGACCGCGCCGTCGCGGCGCTGAGCGACCGGCGGCGTCGGGCGCGGACCGCACCGGGCGCGTAACTCAGCAAGAACGGCCTGTTTGCCCGGGTCCAAGCCCGTGCCGGCGGTGTTCTTCCTGAATGGTGCGCCGGGCCGCGTGCGGTTGTGGATAACCGGATGCCGCGCGAGGACCGAGCGGTAGCGTGTGCGCATGATGTCACGGCGAGCGGTCGGGGCCGTCACTGCGGCCCTTCTGCTCCTGCTCGCTGTCAGCACCACCGGTTGCGTGCCCGAGCCGGAGCCGAGCCCCACTCCCGCGGGGTTCGCGACCGAGGAAGAGGCATTCGCCGCCGCCGAGGAGACGTATCGCGCCTACGTCGACGCCGTAAACGGTGTTGATCTCAGCAACCCAGAGACGTTCGAGGCTGTCTACGCATGGACAGCGGATGATGCAAACGCGGCTGCCCGCGAATCGTTCTCTCAGATGCATGCAGACGGTTGGACGGTCGCAGGTGCCACCGCATTTGACACCTTCGTTCCTCTCATCCACGACCCCGAACCCTCCGTAACGACCGCCCAGCTGTGCCTGGATGTGAGCAATGTCACGGTGGTCGACCGTGACGGCGCCTCAGTGGTATCCGAGGATCGGCTGGATCGCCAACCGATCGAGGTCACATTCGTTCAAGCGGAGACCCCGACTCGACTCCAGATCGCCAAGAGCGGAGCGATTGAGAGCGAACTATGCGCTGGGTGAACGCGGTCACTCTGATCCTTGTCCTACTGTTCCCTTTCCTCGCGGTGCCGGGCACGACCACTGACTGCGGTGCGCAGTCAGCCTGGACGCACTGCACGGTCGAAAACACCGGTTCTTCCGTCGAGATCGGCGCGGACTACACGGCACCGGGCGGAAACAACGGCGGTGGCGGCGGAAACGACCGCGGCTCCGACCGTGAACCGCAGTCCGACGCAGGCCCGGCGCCGGACGAGCAGTGCAACCCGGTCGTCGGATGCCGCGGCAACTACCGGGTCTGGACCATCCCCGAGGTCACGCTGGCCGACATCGCGTCGTTCACGCCCGCCCGTCCCTCGTTCACGGGCGAGCCGGACGGTGTGGCAGTGGTCGGGATGCCGGCGAACTTCGTCGCCGCAGCCACTGAGCAGCACATCGCGGGCGAACTGTTCGGTTACGCCGTCGTGGTGCACTTCACCCCGGCCTCTTACGTCTTCCGCTACGGCGACGGCAGCAGCCGCACGTCACCCACCGGCGGCGCATCCTGGCCGTCGCTCGGTCAGGCGCAGTTCACGGCCACGCCTACGAGCCACGCATACGCGGCCCGCGGCACCTACCGCGCCTCGGTGACGGTGCGCTACTCCGCCTGGGTCGAGTTCGACACCGGAGCGCGGCGCGACGTGCCCGGCTTCGTGGAGGCGACCACCGAGGGCTACGGCATGCGGGTAGTCGAGGTGCACACGGCACTGGTCGACCGCACGTGCCTGGAGGATCCGACCGGCCCGGGCTGCTGACGGCGGAGCAGGAACCGGCAGCTTCAGCCCTGCGCGCCCTGGCTCAGCCCTTCGCGCCGCAGCCGCAGCGCGTTCCGCCATGACCTGACCGCGAGGACTCCGAAGGCGAGGAGGGTCGCTGCCCCCGTGAGGATCCCGAAGCCGCTGTCCCCCTTGACGACGTGAGTGACCAGGATCGTTGCACCGGAGGCTGCGGCCAGCACGAAGACGATCGTCGTGCCGAGCGCGACCCGGAAGCTGGTGGTCGTCATCTCGAACATTCCGTCACTGTATCGGCACCGATGGGGCGGACAGTACCCTGTCGAGGTGTCCTCACGTCCAGACCGCCTCATGCTCCTCGACACCGCGTCCCTGTACTTCCGCGCCTTCTACGGCGTCCCCGATACGGTGCGCTCCCCCGACGGCGCTCCGGTCAACGCCGTGCGCGGGCTGCTGGACATGATCGCCAAGCTCGTCACGACGTACGAGCCGACCGACCTGGTGGCCTGCTGGGACGACGACTGGCGGCCGCAGTGGCGGGTCGACCTCATCCCCACCTACAAGACGCACCGCGTCGCCGAGGTCGTGCCAGGCGGCTCGGACGTCGAGGTCGTGCCCGACCCGCTCGAGGCTCAGATCCCGATCATCCGCGAAGCGCTCGGCCTGCTCGACCTCACGATCGTCGGGCGCGCCGATCACGAGGCGGACGACGTCATCGGCACGCTGGCGACCCAAGCACGGATGCCGGTGGACATCGTCACCGGAGACCGCGACCTGTTCCAACTCGTGGATGACGCGCGCGACGTGCGCGTGATCTACACCGCACGCGGCATGAGCAACCTCGACGTCGTCACCGAAGCGACCGTCGTCAAGAAGTACGGCGTGCTTCCCTCGCAGTACGCCGACTTCGCCACGATGCGCGGCGATGCCTCCGACGGCCTGCCTGGCGTCGCGGGCATCGGCGAGAAGACCGCAGCCACGCTCCTCGCCGCCCACGGCGACCTCGCCGGCATCCTGGCCGCCGCCGAATCCGGTGACGGGATCTCCGCCTCCGCGCGCGCCAAGATCCTCGCGGCCAGCGATTACCTCGCCGTGGCACCGACCGTGGTGGCGGTGGTCACCGACCTCGACATCGACCCGCCGACCTCGCGCCTGCGCGCACTGAACGACGACGAACGCACCGCCGCCGCGGAATTCGCCGAACGCTGGGGGCTTGGCACCTCCATGGCGCGGGCGGTCGACGCCCTCGCTGCGCGCGCCTGACCGGGCAGCGCCGCGGCATCCACCCAGCCGGCTCCGAGCCACCGGCCACGTAGGCTTGTTCGGTGATTCGCAGCCTCGCCGCGGTTGCGCTGGGGATCCTTCTCGCCGTCACGGCGACCGGCTGCTCCTCGCCGTCCTCTGCCGCCCCCATGCCCTCGCCGACACCCAGCGCGGGACTGCCGGTGCCCGCACCGTCCGAGCCGGTCTACATCATCGGCGACTCCTGGGCCGCGGGCGTCAGCGCCGACCCGGGTGCCGGATGGGTCGACCTCGTCGACGCCCACTACGGCTGGGACACCACGCTCAACGCGCAGCCGGGCACCGGGTACGACGCCGTGCTCAAGGCGGGCGAGCCCTATATCGAGCGGGTCGACGACCTCCCACCTCACCCCCCGGCACTGGTGATCGTGCAGGGCGGCGTGAACGACAAGCTCGCTGGCTGGATGAACCTCCAGGACAACGCCGGCGCCACGATCGCCGCGATCGAACACCGCTACCCCGGCGTCCCCATCCTCATGGTCGGTCCCGCTACGGCAGCCCTCCCCGCCGCACAGTCACTGTCCACGATCGACCAGCACCTCGCCGAGGTCGCCCGCACCGCCGGCGCGTTCTACATCTCCCCGATGCAGGGCGAGTGGGTGGGCGCCGACAACGTGCAGACCTTCATCGACCCCGACACCGATCACCCCAGCAATGCGGGACACGCGGAGTACGCCGCACGCCTGATCGCAGCGATCGACGCAGCGGCGCAGTAGGGACGGATGCCACCGGGACGCTCACGCGCGGCGCGCGGTCCACTCCCGCAGCTGCTCCAGCGGCCAGGTCGTCACGATCCGCTCGGCAGGCACGCCGGCCCGCTCGGCACGGGCAGCGCCGTGGTCCAGCAGTGACAGCTGCCCCGGCGCATGCGCGTCGGAGTCGATCGCGAACAGGCATCCGGCGTCCAGCGCGATCGCGATGAGCTCATCGGGCGGATCCTGCCGTTCCGGCCGGGAGTTGATCTCCACCGCGACACCGTGTGCGGCGCAGGCCGCGAACACGGCGGCGGGGTCGAACTGCGACGGCGGACGCGTGCCGCGGGAGCCCTCCACGAGCCGGCCGGTCACGTGGCCGAGCACATCCACGTGCCGGTTCGAGACCGCGGTGACCAGCCGCCGCGTCATCGGCCGGGGCTCCATACGGAGTTTGGAGTGGACGGATGCCACGACGATGTCGAGTTCCGCCAGGAGATCCTCCTGCTGGTCCAGTCCACCGTCGTCGAGGATGTCAACTTCGATGCCGCTGAGGAGGGTGAAGCCGTCTCCGGTGAAGCCCGGGACCAGCGTGAGCTGTTCGCGCAGCCGTTCCGGCGACAGTCCGCGAGCAACGCGCAGCCGCGGGGAGTGGTCCGTGAGGGCGAGGTATTCGTGGCCGAGCGCCCGCGCCGCATCGACCATGAGCTCAATCGGGGTGTAACCGTCGGACCAGTCCGAGTGGCTATGCAGATCACCGCGCAACTGCGCTCGCAGTGAGGATCCGACCGGGGCGACCCCGGCGCTTTCGCGCAACTGGGCGAGGTAGGCGGGCACCTCACCGGCGAGGGCCTCTTGGATCACGGCGAACGTGGAGTCGCCGATCCCCTTGCGACGGCGTAGCGCCGCGGTGTCCCGCAGCTGCGTCTCGCTGAGTCCTTCGATGGCCGTGGCCGCGGCGCGGAAAGCCTTGGAGCGGTAGCGCGAGGCGCGCTCGCGCTCCAGCAGAGTCGCTATCTCGCTGAGGGCGTCGAAGGGATTCATGGCATGAAGAAAAAACGGGCCCGCACCGGAAGGGTGCGGGCCCGTTTGATCAGGAGGTGGTGACGGTGGACCGCTTCACGACGACCGGGATAGAGGCGAGGCGATGAATCGCCCAGCCGAAGACGATCGAAAGGACTCCGACGCCCATCGCGAAGACCGCGACGCCGAAGGACACGACCGAGGTGAACAGCGAGGCCCGAAGGAACGACGCGTTCATCATCGTGGCGCGCACCGGGTCGTCCTGCTCCAGCTCGGCGTAGGTCTTGCCCTCCGAGGAGTGCAACGCGTGCTGCTGGATGATGTCGGCCTGGACGAAGGCCGTGAACGGACCGGAAACGGTCTGGCCCTGGAACGCCATGGCGTCATCGGGGACCGTGATGTTCTCGGCGCGAAGCTGGGAGGACACCATGATCCACACGACGATGCCGACGATGATCAGGACTACACCGCCCAGGATGCCGATGATGCCGGCGGCCTTGATGAGGCCCACCTTGCGTGAGGGGGATTCAATGGTGTCGGCCGTGTTGGCCGGTGCTTCCGACATGTGGCGTCGCTCCTTGGGTTGGACTTTGGTTTAAAGCTAGCGGGGCGCTTGCCCGCCGGCCATGGCGCCCGCCGTGAATAATCAATAATGTGAAAATTCGCCTACGTGAATAAGTCAGATGACTGTTTCGCCGCCGAGTTGCTGGGTGGTCGTCACCCATGCGGTCAGCGTCGCCGCAGCCGCTCCGGTGTCGATCGCCACCGCCGCGGCATCCTTCGCTTCGGCAAGTCGCTCCAGGATCGGCCGCTGCGCCTGACCGGGATCCTGCGACAACCGGTACGCCACGATGCCGGCGGCCGTGTTCAGCAGCACGATGTCGCGCACCGCACCGGCTTCACCGTCGAGGACGCGCCGCACGACAGCGGCGTTGTGAGCGGGTTCACCGCCGAGCAGATCGTCGATATCGGCCAGCGCAATGCCGAGGTCACGCGGATCCAGGTCGTGTTCGTGCACATCGCCGAGGCTGATCTCCCACAACCGGCTGTGCCCCGTGGTGGTCAATTCGTCCAGCCCGTCGTCACCGCGGAACACCAGTGCGGTCGCGCCGCGGGTGCGGAACACGCCGGTGATCAGTGGCACGCGATCCAGGTGCGCGACGCCGACGGCGTTGGCCTCGGCGCGAGCCGGATTGCACAGCGGTCCCAGGAAGTTGAACACCGTCGGCACGCCCAATTCGGCGCGCGTCGCCCCGGCGTGACGGAACCCGGGGTGGAACGCCGACGCGAACGCGAACGTGATGCCGGTGCGCGCGAGCGTCTCGGCCACGGCCTGCGGTGACAGCGCGAGGTCCACGCCGAGTGCCTTGAGCACGTCGGATGATCCCGACTTGGAGCTGGCTGCTTTATTGCCGTGTTTGACCACCGGCACCCCGGATGCCGCGGCGACGATGGCCGACATCGTCGACACGTTGACGGTGCCGAACCGGTCACCCCCGGTGCCCACGATGTCGAGCACGTGGGCGGGAACCGGCAACGGCACCGCTGCTTCCAGGATCGCATCGCGGAACCCGACGATCTCATCGATCGTCTCGCCCTTGGCGCGCAGCGCCACGAGGAATCCGGCCAGCTGCGACGGGGTCGCCGCACCGGTCATCACCTGCCGCATCGCCCACGTCGACTCCGACACGCTGAGATCACGCGCATCCAGGAGAGTGGTGAGGATTTCGGGCCATGAGTAGAGCTCCGCCATGAGCGTCGATCCTATCCCGGGCCGATCAGCAGATTCCCACCAGATTGTTAGGGTCCCCTAAGTCGGATGCCAGTGATCACCGGCCGCCTGATGCGAAAATCACAGCCCACTTTCAGCCATAATGAATGTGTGACGAGCACTCCAACGACCTATCCCCAGGCCATGCGGTCGGTCAAGCGACCCGACCCGGTCGCTGTCGGCACCATCGTCTGGCTCGGCAGCGAGGTCATGTTCTTCGCCGGCCTCTTCGCGATCTTCTTCACCCTCCGCAGCACCTCGCCCGAGTTGTTCGCCGAGCGGTCCGAGGTCCTGAACGTCCCGTTCGCGGCGATCAACACCCTGATCCTGATCCTGTCATCCGTCACGTGCCAGGCGGGTGTCTTCGCGGCGGAGAAATTCCGCCCGTACCGCACCGGCAGCATCTGGAACTTCCGCCAGTGGGGCATGGTCGAGTGGCTCTTCCTCACCTTCGTCATGGGCGCCGTGTTCGTCTCCGGGCAGGTCTGGGAGTACGCAACGCTCGTCGCCGAGGGGCTGCCGATCAGCGAGGATTCCTACGCCTCGGCCTTCTACATCACCACCGGCTTCCACGCCCTGCACGTGACCGGCGGGCTCATCGCCTTCCTGATGGTCATCGGGCGTGCGTACGCCGTCAAGAACTTCGGACGCAAGGAAATGACCACCGCGATCGTCGTGTCCTACTACTGGCACTTCGTCGACGTGGTCTGGATCGTGCTGTTCGCCGTCATCTACCTGCTGCCCTTCGTGAGCTGAGAGCGAGCTGAAACCCGACATGGCACGACACACTCCTCGCCGCTCGAACGGACGCCGCAGCCCCTGGGCTGCGGCGGCCCTCATCGGCATCGGCCTGCTGGTCACCGGCGGCGTCTACGCCGGCGCGTCCGCGGCCGTCGCCGCTTCCGAGCCGCAGACCGTCGCCTCCGCCCTCACCGTCGAAGACGGCAAGAAGCTGTTCCAGGCCAACTGCGCCACCTGCCACGGCCTGGACCTGCAGGGCACCGACAACGGGCCGTCGCTGTACGGCGTCGGCGAACTCTCGGTCGAGTTCCAGGTGGCCACCGGCCGCATGCCGCTGCAGATGCAGGGGCCGCAGGCTCCGCAGAAGCCGGTGCAGTTCACCCAGGAGCAGATCGACGCGATCGCCGCCTACACGCAGTCGGTCTCCCCCGGTCCCACCTACCCGGACGCGCACGTCCTCGACGGCGAAGGCGACGTGTCCAACGGCGCCGAGCTGTTCCGCATCAACTGCGCGATGTGCCACAACGTGGCAGCCGCCGGCGGTGCCCTCACCGAGGGCAAGTACGCGCCCGCGCTGACCGGCACCAGCGCTCTGCACATGTACGCCGCCATGGTCACCGGCCCGCAGAACATGCCCGTCTTCAACGACTTGACCCTCACCACCGAAGAGAAGCGCGACATCATCTCTGCGCTCATCTACATGCAGGAGAACGAGTCGGCCGGCGGATTCTCGCTCGGTTCGCTCGGCCCTGTCTCCGAGGGCCTCTTCATCTGGATCTTCGGTATCGGCAGTCTCATCGCCCTCACCGTGTGGATCACGGCGAAGTCGAACTGATCGATCACTGACACAGCATTACGGAACGTACGAGGAGCACCATGACACACGAGGACGACGCGCTCGAGCACGAGAGGGCTTCTTGGAAGCCTTCCCCGGGGCTCGCAGTCGCGGTATCCGACCCCGTGCACAACCCGGGTCTGCCCCCGCATCGCGCGCGCATGACGGACAAGGATCCGGCGGCGATGAAGCGCGCCGAGCGTACGGTCTACACGCTGTTCTACCTCTCCCTCGCGGGTAGCATCTGGGCGGTCGCCGCCTACATGATCTTCCCGATCGAGAGCGGTCGGATTATCGACATCCGCCACAACAACCTCTTCATCGGTCTCGGCATCGGGCTGGCACTGCTGGCGATCGGACTGGGTGCGATCCACTGGTCCAAGGCGATCATGTCCGACAAGGAGTTCACCGAGCCTCGTCACGCCACCCGTGGCCGCGATGCCACCCGTGCAGCCGCGGTGCAGGGCTTCCGCGAAGCCAACGAGGAGTCCGGGTTCGGCCGTCGCACCATGATCCGCAACTCGCTCTTCGCCGCTCTCGCGGCGTCGGTGATCCCCGGCATCACGCTGTTCCGCGGTCTGGCCCCGGAGAACACTCCCGAGCACCCGCACGCCGGCGATCCGGTGTACCTGCTCAGCCACACCATGTGGAAGGAAGGCGAGCGTCTCGCGCACGACCCCAGCGGTCTGCCGCTCCGTGCCGCCGACATGACCCTCGGCTCCGCTGTGCACGTCATCCCCGCGTCGCTTGCCGAGCTCAGCCACCACGACGGTTACCTCGAAGAGAAGGCCAAGGCCATCGTGCTGGCCGTGCGGCTGCTCCCCGAGCAGCTCAAGGAATCGGCCGATCGGGCCGACTGGTCATACGACGGCATCGTGGCCTACTCCAAGGTCTGCACGCACGTCGGCTGCCCCGTCGCCCTGTACGAGCAGCAGACCCACCACCTGCTGTGCCCCTGCCACCAGTCGCAGTTCGACGTGTCGGACGGCGCGGCGGTCATCTTCGGTCCGGCAGCCCGCCCGCTGCCTCAGCTGCCCATCACCGTCGACGACGAGGGTTACCTCGTCGCCCGCAGCGACTTCACCGAGCCGGTCGGCCCGAGCTTCTGGGAGCGCCATTGAGCACCGCAACTGTCACCGAGGCAACGGCCGAGGAGCCGAAGTCGTCGAACGAGAAGCCGCTCGGCGGCAAGTTCGTCGCCGGCGCCGCGAACTACATCGATGAGCGCACCAGCCTCTCCGGGTTCGTCAAAGAGCTGGGCCGCAAGATCTTCCCCGACCACTGGTCGTTCATGCTGGGTGAGATTGCGCTGTGGAGCTTCGTCGTCGTGCTGCTGTCCGGCACGTTCCTGACCTTCTTCTTCCAGGCGTCGATGACCGAGACGCACTATTACGGTGCGTTCGCCCCGATGCGCGGCATCGAGATGTCTGCGGCGCTGGAATCCACGCTGCGGATCTCCTTCGACGTCCGCGGTGGCCTGCTGGTGCGCCAGATCCACCACTGGGCCGCGCTCGTGTTCATCGCGGGCATCGGCGTGCACATGCTGCGCGTGTTCTTCACCGGCGCGTTCCGCAAGCCCCGCGAGCTGAACTGGGTCATCGGCTTCGTGCTGTTCATCCTGGCGCTGGGCGAGGGCTTCACCGGGTACTCGCTTCCCGACGACCTGCTCTCGGGCAACGGCCTGCGCATCATCGACGGCATGGTCAAGGGCATCCCGCTGGTCGGAACCTGGATCTCGTTCCTCCTCTTCGGCGGCGAGTTCCCGGGCACCGACATCGTGGGACGGCTCTACACACTGCACATCCTGCTCCTCCCCGCGATCCTCGTGGCGTTGCTGGTCGTGCACCTCATGCTGATGGTCATCAACAAGCACACGCAGTTCGCCGGCCCCGGCCGCACGAACAGCAACGTCGTCGGTTACCCGATGATGCCGGTGTACATGTCGAAGATGGGCGGGTTCTTCTTCATCACGTTCGGCGTGATCGTCTTCATCGCGGCACTGTTCACGATCAACCCGATCTGGAACTACGGCCCGTACGACCCGTCGCCGGTGTCGGCAGGTACGCAGCCTGACTGGTACATCGGCTTCGCCGATGGTGCGCTGCGCCTGGTGCCACCGCACCTGGAGTCGGTCTTCCTCAACCACACCTGGTCGTGGAACATCCTGCTGCCCCTGGGCGTGCTGGGACTGTTCATCGTGCTCGTCGCGATCTACCCCTTCATCGAGGCGTGGATCACCGGCGACAAGCGCGAGCACCACATCGCCCAGCGCCCCCGCAACGCCGCCACCCGCACCGCCATCGGCGCGGCCGGCGTCACGTTCTACGCGGTGCTGTGGGCTGCGGCATCCTCGGACATCATCGCCACACACTTCTTCCTCACCATGGAAGGCGTCATCCACGCCCTGCAGGCGCTGCTGATCGTCGGCCCGGTCATCGCGTACTTCGTCACCAAGCGCATCTGTCTCGCGCTGCAGAAGAAGGATCGCGAGATCGTGCTGCACGGCTACGAGTCAGGTCGCATCGTGCGCCTGCCCGGCGGCGAGTACATCGAGGTTCACCAGCCCGTCGACGAGTACGAGCGCGTCAAGCTGGTCAGCACCGAGACCGACGCACCGCTGGTCGTGCGGCCCAACGCCAAGGGACGCATCCCGTGGCACGAGAACCTGCGCGCGAGCCTGTCGCGCTGGTTCTTCGAGGACCGCCTCACTCCGCTGACGCAGAGCGAGCTCGACGCGGCCGTGGCGCACCAGCACCACTCGCTGGACGAGATGGCGCAGGAAGAGGCCGCAGAGATCCAGGGCGCCCACGAGCGCGCCGGTGTCCCCAACGCTCCCCTGCACCCGATCGACGACGGTCACAACAGTGAGACGGCCAACCGCCCCTCGAACGTGATCATCCCCGACGAGGGCGACGAGAAGAAGAACTCCACGGACTCCTGAGTCCGGCAACGAGGAACGGCCCCGGCGATCATCGCCGGGGCCGTTCCTCGTTGCGCGGCGGGGGTTCCCGCGGGGGCTACCGCCGCGTGGGGCTGTCTCGCGCGGTGAGCACCGCAGCGGCCGTGAGCGCCACGCCGCGGTCGGGATCCGCCGCCAGCGTCGACAGGATCCCTGCCGCCTCCGACCCTGGGAGGGGCGCGAGCGTCGCGGCGATGCGTCGTCGACCGGGCGCCGTGGCCGTCGTGGCAGCATCGCGCAACACGCCCGCGATCGTGCGCGCAGTGCTCTCCTCGCCCGCGAGCATCGCGAGCAGGTCGCCGGCCTCGATGTCGTGCTCACCCACGACGACGTGGGCCACGAGAGCGTCGATCGCACCGGTGTCCCCACCGCGAGCTCGCGCGAACTGAGCACGTGACCGTACGCCCAGCCGGTCGTAGTGTCGCAGCATGCGAGCGCTGACACCGGAGCGCTCCGAGACCTCGCCGATGAGCACGGCTATCCCTCCTGCCCTTTCGGTGCGGACCGGACTGCGACCACCCGCTGCGCGTGTGCGACCGCCGCGTCGAAGCCGTCGTCGGGATGGTCCCTCAGGTGCGCCGTCGCCAGCCCATGGGCCCGCACCGCAGAATCTGCAGCAACGGATGCCTCGCCGACGACTTCGTCCGCCGCGGCCCCCAGTGCAGCCAGCGCACGGCTCAGGCTGCGCTGCAGGTCGCGACCGCCGCGCCCGAGCTGCGACGCAAGCTCGCGCGCGAGTGCCGGCCGCGCCGCCTCCGGCGCCAGGCCGGCAGCCGTGCGCCACGCCGCCCGCGCGACATCGTCGTCGTCGTCGCGCAACAGCGCCGCCGTGATGGCGGGCCACGCGCCCGGGTCCCCGATCTTCGACAGCGTGTGCAACGCCTGGCTCCTCGCCTGCGGGATCGCCGACGCCAGCTCGGGCAGGAGCCGGTCGAGGGCGACCGTGCGCTCATGGCGCGTGAGGGCCCAGGTGAGCATGTCGCGCACAGAGAAGTCGGGTTCGAGCGCGCACCGCTGCACGAGCACGTCAACGTACTGGCTGTGGGGATGCGTGCCCGCCGTCAGTGCGGCTTGCAGCCGAGCGGATGCATCCGCCGCTGTCAGCGCAGCATGCAACTGCGCCACCGCCGACGTCGCGTGCTGTCCAGTCATGACGACCACCTCCGCAGCCATTCGACACCCTGTCACAGTGTCAAGGTCAAGCGGAACGCTTCGGCAGGATTACGACGGCGCTTGTCCGCCGCCGGCTCGTGCGGCTGCGGCATCCGTCCCTAGCGTGAGGATATGACTGACGCCCAGACCTTCTTCGCCGCAAAACTGCGTCACGAGACCGATCCGTCCGACGTGTACGCAGCCCAGCAGGCAGGCGACGCGTTCGTCCTCGTCGACGTGCGTAGTGCCGAGGCGTGGGAGCAGGGCCGCATTCCCGGTGCCGTGCACCTGCCGCACCGACAGATCGCCCGGCGCGCTCGCCAGGAGCTGGATCCGGCGGTGCCGGTCGTGGTCTACTGCTGGAGTCCCGGATGCAACGCCGGCGCCAAGGGCGCGCTGGCGTTCGCCGCCGCCGGGTACGAGGTGCGGGAGATGATCGGCGGTTACGAGTACTGGGCGCGGGAGGGCCAGCCGATCGAGAACGAGTATGGACCGCTCCCCCGCACCTTCGACCCGCTGGTGATGCGCGTGCACTGAGCCGGCGCGGGTTCAGGCGGTGTCGAGGCCCTCGAAGAAGCGCTGCGCCGCGGCGCCGGCGAACACCGGAGCCTCGTCGAACTGCGCGGGCCCTGCTACGACATCGCACACGACCGCCGTAGCGTTGTCCCGGGTGCCGGCGTCAAGCGCCACGCGCACCACCCAGTCCGCCGCGCGCTCGGGCGACGGGGCGAGGGCGAGCAGACGCTCGAGCTCG
This sequence comes from Microbacterium sp. zg-B96, assembly GCF_030246865.1. Taxonomy (NCBI): domain Bacteria; kingdom Bacillati; phylum Actinomycetota; class Actinomycetes; order Micrococcales; family Microbacteriaceae; genus Microbacterium; species Microbacterium sp. zg-B96. Next base: position 1,298,371 of record NZ_CP126738.1, on the reverse strand, counting down.
TCGCGCGGGACGTAGTCGCTCACGCCATCGCTGCACAGCAGCCACCGGTCCCCCGGCATCGGCTGCAGCTCGGCGACGGAGACGACATCCTCCTCATCGCCACTCAGCGACGCGGTGATGATGTTGCGACGGGGGTGGACTGCGGCCTCCTCGGGGCTCAGCAACCCCTGGTCAACGAGCGCCTGCACCAACGAGTCGTCGCGGGTCTGCAGGCTCAGCGCCCCGTCACGCAGCAGGTACGCGCGCGAATCGCCGGTGTGTGCCAGCAGCAGCGCCCCGTCGTGCCCGAACCACAGACCGGTGAAAGTCGTCGCCATGCCCGCCAGGGTGGGGTCGCGGCGGGCGTGTGCGCCGATGTCCCAATTGGCCCAGCGGATGCGGGCGGCCAACTGCTCCGCGTCGCGCATCACCGGGCGGCCGGACACGAGCCGGTGCAGGAGCGCGGACGACGCCAGGTCGCCGGCCGGGCCGCCTCCGACGCCGTCGGCGACGGCGGCTGCCCAGGGCGCGGCGAACGCGGCATCCTGATTGATGGTGCGGAACTCGCCGACGTGGGAAACGGCGGCGGCTCTCAGTCGAGCCGTCATGGCAGGATCAGCGCGCGAAGTACCCGCGGTAGTACTCGAACACCCACCCGACCAGAGCGATGACGAACACACCGATTCCGATCGGGATCATGAACGCACCGACCGCGAAGCCGATCATCGCCAGTGCAGCCGAGAACGCGAGCACCAGGGGCCACCAGGACCACGGGCTGAACTCCCCCATCTCGGGGTCACCGTCATCGATGTCCGCCGTGAGGATGTCCTCGGGCAACTCGCCGCCCTGCGCCCGGTGCACACGGTCCACGTAGAAGCCGATGAGACCGGACATGAAGACGGTGAAGAACAGCGCGACCGAGCCGACCCATTCGATGGCCTGGTACCAGGCCAGCTCGGGGTACGCGATGATGTTCCACCACGTGTAGACGATGCCGACGATCAGGAAGAAGACGCCGAGGATCCACCACAGGTTGACGTTGGTCTTCACTTACTTCACCTCTCCTTCGGCGACGTCGACAACGGGGGCGTCTGGGGCGTCCTTTGCAGGACCCACGCCCACCGGGACGGCGGCTTCGGGGTGATTCAGGTCGAACGCCGGGCGCTCACTGCGGATACGCGGGATCGACGTGAAGTTGTGGCGCGGCGGCGGGCAGCTGGTGGCCCACTCGAGCGAACCGCCATAGCCCCACGGGTCGTTCACGGTGACCGTCTTGGCCTTGCGCGAGGTGATCCACACGTTCAGGAAGAACGGCAGCATCGATGCGCCCAGGATGATCGCGCCCACGGTGGAGAGCTGGTTGCCCCAGGTCCATCCGTCCGCCTCGGAGTAGTTGGCGTAGCGGCGCACCATGCCGTCGACACCGAGCCAGTGCTGGACGAGGAAGGTCATGTGGAAGCCGATGAACAGCATCCAGAAGTGCACGTAGCCGAGACGCTCGTTGAGCATCCGACCCGTCCACTTCGGCCACCAGAAGTAGAACCCGGCGAACATCGCGAACACGACCGTGCCGAACACCACGTAGTGGAAGTGCGCGACCACGAAGTACGAGTCGGACAGGTGGAAGTCCAGCGGCGGCGAGGCGAGGATGACACCGGTCAGGCCACCGAAGACGAACGACACCAGGAAGCCCAGCGCGAAGACCATGGGGGTTTCGAACGTGATCGACCCGCGCCACATGGTGCCGATCCAGTTGAAGATCTTCACCCCGGTGGGCACCGCGATGAGCATCGTCATCAATGCGAAGAACGGCAGGAGCACGGCTCCCGTGACGTACATGTGGTGCGCCCACACGGCCACCGAGAGTGCGGCGATCGCGATCGTGGCGTACACGAGGGTCTTGTACCCGAAGATCGGCTTGCGGCTGAACACCGGGAAGATCTCCGAGACGATGCCGAAGAACGGCAGCGCGATGATGTAGACCTCGGGGTGACCGAAGAACCAGAACAGGTGCTGCCACAGCAGCACACCGCCGTTCTGCGGATCGAAGATGTGCGAGCCCAGCACGCGGTCGGACGCGGCCGAGAGGATCGCCGCGGCCAGCACCGGGAAGGCCATCAGGATCAGGATGCTCGTGATGAGCGTGTTCCAGGTGAAGATCGGCATGCGCCACATCGTCATTCCGGGGGCACGCATCGTGATGATCGTGGTGATGAAGTTCACGGCGCCGAGGATCGTCCCGAAGCCGCTCATGCCGAGGCCGAGCATCCACAGGTTTCCGCCCGCACCGGGCGAGAACGTGGCATTGGCCAACGGCTGATAGGCGAACCAGCCGAAGGCGGCAGCGCCCTGCGGGGTGAGGAAGCCGGAGATCGCGATCAGCGACCCGAACAGGAACAGCCAGAAGGCGAAGGCGTTCAGACGCGGGAACGCGACGTCGGGCGCACCGATCTGCAGCGGCAGGATCGCGTTGGCGAACCCGGCGAACAGCGGCGTCGCGAACATCAGCAGCATGATCGTGCCGTGCATCGTGAACAGCTGGTTGTACTGCTCCATGGTCGGCACGACCTGCATGCCGGGCTGGAACAGCTCGGCGCGGATGATCAGCGCCATGACGCCACCGAGCAGGAAGAACAGCACCGAGGAGATCAGGTACATGTACCCGATCGTCTTGTGGTCAGTGGAGGTGATCCACTTGACGATCAGGTTGCCCTTCTGCTCGACGCGGGACGAGCTCAGGAGCGCGGCCTGTCGCGGCGGAAGGGTGGTGGGGCGGGCGTGTTCGGTGCCCTCCAGTAGCGTCGCCATATTCAGTGGTCTCCCTGGGACTCGCTGGTCCCCGTACCCGGCAAATTCTGCAGTCGGTCGTATGCGTCGTTGATGTCACCCGTCTGCCCGGCTTCACGCAGGGAGACGAGGTATTCCTCGTATTCGGCTTCGCTGACGACCTCAACGTTGAAGAGCATCATCGAGTGGTATTCGCCGCACAGCTCGGCGCACTTGCCGGCGTACGTGCCTTCGCGGGTGGGCGTGAAGGACCAGTAGTTGTCCTGCCCGATGTACATGTCCTTCTTGTAGAGGAAGTCGATGATCCAGAAGGAGTGGATGACGTCGCGCGACTGCAGGTGGATCTTCACCGTCTGGTCGACAGGGAGCACCAGCGTGGGGAGTTCTTCCTGGTTCACGTCGCCGTTGGCTGCGGCCTCGGCCTGGACACCCATCGTCCAGACGGCGTCGTCCGCGTCACCGTCTTGGTCGTTGTACTGGAAGTCCCACGACCACTGCTTGCCGATGGCGGTGATGGAAACGTCGGGGTCGTCGTACTGCGTCTCGAGGATGGACTGGTCACGTGCGGTGAAGGCGAAGAACCCCACCACGAGGATCAGCGGCACGACCGTGTAGAAGATCTCGATCGGCATGTTGTAGCGCATCTGCACCGGCAGGCCGGTCTGGCCGCGGCGACGACGGTAGGCGATGGCAGCCCAGCCCATCAGGCCCCACGTGATGACACCGACGGCCAGCAGCACGATCCATGAGTTGACCCACAACCCCGAGACCATTTCGGTCCGGTTGGTGGTCGGGGTACCGTCCTCCACGAAGCCGGGAAGGAAGCCGTTCAATTCCGTCGGGGTGCATGCGGCAAGGGAGACTGCCGTGGCGATCCCCAGAGGGATGATTGCCCAGCGGAGGCGGCGTTTCGATCGCACGGTGGACCTTTCCGGGACGCGGATATGACATCGGCCAGTCTAGGGCAACGTCACACCGCATTCAGGCCATCTATTCAGGTTTGAAAACGCATCGTCCGGCGGTTTTCCCTGGCTGATCAGCCAGGGAACCGCCGGACGAGACGCCGCGAAACCTTCAGATCAGTGGAAGCTGTCCCCGCACGCGCAGCTGCCTGCAGCATTGGGATTGTCGATCGTGAAGCCCTGTTCGGAGATCGTGTCCTTGAAGTCGATCATCGCGCCGTCGAGGTACGGAACGCTCATGTCGTCGATGATCACCTCGACGCCGTCGAAGTCGACGGTCTTGTCGCCGTCGAGGAAACGCTCGTCGAAGTACAACTGGTAGATCAGGCCCGAGCATCCGCCGGGCTGCACCGCGACGCGCAGTCGCAGATCGTCGCGGCCCTCCTGTTCGAGCAGGTTCTTGACCTTGGCGGCGGCCGCGTCGGTGAGCGCCACCCCGTGGTCGCGAACGGCCTCGGTGACGGGCAGTGCGGTGTCGGTCATAGACTCTCCCGGTGTTCGGGCCGCCGGCGGGCGGCTGGATGCCACGATTCTACCCGCGCCGCCTGGGTGCGGCTCGAAATCACACCGTCCTGGCGTCGAGCCGCTCCAGCAGGAGCGCCTCGGAGACGAGCGCGTTGCGGAATGTCTCCAGATGCAGCGACTCGTTCGGGCTGTGGGCGCGGGCGTGCGGGTCCTCCACACCGGTCACCAGGATCTGAGCTGCCGGGAACTCGGCGACGAGGTCGGAGATGAACGGGATCGAGCCACCGACCCCGATGTCCACCGGCGTCACGCCGTAGCCGTCCGCCAGCGCGGCGCGCGCCTCGGCGACGGCCCAGCCTGCCGTGTCGACGAGGAACCCGTCGCCGCAGTCGACGTCGGTGAAGGTCAGTTGCGCGCCGAACGGCGCGTGTGAGCGCAGGTGGGCCTCGATCGCCTCGTAGGCCTCGCGCGCCGACTGTCCGGGGGCGACACGGGCGCTGATGACCACCGACACCTCGGGGCTGAGCGTGTTCGACGCGTTCGCGACGGTGGGCGCGTCGATGCCGGTGACCGTCAGCGAGGGCTTGTTCCAGATGCGGCTGAGGATGGTGCCCGAGCCGACCGGCGAGACCTCGGCGGGCAGGCCTGCCTCGTCGCGGAGGGTCTCCTCGCGGTACTCCGGGGTCTGCGCATCGCGCTGCGTGAGCCCGGCCACCGCAACGGCGCCGTCGTCGCCCCAGAGGGTCGACAGCAGTTTGATGGTGGCCATCATCGCGTCGGGCACCGCACCGCCGAACATGCCGGAGTGCGACGCGTGCTCGAGGGTGCGCACGGTGAGGGTGAACCGGGCGTTGCCTCGCAGCGACACCGTCACGGCGGGAGTGGTGGCATCCCAGTTGCCGGAGTCGGCGACGACGATCACATCGGCGCGCAACGCGTCGGCGTTGTCGTGCAAGAACTGCGCGAACGAGCGGGAGCCGGCCTCTTCCTCCCCCTCGATGAACAGCGCCACCCCCAGGTCGAAGTCCGCTCCGAGCGCCTCGGTCAGTGCGCGCAGCGCGCCGATGTGCGCCATTACACCGGCCTTGTCATCGGCGGCACCACGGCCGTACACGCGGCCGCCGCGCACCGTCGGCTCGAACGGCGGGGAATCCCACAGCGCTTCATCCCCGACCGGCTGCACGTCGTGGTGGGCGTACAGCAGGATCGTGGGTCGGCCGTTGCGCGCAGCACGTGTGGCGAGCACCGCGGGCATGCCGCGCTCGTCGGTGCCGGGGATCGCGGCATCCCGGATCTCGACCCGGTCGAAGATGCCGAGACCTTCGGCGAGCTGTTTGACCGCCTCGGCGCTGCGCAGCACCTGGGCCGGGTCGAAACCGGGAAACGCGATAGAGGGGATGCGCACCAGCGTTCCCAGGTCGGCGAGTGCGGCGGGGACGGCGGCTGCGGCAGCAGCGCGCACCGCCTGGGGGCGGGACAGCTCGGAGGTCATGCGGGTAATCTTAGGCTCAACCCCTTTTTCTGCTATTCAGAGGATCCAGCCGTGGCACACACCCCCGCTCCCGCGCCGAAGGACGCGTCCACCGAGACGTCCACCGAGCAGGTGGGGCAGCGCAAGGGCCGTCCGACCCCGTCCCGCTCGGAGCGCGAAGCCGCCCGCAAGCGTCCCTTGGTGGCCGACACCAAGGAAGCCCGTGCCCGCGCGAAGGCCGAACTGGCCACCGCACGCGAGAAGGCCCGCATCGGCATGGCCAACGGTGATGAGCGTTACCTGCCGGCCCGCGACAAGGGCCCGCAGCGCAAGTTCGCGCGCGACTTCGTCGACGCCGGGTGGCACCTGGGCGAGATCGTCATGCCGATGATGCTGTTCGTCATCATCCTGACTTTCGTTCCGATCCCCGCGATCACCTACTGGTCGTTCGTCGGCCTGTGGATCTTCATCCTGTTCGTCATCGGCGACATGATCCTCACCTCGATCCGCGTGAAGCAGGCGGCGAAGGTGCGCTTCGGCGACCGTCGCGAGAAGGGCCTCGGCTGGTACGCGGCGATGCGCACCATCCAGATGCGCTTCATGCGCCTGCCCAAGGCCCAGGTCAAGCGCGGCACCAAGATCGCGTAAGGGCCCGCCGCCTCAGCGCGGGGGTCAGCGCGCTGCGGCCAGCCCGCGGTTGATCTGCCGCGCCCACAGCGGGCCGCGGTACAGGAACCCGGTGTAGCCCTGCACCAGATCGGCGCCGGCATCGAGGCGTTCGCGGACGTCCGCGGCGGTCTCCACTCCCCCGACCGAGATGACGCAGAACTGCGCGGGGACGACGTTGCGCAGGACGCGTAGCACCTGCAGCGACCGGGCCTTCAGCGGAGCGCCGGACAGTCCACCGTCACCGGCGGCCGCGACGACGGCGGCATCCGTCACGAGGCCCTCGCGCGAGATGGTCGTGTTGGTGGCGACGATGCCCGCCAGGCCGGCGTCGACGGCGAGGCGTGCGATGGCCTCGATCTCGTCGTCGGGCAGGTCCGGGGCGATCTTCACCAGCAGCGGCGTCGCACCGGCGGCCTGGTGCACGGCGTCCAGCAGCGGGCGCAGCGTCTCCACGGCCTGCAGTCCGCGCAGCCCCGGCGTGTTCGGTGAGGACACGTTGACCACGAGGTAGTCGGCCAGCGGCGCCAGCAGCCGGGTGCTGGTGACGTAATCGGCGGTGGCATCGGCGACGTCGACGACACGGCTCTTGCCGATGTTCACGCCCAGCACCGGCCGCTGGGGCCGGCGGCGCAGCTCTCGCAGGCGCGCGGCGGCCGCCTCGGCACCGCGGTTGTTGAAGCCCATGCGGTTGACCACGGCGCGGTCGGGCACGAGCCGGAACAGCCGCGGTCGGGGGTTGCCCTCCTGCGAGATCGCGGTGAGCGTTCCCACCTCCACGTGGCCGAAGCCGAGCGCCCACAGACCGGTGGCCCCGATCACGTCCTTGTCGAATCCGGCGGCGACGCCGAACGGCGAGTCGAACGTCAGCCCCAGCGCCTGGGTACGCAGTTGCGGCGCAGGCCGGGTGAAGCGGCGCACGAGCGCGGCGAACGGACGGGCGCCGAGGGCGCGGATCACGAGCATGGCCGCATGGTGGGCCGTCTCGGGGTCCATGCGGGTGAGGACGGTGCGAAACAGGAACGGATACATCGCATCCAGCCTAGGCCCGCGCCCGCGGGGAGCTCAGTCGGATCGGGCTGCTGCGGCGTGATCGGCGCGCAGCTGTGCGATCGCGGCGTCGAAGTCGTCCAGCGAGTCGAACGCCTGGTACACACTCGCGAAGCGCAGGTAGGCCACCTCGTCGAGGTGGCGCAGCGGGCCGAGAATCGCCAGCCCGATGTCGTTCGTGTCGATCTGTGAGGACCCGGTCTGCCGGATCGACTCCTCGACCGACTGCGCGAGGACGGCGAGGTCGCCCTCGGTCACCGGGCGCCCCTGACAGGCTTTGCGTACCCCCGACATGACCTTCTCGCGGCTGAACGGCTCGATGACGCCGGATCGCTTGATGACGTTGAGGCTCGCGGTCTCGATCGTCGAGAACCGGCCGCCGCACTTCGGGCACTGCCGGCGACGGCGGATGCTCAGGCCGTCGTCGCTGGTGCGCGAGTCGACGACGCGGGAATCGGGATGACGGCAGAAGGGACAGTGCATGGCACCCGCAAGACTAGCGCCCGAAGCGGGCGGTGACCGCTTCGCCGTGCGCGGGGAGCACTTCGGCGTTCGCGAGCGCGACGATGTCGTCGGCCACGGCGGCCAGCGCATCGTGGTCGTAGGCGATGATCTGCTGCGGCCGCAGGAACGTCGACGCCGACAGACCCGAGGCATACCGCGCCTGCCCGCCGGTGGGGAGCACGTGGTTGCTGCCGGCAAGGTAGTCCCCGAGGCTCACCGGCGATGACGCGCCCACGAACACCGCGCCGGCGTTGACGAAATCGTCCACGCGGGGACCTGCCAGGTGCAGCTCGAGGTGCTCGGGCGCGTACGCGTTGCTGAACGCGGTGGCCGCGGCGATGTCGTCGACGAGCACGATGGCCGACTGCGGCCCCGAAAGGGCCTGTGCGATGCGGTCGGAGTGCAGGGTGCGCGCGGCGCGGTCGGCGACCGCGGCGCCCACGGCGTCGGCCAGTGCCGTCGAGGTGGTGACCAGTACGGCGGATGCCTGTTCGTCGTGCTCGGCCTGGCTGATGAGGTCCGCGGCGACGAGCACCGGGTCTGCGGTATCGTCCGCGACAATGAGGATCTCGGTCGCGCCGGCCTCCGAGTCGGTGCCCACGGTGCCGGCGACGGCGCGCTTGGCGGCGGCGACGAAGTTGTTGCCGGGTCCGGTGACGATGTCGACGGGGGTCAGTTCCAGCGACGGCACGCCGTAGGCGAAGGCACCGATCGCGCCGGCGCCGCCCATCGCGTACACCTCGGTCACCCCGACCAGCCGCGCCGCGGCAAGGATCACCGGGTGCACTCGGCCGTCGTGGTCGCGCTGCGGCGGGGACGCCAGGGCCACCTCGGTGACGCCGGCGACCTGCGCCGGGACGACGTTCATCACGACGCTGGACGGGTAGGCGGCCTTGCCGCCGGGCACGTAGACGCCGGCGCGGCGCACCGGACGCCAGCGCTGCTCGATGCGGGCACCCGGGGCCAGTTCCACCACGGCCGGGGGCGGGACCTGCGCGGCGGAGGCCTTGCGCACCCGCCGGATCACCTCTTCGAGGGCGGCCCGCACCGTCGGGTCGAGCCCAGCGAGGGCCTCGTCAAGGTGAGCGTCGGGAACGCGGATGGCGTGACCGGTCGCACCGTCGAAGCGGGTGGCCTGGTCGCGCAGCGCGTCCTCGCCGTGGGCGGCGACGTCCTGCACGAGTTGCGCGGCCGTGGCCAGCGCCTCGGCGCGTGCGGCTTGGGCGCGCGGGACGGATGCCAGAAGCTCGGCCGCCGTGAGGGCGCGGCCGCGGAGATCGATGGTGCGGAGCATCAGTCCAGATTACCGCCCGCCGATCGGCCGCCCGCGCGCGGCGGGCGGCCGATCCGGGTCAGCCGCGGGTGATGCCGGTCACGTCGTGCAGGTAACCGACCCGACCGTCTTCGTGACGCACGACGAAGATCTCGTTGCGGTCCTCGATGACGAGGGTCCACGCCTCCGGGCCCACGCGGAACAGCGGCACACCGTACTCGTCGACGACGTCGCGCTCCACCGGCACGAGCGCCCAGAACGCCTGGCTCGCCACCGGGGCGGCGGTGGTCTCGGCATCCGTCTGCTCGATCGGCTCGACGTCGGTGGTCTCGGCTTCGGTCGGCTCGATCGGCTCGACCTCGACGGTCTCGGCGAACGGGCGGTCATCGTAGGAACGCTCCACGTCGGGGTTCTCGCCGTAGGCGCTCTCGGCGTAGGGCGTCTCACCGTAGGCCGGCTCGGCAACGGGAGCCTGGGCGTAGGGGGTCGCTCCGTAGGGGGCAGCGCCGTACGATCCCTCCGGGGTGGGGGCCGCTGCGGGCGCGGGAGCGGGACGCTCGGGGGCGGGGCGGGCAGTCACGGGACGCAGCGGGCGGGCGTTGCGGTGCGCCACGACCTCGCGGCGGTGCTGGAAGTCTTCAGCCAGCGTCGGGATGAGGGGTGCGAACACCGTGAGCACGACGCCGGCGAGCATGAGGAAGAACTCCACCCACACGACCCAGCTGCTCACCCAGACACCGTGCTGGATGCCGCGGACGACGTTGGTCCACAGCGCCGTCAGCCACACCACAGCCGAGACCGAGAAGGCCACCGAGGCGAACTGGTCGATCGCGAGCGAGCCGACCCGGCGGATGCCGTCGGGCGAGAAACGGCGCAGCACCACGAGGAACACCGCCACCGTCGGCACGCCGATGGTGAGGATCCAGTCCAGTCCCGCGCTCCACACCGAAGCGCCCAAACCCAGCGTCTGTCCGATGCCGATGTCGGTGTAGAGCGAGAAGAACGACACGACGAATGCAACGACCCACACCGCGATGAGCGCTACTTCACGCACCGAGAACGGTCCGACGCCGTACTGCGGGGGTGCCGCGTCGCCGGCCGGCTCGGCCGAAGCCGTGGCATCCGCTGCTTCGGGCCGGACACCCGCCGTGTTCACTGTGTTTTCGTCGAGCCGCTCGTCGGTCACGTTGTTCCCCTTCGCCGTCGCGCCGAGGCGCGTCATCCGATGGTACCCGGCTCAGCCAAGGCAGTGGGGACCGAGCAGCCCCTTCAGTTCGCCGTAGAGGTCGGCGGTGACCTGCACGTGCATCGGCACGTCGAACACCTTCGACGTCCCGCCCTTGTGCACCTTCAGCGTCACTTCAGTGTCACCGCGATGCCGGGTGAGAACCCGCGCGAGTTCGCCGATGAGGCTCTCGGTCGCCCGGTGTTCGGGCATCGTGAGGGTCAGCGGACCCGCCGCGTCGGTCGTTCCGAGATCGGGTGAGAACGCGGTCTGCCCGTGCAGGTTGAGCCCGTCGTCGCGGCGGGACACCCGGCCACGGACGACGAGGATCGAGTCGGCCACGAGCATCGACTGGAACTCTGTGTAGGTCTTCCCCATGAACATGACGGTCACTTCACCGTTGAAGTCCTCGACGGTGATCATGCCGTACGGGTTGCCGCTCTGCTTGGCCACGCGGTGCTGCACGCTCGTGACCAGCCCGGCGATGGTGACCTGGTCGCCGTCCTGCACGTCCTCGCTGGAGAGCAGGTCGTGGATCGACATCGAGGCGTGCTTGGCCAGCGGGATCTCCAGTCCCGCCAGCGGGTGGTCGGAGACGTAGAGCCCCAGCATCTCGCGCTCGAAGGCCAGCTTGTCCTTCTTGGTCCACTCCGGCCGGTCGGGCACCTTCGCCGGCATGATGTCTTCGGTCTCGTCGTACAGGCTGTCGAAGTCGAAGCCGATGGCGCCGGTCGCGGCCTTGCGCTTGGTCTCGACGGCGGCTTCGGTGGCATCCTCATGGATCTCCATGAGCGCCCGGCGCGTGGAGCCGAGCGAGTCGAACGCCCCGGCTTTGATGAGCGATTCGACGGTGCGCTTGTTCGCCACGTGCATCGGCACTTTGGTGAGGAAGTCGTGGAAGCTGACGAAGCTGTCGTCGGCGCGAGCCGCCACGATCCCGTCGACCACGTTCGTGCCGACGTTGCGCACCGCCCCCAGGCCGAACCGGATGTCGTCGCCGACGGCGGCGAAGTAGCGGATCGACTCCCCCACGTCCGGCGGCAGCACCCGGATGCCCATGCGGCGGCATTCGTTGAGGTAGACGGCGAGCTTGTCCTTGGCGTCGCCGACGCTGGTCAGCAGCGCGGCCATGTACTCGGCCGGGTAGTGCGCCTTCAGATACGCCGTCCAGTACGACACCATGCCGTAGGCGGCGGAGTGGGCCTTGTTGAACGCGTAGTCCGAGAAGGGCAGCAGGATCTCCCACAGCTTCTGCACCGCGGCATCCGAGAATCCGTTGGCGTGCATGCCCGCCTGGAAGCCCGCGTACTGCTTGTCCAGCTCGGACTTCTTCTTCTTGCCCATCGCGCGGCGCAGGATGTCGGCCTGTCCGAGGCTGAACCCGGCGACCCGCTGCGCGATCGCCATGACCTGCTCCTGATAGATGATCAGGCCGTAGCTGGTGCTGAGGATCTCGGCGAGCGGCTCTTCCAGTTCGGGATGGATGGGAGTGATCTCCTGCATCCCGTTCTTGCGCAGGGCGTAGTTGGTGTGGGAGTTCGCCCCCATCGGGCCCGGCCGGTACAGCGCGATGACGGCGGAGATGTCTTCGAAGTTGTCAGGCTTGAGCAGGCGCAGGAGCGACCGCATCGGCCCGCCGTCGAGCTGGAACACGCCCAGCGTGTCGCCGCGTGCGAGCAGGTCGTAGGCGGGCTGGTCATCGAGGGTGAGGTCTTCGAGCACGACCTTCTCACCACGGTTGGCCAGGATGTTGTCGAGGGCGTCGTCGATGATCGTGAGGTTGCGCAGCCCCAGGAAGTCCATCTTGATCAGCCCCAGCGCTTCGCACGCCGGGTAGTCGAACTGCGTGACGATCTGGCCGTCCTGCTCGCGCTTCATGATCGGGATGATGTCGATCAGCGGTTCGCTGGACATGATGACGCCGGCCGCGTGCACGCCCCACTGGCGCTTGAGGTTCTCGAGCCCCACCGCGGTGTCGAACACCGTCTTGGCCTCGGGGTCGCTCTCGATGACCGTGCGGAACTCGGATGCCTCTTTGTAGCGGGGGTGCTTGGGGTCGAACATCCCGCCCAGCGGCATGTCCTTGCCCATGACGGCGGGCGGCATGGCCTTGGTGAGCTTCTCGCCCATGCTGAAGGGGAAACCCAGCACCCGGCCGGCATCCTTCAGCGCCTGCTTCGCCTTGATCGTGCCGTAGGTGACGATCTGCGCGACGCGCGCGTCGCCGTACTTCTCGGTGACGTACTGGATCACCTCGCCGCGGCGACGATCGTCGAAGTCGACGTCGAAGTCGGGCATGGAGACGCGGTCGGGGTTGAGGAACCGCTCGAAGATGAGGCCGTGCTGCAGCGGGTCGAGGTCGGTGATACCCATCGCGTATGCGGCCATGGAGCCGGCACCGGAGCCACGGCCGGGGCCGACGCGGATGCCGTGGCGCTTGGCCCAGTTGATGAAGTCGGCGACGACGAGGAAGTAGCCGGGGAAGCCCATCTGCAGGATGACGCCGGTCTCGTACTCCGCCTGCTTGCGCACGGCGTCGGGAATGCCGGCCGGGTAGCGGACCTGCAGGCCGTTCTCGACCTCTTTGACGAACCAGCTCTGCTCGGTCTCGCCGTCGGGGACCGGGTAACGCGGCATGTAGTTGGCCGACGTGTTGAACTCGACCTCGCACCGCTCCGCGATGAGGAGGGTGTTGTCGCACGCGATCTCGTGGTCGCGGAAGATCTGCCGCATCTCGGCCGGCGACTTGACGTAGTACCCGTCGCCGTCGAACTTGAACCGGTTGGGGTCGTCCAGCGTCGACCCGGACTGCACGCACAGCAGCGCCGCGTGGCTGGTGGCGTCGTGCTGGTGGGTGTAGTGCAGGTCGTTGGTGGCCAGCAGCGGAATGCTGAGGTCCTTCGCGAGCCGGTGCAGGTCGGTCATGACCCGGCGTTCGATGGACAGCCCGTGGTCCATGATCTCGGCGAAGTAGTTCTCCTTGCCGAAGATGTCCTGGAATTCGGCGGCGGCGGCGCGGGCGGCGTCGTACTGACCGAGCCGCAGCCGGGTCTGCACTTCGCCGGAGGGGCAGCCGGTGGTGGCGATGAGTCCCTTGGAATACGTCTGCAGCAGTTCCCGGTCCATGCGCGGCTTGAAGTAGTAGCCCTCGATGGAGGCCTTGCTCGACAGCCGGAACAGGTTGTGCATGCCCTCGGTCGTCTCCGACAGCAGGGTCATGTGGGTGTAGGCGCCGGAACCGGAGACGTCGTCGCTGTTCTGGTCGGGCGTGCCCCAGCGCACCCGCGACTTGTCGCTGCGGTGCGTGCCGGGCGTGACGTAGGCCTCGATGCCGATGATCGGCTTGATGCCGGCATCCTTCGCGGTCTTGTAGAACTCGTACGCGGCGAAGGTGTTGCCGTGGTCGGTGACGGCGATCGCCGGCATCTCCAGGCGAGCCGCCTCCTGCACCATCGCGCCGATCCGGGCGGCACCGTCGAGCATCGAGTACTCGCTGTGGACGTGAAGATGAGCGAAGGAGTCGGATGCCACGGGCTCCAGTCTACGAGGGCTCCCGACATCGTCGGCCTGGTCGCGGGCGCGCCGCCTAGGCTGGAGGCCATGCCCACCCCCGAGTTCGTCCTGTCGTTGCGCGAGCGCATCGGACACGATCCCCTCCCCCTCATCGGGGTCACCGCGATCGTCTTCAAGGACGAGAAGGTGCTTCTGGGAAAGCGGGCCGACAACGGCTCGTGGCAGTCGGTGTCAGGCATCGTCGACCCCGGCGAAGAGCCGGCCGACGCCGCCGTGCGGGAGTGTCTCGAGGAGGCGGGCGTCGTGGTCAAGGCCACCCGCCTGGCGCTCGTGGAGCAGGTGCCGCGGATCACGTACGCCAATGGCGATCAGGCCGATTACCTCGACCTGGTGTTCCGCTGTGAATGGGTGTCGGGCGAGCCGCACCCCGCGGACGGCGAACTGACCGAGGTCGGTTTCTACGGCCTCGGCGAGTTGACCGACGTCACGCCGCAGCACGTGCGCAAGATCGCTCTCGCGATGGCCGAGGACGACCCGGCGACCTTCCGCGGCGGTCGCTAGGCGGCGCTGCGCTCCGCCCGCGCGCGGCGGCGGTCCGAGAGCGTCAGGACTGCGGACCACGGGATCATGAGCAGCAGCAGCAGGAACCAGGAGCGCGGCGAGAGCCATGCGCCCAGCGGTGTGGCCGTCGCACCGGTGACGTCGAGGGTGAGCCCGATGAGGAACCAGCCGCCCACGAAGTAGGCCAGCGGGCCCCCGAACAGGCTCCACAGCGAAATGCGCGACCGGTTCTGCTCGATGAACCGCTGCTGCCGCGCCGCGAGGTCCGCCTGGCGACTGCGCACCTGCGCGCGGCGCTGCGCCTCGGTCAGCGCCCCGCCGATGGTCGAGAGGTCCGCGGTCCACGGGATGTCGCGCTCCGCGCGCACCAGGCGCCGCCGCGCGCGGAGCGCGCCGATCACAGTGAACAGCACCGGCACGGCGAGGACGAGGCCGGCGATCCACCACGCATCCGCCGCCGCGAACTCCCAGCGGAAACTCGACCCGGTGCCGTTGTAGTACACCGCGCCGCCCATGACGATCGGCTCGTCGCGGACCCACAGCGGCAGGGTGGCGGCGAAGGCCACCAGGGCCACCGTGAACGACACCGTGATGGCGGCGGTGCGCATGGCGCCGCGGTCGGTGTGCAGCCAGCGGTGCAGGACGACGTCGCGATCGGCGGTCATGGATCTGACGCTACGGGATGCGACGGGCCGGGACGCGCAGCCGGTGTGCCGCTAGAGATCGAGCCGCATCAGTACGCGCGGGAAGCCGCCCGCGATTGCGTCGGTGTCGGCGGCCTTGCGGAAGCCGGCCCGCTCGAACAGCGCGCGGGTGCCGACGTACGCCATGGTCAGGTCGATCTTCTCGCCGTGGTTGTCCAGCGGATACCCCTCGATCGCGGGGGCACCTCGGTCGCGCGCGTAGGCCACGGCGCCATCGATGAGGGCGTGCATGACGCCCTGTTTGCGGTGCCCCGGGCGTACCCGGAAGCACCACAGCGACCACACGTCGACGTCGTCGAGGTGCGGGATCCTGCCGTTGCGGGCGAAGGACGTCCCGGCGCGCGGGTAGACCGCCGCCCACCCCACCGGCTCATCGCCGTCGTAGGCGAGCACCCCCGGCGGCGGGTTCTCGGCGCACAGTTCGCGTACCCGCGCGGCGCGCTGCGGTCCGCGCAACGCGACGTTCTCGCGCGAAGGGACCCGGTAGCTCAGGCAGAAGCAGACGTTCGACGCCGGATTCTTCGGACCGACGATCGTCGCGACGTCGGCGAAGACCGTGGCCGGGCGCACCTCGATGACCATGACGGCATCCTGCCCCCTCCCGCAGACAGGAGGAATCCCCTACGCAGGACGATCCAGCGGGAAGCAGCCTGTTGCGGTGAGTTCTCCTGTAGCGGGGAGATGCCGGGGTCAGTCGCCGCGCAGCACGTCGAGCGCGTGCTGCAGGTCCGCCGGATACGGCGAGGTGAAGGTGACCCAATCGGTCGTGGCGGGGTGCGTGAACGACAGCTCACGCGCGTGCAGCCACTGCCGCGTGAGTCCCAGGCGTGCGGACAGCGTGGGGTCCGCGCCGTACAGCGGATCTCCGACGCAGGGATGCCGGTGGGCGGCCATGTGCACGCGGATCTGGTGCGTCCGTCCGGTCTCCAGGTGGATCTCCAGCAGCGACGCACCGGGGAAAGCTTCGATCGTCTCGTAGTGGGTGACGGAGTCCTTGCCGTCGGAGATGACGGCGAACTTCCACGAATGTGAAGGATGCCGACCGATCGGCGCATCGATGGTGCCTGACAGCGGGTCGGGGTGGCCCTGCACGACGGCGTGGTAGATCTTCTCCACCTCGCGCTGCTTGAAAGCACGCTTCAGCGCGGTGTACGCGCTTTCGGTCTTGGCGACGACCATGAGGCCGCTGGTGCCGACGTCGAGGCGGTGCACGACGCCCTGCCGCTCGGCCGCGCCGGTCGTGGCGACGCGGAACCCCGCCGCTGCCAGCGCGCCCAGCACCGTCGGCCCCTCCCACCCCACCGAGGGGTGGGCGGCGACGCCGACGGGCTTGTCGACCACGACGATGTCGTCGTCGTCGTAGACGATGCCCAGGTCCGGGACTGCCACCGGCACGATGCGCGGCGGCTCCTTCTCGGCCCAGGAGACCTCGACCCAGCCCCCGGCACGGAGTTTGTCTGATTTGCCGAGCGTGCGCCCGTCGAGCACGACGCCGCCGGCTTCGGCGACTTCCGCCGCGAACGTGCGAGAGAAGCCGAGGAGCTTCGCGAGGGCGGCATCCACCCGCACTCCATCGAGCCCGTCGGGGACGGGAAGGCTGCGATTGTCCACGATCAGGCCTTCGCGGCCTCGTCGGGGGCGGAGGCGTCGACGGCACCGGATGCCGGGTCCGCCTCGGCCGTGTGCTTCTCGCGGGTGCCGTCGAAGCGCATGCCGATGAGCACGAGCACGGCGACGGACAGCATCATCGTCACGATGAAGATATCGGCGACGTTGTAGATCGCCGACGGCAGCCCGAGCCACATCCACGGTGTGTGGATGAAGTCGACCACGTGGCCGACCAGGAATCCGGGTTCCCGGAACAGCCGGTCGGTGAGGTTGCCGAGGATGCCGCCGAGCAGCAGCCCCAGCACGACTGCCCACCAGCGGGACCGCACGACGCGCACGGTGAGGACGACGATCGTGACCGCCGCGGCGGCCAGCACGATCGTGAAGATCCACGTGACGCCCTCGCCGAGCGAGAACGCCGCCCCGGGATTGCGGGTCAGGTACAGCTGCAGCGCCTCGCCGAAGACCGGAACCGTCTCCTGGTAGGGGAGGTTCTCGAGGGCGAGGTACTTGGTGAACTGGTCAGCGGCCAGCACCGCCACCGCGAGAATCGCGGTGATGGTGCCGGCCGCCGCCGTACGAAGGGGGGTCCGGCCCGTCAATGACCCGGCCTAGTGGCCGACGGCCGAGACCGGCGTCGAACCGGACGAGGTGCCGGTCGAGTCGAGATCCCGCAGCTGGCCCTCGATGTAGCCGCGCAGCTGGGTGCGGTAGTCGCGCTCGAACTGGCGGAGCTCGGCGATGCGAGTCTCCAGCGAGCCGCGCTCCTTCTCCAGGCGCGAGATCTCCTCGCGACCGCGGGCTTCGGCCTCGGCGACGATGGATGCCGCCTGCGACTGAGCCTCTGCGATGAGCTTGTCGCGCTGGGCCTGGCCCTCGGCGACGTGCTCGTCGTGCAGACGCTGCGCGAGCTCGATGATGCCGGCGCTGGCTGCAACCGGAGCGGCAGCAGGCTCGGCGGCGGGCGCCTCGGTGACGACCTCTACTGCCTCGACCTGCTCGACCTCGGCGGGGGCCTCGGCGGCGGCGGGGGTCTCGCCCGACTCGTAAGCGGCGAGCTTCGTCTTCAGCTCTTCGTTCTCAGCGATCGTCTTGCGCCATTCGACGACGATCTCGTCGAGGAAGTCGTCGACCTCATCGGGGTCGAAGCCTTCCTTGAAACGCACGTGCTGGAACTGCTTGGTGACGACGTCATCGGGGGTCAAAGCCATTGTCTGGTCCTCTTTCGGAGCTCACGTCGCGGGCCGATCGGGAGCGGCCCGCACGTGCGGGCCGATCCTCTCAGCATAGTCCGACCCGCCACGGGTCGCGAGGCGGTGTCAGCCTGCGATGGTACGGGTGATCGACAGCAACACGAAGCAGATGAGCATCGTGAGCGGGAATGCGAAGTCGATGGCCACTGCGCCTACGCGCAGCGGAGGAATGAAGCGGCGGATCAGCTTGATGGGCGGGTCGGTGACCGTGTAGACGATCTCCGCCGCAATCAGGCCGGCACCACGGGGGCGCCACGACCGGTTGAACATCGGAATGTACTCGAGGATCAGCCGCACGAGCAGCAGCAGAACATAGACGAGTAGAAGCGTGTTGACGATCGCGGCGACGAGGCGAAGCACGTCCACGGCGGATTACTGCGCGAAGGCGGGTGCCTCGGGGTCGGCCTGGGCCACAGCACCGTCACCCGACACCGCGACGTTCTCGGGCGAGAGCAGGAAGACCTTGCTCGTGACCCGCTCGATACGTCCGAACAGACCCAGCGACAGACCGCTCGCGAAGTCGATGAGGCGGCGCGCGTCGGCGTCGCTCATCTGCGAGAGGTTGATGATCACGGGGATGCCGTCACGGAAGTTCTCCGCGATGATCTGCGCGTCACGGTACTGCTTGGGGTGCACCGTGAGGATCTCGCTGATCGCGCTGGGCGCCGGCTGCCGCACGACGGCGGGACGGTGAATAGGGGTCACAGGAGCGGTCACCTTCTCGATTTGCTTCTCGCGGCGCGGGGGCTGCGCGACAGGCTCCTCGTAGGCTTCTTCCTCGTCGGCCAGGCCCAAATACACCATGGTCTTCTTGAGCGGGTTCGACATCGCATCCTCCGTGGTTCGCTCGTGTGTTCCGAGGCTATCCGTGCACGGGCCTCGGGCCCGTGATTGCCGAACCGATCCGCAGGTGTGTCGCACCGGCATGAATCGCTTCGGGAAAATCGCCGGTCATTCCGGCAGAGATCCAGGTGGCATCCGCCACCACACCGCGCACCAGGTCCGCGGTGTCGGCCAAGCGCGCAAAGGCGGCGGCGGCCGGTTCGTCCAGCGGGGCGACCCCCATCACGCCGCGGACGCGGAGCGTGGGACACCTCGCGATGACGTGCTCGGCCAGGGCCGCCACGTCCGCCGGTGCCACCCCGCCGCGACCGGGGTCAGCGGTGAGATTGACCTGCAGCAGCACGTCCAGCGGCGCCGCGCCCGGTTCGGCTGCCGCGTCCAGCGCGTCGGCCAGCCGGGGCCGGTCGACCGAGTGGACGGCGGATGCCGCGGCGCGGATCGCCCGCGCCTTGTTGGTCTGCGCCTGGCCGATGAAGTGCCACCGCAGTTGCGCGAGGTCAGCCGTTTCCGCTGCCTTGGCGGTGAACTCCTGCTGGCGGTTCTCGCCCACGTCCCGCACGCCCAGGGCGTAGAGGTCCCGCACCAGCTGGGCGGGATGGAACTTCGTCACGACGATGCGCGTGATCCCCGCCGGATCGCGGCCCGCCGACACCGCGGCATCAGTGATGCGCGCGTCGATATCGGCGAGCCGCGATTGCAGATCCACCGTTACTTCAGGAAGTCGGGGATGTCCAGGTCGTCGTCGCCGAAGGCCGACTCGTACGAGTCGGTCGAGGCGGCAGCGGTGACCGAGACCGATTCGCGCTCGCGGGCGGGCTCGGCGGGTGCCGGAACCTCGCGGGCGGCGTCGGCGGCGGGGATGGCCGGGAGCACCGGCGCGGACGTGGAGCGCAGCGTGCTCACCGGGTCCAGCCGCAGCGCGGGCTCGCCCCCGTCGAAGCCTGCCGCGATCACCGTGACGCGCACCTCGTCGCCGAGGGTGTCGTCGATGACCGTACCGAAGATGATGTTCGCTTCGGGGTGGGCCGCTTCCTTGACCAGCTGTGCGGCGTCGTTGATCTCGAAGATACCGAGGTTGGACCCGCCCTGGATCGACAGCAGCACACCGTGCGCACCCTCGATGGACGCCTCCAGCAGGGGCGACTCGACTGCCAGTTCGGCCGCCTTGATGGCACGGTCGGCACCGCGTGCCGAACCGATGCCCATGAGCGCGGAGCCCGCGCCCTGCATGACCGACTTGACGTCGGCGAAGTCGAGGTTGATCAGACCCGGCGTGGTGATGAGGTCGGTGATGCCCTGCACACCGGCCAGGAGCACCTGGTCAGCCGTGGCGAACGCCTCGATCATCGAGATGCCACGGTCGCTGATCTCCAGCAGACGGTCGTTGGGCACCACGATGAGGGTGTCGACCTCTTCCTTCAGCTTCGACACGCCGGTCTCGGCCTGGCTCTGCCGACGGCGGCCCTCGAAGGAGAACGGCTTGGTGACGACACCGATCGTGAGTGCACCGATCGACTTCGCGATGCGTGCGACGACGGGGGCACCACCGGTGCCCGTGCCACCGCCTTCACCCGCCGTGACGAAGACCATGTCGGCGCCGGTGAGAGCCTCTTCGATCTCCTCGGCGTGATCCTCAGCGGCACGACGGCCGACCTCGGGGTCGGCGCCTGCGCCGAGCCCGCGTGTCAGCTCGCGACCGACATCCAGCTTGACATCGGCGTCGCTCATCAGCAGCGCCTGTGCATCCGTGTTCACCGCGATGAACTCCACACCGCGCAGGCCAAGATCGATCATGCGGTTGACGGCGTTCACGCCGCCGCCTCCCACACCCACGACCTTGATCACCGCGAGGTAGTTCTGGTTCTGGCTCATGCGCCGGCCTCCGTATCGTCCCGAACCCTAAACCTTCAACCTCATGTAGAGGTTTAAAGAATTGCTGGGTATGCAATTCCCGCTGTGTCCGAAGGTATGCGGAGGGGCCGCCGCGACGTGCAGCGTTACGGGCGTGTCGCGAGATGCGATCGCCAACCCGCGATGCATCGGGTCAGCGGACCACGATCGCGTTCGGGGAGGACACGTCGTAAGCGCTGACGGTCTCGGGCGGGCGGGTCCTCATGATGCTCTCCAGCGCGAGCGCCTTCATCGCGGAATCGTCCGCACCACCCCAGACGATCTCGGTGCCGGTGCCACCGAGGGTCAGGGTGACGTCGTTGGGGGTCGTGGCCGCGACCTCTGTCAGCTGCGCGCGGATCCCCGCCGGCAGCGACCGCACCACATGGCCGACCGCCTCGAACGCGTCGGACTGCACGCCGCCGGTCACCTCGATCAGCGGCTCGCCTGCGGGCGGCGTGCTCGTGGTCGACAGCCCGACGCCTGCGGCATCCACCAGTGTGAATCCGGCGGGCGAGGACAGCACGCCGATCGGAGTGCGCTCGACGATCCGCACGATCAGCTCGTGCGGCGGGCGCGCTTCCAGCGAGTACGACTCCACGAGCGGGAATCCCACCAGCGCAGCCTTCACCTCGCTCGAGTCGACCAGCGGCATGGGGGTGCCCAGCTGATCCGACAGGGCCTCTGCCACGGCGGTGGCATCCAGCCGACTGGTGCCCTCCACGGTGATCGACTGCACCGCGAACAGCGGACTGTACGCGGCACCGAGCGTTCCGAGCACGAGCAACGCCACCGCGCCGATACTGCCGAGCCAGACCATCCGGCGGCGGCGCTGGCGGGAGGTGAACCGGCGCACCTCCGCGCGCAGCGTCCGGCGGCGGGCGCGGGCGGCGCGCAGCACATCGCCCAGACCGACCTCTGCGACCGGCTCTGCGGTGTGGTCAGGGGCCGCGGGCGGCAGGCCGGGACGGGTCGGGGCGGCCGAGGCCGGTGAGTCGGATGCCGCGTGGTCGTCACGGAAGTGAAAAGGGATGACCGGCGCGAGGGGCACGGTCTCGGCCTCGTCCGGCGCCGGTTCGTGCTGGCTCTCACGCCGTCGCGGCGGGTCGACCGACCGCGGCGGCTCCACCGGCTGCGCCTGGACTGCGGCATCCGGCTCCTCATCGGGGCGCGGCTCCGTCGGCGGCGGCAGCGGGCTGGGCCGGCGCACGGTGACTACTCCCCCGGCCGATCCGGTGCCGCGGCGAGGGCGTCCAGCAGCTGCGGGATGATGAGGTTCACGTTGCCGCAGCCGAGGGTGACGATGTAGTCCCCTTCGCGGGCGACGGCGGCGGTGTAGTCGGCGGCCTGCTGCCAGTCGGCGACGAAGTGCACGCGCTGCGGGTCGCTGAACGCGGTGCTGACCAGTTCGCCGGTGACGCCGGGCACGGGATCCTCGCGTGCGCCGTAGACGTCGAGCACGACGGTGTGGTCGGCGAGCTGTTCGAGCACCTCGGCGAACTCGCGGAACATCTCCTGCGTGCGCGAGTAGGTGTGCGGCTGGTGCAGCGCGATGATGCGCCCGCTGCCCACCACGGTGCGCGCCGCCGACAGTGCGGCGGCGACCTCGGTCGGATGGTGTGCGTAGTCGTCGTAGACGCTCACGCCGCGCTGCACGCCGTGCAGCTCAAAGCGACGCGCCGTGCCGCCGAACGCTTCGACGGCGCGCAGCGCCGGCTCGAGCCCGTAGCCCAGGGTCAGCAGCACCGCGACCGCGCCGGCGGCGTTGATCGCGTTGTGCGTGCCGGGAACCGTCAGCCGGCCCGACACCGAGACGCCGTCGTGGGTGAGGGTGAAGGCGACCGGGCCGTCGGTGCGGACGCCGGTGACCCGCACGTCGGCATCCGGGTGCTCACCGAACGTGACCACGTTCGGGTGGCTGACCGCTGCGGCCACGCGTCGGGCACCGGGGTCGTCGCTGGAGATCACCACGGCTTCCCGGGCGCCGTCGGCGAAGCGCACGAACCCGTCGTAGAAGGCGTCGGCGGTGCCCCAGTGGTCGAGGTGGTCGGGGTCGACGTTCGTGATGAGGGCGATCGAGGTGTCGTAGAGCAGGAACGTGCCGTCGGACTCGTCCGCCTCGATCACGAACAGCTCGTCGGAGCCGGTGCCGCTGGACACGCCCAGCTCGGCGATGACACCGCCGTTGACGAACGTCGGATCGGCGTCCAGGCGCTGCAGGGCCGTGACGATCATGCCCGTCGACGTGGTCTTGCCGTGGGCGCCGGCCACCGAGACGAGCCGGCGCGAGCCGATCAGCCAGTGCAGCGCCTGCGACCGGTGGATCACGTGCAGGCCGCGCTGCTTGGCAAGCAGGAACTCGGGGTTCTCAGGCCAGATCGCGCCGGTGTGGATGACGGTGTCGACGTCGTCGGCGAGGTTCGCCGCGTCGTGCCCGACGTGCACGGTGGCGCCGCGGGCTGCCAGCGCCCGCAGCGACGGGCTGTCGGAGCGGTCGGAACCGGACACGCGGATGCCGCGGTCGAGGAACATGCCCGCGAGTCCGGACATGCCGGATCCACCGATGCCGATGAAGTGCGCGGCGGAGATGTCGTCGGGTATGGGCAGACTCAGGTCGGGTCGGATCATGGCCCGACAAGTCTAGGTCGCGTGCCCGGTGGGTCGGCTGTGCGGCGCGCGGCGTCAGCCGGCCAGGGCGGCGTCGATCAGAGCGATGACATCCTCGGTGCCGGTGCGGCTGCCGACCGATGCCGCCGCCTTGCGCATGCCGGCCAGCGCCTGCTCATCGCGCAGCAGCGGTACGACCTCGCCGCGCACCCGCTCCGCGGTGAACTCGGCGTCGGGGATCAGGCGCGCCGCCCCGGCGTGGACCGCCGATGAGGCGTTGAGCGCCTGCTCACCGTTGCCCACCGCGTACGGCACGTACACCGCGGGGATTCCCAGGGCGCTGATCTCGCTGACGGTGGCCGCACCGGCGCGCGAGACGATCGCGTCGGCCAGCGCGAAGGCGAGGTCCATGCGGTCGATGTACGGCCGCAGCGCGTAGCCGGAGACGCCCGGGTCGCGCAGCTCGTTCTTCTCCCCCGCCGCCTGCAGCAGCTGCCAGCCGGCATCCACCACGTCCTGCCAGGCGCCGGCGAACGCCTCGTTCAGGCGCTGCGCACCCAGCGATCCGCCGAAGACGAGCAGCGTGGGCCGGGCCGGATCCAGACCGAAGTACGCCGCGGCCTCGGCGCGCAGCGCGTCGCGGTCGAGGTCGACGATCTCGCGCCGCAGCGGCATGCCCACCACGTGCGAGCGCTTCAGCGGCGTGCCGGCGAAGGCCACGCCCACTTTGGCGGCCCGGCGCGCACCGAGCACGTTCGCCAGGCCCGGTCGGGCGTTGGCCTCGTGCACGACGAACGGCACTCGCTCGCGCGCCGCTGCGACGTAGGCCGGTGCCGACGCGTAGCCGCCGAACCCGGCGACAACGTCGACCCGGTGGGCACGGATGTGCGCACGCACCTGCGCCACCGCACGCTGGAACTGTGCCGGGAAGGCCGCAGCGGCGGCGTTCGGCCGACGGGGGAAGGGCACCTTGTCGACGAACAGCAGCTCATACCCGCGCTCGGGCACCAGCCGGGCCTCGAGCCCCTCCCGCGTGCCGAGGACCAGCACGGTGGCCTCGGGGTCGCGGGCGCGCAGCCCGTCGGCGACCGCCAGCAGCGGGTTGACATGGCCGGCGGTGCCGCCGCCGGCGAGGAGGTACGTCGTCACCAGACGACCCTAACCCGCGGGTCAGGCCGACGCGGGTGGCTTGACGGGGAGGCTCCGAGCGAACGACAGCAGCACGCCGCACGCCATGAGCACCGACAGCAGCGCCGTTCCACCCTGCGACATGAACGGCAGCGGCACGCCCAGCACCGGGAACACCCGCAGCACGACGCCGATGTTGATCAGCGCCTGCCCGACGATCCACACCGTGATCGCGCCGGCCGCGATGCGCACGAACGGGTCGTCGGTCTTGCGGACGACGTGGAAGGCACCGACGGCGAACAGGGCGAACAGACCCAGTGCCACGACGCATCCGATCAGTCCGAGCTCTTCACCGACGATCGCGAAGATGTAGTCGTGCGCGGCGGCCGGCAGCCACGCGTACTTCTCGCGCGAGTTGCCCAGCCCCAGCCCGAAGAACCCGCCGGCGGCCAGACCCCACACCCCATGCAGCGGCTGATAGCAGCTGTCCAGGTAATCGGCGATGCAGTTGGGGTCGAGGAAGCTCAGGATGCGGGCCATGCGGTTGGGGCTGGTCACCGCCAGCGCGGCAACGGCGACGACCGCACCGATGAGCGGGATGACGAACAGCCGCAGCTTCACACCGGAGAAGAACAGCGCCGCCAGCAGGACGAGCACCAGGATCATCGCGGTGCCGAGGTCCCGGCCGGCCAGGACCGTCCCGATCACCAGCACGCCCACGGGGACGACCGGGATGAACACGTGCTGCCATTTCGTCAGCAGCATGCGCTTGCGGAACAGCACCAGCCCGAGCCACAGCGCCAGGGTGAGCTTGAGGAACTCCGACGGCTGCGCCTGGAAGCCGGCGATCGCGATCCAGTTGCGGTTTCCGTCGTTCTCGATGCCGATGCCGGGCACGAACACCAGCAGCTGCAGTGCGGTCGCCCCGATCAGGGCGGGCCAGGCGATCTTCTTCCAGAACCCCACCGGGAAGCGGCTGAGGACGAACATCAACGGGATGCCGATGAGGGCGAACACCGCCTGCTTGATGAGGGTGTCGTAGGGCCCGAGACCGGCGGCGGTGGAGGTCGCGGAGGTCGCGGAGAGCACCATCACCAGGCCGAACCCGGTCAGCAGCAGCGCCGCCGACGAGATCAGCAGGAACTCGCTCGGCACCGGCGCGAACACCTTGCCCAGCGAGACGCGGGCGGCAAGTCCTCCGCGGCCGTCGCCCTCAGCGGGGTCCGTCGGGGGTGTCGTGCGGCTGCTCGTCGTGTTCGCCACCACGTCCCCTCCCGATTCGTTCACGTACCGCCGCGGCGAAGCGGTGGCCGCGGTCTGAGTAGGACGCGAACTGGTCGAAGGATGCTGCGGCGGGGGCCAGTAGCACCACGTCCCCGTCCCGGGCGATTCCGGCCGCCAGTTCCACGACCCGCGTCATGACCTCTTCAGTGTCCGTGTCGTCCACCTCGAAAACCGGGACCGTCGGGGCGTGTCGCTCGAACGCCTCCGTCACGGCGGTGCGGTCGGCGCCGATCACGATCGCCGCTTTCGCGCGCGCGCCGCGACCGGCGACGAGGTCGGAGATGTCCACGCCCTTCAGCAGTCCGCCCACGACCCAGACCGCCCCCGGGAAGGCTGCCAGCGACGAGGCGGCGGCGTGGGGGTTGGTCGCCTTGGAGTCGTCGACCCAGGTGATGCCACCGGCGACGGCGACAACTTCGATGCGGTGCGGATCGAGCCGGAACTCCTGCAGCGCCGCGGCGATCGCCGCCGGCGGCACATCGAGCGCGCGGGCCAGGGCACTGGCGGCCAGGATGTTCGCCACGACGTGCGGGGCGGCAAGGCCATGCTCTGCCAGTTCGGCGACCGTCGTCAGTTCCAGCGCGGTGGTGTGCCGTTCGTCGAGGAACGCACGGTCCACGAGGATGCCGTCGACGACGCCGAGGTCACTGGGGCCGGGCACGCCGAGATCGAATCCGATCGCGCGGCAACCGTCCACCACCTCGGCCTCTTCGACCATCTCGCGGGTGGCGATGTCGGCCTTGTTGTAGACGCAGGCGATGCGGGTGTGGTTGTAGACGACGGCCTTGGCGTCGCGGTACGCCGCGAACGAGCCGTGCCACTGCAGGTGGTCGTCGGCGAGGTTGAGGCACACCGCCGCGGCCGGCGACACCGGCTGCGGACCCTGCTGCAACCCGAGGTACCACAGCTGATGGCTGGACAGTTCGACCACGAGCACGTCGAAGCCGGCCGGGTCGCGCACCGCGTCGAGCACCGGAACGCCGATGTTGCCGCAGGGCGCGGCGCGCAGCCCGCCCTCGGTCATCATGGTCGCGGCGAGACGGGTCGTCGTGGTCTTGCCGTTGGTCCCGGTGACCAGCACCCAGTCGGCGGGGCGGCCGTCGGGGCGCAGGACCTTGTCGCGCACCCGCCAGGCCAGTTCGATGTCACCCCACAGCGCGATGCCGGCATCCTGCGCCCACCGGATGACCGGGTGGTGCGGGGCGAAGCCCGGCGAGGCGACGATCACGTCGGGGGCGAACGAGGCCAAGTCCGCAGGCACGTCGTCAAGCGCACCGGTCCACAGGTCCGCTCCGATCACCGGCAGCAGCCGGGCGTACTCCTCGGCGGCGGTCTCGGTCACCACGAGCACCCGTGCGCCGAGTTCCGCGAGCGTGTCGGCGACCGAGAATCCCGTCACCGACAGCCCCAGCACCGCTACGCGCAGTCCCCGCCAGTCGGCGTGCCAGCTGGTGAGTGCGTCCAGGCGATCGCTCATTGTGCTGCGAGCCACTCGACGTAGAACAGTCCGACGCCGGTCACCGCGAGCATGCCGGCGATGATCCACATGCGCACCACGATGGTGATCTCCGGCCAGCCGCGCAGTTCGAGGTGATGGTGGAACGGGCTCATCAGGAAGATGCGTTTGCCACCGGTCGCCTTGAAGTAGTAGCGCTGCAGTACGACCGAACCCGGCGCGATGACGAAGACGCCGGCGATGAGCACGGCCAGCAGCTCGGTGCGGGTCAGCACCGACATCGCGACGATGACGCCGCCGATGGCCATGGAGCCGACGTCACCCATGAAGATCTTCGCCTTCGGGGCGTTCCACCACAGGAACCCGACCAGCGCGCCGACGAACGACGCGGCGACGATCGTGAGGTCCAGCGGGTCGCGGGTGTTGTAGCAGGCGTCCGCGTAGGCCGGGACGAGGGCGGCGCTGGTGCACCGCTGCTGGAACTGCCAGAACGCCACGAGCGCGTAGGCCGAGACGGTGAAAATGCCGGCACCGGTGGACAGGCCGTCCAGTCCGTCGGTGAGGTTGGTGGCGTTGGACCACGCGACGGACAGGAACGACACCCACGCGAGGTACAGGACCCAGCCGATGATCGCGCCGAGCGCCATGAACGACAGCACCGGGATGTCGCGGAACAGCGAGATGTGCGCCGAGGCGGGGGTGAACCCGTGGATGTTGGGGAAGTTCAGGGCGAGGATGCCGAACGGCACTGCCACGAGCACCTGCCCCAGCACCTTGCGCCAGCCGGACAGGCCGAGGCTGCGCTGGCTGCGCACCTTCATCATGTCGTCGACCAGGCCCACGGCGCCCAGGCCCACCATCATCCACAGCACCAGCAGGCCGGACGGGGTGGGCGGGCTGCCGCCGGTGTAGGTGCCGGCGAAGTACCCGATGAGTGCACCGAGGATGAAGATGATGCCGCCCATCGTGGGCGTGCCGCGCTTGGCGGCGTGCTGCGGGTTGTTGCCGTCCTCGGGGGTGCGGATCACCTGACCCCAGCCGAGCCGTTCGAACAGTCTGATGAACAGCGGCGTGAGGAACAGTGTGAACGCGAGTGAGATCGTCGCGGCTACCAGGAGGGATCTCACGAGAACGATTCTCCCAGACGATCGCCCAGATGCCGCAGGCCCGCGGCGTTGGAGGATTTGACCAGCACGCGGTCGCCGTCGCGCAGCTCCGACATCAAGTAGTCGTACGCCTCGTCGGCGGTGGCGAAGAACACCGCCTCACCGTCCCACGAGCCTTCCGAGATCACCGAGATGAACAGCCGGCGCGCTTCGGGGCCGACCACGACGATGCGGCGGATGTTCAGGCGCACCGCCAGCAGGCCGATGCGGTCGTGCTCGTCGCCGGAGAACTCCCCCAGCTCGCTCATCGCACCCAGCACCGCGACGGTGCGTTCGCCGGGAGCGGCGATCTGCGCGAGGGTGCGCAACGCTGCCGCCATCGAATCGGGGCTGGCGTTGTACGCGTCGTTGATGATGCGCACCCGGGCCGAACCCAGCGGCTGCATCCGCCAGCGCTCCGCCAGCTCGAGGGTCTCCAGCCGGGCGATCGCGATGTCGGGGGCGACGCCGAGCGCGGTGGCGGCGGTGATCGCGGCGAGGGCGTTCATGACGTGGTGCTCCCCCAGCACCTGCAGGCGCAGCGGCAGTCGCTCCCCGTCGACGATGACCGTGCACGTCGTGCCGTCGGCGTCCACTTCGACCTCTTCCGCCCGCACGTCCGCGGTCGGGCCCCGACCGAACCAGCGCACGGCCTCGTGGCGTTGCGCGGCGATCTGCGCCATCGTGACCACCCGCGGGTCGTCGGCGTTGAGCACCGCGATGCCGCCGGGGCGGACGGCGTGGATCAGCTCGGACTTGGCCCGCAGGGTCGCCTCCACGCCGCCGAAGCCGCCCGCGTGGGCCATGCCCACCATCAGCACGACGCCGACGTCGGGATCGACCAGTCCTGCCAGCCGCGCGATCTCGCCGGGTCCGCTCGCACCGAACTCGCTGACGAGGTAGCGCGTGTCGTGGGTGACCCGCAGCATGGTCAGCGGGGCGCCGACCTCGTTGTTGAACGAGGCGCGGGGGGCGATCGTCTCCCCCTCGCCCTCCAGGATGCGGGCGAGCATGTTCTTGGTGGTGGTCTTGCCGTTGGAGCCGGTGATGCCCACCACGAACAGGTTCCCGTGCGCGCGGACGCGCGCGACGACCTCGCGCGCGAGGTCGGCCAGCGCGGTGACGACGTCGGCGACCACGACCTGCGACACGGCGGCGGCGACCGGGCGTTCCACGATCGCCAGCGTCGCGCCGCGCTGCACGGCGGCGTCGACGAATTCGTGGCCGTCAGTGATCTCGCCGGGTTTGGCGACGAAGATGCCGCCCGGCTCGATCAGCCGCGAGTCGGTGTCGACGGCGCCGGACACGACGGTGTCCGGGCCGGCGCCTGCAGCCGGGCGCAGCTCACCGGAGGTGGCTCGCGCCACCTCGGCAAACGTCAAGGCAATCATGGGTGTCCGTTCTCGATCACGAGCACGCGCGCGCCCGCGTCGGGGGCGGCGATCACTGCGTCTTGGGAAGAAGTGGCGTCTGCGATTCAGACGGCAGGACGCGGTAGTTCTTGAGCACCTGCGTCATTGCCTTCTGGAAGGCCTGGCGGTTGGCGGCAGACGACTTAATGGTAGTCGGCTCGTCGAGCGTGGTGAGAACGATGTACTGCGGGTCGTCCGCCGGGACGATGCCGATGAGCGACGTGAAGTACACGCCCGCCTTGTACCCGTTCTCGCCGGCGACCTGGGCCGTACCGGTCTTCGCAGCGATGCGGTAGCCGTCGACGGCGATGAACTCGGCCATCTGCGCCTGGACGGCGACGTTTTCGAGCATGAGGGTCACGGCATCCGCCGCTTCCTTCGACACGACCTGCTCGGGCTCGGGGAGGTCGGGCTTGACGACCGTGCCGTCGGCGAGCGTGCAGGACTCCACCAGCGACAGCGGCATCTTCAGGCCGCCGTTCGCGAGCGCCTGGTAGGCGCTGGCGACCTGCGGGGAGGTCATCGTGTACCCCTGCCCGAACGTCGTGGCGTAGAACTGCTGGTTGTCCCAGTCGGATGCCGGGGCGAGGTCGCCCTTCGGCTCGGACGGCCAGCCGATCGCCGTGCCGTGACCCACGCCGAAGCGCTGCAGGTAGTCGTACCGGGCCTGTGCCGACAGCATCTCGCCGAATTTCGACAGCGCGACGTTCGAGGAGTCCACGAGCGCCCCGGTCAGGGTGTAGTTGAGCACGGGGTGCGACTCGAAGTCACCCACCCGCGCGCCGTTGGGGAAGGTCTCGTAGTCGCCCGCGGTGACCGTGGTCAACGGGGTCGCCACCCCGGCGTCGATGACGCTCGCGGCGGTGATGGCCTTGAGCGTCGAGCCCGGCTCGTACGAGTTGAGGAACAGCCGGGAGCCCCGGTCCTCAGCTGCGGACGCGGCGACGTTGTTGGGGTCGACGGTCGGGTACTCGGCGGCGGCGCGGATCTTGCCGGTCGCGACCTCGAGCACGAAGATCGTGCCGCTCTTGGCCTGCTTGTTCTGCACCTCTTCGGCGATGAGCTGCTGCATGTACCACTGCAGGTCGCGGTCGATCGTCAGCTGCAGGGTGCCGCCGTTCACGGCGGGGGTCTCCACGGCGGTGCCGGGGATGACGACGCCGTCCTTGCCTCGCTGGTAGGCCAGCTCGCCGTCGGCCGAAGCAAGGCAGTCGTTCTCGATCTGCTCGATCCCCGCCAGCGGCTCACCGTCGGACCCGACGAAGCCGACCAGGTTCCCGGCCACCGCTCCGTCGGGGTAGGTGCGCTGCGGGTGCATGTCGAAGCTCAGGTACGGGGCGCGCAGATCCGCCAGGGCGCGGTACTGCTCGGTCGTCAGCCCCTTCTTCAGGTAGGCGAACCGGCTGCCGGCATCCTGGGCGAGGGCGTCATCGACGATCTTGATGATCTCATCTGCGCTCTGCCCGGTGATGGCGCCGATCTCGGCGGCCACCTGATCCCAGGGCACCTCCACCTCGACGCCGTCGACCTCGCGCTCGACCGCCCCGACATTGACGGGGTCGAGCTTGCCGTCGTACATCAGGATGCTGGTGGCCAGGGCCTCGCCGTCCGCATCGACGATCTCACCCCGCGCGCCGTAGAGGTCTTCGGTGGCACCCAATGCGAGCGCCTGCGAGTCGGCGATGTGCTCGTCGGCGTTGACAACCTGGATGTCCACCAGCCGCACGATGAATCCGGACAGCACGGCGAGTACGACAGCGAGCGCGACGACGGTACGTCGGCGGGGACTGCGGGTGGCTCGTGTCGTCATGGCTCTCAGTGGGTGCGCGGTACGGGCAGGCCGTCTGTGACGGGCGGAGGCGTGGGGGATTCCGGCGCGGCGGCTACCGGTGCGGTGGCGTCCGGCGCGGTGGCGGCGGATTCCTCCGCCTCGACGGGGGCGCCCCCGATGGTCGTGGACGGTGCGGTGACCAGCGGGGCCTCGGCGATGAGGGCGTTGGGGACGGACGCACGGCCGAGGGCGTCGATGGTCGATCCACCGAGGGAGGCGGCGCCCGTGCCGAGCACGGCGCCGTCGCTGAGCCGCAGGTAACTCGGCGACTCGGCGATGACCATGCCCAGGGCGGAGGCGTTCGCCGCCAGGAACTGGGGCGAGTTCAACCCGGCGACGTCGTCGGTGAGGATCTGCTTCTGGTAGGTCAGGTCGCGCTGCTCGCGGGTCAGCTGCGCCACTTCGTACGACCCCTGGGTCGTGAGGATCGACAGGCCCATCTGGACGGCGCCGATGGCGACGGCGCCGGCGACGGCGATGATGCCGTAGAGCCGGCGGGGACGGCGCCGCGGTTGCGGGGCGGCGACGACCTCGAGCCGACGGGTCGGCCGCGGCGTGTAGGACGGGAGCGCGGTGGCGGTGGCCACGGAGCTCAGGGGCAGGGCGTTCATATGTCCTCACGCAGACGTTCGGCGGCGCGCAAGCGCACGGGCGTCGCTCGGGGGTTGCGGGCGCGCTCCTCGGCGGAGGCGAGTTCGGCGCCCCTCACCAGCAGCCGGAACCGCGGCGCATGTTCGGCGAGCTCCACCGGGAGTCCGGCGGGAGCGGTGGAGGCGGATGCCGCGGCCAGTTCGCGCTTGACCAGGCGGTCCTCGAGGGATTGGTAGGACAGCACGACGATGCGCCCGCCGACCGGCAGCAGGCGCAGCGCGGCCGGTACGGCCCGCTCCAGCGCGGCCAGCTCGGCGTTGACTTCGACGCGCAGGGCCTGGAACACCCGTTTGGCGGGGTGTCCGGCGGCCTTCAACGCGGCGGGGGTCGCCTCCTGGAGGATGTCCACGAGGTGTCCGGAGCGCTGGATCGGCGCGGTGCCGCGCGCGGCGATGATCGCGCGGGCGTAACGGCCGGCCAGCTTCTCCTCGCCGTAGCGTTCGAAGATGCGGCGCAGGTCGCCTTCGCCGTAGGTCGCGAGGATGTCCGCTGCGGTGGTTCCGCTGCTCTGGTCCATCCGCATGTCCAGCGGCGCGTCCCGCGCATAGGCGAAGCCGCGGTCGGCTTCATCCAGCTGCAGCGAGGACACTCCGAGGTCGAACAGGATCGCGTCGGCGGCGGTGGCGCCGGTGGAGGCCACGGCCTCGGCGATGCCGTCGTAGACGGTGTGGACGAGGCTCACGCGGTCGCCGAAGCGGGCCAGCCGCTCCCCCGCGATGCGCAGCGCATCGCGGTCACGGTCGAGGCCGATCAGGCGTGCCTGCGGGAATCGCTCCAGCAGCGCCTCGGAGTGACCGCCCATGCCGAGGGTCGCATCGACGAAAACGGCTCCCTCGTGCTGGAGGGCAGGGCCGAGCAGCTCGAGGCAACGCTCGAGCATGACGGGGGTGTGAATGTCGCGGAGGTTCATAGTGCGGGGGCCCGATCCTCGATCCTGATCCCCATCCGCTCCGACCTGACGCCGGGGAAGTGCGTCAGGGCAAGCGGCTGGGAGTCACGATCGAGGCTCAGAAAAGGCCCGGAATCACCTCCTGCTCCATGTCCGAGTAGCTGTCTTCGTTTCCTTCTGCGTACGCGTTCCACGCGTCCGCGTCCCAGATCTCCGCGTGAGCGCCGACGCCGGTGATGATGAGCTCGCGCCCGAGGTTGGCGTAGGTGCGCAGTGGTGGCGGGATCGTGATGCGGTTCTGGCCGTCCGGCTTCTCGGCGCTGGCCCCCGAGAGGAACATGCGCTGGAAGTCGCGGGACTGCTTGTTTGTCAGGGGCGCTTCGCGGATGCGCTCGTACACCCGCTCGAACTCGGCAGTGCTGAACACATACAGGCAGCGCTCCTGCCCGCGGGTGATCACGACGCCGCCGCCGAGATCGTCGCGGAACTTCGCGGGAAGGATGACCCGACCCTTGTCGTCGAGTTTGGGAGTGTGCGTGCCCAACAACATCGCAGTCCACCCCCTTCATCCGGCCCCGCCAAGGTAGCGCCACTTTACTCCACTTCCCTCCACTTCACTACACTCCGTGGCGAAATACCCTCTTGCACCCCCCACCGCACCCCGGGCGCACGAAAAAAGAGCACCGACCCTGAGGTCGGTGCTCTTGCTTTCGTGCCGGTCAGCGGCCGTCTTGGCGGCGATCCCAGCGATCGTTCATGCGATCCATGAAGGAAGTGGAGGAAGGTGGAGCGGTCGGGCGCGGGCGGTTGCCGCTGGCAGGTGCGCGACCGGCTCCGCGGGTCGGTGTGACCGCGAGCACCACTCCGCCCAGCATCACGATGAACGCGATGACGCCGATGGCGACGAAGCCCGTCGATACCCCAGCGATGAGACCGCCAAGGCCGAGGAGCACGAGAACCGTGCCGTAGACGATGTTGCGGTAGCTGA
Organism: Microbacterium sp. zg-B96; assembly: GCF_030246865.1. NCBI lineage: Bacteria > Bacillati > Actinomycetota > Actinomycetes > Micrococcales > Microbacteriaceae > Microbacterium > Microbacterium sp. zg-B96. The sequence goes on along the minus strand of NZ_CP126738.1, from coordinate 1,264,226 downwards.
GCGTCCGCCCATCGCGGGGCGCGCTCACCACGTCTGCGTCGTTTCGCATGAGATGGCGTTCCATCTCATCGAGCAGGCGCTGCTCCTGTTCGGACAGTGGCATGCATCCCCCTTGTCGAGGTCCCAATAGGGGACGATTCTAACCGTCCCGGTCAGAACTAGGCTAGGCCCGTGTCGCCCATCCCGGATCCCATCGAGGCTGTTTCACAGCGACTCATCGCATTCTTCGCAGAGCAGCGCGACGTCGCCCGAGCGGAGGGCCCCGAAGCGATCTCCTTCGTCGAAGCCGGCGCGCGCGCCGTCGGCGGCGGAAAGCGGTTGCGCGCCCGCTTCTGCGTGACCGGCTGGCGAGCCGTCGCCGAAGCCGGCGGCAGGCGCCCTGGCCCCGTCCCGCCGGAGGTCATCGCCGCCGCCGCCGCGCTGGAGATCTTCCAGGCCGCCGCCCTGGTGCACGACGACCTCATCGACAACTCCGACACCCGCCGCGGCCGGCCGTCTGCCCATCGGGCGCTGGAGGCAGGGCATCAGGATGCCGGCTGGATCGGCGATGCCGCGACGTTCGGCCGCTCAGCGGCGATCCTGCTGGGCGACCTGCTGGTGGCCTGGAGCGACGATCTGCTCGAAGGGGGCCTGGCCGGCGTCGCCGACCCCGCGCGCGCGGCGACCGCCCGCCGCGACTACGCCGTCATGCGGCGCGATGTCACGGTCGGCCAGTTCTTGGACATCGCCGAAGAGGCGGCCTTCCGGCAATCGCCCGACAGTGAGCACGCCGCCAGAGCGCTGCGGGTGGCATCCCTCAAATCCGCCCGCTACAGCGTGCAGCAGCCGCTGCTGATGGGGGCCGCTCTCGCCGGCGCCGACCAGGAGCAGCGCGACGCCCTCGCGGCCTTCGGGCACCCGGTGGGGCTGGCCTTCCAGCTGCGCGACGACGTGTTGGGCGTCTTCGGCGACGCCGCGGTCACCGGCAAGCCGTCGGGCGACGATCTGCGCGAGGGGAAGCGGACCGTGCTCATCGCGTACGCCCGGGAGTCCCTGCCCGCCGGTGCACGGCACACCATCGACGAACTCGTCGGCGATCCGCTCCTGGACGACGACCAGGTCGCCGCCCTGCAGCGCACGATCGTCGAATCCGGCGCGCTGGCACGGGTGGAGAAGCTCATCGCCGGCTATGCCGCCGACGCCGACCGCGCGCTGCGCGGGGCACGCCTCGGCGACGCCGCGGTGGGCGAGCTGCGCGATCTGACCCGCGCGGCGACTAACCGCTCGTCCTGATCAGTCGACGGTCAGCGCGACGCGACGAACTTCGCTCTTGCGACCCTGCCGCAGCGCTTCGATGGGCGCCAGGCCGATCGAGTCCTCGTAGTCCAGCAGCCAGTCGATAGCCTCGTCGTCGCTCAGGCCGGCGTCGTGCAGGACGATGACCGTGCCGCGCAGCGACGACAGCGGGTGCCCGTCGACGATGAACACCTCCGGAACGGCCAGCTTGCCGGTGCGTCGGGAGGCGACGAGGTGGTACTCGTCGATCAAGCGCCGCACCCGGCCCAGCGGCTCGCCGAGAACCTCGACGAGTTCGGGCAGTGTCAGCCAGGCGGTCTCGGTACGCGAAGGGGTGGTGTCGCCGGTCACCCTCCCATGATTGCATCCGTGCGCGGCTGGCCCGACCGGTTTATGAGAATCTCATCATTCACACACGCCACTTACGCCTCTTCCGTTGACGCCTGTCCCACTTCCGTGACAGCGTGACGGGGTCGAAAGGAGGCACCCGACATGCGATCACCCCACGCATTCGCGACGGCACGAGCCGCCGCACACACCCTCGCGCCCGCCTCCAGGCCGAGGTCCGCAACATCGTTCGCAAAGAACTGGCCGGCCGCCGTGGCCGGTTCGGTGGCGCTGCTGCTGGCATCCGCGCCGGCAGCGCACGCCGCCGAGCCGCAGCGCGGCGCGGCAGGCATGCAGCCGACCGCACAGCAGGGCAGGAGCGCCGCCACGCACGTGGCGCCGGCATCCGTCACCCCGCCGACGACGCACGTCGTGGAGCCCGGTGACACGATCAGCGCGATCGCCGCCGCTCACGGCCTGCGCGTGGCCGAAGTGCTCGCGCTGAACGGCCTCTCCTGGTCGTCGGTCATCCAGCCCGGCCAGACGATCCAACTCGCGGCCGCTCCCGCTGCCGCTCCCCCGGCTGCAGCGCCTCCGGCGCCCGCCGCGGCGTACACGATCGCCGCGGGCGACACCATGAGCGCCATCGCGTCGCGTCACGGCGTGGCCACCGACGCGCTGCTGGCCGCCAACGGGATGGACCGGTCGTCGATCATCTACCCGGGCCAGAGCATCGCCCTTCCCGGCGCGGGCATGGAGCTCGCGGCATCCGTCGCCCCGGCAGCTCCCGCCCCGACTCCGGTCGTCACGGCCGGTTCCTACCAGATCGCCGCCGGCGACACGATGACCGGCGTCGCCGGGACCCACGGCGTGTCCTTGGATGCGCTCCTCGCCGCCAACGGCATGGATCGCTCGTCGATCATCTATCCCGGCCAGTCCATCGCGATCCCCGCCGCCACGACCGCCGGGCTCGACGCGGAGCAGGCCGACAACGCCCGCACGATCATCCGCATCGGCCGGGAACTGGGCATCTCGGACCGCGGCATCGCGATCGCGCTGGCCACCGGCATGGTCGAATCGTGGCTGCGCAACCTGGATTGGGGCGACCGCGATTCGCTGGGCGTGTTCCAGCAGCGGCCCAGCCAGGGCTGGGGCACTGCGGAGCAGGTCCGAGACCTCGACCGCGCGACCCGCGTGTTCTTCGGCGGCGCGGGCGACCCCAACGGCGACGCGAGCCGCGGCCTGCGCGATATCGCCGGGTGGGAGTCGCTCGGCTTCAGCGACGCCGCTCAAGCCGTGCAGGTCTCGGCCTATCCCGAACGCTACGGCGAGTGGGAAGACGAGGCGTACGCGTGGCTGGCGGCGCTGGACTGAGCACAACCGGAGGCGGCCGGGGGTGAGCCGCTACGCGGTGAGCACCGGCACCGTCCGTAGACTCTCAGCGTGAGCACGAGCCAGCAGACGGACCCGCTGATCGGCCGTCTGGTCGACGGCCGGTACCGCGTGCGCGCTCGCATCGCCCGTGGCGGCATGGCCACGGTGTACGTCGCGACCGATCTCCGCCTCGAGCGGCGCATCGCCCTGAAGGTGATGCACGGGCATCTTTCCGACGATTCGATCTTCCAGAGCCGGTTCATCCAGGAGGCCCGCGCGGCCGCCCGCCTGGCCGACCCGCACGTGGTGAACGTGTTCGACCAGGGCCAGGACGGCGACATGGCGTACCTCGTCATGGAGTACCTGCCGGGCATCACGCTGCGGGAGCTCCTGCGCGAGCAGCGCCGCCTGACGGTGCCGCAGACCATCACGATCATGGATGCCGTCCTGTCGGGGCTGGCTGCGGCTCACCGCGCCCACATCGTGCACCGCGACGTGAAGCCCGAGAACGTGCTGCTGGCCGAGGACGGTCGCATCAAGATCGGCGACTTCGGCCTTGCCCGCGCCACGACGGCAAACACCGCGACCGGCCAGATGCTGCTGGGCACGATCGCCTACCTCGCGCCGGAGCTGGTCACCCGCGGCAGCGCCGACGCCCGCAGCGACATCTATGCGCTCGGCATCATGCTCTACGAGATGCTCACCGGCGAGCAGCCCTACAAGGGCGAGCAGCCGATGCAGATCGCCTACCAGCACGCCACCGACTCGGTGCCGCGCCCCAGCGCCAAGAACCCCGGAGTGCCCGAGCCGCTGGACGAACTCGTCCTGTGGGCCACCGAACGCAATCCCGACGAGCGTCCCGACGACGCCCGGGTGATGCTCGACCGGCTGCGCGAGATCGAACGCGACCTGGGCGTGAGCCCGCAGGTCGTGCGCACCGCGCCGGTGGGAGTGCTGCCCGAGGACGACGGCATGGACTCCGGCGAGGTGACGAAGGTGCTGCCGGGTGCCTTCACGGCGCCCACGGTCACCCCCGAGGTCGACAACACCACGCGGCTGCGCCGCCGCACCAAGCGCAACGCCACCAAGGGCGGCTGGATCATCGCCGCCGTCCTGCTGCTGGCAGGACTCGCCGCCGGCGTGGGTTGGTGGTTCGGGTCAGGTCCCGGGTCGCAGGTGGCCGTGCCAGGCGTGGCGGGGCTCTCCTTCGCCGAGGCCGAGGCGCAACTGGCGGAGCTGACCCTGCAGGCCGTGGAGCAGGGCGAGAACAACCTCGAGGTGCCCGCCGGAGAGGTGATCCGCACGGATCCCCCCGAGGGCTCCCGCCTCGACCAGGACGAGACGGTGACTGTCTTCGTCTCCCTCGGCCCCGCCGAGGTGTCGCTCAACGCGCTGGCCGGCATGTCCGAGGCGCAGGCGCGCGAGTACCTCGAGCAGAACATCGTCAATGTGCCGGAGGAAGCAGCGCGCGAATTCCGCGACGACGTCGAGCGGGACGTGGTCATCGCGGCATCCGTCACGCCACGCGCCAGCGGGGATCCCATCGACTGCACTTCGGGCTGCACGGTGCACGCCGATGACAGCGCGAGCCTGCTGGTGTCGGCGGGCGCCGTGCCGGACGTGAGCGACACCACGGTGGAGTCGGCCACGCGCACGCTCGACGAGGTCGGGCTGCTCGTGGCATCCGACACCATCGGCGAGTGGAGCAGTGACATCGACAAGGGCCGGGTCATCGGCATCGCCGGCACCGACGGTCCGCTGCGACCCGGCGACACCGTGACCCTCGTGGTCTCGGACGGCCCGGAGCTGTTCGAGATCCCCGACGTCACCGGAATGACCCGCGAGGCCGCGGCCGGCACGCTCCGCGATGCCGGGTTCGAGCCCAGCTACCAGGCGTTCTGGAACGCCGTGCCGGACGGGCTGACCGAGGTCACCGACATGTCGCCCGGGGCCGGCGAGTGGTACCCGCGCGGGACGCGCGTGGACCTCACGATGAACCTCACGGGCTGACCGCCGCTCGCCTGTCACGAATGGCGCCGCCGCCGATAAGTGACAGGCGAGCCCTGGGGTGAGTCGCCGCGGCGCGTGGCGGGGCGGCGTGGCATCCGCGCGTTGCCGGAGTGAGGACATCTGCCGAATCGAGGGCCGGATGCCGCACACGCACCGCGCCCGGGCAGATCCCTCACCCGGGCAAACCCCCACCCCGCTCCCCTGTCACGAATAGACGACAGGCCAGCGGGGGCGGCAGAAGCGGCTCAGAGCTTCGCGAGCTCCTCGGCGACGAGGAAGGCCAGCTCGAGGCTCTGCATGTGGTTCAGGCGCGGGTCGCACAGCGACTCGTAGCGGGTGGCGAGGGTGGCCTCGTCGATCTTCTCCGACCCGCCCAGGCACTCGGTCACGTCGTCGCCGGTGAGTTCGACGTGGATGCCGCCGGGGAACGTCCCCACCGCGCGGTGGGCGTCGAAGAACCCGCGCACCTCGTCCACGACGTCGTCGAAGCGACGCGTCTTGTACCCGGTCGGGGTCGTGATGCCGTTGCCGTGCATCGGGTCGGTCACCCACAGCGGGGTCGCGCCGGAGTCCTTCACGGCCTGAAGCAGCGGCGGCAGCGCGTCGCGGATCTTGCCCGCACCCATGCGCGTGATGAACGTGAGGCGTCCCGGCTCCCGCTCGGGGTCGAGCTTGTCGATGAGTTTCAGCGCGGTGTCGGTCGAGGTCGTCGGTCCGAGCTTGACCCCGATGGGGTTGCGGATCTTCGAGAAGTACTCGACGTGCGCACCGTCCAGATCGCGCGTTCGCTCCCCGATCCACACGAAGTGCGCGGAGGTGTTGTACGGCGTGCCGGTGCGCGAGTCGATGCGCGTCATCGGCCGCTCGTAGTCCATCAGCAGGCCCTCGTGGCCGGTGTAGAACTCCACGCGGCGCAGCTCGTCGAAGTCGGCGCCCGCGGCTTCCATGAAGCGGATGGCCCGGTCGATCTCGCCCGCCATGCGCTCGTACCGCTGGTTGGCGGGGGTCGCGGCGAACCCCTTGTTCCAGCTGTGCACCTCACGCAGGTCGGCGAAGCCACCCTGGGTGAACGCGCGGATGAGATTGAGGGTGGATGCCGCGGTGTGGTAACCCTTCAGCAGTCGCTGCGGGTCGGGCTGGCGGGATCCGGCGGTGAAGTCGTAGCCGTTGACGATGTCGCCGCGGTACGCCGGCAGCGTCACGTCGCCGCGCGTCTCGGTGTCGCTGGAGCGCGGCTTGGCGAACTGGCCCGCCATGCGGCCCATCTTCACGACCGGCATCGACGCGCCGTACGTGAGCACGACCGCCATCTGCAGCACGGTCTTGATGCGGTTGCGGATCTGCTCCGCGGTGGCACCGGCAAACGTCTCGGCGCAGTCGCCTCCCTGCAGCAGGAAGGCCTGGCCGGATGCGGCGCGGGCGAGCCGCTCCCGCAGGATGTCGACCTCACCGGCGAAGACGAGCGGGGGCAGCGTCGCGATCTCGCTGGAGACGGCGGCGACGGCATCCGGATCGTTCCATAGGGGCTGCTGCTTGATGGGCAACCCACGCCACGTGTCGAGGGGGTCGGTCTGCTGGAGCATCCCGCCAGTCTACCGAGCGCGGCGAGGGCGCCGGCGCCGCGTGACCGCCCGACGCGCGGTCAGGACGAGGCGGCGCGGTCCTTCACCGTCGAGGCGTAGACATCGTCGTATCGCTGCTCGCCCAGCCGCTGCAGGGCGACCATGATCTCGTCGGTCACCGACCGCAGCACGTAGCGATCGCTTTCCATCCCGCGGAAGCGGGAGAAATCCAGCGGCTCGCCGATCACCATCCCCACTCGCCCCACACGCGGGATGCTGCGCCCGATGGGCATGACCGTGTCGGTGTCGACCATCACGACGGGCACGACCGGGACGTGCGCCTCCAGCGCCATGCGGGCAAGCCCCGTGCGACCCCGGTAGAGCTTGCCGTCAGGGCTGCGGGTGCCCTCCGGGTAGACGCCCAGCAGGTCGCCGCGGCCGAGCACCTGCAGTCCGGTGTTGAGGGATGCCTCGGACGCCTTGCCTCCGGTGCGGTCGATGGGGATCTGACCGGTGCCCTTCATGAACATCCGGGTCGCCCACCCCTTGATGCCCTTGCCGGTGAAGTAGTCACTCTTGGCGAGGAAGGACATGCGCCGGTCGATCATGAGCGGCAGGAACACCGAGTCGCTCACCGAGAGATGGTTGCTGGCGAGGATCGCCGCCCCCTCGGCGGGGATGTTCGCCCGCCCGACGATCCACGGCCGGAAGATCGCCTTGACGAACGGACCGACCACGATGTACTTCATCAGCCAGTAGAACACCCCTACACGCTCCGCCCCGCGAGGTCGGCGACGCCGATCATGCCGGCATCGTTGCCGAGTTGGGCGATGACGAAGTCGGCGACGGGCCGGTCGCCGTACCCGGGCAGTGACGTCTCGTACGCGATGCGCACCGGCTCGAGCAGCGTCTCGCCCAGTTGCGCCACTCCCCCGCCGATGACGAACACCTCCGGATCGAGCACCGCCTGGAAGCCGCCGCACGACTCACCCAGCGCGGTCGCGACGCGACGGAGGGCCTCGATCGCACCGGGGTCACCGGCGAGGATCAGGCGGGAGATCGCCGGACCAGGGATCGCGCCCTTCTCGGCACGGACCTGCGCCAGCGCCGCGCCGATGCCACCGCGGTCGGCGATGTCGCCGGCTTCGCGCTGCAGCGCCCGACCGGATGCATACTGCTCGAGGCATCCGCTCTGGCCGCAGCCGCACAGCCGCCCGTCGCGCATGAAGCGGGTGTGCCCGAGCTCGCCGGCGATGCCGTGGCCGCCGTGAGCCAGTTCGCCCGCCGTGATGATCGCACCGCCCACGCCGGTGCCGAGGGTCAGCATGACCATGTCGCCGACGCCGCGGCCCGCGCCGAAGCGGTACTCGCCCCAGCCGGCGGCGTTGGCGTCGTTCTCGATCGTCACCGGCCGGCCGATGCGTCGCTCCAGGTTCGCGCGCAGCGGTTCGTTGCGCCACGCGATGTTGGGAGCGTGGATGACCACCGAGCGCGACTTGTCGATGAACCCGGCGGCGGCGACGCCGACCGCGACCACATCGTGGGTCTGCGCGAAGTGGTGCGCCATGTCGGAGACGGCATCGGCAAGTGCCTCGGTGTCCAGGGGGGTGTCCACCCGCAGCTGCTCGATCACCGTACCGTCGTCATCGACGACGCCCCCGGCGATCTTCGTTCCACCGATGTCGATCCCGACCTTGAGCACGCGGCATCCCTCCCGCCGCTGCGACGCGCAGGGCCGCCTGAAAGTCTAGTGCGACGGGCACCAGACCACCGGGGCACCGGCGCCGTGCCATTACACTCGGTTTCGACGCAATAACCCGATTTCCCGACCGGTACACAAAGGAGTTGCCGTGGTTCAATTCGAAGTACCCGCGATCGTCCCCGCCGATCCGCAGGCCAACATCAGCGATCTGCTCGCCGAGCGAGTCAAGGCCACCCCCGATCTCGCCCTGTTCGCGGTGCCCGAGAACGGCGGCTGGCGCGACATCACCGCCATCGAGTTCGAGCGCGAGGTCATCCGCCTGGCGAAGGGCTTCGTCTCCGCGGGCATCGAGCCCGGCGACAAGGTGGGCTTCCTCGCACGCACCACGTACGCGTGGACGCTCGTCGACTTCGCGCTGTTCTATACCGGCGCTGTCATGGTGCCGATCTACGAGACCAGCTCCCCCGCGCAGATCCAGTGGAACCTCACCGACTCCGGCGCGATCGCGTGCATCGTCGAGTCCGAGGAGCATGTCGCGCGCCTCGCCGAGGTGCAGGGCCAGCTGCCGCTGGTGCGCAGCACCTGGTCGATCGCGGCCGGCGACCTGGACACCCTGCGCACCGAGGGCGTGCCGGTGCCCGACGAGGAGATCCAGCGCCGCCGGAACCTCGCCAACGGCGCCGACATCGCCACCCTCATCTACACGTCCGGCTCGACCGGACGCCCGAAGGGGTGCGTGCTCACGCACAGCAACTTCGTCGAGCTCACCCGCAACTCCGCCAAGGCGCTGCAGGAGGTCGTCTCCTCCCCGGGGGCCTCGACGCTGCTGTTCATCACCACCGCGCACGTGTTCGCGCGGTTCATCTCGATCCTCAACGTGCACGCCGGTGTGAAGACCGGCCACGAGCCCGACACGCGGCAGCTGCTCAGCGCGCTGGGCAGCTTCAAGCCCACGTTCCTGCTGGCCGTGCCCCGCGTGTTCGAGAAGGTCTACAACTCCGCCGAGCAGAAGGCCGAAGCCGGCGGCAAGGGCAAGATCTTCCGCGCCGCCGCCAAGGCAGCGGTGGAGCACTCGTCGCTGCTGCAGGACGGCAAGAAGGTGCCGCTGGGCCTGAAGGTCAAGTTCCGCGTATTCGACAAGCTCGTCTACGGCAAGCTGCGCACCGCCATGGGCGGCCGCGTGGTCTACGCCGTCTCGGGCTCCGCTCCGCTGGGGCACCGACTGGGCCACTTCTTCCACAGCCTGGGTGTGACGATCCTCGAAGGCTACGGCCTCACCGAGACGACTGCTCCGGCGACGGTGAACCTGGCGAACAAGTCGAAGATCGGCACGGTGGGCCCGGTGCTGCCGGGAGTCGGCGTCCGTCTCAGCGAAGACGGCGAGATCGCCGTGCGCGGCATCAACGTCTTCAAGGAGTACTGGCGCAACCCCGAGGCGACCGCGGAAGCGTTCGACGACGGCTGGTTCAAGACCGGCGACATCGGCTCGTTCGACGACGACGGCTTCCTCACGATCACCGGCCGCAAGAAGGAGATCCTCGTCACCGCCGGCGGCAAGAACGTCGCACCGGCGGCGCTGGAGGACCCCATCCGCGCGAACCCGATCATCGGGCAGGTGGTCGTCGTAGGTGATCAGAAGCCGTTCATCGCCGCGCTGGTCACGCTGGACGCGGAGATGCTGCCCACGTGGCTGGCGAACAACAATCTGCCCGCCGACCTGTCGCTGACGGATGCCGCGAAGGACCCGAAGGTGCGCGCCGAGGTGCAGAAGGCCGTCGACGTCGCGAATTCACAGGTCTCGCGCGCGGAGTCGATCCGCAAGTTCACGATCCTCACCTCGGAGTGGACCGAAGCCAGCGGCCACCTCACCCCGAAGCTGTCGATCAAGCGCAACGTGATCATGCAGGACTTCGCCGCCGACGTCGAGGAGCTCTACAGCGTCCCCGTCGCCACGACGAACGTCCCGCTGGGCTGACCCGCGACGCCACGAAGGCCCGGAGCTGATGCTCCGGGCCTTCGTGCATCCGCACGGTGAAACCGCAGCTGGTGGCCGAGACAGTGGGAAACGACCACGGTCTCGGCCACCAGCTACGGTCTCAGCGGTTGGGGTCAGAACCACGCGGACTCGCGGACCTCGCGCATCGCGGTGCGGCGGTCCTCGGGGGTGAGCCGGTCAAGGAAGAGCTTGCCGTCGAGGTGATCGGTCTCGTGCTGCAGCGCCTGGGCGAGCAGCCCGTCGCCCTCGAGTACCAGCTCGTTGCCGTCCAGGTCTATGCCGACGACCTTCGCGTGCGGATGCCGGATGGCGTCATGCCAGAGGCCGGGAACCGACAGGCATCCCTCCCCCATCGGCACCGGGTCTCCGGAGACCTCCACCAGCGTCGGATTGAGGATGTACCCGATGTCGCCGTCGATGTTGTAGCTGAAGGCGCGCAGGCCCACGCCGATCTGGTTCGCCGCCACGCCGGCGCGGCCGGGCAGCGCGACCGTCTCGAGCAGATCACGCACCAGCGCGCGCACGCCGTCGTCGATGTCGTTGATCGGCGCACACGCCGACCGCAGCACGGGGTCGCCGAACAGGCGGATGTCGCGGACGCTCATCAGGCGGCCGGTGCCCCGTCGCGCAGACCCTCGACGACGATGGCGGCCAGTTCCCGCGCCGCCTGGCGCGTCGCAGGCTGCAGCTCACGGAACGAGATCGCGCTGCCAGCGGCGATGAGCGGGTCGTACGGCATGCGCACGACGGCACGCACGCGCGTCTTGAAGTGCGCCTCGAGCTCGTCGGCGCGCACCAGCGGTGCGCCGGGGCGGCTCGCGTTGAGCACCACCACGGCACCGCGCGCCTTGTCGGCGTAGCCGTTGGATTCCAGCCAGGTGAGGGTTTCGGATGCCAGCCGGGCCTCGTCCACGCTCAGCCCGGTGACCACGATCAACTCGTCGGCGAGATCCAGGGTCGCCCCCATCACGGAGTGAACGATGCCGGTGCCGGTGTCGGTGAGCACGACCGAGTAGTAGTGCCCCGCGAACTGCGCGACCTCGTGGTAGTCCTCGTCACTGAATTCCTGCGACACGTGGGGGTCGGCGTCGGAGGCCAGCACGTCCAGCCGCGTCTCGTCGCGCGCGACGATGGCCGACAGGTCGTGGTAGCCGGAGATCTCGCCGCGGCGGCGCACGAGGTCCCGCACCGTCTTGCCGCTGGGGTTCCCGATGCGCTCGGCGAGGGTGCCGCGGTCGGGGTTGGCGTCCACGGCGATGATGCGGTCATCGCGCGCGTCGGCCAGCGCCATGCCCAGCAGCGTCGTGATGGTGGTCTTGCCGACCCCGCCCTTGCGCGAGAGCACCGGGACGAACTTCGCGCCACCGTGCAGCCGCGCCGCGATGCGCCGATCGAGTGCCTTGCGAGCACGGGCGCGGCGGCCGTCGCCGAGGTTGATGCGATGGCCGGAGATCGAATACAGGAAGTGCCGCCACGCGCCCTCGGGCTCGGGCTTGATGACGTGGTGCGGGTCGAGCAGGCGGTCCGCGGTGAGCAGATCGGCCGATTCCCGGCCCGACTCGAACTCGCCGAGCCGGCGCGGGGCCAGTTCGCCGGTGCGTGCGCGCACCCGCCCGGCGGCGCGGGGGTGCAGGTCTGCGGCGACGGATGCCGTGCGGCTCGTGCCCGCGAGCGCGACGTCGGTCGCGGGGGTCGGTGCGGGGGTCGGCGCGGGCGCAGGTGCGGATGCGGGCTGCTCCGGGGCGGCCGCAGGGGCGTCCCGAGTCAGCGCGGGTGTCGGCCCGGCGTGCGAGGCGGGCACGCTCGCCGCGGCATCCGCCACCGGCTCGTGGTCCGCCGCCGGGTCGCCGACTTCCTCGGCGAGCTCCTCGTCGTCGGCCAGCTCCTCGCCGGCGTGGTGGGCGTCGGTGGGCTCGTCATCGACGGTCACGTCCTCGGCCGCGACGACCTCGACGCCGTCTGTGGTGGCGGCGCCGAACCCGACCGGCACGAAGCCCTCCGCGGGGAAGCCGTCATCGACGGCCTCATCGTGCGCGTCGTCATCTTCGTCGGAAGCCATCGGCAGCGTCACGTCGACCTGAGCGGTGGCACCACCGAGGATGCCGATCCCGGTCGTGTCGAGGCTTCCGCCGTCGGCGAGCATGCCGTTCTCGGGCTCGTCGTGCGTCGGTTCGTTGCGCTCGGGCGTCACAGCTCTCACTCCAAGTTCGGGATGGGTGCCTGGGCACCCATCCCTCCAGGTTACTCGGAGGGGCGCACGACGGCCAAAAGGTCCCCTGCCTCCACCTGTTGCGTCCCGGTGACCGCCAGTCGCTCCACGACGCCGTCGACGGGTGAGGTGATCGCCGCTTCCATCTTCATCGCCTCGATCGAGGCGACCGGCTGACCGGCTGCGACGGTGTCGCCCACCTCGACCTTGATCGTCGCGACTCCGGAGAAGGGAGCCGCCACCTGACCGGGCTTGGACGTGTCTGCCTTCTCCGCCTGACGGTGGGCGACATCGATCGCGCGGTCGCGCACGAACACCGGCCGCAGCTGACCGTTGAGTGTGGTCATGACGGTGCGCATGCCCTTGTCGTCGGCCTCGCCGATCGCCTCGAGCCCCACGTACAGCTGCACGCCCCGCTCGATCTCCACGACGTGCTCGGTACCCGACGCGAGGCCGTAGAGGTAGTCGACGGTGTCCAGCACGCTGAGGTCGCCGTAGGTGTCGCGCACCTCCTGGAACGCCCGGGTGGGAGCGGGGAACAGCAGCTCATTCAACGTGCCCCGGCGGGTGGTGGAGTCGCCGTCGAGCGCCGCGGCATCCTCGTCGGAGAGTTCGGTCATTCCCTCCCGCACTTCGCGGCCGGCCAGCACCTTGGTGCGGAACGGCTCCGGCCAGCCGCCGGGGAGATCCCCCAGCTCGCCTGCCATGAAGCCGACCACCGAGTCGGGCACGTCGTATTTGTGCGGGTTCTCGGCGAAGTCGGCCGGGTCGGCCTTGACCGCCGCCAGGTGCAGTGCGAGGTCGCCGACCACCTTCGACGACGGCGTCACCTTGGGCACGCGGCCGAGGATGGCATCCGCTGCGGCGTACATGTCCTCGATCAGCTCGAAGTCGTCCGCCAGCCCCAGCGCGATCGCCTGCTGGCGCAGGTTCGACAGCTGTCCGCCCGGGATCTCGTGCCGGTAGACGCGGCCGGTGGGGCCGGGCAGACCCGACTCGAACGGACGGTACAGGGCGCGCACCGCCTCCCAGTAGGGCTCGAGGTCGGAGACGGCGTCAAGGTCGAGCCCGGTGTCGCGGTCGGTGTTCGCGAGCGCCGCGACCAGGGCGGACAGCGACGGCTGGCTGGTCGTGCCGGACATGGGGGCGGCCGCGGCATCCACGGCATCCGCCCCGGCGGCGCTGGCAGCCAGCAGCGTCGCGAGCTGTCCGCCGGCGGTGTCGTGCGTGTGCACGTGCACCGGCAGGTCGAACCGGTCGCGCAGCGCCGAGACCAGACGGCCGGCGGCGGCAGGGCGGAGCAACCCGGCCATGTCCTTGATGGCCAGCACGTGCGCCCCGGCATCCACGATCTGCTCAGCCAGGCGCAGGTAGTAGTCGAGCGTGTAGAGGTCCTCGGCCGGGTTGAGCAGGTCGCCGGTGTAGCAGACGGCCACTTCGGCCACGGCGGTGCCGCTGGCCAGCACCGCGTCGATGGCCGGGCGCATCTGGGACACGTCGTTGAGCGCGTCGAAGATGCGGAAGATGTCGACGCCGGATGCCGCGGCCTCGCGGACGAAGGCATCGGTCACCTGCGTCGGGTACGGCGTGTAGCCCACGGTGTTGCGGCCGCGCAGCAGCATCTGGATCGCCACGTTCGGCAGTGAAGTGCGCAGCGCATCGAGGCGTTCCCACGGGTCCTCACCGAGGAAGCGCAGCGCGACGTCGTAGGTGGCGCCGCCCCAGGCCTCGACCGACAGCAGCTGCGGGGTGAGCCGCGCGACGTAGGGGGCCACGGTGACGAGGTCCTTCGTGCGCACGCGGGTGGCCAGCAGCGACTGGTGGGCGTCGCGGAAGGTCGTCTCGGTGACGGCGAGGGCCGTCTGTTCGCGGAGGGACTTGGCGAAACCGGCCGGGCCGAGCTCCTGCAGGCGCTGCCGCGAGCCGGCGGGAGCGGGGGCGGTGAGATCGACGGTGGGGAGCTTGGATGCCGGGTCGACCGTCAGCGGGTTGGAGCCGTTGGGCCGGTTGACGGTGGTGTCGGCGAGCCAGCCGAGGATCTTCGAGCCGCGGTCCTTCGACTCGCGCCCGTTGGCCAGGTGCGGCCGCTCGTCGATGAACGCGGTGGACAGGTCACCCGCGACGAACGCCGGGTCCTCCAGCACGCTCTGCAGGAACGGGATGTTGGTGGATACGCCGCGGATGCGGAACTCGGCCAGTGCGCGGCGGGAGCGCACCACGGCGGCTTGGAAGTCGCGGCCACGGCAGGTGAGCTTGGCGAGCATCGAGTCGAAGTGCGGGCTGATCTGCGAGCCGGCGGCGGTCGTGCCGCCGTCGAGGCGGATGCCGGCACCACCGGGCGAGCGGTAGGTGGTGATCTTGCCCGTGTCGGGCCGGAAGCCCTGCGACGGGTCCTCGGTGGTGATGCGGCACTGCAGGGCGGCGCCGCGCAGGTGGATGTCCTCCTGGCGAAGCCCGAGCTCCTCCAGGGTCTCCCCCGCGGCGATGCGCATCTGCGACTGCACGAGGTCGACGTCGGTGACCTCCTCGGTCACGGTGTGCTCCACCTGGATGCGCGGGTTCATCTCGATGAACACCACTTCGCCGGTGCGGGGGCCGGCGGTTTCGAGGAGGAACTCCACGGTGCCGGCGTTCTGGTAGCCGATGGACTCGGCGAACGCGACTGCGTAGCGGTGCAGCGCATCGCGGGTGTCGTCGTCGAGGTTCGGCGCAGGGGCGATCTCGATGACCTTCTGGTGGCGGCGCTGCACCGAGCAGTCACGCTCGAACAGGTGCACGGTGTGGCCAGCGGTGTCGGCGAGGATCTGCACTTCGACGTGCCGAGGCCGCAGGACCGCCTGCTCGAGGAACATGCGCGAGTCTCCGAACGCACTCCCCGCTTCGCGCATCGCCTCGGCCAGTGACGGCGCGAGCTCTTCGGCCCGGTCGACGCGGCGCATCCCGCGGCCGCCGCCGCCGGCGACCGCCTTGGCGAAGAGCGGGAAGCCGATGTCCTCGGCCTGCGCGACGAGCGCGTCGATGTCATCGGATGCCTCGGTCGAGCGCAGCACCGGCACGCCGGCGGCGATCGCGTGGTGCTTGGCGGTGACCTTGTTGCCGGCCATCTCCAGCACCTTCGCGGGAGGGCCGATGAACGCGATGCCGGCCGCCGCCGCCCTTGCCGCAAGCTCCGGGTTCTCCGAGAGGAAGCCGTAGCCGGGGTAAATGGCATCCGCCCCGCTCTCGGTGGCCACGCGGATGATCTCGTCGACATCGAGGTAGGCGCGCACCGGGTGGCCCTCTTCGCCGATGCGGTAGGCTTCATCGGCCTTCAGCCGATGAAGCGAATACCGGTCCTCGTAGGGGAAGACCGCGACCGTTCGGGCGCCGAGTTCGAAGGCGGCGCGGAAGGCTCGAATAGCGATCTCGCCGCGGTTCGCGACCAGGATTTTGCGGAACATGCTCACCTCACGTGGGATGACCGGAGCGTGCGTCGTCGTACGCCCGAAGTGCCTGAGTGTGCTCCCAGCCTAGGGGACGGTAACGTAGACCTCTGTGCACGTACTCTCCGTCAGCTCACTCAAGGGCGGGGTCGGCAAGACGACGGTCACACTGGGGCTCGCATCCGCTGCGTTCGCTCGCGGTGTTCGAACCCTCGTCGTCGATCTCGACCCGCAGTCCGACGTGTCGACGGGGATGGACATCCAGGTGGCCGGCCGGCTGAACGTCGCCGATGTGCTGGCCAACCCGAAGGAGAAGGTCGTCCGTCAGGCGATCACCTCCAGCGGCTGGGCGAAGGTGCACCCCGGCACGATCGACGTGATGATCGGTAGCCCCTCGGCGATCAACTTCGACGGCCCGCACCCGAGTGTGCGCGACGTCTGGAAGCTCGAAGAGGCACTCGCGACGATCGAGCCCGACTACGACCTCGTGCTGATCGACTGCGCGCCGTCGCTGAATGCCCTCACGCGCACCGCGTGGGCGGCATCGGACCGTGTGATCGTCGTGACCGAGCCTGGACTGTTCTCCGTCGCCGCCGCCGACCGCGCGCTGCGTGCGATCGAGGAGATCCGCCGCGGGTTGTCCCCGCGCCTGCAGCCACTGGGCATCGTCGTGAACCGGGTGCGCCCGCAGTCGATCGAGCACCAGTTCCGCATCAAGGAACTGCGCGACATGTTCGGCCCGCTCGTGCTGTCGCCGCAGCTGCCGGAGCGCACGTCGCTGCAGCAGGCGCAGGGTGCCGCGAAGCCGCTGCACATCTGGCCGGGCGATTCCGCGCAGGAGCTCGCCGCCGACTTCGACGCGCTGCTGGACCGCGTGATGCGCACCGGCCGGATCCCCGACCCCGCCGAAGCCCGCGCCTGACCCACTGCCGAGTGAGTATTCACGCTGCCGAGTGAGTATTCACGCTGCCGAGTGAGTATTCGCTGCACCGCTGGACGGTCCGACCCGGCATCCGTCCACCGTCGCGAGTACTCACTCGAGGGCACGAGTACTCACTCGCGAGCACGAATACTCACTCGAGGGCACGAATACTCACTCGCGAGCAGGAATACTCACTCGCGGGTCAGGCGGTGCGCTGGGAGCGGCGCGCGGCGAGCTCGTCCACCGGGTCCGGCGACTGCCCGTCGAAGTCCACGAGCGTCGACTCCACCTCGCGAAGCACCTTGCCCACGGCGATGCCGAAGACGCCCTGTCCGCGGCTGACCAGATCGATGACCTCGTCGTTCGACGTACACAGGTACACCGAGGCACCGTCGCTCATCAGCGTCGTCCCGGCGAGATCGCGGATGCCCGCTGCTCGCAACTGGTCGACCGCGGTACGGATCTGCTGCAGCGAGATGCCGGTGTCCAACAGCCGCTTGACGAGCTTGAGCACGAGGATGTCGCGGAAGCCGTAGAGGCGCTGCGAACCGGATCCGGAGGCGCCGCGCACGGTCGGCTCGACCAGCTCGGTGCGCGCCCAATAGTCCAGCTGACGGTACGTGATGCCTGCTGCGCGCGCCGCCTGGGCGCCACGGTAACCGACTTCATCGTCCATCTGGGGCAGGCCATCGGTGAACAGGAGGTCAGCTGAGAAGGGCTGGCCGTCGGCCAAGTCGCCAGCGGTCATGCTCACCTCCTCACTGTTCGGGCAGTACGTCAACGCTAGATGAGCAATCGGGCAGCGGCAATGACATCCGCGTATGGGCGGCGGCGTGTCGCGCTACGGGGTGATTCTCTCGAGCGCCGTCAGCACGAATGCGGTGCGCAACTCGTCCAGTCGTCGCACGAGTTCGGGTGCCAGTTCGCCGGCGCGGGCGCGCGCGGTGGCATCCGTTCGTCGCAGCATCGGGGCCAGGGCGGTCTCCACGAGCGCGACATCACGTTCGGCGCTCTGGCGCAGCGAACGCAGGTGACGGGGCTGGATGCCGTGTTCGGCAAGTCCCGCGAGCGCGCGCAGCAGGGTCAGCGCCCGCTCGTCGTACGAGTCCGCGCCGGCGAGCAGGCCCGCCGTGATCGCGTCCCCGAGCAGGCTCGACTCGGCACCGGCGGCGAGGATGAGCTCGTCGCGACGGTACCGGCGCGGCGTCGACGTGATCGACGGCGGCATGAGCGCACCGATGTCGTGGCCGGCGTCGCGCTCGTCGAGAACCTCGCGGATGCGCTGCAGCGGCATGTAGTGGTCGCGCTGGAGCGACAGTGCCAGGCGCAGCCGTTCGAGGTCGCCGCCAGAGAACTTGCGGTACCCCGACTCGGTGCGGGTGGGCGTGACGATGCCCTGCACCTCAAGGAAGCGCAGCTTGCTGCTGGTCAGTGAGGGGAATTCGGGGGCCAGTCGCGCAAGGACCTGACCGATGCTGAGATAGCCCGCCGGCGTGGAACGCCCGCGGGGTGCGACCTGCGCCATCAATCCCCTGCCGCGCGGTCAATCGGCGAGACGAAGTAGTTGAGTCGGAACTTTCCGATCCGCACTTCGGCACCATCAGTGAGCACGGCGCGGTCGACCCGCTCGCCGTTCACGTACGTCCCGTTCAGCGAGCGCTGGTCGACGATCTCGAACACCAGACCGGTGCGAGTGACCTCGGCGTGACGACGCGAGACGGTGACGTCGTCGAAGAAGATGTCGGCTTCAGGATGCCGGCCGATCGTGGCGACATCGTTGTCGAGCAGGTACCGCGCACCGGCGGTGGGGCCCGAACGCACCATGAGCAGTGCGGACCGCGACGGGAGCGAGGCGATGGCCTCAAGCTCCGCCTCGGTCAGGTCACTGCCGAAGGGGATGAAGGAGAGGTCGGAATCGTGCCCGAAAGTCTGCGTCGTGTCGGATCCGCCCGCAGGCGTATGCGCATCCCCCGCGTCGCGATGGATGCTTCCGTGCTCTCGCCGGCTGTTCTCGTCCACGCTGCCTCCTCTCCTGTTCAGCCTAGTGGATGCGCCGCCCCACGCGACTGCGGATTGGCGACTTCGCTCCCACCGGGTGCCGCCCGTGTTTCGTCATGTGTCACGTCGGGTGCCGTGAACGGGCGCTGAGACGTACCGTAGCCTGACCAACCGCGAAAGGACTCCCCCGTGTCGATCCACAGCAGCCGCAGTCAGCCCCTCGAGGTGCGCGACCAGGCCGTCTGCATGTGCGTCCACGGTCAGTCCTGCTCGGTGTTCGCGCCGGGCCATGCGGTGCACCTCATCCAGGCCCGGCTGGCCTCGGCCACGCCCCTGGAGTGGGCAGACGCGATCGTGACGGACGCGGATGCCGCAGCCGGCACGCTGACCGTGCACACCGTCACCGACGGCGAGTCACTGCAGGTGTGGAGCGGTGCGGGCGCGGCCCACGTCGCTCCCGCCGGCACCCCGGTCGCGGTGCACCGGCGCTACCACGTGCTCGCCGTCGGCACGCGCTGGTTCAACATCGCCGCACTCGACGCAGACGCGGCGTAACCCCGCTCGACTCAGACGGCCATCGACTCCTTCATGGCCTGGCAGGCGTCGGCGCACGCACGGCACGACTGTGCGCACATCTTGCAGACTTCGCTCGTCTCGGCGTGAGGCAGGCACATGTCCTCGGTTGCCAGGCACATCGCGATACAGGCATCCAGCATCGCCATCATCGCCGCGGGGGTCATCCCCTGCATGCGCAGCATCGAGCGCATCATCGTGTTGCACATGTCGGCGCAGTTCATCGAGAACGGCGCACAGTCCATCATCTGCATCGAGCAGACCGTGCAAGCCTGCTCACAGGCCGCGCACGCATCCAGACACGCCTGCATCAGCGACATGTCCATCGTTTCCATGCCGGGCATCGACATCATGTCCTGGGACATGGCATCCATCATTCTGGCGTCCATCCCGCACCTCTCTTCATCCGAGTCGAGCGGGCAGGTGACCCGCCTGCCGTCATGGTAGGACGGCCGCTGGTCGCGCGATACCCCCAGGGTAGGCTCGGGCGGGTGATGTCACCAGGAATTTACGCATCGCTCACGCGTCGTGCCGCCCTCATCGCCGCCGCCGCCGGACTGGCCCTGATGGCCGTGCTCGGCTCCGCCGGTGCGGCGTCCGCCCACGACGGGCTCATCGCCAGCGATCCCGCGATCGGCGCCACGGTGGATGCACTGCCCGAACAGGTCACACTCACCTTCAGCAACTTCCCGATCGACGAGCCCGGGGCCACCCTCATGGCGGTGACGGATGCCGCCTGCACAGACCTCACCGCCGGCGATCCCGTCGTCGACGGCACCGATGTGACCCAGGCTCTGCAGGGAACGGCGACCGGTGTGATCACGGTGACGTGGAAGATCACCTCCAGCGACGGCCACCCCACCGAGGACCAGTTCACGTTCACCGTCGGCGCCGGCGACGCCGCGGCCACCCCCGCACCGGCCGACTGCGACGGCACGGCCGCGGAGACCTCGACGGCAACGCCGGAGACCGGCAGCACTCCCCCCGCCCTGCTGTGGACGATCGCCGGTGTCGTGCTGGCCGCGGTGATCGCGGTGGTCGCGTACCTGCTGATCTCCCGCGCCCGCCGCCGGCGCGACCTGCAGCGCACCCGCGAGGCCGCCGCCGACAGCGGGGACCGGCGCCCCGACGAGGACTAGGCTTGGATTCATGCCTCATTACGACGTCGTCATCCTCGGCGCGGGCCCCGGCGGGTATGTCGCAGCGGTTCGCAGCGCCCAGCTCGGCCTGTCCGTTGCCATCATCGAAGAGAAGTACTGGGGCGGTGTCTGCCTCAACGTGGGCTGCATCCCCTCGAAGGCTCTCCTGAAGAACGCCGACCTCGCGCACACGTTCCTGCACAAGGCCGATCTGTTCGGCATCTCCGGTGACGTGCACTTCGACTTCGGCACCGCGTGGGACCGCAGCCGCAAGGTTGCCGACACCCACGTCAAGGGCATCCACTTCTTGATGAAGAAGAACAAGGTCACCGAGTACCAGGGCCGCGGCACGTTCGCCGACGCCCACACCATCGACGTGGCGAAGTCCGACGGCTCCACCGAGCGCGTCACCTTCGACAACGCGATCATCGCCACCGGCTCCAAGGTGCGCCTGCTTCCCGGCGTGCAGCTGAGCCAGAACGTCGTGACGTACGAAGAGCAGATCCTCGACCGCGACCTGCCCGGCTCCATCGTCATCGTCGGCGCCGGCGCGATCGGCATGGAGTTCGCCTTCGTCCTGAGCAACTACGGCGTGAAGGTCACCATCATCGAGTTCCTCGACCGGGCACTGCCCAACGAGGACGTCGAGGTGTCCAAGGAGATCCAGAAGCAGTACAAGAAGTACGGCATCGAGATCCTCACCTCCACGAAGGTGGAGTCGGTCACCGACGACGGCTCGAAGGTGACGGTCGCGTACAGCGCGAACGCCGACGGCGCGCAGGGTTCGATCGAGGCCGACCGGGTGCTCATGTCGATCGGGTTCGCCCCGAACATCGAGGGCTTCGGCTTGGAGAACACCGGCGTCAAGCTCACCGACCGCGGTGCGATCGACATCGACGACTACATGCGCACGAACGTCGAGGGCATCTACGCCATCGGCGACGTGACCGCGAAGCTGCAGCTGGCCCACGTGGCCGAGGCGCAGGCCGTGGTCGCCGCCGAGACGATCGGCAAGGCCGAGACGATGACCCTCGGCGACTACCGCATGATGCCGCGCGCGACGTTCTGCTCGCCGCAGGTGGCCTCGTTCGGACTCACCGAGCAGCAGGCGCGCGACGCCGGCTACGACGTGAAGGTCGCGAAGTTCCCGTTCAGCGCCAACGGCAAGGCCAACGGCCTGGGCGAGCCGGTCGGCTTCGTCAAGCTCATCGCCGACGGCGAGCACCTCGAGCTGCTCGGCGGCCACCTCATCGGCCCCGATGTCTCGGAACTGCTCCCCGAGCTCACCCTCGCGCAGAAGTGGGACCTCACCGCGCTCGAGGCGGCACGCAACGTGCACACCCACCCGACGCTGTCCGAGGGCCTGCAGGAGGCCTTCCACGGCCTCGCCGGTCACATGATCAACCTCTGACCTCAGCGTTAACGCACTGACGCCGCCCCCACGATCGGGGCGGCGTCGGTGCGTTAACGGGGTTCGAGCGTCAGGCGCCGAGTGCTCGGGCGAGCTTGGAAGCGGATGCCGCGGGGCGCCCGCCCATGGCTGCGACCAGCGCGTCGGCCGCCGCGAACAGCGCGGCCCGTTCGGTGGGATCGGTCGGGGCGGCGGGGCCGAGTTCCAGCTCCCACTCCCGCCACGACGCCTCGGTGCCGGCCCGCTCATCGCGGGCCGTGACGCGGTCGTCGACGAACTCCGCCACCACGGCACCGGCGGCGTCGCGCAACGCATAGGCGACCCGGGCGTTGCGGATGCGGGCGAGCGCGGTGAACGGCGGATGTGCCCACGCCGCGAGAGCGTCGACCACGGCCGCGGGAACCGTCACGTCTATCGCGTCGGCGTCGGGTTCGGCGTCGAGGGGCCACGCCCACTCGTGCTTGCCCTCGGGGCTCGAGATCTTGATATGCCAGCCGGCATCGGGCCCGCCGGTGCGACGGCGTACCGCGACACCGCCGAGGGCCAACTGCCGCTCGGCGGTGTCGAGGTAGCGCGCGTCAAGATCTCGCCGTTCGGCGTCGCCGATCGTGGCGACACCGGGTAGCGACGTCCAGTCCGGAAGCGGGGTGCTCTCGTCGACGTCGTAGGTGCGCTCGACCTCGAGGGAACGGGTCGGTTCGTCTGCGCTACCGGATTCGGGGGTGGAAGCCACCCCTTACGGCTCGTCCTGGTCGTCGCGGTCGGGGTCGATGTCGTCCTGCGCCTCGACGTAACGGAACGCGGCCTCGGTAGGGCCGTCGTCGTCACCGGTCTTGTCGAGCGATCCTTCGCGCGCGTAGACGACCTGCGTCTCGCTGTACGGCAGGATCAACTGGTCCAGTGCGGGATCTTCCAGGGGAAGAATCTGCCCGTCCAGCGGACCTCCGTGCATTCGTGCAATAGCCATGAAATGACCTCCTGATCCGACCCTAACCCGCCCCGCGGGACTCTCCCCCGCCGTTGCCCCCAGTCGCCGCGGATGCTAGGCCGACTCACCGCCCCACCCGCGCAGGGTGCCGTCGGGCGAGGCGAACTTCGCCACGAGCGTGCAGTCCTTGTGGCCGAGCCCTTCGGCGGCGAGGCGGTCCAGCTGGGCCAGCGCCAGCCGGGCGGCGGGCAGGTTGACGCCGGTGGCCTCCGCCGCCTGTACTGCAAGCCCGCAGTCCTTGCGGGCCAGGTCGGCGGAGAATGTGGCATCGAAGTCGTGGTTGGCCGCGGCGGTGGGCACGACGCCGGGCACGGGATACCAGGTGCGCTGCGCCCACGACTGCCCCGACGAGGCATCCACCACCTGCCAGAACACCTGCGGGTCCAGCCCCAGCCGTTCGGCCAGCTGCGAGCCCTCCGACATCGCCATCACGCTGATGAACAGCATCATGTTGTTCGCCAGCTTCGCGGCGATGCCGCTGGTGGCCTCGCCGCAGGCGATCACCGCCCGTGCCATCGGCTCCACGACGGCGCGCGCACGCTCGATGTGGTCGGGGTGACCGCCCAGCATGACCGCCAGGGTTCCGGCTTCGGCTCCGGCGGTACCGCCGGAGATCGGCGAGTCGACGAAGGGGAGTCCGCGCGCGTCGGCTTCGTCGTGGCACCACCGCGACGTGCCGACGTCGACGGTGGAGGTGTCCAGCAGCAGCGTGCCGGATGCCGCCAGGGCGAAGATTCCGCCCGCTCCCCCATACACCTCGCGCACCTGACCGGGTCCGGGCAGCGACGTCAGGCAGGCATCCGCGCCCGCCAGCGCGTCTGCGACGGTGTCGACGACCTGGATGCCGCGACCGGCCGCCGCCTCGCGCGCGGCGGGCACGGGGTCGACGCCGCGCACGGTGTGCCCGGCCGAGACCAGGTGGGCGGCCATCGGCGCGCCCATGTGGCCGAGGCCGATGAAGGCGATGGTGGACATGGGGTTCTCCCTGCGACGTCGCTGTCGCGGCCGCGAGGCGAGCGGCCGTCACCAGTCAGGATAGGCCGCGGGTGTCCCGTTCCGGCAAGACCACGACCGGGCAATAGACTCGGGCGCGATGAAGCCCTTTCTGCTGTTGGCCACGCGACCCGAAGATGTCCCCGCCGACGATGAGTACGCACTGTTCCTCCGATACACCGGTCTGGACGAGCGCGACCTCGTGCGCGTGCGGCTCGAAGCCGGCCCGCTGGGGGATGTCGACCTCGACTCGATCTCGGGGATCTTCGTCGGCGGCGGGCCGTTCAACGCCTCCGATCCCCCGGCGAAGAAGTCGGCCGTGCAACGCCGCGCCGAAGCCGACTTCGCCCGCGTGCTCGATGAGGTCGTGGCGCGGGACTTCCCTTTCCTGGGCGCCTGCTACGGCATCGGCACGCTCGGGGCGCACCAGGGTGCGGTCATCGACAGCACCTACCGCGAACCGATCAGCGTCGTGACGGTGCAACGCACCGAGGCCGGCGCCGCCGATCCGCTGCTGGCCGGGCTGCCCGACGAGTTCGCCGCGTTCGTCGGCCACAAGGAGGCGATCACCCAGCTGCCGGCATCGGCCACGCTGCTGGCGACGTCAGCGGCGTGCCCGGTGCAGATGTTCCGCGTGGGTCGGAATGTCTACGCGACCCAGTTCCACCCGGAGTGCGACGTGGAAGGCATGTCCACCCGCATCCGCACGTACGCCGGCCACGGGTACTTCGCCCCCGACGAACTGGATCTCACCCTCGACGCCGTCAGGCGTCTGCCGGTGACCCACCCCGGCAGCATCCTGCGCGCGTTCGTCGAGCGCTACGCCCGCTGACGCCCGCTGATCAGAACGCCGGCGGCGTGTGCCAGATGCGGTCGATGTAGTCGCGCATCGAGCGGTCCGAGGAGAAGTACCCGCAGCGTGCGACGTTGAGGATCGCCGATCGCGTCCAGGCGTCGCGGTCCGCGTAGGCGGCATCCACCTTCGCCTGCGTGTCGATGTACGACCGGTAGTCGGCCAGCACCATGAAGCGGTCGTCGTAGAGCAGGTTCGACACGATCGGCTCGAACACCGAGCGGTCGCCGCCGGAGAACGCCCCCGAGGCGATGAGGTCGATCGTGCGACGCAGATCGTCGTCGGCGCTGTAGAACTCGCTGGGACGGTAGCCGCGCGCCCACAGCGCCTCGACCTCGGGCTCGGTCATGCCGAACAGGAAGAAGTTGTCGTCGCCGACGAGCTCGCGGATCTCCACGTTCGCGCCGTCGTCGGTGCCGATGGTGAGTGCACCGTTGAGCGCGAACTTCATGTTGCCGGTGCCCGAAGCCTCCTTGCCTGCCAGGGAGATCTGCTCCGACAGGTCGGCGGCAGGAACCACTCGTTCGGCGAGC
The DNA here is from genome assembly GCF_030246865.1 of Microbacterium sp. zg-B96. Classification (NCBI taxonomy): domain Bacteria; kingdom Bacillati; phylum Actinomycetota; class Actinomycetes; order Micrococcales; family Microbacteriaceae; genus Microbacterium; species Microbacterium sp. zg-B96. Next base: position 1,238,939 of record NZ_CP126738.1, on the reverse strand, counting down.
GTGACGTTGTAGTTCGGCGGGAACAGCACCTGCAGGCGCCCCTCGATGCGCGGGTCGTTGTTGACGACCGAGCCGACGGAGTTGATGAGGTGGATGATGCGCTTGGCCATGACGTAGCCGGGCGCTGCTTTCGCGCCGAAGATGAACGTGCGCGGCTGCACGTCGGCGGCGGCGATCCGCCCCGACACGATGTGCTCGTACGTCGTCACGATGTGCAGGAGCTTCAGCATCTGGCGCTTGTACTCGTGCAGCCGCTTGACCATCACGTCGAGCATGTGGTCCTCACCCAGCTCGAATCCGTCGCGGGCACGCAGCACTTCGTTCAGCCGGCGTTTGTTCCCCGCCTTCACCTGGGCGAAGGCGCTGCGGAACTCGGGGTCCTCGGCGAACGGCTCGAGTTCCCGCAGACGCTCCAGGTTGGTGACCCAGCCGCGGCCGAGCGCCTCGGTGATGAGGGCGGACAGGTCGGGATTGGCCAGGCGCAGGAAGCGTCGCGGCGTCACGCCGTTGGTGACGTTGATGAACTTGCCGGGGAAGAACTCGTCGAAATCCGGCAGCACCTTCGTGCGCAGCAGCTGCGAGTGAAGCTCCGCCACACCGTTGACCTTCGCCGCGGCGACGGTTGCGAGATACGCCATCCGCACCGAGCGCTCCGGGAACTCGCCGATGATCGACATGTCGCGGATGCGCATCTCGTCGTCGCCGAACCGCTCGCGCACCTCGGCGAGGAACTCGTCGTTGATGCGGTAGATGATTTCCAGGTGACGCGGCAGCAGCCGTCCCAGCAGTTCCACCGACCACACTTCCAGCGCCTCGGGCAGCAGGGTATGACACGTGTACGCGAAGCACTGGCGGGTGATCTGCCACGCGGCATCCCACGCCATGCCCTTCTCGTCCACGAGCACGCGCATGAGCTCCGGCACGGCGATGACGGGATGCGTGTCGTTGAGCTGGAAGATGACCCGCTCGGGCAGGGTGCCGAGGTCCACATCGTCGGGCAGCTGGTCGATGAAGTCGGCGATGGATGCCGCGACGAAGAAGTACTGCTGCTGCAGGCGCAACTCCTTGCCCTGCGGCGTGGAGTCCTCCGGATACAGCACCTTGGAGATGTTCTCGGCGTAGGTCTGCGCCCGGACGGCCTCTTCGTAGTCGCCGGAGTTGAAGATGCGGAGGTCGAACGCGTCGGTGGCGACCGCGCTCCACAGCCGGAGCGTATTGACGCGGCCGTTGTGGTAGCCGGGAACCATGTAGTTGTACGGCACTGCGCGCACGTTCCAGCCCGGAACCCAGCGCGAACGGGTGACGCCGTCGTCGTCGTAGGTCTCGGTGTGTCCGCCGAACGCGATCGTCTGTGCGGCCTCGGGGTGCGGGAACTCCCACGGCGATCCCAGCGCGAGCCACGCGTCGGGCTGTTCGCTCTGCTGGCCGTCCTCGAACGTCTGGCGGAAGATGCCGTATTCGTAGCGGATGCCGTAGCCGGTGTTGGGGACGCTCATAGTGGCGAGCGAGTCGATGAAGCACGCCGCCAGGCGTCCGAGGCCACCGTTGCCGAGGCCCGGCTCGACCTCGAGGTCGCGCAGCTCGTTGATGTCGATCCCGCACTGTGCGAGCGCCTCTGTGGCGACATCGGTCAGGTCGGTTGCGAGCAGGTTGTTGTCCAGTTGCCTGCCCAGCAGGTACTCCGCCGACAGGTAGCAGACGGTCTTGGCCTGCGTCTCACGTAGGTGCCGGCGGTCTTCCAGCCAGCGCGCGATGAGGTAGTCGCGCACCGTGTACGCCAGGGCCACGTATCGGTCGTTGGGGGTGGATGCCGAAAGCGTCACCCCCCGCTCGAGGTTGAGGTTCTGCAGGAACTCCGCCACGAACCCGTCCACGGTGCTGGCGGGCGCCGCAACCGGGGCAAGGGCGAGCGGATGCGTCGCTGCAAGCGGGTGGTTCGGGACGGATTCGTTTTCGAGCTGACTGGCCACAGTACGACGCTACCGACTGCGGCAGGGCGCGAATACCACGGTGCCCGATTCGCAACGTCTGCGCGGCGGAACGCAATCAGAACGTCACTCGCGCGTCACGCACCAGCGCGGAACGTCTCCACCTCACCCGCCGCCACCGGCGGCACGTGAGAAAGATCGAGCCCGAGGTCGACGAGCACGACGCGGCCGGCAAGCCCGACGCCCGATGCGCGCACCAGGCCCGCCTTCACCGCGCCGAACGTGACGGTGACGAATGCCGGCAGCACCAGGTCGTCGGCGACGGTGCCGTCGTCGGGCTGCAGACCACTGGGAACGTCGACGGCAACGACGCGGCTGCGCCCCGCGCGCACCGACGGCAGCAGCGCGGCGACGGCGTCGCGCGCGCCTCCCCTTAACGCGGGGTTGTGAGAGGCGCCGATGCCGACGATGCCGTCGACGATCAGGGCATAGGCGGGATCGGCCGTGGCGGCCTCGTCGAGGGTGACGTCGCGCGCTCCGGCGGCGCGAGCGGTGCGCAGCCCTCGTTCGTGCGCGGCATCCGCCGTCTGCAGCACGTCGACCGCCGTGCCGTCCGCCGCGAGAGCGGCACCGGCCAGCAGCGCGTCGCCGCCGTTGTCGCCGCGCCCGGCGACGACCAGCACCCGCCCACCCGCATCCAGTTCACGCCGCAGAACCGCGGCCAGCGCGGCCGCAGCGCGATCCATCAGCGGCTCCCCCGCCGCCAGCAGCGGCGCCTCGGCGGCGCGCACCTGCGCTGCGGTGTAGGCGGGGGCTTGGGTCATGCGTTGACCTTCTCGGACTTCTCCTCGGCCTTTTCCTCGGCCTTTTCCTGGGCCTTGTCCTGGGCCTTCTCGCGCTCGGCGGCTTCGGCGTCCCGGGCGTGGGTGAGCTCGTCGGAGGCGACCATGACGGCGTTCTCGGCCCGGCGCACCCGGCGCTGCGCGAACGTCTTGGCGCCGTAGCGGGCGCGCACCCGGTCGGATTCCTCTTCGACGCCGGTGACGATGTAGGCGCTGGCGATGAGGATGACCTGCGCGGACAGGTTGAACCACAGCAGCAGCGCGATGAGCGAGGCGAATGACGCGAGCAGCGGGTTGGACGACGCACCGCCGACGAACAGGCCCGACAGCAGCTGCAGTACGGTGAGGCCCACGGCGCCCAGCAGCGCTCCGCTCCACAGCGCCCGGGCGGAGGCACGGACCCCGGACAGCACCCGGAAGGCCCCCGCGATGATCGCGGCATCCAGTGCGAAGACCACGACGATCGTCAGCACTCGACCGCCGATCTCCAGCACGGGAGAGGACGCCGACATCCCGAGCCAGCCGCCCACGATGCCGAGCCCGGCAGTGCCGAGGAAGGTGATGGCGGCGGAGGCAGCCAGGCCCACGCCGATGCCGATCGCCAGCGCCAGGTTGCGCAGCAGCACCCACACGATCATGACGTCTTCCGTGATGCGGTCGGCGATCATGCGCATGGCCGTGCGGAGGCTGCCGATCGCACCGATCGCGGCGCCGACCAGACCGACGAGCGAGACGATGCCGGCGACGGTGAAGCCGGTGGGCACGGCGACCGACTGCGGGTCCTCGATGATGCCGTCCTCGCCGACGATGCCGGGGATGGTGTTGTCGACGGCGGCGATGAGGGCATCGAATGCGGCAGGGTTGCCGGCGAGCCAGAGACCGGCCATCGAGAACCCCAGCAGCACGGCGGCGAACACACTGAACAGCGTGCGGTAGGTGACACTGTCGGCCAGCACCGGTCCACGGTGCTCGCTGTAGAGCAGCAACGCTCGCACGGGTTTGGTCGACAGAGCCCAGGCCGTGATCCGTTGCAGGTTCATCGCGCCAGCGTATCGGGCGGGCCGACTACCCCCGCGGGGCTTGACAGGGGGTGGGCGGCGTTCGGGTCGCCGCCCACCCCGGCTCATGTCAGGACCCCGGCATCAGCACCCAGGTCACGCCGGAGATCACCAGCGACGCCACGTCGCCCGCAGTGAACTGACTCGTCACGATCGTGATGATGCGCGCGGAGTTCTGCAGGTTCGCGGTGAACGCCTCGAGGTTCGCCCGATCGCCCTCTGCGGTGAGATTCAGCGGAACCCCGATGAGGGTGCCACCGGCAGGTGCGTCGGCGGTGACCCCTTCGGGCGCGCTGAAGCCGAGGGCCGCGTCGAACGTCAACGTACGGATCGTCACTCCTGCGCCGGCGGCTGCGGCATCGATCTGGTTGATGAGCTCCTGTTGCGCGCGAGCGGGCGGAATCCGCTCCTGCTTCGCGGCGAGCTGCTGTTCGTAGGCCCCGAGGTTCAGATTGTCCGCGGCCAGCGCCACGTTCCGCTCCTGCTGGACGTCGTTCGTCTGCCGGAGCGATTCGGTCTGCTCGCTCGCTCGAGCGGAGCGATCGAGCTGCGGCTGCACGCCGATGAAGAACCCACCGAAGACGATGGCGACGGCGAGCACGCCGATGACGATGAGGCTGAGCCGGTGCTTGTCCATCCGTCACTCCCCGGTCTCGGTGGCGTCTGTGGCGTCGGCCGTGTCGGCCGCCTCGTCTGCTGCTTCCGGCGGCGCGCCGGTTGCGGCCCCTTCGAGCTCGGCCTGCAGCCGGGCGATCAGTTCAGCCTCGAGCGCCTCCACACGCGCGGTGCCGCCGAGCGCATCGGACCCCAGCTGGATGGCGCCGGTGACGACGTACCCGCCCTCGCCTGTCGCAGACACGGCGTCAACGGTCGCGCTGACATATCCGGTGAGGTCCCGCAGGGCGTTCAGCAGTGGCGTAGGCGAGTCGAAGCGGTCTGCCGTGGCGGTGAATGCGATCTCGATGACACCTGGCGCATCGAGGCCAGTGCTCTCCACGGCGCCCGCGGCGTCCACGCCCTTGATCGTGATCGATTCCGATCTGAGAGCGAAGTCATCGGGCAGAGCGTTGTCGAGTTCAGTCATGAGCCGGGACCAGTCCGCCTCGGGGTAGAGCGCAGCTACCTCGGCGACCGCGGCGTCGTCGAGCTGGGACTTGACGCTCGAGAGCAGGCTGTACTCCCGCTGCTCGATGAGAAGCAGTTGACTGCGCGTACGTTCCGCGGCGAGCTTTTGCTCAGCTGTGACGGCCAGAAATGACACGGCGACACCGGCCATCGCGACGATGATGACGAGTCCGACGAGGCCGAGCGCGAGCAGCCGGATGGTCCGTCCCTGTCGGCGCCGGGCTTCGACGATCGGTGGCACCAGATCGACCCGCGCCACCGAGAGCGTGGAACCGGTCGGCCAGGTCATCGGCGGCTCGGCGTGGCTGCGCTGGCGGCGTTCCAGCACCTCGGTCATTTCCGTGCCCCCTTCGCCTTGACCTCCGCGGTGCGGCGGCCCTTGGCCGCCTTTCCAGCCTCGGCCTCGGTCTTCGTCTTCGCCTTCGCCTTCGTTCGCGTCTTGTCCTCTATGTGCGCGCCGGTCTTCGCGCCGACGGCGACCCCCAGCGGCGCCGCCAGCTCCAGCGCCCAGTTGTCCAGGCCGGATTCGCGCAGTTTCGGCGAGACGGTGAACCCGGCAAACGGATCGCCATGGCTCGTGGGCACGCCGAGCGCGCTCGTGAGCACCGGCGCGAGCCCGGTCAGCCGGCTCCCGCCGCCGGTGAGCACGACGCTTGAGACGGGGTGCTCCGGGTGCGCGTTCGCCCAGAAGTTCAGCGTGTTGCGGATGCTGTCGATGAGGTTGGCGACGTTCTCCCGGAGCACGGTCTCGGCCTCGATGTCGCGGGTCGTAGTCGCTCCGCCCTGCAGCCCACGGGCGATCTTGTTCTGCTCGGCTTCGACGAAACTGACCCCGAGGGCGCGCTCGAGGCTGCGCGTGACATCGTCGCCGCCGCTGGGGACGATGCGGACGAACTGCGGGCTCGCGGCGGCAGCGATGACCACGGTGGTGCAGGAGGCGCCCACGTTCACGATGGCCTGGATGCCACGCAGGGGTCCCGGCAGCAGGCGGAGCAGGGAGAACCCCGCGAAGTCCACCGCGTCGACGAACCGGCCGGAGCGCTCGATCGCGTTGACGGTGGATTCCAGGCTGCTGCGCACGGTCGCCACCAGCAGTCCCTCCTGCCGCATCTCGTCCCCGTCCTTGTCGTGGACATCGCGCAGCGGCAGGAAGTCCAAGATCGCGTCGTCGAGGTCGATGGGGACCTGACCTTCGACGACGAACCGCAGGCCGGCCTTGCGGCGCGGACCGGTCAGCATCGGCAGCGTCACCTCGCGCACCACGACCTTGCGATTACTGAGACCGAACACCACTTTCTTCGTCGTGAAGCCGCCCGCTTTCCACAGCTGCTTGATCGCGGCGACGCCGCGGCGCTGATCGATGATCTCGCCATCGAAGATGGTCCCCTCCGGCACCTCGACCGCGGCGAACCGGGTGAGCTTGGGGCGGGCGGTGTAGGGGGCGTCCACCTGCACGCCGCGCAGCCCGCCTCTGCTGAGGTCGAGCGCGACTACTGCTGCCATGTGTGTCCTCCGTGGGGTGTCATGCGAGTCCCGTCGCGGTGAGGTAGACGTCAGCGATCGCCGGGCCGGCGAAGACGCCGACCCAGGCGCCGACGAGCATGAAGGGCCCGAACGGCAGCCGTGACTTGCGGCCCGCCCGCCTGGCGATCATGAGCACCACGCCGACAAGTCCGCCGATGACGAAGGCGCTGAATGCGCCGACGAGCAGCTGCGACCAGCCCAGCCAGCCGAGCAGGAGCCCCAGCGAGCCGGCAAGCTTGACATCGCCGAATCCCATCCCACCGCGAGAGCCGAGGGCGAGGGAAAGGTAGAACACGCCGAGGATGGCAAGGCCGGCCGCCGCGATCAGCAACCTCCCGTGTTCGCCCGTGAGCACGGATGCCAGCACGAGCAGGACCGCGGTGACGGGATAGGCCGGCAGCGTGAGCACGTTCGGCAGTCGGTGGTGATCGAGGTCGATGAGCGCCAAGGCGATGCCGATTGCGACCCAGTACAGCAGCAGCGGCACGATCGCGATCGGGTACCTCCCCGCGATCGCCCCCCACACGACGATCGCGAAGCCGAGTCCGGTGCCGAGTTCCACGAGCGGGTAGCGCACGGAGATGCGCGCCGAGCAGTGGCGGCAGCGGCCGCGCAGCACGAGGTAGGAGATGATCGGCAGGTTGTCGTACCAGGCGATCGGCCGCCCGCACTGCGGGCACGCGCTGCCGGGTCGCACGATGCTCTCGCCGCGCGGCACCCGCCAGATGACGACGTTGAGGAACGAGCCGATCACGGTGCCGAACACCCCGGCGAGGATCAGGATGGCGGTGGTCTCCACGGTCATCGCGCCGCCCCGTCCGCTGCCCAGACGGCGCCGATCTCCACCCAAGTGGTCACTCCGTACGTCGTCGTGACGGGGTTGAGGAACTTGGGCGGCGCCTCCACTTTGAATCGGTCGTCGTAGAGGTAGTTCTTTGCGTACCCGTGGGTAATGGTGCCGCCACTTGACATCGCCACCGTCCCGCGGAACTTCTGCGCGATGGCACCCCTGACGTTGAGCGTGCCTTGCGTTCCCCCCTTGTCGTAGTTCTGCACTTGAAAGGTGTGCGCGACGGAGAGGATCGCCGCGTGAATCGTGCGGTTGTTGCCGAGGAGGGTGTTGTTGCTGCTGTTGACCGGGTTCCATACCCAGACGGCGTTGTTCCCGACGATCCCCAGAATGTCCTCCACGATGTCGACGTAAGTGATGTCGCCCACGATGAAGACATAGTTCTCGGCCGCAATCGTCGCGGCGCCGCTGAACCGGCCCTTGACGAAGATGTCCCCGGCCCGGCAGCCGTACGTCGTGGCCGTGGGTGCCACCTCGGTCGTCGATGTCGTCGAGGTCCTGACAGGGTAGCCGCTCTTGGCCGTATCAGTGCCGATGGACCAGCCCCGCTCGCCGCTGGCACCGCTGCTCTTGCAGGAGAAACCCGTCGGGTTGGACGCCCAGAAGTTGACGTCGCTGCTCACGGCCGGCACGTTCTGCACATACAGCACGTTGTTGTCGGGCACGACGATCGTTGCGCCCGCGGGCGATTGCAGCTGCGCGATCAGCCCGCACGCCACTGGCGCGGAGCCGACGGTGGCCGCCTCGTTTCCGATGCGGGTGAACTTCGTGAAGGGCGACTTGATGTTGACCTTGCCGTCGTCGGTGAAGGTGAACTGCGTGGGCCCGGTGTAGAGGCATCCTGGCCGCGGCACGTCGGCGGTCAGGTCGGTGCGGGCCTCCTTCTTCAGCTGGGAGTTCGTGGCGGGGAACTTCTTCACCCCCCCGCTATACGCCGGATAGCCGGGTGCGAAGCTTGGGTCGTCGCAGTCGGTCGAGTTGTTCGAGTTGCGTTTCCGGTAATACGGGCTGGTCGCATTGCCCGTCGTGACGATGCCGGTGAAGGTCGTGCCGCATGCCCGGATCGTATCGTTCGAGTGCACGGGGCCGTCATTGAGGTCCTGTTCGCCGAAGGCGAGGTCTTTGCACACGCTCCGACCAGCAGAATCGTTGGCTGTCGTGCGGCCCTGCCAGCTGTACTTGAGCGTCGTCTTCGTGCTGTCGGTGAAGCAGCCAGAATTCGTCGTGCCGGTCAGGCTCGGGTCCTGCACCTCGTAGTCGGTGAAGTACAGGAAGTCGATGAAACCCTCCTGCTTGAGGTCGGCGACCACGGTGCGCGTCGCCTCGCCCACCTTTCCTGTGGCGCGCACCCTGATGCGGCCGGAGTTGGCGTAATGGGAGTTGTCCACCTCATAGCGGAACATGGCACGGTCGCCGCTCAACGCGACCGTGGCCCAACTGCCAGCCGCGCCGACGCCAAAGGCCGGGTTCGGCACGGGAGGCGGATTCACCGTGCTCGTGCTGCTGAAGGCGGAGGTCGAGTTGCCGTAGCGCCAGTAGCTCGTGTCGGCGGAAAGCCTGCTCTGGTACTCATCCACTCCGGCATAGGCGGCCGCCAGCGCTGCGTTCCAGTTCGCATCGCCTCTGGCTTGCTTCGTGCCGTTGACAGAAACAGTCACGAGCAGGGTCATGAGCAGCGCCACCACCGCGCCGACCGCGATGACGATGACCAGGGCAGCGCCCTCGTCGCGCTGCGTACGTGTCGTGGTGGCGATCATCCGTGCACATCCACGCGTGCGACGCCGAGGTTGGGAATGCCGACCATGTTCTGGATCGAGACGGGTTCGACGCGCCCGCTCGCGTCGGCCTGCACCCGCATCGTCACCTGCACACTCGCGATGGTGCGGATCTGATCGATCGTAAGGCTGGCACCGGCGGGCGGCGAGAGCACCCCGCCATTCTGGTCGTAGTAACGAAAGAGCGGTGCGCCGGCTGTGACGGGGGTGAGCGATCGCGCGATCGGACGCGAGGACGTCGCGGCGGACGCGAAGGCCCAGTACGTACTGCCCACAGGCTCGTGGTGCGCGGCCCAGCGGGTCTCAATCAATTCGTTCCCGGAGTTGCGCGCGAACTCCACTCTTACCGGCGGCGGGTCCGCCGAGGTTCCCGCGTCGATGAACGAATGGATGATGATCTTCTCCGCGCCCGCATAGGCGAAGACGGGCTTCTTGACGGTGCTGCCGGGCACCGGGATCTCGGTGCCAGCGCGGATGATGCGGGTCACCTCGTTCATCGAAGTGGACGCCAGGCGGCTGTTGTCGATTGCCCCCTGCTGATCGCTGAACAAGCGCGCCGCGCCGACGAACATCGACACCACGAGCGTAAGCAGGATGCCGAAGACGCCCATCGCCACGACGAGTTCGATGAGCGTCATACCCGCATCCGCAATGTCGCCATGACGACGACGCACACGCGGGCGACGCAGCGCCGCGGGCGTCATGGCGCCACCCGCGGGTCGAGCACCACGACCCCCGGCGCCACACTGCCACTGGAGGGGACGATGATGCCGGTCGTGATCTGGGTGGTTTGCGACGAGGCGTTGCCGCGGTACAGCTTCCACGTGCCGTACGGCAGAAGAATAGTGGCCTTATTGGAACTGATGACGTCGCCGAACGTGTAGGTCATCCCCGCGGGGCATCCGGGATCCCCGGCGCCGCCGCCGACATACACGGCTTTGAGATGGTTACGAGGCGCCGAACTGGTGCCGGCGCCGTTGGCGCCATCCAGGCGGACTTCACCCATCGGCACCGCCGCAGGCACGGCGCTCCCCGCTTCGCCCCCGACTGCACCGGGACGCGTTCCCACCTTGCTCGGCTCCGGGATCCACTCGCCGGGATCCGGTGTAAGGCAACTAGTGGCGGGGTTCTCGGGTGTCTCTGCGTAGGCTCCCGCCATGATGCTGTATCCCGCCGAAACGGGGTAGAGCGAGAACGTCTTCGTCCTCGCGTTGGTGATGGCTGCCATCTGAAAGTTGCCGTAGGTCGACACGAACGTGGTGGTCAGATTGTTCGGGATGCGCACGCCGGCGGGAAGCCCGGATCCGTAGGAGACGATGTAGCTGGTCGCACGGTCGTAGGCGAAACTGACTCGGGACGATCCCCCGGCTGTGACCGGGACCGTCGCGGTCGGTTCGGCGATCTGCTGCTCGCTGACGTGCCCGGCCTTGGATACGGTGACGGTGTAGTCGCCGGGCGGCACCTTGAGGAGGTAAGCGCACCCGTCGCTGCCGGTGGTGACAGCGGCGACCCCCGCGGGGGTCAAGCTCACCGTGGCGCCGGCGACGGCCGTGCCGGCGGCGTTGACCACGCCCACGAGCACGGTGCCGAGCGCGGGGTCATTGATCTTCGTGCGCGGGGTGAGGCTCGTGTCGCTGTAGACGGGCTGGGCACCTTCGCGCATGTTGTCCCAGGTGACCTTGACCGTGACATGGTTGTAGGCCAGTGAGGCGATGGGGAGTCCTGCTTCACAGCTCGCGGCCGCTCCGGTGGTGGTCACCCACTCGGTCTCCACCCGGACATGGAAGGTGTCGCCGTTGAGTTCGATGTCGAATGGCGGGGCGGTGGTCACACCGAAGGCATCGGCCGCGGAGCGGAGCACGTCGATCTGCTGCGACGCGAGGTTCGCCGCGACGATCCGAGCCCGGGTGTCGCGCGTCGCGGTGAGGCTCGCGGTCATCGTGTAAAGGAAGCCTGTGAGGATGATCGTGAAGATGAGCATGGCGACGATCACTTCGATGAGGGTGAATCCGTCGTCGTCCACGGACGATTGCGCGCGCACTGGCATCCACTCCCTCCGTCCGCTCGCTTCTGACACGTTGTGCCTGCGCGGAAGCCGCGCAGGCACAACGTTCGGGTGTTGCTGAACGGTTACGGGTTCTCGCCTTCGCCTTCGCCTTCGCCTTCGCCTTCGCCTTCGCCTTCGCCTTCGCCTTCGCCTTCGCCGGCAACGGCCGTCCAGTCGCCGAGTCCGCCGGTGGCGCTGTTGTACTGCAGGTTCTGGTCGTCGATGTTCTCGTTGTTGCCAGTGATCACGTACGCATTCTCGTCGGGCTCAACCAGCAGCTCGTTGCCGTCGGAGATCGTGATGGTTCCGACCACGTCGGCCCCCTTCATGATCTGGATCTCGTCTGCGGTGGAAGCCGCGGGGAACGTGATTCCCTCAAGCGAGCCGTTGTTATCCGTGATGGCGCTCTCGATCGCGAGCGCTGCGTTGGACAGGTCGCTCTCGACCGACGACTTCCACGCGCCCTCGCGCATGTTCAAGAACACCGGAATGGCGACGGCGGCGAGAATGCCGATGATGATGACGACGACGAGGAGCTCGATCAGGGTGAAGCCCTTTTCGCCCTCTTCCTTCTTCGCGAGTGCACGCGAGACAGAGTTGATCATGCTGAATTCCTTTTAATTGGGGGGAGTCAACTCCGGAGTCGTCGTCGACGAGGCTGACGCTAGCAGTCCGCCGAAAAAATGAGAAGACTCTAATGTAAAGAATTCCCCAGTCGTTACATGGATTGAATCGACTGGAAGATCGTGAACATCGGCAGGTACAGCGCGACGATCATGAATCCCAGCAATCCGCCCATGAAGACGATCATCAGCGGCTCGAGCATCGCGGTCAGTTGCGAACTCATGGTCTCGACTTCGTCGTCATAGAAGTCGGCCGTCTTTTCCAGCATTGTGTCGATTGCGCCGGATTCCTCGCCGATGCCCACCATCTGGATGAGCATTTCCGGGAAGATGTCCACCTCGGCCAGCGACTCGGCAATGGGGCGCCCCTGGCGTACGCCCTCCTGCACGCCCTCCAGGGACGAAGCGATGACGTGGTTGCCGCTGGTGGCACCCACGATCGCGAGCGACTGCAGGATCGGCACGCCGGAGGCGAGCATCGTGGAGAAGTTCCGCGTGAAGCGCGTGAGCGCGATCTTCGTGTTGAGCTGTCCGAAGACCGGGACCTTGAGCTTGAGGGGGTCAACGACCCGGCGCACCGCCTCGGTGTTCTTGTTCCTTCCCCACCAGATCGCGGAGACGACGCCTACGACGAGGATGATGGGGCCGGCGATCGGCATGGCGTTGGACATGTCGACGAGCAATTGGGTGACGGCGGGCAACTCGCCGCCCAGGTCGGTGAACATGGCGTCGAACACCGGCACGATGAAGATCAGCATCGCGGCGACCGCCACCAGCGCGATGACGAGCACGACGGCGGGATAGGTCAGCGCCGCCTTCACTTTGCTGCGCAGCTTGTTCTCCGACTCGAAGTTGTCGGCGACCATCAAGAGCGACCGGTCGAGGAACCCGCCGGTCTCCCCCGCACGGATCAGGTGCACCATGATCGGCGGGATGATGCGCGGGAACTCCTCCAGCGCCGCCGACAGCGCGGTGCCGCTCTCGACTTTGGTGGATGCCTCCTCGAGCGTGCGCCGCAGCTTCGCGTTGTCGGTCTGCGCCGTCACGATCGACAGCGCGCGCAGTATCGAGACACCGGCGTTGACCATCGTGGCCAGCTGACGGGTGAGGATCGCCAGGTCCTTGAGCGACGGGCTGCGCTCCAGGCCGGGGATGTTGATCTCCTGCTGCAGACCGGTGCCACCGCCCTTCTGGGCCAGCTTGTCGGGCATGACGCCGCGCGCCTTCAACTGCTGGATCGCCTGCGCCTCGCTGGAGGCCTCCAGCACGCCCTTGACCGACTTTCCGGTACGGTCCAGCCCTTTGAAGCTCCACTGGGCGGACTTCGCCTTGGTCGCCATACTCAGAGCCCTCCCGCGACCTGGCGGGTACCTTCGGGCACGACGGCATCCACCGCGGTGCGCGAAAGGCCGCGGTTGCGCACCAGCTGCTCGAACTCGGCGGCATCCTGCGCCAGCTCGATCGCCTGCGAGTGTTCGATCTGCCCCGACAGCACGAGACGGGCCAGATCCTGGTCGAGCGTATGCATGCCGATCGACTCGCCGGCCTGGATCGCGGTGCGCATCTGATGGGTCTTACCCGCGCGGATCAGCGCCTGGATCGCCGGCGTGGAGAACATGACCTCGGTCGCCACGGCGCGCCCCTTGCCGCTGGAGCGGCGGATGAGCGTCTGCACGACGACCGCGCGCAGCGTCGCGGCGAGCTGTGTGCGCACCTGTGACTGCTGATGAGACGGATAGACGTCGATGATGCGGTCGATCGTCTGCCCGGCATCCTGCGTGTGCAGCGTCGCGAACACGAGGTGACCGGTCTCGGCAGCGGTGAGGGCGGTGGAGATGGTCTCGAGGTCCCGCATCTCCCCCACGAGGATGATGTCGGGGTCCTGGCGCAGTGAGTGCTTGAGCGCCTCGGAGAAGCTGTGCGTGTCGGCGCCCACTTCACGCTGGTTGATGATGCCGCGCTTGTGGTGGTGCAGAAACTCGATGGGGTCCTCGACGGTGACGATGTGCGCGGCGCGCGAGGAGTTGGCCTTGTCGATGATCGCGGCGAGCGTGGTCGACTTTCCCGAGCCGGTGGGCCCGCACACCAGGACCAGTCCGCGCGGCAGGTGCGCCAGATCGACTAGCTGCGGGGGCAGGCCCAGGTGCACGACCGACTTGATCTGGGTCGGGATGATACGCAGGGCCGCGCCGAGTCCGCGCTGGTCCTGGAAGATGTTCACGCGGAAGCGGGCGATGTCACCCACCGAGTACGCGAGGTCGAGCTCCAGCGCCTTCTCGAACGTCTGCATCTGCTCGACCGAGACGAACCCCTCGATGACCCGGCGCACGCGCGCACGATCCCACGTCGTGGTACCGGGCACCGTCTGGAGTTCCCCATCCACGCGGATGACCGGGGTCGACTCGGCCACGAGGTGCAGATCGGAGGCGCCGAGGTCGAGCACCGCCTTGATCGAGGCGATGAACTCCGGGTCGACCTCGGGGTGCTGCGCACGCAGCACGTGCGGGATATCGCCTGCGCGGGGTGCCGGATCGATCGGCGCCTGCGGCTGTGCGGCGCGGCGCGTGGTTGGTGCTGCCACCGGCGCCGTACCGGGAAGGGTCACCCCCGGCACGCCGTCGAGGAACGACCGCAGCTCCGGATCGACCTCGTCTGCCCGCATCAGCGCGTCGAAACGCGAACCAGCCGCCGTGGACATCACACCGTCGTCGTCCGCCACCATGCCTGCCTTCTCTTGTCGTCTTCGTTGTCGGGTGCGACCGCTAGACGGTCACCCGCAGAATCTCATCGACCGTGGTGTGCCCGAGCAGCGCCTTCGCCCAGCCGTCCATGCGCAGTCGCGTCATGCCGTTCGCCTCGGCGTGCGCCGCGATCTGGGCCGTCGGGGCGTTCGCGACCGCGAGGCGTTCGATCTCGTCGTCGACGGCCATCACCTCATGCAGCGCGATGCGGCCGCGGTACCCGGTGTTCGAGCACTGCGAGCAGCCGGCCGCCCGGAAGATCCGCGGCGGCCCGACGTCGGGATCGACCGGCACCCCGAGGATCGCCAGTTCCAGCGCGGTCGCCACCGACGCGGTCTTGCACTTTTCGCACAGCCGGCGAGCCAGTCGCTGCGCGACCACGGAGTCCAGGGCCGATCCGACCAGGAACGGTTCGACGCCCATCTCGATGAGACGGGTCACCGAGCTCGGGGCGTCGTTCGTGTGCAGCGTCGACAGCACGAGGTGACCGGTCAGCGACGACTCGATGGCGATCTTGGCCGTTTCCTCGTCGCGGATCTCACCGATCAGGATGACGTCGGGGTCGGAGCGCAGGATCGACCGCAGCGCCGCAGCGAAGGTCAGGCCGGCTTTCACGTTCACCTGCACCTGATTGATCCCCGGCATCCGGTACTCGACCGGATCCTCCACCGTGATCACATTGACCGTCGGCTTCGAGATCGTCGCGAGCGTCGTGTACAGGGTCGTCGACTTGCCCGACCCGGTGGGGCCGGTGACGAGGATCATCCCGTAGGGCTTGGAGAAGCTCGACTGGAAGACGCCCATGTTCCGTTCGAGCATGCCCAGGTCGCTGAGGTTGAGGCTCGCGACCGGGGAGTCGAGCACACGCGCGACGACCTTCTCGCCCCACACGGTCGGCATGGTCGCGACGCGCAGGTCGATGGAGCGCCCGGCGTGGACGACGGAGATGCGACCGTCCTGCGGCTTTCGCCGCTCCCCGATGTCGAGTTCGGCCATGACCTTGAGCCGGCTGATCACTCCCGGGATCATCGACCGCGGCACGCGCTGGACGGTCGTGAGCACGCCGTCGATGCGGTAACGCACCCGCAGCTCTTCACGGCCCGGCTCGATGTGAATATCGGAGGCGCGGTCCATGATCGCCTGGCTGATGAGGACGTTGACGAAGCGGATGATGGGGCCCTCGTCAACGGCGGCCTCGCCGACGTCCTGACCCCACGCGGCCTCTTGGTCGTTCGTCCCTTCGAAGGAGGAGGTCAGCTCGTCCATCTCGGAGTCGACCCGGTGGTAGCGGTCGATGGCCGCGAGGATCGCCTCAGGCTCGGCGACAGCCGCCACGATCGGCGCCCGCACGACGGCGGCGACGTCGTCGAGGACGACGACGTTCGTCGGATCGGAGACGACGACCATCAGCCGGTCGCCGACGCGCGAGATCGGGAGCACGATGTGCCGGCGGCACATCTGGTCGGGGATGAGGTTGACGACCGCCAGGTCGACCGTGAACTCGGAGAGGTCGACGTAGGCCAGGCCCAGGCGGGCGGCCAGCGCGACGGCCCTCTCCTGTGAGGTCTGCGGCTCCGGTTCCGGCTCGGGTTCGGGTTCCGGTTCGGGGTCGG
Organism: Microbacterium sp. zg-B96; assembly: GCF_030246865.1. Classification (NCBI taxonomy): domain Bacteria; kingdom Bacillati; phylum Actinomycetota; class Actinomycetes; order Micrococcales; family Microbacteriaceae; genus Microbacterium; species Microbacterium sp. zg-B96. Next base: position 1,222,813 of record NZ_CP126738.1, on the reverse strand, counting down.
GCTCGGGCTCGGGCGGCGGTGCGGGGGCGGGCTGGGGTGGGGATGCGTTGGCAGTGTGCGCAGAGAGGATGCCGCCAGGTGCACCGGAGCGTCCAGGCGCGACATCGCCGCGAACGCCTCGAGCACCGCGAGGGCGCCGTCGCGCTCACCGGGAGCAGACGCCGGAGCCGGAGCCGGAGCCGGGGCGGGCGGCGGGGCCGGAGCCGGGGCGGGCGGCGGGGCCGGGGCGGCCTCGGGAGCCGGCTCGGGTGCGGGCTCGGGCGCGGGCTCGCGAGGCAGCGGCGACGGCGGAGCAAACGCGTGCGCCGGAACGGGAACCGCGACCACAGACGGCGCCGCCAGCCCGGTCCAGTCCCGGCGCGCGGGCTCGACCGGCTCGACCGGCTCGACCGGCTCGCTGCGCGTGTCCGCTCTCAGACGCTCTCGCCGCCGGGTCCGAAGCGCGGGCGGCGCGGTGTCCGGCGTCGCGCCCGGACGAGCATCCTGTCGTTGGTTCTGTTCGATATCGGGAGGCCGACCGCTGAGCACGGCGTGCCAGATCGGGTCGCTCTGCGACGGCAGCACCCCCGCTGCGCCCGTCGCGTCGTCGTGGGCCGCTTGTGCCGATTCATGTGGCCGGAACACCATCGTCCTCTTCCCCAGCTCCCTCAGCCGGCGCGCATGCGGTCAGTGCCCCCGACCGCGGCTGCTCGCCGGTTCACGTCGCGAGTTCCCCAGCGCGACGGTGTGCGCGTCGTCAGGCATCCGGTCCACGAAAACCGTCGCGACGCGCGCCGAGCCACGGTCACCACCGTGCTGCGCACAGCGGGTGCCGGAACAATTGCGACCATCGCGGATTCCGTTCGAGCGGATATATCGGGGGGATGACTCGAAACGTAACGCGGTGGTTCGTGCCGACTCGGGTGTGTCGGACCGGCGAACCGCGTACAAGACCCACTATGGGGGACGAGGGTCCTCCAGCACCAGCGACGATCTCATCCCGGCGCGCAGTAGGACGCGATCTTGTCGGCGAGAACGGTGAGGGCGGCACCGATGGCAGGGCCCGCTGCCCGCCACCCGGGCCGCTGCCCCGCAGCAGCGGGGGTCCTCGTCGTTTCCATGCCCGCGAGGTTTCCACCTGGAGCGCGCTCCAGGTCAAGCGCGGGCTCGGCATCCACCTCGCTCGGTCGTCGCACATGCCCCTGCGCGCGTGGTTCAGGGGTCGTTTGCGACGACCGAATCCCCGCGGCGCGCGCTCAGTCGTCGCAAAGGGCCCCGGAACCCGGGCGCAGGGGATGTTTGCGACGACCGAAGGATGCCGCGGGGCGCCGAGCCCCGCGCGCGGCGGGCTACCAGAGCGGGTGGATGTCTGCCCGCAGGCTCCGGTCGTAGACGTCCCGCACGACGGCGTCGAACGCGTCCAGGTCGAAGGCGCCGGGCTCGAGGAGCGCCGCCGCATCGGCGTTCGCGGTGGCCTGCGCCACGGTGCGGGCGCCGGGGATGACGCTCGTCACGCCGCGGCGCGACGCGACCCACGCCAGCGAGGCCGCCGGCAGCGAGACGCCCTCGGGCAGGGCGGCAGCCAGCTCGGCGGCAGCGGCGATGCCGGTTTCGTAGTCGACGCCGGAGAACGTCTCACCGCGGTCGAAGGCCTCGCCGTGGCGGTTGAACGAACGGTGGTCGTCGGCGGCGAACGCCGTCGTGGCGGTGTACTTGCCGCTGAGCAGACCCGATGCCAGCGGCACGCGGGCGAAGATCGCGACACCGGCATCCGCCGCCGCCGGCAGAACCTCGTCGAGCGGCTTCAACCGGAACGGATTGACGATGATCTGCACGTTCGTCACGTGCGGCCGCGCGATCGCGGCGAGCGCCTGCGCGCACGTCTCCACCGACACGCCGTAGGCGGCAATGGCACCGGATGCCACCAGCGCGTCGAGCGCGTCGTACGTGGCATCCGCCTCGATCACTTCTGTGGGCGGGCAGTGCAGCTGCACGAGGTCAAGCGTGTCGACGCCGAGGTTGCGACGCGAGCGTTCGGTCCAGGCGCGGAAGTTCTCCGGCGTGTAGTTGGCGGGTTCCTGCGCCATGCGCCGGCCCATCTTGGTGGCCACGGTGATGCCGTGGCCGGCACGCTCGGCGAGAAACCCGCCGATGATCGTCTCGCTGCGGCCATCGCCGTAGACGTCGGCGGTATCGAAGAGCGTGACACCGCTGTCGGCGGATGCCGCGAGCACAGCGCGCGCGTCGGCTTCGGAGACATCGCCCCAATCGGCGCCGAGCTGCCAGGTACCGAGACCGATCGCCGAGACTGCGCGTCCGGTGCGTCCGAGGGGACGGTGTTGCATGGGGACTCCTTCGTAGGAATCCAGGATGTCACGTCGCCCGCGTCGCCACACGCCCGACCAGCGCGGTGTCCACAGCGGCGGCGACGATGATCGCGAGCACATATGCCACCAGGTCGCGCACGTCGAACACGGTTCCCAGCAGCAGCATCGCGGGCGGCAGCGCCGCCCCGATGCGCTCGGGCACGCCGGTGAGCTGGAACAACTCCACCGCCACGCACCACGTCACCGCGACGAACCCCACGACCCACGGGCGCGGCTTCGGGAACAGCAGCACCAGTCCGACGTAGGCGGCGAGCGCGTAGAGCACATCGCCGGCGATGTCGGATGCCGCGACGTCCGGTGCCCAGCGGTGCACCGCCAGGCCCGCGGCGATGGTCGCTGCGAGCAGGACGGCGGCGACGAGGCGACGGCGGGCGGGGCGCGGCATCCGGTCACTGTATCGGCCGATGCGAGAGGATCGGAGCATGGATGCCGCGCTCAACGCACTGACCCGCATGCCCGAGCCGCAGTTCGTCATGACCGCCGACGGCGACCGGCTCGCCACCTACACGTGGGGCGACGAGGCGGCGCCGACGGTGCTGTGCGTGCACGGGTTCGGCTCCAGCACCCGCGACAACTGGGTGAACACCGGGTGGGTGCGGGATCTGCTGCAGGCGGGGCTGCACGTGCTCGCGGTCGATCAGCGCGGACACGGCGCCAGCGACAAGCCGCACCTGGCCACCGCGTACGAGATGACGAGCCTCGTCTCCGACCTCCTCAACGTGCTCGACACCTACCTGCTCGACACGGTGCGCTACGTCGGCTATTCACTCGGCGGGCGCGTCGGCTGGCAGACCGCGGTCGACGCGCCGACGCGCATCGAGCGGGCGGTGCTGGGCGGCATCCCCGATGGCCGGCCACTCGCGCGCATGCAGATCGCGCAGGTGCGGGCCTACCTCGACGAGGGTCGCCCGGTGGAGGATGCCGTCACCCAGCGGTACGTCGCGCTGGCCGAGCGAGTGCCGACGAACGACCTGCGCGCACTGGTCGCACTGGCCGAAGGCATGCGACTGGGCGAGAGCGATCCCGACCCGGCGTCGCCGCCCGCGCAGCCGGTGCTGTTCGCCACCGGCACCGAGGACCCGATCCTGGAGCAGTCGCGGCGCCTGGCGGGCGTCGCGCCGCACGGCACGTTCGTGGAGATTCCCGGCCGAAACCACATCAACGCGCCCGGGTCGCGGGCGTTCCGCCAGGCGGGCGTCGAGTTCCTCTCCTCATCGCGATGAGCCCGCGCGCGCGGTCACACCGGGTGGATGCCGCTGGCAGCGACGACCGCACCCTCGTCGGGGATGCCGGCATCCACCTCTCGCACGACACCGCGCCGGCCCGGGCCCCACTGGCGGTACCCGGTGAACGCGATCGGCACCCCGCGGGCGACGCGGAGGTCGGCACTGTCCATGGCCTGCACGTGCAGGTGCGGCTGGGTCGAGTTGCCGGAGTTGCCGCACTGCGCGACCGGGTCCCCCACCGCCACCTCGTCGCCGGCACCGACGCGCAGCGATCCGGCCCGCAGGTGCACCATCGCCACGAGCATTCCGCTCACCCGGTCGCGCAGGATCACGTGGTTTCCCGCCACCGCGTGCGGCCCCTCGCGCAGCCGCCCGGCCTGACCGGCGGCATACCGGATCAGCGCGAACTGCGACCGCCGGGCCTCGTGGTCGGGCTCGCCGTCGTGGACGGCGACGACAACTCCGGCGACCGGTGCCGACAGTGGCGTTCCGAAGGCAGAGAACCGCTCGGGCGGTTCGGTCGCGAGAAGCGTCCGCCAGTCCTGCGTCGCGGCGGTACGTCCCCGCTCGTCCACCTCGACGAAGTCGATCGCGTACCGCTGCCCGAACACGTCGACCCCGTGGCTCGGGTCGCGCCGGGCGGGGCTGTTCTGCACGAGCCACCGGCCCGCGAAGGGCAGTGTCATCAGCACCGGTGCGACCATCGCCACACGCTCAGCCGCCGGCGGTGAGGTGGCGGCGCTGGTCCACGAGCGGGCAGGTGAACACATCCCGCTCCCCCAGCCCGACGCGATTGATGTAGCGGACGATGATCGCGTACGAGCTGAACAGGCCGGTCTGCGTGTAGGGGATGTCGTGCTCCCGGCAGTACGCGGCGATCATCGGGGCGGCGGCCCGCAGGTGGGGGCGGGGCATCGACGGGAACAGGTGATGCTCGATCTGGTAGTTGAGCCCGCCCATCACGGTGTCCAGCACCCGGCTGCCGCGGATGTTGCGGCTCATCGTCACCTGGCGGTGGAGGAAGTCCAGGGTCATGTCGCGGGGGACGATCGGCATGCCCTTGTGGTTCGGGGCGAACGACGCGCCCATGTAGAACCCGAACACCCCCAGTTGCACGGCAAGGAACGCCACCGCGACCCCCGGCGACAGCACGAAGAACACCAGGACCCCGTAGCCGATCAGCCGGATGCCGATGAAGCCGATCTCCACCCAGCGACGGTTCAAGTGCTCGCGCACGAAGACGCGGCGCACCCCGGAGGCGTGCAGCGAGATGCCCTCCAGCAGCAGGATCGGGAAGAAGAACAGGCCCTGGTGGCTGCGCAGCCAGGAGATGACCGCCGGGCGCGGCACCGCGGCCGCTTCGGCTGTCACGACGATGACGGGCAGCTCGATGTCAGGGTCGGCGCCCAGCTTGTTCGGGTTGGCGTGATGCCGGGTGTGCTTGTGCTGCCACCACCCGTAGCTCATGCCGACGAGCAGGTCGCCGATCACCAGGCATGCCCAGTCGTTCCACTTGCCCGAGACGAAGATCTGGCGGTGCGCGGCATCGTGTCCGAGAAACGCGATCTGGGTCAGCACGATCCCGAGCACGGCGGCGGTGAACATCTGCCACCAGGTGTCACCGATCCAGACGAAGGCGGTCAGGCACAGACCCAGCACGACCGGCGCCGCGATGAGTTTCGCCCAGTAGTAGCCGTACCGTCGTCGCAGCAGGCCACTGTCGCGGATGATCTGCGCCAGGCCGGTGAACTCGCTCGGACCCTCACGCTTCACCCCGGACGGTGAACGGGCGGGTCCGGTGGCGCGGATCTCGTTCATGGCCTACCTGCTCTCGCAGCAATGCTCCGGTCGCGGTGGGCGCCTTCATCCAGCCGGCGTTGCGCATCCGTGCGGTCCAGTTGATATTGGCAGGCTACGCGCAGATTCTGGATGCCTCACAGCTTCAACCTCGATAGCGTTCGAGAGTGGGGTTCTCGCCGCTGGGGTTGATCGTCGCCGTCGCCGTGCTCGCACCGAATCTGCTGATGCTGTGGCTCCCGCCGCACCCGCCGCTCACACCGGTGAGGGTGCCGCGTGCGCTCGAGTGGCTCGAGCGCGCGGGACAGGCGCTGTGCCTCGTGGTGCCGGCGATCACCGAGCCCGGGGCGTTGCGCTGGGGCTGGGTCGTGCCGGCGCTTGCCGCGCTCGCCGCCTACTACGCGCTGTGGGGCCGCTACCTCGCGGGCGGCCGCTCGGGTACCGCGCTGTACCGGCCGCTGTGGGGTCTGCCCGTGCCGATGGCCTTCTTTCCGGTGACGGTGTTCCTCGCCGCGTCCGTGTGGCTGAGCAACGGGTGGCTCGCGTTGAGCGCCGTGATCCTGGCGGCCGGCCACATCCCGGCGGCGCTGATCATCGCCCGCGAGGTGGACGCCCGGCGCTGAGTGGCCGAGCGCCGCGGGTAGCGTGGAAGTATGCGTTCCATCGATCCCCTCTGGGTCCGTCATGCCATGTGGTGGCACGTTTATCCCCTCGGATTCGTCGGCGCGCCCCAGACCCTGCCGCCGGCCGAGCAGCCGGTGATTCACCGGATCGACCGCATAGAAGCGTGGCTCGACCACGTGCAGCAGCTCGGCCTCAACGGCCTGCAGCTCGGGCCGGTCTTCGCCTCATCCACCCACGGGTACGACACCGTCGACTACTTCCGCATCGACCCTCGCCTCGGCGACGAGAACGACCTCGTGCGACTCATCGGGCACGCACGCGACCGCGGCATCCGCGTGCTTCTGGACGGCGTGTTCAACCATGTCGGGCGAGAGCACCCGCTCTTCCGGGCGCTTCAGGAGCAGGGACCGGATGCCGACAGCGCGGACCTGTTCCGAGTGAACTGGGACGGTTGGCACGAGGGCGACACCGTGGATGCCGATGTCTTCGAGGGCCATGAACAACTCGTGGCGCTGCGGCACGACTCGCCCCGCGTCGTCGACCTCGTCGTGGATGTCATGACCTACTGGCTGGACCGCGGCATCGACGGGTGGCGCCTGGACGCCGCATACGCCGTTCCCCCGTCGTTCTGGGCCGCGGTTCTGCCGCGAGTGCGCGAACGCCACCCCGATGCGTGGTTCACCGGCGAGGTCATTCACGGCGATCAGGCCGCGATAGTCCGAGAATCGACGATCAATTCGCTCACCCAGTACGAACTGTGGCAGGGCATCTGGCACAGCATCGCCGACCGCAACCTCCACGAACTCGCGCACGCGGTCCGCCGTCACACCGCTCTGCTCACCACCATGGTCCCGAGCACCTTCGTCGGCAATCACGACGTGACCCGAGTGGCCACGGCGGTCGGCGACGCGTTCGTCCCGCATGCGCTCGCTGTGCTCTTCACGGTCGCCGGCACCCCGGCGATCTATGCCGGCGACGAGTACGGGTATCACGCCGTGAAGGAGGAGCGCTTCGGCGGCGATGACGCGATCCGGCCCGAGTTCCCCGCGTCTCCGCCCGCGGTCGAGACGCTCGACCCGTGGGCCGCGGACACGCTGCATCTCACCGAGGCGATGATTGCGCTGCGCCGACAGCGACCGTGGTTGCATGAGGCCGCCACCGACGTGGTGGAGGTCGACAACGGGTCGATCGTGCTGCGGACCGCGACACCTGATGGTTCCGTGGTGTGCGCGCTCAATCTCGCAGCCACTCCCGTCACCGTCTCGGCGGCCGGCGCTCGCACCGTGCTGATCGGTCAAGGGGACCTCGGCGACTCGACGCTGACGCTCCCCCCGCAGGGGTGGGTCATCGCCGAGTAGCACCGGCCTCAGACGTCGAGCACCCGCAGACTCACCGTCACGGGGCCGCCCTCGACGAGGGCTTCGGCCTCACGAACGGCGCGCTTGAGCGGCAACCAGTACCGGCCCGACGAACTGGGGAAGATCGAGGTGCGCCAGGTCGTCCCACCGACCGACGCCTCGACGCGCACCGAGCCGAACCCGCGCGCGAAGGGCGCCGTGAGCTCGCTGATGTCCTCACTCAGCTCCTCGGGTACGTCCGCGAACAACCATGCCTCGGGCCGCGCCGTCCATCGGAACACGACCGACTCGAACTCGATGTGCATGACACCACTCTGCCTCAGGCGACGGATGCCGGCATCCGCCCGCCCGGCACCCTCACGCTTCCAGAAACGACAGCACGTCGCGGGGGAAGCGCCGCTGCAGCGTCGTTCCCATGTGCCCGATCCGCGGGTACAGGATCAATCGGGCGTCCGGGATGCCAGCGGCGGTGTCGCGGAACAACCGGGGCGTGTAGTACCGGTCCTTCTCGGCACCGATCACGAGGCTGGAAGCGGTGATCCTGCCGAGCTGCGGCTGGAGGTCGAAATCGTCTTCGGCGTCGAGCATGGCCAGCAGATCTGGGCCGGCGTTCCCGAAAGTGCGCCGCCCCATCACCCAGCCCCCTGCGCCCAGCACGAGAGCGCCCAGCCCGGTCGCGGCCATCGCGGCGACGCCGACGGCCCCCGCCCGCCGGGGCCGGCCTGAGCGCACGGCGGCCGCGATCTCGCGCTGCACCCGCAGGCCGTTATCGCTCAGCCGATGGGCGGCGGAGACGACCACGAGCCGGCGGACGAGTTCCGGGTGGTCCACGGCGAGCTGCAGGGCGACGCTGCCGCCGGTGGACACTCCGATGACGTCCACCGGTGGGGGCAGCCGCTCGCGGATGACCGTGGCGAAGTCGGCAGCGATCGGCGCCATCGTCGCGGGGGGCGCCAGTCCCCGCCGACGATTGACCCAGATCACCTCACGGCTGCGTGCAAACGGCGTGAGCAGATGCAGCTGCAGGGTCAGATCCAGTCCGCTCGGCGTATCGGGCTCGCCGGACAGGCCCGGCAGGAACAGCAGCGGCGCCCCGGCACCGACCCGAAAGTAGGCCAGCCCCGGCGGCCACGCCCCCTCGTCGGTCTTCGAGATCCTCGTCACGGTCACGGCCTCCTGCCCCATCCGGGTCGAGATCATCATCGCGAGCATCGCGGCGCGGCGCCACGGCATGCCCGGGGCGCGCCCGCCCTTGTCCGCTCCCACGGCGGTCGGGATGATGGGGCGATGCAGCCACCTCTCGGCAGGTACCAGGAGATCGCCGACACGCTTGCTCGGCACGGGCTGGGTTTCCTCGGCGCGCAGATCGGGGTCACGCGGTGGCTGCCCGCCCGCTACCGCACAGCGCCAGGCAGCGCCGACGAGCCGGCCAACACCGCCGAGCGGGTGCGCCTGGTGCTCGAGGATCTCGGCCCCACGTTCATCAAGCTCGGGCAGTTGCTCTCCACTCGCCCCGACCTGCTGCCGCCGGCCTACATCTCGGAGCTGTCGAAGCTGCAGGATGCCGCCCCTCCGGTTCCCGACGAGCAGATCCGCGAGACGATCCGGCAGGAACTCGGTGCCGACCCCGAAGACCTCTTCGCCTCGTTCGAGTGGACGCCGATGGCATCCGCGTCGATCGGTCAGGTGCATGCCGCGACGCTCGCCGACGGCACGTCCGTCGTGGTGAAGGTGCGCCGCCCCGAGGTCGTGCGGCAGGTGCAGGAGGACCTCGAGATCTTGAACAACCTCGCCGCACGCGCGGCCCGTGCGTGGGAGCCCGCGCGCACCTATGACGTTCCCGGGATCGCGAGGGAGTTCTCCGAGACGCTGCGCGCGGAGCTGGACTACCTGCGCGAGGCGCGCAACGCCGAACGGTTCGCGGCCGACTTCGCCGACCGGTCCGACGTGGTCATCCCGCGCGTCTACTGGGAGACCACGACCTCCCGCGTCCTGACGATGGAACGGATGACCGGCATCAAGGTCAGCGACCGAGAAGCGCTGGATGCCGCAGGGATCGACCGTCGGGAAGTGGCCGTCACCGGGGCGGACATCGTGCTGTCGATGATCTTCGAGCACCGCTTCTTCCACGCCGATCTGCATCCCGGCAACGCATTCGTCCGTCCGGACTCGGTCGCGCTCATCGACTTCGGCATGGTGGGCGAGATCACGGAAGAACTGCAGGACGGGCTCGCCGACGTCTTCATCGCCGCCGCCACCCGGAATTCAGACGGCCTCGCGAGCGCCGTCATCAACCTCTCGGTCGCGCAGGGCTCGGTGGACCGACGCGCGCTTCGCGCTGCAATGTCATCACTGTTCGGCGAGTTCTCGGACCGAACGCTCGGCGAGATCCACTTCACGACGCTGGCGACCGATCTGCTTCGGGTGCTGCGGGAGCACCATCTGCAGCTCCCGCAGGAGGTCTCCCTTGTCGTCCGGGCGCTGCTGGTGATCGAAGGCGTGGGCGTGCAACTGGACCCGACCTTCGAGTTGAACTCGGTGCTCACCCCGTTCGCTCGGCGCCTCATCCAACGCCGATTGTCCCTGGCCGCGGTGACCAAGCGGATCGGGCGCGCCTCGATCGACGCGGGCGAACTGCTGCTCGAGCTGCCGACGCGGCTGCGACGGCTGCTGGAAGTGATGGATCACAACGGCATCGAAGTGCACCTCCGGGCGGCAGAGCTGGATCCGCTGGTCGGACGCGCGGAGCGGATCGGGAATCGGCTGGTCGCCGGAATCATCACGGCCGCACTCATCAACGGTCTCGGTCAGGTGATCGCCCGGGACAGCAGGCTGCGCACCTGGAAGGGCGCGCTGACGGGCACCGGCATCGCGACGTTCACGACCCTGAGCGGCTACCTGCTGTGGACGGCGCGGCGTCGCCGGTAGCGAAGGAGCGCGCCGGCCGTCCCAGCGGTGCGGGTGACTAGGAGATCCAGCGGGATGCCACACCGAACGCGTCCGCCACCGCGCGGATCTCTGCTGTGCTGAGTCCTTCTGCCTGACCTCCGCCGGTGAGGTTCATGTACTCGTACTTGGCGCCGGTCTCGGCGTACTCGACCCGGTCGACCGCGCGCGTGACCGACAGGTCCGAGCGGGCCATCACGCCGTGCTTGCTCCACAGCACGATCTCGAAGTCGCGCAGCCCCCGGACATTGGCATCCATCAGCTCTGCCGACCCCGGGACCATGAACTCCAGCACGCCGATGCCGTCCGGAAGGGCGACGATCGACTCGGGCTCCCACCGCAGGATGCGGCGGTTCATCGCCTCGGTGTCCCGGTACAGCGGGATGTGGCTGAGGTAGGTCAGGTGCGGCGGCTGCGCGTGCACGACCGCGTGGAAGGGCAGGTTGCGCCGGCCGACCTGGTCATCGTGCACGGCCAGGTGCGAGTTGAACTCACTGGTGAGGGCCGCGAACTGACGCTGCGGGGACGTGAGCATCTCGGCGTGGGTACCGCCGGGCTCCACGATCACCGCGGCGATGGCCGCGAGCGGGTTCTCGGCGATCTGCCGCAGGCGCCGGCCTGATCCGGTGACCAGGAGCGTCCGACCAGCCAGCGCGGGTGCCGGCAAGGGCAGCTCGATCCGCTCCGAGATCGGAAAGATCTGCCGCACGCGCGGCAGCTCGTCCAGGCAGAGGGAGATGTTGCCCGCACCCGCTTCGCTGGCGTCGATCTCGCAGATCCGGTGTCCGGCCGCGCCCACGTTGGCGAGGTATTCCTCGATGGTCGGACGATCGATGCCCATGCTGACTCCTCGTGACGATCGGAAATGAATCGTTTCAAGAATACGTATGGTCAGACCACACTGTCAACAGAGTTTCTGTTCAGGCCGCGACCGAGCGTGCCGTCCGCTCGGCCGTCGTCACGATGGTCGCGAACCCCCGCGCTCCCAGGACGCTCTCGGTGCGGCGCATCAGTTCCTCACCGGACACCGCGCCGTAGCCCGGCCCGGCCCCGATCGCGGAGGTCGTCGTGGCATCCGTGACGAACTCCACGTCGAATCCGAGGTCGCCGGCCACCCGCGCCGTGGTCTCGCAGCACTGCTCGGTGCGGATGCCGCAGATCACCACCCGCCGCACACCCCGCGCCGTGAGCTGGTGCTGCAGGTCCGTCGAGGTGAAGGCATTGACGGTCGTCTTGGTGACCTGGATCTCGTCGTCGCGGGGGTCGAGTTCGGCGAAAACCCGGACGAATCCCGAGCTGGGGTCGAACACCCCGCCCGTGCCGGGTTCGGAGTGGGTGACCCACGCGACGATGTCGCCCGCCGCGCGGGCATGGTCGACAAGCCGTGCGATGTTCGCCAGTAGCAGCGGATTGGCCGTCGCCGCCCAGTCGTCGGGCCGCTGCCGGAAGGACTCCTGGGCGTCGATCACCAGGAGGGCGGTGCCAGTTTCGCGTGTCATGCGGCTCATCCTGGCGTCACCGGCCCGACCCGGAAAGCCGTAATGCCGCCAACGAACGGAGCGATCCGGACATCCCGCGTCGATGGCCGGCGGGGAAACGTCCCATTCGGCGAGACAGGGCTTTGCGCGCCGACACCGAAGGATCCAGAGTGCTGTTGTGGCCGCGTCTGCGTGAGCGTCGCCACCGCCCCAACAGAGAGGTTGGCAATGCTCCCTGACACCGCGTCGGTGACGCAATGACCCAGAACGAGCCCGAAGAGTCGATCTACGGGAACACCAACACCTATTACACGATCCCGAAGCTGAATCAGGGGGTGCCGCCGGACCCTCGGTTCATGCGGATCCTCTCCACGGTCGAGGTCACGATCGGTGTGACACTGTTCGCCCTGCTCTTCTTCGGTGTGATGTACCAGGTGCTGGGGCGCTACTTCCCGGCGGTCGGCTGGGTCGGCGCCGGTGAACTGGCGCTGCTGGCCATGGTCGCGATGACGTTCATCACGACCGGCTACCTCGTCGGGCGCAACGGTCACATCGTGATCGAGGTGTTCGACCAGATGCTCGCCGGCAAGAAGCTCTTCACCGCGCTGCGCATCGTGTCGGCCGTCATCATGGCCGCCACCAGTCTCGCCCTCGCCTATGAGGCGTTCGTGAAGATCGAGATCGAGTGGGCGCGCGCCAGCGCTGCGATGCACATCCCGCTGGGCATGCTGTACGTCTTCGCCCTCATCGGGTTCCTGTCGGCGGCATTCCACTCGATCATGAAGATCCCCTACGCCCACCGCCCAGAGCGACAGCTCAACATCTCCGAGATGGAAGGCTGATCCTTGGAACTCTGGCTGTACATCGTCGTTCTCGTCGTCTTCCTGCTGCTGCGCGTGCCCGTCGCCTTCGCGATGATCGCCGCGAGCATGCTGTACTTCTACACGCAGGGGCTGTCCCCCGGTTACGCGATGTCGTCGATCGTGAACGGCATCAACAGCTTCCCCCTGCTGGCCGTGCCGCTGTTCATCTTCGTCGGGACGGTCGCAAACCACCTCGGCATCGCGACCCGGCTCTACGACTTCGCCCGGGCGCTGCTCCCCCGGCTTCCCGGCAACCTCGCCTACGTCAACCTCGCCACCGCGATCGGCTTCTCGTGGATCAGTGGTTCCGCACTCGCCGACGCCGCCTCCACCAGCAAGGTGCAGATCCCGCAGATGCTCAAGGCCGGCTACCCCTACGGGTTCTCCGCGGGGCTGACGGCATCCGGCTCGCTCATGAGCACGGTCATGCCGCCGAGCATCCCCGCCGTGCTCTTCGCCGCCACCGCCACGATCTCCACCGGTGCGCTGTTCGCCGGCTCCATCCTGCCGGCGATGCTGATGGCGCTGGGACTTGCCATCTACGTCTTCATCTGGGTCAAGCTGCACCCGGCGGTAGCCGTCAGCCGGTCGTTCGACGGTGCCATGCTGGGCAAGGCCGTCGTCAGAGTGCTCGGGCCGATGATGCTGCCGGTGATCATCCTGGGCGGCATCTTCAGCGGCTGGTTCACCCCCACCGAAAGCGCCGGGATCGCCGCGGCCTACATGCTGGTGCTCGGAGTGTTCTACCGCACGCTCACCTTCAAGGTGTTCTGGCGGGCGTCGAAAGAGACCGTCATCATCTCCGGCGGCATCCTGCTGATCCTCGGCGCCTCCAACCTCATGGGACAGGTCCTGGCCCGCGAGCAGGTCTCACGCAACCTGGGCGAATGGCTCAGCAACCTGACCGACAACCCTGTGGTCTTCCTGCTGCTGCTGAACGTGCTGCTGATCCTCCTCGGCATCTTCCTCGAGGCACCCCCGGTGATCCTCGTGCTCGTCCCGATCCTCATGCCCATCGCCGCGTCCTTCGGGATCGACCCGGTCCACCTCGGCGTCATCATGATCCTCAACCTCATGATCGGGTCGCTGACACCACCGGTGGGGGCTGTGCTGTTCGTCGTCGGTTCCATCACGCGCAGGCCCATGGGCGAGCTCTTCCGCGGCATCCTCCCCTTCCTGATTCCGCTCGGGGTCGTGCTGCTGCTGCTCACGCTGTTCCCTGCGATCGTCACGATCGTGCCCACGTGGCTGGGGCTGATGTGACCCGCCGTCTCCCTGAAAGGACTCGTCGATGAGGAAACTCTTCGTCCTGAACGGCCCGAACCTCAACATGCTCGGCCAGCGCGAACCCGAGCTGTACGGGAGCGCGACCCTCGACGACGTGCGCAACGACTGCACCCGCCTCGCGGACGAGCTGGGATTCGACCTCTTCTTCGCGCAGACCAACGCCGAGTACCAGATGGTCGACTGGCTGCAGGATGCCTACCACGAGCGGGCCACGGTGGTGATCAACCCTGCAGGGTTGAGCTTCCGGTCGATCCCGGTGCTCGACGCCCTGCGGATGCTCCGCACCCCGATCGTGGAGATCCACATCACGAACATCCACGCCCGGGACACCGCGCACCAGAACTCGCTGGTATCGACCGTCGCGACCACAGTGATCGCCGGCGCAGGGGTGTTCGGGTACGAGCTGGCGATCAGAGCGGCAGATCGCCTGACCGGCTGACGCGGAAGCGCGCGACGTCCACCGTCTCGCCCCGCTGTGCCGACAGCGCCGCCGCCTCGACGAGCGCCAGCGTGCCAGCGGCATCCGCCGCCGAAACGAGAGGGGCCGCGTTCCCCCGCACGACCTCGACGAAGTGCGCGAGCTGACGGCGGAAAGACCCGGCCGGCGGCACCTGCAGGTACGAGCGCGACAGCGGCGAATGCCAGTCGGCGGACACCGACGGGTCGTATGAGTACTTCGCGAGGTTCGGCACCGACAGCGCACCCCGCGTGCCGACGAACTGGTACGCAGAGCCGTCCGGCAGGAACGGGAACTCCAGGGTGTCCTCGGTGGACTGATCCCAGCCCCACGGTGAGACACCCGCATCGGACGCGAGGAAGCTGCCGACGGCGCCGTTGTCGAACCGCAGGTTCACCGACGCGGTGTCTTCGACGTCGAGGTTGCGGGTGTGCGAACTCACCATCGCGTGGACCTCGGTGACCTCGCCGCACAGGTGACGCAGCAGATCGAGGTCGTGCACGAGATTGATGAGCATCACCCCGGCGCCGCGTTGGCGGTGCCACGGGGTGTCGGTGAAGTAGGCGTCCTCCTTGCGCGCGGACCATAGCCCGCTCACGGCGACGAGGGGACCGATCTCCCCTGCGCCGATCGCGGCGCGGGCACGCGCGACCGCCGGATGGTGGCGCCGGTGGTGCCCGACCAGCAGACGCCCGTGCAGCCGGTCGACCGCGTCGACCAGCCGCAGTGCCTCCGCGTAATCGACAGCGACCGGCTTCTCCAGCAGCACTGCCACGCCGGCGGTGAGGCACTCGATCGCGGTGTCGACGTGGAGCGCGTTGGGGTTGGCGATGATCACGGCGTCGAGGTCGGCCGATTCCAGCATCGCGCCGGCCTCGGGGTACGTCGGACACGCGAACGCGTCCGACGCCGCGACGGGATCGGCGACCGCCGCCAGCTCGGCATCCGGATTCGCTCGAATGAAATCGACATGCTGCCGGCCCATGAACCCGACGCCGATGACTCCGACGCGGACGGGCGCGGTCTCAAGCTTGTTCATGGGCACTCCCCCGTCTCGGCACAGCCACCGGTCGCGGTCAGCGTATGCGACGATCGGGCCGCTGTCGGCGATGTTCCATTCGACGGGACATCGCTTTGCGAACTGCAGGGAGTCGGCCAGAGTCGGCCACGACCCGATGCTGCCGTCTCGGCAACCGAAAACAGGTCACCTCAACCACGAAGACGTGCGTACACAAGAGGAGAGTCACATGAGCACAGTCCGCTCGACACGCCGGGGCATGGCTGCCGCGTCGGTGCTCGCAGCAGCAGCCCTCGTCGCCACCGGCTGCGCCGGTGGGGGCACACCCGAAGAAACGGAGACCGAAGCGGCCTCGGCGAACGAAGATGTCACCATCACCGTCGCCACCAGCCAGAACGAACAGACGCCGAACTACTACTGCGGTGTCGAACTGCTCAAGGAGCGCCTCGAGGATGCCGATATCGGCTTCACCGTGGAGCTCTACCCCGCCAGCCAGCTCGGCCCCGACGCGGACCGGTTCCCGCTCGTCCAGGCCGGCGACATCGACATCGACCTGCAGGGCGCCTCGGCGCTCAGCTCGACGTATGAGCCCATCGGCGTCGTCGATGCCGCCTACGCGTTCGACGATGTCGACCACGCGTTCGACTGGATCGACAACGGGTCGGAGGGTCTGTTCGCCGGCTTCCAGGAGGCCACCGGCGTGAGCATCGTCGACGGCTGGTACTTCGGCAACCGCACCTTCACCACCAAGGACGTCGAAGTCCGCAGCCCCGATGACCTCGCGGGCGTGCCGATCCGGTTCCCGAACTCGCCGGCCTTCCTCGCGAACGCCGAGGCGCTGGGCGTGACGAACCCGGTCTCGGTCGCAGTGGAAGAGGTCTACACCGCGTTGCAGCAGGGAATCGCCGTCGGCCAGGAGAACCCGATCGTGGCCACCCGGTCCTCCAGCTACGACGAGGTGCTCAACGTCGCGGTCCTCAACGACCACAACATCGGCATCCACTGGATCCTCGTCAGCGACATGACCTACGACAAGCTGAGCGAAGAACAGGCCACCCTGCTGGACGAGACCATCCACGAGATCCGCCCCGAGAACGCCACGTGCGTCGACGAGGCAACGGAGGAGATTCTCGACGAGTACCGCGCGAACGACGCGTTCACCGTGATCGAGAAGGAGGACATCGACATGGATGCCTTCATCAGCCAGGCGGAGGAGTTCTTCGGCGGCTACTTCTCGGGCGAGAACCTCGAGGCGTACCAGGCCATTCGCGAGATGGCCGGCTGACCGTCGGTTCGAACCAGAGGGGGTGGGTGCGACTTCGCACCCACCCCCTCTCCTCTTTCCGGGGACTGTTCAGGGGTTGCGGTGCGCCCCGACGCGACGGGTCAACGTCATCGCCGCCGCGTGAACGGCGGCAGCGACCCGCTCGGGTTCGACGTCGTCGACCGAACCGGCGACCGAGATCGCCGCCAGCGGGACTCCCGCACGACCCATGATCGGACTGGCCACACACGCGCGCCCGACCACGCACTGCTCGCGCTCGACCGCAGTCCCCAGCCGCCTGGCCTCTCCCAGCTCTTGCACCAGTGCATCCAGGTCCCCCACCGTCTGAGGTGTCCGCCTGCCCAGCACGCCGTCGCTTGCGAGGGCGTGCACGGCCTCGGGCGGCGAGAAGGCGAGAATCGCCTTGCCCAACGCGGTCGCGTGCGCCGGTAGCCGCCCACCGACCCGCAGAACTGGAGGCGTCGCCGGGACTCCGAGGACGGTAGCGATGCAGACGACATCGGTGACGTCGAGGACGGCGAGATTGACGGTGTACCCCGTCATGTTGCGCAAGTCGGTCATCACCGGTAGCGCCGCTCGGCGCAACCGGCGGGGTTCAACCACGGTCTGGCCGAGTTCGAACAGCCGGACACCCAGATAGAGCTTGTCTCCCTCGCGATCCAGCAGCCGCTGCGCGACGAGCTCGGCCGAGATCCGCGACACCGTCGACTTCGGCAGGTTGGCGCGGCGCGCGAGCTCCGAGATCCCGAGCCCCTCGTCGTCTTCGGTGAACGCCTCGAACACTGCCGTCAAGCGGTCCAGCACGCTGACCGAATCCGTCCAATCCGCTGTGCGCACGGCTGCCTACGCCGCCGTGAGCCGACGGCTCAACGCGATGCCGGCAGCGCGCACCAGCGGGGCGGCTCGGTCCGGGTCCATTCCCCCGCTGGGGCCGGCGATGGAGATCGCACCGAGCACGGTGCGATCGCCGGCCAGCACGGGGCTCGCCACGGCGAGGATGCCCGGATAGGCGACGCCCCGGTCCACCGCCACCACCGCCGAGCGCACTTCACGCAGCTCACTGCGGAACTGATCAGCCGCATCGTCGACGAGCGGCGCACTCACCCGATCGACCACGCCCTGGTCCGCGCAGAACGCGAGGTAGGCCTTGCCGCTGGCCGTTGTCAGGGCGGGCGATCTCATGCCGGCGCGGGCAGGGAGCATCGGGAGCCTCCCTGCGACCGCCGCGAGCGAGATCATGTCGGTCCCCTGGTGCACCCACAGCCCGACGCGCTCACCGGTGACGTCACACAGGTCCTGGATGATCGGGGCCGCGGCCGCGATCAACCGGCGGGGGAAGTTCGCGCGTGCTCCCAGTTCGAACAGGCGCAGCCCCAAGGTCACGCCGTCCTCGGTGCGCTGCAGGTAGCGCTGTCGGGTCAGCTCAGCCACGAGCCGCGATGCCGTGGATTTGGGCATGGCCGTGTGCGCCGCGATCTCGGTGATCGAAATCGATCCCCCCGACTCCTTGACGGCATCGAGGATCGAGATGATGCGACCGAGGACAGAGGTAGAACCGCCCGGTGCCGCGGCCGGTGTGTTCCATTCGGCGAGACTCGCCATCGAGGTTCCCCTTCTTGCGGGGTTGAATCATCATCGACTGCCCCGGTGCGTTCGAACGTACTAGTTAGTCCGTTTTCCTGCAATGCTGATCTGAGAGTAAAGCGGATGCCAGCGTCGGTAGCCGCGGGAGGTGTCATGCGCACGTCGATCGCCACGGTCTGCCTCAGCGGCACGCTCGATGAGAAATTCGTCGCCGCGAAGGAGGCGGGCTTCGACGGCGTGGAGATCTTCGAGCCGGACCTGGTCGCCTCCCCGCACTCCCCCGAAGCGATCCGGGCACGAGCGCAGGAGCTCGGGCTCACTCTGGACCTTTACCAGCCGTTCCGCGACTTCGAAGGCGTCGGCCCCGACCTGCTGGAACAGAATCTGCGGCGCGCCGAGGCAAAGTTCACACTCATGAACCGGCTGGGGATCGACACGATGCTGCTGTGCAGCAACGTCGCGACGGCACGCAGCGGGGATGAGCAGCTGGCCGCCGCCCAGCTGCGCCAGCTCGGAGATCTGGCCGAACGGTACGGGGTCCGCGTGGCCTACGAGGCGCTCGCGTGGGGGAGATTCGTGGACAGCTACGAAGTCGCCGCGCGCATCGTACGCCTGGCCGACCACCCGCGCATCGGGGTGTGCCTGGACAGCTTCCACATCCTGTCGAAGGGTCACAACCCCGAGGCGATCGAGACGATCCCGGCCGAGAAGATCTTCTTCGTGCAGATGGCCGATGCCCCGCTGCTGTCGATGGACGTGCTGTCGTGGAGTCGTCATCACCGGTTGTTCCCCGGCGAGGGCGGCTTCGCCCTCGGCGCGTTCATGGGCCACCTGGTTCGCACCGGATACGACGGCCCGGTCTCGCTGGAGATCTTCAACGACACGTTCCGCCAGTCCGATCCCCGCGACACCGCGATCGACGCCCGACGCTCGCTGCGCTGGCTCGAGCACGAGACGGCCATCTGGCTCGGCGGATCGGGAGGCCGGGCCGCCCGCATGTCCACGGCGGCGCTGCCCGCCGTCGCGCCGCCCTCCGACGTGAACTACGTG
Organism: Microbacterium sp. zg-B96; assembly: GCF_030246865.1. Taxonomy (NCBI): domain Bacteria; kingdom Bacillati; phylum Actinomycetota; class Actinomycetes; order Micrococcales; family Microbacteriaceae; genus Microbacterium; species Microbacterium sp. zg-B96. The sequence goes on along the minus strand of NZ_CP126738.1, from coordinate 1,203,474 downwards.
GAGCTGCGCACCGACGCGATCGATCAGATGCGGGACCTGCTGACCCAGCTGGGCTTCCGAGCGCACGGCCGGCACCGCACCAAGAGCGTCGAGCTGTGGTCGCAGGGCGCCGCGCGCATGGTGCTGGGACGCCCCGAGACCGACCGGCATCAGCCGACGGTCGCCGGCATGGGGCTGTCGGTGCGGGACCCCGAAGCGGCGCTGCGACGGGCCACCGACCTGCTGGCACCGCGGGTGTATCGCGTGGAGGACCCGGACGACGAGACCCTGGTGGGTGTGCGCGCCCCGGATGGCTCGGAGGTCTTCTTCGGCGCCGAGAGCGCCGGCGAACCCGGCTGGGTGCGCGAGTTCGGTCCGCCCGCCGGCGGCGATGCCGCCCACATCGAATGCGTCGACCACATCAACCTCGCGCAGCCATGGCAGCACTTCGACGCGGGCGTGCTGTTCCTGCACTCCGTGCTCGACCTGCATACGCAGCCGTCAATGGAAGTCGCCGCCCCCGTGGGGCTGGTGCGCAGCCAGGTTCTGGCCAGTGCCGACGGCGTGCTGCGCGTCGCGCTGAACCTGGTGCCGTCGGCCGCGGACGCCGACGCCATCCTGCCGCAGCACATCGCGTTCGCGGCATCCGATGTGCTCGCGCTGGCGCGCGCGGCACGCGACCGCGGCTTCCGGCCACTGGACATCCCGACCAACTACTACGACGACATCCAGGCGCGGTTCGACATCGCCCCTGAGCTGCTCGCCGACCTGCAGGAGCTGAACGTGATGTACGACCGCGACGAATCCGGCGAGTTCCTGCACTTCTACACCCATCCGATCGGGACGGTGTTCCTCGAAGTCGTCGAACGGCGAGACGACTACGCCGGCTACGGCGCGCTCAACGCCCCGGTGCGACTGGCCGCCCAGTATCAACAGCGCCGTGACGCGCCGGAGGGGGTGCCGGCGTGATCCGCCACGTCGCCGTCTTCCGATTCGTTCCCACCTTCACCGCGCAGCAGCGGGAAGACTGGATGTCCCTGCTGCGGGCGCTGCCGGCCCAGATTCCGGAGCTTCGGGCCCTGACCGTGGGCTCGGATGTCCTCGGTGGCGAGTTCTCGCACGACCTCGCGCTGGTCGCGGACTTCGACGACCTCGAAGGGCTCGCCGCCTATAACCGGCATCCGGCGCATGCCGAGGTGCTCCGAGTGTCCGCCCCCGTCAAGGTGTCCCTCGCCACCGTCGACTTCGAGCTTCCCGACATCTCATGACCGAACCCACCTCACCCATCAGGCCCCGCGCGCACGCACCGCGGGCCGAGTACCTGGTCGGGCTGATCGGCGAAGGCATCACGGCGTCACTCACTCCGCCGATGCACGAAGCGGAGGCAGCCGCACTGGGGCTGGACTACGAGTACCGCATCCTCGATCTGCTTGAACTCGGCAAGAGCGCCGACGATGTCGGCGAGCTCCTCGCCGAAGCGCGCGGTCTCGGCTACGCGGCGATGAACATCACGCACCCCTGCAAACAGCGGGTGCTCGGGGTCGTCGACGAGTTGGATCCGGATGCCGAACGGCTCGGTGCCGTCAACCTTGTGGTGTTCCGGGACGGGCGTCTCGTCGGCTACAACACCGATTGGATGGGATACCGCGACGCGCTCGCGGCGGGTCTGCCCGGCGCGTCCTTCGAACGTGTCGTGCAGGTGGGGTGCGGCGGAGCGGGCGCGGCGACCGCGTACGCCCTCCTGTCCTGCGGGACCGCCCGCCTCGCGCTGTCGGATGTCGATGCGGCCCGCGCCGAGGAGTTGGCGGAGCGCATGCGCGCACACTTCCCGTCGCAGGTGATCGCGACTGTCGCACCGGAGGTGCTCGGCGAGGCGATCGCGCTGGCCACGGGTGTCGTGCACGCCACGCCGATGGGGATGCGCCACATGCCCGGCGTCCCCATCGACCTGGACCGTCTCCGGCCTAGTGCCTGGGTCTCCGATGTCGTGTACCGTCCGCTGCAGACGGAGTTGCTGCGTCAGGCGGCGCAGCGGGGGCACGCCGTGCTGGACGGGGGACGGATGGCTGTCGGTCAGGCGTATGCCAGCCTCGAGATCATCACCGGGCAGCGGCCCGACCGAGAGCGGATGGCGCGCCATTTCGCCGACCTCATCCGCCGTGAAGCCGCCGATGGTGCCGCGGGAGGAGCGGGATGACCGATGAGGTGCGTGAGGTGCGCACCGCCGGGGAAACGGACCGCGCCGCGCGGGCGCGGGAGGACATCCTCGACGTGGCGACAGCCGAATTCGCCGCGCACGGATACGCCGGAGCGCGGGTGGACGAGATCGCCGCGCGCACCCGCACCACCAAGCGCATGCTCTACTACTACTTCGAATCGAAGGAGGGGCTCTACCTGGCCGTTCTGGAGCGCGTGTACGCGCAGATCCGGCGCGTGGAGCGCGGCATCCAGATCGACGAGCTGTCGCCCGAAGAGGGGCTTCGGAAGCTGGCGGAAGCGACCTACGTGCATCACACCACGCACGAGGCGTTCATCCAGCTGGTGAGCATCGAGAACATCCACCGGGCCGAGAACGTGCGCCACTCCCCCACGATCCTGCGGGAGAACGTCACCGCGATCACGCTCCTGCAGGAGGTGATCGAACGCGGCGTGCACGAGGGCACGTTCCGCGATGACGTCGACGCGCTCGACGTGCACATGATCATCAGTGCGTACGCGTGCTTCCACGTCGCCAACCGGCACACCTTCGCCGCCATCTTCGATCGCGACATGCTGGACCCGAAGCTGCAGGACTCCCACCGGCGCCTGATCGGCGACATGGTCGTGTCCACGATGACGGCAGCGGGCAAAGAAAAAGCCCCGACCGTTACCACGCGGCCGGGGCGAGACGAATGAGAGTTCGCCTATCGAGGACAACTCTACCCTGCTCCGACGCGACCCGGCGCCATCCGGCGACGCGAGGGTGAATTAACACGCGCGAAACGAGCACGAGCGCAACGCGAAAAGACGCACCACCATCCTGACCTAGAGGCAGGTGCTCGGCGGCAGGGTGTCGCGGGAGCCGACCCCTCGCTCATCTCAGCCGATCGCCCTCGGCGCGCTCTGGCGTGTCCGAAATCTGGAGAGGACCCCTGTGTCATCAGTTCCTGCTGCGCCTGCTCGTTCGCGGCGCACCCGTTGGCTGGCCGCGCTCGCGGCCGCCGCCTTCGCCGGCGCCGGGCTCGTCGTCCTGCCGCCCACCACTGAACCCGCCGCTGCTGCGGAGAAGCCGAAGATCGTCATCGTCGCCACCGGCGGGACCATCGCCGGCATGGCCGACGGCCGCGATACCTTCACCGACTACCGCGCAGGCACCTACCCGATGGCGGACATGCTTGCGGTGCTCCAGCCCGAAGTCGCCGCCATCGCCGACGTGAGCGTGGTGCAGTTCGGCAACTCGGGCTCCGGCGGCTACACGATCCCGCAGTACCACGACCTCACGATCGCCGTGGAGGACGCCCTGAAGGATGCCGACGGCGTCATCGTGACCACCGGAACCGACACGATGGAGGAGTTCGCCTACTGGCTCGACCTCACCGTCCAGAGCAAGAAGCCCGTCGTCATCACCGGCGCGATGCGCCCGTGGGCGGCCGGGGACACCGCGTCGCAAGAGGGCGTCTTCGGGGCCGACGGCCCCGCGAACCTGTTGCAGTCGATCCGCCTCGCTGCAAGCCAGGAGACCTACTGCTTCGGCACCGTGCTCTCACTCAACGACGAGATCCATGCTGCTCGGGACGTGACCAAGGGCAACGCAACGCGCAACGACACGTTCGTCACGCGCATGTCCGGAGTGCTCGGGTGGGTCGACGGTTCCGAGGTGATCATCAACCGCGCCCCGGCGCGTGTGCTGGATTGCGAGACGAACGAGTGGTTCACGCCGTTCGATGTGCGCACCGTCGCCCGCGACGCGTATCCCCGTGTCGAGATCTTCTACAACGCCCAGGACGTCGGCGGCGAAGCGATCGCCGCGTGGGCGGCCGCAGGGGTCAAGGGCATCGTCACCGCAGGCACCGGCGCCGGTGGCATCTCCGGTGCCGCTGGTCGAGCACGCACCGCCGCCGCCCGCGACCAGGGGGTGTGGTTCACCAGCACCACCCGCACCGGAAGCGGATCGGTCTCGGGCGGTTCGGGCAACACCATCGCCGGTGGCGACCTGCTGCCGCAGAAGGCGCGACTGCTCCTGATGCTCTCGCGGACCTTCACGGGTGACGTCGCGCAGGCCCGCACCTGGTTCGAGACGCTCGGCACCCCGACCTTCGACACGTCGGCGCTCGCCGCCACCGTCAGCCCGACGCCCGTCGCCGACCCGCCCGCCGAGCCGGAGCCGGAGCCAGAGCCGTCGGCGCAGCCCGAGCCGGAGGCATCGCCCTCGGCACCGGCGACTCCGGAGGACCCGACCGAGGAAACGCCGTCGCCCACCGAGACACCCACGGCTCTGGTCGGATCGCTGCCGTTCACCGGCGGGACCGGCGGCGGCGGAATCGCAGCCCTCATCGGTGCGTTCGCCATCGCGATCGGCAGCACCATGTACTGGCAGTACCGTCGCCGGTTGACGGGACAGGAAGTGGTCTCCCAGAGCTGACACGCGGTTCGCGGGAACGACGAAGGGCCGGTTCGTGAGAGCCGGCCCTTCGTCGTACCCGTGGCGGTGGTTGGCCGGCCCGTGCGAGATCATCGTGGCGGCAGCCGGCACCGCGCAACCCCCTTCGCCATGCCGCGACGGCCGACTCAAAATGGGGCATGCTGACGACCCGCATCCACAACTTCGACCGCGGACGCCTCCGTTTCGACGTGTCCGATACCGGCCCGATCGACGGCCCCGTCATCGTTCTCCTCCACGGCTTTCCCGGCTCCCGCCGCACCTGGGATGCGGTCACACCCCATCTGGTTGCGGGCGGCGCCCGGGTCGTGGCGTTCGACCAGCGCGGGTACTCGCGGCAGGCCCGGCCCCGTCGGCGCCGTGATTACCGCGCCGCCGACGTCACCGGCGACGTCCTGGCATTGCTCGATGCGCTCGAGGCGGAGCGCGTGCACCTGGTCGGGCACGACTGGGGCGGGTTTGTCGCCTGGCGGATGGCTGCGGTCGCCCCCCATCGGCTGACCGGCATGACGGTGCTCTCCACGCCCCATCCGCGCGCCCTGCTGCGCTCCCTCCTCTCTTCGGCGCAAGCGCTGCGGTCGCTCTACATCGGTTTCTTCCAACTCCCCCGGCTGCCCGAGGCCGTGCTCCGGCCCCGCCTCGCTCGCCTGCTCATCGCGATGGGCCTTCCCTCCCCCGTCGCGCGGGAGTATCAGCGTTTCCTCGCTGAGCCGCAGGCGCTGCGATCAGCACTGAACTGGTACCGCGGAATGTGGCTGCCCGACCGGCGCGGGGCGGTTGCCGCGCGGGAGCCCGTCGCGGTAGACACGGTCTACGTGTGGGGCAACCGCGATCAAGCGCTCGGTCGCCGCGCGGCGGAGTTGACCCGCCGGTACGTCAGCGCCGGCTACCGGTTCGTCGAGCTCGACGAGAATCACTGGCTGCCCGAACGCGCTGCCGCGCAGGTGGCGCGCGAGATCCTCGGCGCGGTCAGTCCCAGCGCGCCACCGGCATCCGGGTGACCGTCGCTACTGCGCTACTTCGGTTCGGTCGCTGTCCTAGCTGCGGAGGAAGCTCGTCAGGGCGGCATTGACCTCGGCGGCGTGCGTCCACAGCAGGCCGTGCGGTGCGCCCTCGATCTCGACGTACTCGGCTTCGGGGAACACCGCGTGGAAGCGCCGTGCGGTGGCGTCGATGGGGAGGATGTTGTCCTCGGTGCCGTGCAGGATCAGAGCCGGCTTGCCGCTGGCGCGCACGGCTTCGACGTCGGCGCGGAAGTCCTCGATCCAGGATGCTACGACGGCATACGCCGCGACGGGAGCGCTGGCGATTGCGGCGTTCCAGCTCCCCGCGACCGCTTCCGGGCTGATCCTCGTCCCGACGTTCTCGTCCGCGTTGTAGAAGTCCCTGAAGAACTGCGTGAACCACGCGTACCGGTCATTCCGCGCCTCCGCCGTGATGCCGTCGAAGACGTCCTGCGGTACGCCGTCGGGGTTGTCGTCGCGGGCGACGAGGAACGGCTCGAGCGAGGCGAGGAACGCGAGCTTCGCCACTCGGTCGTGTCCATACCGTGCCACATAGCGGGCGAGCTCTCCGGTGCCCATCGAGAAGCCGACCAGCACGGCATCGCGCAGGTCCAGGGTCTCCAGAATCGTGTTCAGATCGGACGCGAAGGTGTCGTAGTCGTAGCCGGAGTGCACCTTCGACGACAGTCCGAAACCGCGACGGTCGTACGTGATCACCCGGTAGCCCGCGGCGAGGAGTTCACGCGTCTGACGCTCCCAGCTGTGCCCGTTCAGCGGGTAGCCATGGATGAGGACGACCGGCTGTCCCGCGCCCTGGTCCTCGTAGTACAGCTCGATGGGGGTGCTGTTCTCGTCGCCGACCGTGATGTATCCCATGTTCTCGCCTTTCCGTGTCGCCCAGCCCGGTGCTGGGCCCTCATGGCAAGGAGAACCCCTGTGGTCGGCACACGGTCAAGGTCGAGTGGCTGGCCTGCGACACAATCCGTCGCCGACGCCCGCCTCGGCAGGAACACGACGGGGCACGCGTTGGTTGACACGTGAATATCCGGTCCTCACGGAGCTGCGCCGCCCAACCCCGAGTTGACGTAGTTCCGCACCTGGGCCACCCGAGACCGGCCCGAAGTCAGCGTCCGAGACACAGAGGAGTCCGCCCGTGGGAGATGCGCAGATCCGCCGAGCAGACACGGTTGTGATCGGTGCCGGGCAGGCCGGATTGTCCGCCGGGTTCCATCTGGCCCGGCGCGGATTCATCAGCGCCGTGGAGGACCCCGATGCCCCGCGCAGCTTCGTGATGCTCGATGCCGAAGAGTTGCCCGGCGGTGCGTGGCTGCATCGGTGGGAGTCCCTGACGATGTCGACGGTCAACGGCATCTTCGACCTCCCCGGGTTCCGGCAGGCGCCACCCGACCCCGCCGACCCCGCCCGGGTGGCGGTGCCGGCGTACTTCTCCGCGTTCGAGCAGCACATGCACCTGCCGATCCTCCGTCCCGTCGCCGTGCCGTCGGTCACTCGCGCCGACGACGACCCTGACGGTGATCTCCTGGTGCATTCCACCGCCGGGACGTGGCGCACGCGAGCGATCATCAACGCGACCGGAACCTGGACCAATCCGATGATCCCTGCGTATCCCGGGCAGGAGACATTCGCGGGACGCCAGCTCCACACCCGTGACTACACGACTCTGGACGATTTCACCGGTGAGCGCGTCGCAGTCGTCGGAGGGGGGATCTCAGCCGTTCAGCAACTCGAAGAGATATCGCGGGTGGCGCAGGTGGCCTGGTACACGCGTCGGGAACCGGTCTTCCGCGACGGCGGCTTCACCCCGGAGGTGGAGGGACGCGAGGTGATCGCGAAGGTGACAGCCGACATCGAGGCAGGAAACCCCGCCGGGAGCGTCGTCTCGTACACGGATCTCGCCTGGACTGCCTACGTGCTCGCCGCGCAGCGACGCGGCGCCCTGGTGCGACGGCCGATGTTCACGCGTATCGAACCGGCGGGCGTGCGAGAAGCGGACGGCACATTCACTCCCGTCGACACGATCCTCTGGGCGACGGGGTTCCGACCGGCGCTCGCGCACCTCGACCCCCTGTCGCTACGCAACGCCCGGGGCGGGATCGAGATGCGAGGCACTCAGGTCGCTGCGGACCCCCGTGTGCATCTCATCGGGTTCGGACCTTCACAGTCCACCGTGGGCGCGAACCGCGCGGGGCGTGACGCCGTGCGCGCTCTGACGGCGGGGCTGCACGCCGCAGCCGCGCCGGGGTGAGAAGCGCGACACGACGGACCGCCGGCTTGACCCGGTTGCAGGAACAGGGTTTCCACTTCTCTCAGAAGTTCCGAACCGACCCCAGAGGGAATCATGCCCACCGTCCACCACCGCACCCTCCCCGTCGACGGCCTCGACGTCTTCTACCGGGAAGCGGGCGCCGCCGACGCCCCCGTGCTTCTCCTGCTGCACGGCTACCCGACGAGCTCGCACATGTTCCGTCACCTCATTCCCGCCCTGGCCGACCGATACCACGTCATTGCGCCCGACCACATCGGCTTCGGGCGATCATCGGCTCCGTCCGTCGACGAGTTTCCCTACACCTTCGACGCGCTCGCCGACGTCACCACCCGATTCCTCGAGCAGGTCGGCGTCACCCGCTACACCGTCTACGTGCAGGACTACGGCGCACCCATCGCGTGGCGCCTGGCGCTGCGGCATCCGACCGCGGTCGAGGGCGTCATCTCGCAGAACGGCAACGCCTACGAGGAGGGCTTCGTCGACGACTTCTGGGCGCCCATCTGGGCGTATGGAGCCGACCCGTCGCCCGAGAACGAGAGCGCGCTCCGCCCGGCGCTCGAGCGGGAAGCCGTCGAATGGCAGTACACCCACGGCGTACCTGATCCGACGACGATCGATCCGGATGCCTGGGAGCATGACCTCACCCTCCTGAGCAGGCCGGGTGTCGACCGAGCCCAGCTCCACCTCTTCGGCGACTACGTCACCAATCGCGATCTCTACCCGCGCCTTCACGAGTGGCTGCGCGAAACGCAGGTTCCGGTCCTGGCCGTCTGGGGTCGCAACGACGAGATCTTCGCCTCCGCCGGCGCGGAGGCCTTCCGTCGCGACGTGCCGAGCGCCCGGGTCGAGCTCCTCGACGGGGGCCACTTCCTCCTCGAGTCGAACCTTGACGATGTGGTGAAGGTCATCCGCGATTGGCGCAGCGGGTTCTGACTCACGCCCTCCTCACGCATCGCGATGCTTCAGACCGCATCTTCCCCCGCGCCGGCGAGGATATCGCTCACCGGGGCGTCGGCGACGATCCGTCCACGGCCGAAGATGATGAGGTTGTCGGCCGTGAGCGCCATCTCGCTCATCGAGGAGATGGCTGGGCGCTGCGCCCGGGGTGCACCGCGCTGGCATCGAGAAGAGCGCCGACGACGGCCTGGTCAAGTCGCTCGACGAGCGTCGCCGGGTGAGCACCGAATGCGCGCCGCGGCAAGCTCAAGCGCCAGCGGCATGTTGTCCAGCGTCCGCATCACTGCAAGGACGTCACCCGCGTTCTCGAGGGTAAGTTCGAGATCCGGCTTCGCCGCTCGCGCTCGCTCCCCAAGGCCACGCGCTTACTGTTGCTTAAGCTTGGGCGCCCTTCTTAGGCTCCGAGATAGGAGGAAGCGAGCGTCCGCAGACTGACGATGAACGTCGGCTCGGACAGCGCAGGACAATCCGTCCTCTTGAAAGGAAAGCTCCGACATGAGCATTGTTCTTCACCACATCAATGGGGAGCCGATCGGAAGCGCCGAGCGCACCGCACCGGTTTACAACCCGGCCACCGGCGAGGTTGCCCGCCAGGTCGCACTCGCTTCGGTGAGTGAGGTCAACAGTGCTATCGCGGTAGCGAAGGCCGCCCTGCCCGGGTGGCGGAGCACCGGTCTTATCAAGCGCGCGGGCGTCTTCTTCCGCCTGCGCCAGCTGATCATGGACCGCCAAGACGAACTGGCCGCTCTCATCACCGACGAGCACGGCAAGGTGCTCTCGGATGCGAAGGGCGAGATCAGCCGCGCGGTCGAGAACGTTGAGTTCGCTGCCGGTCTGGTGCACCTGCTTAAGGGTGAGCACGCTGAGCAGGTTGCGCGTGGCGTGGACGTTCACTCCGTCAAGCAGCCCGTAGGTGTGGTGGCCGCGATCACACCGTTCAACTTCCCGCTGATGGTTCCGCTGTGGATGGTGTCCTCAGCCATCGCCTGCGGCAACACCGTCGTGCTGAAGCCGAGCGAGAAAGACCCGTCCCCCGCGCTCATGCTCGTGCGCCTGTTCGAAGAGGCCGGCCTCCCGGCAGGCGTCTTGAACGTCGTCAACGGCGACAAGGAAGCCGTGGATGCCCTGCTGAACTCCCCCGACGTCGAGGCCGTGAGCTTCGTTGGATCGACTCCGATTGCCGCGTCGATCTACCGCAACGCGAGCGACAAGGGTAAGCGAGTGCAGGCTCTGGGCGGCGCGAAGAACCACATGATCGTGATGCCGGACGCCGACCTCGACGCCGCAGCCGACGCGGCCGTCTCGGCCGCGTACGGCTCGGCTGGTGAGCGCTGCATGGCGGTGTCGGTCCTGGTGCCCGTGGGCGACGAGACCGCTGACACGCTGGTGGCAAAGGTGGCCGAGCGTCTGGCGGGCCTGCGCATTGGTCCCGGAACGGATCCGCAGAGCGACATGGGCCCACTGATCACCCGGGAGCACCGCGACAAGGTAGTCAGCTACGTTTCGGGGGCGGCGGGCGAAGGCGCCACCGTCGTGGTGGACGGCACCGCACAGCAGTTCGACAACGACGGCTTCTTCGTGGGCGTCAGCCTCATCGATCACGTCAAGCCCGGCATGCGCGTGTATGACGAGGAGATCTTCGGCCCGGTGCTCGCGGTCGCGCGTGCCGAGTCGTACACGGATGCTCTCAACCTGGTGAACGCAAACGCGTTCGCCAACGGTACCGCCATCTTCACTCGCGACGGCGGTACGGCCCGTCAGTTCGAGTATGACGTGGAGGTCGGCATGGTCGGCATCAACGTGCCCGTACCTGTGCCGATCGGTGCGTTCTCGTTCGGCGGCTGGAAGAAGTCGCTCTTCGGCGACTCGCACATCTACGGCCCGGAGTCGATTCACTTTTACACCAAGTCGAAGGTCGTCACCACGCGCTGGCCCGACAACACTCCTTCGCAGATCGACCTCGGCTTCCCCAGCAACCACTGATCGGAGCGACAGACGTCGCCAGTTTCTTCCTCGTGAAAGACACATCCGCACCGACGCTCGCGTTGGTGCGGATGTGTCTTTCACTCGTGGAGCGCAAGCGCCGTGCGGCCACCTTCGGGGTGTCCAGCCGCGCGACAGCATCCTCGAGCCCGAACGCACGCTCAGCGCCAATCTGCTGAGCCCTCGATCCGGCGCTACGTCGCCGCCGCGTAGGCCGGCGCGCCACGACGGAGATTCCCCCGCTTACTCTGACGAGAAAGGGGGCAACCGGCGTGTGCCGTATGCCCCCTTCGTGCCTGCTACTCAGCGATAGATATAGCCGAGGGTCTGCGGGGCAGGATCACCCTGCGTCGCGACGCCCGACGACAGCAGCGCCTCGATCTGCTCCCGCGCCACTCCCGCGTCACGCAGGATCGCGACCGTGCTTTCGCCGACGCCCGCGACCGACATCGGTCCGCGCCGAGAGGTCCGGCTGAACCGCGCAAAACGGCCCGGAGCGAACATCGTGCGCCCGGCAGCGGCAGGCCGCACGTGCACGAACTCCGACTCCAGCAGCTGCTCGTCGCGCTGGGCCTGGGAGATCTTTCGGGTGACCACGGCGGCGAACCCGTGGGATTGCGCCCACGCCACCGCGGCCTGAGCGCTCATCGTCTTCATCCGCGTAGCGATTGCCTCCTGGATGTCGTCAGAAGAGGCGTCAGGCGATGTTCCCGCCATAGCGTCGAGGTCACTCTGCGCGCCGATGGCCTGCAGCCGGACCCAACCGTCTGCGGCCGCGTAGAAGCGATCGTCGGGGCGTGCGCCCTTGAAGTCCTGGCCCCCGGGCACGGCGGGGGGTTTGCCCTCGAAACGCACGAGCTCGCAGAACTGCAGGGCGGTTGCTGTGGCTGCCAGTGAGAAGGATCCCTGCTGACCTTCCCCTGTGCGCTCCCGGTGCAACAGCGCGAGCGCGACGCCCAGCGCCCCGATCGCGCCGGATGCGGTGTCGATGCTGGCGAGCGTGTTGCACACCGGTTCGGAGTCACCGCCCTGACCTGTCATCATGCCCGACATCCCTTGAAGCACCATGTCCACACCGGGCTGACCGGCGAGCGGGCCCTTCTCTCCGTAGCCGGAGAGGGTCATCAGCACGATCTTCGGGTTGACGCGCGACAGCGACGCGTAGTCGACACCCAGCGCGGCCGCGGTGCCGGGGCGGTTGGAGCTGACGACCGCATCGGCATTCCGCACCACCGTATGCAGAGCCTCAACGCCGCCATCACCCTTCAGATCCAGGGCGAGGCTGCGCATCCCCCGGTTGTAGGTGAAGCCACTCTGCCGGAAGGGGTCACCGCGAGAGGGCTCCACCTTGATGACGTCCGCGCCCAGCTCTGCCAGCAGACTGCCGGTGTAGGGCCCAGCGACGAACGTGCCCATGTCGAGCACCGTGAAGCCGCTCAGCGGACCAGGTCGGACTGCAGCAGGCATGGGAATGTCCCCCGGCCCGCTGGCCGGCGTGCGCGGTGAGGTGCGGTCCTCACCGAGCGCGGGGGCGGCGCCGCGGATGTCTCCGGGCGAGCCGTGCAGCACCAGCGGAATGCCGGGCATCGATACCTCGCCGAGCGTGGGGTCCTGCACCCGGACGTGCAGTCCGTTCGCTTCGATCTGCGGGTGATCCAGCCACTTGTCCGAGGATTCGATGGCACCTCCGGCAATCCCGAGGCGCTCCAGCATGTCAAGCCACTCGGCGCGTGGCTTCGTGGCGAAGACCCCACGGATCCGCTCGGAGACCCACCCGTAGTTGCTGGGTTCCAGCAGCTTCGAGAGGTGGCCGACGCGCGGGTCATCGAGGATGTCGATGAGGCCGAGCGCGTTCAGCAGCAGCGGCTCGAACTTCGGCCCCAGCCCGCCCACGACGAACCACTTGCCATCCGAGGCCCGGAACCGACTGTAGGTGGGGTGGCGCCCGGCCACACCCACGGCGGTGATCGGATCCGGTGCATCCGTGAAGGTCGCGAACTGACCAGACGACATCACCATCACACCGTGCAGGCCGGTGACCTCCACATGCTGGCCCCAGCCCGAGCGCTCTCGCTCGGTGAGGGCGGCCACCGTGCAGGCGGTCGCCCAGATGGCCTGCGCGTAGAGGAACTGCGGACGCACCCACTCGACGGGGGTGCCGTCAAAGGACGCCTGGCGCCATGCGAGGCCTGAGTAGGCAGCCAACAGGGCGTTCGACTCGTGCCCACCCTGCCACGGCGTCGCCCCCTCCGATCCGTACGGGGGCATCTCCGCGAGCACGAGACGGGGAGCGGCCTGACGCAACTCGTCGGCATCGATGCCGAACGCTGACAGGTCCCCGGCGTCCTTGATGAGACACACATCTGCTACGAGCAGGCGTTCCCACAGCACACGTGCGTCGGCCGGCTGGTCGGCGTCGAGCACGAGGCTCGACTTGCCCCTGTTGAGACCTGCGAAGGCAGCGGTACCCCGCAACGGGTCTCCGCCGGGCGGCTCCACCTTGATGACATCTGCACCGAAGTCCGACAGCAGCATTCCCACCATCGGCCCGGCGATCCCGGTTGTCAGTTCGATTACCGCAAACCCCGTCATTGGGGACATGACCACTCCTTGCTTATTTCTCTCCTGCGTCCCGGGAGGCCGGTGAGGGCACACACGCACCGCGCGTGCCCTCACCGAGCGTCAAGGACGAGCGTTGGAGAGAACCAAACTCGCCGCCGCGCTGAAGAACAGCCCGACGCCCTGCACAAAGCTCACCTCGACGTCGGGTGCTTGCACCGCCGCTTCGCCACGCAACTGGCGGATCGACTCCTGCATGGCGAACATGCCGTACATGCCGGTGTGTGTGTAGCTCATGCCGCCGCCGTTGGTGTTCATCGGCAGACTGCCGCCAGGCTCCGTGTGCCCCGCAGCGATGAAGTCGGCGGACTCACCGAACCCGACGAAGCCGAGGTCCTCCAGTCCGTACAGCGGCAGGTGCGCGAAAGCGTCGTACACCATAAGGTGATCGATGTCCTTCGGGGTGAGCCCCGCCGTGGCAAAGGCCTCGGCGCTCGAGCGCTTGAAAGCACCGAACGAGCCAGGGTCACCCATCTGCGACACCATACTTGCCTGAGCTGCCTCACCTGCACCCAGGATGTGCACGAGGTTGTTCGCAGTACGCATGTCGCGGGCGCGCTCTTCGGTTGTCACGATGAGGGCGCCACCGCCGTCTGTGACGACGCAGCACATGTCCTTGGTGAAGGGGTACGCGATCTCGGGGCCGCTGAGGACGTCCTCTACCGTGATGGGCTTACGACGGAACGCGCGGGGGTTGTCGATCGCCCACTTGCGCTGAGCAACGACCACCCGGGCAAGCGACTCCTGGTCGTAGCCGCGGTCGTGGAGGAAGCGCATCACCGGAAGGGTGAAGGTGGCGTAGGGGTACACCGCACCGAACGGGTGCTCGAACTGACCCGCTGGGCTGGAGGTGTCCTTCATGCGCACCTCGGCACCGACCCGGGAGCGACCCGACTCGCCGTGCACGACCAGGACCGCGTTCGCGGCACCGCTGGCGACAGCGGCGGCGGCGTGACGCACATGAGCGATGTAGCTGCAGCCACCGATGGCCGTGCCGTCGAACCACCGCGCCTGGATGCCCAGGTGATGAGCGACCTCGACCGGCGAGGGGCGCGTGGTGGACACACCGTCAATGTCGGCAACGGTCAGACCAGCGTCATCCAGCGCGTTGCGCGCCGCCTCGGCGTGCAATTCCAGCACCGAGATGTCCGGACGCACCCCCACTGTGGTGGTCTCTGCTGCCCCCGCGATAACAACACGGCCATCGTGCAAAGCCATCAGCGCGCCTCCGCCGGGGTGAAGACAGGCAGCACACGGCCCTCACGCTCTTCAAAAACGGCCGTCAGCGGCATATCCAGGGTGAGTGCGGCCGGGTCGGCCTCCACGCCCACGATGTTCGACATCATGGTCACTCCTTCTTCGAGCTCCACGAGCGCGATGATCGGCGAGTAGTCGGCGAATGCGGGTGCCACTCGGCGGTTGATGATGTACGACACCAGGTGTGCGCGACCACTCGCCAGGCGCCACTCGACGTCACCGGAACCGCAGAACCGGCAGTGCGAGCGGGGGTAGAAGTAGTGTCGCGCGCAGTCCATGCAGTACTGCACGTTCAGACGGTTCTCGGCGACTTCGTCCCAGAAGAACTGGGTGTCCGGCGTCGGGGTGGGCAGGGGAAGACTCATCGTTACTCCTTCAGCTCCGGTGCGCTTACTCGGAGAGTTCGGCATCGGGAACGAGTCCCGACATCTCGGCGTTGCCGCGCGCCGCGCGAACGAGGTCTGGAACGACCGAACCCAACTCCGCTGCATCCCAGCGCCCGTCCTTGTCGACGCGGGGGCCCATGGCCCACCCTTCGGCGACGCTGATGTGACCGCCGCGCACGTTGAAGACGCGTCCGGTGATCCCGGCCGATTCCTTGCTGGCGAGCCAGGCGACGAGGGGCCCCACGTTGTCGGGGTGGCGAGCGTCAAACTCGCCCTCCGGGACCGTCGTGCGCAGGCTCGTGAGGCGCGTCTGTGCACCGGGGTTGATGGCGTTGACTGTCACGCCGTAGTTGGCGAGTTCCTTCGCAGCGATGACCGTGAAGGAGGCCACACCGGCCTTGGCGGCACCGTAGTTCGTCTGGCCGACGTTGCCGTAAATGCCCGACGAGGAGGAGGTTGAGATGACGCGAGCATCGACGGTCTCTCCGGCTTTCGCCCGAGCGCGCCAGTACACCGCGGCGTGGTGGGTGACAGCGGCAGTACCACGGAGGTTGACAGAGACGACGGCGTCCCAGTCCTCCGGAGTCATGTTGATGAGCATGCGGTCACGCAGTATGCCCGCGTTGTTGACGATGATGTCGAGCTGACCGAACTCTTGGATTGCGGACGTGACCAGACGGCCAGCACCGGCCCAGTCCGATACGTCGTCCCCGTTGGCAACAGCCTGGCCACCCATCGCGCGAATTTCGTCGACGACCTCGCCGGCTGGTCCGTTCGAGGATCCGCTGCCGTCGCGCTCAGCGCCGATGTCGTTGACCACGACCTTGGCTCCCTGACGCGCGAACTCGATCGCGTGGCCACGGCCGATTCCTCGACCTGCGCCCGTCACGATCGCAACGCGGCCATTCAAAATCCCACTCAATTTCCTGCTCCTTGAAAACTCGTGTCGACGGACGGCCCAACGAATCAGACGTTGAGGAGCGGTCCGCGTCGGCGTGCCGCTCCATTTTCTCGCTGTCCGGGTATTGGGCCCGCCGTCGACGACGGCGGGCCCGGTGGTCACGTCACCGATTAGCCGGCGAGGTAGACCTGGTCGAAACGCGGGGTAGCAGACGGAGGCATCACGAACCCCTGCACGTTGGTACGCACCGCGTAGTCATAATTCACATCAGCCGGGTAGATACCGACATAGTTCTCCCACAAGAACTGGTTCGCTTCTTCAAAGATCGCGCTGCGCTCAGCCGGGTCCATCTCAACCCGCGCTTCCTTGATCAGCTTGTCCAACTCCTCGTAGCAGTGGTTGATCGACGCAGCAACCCGCTCACAGTTATACAAACGGTCCGTCCCATACGCCGCATCACCGGTGATGACCTGGTTCGGCTGAATGTGCAGGTCGTAGTTGTTGTTACGGAAGTCTTCGTTGAACACGGCTGCTTCCTTCTCCAACAGCTCCACCGTGACACCGATCTTCGCCCAGTCCGAGATCATCGCCCGAGCAATCAGATCAATGCTCATACCCATACCCGGGTTCATCTCCATCGTGGTGGAGAAACCATCCGGGAACCCCGCCTCAGCGAGCAGCTTCTTCGCGTTCTCCGGGTCAAACGGGATGTCCTCGTTCTCACCCGCACCCGGGATCGTCGCAGGAATCGCCGACACCGCAGGGCTACCCAACTCGCCAAGCACGTTCTTCACAATCGAGTCGACATCCACAGCCTCAGCCAGCGCCTGACGCACCAGCGGGTCCGTGAACGGCTCACGACTGTTGTTGAACCACATGAAGTAGTAGTTATAGCTCGGGACCGAGTCATAAACCACATCCGGGTTCGTCTTCAAACGACCCGTCAAGTCCACCGGAATGTTCCACAACACATCAATGTCGCCCGCTTCCAAAGCAGTGACCTTCGGAGCCGCTTCCAGCATCTGGATCAGCTCCAGACGATCCAGCTCCGGAGCACCACCCCAGTAATCCTCGTTACCGGTCAACACAACCCGGTCACCCTGCGAGTAGGACTCGAACTGGAACGGACCCGAACCCACCGGGGCCGCCCAGAACGCCTCATCCGCAATACGATCGCCCGGACCCACATAAATACGCGTCAGGTTCGGAATCAGATCCGGCGTCGGACGCGACGTGACAATCTCCAACGTCGTCTCATCCGGGGCGTTGATCGACGCGACACCCGAGAACAAGTTCGCCAACGTTCCCTTGTTCGCAATAATCAGCTCCAGCGACGCCTTCGCGTCCGCAGCCGTCACCGGCGTCCCATCATGGAACACCGCGTCATCACGCAACGTGAACGTCCACGTGTCGCCGACGGTCTCCCACTCCGTCGCCAGGCTCGGCGCATACTCGCCATCCGCCGTCTCGACAACCAGCGTGTCAAACAACTGCGTCGCGACCGTGATCGTCGACCCATAAGCCGCGCCCGTCGCGCCCATCACGTTCAACGTCGGCAACGCCGACAACGCAACACGCAACTCCTGCGGGCCCTCCGGCGTCGAAGCAGCCGGCTCCGCCGGCCCACCCCCCGCACAACCCGCGAGCAACGCCGCAACCACGACACTCACACCCGCAAACTTCACACCCGCAAACAAACGCGAACGCCCACCACGACCAAGATGCTTCATCGCATCATCCCTTCAATAACCGACATGTGGTTCGAATACCGGCTGCCGGACGACACCGTCCTGCAGCATCTCCTGGACCTCCAGGGATGACAGGGAGATCTCTGAGAGCACTTCTTCCGAGTGCTGGCCGACGCGCGCAATTGCGACGGTCGGCGGC
This sequence comes from Microbacterium sp. zg-B96, assembly GCF_030246865.1. Classification (NCBI taxonomy): domain Bacteria; kingdom Bacillati; phylum Actinomycetota; class Actinomycetes; order Micrococcales; family Microbacteriaceae; genus Microbacterium; species Microbacterium sp. zg-B96. The sequence continues at coordinate 1,185,575 of NZ_CP126738.1, read as the reverse complement.
GTGCCCCAGTCCGCAGAGCGGATGGGGTTCGCGATCGTGCCGATGAGTGCCCCGTCGAGGTCTTGCATCTGAATCAGCGCTCCGCTGGCGAGCACGTCCGCATCCTTGACGACGTCACGGTAGCCGTTGACCGGGGCAACCACGATATTCGCCTTGGTGAGGATGTCCACCACGTCACTCGTCGCATGCGACGAGAAGAACGGCTGGATCACTGACATCAACTCGGAACGGTGCTGGAAGCGCAGCGCGTTCGAGGCGAAGCGCTCCTCGGCGATGAGCTCCGGGCGGCCGATGGCCTTGCAGAAGCTTTCCCAGTGCGGCTGCAAGTAAGCCGCCATCACGATACGGCCGTCGCGGGTCTGGATGATCCCGGAGGGCGCCTGGCCAGACTGCTGTCCGTCACCGTAGGGCACCGGCTCAACATCGGATGCGAAGAAGTTCGCGAACTTGGGGGACTGCAGATGCAGGGCCACATCCAAGAGCGAAACGTTGAGGGTGGTGCCCTCGCCCGTCCGATCACGGCGCAGCAGCGCCGCCAGAGCGCCCTGCGCGAGTACGTGGGCGGTCGTGACATCCACGATGGTGATCCCGACGCGCGTGGGAGGCCCGTCGGGCTGACCGTTGATCGCCATCATGCCGCTCTTGGCCTGGGCTGCGATGTCGAATCCGGGCTTGCCAGCCGAAGGGCCGGCGTCACCAAATCCCGAGACCGATCCGTAGATCAACGACGGGCGCTTTGCGCGCAACGCCTGGGGGCCGAGCCCCAGCCTTTCCATCGCCCCCGGACGCAGGTTCTGAATGACGATGTCGGCGGACAGCGCCAACTCTTCCGCGGCGGCGGCGCACCGCGGGTCCCGAAGGTTGAGGGCCAGGGAACGCTTGCCCTTGTTGTAGACCCCGAACTGAATCGGGTCTGACGAGCGCATGGAATCGCCCCCCAGCGACTCCACCTTCACAACGCTCGCGCCGAGGTCTGCGAGCAGCGCGGCTGCTCCCGGACCGGCGATGAACTGCCCGAACTCCACGACATTGACGCCGGCCAACGGACGGCGCGATTCGTTCGGATCGCTGACACCAGCACCCGTACTCACACCCATCACACCACCTTCGACTTTCTTTCGTATGCCCCAGCGCAGCTCTGCGCAGAAACGGGTCAATCGGAGCCTAAGAAGGGTGGCAAATATTAAGCAACAGTAAGCGAGGTGCCGATCCCTGAGTTTTCTTCGTTGTTTTCCGAGCGCTAGGGCACCCTGATGAGAGCTGAGAGACCCATGCCTCTCAGCCCGCGATAGAGATCGAATGTGGAGCCCTCAGCGGGGCCTCCCGGTCCGCGACGCGGTCAGCGCCGCGCCCGCATTCTCAGCTCACGTTGGTGTCACGCTTCGTTCCGGTGTAGTCACCAAACTGGCTATCCCGGCTGACCAACGCGGCCTTCACGTTCTCCCGCAGTTCTGCGCGGTGCTTCAGCGGCCCCTCCGCCACACGACTCAGTGCCTGAGCCTCGGTATTCGCACGCAATGCCGTGCGAATACCCATAATTTCCATGGAGCGGTGCAAGGCACGCTTGTTCAGCGCCAGCAGATCGCGGTCCACCTTTGAGATGCGCTCCGCTACCGCGAGCACATTCTCCTCGAGCTGGTCAGCCGGGAAGGCACGGTTCGCAACGCCCATCTGTGCTGCTTCCACACCAGAGATCGCATCTCCAGTGAAGAGCGCCTCGGCGGCGCGACGCATGCCCATGAGCCAGGGCTGCCACATCATGTCGGGGGTGCCCATCAGTCGCACCGGCGGGTAGCCGATCTGCGCGTCTTCAGCGACGTAGACAAGGTCGCACGCTGCGGCCAGCTCAGAGCCTCCCGCGAGGCAGTATCCGTGTACCTGCGCGATGACCGGCGTGGTGTAATCCCACACCTCAAACCAGCCTTCGACCAGGTGGCGTGCCCAATACCCGTCGATGTTCGACGCGTGCCGCGGAAGGTTCTGACGGTTATCTGCCATCGCCTGCTTCAGGTCGTAGCCCGACGAGAAGCTCGGGCCGGCGCCCCGGATGATGATGACCCGCACCTCCGCGTCGAGGTCAGCCTCGCGCATGGCATCGAACAGCTGGGCGCGCAGCTCGTTCGAGAGGGCGTTGCGCTTTTCGGGACGATTGAGCGTGATGCGCCGGACCAGCGGCATCGGCTCGTCGACAATGACGAGTTTTTCAGTCATGTTGTTCCTTTACTTGAGGATCGGGACGCACATTCTTGAGGATCGGGACGCACAACAGAGCGGCCCCCAAAGTGATCAGCCGCGTGGAGGCTGGGGAAAGTAGCGCTCCATCAGGAGGCCTCGGGCAATTTCGACGCCGGTGCGCGGATCCCTCACGGAGGACTCAAACCACACCACTTCGGTCTTTGGCGAAGAGCTCGCCCCCACAATTCGACCGCTGACCACGTAGTCCTTGTCGAGGAAGAGCGGACCATTGACGAACTGCACCTCCATGCCGCCCACGATGCTCAGCGCGCCTTGGATGTCGAGCCACCGAAACGCGGGACGTACGAGCCGTGCGAGCGCGAGCGGCCCCGCAATCGGGCCGCCCCACGGCGAGTCGCCGAAGTACCAATCGAGGGGTTCGGTTGTGTCCGCGCGTCGCTGCATCTGCGACTCCCCGCGCGGATAGTCCTTCCGCTTGTAGGGGCGGGTGTCGTCCGCGTCATCCGGCTTTTCAAAAGGAAACCAGCGCAACTCGCGCCCGAGGGGCATCCCGGGTACCACCTCATAGATGAGTTCCGATCGACCCAGGGGGTACGCCTCCATTCGGCGGCGGAGGGCAGATGCCCGCCCCGCCTCGCCCATGCCGATCGTGCCCTCCGTGACGCGGTCTCCCGCGGCATTGACCGACCAGGCCTCCACCTCCGCTTCTCCCGGCTCAGAGCCCGGATCCACGATGAACGCCTGCACTTCGTCTTGATCGACCGTGGCGGTGCGCGAGAAAAACGAGTAGCTTCCGCGTTGGAACCACTCCTGGCCGAACGCCTCCAGGGCGAGCGGCATGAACTGCTCCTCGTGGATCAGTGCCGAGACGAGTCCTCCGCGGTACCCGATAGATTGCGCCACGGAGTCGCCGTGGGCGTCGTCGGTGCGCGACTTCACGAAGTTCGCCGCGCGGCGCACCTCACCCGACAGCAGGCCGTCGGCGCGAGTGATCTTCGAGACATGTTCGTAATAGGTCACGGCGCCTCGCTCGTGGCACGAATGCGCTTGAATAGCACCTTCTCTGGCAGGTGGCAGGCGACAGTGTGCCCGCCCTCTCCCTCGAGTTCGGGGCGCTTGTCGGCGCAGATCGACTCGGCCGCCCAGCACCGGGTGCGGAACCCGCAGCCCGTCGGGGGCGACAGGGGCGAGGGGATCTCACCTGTGAGGATGATGCGGTCGCGCTCCGGCATCTCCCAGGGCTTCGGGTGAGGGACCGCCGACAGCAGCGCCTGCGTGTACGCGTGGCGAGGAGCCTCGAGGATCTCGTCTGCCGCCCCGGTCTCGACGATGCGGCCGAGGTACATCACCGCTATCCGGTCCGACACGTGCTGCACGACCGACAGGTCGTGAGAAATGAAGAGATACGTCAGCCCCTTTTCGCGTTGCAGACGCGCCAGCAGGTTGAGGATCTGTGCCTGCACCGACACATCCAGCGCCGAGACAGCCTCATCGCACACGATCACCGAGGGGTCCATCGCCAGAGCGCGCGCAATGGCGATGCGCTGACACTGACCACCCGAAAGCTCGTGCGGGAACCGCTTCAGATGCTGGTCACCGAGACCTACGCTCTCGAGAAGCTCCATCGTGCGGCCACGGCGTTGCTTCGCAGGGAGGAGATCCGGGTGGACCTCCCACACCTCCGCAATGAGCTGCTCCACGGTCAGCCGCGGGTTCAGCGACCGATAAGGGTCCTGAAAGATCATCTGGATCCGCCGCGAGTACTTACGACGCTCGCGGGAGCTCAGCGCGGCGAGGTCCTTTCCTTCGAAAAGGATAGAACCGTTGCGCGGCTTGTTCAGCCCCATGATTGCTCGGGCCAGCGTGGACTTGCCCGAACCGGACTCGCCCACCAGACCGAGGGTCTCCCCCTGAGCGATCGCGAGCGAGACGCGGTCGACAGCGCGAACCTCACCGCGGGGCTTGCCCTGGCCGCCGACTCGGAAGGTGATGGAAAGATCGTGCACGTTCAGCGCAGGCTGGGTCATCGTGTTGTCCCCCATCACAGACCTCGGACAATCTCAGTGAAGTGGCACGCACTCGTGTGCCCCTCAGTCACGACGCGCAGCGCCGGTTCTTCTTCGCGACACAGGTCGGTCGCCATCGGGCAACGCGGGGCAAATGCACACCCCGGGGGCTTCGCGATGGGCGACGGCGGGGTGCCAGGGATCGCCGGCAAAACGTCGGCTTTCACATCCATCCGCGGGATGCTCTCCAGCAAACCTCGGGTGTACGGATGGCCAGGAGTGTCGTACACCTCACGCAATGGCCCGTACTCCACGATTCTGCCTGCGTACATCACCGCAACGCGGTCTGCCACGTCGGCCACCACTCCCAGGTCGTGACTGACCAGCAGCATGGCCATGCCGTAGTCCTGCTGCAAGGCAGCGAGCAGGTCCATGATCTGCGCCTGCACGGTGACATCGAGCGCAGTGGTGGGTTCATCGGCGATCAGCACGCGGGGGTTCAGCGCCACAGCCATGGCGATGACCACGCGCTGTCGCATACCCCCGGAGAGCTGGTGCGGGTAGTCACGTGACCGGGTGCGCGCATCGGGGATTCCGACCTTCTCCATCAGCTCCACCGCCGCTGCCCGGGAATCCGCACGAGAGTAGCCACGCCGACGCCGGAAAAGCTCACCGATCTGGTCGCCGACACGCGTGGTCGGGTTCAGCGCACTGAGGGCATCCTGGAAAACCAGGGCAATACCCTGCGCCCGAAGCTCCCGGACCTGGGCGGGGGTGCACGACAGTAGGTCCAGTCCGTCGAGAGTGACCGAGCCCCCGACGTGGTGAGTGGCCCGTTTGGGGAGCAACCCCATCAGCGCCATACCCGTGACGGACTTGCCGCTCCCGGACTCGCCGAGGATTGCAAGCGTTTCGCCTGCGCCCACTTCGAAGGACACCCCGTCAACGACGCGGATGACATCCTGCTTGGAGTTGAGCTCCACCACGAGGTCTTGGACGACCAGCACGGAGCCCGCTGCGTTCACGTTCGAGTCAGCTGTCTTGCTCATACTCATCACTTCACCGTCCGAGGGTCCGTACGATCACGCAGATAGTCGCCGACAAAACCGAGGGCCACGACCACGATGGTCAACGCCAGGCCGGGGATCGCCGAGATCCACCAGGCCGAATCCAGGTAGCTCTGACCGTTGAAGATCGTTCGACCCCAGCTGGCCGTTCCCGCGGGAACACCCAAGCCAAGGAAGCTCAGCGACGCCTCCGACAGGATCATGGAGCCGATGTCAACTGTGGCGATCACGAGGATCGGGGAGGTACATCCCGGCACAACGCAACGACGGAGAATGTGCCAGTGACCGGCTCCGAGCGCTCGGGTCGATTCCACGAACTCACGACCGGTGATCGTAAGCACTTGGCTGCGCAGCACGCGCGCGTACACGATCCAGTTGGCGACAGCCAGGGCGATCACGACGTTCAGGACGCTCTGACCTAGGACACCCGCCACCAGGATCGCGAGGAGGATCGTGGGGAAGGCCATCTGCATGTCGACGATGCGCATCAGGATGGCGTCCAGCTTGCCGCCGACGTATCCGGCGAGCACGCCCACGATCGATCCGACGACCAGTGCCATCAGCACAGCGAGCAGGCTGACGATCAGCGAGGTGCGCGCACCCACGATCACCTGCGCCAGGATGCTCTGACCCATCTGGTCGGTGCCGAAGACGGCAACGGTACCGTCCGTGGTCACGGCTCCCGGTGGAAGCAGACGGTTGTAGAGGTCTGCGGCCATCGGATCGTAGTCAACGAAGAACGGACCGACCAGCGCGACGAGGACGTACAGCCCCAAAACGAACGCGCAGAACAAAGCGAAAAGAGATTTGGGGCGCTTGCGTGCCGTCTTGTGCGGCTTCAACGCCATGGTGACAGTATCTGTACTCATTTCTTTCCCACCACACTCGCTCGGGGGTCGATGACGCCGTAGGCCACATCCACCAGCAGGTTCAGCAGGACGATGGCGACGGCGATGAAGAACACCGCTGCCTGCACCACCGGGTAGTCACGATCCAGCAACCCCTGCACCAGCACGCGGCCGACGCCCGGGATCGAGAACACCGACTCCACAACGATCGCGCCACCGAGCAGGTGCCCGAACTGCAGCGAGGCCAGGGTCAGCACGGGGATGAGCATGTTGCGCACCTCGTGATCGCGCACGATCAGCCCCGAGCGAAGCCCCTTGGAGCGTGCCGTGCGGATGTAGTCCTCCTGCGTTACTTCCAGCAGGCCACTGCGCACCATTCGGGTGAGCACACTCGCCACCGGCACCGCAAGTGTCACCGCAGGAAGGATGTACGAACGCCAGTCCGAGATACCGAAGCTCGGTAGCAGCCCGAGGTTCCTCGAGAAGATCAGGATCAGCATGGTGCCGAACCAGAAGGACGGCAGCGACTGACCGAGCAGCACGAAGAGCGACACGGCCCGGTCCAGCGTCCCGCCGGGCTTGCGGCTGGAGAGAATTCCGAGCGGGAAGCTGAGCGCCAGCGCCAGCGCCATAGACACGGCCGCGAGCGTTGCCGTGGTGGGGGCGCGCTGGATCACAAGATCTATCGCCCCCATACCCGACACGATCGAATTGCCGAAGTCCAACTGCAGCACGGCAAGGCCGTACAAGAACAGCTGCACGATCATGGGCTTATCGAGGCCCAATTGCTCCCGCACCTGTTGAATTTGGAAGTCGGTGGCTTCGCCACCAAGAACAGCAGTGACCGGGTCGCCGGGCACAAGTCTGATGAGCACGAAGAGCAGTGCCAGGACGCCGGCTACCACGCCGGCGGCGAACAGTGCTCGGCTCGCTATATATCGCAACATTTAGACATCCGATTGATTGCGCGAAGGGTTCGCGATTAGCCGGCGAGGTAGACCTGGTCGAAACGCGGGGTAGCAGACGGAGGCATCACGAACCCCTGCACGTTGGTACGCACCGCGTAGTCATAATTCACATCAGCCGGGTAGATACCGACATAGTTCTCCCACAAGAACTGGTTCGCTTCTTCAAAGATCGCGCTGCGCTCAGCCGGGTCCATCTCAACCCGCGCTTCCTTGATCAGCTTGTCCAACTCCTCGTAGCAGTGGTTGATCGACGCAGCAACCCGCTCACAGTTATACAAACGGTCCGTCCCATACGCCGCATCACCGGTGATGACCTGGTTCGGCTGAATGTGCAGGTCGTAGTTGTTGTTACGGAAGTCTTCGTTGAACACGGCTGCTTCCTTCTCCAACAGCTCCACCGTGACACCGATCTTCGCCCAGTCCGAGATCATCGCCCGAGCAATCAGATCAATGCTCATACCCATACCCGGGTTCATCTCCATCGTGGTGGAGAAACCATCCGGGAACCCCGCCTCAGCGAGCAGCTTCTTCGCGTTCTCCGGGTCAAACGGGATGTCCTCGTTCTCACCCGCACCCGGGATCGTCGCAGGAATCGCCGACACCGCAGGGCTACCCAACTCGCCAAGCACGTTCTTCACAATCGAGTCGACATCCACAGCCTCAGCCAGCGCCTGACGCACCAGCGGGTCCGTGAACGGCTCACGACTGTTGTTGAACCACATGAAGTAGTAGTTATAGCTCGGGACCGAGTCATAAACCACATCCGGGTTCGTCTTCAAACGACCCGTCAAGTCCACCGGAATGTTCCACAACACATCAATGTCGCCCGCTTCCAAAGCAGTGACCTTCGGAGCCGCTTCCAGCATCTGGATCAGCTCCAGACGATCCAGCTCCGGAGCACCACCCCAGTAATCCTCGTTACCGGTCAACACAACCCGGTCACCCTGCGAGTAGGACTCGAACTGGAACGGACCCGAACCCACCGGGGCCGCCCAGAACGCCTCATCCGCAATACGATCGCCCGGACCCACATAAATACGTGTCAGGTTCGGAATCAGATCCGGCGTCGGACGCGACGTGACAATCTCCAACGTCGTCTCATCCGGGGCGTTGATCGACGCGACACCCGAGAACAAGTTCGCCAACGTTCCCTTGTTCGCAATAATCAGCTCCAGCGACGCCTTCGCGTCCGCAGCCGTCACCGGCGTCCCATCATGGAACACCGCGTCATCACGCAACGTGAACGTCCACGTGTCGCCGGCGGTCTCCCACTCCGTCGCCAGGCTCGGCGCATACTCGCCATCCGCCGTCTCGACAACCAGCGTGTCAAACAACTGCGTCGCGACCGTGATCGTCGACCCATAAGCCGCGCCCGTCGCGCCCATCACGTTCAACGTCGGCAACGCCGACAACGCAACACGCAACTCCTGCGGGCCCTCCGGCGTCGAAGCAGCCGGCTCCGCCGGCCCACCCCCCGCACAACCCGCGAGCAACGCCGCAACCACGACACTCACACCCGCAAACTTCACACCCGCAAACAAACGCGAACGCCCACCACGACCAAGATGCTTCATCGCATCATCCCTTCAATAACCGCGATTCATGTGCTGTGCTGTCGAATTTCTGTCGACGGCCAGGCACACATCCCGCTTCCGCGATGAACCAGATTCGAGGCGAACCACGAGCCGACAGCCATCGTTAGCCTGCGGAAACTCTCATCCGCCTATCGGAGCCTAAGAAGGGCACCGATTCTTAAGCAACAGTAAGTGATTCGGTCATCTCCGACGAACTCACAGGTGTCCGGGCGGGGGCGAATCAACGCCTCTCGTTAGGGGAACGCCCGCGGGTCACCTCGGACCGACCCCTCGGTTTTGGCTGGTGACCACGCAAATACGGAGCACCATAATGGCCCTCGTTAGCAGCCGCAGGTGTTCCCGAGTTTGAGCGGGCTGGGCAGGAGCACACTGCGATAGGCCCCGCCGTTGCCACTGATTCGATTAATCAATAAGCTCACCGCCTGCACGGCGATGCTCTGCCTCGGCACCTGAAGAGTGGTCAACCGCGACGCGTCACTGACGAGGAATTCTCGCCCACCGAACCCGGTCACCGCGACATCCGCGGGGACACGGAGGCCCCTGTCTCGCAGTGCCGCGAGAGCACCCCAGGCGATCACATCGGCGCCGCAGACAATCGCCCGCGGGATCCGCCGCCGCTTGAGCATCTCCATGGTGGCGCGATAGCTGTCCGCCTCGCTGAGCTCGCAGCTCAACCGATCGGTAGGTGCAATCTTCACCCCATGCGTTTCGGCAGCGCGCTGGTTACCTGCTTCACGCTCTTTGGACGCGCTCGACCGCTGTGGCCCGCCCATCAGGACTAAATCGCGGTAACCGTGCACCCCGATGAGGTGATCCATGAGGTCGGTCGCCGCGGTCTCGCTATCGGTCCCCACGAAGTCCGCCTCCACCAGAGGCAGGCGGCGCGTGATCTGCACGTAGGGCAGATGCGCCTTACGCAGCGACCGAATGAGGTCGGCATCACCCTCCTCGAGAATGGTCGTCAGGATCCCGTCGACGCCGCGATCGGCCATCGCTTGCAGCACGACTTTCAGGCGACTGTGGTCGCGGCCGGTGTTCGCGATGAACACCTCGTAGCCCATCGTGCGGGCCGCATCGATCACCCCGCCGGCAATCTCGGTGTCGTGGAACGGCGACTTGGCGATGTCGTTGAGCACCGCTCCGATCACCCGGGTATGTCTGGAACGTAGCCGCACACTGAGGGCGCTGGGGATGTACCCGAGTTCCTCGGCAAGATTAAGAATCTTGTAGCGCGTGGCGTCTGAAACGCCCGGGCGCCCATTCATCACGTAAGAAACCGTCGCCGCGGTCACCCCTGCCCGGCGCGCAATTTCTGCCGCCGTGACACGCCGAACCTGCGGACTGTCAGATGAAGTGCCCACACCGCCACCTCGCTCATACGTTGAACGGAATGACCCTATCGGGCGGCCAGAAATTAAGCAAAAGTAAGAAATCCCGCCCGCCGAGAGATGTTCATCTTGTGGCACGCCAAACCCAGGCGCACCCCGGAACTTATGATTGCTTACGCCGTGATCGCCGCTCTAGTTTTGCTGGTGTCGTCCACAAGACTCCCGGCCGGATGACTGCGCAGCCGCTGGCGCGCAGACACCGCCGACAACGAAGTCACCGCCTGGAATGGAGAAAATCATGACGGCGTCCTTCAGCGAAGGCAGTTTCCTTACGGGCATTCGTGTTCTCGAACTGGCCGACGAAGTCGGCGAGTACTGCGGCAAGGTCCTTGCAGGTCTTGGCGCCGACGTCATCAAGGTTGAGCCGCCCGGCGGCGAGCGAACTCGCAACTACGGCCCGTTCTACGAGGACGTCGTCGACCCTGAGCGTAGCCTGTACTTCTGGCACTATAACTTCGGTAAGCGCAGCGTCGTCATCGACCTCGACAGCGAGGAAGGCCGACGCTCCTACGAGCGATTGGCCCGCTCGAGCGATGTCATCATCGACACCCGCGCCCGCGGCGACATGGACGCGCGAGGGCTCGGTTTTGACCAACTCCGGGTGGCCAACCCGGAACTCGTCTATGCGCGGGTCAGCCCGTTCGGTGACGACGGCCCGTGGTCCGACTTTAAAGGCAGTGATATCGTGCACCTCGCCCTCGGCGGCGTCATGATGAACTGCGGATACGACCCGCTCCCCGATGGCACGTACGACACCGCCCCCATAGCTCCGCAGATGTGGCAGGCCTATCACGTGACCGGCGAGAATGCCGCGATCGGGATTGTGGCTGCCCTCTACTACCGCCTGCACTCTTCGCGGGGGCAACTGCTCAGCACCGCCGTGCACGAGGCCGTCTCGAAGAACACCGAGATGGACGTACCCAACTGGATCTACCGCCGGGCAAGCCACAATCGCCTGACCTGCCGGCACTCGTTCCCGACGGCTGCGGGCGCCGCCGGGGCACGCCTTCCCGCCACGCCGCGGCTCGCCCAGACCAAGGATGATCGCTGGATTCTGCCCTACAGCACCTACCTGCCCGGTTCGACCTCTCCCGTCGTTGGGCTGCGCAACCTCTTCGCCTCGCGCGGCATCGATAGTGAGCTCAACAGCACCGACTTCGATGATCCGGCGTACATTCGGCAGGCAGAGGGGGCCCGACGGGCCGACAAAGCCATCGCGAAGCTCGTGGGGTCGCTCGACTTCGACGAGGACCTGTGGCTTGATGCCCAGCGCTCAGGCCTCACCTGGGCACCGATCCGCCGCCCTGAAGAGAATGTCGGCGACCCTCACTGGGCCCAGCGCGACACCTTCTTCGAGGTGGAGCATCCTGAGTTCGATGCGACCTTCACCGAGATCGGCGCCAAGTGGCGTGCCCCGGGACTCCCCTGGCGCACCGGCCCGCGCGCCCCGCGCCTCGGTGAGCACACAGAGGAAATCCTCACGAACCCCGAGGCTCGCCGGCCGCGTCCCACCTGGGTGGGCGCCCCGCCGCGGGCGATTGAGGGAACCGAGCGGAGCCCGATGGGCACCCCGTGGGCGCTGGGTGGCGTGCGAGTCCTCGACCTCGGCTGGCTGCTCGCCAGCGCGGGTGCCGGGCGGTTCCTGTCTGCCCTGGGCGCAGAGGTCGTCAAGGTGGAGCACTCGTCGAAGATCGACATGATGCGTCCTGCCGGGGCGCTTGCGCCCCTTGGCCTTCGCGCCGAGCGCGATGCTGCCACCAGGCCCATCGAGCCCATCCCCACCGAGAGCCTGAACCGTGGTGGGGCGTTCATGGAAAATAACACCGGTAAGCGCGCCATCAGCCTCAATCTGAAGACTGCAGAGGGGATCGCGATCCTCAAGCAGCTCGTCGCTGATTCGGACGTGCTCATTGAGGGCTACTCGCCGGGCACGCTCGAGCGCATGGGGCTCGGCTACGACGTGCTGAAGGAGCTCAACCCGGCCCTCGTGTACGTGCAGCAGTCGGGCATGGGTGAGGGCACCTACGGGCGCGTGCGCAGCTTCGGCCCCACCGCGCAAGCGCTGTCAGGCATCAGCGACATGTCGGGCCTGCCCGACCCGCAGCCGCCCGCAGGCATCGGCTACTCGTACCTGGACTGGTTCGGCGCGTATCAGGCCGCACTCGCGATGGTGGCCGGGCTCTTCCGCCAGCGCGCAACGGGTGAGGGGTGCTGGATCGAGTCGTCCCAGGTGGAGTCGGGCATCTACGCCACCGGTACCGCGGTACTGGATTACTCTGCCAACGGGCGCTCGTGGCAGCGCATCGGTAACCGTTCGCCATTCAAGCTCGCCGCGCCTCACGGGGCCTACCGGGTGGCCGGGAAGGATCGGTGGATCGCGCTCAGCGCCTTCACCGAAGCCGAATGGCACGCGCTCACCGAGGTGCTCGAGCGTCCGCTGTGGCGCAAGGATGCGCGCTTTGCAACGCTGGCAAAGCGCGCGGAACACCAAGACGAATTGGATGCCCTCGTGGCAGAGTCAACCGCTCCATGGGACGGCGTCGAGCTCATGCAGGCTTTGCAGGCCGCCGCTGTTCCCGCGGGGATTTGCCAGACCGCTCAGGACCGGTGTGAGTGGGATCCGCAGTTGGCTCACCTGGGGTGGCTTGCCGAGTTCAACCAAAGCGAGATCGGTCGCTGGCCGGCGAAGACACCCCCGACAAAGTTTAGCGAGACGCCCGGCTACCAGGGCGGCATCGTCGACCGCCATGGTCCGAACTACGGCGAGGATAACGACTACGTGTACCGGGACCTGCTGAGCATGACCGCCGAGCAGATCGAGGAGCTGACCGCACGCGGGGTGTTCTAACAGCCCATAAGGAAGGAGGCGAGCGCGGTATAGCACCCGCCGCCTTTCTTCTCATGTTTTCGGTGCGGCTCCGGTTAGCGCGCCCATTCGGACAGGATCGTGCGCACGCCTTCCTCCTCCAGCAGGGTCGAGGCGGACGGCAAGGTCAGTCCCGTGCGCGAGAAGCGTGGCGCGGGAGCTGCTTGGGGGATCCCGGTCTCCGTGGTGACCGTGCCTCGCGCGGCGACATGCGGGTGCTCCACCACCTCACCAAACGCGAGCACGGGCGTCACGCAGGCGTCCGTGCCATCGAAAACAGCGCACCATTCGTCGCGCGTCTTAGTGGCGAAGATTTCGGCGAAGCGAGCGCGCAACTCGGGCCAGCGCTCGCGGTCCATCTGCTCTGGAAGGTCGCCGCGGTCCGCACCGAGACCGCGCAGGAGAGCCGCGTAGAACGGCGCTTCGATCGCCCCGACGGCGACAAAGCGGCCGTCGGCGCAGGTGTAGGTGTCGTAGAACGGTGCCCCACCGTCGAGGAGGTTGCTGCCGGGCTTGTCGACCCAGGCCCCCGTGGCGAGCTGGCCCCACATCATCTGCACGAGCAGGCTCGCGCCATCCACCATGGCGGCGTCAATGACCTGGCCCTCACCGGAGCGCTGGGCATGGAAAAGCGCCGATAGCACGCCTACGACGAGCAGCATCGAGCCTCCGCCGAAGTCACCGACGATACTCAGCGGCGGTACCGGACGCTCTCCCCCACCCCGGCCCACGGCGTGAAGAACACCGGTGACAGAGATGAAGTTGATATCGTGCCCGGCCGTGTGCGCCAGGGGGCCGTCCTGCCCCCACCCCGTCACGCGTCCGTAGACGAGACGCGGGTTTCGCGCGAGGCAGTGGTCAGGGCCGATGCCCAAACGCTCGGTGACGCCGGGGCGATACCCCTCGATCAGCACATCCGCGTGCTCAATCAATTCCATCAGTTCCGCGCGCCCCCCGGGCTGGCGAACGTCCAGCAGTATGCGCCGCCTGCCGCGCAAGAGCGGAGCGGTGTCGCTGGCGTACGGGCGACCGGGGCGATCGATACGCACCACGTCCGCCCCCATGTCGGCGAGCAGCATGGCCGCGTGCGGGCCCGGGCCAATACCCGCCAGTTCAATAACGCGGACGCCGTGCAGAGGGCCGTGAGTGCTCGTCATGGTATTCCTCGTCTTTCCCGTGCGAATGGGCAGAAAAAACCATCCGCTCTCCCCGACACAACCATCGGAGAGGGCGGATGAAAACTTCTTGCGCCTGTTTACATGCGAAGCGCCGCGTCCAGGCGGATCACTTCGCCGTTCAGGTAGTCGTTGGCGATGATGTGCTCGGCGAGCGCCGCGTACTCGTCGGGGTAGCCGGGACGCTTCGGGTTGGGGATCGGGAAACGCTGCATCATCTGCTCCTCGGTGGAGTTGCGCCACAGCGGCGTCTTGACGACACCCGGAGAAATGCACATCACACGCACCCCCACCGGTGCCAGATCGCGTGCAGCGGTGAGGTTCATCCCGATGATTCCGCCCTTTGCTGCGGAGTAGTCGGTCTGCCCGGTGCGTCCCTCGTAAGCGGCGATACTCGCCGTCGTGATGATGACGCCTCGCTGACCCGACTCGAGGGGCTCGTTCTTAGCCATCGCCTGCGCCGCTTTGGAAAGCACACGGAAGGTGCCCGTAAGGAACACGTCCAACGTCCGAGAGAAGGTGCTCACGGGATACGTTTCCCCGTCCCGGTTCACCAAGCGATGCGCAGCGGGCTTACCGCCGTGCACGATCACGGCCGCACGAAGCGGGGCCAGTTCGACAGCACGAGCGACGAGGTTGTCAATGGACTCATCACTGGTTACGTCGGTCTTCACAAAGATCGCGCGCTCGCCCAGTTTCTCTGCGAGTTCAGTCCCGCGCTCCTCGTCGAAGTCGGCCACCACCACGTATCCGCCGGCGTTGATGAGTCGGCGAACCGTTGCCGATCCGAACCCGCCCGCACCGCCGACGACGATTGCTGACCCTTGACTCAACTGCATGGGACTTCCTTCCTGGTGCGGCTCCGCAGAGCCGTCGAGCATGTGTGACATCGCAGAGGACAGGGAATGCTGCGGCGAGCGTCAGCGGTGCCTTGCTCCAGCGGGCATTCCCACATCACTGTGTGACTGCGCTCGGGCGTGCGAGCCGGGGCTTACCACTGCAGTCTCGTCGCTTCCCTTGCCGTGGTTTGACGCTAAATCGCCTCGCCCTAATTAAGCAATAGTAAGTCTTGACGCTCGGCGCCCGAAAAGCGGGTCGGAAAACGTGGGCAGAGCAAACTTAATGTTGATTACCTCCCGCCTCGACACCTGAATGGAAACATCGGGCGCGCCCGCCGTGCGCCCCAGACCACGGGACTATCAATGACGCTGCGCTTCTTTACCGGAGGCATCAACCACGAGACGAATTCGTTCTCCAAGGTGCCTGCCGATGAACACCGATTTCGCCTCACCCGCTACGGAAGAGGCGCCGAGATCCTCGAGCGCTTCCGGGGAACCCGGACCGTGTACGGCGGATTCCTCACCGCCGCAGAAACCAACCACGTCACATTGACCTCCACGGTGAGCTCTTTCGCCCAGCCCTCGGGTCCGGTCGTGCGCGAGGAGTTCGAGCGTCAGATGGCGCTGACCCTGGAGGACCTGCGAGAAGCTCTGCGCACCGACGGGGTGGATGGCATCGTGCTCGGTCTGCACGGAGCGATGGTGGTTGCGGGGATCGAGGATGGCGAAGGTGAGTACCTTGCCCGCGTGCGCGAGGTCGTCGGCCCCGATGTGCCGATCGGCGTCGAACTGGACCTGCACGCGAACATCTCGCCACGCATGGCCGAGCTCGCCGACATCCTGATCGGCTACGACACGTACCCGCACGTGGATCAGTATGACCGCGCCATCGAACTTCTCACGCTGGTGGCCCGTACCGTGCGCGGCGAGATCTCGCCTACATCCGCGCTCCGAAAGCTACCGATCCTTGCCCACATGACGGTGCAAAACACCGCGTCTGGCCCGATGGCAGACTGGCTGGCCCTGTGCCATGAGATCGAAGCGCGCCCCGGGGTGCTCACGGCTACGATCACCGGCGGCTTTCCGTACGCCGACATTCCGGATGTAGGAATGGCCGCGTACGTGGTGACAGACGGCCTGCCCGAGCTTGCCACCCAGTACGCGAACGAGCTGAGCGAGTTCGCATGGGCGCGACGCACCGAGTTCCAGCCGCGCCTGACCAGCGTCGATGACGCCATTCGCGCGGCCAGCAGCAGCCCCGGCCCGATCATCCTCGCGGATGTCGCGGACAATACCGGCGCTGGGGCGAGTGGAGACGATACGGAAATCCTGCGCGCTCTGATCGCGCACGGGGCGAACTCTGCGGTGCTGGTGCCCATGTACGACCCTGGGGTGGTCGCAGAAGCCGTCCGCGCGGGGGTGGGCGCGACCATCACCACTACTATCGGCGGCAAGGTCGACGGCGGCGGCGGTGCGCCGCTGGAGATCGAGGCGTACGTGCGCACCATCACCGACGGCTGGTACTCCAACTACGGCCCCATGAGCACCGGGTCACGCACCGGAATGGGGCTGACCGCTGTTCTGGAAATCGGGGGTCACGACGGTATCGAGGTGGTGTGTTCGAGCGTGCAACGCTCACCGCACGACCTTCAGATGCTGCGTAGCGTCGGCATCGAACCCACGCGCCGGCAGATCATCGTGGTGAAGTCGTCGGTGCACTACCGTGCGGACTTTGGTCCCATCGCGACCGAGATTTTCGAGGTGGATGCCGCGGGCCTCGCGGCCGCCTCCTGGGCACGCCTGGACTTCCAGAACCTGCGCCGCCCGATCTTCCCCCTCGATCCCGACATGGAGTGGACCGCGCAATAGCGCACGAGAATTCCCGCGCGGGGGTCAGCCCGGAGCAGACCGCGTCGTGCACGACGAACGCCGGGAGCCGCACCGCGCCCCCATCCTCGCGATTGCCGGCGGGCAGGCATACACCGATCTCACGGTCCTGAGTCGTGGGATTCAGAGTTTGGCCGAGTCTCGCGGTGGGATCGTTTGAACCAGATCTGTTTCCAGATCTCCTTCGGGAACACAGCGACAGCAAGATTTTCACCCACCGTCAGGAGTTCGTCGGGGTGGCGGCCATCAGATCCGCCGCGTAGCGGGTTCTGCATCGCCGCCAGCCCGCGCTCGGGAGTGTCGCGCCGGAAGTTCCGCGCGCGGCGTTCCCCGACCTTGGCCGTGCCCCCATCCTGCCGAGGCGGGTCTTCCCGCCCCCGACCCGCCGATGCGACGGTTCAGCTCAACTCGGCGCAGATATCACGGCTGCGGCCGACGTTCTGCCCCAGCGTCGTCACGCCGTCGGCCGTGTTGGTGAGCTCGACCACGCCGATGTAGAGGGTCGTCGAGGGACCCGCCGGGTCGTCTGTCGGAAAGAGGATGACCAGGTTGTGGCCGGTGTCACGCGTGCTGGATGAGCCGTCGGCGTAGGTCGTCGTGGTCTGCGTGAACCCCCTGCCGGGAAGTGTCACCGATGCGCCGGTGTCGGTGTTGGTCACCACGTAGGTCGGACCTTTGCCGGCCAGCAGGACCACGGAGTTGCCGTCTCTGTCGACCCATTCTCGGGTCACCGTGTTCGCCTCCGTCGTTGCTTGCAGGCTCACCTCGAAACCGCAGGCCAGACCTGCCGGGAGTACGGTGGGGTCTGCCGCGATCGCCGGGGCCGGCACCGCGAGAGCCGTGAGTGCGATGACCAGGATCGCCGCCGCACCGAGTCGTTTCCGCGTCGAGAGCATCGTGACCACCTCGTCGTAATGCGGCATGGATTCTCGAGCGCAGCGAGCGGGTCATGCACGGCCCAGGGTGCCGCTGCCAGCAGTGTGGCACTCGGCGGGACGATCGACAACCAGTGCGTCAGCGGGCGGCGCTCGCCACTCGGCCGGGACTGAGCTGGGTCGGCACCGCGCCGCGGCGTCGGCCCATGGCCACGACGCCCCACCCGACGAGGGCGATGCCGACGGCGGGGTAAACCGCCCTCGAGGGTGTTCGGGTTGAGGAAGGGTACGGGTATCAATAGGGAGGCGCCAGCCCGCGTCGACACCGTGCGAGGACGGCGCCGCTCCGGCTCGAGTAGTGGCTTGTGGCCGACCGCGGTACGGGCTCAACGAGGCAGGCAGAGAGCCCCCGACGAACGGAGGTCGGTCGATCAGCGTGCATGCGTTTCGGCCCGCCAGACGGCGATGCGATGTGCGCGCATTTCTGGGTTGATTCAGTGGCTGTGGAGCGTTGCCCAGGCGAGGAGGCCGTCGATTCGTCGGATGTCGGCGCCCTTGGTGAGCTTCACCTTGATGTGGCCGGCTTTCGTCCACAACTCCACCTCAGCGTCGCGGTCCAGCATGCCGCCGGCGTTCTCCGTCGACCACATGTGGATAGAGCTGTAGGGCAGCGAGTAGATCTCGATCTTCTTCCCAGTGATGCCTTGCGCATCGCGGACGATGAGCCGCTTGGTTGTGAAGGTAGCCGAGTCGCGGAAGGTCTTGAAGGACGCAACGGCAGTCTCACCTTCGACGAGCAGTTCGTTCACGTCGGCGGGTGTCGGGATCTCGTTCTGCAGTGTCCAGGCAAGGATGGCGGCAGTTTCGGCCATGAAATGAGCTCCCATGTGATTCGAGCGCCGGCCCGACGCCGCGCAGTGCGCTCAGGCTACCGTGCGCGGACGGCGCCGCTCCGGCTCGAGTAGTGGCTCGTGGGCGCCCGAGCTACGGGCTCAACGAGGCAAGCAGAGAGCCCCCGGCGAACGGAAGCCGGTCCTTCGGCGTGCGTTGCGATCAGGGTGAGGGTGCGGGCGCCTGGAACACGAACCGGTCGGCTGCGGAGAAGACATACTCGTCGTCGCATCGGTACCCGCGCAACCACGCTTGCCCGTCCACCACGCGGAGGTAGAACCCTTTCGGATACTGGACGTCGTCGCTGAGCAGTTCGGACGCGATCGTGACGGCGCCGTCCGGCGCCTTGCCCGCAGACATCACTGAGTCCGCTGATGCCACTTGATCGTTCAGAGCCAACCGCAGGTACGGGCCCGCGTCCGCCGGGCAGAGGAGCAGACCCTGTTCCCGTGCAAGCTTGAAGATTTCGGGGAGCGTCGCCCCATCCGGGCAGCCGAGGGCGGCGACCGTACTCTCGTCGACGGTAATTACGCGCGCGACCTGGCCGCCGAAGACCTTTGAGTCGAGCAGTGTCTCGGCGTGCTCGTTGAGAAGGATGCCCCGAGAGGTGAGCGCGCTTCTCAATTCGGCGCGTGAAAGCCCGCCGACGGAAACCTGGAATCGGTCGATGCGAGTTGTTTCCGTCATAATTTCCGGGTTCTGGTCGCGCACTGGTTACCGTCCAACCCTACGTGCCGTTAGCCGGTCCTTCAACGGTCGCAGGTTCCGGTATGAGCGGTGTTCGTGCGTAGGTGCTCTCGTGATGGACGATGGCGCCAAGGCCGCGGCGGGGCATCCCGTCGCGTCGTCAGGCGATTCGGATAAACCGCGGGCCTTCGTATCCGTCGCGGCTGACGGACTCGAGGAACATGTCGAGCGGGCGCACCCAGAAGCTGTAATCGTCGTAGAGCTTGCGGTAGAAGACGAGGTGCTCCCCGGTCTCGCTATGTCGCCCTGCGCCGATCACCTCGTAGCGGGAACCCTTGAAGTGCTGGTAAATGCCGGGCTCAACGGCGGTCGGTGTCGGTGACGGCATTCCGCGATCGTACGGGGCTCGGGATTGCGATGTGCGACGACGTGCCATCCGCAGCGCTTAAAATCTGCCCGCCTCCCATCCGCGACCGCTGACGAGGCGCGGCACCAATCCTCGTTGCTCCCGACATCGCCTCAGCATAGGAACGCCCCGCTGATCCGAGAAACTCTTGTTCCCGATCGTTATGCGAAGCTCGCCGGGGGTCGGTAGAACGATGAGCTTGCCGACACGGAATGGGGTGCGGGACTTGAACCCGTTACTCACTCGACCGCTTGCCGGTCCTTCGCCGCGCGCGAATCAGTCGGGTTCGTCATTGGCGGCGGCCTCGATCCAGTCGACTGCTTCGTCCGAGAGAAAGTAGCCGTCGGGTCCTGACTCGCCGACCCACCACGCGCTCGAGGTCACGGAGCCGCCGGCCGCCGCGATCTTGCTCATCACCTCCGGCGACACCGCTTCGCCGTTGTGTGCGATGAGCCACGCTTTGGCGTCGGAGTCCAGCTTCGGCCACCACTCGATGATCTCCATGCGGCCACCATCGCACCGGATGGAGTCGACCGAAACCCGGTCGCTACGCGAGCACGTCGGCGTCCCCGATAGTCTCTGCCGTCAGCAGGGCCTTTGCTCCGAGTACCTCGACTCCGAGTAAATGACCGTCGGCGTCAAGTTCCAGCACGAGCGTGCCCTGCGGGCGCTCGATGTTCAAGTTCTCGACCGCCTCACCTGCGCCGAAAAGCGGGTCACGATCCAGGTCCTCGCTTCCCTCTACTGATCATTCGGGTCATCTTGTGATGGCGACTGGGCCGCCGAGTCACCGGCGTCGGACAGCCCGCGAATCGTAGGCGGTCGGCCTGGGCGTGCACCTTCATCGGTCCTCCTGCGTGCCTCTCACTTGTCGTGGTGCACGATGTTGAAGACATTGCCGTCAGGGGCGCGGACGAAGAATCGATGCACGCCCCAGGGTTCGTGAGTCAGCGGGTACACGATCTCGTATCCGCGCTGCTTTACCTCTTCGTAGGCCGCGGTGACGTCCGGCGTCAAGATCGATGCGACGGGATCCACCGGAGCAGATGCATCACGTGAGACCAGTTGGATGTGTACGGTCTGGTCGTAGGTACTGAGCTCGGGGGCGGAGAATCGCGCGACCCAGCCCAGGTTGAAGTCCTCTGCACGGAGTCCGAGAAACTCCGTGTAGAAGTCCCGTGCGGCGGGGATGTCAGCGACGTGCAGATCGGCGATAACGCGGATGACTTCCATGCGGCCATGCTCGTCGCAGGCGGGATTCCTGTCGAGGCCGCAAGTTGGTCGCTGAGCGCGCTCATCATCGCATAGGTGACCGACTACTCCGCGCCCCCGTCTACCGCGCTGCTTGACCGGGGGCGGGATGTTAAGTGTTGAGCTGGTTGACGTCGGCGATCACGTCGAAGCGGTTCAGCAGTGACTCGCCGGCTGACGCGATACTGCCGAACGCCCACATAGTGACTAACGCGGTGATGATTGCGAACGCCACGGTGGTCGGCCAGGCATATCTGCGCTTAACCGTGAGGACAAGTGCGGTGATCGCGCTGAGAATAGCGATCGTCTGGCCGGCAACGGTCGCGAACGCCATGCGAAGCGCTCCATCGACTGTGAGCGCGCCGTAGCTGTTGAACGCTACAGTCAGCGCCATCGGAATCAGGATAACTCCGACCGCGAGGACGGTGCCGCGACTGATCGGTCGGGGTCGCTTCATCAGCGGGTTTTTCTCCACGACGGGCTGCGCTGTCATGGTGTGACCCTATCCACTAGACAACACGCGAGTCACTGCGTCACTCGTCGGCGCGGAACCGACGAGCGATCAACGACAGTCGGCGAACGCACGGATACCGGTCGGTCAGCGCACGCCAGATTCATCGTCGCCACCGTCGGGCCTGGCGGGGTCAGCCATCAGCCGCCGGATTCCGCCCCGCGCCAGCATCAGCGCCACGATCAGCGCGCTCACCTGGAAGAACCCGCCGAGGTACACAGCGTCCCCGAACAGAAGGTCGATGAGCTCAAGAACAAGAAGCTTGCTTCCCGGGAGAACCAGGAGAAGGACAGCCACGTTGAGGATGCGGATCGATCGGCGTTGTGCTCCACGGATCCGAGACACGATGCGCTTCTTGACCAACAGAACGAGCTCTAGAACTACCTTCAGCACGACGGCTGTGAGTAGAGCGACAAGGAACGATTCGGAGATCACCTGCGGGAACAGCTGTATGAACAGTCCCAGCACTACGAGATACGCCAAGACGTCCACGAGGTCCAGCGGTCGTATCCGCACGCCTGGAGTGTACCCAGGCGCCAGTTCCGGTGTGCGAAAGCCGGTCCACCACTGCGACAGTTTCGTCGCGTAAGCAGATCGCTGAAGGCGACCGGTCCGTCAGCGCTGTTCTGGATCGAGCCACAGAGTCATGCGGAGGCCGTCCTCGGGGAGGTAAAGGACTTCATGGCGAAGTGCGACCACGTCGCCGCCGTCGGTTCGGAGGTGCTTAATCGATGTGCGCCGACGCTCGACGATGTGTCCGCTCCACCACGCTCTGAACTGCGAGTTTGTCGCGCTCAGTTCGCCAACGAACGCCTGTAGCTCGGAGTCTTGAAGATCATCCGCGTTGGCGGCTCTCAGATGTGCGACGGCGCCGTGGGCGAGCTCTTCCCATTCGACGAAGGTGCTTCGCGCTCTTGGATCGTTCATGAGATAGCGGCAGGTGTTGCGCTGCGCTGGTGGTGTGCCAGCGAAGCCGTCGTAGAGGGTCAGTCCTTCCGCGTTTGCTGCGACCATGTAGCTCAAGCGATCGAGCACATATGCGGGGTGCGGACTGACGGCTTCGACCAACGCGGTCATGCGATCTCTCAGCGCATCATCGACCCTCCGCTCGGCGATCAGCGCCGATGGGCCGCGATTTCGAAGACGGTAGAGGTGCTCCGTGGCGTCGGCGGTAAGTCGGAGTGTTCGGGCAAGCGCATTCAACACGGTATCGCTGGGGTTGCTCTCGCGGCCTTGTTCGAGGCGAATGTAGTAGTCGATGCTTACGCCCGAAGCAGCAGCCACCTCCTCGCGCCGCAGACCTATGACTCGTCGTCGGGTCGTCCTCGACGGCTGCGGCTCGAGGGCGGCGTCAGCGCGCCGGGCTCGAAGGAAATCGCCGAGTTCGTGAGTCATACAGAAACTCTCGCAGACCCTGCCTCGACTTTGCGGAAAGGGGGTGCGCCACACCTAGGAGTGACCCGGTCTTCCCATGGCACATCAACCGAACGAGGCTGAGCTGAACAACCTGCACCGGCCTCAATGGAGATCTCATGGCGAAATACACCCACGGCTATCACGAGTCCGTGTTGCGATCACACCGCTCCCGAACCGCGGAGAACTCCGCGGCCCATCTTTTGCCGCTGCTCAAGCCCACCGATCGACTCCTCGACGTGGGTGCCGGCACCGGGACCATCACGGCGGACCTCGCTCAACTCGCCCAGTCCGTGAGCGCGACTGAGATCGGACCGGATGAGCTGGCGGTGACGCGGACGACAACTGCGGAGCGGGGCGTGAGCAACATCGACTTTCGAACGGCCGACATCCATGCACTCCCATTCGACGACGCCAGCTTTGATGTGACCCACGCACATCAGGTGCTCCAGCATGTCGCTGATCCCGTTCAGGCGTTGCGTGAGATGGCTCGGGTTACGAAGCCCGGTGGGATCGTCGCTGTCCGAGATAGCGACTATGCGGGGTTCTGCTGGTGGCCGGAGCTGCCCGCGCTCGACTCCTGGCTGAGGCTTTATCGCGATGTCGCTCGCCTCAATGGGGGAGAGCCGGATGCCGGTCGGCGCTTGCTGTCCTGGGCGCATTCGGCAGGCTTCACTAACGTCGACGTTACGTCGAGCACTTGGTGCTACGCATCGGCTGAGCAGCGCGAATGGTGGGGTGGCATGTGGTCAGATCGCATCCTCAACTCTGCGATAACGGGCCAGCTCACGGATTCCGGACTCGCCGACCACAACGGGCTTCGCGAGATCAGTGACGCGTGGAAACAGTGGGCGGCCGACGAAGACGGATGGATCTCGATACTTCACGGTGAACTGATCTATCGCATCCCGGAAGAGTAGAACGACCTTTCAGGTCGTCACTGCGAGCCACGAGCTGACGGGCAACGGGCTGTGCGTGGCGCTCGCGTGCCGCCCTCCCGCGGTTGGCTACTCGCTCGAGCGTTCTCTTAGCCGGGAGCAACGATGTTGCCATTCAGTACACCGCGGTGAGCGTCCGCGCCGTCCAGTCGCAACAGCTCGCCATACGGGATGATCCATTGGATCGGGTGTGACCGAAGGATGGCCCCAGGTAGACGACCGCCGCAGGGTTGTACCTGCCGAGGTCGGGCGATCGCCACCTCGCGTTGCTCTCGGCGCAGACGGTCCGTCAGCGGGCACCCAAGGCGGGCATCCTGCGGAGCGGTGTGGAACGGTCAGCCGACGTCGACGAGAGTGGACCAGGCGATGTCGATCACGCACAGTCCCTCGTCCGTCTCGCGGTAAAAGACGTCACCCGGGTACGTGGACCCGGGTGTCAAACCCTCGGGAAGGCCCTCGAGATTGATGCTCCATTGGGGATCGAGTACTGCCTGTTTCTCCCAATAGTCGCCCACGAAGTGTTCCGGCTCGCCAGCCGACAGGCCGACCCAATCCGTCGCCTTGCCGAGGTCCGCGACGGACTCGTCGCAGATGAGGCCCGAGGCCTCGCCCGTGGACATATCGTCGACGAGCTCTTCGGTCGTCTGAATCACTCGGGCACCGTCTGCCCCCCAGATCACCGAGTCGATCGAGCATCCGGACAACGTGGCCGAAAGCACAACAACGGTGAACCCGACCATGGCGGCACGCAAAGCTCCCATCCGGCGAATCTACCGATATCCAGATCGATAGCCGGTCGCTACGCGAGCACGTCGGCGTCCCCGATAGTCTCTGCCGTCAGCAGGGCCTTTGCTCCGAGTACCTCGACTCCGAGTAAATGACCGTCGGCGTCAAGTTCCAGCACGAGCGTGCCCTGCGGGCGCTCGATGTTCAAGTTCTCGACCGCCTCACCTGCGCCGAAAAGCGGGTCACGACCCAGGTCCCCGCTTCCCTCTACTGATCATTCGGGTCATCTTGTGATGGCGACTGGGCCGCCGAGTCACCGGGGTCGGACAGCCCGCGAATCGTAGGCGGTCGGCCTGGGCGTGCACCTTCATCGGTCCCTGAGCGCGCTAATCCTGCCACGCTGGAGGATCTCGGCGACGGAGCCGTTCGATCGGGGTCTTCCCGGATCTGATGCTCACAGCGCTCAG
The DNA here is from genome assembly GCF_030246865.1 of Microbacterium sp. zg-B96. Taxonomy (NCBI): domain Bacteria; kingdom Bacillati; phylum Actinomycetota; class Actinomycetes; order Micrococcales; family Microbacteriaceae; genus Microbacterium; species Microbacterium sp. zg-B96. The sequence goes on along the minus strand of NZ_CP126738.1, from coordinate 1,160,575 downwards.
GTTGTGAATGCCCGTTTCCGGGGGCCGCGCCGTGGCTTTGGGTCTCTTGAGCCAGGTGCCGACCGCTGCACCCGGGCGTGGGCCATCTTCGAGGTGCGGGTCAGATCGCCATTGCCATCTCTCCGTAGGCCATCGCGATCAGAAACGACAGCACCGACAGCGCGACCGCAACCGGCACCATCGTGTAGCGCTCCGGCTTGCTGCGGGAGATCGCGTTCATCAGGATCCCGAGCGTCGAGTAGGCGAAGATCACCCACATCGCGACCTGAGAGAACTGGTCCGGGAAGATGCTAATCGCGCCCACGCGGTCCCACGCCACAACCGCCATGATCCCGTAGATCAGTATGGAGATGACGCTCCCAATGCGCTTACGGGCTGGAAGCACGCGGTGCTGCCCGCCCCACGCGAAATGCCCCAACGGTGCACCGAACACGAGCGCGAGCTGGAACACGGCCAGCAGGGCAAGGGTCAACGTGAAGAGCAACGCGAAAGGCATCCTGTCAATGTAGCGTGACACGGTCCGCCGCCACGGGACCACGGCGGCCCCATGACGGTCCTCCTGCGTGCCTCTCACTTGTCGTGGTGCACGATGTTGAAGACATTGCCGTCGGGGGCGCGGACGAAGAATCGATGCACGCCCCAGGGTTCGTGAGTCAGCGGGTACACGATCTCGTATCCGCGCTGCTTTACCTCTTCGTAGGCCGCGGTGACGTCCGGCGTCAAGATCGATGCGACGGGATCCACCGGAGCAGATGCATCACGTGAGACCAGTTGGATGTGTACGGTCTGGTCGTAGGTACTGAGCTCGGGGGCGGAGAATCGCGCGACCCAGCCCAGGTTGAAGTCCTCTGCACTGAGTCCGAGAAACTCCGTGTAGAAGTCCCGTGCGGCGGGGATGTCAGCGACGTGCAGATCGGCGATAACGCGGATGACTTCCATGCGGCCATGCTCGTCGCAGGCGGGATTCCTGTCGAGGCCGCAAGTTGGTCGCTGAGCGCGCTCATCATCGAATAGGTGACCGACTACTCCGCGCCCCCGTCTACCGCGCTGCTTGACCGGCGGCGGGATGTTAAGTGTTGAGCTGGTTGACGTCGGCGATCACGTCGAAGCGGTTTAGCAGTGACTCGCCGGCTGACGCGATACTGCCGAACGCCCACATAGTGACTAACGCGGTGATGATTGCGAACGCCACGGTGGTCGGCCAGGCATATCTGCGCTTAACCGTGAGGACAAGTGCGGTGATCGCGCTGAGAATAGCGATCGTCTGGCCGGCAACGGTCGCGAACGCCATGCGAAGCGCTCCATCGACTGTGAGCGCGCCGTAGCTGTTGAACGCTACAGTCAGCGCCATCGGAATCAGGATCACTCCGACCGCGAGGACGGTGCCGCGACTGATCGGTCGGGGTCGCTTCATCAGCGGGTTTTTCTCCACGACGGGCTGCGCTGTCATGGTGTGACCCTATCCACTAGACAACACGCGAGTCACTGCGTCACTCGTCGGCGCGGAACCGACGAGCGATCAACGACAGTCGGCGAACGCACGGATACCGGTCCTTCGCCGCGCGCGAATCAGTCGGGTTCGTCATTGGCGGCGGCCTCGATCCAGTCGACTGCTTCGTCCGAGAGAAAGTAGCCGTCGGGTCCTGACTCGCCGACCCACCATGCGCTCGAGGTCACGGAGCCGCCGGCCGCCGCGATCTTGCTCATCACCTCCGGCGACACCGCTTCGCCGTTGTGTGCGATGAGCCACGCTTTGGCGTCGGAGTCCAGCTTCGGCCACCACTCGATGATCTCCATGCGGCCACCATCGCACCGGATGGAGTCGACCGAAACCCGGTCGATGAACGGGCGGTCTGCCCGCGGGCGCGCTCCCGCGCGCGGCGCCGCGCGCGTAGGGTGATCGCCATGAGCGAAGACGGGTGGCGTGCGTTCCTCACCGGCGAAGGCGTCGATGACTGGGTGATTCTTCATGGTGGCCCGACCGCCGTGTTCAAGGTGGGCTCGCTCCAGGAGGCTGCGCGGCTGGCGGCGGCCGTGGCGGAGATCCCAGGGCTCGGCCCGCGCACGTTGCTGACAGCGGTCTCGGACCGTCTCACGGTAAAGCTGACTCGCGAGATGTGGGGAACCGAACGGTCGCACCTTGATGTGGCTAGGAAGATCTCGACCATCGCCCGCGACCACGGTGCGGTCGCCGACACGGCCCGGGTACAGGAGGTGCAGGTCGCTGTCGCAGCAATGCCCGACGCGATCGATCTGCGGTTCTGGCGAGCGGTGCTGGGATACGCGCCGTTGCACGAGGACAACTGCATCGATCCGCTCGGTCAGGGATCAACGGTATGGATGCAGGAGTTGGACCCTTCAAAGCCCCTCACTCACGCCATGCACATCGACGTCTCGCTGGCCAAGGAGCACATCGAGGCTCGCGTCGCCGCGGCAGTGGCCGCGGGGGGCCGGGTGGTTGAATCCGTCGAGGCGCCCAGCGGATGGATCCTCGCCGACCGGTCGGGAAACAAGGTGTGCCTGGCAGCCTGGCCAGACGGCGCGGAACCCGCCAGCCCCGAGCAAGCCGCATAAAGTCCACAGCGGCGCAACCAGATAGAGGGCGCGGGACTTCGAAACTAATTATGCGACCGATTGCCGGTCCCTCAGCGGACACAGGTCGACAAGCTGCCTGCAACCGTCTCGACAAGGGTTCTGGAAAGCTTCGCACCCTCGACGTCGGTTAGTGCCGGCGCGAGCCGATCCAAACCTCGACGGCAAGCTCTGCGAATACCTGCGCGATGTCGATCGGCGAAGAAGTTGCAGCCTAACCTCGCTGGCGAGTTGGCCGCCCTTCAGAATCGATGGTCATCCCGCTTCCCGCATCGGCAACCTGTTGCACGCACGGGCCGTGTCGTAGCCTGCGGGTTGTGACGACCGAAAGATGGTGGGAAGCGGCCTCGATCCTGGAACGTTGGAATGGGGTGTTCCAGGGTGGTGGCGCAAAGGGCGTTGCTTACGTCGGCGCTTTGCGAGCAGTCGCCGAACATCGATGTTGGTTTCAAGCGGTCGCGGGCTCGTCCGCGGGTGCGATCACCGCCTGCTTGATAGCGGCCGGACTGAGCCCCGCCGAGCTGGAGGCCCGGAGTGCGGAAGGGCTGGCCAGCTTGCGTAAAGCGCGTTGGTGGCATCACGTCGATGCCATCATGGGTGCCGATCGTCCGCTCTACGAGACCAGCGCCTTACGTGACTGGTTGGAGGGGCTCCTCCGTGGCCAGGTAGCGCGCCTGCGTGGCCCCCGGGTTGACATCGAGACCGACGTAACTTTTGCTGAACTCTTCGATGCGACTGGAATCGACCTCTTCGTCGTAGTGCTCGATGCCGACGGCGGGACACCCGTCGTGCTAAATCACACCAACGCCCCGGAGACACAAGTCTCCTGGGCCGTCGTGGCTTCTTCTGCGATCCCGGGTGCACTCCCGAAACAAGCACTCGTGATGGGCGGCGATGGCGAACACTGGCGCCAGAGTCGAATCTTCGACGGCGGGGCGTGGGCCAACTACCCGCGGTTCATATTCGCGGACGCCTCTTTCCGAGCCTTCCGGCACCTTGACGCGGTCCCTGACACAGTTCGGACTGTCGGATTTGTACTGAAAGCAGCTTCTGAGGACCCCGCGCTGCTACTCGATCGGCCAGGACAATTCGTCGGCGAGACGGAGGTGAAGTCCCGCTTACCCAAGCGCGAGATGCCCGGAGGGAAGTTGCAGAGGTTCTGCGCGGCGCTCGGCCTTGGACTAGCGTTCGCCGCCATGCTAGGCGTACTGTTCGCCGGTCACCCGCTTTATTCATGGGAGGGCGCTGCCTGGCAAGCAGCTGTCGCGCTACCTCTTCTCATCATCGGGAGAAAGAGCATCCTTCCGGTGCTGATCGACTTTCTTGGCTTCCTTGCGGGTGGCCGCATGGTCCGAGTTATCTTGCTCGGCGCGATCGCATTGTGCTTTGGGCTGTCGCTCTGGGCCCTTCACGAGTTGAGGGACTTGTTTGGGTTGCGACCCGCCGGCGACGATCCCTTGGCCGGGCTATGGACCCCCGTGACTTTCTTTCTGATGCTGGCACTGCCAGCCGCCATCGCGATTGTCGCGGGTCTCCTTCTCGTGACGTTTCGGTTCCAGACATTTCTGTTGTTCGACGCCACCTCAGTCCTCGGAGCCTCCCTGGGGGCGGCGGTCAAGGTGCCGGTGTGGGCCGGAGCTGGACCGGGCGACCACGTCATCGTGGTACCTGTCTCGCCAGCGGTGCGCACTACCGACTTTGAACTGCCTCCGGAACAACGGAGCGCTGTAATCTCCAATGCATACGAGGCCGCAACCGTGCGCGTGGCTCAGATTCTCGCAGTTGAACCCGCGGAATCCTCCAGCCCGGAATTGCCGGCCCCGGCCCCGGCTAGGCTTCCGGGACCTGCGGACTTTAGCCCGCCTCCGGGCCCAGGGGGCGGACTCATTGCCGCGGGGTACTTCAGCTTGATGGCGTCAATTTTCGTCGGGGCCTTCACTTACCTCCTTTGGGAGAATCTGCGTGTGGGCGTCGGCGACCAGGTGACGTTCAACATCGCATTGATTGTTGCGGCATGCCTTGTCGTCGGCGGTTCGATCCTTGTCTGGCTAGGACGCAGACGATCTCGTGCCCCCCGTGAGCACCCGACAGGCTCCCCCATTTCATGACACGCGATCGGCGCATGGTCCCGAGACGCGATGGCCGAGCGAGCCTCCCGAGTGCGAAATTCTCCCTGCGTTGAGGAAGTTCTGAGACGCCAGTCGGATACCTGAAAAAGACCCACCTTTAACGGGTTGCGCGAGACGGGGCTCAACCTCCACTTTTGGGGAGATCGAGCCCTAAGGTGACCCATGCCCGCACGACCACCCATGATTTCGGCCTGTGATGCCGGGGGTTCGCATCGTCCGGCTTGGCACTGTTGGCATGCTGGAGGCCGTTGTCAGCGCTCACGGGAGCTCGACCCCGCTGGCGTCGTCTAGCTGAGGCAATCGCCGAGTGTCGCCAAGAGCCGCTCGAACTGTGCGCCGATTGGGGCTATCACGGGCTGTCGCCGCGTGCTGCCGTCGCAAAGGATGAGTAGGAATCCCAGTGCGTCCGGATCGGACAGGCGTGGGCGTCGATCGACGCCCGCAGGCCGGTCCGCTACTGTCTCAACATGCCACCGCCCCTACCTCGGTTCCCGCCGGAGCGGCGGGTCATCCGCATGTTCGCCGATTACTCGCGCGACTTCCCGCTCTGGGAGAACTCCACACCGACGTGGGACGTCGGGTACACGACCACACCTGAGACCTACGGCCTGAGTCAGGAGCTTACGGAGGACTTGGCCGGGTGGCAGGCCTTCTTCGAGGAGCACGCCGACCCGTTCGAGGGGTGGGACGCCGACACCAACCTGCAAAAGTGGCTTCGCGACGGAGAGTGGTTGGCAGACCGCCTTCAGGACGAGGTTCAGGCGTTCGCCGATGTGCAACGCGAGTTCGGCAGTCACCGCTCGTAAGTCGGTCCGTCAGCGGGCACCCAAGGCGGGCATCCTGCGGAGCGGTGTGGAACGGTCAGCCGACGTCGACGAGAGTGGACCAGGCGATGTCGATCACGCACAGTCCCTCGTCCGTCTCGCGGTAAAAGACGTCACCCGGGTACGTGGACCCGGGTGTCAAACCCTCGGGAAGGCCCTCGAGATTGATGCTCCATTGGGGATCGAGTACCGCCTGTTTCTCCCAGTAGTCGCCCACGAAGTGTTCCGGCTCGCCAGCCGACAGGCCGACCCAATCCGTCGCCTTGCCGAGGTCCGCGACGGACTCGTCGCAGATGAGGCCCGAGGCCTCGCCCGTGGACATATCGTCGACGAGCTCTTCGGTCGTCTGAACGGGCACCGTCTGCCCCCCAGATCACCGAGTCGATCGAGCATCCGGACAACGTGGCCGAAAGCACAACAACGGTGAACCCGACCATGGCGGCACGCAAAGCTCCCATCCGGCGAATCTACCGATATCCAGATCGATCGCCGGTTCCCCCACCGGCCCCATAACCGCCCACAACTCCAACCGCCACCGCTAGCCCGAGGTTCAGGCGATGCTGCCTCAGAAGGCCCGCCCGCAGAAATGCCCGATGACCGCCACCGCGACGGGCACCGAATCAGTCAGCGCGGCTCTACCGCCGGAGCGAAGTCCAGCCAGTCGAGGCACCCCGCCGCGACACGACGCTGGACAGGTCAAAGTGATGGCATTGCGATGACGTGATCAAGTTTCACCCACGAAAAAGTCCCGGGAACCCTTAGGTTCCCGGGACTTACCGGTCGGGATGACAGGATTTGAACCAGCGACCCCTTGCACGCCTCGTGTGTCGCGTGCGCTGCTGCCCCTCGCTGAGGGGCCAATCTTCCAGCGCGATGTGCTGAGGTTCCGCAGCTTCGTCGCCCACGAGCTGCGCCGCGGTCGCGTGGCGATCGTCGGAGACGCCGCGCACACCGTCCCGCAGACCGGCGCGAAGGGCCATGAACCTCGTCGTCGTCGACGTGATCCTGCTGAGCCGCGCGCTGCAGGCACTGCTCCTCGAGGGCGAAGAGCGGCTCATCGACAGGTTCGCGTATGCCGCGCTCCGCGCATCTGCAAGGCTCAGCAGTTCTCGTGGTGGATGACCTCCATGCTGCACACCTCCCCCGATGCGACGACTTCGACCAAGTGCGTCAGCTCGGTGAGCTGGGTTCGGTCGTCGAGTCCGAGGCGGGCATGACCTACCTCGCCGAGGCCTACACGGGCTGGCCGCTCACCGAGGTCTGACCCGCGCCTGGGCCCGAGTCAAGTGTGCCGAGCGAGCAGAGGGAGCCGAAGCACTTGTACTGAGCGAGGACGGCGAGCCGAAGCATCGGCCGTCCACGACGCCGCGAGCCCCGTACAGTGGAAACGTGTTGGCACTGCCTCGAGATGACCGCGGGAAGCCTGCGACCGATCGGCTGAACTACACCGCCTACCGATTGGCGCGGGCACTCAACCGCGCCGCGGAGAACGACGCGCTCTCGCATGGGCTGACCCTCCCCCAGCTGCTCATCCTTCAGGTCCTCGGCGAAGGCGTTCCGCTTTCCAACGCCCAGATCGCGCGCCGCACCTTCGTCAGCTCGCAGGCGGCGCACGTGGTCTCGAGTGAGCTGCTCACCGCCGAGCTGATCGAACGCGTGCAACACCCGACCAACCGGCGCGTGCGACTGGTCCGTCTCACCGAACGCGGATGGGCGGCGCTACACGAATGCGAGCGGGCGCTCATCGCGCGCGAGGTACGGCTGAACAGCGAGCTCGATGACACCCTCGGTGCAGCCCTCCCGGAGATCCTGGACCGCGCCGCCGAGGTGCTGGCCGGCGGTTACTTCGGCGACAAGAAGGCGGAGGGCGAGGCAGTCGCGTTGCGGCGGCGGCCGAGTCGCGGCACAAAGCTGGCGCCCATCTAGTTGTACCGGGTCGGGACGTTGATTGCAGTCGGCTGATCGGGGTGTTGCCTCCGAGGGCTGAGTGGCGTCGTTCAGTGTTGTAGTGCTCGAGCCAGGGGTCAAGGGCGGCGGTGCGGTCGTTGTTTGAGGTGAATGGTTGCCGGTATGCCCACCCGGTCTGCAGGGTGCGGTTGAACCTCTCCGCCTTGCCGTTCTGCCATGGGCAGTGCGGTTTGATGAACTTCTGCTGGATGCCGTGATCGCTGCAGACGCCGCGCAGCGAGTATCGGTAGGCCCAGGCGTTGTCGGTGATTAGACGCTCGATCCGGGTGATGCCGTGCCGGCACCCCGGTCCGGGCCGCGACCTCGTCCCGCCCGACTCGCTCCATCTTCCGGATCGCGACCACCGCGGCCGGGCTGGCATCGGGAGTGCGGTTGGCGAGGCGGTGCGGGCGTGAGGAGCGGTCGTGGAGACCGGCCTCGCCCACAGCGCGGTAGCAGTCCAGCCACCGCTTCACGCAGCGTCGGGACACCCCCATCGCCGCAGCGATATGCGCCTGCTTCCACCCCGCCCGGGCGCGATCAACGATGAGCAGCCTGCCGTGTACGGTCAGGCGCGCGTTACGGTGGGACACGAGAACCTCCGAGTTTGTGAAGACGTCAGATATCTCCACTAAGCCCGGAGGTTCTCCCCTTTCACAAGACCCGCACAGGAACCATCCTCATAGCCGGGTACATCTAGTCGTCTGTCACTGGTGATCCCGGGTGCGCACCGCGACGAACACTGAGCACAGCAGCGCTCCAATACCCCCGACGAGCAGGGCCACCCTTCCCGACGACGCGTCTATGAGCCAGCCGAGGAGGAGTGCACCGATCGGCATGACTCCGTAGTTGCCCATCGTCACAAGCGACATGGAGCGCCCGATCATCTCCGGTGGCACACTCGCCTGCGCCGCGGCGTACAGGATGCCTTGGTAGTAGCCCACGCCCAACCCGAGCACCGGGCCCAGGAGGAGGAGCACCGGCAGGGTAGGTGCGACGGCGTTGAGCACCAGTACGGCGCCGAGCGCAGCCGAGGCGGCGGCGAGCGAGCGGACTGTCACGATCGACCGCCCCGCGGCGATCAGCCCGCCGATGATCGCGCCGATCGCGTTCAGCGCGTGAACTGCGCCCACAGCCGTCGCGTCGCCCGCGAACGTCAGGGTGACCGTCGAGGTCAGTACGAGGAGCAGGTTCAACGCGCACAGAGCGACGATGACATTCACCACCAGAAGCGTCACGAGCGGGCGGTTGCTTCGAAGCCGGGGCTTCGGGGGCGCGCCCGCCTTGGACGTCGTCACCGGACGATGGTGCAGGCGCGCAGGGCGGATCAGAAGCACCGAGACGAAGACCAGCACGAAGGATGCCGAGTTGACGAGCATGCACGCCGTGGCCCCGAGGTCTTGGAACGCGATCCCCGCCAGTCCCGGTCCGATCGACCGCGCCGATGCGAGTGCGATGGTGCTCAGCGACACCGCACGCGTGAGCGCACCGGGACCCACGATCTCGAAGATGATGGCCTGCGCGGCGATCCTCTCGAACGCATGGGTTGTGCCCAGCGCTGCGACGAGCACGTAGATCACGGGAAGGACGGGGGCAGCTTCGGACACCGTGACCGCGAGCGCGGCGACGATCGCCGCAGAGACGACCGAGGTGACGAGCAGGATCGAGCGGGGAGGGACGCGGTCCGCCAGCCATCCCGCCGGGATGCTGAGCAGCAGCAGCGGGAGGAACTGGGCGATCGTGACGCCGCTGAGCGACGCCGCACTACCCGTCGCCTGCAGGATCACCAGTGAGAGCGCGAGGTTCTGGAACCACGTTCCGGTGTTCGAGACCACCTGTCCCGCAAAGTACACAGAGAAGTTGCCGTTCGCGAACGGCGTCAGAACGGCAGGGCCTCTCATCTCATGATGTGGAGCCGACGCGTTCCCGCAGGAACTCGGCGATCCGTTCGCGCACGACTCCGGTCGAGCGCGCGTCGGCGTTGCTGGCACGGATCTCGAGCACCGGAATGTCTCGATCCTCCAGCGCCCGTGTGATCAGGGCACCCCCGGGAGTGTCATCGGCGACGAGATGCACGACCGCATCCACACCGTGCGCGAGGGCTTCCTTGACATACCACGACGTCGACATCGGCGGCACGTAGAGCAGGTCGGTGAGGCCGACGAAGCGTGCAGCCAGAGCCCTGATCGGGTCTTCACCGTACCGCGCGTAGCCGTCTGCGGCGATCGCCAGGTACATCGACCAAACGAAGACCACGCCGAACTCCTCCTGGAACGAGCGGTACATGCCCAGATCCGACCAGAGTCCTCGTCCGATCCACATCAGTCGGATGCGCTCCCCGGGACACACTGCGGCACCGGCCGCGATCCGCTCCGCCACCTCGTCGTGCAGGTTCCGTGCAGCCTCGACTGCCCACGCGGTCCCGCGATGCCACTGCGGAATCATGACACTCGGTATCGAATCGGTCACTTCGACGGGTAAAGGGCGGGCCGCTGCGAGGAGATCGCGGGTTCGACGGTTCCATTCGGCCTGCTCGTTCGCGAGGTCGAGGATTCGGGAGAACTCGCCGCGATCCAGCGTCGTGCCTGTCCTCTCCTCCAGCCATGCCACGAGCAGCGTGATCTCACCGGCGAGCAGGTCGATGCGCTCCGACCCGAAAACCTCCTCCCATCGATGCGGAGTGAGCTCCCACCATCCTTCAGGCGCGGGTACGGCTGCGGTGCGCGAAAGAAGGAACGTCTCCGTGTCTGGGCTGCGCCCCCACTGCTCGAAGATCTTGTGTGTAACATCGCCGCCTCGCTCCGCCACGGCGAATCGAGGTTCGGGGAGTCCACCCCACGGTGCGTCGTCCTGCGACAGCCGCTGGGCTCCGAGCGGAAGCACGTCGTACTGGCGACTGTCGTCGGGAAGCCCCAGAGCGGCGATCGTCGCGAGGCTGGGTGGTCCGGCGCCCTTCGCGGCGATGATCGACGACCACCACTGATTCACGACGTACGGGATTCCCAGTGCGCGCAGCACCTCGTGCGGCGCGTCCGCGTTCACCAACGCGATTGGTGCTCCTTGGGCTGCGCGTTCGCGCAGCTCGCGGAACCACTCCCGCTGATACCCAGTGGCCGCTGAAGCGGTGGCGAGGCGATCGTGATGCGGACGGATCATCTGACCTCCTCGAGTCGCAGCGAGGCGGAGAGAGCTTCGCCCGCCGCTACGGCGTCGCCCGCTGCTACTCCTGTCTGAACGTGAAGCGCGAGCCCGAGGGATTCCAGTTCAGCGCGCTGCTCGGGCAGATCCCACAGCGGCGCTTCGTCGCCTCGTCGAATCAGCGCGACCGCTGAGTGCGCGCCGCTGGCGAGTACCGTCTCTCGCGTGAGCGCCGAGCGCGCGGCGCTGGAGGTCGTGGCCGAGCCGCCGGTCCGGGCGAAGTGGATTCCGAGAAGACCTTCGATCACCGTGTCGAGTGTGTCCCCGGCCGCGGCGCTGCCGAGCAGGGCGCCATCGCCCGTGTCGTGATCCTCGCTCACGACGAGGCAGCCTGAGCGCTCCAGGATCGTGTAGACCGTCGCATCCGGATGCGATGATCCGGTGACGTGCACTCGCCGCCGATCGACCGGCGCGCTGGTGGCATCGTCGATGCGTGTCACTGCTTCACGTGGCGGGAGAGTCGCCGCGGCGGCGTAGGCGTCCAACGCCGCCGCGCCGGTGCATCCGGGTCGTGCTGCACGACGGCGCGCCCGCAGCCTCTGCAACGCGTCGCCGACCTCCCGCTCGGCCGAAGCCGCAGCGGCCAGTGAGTCACTGTCGATGCGGGCACCGGCAACCTCCGAGCAGAACGTCGCGAACCGGTGGAGTGCGGCACGGGCGAAGGCACGCGCGGGTGGCGTGTCGCTGCGAGGCAGATCGATCAGATGGAGGGGCACGCTGCTCCCGATCGCGCGCAGGGCATAAAACAGGCGCAGGTGGGCCTGACTGTCATTGCACACCACGATCGCATCCGACCCGGGCTCGGCACGGAGTCGGGTGAGGATGCGGGCGGCGACGGCGTCAGCAGAGCCGAGAAGCTCCTGTGCCTCGGGATCGATCGGTCCGTCCCACGAGCCGAACAGTCGACGCGGCAACGCGCTTGCCGCGAGCGCGAGCTGCCGAGGAACGTCGCCGCCGACGACGGTGATCACCGGGCCAGCATCAGCTCTGCTCACAGCACACCGTCGCGCCGCAGACGCTCGACCCGATCGGCGTTGTACCCCAAGAGCTCGCCGAGCACGGCATCCGTGTGCTCGCCCAATCCGGGAGCAGGCTTGTCCAGTTGCGTATCCGACCGCGAGAACACGATCGGCAATCCGCTTCCGTATAACCCATCGAAATGGCCGTAGGTGGGATGGACGAGCGGCACGACCTCGCCGCGGCTGGTCACAACCTCGTCGCGCACGGCGGTCCCAGTATCGCGGACGGGAGCCGCGGGGACGCCGTTTCGCTCGAAGGCGTCGAGTACCTCGATGCTCGATCGGTCGCGCGCCCACTCCGATATCAACGCATGGATCTCGGCGGCATGGGTGACCCGCGCGTCTCGCGTGGAGAACCGCTCGTCGGTGACGAGTTCCGGGCGCCCAATCGCCATCAGCGTTCCCCGGGCGAATGCATCGGTGGGCGCGCAGATCGCGAACCAGCCGTCGGCTGAGGCGAAGGTGCCGAACGGGGCGAGTCGCGGGACAACGCGGCCCGTGCGCAGAGGGAACCCCACCGACTCCAGCGCGTCGAACGGCTCGCAGGCCACCAGCGACGTGAGCGCGCCCAGCATCGAGACGTCGACATGTTGACCCTCGCCCGTCGCATCAGCGTGCATCACCGCACCCAGAGTGCCGATAACCGCGAACAGCGGAGCGACCAGGTCACCGATCGGCAGTCCGAACCGCACGGGACCGTCCCCCGGCTCGCCGGCTGTCATCATCACGCCGCTGAGAGCCTGGATAATCGTATCCATGGCCTTCCCGTCTCCCGGGACTCCCTGCGCGCCGTAGCCGCTGATCGAGGTGTAGACCAAGCGTGGATTAAGCACGCGGACCGCCTCGAAGTCAATGCCGAGTCGGCGCGTCACATCGGCACTGTAGTTCTCGACGACGATGTCCGCCTCGCGCACCAGATCGAAGAAGATCCTCCGTCCTTCCTCGGTCTTGAGGTTCAGCGTGATGCTCTCCTTCCCGCGGCCGCGCGCCATCATGGAGACGGACATGTCGTCGGCGGCGAGCCGGCGCATCCGAAGTCCCTCTGCCGTCACGTACGGTGAGTTGTTGCGCGAGGAGTCCCCTCCTCGTGTCGGGTTCTCCACTTTGATCACGCGCGCGCCGAGGCTCGCGAGCAGCATGGTCGCGTACGGGCCCGCGAGCGCCGTCGTCAGGTCGATGATCGTCTTGCCTGTCAGGGGCCCCACCGTACTCATAGCTCTCCGTTCTGCGCATCGGCAACGGTCAGACGATCGCCATCCCACTCGAAGCGCGCGTTCAGGTCGGCACTCGAGGTGATCGACCGCAGGTAGTCCACGACCGCCTCGCCCCGAGGCCCAGGTCCAGTCGGGGTCGGGCGTGCGGCGTCGTCGATCCAGCAGGGGATGATGCCGTAGGCGACTTTTCCATCGGCGGCCAGCGAGATCACCGCGATCGCGGTGTTGCGGCTCTGCGGATGGAAGGGGTAGTCGGGCATCCCAGCGTCTGGCTCGAAGCCGAAGAGCCGTCGCCGCTCGAGGGCCCATCGCGCGCGCTCTGGCGCGTCGCTCGATGCGGCGTTGAGCGCCGATGTCACCGTGGCGAAATTTCCGAGGCCATGGAAGACGGCCCGTCCGCGATACATCTCCACGCCGCGGAGGATGTGCGCGTGATGCCCGATGACCGCATGGGCACCGGCTTCCACCGCAGCATGAGCGAGAGGGCGCTCATAGTCCGCGAGCTCTGCCGGGGTGTGCACGAGACCCTTGTGGATCGCCACGATGAGCAGGTCGACCGCTGCCGCGGCAGCGCGCACCGCTCGGGTGAAGCGCTCCAGCGACGCGGGGCTCACCCACGTCGTGATCCCCGGCGGACCCCCAGGGTTGGCGCCGCGATCTGCGTAGTGGGTGATGACCTCGACGTAGGCCGCACCGGGTTTGAGGCCGCTCGCCCACGTCTCGCGGGGCCCGACGGCGTTCACGCTGAGCACGCCGACGCGATGGTCTCCGACCACGCGCACGGCGGGTGCGAAGGCCTCGTCGAGGGTCTCGCCCACGCCACAGGTGGCGATGCCGCGGTCGGTCGCGTGTCTGACCGTCTCGCGCATGCCCTCCGCGCCGAAGTCGTAGACATGATTGCCGGCCAGAGTGAGGATGCCGAACCCGGCGTCGGCGACACCGTCCAGCGCCTCCGGCGGGCCAGGGATGGCGGGCACATCGGTAGTCTGCACGGTCGCCTCGCGCAGATGAGGGATCTCGAGGTGACCGACGACGACGTCTGCTCGGCGCAACACGGCCCTGCTCGCAGCGAGCAGCGCTCTGGTGTCGGATCGCTCGAGCACGAGGTCACCGACGGCGTGGACAGTGGTCACCCGCGGGCCTCCGCCGCCGGCTGCTCGTGTGCCATCCCGAGGAAGGCGCGCAGTCGCGTCGAGCGCGGATCGGTGAAGAACTTCGCGGATGGCTCGTCTTCGATGACGACACCCTCGGCCATGAAGACACATCTGTCGGCGACGTTGCGCGCGAATTCGAGCTCGTGGGTCACGACGATCATCGTCATCCCCGACTCGGCGAGGTCTTTGATCACCTGCAGCACCTCGTCGATGAGCTCGGGATCGAGTGAGCTCGTCGGCTCGTCGAACAGGAGGATCCGCGGCTGGGTGGCCACGGCGCGTGCGATCGCGACGCGCTGCTGCTGTCCGCCGGAGAGCTGTCGTGGATGGGCCTCTGCTTTGTCGGCGAGACCCACTCGGGCGAGCAGCTCCTTCGCGCGAGCGCGCGCCTCGGCGGGGCGGACACCGTGCACCTTTATGGGTGCCTCGGTGATGTTGCGCATCACGGTCCAGTGCGGGAAGAGGTTGAACTGCTGAAACACCATCGCCATGCGACGGCGCTGACGGGCGATGTCCGCATTCATGAGGGGGCGGATGCCGTCGCGGTGTCGCTCGTAGCCGAGGAGCTCGCCGTCGAGGAAGATGGCACCTCCCTCGATGGACTCCAGCTGGTCGATGCAGCGTACAAGCGTCGACTTGCCCGAGCCGGAGGGGCCGAGCACAGCCACCACCTCGCCGACGCGGACCTCGAAGTCGACGCCGTCGAGCGCGACGTCATCGCCGTACAGCTTGCGCAGCCCGATGACCTCGAGCACCGGCTTGTCCTGCGCCTGCGCCTGCGCCTGCGCGGCGATCATGCCGGCTCCTCGATCCGCTGAATGGTCCGCCGTGCGCGGGCGGTTCGGGACATGCCCCGGCTGAAGTGGCCCTCCACCCGTCGTTGGACGATCGTCAGCAGGGTGACGACCACGAGATACCAGATGACGGCGACGAGCAGCATGGGCACGACCTCATAGGTGCGGTTGTAGATGACCTGGACGGAGTGCAGCAGATCGCCCATCGCGATGACGCTCACCAACGACGTTCCCTTCAGGAGCGCGATCACCTGGGATCCGGTCGGTGGGATGATGACGCGCATCGCCTGTGGCAGGACCACCCGGCTGAACGCATGCCAGCGCGAGAAGCCCATCGCCGAGGCGGCGTCACGCTGACCGGAGTCGACCGAAATGATACCGGCACGCACGATCTCAGCCATGTATGCGGCCTCGTGCAGCGAAAGTCCGATAATCGCTGCCGTGAGGGGAGTGATGACGTCGTTCGTCGGCCAGCTCAACAGCTCGGGACCGAACGGCACACCGAGCGCGATCCGCGGCAGGAGGTACGCCAGGTTATACCAGAAGATGAGCTGGACGAGCGGCGGCACGCCGCGGAAGAACCCGACGAACACGATGCAGAACCACTTCACCGGGGCGAACGAGCTCAGTTGCCCGGCGGCGAGCATGGTGCCGAGGATCGACCCCAGCACCATGCCCACCACCGTCAGCATGATTGACATGCCCAGGCCCATGAGGACACTGGGATTGAAGAGGTACTCCCACACCACAGGCCAGTCGAAGCGCTCGTTCGTGATGAGGAAGTGGAGGATCTGCGCGGTGACCAGAATGATCGCAAGACCGGCGACGACGCGCCATGGATGGATACGGCGACGCGCGTTCGCAGCGTCGATCGATCGATCGGCGTGCGGGTTGCGCAAGGGGCGCGTGGTGACGTCGGTCATGTCGGTCCTCGTCTTCGAGTGCGTCAGGAGGCCGGGTTCAGTAGCGGCTCGTCCACCGCGGCATCCTTGATGCCCCACTCCGCCATGATGCGCTCATATTCGCCGTTCTCGAAGATCGCCTCGAACGCGGCCAGCATGGGATCGGCGAGGCCGCTGTCCTTCGGCATGAACATCGCGAGGAGATCGACGCCCGCGCCTTGGTCGTCTGACTGGATGAGGTACCCGTAGGCTCCCGGCTCAGTCGCGGACAGATCGATCGCTGCAGACTGGGTCGTGCCCGCGAAGTCCGCTCGATCCGAATTTACCGCGAGGAAGGTCTGGTTGCTGTCCTCCAGTCCGATGAACTCGGCGGCAGGAAGCCCTTCGCCGGCGCACCACTCGTTGTAGCGGGCGAGCTGACTCTCGGTGACCGAGCCGGTGACACCCGCAACGCGGGCACCGCACACGGCTTCGGGGGTTCCGAGATCCGTCTCGCGCTCCGCCAAGAAGATGTAGGACGTGCGGGTGGTCATCCACACCACGCCGTCGAACTCCGCGAGGCGCTCAGGCGTGACCCGGACGGGACCGTTGAACGCATCGAATCGCCCGGACAGCATGCCGGTGAGCATCGCATCGAGACCGGAGGACGTGACGATCTCGAATGGGACGCCCAGCTGCTCCGAGAGCGCGGCTTGGATATCGGGGTCGATGCCGGTGATCTCGCCGCCCTCCTCGATCGCGCGGTAGGGCGGGTGCGTGTCGCCCGCGGCGACGATCACGCCGGCTTCCTGGATCGCCTCCGGAAGTGAGTCGTACAGCGGTGCATCGGTGTTCACGCCGCTCGGTGCGGCGTCATCGGACGGATCGGGGACAACGGCCCCGTCGGAGGCGCATCCTGCCGTGGCGAACATCGCCAGCAGGGGAAGGAGGACAGCAGCTCGTCGCATCTTCATTTCGGAGACTCCACATCGTTGTGTAAATCATGAGCGGCATCGGGCGATAACCACACTAACATCATAAAAGTTGATATTCCAGAACCTCAACCCTATTGGGAAGAATCTCGGCGGCAACGCATGGGTTGCGCAACCCATCCTCGACGAGACGGTCACGGGGGACGAAGTCGACGACTCCGTCCCCCACATGATCCGATGCTCAGTCGACGGGGAAGAGGGATACCGTGACTGCGGCGGTGTAGGCGCCCTCGGGGGTGCCGACGGGGACGTCGAGGAACAGTCCCGCACCGAGCACGCTGGCCCCGCGTCGACCTTCATCGGTAGCGGTGGCAAGGGTCGAGGGAACCGCGAGGCCGTTCCCGCCGTCCATGGCCGTCTCCGATCGGTCTCCGGCAGTCACACCGGGGCGCGAGTCGATCACCCGCGGATCCCACCCGAAGTGATCGGCTCCGACCACATTCGCACCCGAGACGAACGCGGTGGACTGACCGGAAGTGGCCCAGCCGCCACCCGCTGCCTGCGCGGCATTGCGGGAGTCGGTGACCGTGATCGTGGGCAGCTCGCCGGAGAAGCGCCACCGGTCCGGGGCCGTACCGGTGCGCACCAGCTCCACACCCGTACCGAACTCCGCCACTGTCAGCGTCAACGCACCCGACTCGTCCGTCACCTCAGCCGTCACCGGGATCCCCTCACGCCCATCCAGCCCAGGCAGGAGCATGTCCGAGGTGAACAGCCGGGGGAACGGCGGGATGTCCGACACCGTGTAGTACGCGGGCGTACCCAGCACGATCGTTGTCTCGGCCTGCAGCGCGGCCGCACGCGCGTTCAGCGCCTCAGGGGTAGCACGGTCACCCCACTCGCCCGTCTCGATCCGCTCCATGAGCGCATCCAGTGCGGCGACGAACTCGGCGGCGGTAAAGCTGCAGTGCCCCGAGCGATCGACGACGACCTGGCGCAGCATCTCCGAACTCCCGGCTGCTGCGACCGTCTCCTCGTAGGCGCGCAGTTCGCTGAGCGCGGCGCGCGGATCGGTGTCGGTGAAGACGCTCAGCACCGGCATCTCAAGCGTGCCGTCGTAGACACCACTCGTGCGTGCCCACTCCACCGCGCCGACGTCGGCGCTGATCCGCTCGGCCCCGGCGAGCGTCGCCAGGTCGGCGGAGAGGTCGAGGCCGGCTTCGGAATACAGGGCCTCGGCCATCGCCGTCTGCCCCGAGGTCTCGAACTGGTGCGTGTAGTCGACGCCGGCATTCCACGACATGTTCCCACCCGCAGTCTGCTCGAGCACCGAACGGCGCAGCAGAAGGAGCTTCAGCGTCGAGGCCGTCGTCTGCAGGCGCGTGGCGTAGTCGTCGTCTGCAGGCTCCGGCGCGCCGCCGGGCCGCCCGGAGACGCCGCCGATGGCACCTGCCAGCGCGACACGCGCACGACCCTCCGGGGTCGCCATCGCCTGATCCACGAGCGAGCCGAGAGCGGCATCTGCGGCCGACTGGTCCGTTATGCGCACGAGTTCTATCGCGCCGCCGCCGCCGACGAGGACATCGAGGACGAACGATGCGTCGAGCCGGTGATTCCACATCCCGACCAGGCCGCTGCCACCACCGCACATCGGGATGCCTCCGTCGAATTCCTCCCCGAAGGTGTTCAGCGCATCACGTGAGACCAACCCTCCAAGCGAGCGTCCGGTGACAATGGTCGTTGCAGGTTCGATGCCCACCGCGTCGACGAAGATCCCCTTCAGTTCGATGAGGTCGCGCGAGCCTCCGCCCACATCCCAGTCCGTGACGTCGCGGGATCGGGAAGCCACGGCATAGCCCTGCTCAGCGAGCCATCGGCCCTCGGCGTTCGTGGCCGACCGCAGGTCCGCGTCCATGACGAGTGTTCCCGTCCAGTTCGCAGGCACGGTGATCGCATAGGCAGTGCCGTTCGCGAGTTGACCTGAGAGCGAGATCGGCTCCTCGATGAGGTCCTCTGCGTGCGCAGCGACTGCCCCGCAGAGGCCGAGCACGAGTCCCGCGATCGCGCTCAGCGCCACGCCGACGTGCCGGTACGGGCGGGCGTGCCTCCGAGGCGCCGCGCTCCGGCCCGGCGACACCGAATCAGTTGTCCATTGCATGGGTTTTCCTTCCAGACGTCATTGTCGTGGTTCGGCGGATGCCTCCCACCGCAACCGTTTCGGGAGTGGTTGACTCCCGCACGATTGGGGCGGTATCGTCGCCAGAGTATCAACGTAGTTGACGTTATGCCACGGTCTTCCGCGTCGGACCCGATCGGTCCGTGCGCTGCCGGCCTGGATTCCGCGGCCGACGTCGCGGGCACCTCCGAACGCAATGAAGCACGAGGAAGGAACCATCACTGATGCGAAATCTTCAGACAGGGAAGAAGGTGCTCGCCGGTCTGGCCGGCGGCGCCTTACTGGCGGCAGGACTCCAGTTCGCCGCCCCGGCGGCGTTCGGCGATGACGCCGTCGAACGCACCATCAGCGGAACGCTGGCGGACAGCACTCCGTTCCGTTTCACCGTCCCGGCTGGCTGGAATGGAACGGTGTTCGTCGACCTCGACGGCTCGGGCAACCCATCGGCGGTCGCACGGGCGCTCATCGACGGCGGGGCCGCCTATGGCGGGACTTCGCGCAATGTCACCGGATGGAACATCGCGCAGGCACTCGACAACCAAGTCGAGGCGCTGGAGCGACTGGGCGCCGAGATCGGGGAGCCGACCCGCGCAATCGCGATGGGCGCCTCGCAGGGCGGATTCGTCGCGGCCGGGGTGGCTCAACGACACCCGGATGCCATCGACGGTGTCGTCGCGATGTGCGGCGGCCTGTCCGGCACGGTGTCGCAGTGGAACCAGAAGCTCGACACGGTATTCGTGCTCAAGCAGCTACTCGACCGCGAGGGCGAGCTGCCGGTCATCGGCGTCCAGGATGTCACCGCGTCGACGAACGGGTGGCGCAGTCTGCTCGCCGCGGCGCAGCAGACCCCCGAAGGCAAGGCGCGCATCGCACTGGCATCGGCGATCGGCCAGCTGCCGGCGTTCGCGCAGGGTGCGGCGCTCCCGGACCCCGCAGACCTCGACGCATACCAGGCTGGATGGTACGGGGCCCTCTCGGGTGGCGGCCTCCCCTACATCGGCCAGGCGATGAGCAGCCGTCGGAACATCGAGATCTTCACCGGTGGCAACCCGTCGTGGAACGTCGGAATCGACTACGCGCGGCAGCTCGAGAAGGCATCGCCCGAGGCACAGGCCGCCGTAGCAGCGCTGTATGCCGAGGCCGGCCTGTCGCTCGAGGCCGAGCTCGCCTTGGTCAACGCAACCGAGCGGATCGCAGCCGATCCGGCAGCCGTCGCGCGGTTCGCCGAGGGTTTGCAGTTCAACGGTGACATTTCGGTCCCCGTAGTGACGCTCGACAATCTCGGAGACCAGATCTCGACGATCGCACAGCAGGCAGAGTACGCGCGCCTCGTGGGCGAGGCCGGCAACGGCGACCTTCTGCGCCAGGCCTTCGTGCCCAGCGCGGGTCACTGCGGCTTCACGGACGCCGAGCGCGTCGCCGCGGCGCAGCTGCTGCTCCACCGACTAGACACCGGCTCGTGGGGTGACCGCGACACCGTCGAAGCGCTCAATGCACACGCTGAGAGCCTCGATCTCGGTGTGGCTCGCTTCGTCGAATACACTCCCGATCGGTTCAACCGGTCACCGCTGGATCAGGACCTCGAGGGGATCCCGGTGACGGCTGAGGTGACGGACGAGTCGGGTGCGTTGACGCTGACAGTGGCGGAGTTCGGTACGGGTGTGGAGCTGGTGCGCACCGGTACGGCCCCGGACCGGTGGCGCTTCTCCGGCGAGCTGCCCACGATCACGGTCACCGACTCCCGCAATGCCGCGCAGGCAGCGGGTGGCGGCTGGGCCACTTCCGGTCAGTCCACCGCGTTCGTCTCGGGTGCGAATGTGGTCGGAGCCGATCACTTCGGGTGGGATCCGCGGGTGATCGACTCGCGCCCCGGTGTGACTGCCGGAGACCGATCGGAGACGGCCATGGACGGCGGGAACGGCCTCGCGGTTCCCTCGACCCTTGCCACCGCTACCGATGAAGGTCGACGCGGGGCCAGCGTGCTCGGTGCGGGACTGTTCCTCGACGTCCCCGTCGGCACCCCCGAGGGCGCCTACACCGCCGCAGTCACGGTATCCCTCTTCCCCGTCGACTAAAAGACCGGTCCCGGGTGGAGCCGCTGACACTGCGCCACCCGGGACCACCAACCCACCACACCATGACTCATCGCTCTCGGCCCTTCATAGCCGCCCTCGCCTTCGTATTTGCGTTCGCAGCAGTACCTGGCCCGATGGCCATCGCTGCTGTGGAGGCGGATCCCTCGTCGCCTGGGATCACTTGGTCACTCCAGCCGTCCAGCCAGGAGGGTCCGGACGGGCGTGTCTCGCTTCGACAGGTTGTCGCGGGCGGCGAGACCGCCTCCGACCACGTCGCGCTCACGAACTACAGCGCGGTCCCGGCCGTCTTCGCGGTCTATGCCAGCGACGGGACCGTCACAGCCGATGGAACGTTCGACCTGATTCCCGGCGACGAAGCCGCGACAGGCGGCGGCTCATGGATCACGATCCCCGCCATCGATGGCGCCACGCCACGAGCCGATGGCGGGATAGCCATCGAGGTGCCCGCCGAGACAACGGTAGTGCTGCCGGTCGACGTGCGCGTACCTGCCGATGCCACTCCCGGCGACCACCCCGCCGGAATAGTCGCTGAGCTGATCGTCGGTGACTCCTTCGACGTGGAGCTGTCCTCGCGCGTGGGAGTCCGTGTCCATCTGCGGGTCGCCGGCGACATCGTCGCCCAGCTCACGCCGGTCGTGACCGACACGACCTACTCTCCCTCATGGAACCCGTTTGCTCCGTCGACGGTGACCGTCCAGTATGAGATCACCAACAGCGGCAACCTCCGCCTCGGTGCGGCGACCGAAGTCTCGATGAACGGGCCCCTCGGGCTGGCCTCCGCAACCGTCGACGGGGGTCAGCGCGAGATACTTCCTGGGCAGGCCGCCGTCGAGACAGTCGAACTCGTGATCTGGCCCCTCGCATTGACGTCGGGCACACTGACCGCCGATCCGTCGCTCGTCGGCACCGACACCGCCGACACGACGCTCTCACCGGCCAGTACAGCGTTCACGGTCGTGACCGTTCCCTGGTCTCAACTCGCCCTCGTCGTGCTCGTGCTGTGTGCCGCGTTCCTTGTTCGCGCACTCCGGCGTCGATCCGCTGTTCGCATCCAAGCGAGGATCGATGCCGCCGTGGCCTCGGCGACAGCACAAGACGGGAACGTCGACCGTGCGGAGGGAGACCCAGTCGGTTCCGTCGGGCATCGCACTGTGAATCCGAAGCATCCGATGTGATCCCGCGACGGGTTCGCCCCCCGAAGCGGCGCCCCCGTGCCTCAGATCAGCGCACGAAGCGGGTGCTCGATGCGCTCGACGATCGCCGCGGGCAGCTGAGCCGCGAGAGCACCGTCCATGACGGGGTGGTCGGCCGGGAGTGTGACCGTCATGAGCGTTCCCGCGACGATCGCGCCGACGCCTGGGCAGTCTGCGACGGTCACATTCACGAGGCGTCGCGCGGCATCGCGGTGCCTGTGTACGGCGCCCATCACGCGAATCACGCCCGGAGTCCGATGGTGCTAACGCCTCTATCAGCCGGGTCGGCCATGGCCAACACGCTCAGGGGCACATCCGACTTTCAGAAGTTCGCATGTTCGAAAGTTCCATCGATAAGCACCACGCGGGCGTGCTTGGCTCGACTGTAGCTCTGCCTGTTGAGTTGCTTGAGGAGCTGATCGCAACGGGCCAAACCGATCTCGCGCAATGTCAGGTTCCCCAGCGCAGGCATCACGAGCGTGCGCATGTTGCGTTCGTACAGCAGGCGCGTGCGCGTAGCGAGGCGTCCTTCTAGATCGAGGTCGTCGAGCCAGTAGTCGACAAGGGCGGAGAACGGGCTGTCGGGTGTGAGCGACGACGACGCCGGCTGGAAGAGGTCTCGCGTCGAGAGCTTCACCTTCAGTGCGCGCTCCGCGAGAACCTTCGTCTCTGCCGTCACCTGCACGAGCCTGGTCCTGCCGTCCCAATCCCTGAAGCGCGCCCTGGCCATGACGCGACCGTGCGCGGCGGGGAGGAACCCCGATGTCGCCGAACGTGCCGATCGCGAGGCGCTGCCGGCTCATCGTGTCACCGCGGATCGGTCGACGCTCGAGATTCGGACTCCTTGTGCGCGTCCACCCAAGCCCGCACATCCGAGGCGGCGAACGTCAGATGCTTGCCGTAGTGGTGCGCGGGAGGCGCCTGCCCCTTCATGCGCCACTCGTAAATGGTCGACACCGGAACCCGGAGATACGCCGCGAGCTCGTTGATATTGAGGAGTCTCTCCAAACCCCAGAGCTCGAGCGTCAGGCTGTCCACGGCGTCCATACCGAAGAGGTGCGCACCCAGACGCCCCACTACTCGGAGGCAATCGGAGCGAAGTCCAGCCAGTCGAGGCACCCCGCCGCGACACGGCGTGAGACGGGTCAAAGTGATGGCATTGCGATGACGTGATCACGTTTCACCCACGAAAAAGTCCCGGGAACCCTTAGGTTCCCGGGACTTACCGGTCGGGATGACAGGATTTGAACCTGCGACCCCTTGACCCCCAGTCAAGTGCGCTACCAAGCTGCGCCACATCCCGGTCTTCTGCCGTCCGCGAGCGGACAACTCCCCTATCCTAGCCGGTCGCCGCGGCCCGCGCGAACCGGTCCGTGCCGGGCGCGGCGCACCGCGGCATCCGCCTGCGCACACCCTGACTTGCCGGTGTCGCACGCCGCCGCTACGGTCGCGACATGGGCGAGATCACCATTGAGACGGCGTCCCCCGAGCGTTTCGACGACATCCAGCACGCGTTCTCGGATGGTGGGGACGGCGCTGGATGCCAGTGCATGTGGTGGCTGCTGCGCAGCAAGGACTGGGATGCCACCACGGTCGACACGCGCACCGAGATGTTCCGCGCCGAAATCGCCGCCGGTCCCCCGCCGGGCCTGCTCGCCTACGTCGACGGCGCGCCCGCCGCATGGGTGCGGGTGGGACCGCGCGCGCGCCAACCGCGCCTGGCTCATACGCGCAATTACACCGCCTCCCCCGATCCATTCGATGACCCCGGGGTCTGGGCGGTCAGCTGTTTCGTGGTGCGCCGGGAGTTCCGCGGCCAGGGGCTCAGCGCTGCGCTGCTGGATGCCGCGGTGACGTTCGCCCGCGACGGAGGCGCCCGCGTCGTGGAGGCGTACCCCATCGACGTCTCGGTGCAGAAGACGTCGACGAACGACCTGTACCACGGCTCCCTGTCGACCTTCGAGGACGCCGGCTTCCACGAAGTCGCCCGCCCCAAACCGCACATCGCGATCGTGCAGCGCCCGCTCGGCGACTGACCACGCTCCCGGCGGGACCGTACGATGAGAGCCACCCGCCTGTCCGCCCGAAGGAGCGCCGTGCACCTCGCCCCCGGCACAACCGTGACCAATCCGGCACGCACCCAGTCGTGGTGGTGGGGATTCGCCGCCTACGCCGTCATCGCTCTGGCGCATGTCGCGTTTCTCGCGGTGGATTCGCCGCTGACGTACCCCAGCAAGCTCGCCCTCATGCCGGTGCTCGCCCTCGCCGCGATGTGGGCACTGCGCGGCACGGGCTGGGGCGCCGTGGCCACGCTGTTGATCGCGGCCCTCGCGTTCTCGTGGCTCGGCGACGGCGCCGCGGCGTTCTTCCCGTTCTTCGAGGACGAACTGCCCATGATGCTGCTGTGCTTCGGCCTGGCGCACGCCTGCTACGTCTGGCTCTTCTGGCGGTATGTCGGCGAGCGGCGCCTGCCCTGGTGGTCGGCCGTATACGCCGTCTGGTGGGTCGTGCTTGTGGTCGTGTTGTGGCCCCTGCTCGGCGGCCTGGCCATCGCAGTGGCGATCTACGGCTTGCTGCTGGGCGCCACCGCCGTCGCCGCGACACGCTGCAATCCGGCGGTGCTGGTGGGCGCCGTGTTCTTCCTGGCATCCGACACCATGCTCGCGTTCGACCGGTTCACTCCGAACCCTCCCGACTTGCTCGGCGTCGCGGTCATGGTCACATACACGATCGGACAGGGCCTCATCGCGCTCGGCGTCGTGCGCTACCTGCGGGCGAAGGCCAGTCGATGACGGATGCCGTGAGCTCCGCGCGCGTGGATGCCTGGCTGTGGGCGGTACGCGTGTACAAGACCCGCTCGGCCGCGACCACCGCATGCCGCGCCGGACACGTGCGCGTGAACGGCGAGCGGGCGAAAGCCGCGCAGCCGGTGCGACCGGGCGACGAGCTTCGGGTACGCGTCGCCGGGTTCGACCGCATCCTCGTGGTGCGCCAGACCATCACCAAACGGGTCGGCGCGGCACTCGCGGCCGCAGCGGTCGAAGACCGTACGCCTCCGCCGCCGCCGCGGGAGGAGACCGCGTTCGTGCCGATGCGCGACCGCGGCACCGGCCGGCCCACCAAGCGGGAACGGCGCGAGACCGACCGGCTGCGCGGGCGCGAGACGCTGTAGTCCCCGTTCAGAACGGTGCGGGCTCCTCGATGGCGGCCAAGGCCATGAACTCCAGCACCCGTCGGGGGATGTCGGTGTAGACCCGGCCGGTGGGGCTGGTCCATTCCAGGATGCCGTCGGCTTTCTGCACCACGCTCCACGCGGTGCCGTGCTTGACCGGGTGATGTCGACCCGGGCACAGGTTCGCGAGATTGGCGAGGCAGGTAGGCCCACCCAGGGCAGCGTCATGGGTGTGGTCGAGGTCGCACTGGCGGGCCGGTCTTCGACACCCCAGGAACCGGCAGTGCTCATCGCGGGCATCGAGGTGTCTGCGCATCTCCCGGGTCGGCCGGTAGGTGAGCACCTGCTGCACCGCGCCCGTGGTGGGTGAGGTGAACAGTCGTTCCCACACCTCGGCGGTCGCGGCGAGGCGCCTGGCGGTATCGGGGGCGATCGGCCCGTACCCGACCAGCTCGGCCGGCTCATCGCCGATGCCGACGAGCGTGTGGGCGGGGATGACGATCTGCACTTGCGCGACGATCGGTGTCCCTTCCGGGATGCTCCCGGTTGCCTCGGGTGCGCTGGCGTGTCCGGTGAGGACCAGGTCGGTGAGCACGTCCGCGCGGATTTGATCCATCGTCCGGGTGTCGGTCGCGATCACATCCGCGGCGATCGCTTCGGCTTCGGCCTCGGCAGCGGCTTTGGCCGCGGCGCGGTGGGCGTCCGCGATCTGGCGGGCGTGCTGGTTCAGCCGGTCCCGCATCGCGTATACCAACTCCGCCGGCAGCAGCGCGGCCAACTCCGCCATCCCGTCGTCGAGGTCCCGCACCCACACCCGCCGGCCGGCCGCGGCCTCCTTGTGCCGCTCTTCCAACGGCACCGGGTTGAGTCGCTGCGCCAGCATCAGCACGAGTGGCTTCGCCCGTCCCGGAGTGTCGTTCTCGCACGCCACCAGCGCGGCTTGTTCGAACCGGGCACGCGCGTCGGGGTCGGCGATGCGGGCGCCGGCATCCTGGATGAGCCGCACATGCTGCCGGTCGATCCGGTCCTCTCGCAGCGCCGTGAATGTGGCGGGGAACTCGTCCACCAGCACGGTCGCGTCGTGCATCCTGTCGCGCATGCCGTGATCCGAGCGACGCAGCACCGCGCCGACTTCCGCCGCCATCGACCGCAACGGCATCTCCCGCTCCCGACCGTCACTGGTGGGGATGCGGGCGGTCTGCGCCTCGGCGACCGCCTCCGCCTGCGACAGGAACCACAACTCGTCGGCATCCGCCTCCGCGCGACGCCGCCGCGCCCCTTCCAGCCCGGAGATCACCTGCTCATGCGACAGCACGGCCGTCCGTGCGGCGGTGGTGGTCGGGGAGGTGTTCATACCCCCAATCCTGCCGACCCCCTCCGACATTGAAGGGCCCCGAAACAACGCCTGACCTGGGCTTGTGGATAACTCCACAGATCCGCATCTGGGGAGGAAGCGTGACTAGACCGGATCCCCCAACTGCTCCACGTAGCGCGCCAGACCGCGCCGCAACTCCAGGTAGATGTCGCGAACCGACGCCTCCTGACCGAGCTCGGCACGCCGGGCCCATTCATCGAAGGCCAGCCGCACAGTGCCGGCAACCGTGGTGACCAGAGCCCGCGCCGTCAGCACGTCGGCGTCGGCACCGGCGGCATCCACCGCGGCATCCGTCAGCGCATCGGCGCTCTCGGCATCGTTGCGCAGCGCCACTGCCAGCAGCGCAGGTTCGTGTTGCACCAGCTGACGCAGCCGCAGCATCCGTGCCCGCGCGTCGGGGTCGACGTCGAACTCGCCGAACACCTGCATCCAGCCCGCCTCGAGCGCTCGCGCCACCGGCGCGCCGGCCCGGATGGCATCGACCGTGCAGCGGTGAATCGGCGACGGCTCGACATCGGTGATGAAGGCCGCGTCCTCTTTCGTCGGGAAATACCGGAAGAACGTCCGCGGCGACACCCCAGCGGCCTTGGCGATCTCATCGACCGTCGTCGCGTGCACGCCCTTGCGCTCGAAGAGGTCCAGAGCGGCATCCGACACCTCGCGCAGCGTCTCCCGACGGCGCCGCTCACGAAGACCGAGCGGCTCTTCGCCGGCATCCGTGGGGGTAGGGGCAGCGGTCTGCATGCGATGATCATACAGTTTGCGCCAAGATGGCACTCTCTGCCATGATTGACGTCGCTCTTCGGCGCGCCCTGACGAACGCGCCGGTCTCCGCGTGCCAACGCATCGGCAAGCTTCCGCTCGCCGGACGCTGCGCGCGCCCCTATCGGAAAGACCGCATGACCCTCGAGAAGACCCCGACCGACACGGGCACTCAGCCCACCCTTGCTCCATCCCCTGTTCCCCGGCCCGGCGTCGTGATTGCCCTCCTGGTGGTGTCGGCCTTCGTCGTCATCCTCAATGAGACGATCATGAGCGTCGCCCTGCCGAGCCTGATGGACGACCTCGGCATCACCGCCAGCACCGCGCAGTGGCTCACCACCGGCTTCCTGCTGACAATGGCCGTGGTGATCCCACTCACCGGCTACCTGCTGGCCCGCTTCCCGCTGCGCGGTGTGTACCTCACCGCGATGAGCCTGTTCATCGTCGGCACGCTCATCGCCGCACTTGCACCGGGCTTCGGCGTGCTGATGCTCGGCCGCGTCGTGCAGGCATCCGGCACGGCCATCATGATGCCGCTGCTGTTCACCACGGTGCTGTCCATCGTGGCCCCCTCCCACCGCGGCCGCATGATGGGTGTCATCTCCATCGTCATCGCGGTGGCTCCGGCCGTCGGCCCGACCGTCTCCGGCGTCATCCTGTCAGCGTTCGACTGGCGCTGGCTGTTCTGGCTCGTCCTGCCGATCGCCCTCATCGCCGCCACGCTCGGCGCTCTCTGGGTGCGCAACGTCACCGAGACCACCCACGCGCGCTTCGACGCGATCAGCGTGCTGTTCTCAGCCCTCGGCTTTGGCGGCCTGATCTTCGGTCTCAGCTCGATCGGTGAGGCCGCATCGGACAACGAGGTCGTGCCGTTCTGGGTTCCGCTCGTCATCGGCGCGCTGGGACTGGCGGCCTTCGTCGCCCGCCAGCTGCACCTGCAGAAGAGCGACAACGCCCTGCTGGACCTGCGCGTGTTCCAGTCCAAGTCCTTCAGCCTGGCCATCACGCTCGTCGTGATCGTCATGGCGGCGCTGTTCGGCTCGCTCGTGCTGCTGCCGATGTACCTGTCGACGGTACTCGAGCTCAAGACGATCACCATCGGCCTGATGCTGCTCCCCGGCGGCGTGCTGATGGGCGTCATCGCGCCCATCGTCGGCTCACTGTTCGACAAGTACGGCCCCACGCCGCTGGTCATCCCGGGCATGATCGTCGCCGCGGCCGCCCTGTGGGGCATGACCACCTACGACGCCGGCACCTCCATCGGCTGGATCATCGCGGTGCACATGACCCTCAACCTGGGGCTCGGCTTCGTCTTCACTCCCCTGCTGACCTCGGCACTGGGCTCGCTGCCGCGGCGGCTGTACCCGCACGGCAGCGCGATCATGGGCACCATCCAGCAGGTCGCCGGCGCCGCCGGCACCGCGGTGTTCGTCACCCTGATGTCGGTGCAGGCCGCGGCCGCCATGTCCGAGGGTGCGGGCGTCATCGCCGCTACGGCCTCGGGTGTGCACGTCGCGTTCCTCACCGGGGCGATCGTCGCCTCGGCGGCCGTGGTGCTCGCGTGCTTCGTGCGCAAGCCCGCCACGACCGAGGACGCCCCGCACGGCGAGGCGCTTCCCGTCGGTCACTGATCACGTCCTTGCGAAGGGTCGGCAGCTTCGGCTGCCGGCCCTTCGTCGTTTCCGCCGGGCTACGCGCGCCCCGGCATCCGGTCCAGCAGCCACCCAGGTCCCCGCACTGCGGCTCCGGCATCCGCGACGCGAACCGAGAGCTCTCGGTCGGCGGTAACGACGGTGACGGTGCGGCCGGCGGTCACGAGGCGCGCGGCCTCCGCGACGATCGTGTCGTCGCCGGCGGCCTCGGCACGCACGACGTGGAGACCGGGCTCATCGGGTGCGTCGCGAGCCGCGCCCTCCAGCACCACCGACACCTCGGGATACCACCGCGCGTCGGGCAGATCCAGCCCGGCACCGTCGATGCCGCCGCGCGCCCACTCCGCGAGCCGCGCGAGCAACCGCGATGCCGCCCCCGAGCGGTCTCGCCACCACCCGTCGGGCACCGAGCCGACCACGTTCGCCGCGTCGACCACGATCGCGGGACGCACCTGCAGCAGATCACGCAGCGCCGGCCAGGAATCGGCGAACCCCGGATGCAGCGGGTGGCGGTCGACCTCGTCCACCGGCACCCACGCCAGCTCCCGGCTCTCCGGGTCGCTGATGACGGGCTCGAACGGCTCCACCACGTCGGCCAGCAGCGTGCCGTACGTCCAGACGCCGAGGTCGAGCGTACTCAGCAGCCGCGGCCGCACGGCGGTGGGCGGGACCCCCGCTTCCTCCGCCGACTCCCGCAGCGCCGCATCGGCCGCACTCTCGTGCTCGTGGCGCGCGCCTCCCGGCAGCGCCCATGTGTCGCCGAAGTGACTCCACGACACGCGATGCTGCATCAGGATGCCGCGTTCGGCATCCAGCGCGAGCAGCCCCGCCGCGCCGAACCGCCCCCAGTAGCGCGTGCCGTCGTCGGTGACGACCCAGGCATCGCCGGGGTTGCGCGGGCCGTCGGGCCGACGCGGCTCATCCGGAGCGGGAGGGACGATCGTCACCCTCCCACCCTGGCATACCTGACGAGACGGGCCACTATACACCCGGGGTCCGCGCGGATCCGGCAGCGGCGCGCGCCGCTGTGCGGCCCCACAATCGCGATCGCGCTCACCGCGGCATCCGCTGTGGACACTACATATAGGTTAATGGTGAGGTCTGACCACATATATATAGTGGTGATCCCGAGCACCGCATCCGCGGCATCCCGTCGAGCACCCACCCTCCAGAGGAACCCAGATGAGCACCGATTCCGCCCCGTCCGCACCCCGCTCCGTCGCGGTCGGTACGACCATCAACGAGTACCTCTCCCGCGCCGACTGGCGGGTCAACGCCAACGCGAACCAGGGCTACTCGCTCGGCGGGCTCATCCTCAACACCTCCGGCAAGCTCATCGCCAACTACTGGCTCGACGAGGTCTACGCCCCCGAGGCCGGCACCGCCCACCGCAACGGCGACCTGCACATCCACGACCTCGACATGTTCGCCGGCTACTGCGCCGGATGGTCGCTGCGCACCCTCCTGGAACAGGGCTTCAACGGCGTGCCGGGAAAGATCTCCTCCCGCCCGCCGAAGCACCTCACCAGCGCCCTCGGTCAGATGGTCAACTTCTTCGGCACGCTGCAGAACGAATGGGCGGGCGCGCAGGCGTTCAGCTCGTTCGACACCTACCTCGCCCCGTTCGTCCGCCTCGACCAGCTCACGTACGCCGAAGTACGCCAGGCGATCCAGGAGTTCGTGTTCAATCTCAACGTGCCGTCGCGGTGGGGCACCCAGACGCCGTTCACCAACCTCACCTTCGACTGGACCGTGCCCGACGACCTCGCTGAGCAGCGCCCGCTCATCGGCGGCGAGGTGTGCGACTTCTCCTACGGCGAGCTGACCGTGGAGATGGCCCTGATCAACCAGGCATTCATCGACGTCTTAGCCGAGGGCGACGAGGACGGCCGCGCCTTCACCTTCCCGATCCCCACCTACAACATCACGAAGGACTTCCAGTGGGAGGACCCGGCAGTCGACGCGCTGTTCGCGATGACCGCCAAGTACGGCCTGCCCTACTTCCAGAACTTCATCAACTCCGACCTCGACCCCCACATGATCCGGTCCATGTGCTGCCGCCTGCAGCTGGATCTGACCGAGCTGCTCAAGCGAGGCAACGGCCTGTTCGGCTCGGCGGAGCAGACGGGGTCGCTCGGCGTCGTGACGATCAACTGCGCTCGCCTCGGGTTCGTGCACTCCGGCGACGAAGCTGCCGCCATCGCCCGGCTGGACGAACTGCTCGAGATCTCCCGCGACACCCTCGAGGCCAAACGCATCGTCATCGACACGCACATCAGAGGCGGGCTCTTCCCGTACACCAAGCGCTACCTCGGCTCGCTGGACAACCACTTCTCCACGATCGGCGTCAACGGCCTGAACGAGTTCGTCCGCAACTTCACCCGCGACACCGACGACATCACCACCGAGTCGGGCATCGCGCTGGCGAGCCGGCTGCTGGACCACGTGCGCGCGCGCATGGTGGAGTTCCAGGAGGCGACCGGCCACATGTACAACCTGGAGGCCAGCCCCGCCGAGGGCGCGACGTACCGCTTCGCCAAGGAGGACATCGCCCGCTACGAGGGCATCATCCACGCCGGTACCGACGCCAACCCCTACTACACGAACTCGTCGCAGCTGCCCGTGGGGTACACCGACGACGCCTTCGAGGCGATGGCGCTGCAGGAGGGGCTGCAGGGCAAGTACACCGGCGGCACCGTGCTGCACCTGTACATGGGCGAGGCCGTGGCATCCGCACAGGCGTGCAAGGCGCTCGTGCGCCGTTCGCTGGAACGGTTCCGACTGCCCTACATCACCATCACGCCCACGTTCTCGATCTGCCCCGCCCACGGCTACCTGTCGGGCGACCTGCCCAGCTGCCCGCGATGCGGCGCCGAGTGCGAGGTGTGGACGCGCGTCATGGGGTACTTCCGTCCCGTGTCGTCGTTCAACATCGGCAAGAAGGGCGAAGCGGCCGAGCGGGTGTACTTCGACCAGGAGAAGCAGGATGCCACGCTGCAGCCCGTCGGAGCACCGCGTGAGGAGTGACTCACCCGAGGGCCTGCGCATCGCGGGCCTCACTCGCCTGTCGACCGTGGACTGGCCCGACAAACTGGCCGCGACGGTGTTCCTGCAGGGCTGCCCGTGGGACTGCTTCTACTGCCACAACCCCGCGCTCATCCCGCCGCGTGCGGCGGCGGCGATGAGCTGGGGCGAGGTCGCCGCCTTTCTCGACACCCGCGTCGGGCTGCTGGACGCGGTGGTCTTCTCGGGCGGCGAACCGACGATGCAGGCGGCGCTGCGGCCCGCGATGGTCGAGGTGCGCGAGCGCGGCTTCGCCGTCGGGCTGCACACCGGAGGCGCGTATCCGCGGCAGCTGGCGCGCATCCTGCCGCTGGTGGACTGGGTCGGGCTGGACATCAAGGCGACGGCCGGGAACTACGCGGCTGTCACCGGCAGCACCGGCGCGAGCGAGCGCGCCTGGCGGTCGCTGGAACTCGTGCTCGCTCAGCACGCGCTGCGCATGGGCACCGACCGGCCGCTGGACTACGAGGTGCGCACCACGGTGCACTCCACCGCGATCGACGAATCGGGGCTGGCCGACCTCGGCTGCCGGCTCGCCGACGCGGGGGTGCAGTCGTGGGCGGTGCAGCGGTTCCGGGAGACCGGAACCCGCACGCCGCTCCCCCGCGCGGCGGGGCCGTCGCGCGAGGTCTCCCTCGCCGGCATCCCCACCGCCCGGTTCGCGCGCTTCATGGTGCGCTAACCACCCCGCGCCCTCGACAAACCACTTTCGGGCTGAGAAACCACGCAATGCGCGATGTCTCAGCCCGAAGTTGGTTTCTCACGGATGCCGGCGGCGCCGGAACCGGGGACGCAAGGTCAGCGCTGGCGGCGCTCCCGCACGCGCATGTTGGTCACGATCGGGGTTCCCTCGAAGCCGTAGATCTCCCGCAGTCGTCGCTGGATGAACCGGCGGTAGCCGGGGTCGAGGAAGCCGGTCGTGAACAGCACGAACGTCGGCGGGCGGGTGGACGCCTGCGTGCCGAACAGGATGCGGGGCTGCTTGCCGCCGCGCAGCGGGTGCGGGTGCTCGGCGACCAGCTCGGACAGGAACGCATTGAACTTGCCGGTCGGGATGCGCTGATCCCACGACGC
The DNA here is from genome assembly GCF_030246865.1 of Microbacterium sp. zg-B96. Classification (NCBI taxonomy): domain Bacteria; kingdom Bacillati; phylum Actinomycetota; class Actinomycetes; order Micrococcales; family Microbacteriaceae; genus Microbacterium; species Microbacterium sp. zg-B96. Next base: position 1,127,328 of record NZ_CP126738.1, on the reverse strand, counting down.
CAGCGACGTCTCCAGAGCGGGGACGAGCTTGTCGAGGTGACGGCCGGTGCGGGCGGAGATGTTCACCCGCGGCGCCCACGCCACGTGGGCGAGGTCCTTCTCGATCTCGCGCTCCAGGTAGCGGCGCCGGTCGATGTTCTCCATGTCGTCATCGGTGAGGCGATCCCACTTGTTGAACGCCAGCACGAGCGCACGGCCGGATTCGATCACGAGGTCGATGATGCGCACGTCCTGCTCGCTCAGCGGCTGGCTGACATCGAGCACGACCACGGCCACTTCGGCCTTCTCCAGCGCCGCCGACGTGCGCAGCGACGCGTAGAAGTCGGCACCCTGCTGCAGGTGCACGCGGCGACGGATGCCGGCGGTGTCGACCAGGCGCCACAACTTGCCGCCCAGCTCCACGACCTCGTCGACGGGGTCGCGGGTGGTCCCGGCGAGCTCGTTGACGACGACGCGCTCTTCGCCCGCGGCCTTGTTCAGCAGCGACGACTTGCCCACGTTCGGTCGGCCAAGGATCGCAACGCGTCGCGGCCCGCCGATCTCCTGCTTGGCCACTGCCGAAACCTCCGGCAGCACCTTCATGATCTCGTCGAGCAGGTCGGCCACGCCGCGGCCGTGGATGGCCGACACCGGGTACGGCATCCCCAGTCCCAGGTTCCACAGCGCCGCCGCTTCCGGCTCGTGCCGCTGGTCGTCGATCTTGTTCGCGACGAGGAAGACGGGCTTGCCGCTCTTGCGCAGCAACCGCACGACGTGCTCGTCGGTGGAGGTCGCGCCGACCATCGCGTCCACGACGAAGATCACGACGTCGCACAGCTCGATCGCGATCTCGGCCTGGAGCGCCACCGAGCGGTCGATGCCGCGGGCGTCGGGCTCCCAGCCACCGGTGTCGACGACGGTGAACTGGCGGTCCATCCACTCCGCCTTGTAGGTGACGCGGTCACGGGTCACCCCGGGGGTGTCCTCCACGACGGCCTCACGGCGGCCGAGGATACGGTTGACCAGCGCGGACTTGCCGACGTTCGGCCGGCCGACGATCGCCACCACCGGCAGGGCCGGCGTGTATACGATGCCGTCCTCACCCAGCTCAACGCCGTGCAGCAGGTCGGCATCCTCGTCGTCGAGCTCGTAGTCCGACAGCGAGGCGCGCAGTGTCGCCGCGCGCTGTTCGGCGAGCTCCTCGTCCATGTCGGCGAGCTTCTCGGCGAGATTGTCAGGTCCGCCTTCGTATTCTTCTTCAGCGCCCATGATGCGCTCCCGTCTCTGCGCGGACGACGTCGAGAACGGCGCCCACAGTCTGTTCGAAATCCAATGCCGTCGAGTCGATGACTGTGACTCCCGGCGCGGCGGTCAAAAAATCCACGACCTGCGCGTCTGCAGCATCGCGGCGATGCAGTGCGGCCGCGACGGCGGCGGCATCCTGCGTCGCCACCTCGGCGCTGCGGCGCGCCGCCCGAACCTCGGGCGCGGCGGTGAGGAGGATCCGCACCGGCGCGTCCGGGGCGACGACGGTCGTGATGTCGCGACCCTCGACGACCACACCGGGGCGGCCGGAGGATGCCACGAGCGCGCGGAACAGCGCGTTGACCGCCTGACGCACCGCCGGCACCCGGGCCACACCGCTGACGGCGGCAGTGACCCGCGGATCGCGGATCGCGTCGGTCACGTCGGTGTCACCCACCCGCACCCAGTAGTCGTCGGGGTCAAGCGAAATCGCGTAGTCGAAGTCTCCGGCGGCGTCGAGCACCGCGATGGCGTCCGAGGTATCGATGCCGTGCTGCAGGGCGTGCCACGCCAAGGCGCGATACGCGGCCCCGGTGTCGAGGTAGCCGAAGTGCAGGCGTCGTGCGGCCTGCTTGGACACGCTCGACTTGCCGCTGCCGGCGGGGCCGTCGATGGCGACGACGATCGGCTCAGTCATTGGTGCTCGCAATCTTCCATCCGCGCTCGGTGAGGCCCTCGACCGTGCGCCGTACTGCGGCGGGGAGGACACTGACCTCGGCGAGACCGAACTGGGCGCCCGGAGAGTGCTCCAGGCGCAGGTCCTCGACGTTGACGTCGAGTTCGCCGAGGTCGCCGAAGAGGCGGCCGAGCTGGCCCGGCCGGTCATCGACCATCACCACGACCGGCTCGAACCGGCGGTTCTGGCCGTGCTTGCCGGGGAGACGTTCCACCCCGTCGTTGCCACGGCGGATCATGTCGGCCACGTCGCGGCGGGCACCCGGTGCCTCCGGGGCACGCAGTGCCGCGGCGACGGCGGTGAGGTCACCGGCAAGCGCGTCGAGCACGTCGACGACGGGTGCGGCGTTGGCGCCGAGGATCTGCACCCACAGCTCTGGAGCCGATGCGGCGATGCGCGTGGTGTCGCGCACCCCTTGACCTGCCAGGCGTAGCGAGCCGTCGGGGGCGTCGACGAACCGGCCGGCGAGCAGGCTCGCGACCAGCTGCGGCACGTGGGACGTCAGCGCGACGGCGCGGTCGTGCTCCTCGGGGCTCATTTCGATCGGGGTGGCGCCGAGGTCCAATGCCAGCGCTTCGACGAGGGCCAAGTCGCTGGGCCGGGTCTCGCCGTCACGGCAGACCACCCACGGCCGACCGGTGAAGATGTCGGCGCGCGCGGCGATCGCGCCACCGCGCTCACGACCGGCGAGCGGGTGCGAGCCGATGTAGCGGGTGAGGTCGACGCCGCGTTCGCGCAGTTGACGCAGGGGTGCGAGCTTGACGCTGGCGACGTCGGTCACGACGGCGCCGGGGAAGGCTGCCAGTTCGCGCTCGATCACATCGGCGGTGACATCCGGAGGTACCGCCACGACCACGAGCACCGGCTGGTCGCCGTCGCGCTCGGCCCGGCCGGCACCGTAGTCGATGGCCAGGCGCAGCTGTGCGGGCGAGGTGTCGTGCAGCACGACGTCGATTCCGAGCGCAACAAGTGCGTGGCCGATGCTGGATCCCAGCAGCCCGGCACCCACGATGCGAACCGGGCCCTGCACGCGCGCGGCGAGCGGCCCTGGTGTCGAATCGGTCACTGCGTCTCCTGGTCGCCCGGCGACGCCCCCTGCGTCGCTTCGCGCGCCAAAGTCAGCAGCGCGCCGCGTTCCACTGTAGTCAACTCACGTGCCCGCCCAGCCGGGAGCGTTCCCAGGTGGAGCGGTCCGAACTGGCGGCGCACCAGCTCGATGACGGGGTGCCCGACCTCCGACATCATGCGACGCACGATGCGGTTGCGGCCGGAGTGCAGCGTGAGTTCGACCAGGCTGGTCTCCCCCGAGGTGTCCAGCAGTCGCGCCTTGTCGGCCGCGATCGGGCCGTCTTCCAGCTCGATGCCCCGGGTCAGCCGTGCGATCGTCTGCGCTGTGACGCGGCCGGTCACCTTGGCGATGTACACCTTGGTCACGCCGAACGAGGGGTGCGCCAGCACGTGCGCCAGGTCGCCGTCGTTGGTGAGCACCAGCAGCCCACTCGTCTCGGCATCCAATCGTCCGACGTTGTACAGCCGCTCCGGCCAGTCCTGGGTGAAGCTGCGCAGATCCTGGCGCCCCTGGTCGTCCTTCATGGAGCTGACGACACCGGTGGGCTTGTTGAGCATGACGTAGCGCTTGGACTGGTCCAGCTGGATCACGGTGCCGTCGACGTCGATGAGGTCGACCTCGGGATCGATGCGCGAGCCCAGTTCCGTGATGACCTGGCCGTTCACCCGCACCCGGCCTTCGACGATCAGGTTCTCCGACACGCGGCGGGAGGCCACCCCCGCGTTCGCGAGCGCCTTCTGCAGCCGCACGCCCTCGGTGTCCAGCGTCCTGTCCTCGTCCGGTCCCTGTTCCTGTCGCGCGTTCATCGCACACCCTCCACGTCGAATCCGTCGGCACCGTCATCGAGCAGTGGCGAGATGTGCGGCAGTTCGTCGAGCGAGTTGATGCCGAGGTTCACCAGCAGCGCGTCGGTCGTGCCGTAGTTGATGGCGCCGGTCTCGGGGTCGGTGAACAGCTCGGTGATGAGCCCTCTCGCCACGAGCGTGCGCACCACGGAGTCGACGTTGACGGCGCGGATGGATGCCACCTGGCTGCGCGTGACCGGCTGCTTGTACGCGATGACGGCGAGGGTCTCCAGCGCCGCCTGCGACAGCCGGGAGGGTGCCTGCGAGTTGACGAACTCCGAGACGAGACCGTCGTGCTCAGCGCGCACGTAGAAGCGCCAGCCGCCTCCGACTTCGCGCAGTTCGAATCCGCGGCGGGGACCGGCTGCCTCGCCGTCGTAGTCGGCTACAAGCGTCTCGATCGCCTGGCGCACCGCGGCGACGGGCGCACCGACGGCGGCCGCGAGGCTCACCAGCGACTGCGGCTCGTCGACGATCAGCAGAATCGCTTCCAGCCGCTGGGCGACCGATCCGGTGTCCTGCGGACGCTGGACCGGCTCGACATCGGTCACGGGGACCGACTCGGTCGGGGACGGTGTCGAACGGTCATCTGTCATAGTCGGCTCCCAAAGAGGCGAGGCTGTCGTCCGACCAGCGTTCGGCGGTCCAGCGAAGGGTGAGTTCGCCGAGCGGCTCAAGCTGCTCGAACGAGAGGGCGGCGTGGCGGTAGAGCTCGAGCACGGCGAGGAACCGGGCCACGACGATGCCGGTCTGGTTCACCCCGGCGATGAGGTCCCGGAAGTTGAGGGAGCCGGCGGCGCGCAGCAGTGTCACGACCACCGCCGCCTGCTCGCGGATGCTCACCAGCGGCGCGTGCAGGTGGTCCAGCCCGATGTGCGGGATCTCCTTCGGCGTCATCGCCAGTACGGCCAGCGCCGCGAAGTCGTCGAGCGAGAGCGTCCACACCAGTTCCGGCACGGCGCGACGGTACTTCTCCTCGAGCCGCACCGAGCGGGTGTGCCGGCGATCCTCGGCCTGCAGCCGCTGCGCGAACCAGCCGGACACTTCCTTGAACGCGCGGTACTGCAGCAGCCGCGCGAACAGCAGATCCCGCGCTTCCAGCAGCGCCACCGATTCGGCATCCACCAGTTCGCCCTGCGGCAGGAGACCTGCGACCTTCATGTCCAGCAGCGTCACCGCCACGACGAGGAACTCGGATGCCTCCTCGAGCTGCTCGGCGGTCTCGGCCGACCGCAGGTAGGCGATGAACTCGTCGGTCACCCGGCTGAGGGCAACCTCGGTGATGTCGAGCTCGTGTTTGGAGATCAGCGTGAGCAGCAGGTCGAACGGGCCGTCGAAGACGTCCAGCGATACGCGGAACCCGGTGGCGGCGGCATCCATATCGGCATCCGCGCTTACCTCGGTGCCGGAGTTTTCCGGGGCGTCGACGACGGGAGACAGCTCGTCGTCAGGCGACGGCGCCACGGGCGACCAGCTCCCGCGCCAGCCGCAGGTAAGCCTGGGCAGCCGGGTGCTCCGGTGCGAACTCGATGATGGGAACGCCCGACACCGAGGCGTCGGGGAACTTCACGGTGCGGCCGATGACGGTCTCGAGCACGTCGTCACCGAATGCGTCGACGACCCGCTCCAGCACCTCGCGCGAGTGCAGCGTACGAGGGTCGTACATCGTCGCGAGCACGCCGTCGAGTTCGATCGAGGGGTTCAGGCGATCGCGCACCTTGTCGATGGTCTCGATGAGCAGTGCGACGCCGCGGAGCGCAAAGAACTCGCATTCCAGCGGAATGAGCACGCCGTGGCTGGCCGTCAGCGCGTTCACCGTCAGCAGTCCGAGCGACGGCTGGCAGTCCACCAGGATGACGTCGTACTCCCCCGCGACCTTGCGCAGGACCCGGGCGAGGATCGTCTCGCGGGCGACCTCGTTGACCAGGTGCACTTCGGCGGCAGACAGGTCGATGTTGGCGGGGATGAGATCCAGGCCCTCGACGGCGGTCTTGACGATGACCTCATGCGGGTCGCGCTTGGGATCCAGCAGCAGGTCGTAGATCGTCGGGATCTCGTGCGTCGCGATGCCGAGACCGGCCGACAGCGCACCCTGCGGGTCGAAGTCGACGGCCAGCACGCGGCGACCGTATTCGGCGAGGGACGCAGCCAGGTTGATCGTGGACGTCGTCTTGCCGACACCGCCCTTCTGGTTGCAGAGGGAGATGATGCGGGCGGGACCGTGTCCGTCGAGCTTCGGTGGAGTCGGGAATCCCCGATAGGGGCGACCGGTGGGACCGATCGGAGTGTCCCCCGCTGCAGCCTGCGCTGCCTTTGCCTTACCCGCCACCGATGCTCCTACCTCTGCGTTCCCCTGCATCGATTGTAGTCATCACCGGCGGGAACGCCGGAGGGCGCGCGGTGACACGCCCTCCGGCGCCGGCGGGTCAGCGCGCTGCGCCGGCCAGGGTGCCGGTGACCATGCCTGCCGGGTCGTAGACCATGCAGAGGATCTCGCGGTCATCGCCGGCCCATGAGCCCTCGCTGGGGTACATCGGCCAGTATTCGAGCGCGGATTCCTCGTAGCTCACACCGACGAAGCCGGCGAACTCCGCGATGCACGTCTCATCGGCCTCGGCGGCGAGAGCTTCCTCGCCCGGGAACTCCGACCCGGCAGTGGTGGTATCGAAGCCGTAGTAGACCTCGTCCTCGTGCTCCTCGTCGCAGGGAACGACCGGGACGCTCTCGACTTCGGTCTCGCCGGTGAGTTCGGACGTGTTCAGGCAGTCACCGACGCGGATCGAGAAGACATCGACGCTGTCGTTGCTCTCGGTGATCTCTCCGCTGGATTCGTCGCGCTCGGGTTCTGCGCCCTGGGTGGGGAACTGGGCCGACCCGCAGCCGCTCAGGGCCATCATGCCGATCGCGACGACGGCGGCAGCAGCGAGTTTGGGGTGAGCAAGCTTCATAGCGTGTGTCTCTCTGTTTCGTACGTGGGTGCAAGGGCCTCGAGGAGGTCCAACCACTTACATTGGCAGGAGGGAGCGCCAGCGCGCCAATCGGCGGGTCAGAGGCTGCCGAGCACGTCCAGTCGCACTTGCGCCACGATGGCGATCACGGCGTAGTTGAGCACGGTGATCAGCGGCGCCCAGGTCAGCAGCGTCTGGCCGATCCGCGGCATCCGTCCCCACACCCCGTCGCGCAGCGCCCAGCCGAGCGAGAACCAGAAGAGCGGAATGGTCACGAGCCACACCACCATGCACCACGGGCAGAGCGACCCGTATTCGAACACGCTCCGGTAGGCGAAGAAGTGCACGAGCAGGAACCCGGCGAGCAGGAACACCGTGAACACGCGCCAGAACCACAGCCGCAGCCCGTGCGGGGCGGCCAGTGCGCTCACTCCGGCGTAGATCGGCCCGAGGAACAGCGTGATGCCGATGATCGAGTTGGTGAACCCGAGGAGGTTGCCGCCGGCCGACAGCAGGTTCGGCCCGCAGGTGACCAGCACGCTGATCTGGCACGAGAAGAGCGCGTCGGCGCCGGTGAGCTGGCCGATGTACTCCTGGTACAGCAGGAACGAGACGATCCACCCGGCGAGGGCCGCGACGATCCAGAAGATCGCGAGCGCCCGGGGCGGGCGCACGAGGACCGCGGTGGTGTTCGACATGCCCCACAGTCTGTCGGCATCCGCCCCTCCCCCGCTTCTCACCCCGCCGTAAAAACTCCCCGGACCGTGAGACCACAGCTGGTCGCCGAAACGATGGGAGGTTCCCACGGTCTCGGCGACCAGCTGTGGTCTCAGCGAATGGGGCGGGGCGGGGCCAGGGAAGGGGGCGGGGTCAGCGGGCGCGGGGGTGGGAGGTGGCGTAGACGTCGCGCAGCGCGTCGGGCGACACGTAGGTGTAGATCTGGGTCGTCGCGACCGAGGCGTGACCCAGCAACTCCTGCACGACGCGCACATCCGCACCGCCCTGCAGCAGGTGCGTGGCGAACGAATGCCGCAGCGTATGCGGCGACACGTGCGCGGCCAGCTGCGCGCGCTCGGCGGCCTGCCGGATCACCGCCCACGCACTCTGCCGTGACAGCGGCGCCCCGCGCACCCCCAGGAACAGCCGCGGCGTCGCGGCACCGCGGCGCGACAGCTCCGGGCGCACCCGCGTGAGGTAGGCATCGACGGCGGCGCGGGCGTAGGAGCCGATCGGCACGATGCGCTCCTTGTCGCCCTTGCCCCGCACGCGCAGCACGTCGCCGTGCGCGAGGTCGTCGACGTCCAGCTGCACGATCTCGGAGATGCGCGCCCCCGTGGCGTACAACAGCTCCAGCAGCGCACGATCGCGCATCCCGACCAGGTCGCCGGGGGCCGCATCGGATGCCGCCGGGCCCGAGGCATCCAACAGCGCCTCCACCTGGTCGATCGTCAGCGCCTTCGGCAGCCGGCGCGCGGCCTTCGGCGGCCGCAGCCGCCCGGTGGGGTCGTCGCCGGCGATCTGCTCTCGGGCGAGGAAGCGGTGAAACGACCGCACCGCGGACTGCAGCCGCGCCAGGCTCGATGCCGCCGGCGGCGGATCGGCGGCGGCGCGGTCGGCGATGAACGACGACACGACATCGGCGGTCACCGCGTCGGTGTCGCCGACGTCGTGTTCGTCGAGCCACTGCGCGTAGCCGGCGAGATCCCGCCGGTAGGCCGCGCTGGTGTGCTCGGACAGTCCGCGCTCGATCGCCACGTGTCGCAGGTAGGCGTCGATCGCGCGATCCACTCGCATGTCAGGCCCCGGCGGCTCCCGCTGCCGGCGCGGTGCCGGCACGACGCAGGCTCTCCGCGGCAGCGAAGGCGCCGATCGCGAGCGGGCCGTTGCGCAGCCGCCCCTCGAGCACTCCGGTGAGGACGTCGTCCACCGGCACCCAGGCCAGTTCGATGTCGCGCTCCTCCTCGCCGCGGGCATGCACCTCGGCGGCGGCCGACAGTCCCCGCGCGAGGAAGACGTGCAGCACCTCGTCACTGCCGCCCGGCGACGAGTGGAAGCTCAGCAGCGGCTCCCACTCGGCCGCGACGAGATCGGCCTCTTCGGCCAGCTCCCGTTTGGCGGTCTCCGCGGGCGGTTCGCCCTCGACGTCGAGCAGCCCTGCCGGGATCTCCCAGTCGCGGGTGCGGATCGGATGCCGGTACTGCTGGATCAGCAGCATCCGCCCCTCCTCGTCCAGCGCCACGACGGCCACCGCGCCGGTGTGCACGACGTAGTCGCGCACGATCTCGCCGTCGCCGTAGCGCACGCTGTCGCGGCGGACGTCCCACACGTGGCCCTCATAGACGACGTCGCTGCGGGTGACCTCGTACGTGACCGGTTCGTCACGCAGCTCCGCGCCGGCGAGGTCAGGCATTCTCGACGTCGAACAGCTCGCTGGCGCGGTGCCGCTCCACCGCCGCGGCGATGAGGCCGCGGAACAGCGGGTGCGGCGCGGTGGGACGCGAGCGCAGCTCGGGGTGGGCCTGCGTGGCGATGTAGTACGGGTGCACATCGCGGGGCAGCTCCACGTACTCCACCAGCCCCAGGTCGGGGTTCACGCCGGAGAACACCATGCCCGCATCGGCGATCTGGTCGCGGTAGCGGTTGTTGACCTCGTAGCGGTGACGGTGACGCTCGTGGGCGACGTCGGCGCCGTACAGCTCCGCGGCGAGCGAGCCTTCCGACAACTGCGCGGGGTAGATCCCGAGCCGCATGGTGCCGCCCAGGTCGCCGCCGGCGAGGATGTCGACCTGCTCGGCCATCGTGGCGATCACGGGGAACTGCGTGTCGGGGTCGAACTCGCTCGAGGAGGCACCTTCGAGGCCGACGACGTTGCGGGCGTACTCGATGACCATGCACTGCAGGCCGAGGCAGATGCCGAGCGTGGGGATGCCCTGCTCACGCGCGAAGCGCAGCGCGCCGAGCTTGCCCTCGATGCCGCGGATGCCGAACCCGCCGGGCACCACGATCCCGTCGACGCTGGCGAGCGCCTTCGCTGCCCCCTCCGGCGTCTCGCAGAGGTCGGAGGGGATCCAGGTGATCTGCACCTTGGTCTCCTGGCCGAAGCCACCGGCCTTGAGCGCCTCGGTCACCGACAGATAGGCATCCGGCAGGTCGATGTACTTGCCGACCAGGCCGATCGTGACCTCGTGCTTGGGGTTGTGCACTGCCTGCAGCACCGTGTTCCAGCGGGTCCAGTCGACCTCGGCCGCCGTGGACAGGTCCAGTGCACGCACGATGTAGTCGTCCAGGCCCTGCTCGTTGAGCATGGTCGGGATGTCGTAGATGCTCGGCACGTCCACCGCGTTGACGACGGCTGACTCGTCGACGTCGCACATGAGGGCGATCTTGCGCTTGTTCGACTCGGTGACGGGTCGGTCGCTGCGCAGCACGAGGGCGTCGGGCTGGATGCCGATGGAACGGAGGGCTGCGACCGAGTGCTGGGTCGGCTTGGTCTTCTGCTCGCCGGACGCACCCATGAAGGGCACCAGCGAGACGTGCACGAAGAACACGTTGCCGCGGCCCAGTTCGTGACGGATCTGCCGCGCCGCCTCGATGAACGGCTGCGACTCGATGTCGCCGACGGTGCCGCCGATCTCGGTGATGATCACGTCGGGGCGGGGCTCTTCGCTCGCCTGCAGCCGCATGCGGCGCTTGATCTCATCGGTGATGTGCGGGATGACCTGCACGGTGTCGCCCAGGTACTCACCGCGGCGCTCCTTGGCGATCACCTGCGAGTAGATCTGGCCGGTCGTGACGTTGGCGGCCTGGCTCAACTCGATGTCGAGGAAGCGCTCGTAGTGGCCGATGTCGAGGTCGGTCTCGGCGCCGTCGTCGGTGACGAACACCTCGCCGTGCTGGAACGGGTTCATCGTCCCGGGGTCGACGTTGAGGTAGGGATCGAGCTTCTGCATGACCACACGCAGGCCGCGGGCGGTGAGCAGATTGCCGAGGCTCGCGGCGGTCAGGCCCTTCCCCAACGAAGAAACGACACCGCCGGTCACGAAGATGTGCCTAGTGGTGTCGCTGGAAAAAAGGCCCGAGTTAGAAGTTTCCGTCACGGGCTTTTATCCTATCAGTCCTGCAGCGCCGAGGTTCAGCAGCTCGCGTGCATGTGTCAACGCCGCATCGGAATCGGCCATTCCCGACAGCAGCCGAGCCATCTCCGCTTCCCGCTCGGTGCCCTCCAGCCGGCGCACGCTGGAGGCTGTCACCGAGCCGTCGTTGGCCTTCACGACGGACAGGTGGTTGCCCGCGAACGCGGCCACCTGCGCGAGGTGGGTCACCACGACCACCTGCGACGATTCGGCCAGGCGCGCCAGGCGCCGGCCCACCTCGATGGCGGCGGCACCGCCGATACCGGCATCCACCTCGTCGAACACGAACGTCGGCACCGGGTCAGAGGAGGCGATCACGACCTCCAGCGCCAGCATCACGCGGCTGAGCTCGCCGCCGGACGCGCCCTTCGCCACCGGCCGCGGCTCCGCGCCGGGGTGCGGGGCGAGCAGGATGGTCACGTCGTCGCGGCCGCTGGCCGACGCCACACCCGCGGTCACATCGACCACCAGTCGCGCGTCCGGCAGCGCGAGGGCGTGCAGTTCCTCGGTCACCGCGGCGCCGAGGCGTTCGGCGGCGGCGGTACGGGCGGCGGTGAGGGCGGTGGCGGCGTCGTCGAGGACGGATGCCGCGGCGTCGCGTTCCTCGGCGAGGCGTCCGATGCGGTCACCGTCGTCGTCGAGTTCGGCCAGGCGCGCCGAACCGGTCTGCAGCAGCGCGATCGCGGCATCCACCGTGCCGTGCACGCGGGACAGGGTCGCCAGTTCGGCGCGACGCTCCAGCGTCGCGGCCAGCTCCTGCGGGCCGGTCTCGTCCAGGTCGGCGAGGTACCCCGACAGCGCCTGAGCGAGATCGGTGGCGCGGTAGCCGATGTCGGCGGCCTGTTCGGCCAGCGGCGCGAGGGTGTCGTCGCGTTCGGCGGCCCGTTCCAGGGCGCGTCGGGCCTCCGCCGCGAGGGTGACGACATCGGGAGCATCCTCGTCCGAGGACAGTGTGGCGTGTGCCAGCGCGGCGGCGACGCGCAGGTCCTCGGCGTGCGCGAGGCGCTCGGCGCGGCGGGCCAGGTCGTCGTCTTCCCCCGGCTGCGGGTCGACGCGTTCGATGTCGGCGAGCAGTTGCCGCAGGTCTTCTGCCTCGCGGGCACGGGCGTCGCGGTCGCCGGTGAGTCCGGTCAGTTCGCGCTCGAGTGCACGCCAGCGTTCGTACGCGTCGCGGTAATCCGCCAGCGCGGTCGCCACCGGTGCCCCCGCGAATCGGTCCAGCGCGTCGCGCTGGGCGACGGCGGAGCGCAGCCGCAGCTGGTCGGACTGCCCGTGCACGACCACCAGCTGGTCGGCGAGGTCGGCGAGCACGCCGGCCGGGGCAGTACGCCCGCCGACGGTGGCGCGGCTGCGGCCCTCGCTGGAGAGCGTCCTGGCGAGGTACAGCTCGGCGTCGCCACCCCCGATGGGCTCCAGGTCTCCCCCGGCTTCCCGCACGCGCTCGGCGACGGCGCCGGTCTCCGGCACGATCCAGGTGCCCTCGACGGATGCCTGAGGAGCACCCGACCGCACGGCGCCGGAGTCGGCCCGCTGGCCCAGCAGCAGTCCGAGCCCGGTGACGACCATCGTCTTGCCCGCGCCGGTCTCACCGGTGATAGCGGTGAATCCGCGGCCCATCGGCAGGGTCGCCTGGGCGATGACCCCGAGGTCGCGCAGGCGGATCTCCTCGATCACGGCGTCGCCCCCCTCGTCGGCGGGCAGCTCACGGTGCCTCCACGTCCAGCGGGCCTGCCGGTCCACGCCAGCCGCCGACGGGGAGGCGGAACTTGCGCACCAGCCGGTCGGTGAACGCCGCCGGATGCAGGCGCGCCAGCCGCACCGGGTCGACCGAACGCCGCACGACGACGCGCGCACCGGGCGGCAGGTCGTGGGAGCGACGGCCGTCGCACCAGAGAATCCCCACGCCGTTGGTGCGGTCGAGCACCTCGATCGCCACCGCCGCTTCCGGCCCGACCACCAGCGGCCGGGCGAACAGCGCATGCGCCGACAGCGGGACGACGCAGATCGCCTCCACCGTCGGCCACACCACGGGGCCGCCGCCGGAGAAGTTGTATGCCGTGGAGCCGGTGGGAGTGGACACGACGACGCCGTCGCATCCGAAGCTCGACAGAGGCCGGCCGTCGATCTCGATCACGACCTCGAGCATGCGCTCGCGGCTCGCCTTCTCGACCGTGGCCTCGTTCAGGGCCCAGGTCTCGTAGATCACGGTGTTGGTGGCATCCTTCACGCGCACCGAGAGCGCCATGCGCTCTTCGACCTCGTAGTCGCGCGCGATGACGCGGCGCACCGCGTCGTCCATGTCGTCGCGCTCGATCTCGGCGAGAAAGCCGACGTGGCCCATGTTCACGCCCAGCACCGGTGCGGTGCCCTCGCGGACGAGTTCTGCGGCGCGCAGGATCGTGCCGTCTCCGCCCAGCACGATGGCCAGCTCGATGTCGTCGACGGTGACGTCGACGCCGAGGGTCGCCACGCCCTCGAGGTCGAGCGCATCGAGGTCGGCGCGGTCATCGGGCGCGAGCACCGGCTGGGCGTCGGCGGCGCGCAGCGCCTGGAACACCCGGCGCGCGGCGTCGGCGTTGTCGCCGCGGTGGGCGTGTACGACGACGAGGATGCGTCGCTGAGGCTGCGTCATACGGTCTCCGCCAGTCGATTCACAGTGCTCAACCATTCTGTCGGATTGCCGTCGACGCCCGGGCGCAGATGCACGAGGTATTCGGCGTTGCCGTGGGTGCCGGCGATGGGCGAGGCGATAAGGCCGCAGGTGCCCAGTCCTGCGTCCCAGGCCGACCAGAGCACGGCGGCCGTGGCATCCGCGCGCAGGCCGGCGTTGCGCACGACCCCCTCGCGCACTCCGGTGCGTCCGACTTCGAACTGCGGCTTGATCAGCAGCACGACATCGCCGCCCGGCGCACAGACGCCCGCGACGGCGGGCAGCACGTGGTCCAGGGAGATGAAGGACAGATCTCCAGTGACCACCGACGGTGCCTCGTCGATGCCGGCGGCGTGAGCTAAGTTCTCGCGCGTCATGTGACGCACGTTGAAGCCCTCGACCGCTCGCACACCGGGGTCGGCGGCGATGGCTGCCGCGAGCTGACCATGGCCGACATCCACGGCGAGCACCGGGTCGGCGCCGCGTTCGCGCAGCACCTGGGTGAAGCCACCGGTGGAGGCCCCCATGTCCAGCGCGACGCGGCCGTGCACGTCGAGGGCGAATGCGTCGAGCGCGGCGATGAGTTTGTGCGCGGCGCGGCTGACGTAGTGGTCGGACCCGGCGACGGTGATCACTGCGTCCTCGCCGGCGCGGGCAGACGGCTTGACGACCGGGTGGCCGTCGACGCTGACCAGCCCTGCCGTGATGAGCTGCGCGGCGTGCGTGCGGGAGCGGGCCAGGCCACGCGCGGCGACGGCGGCGTCCAGTCGCTCCGTCATACCGACGACGGGTCGGCGGGTCCGGACTGCAGGCGCCGTGCCAGTTCGTCGTGCAGGGCCGCGTATCCCTGGGCGCGCTCGTCCAGCGGCTGGTCCTCGATCACCTCGAGAGCCGACAGCAGGTCCTCGCGGGGCTGCGGCTGCTCAGGGTCGGGGTGCTCGGGCGCGGCATCCATCGACATGCCACCAGGATAGGCGCTGCTGCGAGAAGTCAGGGGCGGTGGAACGGGTCGGCGTAAAGACGCTCCGGCACACGGAACCCGAAAATGCCCCGACCCGTCGCCCAGATCGCGGCGGCACCGGCCCGGACGAGGTCGATGGGGCGGGACCCCTCCGAGACGATGTGGATGTCGGGACCGTCGATGCGCACGACCGCGTCACGCACGGTGGTCGTGTCGCCGTCGGTCTTCACCTCGGGGTAGGGCTCGTGGAGTTCCCGCAGGTCCCCCACGATGTACGTCGGGCGCGAGTGTGCCGGTGCGGCCAGCACGTGCTTGGGCCGGTCGACGCCGGTGAGCACGAGCACCGAAGGGATGCCGGCGGCTTGCGCGCCGGCGATGTCGGTGTCGAGACGGTCGCCGATGAACAGCGGGCTGGCGGCGCCGAAGCGGGCGACGGCCTCATCGAAGATGGGTCGTTCGGGCTTGCCGGCGACCACCGCCAGCCTCCCGACGGCGGTGTGCACGGCGGACACGAGCGTGCCGTTGCCTGGTGCGATGCCACGCTCCTGCGGGATCGTCCAGTCGGTGTTGGTGGCGATCCAGGGGATGCCGCCTTCGTCTTCGGGCAGGGCCAGCGCGTACGCCGCCTCGGCCAGGTGCTGCCAGCCGACATCGGGAGCGAAGCCCTGCACGACGGCGGCGGGCGAATCGTCGGCGCTTCGCGTGACGGCGTAACCGGCCTTTTCGACCTCCACCGTCAGCCCGTCGCCGCCGACGACGAGGATGCGGGCGCCGGGCGCGACTCGTTCCCGCAGCAGCCGCATGGCCGCCTGCGGACTGGTCACGACGTCGTCGGGCCGAGTCTCGGTCAAGCCGAGTTCCCGCAGGTGAGCGGCGACGGTCGCGTCGGTGCGGGAGGCGTTGTTGGTGATGTACGCCAGGCGCCGGCCGTGACCCGCGCGAGTGAGGCTCTCGATCGCGTGCGGCAGCGGTCCGGGGCCGGCGTAGACGACTCCGTCGAGGTCGGCGAGCACGACGTCGACGCCATCCAGCGGGGTCGGCGTCGGCGTCGTGCTGCGGCTGAACAGTCCCACTACTTGTCCGAGTCCTCGGAGGTCGCGGCGGTGGCCGTGTCGGCCTTCTTGTCCTTCTTCGACTTCTTGTCCTTCTTGTCCTTCTTGGCCTTGGCCTTCGCCTTGTCCTTCTTCTTGGACTCCTTGGCCTGTGCCTTCGCCTCGTTCTTGGCCTTCTTCTTGGCCTTCTTGGGCTCGGCGTCGGTCGTCGACTCAGGCTCGGGCTCGGGCTCTGCTGCGACGGCCTGCTCGGGCTCCGAATCTGCCTCGACGGCGGCCGGCGCCTCAGCGACCTCGACCGGCTCGTCGTCGATCGCGATCTCCTCGACCTCATCGACGACCTGGAACTCATCGTCTCCGGTCAGGCCCAGCGACGCGTCGATGGCCTCGGCGGCCACGACGGCGCGACGCTGCCATTCGGCGGCCTCGTCGGTGCGGCCGAGTTCCTCGAGCACGGTGGCGCGCGCGGAGAACAGGGCAGGGCTCCACTCGAAGGCGCGATCGGGGTCAAGCTCCGGGATGTCCAGTTCGGACAGCGCACGCTCGGGCTCGCCGAGGTCCAGTCGCGCTCCCGACATGGCGATCGCCAGTTCCACCCGCGCGGGGGTGGGCAGCGTCGCCCGGTCGACGGCGCGGCCGACCTCGAGCGCACGGTCGGGGCGGCCGACGCCGCGCTCACTGTCGACCATCAGCGCGATCTGGTCATCGCGGCCGGAGATTCGCCGATACGTGCGCAGTTCCCGCAGCGCCAGGGCGAAGTCGCCGATCGCGTATGCCGTGATCGCGGCGGTCTCCCGAGCCACAGCGATGCGACCGGCGCGGCGGACCGCCGCCAGCGCGTGCTCGTGCGCGAGCTGCGGATCGTCGTCGATGAGCTGGGCCGCCATCGCGAGGTGACGGCCGACCTGCTCCGCGTTCTCCTTGCTCAGCGTCTTCAGTTCATTGCGCGCCGAAGGATGCAGGTCCCGAGCGGTGACCTCATCGGGAATCTGCGGACCCGCCTCGCGCTGCTCCTGCGGCGGCCGCGATGTGCGCCCATCGTCACGCGAGTCGAAGGGGCGCCCGCCGCCGTCGCGCTTGGCGTACGGCTTACGGTCGCCACCATCACGCGGCGAATACGGCTTACGGTCCCCGCCCTCACGGGGGGTATAGGGCTTGCGGTCGCCACCATCGCGGGGCGTGTAGGGCTTACGATCGCCACCATCCCGAGGGGTGTAGGGCTTGCGGTCGCCACCATCCCGAGGGGTGTAAGGCTTGCGGTCCCCACCATCGCGAGGCGAATAAGGCTTACGATCGCCACCATCGCGGGGCGTGTAAGGCTTGCGGTCGCCACCATCCCGAGGGGTGTAAGGCTTGCGGTCCCCGTCGCGCTTCACGTACGGCTTGCGGTCCCCGCCGGGCGTGTAGGGCTTGCGGTCACCGCCCTCACGAGGCGTGTAGGGCTTCCGGTCACCGCCCTCACGAGGCGTGTAGGGCTTCCGGTCACCGCCCTCACGAGGCGTGTAGGGCTTCCGGTCACCGCCTTCACGAGGCGTGTAGGGCTTGCGGTCGCCATCACGCTTCACGAACGGCTTGCGCTCGCCACCGCTGCGACGGTCCGCAGATGCATCGTTCGGGCGCCGGCGCGCGTCATCATTAGGTCGCTGCTGGTCCGTCATCTCGGCATCCTTCTCGATCGCGTTAACGAGAAATGGCCACCCTTCAGCGGGTGGCCATTTCACGAAAGAAGTCCGGCGGTGTCCTACTCTCCCACAGGGTCCCCCCTGCAGTACCATCGGCGCTGAGAGGCTTAGCTTCCGGGTTCGGTATGGATCCGGGCGTTTCCCTCTCGCTATGGCCGCCGAAACACTATTGATGTTTCAGTCATGCACACAACAAAAATTGTTGGTGCGGTTCTCGACCGTACATCGAGAACCACTCAGTGGACGCGTAGCACCTCAAACGGGTGTGTTATCAAGTCATCGGCTTATTAGTACCAGTCAGCTGCATGCATTGCTGCACTTCCACATCTGGCCTATCAACCCAGTAGTCTGGCTGGGAGCCTCTCGCCCGAAGGCATGGAAGTCTCATCTTGAGGCCGGCTTCCCGCTTAGATGCTTTCAGCGGTTATCCATCCCGAACGTAGCTAATCAGCGGTGCTCCTGGCGGAACAACTGACACACCAGAGGTTCGTCCAACCCGGTCCTCTCGTACTAGGGTCAGATCCTCTCAAACTTCCTACGCGCGCAGCGGATAGGGACCGAACTGTCTCACGACGTTCTAAACCCAGCTCGCGTACCGCTTTAATGGGCGAACAGCCCAACCCTTGGGACCTACTCCAGCCCCAGGATGCGACGAGCCGACATCGAGGTGCCAAACCATGCCGTCGATATGGACTCTTGGGCAAGATCAGCCTGTTATCCCCGAGGTACCTTTTATCCGTTGAGCGACAGCGCTTCCACAAGCCACTGCCGGATCACTAGTCCCGACTTTCGTCCCTGCTCGACCTGTCAGTCTCACAGTCAAGCTCCCTTGTGCACTTACACTCGACACCTGATTGCCAACCAGGTTGAGGGAACCTTTGGGCGCCTCCGTTACTTTTTGGGAGGCAACCGCCCCAGTTAAACTACCCACCAGGCACTGTCCCTGAACCGGATTACGGTTCGAAGTTAGATATCCAGAGTGACCAGAGTGGTATTTCAACAATGACTCCACATGAACTGGCGTCCATGCTTCAAAGTCTCCCACCTATCCTACACAAGCCACACCGAACACCAATACCAAGCTGTAGTAAAGGTCACGGGGTCTTTCCGTCCTGCTGCGCGTAACGAGCATCTTTACTCGTAGTGCAATTTCGCCGAGTTCGCGGTTGAGACAGTTGGGAAGTCGTTACGCCATTCGTGCAGGTCGGAACTTACCCGACAAGGAATTTCGCTACCTTAGGATGGTTATAGTTACCACCGCCGTTTACTGGGGCTTAAATTCTCAGCTTCGCCTTGCGGCTAACCGGTCCTCTTAACCTTCCAGCACCGGGCAGGCGTCAGTCCGTATACATCGTCTTGCGACTTGGCACGGACCTGTGTTTTTAGTAAACAGTCGCTACCCACTAGTCTCTGCGGCCTCCAAACGCTTTCGGAGCAAGTCCTAATACGTCGAAGGCCCCCCTTCTCCCGAAGTTACGGGGGCATTTTGCCGAGTTCCTTAACCACGATTCTCTCGATCTCCTTGGTATTCTCTACCTGACCACCTGAGTCGGTTTGGGGTACGGGCGGCTTGAACCTCGCGTCGATGCTTTTCTTGGCAGCATAGGATCACCCACTTTTTATCCGCATCGTGTCTCAGCCTGTATGAGTGACGGATTTGCCTATCACTCGGCCTACGCACTTGCCCCGGGACAACCATCGCCCGGGTTGGGCTACCTTCCTGCGTCACACCTGTTAATACGCTAACCGCACCAGAATGGGGTCGTACGCTAGGCCCAACGCTTCACCCCGAAGGGATCCGTCACTGGGATTCAGATACTTAGCACTACTGGATTAGTTTGGGCGGTTCTTCGCCGGTACGGGAATATCAACCCGTTGTCCATCGACTACGCCTGTCGGCCTCGCCTTAGGTCCCGACTTACCCAGGGAAGATTAGCTTGACCCTGGAACCCTTGGTCTTTCGGAGGACGTGTTTCTCACACGTCTTTCGCTACTCATGCCTGCATTCTCACTCGTGTAGCCTCCACGGCTGGTTCACACCGCCGCTTCGCTGGCCACACGACGCTCTCCTACCCATCAATACGGCTGGACCACGAAGGCCTACCAATAATATCAATGCCACAACTTCGGTGGCGTGCTTGAGCCCCGTTACATTGTCGGCGCGGAATCACTTGACCAGTGAGCTATTACGCACTCTTTCAAGGGTGGCTGCTTCTAAGCCAACCTCCTGGTTGTCTAAGCAACTCCACATCCTTTCCCACTTAGCACGCGCTTTGGGACCTTAGATGGTGGTCTGGGTTGTTTCCCTCTCGACTATGAAGCTTATCCCCCACAGTCTCACTGCTGCGCTCTCACTTACCGGCATTCGGAGTTTGGCTGACGTCAGTAACCTTGTAGGGCCCATCGGCCATCCAGTAGCTCTACCTCCGGCAAGAAACACGCAACGCTGCACCTAAATGCATTTCGGAGAGAACCAGCTATCACGAAGTTTGATTGGCCTTTCACCCCTATCCACAGCTCATCCCCTCAGTTTTCAACCTAAGTGGGTTCGGTCCTCCACGACGTCTTACCGTCGCTTCAACCTGGCCATGGATAGATCACTTCGCTTCGGGTCTAGGACATGCGACTGAATCGCCCTATTCAGACTCGCTTTCGCTACGGCTACCCCTCACGGGTTAACCTCGCCACATATCGCTAACTCGCAGGCTCATTCTTCAAAAGGCACGCTGTCACCCCTACTAAGGAGGCTCCAACGGTTTGTAAGCAAACGGTTTCAGGTACTATTTCACTCCCCTCCCGGGGTACTTTTCACCTTTCCCTCACGGTACTTGTCCGCTATCGGTCATCTGGGAGTATTTAGGCTTATCAGGTGGTCCTGACAGATTCACACGGGATTTCTCGGGCCCCGTGCTACTTGGGATACTCTTCGCGTCAAGAGAGGCATTTCGACTACGGGGTTGTCACCCTCTATGACCCGCCTTTCCATGCGGTTCGTCTATACCTTCTTGTAACGCCGGCTGATCGGCAGACCAGCCAGAAAAGTCCCACAACCCCGAATACGCAACTCCTGCCGGATATCACACGTACTCGGTTTAGCCTGTTCCGGTTTCGCTCGCCACTACTAACGGAATCGCGGTTGCTTTCTCTTCCTGTGGGTACTGAGATGTTTCACTTCCCCACGTTCCCTCTACCCGCCCTATATATTCAGGCGGGAGTCACTAGGTCGGCACGCCGCCCAGCGGGGTTTCCCCATTCGGACACCCTCGGATCAAAGTGTGCTTATCCACTCCCCGAGGCTTATCGCAGATTGCTACGTCCTTCTTCGGCTCCAGATGCCAAGGCATTCACCGTTTGCTCTTAAAGACTTGAAAATCACATGAGTTTGAATCAAAACTCGCAACCCAAGCCATAAAGGCTTGGATCAGAAATTGACTAATGATCTTTAAGATCATCGATCGAGACGATAAATCGTCTCGAAGATGCTCGCGTCCACTGTGTAGTTCTCAAAGTACGGGCGGTACCCACTCCCGCAACCAGCAAAAGCCGGAAACGAAAAGCAGGTCCTGAGGTTCGTCTGCACCCAACCCGAAGGTCAGTGCGCATCCGGTCCCTCAGGACCCAACAGCGTGCATGTGCCGTATCACTCACCCCCAACCGTTCCAGCTGCAAGCAGCGTACTGAGTTCGAAGATCACTCCCCGGCACCAAGTCAAATGTTCCACCCATGAGCTACCAGTCGAGAACGTATGTCTCGAATCTGGCGCCTGGACACCCGAGGGTGCCAGATGCTCCTTAGAAAGGAGGTGATCCAGCCGCACCTTCCGGTACGGCTACCTTGTTACGACTTAGTCCTAATTACCGATCCCACCTTCGACGGCTCCCTCCACAAGGGTTGGGCCACCGGCTTCAGGTGTTACCGACTTTCATGACTTGACGGGCGGTGTGTACAAGACCCGGGAACGTATTCACCGCAGCGTTGCTGATCTGCGATTACTAGCGACTCCGACTTCATGAGGTCGAGTTGCAGACCTCAATCCGAACTGGGACCGGCTTTTTGGGATTCGCTCCACCTTACGGTATTGCAGCCCTTTGTACCGGCCATTGTAGCATGCGTGAAGCCCAAGACATAAGGGGCATGATGATTTGACGTCATCCCCACCTTCCTCCGAGTTGACCCCGGCAGTATCCCATGAGTTCCCACCATTACGTGCTGGCAACATAGAACGAGGGTTGCGCTCGTTGCGGGACTTAACCCAACATCTCACGACACGAGCTGACGACAACCATGCACCACCTGTTTACGAGTGTCCAAAGAGTTCTACATTTCTGCAGCGTTCTCGTATATGTCAAGCCTTGGTAAGGTTCTTCGCGTTGCATCGAATTAATCCGCATGCTCCGCCGCTTGTGCGGGTCCCCGTCAATTCCTTTGAGTTTTAGCCTTGCGGCCGTACTCCCCAGGCGGGGAACTTAATGCGTTAGCTGCGTCACGGAATCCGTGGAATGGACCCCACAACTAGTTCCCAACGTTTACGGGGTGGACTACCAGGGTATCTAAGCCTGTTTGCTCCCCACCCTTTCGCTCCTCAGCGTCAGTTACGGCCCAGAGATCTGCCTTCGCCATCGGTGTTCCTCCTGATATCTGCGCATTCCACCGCTACACCAGGAATTCCAATCTCCCCTACCGCACTCTAGTCTGCCCGTACCCACTGCAGGCTGGGGGTTGAGCCCCCAGATTTCACAGCAGACGCGACAAACCGCCTACGAGCTCTTTACGCCCAATAATTCCGGATAACGCTTGCGCCCTACGTATTACCGCGGCTGCTGGCACGTAGTTAGCCGGCGCTTTTTCTGCAGGTACCGTCACTTTCGCTTCTTCCCTGCTAAAAGAGGTTTACAACCCGAAGGCCGTCGTCCCTCACGCGGCGTTGCTGCATCAGGCTTTCGCCCATTGTGCAATATTCCCCACTGCTGCCTCCCGTAGGAGTCTGGGCCGTGTCTCAGTCCCAGTGTGGCCGGTCACCCTCTCAGGCCGGCTACCCGTCGACGCCTTGGTGAGCCATTACCTCACCAACAAGCTGATAGGCCGCGAGCCCATCCCAGACCGAAATTCTTTCCAACTGCTGACCATGCGGTCGCAGCTCGTATCCAGTATTAGACGCCGTTTCCAGCGCTTATCCCAGAGTCCGGGGCAGGTTGCTCACGTGTTACTCACCCGTTCGCCACTGATCCACAGAGCAAGCTCTGCTTCACCGTTCGACTTGCATGTGTTAA
The DNA here is from genome assembly GCF_030246865.1 of Microbacterium sp. zg-B96. NCBI lineage: Bacteria > Bacillati > Actinomycetota > Actinomycetes > Micrococcales > Microbacteriaceae > Microbacterium > Microbacterium sp. zg-B96. The sequence goes on along the minus strand of NZ_CP126738.1, from coordinate 1,104,758 downwards.
GCACGCCGCCAGCGTTCATCCTGAGCCAGGATCAAACTCTCCGTAAAAGAAAAATGCATACAACAGCCGGAAAAAGGCCGAAGCAGCGAGTTTGAACTGACCAAATGGATGTCATTACTGACTTATCCGTTGCCGACCCCCAAAGGGAATCGGACTTTGATCCAAAGGAATCTCACCCAGCCAAAGCTGGGACGAGGTTATTTGGCATTTGACAAGTGCACGCTGTTGAGTTCTCAAGGATCGGATGCTCCTGCCGGCCGGCCTCACGGCCTGCCCTGCAGGGCAACTTCTCTATCTTAACCATCTCGCTTGGCTTGTCAAATCGACACGCCGGTGAGATGGGCAAGTCCATCCAGGTCAGAAGACCTTCGATCCGGGGACCGAGAGGATGGTTTGTGGCCGCTTGAGGGGTGCGGGGCCTAGGGCCTCTCCGCTGTCCCTGTGGGGCCAACAGAGAAGACTTTACGTGGATCCCAGGGACTCGGCAAATCCAGCTGGGATCCCGGGAGTGTCGCGCGTCATTCCGCGGCGAGCAGCGTGCTCAAGCCATCGGCGAGCACGGCGCCGCCCGAGGCTGCCAGCGCCTGGGACACCGCCGACTGCGTGATCTGCTCGGCGGCGGCGATCTCCCGCTGGGTGGCCCCGAGGCACCGGCTGTACGTGATGCGCCGAGTGCGCTCAGTCATCCCCCCCACCAGCTGGTCCCGCGTGAGGAACGACGAGTTCGCCAGTCGAACCGCGGCGCCGTCGCCGGCTCCCTCCCCCGCAGCGGCGACCGCCCACGTACGCGCGTTCGACAACGACCGGCTCTGCTTGCGGTGCACGATCTCGATCGCCGCGCGCGCCGCCCACCACGCGGGCCCCTCGGAGATCGTGCCGACGGTGATCGACGGGACATCCGCAAGCGGCCCGACGCCGATGCCGAACCGGCACTCGATGCCGTCGGGAAGCGCCAGGCGCAGCAGTAGCAGCGACGCCGACGCCGCGACCAGCGAGGGATAGACCCCCTGCAGCTCATCACCGACGATCGGACGCAGCGCCCGCACCGCGAGCGGGAAGTCTGACTCGACGCGAGCGATCGTGTCGTCGAGGTCGCGCTGGGCCGCGGCGCGGTCCTCCAGGCGACGGGAGCCGACGATGTCGGCGATCACCGCGGCATTCATGAGATAAGCCTAACGCTTATCTTCGCGAAATATCAGTACTGGGCTTATCTAGCGGATGCCGACCGCATGGGCTGCGGCCTGCGCACGCGCCACGAGTTCGGCCCGCTGCTCGGTGACCCGCACCGGCGCGGTGCCCCCTACGCCGTCGCGGCTCGCCACCGATCCCTCGATCGTCAGCACACTGCGGACATCGGGAGTGAGTTGCGATGAGACGGCGGCGAGCATGTCGTCATCTGCCTCGTCCAGGTCGATCCCCCGCTCCTCGCACGCCTGCACGAGCGCACCGGAGATCTCGTGCGCATCCCGGAACGGGACGCCGCGCCTGACCAGCCAGTCCGCCACATCGGTGGCCAGTGAGAAACCCTGCGGTGCCAGCTGCGCCATGCGCTCGGTGTGGAATCGCAGCGTCGCCACCATCCCCGCGAACGCGGGCAGCACGACTTCGAGGGTCGTGACCGAGTCGAAGACCGGTTCCTTGTCCTCTTGCAGGTCCCGGTTGTACGCCAGCGGCAGTCCCTTGAGCGTGGCGAGGAGCCCGGTCAAGTTGCCGATCAGGCGCCCCGCCTTGCCGCGCGCCAGCTCGGCGATGTCGGGGTTCTTCTTCTGCGGCATGATGCTCGACCCCGTCGAGTAGCCGTCATCGAGGGTGACGAAGCCGAACTCGCGGGTGTTCCAGATGACGATGTCCTCGGCGAACCGGGACACGTCGACGCCGATCATCGCCGTGATGAACGCGAACTCCGCCACCACGTCACGCGCGGCGGTGCCGTCGAGGGAGTTCTCCGCCGGGCGGGCAAGCCCCAGTTCGGTGGCCACCAGCTGCGGATCAAGTCCCAGGGTCGCCCCCGCCAGGGCCCCGCCGCCGTACGGCGAGACGCTGGCGCGCGCCGTCCAGTCGCGCAGTCTTTCCAGATCGCGCACCAGCGGCCAGGCGTGGGCCTGCAGATGGTGCGCCAGCAGGATCGGCTGCGCATGCTGCAGGTGGGTGCGTCCGGGCATGATGGCGGTCGGGTGCGCCTCGGCTTGCGCCACGATCGCGTCGATGACCTGCAGGATCTCGTGCGCGATCGTGCGCGCATGGTCCAGCAGGTACAGGCGCACCAGCGTGGCGATCTGATCGTTGCGACTGCGCCCCGCACGGAGTTTGCCGCCCAGATCCGCGCCGACCTCAACGATGAGTGCCGCCTCCAGCGCCCCGTGCACGTCCTCGTCTGCGGGGTCGGCGGCGAGGGTTCCGTCCTGCACCGCGACGGCCAGCGCATCCAGGCCCGCATGCATTCGGGCCTCTTCGTCGGCAGTGAGGTAGCCGGCAGCGGCGAGCGCCTTCGCGTGGGCATGCGAGCCGGCCAGGTCGTACCGGGCGAGCGCCCAGTCGAAATGCGTCGAGCGGCTCAGCGCCACCAGTTCGGGCGAGGGGCCGGAACTGAATCGGCCGCCCCACAGTGCGCCCGCATTCGTGCCTTCGCTCTTGGATCCACTCACCCGCCCAGCCTACCGGGGCGCGGCGGTCCGCCCGGGTACGGCGACCCGGCACAGCAGCGCCACCAGCCGCTCCAGCGGACCGCGGCCCAGCAGCAGCGCCCAGAGCGTACAGCCGGCGAGGAGCCCCAGTGTGATCGGCCAGAACGGCTCGAGGGCTCGGAACCCGGTGAGATCCTCAGTGCGCCCGAGCGCCGCGAGCGCCCAGACCACCCAGACCACCAGTTGCGCGACGTACGCCGTCAACGGCATCGCACCGGCCGCGCGCAGCGGCAGCACGACCCAGGCCAGCGGCGTGCGGCACAGCAGCAGGCACACCGCGATCGCCGCGATCGCGAAGCCTCCCGAGCCGATGACCTCGAGGATGCCGCTGGAATGCGGCCGCGCCGTCCACACCGCCCCCGCGAGAGACTCCGCCTCGGCGAACTCCTCTGCCCCGGACGCGGCATCCAGGCCGTAGCCGATCATCGCCAGCGCCACCCCGACCAGGAGCATCCGCAACTGCGTCTCCAGATCCCGCAGGTTCGTGCGCGCCAGCCCCATCCCCGCCAGGATGAACGCGAGCCACACCAAGAACGGGTAGTGCCAGCCCAGCAGCAGGGCGAGGTCCCCGCCGGCAGGAGTCTCCCAGAACTCCCAACGATCCAGCCAGGCCTGCACGATGGGCATGGTCACCGCGACTGCCGCGGCGGTGATGAGCAGCGGCCGCGCTCCGAGCCCGGTGAACGGGATGCCGAGGACGAACAGCACCGCATACGCCGGCAGGATCACGTAGACCGGGACCCCGGTGGCGATCAGCGCGACACCGAGCAGGTAGAGGATGCCGGCGCGCACCGCGAGTCGCCCCCGGGCGACGCGCAGCGGGTCACCGGTCAGCGGTGCCGCTCCCCCGGTGATGATGCCGATCGACACTCCCGCGAGGGTGGCGAACAGGATCGACGAACGGCCGTCGGCGATCGCCGTCCACGTCGCCGGGTCGGTCCAGCTCCACTCGACGCCGTCCAGCAGGTGGGCGGCGAGCATACCGACGATCGCCAGACCGCGCGCGAGATCGATCCCGGCCAGCCGGCCGGGCGAGTTGAGGCCGCCTACTGCTGCCGCAGCAGCCACACCAGCAAGGCCTTCTGCGCGTGCAGCCGGTTCTCGGCCTCATCCCACACGACGCTTTGCGGGCCGTCGATGACCTCCGCGTCGACCTCGTAGCCGCGGTCTGCGGGCAGACAGTGGATGAAGATCGCCCCGGGGTCGGCCAGCGTCATCGTTTCGGAGGTCACCTTGTAGGCGCCGAGGTCGCGCAGGCGCGCGATCTTCTCCTCCTCCTTGCCCATCGACACCCACGTGTCGGTGACGATGACGTCGGCACCGGCGGCCGCCTCGATCGGGTCGGTGTACAGCGTCAGCGATCCACCGGTCTCGGCGGCGCGACGGTCGGCGTCGGCGACGACGTCCGCGCGCGGCGCATACGCCTCGGGCGACGCGATGCGCACGTGCATACCCGCCGTGACGCCGGCAAGGGCGTAGGAGTGGCTCATGTTGCTGCATCCGTCGCCGAAGAACGTCAGCGTCAGGCCCTTGAGCTCGCCCTTGTGCTCACGGATCGTCAGCAGGTCGGCCAGCAACTGACAGGGGTGGAAGTCGTCGCTCAGGGCGTTGACCACCGGCACGGTGGTGCCGGCCGCCATCTGCTCGAGCCCGGCCTGCGCGTAGGTGCGCCACACGATCGCGGCGACCTGGCGTTCCAGCACCCGGGCGGTGTCGGCAGGGGTCTCCTTGCCGCCCAGCTGACTGCTGGCGGTGGAGATCACCAGCGGCGAACCGCCCAGGTCGGCGATGCCGACGGCGAAGGAGACGCGGGTGCGCGTGGATGACTTGTCGAAGATCACCGCGACCGTCTGCGGGCCGGCGAGCGGCTTGGTCTTCCAGCGGTCCTTCTTCAGGTCGATCGCGAGCTCGATGATCTCGGCCTGTTCGGCGGCGGTCAGGTCGTCATCGCGCAGCAGGTGACGGGTCACTCGGATGCCTCCTCGGTATCGGCAGGGACATCGAGCAGGAGTGCCTGCTCGACGGTGGAGAGGGCGCGCGCGAACAGTTCGGCGAACTCGTCGATCTCGACGTCGCCGATCGTCAGCGGCGGCGCCAGCCGCACGGTGCTGTCGTTGGCGGCGTTGATGATGAGACCGTGTTCGTGCGCGGCGGCGACGACGGCACCGGCGACCGGATGCCGCAGCGCGACACCGATCAGCAGTCCCTGCCCGCGGCATCCTTCCACCAGGGACGAGTCGATCGCGGCGATCGCCTCGCGGATCTGGGGCCCGCGGACGGCGGCGTTGCCGACGAGGTCGGCGCTCTCGATCTCGGCGAGGACCGCCGCGGCGACCGCGGTGCCGAGGGCGTTGCCGCCGAACGTAGAACCGTGGGTGCCGGGGTAGAACAGCTCCGCCGCGGCACCGAAGGTGATGAGCGCGCCGATCGGGAAGCCGCCGCCGATGCCCTTGGCCACGGTGATGGCGTCGGGGGTGATGCCGGCGTGCTGGAACGCGAACCAGGCGCCGGTGCGGCCGGCGCCGGTCTGGATCTCGTCGATGATGAGGAGTGCACCGTGGCGTTCGGTGATCTCCCGCGCCGCCTGGAGGTAACCCTCGGGGAGCTCGACCACGCCCGCCTCGCCCTTGATGGGCTCGACGAACAGCGCCGCGACGCGATCGTCGATCGCCGCCTCGAGCGCTTCGATGGTGGACTCGATCGTCTCGACACCGGGCACCATGGGCAGGAACGGCTCCTGCATGTAGGGCTTGCCGGTCAGCGCGAGCGTCCCCATGGTGCGGCCGTGGAAGGCGTCCTTCAACGCCAGGATGCGCGGGCGATCGGCTCCGCCGTGCAGCCGGGCGAGCTTGAACGCCGCCTCGTTGGCCTCGGCGCCGGAGTTGCCGAAGTACACCCGGCCGGTATCACCGGTGCCGGCCAGCCGTTTCAGCTGCGCGGCCAGTTGCAGCTGCCAGGGCGTTGCGAACAGGTTGGACACGTGCGCGAGCGTCGCCGCCTGGGCGGAGATGGCTTCGACGAACGCGGGGTGGGCGTGGCCGAGGGAGTTCACCGCGATGCCGGCGAGGAAATCCAGGTAGCGGCGCCCGTCGGCATCCCACAGCGCCGCACCCTCCCCCCGCACGAACAGCGCCGAACGGTCGCCGACGTTGCGCACCAGGTCCCGTTGCGCGTCTTCCTGCCAGTTGTCTGCGGTCATCCCGCCACCACCTCCGTGCCGACGCCCTGCGCTGTGAAGATCTCCACCAGCAGCGAATGCGGCTGGCGTCCGTCGATGATCGCGGCGGTGTCCACGCCGCCGTCCACCGCATCCAAGCACGCCTGCATCTTCGGGATCATGCCCGATTCCAAGCGCGGCAGCATGGCGCGCAGCTCGGTCGAGGTCAGGTGCGAGACCAGCGAGCTGCGGTCGGGCCAATCGGCGTAGAGGCCGGGGACGTCGGTGAGGACGATGAGCTTGGTGGCGCCCAGCGCCACGGCCAGCGCCGCCGCCGCGGCATCCGCATTGACGTTGAGCGACTGGCCGGGGTTGTCCAGGTCGGGAGCGATGCTGGAGACCACGGGGATGCGGCCTGCCGCCAGCTGATCGAGCACGGGCTGCGGGTCTACCTCGACCACGTCGCCGACGTTGCCGAGGTCGTGCTCGACGCCGTCGATGTGCACGCCGCGGCGGCGGCCGCCGAACAGCCCGGCATCCTCACCGGACAATCCGCTGGCGAACGGGCCGTGCGTGTTGATGCGGCTGACCAGCTGCGGGTTGATCTGGCCGGTGAGCACCATGCGCACCACCGAGATCGCCTCGGTGGAAGTCACCCGGTAGCCGCCCTTGAACTCACTCGGGATCGCGAGGCGGTCGAGCATTTTCGAGATCTGCGGGCCGCCGCCGTGCACGACGACGGGGTGCACTCCCACGAAGCGCAGGTAGGCGATGTCCTCGGCGAAGGCGTTCTGCAGCTCCTCGGACACCATCGCGTTGCCACCGAACTTGATCACGATGATCTGCTCACTGAAACGCTTGAGCCACGGGAGCGACTCGATGAGGACGCCGGCTTTGATCGCCGCCTCTTCGGGCGTGGTCTGCTGGATGTCGGTCATGAGGCGTACGCGCTGTTCTCGTGGACGTAATCGTGGGTGAGGTCGTTGGTGAGGATGCTCGCCGTCTCGGTGCCCGACTTCAGATCGATGAGCACGCGCGTGGCGCGGGGCGTGAGGTCGACCTCCTCGCGGGGGCGGTCGGGGCCGCCGGCAGTGCACACGCGCACGTCGTTCATCCACACATCCACGTCGTACGGGTCGAAGGCGGCATCCGTCGTGCCGATCGCCGCCAGCACGCGACCCCAGTTGGGGTCGTTGCCGAAGATCGCGGCTTTGAACAGGTTGTTGCGGGCCACCGAGCGCCCCACCGTGACGGCGTCGGCTTCGGTCGCGGCGTTCGTGACCTGGATCGTGATGTCGTGGCTCGCGCCCTCGGCATCGCCCTGCAGCTGGCGGGCCAGGTCGCTGCACACCGCGATGAGCGCGGTGCGGAAGGCGTGCGGGTCGGGGACGACATCGCTCGCGCCGCTGGCCATGAGCGTCACCTGGTCGTTGGTGGACATGCACCCGTCGGAGTCGAGCCGGTCGAAGCTGACGCGGGTGGCCTCGCGCAGGTGCGCGTCGGCCTGGGCGGCATCGAGCACGGCATCCGTCGTGATCACCACCAGCATGGTGGCAAGGCCCGGGGCGAGCATGCCGGCGCCCTTGGCCATGCCGCCGATGGTCCAGCCCTCGCCGCGGTAGGCGCTGCGCTTGGGCACGGAGTCGGTGGTCATGATGGCTTCGGATGCCGCTTCTCCCCCGTCGGGGCTCAGCGCCGCGATCCCCTGCTCGACGCCGTCGAGCACCTTGCCGCGGAACACCTCGTCGCCGGTGCCGATGAGGCCCGTGGAGCAGACGAGGATGTCCCCCGGGCTGACCCCGAGCAGCTGCGCCGCCTTCTCCGCCGTCTGGTGGGTGGTCTGGAAGCCGAACGAGCCGGTGAAGCAGTTGGCGCCGCCGGAATTGATCACGACCGCCTCGACCACGCCGTCGGCGATCGCCTGCTGCGACCACAGGATCGGGTTGGCCTTGGCCCGGTTGCTCGTGAAGACGGCGGCCCCCACCTTGCGGGGCCCCCGGTTGACCACGACGGCGACGTCGGCGTTGCCGCTGGACTTCAAGCCCACCGCGACCCCTGCGGCTTCGAATCCCTGTGCTGCCGTGACGCTCACGGTGCTACTCCGTTCACGGTCAAGCCTGCGGCCTCGTTCAGGCCCAGGGCGATGTTCATCGATTGGATCGCCGCACCCGCGGTGCCCTTGACGAGGTTGTCCACGGCGGTGACGACGACGACGCGGTTCGCGGCGCGGTCGATAGCCAGTCCCATCAGGGCGGTGTTGGCGCCGAGCACGTCTGCGGTGCGCGGGAAGCGGCCTTCCGGCAGCAGTTGCACGAAGGTCTCGTCGCGGTAGGCGTCTTCCCAGGCGCGGCGGATGTCGGCATCCGTCGCTCCGGCTGCGATCGGCGCGGTGCTCGTGGCGAGGATGCCACGGGACATCGGCACGATCACGGGGGTGAAGGAGATGCCGATGGCGGCCGCCCTGCCGGCGGAGTCGGTTTGCTTGCTCGCGGCTTCGGCGAGCGCCTGGCGGATCTCGGGGATGTGCCGGTGACTGCCGCCGACGGCATACGGGTTCGCGGTGCCGAGGACTTCGGCGGCGAGCAGGTTCGGCTTGAGGCTCTTGCCCGCGCCGGAGGGACCGACGGCGAGCACAGTGACGATGTCGCCGGGCTCGATGACGCCAGCGGCGACGCCGGGGGCGAGACTCAAGCTCACGGTGGAGGCGTTGCATCCGGGGGCGGCGATGCGGGTGGCGCCGACAAGACGGTCCCGCTGTTTACCGCCGGCGATGGGAAGCTCGGGCACGCCGTAGGTCCACGACTCGTGGAAGTGTCCGCCGTAGAACTGCTCCCAGGCATCCGCCGACGTCAGCCGGTGGTCGGCCCCCGCGTCGATGACGAGTGGGGTGTCCGCGAGCGCGTCGGTGTACTGGCCGGACTGGCCGTGTGGCAGCGCGAGGAACACGATGTCGTGGCCGCGGAGGACCTCGGCGGTGGTGTCCTGCAGCTGCAGGTGCGCGAGCGAGCGCAGGTGCGGCTGGTGGTCGATGAGGGGCTGTCCGGCGTTCGAATGCGCCGTGACGGTGCGGATCTCGATGTCGGGGTGAGCGGCGAGCAGGCGCAGGATCTCGCCGCCCGCATAGCCGGAAGCGCCGGATACGGCGACCGAATAGGTCATGGTTCAACCTTATTGTCTGGGAAACGGGGCCAGAGACGGCGACTCCGACGCGACGGGTCGTCGCGCGCAGGGCCGCCTAGAGTCGGCGGCCGTCCAGACGCCGGCGCGCGACAGCGACGCTCATGATGAGCGAGACACCGTGCGCGGCCGAAGACATGCCGCGACGATAGCCGCACCGTCCCCCCGCCCGCAAATCCCCGGGCGCTGCCGAGTGAGTATTCACGCTGCCGAGTGAGTATTCGCGGTGCCGAGTGAGTATTCGCGGTGGGCGCCACCGGCATCCACCGCGGCTCCTCACTCGAGATCAGTGAGAAGGGCCAATTCCTCGGCGCGGGTGAGGCCGGAACGGCGCTCGCGCTCGAGACCGGCCCGCCGCTCTGCTTCGAGGGTGCGCTCCAGTGTCATCCGCAACGGCCGCAGCCGCCCACCGAGGATCGTGTATGCCACGTGCGAGCGCGACCACATCCCGGTGTGCCCCGGTGGCAGCCACAGCGGCAGCGACCGCGGGCCCGACCAATACGCCACGCCGTGAGCCTGCAACCACTCGTCCGACGCCTCGACCAGCGCACCGGTGTGCCCGGCCACCTCGCGCGCCTCGGCGAGCACCTCGCCGAGCGGGTGCGGATCCCCCACCGCGTTGACGACACCGGTCCAGCGCGCATCACCGATCGCCACGACGAAATCGGCGAGGTCGTCGACGTCGATCACCGCGGCACCGCGCCCCTCGGTGGGAGGAACGAGCACCGCGGCATCCTCGGCGAGCGCGAACCGCGCCACCCAGTAGCCGAATCGATCGCTCGGATCCTCCGGCCCCGCGATCAGCCCGGGGCGCACGATCGCGGCGCGGTGCCCGAGGGCCTCCCGCACGGACGCCTCGGCCGCCGCCTTCTCATGCGGATAGTCCGATTCCTCGCCCTCCGCCAGCGGTGCCACCACCGGTGCGGACTCGTCGGCGCCGGTGACGTCGTCGTCGGCATACACCGAGACGGTCGAGACGAAGGTCCAATGCCGCGTCGTGGATGCCAGCGCGACAACGGCGGATGCCACGGCTGCGGCATCCGACGACAGGTCGACGATCTCATCCCACTCCCGGTCCGCCACCGCGGCGTAGGCGTCGGGAGCGGCGCGGTCGGCGGCGATCAGCCGGGCGCCGTCGGGCGCGGGACGCCCGCCGCGTGCCAGACATGTGACCTTCGCTCCCCGGGCGAGCCATTGATCGGCGATGCGGGATCCCAGCCACCCGGTGCCACCGAGGATCAATACGTCTGTCATGGGTCGATTCAACCGGACGCGGGGCCGCAGCTGCGACGAATACTCACTCGGCGCGACGAATACTCACTCGGCAGCGCGAATACTCACTCGGCGGTGCGAACGGGGTCGGAGGCAACTGCCAGGATCGAGCCATGCTCACCACGCTTGCCGTCTCCGGCTACCGGTCGCTGCGCGACGTCGTCGTGCCGCTCGCACCGCTCACCGTCGTCACGGGTGCCAACGGCTCGGGAAAGTCCAACCTGTACCGGGCGCTCCGATTGCTCGCGTCCACCGCCAGCGGCTCGCTCATCGCGGCCGTCGCGCGCGAGGGCGGGCTCCCCTCGGTGCTCTGGGCGGGTCCCGAGAACGGCGGCGGACAAGGCACACAGCGGAGAGGACCGGTCGCCGTGCAACTCGGCTTCGCCAGCGACGAGCTCGGCTACCTCGTCGACCTAGGCATCCCCCAGGTCGACCCGGCCAGCGTCTTCGCCCGCGACCCCGAGGTCAAACGAGAGCAGGTCTTCGCCGGCCCGCTCGCCAAACCCGCGACCCTGCTCATCGACCGACTGCGCGGCGCCACGCGCGTTCGCGACGGGGGCTGGACCACGCTCAACCAGCCGCTCGCCCCGTTCGAGAGCATCGTCACCGACCTCGCCGATGGCGACACCGCACCCGAACTCCTGACGCTGCGGCGCATGCTCGGCTCTTGGCGCTTCTATGACCACTTCCGCGTCGACGCCGAAGCCCCCGCTCGTCGCCCCCAGGTGGGCACTCGGTCCCACACGCTCGATCATGGCGGCGAGAACCTCGCGGCGGTGTGGGCGACGATCCAGGATGCCGGATTCGGCGATCCCCTCGACCGCGCCGTCGACGCGGCGTTCCCCGGGGCGAAGGTGCAGGTCACCGGCGCCGACGGACTGTTCTCACTCGCCCTGCGGCTGCCGGGATTGTTGCGCCCGCTGCAGGCCGCCGAGCTCTCGGACGGCACCCTCCGGTACCTGCTCCTGTGCGCGGCCCTGCTGCCGGCGCGCCCCGCCCCGCTGATCGTTCTCAACGAGCCCGAGGCGAGCCTGCACTCGGACCTGCTCGAGCCACTGGCCGGGCTCATCGCCGCGGCATCCGACCGTACCCAGCTGCTCGTGGTGACGCATGCCACGCAGCTGGCCGAGGGACTGTCGGATGCCGTACAGGTCGAGTTGCAGCGCACTGCGGACGGCACGGTCGTCGCCGGCCAGGGCATGCTCGACGCCCCTGCCTGGAACTGGGGATCGCGCTGATCGCGACGCGGCGGTGACCGAGCGCTTCCCACACGCGCCGCGCCGCCGAATACTCACTCGGCAGCGCGAATACTCACTCGACAGCGCGAATACTCACTCGACAGCGCGAATACTCACTCGACAGCGCGAATACTCACTCGACAGCGCGAATACTCACTCGACAGCGAGGTCAGTCGCGGATGGCGGCTCCGAGGCGCTCGGCGGCCACGGCGACGCCGGCGAGCTTCGCCTCGGTCGCCTCGGCGGCGGTCAGCGTGCGGTCGGGGGCGCGGAAGCGCAGCGCGAACGTGAGGCTCTTCGCGTCGTCGGGCAGGCCCGGGCCGCGGTAGTCGTCCACGAGACGCAGTGACTCCAGCAACTCCCCCGCACCGTCGACGAGCGCGGCGCGCACGGCGGATGCCGGCGTCCCGCGCGGCACGACGAGCGAGACGTCCTGCGTCGCGGCGGGGTATCCCGACAGCGACGCGACGACGACCCGGTCGCCGGCGAGGGACAGCACGAGGTCGAGGTCCAGCTCGGCGACGATGACGCGACCGGGCAGATCTGCGGCCTCCGAGACGGCGGGGAGCACCTCGCCGACGTACCCCACCTCGGTGTCGCCGACCGTCAGCACGCCGGTGCGCCCGGGGTGCAGCGCGGCGCGCTCCCCCTGCGCGACGGAGATCTCGACGCCCGCGGCCACCGCGATCGTGCGGACGGCGTCCAGCGCGTCGCCGAGGTCGAACGCTTCGGCGGCCTGCCCCGGCTGCTTCGCGACGCGGTGACCGGTCAGCAGCACGGCGACGTGACGCGGCTGCGGCGGGATCGACGCGTCCAGCGCCGCGAGCGTCGCGGCATCCGGCCGCACGGCCAGCGGCGGCACCTGGTCGGTGCCGTACGCGACGCCCGGCTCGGGCAGGAACACCGTGCCGGTCTCGAACAGCGCGAGGTCGCCGAACCCGCGGGCGAGGTTGCGGTGCGCGACCTGCAGCAGGCCCGGCACGAGCGAACGCCGCAGGAACGGCGCCTGGCCGTCCAGCGGATTGGCGAGCTTGACGCTGGACAGGTGCTCTCCGGAGGTCGAGCCGTGCAGGTCGTTCTGATCCGCCGTCGTGAAGGGGAACGACGGGGTCTCGGTGTACCCGGCGGCCGCGAGTGCGTTGGCCACGCGGCGACGCCCCGCCTGCGCAGGGGTGAGCCCGCGGCCCGACGGCGGCACCGGCAGCACCGAGGGGATGCGGTCGTACCCGTTGATGCGGGCGACCTCCTCGGCGAGGGTCCACTTGTCGGTGAGGTCCGGTCGCCACGACGGCGGGATCACGACCCAGCCGGCACCGGTCTCGGTGACCTCGCAGCCGATCGTCTCCAGAGCGCCGACGATGTCCGCATCGCTGTAGTCCACGCCGATGAGCCCGGGCACGAACTCCCGCGACAGGTCGATGCCCGCGATGTGCACGTCGGCGAACAGGGCGCCGCCGACCTCGGTGTCCAGCGTGCCGCCCGCGTACTCGACCATCAGGTCGGCCACGCGCCGCGCCGCGACGAACGGGATCAGCGGGTCCACGCCGCGCTCGAAGCGGCGCGATGCCTCGCTGGGCAGCTTGTGCCGCCGGGCGGTGCGGGCGATCGAGACGGTGTCGAAGATCGCGGCCTCGATGAGCACGTTACGGGTGGCGTCGGTCATCTCGGTGGGGCCGCCGCCCATGACGCCGGCCAGGCCGATGGGGCCGGACTCGTCGGTGATGAGCAGGTCCTCGCCGCTGAGCGTGCGCTCCTTGCCGTCGAGGGTCGTGAGCTTCTCCCCCTCCTGCGCGCGACGCACCGTGATGCCGCCCTGCAGCTTGTCGAGGTCGTACCCGTGGATCGGGTTTCCGAGCTCAAGCATCACGTAATTGGTGATGTCGATCAGGATGCCGAGCGAGCGGATGCCGGCGAGCGTCAGCCGCGCGATCATCCACGGCGGCGTGGGCTTGGTCGGGTCGACGTCGCGCACGATGCGCACGACGAACTCGCTCGCACCGACACGCCCGCGGATGGGCGCCCGATCGTCCACCGCGACGGCGAAGCCCTCGACGGGCTGCTGCAGCTCGCCCCAGGTGCGCTCCCCCGGGTCGCGGAAGTCCGCGCCGGTGGCATGGGCGTATTCGCGGGCGACGCCGCGGATCGACAGCGCGTAGCCGCGGTCGGGGGTGACGTTGATCTCGACGGCGACGTCGTCCAGGCCCAGCAGGGCGATGGCATCCGTCCCCACCTCGGGGTCCAGGCCCAGCTCCACCAGACGCAGGATGCCGCTGTGCTCGTCGCCGAGGCCCAGTTCCTTGGCGGAGGCGATCATGCCGTCCGAGACGTGGCCGTAGGTCTTGCGCGCCGCGATCGGGAAGGGACCGGGCAGCACGGCCCCGGGAAGGGTCACCACGACCTTGTCGCCGGGGAAGAAGTTGCGGGCGCCGCACACGATGCCGCGTACCCCGCCGTTGGCCTCGCCGACGTCGACCTGGCACCAGCGGATCGTCTTGCCGTTGGACTGCGGCTCCTCGACGAACTCCACGACCCGGCCCACGACGATGGGGCCCTGCAGGTCGAAGCCGTGCACGTCCTCCTCTTCGAACCCCACCGACACGAGGGCCGCAAGGACGTCGTCGGGCGTCGCGTCCGCCGGAACGTCGACGTATTCACGCAACCACGAGAGCGGAACGCGCATCAGACCACCATTCCAAACTGCTCGCTGAAGCGGACATCGCCTTCGGCCATGTCGCGCATGTCCTGGACATCGCTGCGGAACATGAGAGTCCGCTCGAATCCCATGCCGAACGCGAAGCCGGAGTAGACCTCGGGGTCGATCCCGGCCGCGCGCAGCACATTGGGGTTGACCATTCCGCAGCCGCCCCACTCGATCCAGCGCGCCCCGCCCTTGAAGGTGGGATGCCACAGGTCGAACTCGGCGGACGGCTCGGTGAAGGGGAAGTAGTTGGCGCGCATGCGCGTCTTCGCCTCGGCGCCGAAGAGGGTGCGCGCAACATGGTCGAGCGTGCCCTTCAGATGCGCCATCGTGATGCCCTTGTCGACGACGAGACCTTCGAACTGGCTGAACACCGGCAGGTGCGTGGCATCGAACTCGTCGGTGCGGTACACCCGGCCGGGCGCGAGGATGTAGATCGGCAGGTCGCGTTCAAGCATGCTGCGCACCTGCACGGGGCTGGTGTGCGTGCGCATGACGAGGTGTCGCTGCACCGGGTCGACGTAGAAGGTGTCCTGCATCTGGCGTGCCGGGTGGTCGACGTCGAAGTTCAGGGCGTCGAAGTTGAACCACTCGTGCTCGAGCTCGGGGCCTTCGGCGATCTCCCAGCCCATGCCGACGAACAGGTCCGCGATCTGCTCCTGCAGCAGGCTCAGCGGATGCCTCGCACCGGTGCGCGCACGCTGCGCGAGCGCGGTGATGTCCACGCGCTCCGCCTCGAGCTGGGCGGCGGTCTCCGCCGCGGCCAGCTCCGCCTCCCGCGCGGCCAGCGCCTGGTTCACGCGACCGCGCGCCTGGCCGACGAGCTTGCCGAATTCCGCCTTGCGCTCGTTGGGCACGGAACGCAGCTGCGCGTTGAGGGCGGCCAGCGGCGAACCCTCGGCGGAGTGCGCGGAGCGCGCCGCCTTCAGCTCGGCCGTGGTGGCGGCGGCGGCGATCGCGGCCAGCGCCGCGTCGACCGCGGCATCCACCGCTTCAGGGGTGATCTCGGGAGAGTCAGACACGAGGAACGAGTCTACCGACCGCTGCAGGGCGAACCTGGCGACGGGGTGAACCGACGACGACTACTCGCCCCTGCTGTCGTACTTGCCGGCGCCCAGCTGCATCGAGATCACCTCGGTGTCGGTCGTCTCGGCGACGGGATGGTGCGTCTGGTCGACGAACACCCGGGGCGAACGGCGCACGCGATTCTGCAGCACGTGCGCGATGTAGGACAGTACGAGGCACAGCACGATGTAGATCGCACCGCCGACGAGGGCGGCGGGGATCAGCGGCGAACCGTAGACGGCGTTGGAGCCCAGCAGCTTCACCAGGTACAGCAACTCGGGGTAGGTGATGATGAAGCCCAGCGCGGTGTCCTTCAGAGTCACGACGAGCTGGGCGACGATGACCGGCATCATGGCGCGGATCGCCTGCGGCAGGAGCACCAGGCGCATCACGCCCGCCTTGCGCAGGCCGATTGCGTAGCCGGCTTCCCGCTGCCCGCGCGGGAGCGACTCGACGCCGGCGCGCAGCACTTCTGCCAGCACCGAACCGTTGTACGCGATGAGGGCGATGACCACGGCCCAGTAGGGCTCCATCTTGACGTCGATGACCGGCAGACCGTAGTAGAGCAGGGTCATGAACACCAGGACCGGGATGGCCCGCAGCACCTCGACGATCCAGCCGACCGGGACGCGGATCCAGGCATGGTCGGACATACGGCCGATGGCGAGGACGAAACCGAGCACGAGGGCGCCGACGGCGGCGACCCCGAAGGCGGCGAGGGTGTTGCCGGTGGCCTCGAGGAAGAGCATCCAGATGCTCGCGTAGCCGAACAGCTCCCACTTCTGGGCGCTGAACTGGCCGGTCTCGGCGAAGCGCCAGATGACCCACCCGAAGATGGCGAGGACCACGAGGATCGTGGCGACTCCGATGATGCGGTTGCGGACGATGGCCTTGGGCCCGGGGACGTCGTACAGGACGGAGCTCATCGCGCGACCCTCCACTTGTTCTCAATCGCCCGCTGCAGCCAGGCCATCAGCAGCACGAGGACGACGAAGATGACCATCACCCACAGCAGCACGACGAGCTGGTTCTCACCGCGCTCGCTGAGCCAGGAGCGCACCGAGCCGAGGTTGAGTACAGAGAAGCCCGCAGCCACCGTGGTGTTCTTCAGCAGGGCGATGAACACGCTCATCATCGGCGGGATGACCGACCGAGTGGCCTGCGGCAGCACCACGAGCGTCATCACCTGGCTGAACGTGAGGCCGACGGCGCGGGCAGCTTCTGCCTGGCCCACCGGGACGGTGTTGACGCCCGAGCGAATGGTCTCGGCGACATAGGTGGCGGTGTAGATGCCCAGCGCGACCGTGGCCAGCAGAATCGCGTCAATACGCTCCTGCAGCAGGATCGGCAGGCAGAAGGCGAAGAAGAACATCACCAGGGTCAGCGGGGTGTTGCGGATCCAGTTGACGTACACCGTGCCGACCGCGCGGGCGATCGGGACGGGTGAGACCCGCATCGCCCCCACGATGAGACCCAGCACCAGCGCGATCACGCCGCCGCCGAAGAACAGCACCAGGGTGCCGGTGATCGCTTCGCCCCACAGGTCGAGGTTGTCGGTGATGACGCCCATCGATCCGCCTCTCGTAGTTCACAGTCCAGCAGAGACACTCCGGCGGCGGCGCGGGCGCGCCGCCGCCGGAACGGTGTTACTCGACTGCGTCGACCTCGGGCTGCTCGGCGCTCACGCCGGATGCACCCAGGTTGTTCTCGAAGATGACATCCCACACCTCGCCGCCGTCGGTGAACAGCGTGTTGATGTGCTCCTGCAGCGCGGCATCCCCCTTGGTCAGGCCCACGCCGTAGCGCTCCTCGCTGAACACGTCGCCGACGACCTTCAGGTTGTCAGGGTCCTGCGCGGCGTAGCCGATGAGGATGGCCTCGTCGGTGGTGACGGCGTCGACCTGGTTGTTCTTCAGGTCCTCGACGCACGTGGAGTACGTGTCGTACTCCTTCGTCTGTGCCGGGGTCTCGTCCTTGATCCGCTGGATCGAGGTCGACCCGGTCGCCGAGCAGACGATGTCGTCGGCCGTCAGCGAATCGACATCGGTGATCTCATCATTGTCCGCCGCGACCAGAAGGCCCTGGCCGGTGACGAAGTACGGACCGGCGAAGTCGATGTCCAGCTTGCGCTTGTCGGTGATCGAGTAGGTGCCGACGTAGTAGTCGATGTCGCCGTTCACGATCGCCTGCTCGCGGTTCGTGGAGGGGATGGCGACGAACTCGATGTCTTCCTCATCGAAGCCCAGCGACGCCGCGATCCAGCGGGCGATGTCGATGTCGAAGCCGGTGCGCTCTCCGGTCGTGGGGTCGAGGAAGCCCAGGCCGGGCTGGTCCTCCTTGACGCCCACGACCACGTTGCCGCGCTCGGTCATGGCGTCGAACGTGGGGCTGCCTTCGAGCGTGACGTCCTCGGCGACCTCCCAGGGGGTGCCGCTCGTGGTTTCCTCGGCGGCGTCGGCGGGGGTCTCCGTGCCACCGGGGGTGCCGCTGTTGCAGCCGGTCAGTGCGAGCGCGGCGATCGCGACGGCCGCGAACGCTCCGCCAATCCGATTGATTCGCATGTGATCCTCCTGGTCGTGGGTATCTTCGGTCTCCGCGCCGGTGCAGGGCGCGACGTATTCAGTGGGTGATGAGTTTGGAGAGGAAGTCTTTGGCCCGCTCGCTCTTGGGCTTGGTGAAGAACTCGTCCGGAGTCGCCGCCTCGACGATCTGCCCGTCCGCCATGAAGACGACACGGTCGGCGGCCTTGCGGGCGAAGCCCATCTCGTGGGTGACGACGATCATGGTCATGCCATCCTGGGCGAGGCCGACCATGACGTCGAGCACCTCGTTGATCATCTCCGGGTCCAGGGCGCTGGTGGGCTCGTCGAAGAGCATCACCTTCGGCTTCATCGCCAGCGCCCGCGCGATCGCGACGCGCTGCTGCTGACCACCGGACAGCTGTGCGGGCAGCTTCTCCGCCTGCTGGGCCACCCCGACGCGCTCCAGCAGGATCCGCGCCTCCGACTCGGCATCCGCCTTCTTCATCTTCTTGACCCGGATCGGACCCAGCGTGACGTTCTCGAGGATGGTGAGGTGGGAGAAGAGGTTGAAGGACTGGAAGACCATCCCGACGTCCGCGCGCAGCGCGGCGAGGGCCTTGCCCTCCTTGGGCAGCTCCTTGCCGTCGATCGTGATCGTGCCGCTGGTGATGGTCTCGAGGCGGTTGATCGTGCGGCACAGCGTCGACTTGCCCGAGCCCGAGGGGCCGATCACCACGACGACCTCGCCGCGGTTGACCGTCAGGTTGATGTCCTTGAGCGCCTGGAAGTCGCCGTAGTGCTTCTGCACATCGGAGACCACCACGAGGGGCTGCCCACGCTGGACATCGATGTTCGAGGTGCGCGGAGCAGCCTGCGGGTCTGGAATCGCCATGGGGACACCCTATTCATGCGTTGCGGCACGGAGTAGGGCGCTTGACGCGACCTTTACCGTTCTGAAACAAAACCGACGCGAGCGGTCAGTCCTCGGTTCGCTGCGCGAAAGCGCTCTCGTACAGGCACACGCTCGCGGCGGTGGCGAGGTTGAGCGACTCGGCGCCACCGTAGATCGGCAGGCGCAGCGCGATGTCGGCGTGGGCGAGCGCGGCGTCATCGAGCCCGCGCGCCTCGTTGCCGAACAGCCACGCGGTGGGCTGGGCCAACAGGCTCCGCCGGGCCAGGAAGTCCTCTCCCCCGACGTCGGCGGCGACCACCTGCATCCCTGCGGCGCGTGCGCGTGCGGCCGTGGTCTCCAGGTCGGCGCCCACGGCGACCGGGATGTGGAAGAGCGAGCCGGTCGTGGCACGCACGACCTTGGGGTTGTACAGATCCACGGTGCGCCCAGTGAGGATGACGGCGTCGGCGCCGGCGGCATCCGCTGCCCGGATGATGGTGCCGAGGTTGCCCGGGTCGCGCACTTCTTCGCAGATCGCGATGAGCTTGGGACCGGCGGCGAACACGTCGCGCACCGAAGTGGGCGCCTGCCGGGCGACGGCGACGATGCCCTGCGGGGTGACCGTGTCGGCCATGGCGTCGAGGACCGCTTCGGTGGTGAAGATGACGTCGATGCCGGCATCCTGCGCCGCCTCACGCACGTCGGCGTGGCGTTCCAGCGCACTGGGGGTCGCGAACAGCTCGACGAGCGTGTCGGGGCGGTGCGCCAGCGCTTCACGCGCGGCCTGCGGTCCCTCGAGGAGGAAGAGGCCGGTCTCCTGGCGGGCACTGCGCTTGGTCAGTTTGGCGACAGCACGCACACGAGGCGAACGCGGATTCTCGAGCACAGTCCCATCCTAAGCGGCGAATGTGCGCCGTCCGGGTACGACGAAGGGGCGCCCTCCGAGGAGGACGCCCCTTTCCGATGAGCGCCAGGCGCTGACGGAATCAGGTCGATTCAGGCCTTGGGAGCGTTGACGTCGGCCGGCAGCGCGGTCTTTGCCGTCTGGACGAGCGAGGCGAAGACGGCCGGCTCGTGCACAGCCAGCTCGGCCAGCATGCGACGGTCGACCTGCACACCCGCGATACCCAGACCCTGGATGAAGCGGTTGTACGTGATGCCGTTCTGACGGGCAGCGGCGTTGATGCGCTGGATCCAGAGGCGACGGAAGTTGCCCTTGCGCTTGCGGCGGTCCCGGTACGCGTAGACGAGCGAGTGGGTGACCTGCTCCTTCGCCTTGCGGTACAGACGCGAGCGCTGACCGCGGTAACCGGACGCGCGCTCGAGGATGACGCGACGCTTCTTGTGGGCGTTTACAGCCCGCTTGACTCTTGCCATTTTCTTCTACTTTCTAACGTGCGTGGAGGCTCAGCGACCGAGCAGCTTCTTGGCGACCTTGGCGTCGCCCGGGGCCAGAACCTGCTCCTGGTTGAGGCGGCGGGTACGACGGCTCGACTTGCCCTCGAGGTTGTGGCGCATGCCGGCCTGCTGCTTCATGAGCTTGCCGCTTCCGGTGAGCTTGAAGCGCTTCTTGGCACCCGAGTGGGTCTTCTGCTTCGGCATCTCTTTCTTCCTTCGTTCACGTCCCGCGCAGGCGGGAGTCGGTACCCCGCGGTGCGGGAGTATGTGGGGGCCTATTCGGCCGTCTGTTCGGCGGGCTTGGCAGCCGGCTTCGGGGTGGGCTTTGCCGCCGGCCTGGGGGTGGGCTTGGCAGCCGGCTTTGCGACCGGCTTTGCGGCCGGCTTGTCCGCAGGCTGCTCGGCGGGCTTTGCGGCCGGCTTGGCAGCAGGCTTGGCGGCCGGTGCTGCGGCCGGCTTGGCAGCGGGTGCTGCGGCCGGTGCTGCGGCGGGCTGCTCGACGGGCGCTGCGACGGGCTTGGCTGCAGGCTCCTCGACCGGCGCGGCGACAGGCTCCTCGACCGGCTCGGCGACAGGCTGCGCAGCAGGCTCTTCGACGGGCTCGGCAACAGGCTGCTCGACCGGCTTCTCGACGGGCTGCTCTTCCTGCTCGTCGATCTGCTCGTCGAGGTCGTCGTCGTCGTGGTCGTCGTAGTGGTCGTCGTCGGGACCGCCGGAGCGGGCCTGACGGGCCGCTTCCTTGTTGGCAGCGCGCGCGGCGTTCTGCTCGGTCTTGACCTCGGACTTGTTCTTGTGGGGAGCGACCACCATGACCATGTTGCGACCGTCGATCGTGGGGCTGGATTCGACCGTGCCGAACTCCGCCACGTCCTCGGCGAACTTGCGCAGGAGACGCACACCCTGTTCGGGGCGCGACTGCTCGCGACCGCGGAACAGGATCATGGCCTTGACCTTGTCGCCGGCCTGCAGGAAGCCCTCGGCGCGCTTGAGCTTGGTTATGTAGTCGTGCGCCTCGATCTTCAGTCGGAATCGGACCTCCTTGAGGACCGTGTTCGCCTGATTGCGCCGCGCTTCCTTGGCCTTCTGCGCCGCCTCGTACTTGAACTTGCCGTAGTCCATGATCTTGACCACGGGCGGCTTCGAGTTCGGGGCCACCTCGACCAGGTCGAGTTCGGCCTCCTGGGCCAGGCGCAGCGCCACCTCGATGCGGACGACGCCGACCTGCTCACCCGCGGGGCCGACGAGGCGGACCTCGGGGACGCGGATGCGGTCATTGGTGCGGGGATCGCTGATGCGGAGCTCCTCTTACGTAACGAATAGGACCGGCCACCGCGACGATCCGCATTTCAGCGGTCCCTCGCGGGCGGAAGATTCGCACGTTCCACCCGCACAGCGCACCTGCGCCGAGCTTGTGCACCCTGGCTACTCCGTACGAGACGGAGCGGAGTGCGTGGACCCGGTAGCCTTGAGCGGCAAGCGCGGGTGGGATGTGATCCTCTTTCGATCCGGGGGAGAACCCCCCGGTGCCCGCGAAAGTCTAGCAGAAAGTGTGATGTGAACACGATTCCCCTTGGGCACGACGATCAGCCGACCTCCGGGAGTGCCCCGGATGCCGCAACCGAGGCCCGCTGGGAGGAGCAGGATCGCGCCGCCAACTCCGCGACCCGGGACATCGCCGACGTGCCGGCGGTCGAGGTGATCACCACGACCGCGGTGCACTTGATGAGCGCCGCCGCAGTGAAGGTCGGGCTCGCCGACGACCCGCAGACGCAGACCGACCTCGATGAGGCGCGCAAGCTCATCAACGCGCTGGCCGGCCTGATCACCGCCGGTGCCCCCGAGATCAGCGACATGCACGCCCGGTCGCTCCGGGACGGCCTGCGGTCGCTGCAACTTGCGTTCCGCGAGGCATCCGTCGTCCCCGACCCGATCGGTAAAGGCCCCGGCGAGAAGCTGACGGGCCCCGTCACCTGAGCGCCCGCGAGTGAGTATTCGAGCCCGCGAGTGAGTATTCGCGTCCTCGAGTGAGTATTCGAGCCCGCGAGCGAGTATTCGCGTCGGCGTGAGTACTCACTCGGCGGCCGCAATACTCACTCGGCAGTACGAATACTCACTCGGCGGCGGGAATACTCACTCGGCGGGGCGGGTGAGCTTCACGGTCAGGGAATCGACCAGCACCGCGATACGGTCATCGGCGGCCCAGCGCGCGGCGAGCCGCTGCAGCACGGCGTCGAGCTCGGCCTGCTCCAGGCCGGCGACCAGCTGCAGCCGCACCAACAGCTCGGGCCCGCGCAGCCGCGCGTCGGGATCGCCGGGCTCCATCGACAGATCGAGCACCGCCAGCTCTCCCCCGATGCTCTCCTGCAGTCCGCGGTACACCTCCGGGGACGCGAAGCTCGGCTCCCACTCGTGGCCCTGACCGATCGCCCAGACGGCGGGCCGGCGCAGCACGAACTCGGTCTCACTCGTCGGATCGATCACGATCAGGTCGGTGTCATCGTGCGCGGCGGCCACCGCGGTGCGCACACCGTCGGCAGGCACGGGGCGCGCGGTGGCATCCCACCGCTGCATCGCCGCGACCGAGCTGAACACCGGGAGCACCCGTCGCCCGTCCGGCGCGGCCACCGTCACGATCGACAGTTCCTGCGTCTTGTCGACGACCAGCCCGGTCGGCCCGACGCCCTCGTCGCCCTTCTCGGCGACGAGCGGAATCAGCAGCCGCGCGGTGCGGTACGCCTCGACGACAGCGGTCTGGTCACCGGTGCCGGCGCGGAATGCCTGCAGCGCCGCGAGCAACGAGGGATCGGCGGAGCCGTCATCGCCAGCATGCGGGTTTGACTGGAAGCTGCGGCCCTCCCACGGCACCCCGGCGGAGTCGCCGGTGTGCGCGCAGCCGGGCTCAGGATCCGGCGACATCCAGCGCCTCGGCGAGGGTGAAGGCCTTCGCGTACAGCGCCTTGCCGACGATCGCTCCCTCGACGCCCAGCGGCACGAGTTCGCGCAGCGCCGCGATGTCGTCAAGGCTCGAGATGCCTCCGGAGGCGACGACCGGCTTCGTCGTGCGCGCGGTCACGTCGCGCAGCAGCTGCAGGTTGGGTCCGCGCAGCGTCCCGTCCTTCGTGACGTCGGTGACGACGTAGCGGCGGCAGCCGGCCTGCTCGAGTCGGTCCATGACCTCCCAGAGGTCCCCGCCCTCGCGGGTCCAGCCGCGCGCAGCCAGGGTCGTGCCCCGCACGTCGAGCCCGACGGCGATCGCGTCGCCGTAGCGGGCGATGACGTCGGAGGCCCATTCCGGGTTCTCCAGCGCCGCCGTGCCGAGGTTGATGCGGGTGGCGCCGCTTTCCAGCGCGGCATCCAGCGTCCGGTCATCGCGGATGCCGCCGGACAGCTCCACCTGCACGCCCTTGACGTGCTTGATCACCTTGCGCAGCACGCTGGTGTTGTTGCCGCGGCCGAACGCCGCGTCGAGGTCGACCAGGTGGATCCACTTCGCGCCCTGGCGGGCCCACAACTGCGCGGCCTCGACAGGGTCGCCGTAGCTGGTCTCCGACCCGGCCTCCCCCTGCGTCAGGCGCACGGCCTTGCCGTCGGCGACGTCGATGGCGGGGAGGAGGATCAGCTCGGGGGTGGACGCGAAATCGTTCATGGCTCCAGGGGTGGTACAGGTTCGGTGGCGCGGCGAGGGCCGCGACGACACGATGTCAGAGCGTAGTCCGGGGCAAGGCGCCGATCCAATTGGACAACAGGCGGATGCCGGCTTCGCCCGACTTCTCCGGGTGGAACTGGGTCGCCGACAGCGGCCCGTTCTCGACCGCGGCCAGGAACGGCGCACCGTGGCGGCTCCAGGTCAGCGCGGGGCTCGGGAACGGCGGCATGACATCGAGGGTCCATGACTGGGCGGCGTAGGAGTGGACGAAGTAGAACCGTTCCTGCTCGATGCCGCGGAAGAGTACCGAGCCCTCCCCCGCCTCGACGGTGTTCCAGCCCATGTGGGGCAGCACCGGGGCGTCGAGTTCGGTGACGGCGCCGGGCCATTCGCCCAGGCCCTCGGTGTCGACGCCGCGTTCGACGCCGTGCTCGAACAGCACCTGCATCCCGACGCAGATGCCGAGCACCGGCCGGCCGCCGGCAAGGCGGCGGTCGATCAGCTCATCGGCGCGGCTGGCGCGGAGGGCGTCCATCACGGCGCGGAACGCGCCCACTCCGGGCACCACCAGGCCGTCCGCCTCGCGGACCAGACCGCGATCGGACGTCAGCCGTGCGTCGGCACCCGCCGCGACCAGCGCCTTGACGGCAGAGTGGACGTTGCCCGATCCGTAGTCCAGAACCGCGACGACGGGCCGATCTCCGTTGATGCCGGTCACAGAGCACCCTTCGTGCTGGGTACGCCCTGCACGAGCGGGTCGAGGGACTTCGCCTGGCGGAATGCGCGCGCGAAGGCCTTGTACTCGGCTTCGGCGATGTGGTGGGGGTCGCGGCCGCCGAGCACCGTGACGTGCACGGTGAGGCCCGCGTTGAACGCGATCGCCTCGAACGTGTGGCGCACGAGCGATCCGGTGAAGTGGCCGCCGATGAGGTGGTGCTCGAAGCCCACCGGCTCCCCCGTGTGTACGAGGTAGGGCCGGCCGCTGATGTCGACGACCGCCTGCGCGAGCGCCTCGTCGAGCGGGACGAGCGCGTCGCCGTAGCGGGAGATGCCGGTCTTGTCACCGAGCGCCTCGCGGATCGCCTGGCCGAGGACGATCGCGACGTCCTCCACGGTGTGGTGCGCGTCGATGTCGGTGTCACCGGAAGCGCGCACGGTGAGATCGGTCAGCGAGTGCTTGGCGAACGCCGTCAGCAGGTGGTTGAAGAACGGCACGCTGGTGTCGATGTGGCTGCGTCCGGTGCCGTCGAGGTCGAGCTCGAGTTCGACGGTGGATTCGCTGGTCGCACGGCGCACGGATGCGGTGCGAGCCTCGGGACGGGTCATGACTTCGAGTCTACCGAGGCCAGCGCGTCGAGGAACGCTGTGGTCTCCGCCTCGGTGCCCGCCGTCACCCGCAGGTGACCGGGGATGCCGACGTCGCGGATCAGGATGCCGCGGTCGTACAGCGCCTGCCAGGTCGCGGCGGGGTCGTCCACCCCGCCGAAGAGCACGAAGTTGGTCCAGGACTCGTGGGGCTCGTAGCCGAGCGCTTCGAGCGTGGCCGAGATGCGGTCGCGCTGCGCGACGATGTCGTCGACCATGCGCAGCATGACGGGGGCGTGCCGCAGCGCGGCGGTCGCGGCGGCCTGCGTGAGGGCGCTGAGGTGGTAGGGCAGACGCACCAGGCGCAGTGCGTCGATGACCGCGGGGTCGGCGGCGAGGTAGCCGACGCGGGCGCCGGCGAACGCGAACGCCTTACTCATGGTGCGCGAGACCACCAGGCGTTCCCGCCCCGGCAGCAGCGACAGCGCGGTGCGCTCCTCGTGCGGGGCGAACTCGGCATAGGCCTCATCGACGATCACAATGCCGTGGCTGGCCTCGTACACCGCCTCGATCACATCCAGCGACATGGGCGTGCCGGTGGGGTTGTTCGGGGCGCAGAGGAAGATGACGTCGGGCGACGCGTCGGCGACCTGGGATGCCGCATCAGCCGGGCTCAGCGTGTAGTCATGGGCGCGGTGGCCGGCGACCCAGGTGGCGCCGGTACCCCGCGTGAGCAGCGGGTACATCGAGTAGCTCGGCGCGAAGGTGAACGCGGTGCGGCCGGGTCCGGCGAAGGCCTGCAGCACGTGCTGCAGCACCTCGTTGGAGCCGTTGGCCGCCCAGATCTGGTCGGCCGTCAGGCCGTGGCCGAGGTAGTCGGCGAAGCCCTCGCGCAACGCGGTGAACTCGCGGTCCGGGTAGCGGTTGATGTCACGCAGCGCCCGGGCGACGGAGTCGAGAATGTCACCGGCGACCTCATCTGGGATGGGATGGGTGTTCTCGTTGACGTTGAGGGCCACCGGCAGGGGTGCCTGCGGGGCGCCATAGGGGGTCTGGCCGCGCAGGTCGGCGCGGAGGGGCAGGTCGTCAAGACTCACGATCACCCCTCCAATGCTAGAGCGCATGGGAGGCTCAGTGGCCGGCGACGTACTCCAGGGGGATCGACAGGCGCTGGCCTGCGGCGAGGTTCGACGACTCCAGCGCATTCAGACGCACGATCGCGTCGATCACATCGCGCGGGTCCGCCTGGGGCGCGACCTCTTCGGCGATCCCCCACAGCGATTCGCCGGCGGTCACCGTGACGGTCTCGAACGTGCCGGCGGGAGCCGGAGCATCCATCGTTGCGAGGGCACCGCCGCCGCTGAGGATACCGAAGCCGAGGGCAGCGACCGCCGGGAGTGCGGCGATGCCGGCGAGCACGCGGCGACCGCGCGGGGTGATCCGCAGTCGCGTCGTGGACGGTGCGGTGCCTGCGATCTCGATGGTGGTCATGGGGTCCTCCTCTGTGACGATCTTCGCATCCGGCCCTCGGCCGGGAGAGCCGGATGCGAAGTTCTCTTCCGAAGTTATCTTCGATGTTCTAGGGTGTCAAGTACGAAACCTGCTCGGAGATCGAATCGCACGCGACACGCGTACACCTCGTCGCCGTGGCATCCGTCACCGGATACGGTTTCGATAGGAGCACCCCACCACGGACCTCCGACATTCGAAGACCGCTGCCCCGTGCGGCGAGACGGGAGAGGGCGAGATGACCGACACGACACCGGGCGGCCGCGAGCGCGCGCAGGAGAAACCGCAGACGCGCCGCCGCAAGAGCCTGAGCGACAAGCAGCTCGCCATCCTCGAAGTGATCCAGCGGTCGATCGCCCGCCACGGCTACCCGCCGAGCATGCGCGAGATCGGGGATGCGGTCGGGCTCAAGTCGCTGTCGAGCGTGACCCACCAGCTCAACCAGCTCGAACTGAGCGGGTACCTCCGTCGCGACGCAGGCAAGACGCGCGCGATGGAGGTGCTGATCGACCTCCCCGGCAGTGCCGCCGAGAACCCGGCCGATGCCTCCCCCGCTGTGGGCGACGCCGCCCTGGTGCCGCTGGTGGGCCGCATCGCCGCCGGCGTGCCGATCACGGCGGATCAGCAGGTGGAGGAGATCTTCCCGCTGCCGCGCCAGCTGGTCGGCAAGGGCGACCTGTTCATGCTGAAGGTCAGCGGCGAGTCGATGATCGACGCCGCCATCTGCGACGGCGACTGGGTCGTCGTGCGCTCTCAGGCCACCGCCGACAACGGCGAGATCGTCGCGGCCATGCTCGATGGTGAGGCGACGGTGAAGACCTTCCGCCAGCGCGACGGTCACACCTGGCTGCTCCCCCGCAACAGTGCGTTCGAACCGATCGTCGGCGACGAGGCCGTGGTGCTGGGCAAGGTCGTGGCGGTACTGCGCGCGATCTGATCGACGCACCGTCGACGACGACGGAGGGGGATGCCGCTACGACCGCGGCATCCCCCCTTCGCATTGCCGCGTCATGCCCCCACGGTAGCCACGCGACCGGCGGCCGCGGTCGGATGTGACGATCTGTGTCCCCGCGTAACGTGGGATGTATGGTCGACGTCCTTCCGTACGGTTCCTGGCCCTCCCCGCTGTCTGCGGCCGACGTGTCCGAGGCCTCGCCTCGGCTGGAAGGCGCCCGCTTCGTCGGCGACGAGGTGTGGTGGGGGCAGACGGTGCCTGCGGAAGGCGGGCGCACGACGGTGCGGCGGCGACGGCCCGACGGCACGGTGTCGGACGTGCTGCCGGCAGGCTGGAACGTCCGCTCCCGCGTGCACGAATACGGCGGCGGCGCGTGGACGGCCTCGCCCGAGGGCCGGCTGTACTTCGTCGAGAAGGCCGATCAGCGCGTCTACGTCCAGCGTCCCGGCGCAGAGCCCGTGGCGCTGACGCCCGCTGCCGGGGATGTGCGCTACGGCGGGCTGACCTGGCAGGCGGGCACCCTGCTGGCGGTGCGCGAGGACCACACCCGCGGCGAGCGCCCGGTGCGCCACATCGTGTCGATCGGGACCGCCGGCGTGGTCGAGGTCGCCGGTGGCAGCGATTTCGTCGCCCACCCCGCCCTCTCCCCCGACGGCCGCCACCTGGCGTGGATCGCGTGGGATCACCCCGACATGGCGTGGGACCGCGCGCGCCTGCTCGTCGGACGGCTGGAGGCGGGCCGGGTCGCGCAGCCGACGGTGATCTCCTCCGGCGTGACCTCGCCGTTGCAGCCGCAGTGGCAGGGCGATGACCGCCTCGTCTACGCCGACGACCCCACCGGCCGCTGGAACCTGTGGCGGGTCTCGCTTCCGGACGGCGAACCGGTCGCGGTGTCCCCCGCCGACGCCGACACCGGCGGACCGCTGTGGGTGCTGGGCCAGCGCTGGTTCGCCACCCTCGCGGACGGCCGCATCGTCGCGGTGCGCACCAACGGCAACGACGAAGTGGTGCTGATCTCCCGCGACGGGCAGGCGCGCGCACTGGGGCTTCCCACCACCGCGGGCGTGTCGATCGAGGATGCCGCCGGGTCACGGGTGCTGCTCACCGGTGCCGGTGTCCAGCACCCCGCGGGCCTGTGGCTCGTCGATGTCGACCGCCCCGGCGAGGCGCAGCCGCTCGTGGGCGGCCAGTCGCCGTGGGATGCCGCGTGGCTGCCGCGGCCGCGAGAGTTCACCGTCGACGGTCCCCACGGCCCGGTGCACGCCTACGACTACCCGCCGACCAACCCCGACGCCACCGCACCCGAGGGCGAACTGCCGCCGTACGTCGTGTTCGTCCACGGCGGCCCCACCGCTCACGTGGCGGCGGCGGCATCCGGCAAGATCGCCTACTTCACCAGCCGGGGCATCGGGGTGCTCGACGTCAATTACGCCGGCTCCAGCGGCTACGGCCGTACCTACCGGGAACGGCTGCGGGGGCAGTGGGGCATCGCGGACGTCGACGACGTCGCCGCTGCCGCATCTGGGCTTGCCGCCGAGGGCCGGGCGGATGCCGCGCGGCTGGCGATCGAGGGCGGCTCCGCCGGCGGCTGGACGGTGCTGTCGGCGCTCGTGCGCACCGACGTCTTCGCGGCGGGGATCTCCCGCTACGGCGTCGGGGACGCCCGCACCCTCGCCGAGGACACCCACGACTTCGAGGCCCGGTACCTCGACGGGCTCATCGGCCCGCTGCCGGAAGCCGACGCGGTCTACACCGAGCGCTCCCCGCTCAGCCGCCCGGAGCGCTTCCGCGTCCCGGTGCTGCTGCTGCAGGGCGCCGAGGACGAGGTGGTGCCGCCGTCACAGGCCGAAGCGATCCGTGACGCCCTCGCCGCGCGCGGCGTGCCGCACGCGTACGTGCTGTACGAGGGCGAGGGCCACGGCTTCCGCCGCGCCGAGACCGTCGTGCACGCGCTGGAGTCGGAGCTGGCGTTCCTGGGCCAGGTGTTCGGCTTCGACACTCCGGGCGTCGCGCCGGTCGAGCTCTCCCCCGCCGGCTGACCCGCGTTCGGTCGACGCGTCCGGCCCCGCGCACACTCAGCACAGGGACGGATGCGACGACCGAACGTCGCGGGTCAGGCGTCGGTGCGGAAGCGCTCCAGCTCGGCGGCCAGTCGCGGTGACACGTGCGCGTGCAGCGCGGTGCCCTCCTCCTCGTGGGACTGGGCCACGATGTGCCCCGTCTCGTGGGCGGCCGACACCAGATCGCCGCGGTCGTACGGCACGAGCGCTCGCACCTCGACCGCCGGCAGCGGCAACGCCGCCTCGACGACCTCCCGCAGCTGCGCGATCCCCTCACCGGTGCGCGAAGAGACGAACATGGCGTCCGGCTCCAGGCCACGCAGCACCAGCCGGGTGTCCTCGTCGACGAGGTCGGCCTTGTTGAACACGACGATCTCGCGGATATCGCGCGCGCCGACGTCCCCGATCACATCGCGCACCGTCGCCAGCTGGCTCGCCGGGTCGGGGTGCGAAGCATCCACGACGTGGACGATGACGTCCGAGGCCGCCACCTCTTCCAGGGTCGAACGGAACGCCTCCACCAGCTGGTGCGGCAGGTTGCGGACGAACCCCACGGTGTCGGTGAGGGTGAACACGCGCCCGTCGGCGGTCTCGGCGCGTCGCACGGTGGCATCCAGCGTCGCGAACAGCGCGTTCTCCACGAGCACGCCGGCGCTGGTGAGGCGGTTGAGCAGGCTGGATTTGCCGGCGTTGGTGTACCCGGCGATCGCCACCGAGGGGATCGTGTTGCGTCGGCGCTCGGCGCGCTTGGCGTCCCGTGCCGGCGCGAAATCGCGGATCTGGCGGCGCAGCAGCGCCATGCGCGTGCGGATGCGGCGGCGGTCGAGCTCGATCTTGGTCTCACCGGGGCCGCGCGAACCCATACCCGCTCCGCCGGCGCCCACCTGGCCACCGGCCTGACGGCTCATGGAGTCACCCCAGCCGCGCAGCCGCGGCATCAGGTACTCCAGCTGCGCCAGCTCGACCTGCGCCTTGCCCTCGCGGCTCTTGGCGTGCTGGCTGAAGATGTCGAGGATGACCGTGGTGCGGTCGATGACCTTGACCTTGACGACGTCCTCGAGGGCACGCCGCTGGCTCGGCGCCAGCTCCGTGTCGGCGATGACGGTATCCGCCCCGACCGACACGACGATGTCGCGCAGCTCCTGGGCCTTGCCGCGCCCCACATACGTCGCCGGGTCCGGGTGGGGGCGCCGCTGCAGCACGCCGTCGAGCACGACCGCGCCGGCCGTCTCGGCCAGCGCCGCCAGCTCGCGCAGCGAGTTCTCGGCATCCTCCTGGGAGCCCTGCGGGTACACCCCGACGAGCACCACGTTCTCCAGCCGCAGCTGGCGGTACTCGACCTCGGTGACATCCTCGAGCTCGGTGGACAGGCCAGGCACGCGCCGCAGCGCGGCACGTTCCTCGCGCTCCCACTGCTCGCCGTCGCTGTCGCCATAGGCGGTGGCTTCGTCCTGCAGCGCCTGCGCCGCACCCAGCCTGTGGGTCTGGGCGTCGGCGAAGCTGCTCACCCGCACGTTCCGGCGCGCCTCAGCGCGCGCCAGCACCCGGTCGACCGGATCGATCGGTGTCGAATCGGCGTTCTCGGGAATGGTGGTGTCTGTCATGTAGTCCTTCCGGGACGCCGCGCGAGGCGGCATCCATAAACTCTAGCTTTCCGCCCTGCTGGCGGCCTCCGCTACGCTCGCAGCATGGGGAATGATCACTACTTCAGTGCGTCCCCGTCCAGCTCCGATGATCTTCGCCGTGTCCGGGTGACCCTTGCCGGACGCGATGTGGAGGTCACCACAGCGGGCGGGGTATTCAGTCCGGGGCACGTGGATTCGGGCACCGAAGTGCTGTTGGCCAATACCCCGCCGCCACCACCGGGCGGGCATCTGCTCGATCTCGGCTGCGGCTGGGGCCCCATCGCGCTGTCTCTCGCCATCGATGCGCCGCACGCGACCGTGTGGGCCGTCGATGTCAACGAGCGCGCCCTGGATCTCGTGCGCCGCAACGCCGAGACGTTGGGGCTCGACAACGTCAACGCCGTGCTTCCCGACGATGTTCCCGACGACGTGATGTTCCGCACCATTCGCTCGAACCCGCCCATCCGGGTCGGCAAGAACGTGCTGCACGGCCTGCTGCAGCACTGGATCCCGCGCTTGGGCGAACGCAGCGACGCGTGGCTCGTGGTGCAGCGCAACCTGGGGTCCGATTCGCTGCAGCGCTGGCTGGATGCCACGTTCGCCGACGGCTACAGCGTGCACCGGGCGGCGACCGGCCGCGGATTCCGGGTCATCAAGGTGCGCCGGCACGGGTCGACGCCGACGGCCGAGATCACCCTCCCCTGACGAGGCCGCACGGCTGCGGCTGCGGCTGCGCGCCTGCGCGCCGGCGCCGGCGCTCAGGCCAACGCGACCTCGCCGCTGAAGACGAGGGTCGCCGGTCCCGACAGCAGCACGTGCTCGCCGTCGTCGTCGATGCGCACCCGCACGCCGAGCGTGCCGCCTGGCACGTCGACGCGCCACTGATTGGGTGCCGCCGGTCCTGCCCAGTACCGCACCGCGAGGGCGGCGGCGGCCACCCCGGTGCCGCAGCTGAGCGTTTCGCCGACGCCGCGCTCGAATACGCGCATCGTGATCGCGCCGATGCCGTCCCGCACGAGCGGATCGGCCGGCACGACGAACTCGATGTTCGCGCCGTGACGCGGGGCCGGGTCTAGGATCGGCTGCACCGTGAGGTCGAGTCCGTCCAGCTCCAGGTGGGTGGGAAGCGCAACGACGACGTGCGGGTTGCCGACGTCGATGCCCTGCCCGGGGCGGGCCACGTCGAGTCCGCGCGCTCGTACCAGGACGTCCGCGGCCTCCGCCCGCCACAGGCCGAGGTCCACTTCGAACCCGTCGTCGGAGCGGGTGACCCGCTTCACGCCGGCGCGGGTGCCGATGTCGAGGTGGCCGCCTTCGGGGAGGTCGGCCAGACCCCGGTCGACGAGGTAGCGGGTGTAGGCGCGGATGCCGTTGCCGCACATCTCCGCGACGGAACCGTCGGCGTTGCGGTAGTCCATGAACCACTCCGCACCGGCTGCGGCCGCGTCCAGTCCGTCCGGCAGCGCTGCGGAGCGCACCACGCGCAGGATGCCGTCGGCGCCGATGCCGAAGCGTCGATCGCAGAGCACGGCGACCTGGTCGTCGGAGAGGTCGATCGCGCCGTCCGGGTCGGCGAAGATCACGAAGTCATTGCCGGTGCCGTGACCTTTGGTGAACGGGAGGGTCTGCGGCATCCCTCCAGTGTATCGGCGCGCATGACGCGGATGCCGAGTCCGGTGGCCTCAGTCGTCGGCGATCAGCCGCTTCCCCGTCGCCCAGATCTCGAACGGCTCAAACCCCAGCTCTCGGTAGAAACCGCGGGCGCCGGGGTTGTCCGGACGCACCATGAGCTGCACCTTGGGGCATCCGAGTGCGAGCAGCCGCGCCTCGGCCTCGGCCACCAGCGCCCGCCCGATGCCCTGGGAGCGTCTCCCCGGCGCGGTGGCGAGGTAGTGCAGCCAGCCGCGGTGCCCGTCGTACCCGGCCATGACGCTGCCGACGACACCGCTGCCGTCGACGGCGACGAGGAACAGTTCCGGCTGCACCGTGAGCTTGCGGGCGATGTCGGCCCGCGGGTCGTTCCACGGCCGCGTGAGTCCCGCCGCTTCCCACAGGGCGACCACCTGTTCGGTGTCCGCGACGGCGAACGGTCGAAGCGCGACGGTCATACGAGGGATTCTGCCAGCGCGGCGGCATCCGCCCCGGACGCCACCCAGGTGACATCGGCGTAGCGGCGGAACCACGACACCTGGCGCCTGGCGTACCGCCGCGTCAACGCCTGGGTCTGGGCGATCGCGTCCTGCTGCGTCAGCTGCCCGTCCAGCTGCGCGAGGGCCTGGGCGTAGCCGATCGCGCGGCGCGCGGTGACTCCGTCCTCCAGTCCCTGCGCGCGCAGCGCGGCGACCTCGTCCAGCAGGCCGTCGCGCCACATGGCATCCACGCGCGCGTCGAGGCGGGCGACCAGTTCGTCGCGCGGCACCGCCACTCCCACGATGCGTGTCGGGGTGTGCCACAGCACCGGGGCGTCGGGCAGCGCCGCGCCGTGCGTCGCCTCGCCCTGGGCGAGCACCTCGAGCGCCCGGACGATCCGTCGCCCGTTGCGCGGGTCGACGCGCTCGGCCGTCGCCGGATCCAGCTCGCGCAGCCGAGCGAACAGCGCGCCGGGGCCGAGGTCGTCGAGCTCCCGCTCCAGGCGCGCGCGCAGCTCGGCGTCGCGGGGCGGAAACCGGAAGTCGTACAGGACGCTGGACACGTACAGCCCGGAGCCGCCCACCAGGATCGCGTCGGCGCCCCGGCCGTGGATCGCGGTGATCGCGGCGCGGGCCGCTTGCTGGTACCAGGCGACGGCGGCGTCATCGGCGGGATCGAGCACGTCGAACAGGTGGTGCGGGATGCCGCGGCGTTCGCTTTCGGGCAGCTTCGCGGTGCCGATGTCCATACCGCGGTACAGCTGCATCGCATCGGCGTTGACGATCTCCGCGGCCCGTCCGCGTGACCCCAACGCTTCGGCGAGGTCGAGTGACAGCGCGGTCTTACCGGTGCCCGTGGCGCCGACGACGGCCCACAGGGACGGCTCAGACACCGATGCGGAGTGTGGGAAGCCCGAGCGAGACGGCCCGGGGCGCACCGGACTCAGCGGCCGGAGCCGGGACGCCGCAGGACTCCGCCTGCGTCCGGTCCCACGCGTCGCCGGCGCGCGTACGGCGGATTCGCAGCGGCGCGCCATCGGGAGCGTCGGCCAGCAGATGGAACGGCGCGGCGTGTGTGATCACCGTCGTGACCACATCGCCCGGCCGCGGCAGGGCCGATCCGGCGGGCACTTCGAAGTGCACGAGCCGGTTGTCCTCGGCGCGGCCGGTGAGCCGGTGCGTCTCGGCATCCTTCTTGCCCTCACCTGTGGACACCAGGACCTGCACCTCGCGGCCGACCTGCTTCTGGTTCTCCTCGAGGCAGATGCGCTCCTGCAGCGCGGTGAGGCGCTCGTAGCGCTCCTGCACGATGTGCTTGGGCACCTGGTCGGGCATGGTCGCCGCCGGGGTACCCTCGCGGATGGAGTACTGGAACGTGAAGGCAGTCGCGAACCGCGCTGCCGCCACGACCCGCATCGTGTCTTCGAAGTCCGCCTCGGTCTCGCCGGGGAAGCCGACGATGATGTCGGTGGAGATCGCGGCGTTCGGCATCCGCTGGCGCACCCGATCGAGGATGCCGAGGAAACGCTCCGACCGGTAGGAGCGGCGCATCGCCCTGAGGATGCGGTCGCTGCCGGACTGCAGCGGCATGTGCAGCTGCGGCATGACGGCGGGGGTCTCCGCCATGGCGGCGATGACGTCGTCGGTGAAGGCCGCCGGGTGAGGGCTGGTGAACCGGATGCGCTCCAGGCCGGGGATCTCGCCCGCCGCGCGCAGCAGCTTGCCGAACGCGGCGCGGTCGCCGAACTCGACGCCGTACGAGTTGACGTTCTGTCCCAGCAGGGTCACCTCGATCGCCCCGTCGTCGACGAGGAGGCGGATCTCGTTCAGGATGTCGCCGGGGCGACGGTCCTTCTCCTTGCCGCGCAGACTCGGCACGATGCAGAAGGTGCAGGTGTTGTTGCAGCCGACCGAGATGGAAACCCACCCGCTGTGCACGGCGTCGCGCTTGGTGGGCAGCGTCGAGGGGAACACCTCGAGCGACTCGAGGATCTCCAGTTCGGCTTCGCCGTTGTGACGGGCGCGTTCGAGCAGGCTGGGGAGGGACCCCATGTTGTGGGTGCCGAAGACGACGTCGACCCAGGGGGCCTTGCGCTGCACGGTCTCCTTGTCCATCTGCGCGAGGCAGCCGCCGACGGCGATCTGCATGCCTTCGTGCTTGTCCTTGCGGGACTTCAGGTACCCGAGCGTGCCGTAGAGCTTGCCGGCGGCGTTGTCGCGCACCGCGCAGGTGTTGATGACGATGACGTCGGCGTCCTCGCCCGTTGTGGCCGGCACGTATCCGGCGCTCTCGAGCGAGCCGGACAGACGCTCGGAGTCGTGCACGTTCATCTGGCAGCCGAACGTGCGCACCTCGTAGGTGCGCGCGCGACCGTCGACCGTGTGCGCCGCCGATGACGGGGCGATGAGCGTGGGAATGGCGGACGGGAAGGTCATGATGTTCCCCATTGTAGATTCCGATGCGAGCGGTGTGGTCGGGCACCGGTGGACTCACGCTCGGTCGTCACGAACGCCCCCAGATTCAGCGGGACGGGGACGGGTGCGACGACCGAATGGCCACACCGCCGGCGGATGCCGCCACGCGCGCCGCCACAGAACGCCGAGCCCGAAGGCTCGGCGTTCTGTGGCGTGGGAGCGTCAGCTGAAGCGCACGCCGCCGGGGGCGCGCTTCTCCGTCAGCGCCGTGCGGGCCGCGGTGGCCGCGACCGAACCGGAGTAGCCCCGCCGGGACAGCTGTCCCATCAGCCGGCGCATCGCGGTCTCCTGATCGACACTGTCCAGCTGGCGCGCCTTGGTGCGCGCGAACTCCAGCGCCCGCTGCGCCTCGTCGTCGGGCTCTTCGTCCAACGCCTCGTCGGCGATCTCCCGAGGGATGCCGCGCGATGAGAGCGTCTGCGCGATCGCGCGCCGCCCCTGTGCCTTGCGGTGGGTGCCGGCATGGATCAGCTGTTCCGCCAGCCGCGCGTCGTCGAGGTAGCCCAGTCGTGCGAACGAGTCGAGCAGGGCTTCGAGATCGTCAGCGGGGAGGTCGTGCTCGGCGGCGGCCGCGCGGGCCTCGGAGACCGACAGCTGCCGGGAGCGGAGTTTCTTCAGAAGAATGCGCTCGGCAGCGGCGACCCGGTCGGCGAGCTCCTCGTCGGACTCCTCCTCGACGGGCGCTGCTTCCTGAGCCCACCCGGTGCGCCACTGCGGCGGCCGCTCGCTGGATTCGGCGGGCGAGCGTCGCCCGAGGCGGGCGAGGGCATCGGCAGCCTCGGCGACGGGGTCTGCGTCCCCGACGGCCGCGCGACCGGGCGCAACGGCAGCGGCCCTGGCCCGCGCCGGTTCGGCGGCCACACGGCGCCCGCCGAACAGCGGGATGACGGGGGCGATCCCCTCGGCGTCCGAGGGGACGCCCCCGTCACTGGAGAACCGGACCATCAGGCGGGCCGGCGTGCGGCCAGCTCGTCGCCCGCGGGTTCCTCGACGACCTTCGGCTGACCGACGCCGAGCTTCTGCTTGATCTTCGTCTCGATGTCGTTGGCGATGTCGGGATTGCGCAGCAGGAAGTTGCGGGCGTTCTCCTTGCCCTGACCGAGCTGATCGCCCTCGTAGGTGTACCAGGCGCCCGACTTCTTCACGAGTGCGTGCTCGACACCGAAGTCGATGAGGCTGCCCTCGCGGGAGATGCCGGTGCCATAGAGGATGTCGAACTCGGCCTGCTTGAACGGCGGGGCCATCTTGTTCTTGACGACCTTGACGCGGGTGCGGTTACCGACTGCGTCGGTGCCGTCCTTCAGCGTCTCGATACGGCGGATGTCCAGGCGCACCGACGCGTAGAACTTCAGCGCCTTGCCACCGGCGGTGGTCTCGGGCGAGCCGAAGAAGACACCGATCTTCTCGCGCAGCTGGTTGATGAAGATCATGGTGGTGTTGGTCTGGCTCAGGCCACCGGTGAGCTTGCGCAGTGCCTGCGACATCAGTCGCGCCTGCAGACCGACGTGCGAATCGCCCATCTCGCCCTCGATCTCGGCCTTGGGCACGAGAGCGGCGACGGAGTCGATGACGATGAGGTCGATGGCACCGGAGCGCACGAGCATGTCCGCGATCTCCAGGGCTTGCTCGCCGGTGTCGGGCTGCGACACGAGCAACTGGTCGATGTCGACGCCGAGCTTCTGCGCGTAGTCGGGGTCCAGCGCGTGCTCGGCGTCGATGAAGGCGGCGATGCCGCCGGCGCGCTGTGCATTGGCGATGGCGTGCAGGGTGAGAGTCGTCTTACCCGACGACTCCGGACCGTAGATCTCGATGATGCGGCCGCGCGGCAGACCGCCGACGCCGAGCGCGACGTCGAGGGCGATGGAGCCGGTGGAGATCACGGCGACCGGAGCGCGCTCGTCGCTGCCCAGTCGCATGACCGAGCCCTTTCCGAACTGCCGGTCGATCTGGGCGAGGGCCGATTCGAGGGCCTTCTCGCGGTCAGCGGGTGATGGCATGACGTGCTCTTCTCTGCTCGCGGTCGGTCGCCTGTAGGCTGACGCGCTCCGCCCCGGCTGGGACGGATGCTGCGACAAGGCGTGTGGTGTGCGATGACGTGGTCCACGCTACGGATGGCCTCCGACATTGAATCGATCGCCTCCCGGAAATGTGGACGGATACGCCCTCGACACCTCTGTACAGGAGCCTACGACCGCATCGAACAGATCTTCGACGACACGCCGAACGCGATTCGGCGGTACCGACGAACGCCGGATCCGGCGGGCGGGGACGCGTCAGCGTCGACGGGCGTCGAGCCGACCCACGCCATACCGGCGGTCGTCGGGCACATCTGCCTCGATGCACAGCGCGACCCACACCTCGCGAGCCGGAGTTCCGGCAGCCAGCGCCTCCCGGGCGGTGAGCCCGCCGACGCGCGTGAGCACCAGGTCGGCCACGAGGGCAGAGCCGCGAGTGCCGAACTCGTCGGTCACGGCGCGGTCGAATTCGCTTCGACGCATTCCGCGGTCAGCGCAGCGACAGTGCGGGCTCGGCCTCGACCGAAGCCACGAGGTCGTCGGGGACGACATCGGGGAAGGTGTGCATGCCCTCGAGGACCGAGATGCGGTCGCCCACTTCGCGCATGACGGCGGAGATGGGTACATCGAGCGCGTCGGCGACGGCGGCGAGAATCTCGCTGGAGGCTTCCTTCTGACCGCGCTCCACCTCGCTCAGGTAGCCCAAGGCCACGCTGGCGCGACCCGCCACCTGACGGAGGGTGCGCCCCTTCTGCAGACGGAAGTCACGTAGGACTTCGCCGATCTCTTGACGAACCAGGATCATTTCGGGCCCCCTCTCGCTATCCATGCCCATTGGGTGCACAACAGTACAACACCGAACGGTGTCACTGTAATCCCGGTTGTTGTGCGTCCCATGGGAATCATGTAACGGACAACGCACGCCCGGAGCGCGTTGTTCCCGTCACAGCGCTTCCAGTGCGAACGAGATCGCGCGCACCGCGGCGGCGGTGCGGATCTGCTCCCGGTCGCCCTCCAACTGGAGCGACTCCACCCGCGAGCCCAGGGAGGTCGACACCGCGATGTGAACGGTGCCCACCGGCTGACCGTCGGGCGAGTCGGGTCCGGCGATGCCGGTGGTGGCGATGCCGATGTCGGCGGGACGGTCGGGCGCGCCCAGCGCGCGCCGGGCGCCGCGGGCCATCTGCCGGGCGACCCGCTCGTTCACCGGACCGTGGGCATCCAGCAGCACCTGGTCCACGCCGAGCAGTGTCGCCTTCAGCTCCGTGGCGTACGCGACGATGCCGCCCCGGACGACGGCGGAGGCACCGGGGACTGCGACGAGGGAGGCCACGACCAGGCCGCCGGTGAGAGACTCGGCCACCCCGACGGTCCACCCCAGCTCCCGCAGGCGCTCCACGAGCACCTCAGCCTCGCTGCGGCGTCCGCTGGAGACCAGCGTCTGCTCGGCCTCGTCGGGAAGGTCGGGGTCGGGTGCGGGGCGGAACGGACTCACGACGCTTCCTCACGGCGCAGCCGCCGGGCGCCGCGCACCTCGGTGAGGATGTAGTCGATGCCGCTGGCCACCGTCAGCAGCACGGCGATGGTCATCGTGACGGTGTTGACCCAGTGGATCCACTCCCCCACGACCGTCCACAGCGGCAGCAGCGCGAGCGAGAGGGCAACCGCCTGAGCCACGGTCTTGACCTTGCCCATCCAGGCCGCAGCCACGACGTGGTTGCTCGCCACGACGAGGCGGTGCACGGTGACGCCGATCTCACGCACCAGCACGAGGATCGTCACCCACCAGGGCAGTTCGACGAGGATCGACAGACCAACGAACGCGCAGCCGGTGAGCACCTTGTCGGCGATGGGGTCCAGCAGCTTGCCGAGGTCGGTGACGATGTTGTGCCGCCGGGCGAGGTAGCCGTCGATGCCGTCGGTGGCGATCGCGACGATGAACAGCACCGCAGCCCACCACCGCAGCGGCCCGTCGGCCCCGCCGTCCGCCAGCAGCATCCACAGGAACACCGGTGCGCAGAGGATCCGCACGATCGTGATCGCGTTGGGAAGCTGCCTCGGAATCGCCACGGTTCGAGCCTAGTGCTGCACGCCTCAGCGGCCGGTCAGGCCCCAGGCATCCTCGTCCTCGCCGCTTTCCTCGACCACTTCGTAGCCGGCGAACTGCTCATCGACGGGATCGTCGTCCTTCTCGTCGGGGTCGTCCTCGCCGCGCAGCCGCGCCAGCACACCGGGCAGCTGCTCCACCGTGACCAGCACGTCGCGCGCTTTGGAGCCTTCGGAAGCGCCCACGATCTCGCGGGATTCCAGCAGGTCCATGAGGCGTCCCGCCTTCGCGAAGCCCACGCGGAGCTTGCGCTGCAGCATCGAGGTCGAGCCGAACTGCGTCGAGACGACCAGCTCGGCGGCGGCCAGCAGCAGCTCGAGGTCGTCTCCGATGTCGGCGTCGACCTCCTTCTTCTCCACGACGGCCGCGACGTCCTTGCGGTACTCCGGGCGGGCCTGCTGCGTGACGTGCGCGACGACCTTCTCGATCTCGCTCTCACTCACCCAGGCGCCCTGCACCCGGATGGCCTTGGACGTGCCCATCGGCAGGAACAGGGCATCGCCCTGACCGATCAGGCGGTCGGCGCCTGGTTGGTCGAGGATGACGCGCGAGTCGGTGACGCTGGTGACGGCGAACGCGAGCCGCGAGGGCACGTTGGCCTTGATCAGACCGGTGACGACGTCGACAGACGGGCGCTGCGTGGCAAGCACCAGGTGGATGCCGCTGGCTCGCGCCAGCTGGGTGATGCGGACGATGGAGTCCTCGACGTCGCGCGGGGCGACCATCATGAGGTCGGCGAGCTCGTCGACGACCACCAGCAGGTACGGGTAGGGCTTGAGCACGCGCTCGCTGCCGGCGGGGAGCTTGACCTCGCCGGCGACGACAGCGCGGTTGAAGTCGTCGATGTGCCGGTAGCCGAACGACGCGAGGTCGTCGTACCGCATGTCCATCTCCTTCACGACCCACTGCAGCGCCTCGGCGGCCTTCTTGGGGTTCGTGATGATGGGGGTGATGAGATGCGGAACGCCCGCGTAGGAGGTCAGTTCCACGCGCTTGGGGTCGATGAGCACCATGCGCACTTCGGTGGGCTTGGCGCGCATCAGCAGGCTCGTGATCATCGAGTTCACGAAGCTGGACTTTCCCGAGCCGGTGGAGCCGGCCACCAGCAGGTGGGGCATCTTGGCCAGGTTGGCCACGACGTAGCCGCCGCCGACGTCCTTGCCGACGCCGATCGTCATCGGGTGCACCGAGTTGGTGGATGCCGGGGAGCGCAGCACATCGCCGAGGGTCACGATCTCGCGGTCGGTGTTGGGGATCTCCACGCCGATGGCGCTCTTGCCGGGGATCGGGGCGAGGATGCGCACCTCGTTGGAGGCGACGGCGTAGGCGATGTTGTTGGTCAGCGCCGTGATGCGCTCGACCTTCACGCCCGAGCCGACCTCGATCTCGTACTGCGTGACCGTCGGGCCGCGCGAGAATCCGGTGACCGTCGCGTCGACGGAGAACTGCGAGAACACGCTCGTGATGGCCTTCACCATGGCGTCGTTGGCCTCGGAGCGCGCCTTGTGCGGCGTGCCGGCTGCCAGCGCCGCGGCGGAGGGCAGGCGGTAGACCGCGCTGGGCGGCAAGCCGTCGCCGTCGCCACCCAGTCCGGACAGGCCGGGCAGCTCACCGTCATCGAGCACCTCGGTGGCATCTTCGCGGATGCCGGTGTCAACACGGCGGGCGCCCCTGCGCACGGCCTCCACGACGCCGGGGCTGATGACCTCGGTGGGTGCGTCCGGCAGCGGCGGCGGGGGCGAGACCGGTGCGATGGCCTGCTCGAACCCGCCGGTGTCGCCGGAGGGCGACAGCAGGGAGGTGAGGTCCTGCGAACCGAGCCCGTCGTGCGGGTCCTCTTCGCGGCCAGACTTGTTGCGACGCCACCACGGCAGCCCGTCGGAGTCGTCGGAGGTCTCCGCCGGCGCTGCGGCGGGCTTCTCGACGCGCTCGGCGTCGAACATCCAGGCGTACAGGTCGCCGAGGCGGTGGCCGATGCGGTTCGGCGGGGTCTTGGTGAGGATCAGCACACTGAGCGCGGCGAACAGGCCCAGCACGACGCACGCACCGATCTGCGTGAGGAAGGTCAGCGGTTCGCCGACCATCCAGCCGAACAACCCGCCACCCGTGCTCAGCGCGGGAAGCCCGGCGTTGGGCTGCGGACGCCCGCCGAGCACGTGGCAGAACCCCGCGATCGTGAGCACCAGCAGGCCGAAGCCGATGCCGATGCGCCCGTTGTCGTGCACCGAGGGCGGATGCCGGAAGAGCCAGCCGGCCAGCCACAGCAGCAGCACCGGGAGGATGAACGCCACGCGCCCGATGATCCCGCCCGCGGTGTAGGCGCTGATGGTGCCCGCCAGCTCGGTGCCGATGAAGAACCACTCCACGACCGACCCGGCGACCGCCATCAGCACCAGCAGGAACGGGAAGCCGTCGCGGCGCTGGTCCTTTTCGAGGTTCTCCGGGCCGAACGCGCGGAACAGCCCGCCGGTCGCGTGGGCCAGACCCATCCAGGCGCGCGAGATCAGCGGCGGTTTCTCCGCCTCATCGACGTAGCGTTTCGGGGCGGGAGCGGGCTTTCGGGCGCGCGGAGACGCCCCCTTCGCGGGACCCTTCGCGGGCGCGCGCCCGCTCGTGGTCGGATTGCTGCTCCTGGCCATTCATCCACGGTACGTCGGTACCACCGACATTGCCCGGAACGACGCGACCCCTTCATTCCCCCGGAAGCCGCGTTCACCGCCGTGGCACACCCGTGCGCACCCGCGTTCGGTGGTCACACCCGTCCCTCCCGCGGGGGTTCGGTCGTCGCATCCGCCCCTCGCGGGGGCGGCACAGGGCCGTTCGCGACGACTGAGCCGAAGGGTGTGACCGCGGCCGCGGACGCAGAACGCCCGCGGGCCGCAGTGAGCGGCTCGCGGGCGTTGCGCAGAAGCGGGTCAGGCCTCGATGACCAGCGGCACGATCATGGGACGCCGGCGCAGTCGCTGGTTGACCCAGCGGCCGATGGTGCGACGCACGATCTGCGACAGCGCGTGCGAGTCACGCACCCCCGACTTCGCGGCGTCGGCCAGCGCGGCGGCGATCTTCGGCTTGACGTCGTCGAACACCGAGTCGTCCTCGGCGAAACCGCGGGCGTGGATCTCGGGGCCGGTGATGACGCGGCCGGTGGCGGCATCCACCACCACGATCACCGAGATGAAGCCCTCTTCGCCGAGGATGCGGCGGTCCTTGAGGTCGGCGTCGGTGATCTCGCCGACGGTCGAGCCGTCGACGTAGACGAAGCCGATGTCGAGCTGACCGACGACGGTCGCGATGCCGTCCTTGAGGTCGACCACGGTGCCGTTCTCGCCGATGATGGTGCGCTCGGCGGGGATGCCGGTGTCCTGTGCCAGCTTCGCGTTGGCCATGAGGTGGCGGTACTCGCCGTGCACGGGCAGCACGTTCTTGGGCTTGAGGATGTTGTAGCAGTACAGCAGCTCGCCCGCGGCGGCGTGACCGGAGACGTGCACCTTGGCGTTGCCCTTGTGCACGACGGTGGCGCCGAGCTTGGTGAGACCGTCGATGACGCGGTAGACGGCGTTCTCGTTGCCCGGGATGAGGCTGGAGGCGAGGATCACGGTGTCACCCGGGCCCGGCTCGATCGCGTGGTCGAGGTTGGCCATGCGGCTGAGCACGGCCATCGGCTCGCCCTGCGACCCGGTGGACATGAAGACGATCTTGTCGTCGGGCAGGTCCTGGGCCTTCTTGTAGTCGATCAGCACGCCCTCGGGCACGGTGAGGTAGCCGAGGTCCGCGGCGATCGTCATGTTGCGCAGCATGCTGCGGCCCAGCAGTGCCACGCGGCGGCCGTTGGCGTGTGCGGCATCCAGCACCTGCTGCACGCGGTGCACGTGGCTGGAGAAGCTCGCGACGATCACGCGGCGCGGGGCCTTGCCGATGACCTGGTCAAGGACCGGGCCGATCGACCGCTCCAGCGGGGTGAAGCCGGGGACGTCGGCGTTGGTGGAGTCGACGAGGAACAGGTCGACGCCCTCCTCACCGAGACGGGCGAAGGCGCGCAGGTCGGTCAGGCGGCCGTCCAGCGGCAACTGGTCCATCTTGAAGTCGCCGGTGGCCAGCACCGTGCCCGCCGGGGTCTTGATCGCGACGGCGAGCGCGTCCGGGATGGAGTGGTTCACCGCGACGAACTCGAGGTCGAACGGGCCGACCCGCTCGTCCTGGCCCTCTTTCACGGTGAGCGAGTACGGCTTGATGCGGTGCTCTTTGAGCTTCGCCTCGACCAGGGCGAGGGTCAGCCCTGAGCCGATCAGCGGGATGTCGCGCTTGAGGCGCAGCAGGTAGGGCACGGCGCCGATGTGGTCTTCGTGACCGTGCGTGAGCACGACCCCGACGATGTCATTGAGGCGGTGCTTGATCGGCTCGAAGTCGGGCAGGATCAGGTCCACCCCCGGCTGGTGCTCCTCGGGGAACAGCACGCCGCAGTCGACGATGAGGAGCTTGCCCTCGTACTCGAAGACGGTCATGTTGCGCCCGATCTCCCCGAGTCCGCCGAGAGGCGTGACGCGGAGGGTTCCGGGGGCGAGGGTGGGGGGCGAAGTGATCGCGTTGGGGCTCATCGTGTGGTGCCGTGGACCTTCGGGAGTGCGCCGCCTGCTGCCGCATTGCGGTCGGGACGGAAATTGGAGAAATCAGCGCCGACGACGTCGGTCACCAGGGCAAGCTCATCCTCGATCATCG
Source organism: Microbacterium sp. zg-B96 (assembly GCF_030246865.1). Taxonomy (NCBI): domain Bacteria; kingdom Bacillati; phylum Actinomycetota; class Actinomycetes; order Micrococcales; family Microbacteriaceae; genus Microbacterium; species Microbacterium sp. zg-B96. The sequence continues at coordinate 1,060,114 of NZ_CP126738.1, read as the reverse complement.
CCGCTTCCCACTCCTCCGGCCCCACCAGGGGCAGGCGGACGCGGGGGCTGGAGATGCGACCGAGGCCGTGCAGGATGTACTTCGCGCTCACGGTGCCCGGGACGTGGGTCATGACCGCCCGCACCAGCGGTTCCAGCTGCTGGTGCGCCGCCGTGGCCGCGGCGAGGTCGCCCCGGTTCACGGCGTCGATCATCACGCGGTACGGCGCAGCCGCGATGTTCGCGGTCACGCCGATGAGTCCCGTCGCGCCGATGGCGAGGTGCGGCAACGCGTTCGCGTCGTCGCCCGAGAAGTACATCAGATCGGTTTGGTTCAGCACCCGGCTGACCTCGCTGAAGTCGCCCTTGGCGTCTTTGATCGCGAGGATGTTCGGGTGCTTGGCGAGACGGAGGATCGTCTCGTACTTGATCGGGACGCCGGTGCGCCCCGGGATGTCGTACAGGATGACCGGCAGGTCGGTGGCATCGGCCACCAGCCGGAAGTGCGTGAGGATGCCCGCCTGCGTGGGCTTGTTGTAGTACGGCGTGACGATCATGATGCCGTCGGCACCGACCTTCTCGCTGGCCTTGTAGAGCTCGATCGCGTGGGCGGTCTCGTTCGAGCCGCCGCCGGTGATGATCTTGGCGCGTCCGGCCGCGACGTCCCGGCCCACCTCCACCAGGCGGATCTTCTCGGGGTCGGTGAGCGTGCTGGTCTCCCCCGTCGTGCCGGTGACGACGATGCCGTCGGCCCCGGCGGTGATGACGTCGTCGATGTGCTTCTCGACCGCGGGCCAGTCGACTTCGCCGTCGGCGGTCATCGGAGTGACCAGCGCGACGAGGACCTGTCCGAACGGGTTGGCCTGATGCGTCATGCTCCCAGGGTATCGGTTCGTTCGCACTGCCCCGATAGGGTCGCGGCATGACCTGGCAGACGCGCACGAGCCGCGAGGTGTACGGCAACCGGTGGATCCGCGTCCGGGAGGACACCGTCAGCGGCCCCGCCGGGGACGGCATCTACGGCGTCGTCGAGATGCGGCATCCGGCCGTCTTCGTCGTCGCGATCGACGAAGCGGACCGCGTGTGCCTGGTCGAAGTCGACCGGTACACCGTCGGCGTCTCGCTCGAGGTGCCCGCCGGTGGCTCCGACGGCGAGGACCCGCTGGTCGCGGCGCAGCGCGAGCTGGCCGAGGAAGCCGGCGTCACGGCATCCGGTTGGCAGGCGATCGGCGCGATGAACGCGCTCAACGGCGTCGCGGTGGCCGCAGAGCACGTCTTCCTCGCCCGCGGCATCGCGGCGGTGGCGGATGCCGCGCACACGCAGGCCGAGGAGGGCATCCGCGCGGTGCGGTGGGTGCCGTTCGGCGAGGTGGTCGCCATGATCGCGGACGGGACGATCTCGGACGGGGAGACGGTGGCCGCGCTCGCCTACGCCGGCATCCGGCTGGGGCGGTTCGCCTGATCAGCGGCCCCGCGATGCGGTCGCCACGACCAGCCGGTCCGGGAGGACGCGGGTGAGGCCCACGAGCACCTTGTAACGCAGCGACGGCACCGACACGCTCTTGCCCCGTGCGACGTCGCGCAGCGCCGCCGCGACGACGTCACCGGCGTTGAGCCACATCCAGCCAGGCACGCCCTCGCGGCCGAGGGCCATGCCCATCCGCTCGTGGAAGTTGGTGTGCGTGAACCCGGGACACACCGCCGTGACCGTCACGCCCCGGGGGCCGTAGGCCACGTTCGCCCACCGGCTGAAGCTGATGAGCCAGCCCTTGACGGCGCCGTACGTCGATCGCGGGGTGAAAGCGGCGACGGATGCCACGTTGACGATGCGGCCGCGACGGCGCTCCAGCATCCCCGGCAGTACGGCGTGCATGAGGCGCATCGGCACCGCCACGTGCAGGTCGAGGTGCCGCTGCTCGTCCTCGATGTCATTGCGCTCGAACGCCAACGGCAGCCCGAACCCGGCGTTGTTGACCAGCATGTCCACGGGGTGCTCGCCGTCGCGCAGCCGGGCCACGACGTCGGCGAGCTGGGCCGGGTCCAGCAGGTCCGCGGCGAGCGCCTCGGCATGCACGCCGTGCTCGTCGCGCAGGCGCCGGCACAGGGCGTCGAGGGCGTCGCGATCGCGGGCGACGAGCACCAGGTCCATGCCGCGCGCGGCGAGTTGCCGGGCGAATTCCGCGCCGAGGCCCGAGCTCGCGCCGGTGATCAGTGCCGTCTTGGCCATGAGGTGACCCTACGACGCGCGTTCGAGCCGGAGGAAGCGATACCGGATGCCCTCACGCGAGGTGGACCACCCGGCGTCCGGTTCCGCGGCCACGACCTGCCACCCGTCGCGGTCGGGGGCGAAGGTGTCGCCGTCGACGCGGGTGTCCAGTTCGGTGACCTCGAGCCGGTCGGCCCGCCCGATCGCCTCACGGAACAGTCGGCCGCCGCCGATGACCCAGATGCGCTCCGGCTCAGCGGCCTGCGCGAGCTGCAGCGCCGCGTCAAGCGACGCTGCCCGCTCCGCACCATCGGCAGACCACTGCTCGTTGCCCGTGATCACGATGTTGCGGCGCCCGGGCAGCGGCCGGAACCGCGCCGGAAACGACTCCCACGTCCGGCGCCCCATCACGACGGGGGCGCCGGCGGTGACGGCCTTGAAGTGCGCGAGGTCTTCGGGCACGTACCAGGGCATGCCGCCGTCGGCGCCGATCACCCCGCCCTCGGCCTCGGCCCAGACGAGGCCGATGGGTGCGGTCATACCGCGACCGCCCCGCGGATCGCGGGGTGATGCTGGTAGTCCTCGACGACGAAGTCCTCGAACCGGTAGTCGAAGATCGACTCCGGCGTGCGGGCGAAGCGCAGCGTCGGATACGGGTAGGGCGCGCGGTCCAGCTGCTGCCGCACCTGGTCGAGGTGGTTGTCGTAGATGTGGCAGTCCCCGCCGGTCCAGACGAAGTCGCCCGGCTCCAGGCCCGCCTGCTGCGCGACCATGAGCGTGAGCAGCGCGTACGAGGCGATGTTGAACGGCACCCCCAGGAACATGTCGGCGCTGCGCTGGTACAGCTGGCAGGACAGCTTGCCGTCGGCGACGTAGAACTGGAACAGCGCGTGGCAGGGCGCGAGGGCCATGTTCGGGATGTCGGCGACGTTCCAGGCCGACACGATCAGGCGCCGCGAGTCGGGGTTGGTGCGGATCTGCTCGATGATCTGCGAGATCTGGTCGATGTGACCGCCATCGGGGGTCGGCCACGACCGCCACTGCACGCCGTAGACCGGGCCAAGCTCACCGGCGGCATCCGCCCACTCGTCCCAGATCGTCACGCCGTGATCCTGCAGCCAGGTCACGCTCGATTCGCCGCGCAGGAACCACAGCAACTCATAGGCGATCGACTTGAAGTGCACGCGCTTGGTGGTGATGAGGGGGAACCCCTCGGCCAGATCGAACCGGATTTGACGGCCGAACACGCTCGTCGTCCCGGTGCCGGTGCGGTCATCCTTGTGCGTGCCGTGGGCCAGCACGTCGCGTAGGAGGTCCTCGTAAGGGGTAGGGATCGCCGTGGTCACGGCTGCCACGATACCCGCGGCCGACCCCACCGGCCGCGGGCCCGCAGGGTGCGTCGCCGCGCCGTCACAATCGTCATTGTTGCTCTTCGTCCAGAGCCACCCGTTAGCCTGGGCCGTGGTGAACCTCGTCGATGCTGTCTATGTGCTCACCGCGCTGCTCGCGGTGACGCTGGGCGTTGGCGCTTTCGCACGGTGGCGACAGGGCCGGCCGCAGCGGCAGATTCCCAACGAAGTCGTCGATCCGCAGCGCCTCGGCGCCGAGCGGCTGGGCGACACCGCGACGCTGCTGCAGTTCAGCACCGAGCTGTGCGCGCGCTGCCCCGGCGTGCACCGGGTGCTGTCCGCCCTCGCCGAAGACCGCGACGGCGTGCTGCACCTGGATGTCGATCTCACGCACCGGCCCGACATCGCCAAGCACTTCCAGATCCTGCAGACCCCGACGACCCTCATCCTCGACGGCGACGGGGTCATCCAGACCCGTTTCGGCGGGGTTCCCAACCGCCGCGTGGTCGAGCTGGAACTGGCTCGGCTGACCGGATCGTCGGCGCGTGCCTGAACAGCCGGATGCCGCGCCGCGCGGCATCGACCCGCGCGGCCCCCGGTTTGGCGCCGGCATCACCTCCGTGCTGCTGCTGGGGACGGTGCTGCTGAGCCTGGTCGGCATCTCCACGGCGCGCGGCCCCTTCGGCTGGTTCGCCTATCAGCCGCTCGCCGACGAGGTGTTCCTGCCCCAGGGCTGGACCGTCTCCTCCGCCTCGCTCGCGCAGCGCGCCCTCGACCCCGGCTTCCTCGCCCTGCTCGTCGTGGCATTGCTGTTCCTGTGGGGCGTGCTCTCCCCGCGCACCGCACCCTGGGGCGTGCTGTACCGCCGGTTCATCCAGGCTCGACTGGCGCCGCCGACCGACCTGGAAGACCCCCGCCCGCCCCGGTTCGCGCAGGGCGTCGGCCTGTTCGTCAGCGTCGTCGGGCTCGCGCTGCACCTGGCAGGGGTCCCCTGGGCGCTGCCGATCGCGGCGGCGATGGCGTTCATGGCGGCCTTCCTCAACGCCGTGTTCGGGCTGTGCCTCGGGTGCCGGCTATACCTGCTGCTGCAGCGGATCGGCCTGGTCGGTCGCGCCCGCCCCACCGCGGCCTGAGCGGGCCTGCGGCGTTTCGCCGCGGCATCCACCCGGTTAGGCTCGCACCGGAAGCGCACCCGCGCCCCGGACCGGGAGGACCAGCATGAGCGTCACGAGCGAAGCCAGCACCACGTGGAAGGGCAGCCTGTTCGAAGGCTCCGGCGAGACCGCACTGGAAAGCTCCAACCAGGGCCCGTTCGCAGTGAACTGGAAGGCCCGCAGCGAAGGATCGTCGTCGGTGACGACACCGGAGGAGCTCATCGCCGCCGCGCATTCGGCGTGCTTCAGCATGGCCTTCTCCCTGGCCCTCGCCGAGAACGGCACCCCGCCGGAGCAGATCGAGACGACCGCGTCGGTCACGTTCGTCCCCGGCAAGGGCATCACCGGCAGCCACCTCAACGTCAACGCCACCGTGCCGGGCCTGTCTCCGGAGGACTTCGCCCGGCTGGCCGAAGAAGCCAAGACCGGCTGCCCCGTCTCGGCGGCCCTCGCCGGCATCGAGATCACCCTCGAGGCGACCCTCGCCTGATGACGGACCAACCGATTCCGCGGCGTGTGGTGCTCGCCGGCGCCTCCGGCCTGATCGGCCGCGCCCTCGCCCGATCGCTGCGCGCCGACGGCATCGGTGTCACCACGCTCGTGCGGCACGAGCCGACCGCACCCGATGAGGTGACCTGGCTCCGTGACGACCGGCCGCTGGATCCCGCGGTGCTCGCGGGCGCGGACGCCGTCGTGGGTCTCAACGGCGCGAGCATCGGCCGGTTCCCCTGGACGGCGTCGTACCGGCACGAACTGCTGTGGTCGCGCATCACCCCGACGCAGGCCCTCGCTTCGGCCGTGCGCGCCCTCGGCGACGACGCACCGGCGTTCGTGTCGGCATCGGCGGTCGGGTACTACGGCTCGGCGCCCGGCACACCGCTGACCGAGCATTCCGGCCGCGGCGAAACGTTCCTGGCGGACCTGTGCGGCGAGTGGGAGTCCGCGGCGTTCGCCGCCGGCGACCGCGCGCGCGTCGCCGTCCTGCGCACCGCACCGGTGGTCCACCGCGACGGGGTCCTGAAGCCCCTCATTCTGCTCACCCGGGCGGGGCTGGCCGGCCCCATCGGCCGCGGCACGCAGGTGTGGCCGTGGATCTCCCTGGACGATCAGGTGCGCGCGATCAGGCACGTCATCACCGGCGACATCGAGGGACCGGTCAACCTGGTCGGCCCGCAGCGGGCCACGGCGAACGACCTCGGCTTCGCCCTGGCGGTGCAGCTGAACCGCCCCTACGTGCTGCGCGCGCCGGTCTGGGCGCTGCGGCTGGTGCTGGGCCGCGACGCGACCGAGGCGCTGCTGACGACCGATGCGCACGTCGTGCCCGAGGTGCTGCAGCGCACCGGATTCACCTTCGACCACCCCACCGTCGAGGCGGCGGTCGCGGCGGCGCTGGCGGTTTAGCCCTGCTCGGCCCGCTCGGCGCGCTCCCTGCGGTCCCTGCGGTCCCTGCGCTCCAGCGCGATAGCCCGCCGCACCGCGCCACGGGCGCGACGGCGGTCGCCGGCACCGTCGTAGGCCAGACCCAGCCGGTACCAGGCACGCCAGTCGTCGGGAGCGGCCTCCACGGCGGCGCGGTACGCGGGGAAGAGGGCATCGGCATCCTCCCGCAGCGGACGACCGCTGGGACGGGTCGCGACGGCCTCGGTCGGGATGGCGCCTTCGGCCTCGAGCCGCCGCCCCACCTGCTGCGCGCGGATGCCGAACCACAGTTCACGCCCCAGCGCCCATGCCGCCAGGAGCGGCAGCACGAACAGCGCGACGCCCATGGCGATGCCCACCGGCTCGCCGCTGGTCAGCAGTAGCCAGCCGCGGTGGGCGACCAGCGCGATGTACAGCGCGAGCATCGTCGCCATCACGGCGACGCCGATGCGGGTGCTCATGCGCCGGTGGTGCGAGCGACCTGGCCCGGTACGCCGCCCTCGTCGACCGGCTTGCCGGTCGACTCGGTCCCAGGGACACGCAACCCGATGTCGAGGAAGCTGTCCAGCCCCACCGTGACACCGCGGGCGTCACGGGCAGCCTGCAGCGCCAGCCGGATGCCGGGGGCGTAGGCGCGCGCCGGATCGATCGTGTCGTGCACGATCGACAGCGACTCCCCCGGACCCGACAGGATCGTCTCCTGACGGGCGACCACGCCGGGGCGGCGCAGCGAATGGATCGGCACGCTCGCGACCTGCTGACCGCGCGCCCGCTGGTCGACGTAGGGAGACTCGACCGGGCCGACGGCGGCGCGGCCGGCGGCGATGAGCTCGGCGGTACGCACTGCGGTGCCGCTGGGCGAGTCGACCTTGGTCTCGCGGTGCGCCTCGATGATCTCGATCGAGGGGAAGAACGGGGCCGATGCCGCCGCCAGCGCCGAGCCGAGCACGGAGCCGAGCGAGAAGTTCGGGATGAACACCGCGCCGGTGCCGGCTTGCTGCACGAGCGGGCGCACCAGTGCGATGCGCTCGGCCGACCAGCCCGAGGTGCCGATCAGCAGCTGCTTGCCCTGCTCGATGGCGTGGCGCACGGCGTCGATCGAGACGGCCGGGGTCGAGGTGTCAACGACCAGGTCGGCGGCATCCATCTCGGCCAGATCGCTCGACGACGACAGTGAAGCCACCAGTTCGAAGTCGTCCAGGTCGGCCACCACGTCGCGGACGATGCTGCCGAGCTTGCCGGTCCCGCCCACGATGGCCACGCGTGTCGTCATGGCTCCAGCCTACGGGGCTACGCTCGAAGCCATGGTGAGCCTGCGTCCCGCGCCCGTCGACGATCCCACCGCGCGAGAGCTGCTGACCGAGTACTTCGGGATGCGGGCCGAGGGCTTCCCCGAGCAGGCGTATCGCACCGTATTCCCCGAAGTGAATACGTTCACCCCGCCGGCTGGCGTTTTCCTGCTGGCGCTGGACGACGACGGTCGAGCGGTCGGCTGCGGTGGCATCCGTCTCATCCCCGACGGTCCCCACGGCCGGCGCTATGAGGTGAAGCACCTGTTCCTGCGACCCGAGACGCGTGGCCGCGGCTGGGGGCGGGTGCTGCTGGCCGGGCTCGAGGCGAGGGCGCGGGAGTGGGGAGCGGGCGAACTCGTCCTCGACACCCACCACACGCTCCAAGCCGCGGGACGGCTGTACGCGGCATCCGGTTTCGAGGCGATCGAGCCCTACAACGACAACCCCAACGCGACACGCTGGTACGGCAAGGTGCTGTAGGCCTTCCCGGCACAGGAGGACTCCCGGTACTCACTCGGCGTGACGAATACTCACTCGGCGCGACGAATACTCACTCGGCGGCAGCGGCGCAGGCTCAGCTCCCGCCGCGCAGCGCGGTAACCGGCTCGATCCGCGACGCCCGTCGCGCCGGGAACCAACCGGCGACCAGCCCCACCACGGCGCCGAGCACCGCGCCGCCCACCGCGATCCAAGGGTTGATCACCGGCGTCCACTGCTGCACCGCGGCGAAACCCACGACCGACAGCACCGCCAGGGCGGCGCCCAGCAGCCCGCCCAGCAACCCGATGATGATCGACTCCACGACGAACTGCGACGCGATCTGACGCCCGGTCGACCCCAGCGCGCGGCGCAGCCCGATCTCCGGCACCCGCTCGATGACGTTGAGCATGGTGACGTTCGCGATGCCCAGCGCGCCGGCCAGGAGCACGATGCCCCCGAGGACGAGGAACACCACGTTGACGTCGGCGCTGACCGAATCGCCGAGGTCGGAGCGGGCCGAAGGCGCGGAGACCTCGAGGTTCTCCGGCGCATCCGGCGACAGCGCGATCGCCGACTGCTCCCCGACCTGCGGGCCGGTGCCCATGACGATGCGGATCTGCATCTGGCCGGGTGCGCCCAGCGCGCGCTCGTGGCGGGCGGTGCGCATGGGGACGACGACCGCGTCGAGCAGGTCGCCGCGCGCCTGGACGCCGTCGAACACGCCGAGCACGGCGTAGGGCACCCCGCCGATGAACACCGACGGCTGACTGTCGACCCGGTTGATGCCGAGCCGTTCGGCGGCACCGGCGCCGAGCACGACGACGCGGTCCGCGCGCTCGTCATGGCCGGCGTCGAACATCCGCCCGGTGACGAGATGTCCGCCCAACACGTCGAGCAGACCGGGTGTCGAGGCGATGAGATCCGGCGAGGCCGTCGCCGGCGCCGACGGGTCGTTGACCGGCACGGCCGTGATGGTGTCGGTGCCCAGCGACACGTCGGCGATGAGGGTGGCCGCCTCCACTCCGACCAGCCGCACGACGCGGTCCACACCGTCCCACGGCAGCCGTGTGGTCGCCGCGCTGCCGCCGGAGGAGGTACGCGCCTCACCGGGGGCGACGACGACCTGCGTCGCCTTGACGGCGTCGAACTGCCGGGCGATCTGGTGTGCGGCGGTCTGCGAGAAGCCGATCGTGGCGACCAGCGCGCCGATGCCGAGCACGGTTCCCACGAGGGTCATGGCGAGCCGTCCGGGACGCGACCCGATATCGGCGGTGGCCTCGACCAGCAGATCCGCCGCCGTGTACCGGTCGGCCCGCGGCACCTGCGTCACGAGAATGTGGGTTGCGATGGGGTCGGATGCCGCGGCGCGGCGCCGCCGGAACCAGCGGACCATCAGGCTTCCTCCGTCAGGCGGCCGTCCGCGATGCGCACGCGACGGTCGGCGAGGGCTGCCACCGCGGCATCGTGGGTGATCACCACGAGCGTGAGCCCGTCGGCGCGGAGGTCGTCGAACAGCGCCATGACCTCTTCCGACGTCGCGGCATCGAGGTTCCCGGTGGGTTCGTCTGCCAACAGCACACTGGGCGTGCTCACCACGGCCCTCGCGACGGCGACGCGCTGCCGCTCCCCGCCCGAAAGGGTCGTGGGCAGGAACTCCGTGCGGTGACTCAACCCCACCCGCTCCAGCGTGCGGCGGGCGCGGTGTTCCCGTTCGCCGCGGGGTACCCCGCTGTACAGCATCGGCATGAGCACGTTGTCCAGCACGGTGCGCCTGGGCATGAGGTGGAAGGACTGGAAGACGAAACCGATGCGGCGAGCGCGCACGGCGGCGCGCTCGTTCTCCGTGAGCGTGCCGGTGACGACGCCATCGATGCGGTACTCCCCGACGCTCGGGCGGTCCAGCAACCCCAGGATGTTGAGCATCGTCGACTTGCCCGAGCCGCTGGAACCGACGATCGACACGTAGTCGCCGCGGTCCACCCGCAGGTTCACGCCCTTCAGCGCCTGCACCTCCGGAGGCCCGGGGAACGACCGCGTGACATCGTGCAGTTCGAGCAGCGCCTGGGTCACCGGCCGACCACCACGAGGTCGCCCTCGCTCAGTGCGCCGTCGGCCGACACGATCTCCACCGATCCCCCGGCTGCCAGTCCGGTCTCCACGGCCACCAGCCGGGTGACCGCGTCGGCGCCGTCGCGGGGATCGCCCTCGACGACCTCGACGCGGGCCTCACCGCCCGGGCCCGCAGTGAGCGCGGCGAGCGGGGCGAACAGCACCTCGCCGGCGGTCGCACCCACCGGCAGCGACACGCGCACATTGCTGCCCTGCAGTTGCATCGCCTGCTCGGTCGTGAGCTCGTCGGGCTGCAGGGCGATCTCCCAGCGGTCGCCCTGGGTCGGCCCGGGTGTGAGGGCGGAGATCACCGCGCGGTGCGGGGTGCCGTCGGGCAGCTCGAATGTCGCCTCGCCCCCGACGGTCAGCAACGCCGCGTCCGCGGGGGCCGCGCTGCCGCTCACGGTGATCGTCGCACCCGACACGATCATCGCCGCACCCTGCAGCACCTGGCCGCGCGTCACGTTGACGGCATCGACGCGACGGGGCAGATCCCCCAGATACAGCACCTCGCCTGCCGGGAGCGCCGGCAGCGCCTGTTCCCGCGCCCGGGCGAGGCCGTCGCGCGCGTCGGCGAGTTGGCGGTTGGCCGCTTCGACGGCTCCGCGCTGCCCGCTGGTGTCGGGAGCGGCATCCAGCTGGCGCCGTTCCAGCTGCCGCAGCTCCAGTGCGTCCTGCAGGTCGGAAAGCTCGGCCTGCCACGCCGGCACCTCTGCGGGATCTCCGGGGGGCTGGCCTCGTCGTACGTCGAGCGCACGCTGAGCGCTGTTGACGGCGTTGTCGGCGGCGCGGATCTCGACCGCGGAGGCGCCGCCGGCGGCCTGCCCGAGATCGGCCCGCGCGGCGGCGAGCGCCTGCTCCGCGGCGCTCACGCCTTCCTGCGCGGCACGCACCGCGTCGGCCGCACCGGGATCCGCCGCCGGCGCGGGGTAGCCGATCTGGGTGTACAGCGCGGTCACGGCAGCCGCAGCGGTCTCGTCGAAGCGGTCCGATGCGGGGTCGCCGGCGTCGATGCCCACCTGGCGCATCGCCTCCTTGAACTGCACCACGTCGGGACCGGTGAGGCCGTACACGAGCGTGCGATAGGCGGGCAGGTCGCCCGGCAGCACGATGACCGGCCGGCCGGCGACCTCCAGCGCCACCGACAGCGGCGTGAGCGTCGCGCCTGGCTCGGGCACGCTGCCGGTGACCACGGCGGGACCACCGAGCGCGGCGGTGTCGATCGTGACCTCGACCGAGTCGGCGTAACCCACGTCCCCGCGAATGGTGACGTCGTTGCTCAGGATGCCGCGCTCCATGGCCACGGTGATCAGACCGGGCGCGGGCGGGTCGGTCAGCGACGCCGCATCGGCCGGCGACAGCACGAACCGGCCGACCAGCAGTCCCGCGACCAGGCTCACGACCGCCGCCGCGGCGATGATCCACAGCACGCGGTTGGTGCGGAACACGCGCCGCCAGCCCTGCACCCGGCTGAGGGCAGCGGTCTCTACCGCCGGCTCCGGCGCTGCCCCCGCGACGGGATCGGTCGACGCTTCCGCGTCGCCGGCGGGAAGTAGCTCGTCGAAGACCCGCGCGTCGCGGCGGGTCACCTATCGCCCCTGCTCGGCTGCGGCCTTGAACGCGTCCAGTTCTGCCTGGTGATCGGCGATGAACTCTTCCTCCAGCGTCGCATTGATCTTGGTCTGCTTGTCCCGGAAGTCGGTCTTCTCCCGGCAGTCCAGGTCGACCAGCGCCAGCTCGATCTCGCGCTCGCCCAGTTCGGCGAGCTTCGGGTCGTCCTCGATCCACTCGGTCTGACCCTCGTAGTAGGCGTTCAGCTCGTCGCTGATCGATGTCTGCGCATCGGTCTGCGCGGTGAACCCCGGGTATCCCCCCTCATCCATGCACGCGGCCCACTCGGCGTTGAGGTCTGCCAGTGCGGGGTCGTTCTGCATGTCGGTGTAGAACTCGTTGATGGCATCCATCAGCGGCTGGTGCTCGTCGGAGGTGGTCGGGTTCTCCCCGTCAATCTCGTGCTGCGCCCAGCCGTGGCATCCGGCCGTCGTCCAGTCCCACTCGTACGACCCGTCCTCGGCCATCTCCTCTTCGGGCACCCCGGGGCCGTACAACGCCTCGTAATACGCAGCCTGCTCCGACTCCGACAGACTCATGACGTAGTCCTGGTTGGGGTCGACGTACTCCTCGTCCGGTTCGGCCGGCTGATCCTGGCCGGGGTAAGTGATCATCCCGTAGCCGTACTGCGCGACCCACTCCCGCGAGTCGGGCTCCCAGACCATGTCCGACTCAAAGGAGATGGAGCCGGTGTTGGGGGCGGGGATGTACTCGAACCCGTCCTCGGTCATGCACTGCGCCACGAGCTCCTCGCGCTGGACGTGCTCCTTCTCGAAGCGTTCCTGTTGCTCTTCTTCGCTGAGATCCCCGCCCCAGGCAGCGGCGAGGTACGCGTTCAGCGGTGACAGCTCCTCGTCCGCGCCCGGGTCTGCTTCGGGACCGCTGCACCCCGTGAGTGCGACCAGCAGGACGGCGGCACCGACGGCGGCGCCCACAGTGTGGCGGTTCATGGTCCTCCCCAGACTCCGACGCGGCCGACGACCGCCCTTATCCGGTCAGGCTATGGGATACCTGTGAACCGCCGCATCCACCGGGAGGATGATTCCGCCGGCGTGTCGGGTCAGACCGGGGGCAGCTCCGGCAGACCGGTGCGCAGTTCCACCGGCAGGTGACCGAGGTCGTTGTGCGAGATGAGGGTCCACGGCCGTCCGGGGCGCTGCGCGACCACCGTGAGCCCGCAATGCGCCTGGTTCAGGGTGAGCCAGCGCCACTGCGGCATCTGCAGCACTTCGCGCACGAACCACGCGATGACGAAGTTATGGGTGATGATCAGCTCGTGCGCACCGGGCTTGCGGCGGAGGAACTCACCCACGGCGTCGGCCATCTGCGCGCTGCCCGCCTCGATCTCGGCCTCGGTGTACGCGCCGAAGAACGATTCGTACACCGCCGGGGTGTCGTCGGACATGCCGGTGGGGACGCAGTCGAACAGCAGCGCGTTGGGCCGCGGCGAGACTGCCGGCAGCCGGTCGGCGACGGCACGGGCGGTTTCGGCGGCCCGCTCGAGCGGCGAGTGCCACACCGCGGTCAGCGGCACGCCGGAGAGCCGGTCCGCCAATAGCGCCGCCTGCCGCTGGCCGCGCGGGGACAGCGGTCCGTCATCGATGCCGTGTTCGGCATCGAGATGCTCTCCGTGCCGCACGAGGTACAGATACTGCGTCACACTGGGCTCACTTCATCGGGGGTCCGTGCCGGGGCGCACCGCCCCAGCCTATGTCAAGGGCCCGGATCACCCGGCGGCGCGAGCAAGTTCTGCCAGCTGGCTACGGCCGAGTTTGACCCCGACGCCCTGCACCAGCTCCTCGACGTGGGTCGGCGAGTAGACGTTGACGATGGGCGCGACCACGGTCTTCTGTGCGAGCAGCCACGCCAGCGCCACCGCGGCATCCGATACGCCCAGTTCGGTGCCCAGCGCGTCGACCGCCCGCAGCATCCGGGTGCCGCGCCGGTTCATGCTTGCGGCCAGCTGTGCACCGCGCACCGAGGCTCCGGCGCGCGCCCGCGAGCGGTGACGCCCGGAGAGGAATCCGTGGGCCAGCGCCTGCGACGGGGTCACCGCGATGCCCTGGGCTCCGGCGACCAGGCGCAGGTCCCCCTCGAACTCGTCGCGACGCAGCAGGTTGTACGGCACATCGAGTGCGGTCACGCGCGGCAGGCCCGCCGATGACAGGATGCGTGCCTCGACCAGCTGGGGTGCGGTGAACCCGAAGACGCCGAGGGCGCGCACCTTGCCTGCTTCGATCAGCCACTCCACCGTCGCCAGCGCGTCCTCCAGCGCGGTGCCGCCGCCGTCGGCGTCGCCGTCGAGGTAGAGCATGTCGATGCGATCGGTGCGCAGTCGCGTAAGCGAGGATTCCACCGCGCGCACCAGGTTGACCGGTCCGAGTCCCGGGTGGTCGGGGTGGGCGCCGATCCGCACCGCGACGACGAGATCGTCGCGCAAACCGCGGGAGTGGATCCACTGCCCGATGATGTGCTCACTGCGACCGCTGGAGTGCGCGTCGGAGGTGTGCACGGCGTTTCCACCGAGCTCGACGTAGGCGTCGAGGATCGCGTGGCTGGATTCCAGGTCGACGTGCCACCCGAACTCGGCGCCGCCGACGATGAGCGGGAACACCGACAGCCCGGATTCGCCGAGCACGGTACGCACGCCCCGCCCCAGCGGCGGGCCCTGCACCGGGATCGGCGCTGAGGGATGGGGTGCGCGAGGCTCGCTGGCAAGGCGCGGCGATGCACTCGCCGAGCCGACGCTGAACAAACCCATGACGCACCCCCTCAGGCGATCCGCAGAGCGGATGCCGAGCCATTTTTTCCACGCCCCCGGCGCTTACCTCCGAGGCTAAGGCAGGCCACCGACACCACCGGCCATCGCCGTGCACGGAGAGTGAACTTTCCATAACGTTCTGGTCACGCCGTAGGCGGGGTGTCCACCGTTCGGGGGACAAACGGCGGATGCCCGCTCCCCACAAGGGGGAACGGGCATCCGGACGACGCGCTCGGTATCACCGAGCGGCGGTTCAGCTTTCGACCGTGACCTCGGCGTCGTCGGCGGGAGCAGCCTGCTCGGCGCCCTCCTCGACGACGGGCTCGAGGGACAGCTTGCCGCGATCGTCGATCTTCGTGATGCGCACGAGCAGCTTTTGCCCGACACCCAGCACGTCCTCGACGTTCTCGACACGCTTGCCACCGGCGAGCTTGCGCACCTCACTGATGTGCAGCAGACCGTCCTTGCCCGGAAGCAGCGAGATGAAGGCGCCGAAGGCGGCGAGCTTCACGACGGTGCCGAGGAACTGCTCGCCGACCTCAGGGTTGGTGGGGTTGGCGATCGCGTTCACCTGGGCACGGGCAGCCTCGGCCGCGGGGCCGTCGGTTGCGCCGATGTAGACGGTGCCGTCCTCCTCGATGGAGATCTGCGCGCCGGTCTCGTCCTGGATCGCGTTGATCGTCTTGCCCTTCGGGCCGATCAGCTCGCCGATCTTGTCGACCGGGATCTGCACGCTGATCACGCGCGGGGCGGTCGGGGCCATCTCGTCCGGACCGTCGATCGCAGCGTTGAGCACGTTCAGGATCGTCAGACGCGCGTCCTTGGCCTGCTGCAGCGCGGCCGAGAGCACCGACGACGGGATGCCGTCGAGCTTCGTGTCGAGCTGGATCGCCGTGACGAACTCGCTCGTGCCGGCGACCTTGAAGTCCATGTCACCGAGGGCGTCCTCGGCACCGAGGATGTCGGTCAGCGCCGCGTAGCGGGTCTGACCGTCGACCTGGTCGGTCACGAGCCCCATCGCGATACCGGCGACGGGAGCACGCAGCGGCACACCGGCGTTCAGCAGCGACAGCGTGGACGCACACACCGAACCCATCGACGTCGAGCCGTTGGAGCTCAGCGCCTCGGAGACCTGACGGATCGCGTACGGGAACTCCTCGCGGCTGGGCAGCACCGGCGCGAGGGCGCGCTCGGCGAGGAAGCCGTGCCCGATCTCGCGACGCTTCGGGCTGCCGACTCGGCCGGTCTCACCGGTCGAGTAGGGCGGGAAGTTGTAGTGGTGCATGTAGCGCTTGCTCGTCGTGGGCGACAGCGAGTCGATCTGCTGCTCCAGCTTGAGCATGTTCAGCGTGGTGACACCCAGGATCTGGGTCTCGCCGCGCTGGAAGATCGCCGAACCGTGCACGCGGGGGATGACCTGCACCTCCGCGTCGAGCGGACGGATGTCGGCAAGACCGCGGCCGTCCATGCGCACACCCTCGGCGAGGATGCGGCCACGAACGATGGCCTTGGTGACCGACTTGTACGCGGCCGAGAACTCCAGCGGAGCAGCTGCGGGCAGCTCGCCCGCCTCGGTCGCGGCGATCAGTTCCGCCTTGACGCGGTCCTTCAGCTCGTCGTCGGCGTTCTGACGCTCCTGCTTGTCGGCGATCTGGTAGATCGGGACGAGCGAGTCGTAGGCGCGACCGGCGACGAAGTCGTAGGTCTCCTGGCTGTAGGGCAGGAAGACCGGGAACTGCTTGATCTCCTTCGCGGCGGTGTTCGCCACGACGTTCTGCGCGGCGACGAGCTCCTTGATGAAGGGCTTCGAAGCCTCCAGACCCTGCGCGACGACCTCTTCGCTGGGCTTGGTGGCGCCGGCCTTGATGAGGTTCCAGCTGTTCTCGGTGGCCTCGGCCTCGACCATCATGATCGCGACGTCGCCGTCGGGCAGCACGCGGCCGGCGACGATGAGGTCGAACACGGCCTCTTCGAGCTGCTCGGCCTTGGGGAACGCGATCCACTGGTCGCCGTGCTCACCGTGACCGGGCATGAGCGCGAGACGGACACCGGCGATCGGGCCGGAGAACGGCAGGCCCGAGATCTGGGTCGACAGGGATGCCGCGTTGATCGCGAGTGCGTCGTAGAACTCGCCCGGGGCGATCGAGAGCACCGTGATGACGATCTGCACCTCATTGCGGAGGCCCTCGACGAACGAAGGACGCAGCGGGCGGTCGATGAGACGGCACACGAGGATCGCGTCGGTGGAGGGGCGACCCTCACGGCGGAAGAACGAGCCGGGGATCTTGCCCGCGGCATACGAACGCTCTTCGACATCGACGGTCAGCGGGAAGAAGTCGAAGCCCTCACGAGGGTGCTTGCCGGCGCTGGTGGCCGACAGGAGCATCGTCTCCTCGTCGAGGTAGGCGGCGACGGCGCCCTGCGCCTGCTGGGCGAGGCGGCCGGTTTCGAACCGGATGGTGCGGGTGCCGAAGCGTCCATTGTCGAGGACGGCTTCGGCGGCAGTGATTTCAGGACCTTCCAAGAGGTCTCTCCTTCTTTGTTTAGACTCGCACGCGCGTTTCGCGCACGAGATCGATCGAAGGAGCAGGAACAGGCAGATATGGGCGCGCGGATGATGATCCGCAAGGACCGCCTACGCTGGCCACCAGTCGAAGGTCACCGTCCGTCGGACGGGAACCCACCACAGGGGACCAGCTCTCTGCCCGGTCTGCTCCACAGCTCAGTATTCGATTGAGCGGATGCCACACGGGCACCCTGCACGAGCCTACCAGGCCGCCCTGTGCGCATACACGCCTGGTCCAGGGCGGGATTCCCGGCTTAGGGTGGAGCCCATGAGTACCCCTGACAAGACCCCCGACGCGGCATCCGAGGAGATGAAGCGCAAGTTCAAGGAGGCGCTGGACAAGAAGAACTCCCAGCACCGCAAGGGCGAGGCTCACCTCGACGCCGATTCCGCCGTGCACGACACGCACGGCCCCGCCTCGATGAAGCGCGAGTTCCGCCGCAAGAGCGGGTGACCCGCGACCCGCTAGCGGGGGTGACTCCCCCTAGCGGGGCTGGACGGCGTACGGCTTCTCGGTGAGCCGGTGCTGGAACTGAAGGATCGCAGGGTTGCGCACGTCGCCGCCGCTGACTTCGATCGCCCGCGAGATGGTCTCGTCCTGCGCCCACGCGTGCGGACCGGCCATCACGGTGGGAAGGAAGCCGAGCAGCGCTTCGCTGATCTCCCAGCTCGCGGAGTTCCACAGGTACGACGGGCTGTGGTCGACCGCGTAGTAGTTGACGTTGCCGCCGACGGTGAACATCGGGTCGGCGAAACCGGTCGGCCGCGCCCACTCGAAGCCCATGCCCTCGTCGCAGGACACGTCGACGATCAGGCTTCCGGCGCGGAACGCCGCGAGGTCCTCGGTCCGCAGGTACAGCAGCGGCCGGTTGGGATCCTGCAGCGTGCAGTTGACCACGATGTCGCTCTCCGCGAGGAAGGGCGCCAGCGGCAGCCGGCCCTCATCGGTGATGACTTCGCTCACGTACGGCCCGTCGTGGTCGAACTGGATGATCTGCGTGGCATGGATGGGCGCGGCCACCGACGCGGCCGCGCGGTTGGTGAGGACCCGCACGTCGTGCACGCCGTGCGCCCGCAGCGCTGTGACGGCGCCACGTGCGGTGGCGCCGAAGCCGATCACCACCGCCGTGAGCCGGCGCCCGTAGTCGCCGGTGGAGCCGCACAGCTGCAGG
This sequence comes from Microbacterium sp. zg-B96, assembly GCF_030246865.1. Classification (NCBI taxonomy): domain Bacteria; kingdom Bacillati; phylum Actinomycetota; class Actinomycetes; order Micrococcales; family Microbacteriaceae; genus Microbacterium; species Microbacterium sp. zg-B96. Next base: position 1,042,017 of record NZ_CP126738.1, on the reverse strand, counting down.
GCATGGAGCACCGAAGAGTACCCGGCGATCTCGTTGTTCATGTGGAACACGTGCAGCCCGAAGGTGCCGTCGCTGCCCCAGTGGTTCATCGCCTCGAACGCGATCACCGTGAGGGACTTGTCCAGCGCGAGCTGGGTCATGAGCTCGTCCTGCACCAGGTGCGGCCAGCCCCAGAGGATCTGGCCGTCACGCATCTGCCGCAGGTCGTCGTGCTGCGGCTTGGGCAGCAGCAGCACGTCCGCGGCTGCGAACAGCTCCGCACGGTCGAGCACGCCGCCCACGAGCGGGCGCAACTGATCGTCCGAGACGCCGAAACGCTCGCCGTAGCCCGTTTCCAGCAGCACATGCGGGCGCAGCTGGTCGGGGATGCGCTCCAGGTGGCCTGGATGCAGCGGCACCCGTCGCTCGTCCGGCTTGAGTGAAGCGCCGACGACACCGAGGGTGAGTGGATGCTGAGCGGTCATGGTCGTCCTCATCCCGTTGCGGGGGCCCGGTGGACTCCGTGCCCCGACGGTATCAGTGCACCGCGGACGCCGGGACCGGCTACTCCCCCGCCAGGCCGCCCAGCAGGTGCCCGAACGACCGACCCTCGCCCAGGTACTGCGCCGGGTCGAAGCTGTCCACCGCCACCGACGGCTCTCGGCGCGCGATCGCCGCGGCCAGTTCGCGCGCGCCGCGGTCGATGCGGGACGCCAGTGGCGCGACGTCGTCGGGATGGGCACCCCAGTCACTGGATGCCGCGAACACTCCCGTGGAGACGGGGGCGGCGTGCAGATACGCGAACAACGGCCGGATCGCGTAGTCGATCGCGAGCGAGTGCCTCGGCGTGCCGGCGTTCGCACCGATCAGCACCGGCATCCCGGTGAGCGCGTCGGGGTCGAGCACGTCGATGAACGACTTGAACAGCCCCGAGTAGCTCGTGGAGAAGATCGGCGTGACGGCGATGAGCGCGTCCGCGGAGATGACTGCGTTGACGACACGCTCCAGCGCCGGCGGCGCGAAACCGGTGAGCAGGTTGTTGGTGATGTCGTGCGCGTGATCGCGCAACTCGAACACGTCGACCTCCGCTGAGATGCCCTGCCCATCGGGACCCTGCTCCTGCGCGAGCGCGCGCACGGTGGCCGCGGCCAGCCGGTCGGCGAGCATGCGCGTCGAGGAGGGGTTGGACAGTCCCGCCGAGACGACGGCGATGCGACGCGCGGTCATCGCGCACCGTCGTTCAGGCCGAATGCCGCGCCTGCCGGCGCCGGGGCGTCCTGATAGGGCGAGGGTCCGCTGAGGTTGTCGCCGCGGTTGGCCCGGGGCCGCGCGGCACGCGGGGCGGCGTCGCCGTAAGCTGCGGCGACGCGGGCGGCGTGCGTCGGGGCGTCGGGCACCTCGGCGGGGCGGTGCTGCGCGAGTTCCTTGCGCAGCACCGGCACCACCTCGCCGCCGAGGAAGTCCAGCTGCTCCAGCACGGTCTTCAGCGGCAGCCCGGCATGGTCCATCAGGAACAGCTGACGCTGGTAGTCGCCGAACATGTCCCGCATCCCGGCGTACCGGTCGATGACCTGCTGCGGCGAGCCCACGGTGAGCGGGGTCATCTCACTGAAGTCCTCCAGCGACGGGCCGTGCCCGTAGACGGGGGCGTTGTCGAAATAGGGACGGAACTGCGCCACGGCATCCTGCGAGTTCTTCGCCATGAACGCCTGGCCGCCCAGCCCCACGATCGCCTGCTCGGGGGTGCCGTGACCGTAGTGCGCGTAGCGCTGCCGGTACAGGGCGATGAGCCGCTGATAGTGCTCGGCGGGCCAGAAGATGTTGTTGGCGAAGAACCCGTCACCGTAGTAGGCGGCCTGCTCGGCGATCTCGGGGGTGCGGATCGAGCCGTGCCACACGAACGGCGCCACACCGTCCAGCGGCCGCGGGGTGGAGGTGAAACCCTGCAGCGGGGTGCGGAATTCGCCTTCCCAGTCGACCACGTCCTCCCGCCACAGCTTGTGCAGCAGTGCGTAGTTCTCCACGGCCAGCGGCAGGCCCTGGCGGATGTCCTTGCCGAACCAGGGGTACACCGGTCCGGTGTTTCCGCGGCCGAGCATGAGGTCGGTGCGGCCGCCTGAGACGTGCTGCAGCATCGCGAAGTCCTCGGCGATCTTCACCGGGTCGTTCGTGGTGATCAGCGTGGTCGCCGTCGACAGGATGAGCCGTTCGGTGCGGGCGGCGATGTAGGCCAGCGTCGTGGTGGGCGACGAGGACCAGAACGGCGGGTTGTGGTGCTCGCCGAGCGCGAAGACGTCGAGGCCGACCTGCTCGGCGTGCTCGGCGATCGTGATCGTCGCGCGGATGCGCTCCGCCTCGCTCGGGGTCTGTCCCGTCGTCGGGTCCTGCGTGATGTCGCTGACGGTGAAGATGCCGAACTGCATCCCCGGCCAGGTGGGCGTCTGGTCCACGGTCGCTCTCCGATCCCGGATGCCACGGCATCCGTTTCTATGCAAATGAATGTATCCGGTGAAACGCGTGTCGCCTCAGGTTATTCCCGCACCCACGCAGAGCTCACCCACCCTGCGCGGGTAGGGTGGCGAGGATGAACGAGGCGGCACCGGCGGAACCGAACGCGGCTCGCGCTCCCCGGACAGGGGCGGTCGCGCGCCCCAAGCCGCGCGTGCCGTTCTGGGACAACGCGCGGTTCGCGTGCATCGTCCTGGTGGTGCTGGGCCACGCCGTGCAGCGGCTCACCTATGACTCCGACATCGCCCAGGCGGTGTACTTCCTCATCTACGCGTTCCACATGCCGGCGTTCGCGATCATCTCCGGGTATTTCTCCAAGTCGGGGACGCCCAACCAGCGGCAGATGGCGCGCGTGATCACCGACATCATCGTGCCCTACCTCATCTTCGAGGGGCTGTGGACGCTGACCAAGTGGCTCGTGGAGGGCTCGGCCAACCCCAACCCCACCGAACCGTCGTGGACCCTGTGGTTCCTGTTGGCGCTGGGGATCTTCCGGCTGATCCTGCCGTATCTGGCGCTGCTGAAGCGGCCGCTGCTGTGGACGCTGGCGATCTCGATCGGCGCCGGATACCTGACGAACCTCGACTCCACCTTCTCGCTGTCGCGCACCCTGGGCCTGCTGTTCTTCTTCACCCTCGGCTGGTGGCTGCGCGACCGCGACATCGTCGCCCGCTTCGACCTGCTGCGCTCACGGTCCTGGTGGGTCGTGCTCTGCGCCGCCGGGGTGCTCGCGGTCGCGGGCTGGGCGGCGTGGTTCTACATCGACACCTGGCTGGCGATGGACCTCGGCGGATGGCTGTTCTACGACGACGCCTACGCCGCGCTCGGTGCGAACACCTGGTGGGCGGGCGGCGTGCGCCTGGTGATCATGGCGATCGCCCTCATCCTCTCGGCCGCCTTCTTCACACTGCTACCGCGTCGCGACCGGTGGTGGACGCACTTCGGCCAGTACACGATGTACGTCTACCTGCTCCACTCGTTCGTGCTGTACCCGTTCCGCGAATCCGGTGTGATGCGCGCCCTCGACCCCACCTGGTTCTGGCTGCCGATGGTCACGGCGCTGTCGGTGGCCATCGCACTGGGGCTGGCGACCAAGCCGGTGCGCACGGTGTTCCGCCACCTCATCGAGCCGCGCCCGCAGTGGTTGTTCGCCGACCCGACCCTGGCCCGGCGCGAGGGCCGCGGCAGCGACCCGACCGGATCGCGGCGCACGCCCGAGCCGTCCCACCCGCGCGTGAACCCACCCCGCCGCAGCACGCAGCGCTGACGCGTCCGGTCGCCCGCACGGGTCGACGCTCGGAGACTCCGCGGCGCACGAACGACGAGGGCCGCCCCACACCGTGGGGCGGCCCTCAAGAAGTTTTGTGCGATTGAACGCTGGCTGCGATGCCTTAGCGGCGGAGCCCGAGACGCTCGATCAGCGTGCGGTAACGCGCGATGTCGATGTCCTGGAGGTAGCCGAGCAGACGACGGCGCTGACCGACGAGCAGGAACAGGCCACGACGCGAGTGGTGGTCGTGCTTGTGCTCCTTGAGGTGCTCGGTCAGGTCCTTGATGCGCTGCGTCAGCATCGCGACCTGCACCTCGGGGGATCCGGTGTCACCGGGGTGCGTCGCGTACTCTTCGATGATCGCCTTCTTGACTTCTGCTTCCAGTGCCATAGGTGATCCCCTCTCTCCTCGTTGCGCGGCGCCCGACGCCTGATGCGTGGGCTCTCTTTCTCCGCGGCCGATCGAACGGCAACCTGGAAAGTCTACCAGTCCCCTTCCCGCACAGGCGACCCACCTCCGACGTAGCCATCCGGCCGTTCGACGGCGGATTCCGGCCGTTGCATCCGCATCCCATGCCCGGCGTCTGCACCCGGCGTTAGAGTCACGGCGTGAACACCGCTCCCGTCCCGACCGCGACGCCGGAACCGTCAGTCGTCCCCGCTCCGGCGCCGCAGCCGGCGGCAGCCGTGCTCACCCTGCAGTTCGTCCTGACGGGCATCATCTGGGGCTCGAGCTTTCTGTTCATGAAGGTCGCGCTCGAGGGCGTCTCCCCCGCCCAGGTGGTGTGGTCGCGCCTCGTGCTGGGCGCGCTGACCCTCGGTCTGTTCGTCGTGCTGCGGCGCGACCGGCTGCCGCGCAGCATCCGCATCTGGGGGCACATGACCGTGCTCGCGCTGTCGTTCTGCGTCGTGCCGTTCCTGCTGTTCTCGTGGGCGCAGCAGTTCGTCACGTCGGGGCTGGCGAGCATCTACAACGCCACGACGCCGATCATGACCGCGGTCATGGCATGGGCGGTGTTCCGCGTCGAGAAGCTCAAGCCCGCCCAGATCGCCGGCATCCTCATCGGCGTGGCCGGGGTGATGGTGATCATCGCGCCGTGGCAGGGCCTGGATCTTTCCCAGAGCCTCGTCGCGCAGCTCGCGATCCTCGGGGCGACCGCATGCTACGGCTTCAGCCTCGCCTACATGCGGCGGTTCGTGTCGGACTCGGGCATGAGCGCCCTGATGTTCTCGTTCCTCAACATCGGCATCGCCGCACTGGTCATACTGCTGCTCACCCCGGTCATCGCGCTGACCCCGGTGCGGCTGGATGTCTGGATCGTCCTCAGCCTCATCACGCTGGGGTGCCTGGGCACGGGCGTCGCCTACATCTGGAACCAGAACGTGCTGCGCGCATGGGGGCCCACGCGCGCCTCGACGGTCACCTACATCACTCCGGTCGTGGGAGTGATGCTGGGAATCGTGCTGCTGGGCGAGACGCTCAGCTGGAACGAACCCGTCGGTGCGCTGCTGGTGTTCCTCGGCATCCTGCTCGCGCAGAATCGCCTGCGACGAAATCGACGGCGGGCGGATGCCGCGTGAGCTGAGCTCCGCGGCATCCACCCGAAGCGTCAGGCCTGCAGTGCGCCCTGCAGGTCGAGCGTGATGGCGACGTCCTTGCCGACCAGCACGCCGCCGGTCTCGAGGGCGGCGTTCCAGTTGAGACCGAAGTCCTCGCGGTTGATGACCGACTTCGCCGTCGCGCCCGCCTTGTAGTTGCCCCACGGGTCGACGCCGAAGCCGCCGAACTCGAGTTCGAAGGTCGCGGGCTTGGTGATGCCGCGGATGGTGAGGTCGCCGTCGACGAGGAAGTCGCCGTTGTCCAGGCGCACGCCGGTGGAGACGAAGGTGAGTGTGGGATGGGTCTCGGCGTCGAAGAACTCGGCGGAGCGCAGGTGCGCGTCGCGGCCTTCGTCCTTCGTGTTGATCGAAGCGACGTCAGCGGTTGCCTCGACGCGGGCTTCGAGAGGGTTCTCGGGCGCGTAGATCGTGCCGCTCTTGACGTCGAACGTGCCGCGCACCTTCGAGATCATCATGTGGCGCACGCTGAAGGACACCTCGCTGTGCGAGGGGTCGAGCACCCAGGTGCCGGGCTTGTAGCCGGAGATCTCGGTCGGGGCAGCGCTCGTAGCTTCGGTCATGTCGTCCTCCAAATCGGGCCGGGGGATCCGGCGCACTGTGGAGACAACGCGCTCGAGCACGGTGTATTCCCGTGAATGTAAATCGGGTATCGAGGCGCCGTCGCCCCGATGCGGAGATCCGCTCAGGACTTCTGTGACGTCCCCGCCTCAAGGATGGACACGATGGAGAACAGCGTGAAACAGACCGCGCCGAGCCCCGTGAGAACGCGCGCCGGGATGAAGAAGGATGCGTCGGTGATCGCCGCTTCGGCGAGGAATGCGGCGAAGAACAGGCAGAGCAAGCACGTGAACACCGGGATGAGCGGCACCCGGTTCGCCAGCGGGAATCGGCGCCGCCACACCGATGCGAGCAGGAAGACCTTCGAGATGATGCTGAAGCAGATCATGCCCAGACCCAGCAGAACGCAGCCCGGTGCGATGCGTTCGGGTCGATCCGACCCCAAGAGCACGAACAAGCCCCAGATCACCGTCGCCGAGCCCATGACTGCGACCCACAGCGTCCAGTACCAGCGCTCGGTTTCATCGAACTGATTGCGCACCTGGCGCACCACCGTGGCCACGAGCGAGATCAGGCTCGAGCAGATCGCCGCCAGCCCCAGCATGACGTGCCCCGCGACATAGTGATCTGGTTGCGCAGCCCCAGTCAGGAGCACCACCGCCCACACCCCGGCGACCAGCGCGGCCACAGCAGGCACACCGATCAGCACCGCAGCCGCGGGCTTCGCGTACGCACCTGCGGGCACGCCGTCCTCGTGACGTCCCGCGGAGTTCTGGGAGATCAGCGTGAACGCGCTCGATGCCGTCGCGACGGTCGATACGCACGCGGCGATGAGTCCGACGCCGAACACCACATGACCTGCCACGAACGAGTCCGCAGCCGTGCCCGTCGCGCGGATCCACAGCCCCCATGCCATGGTCGCCACGGCGACGCCGTACCCGATGGCCGGAAGGATGTACCGCCACGCGGGCGCGAAGGTCCCCGTGATCTGGCGGATGATCATCGCCGCCGTGGTGAACAGGGCGATGCAGATCGCGGTGAGTGCGATGAGCACGTGACCGGCGACGAAGTGGCCGGCATCCGTGCCACCGCCGAGGACATACAGCCCGAATCCCAGACACACGGCCCCCATGAGGAGGGGGATCGCCCGGAACAGGATGCTGATGCCGTAGTTCATGGTGACCACTCCCTGACGGACCCGTCGGCGTGACGGCGGGCGTAGCAGGAACGGTATCCGCGGACCGTCGGGTTCTCAAGGTCCGAGGGCGGCGTCCGCTGCGAACGCCGGAGGGGCGGATGCCGCAGCATCCGCCCCTCCGTGAGTGCGTCGTGTCAGCCGACCGCGATGAGGTCGATGATGAACACCAGGGTCTTGCCCCCGAGGAAATGACCGCCGGCGGGGCCGTAGGCCAGGTGCGGCGGGATCACGAGCTCGCGGCGGCCGCCGACCTTCATGCCGGGGATGCCGTCCTGCCAGCCCTGGATCAGGCCGCGGAGCGGAAACTGGATGCTCTCGCCGCGGCTCCACGACGAGTCGAACTCTTCACCGGTGTCGTATTCGACGCCGGCGTAGTGGACCGTCACGGTGTCGCCGGGCTTGGCCTCGGCACCGTCGCCCACGATGATGTCGCGGATGACGAGTTCGGAGGGGGCGGGCCCGGTCGGAGCGTCGAATTCGGGCTTGGTGCGGTTGTCAGTCATGGTTCCATCAAACCCGAGCCGCCCGGTGCGGTCAACGCGAGCGCCATCCTTGACACCCCGCGGCGGGCGAGAGGATGATGGGAGTTAATCAACTCAGCGCTCGGGAGTCACGCAGGCATCGCCGCGGCACCGAGCGCTGAGTTGTAGATCCGGGTCATGTCCCCCGTTACTGCCCGAACACCGCAGCTCGGGCCGCGACCGCCCGCGCCAGGAAGATGCGTTCATCCTCTGCCGCGTTCGCGTCCCGGCCGGACAGTGCGCGCTGTCGGGCGGCGGCGAGCGCGGTGGCATCCGCGATGAATGCCTTCATCGCACCGGCGCGTCCACCGGGCAGCGTGCGGGCCCACGCCATCGCGCGGCGCCGGCCGGCACCGGTGGCGAGCATGGCGACCTCACCCTTGCTGAACCAGCCGGCTGCGGCGTACTCCCCCAGCCGCGCCTCGGTGAGCCGTGCCTCTTCCCGCAGCAGCAGCAGCACCCCCACGATGAACAGCGCGAACAGCGGCACCTGCAGCGACACGTACAGCGAGAAGAAGTTGGCGAAGACGGCCGACCCGTTCCACAGTGCGTGCAGCACCGCCGCACCGAGCATGCCCACCAGCCACGCCCGCATCACACGCCCCACCGGCGCGCCGTCTCGGGCGACCCGGCCCAGCGCGTATCCGGTGACGGCGGTGAACATGACGTGGGCGAAGGGCGAGAGGATGCCGCGGAGGAAGAAGGTCACGGTCGTCTCGGCCACACCGCCTTCGATGAGGCTCGTGGCGAAGTAGAGGATGTTCTCGGTGAATGCGAACCCGGCGCCCACCAGCGCGCCGTACACGACGCCGTCTATGGGACCGTCGAACGCCCGACGCCCCACGACGAAGATGATCAGGAGCCCGAGCCCCTTGGCCAGCTCCTCCACGATGGGAGCCTGGATGACCGACGAGAACGCATCGCGCGCGGCCGACCCGTCGTCGCCGATGACGAGTGTCAGCACCAGATCGATCGCCAGGGTGATCACGACCGCCGCGATCGCCCCCCACGCCACGGCGAGGGCGACCAGCGACCGTGGCTCCGGCTCCCACCGGTCGGCGATGCGCACCGCCAAGAGCACCCCGACGAACGGCACGAGGGCCAGCAGCATGCCGATCAATGAGGCCGCGGCGCCGAGGAAGGTCAGCAGATATGCCGCCAGCGCCACCAGCAGCACGACGAGCACGCCCGCGATCCAGATCGGCGCGGTGCGTCCCTTCCGCGGCGGGACCGGCAGCACCGGCGGCGATGCCGGAGCGGGGGCGATGATCGCTGGGCGACCGGGGTGCGGCTGGGACAGCGCGGAGGTGTACGACACGAGCTTCAGCATATGGCTGCCCATTCGCGGCGAATTCACCACCCGCGATCCCGATAGCCTGAACGGATGCGCTTTGCCCACGTGAGCACTGCCGCGGGCAGCCCTCCCCGACTGGCCGTCATCCGCGACGATCACGCCCTCGTCGCCGAAAACCTCTTCCCCGGCGCGCCACACCGCCTGGCGCAGCTCATCGACGGGGGTGACGAGCTGCTCGCGCGGGTGCGCGAGGCCAGCGAAACCGCCACCGGGTGGCATCCGCTGTCCGCGGTGTCGTTCGCGTCGGCCGTGCTCGATCCCCCCGTGGTGCTCGCGATCGGGTTGAACTACGCCGCGCACTCCAGCGAACTGGGGCTGAAGGCCGACACCGCCCCCACGGTGTTCGTGCTGTGGCCGAATTCGCTGGCCGCCCACGAGGCCACCACGAGCTGGCCGCGTTCGCTCAGCGAATCCGTCGACTACGAGGCCGAGCTGGGTGTCATCATCGGGCGTCCCGCGAAGAACGTCGCCGTCGACGACGCGCTGGACCACGTCTGGGGCTACACCGTCGTCAACGACATCACCGCCCGGGACATCCAGTTCTCCGAAGCGCAGTGGTCGCGGTGCAAGTCCTTCGACGGCTTCACCCCCACGGGGCCCTTCGTGGTGACCGCAGACGAGATCGCCGACCCGCAGGACCTGCACATCTGGGCGATCGTGGACGGTCAGACGGTGCAGGATGCCACGACGGGCCAGATGATCCGATCGGTGGCCACCCTGGTGTCGCACCTGTCGTCATCGGCCACGCTGCTGCCGGGCACCCTCATCTCCACGGGCAGCCCGGGCGGTGCCGGCTACTCCCGCGACCCGCAGATCTTCCTGCGCGACCGGTCCACCGTCACCGTCGGCATCGACGGGATCGGCTCACTGACCACGCACTGCCGCATCAACGACTGACCCCCGCGTGCCGGAGCACGCGGGGGTCAGTCGATGTGATGGTCAGTCGATGGTCAGTTGCAGTCGATGATCTGCCCGTTGCTGAGCTGCCATTCGCCGGGGCCGAGCTCGGCGCACGCGCTGATGAGCGGGAACAGGGTGGAGAAGAACACGATGCCGACGATGATGCCGATGACCATCAGCACGATGCTGACGATGATCGCGGCCAGCGCCCAGCCGTTCTTGACGCCGGCCTTCTTGCTCTGCACGAACGCGACGATGCCGAGGATCAGGCCCAGCAGCGCGAAGAAGAACGACGCGACGAACGCGACGATGCCGAGCGTCTTGCCGGGGACCGGCGCGTCCGGAGCGCCGTAAGGGGCCGGTGCACCGTAAGGGGCCTGGGTACCCGCGGGCGCGTTGGGGTCGTATGCCGGCGCGGCGCCGTACGCGGGCGGTGCCGACGGGGCGCTGGGCGGCTGGTAGGTGGGCTCGCCGCCGGCGGGCGGGGCCGCGGGCGGGGTGGGGTTCTGCGGGTCGGACATGTCTGCTCCTCGATACGCGGGCCTGTCCCGGTTCACTCCGACGCTAGTGGGCGGGGTCCGCGCACGACAAAGCGGTGCGCTCAGCGCTCAACCGTGATATCGGGGCTGGGCACGATCGGGATGGCGGCGGTGATCGCCTCCAGCCCCGACAGGCGCGCCGGGGACAGCTGCTTGTCGACGTCCTCGCGACTCATGAGCCCCGCCTCCACGACGAGATCGCCCACGTTGTGGCCGGTCAGCAGCGCGGCCTTGGCCAGCGCGGCGGACGCCGCGTACCCGAGGAACGGCGTGAGCGCGGTGATGACCCCCACCGAGGCCCCCACCATCGCACCCAATCGTTCCCGGTTGGCGGTGATGCCGTCGACGCAGTTCACCCGCAGGGTGCGCATCGCACGCCGCATCCAGGTGATCGATTGGAACAGCGAATGCGCGATGATCGGCTCGAACGCGTTCAGCTGCAGCTGTCCCCCCTCCACCGCCATCGTGATGGTGAGGTCGGCACCGGCGACGGCGAAGGCGACCTGGTTGACGACCTCCGGGATGACCGGGTTGACCTTTCCGGGCATGATGCTGGACCCCGCCTGGCGCGGCGGCAGGTTGATCTCCCCGAAGCCGGCCTGCGGGCCGCTGGAGAGCAGCCGCAGGTCGTTGCTGATCTTCGACAGCTTGATCGCGTTGCGCTTGAGGGAGGAGGAGAACGACATGAACGAGCCGGTGTCGCTGGTCGACTCGACGAGGTCGACGGCGGTCTCCAGGTCCAGACCGGTGATCCCGCGCAGATGGCGGCACACCGCGGCGGCGTACTCGTGGTGGGTCGTGATGCCGGTGCCGATCGCGGTCGCGCCCATGTTGATCTCGTAGAGCAGCGACGCGTTCTCGTTCAACCGCGAGTAGTCCTCGCCCAGGGTGGTCGCGAACCCGTGGAACTCCTGCCCGAGCGTCATCGGCACGGCATCCTGCAACTGGGTGCGCCCCACCTTGAGCACGTCATGGAATTCCACGGCCTTGGCCAGGAACGACTGCCGCAGCAGGTCCAGCTCCTCCAGCAGCGTGCGCAGATCCAGCCCCAGGCCCACCTTGATGGCGGTGGGGTAGACGTCGTTGGTCGACTGGCTGCGGTTGGTGTGGTCGATCGGCGAGAGGTAGTCGTAGTCGCCCTTGGGACGACCGGCCAGCTCCAGCGCGATGTTGGTGATGACCTCGTTCGCGTTCATGTTGGTCGACGTCCCGGCGCCGCCCTGCACGACGCCGACGACGAACTGGTCGTGGAACTCGCCCTCGATCACCAGCTGCGATGCGCGGTCGATCAGATCGGCCCGTTCGGCGTCGAGCACGCCGATCTCGAGGTTGGCTCGGGCGGATGCCTGCTTGACCATCGCCAGCGCGCAGACCAGATCCCGGTAGACCGAGATCGGCCGTTGCGAGATCGGGAAGTTCTCCAGGGCCCGTGCGGTGTGGATCCCCCAGTACGCGTCGCCGGGGATCTGCAACGACCCCAGCGAATCGGTCTCGGTACGGGTGGTCGGGGTGTGGTGCAGTGGCATGGCGCGTCCTTGTGGGGTGCTCACAGCGTCGTGAGGGCGATGCGTTCAGCCTACCCGCGCACGCGGCATGCCACCGGCCGACGGGGTCAGCGCGCGGGCTTGCGGGAGAACACCTCGAGGCGCTGTTCGGGCGTCAGCCGGGACATCTCGGCCACCCACTCCGCGGAGAAGAAGTCACCCGTCGGCGCGTCGACCACCGGCACGACGGCGTGGGTCACGCTGTCCTCGTAGACGTGCACGAGGTGGAACGATTGCCCGGCATCCATGCCGTTGACCTCCACCGGCGGGCGCTGCAGGTTCATCGTGTAACAGGTGGCGGCGGCCACGCTGACCGGGACGCCCGCGAACGTGCCGTGGGTGGAGTAGTGCAGGTGACCGGCGAGGATGCCGCGCACGTCGGTGCCCGCGATCACGTCGGCGAGGGCGTCCTGATGGCGCAGTTCCAGGATGTCGAACAGCGGGATGTGGCTCGGCAGCGGCGGGTGGTGCAGCGCCAGCAGCGTCCCCAGCGGTGCCGGCTCGCGCAGGATGCCGCGCAGCCACTCCAGCTGGGCGGGGTCGAGGTCGCCGTGGTGCCAGCCGGGCACGCTCGTGTCCAGGGCGATCAGTCGCAGACCGCCGAGGTCCCACACGCCGGTGACCGGCTCTTCGGAGGCTTCCAGCCCCAGAAGGTCGCGTCGCAGTTCGGGCCGCTCGTCGTGGTTGCCCGCCACCCACACGACCGGCGCGCCCAGCCGTGCCGCGACCGGTTCGACGGCCGCCCGCAGGGCGCGGTAGGCCTCCGGCTCGCCGAGATCGGTGAGGTCCCCGGTGAACACCAGGGCGTCGGGGCGGATGCCGAGCCGCTCCACGGCCGCGAGGGTCTCGGTCAGGTTCGCCAGGACGTCGAACCGCCCGCCGAGCCTGCCGTCGCCGCCGAGCAGGTGCGTGTCGCTGAGATGCACCAGGACACGACGGGCCGGCGGATGGCTGCCGAACTGCGGGGGCTCCATGCGGCTGAGTCTAGGCGAGGCCGGAGACGCTCCTTGCCGGGGGAACGGCCTCAGTGGCCGAAGACGATGAGCATGAGAGCGCCCAGCACGGCCAGTGCGGAGACCGCGAACGACGCGAATGCCCCCAGCAGCGCGAGCTGCTTCTGCGCGTCGCTCAGCGGGCTGCGCGAGGCTGCCTTCGCTGCGGCCTTGGCGCCGCGGCGTGCCTGCTTCTCGGTGATGACCGTGATGGCGTCGGTGAACTCCGCAGGAGTCACGACGGGAGCCCGTCCCGAGCGGACGAGCAGCCGCAGCCCGATGGCGTAGAAGGTGACGACCACCACGGAACCCACCAGCGCCGCAGCGAACACCTGGACGAAGGCGAGCCAGTCGATTGCGACGGTCATTTGCCGGCCTCCCCACTGTCGGTGCTCACGTGAGCGGCCGCGGCATCCGTCTTCGCCTGGGCATCGGCATGCAGGCGCGTGCGCTGACGGCGAGTGGGCGGCGGATTGCGCTTGACCTTGACGGCGCGGCCGGACTCGGCGACGTCGCTCATCGCGTTGGCGGAGGTCACTTCGTCGCGGCGTGAGCGGATGAAGATCGCCAGCACGATGACGGCGGCGATCGCCGCACCCACCAGCACCCCGATGACCTGTCCCAGCCACACGACCAGGAGAGCTGCGAGCGCGCCGACGATGCCCGCTGCGGGCAAGGTCAGCAGCCAGCCGATCATGATGCGGCCGGCGGTGCGCCAACGCACCTTGGAGCCGCGTCGTCCCAGCCCGGAGCCGATGACCGACCCGGAGGCGACCTGGGTGGTCGACAGGGCGAACCCGAGCGCGCTGGAGGCGAGGATCGTCGAGGCGGTGGATGCCTCGGCTGCGAACCCCTGCGCCGGCTTGACGTCGGTGAGGCCCTTGCCGAGGGTACGGATGATGCGCCAGCCGCCCATGTACGTTCCCAGCGCGATGGTCACCGCGCACGCGATGACGACCCACAGCTGCGGCTCGTGGTGGGCACTGGACTGCCAGCCGACGGTGATCAGCGCGAGCGTGATGACGCCCATGGTCTTCTGCGCGTCGTTGGTGCCGTGCGCGAGCGCGACGAGCGACGACGTGAAGATCTGGCCCCAGCGGAACCCGTCGCGGCCGTCCGGCTTGGAGTCGTAGCGGCGGGTGAGGGCGTAGGCCAGCTTGGTGACGGTGAAGGCGATGATGCCGGCGGTGAGCGGGGCGATGAGCGCCGGCAGCACGACCTTCGACAGCACCACGCCCATGTCGATGGCCGACGCGCTGGCACCGACCAGGGTGGCTCCGATGAGCCCGCCGAACAGGGCGTGCGACGAGCTGGAGGGAAGACCCAGCAGCCAGGTGAGCATGTTCCACGTGATCGCGCCGATCAGCCCGGCGAAGATGATCGCCGGGAAGATGGCCGCCGAGATCTCGTCTTCGCGGATGATGCCGCCGGAGATGGTCTTGGCGACCTCGGTGGACAGGAACGCGCCCACGAGATTGAGCACGGCCGCGAGGAGGACGGCGGTTTTCGGCTTCAGCGCACCGGTGGCGATGGGTGTCGCCATCGCGTTGGCGGTGTCGTGGAAACCGTTGGTGAAGTCGAAGAACAGTGCCAGTACGATGACCAGCACGACGATGAGGGCTGCGGTTTCCACCGTTCGCTTTCCGTCAGGAGATGTGTGGAGGGTGCCGACGATATCGGCGTGCGAACGAACAGTTCAGCGGGGATTCATGCTCCGTTTACCGAGCCGAGAAAATCCTCGCACATCCGCAAGCGCGTCGTGAACCGTTCCCACAGGTTCAGCCCGGACACACAGGCGCGCGCCCGCCGTGCGGCTAGCGTGGTGGGGTGACCGTCACCGCGCAGACGCCCCAGGCCTCCCCAGCTCCTCCCGTCGCCCCGCAGCGCCCCATCACCCGGACGCATCACGGCGACGCCGTGACCGACCCGTACGAGTGGCTGCGCGCGAAGGACGACATCGAAGTCACCGCGCACCTGGAGGCGGAGAACGCATACACGGCCGCGCGAACGGCGCATTTGGAGCCGCTGCGCGAGCGCATCTTCCAGGAGATCAAGGGCCGCACGCTCGAGACCGACCTGTCCGTACCCACCCGCCGCGGCCAGTGGTGGTATTACGGTCGCACCGTGGCAGGCAGCCAGTACGGCATCCAGTGCCGCGCTCCGCTTGCCTCCCCCGAGGACTGGACTCCCCCGGTGCTGTCTCCCGATGTCGCCGTCCCCGGGGAACAGGTGCTGCTGGACGGCAACGTCGAAGCCGAGGGGCACGAGTTCTTCTCGCTGGGAAGCTTCGAGGTCAGCAACGACGGCAACGTGCTGCTGTACGGCGTGGATGTCGAGGGCGACGAACGCTACACGGTGCGCGTGCGAGACCTGCGGACCGGGCAGATGCTGCCCGACGAGATCCCCGGCACCTTCGCCGGGGCGACGTTCTCCCCCGACGGCCGGTTCATCGTCTACACGACCGTCGACGATGCCTGGCGGCCGGACACGGTGTGGCTGCACGAGCTGGGAACGCCGGTGTCCGAGGACGCGAAGCTGTTCCACGAACCGGACGAGCGGTACTGGGTGGGCGCAGGCTTCACCCACAGCGAGCGGTTCCTGATGATCGAGCTCGGCTCGTCGATCACCTCCGAGGAGTGGCTGCTGGATGCCGACGACCTGCGCGGCACACCCCGCGTGGTGTGGCCGCGTCGGGAGGGAATCGAGTACGACTCCGAGCATGCCGTCGTCGACGGCCAGGACGTGCTGTACCTCCTGCACAACGACGGCGCGCTCGACTTCGAACTCGTGCGCGTTGCGGCATCCGACCCCTCCGGCGCCCGCGAGACGATCATCGCCCACGAGCCGGGCCGTCGCCTGCTGGGCGTGTCGACCTTCCGCGACTGGGCGGTCGTCGGCTACCGCCGCGACGGGGTGGAGCGGCTGGGCATGCTCGACTACGCCACCGGCGGCGTGGACGAACTCGCCTTCGACGAGCCGCTGTACAGCGTGGGACTGTCGGGGAACCCGGAGTGGGCTCCTCCCCTGCTGCGGCTGGGCTACGGCTCGTTCGTCACGCCGGGCACCGTCTACGACTACGTCGTGGCCACCGGCGAGCTGCTGCTGCGCAAGCGCCAGCCGGTACTGGGCGGCTACGACGCGGCGGACTACGCCCAGGAGCGGGTGTGGGCCACCGCGCAGGACGGCACGCAGGTGCCGGTGTCGCTGGTGTGGAAGCGCTCGTTCGGCGCCCCGGATGCCGGTGACCCCCGGCCGCTGCACCTGTACGGCTACGGGTCGTACGAGCACTCGATCGACCCCGGGTTCTCGGTCGCGCGCCTGTCGCTGCTTGATCGCGGCGTGGTCTTCGCTGTCGCCCATGTGCGCGGCGGCGGTGAGATGGGCCGGCAGTGGTACGAAGACGGCAAGATGCTGCACAAGCGCAACACCTTCACCGACTTCGTCGACGCCGCCCGCCACCTCGTCGAGGCGGGGTACACCTCGCCGGACCGGATGGTCGCCGAGGGCGGCTCCGCGGGTGGGCTGTTGATGGGCGCCGTGGCGAACCTCGCCCCTGATCTGTTCGCCGGCGTGCTGGCGGAGGTGCCGTTCGTGGATGCCCTGACGACGATCCTCGACCCGTCGCTGCCGCTGACGGTCATCGAGTGGGACGAGTGGGGCGACCCCCTGCACGACCCCGAGGTGTACGCGTACATGAAGTCGTACACGCCGTACGAGAACGTGCGCGAGGGCGTGAGGTATCCCCGGATCCTGGCCGTCACCTCACTCAACGACACGCGCGTGATGTACGTGGAGCCGGCGAAATGGGTCGCGCGGCTGCGCGAGGTGGGCGCGGACGCGCTGCTGAAGTGCGAGATGGTCGCCGGTCACGGCGGGGTCTCGGGTCGCTACAACTCGTGGAAGGAACGTGCCTTCGAGCTCGCGTGGCTCCTGGACGTGCTGGGCCTCGCCGCCGCCGAGTGAGTATTCGCGCTGTCGAGTGAGTATTCGCCGGCGCGCAGCGGCATCCGTCGCCTGATTCTCCCGACAACAGGAGATCTCACCGTTACAGGACGATCCTGCTAATTTCGTCCTGTGCCGGTGAGTTCTCCTGTGCCGGGGAGACGGTCAGCGGTGCAGGCCCTGTGCGATGGCGGCCGAGATGACGGCGATGACCTGCTCGGGCTGGAACAGCACCTGGTAGTAGTCGAAGCGCAGCACGGTGTAGCCCAGCAACACGAGCCGCGCATCGGCCGCGAGGTCGCGGCGGCGGTCGCGCCCCTGATGGTGGGCGAAGCCGTCGATCTGCACGACGAGGTGCTCCCCGATCAATCCGTCGACCGGGTGCCCGTCGATCCACACCTGCTGGCGCACGGCGACACCGATCGAGCGCATCAGCAGCACGAACCGGGTCTCGACGCCGGAGTCGGACAGGTCGGATGCCGCAGCCGCGATCGCCCGCGCCGCCTCACCGCGCCACTGGATGCGGGCGAGCACGGCGGGCTGGACCGACTTCTGCCGGATCGCCGACTCCCAGACGCAGAGCGCTTCGGCCATCGGCAGACAGCGGGCGACCTGGAACAGCACGTTCACCAGCGGATCGACCAGGGAGGCCTTGCCGACCGGCGCCGGCCCTTGCGCCCAGTGCAGGTGCACGCCCTCGGCAGTGACCCGGGAGGCCGTCGGCGCCACCGCGATGTGGATGCCCTCGTGCGACGGCGTCCAGAGGTTCGCGCGTGCTGCGGCAGTCACGCAGGTGAGGCGGCCGCCCGCTTCCGCCGCACGCCGCACGTCGGGTGTGCAGTCGCCGGCGACCAGCCAGCTGCGTCGTACGCGCGCCACGGCGCCCCGCTGCACCGCGACGCGGATCGCGTGCGTGGAGAATCCGGCGGCCTTCAGCGCGGTGGAATGGGCGCCGCCACCCTGAGCCGCCAGCCAGTGGGTGAGTTCGGTCGTCGAGCGCATGCCGTCATGATGGTCCGCTGGGCGGCGCGCGTGGCCGCGGTCGGGCGCCATCCGGGGATGAACCGACCGAACCGGGGCCTGTGGAGGAGGCGCGGCCGGCCCACACAGCATCCGGCCGTCTCCCCACCACAGGAAGACTCACCGACACAGGAGGATTCCGCCGGAAACGTCCTGTACCGGTGAGATCGCCTGCACCGGGGAGACGGATGCCACAATCGCCCGCGCAATCCGGCCCGGCATCCGGCCGTCTCCCCACAACAGGAAGACTCACCGACACAGGAGGATTCCAGCGGAAACGTCCTGTACCGGCGAGATCGCCTGCACCGGGAAGACCGGCGAGACGGCGCGACGACCGGGGGTCAGCCGAAGAGCGCGGCTGCCTCGTCGTAGCGGTACACCGGCACCGTGTTCAGCTCACCGAGGGCCTCCTCGAAGGAGACGCGCACGATGTCGGTGCCCTTGAGCGAGACCATCTGGCCCCAGGCGCCGTCCATGATCGCGTCGGCGGCGTGCAGGCCCAGCCGAGTCGCCAGCACACGGTCGAACGCCGAGGGCGATCCGCCGCGCTGGATGTGGCCGAGCACCGTGGCGCGGGTCTCGATGCCGGTGATGCGCTCGATCTCGGGCGCGAGCATCTCGCCGATGCCACCCAGCCGCGGCCGGTTGAAGGCGTCGAGGCCCTTGTCGCTGTAGGCCTCGTCCATGCCGGTGAGGGTGAAGCCCTCCGAGACGACGACCAGCGGCGCACGGCCGCGGTCGTGGGCCTTGGAGACCTGCTCGCAGACGTCGTCGATCGACATCGGCACTTCGGGGATGCAGATGACGTGCGCCCCCGCCGCGATACCGGCGTGCAGCGCGATCCAGCCGACGTGGCGGCCCATGACCTCGGCGACCATGCAGCGCTGGTGCGAGTCGCCGGTGGTACGCAGGCGATCCATCGCATCGGTGGCGATGTTGACGGCCGTGTCGAAGCCGAACGAGTAGTCCGTTGCGCGCAGATCGTTGTCGATCGTCTTGGGGACGCCCAGGACGTTGATGCCGTCCTTCGCGAGGCGGTTCGCCGCCGCGAGGGTCCCCTCGCCGCCGATGGCGATGATGCCGTCGATGCGGTGGCCGTACAGCGTCTTGGCGATGTTCTCGGCGCCGCCGCGCGGACCCTCGTAGGGGTTGGTGCGGCTGGTGCCGAGGATCGTGCCACCGACCTTCGACAGGCCCTTCACCTCGTGGCGGGTGAGGGGGAAGAAGTCGCCGTCGACGACGCCGCGCCAACCGTCGCGGATTCCCACGAACTCGAGGTTGTAGGTCGTCGTGCCCTTGAGCACGACCCCGCGGATGACCGCGTTCAGGCCCGGGCAGTCGCCGCCGCTGGTGAGGATGCCGATCTTCATGGGGGAGATCCTTGCTGTCAGGTGATGGTGCCGGCCACGCTGCCTCCGACGACACTATCGTCGGAGGGCAGCGCCTGCCACACGGCCCGGCCGGGGTAAATCAGTCCCCGCCGAGCGAGCGGCGCAGCAGGTGCATGAGCGCCGACAGCTGCACCGAGTCGGTCGAAGCGGCCTCGGCTGCCTCGCCGTCCAGGGCGCGGGCCGCCAGGCCCTGCTTGGAATCGATGAGCTCCGCGATCTTCGTGTCGATCGTGTGCGCGGCGATGATCCGCCATGCGGTGACCGGCTCGCCCTGACCGATGCGGTGCACGCGGTCGATCGCCTGGGTCTGCTCGGCGGCGGTCCACGACAGTTCGGCGAGCACCACGTTGGATGCCGCCTGCATGTTCAGACCCACGCCGGCCGCCGTCAGCGAACACACCGCGACGCCCACACCGGGATCGTTGTTGAACGCGTCGATGGCGTCCTGACGAGCCGGGGTGGTCTGGTCGCCGCGGATGGACACGGTGCGAAGCCCCGCCGAAGCGAAGTGCGCCTCTGCGGCATCCATGACGTCGATGTGCTTGGCGAAGAACACGACCTTGCCCACCGACCGCTGCAGCTGCACGGTGTAGTCGGCCGCGAGCACGGCCTTGGCCTGGCCGATGCGACGCACCATCGTGAAGACGTTCTCGGCGCCGGTACCGGCCGCCTTGGACTCTTCCAGCTCGGTGTTGGCCACCAGGCGCACGATGTCCTCGTCGAAGTCGCCCAGGAAGATCCGGTCGCCTCGCGCCTCGAGGATGCGGCGGTACTTCGCCGCCAGGCGTCCGCCGAGCTCGCGCTCGGCGTCGCGGATCGACCGGCCGAAGTCGTCGTCGAGCTCCACGGGGAGGTCGGCGATGAGCTTGTCGGGCAGGTCTGCGGCGACATCCTTCTTCTTGCGACGGACGATGCCCATCGAGATGACGGCGTTGCGCGCCTCGGGGTAGAACGCCTTGTCCGCAGGGGTCAGCCCCGTGGCATCCAGCTTCTCCATGAGCTCGGGACCCGGCTTCTCACCGTTGGTCCAGCCCAGGAACCGCCAGATCGCGTCGAAGTCCTCGACGTCGTTGATCAGCGGCGTGCCGGTGAGGGCGAGCATGAGCGGGTCGTGCACCTGATCACGCAGGCGGGCGCCCAGCGCCAGCACGTTCTGCGAGCGCTGCGAGGAGAGGTTCTTGATGAAGTGGGCCTCGTCCACGACCATGCCCTTCAGGCCGATCGAGGCGAGCCACGCCAGGTGCCGGTCGAGGATCTCGTAGTTGACGATGAACACATCCGCGAACGCGTCGAGGTTCTCGCCGTCGCCGTGGATGACCGTCGCCCGACGCTGCGGGGTCCACCGCTCCACTTCGCGCGCCCAGTTCATCTTCACGACGTTGGGCACGACCGCCAGCAGCGGGTAGGCGTCGGCGACGGATGCCGCGAGCACGGACTCCGCCGTCTTGCCCAGACCCGGCTCATCGGCCAGCAGGAAGCTGCGGTGGCCCTGGCGCACTGCTTCGAGGAAGCGCGACTGGTGCGGCATGATCGCCAGGCCCTTGGGCGACAGGCGATCGAACTCGGGGACAGGGGGCAGGTCCATCGAAGCAACGGCGCCACCGGCACCGGATTCGAACGCCTTGTACAGCGGCCCCATCAGTTCCCAGCCGTCCAGGCGCCTGCGGGGCGTGGCGGTGGGGACGCGGTGGTCGAGATCGGGGGGCAGGAACGGGTTCGCCTCGCGGCGGGCTTCGACCTGCGGCGGAATCACCTGGCGCGCGGAGACGGCTGCGGGCACCCCGGAGGTGACCGCCGGCGCGCTGTCGGTGATGATCAGTTCGTCCGGCGCGAGCTCGGCGCCCGATTCCAGCAGCCAGTCACGGCGCATGCGCCGGGCGACCGGCGACGTCGCCTGGTCGACCTCGAGCAGCTGGATGAGCGAGGTGTCGCGTGCGGCGGTCTTAGCCAGGATGGTCGCGACGCCGTCGAGGCGCTTGAGCAGTTCGGCGCGCGCCGCGTCGGTGACGGTGGTGTCGGCCTTGACCCGAGCGCGCTCTTCGCGCACCAGGAAGGCGATGACCTGGAACTTGACCCGGTTGGTGGGGCCGAGCTTGCCGCGTTGGGCCTTGGCCTCGACCTCGCGCACCTTGCGGGCGAGGATCGGGATGATGGGGGCTTCGTCATCGCGTCGAGACGACGTGTTCTTCCTGCGCCGCGACGTGGACTGTGCGGCAGGTGCCGTGGTCGGCATGCTCCTCCTGGGGCGTGGATGCCGGATGCCTCGGGCTCTCCCGAGACGGGATGGATCTGCGTGTCACCGCGTGCGGCTCGGTTGCCGGGACGACCGCGGGTCGGGGCATGACGCGCAACTCACCGCGGGCATTCCTGCGGCCGGTTGCGGCCGATGGCGGCCGACTGCGGCGATGAAGCGTCTGTTCCCCGGCGCTCAGTCTAGAGCATGTGGACTGGTTACTCCCAGACCATCGATGCGACGTCTTCGGTGTATGCCCCGGGATCGTAGTTCAGCCACACGGAGGTGATCCACCCGTTGCCGCGGAAGAAGTGCGATTCGCCCTTCTCCGAGACGGTGTCGTCGTAGCTGAGGTGGAAGGCATCGTCAGTCGTCGGCGAGCACCTGCTGCTGCCAGGTGGCCAGCAGCGCGGGGTCGTCGGTGACGATGCCGTCGACGCCCAGGGCGGTCGCGGCATCCCACTGCTCATCGGAGTTGAGGGTGTACACCACTATCCGCAACCCCGCATGATGCAGCTCGTCGACGATGTGAGGCTGCTCGAGCACCGCACGACGAGCGACCAGGATGCCCTGCGCCGAGAACTGCCGGGCCGCCGCGACCACATCGGCCGGGAGTCGCTTGAGGATGATCAGCAGCGGCAGGTGCGTGCCGGCGGATTCGACGGCGGCCAGGGTGCGCGCATCGAAGCTCGCGACGATGATCTGCTGGTCCAGTGACCGGGCAGCCACCTCGGCGACGAAGGCGGCCGCCGAGGCGGCATCCCACTCCCCCTTCAACTCGACGATCGCGCGGCGCCCCGACGCCGCCAGCACGTCGAGGAACTCCGCTGCGGTCGGCACCGGGGTGCCGGCGAAGGACGCGTCGAACCAGGAGCCGGCGTCGAGCTCACGCACCTGTGCGAGGGTCAGCTGGGCGAGCCTGCCGTGCCCATCGGTGGTGCGATCCACGGTGGCGTCGTGCATGAGCACGATCTGACGGTCCGCGGTCAGCGCGAAGTCCACCTCGACGTAGTCGAACCCGGCGTCCAGCGCCGCCTGCACTGCGGGCAGGGTGTTCTCCGGCGCCGCAGCGGCGCCGCCGCGGTGGCTTGCGATGAACGCTCGATCGCCGGGGGTGCGCGCGTCACCCAGCAGTTCCCGCGCGCTCACCCGATCGGGCCCCGCACCGAGGACGGCGATGACGACGCTCGCGACGGCGAGCACGCAGACGATGGCGAGAGCGGCGACACGGTCTGATCCGGGTGCGCGCACGGTGGCATCGGGCATCGAGCGGGTCCTTCTTCCCCAGTGCGTCGTCGTCGACGCGTTGGTTGACTCTACACACGGCGTTACCTTTTCGTTACCTCCGGCCGGCGCGAGTCGTCGCGAGCGTGCGCGGCTACGCTTGATCCATGCCCCGCATCACCGAACGCGAACTGGCCGCCACGATCGATCACGCGATCCTGAAGCCCGATTTCACCCGCTCCGACGTCGACGCGGAGCTGGACACCGCGGCGCAGTGGGGCGTGTTCAGCGTCTGCGTGCGCCCCTCCGACATTCCCTACGCGGTGCGGCGCCTCGACGGCACCGGCGTCGCGGTGGGCACCGTCATCGGCTTCCCGCACGGCACCACCTCGACCACCGCGAAGGTCGCCGAGACCATCCGCGCCCTCGAAGACGGCGCAACCGAGTTCGACATGGTGATCAACATCGGCGCGCTGCGGTCCGGCTTCGACGACGAGGTCACCAGCGACATCCGTGCCGTGGTGGATGCTGCCGGAGGTCTCGTGACCAAGGTGATCCTCGAGACGAGCCTGCTCGACGACGAGCAGATCGCCCGCGGCAGCCGGCTGACCGAAGCCGGCGGCGCCGACTTCGTGAAGACCTCCACCGGGTTCGCCGGCGGCGGCGCGACCGTCGAGCACGTGCGCCTCATGCGCGCCACGGTCGGCTCCCGCGTGCAGGTGAAGGCCTCCGGCGGGGTGCGGAGCCTGGACACCGCGCTGGCGATGCTCGATGCCGGCGCCACCCGCCTGGGCACGAGCGCGAGCGCGACGATCCTCGGCGGACTGCGCGCGGTCCTCGCCGGCGAGCAGTCCGCGGGCGCCGTCGACGAGTCGTCGTACTGACGCCTACCGCAGCGCGGCCCGCACGCGCTGCACGTCGTCGCCCATCTGCGCGATGAGTGCGTCGATCCCCTCGAAGGCGACCATGCCGCGGATGCGCCGGGTGAAGTGCACCTCCACGCGGTGGCCGTACAGGTCGAGGTCGGTCTCGTCGAGCACATAAGCCTCGACCTGACGCAGTGTGACGTCGTCGAACGTGGGATTGACGCCCACCGAGATCGCGGCCGGATAGCGAGTGGTCGCGTGCGGGTTGGGCGCGGCATCCGCCCGGTCGATCGCGCCCTCGTCGACGAGCCAGCCGGCGTAGACGCCGTCCGCCGGGACGAACCCCTCGGTCTGCGGCGACAGGTTGGCGGTGGGGAAGCCGAGTTCGCGGCCGCGTTTGAGGCCGTGCACCACCACGCCGCGCACCGCGGGAGGGCGTCCGAGCAGGCGGGCGGCGGTCTCGACGTCGCCGGCGTCGAGCAGGTTGCGGATCCAGGTGGACGAGACCCGGCGGCCGTCGTCGTGCGCGCGGATGTCGTCGATGACCTCGACGCGGAACCCGTACTCGCGGCCGAGCTCAGCCAGCAGCTGCGGGTTTCCCGCTCCCCCGCGGCCGAAGCGGAAGTCGCGGCCCACGAACACCGTGACCGCGCCGATCGCGTCCACCAGCACGGTGCGCACGAACTCATCGGCCGGGAGGTCCGCCATCGCCCGGTCGAAGCGCAGCACGAGCGTGGCATCCACCCCCGTGTCGGCGAGCAGCGCGAGCTTCTGGTCGAGGCTGACGAGGTCCTCCGGGCACGCCTGCGGGCGCAGCAGACGCAGCGGGTTGCGGTCGAAGGTCACCGCGACGACGCGGGCGCGCTCGGCGGCGGCCTCGACGCGGGCGCGGTCGATGCCGGCACGATGGCCGGTGTGCACACCGTCGAACTTGCCGATCACGACCACCGATGGGCCGAAGCCGGCGGGGACCTCTGCGGGATCGTGGAACGTGATCACCAGGACGACCTCTCGGCGACGGGTTCGGGTGCCACGGCGGCTGCGCCGGGGCGGTTGCTCGCGAGCCACCACAGCCCCAGGAAGGGCAGCGCGAGCGGGATGAAGAGGTACCCCTCGCCGTACCACGACCACACCGTGGGGTGGTCGAACAGCGCGGGCATGACGAAGGTCAGCGTGCCGACGACGATCACCCCGGTCAGCTCGAAGCAGATCGCAACCCACGCCACGACGTACCAGAAGCGGTTGCCGGCGAACACCAGGGCGAGCGTGGCGACGATGTAGACCACCGCAGCAGCCGCCGACAGACCGTAGGCGAGCGGCGCCTCGTCGAACCTCTCGACGATCTGCACGAAGGAGCGCCCGGTCGCGGCGAGGGCCATGATCGCGTAGACGACCACGAGCACACGGCCGACGCCGGTCATGCGCGGGCGGGAAGACATATCGCGCTCCAGTGTAGGCGTGGTGGCCGGCGGGCGGCTCACGCGACCTGAACCGTCCAGATGACCTGCATCCGCCACACCATCACGGCCACCGACAGCGCCGCCACCCCCATGATCACGGTGCTCCAGCGGCTGCGCTCGATGAGCGCCCACGCCACCGCGGCCGGCGGCAGCAGCACCGCCGAGACGAGGTAGACCCAGAATTCCAGCAGACTGCCCGACGGCGGGTTGCCCGCCAGGGGCGCGACGATGCCGATGACCACCTGCGCCAGCAGCAGCAGCTCCACCAGCGCCAGCCCGCCCACCGTGAGGTCGCTGGGGCGGCGTCCTGCCAGTCCCAGCGTGAGGCACAACAGCCCGGCGACAGTGGCGACGGCGACCTGCACGTACGCGAACCACAGGATCATGCGGCATCCTCGGGGATGTTCATGGCGCTCTTCACATCCGCGCCGCGGCGCTCCACCACGCCGACCAGGCGGCCGTCGGGGTCGATCGCGGCCATGTGCGGCCCGTGCAGCCGTTCAGCGGCACCGGTCAGGCGCTTGCCCTGGCGCAGATCCCGTGCCTCATCGGCGGTGACCGGGAAGGTGCCCAGCACGCCGGCGGCGGCCTGCGCCTGCGGCACCAGCCGCGACGCGTCGATGTCGTCGATCGCGACGGCATCGGTCACCGAAAACGGTCCGATGCGGGTGCGACGCAGTGCGGTGAGGTGCCCGCCGACCCCGAGTGCGCCGCCGAGGTCGCGGGCCAGGGCGCGGATGTAGGTGCCGCTGGTGCAATCGACGACGACGTCCAGGTCGATCGCGGTCTCGCTGCGTCGGGTCGTGACCACGTCGAAACGCGACACCGTGACGGCGCGCGAGGCAAGCTGCACGTCTTCCCCGGCACGCACGAGGTCATACGCGCGCTTGCCGTTGACTTTGATCGCCGACACGCGGCTGGGCACCTGGGAGATGTCGCCGGTGAGCTCGGCGATGCCGCGGGCGATCGCCTCCGGCGCGACGGCCGCGATCGCCGCGGCATCCGCCGTCGCCGTCACCGCGCCGTCGGCGTCGTCGGAATCGGTGGCGACGCCCAGGCGGATCGTCGCCTCGTAGGTCTTGTCGAGCCCGACCATGTAGGTCAGCAGCCTGGTCGCGCTGTCCACTCCGAGCACGAGCAGGCCCGTCGCCATCGGGTCGAGCGTGCCGGCGTGCCCGATCTTGCGGGTGCCCAGCGCCTTGCGGGCGCGGGAGACGACGTCGTGGCTCGTGATGCCGCCGGGTTTGTCCACCAGCAGGATGCCGGCCATCAGCAGAAGTCCCGGTACGTGCGCTGCGGGTGGTCCCAGTCGGTGTTGTCGATGATGGCGGATGCCGCCTGGCGCGGGTCGGCTTCGCGCAGGTACAGCTCCTGGCCCTGGCGGTAACGCCGATTCGACGCCGCCGACGGGTCGGGGTCCGTGCCGTCGCGCTCGGCCATCCGCGCGAACGCGACGTCGACGGGGACGTCCAGCCAGAGCGACCAGTTCCACAGTCCCCGCAGTTCCGGGCGGTGCAGGAAGATGCCGTCGACGATGAGGACGGCATCTTCCGGCGCGGTCTGCGGCGGCACGTCGACGGGCTCGTCGCGGTCGACGTCCCACACCGCGGTGCGCAACGGTGCTCCGGCGCGGAAGGGGTCGATCAGGGTGCGGCGGAACGTGTCGTAGTCGTAGGAGTCGCGGTAGAAACCCTCGGGCGAGGTGCGCCCGCGGGCGTAGCGCTCGGCGCGCGGGCGGTGGAAGCCGTCGACGGAGGCGCGCAGCACCGGTCCGGTGAACGCGGTCGCCAGGCCGTCGGCGAACCAGGTCTTGCCTGCGCCGTCGATCCCGTCGACGGCGATGATCACGCGTCCGCGCGGCAGGTGCTGGCGCACCTCGTCGTGCAGGTCACGCCACAGGGCGGGGGCGGTGGGCTGCGGCATCCCTCCAGCCTACGACGCGTGCGGTGTGCGGCCGGGCGCAGGTGCCCTCACCGCCCGGGCGCCTGGGCACCTGGCCGCCACGTAGGCTGATCCGGTGCCCGACATCGCCACCCCGCTCATCGCGTGGTACCGGGACAACGCGCGGGACCTGCCGTGGCGCCGCCCCGGGTTCGGGGCGTGGGGCGTGCTGGTCAGCGAGTTCATGCTGCAGCAGACGCCGGTCGCCCGAGTGGTGCCGCACCTGACCGCGTGGCTGGAGCGGTGGCCGACGCCGGCGGATCTCGCCGGGGATGCCCCGGCAGAGGCGGTGCGGCAGTGGGCGAACCTCGGGTATCCGCGGCGGGCGCTGTGGCTCCACCGCGCGGCGGTCCAGATCCGCGACCGGCACGACGGGCAGGTGCCGTCGGATGTCGACCAGTTGCTGGCATTGACCGGGATCGGCGACTACACGGCACGCGCCGTGGCCGCATTCGCGTACGGTCACCGGCATCCGGTCGTCGACACCAACACACGCCGAGTGCTCGCCCGCGCCATCGACGGCCGATCGCAGCCGGGCTCCCCCGCCAAGCGGGACCTGGCGGCGATGGCGGCGGTGCTGCCGGCCGACGATGCGGAGGCGGCGGCCGTCAACGCCGCGACGATGGAGCTGGGGGCGGTGGTCTGCACAGCCCGGTCACCCCGGTGTGAGGTGTGCCCGCTCGCCCGGGTGTGCGCGTGGCGCGCGGCCGGGTACCCGGACACCGGCGACGAGCGGCGCCGGCAGGCACGCTACGAAGGCAGCGACCGGCAGGCGCGGGGTGCGGTGCTGCGGGTGCTGCGGGATGCCGACGCGCACGCGGTCGCCCTCGACGCGGTGATCGCGGACTGGCCGGATCAGCGGCAGCGGGACCGTGCGATCGACTCGCTCATCGCGGACGGCCTCGCCGAGGCATCCGACGGGATGCTCGCGCTCCCCCGCTGAATACTCACTCGACGACGTGAATACTCACTCGCGAGCATGAATACTCACTCGCGAGCGGGAATACTCACTCGTCTTCGGCGGTGCGGGGCTTGACGTAGGGGTCGGGCTCGCCGGCGTACACGGCGCCGGTCGCGAGCCCCGCCACGGCGGCGTCGCGCTCGCGTGCTTCGCGCAGCAGATCCTCGATGTGCCCGGCGTTCTCGGGGATCGCGTCGGGGATGAACTCGAGGGTCGGGGTGAGCCGGATGCTGAGCTGGCGGCCCACTTCGCTGCGCAGCATCCCGGTCGCGGCCTTGAGGGCCTCGGCCGAGTCGTTGCGCTCCTTCTCGGTGCCCAGCACCGTGTAGAAGACGGAGGCGTGCTGCAGGTCACCGGTGACTTTCACGTCGGTGATCGTCGTGAAGCCCAAACGGGGGTCGCGAAGACCCTTTTCGAGCCGCTCCGCGATGAGCACGCGGATGCGATCGGCCAGTCTGGCCTGACGCTCTGAAGACATGGTTCTCTCCCTGGAGGTGGAAGCGGGGGGCGCCGGTCGGCGCCCCCCGCCGATCGATCAGCCTCGCGGCTTCTCGACCATCTCGGTGGTTTCGATCTCGTCACCGATCTGGATGTCGTTGAACTTGCCGAGGCCGATACCGGCTTCGTAGTCCGTACGCACCTCGGTGACGTCATCCTTGAAGCGACGCAGCGATTCGATCGCCAGGCCGTCCGCGATGACAACGCCGTCGCGAATGACTCGCGCCTTGGCGTTGCGGGTGATCGTGCCGGAGCGGACGATGACACCGGCGATGTTGCCGAACTTGGAGGAGCGGAACACCTCGCGGATCTCGGCGACGCCCGACCGGACCTCTTCGTACTCCGGCTTGAGCAGGCCCTTGAGCGACTGCTCGACATCGTCGATCGCGTTGTAGATGACCGAGTAGAACCGGATGTCCACACCCTCACGCTGAGCACGCTCACGTGCCTTGGCGTCGGGGCGGACGTTGAACCCGATGACGATCGCGTTGTCGATCGTCGCGAGGTTCACGTCGGACTCGGTCACAGCACCCACACCGCGGTGGATGATCCGCAGCTGCACTGATTCGTCGACCTCGATCTTCAGCAGCGACTCCTCCAGCGCCTCAACGGCACCGGAGACGTCACCCTTGATGATGAGGTTGAGCGACTCGACCTTGCCCTCCTGGAGAGCACGGGTGAAGTCCTCGAGCGAGATGCGCTTGCGGGCCTTGGCCAGCTGGGCGTTGCGCTCGGCCGCTTCACGCTTCTCAGCGATCTGACGGGCGAGGCGATCCTCCTCGGTGACGATGAACGTGTCACCGGCTCGGGGCACGGAGTTCAGACCCTGCACCTGCACGGGACGCGAGGGGTAAGCCTCTTCGACCGCGTCGCCGTTCTCGTCGACCATCGCACGGACACGGCCGTATGCCGTGCCGGCGACGATCGCGTCACCGATGCGCAGCGTTCCGGACTGGATCAGCACGGTGGCGATGGAACCGCGGCCCTTGTCGAGCTTCGCTTCGATCGCGACACCACGAGCAGCCTTGTTCGGGTTGGCCGTGAGGTCCAGCCCGGCGTCGGCGGTCAGCAGGACCGCATCCAGGAGAGCCTGGATGTTGGTGCCCTCACGCGCCGACACGTCGACGAACATGACGTCGCCGCCATACTCCTCGGCGACCAGGCCGTACTCGGTCAGCTGCTGGCGCACCTTGCCCGGGTTGGCGTCGGGCTTGTCCACCTTGTTGACCGCGACGACGATCGGCACGCCGGCCGCCTGCGCGTGGTTCAGCGCCTCCACCGTCTGCGGCATGATGCCGTCATCGGCGGCGACCACGAGGATCGCGAGGTCGGTGACCTGCGCACCTCGGGCACGCATGGCGGTGAACGCCTCGTGACCGGGGGTGTCGATGAAGGTGATGGCCCGTTCGATGCCCTCGTGCTCGGTCCACACCTGGTAGGCACCGATGTGCTGCGTGATGCCACCGGCTTCACCGGCGACCACGTTGGTCTGACGGATCGCGTCGAGCAGTCGCGTCTTACCGTGGTCGACGTGACCCATGACGGTCACGACGGGCGGACGGATCTCGAGGTCGTCTTCGCTCTCGGCTTCCAGCTCCGCCTCGAGGTCCAGACCGAAGCCCTCGAGGAGCTCCTTGTCCTCATCCTCGGGCGAGACCATCTGGATCTTGTAGCCGAGCTCGGCACCGAGCACCTCGAACGTCGCCTCATCCAGCGACTCGGTGGCCGTGGCCATCTCGCCGAGGTTGAACAGGATCGTCACGAGCGTGCCGGGCTGCACCGTGTAACCGGTGATGGCCTCGATCTTGTCGGCGAAGTCGGCGATCGATGCGCCGCGGCGCATGCGGATGATCTCGCCGTTACCGCGCGAGACGTTGATGCCGCCGACGACCGGCGCCGACCGCATTTCGAATTCCTGCCGCTTCGCCCGACGCGACTTGCGCTGCTTGGACTTGCCGCCACCCTTACCGAAGGCACCTGCGGTGCCACCGCCGGGTCCACGACCACGGCCACCGCCGCCACCGGGACGACCGGCGAAACCACCTGCGGGGGGACCGCCACCGGGACGACCGGGACCGCCGGTAGCACCACCGGGACGGCCGGGACCGCCGGGACGCTGCTGGAACGGAGCGCCGGGACGACCGCCGCCACCGGGGCGACCGGCGCCACCGGGACGCGGTGCGCCCGGACGGGGTGCGCCGGGACGCGGTGCCTGCGGACGCGGGATGTTGCCCGGGCTGGGCCGCTGGCCCATGCCCTGAGTCGATGCGAACGGGTTGTTGCCCGGACGGGGACCTGCGGGGCGCTGACCCATGCCCTGCGCGGAAGCGAAGGGGTTGTTGCCGGGGCGCGGAGCACCACCGGGACGCGGAGCACCCGGGGTGGGCGCGCCGGCTGCGGCGCCACCCTCAGCGGGCTTGGCGGTCTCGGGCTGGGCCGGAGCCGGCGTTGCGGCGGCGGGTGCCGCGGGAGCGGCAGGCTCCGCGGCGGGTGCCGCAGGCGCTGCCGGAGCCGCGGGGGCTGCCGGTGCCGGTGCGGGCGCCGGAGCTGCTGCCGGGGCGGCGGGGGCCGGTGCGGCGGGCGCTGCCGGACGAGCCGGGCCGGGACGGCCGGCAGGACGCGCGGACGCGCCCGGGGCGGGTGCGCCGGCGGCGGGCTTGGCACCGTCGGCCTGCAGGGCCTGACGGAGCTTGCGAGCCACCGGGGGCTCAATGGTCGAGGAAGGGCTCTTGACGAATTCGCCGAGCTCCTTCAGCTTCGCAAGCGCGACCTTGCTGTCGACGCCGAGCTCGGAAGCGATCTCGTGCACGCGTGGTTTTGCCACAATTCTCCTGTCTGAAGGCCTGCCCCAGACAGGGCAGACCGCTAGTTGCGGACGGGTCTCATTTCGAGCCGTTCACTTTGAGTCCATAGCCGTTCAGCCGTTTCGCTGGAAGTGGTTCTGAAGGGTCTGCGTGTCAAGCGAACCTGACACACGCAATGCTCGTCCGAAGGCACGGCGCCTGATGGCGGCATCCACGCATTCACGCGTGCCGTGTACCCACGCACCCCGTCCCGGCATCGATGCGCTCTCGTCGAGGACGAGCTGCGTATCGAAGGCCACGACTCTGGTGAGCGTGGCCCGGGGGGCACGTGCGCGGCACCCC
This sequence comes from Microbacterium sp. zg-B96, assembly GCF_030246865.1. Classification (NCBI taxonomy): domain Bacteria; kingdom Bacillati; phylum Actinomycetota; class Actinomycetes; order Micrococcales; family Microbacteriaceae; genus Microbacterium; species Microbacterium sp. zg-B96. Next base: position 1,010,352 of record NZ_CP126738.1, on the reverse strand, counting down.
ACGCACGTTCGAACGGGTTCCATCCTACCCCCTCCTGGATCCGCAGCGGATGCCATCCCTCCGGTGAACCGGAGGGATCAGCTCTCCTCGAGGATGCTGTCGGGCTGGATGTCGATCTTCGCGCCGGTGAGCTTGGCGGCCAGACGGGCGTTCTGACCCTCCTTGCCGATCGCCAGCGACAGCTGGTAGTCGGGGACGAGGGCGCGCACGGCCTTCGTGGACGCGTCGAGGATGAAGCTCGACGTGACCTTCGCCGGCGAGAGGGCGTTCGCGACGAACGCGGCCAGCTCCGGGTGGTAGTCGACGATGTCGATCTTCTCTCCGCCGAGCTCCTCGGTCACCGCGCGCACGCGACGGCCGAGTTCGCCGATGCAGGCGCCCTTGGCGTTGATCGACGGGTCGGTGGTGGAGACGGCGACCTTGGTGCGGTGGCCGGCTTCGCGCGCGAGCGAGACGATCTCCACGAGACCGGATGCGATCTCGGGCACCTCGAGGGCGAAGAGCTTGCGCACCAGTCCGGGGTGGGTGCGCGAAACGGTGATCTGGGGGCCCTTCAGACCCTTCGACACGCTCGTGACGTAGACGCGCAGGCGAGAGCCGTGCGGGTAGGTCTCCCCCGCCACCTGCTCCTCCGGGGGCAGGATCGCCTCGACGGTGCCGAGGTCGACGTGCACCATGCGGGGATTGGGGCCCTGCTGGACGATGCCGGCGACGATGTCGCCCTCCTTGCCGCGGAACTCCCCCAGCACGGCTTCGTCGGCGATGTCGCGCAGGCGCTGGCTGATGACCTGCTTGGCAGCGAAGGCGCCGATGCGGCCGAAGTCCTCGGGCGTCGTCTCCTCCTCGCCGACCACGGCACCCTCGTCGTCGATCAGCGGCACGTAGATGGCGACATGACCGGTCTTGCGGTCCAGCTCGACCCGCGTGCCTGCCGGCACCTCGTCGGTCGCGGAGGTGTGCTTTCCGTAGGCGGTGAGGATCGCCTGCTCGATGATGCGCACGAGCTCATCGAACGGGATCTCCTTCTCGCGCTCGATCGTCTTCAACAGTCCGAGATCGATGTCCACGGTGTCCTCCCTATTCAGCTTGTCGCGGCGCGCAGAAGCGCAGCCGCATCCCCAATACCTTACCGGATGCCGTGTGTCCAGACCCTGGGAGCGGCCCGCGTTCACCTCGGGCAGGAGTCGAGCACACGGTCGGCGCGCAGAGCCTGCGCCTCGGTGTCGATCTCGGCATCCATCACGGTCTCGCTCCACTGCAGCATCAACGGCAGAGCGTGTGACCGCGGCTGCAGGATGTCCTGGTGATGCCCGCCGGGCACCACCCAGCGGAACACACGCTCCCCGCTGCCGCACAGCCGGGTCACCAGCTGGCGCTGCAGCACCGTGGGCAGCACCTCGTCGTCAGAGCCCCAGCCCACGAAGATCGGCGTCCCCCATGGTCCCTCCGGGACGTTCTCGGCGAGCCGCTTGCCCAGCGCCCCGGTCGTGAGGTCCGCCACGTCGATCGGGTCGTCCTCGGACAGGCCCAGCGCGGTCAGCGCTGATACGACGACACCCGGTTCGCTCAGACACCGCTGCGCCATTTCACGGACCACCTGGCGGGCACCGGAGGCGACGTAATCCTCCAGCTTCACATCGGCGTACGTCTCCGCGTACGGCACCAGCACCCACGAGACCATCACCGTCAGCAGCGCCCCCGCCCCGGGCCGGGCGAGCTCCTCGGCCAGCGCAAGCGGGTCGGCCGCCGGGGCGAGCAACGCCGTCCCCCGCACGTCTATTCCCGGGGTGTACTCCGGCGCGATCTGGGTGGTCCACAGCGCCGCGTGACCACCCTGCGAATGCCCCCACACGAGGGTGCGCGGAGACAACACCAGATCATCGAACTCACCCGCGGCCAGCACCGCGTCCAGCGCGGAGCGGGCCTCGCCCCGACCGATCAGATACGGGAAGTCCCCCGGCGCCCCCTGCCCGCTGTAATCGGGGGCGACCACGACCCAGCCGTTGGCGACGGCACGGTCGACATCGGGGATCGCCCACCGGGTCGCCGTCCCTCCGGCCAGGCTCGGTGCGCACCCACGGGCGACGCCGGTGGTGCCGTGGTTCCAGATGACGACGGGTCGGGGCTCGTCGGACGGCTCATTCGGAATGATCACCAGGGCACTGCCCACCGCGGGGTCGCCGAGGGCGGAGCGGGTCGTGTACAGCATGCGCCGCACGCTGGCCCCGGCGGGGGCGGCGCCCATGTAGTCGTCGGAGCGGATCAGCCGGCCGTGGCCGTCGGGCAGCTCAGCGGGCGGCTCGTAGAACGCGTCGATGACGGGCGCGCCGTCGGCCAGCCAGGAGTTGAGCCAGGACCCGCCGGCGGCCGTCGCCACCAGCAGCAGCGCGACGGCGTAGCGGCCCGCGGCCGCCCAGGCGCGTCGGCGGCGGCTGGGCGCAGGCCGTTCCGGCGCGGCATCCGCACGCCCGTCCGCCACGATCGCGCGCACGCCGCGCGCGATCAGCTGCGCCCCGAAGACGACCGTGCGCGCACCGAAGAGCACCGCCACGACGAGCACGCTGACGTCCGGCCAGGTCAGCGCCAGCACGCCGAAGACGATCTGCGCCCCGCCCCAGGTCAAGTCCAGCACGCGCTGGCTGACCGTGCCCTTTCGCAGCGCGTCGCCGACCGAGGCGACACCGGCGACCATCAGCAGCACCGCGAGGGCTGCAGGGAGCAGATCGAGCCGGGGACCGAACCAGATGGCCACCGCGAGCCCGCCGACGATCCACACCACGCCGAACGCCCGGTTCCACCAGCTGGAGCGATGCGGCGAGAGCAGCTCCACTGCGCCGGCGACGATCGCGCTGGCCCCGATGTACACCGCCAGCAGCAGCAGCGACGTGAGAGGGCGGAACACGATGAGCAGGCCCAGCGCCACGACGATGAGACCCACGACCAGCAGCACCGGGGCGGGCGCCCGCCCGATGAGTCGCGGCAGCGAGGCCCACCGGGCCTTGAATCCGCGCCCTTGGCTGTTCACCCCGGAATCGTACCGGCGGCCGCCTCGGCAAACCCTGCGTGAGCCCTAGGCTGTGGCGGTGACCGAAGCTGCACCCAAGCGCGCCGCCCGCGAGATCGCGCACCACCCCGCGACACGGATCGGCGCGCGAGCCGGGTACGCCGCCAACGGCATCGTGCATGCGCTCATCGGCGTCATCGCGCTGATCATCGCGTTCGGCGGCGACGGCGACGGCGACCAGACCGGCGCCTTCAAGGCCATCGGAGGCGCACCGCTGGGCTTTGCCGCCCTGTGGGTGCTGGCGGTCGCACTGTGGGCGCTGGCCACCTGGCATCTGGCCGAAGGCGTGATCGTGCGCGACCCGCGGGGTGATGCGAAGGGACTCGCCAAGAAGTGGGGGGTGCGCGTGTCCGAGTGGGGGCAGGCGGTGGTGTTCCTTGCGCTGGGGATCATCGCGGCAGCCGTCGCGCTGGGCGCCAAGCCCGATGCCGAGGCCGCCGCCGAGGACGCCAGCCGCGGCGTGCTGACGATCCCCGGCGGACCCTACGTGCTGGGGCTCGTGGGACTCGGGGTCGGCATCGGCGGCATCGTCTTCGTGGTGATGGGGGTGCGGCACAGCTTCCACAACAAGATGGACATCCCCGACACCCGCCTCGGCAACGCCGTGACGACGCTGGGGGTGGCCGGGTTCATCGCCAAGGGCATCGCCCTGGTGATCATCGGCATCCTGCTGCTCGTAGCCGCCACCACGGCGGACGCCTCGGCGGCCGGCGGTCTCGACGGCGCCCTGCAGGCACTGCTGGGCATGCCGCTGGGCACCGCCGCGGTGGGCGCGGTGGGCATCGGGTTCATCGCGTACGGCGTGTTCTGCGGATTCCGCGCGCGCTACGCGGCCCTGTGATCCGGCTCAGCGAGTGAGTCGGGCGACGACCTCCGTCGCGGCGACCACATCGCGCTCGCCGGTGCGTCGGTCCCACAGCTCCACCTGACCGTCGGCGGCGCCGCGGCCCACGATGACGATCTGCGGCACGCCGACCAGCTCGGCGTCGCCGAACTTCACTCCCGGCGACACCTTCGGCCGGTCGTCGAAGAGCACGTCCAGCCCCGCGGCATCCAGGTCGGCGGAGAGCTTCTCGGCCAGCTCGAACGCGAGAGCATCCCGACCGGTGGCCACCACGTGCACGTCGAAGGGCGCGACCGACGCCGGCCAGATCAGGCCCTTGTCGTCGTTGTTGAGCTCGGCGATGATCGCGAGGATGCGCGTGATGCCGATGCCGTAGGAGCCCATCGTGACGGTGACGAGCTTGCCGTTCTCGTCGAGCACCTTCAGCCCCAGGGCGTCGGCGTACTTACGGCCGAGCTGGAAGACGTGACCGATCTCCATGCCGCGCGCGAGCTCCACCGGGCCGGAGCCGTCGGGGGCGGGGTCGCCCGCGCGCACGGTGGCGATCTCGATGAACCCATCGGCGGTGAAGTCGCGTCCCGCCACAAGCGAGTGCACGTGTTTCTGGTCGATGTTCGCGCCGGTGATCCACGACGTGCCGTCCACCACACGGGGATCCAGCAGATAGCGGATGCCGGTGGCCGACTCCTCGCCGAGGATCGGGCCCTTCTCGGACCACGGTCCGATGTAGCCCTTCACCAGCAGCGGCTGGCCGGCGAAGTCCGCCTCGGTCGCCTGCTCCACCTCGGCGGGGGCGAAGGCGACCTCGACCCGCTTGTCGTCGATATCGCGGTCGCCTGGGAGGCCGATGACGACCAGTTCCCGCGTGCCGTCAAGGTGGCGCAGCGCCAGCACCACATTCTTCAGCGTGTCCGCTGCGGTGTAGTCGCCGGGCAGCTGTGCGTTGCAGTGCGCCACGAGCGTGTCGATCGTGGGAGTGTCCGGCGAGTCGAAGATCACCGGCTGCGGCAGACCGTCGAACGGGATGGACTCCGGGACGACCGTCGTGAAGGCCTCGACGTTCGCGGCGTAGCCACCCGCGGAGCGCACGAACGTGTCCTCCCCCACCGGGGTGGGGTGCAGGAACTCCTCGGAGCGGGAGCCGCCCATCGCGCCGGCATCCGCCTGCACGATGACGTACTCCAGCCCCAGCCGCTGGAAGATGCGCTCGTACGCGTCGCGCTGCGCCTCGTAAGAGGCATCCAGTCCCGCGTCGGTGTAGTCGAAGGAGTAGGCGTCCTTCATCGTGAATTCGCGTCCGCGCAGGAGCCCGGCACGGGGGCGCGCCTCGTCGCGGTACTTGTCCTGGATCTGATAGATCGTCAGCGGCAGGTCCTTGTACGACGAGTACAGGTCCTTCACCAGCAGCGTGAAGACCTCTTCGTGGGTGGGGGCCAGCAGGTAGTCGGCACCCTTGCGGTCCTGCAGGCGGAACAGCGCATCGCCGTACTCCTCCCACCGGCCGGTGACCTCGTAGGGCTCACGCGGCAGCAGCGCCGGGAAGTGCACCTCGTAAGCGCCGGCTGCGGCCATCTCTTCGCGCACGATCTGCTCGATCTTGCCCTTGACCCGCAACCCCAGCGGCAACCAGGCGAACACGCCCGGCGCCTGGCGGCGGATGTAGCCGGCGCGCACGAGCAGCCGATGGCTCGTGACCTCCGCATCGGCGGGGTCTTCACGGAGGGTACGGAGGAAGAAGTGCGACAGACGGGTGACCACGAGGAGTCAGTCTACGGATGCCACGCCCCCGGCGTGGCCGTCACGCGCGGGAACCGGGTCAGCGCGTGCGCGAGTACTCCGGCACGGTGACCACGGTGAAGGACGAGCACGACTGCACGTCACAGATGGCGCATTCGGTGCCGCGACGGTAATGCTCGTGTGCTTCGCGGAGGTGACCGCACGCGCACATATCGGTCGGCAACGCCGTCACCTTCGGTGTCTTTCGCATGTGCCAGGCCTCCCTCGGCCAACGGGGCTTCCCCGGTCGATCTCCGGGGGTCCCTGTCCTCCCAGACAGCCGCTTGATTCCATTGTGGACCGGTTTTCCTGATTGTCCACCGAATGGGGGACGTGACGCGCCGGAAGTGGGCCGCTGTCCCCCGAAAGGGGGACGAAAAACCGCGAAAAAACGGCTCTGTCCACCGAAGAGGGGACAGGTTTCGGCCCTTCCGTTACGCGACTCATCGGTAGCGTTCACACGGATGTAACACCCGGCCGGAACGCTCGAACCATCGACAGCGGACTATCAGAGCGCCGCCGGGGGTCTCCATAAGAGACACGACACCGCCGGCGCCGAGACGCGCAACACGCGCAAACCAGCCCCGTGTCCGTGCCATCACCGACAACCCCCATCCGTTTGTGCTCCCCCAAAGGAAAAGGCGACTCACTGTGACTTCACCCCAGCACCCCGCGCCCCGCGTATCGATCATCGTTCCCGCCCGAAACGAGGCGAGGAACCTGGAGATCGTGCTGCCGCTGCTTCCCGACGTCCACGAGATCATCGTCGTCGACGGCCACTCCGTCGACGGCACCGCCGATGTCGCCCGCCGCGTCCGCCCGGGCGTCGAGGTCATCACCCAGACCCGCAAGGGCAAGGGCAACGCGCTGGTGTGCGGGTTCGAGCACGCCACCGGCGACATCATCGTCATGTTCGACGCCGACGGCTCGGCCGACGCCGACGAGATCCCCCGCTTCGTCGACGCGCTCCTGCGCGGCGCCGATGTCAGCAAGGGCAGCCGCTACATGGCCGGTGGCGCGAGCGAGGACATCACCTTCCACCGGAACCTCGGCAACCGCGGCCTGAACCTGCTGACGAACATCCTGCTCGGCACCCGTCACTCCGACCTCTGCTACGGCTACAACGCCTTCTGGCGCCGGATCCTCCCCGGCCTCCAGCTCCCCGCCGCGAACATCCCCGGCGCCCAGGGGCAGATGGTGTGGGGCGACGGCTTCGAAATCGAGACGCTGCTGACCTGCCGCATGGCGGAGAACCGGCTTCGCGTGGTCGAGGTGCCGAGCGTCGAGCTGCCCCGCATCCACGGCGAGAGCAACCTCAACGCCATCACCGACGGGCTGCGGGTGCTGCGCACCGTGCTCGACGAGCGTGCCAAGCGGTGGGGATCAAAGCGAGGCGCAGGCCTCATCGCCGCCGCAGCGGCACCCGCGCCGCTGCGCGCCGAGGAGCGCGTGGAGTCGATCGGCCGGTGATGACGGTCAGTGTCGTAATCTGCGCCTACACACTCGACCGCTGGGATCAGCTCGCGCTGGCCATGGCGTCGGTGTCCGCCCAGGGCAGCGCAGACGAAACGATCCTCGTCGTCGACCACAACGACGAGTTGCTCGAGCGCGCCCGCGCCCGGTGGCCCGAGGCTCGCGTGATGGCCAACGAGGGCCCGCGTGGCCTGTCCTCCGGCCGAAACACTGCGCTGCGCGTCGCCGTCGGTGACATCGTCGCCTTCCTGGACGACGACGCGGTCGCCGACCCCGGCTGGCTCGACACGCTGATCGGCGGCTTCACCGACACGTCGGTGGTCGCCGTGGGCGGCAGCGCCGTGCCTATCTGGCCGGGCGAAGCGCCTGCCGTGCTGCCCGACGAACTGCTGTGGATCGTCGGATGCAGCTACCGCGGCCTTCCCACCGAACCCGGTCCGGTGCGCAACGTGATGGGGTGCTCGATGGCCTTCCGCCGGGAACCGCTGCTGGCCATCGGCGGGTTCAACGCCGACACCGGTCGCGTCGGGAAGCTCCCGATCGGATGCGAGGAGACCGAAGTGTGCATCAAGCTCCGCCAGGTCGACCCGGCCCACGTCGTGCACTATGAGCCGTCGGCCCGCGTGCGTCACCACGTCAGCGCCGATCGCGTGCGCATGGCCTACGTCGCGCACCGCAGCTGGTGTGAGGGGCTTTCCAAGGCGGGCATCGCCCGCACCGTCGGCCGCCAGGACGCCCTGTCGGCCGAGTCCGCCTACGCCACCAGAGTGCTCCCCGCCGCGGTGTGGCGGGAACTGCGCCGCGGACCGCAGGGTCTCGTCGCCGTCACGGCGATCGTGCTCTCGCTGGGCCTGGCCGGCGCCGGCTACGTACGCGGCCGGTTCGCCCAGGTGCGCACCGGCGGCACCCGCGGGTCGCTGACCCAGAAGGCGGCTGTATGACTGCGGCCCCCCGCAGCGCTGTATCCGACCACACCGCCGCGGTGGGGCGACGCATCACGCGCGACTCGCTGTGGCTGTCGTCGGGGTATGCCGTCACCTCACTGTCGGGGTTCGTCTTCTGGATGCTCGCCGCGGTGTGGATCCCGCAGACGCAGTTGGGCCTGGAGGCCTCGGCACTGTCGATCATCATGGCCGCCGCTGCACTGGCATCCAATGGCCCCGGCAGCGCACTGGTGGTCATGCTGCCGATGGGCGGCCCGGCCGCGTGGTCGGTGCTGCGTCGCGCCTACGCGGTGACGGCGGCGCTCGGCGCGGCGGCGGGCCTGGCGGCGGGCGGGCTGGTCGCCGTCGTGCTGCGCCCCGGGCTGCCGGGCGTGGTCACCGTCGTCGGTGTGATGGTGTGCACTGTCGCGTGGGCGCTGTTCAACGTGCAGACGCAGGCGCTGGCCGGCGCCGCCGACGCCCGCGGCACGCTGCTCGTCAACGGTTCGGCGAACCTGGTCAAGCTCGCCCTGCTGGCGCTGCTGGCGCTTGCCGTGCCCGGCATGCCGCACCCGCTGGTGACCGCGACGATCGTCCCCGCCGCCATGGCCATCGCCGTCGGCGCGTTCGCGTTGGTGCCCCGGGCGCTGCGCCGGGAACAGGCGCTGCGACCCAGCACCCGCACCTGGGACGCCCCGACGGCCCGCGCGTTCGGCCTGTTCACAGTGCAGAACGCCGTCGCGGTGGGCGTGGTGATGTGCGCCGGCCTGTCGCTGTCGTTCATCGTGACCGCGCTGTCCTCCCCCGCGGAGGGCGCGGTATTCGCCATCGCCTACCAGTTCAGCGTCGCGCTGGACCTGGTGGGCGTCAGCGTCGCCACCGCGCTGGCCAAGAGCGCCGCTGCCGACTTCGACCCGAGTGCCGGGCTCGCCGGCGCCTACACGCGCACGGTGTTCCTGGTGGTCGGTGCGCTCGGTGTCGCCGCCACGGTCGCCACCCCGGTGCTGTTCCTCATCGCCGGCCAGGACTACTCGCCCCTGTACGGCATGGCCGTCGTGGGCGCCCTGGCACTGGCGAGCCTCATCCGTCCCGGCTACGACATCTGGTCCGCGCTCTCCCGCGCGCGGCACCGGGTGCGTCCGGTCCTGTGGAGCAACCTGCTCTACGTATCCATCCTGTTCGGCGTCGTGCTGCTGCTCGTCCCCACCCTGGGGGCCCTCGGAGCCGCACTCGCCATGGTCTGCGGGGTCTGCGCGCTCGCCGCCGTGGGCGCCGTCGGACTCCGCCGCGTGCGTGACCTTCCCGCACGCGCCTTCGACTCGAAAGGTGTTGCCGCATGACGACACTTACCCTCCCCCTGGCCATGCCGCTGCACGGCGACGTCGATCGCCGCGAGGCGATCTGGGTCGGCCTGATCGAGGCCGACGACATCGCCACGACGCCGGATCGGATCGCACTGGCATCCGGTGATGCGTTCGACCGGGCACGCCTGCTGGTGCGCGATCACGGTACCGTCCGCGGTTACGTGACCCTGCCCGTCGTCGCAGGCGCTCTGGATGCAGAGGCCCTCATCGACGCCGTGGCCGCACTGCCGCCGGTACCGGCGGCCGCCCGCCCCGCGCCCACTCCCGTGAGCGTCGTGGTGTGCACCCGGGACCGTGCCGACCTGCTGCGGGAGGCGCTGGACGCGATCCGCGCGATCGACTATCCGTCGTTCGAGGTCGTCGTGGTCGACAACGCCCCCGCCACCACCGACACGCACGACCTGCTGCGGACGGAGTACCCGGAGTTCCGCTATGTGCGGGAGGATGCCGCGGGGCTCTCCCACGCCCGCAACGCGGGGCTGCACGCGGCCACCGCGAGCATCGTCGCGTTCACCGACGACGACGTGATCGTCGACCCGCAGTGGCTGTGGGCTATCGCGTCCGGCTTCTCGCGAGCCGACGACGTCGGCTGCGTCAGCGGAGTCGTGCCCACCGGCGAGCTGCGCAACGAAGTCCAGGCGTACTTCGACGCCCGCGTCAGCTGGTCCAAGCTCACCGCCTCGCGGGTCTTCCGCCTGAGCGACCCGCCCGCCGACCTGCCGATGTTCCCGTTCTGCGTCGGCGAATTCGGCACCGGCGCGAACTTCGCCATCCGCCGCGACCACATGGTCGCCCTCGGCGGCTTCGACACTGCCCTGGGTGCCGGCACGCGCACCAAGGGCGGGGAGGACCTCGACATGTTCATGCGCGTGCTCTACGACGGCCAGGCGATCGTCGTCGAACCGTCTGCCCTGGTGTGGCATCGCCACCGGGCCGACCTCGAAGCCCTCACCGCACAGGCCGTGGGCTACGGGCGGGGGTTCGGCGCGTGGGCGACCACCGTCGCGCTGGATCCGCGCATGCTCGGCGCCGCGGTGGCACGCTCCCCGCGCGCCATCGCGCGACTGCTGAACAAGCCGATGTCCACGGTGGACGACTCGCCGGCATCCTCGACCCTGTCGAAGGAGTCCAAGCGAGTGGGACGGGTCGAGCTGGGCAGCATCTTCGGCGGCCCGGCGAGTTACTTCGCCGAGCGGCGCGCACAGCGGGAAGCAGGCACCCTCGCCGGTCCGCCATCGCGCGGTCCGGCGATGGAACGCCGCTGCTGGGCGACGCTGGCTGCCGTCGGAGGCGTCTTCGGTCTGCTCGCGATGCTGCCGCTGCCGGCCGGACTCTCGCTGGCGTTCGTGGCGCTGTTCATCCTCATCGGACCCGGCGCGCTGGTGCGGGCGTGGGTGGTGCTGCCACCGAACTTCGCACCCATCGTCATCCCCGCCATCGGGATCTCGGTGATGCTGCTGCTGACCACCGCCATCGTGTATGCGCAGCTGTGGAACCCCTTGTTGTGGTTGCTCATCCTCGCCGTCGTCACCTGCCTCGGCGCGGTGGCGACCTTCACCATCAGGAGGACGGCATGACCATCACCGCTGCACGCACTCAGGCCTCCCCCGCCCGACCCGACAAGGCCCTCCCCGCGCGCCGGTGGCTGACACCGGCGATCATCCTCGTGCTCGCCGCCGTCGCCTGGGCGGTGGCACTGCCGTCGCTGCGCGATGCGCCGTGGAACCTGTTCGGGCTCCTCGCCGCGGCAAGCCCGCTCTTCCCGGTTTCGGTCGTGCTCGCCACGATCGCGTTCTGCCTGGCCATCGCGCTGCGCGCGACCCGTACCGCCGGTATCGCGCTGGTGTCGACGATCCTCATGATGAGGCTCCCCACCGCCATCTCCACCGACGCTCCGCTGTACTCGTGGACCTACAAGCACTTCGGTCCGATCGACTACATCCAGCGCTTCGGCGCGGTCGATGTGGACATCGACATCTACCACAACTGGCCCGGGGCGTTCTCGTTCATCGCCTGGCTGAACACCGTGACCGGCACCGAGACGCTCGCCATCGCGCAGTGGTTCGCGGTGGGTTCGCAGCTGGCCGTCGCCGCTGCGGTGTTCTTCCTGGCCCGCACCTACGGCCAGTCCACCGCGACGGCGCTCGTGGCGGCGTTCTGCGCGCACGCGGTCAACTGGGTCGCCCAGGACTACCTCTCCCCGCAGGCGATCGGATTCGCGCTGGCCATCGTGGTCGTCGCGCTCGTGCTGGCATCGGTGCGCACAAGAGCTGCCGCGTGGGTGGCGGTCCCGATCTTCACCGCGATCGTGGTGACCCACCAGCTCACCCCCTATTGGCTGCTCGCCGCGGTGTTCCTGCTGACCGTGCTGGGCCGAGTTCGGCCGAAGTACCTCATCGTCGTCTTCGCCGCGATCGCCATCGGCTACATGCTGCTGCACATGAACGTGCTCAGTCAGTTCGGGCGGCTGCTGAATTTCGACTTCCTGAGCAACATCATGACGCCGTCGGCACGCAACGAGACGCTGGGTAACCCCAGCGTCGGGCAGGTCGTGAACTCCTGGGCCGCGCGTGGCGTCACGCTGCTGGTGTGGATCTCGGCCGGCATCGTCACGCTGGTGCGGCTGCTGCGGCACCGCGACCAGTGGCGCAACACGCTCGTGCCCGCCGTCGTGGCGTTCTCACCTGCTCTCATCCTGGTGGCTCAGGGATACGGCGGCGAGGCGCTGTTCCGGGTGTTCCTGTATTCGATCCCCGGCTGCATGCTGATCCTCGCCCCGGGGCTGACCCGGCTGCTGCGCGGTGAGGTGCTCCGGGCACGCCGCGCCGCTCAGATCGGCGTCACCGCCATCGCGTCCCTCACCGCCCTCGCCTCGATGCAGGCGTACTACGGCGGCTGGTTCGCCAACCTCGTCACCCCGGAGTCGGTGCAGCTGACCACCCGGGTCCTGCAGGAAGAGGACCCCTCGACGCTGACCATCGGTGTCGCACCCGGCGCGCCGGGCCGCCTCGTGGCGGAGTACGTCGACTTCGTGCAGGCCGACGAACTGTTCGACTCCGGTATCGACATGTGGCTGACGTCGTGGCCCGGGTGGGAGACCGAGCAGTTCGCCGACCCCCGGCGGGTCACACGCCTGACCGACAGCCTGGTGTGGGAGCAGCGACCGGCCCTGGTCGTGATCACGCAGCAGATGCGCGACTACAGCACCTACTACGGCACGCTCCCCGACGGTGCGCTGGACCGGTTCGAGAGCATTCTCGAGGACGACCCCCGCTGGGTGCTGGACCACGAATCCGAGGACACCCTGGTGTACCGGCTGGATCTCGGCACGTCGAGGCAGGGCTGACCCATGGCGACCGCGACCTCTCCGGCGCCGCCGCAGCAGCGGCGCGCGTCGGCCCCAGCCAAAGGCGGGATCACCGGCGCGGTGATCACGACCTACCTGGCCCGGCTGTCCTCGATGATCGCGTACGTCGTGCTGCTGCCGTTCGTGCTCAGCGCCTTCGGGGCCGAGCAGTACGGCCTGTACATGCTCACCGTCGCGCTCGGGGCGCTGTTCCAGCAGGATTTGGGAATCGGGGATGCCACCACCCGCTTCATCGGTGTGGCACGGCCCTCCGGCGACATCGCCCGCATGCGCAGCGTCGCCTCGGCGAGCAACGTGTTCTACCTCGCCGCGGCACTCCTGCTGGCCTCGGCGACGGCGATCGCGTTCGCATTCACCGTGCCCAACGCCGACTTCGGTGCGCACCTCACCTCGACGGCGTGGGCGCTGGCGATCCTGGGCGTGGCGAACGTTTTCCTGCTGCTGGTGTTCTCCGCCAACCGTCAGGTGCTGGCGGGCGTCGGCCGTCTCGGTGAGGTCAACTACCTGCTGATCGGCCTCGCGGCGTTCCGCGTCGTGTTCACGCTGCTCGTCTGCTGGGCGGATCTGGGAATCGTCGCGGTCGCGATGGTGGACGTCGTCGGCATCCTCGGTTTCGGCATCGCCACGTACGTGCTGCGGCGGCTGCGCGCCCCGCAGATCACCGCGCGGTTCGCCGACTTCCGCTGGGATGTGTTCCGGGAGCTGTTCCACGTGAGCTCGCAGCTCATGGTGCTCGGCATCGCCGGGGTCGTGATCATGCAGGTCGGCGGCATCCTCACCGCCCTGCTGCTGCCGATCGGGTTCACCGCGATGTACGCCGCCGGACAGCGCATCTACCTGCTGGTGAAGGAAGTGACCGGGTCGCTCGCCGTCGCCGTGCTGCCGACGGCATCGATGCGCCACGGCGGCGCCGCGGGGGCACCGATCGGTCAGATGTACCTGCGGGGCACGAGCCTGGCGAACATGCTGATGACCCTCGTACTGGTGCCGGTGGTGATCTTCATGCCCCAGATCATGCAGCTGTGGGTCGGAGAAGCCGGTACCGGAGCGGCTGCGGGCGCGGCCGTCGTGGCGCAGATCCTCGTGCTGTCGATGTTCGCCAACAACAACCACCTGCTCGCCGTCCCCATCCTCACCGCCCAGGGGTCGCTGCGGGGGTTCGCGGTCCTGCACACGATCTGGGCCGTCTCCGGCACGCTGCTGGCCGTGGCGCTGGGCAGCTCGATGGGTCTGGCCGGCATCGCGCTGGGCCTGGCGGTGCCGATCGTGCTGCTCGAGCCCATCTACATCGCCGTCGCGCTGCGCCGGCTGGACCTGTCGGTGCGCGACTTCGCGATCCGCTGCCTGCTGCTGCCGTTCGGCACGGTCGCGCCGCTGGCCGCGGGCTTGATCGCCGTGAGCCTGCTCGACCTGTCGCTGCCGCTCATCGTGCTGGTGACCCTGCTGTGGGTCGCCGCGGCGCTGACGGTGTATTACTTCCTCGCCCTCGACAAGACCTCGCGTGCCCAGCTGAGGTCTGCCCTTCCCACCCGGTCCCGCGCCGGCCACGCCTTGGAGGAATCCCCGTGACCATCCCTATCGACAACACCCGTGAGCCGCTGCCGCGCGCCGGGTCGGACTTCATCGACGAGCTGCAGCGTCGCTCGTTCGATGCGCTGACGCAGCTGCACAGCGGTGTGGAGTCGCTCGTGCTCACCGACTTCCCCGATTACGCGAACATCGGCGACTCGGTCATCGCGCTCGGCCAGGCCGAGTTCTGGCGCCGTGCCGGCATCCAGGTGGAGGCCACCTACTCCTGGGGCACGATCGCCCCGGCCGTGTACGACTCGGCCACGACCGTGGCGATCCAGGGCGGCGGCAACTTCGGCGGGCTCTACCCGCAGCACAGCGAGCACCGCTACCGGCTCGCCGAGCGCCTGCGCCCCGACACACTGCTGATCCAGGAGCCGCAGTCGGTGCACTTCGCCTCCGAGTCCGACCGCGGCCAGTTCGCCCGGCGCATGGCCTCTCGCCCTCAGCTGCGTCTCGCGGTGCGCGACACCGCGTCGCTCGCCGAAGTGCGCGACCTCGTCGCCGACGTCACGCTCGCGCCGGACAGCGTGCACATGCTGGGCCGCCTGGAATCGGCGGCGCCCACACGCGAGGCGGTGTACCTGCTGCGGCGCGACGACGAGAGCGCGCTGCCACCGGGGACCGGTGCGGCCGCCGTTGACTGGCCGGCCATGACCTTCGCCGACCGGCTCGCGCAGCGGCTGCGCCGGACGTTCTTCGAGGGGGCGGTGACCCGCACGATGAACCGGTCCACCGAGCGGTGGTTCGCGGATGCCGCGAAGCGGCTGGCCACCGGGGTGGCGCTGCTCTCCCCCGGCGAGACGATCGTCACCGATCGCCTGCACGCGATGCTGATCGGCCTGCAGATGGGCCGTCGCGTCATCGCGATCGACAACGCGAACGGCAAGCTCACCAGCTACGCCGGCACCTGGCTCGAGGACCTCGACCTGCCCCTCGCTTTCGCCGCCGACCTGCCGACCGCTGCGGAGATGGTCTGAGGATGGTCATGGCAGGCCGCGAGCGGACCGGTACCGACGTGCGCGGGCACGCAACGACCACTGCGAGCGTCGCGGCGGCATCGGGCCGGGTGCTCGATCGCGATCTGCTGTCGGCAGGGGTGTACATCAGCGTCGAGCTGTCCCCCCTGAACGTGCCCGACCGCGCCACGGTGGTCGGCGCGGTGCGCGAGCTCATCGGCATGGGCGCATCCGCCCGCGCGGGCCGCACGTTCGACGGCGCGCGGTGGCGATACGACCCCGACACGCTGGACGAGCAGGCAGAGCGGATGGTGCGCGCACTCCCGGTCCAGTACATCGGCGACGAAGGTCTGCCGCGGCTGCGCGAGGCCGTCGACCCCGACCTGCCCTTCACGGTGTTCCTGGGCGAGGATCGTGCGTCGCTGTGCATCGATCACCGGCTCGGCGACGGCTTCCTCGGCGTGATGCTGACCGCCGGGACGCTGACCGGCAGGCCGGCCCCGTCCGTGTTCGGCTCCACCCGCGACACCGATCCGCTGCGGGCGGCGCTGGCCACGACGTTCTTGCGTCATCCCCGACGGGCGGTCGACGTCGTGCGGGACCGCCTGGGCGAGCGCAATACCACGCACGCCGGGGGGCCCACCGTCTCGGCCGAGCGCGGCTCGCTCGACCTCGTCACCGGCAGGATGGACCCCGACACCTACCGGTCGGTGGCGGCGTGGAGTCGCGGCCGGGTCCCCCCGACGCTGGCGATGATGTTCGCGCTGAGCGCCGCGCTTCGTCAGGTCGGGGTTCCGGTGATGGACGAAGGCTCCATCCTCGTCGACCTGCGGCGCTACCTCCCGTCGGGTCGGTCGACGCTGGCGAACTTCGTGGTGGGCCACCCGATCGCCGCAGGCGACGGGCTGGATGCCGCCGGCGCGCGGTTCAGCCGCGACCTGCACGTCGGACGCCCGCTGGCCGCCCTCACGACGGGGCTGCTCAC
Organism: Microbacterium sp. zg-B96; assembly: GCF_030246865.1. Taxonomy (NCBI): domain Bacteria; kingdom Bacillati; phylum Actinomycetota; class Actinomycetes; order Micrococcales; family Microbacteriaceae; genus Microbacterium; species Microbacterium sp. zg-B96. The sequence goes on along the minus strand of NZ_CP126738.1, from coordinate 994,028 downwards.
CCGTGGCTGGCGCCGACCGGCGCCCGCGGAGGTGCCCGCCGCCGCGAAGGCGATCGTGAGCGACATGGGGTTCCTGCGCGCCCTCGAGCCACTCCCCTGGTCCGGCGAGGGCGTCGTGCGCGTGTCGGTGGATCCGGCCGGCCGCAACGGGATCACCGCACTCACGGCGGTACTCAAACGCCGCCTCAACATCTCGGTGAGCTTCGACGGCTCGCTGTACGACCGCGACACCATCGCCGCCGCCTGCGAACTGCTCTGCCGCGACCCGGAAGGACTGCTGCCGTGACCACCACCGCCCCACCCCCCACCGAGGCCACCCCGCCCCGCCGCAAGCGCCGGCGGCGCTGGCTCACCCTCGGCATCCCCGCCGGCATCCTCGTGATCCTGCTGGCGGTCGGTGGCGTGTGGTGGTTCACCGGCTTCTCCTTCCTCATGCCCCGCTACGACGACAAACAGGCCCTCTTCGACGACTTCGACGGCACGGCCGGCGCCAAACCCAATCCCGCGTTCTGGAGCATCCAGACCGGTGGCGGCGGCTGGGGCAACAACGAGCTGCAGGAGTACACCGAGGACGCCGTCGCGCTGGACGGCGAGGGCAACCTGGTCATCACCGCGACCGTGCCGGCAGACGGGGGCACCCCCACCTCCGGCCGCATCACGACCCACAACAAGTGGTCGTTCGAGTTCGGTCAGCTTTCGGCACGGGTGAAGCTGCCCGAGGGCCAGGGACTGCTGCCGGCATTCTGGCTGCTCGGCGATGACATCGACCGGGTCGGTTGGCCGAACGCGGGCGAGATCGACATCATCGAGACGCCCAACGACACGTCCCGCAGCCGGCATCACCTGCACGGGCCGATCGGGTGGACCGAGCACTGGGCCATCAACGAAGGCGTGGACATGCCTGCGCCGCTGGCCGACGATTTCCACATCTACACCGTCGAGAAGCAGCCTGGCCGGATCATCCTCGCGATCGACGACCAGGTCGTAATGGACGTCGAGGAGTGGGACGTGCCGCTGACCGGTCGCTGGGTGTTCGACCAGCCGACCCATGCCCTCTTCAGCCTCGCCGTCGGCGGAAACTGGCCCGGGGACCCGGATGCCACCACCCCCGAGGTCAACGAGATGGTCATCGACTGGCTCGCGTACACCCCCGCCGACCAGACCGAGAGCATCGTGCCGTGAGCGGGCCGGGCCGTGTCGGCGCGCTGCTGCGCAGCCTCGCCGAGGACGCGTCGTGGGGGTGGCGGTCGTTCGTCACCAACAGCGTCGCCGGATCCGTGCTCTGCCCTCGGGCGGTGCGCTACGGCATCCTCCGGGTGCGCGGTTTCGACGTGCGCACCGCGAACCTCTCCCCGAAGTGCACCTTCACCGGCAGCCGGGACATCCGCATCGGCGAGGGCACGTTCGTCAACGTCGGATGCTACTTCGAGGCCGTCGCCCCGATCCGGATCGGCCGGGACTGCCAGCTGGCGATGTTCGTCACCGTCGTCACGAGCTTCCACGACGTGGGGCCGGCGGGCGTGTCCAAGGACCGCGACAGCGCCGGTGTCACCATCGGCGACCGCTGCTGGCTGGGCGCGAACGTCACGGTGCTCCCCGGTGTGACGATCGGCGATGACGTCGTGGTCGCCGCGGGCGCCGTGGTCACCCGCGACCTGCCCGGCGGCGCGGTGTACGGCGGCGTGCCCGCCCGGCTGATCCGCACGCTGGCGGAGGAGCCGGCCGCGCTTCCCGACTGAAGCGCTCGCGGCCCGATCCGTCTCTTCCGACTCGCCCACAAGGAACCTCATGCAGACCCCTCCTCCCGCCGCACCCGGCTATGGCCGCCTGACTTGGATCGACGGCGCCCGCGGCATCGCGATCGTGCTCGTCGTGCTCTTCCACGCCGGCATGTTCACCGTCCCCACCGGGCTCGCGTCGCCCTGGTGGGATTCGCTCAATCTCGTCTTCGCCCTCATGCGCATGCCGCTGTTCTTCCTCGTTGCGGGCATGCTCGCCGTCGGAGCGGTCGAGCGTTCGTGGCCGACGCTGTGGCGCACGCGGCTGGCGGTGCTGGTGTGGGTGTTCCTGGTGTGGACGGTGCTGCGCTTCGCCTACTACCAGGTGATCCCGGAGCCGATCGATCTCAACCAGTCCAGCTGGGGGGACTTCGTCCTGTCCGTCGTCCGCCCCTCAAATGGGCTGTGGTTCCTCTTCGCACTCGCGCTGTTCCTCATCGCCGCGAAGGCGCTCCACGGCAGGGTGAACCGGTGGGTCGCCGTGGGGATCACCGCCGTGGCATCCGCCGTCATGTACGGCGGCGGGACCTTCGACAACGTCGCCTACGACGGCATCGTGCGGTACTTCGTGTTCTTCCTCATCGGTCTGTACTTCCGCGAGGACATCGTGCGCTTCGTGCACCGCCGCCGGTGGCTGGCCACGGCGGCGCTGCTGGTGGCATCCGCGGCATTCATCGTGCTGCGCGGCGCGACGGGTTGGCTCGTGGACGCCGTCACCGCGATCCCGGTCGGGCTGATCGCCGTCGGCTTCGGGCTGTGCCTGGCGCGCAATCTGGGGCGCACCCCGCTGTCGCGGCCGCTGGAGCACCTCGGGCAGCGCACCCTGCAGGTGTATGTCACGCACATCCTGCTGCTGTCGACCATGACCAGCATCCTGATGCCGTTCGCCGACGCGCCCGCCCTCGCGGGGCTGCGGCCGGTGATGCCGATCCTCATGACGGCGATCGCGATCCCGCTGAGCCTGCTGATCGCTGCGGGCGCCGCGCGGGTGCCGGTGCTGCGGCTGCTGTACGTCGCCCCCGCGTGGCTGTCGCGCGACCGGGCCGCGGCTGCTCGCGGCTGAGGCCGACTCCCGGAAACAGGAAGACTCCCGAGAACAGGACGATTCGCCGGTAAACGTCCTGTACCGGTGAGATCGCCTGTGTCGGGGAGGCGGGTCAGGCGGTGATGACCTGCGCGGTGCCCAGCGGTGCGCTGGGGCCCATCTCGGCGGCGATGCGGTTGGCCTCTTCGATCAGCGTCTTGACGATGTCGGCCTCGGGCACGGTCTTGACGACCTCGCCCTTGACGAAGATCTGCCCCTTGCCGTTTCCGGATGCCACGCCGAGGTCGGCCTCGCGGGCCTCGCCCGGGCCGTTGACGACACAGCCCATCACGGCCACCCGCAGCGGCACGGTCATGTCCTTGAGCCCCTCGGTCACGTCGTCGGCGAGGGTGTAGACGTCGACCTGCGCGCGCCCGCACGACGGGCAGGAGACGATCTCGAGCTTGCGTTCCCGCAGGTTCAGCGACTGCAGGATCTGGTGGCCGACCTTGACCTCTTCGGCCGGCGGCGCCGACAGCGAGACGCGGATGGTGTCGCCGATGCCCTCAGACAGCAGGATGCCGAACGCGGTGGCGCTCTTGATGGTCCCCTGGAACGAGGGCCCTGCCTCGGTGACCCCGAGGTGCAGCGGCCAATCGCCCCGCTCGGACAACAGCCGGTACGCCTTGACCATCACGATCGGGTCGTTGTGCTTGACCGAGATCTTGAAGTCGTGGAAATCGTGCTCCTCGAACAGCGAGGCCTCCCAGACGGCGCTCTCCATGAGTGCCTCCGGGGTCGCCTTGCCGTACTTCTCCAGGAGCCTGCGATCCAGCGACCCCGCGTTCACGCCGATGCGCAGCGACACCCCGGCATCCTTGGCCGCCTTCGCGATCTCGCCGACCTTGTCGTCGAACTGGCGGATGTTGCCCGGGTTGACACGCACCGCAGCGCAGCCGGCGTCGATGGCCTGGAAGACGTACTTCGGCTGGAAGTGGATGTCGGCGATGACGGGGATCTGGCTCTTCTTGGCGATGATGTGCAGCACATCGGCGTCGTCCTGCGACGGCACCGCCACGCGCACGATCTCGCAACCGGATGCCGTCAGCTCGGCGATCTGCTGAAGGGTGGCATTGATGTCGGTGGTCTTGGTGGTCGTCATCGACTGGACGCTGACAGGAGCGCCACCACCGACGAGGACCTTGCCGACCTTGATCTGACGGGTCTTGCGACGAGGGGCGAGAACCTCCGGCACACGCGGCATCCCGATATTGACTGCTGGCACACCCCCAGCCTACGCCGGGGGGCCTGCGGGCGGGCTGTGCACGGACTCCGCGCGCGGCGGTGCGGTGTGGTAGTTTCGGCCCATGTCCGCGAACCTCACCTGGTGGCTCACCGCATAGGCGGTGTGTTCGTGTGACGACAGACCGCCCCCGGGGCGGTCTTTTTTGTTGGGTTGGCCGCTCCCTTGACGAAAGACCGACCATGACCGCGTCACTTCCCGCCACGCTGGCCGACCTGCCGGCGTTCGCCCTCATCGCGCGCGATGCCGACACCGTCGAGCTGCTCACCGGCGACGTCGTCGACGTCGACCTGCTCGCCGACATCCCGCTGACCGACGCGGACGGCACACCGCGCGAAGTGCTCGCGCTGGTGCCGTACCGCCAGGTGCGGGAACGCGGTTTCGCCTGCCACGACGACGGCGCGCCGCTGCGCTGCCTGGTGGTGGATTCCCACACCGCCCTGCCGCGTGCACAGGTCCTCGCCGAGCTGCCCGTCGACCCGATCGCACTGACGGATGCCGGGTTCGACATCGCCGACGACGACTACGCCGCCATCGTGCGCCGCGTCATCGCCGAGGAGATCGGCCGCGGCGAGGGCGCCAACTTCGTGATCCGGCGGGACTTCACCGCCGGTGTCGACGCGGATCCCCGCGTCGCGGCGCTGACCTGGTTTCGCGCCCTGTTGGAGCACGAACGGGGCGCCTACTGGACGTTCGCGATCGTCACCCCCGGTCACATCGCCGTCGGCGCGAGCCCCGAGGCCCACGTCAGCGCGCAGGGCGGGGTCGTCACGATGAACCCGATCTCCGGCACCTTCCGCCACCCCGCGGGCGGTGCCACCGCCGAGACCCTCAGCGCGTTCCTCGAGTCGACGAAGGAGACCGAGGAACTGTTCATGGTCGTCGACGAGGAGCTCAAGATGATGAGCGCCGTCTGCTCCGACGGCGGGCGCATCACCGGCCCGCATCTGAAGGAGATGTCGCGGCTGACCCACACCGAGTACGTGCTGCGCGGTCGCAGTCGGCTGGATCCGCGCGACATCCTGCGCGAGACGATGTTCGCCCCCACCGTCACCGGCTCCCCCATGCAGAACGCGTGCACCGTCATCGCCCGGCACGAGACGACCCCCCGCGGCTACTACTCCGGCGTGGCGGCGCTGTTCACCCCGAACGGCGACACGGATGCCGCGAAGGACGCGGATGCCGGTGCCGGCACGACCCACGACCTGGACGCACCGATCCTCATCCGCACCGCGTATCTCGTGGACGGCCGGCTGCGCGTCCCGGTGGGCGCGACCCTCGTGCGCCACTCCGACCCCGCCGGCGAGGTGGGCGAGACCCACGGCAAGGCTGCGGGCGTGCTCGGCGCGATCGGGGCGATCCCCCGTGACCTCGCCGCGGAAGCGGCGGACGCCGCGGACGCGCACGTGGGCGTGGCCGTCGGCGGGGAGCAGGACACCGACGCCCCGGCATCGGTGTCTCGCAGTCTCGCCGACGATCCGCAGATCGCCGCGCTGCTGGCCTCGCGCAACGGGCGACTGGCGGAGTTCTGGCTGAACCCGCAGCCGACCGAAGCCGTCGCCGGCCCGTTCGCCGGGCGCTCGGCGCTCGTGGTCGACGCGGAGGACCGCTTCACCACGATGCTCGCGCACCAGCTGCGCCACCTCGGCCTGGACGTCACCATCGCGCCGTGGTCCGAGGTGTCGGACGCGCAGCTGGACGGCGTCGACCTGGTCGTGGCGGGCCCCGGACCGGGCGACCCCCGCGACCCCGACAGTGCCCGCCTGCGGCGAATGCGTGACGTCGTGCAGCACCGGCTGGCCGACGGACGACCCCTGCTGGCGGTGTGTCTCAGCCACCAGATCCTCGCCGATGCGCTCGGCATCGACCTGGCGCCACTGGCGTCCCCGCATCAGGGGCTGCAGCGGACGGTGGACGTCTTCGGCGAGCGCGCCTCGATCGGCTTCTACAACACCTTCACCGCACGCGTCGCACCGGGCACCGACCGCGTGGGCGAGGCGCAGGTCGCCGCGGATCCGGAATCGGGCGATGTGTACGCCCTCCGCGGCCCCGGGTTCGCCTCGGTGCAGGGTCACCTGGAGTCGATCCTGTCGCGCGACGGCATGCGCACCCTGGAGCGACTGGTCGCCCACGCGCTGTCCTGACGCGGGGCGCGGCGCGTCCGGCGCCCGGCTGTCAGCCGAAGACGGAAATGGGGTTGAACAGGTCCGCGAGGATCAGGATGCCGCCCATGCCGATCAGCAGCACCACGACCACGAAGGTCGCCGGCACCAGCCGCGCGGTGTCCACCGGGCGTGGCGGCGGTCGGCGGAAGATCTTCGCCCATGCCCGTTTGATCCCGTCCCACAGCGCCACCGCCACGTGTCCGCCGTCCAGCGGCAGCAGCGGGATCAGGTTGAAGACGAACAGCGCGAGGTTCAGCGAGGCAAGCAGCCCCACCAGCCCCGCGACGCGGTTGAGGACGGGGGCGTCGACGGATGCCACTTCACCCGCGATCCGGCCGGCACCGACGACCGACAGCGGTCCGTTGGGATCGCGTTCGGTCCCGGTGAAGAGGCTCACCGCGGTGTCATAGACCCGCACCGGCAGCTGCACCACGACGCCCACGACCCGCTCGAGGCTCTCGAGGGTCATCTCGGGGCCCGCCCACAGCGGTTGCGGCACGTATTCGGACTGCGCGGTCATGCCGACCATGCCGACCTCGGCGGTGGTGACCTCGCCCTCGGCATCCACGATCTCGCGTTCGGCGAGCACGGGCGTCACCTGCAGGGTCTGCTGCACGCCGTCGCGCTCGACCACGATGGGCAGCTGCTGCCCGGGAGAGTCCTGGATGATCTCGGATGCCTCGGCGAAGGTGGCCACCTCGGTGCCGTCGACGGAGATCAGTACGTCACCGGGCCGGATGCCGCCGGCGGCGGCGGGAGAGGCCGGGTCAGCCTCGGTGCAGTCGGTCTGCGCGGCGGTGCCGGAGACGATGCACTCGCTGACGCTCGCGACCGTCGTCGTCGCCGTCTGCACGCCGATGCCGCTGAGCATGATCGTGAACAGCACGATCGCCAGCAGCAGGTTCATCACCGGACCGCCGAGCATGATGATGATGCGCTTGAACACCGGCAGGTTGTAGAACAGCCGGTTCTCGTCGACGTCAGCCATCGTCTCGGCGTTGGCGGTGCGCGCGTCCTGCACCATCGTGGCGAAGAAGCCGCCGCCGGCACGACCGCTGCGGTCACCGCGCGTGGGTGAGGGCGGGTACATGCCCGACATCGAGATGTAGCCCCCGAGCGGGATCGCCTTGAAGCCGTACTCCGTCTCGCCGCGCCGGCGCGACCACAGCGTCGGGCCGAACCCGATCATGTACTGGCCGACGTGCACGCCGAACTTCTTCGCGGGCAGGAGGTGCCCCAGTTCGTGCAGTGCGATCGAGACGGCCAGTCCTACGACGAGGACGACCACCCCGACGATGAAGGCGATGACGGTCACAGCGGGTCAGGCTACCGTCATCGGCTTTGAATTCGCCGAGGCGTGGCACTCTAGGCTGAGATCGGGGAGGTGCGCGGTGGCCACACGGCAGGTGCGCGCGCTGCGGGGCACCGCGGCGGCGGTGATCGCGACGCTCGTGGCAGCGACCGCTCACACGCTCTCCGGTGGCGGCGCCCCTCATCCGCTCCTGGTGGTCTCGGTCGCCGCGCTGGCCGCCCCCCTGGCGGTGTGGCTGACCGGGCGCAGGCCCGCGTGGTGGCGCACCGCGCTCGTGGTGACCGGCGCCCAGGCGCTGTTCCACGGCGCGTTCGCCTTCGCCGGCGACGCTCTCCCCCTCTCGGCGGGCCACGCCCACCTGTCACCTCAGCGGCCGGCGGGCACCGTCACAGCCTCGACGGACATCGATCCGGTGATGATCGTCGGCCACGTCATCGCCGCGCTCGTGACGATCCTGGCCGTCCGCCATGGCGAGCAGCTGCTGCAGCGGCTGGGGCGCGGCATCCGCCACCTCGCCGCGCGCACCGCCGCGGCGCCGCCCGCTCCGCTCGTGCGCCGGCCGTCGCTCACCGTGCGTGTGGCACCGGTGCGCCGCTCGCTCCTCCTCGACTGCGCTCTCTCCCGCCGGGGTCCGCCGGTGCTCGCCGGCTGACACGACACTTCGTCACCCGGCGCGTCCGCGCCCTTCTCCGACGGCACGAGCCGTCCCCCGATCGAGAGAGCTTCCATGACCACAACTGTTTCCGCGCGCCGCCGCGCGCGTCTGACCGCCGGCGTCGTCGCCGGCATCGCCCTCGTCGCCGTCCCGGCGATGGCATCGGCACACGTCCATGTCGACCCGTCCGATGCCGCCGCAGGCGGCACGACCGTGCTGACCTTCTCCTCCAGCCACGGCTGCGACGCGTCGCCGACCACGGGCTTCACGATCGACATCCCCGAGGGCATCGCCGGCATCGCGCCGCACGCTCAGGCAGGCTGGACGATCGAGCGGGTCGGCGCCGACGCGGGCGTGCCGACGCAGGTGGTGTTCTCCGCCGACGAGCCGATTGAGTCTGGGCTGCTGACGACCGTCTCGATGCAGGTCACCTTCGCCGACGACCTCGCCGGCGAGCAGGTCGCCTTCCCGGTGCTGCAGGAATGCGTCGACGCCTCGACCGACTGGTCCCAGATCGCCGACGAGGGTGAGGACCCGCACGACCTCGACTCCCCCGCGCCGCTGGTGACCGTGGGCGAACCGGCGGATGACGCACACGGCGGCGATCACCACGACGATGCCGATGGTGCAGCGCAGGACGCCACCGGGAGCACCGACAGCACGGTGCTCCCGATCGTGCTCGGTGCCGGTGGTCTCGCCCTCGGTGCCGCGGGTCTGGCAGCAGGTCTCGTCGCCCTGCGCCGCACGCGCCGCAGCTGAGCCGACGGGGCGCCGTCACGACGGCGGCGCCCCCGCGCCGTGGTGCCCGGCGACGGTTGCACCTGCGACAGTCTCCGTCAAGACCCCTTGTGAGTGCCTCGCGTACCGACGTAGCTTCCCCCCAGATGCATGCCGGCGCGCCTCGCGCGTCGCGCCAGAGCATCGGCGCCTCGCGCAAGGCGGGCGCCAGATTTCAACGAGGACCGGGAGAAGCTGATGAACGCAGCGAACGCCGACGACGAACTGACGCCACGATTCGCACGGCGAGGCGAGGCGACCGTCGCCGCACGACATGTCATCCCCCAGCAGGAGTCCCTGCCGGACACCGCCAAGCAGATCGTCGACGACGAGACGATGCTCGATGGCAACTCGCGGTTGAACCTGGCGACCTTCGTGGGGACGTGGATGGACGAGGACGCCAAGCAGGTCTATGAGGCCTCCTTCGACAAGAACATGATCGACAAGGACGAATACCCCCAGACCGCTGCGATCGAGGACAACTGCTGGCACATGCTGGCGAATCTGTGGAACGCGCCGGAGGCCTCGCAGAGCATCGGCACGTCGACGATCGGGTCCTCGGAGGCCTGCATGCTCGGCGGCCTCGCCTTCAAGCGGCGCTGGCAGCAGTCCCGTCGCGTCGCGGGCAAGGACACGTCCAAGCCGAACCTCGTGATGTCCTCAGCGGTCCAGGTGTGCTGGGAGAAGTTCTGCAACTACTTCGACGTCGAGCCTCGCTTCGTGCCCATCAGCCTCGAGCACAAGACGCTCGACGGGTACGACCTCGAGAAGTACGTCGACGAGAACACGATCGGGGTCGTCGCGATCCTGGGCGTCACCTACACCGGCATGTACGAACCCGTCGCGAAGATCGCGAAGGCACTGGATGAGATCCAGGCCAAGACGGGACTGGACATCCCGATCCACGTCGACGGCGCCTCCGGTGCCATGATCGCACCGTTCCTGCAACCCGATCTGGTGTGGGATTTCCGGCTCGAACGGGTGCACTCCATCAGCACCTCGGGGCACAAGTACGGCCTGGTCTACCCGGGCCTGGGCTGGGTCGTCTGGCGCAACACGCAGTGGCTGCCCGAGGACCTCGTGTTCAAGGTGAGCTACCTGGGCGGGGAGATGCCGACGTTCGCGCTGAACTTCTCACGCCCCGGCGCGCAGGTGCTGCTGCAGTACTACATGTTCCTCAGGCTCGGGTTCGAGGGATACCGCGCTGTGCAGCAGGCGTCGCAGGATGTCGCGAAGTATCTGTCGGCCGGCATCGGGAAGCTCGACGCGTTCGAGCTGTGGAACGACGGCAGCGACATCCCGGTCTTCGCGTGGTACCTGAAGGAGGGGCACACCAAGAACTGGAACCTCTACCACCTGCAGGACCGGCTGCGCATGAAGGGCTGGCTCGTCCCGGCGTATCCCATGCCCGATGACCTCGCGAACCTCACCGTGCAGCGCATCGTGGTGCGCAACGGCCTCAGCATGGACCTCGCCGCTGAACTCCTGGCCGACATCGAGACCGAGACGGCCTACCTCGACGCGCTCGAATCGGCCATGCCGGTCGAGGGCCAGCACGCCGGGTTCCACCACTAGGGGGAGACATGTCGACCAACACATCGAATCAGGCGGCGGATGCCGCAAAGGCGGCGTCCAATCATCCGCTAACGTCACGCAAGGCCGTGACGAGCTTCCTCGGAGTCGGCCAGCTCGCGATGCTGACCCTCGTGGTGGTCGCGAGCCTGCGCTCGCTGCCAGCCATGGCGGTGTACGGCCTCGGCAGCATCACGCTCTACATCATCCCGGCCATCTTGTTCCTCATCCCCACGGCGCTGGTCGCCGCGGAGCTGGCGACGGGATGGAAGGGCGGCGTCTACGTCTGGGTGCGTGAGGCGTTCGGCAACAGATGGGGGTTCACGGCGGTCTGGCTGCAGTGGATCCAGAACGTGGTGTGGTACCCGCTGCAGATGGCCTTCATCGCGGCGGCTCTCGCGTTCGTCTTCCTCGATCCCACGCTGTCCAACTCCGGGTTGTACACGGCCATCGTGATCCTGGTGCTCTACTGGGGCTCCACGCTCATCACGCTGCGCGGCGGCAACCTCTTCGCCAAGCTCGGGTCGTGGGGAGGGATCCTCGGCACCCTCTTGCCGGCGGTGCTGCTCATCGTGTTCGGGTTCATCTGGCTCGGCACCGGGGAGAGGAGCGAGACCTCCCTGGATCCGTCCACCGTCATCCCGCCGTTCACCGGTATCGCCTCCATCGTGCTGATCGTCTCGAACGTGCTCGCCTACGCGGGCATGGAGGTCAACGCGGTGCACGTGAACCAGATGAAGGACCCCGGGCGCGGGTATCCGCGGTCGGTGCTGCTGGCGTCGATCCTGATCCTGCTCGTGTTCATCCTGCCCACGATCGCGATCGCGCTCGCCGTGCCGGAGAAGGATCTCGGGCTCACCAACGGCATCATGCTCGCTTTCCAGGCCTACTTCGACAAGTGGGGTCTGGGGTGGGCGACGGCGGTGGTGTCGGCGCTCATCGCCGCCGGTGCGCTCGCCTCGGTGATCACCTGGATCGCCGGCCCGTCGAAGGGCCTGCTCGCCGCAGCCGAGACCGGACTGCTGCCGCCTGCCCTGCAGAAGCGGAACAAGGCGGGCGTGCAGTCGGGGATTCTGATGCTGCAGGGCACCATCGTGACGATCCTGGCGGCGATCTTCGTGATCGTGCCGAACGTGAGCGCGGCGTTCGTCGCGCTCATCGACATGGCGGCAGCGCTGTACCTCATCATGTACATGCTGATGTTCGCAGCGGCGATCATGCTGCGACGCAAGGAGCCGAACGTCAAGCGCACCTACCGGGTGCCGGCGTTGAACTTCGTCGCCGGGATCGGCTTCCTCGCCTGCCTTGCGGCGTTCGTCCTGACCTTCGTCCCGCCTGACGGGTTCACGGCGTTCCCGGTCGCGGCGTATCCGTGGATCGTGGGCCTCGTCATCGTCGTGCTCGGGGCGCCTCCCCTGATCTTCTATGCGCTGCGCAAACCCGGCTGGGATCGCCGCAGTGCGGCGGAGAAGGCCATGCACGGTACGCACGACGAAGATGAGGCCGCGGCTCCCGCGGCCGGGTCGGCACCGCCGCGGCGATCGGCGCCGCCGGCGAGCGGATCGGCGCCGCCACCGGCGTGAGTCCGGCAGTGATCTGCGGTCGCGGCGCATCGGCGCCGCGACCGCAGATCTGTGTGCGGGGTGGAGGTCTCGACCACGCTGGATGAGAGGATGGGAGCGCTATGCCCACTGATGCCCCCACCAACCTCCCGCCCGTCCTGCGACCCGAGCGGCCGCCCGTGCGCGCGCTGGACGAACTCGCCCGCCGGTTCGGCACCGACGTGCGCGGCGATGTCGCCGGCGTGACGCTATCGGGCATCACGCTGGCCACCGCGGACCTGCGCGCCGGCGAAGCGTTCGTCGCCATCCGCGGCGCCGTGCGCCACGGGGCCGAGTTCGCCCGGGCCGCCGCGGACAAGGGCGCCGTCGCCGTCATCACCGATGCCGCCGGGGCCGACATCGCCGCCGACGCCGGCGTGCCGATCGTGGTCGTCGACGACCCCCGGGCACGGCTGGGCGACCTGTCGGCCTGGGTGTACGGCACCGGGCCGGGCGACGACCTGCCACTGCTGCTTGCCACCACCGGCACCAACGGCAAGACGAGCGTCTCGCACCTGCTGGAGGGCATCCTCGAGCAGGTCGGCGCCGTCACCGGGCTGTCCTCGACCGCCGAGCGGCACATCGCCGGGCACGTGATCGTGTCGCGGCTGACCACGCCCGAGGCATCCGAGTTCCACGCCCTCCTCGCCCTGATGCGCGAGCGGGGTGTCGAGGCGGTCGCCGTGGAGGTGTCCGCGCAGGCGCTGTCTCGGCACCGCGTCGACGGCATCGTGTTCGACGTGGCCGCGTTCACGAACCTCACCCACGATCACCTCGACGACTACGCCGACATGCGCGAGTACTTCGAGGCGAAGCTGCCGCTGTTCCGCGCCGACCGGTCGCGTCGCGCGGTCGTCTCGCTGGACTCCGGGCCGGGGCTGGAGGTCGTCGCGCGCTCCGAAGTCCCCGTCACGACGGTCGGGACACCCGACATCGCCGCCGACCCCGCCGTCGCCGCCGGTGCGGACTGGATCGTCGACATCGTCGACGAGCGACAGTCCGGCACCGAGTTCCGCCTCACCGGACCCGACGGGCAGTCGCTGCAGACCGTCGTGCCCGTCATCGGTCGACACATGGCCGCCAACGCGGGGCTCGCGATCGTCATGATGCTCGAGGGCGGCTACGCCTGGGACACCATCGTCGCGGCGCTCCAGCGCGACGGCGGCATCCGGGCTCACCTCCCCGGTCGCACCCAGCGCGTCTCGGGCGAACAGGGTCCCGCGGTGTTCGTGGACTTCGGCCACTCCCCCGACGCGTTCGAGAAGACCCTCGCCGCGGTGCGGCGCGTCACCCCCGGCAAGGTGCTCATGCTGTTCGGCGCTGACGGCGACCGCGATGCCACCAAGCGCCACGACATGGGGCGTACCGCCGTGCTCGGCAGCGACATCCTCGTCGTGACCGACCACCACCCGCGCTTCGAGGACCCCGATTCGATCCGGGCGACGCTCATCGAGGGCGCCCGGCGGGCGCGGCCGGATGCCGAGATCCACGAGTATTCGCCGCCGGAGCGGGCCATCGTCGAAGCGGTGAAGCTCGTCGGCGAGGGCGACGCGATCCTGTGGGCGGGACCGGGGCACCAGGACTACCGCGACATCCGCGGGCAGCGCACGCCGTACTCGGCCCGCGAACTCGCCCGCCGCGCGCTGCGCGACGCCGGCTGGCCCGTGCCCGAGCCCAGCTGGCCGGTTCCCTACCCGGACTGACCCGCCGGGTTCCCGCGTCCGTTCTCCCCGGCATCCGCCCGGACGGAGCACCCGCACCCAGCATCCGCCCGGGCGGCGCACCCGCACCCGGCACCCGCCCCGCACCCGTGCGCGGCCCACCCGCCGGCATTCGTCCCCCGAAAATGCGGAGATCTGCCCGCATGCGGCCCCGATCCCCCCACAGGACCGCAGCCCGGCAGATCCCCTCGCAACGGACCGCGCCTCCTGTCTGCCGTTGTTGTATCCTTTTGTGGTCAGACCACAAAGATGTGCCGTGGTCCGACCACCTGTTGTGACCTCCCGTGCACGATCCGTGCGGGCGCCGTGCACGGGACTAGCGTCACGAACAAATACGCCCCGAGAGGCCTGGACGAGACCTCCCCCGGCAGCGACGCAATCGCGACGACGTAAGGAAGCGACCATGACCGTTCTGTTCCCCTCCCCTCTCACCGGCCCCGACGCGATGCCCGACGCCTGGGACGGTTTCACCCCCGGCCCGTGGCAGGACGGCATCGACGTCCGCGGGTTCATCCAGGCCAACTACACGCCCTACACCGGTGACGCCGGCTTCCTCGCCGGCCCCACCGAGCGCACCAAGCGAGTGTGGCAGCGGATCGTCGACATGTTCCCGGCCGAGCGCGAACGCGGCGTCTACGACGTCGACGCCCTCACCCCCGCCGGCATCACCGCCCACGCCCCCGGCTACATCGCCGAGGACGACGAGCTGATCGTGGGCCTGCAGACCGACGCTCCCCTCAAGCGCGCGATCATGCCGTACGGCGGGTGGCGCATGGTCAAGGGCGCGCTGGAGACCTACGGGTACGACGTCGACCCGGACCTGGAGAAGATCTTCACGACGTACCGCAAGACCCACAACGACGGCGTCTTCGACGTGTACCCGCCGGCGGTCCGCCGCGCACGCAGCAGCCACATCATCACGGGGCTTCCGGATGCCTATGGTCGCGGCCGCATCATCGGCGACTACCGCCGCGTCGCGCTGTACGGCACCGACGGCCTCATCGCCGCGAAGAAGACCGAGCGCGCCGAGCTGGACATGCACTTCTCGACGGAGGACATCATCCGCCAGCGCGAGGAGAACGCCGAGCAGATCCGGGCGCTGCAGGAGCTCGCCCAGATGGCAGCGAGCTACGGCTACGACATCACCCGCCCCGCCTCGACGGCCCGCGAGGCCGTGCAGTGGCTCTACTTCGCCTACCTCGGCGCGGTGAAGGAGCAGAACGGCGCGGCGATGAGCTTCGGGCGCAACACCGCGTTCCTGGACATCTTCATCGAGCGCGACCTCGCCCGCGGCATCCTGGCCGAAGAGGACGTGCAGGAGCTCATCGACGACCTCGTCATCAAGCTGCGGATCGTTCGGTTCCTGCGTACCCCCGAGTACGACGCGCTGTTCTCCGGCGACCCCACCTGGGTCACCGAGTCGATCGGCGGCACCGGCGAAGACGGACGCACGCTGGTCACCAAGACTGCCTTCCGCTTCCTGCAGACCCTCTACAACCTCGGTCCCGCGCCGGAGCCGAACCTGACGGTGCTGTGGAGCAACGACCTGCCCCAGGGGTTCAAGGAGTTCTGCGCCCGCGTGTCGATCGACACCTCGTCGATCCAGTACGAATCCGACGCCCACATCCGCTCGCTCTGCGGCGACGACGCGGCCATCGCGTGCTGCGTGTCCCCCATGACCGTCGGCAAGCAGATGCAGTTCTTCGGCGCCCGCGTCAACCTCGCCAAGACCCTGCTGTACGCCGTCAACGGTGGCCGCGACGAGGTGAGCGGCAAGCAGATCGCGCCGGTCATGCCCGCCGTGGCCGGTGACGTGCTGGACTACGCCGACGTGCGGGCCAAGTTCCGCGTCATGATGGAGTGGCTCGCCGAGACGTACGTCGATGCGCTCAACTGCATCCACTACATGCACGACAAGTACGCCTACGAGCGTCTCGAGATGGCGCTGCACGACCGGGATGTCCTGCGCACCATGGCCTGCGGCATCGCCGGGCTCTCGGTCGCGGCCGACTCGCTGTCGGCGATCAAGTACGCCACGGTCCACCCCGTGCGCGACGAGACCGGCCTCGTGGTCGACTACACCGTCGAAGGCGAGTACCCCTGCTTCGGCAACGACGACGACCGCGTCGACGACATCGCCCGGGAGCTCGTCACCGAGTTCATGGAGATGCTCCGCCGGCACGAGACGTACCGCGGCGCCGTGCACACGCAGTCGGTGCTGACGATCACGTCCAACGTCGTGTACGGCAAGAAGACGGGCAACACCCCCGACGGCCGCCGTGCCGGTCAGCCGTTCGCCCCGGGCGCCAACCCGATGAACGGACGAGACACCCACGGCATGCTGGCCGCGGCGCTGTCCGTCGCCAAGCTCCCCTTCGAGCAGGCGCAGGACGGCATCTCGCTCACCACCACGGTCGTGCCGTCGGGTCTCGGACGCACCGAGTCCGAGCGTGTGCAGAGCCTGGTCGGTCTGCTCGATGCCCAGATGATCTCCGGCGGCTTCCACCTCAACGTCAACGTGCTCACGCGCGAGACGCTCGAGGATGCCATGGCGCACCCGGAGGACTACCCCCAGCTGACCATCCGTGTCTCCGGATACGCGGTCAACTTCGTGCGCCTGACCCGCGAGCAGCAGCTCGACGTGATCAGCCGCACGTTCCACACGGGAATCTGACTCCCGTGTCCGACATCCTGGTGCCGGCACCGAACGTCACACGCCCTGACTCCGACGGACATCACGCCCGCCTCGAAGCCATGCGGACGGGTCGCGTCGCGAGCGTGCATTCCTGGGAGCTCGTCACTTCCGTGGACGGTCCCGGCACCAGGATGACGCTCTTCCTCGCCGGCTGTCCGCTGCGCTGCCAGTACTGCCACAACCCCGACACCTGGCAGCAGCGCGACGGCGCCAAGACCGACATCGACGACATCCTCGCTCGCCTGCGCCGGTACCTGCCGGTGTTCCAGGCCACCGGAGGTGGACTCA
Organism: Microbacterium sp. zg-B96; assembly: GCF_030246865.1. Lineage (NCBI taxonomy): Bacteria > Bacillati > Actinomycetota > Actinomycetes > Micrococcales > Microbacteriaceae > Microbacterium > Microbacterium sp. zg-B96. The sequence goes on along the minus strand of NZ_CP126738.1, from coordinate 977,137 downwards.
CCATCTCCGGCGGCGAGCCCATGCAGCAGCCGGCATTCGTGACGCGACTGGCCGCGGAGGCGTCGAAGCTCGGCATCCATGTCGCTCTCGACACCTCCGGCAACCTCGGGCGCAACGCCTCCGACGCCCTGCTGAAGGATCTGGACCTGGTGCTGCTGGACGTGAAGTCGGGCCTGCCCGACCTCTACCGCGAGGTCACCGGGCGGGAGCTCAAGCCGACGCTCGACTTCGGCGACCGGCTGGCCGCCCACGGGGTGCCGGTGTGGATCCGCTTCGTGCTGGTACCAGGGCTCACCGACTCCCCCGAGAACATCGAGGCGGTCGCCGAGATCGTCTCGCGCTGGCCGAACGTCGCCCGCGTCGAGGTGCTGCCCTTCCACCAGATGGGCACGTCCAAGTGGGAGCGCCTGGACATCCCCTATCCGCTGGCGGACACCCAGCCGCCCGAGGCGGATGCCGTCGAGGCGGCCCGCGAGCACTTCCGCGCCCGGGGCCTGGTCACCTACTGAGCGCGATCATCCGGTCTGCCGTGCGGCGCGCCCATTCTTCGGCCTCCGCGAGGCTCTCGCGGGTGAGGGTGTCCGGCGCCTCGTGCGCGTCCACGACGCGCTGCACGGTGTCCAGGATGCCGGTGAACCCGAGCGCTCCGTCGTGGAACGCGTCGACGGCCTGCTCGTTGGCGGCATTGAACACCGCCGGGTAGGTCCCGCGCGCCCTGCCCACCTGCTTGGCCAGCGCGACCGCGGGGAACGCCTGCTCGTCCAGCGGCTCGAACGTCCACGTCGACGCGGTCGTCCAATCCAGCGGACGGCCGACCCCGGAGATCCGATGCGGCCAATCGAGCCCCAGTGAGATCGGAAGCCGCATGTCCGGCGGCGATGCTTGCGCGATGGTGGATCCATCGACGAACTCCACCATCGAGTGCACGATCGACTGCGGGTGCACCACGACGTCGATGTCGGCGTAGTCGACACCGAACAGCAGGTGCGCCTCGATGACCTCCAGGCCCTTGTTCACGAGCGTGGCGGAGTTGGTGGTGACCATCCGGCCCATGTCCCAGGTGGGGTGGGCGAGCGCCTCGGCCGGGGTGACGGATGCCAGCTGGTCGCGGGTGCGACCCCGGAACGGTCCGCCCGACGCGGTCAGGACCAGCCGGCGCACCTCCCCTGGCTCCCCCGAGCGCAGCGCCTGCGCGATCGCAGAGTGCTCGGAGTCCACCGGGACGATCTGACCGGGAGCCGCCAGCGCGGTGACGAGGTCGCCGCCGACGATCAGCGATTCCTTGTTGGCCAGCGCCAGCGTGCGGCCCGCTTCCAGCGCGGCGATCGTGGGGCCGAGGCCTACCGATCCGGTGATGCCGTTGAGCACCACATCGGCTTCGACGTCGCGCACGAGCTGCTCGGCTTCGACCGCGCCCAGCGCGGTGTGCTCGACGTGGAACTCCGCCGCCTGCCGGTCCAGCGCATCGCGCTGGGACCCGGCCGACAGGCCGACGACCTCGAACCGACCGGGGTTGGCGCGGATGACGTCCAGCGCCTGGGTGCCGATGGAGCCGGTGGAACCGAGAATGAGGACGCGACGCACGCGACTCAGCCTACGGTCACGCCGCGGGGGCGTGCTGCGTGGCCAGGATGTCGATGACGAAGACGAGGGTCTTCCCCGCCAGTTCGTGGTCGCTGCTGCCGGCCTCGCCATAGCCGAGCGCCGGCGGGATCACGACGAGAACCTGTGAGCCGACCGGCTGACCCGCCAGCGCCTGCACGAACCCCTCGACGAACTGGTTGCCGGGGATGGAGTAGGGGGCGCCGCGGCTCCACGACGAGTCGAACGACTCGCCGGTCTCCCAGTCGACGCCGTAGTAGTGCAGCAGCGTGGTGTCACCGGCGGCGACGGCGGGGCCGTCACCCTTCTTCAACACCGAGATCTGCAGGTCTGTCGGCGCGGTGGCTTCGGGGATCGTCACCGTGGGGGCACCGTCGTCGGCGAGCTCCACGGCAGGCATCCCGTCGACGGGTTCCTGCTCGTCGCCCCATGCGGCGCCGGGCGCGACGTCGAGCAGGTCGAGCACGTACACCTGCGCCCCGGTGCCGCTTGCCTGGTCGGCGGGCAGGGTGACGGCGACGCGAGTGCCGACGGTGGCGCAGCCGAGGAACTGGCCGAGACCTGTGCCGGCACCGATCTGCTGCGGCAGGATCTCCGCCTCGGCGTAGCCGACTGCACCGAGTTCTGTGGCGGTCTCGGCATCCACGCCCACGAACGCAACGTGCGCGAAGTCACCCTCGGCGACCTCGTCGCCGTCGCCTTCGACCAGCACCGAACTCTGGATCCCTTCGATCTCCAGCGGGGCGGAGAAGGTGACCTTGGGCGCCTCGCCCACTGCACCATCGGCCGTCACCGCGTCCGATGCCGCGCCCGAGGGCAGCTTCGCATCGCAGAGTTCACCGGCGCTGGGAGAGGCGGTGTCCGTGGTGTCCGTGGGCTGCGGCGAGCCGGTGCAACCGGCGAACAGGACCACCGAAACGGCGGCAGCGGACAGGGCGACGAGTGGGCGGAAGCGCACGGGGATCCTCACGGCGGGTGACAACGGACTCCCCCATCTTGTCGCACTCCGCTCCCGGGCGCCTGGGAACGGGCCCATACCGCCATGCCCGGGCACGCATGCGAACGGGAGTAACCTCGTTGAGTGACTGTCCAGCAGCCCGCGCCCGACGAGCAGACGAGCGACTCCGCACCCGTACCGGGCATCGGAGCCGCCTACGTCATCGGGCGGTGGGTGCTCGCTCCGCTCATGCGCATGTTCTACCGCCCCCGGATCGAGGGACGAAAGAATGTGCCGCGCAAGGGCCCGGTGATCCTCGCGAGCAATCACCTGTCGTTCATCGACTCGTTCGTGATCCCGATGGCATCCCCCCGTGCAGTGCGATTCCTGGCCAAGGCCAGCTACTTCGACGGCAAGGGCATCAAGGGCTGGTTCTCCCGCGAGTTCTTCTACGCCCTCGGCGCCTTCCCGGTCCAGCGAGGTGCCGGCCAGGCGGCATTGGACGCCCTGGACCAGCAGAAGCGCATGCTCGAGGCCGGCGCGGCAACGGCGCTGTACCCCGAAGGCACCCGTTCGCTGGACGGACGCCTGTACAAGGGACGCACCGGCGTGGCCTTCCTCGCACTGCAGACCGGCGCCCCCGTGGTCCCGGTGGGCCTGGTCGGCACGAACGAGATCATGCCGGTGGGCGCGAAGTTCCCGCGGCTGCGCCCGCGCGTGACCGTGCGCTTCGGCGAGCCGATCGACCTGTCCCACCACGGCCCGGCGACCTCAGGCCGCGCGCGACGGCTCGCCACGGACGAGATCATGGCGGCCATCCATGCGCTGTCCGGTCAGGAGCTCGCGAACGCCTACAACGAGGCGCCGGCGCAGAACCCCGTCGAGCGCATCAAGCAGGTCCTGCCGCACGAGCGCCGCTGAAGCGGGCCGCCGCGTCAGCCTGCGACGTCGATGACCGGCTCGTGCCGCACCGGGAAGTTCACCGAGTTCGCGATGAAGCACCACTGGTGCGCCTGCGTGTGCGCCTCGCGCGCGGCATCCACCATCGACGCATCCGCGACGGTCACCTGCGGTCGCAGCACGACCTCGCGGAACGCTCCCCCGCCACGGCCGTCCTCCACCATGACCCCGGTCGCCGCGTCGCGGTAACCGGTGACGATGACCCCCGCCTGGACGCAGGCGTGCAGGTACGACAGCAGATGGCACTCCGACAGCGCCGCAACGAGCAGATCCTCCGGGTTCCACTTGTCCCGGTCGCCACGGAAGGGCTTGTCGGCGGATGCTGCCAGCGCCGGTTTCCCGTCGATCGTGATCGTGACCGACCGGTCGTAGTCGCGGTACCCGCTGGTGCCGGTGCCGCGGTCGCCGGTCCACTGCGTCTGCACCTGGTAGGTGTGCTCGCCGAACATGCCGTCAGTCTGGCACGCGGGCTGCGGGGCTGAGCGCCGGTAGGCTGGAGGCGTGCCGCAGACGTTCTCCGCCAAGGATGCCGTGGAGCTCGCTGTCGTCGAGCGCAGTGGCTTCGTCGAGTCGCGACACACCGGCAGCGCCGTGGTGCTCGCCCCCGATGGCTCGGTGCGCACCGCGCTGGGAGACATCGACACCGCGATCCTCCCCCGCTCCACCCTGAAGCCGCTGCAGGCACTTGCGTGCCTCACCGCCGGAGCCGACCTCGACGGCGAGAGCCTGGGTCTTGCCACCGCGAGCCACGCCGGCACCGACCGCCACGTCGACGTCGTCCGCGGCATCCTGCACCGCGCCGGTGTCGGCGAGGACGACCTCGGCTGCCCGCCCGCGTGGCCCGGCGACACCGCGACGCGCGATGAGCTCGTCCGGGAACTGGGCGCGCCCTCGCGCATCCGCATGAACTGCTCCGGCAAGCACGCCGCGATGATGCTGGCGTGCGCCGTCAACGGGTGGGACACCGCGACGTACCTCGACGTGAACCACCCGCTGCAGATGCACATCCGCGAGGTCATCGAACGCCTCAGCGGCACGAAGGTGTCCATCACCGCGGTCGACGGGTGCGGGGCTCCCGTCTACGGCATGACCCTGGCGGCGCTCGCGCGCGGCATCCAGCGCATCGTCACCTCGTCCGAACGCTCCCCCTTCGCCCTGCACCGCCACGCGGCCACGCTCGTCCGCGCGGTGAAGGAGAACCCGTGGACGATCGACGGCGAGGGGCGACCCGACTCCGTCGTCATCGACAAACTCGACGTGTTCGCCAAGACCGGCGCCGAAGGCGTACTGGTCATGGCCGCCCCCGACGGCACGACCGTGGCGCTGAAAGTGCTCGACGGCAGCTCGCGGGCGGCGACCGTCGTCGCCCTCACACTGCTGGTGCGTGCCGGCGCCCTGCCCGCGGGGCAGGTCGCGCAGGTGCTCGGTGCGCTCCCGCTGACAGTCAGCGGCGGCGGCAAAGACGTCGGAGCCATCCGCCCGACGGTGTAGCGGCGCCCACACCCCGGGCGCGGAAAAGGAGCGATCAGTGAGGATCTGCGTACCAGCCGAGGTCAAGAACAACGAGTACCGGGTGGCGTTGACCCCCGCCGGGGTGCACGACCTCGTCGCCTCCGGACACGAGGTGTTCGTGCAGACCGGCGCCGGCAACGGATCATCGATGACGGATGCCGAATACCTCGCCGCCGGTGCGACGCTTCTCGACGACCCGGCGGAGGTGTGGGCCCGGGCCGAGCTGCTGCTGAAGGTGAAGGAGCCGATCGCCAGCGAATACGGGTACTTCCGCGAGGACCTGGTGCTGTTCACCTACCTGCACCTGGCCGCGGACCGGCCACTGACCGAGCGGCTCGTCGCCGCCGGGGTGACGGCGATCGCCTATGAGACGGTGCAGCTGCCCAGCGGCACGCTGCCGCTGCTGGCGCCCATGAGCGAGGTCGCCGGGCGCCTGGCGCCGATGGTGGGATCGTCGACGCTGATGCGCTCGGCGGGTGGTCTCGGGTTGCTGATGTCCGGGGTGCCCGGCACCCGGCCCGCCCGGGTCACGATCATCGGCGGCGGGGTCGCCGGCGCCAACGCGGCGTACCTGTCGGCCGGCATGGGCGCGGACGTCACGATCTTCGACACCAACGTGCAACGGCTGCGGTTCCTCGACGACCACTTCCAGGGCCGGGTGAAGACCGCGGCATCCAACCCGCTTGACCTCGATGCCGCCGTGGTGTCGTCCGATCTGGTGATCGGGTCGGTGCTCATCCCGGGGGCGAAGGCGCCCAAGCTGGTGACCAATGCGATGGTCGCGCGGATGCGGCCCGGGTCGGTGCTCGTGGACATCGCCGTCGACCAGGGCGGCTGCTTCGAGGACACCCGTCCCACGACCCACGCCGATCCCACCTTCACGGTGCACGGCAGCGTCTTCTACTGCGTCGCGAACATGCCGGGAGCCGTACCGAACACCTCGACGTCGGCACTGACCAACGCCACCATGCCTTATATCCGCCGCATCGTGGCACTGGGCTGGCAGGAGGCCATGCGCGCCGATTCCGCGCTCGCGGAGGGGCTGAACACCCACGCCGGCGCCGTCGTCAACGCCGGGGTGGCCACCGCGCATGCCCTGCCACTCGCACCGCTGGCAGGCGCCCTGGCCTGACCGCTCCGGCGGGCGGCGGGCGCCGGCCTCCTGGCGACAGGAGAGGACGGATGCCGACGGATGCCCGGCTTCAGAGTTCCTTGATGCCCCAGGGCGAGCCGTAGCCGCCGGGCGCGGGCGCGGCGAGCAGGTCGAGGAACGGGCGGGCGTCGAACGACTCCGGCCCCCGCACCCCGGCACCGGACCACACGCCCGCGGCGAGCAGTTCCAGGGCGATCACCGGGTTCAGCGCGGTCTGCCACACCACGGCCTGCGAGTTGTACTCCCGCATCGTCTGCTCGTTGTCGGCTACGTGGTACAGATACGTCGACCGCGGCTGCCCGTCCTTGCCGGTACCGGTGACCCACACCCCGGCGCAGGTCTTTCCCGTCATCCTGTCGCCGAGGGTCGCCGGGTCAGGCAGGGCCGCGGCCACGACATCGCGCGGGGACACCTGCACGCCCTTCACCGCGATCGGCTCGGTGCGGTCCAGTCCCACCTTGTGCAGTACCTGCAGCACCTGGATGAACTCGTCCCCCAGTCCGTACTTGAACGTCACCCGCTTCGCCTTGGTCCACCGCGGCATCAGCAGCACTTCCTCGTGCTCGACGTTGACGCACTCCACCGGGCCGATGCCCTCGGGAAAGTCGAACACCTCCGGCTCGCTGAACGGTGCCGTGGTGTACCAGCCGCGGTCGCGCTCGAAGATCACCGGCGGGTTCAGGCATTCCTCGATCGTGGTCCAGATCGAGAACGACGGCGCGAAGTCGTACCCCGCCACGACGAGGTTCGCGCCATCCCGCACGCCCAACTCGTCGATCTCGTCGAACAGCTCGTCCTCGGCGTAACGGGCGAAGACATCGGACAGCCCCGGCTCCACGCCGATGCCCACCAGCGCCAGCAGCCCGGCGTCGGCCCAGCGCTGCTCCTGCGCGAACTGCTCGTCGCCGAGCTTGACCCCCGGCAGCTCGTGGGGCTTATCGGCGTGGGGCCGCGACAGGCTCATGGCCATGTCGAGGTAGGTGGCCCCCGCCGCGAAGCAGCCGTCGAAGATCGGCATGACGAACCGCGGATCAACCGCGTTGAGCACGTGGGTCGCGCCGTGGGTGCGGATGAGGGATGCCACCGAGTCGGCATCCGAAGCGTCGACCTGCGCCGCCGCGAGGCGGTCATCGCCCAGGTCGTCCACCAGCCCCTGCGGCCGGGCGGGGTCGTAATCGGCGATGACGAGGGCGTCGAAGAAGTCCCGGCGCACCGCGATGCGGGCGGCGGCGGAGCCGACACCGCCGGCGCCGATGATGAGGATGCGCATGATGCGATCAGGCCAGTCCGCCGTCGACCGAGCGGCCATAGTCGGCGGGATCCTCAGGGACCAGGACGGGCGTGTCGCGATTGAGGCTCTCACCGCGGAAGAAGGGCTTGGCGCGGGGGAAGGCGTACCAGATCAGCATGAGCACGATACCGAACGCCAGCGAGCCCACGCCGATCACGAACGTCCCGCCGATGCCCCACACCACGGTGTAGCCGTAGTCGACATCCCACATGTCGATTGCGGAGCGGACGAACGCCCACGTGAGCATGGCGGCACCCAGCAGGGGCAGGAGCCCTCGGTAGAAGAACGAGCGCGCCGACGTGAACAGCTCGCGGCGGAAGTACCAGACGCACGAGTACCCGGTGATGGCGTAGTAGAACGCGATCGCGAGCCCGAGGGAGAGGATCGAGTCCTGCAGGATGTTGTCGCTGATCAGCGACATGCACACGTAGTAGACGGACGCGACGACCCCCATCACCAGGGTGGAGAAGGACGGCGTCTTGTAGGTCGGGTGCACGGCAGCGAACCGGCGCGGCAGCGCCTTGTAGGCGGCCATCGCGAGGGTGCCGCGGGCGGTGGGCAGGATCGTGGTCTGGGTGGAGGAGACGGCCGAGACCAGCACGGCGACCACGAGCAGCCAACCGACGGGCCCGAGCAGGCCGTCCTTGATCGCAAGGAAGAAGTCGTCGGCGTTGGCCTCGTTACCCAGGCCCGACCCGGCCTCCCCGATGCCGGCGTACATCATGGCGGCGACGGTGACACCGACGTAAGTCACCAGCAGGATGACGGTGGTCAGCAGCGCGGCCCGGCCCGGGATGTGCTTGGGGTCCTTGGTCTCCTCGTTCAGCGCCAGGCAGGTGTCCCAGCCCCAGTAGATGAACAGTGCCAGCAGCACCGCCTCGGCGAAGCCGGATTCGTTGAACGCGCCGGTGTCGGTGACGAACGCGAGCGGGTTGAACCAGGCCCAGTCGAACGCGGTCGGCGCCGGCGCGGTGCCGGCGAAGTAGTGCCACAGCGCCGCGACGACGAAGATCGCCAGCACGAGGTACTGCAGCCCCAGCAGCACGTTCTGGATGCGTTCGCCGATCTCCACACCCCGCCAGCTGACCCAGGTCATCGCGGCGATGAACGCCACGGCCATCAGCATGATGCGCCAGTCGTTGTTCTCGAACTCCAGACCCAGCAGCGACCAGAAGTAGATCGACGCGATCTGGGCGAGATTGGCGAGCACGACCATCCCGGCCACGGCGACACCCCACCCGCCCATCCACCCCACCCAGGGGCCGAAGGCCTTCGTCCCCCACGTGAACGTGGTGCCGCAGTCGGGTACGGCGTTGTTGAGCTCGCGGTAGGCGAAGGCGATGAACAGCATCGGGATGAACGCGAGCACGAAGGCGATCGGCGCTTGCCCGCCCACCGCGAGCACGACCCAGCCGAGGGTCGCCACCAGCGAGTAGACGGGCGCGGTGGAGGCCAGTCCGATGACCGTTGAGCCCCACAGACCGAGTGTTCCTGCTGCGAGGCCCTTGCCGTCGGGTCGGCTGAGATCGATGGGCGTCGTCGTCACAGAGCCGAAAGTATGCCTGCCGACCGGTCGCGTCAAGTCGCGGCCCGCTCATTCCAGACGCACGCGCCGGGCGGCCGATGTGGCGTCCCACACCCACGCCCGCGCGCGGGCCGGTGCCGCATAGGGCGGCAGCGTGCGCGACCCGGTCACCGCACGCACCTCGCCGGCGCAGGCGGCGTCGATGACGAGCGTCCCCGAACCGCGCACCGCCTGCAGGGTGCGCCATTCGCGCAGCCAGACCTCCGCCTCGCCCCACAGCACCGTCGGCCCGGCTTCGGGCACCGGGGATCCGGAGCCGGCATGCTGTCCGAGCTCGCGCACGTCGATGCCCGCGGCGGCCCATCGCACACGCACCGCACGGGCGGCGGGCGAGGCGGGCGCCACCACAGCGGTGAGCCCCGCCGGTTCGAACAGCGGCACCGGTGGCGGCGGGGGCTCGGCGGGGCCTGCGGCGAGCGCGAACTGCACCGTGACGCCGTCCAGAGTGCCGCGCCCCGGCGGCAGGTCACGGCGGTGCGCCGATGCCTCCCCGCCCGCCGCGACGTGATCCGCGCGGGTGGGCAGTGCCAGCAGCGCCCGCCGGGGCAGCAGCGGCGCCAGGCGGCCGGCGAGGCCGGTGGGGCGTTGCGCGGTGGCGATGACGCGGATGCCGCGCCGGCCGCAGTCACGTGCGAGGGCTTCGACGCGGTCGACGATCAACGCCTGGTGGTCGGGTCCGAACGGAGCCACCAGGGCGTCGACGTCGTCCAGCAGCACGAGCGTTCCCGGCGGCAGGTCGCTGAATGCGTCGATCGTGTCCCAGGCGGCTTCCGGGTCACGCGGCACGGTGACGGTGCGTGCCGGGTCGTGCTGCGCGGCCGCCGCCCACAGCACGCCGGTCTTGCCCGACGCAGGTCCTCCCACCACGAGCAGGCCGCGATCGGCGGGCAGCAGCGCGACTGCCCGCTGCCGCTGCCGCTGCGGCTCATCCGCGAGGCCGAGCAGGAGCGTGCCCCCGCCCGGGTCCGCCGACGCGGTCAGCGACGCCAGCGGCAGCACGGCCGGCAGTTCCGGCAACCAGGGCCGTCGCGGCGGCGGGCCGGCGTCGGCGGCGGCGAGAGCGGCGAGGGTCGGCGGCGCACACACCGCGACGCGCACGGTGCGCGGGACGCGGTCGGCGGCCCGGCGCACCAGCGCGAGCCCGCGGGCGGCCGGGTCGCCTGGTAGCGACGCCGCGTCGTCGGTGCCGATGACCAATCGCGAGTCGGCGGCATCCGTCACCCGCAGGCAGATGCGCAGCGGACAGTTCGCCAGCAACGCGTCACGGAACACCCCGCCGGCGCGCTGTCCGGCCAGGATCAGGTGCATGCCCAGGGCGCGCCCGCGCGCGGCGATGTCGGCGAACACGTCGTGCAGACCCGGCTGCGTCCCCACCAGGGCGGCGTATTCGTCCACGACGATCACGAGCCTGGGCAGCGCGCCCGCCGCCTCATCGACGTCGCGCGCGCCGCGGTCGGCGAGCACCCGCTCCCGATGGCGCAGCTCCGCCCGAAGGCTCTCGATCGCGCGGTGCGCGGTCGCCTCGTCGAGGTCCGTGAGCACACCGGTGACGTGCGGCAGCGTGGCCAGCCGGTCAAAGGCGCGGCCGCCCTTGAAGTCGGCGAGGAGGAACGCCACCTGGGCGGTCGTGTGCGTGGCGCACAGTCCCGCGATCCACGTGGCGAGCAGCTCGCTCTTCCCTGCTCCCGTGACGCCGGTGACCACCGCATGCGGGCCGTCCACGACGAGATCCACCACGACCGGTTCGCCGCCGTCGCGCCCGATGATCGCCGGAAGGGTGCCCGGTGCGGCCGCGGGCACCAGCGGGAGCAGGTCGGCCAGGTCCCCCGACGGGGTGGGGGCGCCGCCGGCCACCTGGCCGGCGCGGGTGTCGAGCGCATCGGCGATCGCGGCCGCCTGTGCCCTCCCCACCGGCTCCACCGTCACGTCGCGGGCAAGACCCCCGTGGTCCAGCCGCGCGGTGGTCAGGCCGGTGAGGGTGAGCACGGCCGCGCAGCGCGGCGGTGGCGGGGTCCCCGGCGCCACGACGGCGACGAGGGCGTCGACCCCGCGCTCGATCGCCTCTCCGGGAGTGCGCAGCTGCACCGCGATGCCGGTCAGCGCCTGCCGATGCGGCAGAGCGGCGCTCCAGCCGCCGTCCGTGGCGGCGGCACCCACGACGCGCACATCGCCTGGTGGGGACGTCAGACACAGCTGCAGCACGAGCCCGCGTGCGACGGCCGCCGCGGCGACCGGCGGGCCCACGACGGCGATGCCGGCGGCGGCGGGCACCGTCAGCGGCGCGTCGGCGAGCACGGCCGCTCGTGCCCGCAGCGCCGCATCGGCGCGGGTGGTGCCGCCGCCGACACGCACCGCGCTGGTCCGCTCCCCCACGCCGACCACGAGGTGGCCCGGCCGCCCCGGCACGGTGCGCCAGATCTCCTGCGGCGCCGCGAGGTAGGCGGCCACGTCGGGGTGGATGCCGTGCAGCCGCGCCCGCTCTCCGGCGTGACGGGCCTCGAGGGCGTCGATCGTCTCGGCGCGGGCGCGTTCATGGCGCTGCCGTGCGCGGCGGCGGTCGCGGCGGGCCGAGCGCAGGCCGTCCAGCGCCGCACCCCCCGCCAGCAGCGGTCCGAGCGCGGCGAACCACAGCGAGAACACCGACCCGGTAACCGCCCACAACCCGACCGCTGCCGCGACGGGCAGCAGTGCCGAGACCACAGGCAGTGCCGGCCGCGGCGCGGGCTCCGCGGCAACCGGCAGCGTCAGCGGTTCGTCGGCGACGGGGTCGGTGGCGGCCATGCTCCCAGCACACCGCACCCGCCGCCTGCCCGCAGCGCCGGATCGGCCCAGTGCGGATGCTGCGAGTCAGTCGGAGGCTGTGGAGGACGCTGCGCCGTTCGCGTCGTCCTGCGGCGGCACCGTCTGGATCACGTGGGTCGCGGCGGTCTGCGGCCGTTCGGCGGTATCGCCGTCGATGTCGTCGACGAACAGCTCCGAGGTGAGCACGATGATCGAGATGTTGTCGCGACCGCCGTTCTCGACGGCAGCGCGCAGCATGGCATCCACCGCCTCGGCGGGGTCGGCGTGCTCCAGGAGGAAGTGCAGGATGCCGTAGTCGGTCAGTTCCTTGGTGAGCCCGTCGCTGCAGATGACGAAGCGGTCGCCGTCGACGATGTCCAGGCGCACGTAATCGGGCGTGACGCTCTCGGTGGGGCCGACGGCCCGGGTGATGACGTTGCCGTAGGGGTGGTTCTCGGCCTCTTCCGGGCTCAGCCGGCCCGCGGAGACGAGTTCCTGCACGACCGAGTGGTCCGTCGTGATCTGCATGAGGCTCTCGTCGCGCATGAGATACACCCGCGAGTCGCCGATGTTGAGCGTGACCCAGGTGGCCTCGTCGCCGGAGACGTCCAGGAACACGCCGGTCACCGTCGTGCCGGTGCCATCGTCGGTGGCTCCGGGATGCTTGGCGATGTCCTCGACGGCGCGGGAGAGGGCCTTCTCGATGGCCTTGGTCGAGACGGTGTCCTTCTCGGCCACGGTGGTCAGTCGCTCAATCGTCCGCGCACTGGCGATCTCGCCGCCGATGTGACCGCCCATGCCGTCGGCGACGATGAACAGCGGGTAGTGGGCGAGCAGCGCGTCCTGGTTGACCTCACGGCGGCGGCCGACGTCGGTGACCGCGGCCCACGACAGCGTCAGTTCCCCACCGGGCACCGCGACGACGCGCGTCTGGGTGGTGGCCTCGGGCACGCTTGCAGCCTTCCCGTGTCAGCGGATGCGCTCCGGAAAAGGAACGCGTTTCACATCCTAGTGGACAGCCTCGACACCGCTCGGTGCGCCGTCATCGTCCAGCGGCGCCTCGAACTGCGCGTTGTACAGCCGCCAGTAGGCGTTCTTGGCCGCCAGCAGCTCGTCGTGGGTCCCCTGTTCGACGATCGCGCCCTGCTCCATGACGAGGATGAGGTCGGCGTCGCGGATCGTGGAGAGCCGGTGCGCGATGACGAACGAGGTGCGGTCCTGGCGCAGCCGCGACATGGCCCGCTGGATGAGCAACTCGGTGCGGGTGTCCACCGAACTCGTGGCCTCGTCGAGAATCAGCAGTCGCGGGTCGGCCAGGAATGCCCGTGCGATCGTCACCAGCTGCCGCTCCCCCACGCTGAGGTTCGTCGCCTCATCGTCCAGCAGGGTGTCATAGCCGTCCGGGAGGGCGTGCACGAACCGGTCCACGTACGCCGCGGAGGCGGCATCCACCATCTCCTGCTCGCTGGCGTCGGGGCGGCCGTAGAGGATGTTCTCGCGGACCGTGCCGGCGAACAGCCACGTGTCCTGCAGCACCATTCCGGTGCGCGACCGCAGATCGTCGCGCGTCATCGCCCGGATGTCGAGCCCGTCCAGCGTGATCCGGCCGGCGTCGATGTCGTAGAAGCGCATGATGAGGTTCACCAGCGTCGTCTTGCCCGCCCCGGTCGGCCCGACGATGGCGACGGTGCTCCCGGGCCGCGCCGACAGGTCGAGGCCCTCGATGAGCGGCTTGTCGGCGGTGTAGCGGAACGACACCGCCTCGAAGTCGAGGTCGCTGGCCTGCTCGTCCACGGTCTGGGCCGGATCGGGGTCGGGGCTCTGCTCCTGCTCGTCGAGCAGCTCGAACACCCGCTCGGCGCTGGCGACGCCCGATTGCAGCAGGTTCGCCATCGACCCCAGCTGACTCAGCGGCTGGGTGAACTGGCGCGAGTACTGGATGAAGGCCTGCACGTCGCCGATGGACAGCCGCCCCCCTGCCACCTGCAGTCCGCCGACGACGGCGATGCCGACGTACACGAGGTTTCCGACGAACATCATCGCGGGCATGATGATGCCGGAGAGGAACTGTGCGCCGAAGGTGGCTCGGTACACCTCCTCGTTCTCGGCTCGGAAGTCCTCCTCCACCTCTCGCTGGTGACCGAACACCTTCACGATCGAGTGGCCGGAGAACGTCTCCTCGACGCGCGCGTTGAGCACGCCGGTGGCCGTCCACTGCGCGACGAAGAGCCGCTGCGAGCGACGGGCGATGAGCACCGTGATGACGATCGTGAGCGGAATCGTCACCAGCGCGATCAGCGCGAGCAGCGGCGAGATGACGAACATCATGATCAGCACGCCCACGACCGTCAGCAGCGACACGATCACCTGGGACAGCGTCTGCTGCATGGTCTGGCCGATGTTGTCGACGTCGTTGGTCACCCGGCTGAGCAGTTCGCCTCGTTGCACCCGGTCGAAGTACGACAGCGGCAGGCGGTGGATCTTGTCCTCGACCTGCATGCGCAGCCGATGCATCGCCCGCTGCACGATGCCGTTGAGGATCCGCGCCTGCAGCCAGCCGAAGACAGCCGAGAACAGGTACACCGCCAGCACTGCGGCCAGGATCCACGCGAGACGGTCGAAATCGATTCCCGCCCCCGGCACGAAGTCCATCGCGGCGAGCATGTCGGCCTGCTCCTGGTCGCCGGCCGCGATGAGGCCGTCAACCACCTGCTGCTGGGTGGCACCGGCGGGTGCCTGCAGTGAGATGAATCCCGCGAAGACGACGTTCGTGCCCTCGCCGAGTATCTTCGGGCCGGTCACCGACAGCGCGACACTCAGCACTCCCAGCAGCAGCACGGCGATCAGCTGCGGCATGTCCACCCGCAGCATCCCGAACAGGCGCTTCGCGCTGGGGCCGAAGTTCTGCGCCTTCTGCACGGGCAGGGCGACTGCGCCGGGGCCGCGCGGGCCGGGGCCGCTCATGCCGCCGGGGCCGCGGGGACCGGGGCCGCTCATGCCGCCTCCGCTGCGAGCTGGGAACCGACGATCTCGCGGTACGTCTGGCACGTCTCGAGGAGTTCGTCATGCCTGCCGATGCCGACGATGCGGCCGTGTTCGAGCACGATGATCTGATCGGCGCCCTGGATCGTGGAGACCCGCTGTGCGACGACCAGCCGGGTCGTGTCGGGGAGCTGCTCGTCCAGCGCCCGACGCAGCGCCGCATCGGTGCGCAGATCCAGCGCCGAGAACGAGTCGTCGAAGATCTGGATGCTGGGGTTCTTCACCAGTGCCCGCGCTATCGCCAAGCGCTGGCGCTGCCCGCCGGAGACGTTGGTGCCGCCCTGTGCGATGGGGGCGGCGAGCTGCTCGGGCATGGCCTGCACGAAGTCCCTCGCCTGCGCCAGTTCCAGCGCCTGCCACAGTTCGTCTTCGGTGGCCTCGGCGTTGCCGTAGCGCAGGTTGGACGCGACGGTCCCGGAGAACAGGAACGCCCGCTGCGGCACGAGCCCGATCCGTTTCCACAGGTCGTCGGGATCGTACGCACGCACGTCGACCCCATCGACCCTGACTGCGCCGCCGGTGGCATCGAACAGCCGCGGGACGAGGCCGACGAGGGTGGATTTGCCCGATCCGGTCGATCCGATGATCGCCGTCGTCGTACCGGGGGCGACGGTGAAGGTGAGGTCGTGCAGCACCGCCTCATCCGCGCCCGGGTAGGCGAAGTCGACGTGGTCGAAGTCGATCCGCCCCGACGCCGGCGGCACCGGGGCCGCGGCGGCGGGCGCCTTCACCGACGGTTCCGCGTCGAGCACGTCGCCGATGCGGGTCGCGCACACGGCGGCTCGCGGGATCATCACGAACATGAAGGTGGCCATCATGACGCCCATGAGGATCTGCATCATGTAGTTCAAGAATGCGAACAGCGTGCCGACCTGCACTCCGGCATCCTGCACCTGCCCGGCGCCGAACCAGATCACCGCGACGCTGGACAGGTTCATCACCAGCATGACGGCGGGGAACATCAGCGCCATGAGGTTTCCGGCTCGCAGCCCCGTGTCCATGACGTCTTCGCTGGCGCGGGAGAACCGGTCGTGCTCCTGGCGTTCGCGCACGAACGCGCGGATGACGCGGATGCCGGTGAGCTGTTCGCGCAGGATCTGGTTGACGCGGTCGATACGCTGCTGCATCTGCGTGAACGCCGGCACCATGCGCACGACGATGAGCCCCACGATCACCAGCAGCAGCGGCACCGACACCGCCATCAGCCAGGACAGCCCGGCATCCTGGCGGACCGCCATGACCACCCCGCCGATGGCGAGCATGGGGGCGGAGATCATCAGCGTGGCCGACACCTGCACCAGCATCTGCACCTGCTGGACGTCGTTGGTGTTGCGGGTGATGAGCGACGGCGCCCCGAACTGCCCCACTTCGCGCTGCGAGAAGGCCACGACGCGGTGGAACAGGTCGGCGCGCAGGTCGCGCCCGACGGCGGTGGCCAGGCGCGACCCGAACCAGACGGCGATGATGGCGCACACGATCTGCACGGCGCTGGCCACGAGCATGATGCCGCCGGTGGACCAGATCACCTCGATGTCGCCGGTGACCACGCCCTTGTCGATGATGTCGGCGTTGAGGGTGGGCAGCATGAGGGATGCCACCGACTGCGCCAGCTGGAACACCACGACGGCGACGATGAGCGGCCACATCGGCGTGGCGTACCGCACCAGAAGCTTCCCGAGCACGGGCGTTCCTTTCTGCGCCGAGCACGACGCACGGGATCCGACGCTACGCCAGCGTCACATCCTCTGCCAGAGAGCCGACGAGCGCCCGGTGCGCCCTCGGCGAACGCGCCTCACACGCGCGCAGCGGGGTCCTCGACCAGCGGGAACAGCGCGTCGATCGCGGCGAGGTCGTCGGCACTCGGCGACCAGGCGCTGGCTGCCGCTGCGTTGGCGCGCACCTGCTCGGGGGTCGTTGCGCCGGCGATGACGCTGGACAGCGCGGGCCGGGCCAGCAGCCAGCCGTATGTGGCCTCGAGCATCGTGATGCCGCGTGCGTCGCAGAACGCCCGGTATTCCTCCAGCGCGTCCCACGGGGCGTCGTCGTACACGTGCCGGCGCTGCCGCATGATGCGGGTGTCGGTGGGCGCAGCGTCGCGGGAGAACTTGCCGGTGAGCAGCCCGTTGTGAAGCGGGAAGTACGGGAAGAACCCCAGCCCGAAGCGCTCGACCGCCGGCAGCACGTCGCGCTCGGCGGCGCGGGCCAGCAGGCTGTAATGGTTCTGCGCCGAGATGAACGGCACGCCGTGGCGCCCGCGCGCGACGAAGTCGGCCTCGGCGATCTGCCAGCCGGTCAGGTTGGAGTGCCCGATGTAGCGCACCTTGCCCTCGCGGACGAGGTCGCCGAGCGCATCGAGGGTCTCCTCGATCGGCGTGCCGGGATCGGGGGTGTGCAGTTGGTACAGATCGATCCAGTCGGTCTGCAGCCGCCGCAGCGACCCCTCAACGGCCCGGCGGATGTAGGAGCGGGACCCCTTCGCGTCCGCCGGCAGCCCCGTCATCGCGAAGCCGGCATGGCCGAACTTGGTCGCCAGCACCACCTCATCGCGGCGGGAACCCAGCGCCTGCCCCATCAGCGTCTCGGACAGGCCGGGTTGCTTGCCGTACATGTCCGCGGTGTCCAGGAACGTGATGCCCGCGTCGATCGCGGCATCCAGCACCGCACGCGTTCCCTTCAGCGTCTCGGTGGCGGTGCCTACCCGCCCGAAGTTGTTGCAGCCGAGGCCGGCAGCGGAGACGACGAGGCCGGACGAGCCGACGCGGCGCGATGCGAGAGCGGTCATGCCCCCACGCTAGCGCGCACACAAGAGCCCCCCGCGCGGGCGGAGGGCTCTTGTGGTCGTGTGACTACTGCTTCGGAGGCTCCGTGGCAGCAGGCGGCTCGGTCGTCGGCGGCTCGGTCGGCGGCTGGGGAGCGGCAGGCGGCTCCGTGGGCGGCGTGGTGGGCGCTGCCGGCGGCTGGTAGGGCGGCGGCTGAGTGGCCGCGGGCGGCTGGTAGCCGGCGGGCGGCTGGTAAGCCGCGGGCGGCTGGTAGCCAGCCGGCGGTGCCGGCGGCTGGTAGCCGGCCGGAGCTGCCGGCGGCTGGTAGCCGGCGGGAGCTGCCGGCGGCTGGTAGCCGGTCGGCTGCTGCGGGTAGCCCGGGTAGCCGGGGGCTGCCGGGTAACCGCCGACCGCGGTCTGCGCCGGGATCCCCGCCCACACGGTGGTGTCCTTGAGGAACGAGTTCGCCCAGGGCGCCGGCGGGACGGCGAGGTTCCAACGGGACTTGTCGAAGGCGACGATGCCGAACCACACGATCGTCAGGAAGATGTACAGCACGAGCCAGACCGGCTCCTTCTGCAGCTTGAGACCGACGCGGTAGGCCGCGAGCACGGTGTAGACGCTGGCGGCGACCAGGAACAGCCAGCCGATGCCGACGCCGGACAGCACGCCACCGGCGACCCAGGCGATCAGCAGCCACCACGGGTTCAGATCGCCCAGCTTGGCGAAGATCATGGTGTTGTAGACGGGCACCCAGGCGCGCCACTTGCCCTGAACCCCTGCCTTGTCGAACAGCTTCATCATGAACAGCGACGTCAGGACGTAGCCGGCGATGCCGAACAGCAGCCAGATGAAGCCGAATACGGCGATGAGCGCGAGCATACCGCCGTCTGTGTCGTAGGGACTCATGGTCGACCTCCGTCGAGATGTGGCGCCTACGGCGCCAGCGGGACAAGTGTCCTGCGGTCACATGCTAGCGAGGCGCGCGCCCCCCCATGCGACGCCGCGCTAGCCTGGCGCCAGCCACCGACGAACCAGGAGAGCCCGATGAGCGACGCCGAACTGCCACCCGTGCCCCCGCGCCCCACCCAGCCCGCCGCCGCTGCGGCGGCGGCTCAAGCATCCACCAGGCCGACCGGCACGGCAGGCTACGACCCGGCAGCCGACCCCGACGACACCGGCGTGCCGACGTCCGCCGCAGCCCCCGCCGACGCGGGCCGCGGCTTCCTTCGCGCCCTGTTCGACATCTCGTTCCGCACGTTCATCACGCGCCGGCTCGCAAGCGCGTTCTACGTGGTGGGGCTGATCGCCATCGCGATCGGCTTCGTGTACTACTTCCTCAGCGGCCTGATCCTCGGCATCGGCATGCTCGTGCCGCCGTTCGTCAACGTCGGCGGCGGCGTGGCGCTGATCGTCTCCACGCTGATCGTGGTGCCGATCGCCGCGTTCCTGGCCGTCGTCGTGCTGCGGTTCGCAATCGAGGCGGTCGTCGCACTCATCGCGATCGCGGAGAACACCCAGCGCACCGCGGAGCACCTGGGGCGTTAGGCGAACAGCTCCAGCTCGCCGGTGCCGCCGCCGGCTGTTGTCCGAAGTCCCGCGTCCTGCGCCCAGCGCAGGAAACCCGCGCGGGAGGCGATCCGCGGCCGGTCCAGCGCGAGGCGGCGGACGAGGTCGCCCTTCGCACGCTTGTTGAAGTGGTTCAGCGCCCGCACGGTGCCGTCAGCGCCGGCGGAGACGACACGCACGTACGCGCTGTCGACCCCGGCGGGCACCGGACCGAGCGCGACGTAGGCCTCGGACCGCAGATCGAGCACGAACGACGGCGCGGCATCCGCGAGCGCGGCCGACACCGGCACCGCCCACACGCGCCGCAGCGCCGGCAGCCCGGGGAGCGAGGCCTGCGCACCCAGCCGGTAGGCGGGGATCGGGTCCAGCGCGGAAACCGGGCCGAAGGGTGCCGAGTGGATGAGCACGTGTGCGCCCAGCCAGCGCCGGGCGGGTCCGTCGAGGGATGCCGCATCGAGTGCGTCGTACAGCACGCCGGTGTAACGGTCGATCGCGGGCATGGCCGCAGAGGTGCACAGGCCGGCGTTGACGGCCACCTCGCCGCGCTGCCTCGCGCTGAGCTTGAGCACGCGCGCCGCGGTGTCCTCGTCGGCCGACAGGGCGATGAGCGCATCGGCCACCGCAGCGCGCTGGGGTGCCAGCTGCGGCAGGGCGAGCGTGGCGGCCTCCATCGGCGCACCGTCGCCGCCTGCCCGCTTGGTCTCCGAGGGTGGCAGCAGGATCAGCATGCGGCGGCCCGATCCGCGGGAGAACGCACGAATGCACCGAAGAGCATGCTCATTCGGTGCATTCGTGCGGTGACAGCGGTCAGGAGACCATTGCGGCGTGGCCGGCCACGATCGAAAGGTCGTCGCCCTCCATCGAGAGGAAGCCCTCGCGCGCGTCAACGACGATCTTGGTTCCATCGACGGTCGTGATGCGCACCTGGCCTTCGGCCAGCATCGCGAGCACGGGCTCGTGGCCGGTCATGAAGCCGATCTCACCCTCGACGGTCTTGGCCACGACGAGGCTCGCCTCACCTGCCCAGACCTCCGCCTCAGCGGAGACGAGACTGACGGTCAGCGCCATGTCAGCCGTTCTCCTTCTGGATCTGCGCCCACTTCTCTTCGACGTCGGAGATGCCGCCGACGTTGAAGAAGGCCTGCTCGGCCACGTGGTCGAAGTCGCCCTTGACGATCGCGCCGAACGACTCGATGGTCTCCTTGATCGGGACCGTGGAGCCCTCGACGCCGGTGAACTTCTTGGCCATGTAGGTGTTCTGCGAGAGGAACTGCTGGATGCGGCGGGCGCGCGAGACGACCACCTTGTCCTCTTCCGACAGCTCGTCGACACCGAGGATCGCGATGATCTCCTGCAGTTCCTTGTTCTTCTGGAGGATCTGCTTGACCGCCGTGGCCACGCGGTAGTGCTCGTCCCCGATGTAGCGGGGGTCGAGGATGCGGCTGGTCGAGGTGAGCGGGTCGACGGCGGGGTACAGACCCTTCGACGCGATCTCACGCGACAGCTCGGTCGTCGCGTCCAGGTGGGCGAAGGTCGTCGCCGGGGCCGGGTCGGTGTAGTCGTCGGCGGGGACGTAGATCGCCTGGAGCGAGGTGATCGAGTGACCGCGCGTGGAGGTGATGCGCTCCTGGAGCACACCCATCTCATCGGCGAGGTTCGGCTGGTAGCCGACTGCCGAGGGCATACGGCCCAGCAGCGTGGAGACCTCGGAGCCGGCCTGCGTGAAGCGGAAGATGTTGTCGATGAACAACAGCACGTCCTGCTTCTGCACGTCGCGGAAGTACTCCGCCATCGTCAGCGCGGACAGGGCCACGCGCAGACGCGTCCCCGGCGGCTCGTCCATCTGGCCGAACACGAGGGCGGTCTTCTCGAAGACGCCGGCTTCTTCCATCTCGTGGATGAGGTCGTTGCCCTCACGGGTGCGCTCGCCGACACCGGCGAACACCGACACACCGCCGTGGTCCTGCGCGACGCGCTGGATCATCTCCTGGATGAGGACGGTCTTGCCGACACCGGCGCCGCCGAACAGGCCGATCTTTCCACCCAGCACATACGGGGTGAGCAGGTCGATGACCTTGATGCCGGTCTCGAACATCGTGGTCTTCGACTCGAGCTGGTCGAAGTTCGGCGCCTTGCGGTGGATGCCCCAGCGCTCGGTGACCTCGATCTTCTCGCCGGGTGCGCCGTTGAGCACGTCACCGGTGACGTTGAAGACCTTGCCCTTGGTGACGTCGCCGACGGGGACCGTGATGGGCCCGCCGGTGTCGCGCACCTCCTGGCCGCGGACGAGGCCGTCGGTGGGCTTGAGGGCGATGGCGCGAATCAGGTCGTCGCCGAGGTGCTGAGCGACCTCGAGCGTGATCTCGTTCGATTCGTCGCCGATCGTGATCGTGGTCTTCAGCATGTTGTAGACCGGCGGAATCGAGTCGTGCGGGAACTCGATGTCCACGACCGGGCCGGTGACGCGCGCGACGCGGCCGGTGACCGTGGTGGCCTCGGGTGCGGTGAGAGTCATTGTCTTCTCTTTCGGTGGAATTACTTGCCCGACGCCAGAGCGTCGGCGCCGCCGACGATCTCGGCGATCTGCTGCGTGATCTCTGCCTGTCGCGCGTTGTTGCGCAGGCGGGTGTAGTCGGTGATGAGCTTGTCGGCGTTGTCACTGGCCGACTTCATCGCCTTCTGCGTCGCGGCGTGCTTGGCCGCCGACGACTGCAGGAGGGCGTTGAAGACGCGGCTCTGGACGTACACCGGCAGGAGGGCGTCCAGGACGACCTCCGGGCTCGGCTCGAATTCGTACAGGGGGTACACCTGACCGGAGGGCACCGCTTCTTCGGCTGCCTCCACGACCTCGAGCGGGAGCAGTCGCACGCGCTCGGGGGTCTGAGTCATCATGCTGACGAAACGGTTGTATACGAGGTGGATCTCATCCACGCCACCGTCTTCGCCGCCGCGGTCGTAGGCGTCCAGCAGGGCGCCCGCGATCAGTTCCGCGGTGTTGAAGTGCGGAGTGTCGGTGTCACCGGTCCACTCCCCTGCGGCCTCCATGCGGCGGAACTGGAAGTAGCCCACCGCCCGGCGACCGATGAGGAAGTACGACACTTCCTTGCCCTGCGAGCGCAGGAGCTCGGCGAGCTCGAGCCCTTCGCGCAGGATCTGGGAGTTGAAGGCGCCGGCCAGGCCCCGGTCGGAGGCGAAGATGACCACCGCCGAGCGGCGGATCACCGGACGCTCCGTGGTGAGGGGGTGGTGCACGTTGGAGTGCGTCGCGACCGCGGAGACGGCGCGCGTGACGGCTCGCGCGAAGGGCGCCGACGCGCGCACGCGCGCCATCGCCTTCTGGATGCGCGAAGCCGCGATGAGCTCCATCGCCTTCGTGATCTTCTTGGTCGTCTGAGCAGAACCGATCTTCTGCTTGTAGACCCGCAGTTGTGCGCCCATTGGCTATCCCTACTGAGTCGTCAGCCCCGGCGACCCTTGACGATCTTCTCCTGGTTCACGTCTTCGGCGTCCGCAGCAGCGAACTCCTCGTGACCCGGGTGGTCGATCGCCAGGCCCTTGCCGGACTGGAACTCGAGCACGAACGCGTCGGTGAGCTTTTCGAGCTCAGCCGCCGTGTCGTCGTCGAGGACGTTGGTTTCGCGCAGGGTGTCGAGGATCGACGTGTTGCGCTTGAGGTAATCGAGCAGGTCGCGCTCGAACCGCAGCACGTCCTCGACCTCGATGGAGTCGAGCTTGCCCTTGGTTCCGGCCCAGATCGAGACGACCTGCTCCTCGACGGGGTAGGGCGAGTACTGCGGCTGCTTGAGCAGCTCGGTCAGGCGCGCACCGCGGGCCAGCTGACGACGCGAAGCCGGGTCGAGGTCGGACGCGAACATCGCGAACGCCTCGAGCGAGCGGTACTGCGCCAGCTCGAGCTTCAGCGTGCCGGAGACCTTCTTGATCGACTTCACCTGGGCATCACCACCGACGCGGGACACCGAGATGCCCACGTCCACGGCCGGACGCTGGTTCGCGTTGAACAGGTCCGACTGCAGGAAGATCTGGCCGTCGGTGATCGAGATCACGTTGGTCGGGATGTAGGCCGACACGTCGTTGGCCTTCGTCTCGATGATCGGCAGGCCCGTCATGGAGCCGGCACCGAGCTCATCGGAGAGCTTCGCGCAACGCTCGAGCAGACGGGAGTGCAGGTAGAACACGTCGCCCGGGTAAGCCTCACGGCCCGGCGGGCGGCGCAGCAGCAGCGAAACGGCGCGGTAGGCCTCAGCCTGCTTCGACAGGTCGTCGAAGATGATCAGGACGTGCTTGCCGCCGTACATCCAGTGCTGGCCGATGGCCGAGCCGGTGTACGGGGCGAGGTACTTGAAGCCGGCGGGGTCCGACGCGGGTGCGGCGACGATGGTGGTGTACTCCATCGCTCCGGCATCCTCGAGCGCGCCCTTCACAGAGGCGATCGTGGAGCCCTTCTGGCCGATGGCGACGTAGATGCAGCGCACCTGCTTGTTGACGTCGCCGGACTCCCAGTTGGCCTTCTGGTTGATGATCGTATCGATCGCGATGGCCGTCTTGCCGGTCTGGCGGTCACCGATGATCAGCTGACGCTGACCGCGGCCGACGGGGATCATGGCGTCGATCGCCTTGATGCCCGTCTGCATCGGCTCGTGCACGCTCTTGCGCTGCATGACGCCGGGCGCCTGCAGCTCGAGGGCGCGACGGCCTTCCGCAGCGACGGCGCCGAGGCCGTCGATCGGGTTGCCGAGCGGGTCGACGACGCGGCCGAGGTAGCCGTCGCCGACGGGCACCGAGAGCACCTCACCGGTACGGGTGACCTGCTGACCGGCCTCGATGCCGGAGAAGTCGCCGAGGACGACGACACCGATCTCGTGCTCGTCGAGGTTGAGCGCGAGGCCGGCCGTGCCGTCGCCGAAGCGGACGAGCTCGTTCGCCATGACGCCGGGAAGTCCCTCGACGTGGGCGATGCCGTCGGCGGCGTCGATGACGGTGCCGACCTCGGTCGCCGCGGCCCCGGTGGGCTCGTACGCGGCGACGAAGTCCTTCAGCGCGTCACGGATGACGTCGGGGCTGATGGAGAGTTCTGCCATGGTCTTCCTTCGTGTCATGGGGCCGTTCAGCCCCGAAATCTCCGCTTAGAAAAGCGGCAAGCTCTATCCGGCCAGCTTCTGGCGCAGGTCGTGCAGTCGGCTGGCGACGCTGGCGTCGATGACGTCATCCGCGATCTCGATGCGCACGCCGCCGACGACCGAAGGGTCGATGACGACGTTGAGCGAGACCTCGGTGCCGTAGCGCCCCGCCAGTGCAACGGAAAGTCGTTCGGTCTGGGCCGCGCCCAGCGGCCGTGCCGCGATGACCGTGGCCACCGTGCGCCCCCGCTGCTGCGCCACCAGGCGCATGGCCCGGCCGAGCAGCTGACGCACCCGACGTTCCCGCGGCTGCTGCGCAGCTGCGGAGACGATGAGGGTGGTCGCTTCGCTGGTGTGCCCGGCGAGGACGGTCTCGATGAGCGCGCCCTTCGCCGATGCATCACCGAGGCGACTGCCCAGGGCGAGCTCCAGTTCGGGGTTCGCAGCGACTGTGCGCAACACCCCGAACAGCTCACCGTCGATGTCGGTGCCCGGCTCCGCGATCGCGGCGGCTCGGATGCCGAGCTCCTCGATCCCGTCGACGAGATCCGAAGCCGACGACCACCGCTGCTGGACAGCCGTGGTCAGCAGCGACACCGTGGTGGGCTGGAACGACGACCCGAACACGTGCGAGACGACGTTCGCCCGCGCGGCGGGTGCCGCGGAGGAGTCCGCCAGCGCGCCGCTCAGCTGCGACGAGTCGCCGAGCGTGCGCGCCGCGACGAACAGCTCGCGGGCCACGCCCAGGTCGACCGCCGACGCGGCGCTGAGCGCCGACGTCGTCGCCGCGAGGGCCTGAGTGGTCGCGCTGCCCATTACTTGGACGCCTCAGAGGATTCGAGGTCGGCCAGGAAGCGGTCAACGACAGCCTGAGCCTTCGCGTCGTCGGACAGCGTTTCGCCGATCACACCGCCAGCGAGGTCGAGGGCGAGAGTGCCCACCTCGTTGCGGAGCGAAACCAGAGCCGTCTGGCGCTCTGCCTCGATCTGCGAGTGCGCGGCGGCGGTCAGCCGTGCTGCCTCCGAGGAGGCGGCATCCTTCGCTTCGGCGACGATCTTCTTGCCGTCCTCGCGGGCGGCGTCGCGGATCTCGCCGGCTTCCTTGCGGGCCGCGGCCAGCTGAGCGGTGTACTGCTCGAGAGCAGCCTCCGCCTTGCGCTGGGCCTCGTCCGCACGGGCGATGTTTCCCTCGATCGCGGCAGCACGCTCATCGAGCAGCGTCTTCATCTTGGGAAGGGCGACCTTCCACACGACGAAGAGGATGACGACGAAGCAGACGGCCGACCAGATGATGTCGTACCACGCGGGAATGAGAGGGTTGGGCGCAGCGCCCTCTTCCGCGGCGTACGCGACAAGAGCATTCAGCATCCTGTCTCCTTAGGTCTGGTGGGGGCGATCAGGAGGTGAAGATGAAGTAGGTCGCGATGCCGATGAAGGCCAGCGCCTCGGTGAAGGCGATACCGATCCACATCAGGACCTGCAGGCGACCTGCGAGCTCGGGCTGACGGGCGACACCCTCGATCGTCTTGCCGACGACGATGCCGACGCCGATGGCGGGACCGATAGCGGCGAGGCCGTAGCCCATCGTCGCGACGTTGCCGCTCAGCTCAGCGAGAACCGTAGTTGCGTCCACGGGGGTTTTCCTTTCGGTTATGGGCGGCGCTCAGCCGACCCGCTTAGTGCTCTTCCGCGACCGCAAGCTGAATGTAGACAGCGGTCAGGAGGGCGAAGACGTAGGCCTGGAGGACAGCCACCAGGATCTCGAACAGGGTGAAGACGAAGCCGAAGGCGAGCGAACCCGCTGCCAGTGCCGACCACCAGCCACCCATGTCGAGCAGGAAGAACTGCGTCGCTGCGAAGAACAGCACCAGCAGCAGGTGCCCGACCATCATGTTCATGAGGAGTCGGAGCGTGAGCGTGACCGGCCGGATGATGAAGGTCGAGATCAGCTCGATGGGCGTGACGATGATGTAGATCGGCCACGGCACGCCGGAGGGGAAGAGGGCGTTCTTGAAGAAGTTCTTCGGGCTCTTCTTGATGCCGGCGTAGATGAAGGTCACGTAGCTGACCACGGCCAGCAGCATCGGGACAGCGACGATGGCGGTGCCGGCGATGTTCAGGAACGGGATGATTCCCGTGATGTTCATGAACAGCACCATGAAGAAGATGGTGGTCAGGATCGGCAGGAACCGCTGGCCGTCCTTCTTGCCCAGCAGGTCTTCGGCGATGTTGACGCGAACGAAGTCCAGGCCCATCTCGACGATGCTCTGGAACCGTCCGGGGACCACTGTCATGCGACGGGTGCCGAGCCAGAGGATCAGGACGATCGCGATGGTGGCGAGGAACTGGATCAGGTGGATCCGGTTGATGACGAGGTCACCGAACTGGAAGACGGCATCCGGGAAGAACTCGTCGATCGAGGGTCCGTGGAATCCGCCTTCGTCAGCGGTGGGGGCGATCAGTGTCGCAGCGTGAATGAACAGCGCGGGCTCCAGCTTCGGGGCGCCGGCACAGGGCCGGTGCGACGATGGTCGATGAGCGTCACTCCGCAAGAACTCCGTGAGGGGCGGGGCGGGCGCTTGTCAACACTATCAAACTTAGGGCGGACTCAAATCCGCTCGGCGGGTCCGTCGGCCGGGTCGTCGATCTCACCGGCATTCGGCAGCCTGACGTCGCTCGCGTGCGGGATCCGCATGCGCAACATCACGATGACGTCGATGATCAGCGACGCGATGATTCCGACGATGAGCGCGACGAAGAAGACGGTCGGATTCAGCCACGGCTGGCCCCGCAGCACCAGCAGCACCACGATGAACACGCCGAACTTCACGATCCACCCGCCGAGCACGATGGCGAAGAAGATCGGCACGTAGAGGGCGTCGCCGTACCAGCGGTTGGCGATGAGGATGCTCGCTCCGGTGATGCCGAGGAAGACGAACGCCAGGACGATACCGCCCAGAGCGCTCCACAGTCCCTCGGCGCCACCCACGGCGTAGCCGATGAAGGCACCGATGACGGCGAGAACCCCCGTGACGGCCGCGGACCACACCAGGGTGGTGCGCAGGAGCGGGGTGCTGGATACCGGGCTGGGGGTCATGGTGACTCCTGAATCGCGCGTGAGACGCGGCGGGCGGGGGTGAGGGTGACGACGAGGCAGGCCGCGCCGCCGATGAGACCGAAGACGACACCGGGCAGGTACTGGCCGGGCCAATCCGCGGTGGTGCCGATGTACATCAGCAGCACGGAAAGGCTCACCACCGCGGTCCATGCATAGAAGATGACGACGGCGTCACGGTCGGAATGGCCCATGTCGAGCATGCGGTGGTGCAGGTGTTTGCGGTCGGGTGAGAACGGGGACTTTCCAGCGCGCATCCGGCGGAGCACCGCCATGCCGAAATCGAGCAGCGGCAGCATGACCACCACCACCGGCAGCAGGATCGGGATGAACGCACCCAGCAGCTGCGACCTGCCGAACTGGTCGGGGTCGGTCAGCAGCGCGGGGTCCAGCGATCCGGTGATCGACACGGCCGAGCACGCCATGAGCAGACCGATCATGAGGGCGCCCGAGTCCCCCATGAACAGCTTCGCCGGACTCCAGTTCAGCGGCAGGAAGCCGATGCACGCGCCGATGAGCACCGCCGCGATGAAGGATGCCATCGTGAAGTAGGTCGCCTGGCCGGTGTCGCGCATGAGCAGGTAGGCGTAGGCGAAGAAGACGGCGTTGGCGATGAGGGCGACGCCGGCGACGAGCCCGTCGAGTCCGTCGATGAAGTTGACCGCGTTCATGACGATCACGATGGAGAAGATCGTGAGCACGAAGCTGACGGTGGAGGAGAACCCGGTGATGCCGCCGATCGGCAGCGTGTAGATCTGCAGCTCCCCGAACCAGGCGACGATGCCGGCGGCGAGGAACTGCGCCCCGAGCTTGATGGTCCAGTCAAGGTCCCACAGGTCGTCGGCGACACCGACGATCACGATGAGCGTCGTCGCGGCGAGCACCGCCCACGGCGCGGGATCGGACCAGAAGCTCGCGAATCGGGGGTCCGGGTGAAACGACGAGACGGCGAACGCCACGACGATCGCGAGGAACATCGCGATGCCACCCAGGCGCGGGGTCGGCGTCTTGTGCACGTCACGCTCGCGGATGCCGGGATACAGCTTGAACCGCAGGCTCAGCCGCCACACCGCCCACGTGAAGACGAATGCGAGAGCCGCGGTGAGGATGATGATGAAGATGTACTGCTTCACGCCGTGCCGCCGACCGCCGCGCCGGGGTCGTTCGCCTCGTCGGGGTCCGCTTCCAGCAGGTCGCCGAGCACCGCGCGAAGTCGCGCGCGGTCGATGACGCCTTCGCGCAGCACCCGCACGACCGGCTCACCCTCCCCCACGAGCCCCGTCGCATCGACGATGGTCGAGGGGATGCCGTTCTCACGCGTGCCGGCATCCAGATACACCGCGACGCTGTCGCCGAGCATGTCGATGGCCTCGTCGATCGCGACGGCGGCCGCCTTGCCGGTCAGGTTGGCGCTGGACACCGCAAGCGGGCCGCACTCCTCGAGCATCTCCAGCGCAATGCGGTCCGCGGGCATCCGAACGGCCACCGTGCCGAATGTGTCGCCGAGGTCCCACGACAGCGATGGCTGGGCGGGAAGCACGATCGTCAGTCCGCCGGGCCAGAACTCCTCGACGAGTCGTTCCACTGCCTCCGGGACCTCCGCCGCGAGGGCACGCAGGGTGGACAATCCCGGGACCAGCACGGGTGGCGGCGACTGGCGGCCACGGCCCTTCGCCGCCAGCAGCCGCGCGACGGCGGCCGGGCTGAAGGCGTCGGCAGCGACGCCGTACACCGTGTCGGTGGGCAGCACG
This sequence comes from Microbacterium sp. zg-B96, assembly GCF_030246865.1. Taxonomy (NCBI): domain Bacteria; kingdom Bacillati; phylum Actinomycetota; class Actinomycetes; order Micrococcales; family Microbacteriaceae; genus Microbacterium; species Microbacterium sp. zg-B96. The sequence continues at coordinate 947,943 of NZ_CP126738.1, read as the reverse complement.
ATGAGCTGACCGCGGGCGATCGCCTGGCGTGCCTGGCGCAGTCCGGGCAGCAGCTGGGCATCGTCGCGACTGTCGAAAACAGGGGACATGACCGAACCAGTCTACCGGCGCCGGCGGAAGGTCCCGGCTACGCCCGCACGGCGGTGGTCGCGCGGTCGCGCAGCGTCAGGTCCCGATGGGTCGCCGCCGCCCGCCACCCGTCTGCGGTCAGCAGTTCGCGGATGGGTTCGCCCTGCCACTCGCCGTGCTCGAGCACGAGGGTTCCGCCCGGATGAAGCAGCCGAGCCGCGACGCCGCTGATGACGCGTACGACATCCAGCCCGTCCGCTCCCCCGTACAGCGCTGCCGGCGGATCCCAGTCACGCACCTCCGGATCGCGCGGGATCGCCGCGTCGGGCACATAGGGCGGGTTGGAGACGACGACCGACACGGTGCCGTCGAGTTCGGGGAACGCGTCGGCCAGGTCGGCGAACGCGATGTGGGCGTTCGCCGCGCCCACGACGCGGAAGTTCTCCTTGGCCCACACGAATGCGTCGAGGGAGTTCTCCGCCGCGTACACCCGCGCGTGGGGCACCTCGGTCGCCATCGCCAGCGCGAGCGCCCCGCTGCCGGTGCCGAGGTCCACGGCGACCGGTTCTGCCGCGGCCGCGGCAGTGAGCGCGTCGATTGCGATCTGCGCGACGGTCTCGGTCTCCGGGCGGGGCACGAACACGCCTGGTCCGACCCGCAGTTCGAGGTGACGGAAGGGGGCGAGGCCGGTCAGGTGCTGCAGCGGCTCACGCGCGGCGCGGCGGGCGAGCAGGTCGGCGAAGACGGATGCAGCGGCATCCGTCACGACGTCCCCGCGCACCGCAGCGGCGTGAAGTTCGCCGCGTCGCAGGTCGAGCACGTGCGCCAGCAGCAGCTCCGCGTCGACGTCGGCGGAGGGCACCCCCGCGCGCTGGAGGAGGGCGGTGGCGGCGCGCAGCGTCTCGGTGACGCTGCGGGCTTGGGATGCAGGGCGGGAATCGGGCATGAGCGGGCTCCAGCCTAGACGCCCGGCATGCTGGGTGCACGCCTGCAAAGGTCGTCACAAAAGCCACCCCGCAACGGTGGCGACATAGGCTGGGGCGACGATCTCCCGCGTAGCCGGGAGGTCCTCCGACCCGCACGAAAGGCAGACCATGTCCGGCATCCATCCCGACATCACGAGCGCATTCGGCAACACTCCCCTCGTGAAGCTCAACCGCATCACCGAGGGTCTCCCCGGTACGGTGCTCGCCAAACTCGAGTTCTACAACCCCGCCTCCAGCGTCAAGGACCGCCTGGGTGTCGCCATCGTCGACGCCGCCGAGGCCTCCGGTGAGCTGCCTCCCGGCGGCACCATCGTCGAGGCCACCAGCGGCAACACCGGCATCGCACTGGCGATGGTCGGCGCTGCCCGCGGCTACAAGGTCGTCCTGGCGATGCCGTCGTCGATGTCGATCGAGCGCCGGCTGCTGCTGAAGGCCTACGGCGCCGAGGTGGTCCTCACCGACCCCGCCGGCGGCATGAAGGGCGCGATCGCGAAGGCCGAGGAGCTGGTCGCACAGACCCCCGGCGCAATCCTGGCCCGGCAGTTCGAGAACCAGGCGAACGTCGAGATCCACCGCAAGACCACCGCGGAGGAGATCCTGCGCGACACCGACGGCAAGGTCGACTACTTCGTCGCCGGCATCGGTACCGGCGGCACCATCACCGGCGTCGGCCAGGTGCTGAAGGAGCGAGTGCCCACGGCGACGGTCGTCGCTGTGGAGCCGGCCGACTCGCCGCTGCTGACCAAGGGCACCCCCGGCCCGCACAAGATCCAGGGCATCGGCCCCAACTTCATCCCGGCGATCCTCGACCGCGGCGTCATCGACGAGGTCATCGATGTGGAGTTCCCCGACGCCATCGCCACGGCGCGCGAGGTCGCCGTGAAGGACGGCATCCTCGCCGGCATCTCGTCGGGTGCGGCACTGTGGGCCGCCCTGCAGGTCGCCGCGCGCCCCGAGGCGGCCGGCAAGAACATCGTCGTGATCATCCCGTCGTTCGGCGAGCGGTACCTTTCGACGCCGCTGTACGAGCACCTGCGCGAAGAGTGACCGGCCAGGCGCGGGCGATCCACGCTGCCTGCGCCTTTCACCCCCCAAGAAAGCAGATACGCGTGCCCGGCATCCATCCCGACATCACCACCGCCTTCGGCCAGACCCCGCTCGTGCGTCTCAACGCGCTCACGGCGGGGCTCGCCGCGGAGGTGCTCGCCAAGCTCGAGTTCTACAACCCGGGTTCGAGCGTGAAGGACCGGCTCGGCTACGCCCTTGTCGAGGCGGCCGAGGAGTCGGGTGAACTGCAGCCGGGCGGCACGATCGTGGAGTCCACCAGCGGCAACACCGGCATCTCGCTGGCTCTCATCGGCGCCGCCCGCGGTTACCGGGTCATCCTCACGATGCCCGCCTCGATGTCGAAGGAGCGGCGCCTGCTGCTGAAGGCATACGGCGCCGAGCTCGTGCTCACCGACCCGCACAAGGGCATGGCCGAGGCGGTCGAGACCGCACGGCGCATCGCGGCCGAGACGCCGGGGGCGATCCTGGCCCGGCAGTTCGAGCACGAGGCGAACCCGGCGATCCACCGTCGCACGACGGCGGAGGAGATCTGGCGTGACACCGACGGCCACGTCGACTGGTTCGTCGCCGGTTCGGGAACCGGCGGCACCATCACCGGTGTCGGCCAGGTGCTGAAGGAACGCAATCCCGACGTGCAGGTGGTGCTCGTGGAGCCGAAGGACTCCCCCGTGCTCAGCGAGGGTCGCGCAGGCGGCCACCGCATTCAGGGCATCGGACCGAACTTCGTGCCGGACGTGCTGGACCGCTCGGTGGTCGACGAGATCTTCGACGTCGAGTTCGACGACGCCATCCGCACCGCCCGCTCGCTCGCCACCGACGAGGGCATCCTCGGCGGCATGTCGGCAGGCGCCGCGGTATGGGCGGCACTGCAGATCGCCGCCCGCCCCGAGGCGGCCGGGAAGCGCATCGTGGTGATCGTGCCGGATGCCGGTGAGCGCTACCTTTCCACGGCCCTGTACGCGCACCTGCGCGAGGACGAGGAGCCCCGCGCGTGAGCGGTGTGCTGCGTGGTGCCGCAACCCTCTTCTCGCGCGCCCGGGAGGACGTGGCGGCAGCGAAGCTGCGCGATCCCGCCGCGCGCGGCGGCGTGGAGATCGCCCTGCTCTACCCCGGCCTGCACGCGGTGTGGTCGTACCGCGTCGCCCATGCCCTCTGGGTGCGGGGGGCACGCTTCCCCGCCCGCGCCATTTCGCAGATCTCGCGCTGGCTCACCGGCGTCGAGATCCACCCCGGCGCCGTCATCGGGCGCCGCTTCTTCATCGACCACGGCATGGGCGTGGTCATCGGTGAGACCGCCGAGGTCGGCGACGACGTCATGCTGTACCACGGGGTCACCCTCGGCGGGCGCACCCGCAGCGGCGGCAAGCGGCATCCCACCCTCGAGGACCGCGTGGTCGTCGGCGCGGGCGCCCAGGTGCTCGGCCCCATCCGCATCGGCGCCGGCACGACGATCGGTGCGAATGCCGTCGTCACCAAGGACGCCCCGGGCGACAGCGTGCTGGTGGGGGTACCCGCGAAGGCGCGTCAGCGTGCCACCGGCGAGGAGACCCGCGCGTCGCTGACCGCGCCGGAGTACATCATCTAGCTTCGTCTCGGCGCGGGCCGCCGGCTGACACCTGTCAGAACGGTGCGGGTTCTTCGATGGCGGCCAGGGCCATGAATTCCAGCACCCGGCGGGGGATGTCGGTGTACACCCGGCCAGTGGGGCTGGTCCATTCCAGGATGCCGTCGGCTTTCTGCACCACGCTCCACGCGGTGCCGTGCTTGACCGGATGATGTCGACCCGGGCACAGATTCGCCAGATTCGTGAGGCAGGTCGGCCCACCCAGCGCCGCGTCGTGGGTGTGGTCGAGGTCGCACTGACGGGCCGATCTTCGACACCCCAGGAACCGGCAGTGCTCGTCCCTCGCGTCGAGGTGTCTGCGCATCTCCCGGGTCGGCCGGTAGGTGAGCACCTGCTCCACCGCCCCACTGGCCGGGGAGGTGAACAGCCGCTCCCAGATCTCCGCGGTCGCGGCGAGGCGCCTGGCGGTGTCGCGGCTGATGGGCCCGTATCCGACCAGCTCGGCGGGCTCGTCGCCGATCCCGACGAGCGTGTTGGCAGGGATCACCACCTGGACCTGCGCGACGATCGCCGTGCCCTCCGGGATCGCCCCGGTTGCCTCGGGTGCGGTGGCGTGCCCGGTGAGCAGCAGGTCGGTGAGCACGTCGGCGCGGATCTGGTCCATCGTGCGGGTGTCGGTCGCGAGGATCTCTGCCGCGATCGCTTCGGCTTCGGCTTCGGCTTCGGCTTCGGCCGCGGCGCGGTGGGCGTCGGCGACCTGGCGTGCCTGCTGGTTCAGCCGGTCCCGGATCGCGTACGCCAGCTCCGCCGGCAGCAGGGCCGCGAGTTCGGCCATCCCGTCGTCCAGGTCCCGCACCCACACCCGCCGGCCCGCCGCGGCCTCCTTGTGCCGCTCTTCCAGCGGCACCGGGTTCAGTCGCTGCGCCAGCATCAGCACGAGTGGCTTCGCCCGTCCCGGAGTGTCGTTCTCGCACACCACCAGCGCGGCTTGCTCGAACCGGGCCCGCGCGTCGGGGTCGGTGATCCGGGCGCCAGCATCCTGGATGATCCGGACGTGGACTCGGTCGATGCGATCCTCCCGCAGCGCAGTGAACGTGGCAGCGAACTCGGTCACCAGCACGGTGGCGTCGTGCATCCGGTTGCGCATGCCGTGGTCCGAGCGACGCAGCACCGCGCCGACTTCCGCCGCCATCGACCGCAACGGCATCTCCCGCTCCCGACCGTCACTGGACGGGATGCGGGCGGTCTCCACCTCCGCAACAGCCTCCGCCTGCGACAGGAACCACACCTCGTCGGCATCCGCCTGCGCCCGACGCCGCCGCACCTCCTCCAGCCCGGAGATCACCTGCTCATGCGACAGCAGAGCCGTCGGGGCGGTGGTGGTCGGGGAGGTGTTCATACCCCCAATCCTGCCGACCCCCTCCGACATTGACGGCCGCGGAAACAACGCCTGACCTGGGGTTGTGAATAACTCACCACATCCCCGCCCGGGGAGGAAACGCCACCGATCCCCACCCCACCGCGCCGGACGATGACTCAGGAAGAACCGAGCCCCGGCATCCTGAAACCCCGGCCGGGATCCCGTTCTTCCTGAGTTACGCGCCCGCGGCGGCCGCTACGCGCGGCGCTCGTCGCGGCGCTCATCGACCTTCCGCCGGATGAACACCATCGGCAGCAACACGGTCGCTACCGCCGTGACCACCCACACCACCACCGGCGCCAACACCCACGACAGCGCGTTGGTGATCCGCAGCCCACCGATGGGCAGCAGCACCACGATCAGCAGCGCCACGAGCGTGGAGATGATGCCGATGCCGCCCAGCAGCGCCGGCGCGTACCGGCGGGCGATCTTGGCGATCCACGGCGCAAGCACGCTCTGCAGGATCGCGAAGATCACGATGCACAGCACGAACCCCCACCAGTCGGACCAGTCGATCTGGAAACCGCTGAGGATCAGATCGGCGACGATGAGGCCGAGCGCCGCAGATGCCAGGAAGATCAGCGCGCGCAGCAGGAACATGATCATGCGCCGACCATAGCGCGCGAGGACGCGTTACGCGTCGGAGCCGAGGGCCGCCAGCTGCGCTTCTTCGTCGGCGGCGATCGCCGACTCGATGATCGGCTCCAGAGCGCCGTCCATCACCTGGTCGAGGTTGTAGGCCTTGTACCCGGTGCGGTGGTCGGCGATGCGGTTCTCGGGGAAGTTGTAGGTGCGGATGCGCTCCGAGCGATCCATGCCGCGGATCTGCGAGCGGCGGGCATCGGATGCCGCGGCGTCGCGTTCCTCCTGCTGGCGAGCCAGCAGCCGGGCGCGCAGCACTCGCATGCCGGCTTCCCGGTTCTGCAGCTGCGACTTCTCGTTCTGCATCGACACGACGATGCCGGTCGGCACGTGCGTGATGCGCACCGCGGAGTCGGTCGTGTTGACCGACTGGCCGCCGGGGCCCGAGGAGCGGAACACGTCGATCTTCAGGTCGTTCGGATCGATGTGGATCTCTTCGGGCTCGTCGACCTCGGGGAACACCAGCACGCCGGTGGTGGAGGTGTGGATGCGCCCCTGCGACTCCGTCGCCGGCACCCGCTGCACGCGGTGCACGCCGCCTTCGTACTTCAGGTGCGCCCAGACGCCCTGCGCGGGGTCGCTCGAGGAGCCCTTGATCGCCACCTGGACGTCCTTGTAGCCACCCAGGTCGGACTCGTTGCGCTCCAGCAGCTCGGTCTTCCACCCTTTGGATGCCGCGTACTGCATGTACATCCGCAGCAGATCAGCCGCGAAGAGCGCGCTCTCAGCGCCGCCCTCGCCCTGCTTGATCTCCATGATCACGTCACGGGCGTCGTCGGGGTCGCGCGGGATGAGCAGGCGCCGCAACCGCTCCTGAGCGGTCGCGACCTGTTCCTCCAGCGCGGGCACCTCTTCCGCGAAGGCGGTGTCCTCCTTGGCCAGCTCGCGCGCGGCCTCGAGGTCATCCGCCGCCGCGACCCACGCATCGTGGGCCGCGACGATGCGCGAAAGCTCGGCATACCGACGGTTCACGCGCTTGGCGCGCGCGGCATCGGCGTGCACCGCGGGGTCGGAGAGTTCCTCCTGCACCGCGCGGTGCTCGTCGATCAGCCCGCGGACGGACTCGAACATGCCGGCGTCGGACACTCGGGTCCCGCTCAGCGGATGCTGTTGTCGTGCGCGTTGCTGTTGCCGGCGGCGTTACCGTCACGGCTGGGCGCGGGCATCGACTTCTGCATCTGCACGAGGAACTCGACGTTGGACTGCGTCTCGCGGAGCTTGCCGAGCACGACCTCCAGCGCCTGCTGCGTGTCGAGCCCGGCGAGGGCGCGGCGCAGCTTCCACGTGATCTTGACCTCGTCGGCCGAGAGCAGCATCTCTTCGCGGCGCGTGCTCGACGCGTTGACGTCGACGGCCGGGAAGATGCGCTTGTCCGCCAGCTGGCGGCTCAGGCGCAGTTCGCTGTTGCCGGTGCCCTTGAACTCCTCGAAGATGACCTCATCCATCTTGGACCCGGTCTCCACGAGCGCCGTGGCAAGGATCGTGAGCGATCCGCCGTTTTCGATGTTGCGCGCGGCTCCGAAGAAGCGCTTCGGCGGGTACAACGCCGACGCGTCGACGCCACCGGTGAGAACGCGGCCGGATGTGGGAGCGGTGATGTTGTAGGCACGACCCAGACGCGTGATCGAGTCCAAGAGCACCACGACGTCGCGACCGAGCTCCACGAGGCGCTTGGCACGCTCGATGGCGAGCTCGGCGACGGTGGTGTGGTCCTCTGCCGGACGGTCGAAGGTCGACGCGATGACCTCGCCCTTGACGGTGCGCTGCATGTCGGTGACCTCTTCGGGCCGCTCGTCCACGAGCACGACCATCAGGTGCACTTCGGGGTTGTTCGTCGCGATGGCGTTGGCGATCTGCTGCAGCACGATCGTCTTGCCCGCCTTGGGGGGCGCGACGATCAGGCCGCGCTGGCCCTTGCCGATGGGTGCGACCAGATCGATGATGCGCTGGGTCAGCTTCTCCGGCGCAGTCTCCAGGCGCAGGCGCTCCTGGGGGTACAGCGGGGTGAGCTTGCCGAACTCGACACGGTTGGCGGCATCCTCGACGGACAGGCCGTTGACCGAATCCACCTTGACCAGCGCGTTGTACTTCTGGCGACCGGACTGCTCGTTCTCGCGCGGCTGCTTGATCGCGCCGACGACGGCGTCACCCTTGCGCAGGTTGTACTTCTTCACCTGGCCGAGCGAGACGTAGACGTCACTGGTGCCGGGAAGGTAACCGGTGGTGCGCACGAAAGCGTAGTTGTCGAGCACGTCGAGGATGCCGGCGATCGGGATGAGGATGTCGTCCTCGCCGATCTCGGTGTCGAACTCGTCGCCGGTGCCACCCTGCGGGCGGCGCTTGTTGCGCTGGCGGCCACGGCCGGCGCCCTGGCCCGACTCGTCATCGGACTCGGCAGGCTGCGGCTTCTCGGCGACGTCCGGCGTGCTCTGGACAGCCTGAGCGTTCTGGCCGCCCTGGGTGCCCGTCGCGCCGTCCTTGTTGCGGTTGCGGCTGCGGCTGCGCGAACGGCTGCGGCTGCGCGAAGGAGTCTCGCCCTCGGCGGACTCGTCGCCCTCGGCGGCAGCGCCACGACCGGCGGCGTTGCCGCGGCCCTCGCCCTGCGCGTCGCCTTCAGCGGCCGTCTCGGCCTCGGCGGGCTTGTCTGCCTCGGCGGTCTTGTCGACCTCGGGAGCCTTGTCGCGACCGGCGCCCCGGCCACGGCCGGCGCCTCGGCCACGGCCCGTGGTGGGCTTGTCGTCGCTCACGGCGTCGGCGGCAGGCGCCTCGACCGGTGCGTCAGCAGATGCCTCGACCGGTGCGTCAGCGGATGCCTCGACCGGTGCGTCAGCAGGTGCCTCGACCGGTGCGTCAGCGGCAGCCTCGACCGGTGCGTCAGCGGCAGCCTCGACCGGTGCATCAGCGGATGCCTCGACCGGCGCCTCAGCGGCAGCCTCGACCGGCGCCTCAGCGGGCTTCTCGACGATGTCGGAGCTCTTTGCCCGGCGAGGTGCGCGCTTGCGCGGCGCTTTGACCGGCTTCTCTGCGACGGCCTCGGCGGCTGGTGCCTCGGTGGCGGCGATGGAATCGACGACAGCGGCGATCTCGGCCTCGGCAGGCGTCTGTTCGCTCGGCGCGGGCTCGCCCTCCGGGGGCGCCTCGGCCGACTCGTCGGCCGCCGCGTCCTCGGCGACGGGCGCCTCGTCCGGAGCGTCCGCCGCGGCGGATGCTGTGGTGACGGTCTCGTCGACCGGCGCGTTGTCGCGCTCGGTGTCGCCGTCGGTGTGGATCTCGGAGATGGACTCCACGAGTTCTCCCTTTGCGTGTGAATGGATATGCCGGATCGCGTTCGATCGTCGCGTTCGGGCGTCCGTTCCCCTCGATGGGCTCGGGGACCGGCGCAGCGCGATCAGATCGGGATGGATGCGGCAGTTCGCAGAATTGCGACGGAGGCCAGATTCACGGGTTACGTGGAACCCTCCGTATGGTCCCTCACTGTACCACCCTTGACATCGACGGCGAGCATGAGGGGCTCCCACGGAGTGTCCGTCGCGCGGGCGGCGATATCGGCGGCCTGCAGACGCCCACCCGGGCCGTCTGCGAGCACGAGCACACTGGGCCCCGCACCCGATACGACGGCAGCGAACCCCTCGGCGCGCAGCGCCCGCACGAGCCGATCGGTCTCGGGCATGGCCTGCGCCCGGTACGACTGGTGCAGCTTGTCCTCAGTGGCTGCCAGCATCAGCTCGGGGCTCTGCGTGAGCGCCGCGATCAGCAGCGCCGAGCGCGACACATTGAAGACGGCATCCTCTCGCGGCACCTGCAGCGGCTGCAGGCTGCGTGCCAGCGAGGTCGACATGGTGAACTCCGGCACAAGGACGAGGGGCGCCACGCCCCGGTGCACGATCAGCTTCTTGTGCTGCGGACCCGACTCGTCCAGCCACGCGATCGTCAGGCCGCCGAACAGGGCCGGCGCGACGTTGTCGGGGTGACCCTCGAGCTCGGTCGCCAGGCGCAGCAGGGTGTCGGGGCCGAGCTCGACGTCGCCGGCGAGCAGTCCCTTCGCCGAGAGCAGGCCCGCCACGACCGCAGCGCCGGAGGAACCCATCCCGCGGCCGTGCGGAATGACGTTGTGGGCGCGCAGCCGCACGCCCGGCATCCGCCGTCCGCACGCTTCGTACGCATACGCCATGGCGCGGATGACCAGGTGCGAGCCGTCGCGCGGCACGTCTTCGGCACCCGCGCCGGTCACCTCGATGTCCAGCTCACCGGCAGGCAGCGCCGTCACGGTCAGTTCGTCGTAGACACTGAGCGCGAGCCCGAGCGTGTCGAAGCCCGGTCCGAGGTTGGCGCTGGTGGCCGGCACCCGCACGGCGACGGTGCGCGACTCCCCCGACGGGGAAGCCGACGCCCCGGTCGGTGAAGGTGTGGTCACGCGGTGGCCCCTACCGCCAGGCCCAGCACCGACGCCACCTCGCTCGTGGTCGCGTCCACGACGGTCGGGGTGACCTGCGAGCCGTCGGCGGCCCGCAGCGCCCACTGCGGGTCCTTCAGGCCGTGGCCGGTCACGGTGAGCACGACGCGAGCGCCGGCGGGGACGACCCCGGCGGCGGCGCGGTCGAGGAGCCCGGCGACGCTGATCGCGGAGGCGGGCTCGACGAAGACGCCGACAGTGGATGCCAGCAGCTTCTGCGCCGCCAGGATCCGCTCGTCGTCGATGGCACCGAACCAGCCGTCGGTCGCTTCGCGCGCCTCGAGGGCGAGCTCCCACGATGCCGGGTTGCCGATGCGGATGGCGCTGGCCACCGTCTCGGGGTTCTTCACGATCTCACCTCGCACCAGTGGTGCGGAGCCTTCGGCCTGGAAGCCGAACATGCGGGGCACGCGGGTGGACGCGCCGCGCGCGGCCTCCTCCCGGTAGCCGCGCGAGTAGGCGGTGTAGTTGCCGGCGTTGCCGACCGGGATGAAGTGGAAATCGGGCGCATCGCCCAGCTGCGAGACGATCTCGTACGCGGCGGTCTTCTGCCCGTCGATGCGGTCGGGGTTGACCGAGTTGACCAGGTGCACCGGGTAGTGGTCTGCCAGCTCCCGGGCGATCTCGAGGCAGTCGTCGAAGTTGCCGCGGATCTGGATGAGCCGCCCGTTGTGCGCGACGGCCTGGCTGAGCTTGCCCATCGCGATCTTGCCCTCGGGCACCAGCACGGCGGCGGTGATGCCGGCGTGCGCGGCGTAGGCGGCGGCGGAGGCGGAGGTGTTGCCCGTCGACGCGCAGATGACCGCTTTCGCGCCGTGCTCGACCGCTCGCGAGAGCGCGACGGTCATGCCGCGGTCTTTGAACGACCCGGTCGGGTTCATGCCCTCGTACTTCACCCAGACGTCCGCGCCGGTCATCTGCGACAGCGCCGGAGCGGGCAGCAGCGGCGTGCCGCCCTCACCGAGGGTGACCACCGTCGAGGCGTCGGTGACCCCGAGGCGGTCGGCGTATTCGCGGAGTACTCCGCGCCAGAGGTGTGCCATGTCAGTCTCCTTCCACGCGCAGCACGGACACGACGCGTTCGACCACGCCGCTCGCAGCGAGGCGGTCGACCGTCTCGCTCAGGTCCTGCTCACGTGCCGTGTGAGTTCCGATGACGAGACGGGCGACGCCGGTCTCGTGTTCCGCTCCGGGGACGGCTGGGTCGGCCCCGGTGAGGATGTTCTGCTCGACGGTCGCGATCGATACGCGGCCTTCGCTGAGGATGCCGGCGATGGTCGCCAGCACACCCGGCAGGTCGTCGACCTCGAGGGTGATTTGGTAGCGGGTGGTGACCCGGCCGATCGCCACGACCGGGAGGTTCGCGCGGGTGGACTCCCCCACCCCGACGCCGCCGGCGATGTGACGGCGGGCGGCAGAGACGACGTCGCCGAGCACGGCGGATGCGGTCTGCACGCCGCCGGCGCCGGCGCCGTAGAACATGAGGTCCCCGGCGGCCTCGGCCTGCACGAACACGGCGTTGTTCGCCCCGTGCACGGTCGCCAGCGGATGCGTGCGAGGCACCAGTGCCGGGTACACCCGCACCGAGATGGCTTCGCCGGTCGGCGATGCGTCGGCCTCGCCCTCCAGACGCTCGCACACCGCGAGCATCTTGATGACGTAGCCCGCGTGGCGGGCGGCATCCATCATCGGCTTGTCGATGCCGACGATGCCCTCGCGGTGCACCGCGTCCAGTGGGACGGCGGTGTGAAACGCCAGGCTGGCGAGGATCGCGGCCTTCTGGGCGGCGTCGTAGCCCTCGATGTCGGCGGTCGGGTCGGCTTCGGCGTAGCCGAGCGCCTGCGCCTGGGCGAGCACGTCCTCGAACTCGGCGCCCTCGGTGTCCATCCGGTCGAGGATGTAGTTGGTGGTGCCGTTGACGATGCCCATGATGCGGTGCACTCGGTCGCCGGCGAGGGAGTCGCGCAGCGGCCGGATGATCGGGATGGCACCGGCGACGGCGGCCTCGTAGTACACCGACGCGCCCACCTGGTCCGCGGTGTCGAAGATCTCCGGACCGTGTGTGGCCAGCAGTGCCTTGTTGCCCGTGACGACGTCGGCGCCCGAGTTGATCGCCTGCAGGATGTGCGTGCGGGCGGGCTCGATGCCGCCGATCAGTTCGATGACGATGTCGCTGCTGACGATGAGCGACTCCGGGTCGGTGGTGAACAGCTCCCGCGGCAGATCGACGTCGCGCTGCGCGTCCAGGTCGCGCACGGCGATGCCCGCCAGCTCCAGCGAGGCACCGGCGCGGTCGGCGAGTTCGTCGCCGTGCTTGAGCAGCAGGCCGGCGACCTGCGAGCCCACAGCGCCCGCTCCCAGCAGTGCAACGCGCAGGCGGCGGTAGTCGGTCATGCAGTTCCCTCCGTCGGTGTGACCCCCGCATCGCGCGACAGCAGGTCGTCGATCGTCTCGCCGCGCACGATCACGCGGGCCGAGCCGTCGGCGACTGCCACCACGGGCGGGCGGGGCACGTAGTTGTAGTTGCTCGCGAGCGAGAAGCAGTAGGCGCCCGTCGCCGGGACGGCCAGCAGGTCACCCGGGGCGACGTCTGCCGGCAGATACTCGGCATCGACGACGACGTCGCCTGATTCGCAGTGCTTGCCCACGACGCGCGCGAGGATCGGGTCGGCAGCGCTGCTGCGGGAGACGACACGGGCGGAATAGTGCGCGCCGTACAGCGCGGGCCGGGCGTTGTCGCTCATGCCGCCGTCGACGCTGACGTACAGCCGCTGCAGTTCCTCGCTGGCCTGCACCGGCTTGACCGTGCCGACCTCGTAGAGGGTGATGCCCGCGGTGCCGACGATCGCGCGGCCCGGTTCGAAGGCGACGACCGGGATCGGGATGCCGCGTGCGGCGCACTCGTCCGCGACGGCGGTGACGATGCCGTCGGCCAGCTCTTCGATGGGCGTGGGGTCATCTGCTGCGGTGTAGGCGATGCCGAAGCCGCCGCCGAGGTTGAGCTCGGGCACCGCGCCACCGGCCAGCAGCTGCGCGTGCACCTCGACCAGGCGCGCGGCTGATTCGCGGAAGCCCGCCGTCCCGAAGATCTGGGAGCCGATGTGGCAGTGCAGCCCGCCGAAGTCCAGGCTCGGCAATTCGCGGATGCGCGCGACGACGTCGGCGGCGCGCCCGAGCGGGAAGCCGAATTTCTGGTCCTCGTGCGCCGTGGCGAGGAAGTCATGCGTCTCGGCGTGCACGCCGCTGTTGACCCGCACCCGCACCGGCTGCACGACGCCGCGCGCGGCGGCGGCTGCAGCGACCCGGGTGATCTCGATGTCGCTGTCGACGATGATCGATCCGACGCCGACCTCGACGGCGCGGGCGATCTCGGCGGTGCTCTTGTTGTTGCCGTGGAACCCGATGCGCTTCGGGTCCGCACCGCCGGCGAGAGCGACGGCCAGTTCGCCGCCGGTGGCCACGTCCACGCCGAGCCCCTCCTGGGTCACCCAGCGCACCACCTCGGTGGACAGGAACGCCTTGCCCGCGAAGTAGACGTGGGCGGTGGTGCCATGAGCGGCGGCCGCCGCGTCGAACGCGGCGCGGGCGCGGCGCGCGCGGGCGCGCACCTCGGCCTCGTCGAAGACGTACAGCGGGGTGCCGAACTGCTCCTGCAGCTGCGTCACCGGCACACCGGCGATCCGCACCACGCCGTCATCGCCGCGGGCGGCGGAGGCGGGCCACAGCCCGTCGATGAGCGCATCGGCGGCATCCGGTTTCACGAGCCACTCGGGAACGGACGGGCGGGCGGGTGAGGCGGACACTCAGCGGACCAATCGGGTGGGGTTGCAGGGGAACCGACCCTGGCGGATCAGCGGCAGGACGTCGGGCGGATCACTCACGAGCCGACGTTGCAAGCAGTCTAGGCCACCACCTCGCGGCAGATCGTGCGCATGTCGGCGCGGGTGCGGATGCCGCTCAGGCGCACGTGCCGTCCGCCTGCAGCGCAGGATCGACCAGGATCGCGTCGGCGATGTCGAACCGGGCGCGCAGCACGTCGCCGTCGACCGTGACATCGGTGAGAGTGAGCCCGGCCGGCAGGTGCTCGGCGATGCACACCGGCCAGTCGCGCAGCACGGCATTGGAGACGATGCCGAACTGGCGGCGCAGTTCGTCGGCGGTGATGTCCGAGCCGGCGATCCGGATCCCCGACGGCGTCAGCACGAGCTGACCCTCGTCGGCGCTGGGCGTCAGCGACAGCCCCACCGGGATCGTCGCGCCGAACAGCATCAGGTCCATCGAGGCGGTGATGTCGGGCTCGGCGATGCCGAGCGAGTCGACCGGAAACCCGTCGACGGCCGTCATCAGGCGCTGCAGCTGGGCCTGGTCGACCGTCACGGTCGCCCGTCCAGCCGATATCGGGCCGTCGCCGCGCACCGGCACGTCGTGTGCTTCGACGGCGACGTCACCGGCGAACTGGCCGAGCTCGACGTCGTCCGTGGCGATGCGGATGCTGCTCAGTGACCCGCCGATGAGCTGCGGGATCACCGCGCCGGTGAGTTGAACGTCGATCTGCTGGTCCTCCGGCAGCGACAGTGTCGAGATGATCTGCTGGCGCACCGTGGTCACGACCAGGTTGCGGGCGATCGCCTCGGCGGCGAACCACGCGACGATCGCCAGGACCACCACGATCACCCCGGCGATCAGCCACGGCAGCCAGCGGCGCCGGCGGCGCGGCGCGGCATCGGGCTGCGACAGCACCCACTGCGCTGCCGGGTCGGGCAGCGGCTGGGTGGGGTGCGTGTCGCCGGTCACGTCACATCCGCTCGGGCGCGCTCACGCCGAGCAGATCCAGACCGTTTCGCAGCACCTGCCCGGTGGCGTCGTTGAGCCACAGGCGCGTGCGGTGCAGATCGGTCACCGGGTCGTCGCCGAGCGGGATGACACGGCAGTTGTCGTACCAGCGGTGGTACAGGCTCGCCAGCTCCTCGAGGTAGCGGGCCACGCGGTGGGGCTCGCGCACCTCCGCCGCGAACGCCACCGTGCGGGGGAACTCCTGCAGCGCCCCCAGCAGCGCCGACTCGGTCTCATGGTCGAGCAGCTCCGGCGCGAACGCCGAGCGGTCCACGCCCGAATCGGCGGCGTTGCGGGCCACGTTGTGGGTGCGGGCGTGGGCGTACTGCACGTAGAACACCGGGTTGTCGTTGGTGCGCTTGCGCAGGATCTCGGGGTCCAGCGTCAGCGGCGAGTCGGCCGGGTAGCGCGCCAGCGAGTACCGCAGCGCGTCGGTGCCGAGCCACTCCCGCAGGTCGTCGAGCTCGATGATGTTGCCGGCGCGCTTGGACAGCCGGGCGCCGTTGATCGACACCAACTGGCCGATGAGCACCTCGATGTCCTTCTCGGGGTCGTCCCCGGCGGCACCGGCGAGCGCCTTGAGGCGATGCACGTAGCCGTGGTGGTCGGCGCCGAGCAGGTAGATCTTGTGCTTGAAGCCGCGGTCGCTCTTGTTGAGGTAGTACGCCGCATCGGCGGCGAAGTACGTGAACTCGCCGTTGGAGCGGCGGATGACGCGGTCCTTGTCGTCGCCGAAGTCGGTGGTGCGCACCCACACCGCGCCTTCCTCGTCGAACACGTGACCCTGGGCCCGAAGGCGGTCCACCGCCTCTTCGACCAGGCTCGGCCGACCGTCGCTGCCGGCGGCGTGCAGCACCCGCTCGCTGAAGAACACGTCGAAGTGCACGTTGAATGCCGCCAGCGACGCCTGCAGCTCGCCCAGCTGCAGCTCATAGGCGCGGTCGCGCGCCGTCACCAGCTGCTCGTCGGCAGGAAGGTCCAAGATGCCGGGTTCGGCGGCGTGGACGCGGCGGGCGAGTTCGTCGATGTAGGCACCGGCGTAGCCGCCGTCCGGTGTCGGCTCCCCCTTGATCCCGGCGAGCACAGAGTGGCCGAAGCGGTCCATCTGGGCGCCGGCGTCGTTGATGTAGAACTCGCGCACCAGGGTCGCCCCGCTGGCCAGCAGCAGGCGGGCGATCGCGTCGCCCAGGGCGGCCCAGCGGGTGTGACCGATGTGCAGGGGGCCGGTGGGGTTGGCGCTGACGAACTCGAGGTTGATCGTGTTGCCGTGTTGGCTGTCGTTGCTGCCGAAGGCGGCACCGGCGTCGACGATGGTCCGGGCCAGGGCACCGGCGGTGGCGGCATCCAGCCGGATGTTGATGAAGCCGGGTCCGGCGACTTCTACCGACGCGATGCCGGGGGCGCAGCGCAGTGCGTCGGCGATCTCGGCGGCGAACTCGCGGGGGTTCGCGCCCACGGCCTTGGCCAGCTTCAGCGCGGCATTGGAGGCCCAGTCACCGTGGTCGCGGTTCTTCGGCCGGTCCAGCGGCAGATCCGCCGGCGTCAGCCCCTCGGTGGCGCCCTGGCGTCGCGCCTCGGCAAGCGGGCGGACGACGTCGAGCAGCAGGGTGGAGAGGGCTTCAGGATCCATAGCCCGTCAAGTCTACGGGCGGCCCTGTGTGAGCCCGGTCAAGCCAACTGCAGCAGCAGCGACGGGTCCTCCACGGCGGGGTCGGATGCCGCGGCTGCCGCGGCGGTATCGGCGGGGTCCTCGGAGAGCACCCAGGCGTCCACCTGCATGCGGTCGAGCCCGACGTAGCCGCCGTAGAAGCTGAGGAATGCGCAGTCGGCGGCATCCCGCCCCGACGCGATCCGCACCAGCGAGCGTCGATTGGCCAGGCGGGTGGCGTCCACGACGTACCAGGCGCCGTCGAGGTAGGCCTCAGCGACGGCGTGGAAGTCCATCGGCCGGAGCCCCGGTGCGTAGCAGGCGGTGTAGCGGGCCGGCACATCCATGGCGCGCAGCAGCGCGATCACCAGGTGGGCGTAGTCCCGGCAGACGCCCTGACCGGTGTTGAGGGTGGTGACGGCTGAGTCGGTCCCCTGGCTGAGGCCCAGGGTATAGGTCGTGCTCGT
The DNA here is from genome assembly GCF_030246865.1 of Microbacterium sp. zg-B96. NCBI lineage: Bacteria > Bacillati > Actinomycetota > Actinomycetes > Micrococcales > Microbacteriaceae > Microbacterium > Microbacterium sp. zg-B96. The sequence continues at coordinate 930,793 of NZ_CP126738.1, read as the reverse complement.
GGCGACGAAGTCATCGACGGCGGCGAGGAGCTCGCGTCCGGAGAGCCCGCGGAACTGCCGCCGCGCCTGGGCGAACACCTCGTCGGACTGGCAGTAGCGGCTCGGCCGCAGATACGCGATCGTCTCCAGTTCGCTGGCCGGCCCGGTCGGGGCCGCGTCGGCCACGACCGCCTCGTACCGCACGTGCAGCGGACCGGCCTCGCCCTGCAGGCGGTGCAGCCGGCTGCCGGCCGGGTCGAGGATCTCGGTGGCGGTGCGCACCTGATCGCCCTGGGTGAAGCTCAGCCGCTCGTGCACGATGGGCACCACGCGGGCCACCGCGATCTGAAGGATGAGGTCCACCGAAGACCCCAGTTCCAGGTCGAGTTCGGCGGTCACTTTGCGCTGCACCGAGCTATCCTCGCATGCCATCGCGGGCGCGTTGGACCGGCGCGCACGGGCGCCGCCGCGAAGTCGCGTTCTGGCAGTGGCTCACAGTGATCTACCCTCAAAGCGTGATGCTTCACGCGCGCACGCGAACCCGCCGCACGGCGTGGCCGATCGTCGTGCTCGCCGCAGCGGTCGCCGCCGTGTGCATCCTGACGATCTGGCGGCCCTGGCAGACCACCTCGGCACCGTCCGCCGGAGCGGCCGGAGCCCCCGCCGTGGTCGCCCCCGCAGCCCTCGCCCTCCCCGCGACACCGCGGGTGCTGGTGTTCGGCGACTCGTGGACGTACGGTTCCGCTGCCACCGATCCCACGCTGGGCTACGCGTACGTGATCGGCGAGAAGCTGGACTGGGACGTCGTCGTGGCCGGTGTCCGCGGCAGCGGCTACCTCAAGCCGGGACTGGACGGCGGCACGTTCGGAGAGCGGATCGCCGAACTCGACCCGCAGCTGCACCCTGATCTGGTGATCGTGCAGGGCTCGATCAACGATCGCAAGCTCGACGCCGCGGGCTACCGCGACGCCGTCACCGCCGCGTGGGACCGGCTCGCGGCGACCTATCCCGACGCCCGGATCGTGATCCTCGGCCCCGCACCCCAGGTGCTGCCGGTCGAGGCTGCCACCGCCCGCATCGACGGCGACCTGCGGGAGCTTGCCGGCGCTCGCGGCTGGTGGTACCTCTCCCCCGTCGCCGACGGCTGGATCACCCCCGCCGACTACCTCGACGTGATCGACACCTCCGACATCGGCAACGACCATCCCTCCACCGCCGGGCACGCCTATCTCGCGTCGCGGCTGGCCGAGGCGCTCGCGGCCATCTCGGCGACGACGGACGCCGCAGCGGCCCCCACCATCGCCCCGCTCGTCCCCTGACGACCACCGCGCCCTAACGCAGCGGCATCCGCGTGTAAACCCCGGTGCAGCCGGGGCTGCCACTGCCTAGCGTGAAGGCATGGACGCGACCTTCTCCCCCAGCCACGCCATCGTCACCGCCTCCGACTCCGGCATCGGTGCCGCGACCGCGATCGCCCTGGCCGAGGCCGGCCTCGACGTCGGGATCACCTGGCACACCGATCGGGAAGGCGCGGAACAGACCGCCGAGGCGGTGCGCGCCCGCGGGTCGCGCGCCGTCGTGGAGCGGTTCGACGCCACCGACCTGACCGGTGCGGCGGCCGTCCTGGACCGCTTGGCCGACGACCTCGGCGGCGTTGACGTCTTCGTCAACAATGCCGGCGGGGGCGGGGGCACACCGGTGCTCGACCTGTCGCTGGACCAGTGGCGGCAGACGATCGCACTCAATCTCGACGGGGCGTTCGTGGGGATGCAGTGGGCCGCCCGCCGCATGGCGGCCGCTCGCCACGGCGGGCGCATCGTGGCCATCACGAGCGTGCACGAGCACCAGCCGCGCGTGGGGTCGGCGGCGTACGTCGCCGCCAAGCACGGGCTCGGCGGGCTCGTGGCTACCATGGCCCAGGAGCTGGGTGCCGACCGGATCACCGTCAACGCCGTCGCACCGGGCGAGATCGCCACGCCGATGAACGACATGCAGTCCGAGGATGCCAAGCGCGTGCACCGCCCCGGCATCCCGCTCGGGCGGCCGGGTCGCCCGGAGGAGATCGCGGCGGTGGTGGCCTTCCTCGCATCGCCCGCGGCATCCTACGTCACCGGCGCGAGCTGGGTCGTCGACGGCGGCATGCTGCAGATGGGCCCGCAGGCCGGATCCCACCTCGACAATGACCGGTGGCGCCGAGGGTGACGGGAGCCGCGTAGTCTCAAAGGGTGGGAAGCAGCCGAAAATGAAGATCGTCGCATCAGCCGACTGGCGAGACGCCGTACCGTTCGAGACCCCGGTCGTGGTGAACGAGATCGCCCCAGGCGACCCCGCGCACTGCGTGATCTGCGGGAGCGAGTCCGAACTGCGTGAGCGCACCGAACTGTGGGCGGTCAAGCACCGGCACCCGAAGCATCACGACGGTTTCGTGCGGTTCTACTGCGCCGAGCACGTGCCCGCCGCGGCCGAGGAGCCGGCACCTGCCGCCCCCGCCGCCAAGGCACCGGCGCGCAAGACCCGGGCCGCGACGCGCACCACCCCGGCCCGCCAGGTGCGGACCCCCGCGGTGCGACGCGCCGCGCTGGTCGACGAGGCGCCGCGGGCGATGTGCCCCGACTGCTACGTCGAGGTCTCCGCGCTGGGCATCTGCGGAATGTGCGGCTCGCAGGTCGCGTAACACGCGTACGGCTCGGCCCCGCCGATGTCAAGTGCTGGCATGCGGGTGCGTGCCGCGAGCAGACTCGGACAAATGACCGGACTTGCTGTAATCCTCCTCATCGTCGGAATCGTCCTGCTTCTGCTGGGCGTATTCATCAACGCGGTGCAGTTCCTGCTCTACGTCGGAATCATCCTCATCGTCATCGCGATCATCGCGTGGCTCATGCGGTTCGTCCGTCGTCAGACCTGAGCTCGCGCTCGCCGCGCCAGTGACGGGGGTGCTCGTGGAGGTCGACTCCAGGAGCACCCCCGTCACTGGCGTCCGGGCACCGGTCATGGGTCCACCTGGTTGACGGACACCACCTCGATGTTGAGTCCGTCGAACATCCCGAGCAGGCCGAACAGCATCGATTGATCAGCGACGGGACCGACGACCCTCGTCATGCCGCCCGGCAGTGCCTCGATGCGGTAGCCGTCGAGAGCGGCGACCAAGGACGAACTGAGCCTGCCACGCACGACGATCGCCGTCAGATGTGCGTGGGTGGGCATCACGTCCTCCTCGCCTGCGAATGCGACTGCCCCTGCTAGGCGACATGGTGCGTCGGGGTCTATCGAGTTCCCCTCACCCCTGTGGGATGATTCTGCTGCCGCGCTGCCGGCCAGCGCAGAAAGCCGCGATCGATGACGTTCTCACGAGCGGTTCCCCCCCACGCGGTCGAGCGACCTGAACTGGGGTCCCGACTGGATGCCGGCGTCGGCGCGCCGCTGACGCTGGTCGTGGCGTCGGCGGGTTCGGGCAAGACCGTGCTGCTGGCACAGTGGGCAGCATCCATCGAGGGTGGTCGGGTGGCGTGGCTGGACATGTCACCGTCGGACGATGACGCCGTGATGTTCGCCAGACGCCTGGTCGCCGAGCTGGCATCCGTGGACCCCGCTCTCGGAGAGCTCGACGCCCCGCTGGGCAACGCCGGTGCAGGCCTGGGCGACCCCATGCTCGAGGCGCTCGCTGCCGCGTTCGCCGACCTGGTGCGCCCGATCATCGTGATCTTCGATGACCTGCATCGGGTGACCAACTCCGAGATCGTCACCGACCTGTGGCGCCTAGTCGACATGCTCCCGGCGAAGGTGCATTTCGTCTTCTCCTCCCGATCGGACCTCAAGCTCGGGTGGAGCCGACATCGCCTGCAGCACGGGATCGTGGAACTGCGTCAGAGCGAGCTGGCATTCGACACCGCCACCACGGCGCGGGTACTCGAGCGCATCTGCCGCGTGCCGGTGGATGCCGCAACCGCCGCGGCCGTGGTCGCGCGGACCGAGGGGTGGGCCGCGGGGGTGCAGCTGACCGGCCTGAGCCTGCGGTTCCGCACCCGAGCGGACGAGGTCGTCGCCGCCCTCGCCGACAGCGACCGGCTCGCGATCGACTATCTGAGCGAAGAGGTGCTCGACGGCCTCGCCCCCGACCGCACGCGGGCGCTGCTGCAGTTGTCGGTCCTCGACGAGCTGTCCCCCGGGCTGGTCGAAGCCGTGGCCGACCTCTCCGACGGGGGCGCGTTCCTCAAGGCCCTGGAACGCGAGTCGCTGTTCGTCGTCTCAGTGCCGGGCACCCTCGACCGCTACCGCTTCCATCCCCTCTTCCGCGACCTGCTGCGGTACCGGCTGCGTGAGAACGACGCCGCGGCCGAAGCGCGCCTGCTGGTGAAGGCCGGGCAGTGGCAGCTGGGCCGAGGCGAGGTGGGAGCCGCCATCGAGTCGTTCTTGGCCGCCCGGGAGTGGAGCCAGGCCATGGATCACATCGTCGCGCGCGGGCGGGATGTCTACGAACGAGGTGACACCGCGACGGTGGCGCGGTGGCTGTCGCTGGTTCCCAGCGGCATCCGATCCGAGCGTGCCGAAGCGAACGTGCTCTACGGCATCCTCGAGGGGATGTCCGGGCAGGCGGCCCTCGGGGAGGAGATCCTCCGGGGAACCATCGACGCGCCGGGTACCGAGCGCGGGGTCGCGCTGGTGGCGCGGGCGTTCCTGTCGGCGTGCGTGCAGTTCCGCCCGCATCCCGAGATCTATCTCGCCGAGGGGCGCCGGTTCCTCGAGGAGGCCGAGTCCTCTTCGGGCGTGGCCATCCCGGATCTGCTGCGCTTGACCTCGCTGCCGCTGCTGGAGGCGGTGGCGAAGGTCTCCATCGGACGGGCTCAGTTCCTGCTGGGCGACCTGGCCGGATCGGAGCGCACGCTGCGGGACGCGCTGGAGCTGGACGGCTCACACTACGGGGCGTACCGCGTCCACCTGCTCGGGAGCCTCGCCCTCAGCCGCGGGTGGTCGGGTCGGTTGCGCTCGGCGGCGGCGCTGTCGGACGAGGGGCTCGAGCTGGCGCGGGACCTGAGCCTGCTCACGCATCCGAGCTCGGCGGATGCCTATCTCGCCCGTGCCCTGGTGGCGATCCAGCGCGGCGAACCGGAATCGGGTGCGGTTGCCCTGCACGAGGGATACGTTCGCGCGGCCGCGAACCGGCGGACTCAACTCATGTGGATCGCCCACGCGCAGTCGCGGCTGGTCGACCCGCAGAACATCGACGCGGCCGCGATCGCGCCGCCGGGCGCCCCACCCCCGATCGTCGAGGACGTCCTCGCCGCGATCACCCGCCGGATGGCACGAGAGGCAGGACACCCCACCCGCGGCGGCCGGGGCACCAGGTGGGCGGCCACGGTGTTCGAGGACATCGCCGGGCTCCTCGCCGAAGGTGACCTGCAGGCGGCTCGCACCCGGCTGGACGCGGTGACCTTACCCGATGGGTCGGCTCCGGCAACGGTCGTGGAGGTGAACCTTCTGCGCGCGTGGCTGGAGTCCCGGCAGGGTCGCCCGACCAGTGTGAGAGAGCATCTGCAGCTCGCTGTCGACACCGCCGCGGCCGAGCATCTGATCCACCCGTTCATCCGAGCCGGGACCGCGGTGTCCGACCTGATCGATGCGCTTCCCGGCGCACCCCGCGGCTTCCGGCTGCAGGTCCTCACCCTGTCACGCGCGTCCCGGCGCGGCGCCCGAGACGGGTTGGCGGAGCCGCTCACGCCGCGCGAGCTGGACCTGCTGGCCTATCTTCCGAGCAGGATGACCAACGCCGAACTGGCCGCGCTGTGCTTCGTCTCGGTGAACACGGTGAAGACCCACATGGCGCACATCTACCGGAAGCTCGACGCAACGGGACGGGATGCCGCCATCGTCCGGGCGAGGGAGCTCGGCCTGCTGGAGACCCCGGATGTGGCGCACGTGGGGTGACCCCGGCCGATCGCCGTGGCGGAAATCACCCCACACGGATGACGCCTCGCCCCGCGCGCCTTATACCGTCGGCATGCGAGGAGAGTGAGGCGAAGATGCCGGCCGATCTGGACACGACTGCTGCTCTGCAGGCGCGGGTGGATGAGCTCGAGGCCGAGAACGCGCGGCTGGCGGCGACGGCGGCCGCGCTCCCCCCTGAGGGCGGTGCGCGGCCGCCGCGCCGTCACACCTGGCGCGCCATCGTGTCGGCCCTGTGCATTGTGGTGGCGACGATCCTGGTTCCCGTGTCGATCGTCGGCGCGTGGGTGCGCGTCGAACTGGTGGAGGCCGACCGGTTCGTGGCGACCATGGGGCCGATCATCGAGGACCCCGACGTCCAGGCCCTGCTCATCGACAACACGACGGCAGCGATCGAGGAGCAGCTGAATCTCGAGCAGGTGACCAATGACCTGTTCGACGGCATCGCGGAACTCGGGTTGCCGTCGCGGGCGGCGACCGCGCTGGACCTGCTTCGCGGACCCGCGGCGCAGGGCGCGCAGAGCCTGATCGACCAGACCGTCACCCGGCTGGTCGAGTCGGATGCGTTCGCCGACATCTGGGAGCGGGCGTTGAGTGCGAGCCACCGCACGCTCATCGCCGCCGCCGGCGGCGGCGAGACCGGCGCGGTGACCGTGGACCAATCCGGCGTCATCGGGATCGAACTGGGCCCCATCGTCGCCGAGGTGAAGGAGCGTCTGGTGGACCGCGGCGTCGGCATCGCGGCGGGGATCCCCGACGTCGAGCGCACGATCGTCGTGGGGCAGGTCGAGGAGCTGGCGACGCTGCGCGCCTCCTACGCTGCAGCGGTGGCAGTCGGCGCCTGGCTGCCGGTCATCACGCTCGTGCTGTTCCTCGCCGGCATCCTCATCGCACGCCGCCGCATCACCGCCCTCCTGGGGGTGGGCGTGGGTCTGTTCATCGGCAGCGCGATCCTCACCACGATCATCGCGATCGGGCCCCTCGTGCTCGGGGTGATCGCCGCCGATCTGCAGTTGCCCAGCGCCGCGCTGGCGGCGATGTACGAGCAGGTGATCGCGGATATGCGGCAGACGGCGATCGTCGGCATGGTGCTGGGCGGCATCCTCGGGGTCGTGGCCTGGTCGCAGGGGCGCTGGCACTCCGCCGGGGTGGTGCGCGGCGGTGTCAGCACCGTCAACGGCACCATTCGCGGCTCGCTCGCGGAGCGCGGGTTCTCCACCGGTGTGTTCGGCCGATGGATGGACCGCTATCGCGTGCTCGTGCGCGCCGTGATCTGCGTGCTCGCGGTCGTCTGGCTGTGGCTGCTGCGCCCACTCGGTGTCGCAGACGTCGCGGGGGTGCTCGTCGTCGCGCTGCTGGCGTGGTGGGTCTGCGAGCTGCTGCGCAGCCCGGCGGATGCCGCTGCGGAGGCGAGGGCGGAATCACCCGTCGCGGATGAGGACACGGTCGGCGTCGCTTCATAGCGTCGGTGTCGTCACAGCGCTGACGATCCGACTCCAGATGAAGCGAGGACGATATGACCGCCACGGCCAGCAACAGGGGCGAATCCACAGGCACGAACGTCACCGGATGGACCGCCTGGGCCATCTTCGCCGCGACCATGCTGATTCTGGCCGGCGTCTTCGACATCATCTACGGACTCGTGGCGGTCATCGGCCCCGACAGTGCCTATTTCATCGCCGCCACCGGCGACCTGTTCCTCTTGGACGTGGCCGGCTGGGGCTGGTGGCACCTCATCTCCGGAGCCAGCCTCGTCGTGATCGGTGTCGCGCTGCTCAGCGGTGCGACGTGGGCCCGCGTGGTCGCGATCATCCTGGTCGGGCTCAACGCCGTCGGGCAGCTCACGCTGCTGCCGGTGCAGCCCTGGTGGTCGCTGATTGTGCTCACGATCGACATCCTCATCATCTACGCGCTCACCGTGCACGGTCGCGAACTCAAGGCCGAGCGCTGATTGGCGCCTCACGATGGCGAGGCAGTGACCGATCCGCGTGTCCCCCATCGGCTGATCACGGAGGAGGCCGTCTACGGCGTGATCCTGGTGTCGGGGATGATCGTCGTCAGCGGCACGACGGCATCCGTCGTGTGGGAGGTCTTCGCGTCCGTGGTGGCCACGGTCATGGTCTTCTGGGCGGCGCACGTGTACGCCGGCACCGTGGCCTCGTACCGCGCGGGCGTCGGGCATGCGGGGAGCTTGCCGGATGCGCTGCGGTCCGCCCTGGTGCGCTCGTCCGGACTGCTGGTGGGCGCCGTGCTGCCGACCGGGGTGCTGCTGCTGGGTGCTGCCCGGGTCATTCCGGACGTCTTCGCACTGTGGGTGGCACTGTGGGTCGGGGTGGGGGTGCTCGCCGTGATCGGGTACGTCGTCTTCCGGGACCGTGGCTCCTCGATCACCATGAGCCTGCTGGGCTCGATCGGCACGGCAGCCTTCGGACTGATCATGATCGCGCTCAAGGTGGCGTTGCACTGACCGCCGACCACGACAAGTGGCAGGGGGACGGAGAAGCCTTTCCATCCCTCCGCGGGCGGCGCAGTGGGCAAGCTCGCCGTGCGCGCAGCCCGACTTCTAGGAGGCGGATGCCCGATCCTGCAGTTGGGTCAGCCTGCGGATGACCAGCCCGGCGGTCACGACCATCGCCACGGCCATGGCGCTGAGGAGCACGCGCGCCGCCCAGACGGTTATCGCCGCTCCCGGCTCGAGCGTTCCGGTGTCGACGCCGTACAGCGCGGCGAGCAACGAGGAAAGTCCCCGGCCCGGCGCGAGGATGGTCTCCGGCACCAGCACGAATGCGCTCGCGACCGCAGCGATGCCCGCCAGCATCAGGATCAGGTAGACCGCGGCGTAGTACCACCACGGGTTCATCGGGCGCGGGGCTCGGCGCCGGCGCCACGCCTCGCGGACGATCGACACCGGAATCCACACCAGCGCGACCGCGAGCCACGCGACGCCGAACGCGACGGCCCACACTCCGCCGAGCAGCAGCGGACCGGTGAACGCCGTCGCGTCGCGTGCACCTTCGACGAAGAAGAACACCGCACTGACCAGCATCCCGCCCGCCAGCCACAGTGCCGCGGCGAGCAGGAAGTCCGCGAACGCGCGGGCGTACCCCTCCCAGATCTCGGGGAAGCTGTCGCCGCCGATGCGGGGGTCACCGGCGGCTCCGAAGCGGACGGTCGTGATGCGCAACGCCGCAATCGCCCCGCCCAGGGCACCGAATCGCACGATGGTCCACATGGCGGCATCCGTGTCGTCGCCGACGAAGACGAGCACGAGCCCGAACAGCGCGCCGAGCACGGTCGCCGCCGTCGCCCACCGGATGGGTGCGACCAGCGATCGGCGCCACGCCGCCGCCGCGGGAGCGGTGAGCATAGGCGCCTCGGTCATCCGTCACTTCCCCCACTCGGTTCGCGCTCATGGTACCGGCCCCCGCACGCCCCCCTCTCCCGCTGAGACCGCAACTGGTGGCCGAGACCGTGGTTGTTTCCCACTGTCTCGGCCACCAGCTGCGGTCTCACGGGGGAAGCGGGACGGGGCGGGGCGGGGCGGGGGCTAGCGCCACTGGGTGCGGGGGGCGGGGGCGGGAAGGGCGCCGCCGTCGCGGCGAGCGCGTGCCATGAGCGCGAGCTGGCCGGGACGGTCCATCGCATGCAGGACGCAGGGACCGACCGCGCGCTGCCACGCGGCGGCGAACGCCTCGGCATCCTCGCGTCGCCGCCCGATGAGGGACGGCACCGGCAGGAAGTGTCCTCCGCCCTCGCGCGCGGTCCGCCGCAGCACGCCACGCACCACGGGCGAGCCGCCCTGCCCCGTCTCGAGCAGGAAGCGCGGCGTCCGCACCGCCCCGAACAGCTCTCCCAGCGCCGCGGCGAACGTCCGCTGATCGGCGATCGACGCCGACGGCACCTCGATCGCGACAGGGACGACGCCGCCCTGCAGCTCCCCCTCGGTCACCTCCAACGACACCCCGCTGTCGGCGACTCGGCCGGCGGTGCGCAGCGCCTCCCACACCAGCGTCGCGATGCGGGCATACGGCTCCGCACCGCCGTCGGTCTGCGCGCGGGCCTGCCGCCATCCCCGCGCGAGCTCGACTGCGGGCACGACGCCGGCCACGAGCACAGCAAGGCCCGCGACGATCCCGACCTCGGGCCCGCCGAGGGCCGCTCCCGCCAGCGCCACGCTCGCAGCGCCGCCCGCGGTGCCTGCCGTCACTGCGCCCAAGGCGCGCCCCAGCGCCCGGGACACCGGCCGACTCGTGCGGAACACCGGCGTCTCGGGCCGCCGCGCCACGAGCGCGCTGACGCTCTCCCGGTCGAGGTACGCCTCGCCGATGCGCCACTGCGCGCGCGTCGCCGATCGCTCGGGAAGCTCGAGCATCTCGTTCAGGGCATCGACGGATGCCGCCGCATCCTTGGCCACGATCGACTCCAGTCCGCGGCGCTGCGACGCCGGCACGGCGACCGACAGCCCGCGCACGACACGCGAAGGCTCGTCGGTGTCGAGCCCCCACAGCCGCGCGTGCTTGCGCCGCAGCCGCGCCGCGTCGGGTTGCGCCTCCAGCGGGAACGACGCGGGCAGCAGCGTCGTGACCGTCCAGTTGTGCGCGACCTTCTCCGGCCACGCCGGGTCGAGCCGCAGCGTACGCCCGCGCAGCTGCTGCGTCGCCGATGCCGTCGCCACCGCGGTCAGGTCGATGAGCGTGTTCACCGCCGGGCAGTCCCAACCCTCCCCGAACAGTCCCCGCGTGCCCACCACGACCTGCACGGAGCCGCGCGTGAGCAGCACGGATGCCGCACGCACCAGCGCTGCGGAGCCCGCTCCCGGTGCGTGCACCTCCGATACCTCGGCCTGCTCCAGCAGCGGGGCGGTCGCGACCGGCGTGCCCAGCACCTCCTCGAGAGCGCGGACGAGCACGTCGGCATCCCGCGTCGCGACGCGGGTGCTGTTGCCGGTGACCAGGATCGGCCGCAGACCGGAGGTCGCGGCGTCGGCCACCAGCGTCGTGAAGGTACGCAGCGCACCGGCCGCGCGGACCAAGCCGCCGTGCTTGTTGCCGTGCTGGGCGAAGTCGGTGACCACGAGCGCACGCAGCCGCTCATCGCCCAACGCGTCACGCTCGATGCGCAGGATGTCGCACGCGGCGTAGTCCTTCGCCAGGGACGAGGCGAGCATCGTGTCGACGGGGTCGCGGGTGCGGCGCACGCCGCGGTCGCTGAGCGCGTAGCCGAAGTCGGCGAGCGTGCGGCGGATCCGGTGCCACAGCCGCTCCTCGGCCGGGTTGGGCAGGATGCGCTCCAGCGCGTACCGGGCGAGCAGCCGCAGCGACTCCTCGGTGGTGGGCGGGCGACGAGCGACGTCGGGCAGACGCGGGACGAGCGGATGCCGCGGGGCCACCGTCGCGAGCATCGCCGCCGCGGCCTCGGCGCCGGCGAAATCGGCGGCGAACGCGGCGGCCAGGCCGGCGTCGGTCGGGTCCTCGTCCGGCCGGGGCGGCTCCAGCGCGTCGCGCGGCGGCACCTGTTCGGGCTCGGGCTGCAGTGTGTCCACGAGGAACTGCAGCCCCTGGGTCTGTGCGAACGTGGTCCGCAGCAGCACTGCGAGGCCCTCGGCGTGCGCCGCGAGGAACTTCAGCTCCGCTGCGGTGGGCTCGGCGAAGCGCACCAAGTCTCGATAGGGGGCGAGGTTGCCCTCGCGCACGACCGCGGGCACCGGCACCTCGTAGTCGACCTCGCCGAGCAGCGACGTGTAGTTGTCGTACTCGTCGGCGTCGTCCGGCGACGGCAGCGTCGCGGTCAGCCCGATGAGCAGCGGTTCACGTCCGGCCGCGCGCATCCGGGCGACGAGGGTCGCGACCACCAGCGCCCAGTGGTCGAGCAGATGGTGGCACTCGTCGAGCACGATCGTCTCGACGCCGTGCGCGACGAGGCGGTCGATGAGGGCGAGGGCGTTCGGATGCAGCGCCGAGGCGAGCAGGTCGGGGTCCTGCCGCACCAATTGCCGCCGGAGCGTCCGCGACCTGCTCGCGATGCCGCGCTTGAACGCCTGGGGATTGCGGTCGGCGAGGTCGTCGAGCCACCCCGTCGCGGCATCCGGCGAGCGCCCATCCGCCTCGAGCTCGTCACGCCACCGGGCGCGGGCAAGTCCCGCGAAGGGGTTGCCGCTGTCGAGCACGCTCAGCGCCTGGTAGGTCAGCGCCGTCAGTTCGCCGGGGTCCCCCGGGTCTTCGGACACCGCGGCCGGATCACCGGCGAGGGACACCGCCGCACGCACCCACTGCGCGCGGATGGTCGTGGTGGGGGCCAGTACCACGGTGCGGCGTCCGCGCCGGGCGGCGAGCAGCAGGCCGAGCAGGGTCTTGCCGGAGCCGGGCGGGGCGACGATGTGCAGTGCGGATGCCGCATCGGTGTCGACCCGCTCGAGCGCATCGGCCTGATAGTGCCGCAGGGTGCCGGTGAACTGCCACGAAGCGAGCGCGGTCGCAATCGCAGATGGCATCCGTTCAGCATAGGAGCGCCGCGTGCGCCCTGTTCGCCGTGGTCTTGGTGTTCAGCCGACCGCCGGGGCATCGCTGCCGCCGAACCGCTCGGCCGACACGACCTGCTCCGCGACGCGGCGCAGGGCCAGCAGCACTTGCTCGGAAAGCACCGTTCCCAGCACGACGTAGCGCACGACCGATTCAAGCGAATCGGTCGGGATGCCGGCGATCTCGGCCTCGGCGACGTCGCGGGCCGCGCTGAGACCACAGCCGGTCGCCGAGACAGCGGGTGGTTCCCATCGTTTCGGCGACCAGCTGTGGTCTCACCGGTTGGAGGCGGGGAGGCCGCGGGCGGGCAGGAGGCCGGGAACGAGAAAGGGACCGCCGGGCCTGAACGGCCCGCGATCCCTTGTCTCTACTGGTGCCCCCGACTGGAATCGAACCAGCGACCTACGGTACCGGAAACCGGCGCTCTATCCCCTGAGCTACGGAGGCGTACCGAACGAGACTATCACCGCACGGCCATCCCCCTGGACGACGAAGATCGCCCCGGGGCCGAAGCCCCGGGGCGATCATTCGCGGTTTGTCGGTCTCCGTATCCAGTTACCTTTCGGCTTCTTCGTTTCCGTTTTCTGTTCGCGAAACTGAAACTACTCCGATCCGCGACGGCGTCAAGTTTTTTCCGCCAAGTCGTTTCACCTTTGCGTTGAAGGTGAAGGATCCGCCTTCTCAGCAGGGCTTATTCCGCACTGACGAGCTTGAGCCCCACGATGCATCCGACCAGCCCCAGGATGAGGAGGAACTTCACCACCGAGAAGTCCTCGTCGCCGGTGATCATGGCATACACGACGGTGATGGATGCCCCGATGCCCACCCACACCGCATACGCGGTGCCGGTGGAGATCTCGCGCATCGCGTAGGCGAGTCCGCCCATGCTCGCGACGAGCGCGACTCCGAAGATCACCGAGGGCCAGAGCTTGGTGAACCCCTCCGACTTGCCGAGCGCCGTCGCCCAGACGGCTTCCAGCACTCCTGAGACGACGAGAACCATCCACGACATGACAGCCTCCATGGCCAGTCTTGTCGCTCACCGGGTACTGAACCGTCGTCCGGGGATCCGGTCAGGATCCGGTGCCGATGCTAGCGCGAGCCCCTGTGCACGCCCTGGGCAGCACTGCCGCGGCGAGCGCTCACGGCGAGACGAAGAAGATCGCGTCGAGCAGCCCCGGGTTGTGCGCATGGACGAGCACGGCGAACACGACCGCGTCGAAGAGCAGATGCACCGTGACGACGTACGCGAGCGAGCGCGTCCGCAGGAAGATGTAGCCCTGCAGCAGCGCGAACGGGATCGTCAGCACCGGCCCCCACTCCCGGTAGCCCAGTTCCCACAGGAACGACACGAACACGATCATCTGCAGCACGTTGGCCGACAGGTCGGCGAAGTGCCGGCGCAGCAGCGCGAACACGGTGCAGATGAAGAACAGCTCGTCCCAGATGCCGACGGCCCCGACACCCACGAAGAGCCGCGCGATCAGCTCGGGGGTGTCCACCACCGGCCAGTTCATGTAGACGCCCGAGGTGATGAAGTAAAACGGCAGGATCAGCCAGCCCAGCACCAGCACGATCGCCAGCCACGCCCATTGGAACGTCGTCCAGCGCCCTCCCCCGCGCCACGGGAAGGAGATCGCCCGGTCCCGGTAGAGCCAGCGCGAGATGACATACGGCACGACCACGGCACCGCCCAGTGCGAGGGTGAAGCGCACCATCGCGGCGTTGTCGAGTTCGGCCTTCAGATCGATCAGGCTCACGATCACCAGGCCCAGGGCGATGAGCGACAGGTCGCGCAGCAGTGACGGCGGGCGGACGGCGGATGCCATCGGCTCGGTGCGCGCACCCTGGCGGCGCTCCACGACCGCGGCCAGCACGAGCCCTGCCACCAGCAGCGCCCACCCCAGCCACGGCAGCAGCAGGACGAAGAACGCCGGCGCGGCCAGGCACACCAGCAGCGCCGGGAGCGTCGCCACCGACACGAGCGGCCGGGTGCCCGGCACCACGGCCTTCACGAGCGGGCCTTGCGGGTGTAGGCCAGGTCGCGGATGTCGCGGCCCTTCGCGGTCCCCTTGCGTTCGAAGGCGGTGACCACCCGGCCGTCGAAACGCGGCGCCCACTCCCCCTCGAACGCGGGCTCGAAGTCCGCTGCATCCGCCATGACATCCCGCATCTGCAGTGCGTAGTCCTCCCAGTCCGTCGCCAGTCGCAGCACGCCGCCGTCGCGCAGTGCGCGCGCCGCGAGCTCGGGGAAGGGCGGTGCGACCAGCCGCCGCTTGACGTGCTTGTGCTTGTGCCAGGGGTCGGGGAAGAACACCCACACCTCGTCCACCGACGCCGCCGGCAGCAGGTGCTCGAGCACCTCGGGGGCGTTGGCTTCGACGACCCGCAGGTTGCGCACACCGGCGCGGTCGGCATCGAGCATCGTGCGAGCGAGCCCGGCCTTGAACACCTCGACGGCGAGGAAGTCGGTGTCAGGCCGCGCAGCGGCGGCGCGCACGATGGCGTGGCCCTGACCGGAGCCGATCTCCACGATCAGCGGGGCGGTGCGCCCGAAGACGGATGCCGGATCGATCTCCGACCCGGCGCGCACGCTGGTCGTGGCCCCATCGCGTTCCAGCGGCAGCGCGTAGTGCGGCGCGAGGTCGCGCCAGGCACGCTCCTGCGCGTCCGACATGCGGCCGCTGCGGCGCACGAACGAGACGGTGCGCTTGCGGAACGGGGCATCCTCGGAGTCGGCGGTCGGGTCCGCGTCGAGGTCAGGATCCGGCATCGTCCCAGGCTACCGGGGCCGCCCGCCCGGATCGGCGCCGAATCTCCACCGGGTCAGCCCTCCTGCGTGACGAAGTCGATCAACTGCTCCACCCGGCCCAGCAGTGCCGGGTCGAGGTCGCGGAACGTGTGGACGCTCCCGAGGATGCGCTGCCATGCCCGCGCGATGTCGGCCTGCTCTTCGGCCGGCCACCCCAGCGCCTTGCAGACGCCCGTCTTCCAGTCGGTGCCGCGCGGCACAGTCGGCCACGCCGGGATGCCGACCGCGCGCGGGGTCACGCACTCCCAGACGTCCACGTGGGGGTGACCGACGACCAGCACGTGCGCGGCGTGGGGGCCGCGAGCGACGGCATCCGCGATGCGCTGCTCCTTGGAGCCGGGGACGAGGTGGTCCACCAGCACGCCGTAGCGCCGCTGCGGACCAGGCGGTTCGGCGCGCAGGGTGTCCTCGAGCAGGTCGACACCCTGGAGGTACTCCACGACGACGCCTTCGACGCGTAGGTCCGCGCCCCAGACCTTCTCGACGAGTTCGGCGTCGTGGCGACCCTCGACGAGGATGCGGCTCGCCTTCGCGACCCGCGCGCGCTCCTCGGGTGCGGCGAACGACCCGGACGCCGTGCGGGTGCGGGGCTTGTGCGCGGCGGTCGGGGGGACCAGGTGCACGGGGTCGCCGTCGACGAGGAAGCCGGCACCGAGCGGGAACTGCCGCCGCCGTCCCACGCGGTCCTCGAGTTCCACCAAGCCCGACTGGATGCCCATGACGGCGCCGCAGAACCCGTCGCCTGCCACCTCGACCACGAGGTCGCGCGTGGCCGGCACCTTCGGGATCACCCGTCGTCCGGCGTTGCGCCAGCCCGCGGCGAGCACGTCGCCGCCGTATCGATCGTCCATGAGTCCTCCGGGGGCCAGAGCGTACCCGCCGCCCCGCCCGCGCCGTCCCCGACCCGCCGCGAACCCGCCGGCGGGCGTCTCATCGGTACCTCACAGCCGGTGAACTACCGCCGGTTCGGGGGCTCTGAATAGACTCGGAGCGAGGTGCTCGGACGGGCCTCGAAAGGGGACACGATGCGCAGGCGCTGGGCCTTGGTGCTCACGACCATTCTCACGGTGCTGCTGTCGGCCGGTGCCGTCACGGCATCCGCGACCGAACCCGTGCAGTTGGGCGCGTCCCACGTGCTCGACCAGGCCGGTGTCCTCGACGGCGGAGAGACCAGCGCGGTCGAGGGACGACTCGACGGTCTCTACGACGCCACGGGTGTCGATCTGTACGTCGCCCTCGTCGACGAGTTCACCAACCCGTCCGATCGGCAGGAGTGGGCGGATGCCGTGGCGCTGGGCAACGGTCTCGGCGAGAACCAGTACCTGCTGGCGATCGCCACCGAAGGCCGGCAGTACTACATCTCCGCCGACGCCAACGGCCCGCTCAGCGACAGCGAGCTGACCGCCACCGAAGAGGCGATCCTGCCACTGCTGCGTGATGAGGACTACAGCGGCGCGATCCAGCTGGCCGCTGATCGCTTCCAGGAAGACCTCACCAGCGCCGGCGGCGGGTGGTGGTGGCTGTGGATCCTGCTCGCGATCGCCGTCGTCGGCGTCGTGGTGTTCCTCGTCGTGCGCTCCCGGCGCTCGCGCACCGCGAAGGGGTCGACCGGTGGCGCACCGGCCGAGGAGCAGATCGACACCGTCGAACTCGCCCGCCGCGCATCCTCGGCGCTCGTCGCCGCCGACGACGCGGTGCGCACCAGTGAGCAGGAGCTCGGCTTCGCCCGCGCCCAGTTCGGCGACGCCGCGACGGTGGAGTTCGAGCAGGCGCTGACCACCGCCAAGGAGAACCTCACCAAGGCGTTCACGCTCAAGCAGCAACTCGATGACGAAGAACCCGACACCGAGCAGCAGATCCGCGCCTGGAACGCCGAGATCCTGCGGTTGTGCGAAGAGGCCGACCGGGGCCTGGACGAGAAGGCCGAGGCCTTCGACGAGCTGCGCAAACTCGAGCAGAACGCCCCCGAGGCCCTCGCCCGCGTGCAGCAGCTGCGCACCACCGTCGCTGAGGGCCTGGCGCCGGCGGCCACCGCCCTGCAGGCACTGCAGGGCACGTATGCGCCGGAAGCCCTCGCCACCATCGCCGACAACCCCGAGCAGGCCCGCGAGCGGCTCGCCTTCGCCGACGAGCAGCTCGCGCATGCCGCCGACGCGATCGCGGCGGGTGACGGCGGGGTCGCCGCCGTCGGCATCCGCGCCGCCGAGGACGCCATCGGCCAGGCACAGCTGCTCGAAGACGCCATCGGGCGCCTGTCCGCCGACCTCACGCAGGGCGAACGGGATGCCGCCGCGCTCATCGCCGATCTCGAGCAGGACATCGCGGTCGCCTCGGCACTGCCCGACGCCGACGGCCAGATCGCTGCGGCGATCGCGGCGACGCGCCAGCAGGTCGAGACGGCACGCACCAACCTGGCATCCACCGCGAAACGGCCGCTGGTGACCCTGCAGGCGCTGGAAACGGCCAACACCCGCATCGACGGCGTCGTCACCGCCGTGCGCGACGCTCAGGCGCGCGCGCAGCACGCCCGGCAGGTACTGGACCAGCAGCTCACGCAGGCCCAGGCGCAGGTCTCCGCAGCGGAGGATTACCTCAGCGCACGCCGCGGCGCGGTCGGCGCCGAAGCGCGCACCCGCCTCGCCGAGGCCGGCGCCGCGCTCATGCAGGCGCGCCAGCTCGCCGTCACCGCGCCGGAGCAGGCGCTCCCCCTCGCGCAGCGCGCCAATCAGCTTGCCGCGCAGGCCATCCACCACGCGCAGACCGACGTCGGCGGCTTCGGCGGCGGCGGCATGCTCGGCGGCGGGGGCGGCGGCAGCAACGGCATGTTCGGTGCCGTGCTCGGCGGTATCGTCATCAACTCCCTCCTCAGCGGCGGCGGCGGTGGCCGTTCCCGCGGGGGCGGCGGCTTCGGCGGCGGCTTCGGCGGCGGCTTCAGCGGCGGCAGCAGCCGTGGCCGCAGCGGCGGCGGCTCGTTCCGGCCCGGCAGTTTCGGCGGCGGCGGCACCCGCGGCCGCCGCGGAGGGGGGCGCTTCTGATCCTCCGGCCCCGCCGCGCTGCGGCATCCAAGACCACTCGACGTCAACTCGATAGGAAGGCACCACCCATGGCAAAGCAGTCCATCTTCGGTCGCATCTCGACCCTCATGAAGGCGAACATCAACTCGATCCTCGACTCCGCCGAGGACCCGCAGAAGATGCTCGACCAGCTCGTGCGCGACTACACCAACTCCATCGCGGACGCCGAGTCGGCCATCGCCGAGACGATCGGCAACCTGCGCCTGCTGGAGCGCGACCACCAGGAGGACGTGCAGGCGGCCACCGAGTGGGGCAACAAGGCACTCGCGGCCAGCCGTAAG
The DNA here is from genome assembly GCF_030246865.1 of Microbacterium sp. zg-B96. Lineage (NCBI taxonomy): Bacteria > Bacillati > Actinomycetota > Actinomycetes > Micrococcales > Microbacteriaceae > Microbacterium > Microbacterium sp. zg-B96. Next base: position 912,189 of record NZ_CP126738.1, on the reverse strand, counting down.
GCCGACGAGCTGCGCACGGCCGGCAACCTCGCCGACGCCGACAAGTTCGACAACCTCGCGAAGATCGCCCTGCAGCGTCAGATCAGCGAGGAGAACGAGGCCCGGGCCATCGCCCCGACCATCGCGACGCAGTCCGAGGTCGTCGAGAAGCTCAAGGACGGCCTCAACGGCATGAAGGGCAAGCTCGACCAGCTGAAGTCGAAGCGCTCCGAGCTGCTGGCCCGCGCCAAGACCGCCGAGGCCCAGAACAAGGTGCACGACGCAGTCCGCTCCATCGACGTGCTCGACCCGACCAGCGAACTGGGTCGCTTCGAGGACAAGGTGCGCCGTCAGGAGGCCCTGGCCACCGGCAAGCAGGAGCTTGCGGCATCCACCCTCGACGCGCAGTTCAACCAGCTCGAGGACGTCGGGGAGCTCACCGAGGTCGAGGCGCGCCTGGCCGCGCTGAAGTCGGGTGCCCCGGCGAAGGCGATCGACGCCGGCGCCTGAACCGCACGCCCCACCGGGCGCCGCTCCCTCCGGGGACGGCGCCCGGTCGCGTTGCCGCGGGTGAGCGGGTGGAAAATCCCTGCCTCGACGCGCCGTCGGCGGCCGCGAGAGGCCAAGATGGAGACATGACCCGGTTCGTTGTCGTGCCGCAATGGCAGGGCTCCCCCTCTGCGCGTGCCATGCTCCTCGTCGACGGGGCGGAGGCGATCGCCGGTGACCTGCCGCGGGCATCCTGCACGCGCGTGGAGGTGCCGCTGGAGGCCGGTGAGGCACTCGGCACCGGCGTGCACCGGCTGAGCGCGCTGACGCGCATCCAGTCCCTCGTCACCGAGGCTCTCGCCCCCTATGTCGAGCCGGTGGTCGTGGTCGGCGGCGACTGCGCGGTGGCGGTGCCGGCGATCGCGCACGCCGCGTCGCGGCATCCGAACCTCGCGGTCCTCTGGTGCGACGCCCACGGCGACCTGCATGACTCCGCCTCCTCACCGTCCGGGGCGTTCGCCGGTATGGCGCTGCGCGCGGTGCTGGGCGACGACGGCGTGCTGTCGGCACCCACGTCGATCCCGCCCGAGCGGGTCGTGCTGGCCGGAGCGCGGGAACTGGATGCCGCGGAGGCGGCGTTCCTGCAGGCATCCGCTGTCACCCATGTGCCCGCCGAGGCCTTCGCCGACCCGGCCGCCCTCGCCGACGCGGTCGCGGCGACCGGCGCCGATGCGGTCTACGTGCACGTCGACCTGGACGTGCTCGACCCGGCGGCGATCACCGGCGTCGGGCTGCCGGTTCCCTTCGGGATCGACGTCGCGCAGCTCGTCGCGGCACTCGGACAGCTGCGGGAGCGGATGCCGCTGGTCGGCGCGTCCCTGTCGGGTTTCGCCCCTGCGACGCCGCTGGCCGCCGTCGATGACCTGGGAGCGATCCTGCGCGTGGTCGGAGCGCTGGCGTGAGCCCGATCCCGACTCCCCCCGCCGACTGGCGGGCCGCCGCGGAACGTGCCGCGGCGCGCCAGCGGCGGTGGGACCGGTTGATCCCGGGGTTCGTGCTGGATTCCCCGGTCAGCCGACTCGGCTACCTGTGGGGAACCACCGTCGGGTGGGTCTGGGGCACGCTCTGGTCCACCGGCCGCGTGGAGCACCGCGGCGGACTGTGGATCTTCCGAGGCATGCCGGCGTGGACATACGGCCGCGGCGGGGTGTGCGTGGGCGGCTGCTTCCTCACCGGCGAGGGCCGGATTCCGCCTGGCCTGCTCGCCCACGAAGCCGTGCACAAGCGGCAGTGGCAGCGTTACGGCATGCTCATGCCGCTGCTGTACCTCGCTGCGGGGCGCAATCCGCTGACGAACCGCTTCGAGATCGAAGCGGGTCTGGAAAACGGCCGCTACGTGCCGCGCGGAGCCTGATCCGGCTCAGCGCGCGGTAGTCAGGCCGAACCGCTCAGGAGTGCGGATGCCGTCGGCGGGAATCCCCAGCCGATCGGTGAGGTGGTCGACGATGTCGGCGGTGCCGAGGTAGCCGCCCAGCAGGAACACCCGCGTGGCGTGGTCTTCGGCGCACAGCATCTCGTCCGCCCAGGCGCATACCGCGCGCGACAGCGCCTCGCCGGGCGCGCAACCGCGACCGGACCCGGGTGCACCGGAGCGGCGCGAGCGGTCGAGCCAGGTCACCGTCATCCGCGGCGGCACCGCGAGATCGGTGGGCCACTGCCCATCCGGGACCTCGATGAACACGCGACCGGTCGAGCACAGCGGCAGCGTCGCGATGAGCGCCTCGAGGTCCGCGAGCGAGTGCTCATCGGCCGTGATGAGGTGCTGCACACGCGTGTGCTTGGCAGCCCGGCAGGCGGCGGCGGTGTGATCGAGGGAGGTCATGGCCCTCTCACGATAGCACTTATGAGGGTTGCCTAACCTGAGTGAGTTTCAGTCCCGACGGACGAGCACGCGGGCAAGCTCCGCGATCTCGTCGTCGGTCAGTCCGTGGGCGCGCAGGAACTCCACCGGTGCGCCGTACTGCGCGCGCAGCCCCTCCAGCAGGGTGCGCATCGCGGCGGCGGGCGACTTGGTCGCCAGCTCCTCCAGGAACTGAGCCTCGGGATGCTGCGAGCGCAGATACGCCAGCACGCGGGCATTGCGCTGCGCCGGCAGCATCACCTCGGTGCGCGCGTAGTCGGCGACGACGGCTTCCTCGTCGACCCCGGCGGCTGCGAGCGTGAGGGCCACCGTCACACCGGTGCGGTCCTTGCCCACGGTGCAGTGCACCAGCACCGGCTGGTCGGCGAGCACTCCGCGCACGACGTCGACCACCCGGTCGGCCGCTTCGTCCAGCATCGTGCGGTAGAAATCGTCCAGGCCGACGTCGCGCTCGAAGAAGGATGCCGCCGACCCGAGGAACAGCGGCACCCGCAGCGTCTGGACGCTGAGCCCGTCCAGCAGCGACGGCTCCCTGGCGATCTCGTCGTCGGCCCGCAGGTCGATCACCCGCCGCAGCCCCAGTTCGCGCAGGGTGGCCCGGCCCCCCTCGTCCAGCCGGGCGAGGTTGCCGGAGCGGAACAGCACCCCCGAGCGCGTCACGCCCGAGCCCGCCGGCAGTCCCCCGACGTCCCGGAAGTTCAGCGCGCCGGAGACCACCCATCCGGCATCGGTCACGCCTGCTCCTCGCGACGCGTCGGTACCGGGTAGCGCCCGGCGACCGCGATGCGGTTGAACGCGTTGATCGCCACCAGGATCCAGCTCAGCGCGACGTACTCCTTCTCGGAGAGGATGCCGCCGACGCGGTCGTACACGTCGTCGGGCACGCCGTCCTCGTGGATGAAGACGTGCGCCTCGGTCAGCTCGAGAGCGGCACGCTCCCGCTCGGTGAACACTCCGGAGTCACGCCACACCGCCAGCTGCGCGATCTCGTCCGCCGTGACGCCGAGGGCGTCCGCCCGGTCCGCGTGCAGCCGCACGCAATAGGAACAGCCGTTCAGTTGCGATGCGTGGATCTGCACGAGTTCCCGCAGGCGCGGTTCCAGCCCGGCATCCTCGGCCAACGAGCCGACCGTCTTCGAGAACGCATCAAGCGCCGTGTACACCTCGCGGGCTGATCGGGCCAGGTGTACGCGCGGAACGTCGGTCATGGTTCGACCCTATGCCCGCCATGGCCGCGGAACCGGGCAGAATGCACGAGGATGCCCGACCATTGCCGGGCGGACCCTAGGCTGGTAGGCGCACCAGAGTACGCAGGAGGTCTCGGACAGCGATGATGCCTCCCGCCCTTGCGAAAGGACCCCCCACATGCTCCGCCGCACCGCCCTGACCGCCGCGGCCCTGCTCGCCACCGGCGCGCTGCTGCTGACCTCCTGCAGCGCCGACCCGGCACCGTCGCCGACGACCAGCGCCGTGGCCGATGCGGATGCCTCCGTAGCGCTGCGCCTGGTTTCCGAACCCGGCAACCTCGACATCCGCGAGACCGCCGGCGCAGCGCTGGACCAGCTGCTGATCGACAACGTCTACCAGGGCCTGGTCTCGCGCACCGCCGAGCAGGACATCGTGCCCGCGCTGGCCAGCGACTTCGAGGTCTCCCCCGACGGCCTCACCTACACCTTCACGCTCCGCGAGGGCGTCCTCTTCCACGACGGGCAGCCGCTGACACCGCAGGACGTGGTGTGGTCGCTCACCCAGGTGAAGGACACCGCGTCCTACCGGGACTCCGCCCGGCTGGCAGGCGTCACCGGCATCGCCGCCGACGGGCAGGACATCACCCTCACCCTCGCCGAGCCCGACTCGAGCCTGCTGTGGAACCTCACCGGTCGAGCAGGGCTGATCCTCAAGGAAGGCGACACGACCGACCGCAAGATCGCGGCCAACGGCACCGGGCCGTTCACCCTGGAAAGCTGGAAGCAGGGCGACAGCGTCACGCTGCAGCGCTTCGGTGACTACTGGGGCGACCCGGCGGGTGTGGCCGAGGTGGTGTTCGCCTACATCCCCGAGACGCAGGCGGCGCTGAACGCCGCGCTGGCCGGCGAGGTCGACGTCGTCACCGGCTTCGACGCCAACCTCACCGAGCAGATCGAGGCGGGCGCCGAGTTCGCCGTCGAGGTCGGCGCGTCCACCGACAAGGGCACCCTGGCGATGAATTCGACCACCGGCCCGCTCGCCGATGTGGAGGTGCGCCAGGCCATCCGCCAGGCCATCGACCACGACGCCATCGTGGAAGCCCTCGGCGTCGGCCAGACCCAGTACGGGCCGATCCCCGAGCTCGACCCCGGTTACGAGGGCCTGTCCGACGTCGTCCCCTTCGACCCCGAGGCCGCTCGCGAACTGCTGGCCGAGGCGGGGGAAGAGGATCTCGAGCTGACCCTGACGATCCCCTCCTTCTACGGCACCACGGTGACGCAGATCCTGGTGTCGAACCTGAACGACGTGGGCGTCACGCTGCACGTCGACCAGGTGGAGTTCTCGTCCTGGCTCAACGACGTGTACACCAACCACGACTACGAGCTCAGCTTCGTGCTGCACACCGAGGCGCGCGACTTCGAGAACTGGGCGGACCCCGACTACTACTTCGGCTACGACAACGCCGAGGTGCAGGAGCTGTTCGCGCAATCGCTGGCCGCCACCGACGAGGCCGAGGCCGCCGAGCTGCTCGCGCAGGCGGCGCGCATCGTCTCCGAGGACCACGCCGCCGACTGGCTGTACAACGGCGAGTCGGTCGTCGCGGTCGGCGCTAGCATCTCGGGTATGCCCACGGTGAATGTGAACGAGCGGCTCAATCTTGCCGAGCTGACCAAGAGCGAGGGGTGATCCGCTACGCGCTGACACGACTGGTCCTGCTGCTGGTGGGCCTCGTCGTTGCCAGCGTGTTGATCTTCCTGACCCTTCGTGTGCTCCCCGGCGACGTCGCGCAGATGGTCGCGGGGGTCGGCAGCACCCCCGAGCAGGTCGCCGCGGTGCGCGCGAGGCTCGGCATGGACCGGCCGCTGTTCGTGCAGTACGTCGAGTGGATCGCGGGGATCTTCCGCGGGGACCTGGGCACGTCGCTGCTCACCGGCACCCCGGTGACGACCGAACTGGCCGAGAAGGCGCAGGTGACGGTGCCGCTGGGCATCATGTCGCTGCTGATCGCCCTGCTGTTCAGCCTGCCGCTGGGCGTGGCATCGGCGCTGCGTCGCGGCCGGGCCGACGGCACCCTGATCACCGTCGCGGCGCAGGCCGTCGCCGCGGTGCCGGTGGTGTGGGCCGGCATGATGCTCGTCGTGGTGTTCGCGGTGTGGCTGGGGTGGCTCCCCGCGCAGGGCTTCCCGCGCGCCGGCTGGGACGACCCCGCCGCGGCGCTGCGATCGCTGCTACTGCCGGCCGTGACCATCGGCATCGTCGAGGGCGCCATGCTGCTGCGGTTCGTACGGTCGGCGACGCTGCAGGCGGTCGGCCAGGACTACGTGCGCACCGCCGCCGCGAAGGGTCTCACCCGCACGCAGGCGATGCTGCGCCATGGCCTGCCCAACGTGGGCCTATCGGTGATCACGGTGCTGGGGCTGCAGGTGGCCGGCATCATCGTCGGCGCCGTAGTCATCGAGCAGCTGTTCTCGCTGCCCGGCATCGGCCGCATGCTGGTCACCGATGTCGGGGCCCGCGACCTGCCGAAGGTGCAGGGCGAACTGCTCGTGCTCACCGGCTTCGTACTGCTCGTGGGGTTCCTCGTCGACCTCTTCCACCGGGTCATCGACCCTCGGCAGCGGGAGGCGGAATGAGGCACGCGAAGACGGCTCCCGCCACTTCGGCACACCCGGGGCGCTGGGCGTGGCTGCGCCGACTGACGCAGCTGACCACCGGCCGCGTGGGTCTGACGATCTTCGCGATCGTCGGACTGACGGCGCTGGTCGCGGCGTTGTGGACCCCGTACGACCCGCATCACGTCGATATAGCCAACCGCTGGGCTCCCCCTGGCTGGCCGCATCTGCTCGGCACCGACGGCACCGGTCGGGACATCCTGAGCCTGCTGATGGCCGGGGCGGAGACGACCGTCTGGGTGGCGCTGGGGGCGGGCCTGGTGGCGACTCTCATCGGCATCGTGCTGGCCTCGCTCGGCGCGCTGACGGCGCGCTGGATGCGGGAGTCGGTCGCGGTCCTCGTGGACATCCTCATCGCCTTCCCGGTGCTGCTGATCGCGATGATGATCTCCGCCGTCTGGGGCGGGTCGCTGTGGGTGGTGATCCTCTCGGTCGGCATCGGCTTCGGCGTCAACATCGCCCGGGTCACCCGGCCGGAGCTGCGCCGCGTGCTGCACAGCGAGTTCGTGCTCGCCGGCCGCGCGGCCGGGCTCACGCCGGTGCAGAACCTGCTGCGTCACCTGCTGCCCAACGTCGCGCCGGTGTTCATCGTGCAGCTGTCCTGGGGCATGGCCGTCGCCGTGCTCGCCGAGGCGGGACTGTCCTACCTCGGGTTCGGCGCACCGGTGACTCAGCCGTCATGGGGCGTGCTGCTGAGCGACCTGCAGGCCTACATCACGGTGCATCCGCTGTCGGTGGTCTGGCCAGGGCTGGCGATCACCCTCACCGTGCTGGGACTGAACCTCCTGGGCGACGGGCTGCGCGAAGCGACCGACCCGACCCTCACCCGGCGCAGCAACGCCGCCCGCGCACACGTTCCGGAGGTGGTCGCATGAGCCTTGAGGTGCGCGACCTCGCGATCGAGATCAACGGCCGCCGTGTCGTGGACGGCGTCTCCTTCGACGTCCCCGACTCGGCCCGCGTCGGCCTCATCGGCGAATCGGGGTCCGGCAAGTCGCTCACGGCCCTGGCCATCATGGGGCTGCTGCCGGACACCGCGACGACCACCGGCAGCATCCGCTGGAACGGCCGCGAACTGATCGGACTGCACGACCGGGAACTGGCCCAGCTGCGCGGCGACGAGATCGGCATCGTCTTCCAGGAGCCGCGTACCGCGCTGAACCCGATCCGCACCGTCGGGCGGCAGATCGCCGAGTCGGTGCGCATCCACGAACGCATCCCGCGGCGGGAGGCCAAGGCCCGCGCCGTCGCGGAGGCCGGTCGGGTCGCGCTGCCCGATCCGCAGCAGATCATCGCGCGCTACCCGCACCAGCTCTCCGGCGGTCAGCGCCAGCGCGTCGCGATCGCGATGGCGCTGGCTTGCCGCCCGCGCCTGCTCATCGCCGACGAGCCGACGACCGCGCTGGACGTGACGATCCAGGCCGAGATCCTGCAGTTGCTCGGGGACCTCGTCACCGGCGACGGCATGTCGCTGGTGTTCATCACGCACGACCTGGCGGTGCTCTCGCAGATCGCCACCCACGGCGTGGTGCTCGATCAGGGCCGGGTCGTGGAGTCGGCGCCGGTGGCGGACCTGCTCACCACCCCCTCGTCGGACGTGACCCGGGGCCTGCTGCGGGATGCCACCGCGACGCTGTGGCGGCCGGGAGGCGGCGCATGACCGCTTTGCTGCGCGGTCGCGGACTCACCCGCCGCCACCCGATCCCCCGCGCCGGCCTGTTCGAGCCGCGGCGCTGGACGACGGCGCTGGAGGATGCCGACATCGACGTCGCCGAGAACTCGGCGCTGGGCATCATCGGCGAATCGGGGTCGGGCAAATCCACGCTCGTGCGGCTGCTGCTGGGACTGGACACCCCCACTGCGGGGACGGTGGAGTTCGACGGCCGGCCGGTCGTGGCATCCGCCCCCGCCCGCTCGCTGCATTGGCTGCGGCGGCAGACCGGCATCGTCTTCCAGGACCCCTACGCGTCGCTGGATCCGCGCATGAGCGTCGGCCGCATCATCGCCGAGCCGCTGTGGGCGCTGGGAATCGACGGCGACCGCCGCGCCCGCGTGCGCGAAGTGCTCGCCGATGTGGGGCTGGAGCCGGCGATGGCCGACCGCTTCCCGCACGAGTTCTCCGGCGGGCAGCGGCAGCGCATCGCGATCGCCCGCGCCGTCGTGCACCGGCCCCGGCTGCTGGTCGGCGACGAGCCGCTGTCAGCGCTGGATGTCACAGTGCGCGCCCAGATCCTGGAACTGCTGCGGGACCTGCAGCGCCGCGACGGGCTCGCGCTCGTACTGGTCTCGCACGACATCGGCGTCGTGCAGAACCTGTGCGACGACGTGATCGTCATGAAGGACGGCCGCGTCGTGGAGGAAGGCCCCACCGAGAAGGTACTGCTGACGCCGCAGGTCGCCTACACGCGGCGCCTCCTGGCGTCGATCCCGGTGATCGACCCCGACGGTGCCGTTCCGGATGTCGGCTCATCCCCCTAGCCTCATCCCATGAACGCGATCATCCCGCCCTACCTGCTGGCCCGCATCGCCGCGAGCGACGACCCGCAGCTGGCGCGGGCCGCTCAGGCGGCGCGTGCCACGCTTGAGGCCGAACGCAGCTACCACCCCGACCTCACGCGCCTGCGGCTGTCGATCGACGAAACCGGGTCGCTCGTGGCCGAGGGGGCGCCCGCGCCCGACCGGGTCATCTCCGATGCGCAGAACCAGGAGGTGCTGCCGGGGGTGCAGGTGCGGGGCGAGGCCGACCCGCCCACCGGCGATGAGGCGGTCGACGAGGCGTTCGACGGCCTCGGCGCCACGTTCGACTTCTTCTGGGATGCGTTCGGGCGGGTCGGCATCGACGGCGCCGGCGGCACGCTCGCGGCGACCGTGCACTTCGGCGTCGACTACGACAACGCGTTCTGGAACGGCGAGCGCATGGTGTTCGGCGACGGCGACGGCGAGGTGTTCACCGGGTTCACCAACTCGCTCACCGTCATCGCGCACGAGCTGACCCACGGGGTCACCGAACACGCCGGCGGCATGGTCTACCAGGGCCAGTCCGGGGCGCTCAACGAGTCCATGTCCGACGTCTTCGGCGCGCTGGCCGAACAGCACCATCTCGGCCACAGCGCTGCCGAGGCATCCTGGCTCATCGGGGCAGGGATCTTCACGGATGCCGTGGAGGGCGAGGCGCTGCGCTCGCTCGCGGCGCCGGGGACCGCCTACGACGACGATGTGCTCGGCAAGGACCCGCAACCGGATCACATGGACGGCTACGTCTTCACCGACGAGGACAACGGCGGAGTGCACATCAACTCCGGCATCCCCAACCACGCCTTCTACCGCACCGCGATGGCGCTCGGCGGCAACGCCTGGGAGCGCGCCGGGCTCATCTGGTACCGCACCCTCACCGCGGGCACGCTGTCGTCGACGCCCGACTTCGTCACGTTCGCCCAGGCGACCCTGGCCGCGGCACAGGCGGAGTACGGTGAGGGTTCGGAGGAGGTCGCCGCCGTCCGCGCCGGCTGGACGGGCGTCGGTGTGATCGAGGATGAAGCAGCAGGATGAGCCGTCTGTCACGGTGACGGTGGTGCGCACCGGCGGCATCGCCGGCATGCGCCGGCAGTGGCGGGCCGCCCCGGTGGGGGAAGAGGCCGGCGAGTGGGTCACGCTGATCGAACAGTGCCCCTGGGACCGATCCCCCGGTGACGCCTCCGGCGCCGATCGCTTCTGCTGGCGGGTGAGCGCCGAGGCCGGTGCCACGAAACACGAGGCCGACCTGCCCGACGCCGACGTGCAGGGGCCGTGGCGCGCGCTGATCGACGCGGTGCGAGCCTGGCCCGAGGTCAGCCTTCGCGCAACCGCCCGAACAGACCCCGCTTCTTGACCGGGTTCAGCGACTTCTGCATATAGATCGTGCCGAGCCAGCGGCCGAACTTGTGGCCCACGCGCCCCATGCGGCCCACCTCGACGAAGCCGAGCTTCTCGTGGAGGGCGACGGATGCCTCCGCCCCCCGGTCACTGATGATCGCGACCATTTCCCGGATGCCTGCCTGCTCGCTCGCCTCGATGAGCGCCTCCAGCAACGCCCGGCCGAGCCCCTTGCCGGTGGCCGCCTGACCGAGGTAGATCGAGTCCTCCACGCTGTAGCGGTACCCCGATTTGCTGGACAGCGGCGAGACGTACGCGTAACCGAGGATCTGCCCCGACGGCGACTGGGCCACCAGGAACGGCAGCCCCAGTTTCTGCGCGTGGGTCAGCTTGTCGCGCCACTGCGCGATCGACCACCTCTTCTCGTCGAACGTGACGACCGAGTTGGTGACGTAGTGGTTGTAGATCTCCCGGATGTCGGGCACGTCGCCCACCTCGGCGGCGCGGATGACGAAGGAGAACGGCTGCTCCGGCTCCGCCCGGCGGCGCAGATGCCACGGCAGGCGTCTGCGGTCGCGATCGTACTCGTCCTCCAGCATGACCGTCAGCCTAGGGCCGAGGCGGGGGGAAGTCGCCAATCCACGGCCGTCCCGCCCTGCTGCGTGAGCAGCGCATCGACGCGGGAGAAGGGCTTCGAGCCGAAGAATCCGCGGGATGCCGACAGCGGCGAGGGATGAGCGGACTCCACGCGCGGCGTCGCCCCCAAGAGCGGACCGAGAGCTGCGGCATCCCTCCCCCACAGGATCGCCACCAGCGGCCGCTCGCGCGCAACCAGCACCCGGATCGCGTGCTCGGTCACCCTCTCCCATCCCCAGCCGCGGTGCGACGCGGGAACCCCGGGCGCGACCGTGAGCACACGGTTGAGCAGCATGACGCCCTGATCGCTCCACGCCGACAGATCGCCGTGCTCGGCCGGCGGGATGCCGAGGTCGTCCTCGAGCTCGCGGTAGATGTTGCGCAGGCTCCGCGGCAGCGGGCGCACGTCGGCGTCCACCGCGAACGACAGCCCGATGGGGTGCCCCGGCGTCGGATAAGGGTCCTGGCCGACGATCAGCACCCGCACGTCGGCCAACGGCCGCTGGAAGGCCCGCAGCACCCGCTCGCCGGCGGGCAGGTAGCCGCGGCCGGCGGCCGTCTCGGCTCGCAGCCGTTCCCCAAGAGCGGCGATGTCGTCGGCGACGGGCGCCAAGGCCTGCGCCCACCCGGCATCCATCAGCCCGGCATCAGCCAGTTCGGGCAGGGTCATCGCCATGTTCTGCTCCGTCCACACCGGTCCAGCCTACGGACGGCGCGCGAGTGCTCCCCGACGCCGGCGCGCAATTCAGGAAGAACGGGGTGCCGGTGGGGGCCTGCGGGTGCCGGTGGCCGGTTCTTCCTGAGTTATGGTCCGGGGCGGTGGGTGGAGGATCGGTCGCGTTTCCTCCCCAGGCGGGGATGTGGTGAGTTATCCACAACCCCTGATCAGCGTCGGTTTCGGTGGGTCGCAATGTCGGAGGGGGTCGGCAGAATCGGGGGTATGAACACCTCCCCGACCACCACCGCCCCGACGGCAGTGCTGTCGCATGAGCAGGTGATCTCCGGGCTGGAGGAGGTGCGGCGGCGTCGGGCGCAGGCCGATGCCGACGAGGTGTGGTTCCTGTCGCAGGCGGAGGCTGTTGCGGAGGCGGAGACCGCCCGCATCCCCACCAGTGACGGTCGGGAAAGGGAGATGCCATTGCGGTCGATGGCCGCGGAAGTCGGCGCGGTGCTGCGCCGCTCCGACGACGGCATGCGCGACCGGATGCACGACGCGACCGTGCTCGTGGATGAGTTCCCCGCGACGTTCAGGGCGCTGCGGGAGGATCGCATCGACCGGGTTCATGTCCGGCTCATCCAGGACGCCGGCGCCCGGATCACCGACCCCGACGCGCGGGCCCGGTTCGAACAGGCGGCGCTCGTCGTGGCGGAGCAGGACACCCCGGGACGGGCGAAGCCGACGATCCTGATGCTCGCGCAGCGACTCAACCCGGTGCCGTTGGAAGAACGCCACAAGGAGGCCGCGGCCGGCCGGCGGGTGTGGGTGCGGGACCTGGACGACGGGATGGCCGAACTGGCCGCGCTGCTGCCGGCGGAGTTGATCTACGCGATGCGGGACCGGCTGAACCAGCACGCCCGCCAGATCGCGGACGCGCATCGTGCCGCAGTCAAAGCCGCAGCGGAGGCCGAAGCCGAAGCCGAAGCCGAAGCCGAAGTGATCGCCGCGGATGTGATCGCGACCGATACGCGCACCATGGATCAGATCCGCGCGGACGTGCTCACCGACCTGCTGCTCACCGGACACGCCACCGCACCCAGTGCAACCGGGAGCATCCCGGAAGGGACACCGATCGTCGCGCAGGTGCAGATCGTCATCCCCGCCCACACCCTCATCGGCGTCGGCGACGAGCCGGCCGAGCTGGTCGGGTACGGACCGATCGCCCCCGATACCGCCAGGCGCCTCGCCGCGACCGCCGAGGTGTGGGAACGGCTGTTCACCTCACCCACCACGGGCGCGGTGCAGCAGGTCCTCACTTACCGGCCGACCCGGGAGATGCGCAGACACCTCGACGCCCGCGACGAGCACTGCCGGTTCCTGGGGTGTCGAAGACCGGCCCGTCAGTGCGACCTCGACCACACCCACGACGCGGCGCTGGGTGGGCCGACCTGCCTGACCAATCTCGCGAACCTGTGCCCGGGGCGACATCACCCGGTCAAGCACGGCACCGCGTGGAGCGTGGTGCAGAAAGCCGACGGCATCCTGGAATGGACCAGCCCCACCGGCCGGGTCTACACCGACATCCCCCGCCGGGTGCTGGAATTCATGGCCCTCGCCGCCATCGAAGAACCCGCACCGTTCTAGTCAGCGCGGCGCCCGCAGGTCCGTTCCGGCGTCACTCGAGGGGCAGGCGAGGCCGCAGCGGGCCGCGCGCGAGCAGGTGCTGCGCCGACTGCGCCACGGGCCGCATCGTGACCAGGTCCAGATTGACATGTCCCGGCGCGTTGAGGGCGTACGCGATGACGTCGGCGACATCGGATGCCACCAGCGGCTGCTCGACGCCGTCGTAGACCTTCTCGGCGGCAGACCGGTCGCCGCCCAGGCGGTTGAGGGCGAACTCCTCGGTGTAGACCATTCCCGGGGCGATCTCGACGACGCGGATCGGCTCGCCGTTGAGCTCCAGCCGCAGTGCTGCGGCGAGCATCGACTCCCCCGCCTTGGCCGCGTTGTAGCCGGCCCCGCCCGGGTAGGCCCGCTGGGCGGCGGTGGAGGTCACGAAGACGGTGTCGGCGTGTCCGTCGGCACCAGCCGCCAGGCGCAACTGCGGCAGCAGGGCGGCCACCAGCATCTGGGCGGCGACCACGTTGATCTCGAACATCCAGCGCCAGTCGTCGGCGCTGCCGTCCTCCACGCGGTCGGTGCCACGAGCGCCGCCGGCGACCTGCACCAGCGCATGTACGGGGCCGGTCTCCTCCAGCCATTCCGCGAGCGCGTCGACGTCGGCCTGCCGAGTGAGGTCGGCGGCGTACACCGCCGCTCCCGTCTGCGCTTCCACCTCCGCCAGCCGGTTCGCACGCCGGGCCACGCCGACGACATCCCAACCAGCGGCGCGCAGTGCCCGCACCGTGGCCTCCCCGATCCCTGAGCTGGCTCCGGTCACCACCGCACGTCGTGTCATGGCTCCCACCGTACTCCCGCGCGTTACGTCACATTTCCGCGTCGTTGTTGACAACGGGACTTATCCGTAACCTCGGACCAGGCCGTGGTACCCGTGGCCCACCCGACATTCAGGAGTCATCATGTCCGCACCCGAGAACTGGCGCTTCGAGACCAAGCAGGTCCACTCCGGCGCCGCGCCGGATCCGGTGACCAAGGCGCGCGCCACGCCGATCTACCAGACGACCTCCTACGTGTTCGACAGCGCCGATCACGCCGCGAACCTGTTCGCGCTGGCGGAGTTCGGCAACATCTACACCCGCATCCAGAACCCGACGCAGGATGTCGTCGAGCAGCGGGTCGCCGCACTCGAGGGTGGCACCGGCGCGCTGCTGGTCGCCAGCGGCCAGGCCGCGGAGACCTTCGCGGTGCTCAACATCGCCCAGGCCGGCGACCACCTCGTCTCGTCGAGCTCCATCTATGGCGGCACCTACAACCTGTTCAAGTACACCCTGGCCAAGCTCGGCATCGAGACGACCTTCGTGGAGAACCAGGACGACCCCGAGGAGTGGCGTCGGGCAGTGCGGCCCAACACCAAGCTGTTCTTCGCCGAGACGATCGGCAATCCGCAGATCAACGTGCTCGACATCCGCACCGTCGCCGACATCGCGCACGAAGCCGGGGTGCCGCTGATCGTCGACAACACGATCGCGACGCCCTATCTGATCCGTCCGTTCGAGCACGGCGCCGACATCATCGTGCACTCCGCCACCAAGTTCCTCGGCGGCCACGGCACCACCATCGGCGGCATCATCGTCGACGGCGGGCGCTTCGAATGGTCCAAGAACGTCGAGAAGTTCCCCGGGCTGACCGAACCGGACCCGTCCTACCACGGCGCCTCCTACACGACCGCCGTCGGCGATGGGCTGGCCTACATCATCAAGGCCCGCGTGCAGCTGCTGCGCGACCTGGGTGCGGCGATCTCGCCGATCAGCGCGTGGCTGCTGCTGCAGGGCATCGAGACGCTGTCGCTGCGCATCGAACGCCACGTGCAGAACGCGCAGGAGATCGCGGAGTGGCTGGAGAGTCAGGACGACGTGGCCGCAGTGTTCTACTCCGGCCTTCCCACCTCCCCCTGGTACGCCGCCGCGAACACCTACGCGCCCAAGGGCGTCGGCGCGGTGCTGTCGTTCGAGCTCAAGGGGGGCGTTGCGGCGGGGCGCGAGTTCGTCAACTCGCTGGAACTGTTCAGCCACCTCGCCAACATCGGCGATGTGCGCTCGCTCGTGATCCACCCGGCATCCACCACGCACTCGCAGCTCACGCCGGAGCAGCAGCTCACGTCCGGCGTCACGCCGGGCCTGGTGCGTCTGTCGGTCGGCATCGAGAGCGTCGAGGACCTCAAGGCCGACCTGGCGCAGGCGCTGGCCGCCGCCCGCCGCCTGTCGGAGGCCGCGCGCGCCTGAGCCATACGCTGGTCTGCGTGACCGAACGCATCGCTGCCGCCTACGACGATTTCGGGCGACGCTGGGCGCACGGCACCTCACCGCTGTACGAGGAGTGGTCGACCGGCATTGCGGGCGACCGAGAGGTCCTGGCCCGCCTCGCCGCGCTTCCCGCACCGGTGCGGCAACCCAACCGCATCTTCGCGGCCGCGCGCCGGGCTGGCAGCCCCCTCACCGGGTATCCGCAGTGGCGGGAGTGGCTCGCAGCGAACTGGGATCGCGTGGTCGAGGTGGCAGCGGTGCGCACCACCCAGGCGAACGAACCGGCCCGGTGTGCGACCCTGCTGCCGCAACTGGCCGCGATCCCCGGCCCCCTCGCCCTGCTCGAGGTCGGCACCGCCGCCGGGCTGTGCCTGTTCCCCGACCGCTACGCCTACGAGTACACCGCACCGGATGGCGCGCATCGGCTCGGCGACTCCCCGGTCGTGGTTCCCTGTCGCATTGACGACGCCGCGGCCGTCCCCGAGCGCCTCCCCGACGTCATCTGGCGCCGCGGCATCGATCTGGCGCCTATCGATGCCGCCGATCCCGACGCGATCGGCTGGCTCGCGACCCTGGTGTGGCCCGGTCCCGACCACGCCGGCCGCGTCGCGCGACTCCGCGCAGCGGCAGAGATCGCGGCGGCCGATCCGCCCGGAATCGTCCGCGGGAATCTGCTGGAGACACTGCCCGAGGTGGCGGCCTCGGCGCCGGCGGATGCCACCCTGGTGATCTTCCACAGCGCCGTGCTGCTGTACCTCGACGTTGACGAGAGACGGCGCTTCGTCGAGTTGGTGGACGAGGTGCGCGCCGTCCGCGGCGGCGGTGTCGTGTGGATCTCGAACGAGTCGTCGGGGACGCTGCCCTCCGTCGACGCCTTCGTGCCGCCCGCGCTCGAGACCGATCGGCGCTTCGTGCAGTCCGTCGACGGTGCTCCGATGGCCCTGGCCGGCCAGCACGGCGCGACCTACGAGGTGCGCCCGTTCGGCGCCGCATAGTCCGCGACTCAGGCGCCGTCCCACCACCGCAGCACCCGTAGCGCGCGCAGCGTCACCCAGCGGCTCGGGAATCCCTCGTTCTCGTCGTCGAGATCGAACAGCGTGGGGCCCTGATGGATCAGCTCGAGCTTCCACATCCCGAAGGGGAGCATCTTCGCACGGACCAGGTCGATCGCCTCCGCACAGCGGTCGTCGCGATCCGGCCGTGCCGACCGCAAGTAGTCGAGAGCCCGCAGCACGTCGTAGTACCAGCGGGTGGGGAAGGACGGCATCGCGAAGCGGGGGTCGATGAGCTCCCCGGTGGAGACGCGTCGCAGGAGGCGACGCTCCAGCAGGTACTCCTCGCCGCGCAGCCGGGCAGCGGTCGCGGCGCCCGATCCGGCGCCCGCCTGCTCCCACGCCCACAGACCTTCGAGCGCGCAGATCGTGGAGTGGAAGGACGAACGGCTCGTGCCGTCCTCGTCCCAGCAGTTCCAGCCGCCATCGGCCAGCTGACCGGACAGCAGCGTCTCGACGATCGAGCGACCGTCCTGCCCGAAGAAGGCGGCATTGGCCAGCGCACCGCCGTTGATGCACGGCTCGACCTCGCCCGCGAAGTACGGCTGTCCCTCGTTCTCCCAGCGGACGTTCTCGCGGACCCGGGTGATCGCGCGCACCACCTCCGGCGCCGCCGGGTCGGGGCCGAACGCGCGCAGCAGCTCCAGCGACGGGTGCGTGGCGGACCAGGCGTCGTAGAACGGGCGGCTCTCGTCCACCCAGCCGGGCCGATAGGTGCCCCCGTCCCACAGTCCGTCCTCGCCCTGCTCGGCGAGTAGCCGTGCACCCCACCCCTCGGTGGCCACCCGGCCACGTTCGGCGGCCACCTCTGCCGGCGCGGCATCCGTCAGATCCCGCAGAACCTGCCAGCGGATGGCCGGGTCGGAGTCCAGGAGGTAGTCGATCGCGCTCATGGCCGGACGATACCGCGATCGCGGCGCGTAACACGCACGCCACGACGGCTATGACCCCCGACAATGGGGAGGTGGACTGGCAGACCTCCGAAGACACCGTGCCCTCCGCGCCGGTGACCGAGGCCGACGCGCGCCTGCTGCTGGGCCGCCCGCCCGCCACCGGCGCATGGCGTGACGGCGACCCCGACGGCGAGCGCCGGTTCGCAGCGTTCGGCGCGTTCGGAACCGAGAGCGGGCGGGAGCTGCCTGCGCTGCGACTGGCGTACGAGACGTGGGGCGCGCTGAACCCGGCGCGCGACAACGCGGTGCTCATCCTCCACGCCCTCACCGGCGACAGCCACGTCCGTGGACCCGCAACCCCGGGACATCCCACCGCCGGCTGGTGGGACGCCATCGTCGGACCCGGCGCCCCCATCGACACCGACCGCTGGTTCGTCGTGGCGCCGAACATGCTGGGTGGATGCCAGGGATCCACCGGACCTGCCAGCATCGCCCCCGACGGCTACGAGTGGGCCTCGCGCTTCCCGTACCTCACGATCCGCGACCAGGTCGCCGCACAGGCCCGCCTGGCCGACGCCCTCGGCATCGACGTGTGGGCCGCCGTCATCGGCGGCTCGATGGGCGGCATGCACGCCCTGGAATGGGCAGTCGCACTGCCGGACCGGCTGCAGCGCGTCGCGATCCTCTCCGCTCCCCCGGCCAACACCGCCGACCAGATCGCGCTGAACTCGGTGCAGCTGGAGGCGATCCAGATCGACCCGCGCTTCCAGGGCGGGGAGTACTACGACTCCGGCGACGGCGACGGGCCGCACCGCGGCCTGGCGCTGGCGCGGCGGATGGCGCTGCTGAACTACCGCAGCCCCACCGAGCTCAACCAGCGGTTCCAGCGCTCCTGGCAGTCGGGCAAGAGCCCGCTGGGCCACGGCGGCCGCTTCGCCGTGGAGTCCTACCTCGACTTCCACGGCAACAAGTTCACGCGGCGCTTCGACGCCAACAGCTACCTCGTGCTGGTGGAGGCGATGGACTCCCACGACGTGGGCCGCGACCGCGGCGGCATCGAGGACGCACTGTCACGCGTGACGGCCACGGCGCTCGTGCTCGGCATCGACAGCGACCGGCTGTTCCCGATCGACGGCCAGCACCGCATCGCCCGCGGCATCCCCACGACCCTCGACGGTGACCAGGCGGTGGTGCTCTCCAGCGACTACGGCCACGACGGTTTCCTCATCGAGACGGGGGCCGTCGGGGGGCACCTGGGCCGCCTGCTCGCGACGTGAGTCAGGACGCCGAGCGGGTGTAGCGCCAGGGCAGCGTGGCGACCTCCAGCCGGTGCCGCGAGTCGGAGCCGGCATCCGGTTCGTATTCGCCGTCCTCCTGCCACAGCATCACCCCGGCATCCTCACGAGCACGCGTTTCGAACCGGTGGATGCCGCGCAGCCGCGCCGCGGCGAGCGCACTGTCCACGTCGTCGTGACCGATCAGCCCGTGCAGCGTGACCCACGTCGGCGGGTAGAGCCGCAGCTCGCCGCGGCCGTGGGCGGCGAGCGCGTCGGCCGGAGTGGTCCACTGCGTCTGGACGACCTCCGCCGGCGCCGGCTGCAGCGGGCCGCTCGGCACTCGGGCCACGAAGAACCAGGTGCGGATCCGCAGGGCGACGTTCACCGGAGGGACCCACAGCGCCAGCGGCACCAGCACGTCCGGATCGACCACCAGTCCCACCTCTTCGGCGGTCTCCCGCACACCGGCCCGGCGGGCGACGTCCTCGTCCGCGGTGTCCGGGCCGGGATGATCGCCGTCCTCGATCATGCCGCCGGGGAAGACCCACGCCCCCGCGAACGAGCCGCGGTCCGGGCGCTGCAGCAGCAGCACCTCCACCCCGGCGGCGCCGTCGCGCAGCAGGACGACGGTCGCGGCAACCGGGAGGTCCGGCTCCGCGTCGCCCGGGGTCACGGCGTCACTGGTCAGCATCCAGCGCCTGCTCGAGCCGCTCGACCTTGCCGTCCAGCTCGCCGCTGTAACCGGGGCGGATGTCGGCTTTGAGCACGAGCGAGACCCGGGAGCCGAAGGGCAGCACCGCCTCGGTGGCGCGTTTGACGACGTCGAAGACCTCGTCCCACTCCCCCTCCACCTCGGTGAACATCGAGGTCGTGCGATGCGGCAGCCCCGAAGAGCGCACGACCGCGACGGCAGCGGCAACGGCGTCGTGCACCGAGCCGTCGGCGCGGCCGGTGCCGCTGGGTGCGACGGAGAAGGCGATGAGCATGGGGACCTCCGCAGGTCAGATCGAGGTGGTGAGGGCGGATGGTGCAGAGCGAGGGATGCCTGGGCGCACCGGTACGCGCACCAGGCGCACCAGTGCCCACACCAGCAGCGCGAGGTACAGCGCATTGCGCACGGTCAGCACGGCGATCGGCAACGGCGCCGTGGTCAGCACGCCGGCGTAGAGCAGGGGGTACACCAGCTGCGTGAGCAGCACGGTGACCAGCGCGAGCGACGCCGGCCCCCGCCACCGGCGACGGTCGAGCACAAGACCCAGCACCAGCGGCGCGGCGATCCAGCTGGCGAACTGCGGGGAGCCCACCTTGTTCACGACGATGAAGGTCATCACGACCGTCAGGGCAAGGGGTGGGAACAGCACCGCGTACCGCGCCCCGAGCCAGGCCTTGCGGGCGCCGATGGCCACGACCGCGATCATCGCGAACGCCAGCAGCGGGGTCATGATCGCGATGAGCGCGTCCACCTGGGGACCGGTCACCTGGAACGTCAGCAGCCCGCCGTCGTAGAACACCTGCGAACCAGGCAGCCCCAGCACCGCCCGCCACAGATAGAACGTGCTCACCGGCGCCTCGATCTGCAGTCCACGGTCGGTCTGGCCCTGCACGAACCCGAAGGCGTAGGCGCCCCCACCGCCGGCCACCACGACGATGAGCGTCACCGCCGACACGACGAGCGCACCGATCACGACCGGTCCCCGGCGCCGCCCGGTGATCACCGCGGCCGCCAGCAGCGCCGCCGGCCAGACCTTGATCCAGGTCGCGATCGCCAGCAGCGCGGATGCCACGAACGGCCGGCCCGCCAACCACAGGCATCCTGCGACGGCGAGGGCTGCGGTGAACCCGTCGAGCCGGTACAGTCCCACCGGGCCGAGCAGCGCGATCGACGCGAGCCAGAACCACGCTGCGCCGCTCCGCCCGCGGGAGCGACCCCGGCCGACCAGCAGGGCGAACGCGCCGGCGTTGGCGAGGACGACCATCACGACCCAGCCGACGGTGTAGCTGCCGGTCCAGGCGAACAGCCACGCCAGCACCATCGGCACGAGCGCCAGCTGCGGGTACACCCACGGCACGGTGATGCCCATGATCTCGCGGCCCGCGGGGCAGAACCCCTCGACCCCGCCCCACAGCGCGCAGGCCGACCACGGCTGGTACACCCGGTACACGTCGCCCATCGGGTCGTTGGGCAGGACGAATCCGAGCCTCGCGATCGCGACGTGCACGATGGCGAAGGCCACCCACAGCACCACCCGCCTCGACACGCTCCTCATCCTACGGACGGGGTGATCCTTGGCGCAGCCGCGGTCATCCGCGCCCGGCGAGCACGTCGCCGACCACGCGCGGCAGGACCGCGGCGACATCCAGCGCCGTGATGGGCCCACCGCCGACGTCGCGGGCGGCGAGTGCACCAGCCCGGCCGTGCAACCACGCGGCCGACGCCGCGCACCGCAGCAGGAGCGCGTGGTCCACGTCGTCGGCGGTGGCGGCCCCGGCCACCAGCGCGGCGATGACCCCGCCGAGCACATCGCCGGTGCCGGCGGTGGCCAGCCACGGCGTGCCGGCACGCACGCGCACGAGGGCGCCATCGGGGCCGGCGACGATCGTCTCCGCGCCCTTGAGCAGCACCACGGCCCCCAGCGCCGCGGCGGTTTCGGCTGCGGCGTAGGCCCGGTCGTCCGCGTCGGCGACGAGTCCGAGCCGGCCGCGCAACAGCGAATGCTCGCGCTCGTGCGGGGTGACGATCACCGGCGCGGTCGCCGCGGGCGCGAGATCGAGCGCGCCGGCGTCGACGACGACGGGCTGAGCGCCGGCCAGCACGTCGCGCAGCGCTGCCGTCTCGGCATCCGTCCGCGTCGCGGCATCCGTCCCCGAGCCGATCAGCCAGGCCTGCACCGCGCCGGGTGCCGTCACCGTCTCGGGCCGGCGCTGCAGCACGGCTGCGGCCGCACCGGCCGGGCCGAGGTAGCGCACCATGCCGATGCCGGTGCGCCACGCCGCTTCGACGCTCAGCACCGCCGCGCCCGGGTACAGATCAGACCCGGTGCGAACGCCCACCACACCACGGGAATACTTGTAGTCGGCGTCGGTCGGCATCCGCAGGGATTCGGCGACGTCGTCCCGAGTCCACGCGCCTGCAGCAATCATGCGCGCCACCCTACCCGTGCTGGAGTCACTATGAGTCTGCTCTTCACCCCTCTGACGATCGGTGGCGACACCGGTGGCGCGGTCACCGCGCGCAACCGGCTCTGGGTCGCTCCGATGTGCCAGTACTCGGCGGTGGCGGGGGTTCCGGGCGAGTGGCACCACGTGCATCTGGCCCAGTTCGCATCGGGCGGCGCCGGCGTGGTCGTCGCCGAGGCCACCGCGGTGACGGCGGAGGGGCGCATCTCCCCCGAAGACACCGGGCTGTACAACGACACCCAGCGCGACGCCTGGGCCCCGATCGCCGCGGCCATCCGCAGCCGCGGCGCGGTGCCCGCGATCCAGCTGGCGCATGCGGGCCGGAAGGCCTCCACGTGGTCGCCGTTCGCCGGGCGCCGCGGCAGCGTGCCCCTGATCGAGGGCGGCTGGACCACGGTCGCCCCCTCCCCGATCGCGTTCGAGGGGTTCGCGGCACCGGAGGCGCTGGACGTCGCCGGCATCGACCGCATCGTCCACGCGTTCGCGGCGGCCGCAGTGCGCGCCGTGGCGGCCGGATTCGAGGTGCTGGAGGTGCACGCCGCGCACGGCTACCTGCTGCACGAGTTCCTCTCCCCGCTGTCGAACCAGCGTGACGACGCGTACGGCGGGTCGCTGGAGAACCGGGCCCGACTGCTGCTGCGGGTCTGCGACGCGGTGCGGGAGGCGGCACCGGGCGTGCCGGTGATCGCACGGTTCTCGGCCACCGACTGGGCCGACGGCGGCTGGGACGTCGCCGACACCACCACGGTCGCCCAGTGGGTCGAGAGCCGCGGCATCTCGCTCATCGACGTCTCCAGCGGCGGGCTCGTCGCCCACCAGAAGATCGTCGCAGGTCCCGGCTACCAGGTGCCCTTCGCCGCCCGGGTGCACGAGGCCGTTACCGTGCCGGTGAGCGCGGTCGGCGAGATCTCGGATGCCGCGCAGGCCGAGGCGATCCTCGCGGCGGGTGAGGCGGATGTGATCATGGCCGGCCGGGAATGGCTGCGCGACCCGCACTTCGCGCTGCGTGCCGCCGCGGAGCTGGGCGAGGACATCGGCTACTGGCCACCGCAGTACGTGCGAGCGCGCCGGCGATGAAAACGCGGACGGGGACCGTAACGGCCCCGTCCGCGTTCTCGTTCAGCGGGTCAGCGCAGGCGCCGAGTGGCGTCCTGCACCTCGCCGACCAGCTCTTCCAGGATGTCCTCGAGGAACAGCACCGCGGTGGTCTGGCCGGAGGCGTCGCGTACCTGGGCGAGGTGACGGCTGGAGCGGCGCATGATCGCCAGGGCGTCCTCGAGATCGGTGGTCTCCGACACCGGGACCATGTGGTGGATGCGCTTGGGCTTGACCGGCTCGCTCACCACGACCGCGCCGTCCGGGCCCTCGGCCTCGCGCAGCACGTCCTTCAGGTGCACGTACCCCAGCGGCGCTCCATCGGCATCCACGATCACGTAGCGCGAGAAGCCGTGTTTGGCGACCGCCCGCTCGATCTCGTCGGGTGTCGTCGACTCCGGCAGGGTCACCAGCGCCGACAGCGGCACGGCGACGTCCTTGGCCTTCTTGTCGGTGAATTCCACCGCCGCCGCGACGGCGCCGGAGGTGTCGTCCAGGACGCCCTCCATCCGCGACTGGTTCACGATCGTCACGACCTCCTCGAGCGTGAACGTCGAGGCTGCCTCGTCCTTCGGCTCGACGCGGAACAGCCGCACCACGTGATTGGCGATCCAGTTGAGCGTGACGATGATCGGGTGGAACAGCCTCGACACCCACACCAGCGGGGTGGCGAGCATGAGCACGGCACGGTCGGGCAGCGAGAACGCCAGGTTCTTCGGCACCATTTCGCCGAACACGACGTGCAGATACGACACGAGCAGCAGCGTGATGACGAACGCGATGACGTCCACGGCGCCTTCGCCCCAGCCGGTCAGGCCCAGCGGCACCGCCAGCAGGTGGTGGATCGCCGGCTCGGAGACGTTCAGGATCAGCAGCGAGCAGATCGTGATGCCCAGCTGACAGGTCGCGAGCATGAGGGTGGCGTGCTCCATCGCCCACAGCGCGGTCTTCGCCGCGCGTGACCCCTTCTCCGCCAGCGGCTCGATCTGCGAGCGGCGTGCGGAGATGACGGCGAACTCGGCGCCGACGAAGAACGCGTTGAACCCCAGCAGCACGACGAGCCATGCGATTCCGGCCCAGTCACTCATCGCGTGCCCCCTCAGTCGTGGCATCCGAGAGCGGATGAGGAGTGAACTTCACCCTCCCCACCCGGCGCCCGTCCATGCGTTGCACCGTGAGGGTGCCCTCTTCCAGGTCGACCTGGTCGCCTGCCACCGGGATGCGCTCGAGCACGCTCATGATGTAGCCGCCGACGGTGTCGTAGACGTCACCCTCCGGGACGCGGATGCCGGTGCGGTCGCGCACCTCGTCGGGGCGGAGTTCCGCAGGGAACGTCACGGCATCCGCCGTCCGCACGATGCCTGCCCGGCTGCGGTCGTGCTCGTCGAGCACCTCGCCGACGATCTCCTCGACCAGGTCCTCGAGCGTGACGACACCGGCGGTGCCGCCGTACTCGTCGACGACGATGGCCATCTGATAGCCGCGAGCGCGCAGCTCCGAGATGAGGGCGTCGAGGTGCACCGCTTCTGGGACCCGCAGCGGCTCCTGGGCGATCGCCGCAGCAGGCACCTCGCCGCGCCGGTCGCGCGGCACGCTGACGGCTGCCTTGAGGTGCACGACGCCGGTGATGTCATCCATCGATTCGTCGTACACCGGGAAGCGACTGTGCCCGGTGCGGCGGGCGAGCTGGATGACGTCCTCCACCGAATCCGACGCGGCGACGGCGTGCACGCTCGGGCGGGGGGTCATGACGTCGGCGGCGGTGAGCCGGGCGAACGTGAGCGAGCGGTGCAGCAGCGACGCGGTGTCCTGCTCGAGCACACCCGCGAGGGCCGACCGGCGCACCAGGCTCGACAGTTCCTCGGCGGTGCGCGCCCCCGACAGCTCCTCCTTCGGCTCGACGCCCATGGCACGGAGGACGCCGTTGGCGCTGCCGTTGAGCAGCCAGATCGCCGGCTTGAACACCGTGGTGAAGCCCACCTGGAACGGCATCACGAGCTTGGCGGTCTGCCGCGGAATCGCCAGGGCGAAGTTCTTCGGCACGAGCTCGCCGACGATCATGGAGAACAGCGTCGCGATCGACACCCCCACGATGGCGGCGATGGGACGGGAGACCGCCTCGGACCAGCCCCACGCGGAAAAGACCGGGGACAGCAGGTTCGAGATGGCCGGCTCCATCGTGTAACCGGTCAGCAGCGTCGTGAGCGTGATGCCCAACTGCGCGCTGGACAGGTGCGTCGAGGTGATGCGCAGCGCCGCGATCGTCAGCGCCAACCGCGACTCGCCGGAAGCTTGCCGCGACTCCAGGTCCGCGCGGTCGAGGTTCACGAGCGCGAATTCGCTGGCGACGAACAGGCCGGTGCCCACTGTCAGAAGCAGCCCCACGCCCAACATGACGTAATCCATCACGCATCACCCCCGATCGAACGGGAGGGAGGTCGGTGGGGCGATCGTCTACTACTGGGAGGGTCGTCCATCGTGCGCAAGATTCTACGGCACGCCCTGGGCGCGGTCCCGGGTGTTCTCACAGCCCGGCATCCATTCTTCGCCTTCGCAGTGCGCTCTCCCCCGGTCCGTCGACCGCCCGAGATGCGGTGATCTGCCGGAATGCGGATGCTCCCGCGCCCACGGCCCTCACCCGGGCAGATCCCCTCGCCCCGGCAAAGCGACGCGCCCGGGTCACCAGCTGACGGGGAGCGCCTTGCCCTCTTCGTAGCCGGCGGCGGACTGCAGGCCCACCATGGCCCGCTCGTGGAACTCCGGCACGGTGGCCGCTCCCGCGTACGTGAACGACGAGCGCACCCCGGAGGTGATCATGTCGAGGAGGTCCTCGATGCCCGGGCGCAGCGGGTCCAGGTAGATCTTCGACGACGAGATCCCCTCGGCGAACAGCTCCTTGCGGGCCAGTTCATACGGGTCCAGCCGCCCGAACCGGTCGTGCACGGCCTTGGTGGAGGCCATCCCCCACGACTCCTTGTACGCGCGCCCCGCTGCGTCGGTCTGCACCTCGCCGGGGGCTTCGATCGTCCCGGCGAACCACGAGCCGATCATGACGGATGCCGCGCCGGCAGCGAGCGCGAGCGCGACGTCCCTCGGGTAGCGCACTCCGCCGTCGGCCCACACGTGCGCGCCCTGTTCGGCCGCGGCCTGGGCGGTCTCCAGCACGGCGGAGAACTGCGGCCGGCCCACGGCGGTCATCATGCGCGTCGTGCACATCGCGCCCGGCCCCACCCCGACCTTGAGGATCGTCGCGCCCATCGCCACGAGATCGGCGACGCCGTCGGCGGTGACGATGTTGCCTGCGGCGATCGGGATTCCCAGATCCAGCGCCGATACCGCGTGCAGCGCCTGCAGCATCCCCTCCTGGTGGCCGTGGGCGGTGTCGAGCACGAGCACGTCGACCCCGGCCGCGGCCAGCGCCTGCGCCTTGGCGGCGACGTCCCCGTTGATGCCCACAGCCGCCGCGACGATCAGACGCCCGTCCGCATCGACGGCGGGCTGGTACAGCGCCGAGCGCAGCGCGCTGCGGCGCGAGAGCGTACCCACGAGCATGCCGTGGTGCAGCACGCAGACGATGTCGGCCTCGGCGGCCACGATGAGGTCGAAGGCATGGCGAGGCGTCTCGACGTCATCGGCGTCGATCGCGGCGGCGCGCCCGCGCACGAGGTCCCCCAGCCGTGCGTCCGGCAGCGCGGTGCCCAGCCGGGTGGCGGGCACCACTCCCAGCACGTCGTCGTGCGCGATGCGTCCCGACGGTCCCGTCCCCGGAGTCGGAGCAACGACGATGCCGTGGCCCTCGGTGGCCGGCAGCAGCCGCAGCGCGTCGGCGACGGTCGCCTCCGGCGGCAGCACCAGCGGCGTGTCCCACGGCACCGGCTGATCCTTGACCCAGCGGATCGCGGCATCCAGTTCCTGCAGCGGCATGTCCTGCGGCAACACGCCGAGCCCGCCGCGCCGCGCGAGCACCGAGGCCAGCCGCGCCCCGGTGACCGAGTTCATGTTCGCCGACACCACCGGAATGGTCGCGGGGGTCCCGTCCCCCGGGGAGAGATCGACCTCGAGCCGGCTGCGAACCGCCGAACGACGCGGCACCAGGAATACATCGGAGTACGTCAAATCCACCGTGGGCTGCTCACCGGAGAATCGCATGCTTCCACGGTAGCCGCGCTTCCCCCGGGTTGGATAAGAGCGGGATCACGGAATGCTGAGGTTGCAACCCGAGCTTGCCGCGTAAAAGGCGTTACGCTAGATAGCTGTGTGTGCGCAGGCAATGACGATGCCGCGTGCGATCGAATTTTCACCGAAGAAAGCAGGCGATCCAGCGTGTCCAGCCAGGTGACCGGCGTCGGAACCTCGAGCGAAGGCGAGTTCGGAGCGAACGCGTGGCTCGTTGACGAGCTCTACGAGCAGTTCAAAGCCGACAAGAACTCCGTGGACAAGGCGTGGTGGCCTGTTCTCGAGGCCTATCACCCGGAGGATGCCGCACCAGCGGCGACCCCCGCAGCCCCACCGCCATCCGGATCGGGTCAAGCGTCGGAGCCGCACCCGGTGACCGCCCCGATCCCCGTGATCGGTACGCAGCCGGTGGCGCGCACAACCGCCAAGCCCGCGGCCCCGCAGCCGATCCCGGCGCAGGCGCAGGACCGCGCGCCTCGGGAATCCACCGAAGCAGGCGAAGACGTCATCACGCCGCTGCGCGGCATGACCAAGACGCTCGCGGCGAACATGGACGAGTCGCTGACCGTCCCCACCGCCACGAGCGTGCGGACGGTCCCCGCCAAGCTGCTGATCGACAACCGCATCGTGATCAACAACCACATGTCCCGCACCCGCGGCGGCAAGGTCAGCTTCACGCACGTCATCGGCTGGGCGATCATCCAGGCGCTGAAGGCCTTCCCGAGCCAGAACGTGTTCTATGCCGAAATCGACGGCAAGCCCGCCGTCGTCGCGCCGGCACACATCAACTTCGGCATCGCGATCGACATCCCCAAGCCCGACGGCACGCGTGCCCTCATGGTGCCGAGCATCAAGCGCGCCGAGACGCTCACGTTCGGGGAGTACCTCGTCGCGTACGAGGACCTCGTCTCCCGCGCCCGCGCCAACAAGCTCACCGCTGCGGACTTCCAGGGCACGACGGTCTCGCTGACCAACCCCGGCGGCATCGGCACCGTGCACTCGGTCCCCCGCCTCATGAAGGGCCAGGGCTGCATCGTCGGCGCCGGCGCGCTGGAGTACCCCGCCGAGTTCCAGGGTTCGAGCGAGAAGACCCTCGTCGGCCTCGGCATCGGCAAGACGATCACGCTGACCAGCACCTACGACCACCGCGTCATCCAGGGTGCCGGCTCGGGCGAATTCCTCAAGATCGTCCATGAGATGCTCACCGGTCGCCGGGACTTCTACACCGACATCTTCGCGGCGCTGCGCATCCCCTACGCCCCCATCCACTGGGCAAACGACATCAACGTCGACCTGGCCGAGCGCGTCGACAAGACCGCGCGCGTGCAGGAGCTCATCAACTCCTTCCGCGTCCGCGGTCACCTCATGGCCGACATCGACCCGCTGGAGTACGTGCAGCGCACGCACCCCGACCTCGAGATCGAAAGTCACGGGCTGACCTTCTGGGACCTGGACCGCGAGTTCGTCACCGGCGGGTTCGGCGGCAAGCGCGTCATGAAGCTGCGCGACATCCTCGGGGTGCTGCGCGACTCGTACTGCCGCACGCTCGGCATCGAGTACATGCACATCCAGGACCCCACCCAGCGCAAGTGGTTCCAGGACAACGTCGAGGCGAAGTACCAGAAGCCGACGCACGACGAACAACTCCGCGTCCTCAGCAAGCTCAACGAGGCAGAGGCGTTCGAAACGTTCCTGCAGACGAAGTACGTCGGGCAGAAGCGCTTCAGCCTGGAAGGCGGCGAATCTCTCATCCCCCTGCTGGATCAGGTGCTGCGGGGAGCCGCGGATGCAGGGCTCGACGGCGCCGCGATCGGCATGGCCCACCGCGGCCGCCTCAACGTGCTGAGCAACGTCGCCGGCAAGACCTACGGCCAGGTGTTCCGCGAGTTCGAGGGTTCGGTCGCGATCGGCTCCAAGAGCGGCTCGGGCGACGTGAAGTACCACCTCGGCACCGAGGGCACCTTCGTCGCCGAAGGCGGCAAGGAACTGCCTGTCGTGCTGGCGGCCAACCCGTCGCACCTGGAGACGGTCGACGGCGTGCTGGAGGGCATCGTCCGCGCCAAGCAGGACCGCAAGCCCATCGGCACCTTCTCCTGGCTGCCGATCCTGGTGCACGGCGATGCCGCGTTCGCCGGTCAGGGTGTGGTCGCCGAGACGCTGCAGATGTCGCAGCTGCGCGGCTACCGCACCGGCGGCACCGTGCACATCGTAGTCAACAACCAGGTGGGCTTCACCACCCTCCCCCAGGACGCCCGCACGTCGGTGTACGCCACCGACGTCGCCAAGACCATTCAGGCCCCGGTCTTCCACGTCAACGGCGATGACCCCGAGGCGGTCGTCCGGGTCGCCGAGCTGGCCTTCCGCTACCGCGAAGAGTTCCACCGCGACGTCGTGATCGACCTGGTCTGCTACCGCCGCCGCGGGCACAACGAGGGCGATGACCCCTCGATGACGCAGCCGCTGATGACGAACCTCATCGAGGCGAAGCGGTCGGTCCGGCGCCTGTACACCGAGGCGCTGGTCGGTCGCGGCGACATCACCGAGGAAGAGTACGAGCAGGCCAAGCGCGACTTCCAGACCCGTCTGGAGATCGCCTTCGCCGAGACGCACGCCGCCGAGACCGGGTCCAACCCCATCATCGATGCGGATGCCGTCGCGGTGGAGCCCGCCGCCGGCGAACCGGAGACGACGGGAGTCTCCCGCGAGGTGGTCCACCTGATCGGTGACGCCTTCGTCAACAAGCCCGACGGTTTCACCGTGCACAACAAGCTCCAGCAGCTGCTGGACAAGCGCCTCGAGATGAGCCGCAACGGCAGCATCGACTGGGCGTTCGGCGAACTGCTGGCGTTCGGCTCGCTGCTGCTGGAGGGCACCAACGTGCGCCTGGCCGGGCAGGACGCCCGCCGCGGCACGTTCGTGCAGCGCCACTCGGTGTTCCACGACCGCGCGAACGGCCAGGAGTGGCTGCCCCTGACGAACCTGTCCGACAACCAGGGCCGGTTCTGGGCGTATGACTCGCTGCTGAGCGAGTACGCGGCGATGGCCTTCGAGTACGGCTACTCGGTGGAGCGTCCCGACGCGCTGGTGCTGTGGGAGGCGCAGTTCGGCGACTTCGCCGACGGCGCCCAGACCGTCATCGACACCTACCTGTCGGCGGCGGACCAGAAGTGGGGCCAGCAGTCCAGCGTGGTGCTGCTGCTGCCGCACGGCTTCGAAGGTCAGGGTCCCGACCACTCGTCGGCACGCATCGAGCGTTACCTGCAGATGTGCGCGCAGGACAACATGACCGTCGCCCGCCCGTCGACCCCGGCGTCGTACTTCCACCTGCTGCGTCGCCAGGCCTACGCCCGCCCCCGCCGTCCGCTGGTGGTGTTCACGCCGAAGTCGATGCTGCGCCTGCGCGGTGCGACCAGCCCGGTCGAGGATTTCCTCACCGGCAAGTTCGAACCCGTGCTCGATGACGCACGCACCCTCGACCGGGGCGCGGTGAAGCGGGTGCTCCTGCACGCCGGCAAGATCCACTGGGATCTGCGCGCGGAGCTGGACAAGAACCCGAACGATGAGATCGCGCTGGTGCGCCTCGAGCAGTTCTACCCCTCGCCCGTGGAAGAGCTCAACGCCGTCGTCGACAGCTACCCCAACGCCGAACTGGTGTGGGTGCAGGATGAGCCGGAGAACCAGGGGGCCTGGCCGTTCATCGCACTGGAGATCGTCAAGCACCTGCACGGACGCACCATCTCCCGCGTGTCGCGCGCCGCTGCCGCGTCGACGGCCACCGGGTCGAGCAAGGTGCACGCGTTGGAGCAGGCCGCGATCATGAAGGCCGCGCTGACGCTGTAATCGGGGACCGCGTAACGACAGAGGGGTGGATGCCATGGCATCCACCCCTCTTCACGTACGCGGACGGCTCAGTGCGCCGCCTGCACCGCTCGCAGTCGGGCCAGCACCTGGTCGCGCAACTCCTCCGGTGCCGTCTCCTTGCACGCTCGCGCCACGACCTCGGTGAGGGTCGTGGCCACGAGGGCCTCGTCCCGGCACGCGGCGCAATGGTCCAGGTGCTCGGCGATATCCGAATGCTCCGTCTTGCACACCTCGTGGCGCAGATACTCCTCGAGGTCGCGGCGGGCCTTCTCGCAGCCGCAGTCAGTCATTTCGCACTCCTTGTCGCGGTCGTGTCGATCCCGCGTTCGTTCGCATAGTCGGCGAGCAGCTCGCGCAGCAGCCGTCTGCCGCGGTGCAGCCGGCTCATCACGGTGCCGATGGGGGTTTTCATGATGTCCGCGATCTCCTGATACGCGAACCCTTCGACATCTGCGAAGTAGACCGCGAGGCGGAAATCCTCGGGGATGGATTGCAGTGCATCCTTGACGACGGATGCCGGCATCCGGTCGATGGCCTCCGCCTCCGCCGACCGGGCGCTGGAGGCCGTCGTGGACTCCGCACCGCCCAGCTGCCAGTCCTCGAGGTCATCGATCGTGCCCTGATAAGGCTCGCGCTGCTTCTTGCGGTAGGTGTTGATGTAGGTGTTCGTGAGGATGCGGTACAACCACGCCTTGAGGTTGGTCCCCTGCGTGAACGACGCCCACGAGGCGAACGCCTTCACGAAGGTCTCCTGAACGAGATCGGCCGCGTCGGCAGGATTGCGCGTCATCCGCATGGCAGCTGCGTACAGCTGGTCCATGAACGGCAGCGCTTGCTCCTCGAACTGGGTGCGTGCGTCGGATGCGGAATCGACCTGGTCGCTCATCACGCGCAAGTCTACGTCCGCCCCGTCCACACCCCGCAGTGGAGCGTCAAGCGTGATCATTCGTCTCCTTCAGTCGCGCAAAAGGCGCGGTTCGTTAGGGTAGAACGCGATGAGCATCGCAGAGTATTCCCCCAGTCATGCCACGCCCGACGGCGGATGGCCCGCCCCCACCGTCGCGGGGTCTCTTGACGTCGCGGTGGCCGTGCCCGGTTCGAAGTCGCTGACGAACCGGGAACTCGTCCTGGCCGCCATCGCCGACGGACCCGGACGGCTCATTTCGCCGCTGCATTCCGACGACTCCGCGCGCATGATCGAGGCGCTGCGCATGCTCGGGGTGGACGTGCAGGAGGTCGCCGGCACCGGCGTCTTCGGACCCGACCTGGTGGTCACCCCCGCGTCGCCGCTCGCCGGCGACGCCGTGGTCGACTGCGGTCAGGCCGGCACCGTCATGCGATTCGTCGCCGCGATCGCGGGGCTCGCCTCGGGGGAAGTCACGCTGACCGCCCATGAGACGGCGCTGCACCGCCCGATGGGCGAGATGATCAAGGCGCTCCGCGCCGTGGGTTCGGACATCGACGACGAGGGCACCTGGTCGCTTCCGTTCATCGTCCGCGGCCACGGTCACGTCCGCGGCGGCGAGGTGGAGATCGACGCCAGCGGGTCGAGCCAGTTCGTGTCGGGGCTGCTGCTGGCCGCTCCCCGGTTCGACGTGGGACTGACGCTGCGACACGTCGGCAGCCGACTGCCGAGCGTTCCTCACATCGACATGACCGTCGAGGCGCTCGGCCGGCGCGGCGTGCACGTGGAGCGGCCGACGCCGAACGAGTGGATCGTGCCGGCAGGCCCGGTGCGCGCGAAGGACGTGGCGATCGAGCCGGACCTGTCCAATGCCGCACCGTTCCTGGCGGCCGCGATGATCGCCGGCGGCCGCGTTTCGGTGGCGGGCTGGCCCGCCCACTCGACGCAGCCAGGTGCCCTGCTGACCGAGATCCTCCAGGTGATGGGGGCACGCACCCAGCGTCGCGGCGGTGCCCTCACCGTCACATCCGGGCCCACCGGCATCCACGGCGTTGATCTGGACCTGTCGGCGGCGAGCGAGCTGACCCCCACCCTGTTCGCGCTGGCCGCCTTCGCCGACGGCCCGTCGACCTTCACCGGGATCGGCCACATCCGCGGCCACGAGACCAACCGCATCACCGCCCTCATCGGCAACCTGCGGGCCCTCGGCGGTGAGGCCGAAGAACTGTCCGACGGCATCCGCATCGTGCCGCGCCCCCTCACCGGGGGGATGTGGCGAGCCCACCACGACCATCGCATCGCCACGGCCGGCGCCCTCATCGGGCTGGCGGTGCCCGGTGTCGTCGTCGACGACATCGGCTCGACCGCGAAGACCATGCCGGAGTTCCCGCAGCTGTGGGCTTATCTGGTGCGCCGCGCCGGCGTGGGCGACGCCCAGTGACGATCCACGGGCGGGGCGCGCAGTGAGCTGGCTCGACGACACCGACGGCCCCGACGACGCCCCGGAGTTCGATGAGGCGAACATCCGCATGCGCCCGAACCCGAAGGCGAACCGGCCGCGCACCAAGCGCCGTCCCGCGCACGCCGACGCCCGCATTGCGCGGGTGCTGGGAGTGGACCGCGGTCGCTACACCGTGCTGATGGACGAGGACACCCCCGACGAGCACACCGCGCTGGCAGTGCGCGCCCGCGAGCTGCGCAAGACGCCCATCGTCAACGGCGACCTCGCCCGAGTCGTCGGCGACACGTCGGGAGGCGACGGGACACTGTCGCGCATCGTGGGCCTGCAGGAGCGCACCTCGCTGCTGCGCCGCTCCGCCGACGACACCGACCAGGTCGAGCGCATCGTCGTGGCCAACGCCGACCAGATGCTCATCGTCGTCGCCGCCGCCGACCCGGAACCCCGGGAGCGTCTGGTGGACCGTTACCTCATCGCGGCGCTGGATGCCGGCATCCGCCCGCTGCTGGTGGTCACCAAAACCGATCTGGCCGACCCCACGGCGTTCCTGTCCCACTTCGACGGCGTCGAAGGGCTGCAGGTGTTCACCAGCGCCCGCGGCGCGATGCCGACCGCCGAGATCGGCCGCCACCTGTCCGGCCACTCCACCGTGTTCGTCGGCCATTCCGGTGTGGGCAAGTCGACGCTCGTGAACGAACTGGTCCCCGACGCGCACCGCGCCACCGGCGTCGTGAACCAGGTGACCGGCCGCGGCCGCCACACCTCCAGCTCCACGGTGACACTGCGCTACCACGGCGAGAACGGCAACGGCTGGGTCATCGACACCCCGGGCGTGCGCTCGTTCGGCCTCGGGCACGTGGACCCGGCGAACATCCTGGCGGCGTTCACCGACCTCGCCGCGGTCGCCGCGGAATGCCCCCGCGGGTGCACGCACCGCCCCGACGCACCCGATTGCGCCATCGCCGAAGCAGTGGCGGAGGGCAAGCTCGGCCCCAACGGCCCGGCACGATTGGATTCGTTGCATCGACTCCTCACCACCTTCGCCGATAAGTGAGCCTGGCACCGCGCCGACGTCTTTAGGCTGGAGGGATGACTTCCCCGCAGGCCGGCACCGCCGCACCCGATTTCACCCTCACCGACCAGGACGGCCGGCAGGTCTCGCTGTCATCGCTGCGCGGCCAGCGGGTCATCATGTACTTCTACCCCGCGGCGATGACCCCCGGGTGCACGACCCAGGCCTGCGACTTCCGCGACAGCTTCCCCGCGCTGCAGGCGGCCGGCTACACGGTGCTCGGAGTCTCCCGGGACGACCCGGCGAAGCTGCGCGCGTTCCGCGAGCGGGACGCGCTCAGCTTCGACCTGCTGAGCGACCCCGACCACGCCGTCCACGAGGCGTACGGCGCGTGGGGCGAGAAGATGAACTACGGCAAGGTCGTCGAGGGCGTCATCCGCTCCACGTTCGTGATCGACGCCGACGGCGTGATCGAGCATGCCCTGCGCAACGTCAAGGCCACCGGTCACGTGGCGCGGCTGCGCACGCTCCTGAAGGTCGGCTGAGCGCTCGGCTCAGGCGGCGTCGCGGTCTTCCGAGCGCGGCGCCGCCTCACGCACGCCGAGCACGAGCAGCACCAGTGTCAGCAGTGCTGGACCCGCCAGCAACAGGGCGACCGTCGGGTCGGCGAAGGTGCCGGTGACGGCGCCGAGTGCGACCGCCAGCAGCAGCAGCTGCACGACGATGCCGCCCGAGCGCCCCCACGACTGACCGCGGAAGACCGCGACCGAGAATGCCGCGACGGCCACCGCCGTGACGGCGGTGAGCACCATCAGCGCGATGGCACTGGACATCGATCCGGTGTCGCCGCCGGCCAGAGCGACGACCTGCCAGCCGACGAGGGCGGCGACCCCCAGCGCCTCGAGCGCGAGCAGCGCGCCGCCGAGTCGTGCGATGGGAGTGGGCGCGGGGGTGGTCGGCATCCTGAAATCAGCTTCCGAGTTCGGGCGGCTTTGTGCGAATCCTCCAGGGCATTGGGCAGATCCTCAGCCAGTTCTGCCGAACACGCAGGAATAAACCCTTGCCGGGACTCGCCGCACTGTGAAACCATTGACAAGTTGTGTGCTCCCACAGCGAAGTGGGGCGAGCAAGAGGCTCGCACATCCCCAGAGTACCGGAAACCCGTATCCGCACTCTGAACCGCACGTGAACGTTTCCCCCCATCAAGGAGCACCCCAATATGGATTGGCGCGACAAATCCGCCTGCCTCACTGTCGACCCCGAACTGTTCTTCCCTGTGGGCAACACCGGCCCGGCAGTGGAGCAGATCGAGAAAGCGAAGGCGGTGTGCGCTCGTTGCACCGTCACTGAGATCTGCTTGCAGTACGCCCTCGAGACCGGCCAGGACTCGGGCGTGTGGGGAGGATTGTCCGAAGACGAACGGCGCGCGCTCAAGCGCCGCGCCGCTCGCGCCCGCCGCGCCAGCTGACACGGCGGGGCGCATCGGCCCCCACACGCAAACGACGCGCGCACCGCTCCGGCGGTGCGCGCGTCGTTCGTGCGTGCGGGGCTCAGCCGGCGCTGCGCTCGATGTAGCGCAGCGGAATGTCGATGGTCACCTCGGTGCCGCTGCCGGTGATGGTGTGCCAGTCGATGGTGCCGCCCAGCTCGCCCTGAATGAGCGTGCGGACGATCTGGGTACCCAGGCCCCGGCCCACCTGACCTTCGGGCAGGCCGCTGCCGGTGTCGCGGACGATGACCTGCAACCGCTCGTCGCTGCGCTCGGCGGCGATCTCCACATCGCCCTCCTTGCCGGCCAGGCCGTGTTCGACGGCGTTGGTGACCAGTTCCGTCAGCGCCAGGGCCAGGGGCGTCGCGTATTCGCTCGGCAGCGTGCCGAACTGACCGGTGGTGCGCGTGCGAGCCCGGGTGTTGGGTGCGGCGGCGACTTCGGCGACCAGTTTGAGCACCCGCGCGAACACCTCGTCGAAGGCGACGTTCTGCGCCAGTCCCTCCGACAGCGTGTCGTGCACCACCGCGATGGCCGACACGCGCCGCATCGCCTGCGTCAGCGCCTCGCGGGCTTCGTCGGAGTGCGTGCGGCGCGCCTGGATGCGCAGCAGCGACGCGACCGTCTGCAGGTTGTTCTTCACCCGGTGGTGGATCTCACGGATCGTGGCATCCTTCGTGATGAGCTCCTGCTCCTGATGGCGGATCTCCGTC
The DNA here is from genome assembly GCF_030246865.1 of Microbacterium sp. zg-B96. Lineage (NCBI taxonomy): Bacteria > Bacillati > Actinomycetota > Actinomycetes > Micrococcales > Microbacteriaceae > Microbacterium > Microbacterium sp. zg-B96. Next base: position 875,763 of record NZ_CP126738.1, on the reverse strand, counting down.
ACATCGCGGCACAGCACGATCGCGCCGATGCGCTTGTCATGGTCGCGCAGCGGAATCGTCCGCAGCGACACGGTGACCCCCCGCGCCTCCACGTCCGCCCGCCACGGCGCACGGCCGGTCACCACGACCGGCAGCGACTCGTCGAACTGGCGGTTGGCGGGGAGGATGCCGGTGGTCACCTCCACAAGCGACTCCCCCTCCAGCTCCTCTTCGAAGCCGAGGCGGTTGAACGCCGACAGCGCGTTGGGGCTGGCGAAGGTCGTGATGCCGTCGGGGTCGAGGCGGATGAGGCCGTCGGAGGCGCGCGGCGCGCCGCGACGGGGAGAGGTGGGGGCGTTCAGATCGGGGAAGTCGGCGGATGCCACCATCGAGAACAGGTCGTCGGCGCAGTCGTTGAAGGTGATCTGCTGCCGCGACGGTGTGCGCGTCTCCCCCAGATTGGTGTGGCGGGTGAGCACGCCGATGACGTGCGGGGCAACGTCGCCGTGGGCGCGTTCGCGCACGATCGGCACGGCGCGCACCCGCGTCGGGGTCTCCTCGAACCAATCGGGCGACGCCGAGTCGACGATGCGCGCGCCGGTGAAGGCGTCCCGCACCTGGGTGCGCCACTGCGGCCGCACCCGGTCGCCCACGATGTCGCGATAGAACAGGGTGGCCGATCCGCTCGGACGGGTGTGCGCGACGGCGATGAACGAGTCGTCGGAAGTGGGCACCCACACCACGATGTCCGCGAAGGCGAGGTCCGCCAGCAGCTGGCCGTCACCGGCGAGGCGGTGCAGCCACTCCACGTCTTCGGCGGATGACCGCCCCTGGGCATAGACGAGATCGCTGAGCGTGGACACCCTTTCACCCTAACCGGGTGTGGTTCAGGCGGTCCGCGCGAAGACCCCCTTGCCGCGGCCGGGTCGCGCCCGGCGTGAGCGGGCGGCGGCGGGCGGCGCGGACGCGACGGGGGCGACCGCCTCCCCCACGAGCCTGCGCACGGCAGCCGACAGGGCGCTGCGCCCTGCCACCTCCAGTACCGGTCGGGCGGCGAGCATCGCGGCATCCGTCGCCTTCAGGTCGTACGGCAGGAACCACACGTCCCGGATGCCGCAGAACCGGTCCAGTGTGGCGCGCACCTGCCCGCGGGGGTCCACCCCCAGCACTCCCCCTCGCATGCGGTTGACCACCACGATCACCGGGGTCGCCCCGATCGTGGCGCGCAGTTCAGCGTGACCGCGGACGAAACGGGCCATACCGACCGGGTCTGCCGATGCGACGGCCACGATGAGGTCGGCCGCGCGCACCGCCGCGAGGGCTGCGGCGTTGCGCCGGGGGCCGGCGAGGTCGCTGACGATCTCCTCGTCCCGCTCGAGCGAGGCGGCCACATCGACGATCGTCTCGTCCGTCCAGGCGCGGCACACCTGCAGCGCCGCTGTCACGCGCTGCGCGCTCAGCTCCGGCCAGCGACCCGGGCGATTGAGCCCGGTGAGCACTTCGACGCCGCGGCCCAGCGGCACGCTGATGCGGCTCAGTTCGGCGGGGGTCAGCGCGTCGTGATCGGCCTGCCGGCACGCCGCGGCGAACCCCGGGCCCTCGTCTGCCAGGCCCAGCGCCAGCGCCAGCGACGGCGCGTGGGTGTCGGCATCCACCAGTCCCACTCGCCTGCCGTCGCGGGCGAGCTCCACCGCCAGTTCCACCGCGACGGTGCTGCGGCCGGGCGCTCCGGTAGGTCCCCACACCGCGATCACGCGGCCCGCACGCGTCGGCGGGGTCTGCGGCTGCGGCGGTCCCGATGCCAATGCTGCGGAGATTCCGCGGCCGTCGGCCAGCGCCAGCGGGGCCGGCAGCCCATACAGCTCGGCCAGCCGCTCGTCGCCCTGCGTGTCGCACAGCGGGACGATCCGCACCCCGTGGCGGTCGCACAGCGACACCAACGCGGGACCGATCGTGTCGCGGCGCAGCTCCAGCAGCAGCAGGTCGGCCGCGGTGACCGCCGCCAGCAGGTCGCGGCCCTCGTCGCCCAGCAGCGCGTCGGCAGCGGCGCGGGCGGGCGCTGCGGCGGCCACTGCGGCCACCGCCTGCACCCCATCGCGCTCGAGCGCGAGCGCGATGTCCGAGGCTGCGGCGGCGTCGACAGCGACGACGGCGCTGGTCACCGGGTACCGCCCGCGACGGGTACGACCGACAGCGCGGCCCCTCCGGCGATCGCCGCGAGGGTCGCCGCGACATCGGCGCGCGGGATGATCAGCTCCAGCGCGGCGCTGTCGCTGCCCATCACCGAGTCGTCCCGGGTGACGGTGGCCACCGTCGCGTCGGGCACCAGGATGCGCGGCTGCTCGAACCGGCCGTGCTCCAGGGCCGCCGCCGCCCAGATCTCCACGCTCGCACCGGGCGTCACTGCGGCGGGCACGTCGGTCGCGGAGCGCAGCACCACCGAGGTGAGGTCACTCGCCGACGCAGCCCCGACCGCGCTGAGCGGCACCAGTTCGCCCTTGGTGATCGTGCGCGTCGCGATCGTGCCCGGCTCCAGCAGCCCCGGCGCGGCGTACGCGTCGCCCACCTGACCCAGGGCGACGTCGACGACCTGGAGCGAGCCGGCATCCACCTCCTCCCCCGGCACGATCGTGCGGGCCGCGGCGAACACCGGCACCGTCTGGCGCGCCGCCGTGACCACGAACCACACGCCCGCGACCGAGGCGACGATGAGCACGATGCCCAGCACGAACCGCATGTCCGCCCAGAACGCGCGCGTGCGCGCGGGCGGGGAGTCCGGTGCGATCATGCACCCATGGTGACCGAACCGCGCCGGGCGGGCGGAGGTTTATCCACAGCCCGGCGCGCGTCGGCCCGGTGGGGGTGGTGCCCCCGATAATGGGGGGATGCCGGCCACCCCGCCCCCCGATGCGCCGCTGCTCGCGCCCGCGCAGGTCGCCGAGCTGCTGGGCGTGTCGGTCGACGAGGTGGTCGCCCTGGTGCTGGACGGGCGCTTGCGGGGGATGAAGGTGGGCTCACCGGCGCAGTGGCGGATCGAGCCGGACAGCGTGGCGGGCTACCTCGACGACCAGGCCGAAGAGGCGCGGCGCATGGCGCTGTGGCGGCAGTCCAACGCCGCGAGCTTCCCGGAGCTGTGGGGCCGCGGCACGGTCCGCCGGCCCGACTGAGCCCTCACCCGAGGGCTGCGGCGGATTCCAGCCGCACCCACAGCAGCGAGGCCATCGGCACCATCCGGTGCCCGCTGACGGCGTCCGCCCGGCGCGGCTGGTCATGGTCGTGCAGGGCCAGATCGACGTGGTCGGCACCGGCGCGGTCGATCGTGCCCGACAGCATTCGCCCGCCGGCCAGTCCCGCCGTCACCGGGATGCGTCGGCGCGACAGGTCCCGCAACACGAATCCCAGCGTCATGCGGTCGGCCAGCCGCGCTGCGGCTGCCTCGGCGCGCGCGGTTCGCAGCAGTTCCGCGTGCGGCATCCCGATCGTCGCCGCCCCCGTGAACGGCACCAGCAGCGCGCCGCCGCGGCGGGTCGCGAGGGTCAGCGCGAACCAGTCGGCGCCTACCGCCGATACCCTGCCGGCAGCGCCGGTGCCGTCGATGAGTTCCACCGAGACCGCGGCATCCGTGCCCAGCAGAGCCCGCAGCCGCTCCCGCAGCGGCAGGCGGGACACCCGCAGCCGCTCCGCCTCGGTGTCCAGCGCCGCCCGTTCGGCCTCCCATTCGGACGCGAGCTGGTCCTCGAGGTCCTCGAACAGGCGATCCCAGCGCATCCCGCGAATGTAGCGCCCCGTCCGGGCGACGCCGAAGCACTGTCCACAGGTTGGAGGATTCTCACCCCGAGGGCTGACCCGCTGTGGTTCACTCGTGCCAGTTCCTCGTCGAGAGATTGGACGACGCATGGTCCCGACACCCTCACCGGCACCGCGTCCCGCCCCCTCCTCCGTCGCCGTGGACGACTTCCTCGCCCCGCAGCGCACGTCCACCAGCGAGCTGCCCGATCCCGAGCCGCTGCTGCGCAACCTCACCCGCGGGGTGCTGGAAGTGCTCGCCGGCGTGCGGGAGGTCGACCAGCTCGCGCGTTGGTTCACCGAGGAGCCGTTCCATGCGCTGGTCACCCGGGCGAACCTGCGCGCCCGCGCCCGCAGCGCCCGCGGTGTCGCCGCCACCCGCCCGGTGCACGTGATCGGCACCATCATCCAGTCCTCCCCCGCCGACGGGGTCATCGAGGCGGTCGTGGTGGTCTCCGGACCGGCACGCACCCGCGCCGTCGCGATCCGCCTCGAGGGCATGGACCGGCGCTGGCGGGCGACGTCGCTGGCGCTCCTCTAGCCGCTACGGAGCGTCGGCGTCGATCAGCTCCAGGAGCGACTTCAACGCGTCACGGATCTCGGCGTGATCGTGCTGACCGGCGCGGCTCTCGGCGGAGATGATCCCCGAGCGGTGCACACGGCGGAAATCGCCGAACGGGAACGTGTAGGCCTGCTTGGTGTGGCGGTTCTGGTCGCGGTCCACGCCCAGGTGCCAGTGCGCGTACTCGGTCCACCCCGCCCGTTCGATGAATGCGTTCTCCTCGTCCGCGCCGGGGGCGGCCTCGGACCAGGCATCGCGGTCGTCACGCACGACCTTGCCGTCGCGGATGAGGGCGCGCGCGTGGCGCAGGGCGGGCCGGTTCAGTTCGATGGACATGACCCGACGATACGAGTGGGCCTCGTGAGAGCGCTACTGCTTGTACGACGCCAGGAAGTTGCCCAGGCGCTCGATCGCCTCGCTGAGCACCCGGGCCTCGGGCAGCGTCACGATGCGCAGGTGATCGGGAGTGGGCCAGTTGAACCCCGTCCCCGGCACGAGCAGCACGTGCTCGGCGACCAGGAAGTCGTACACGAGCTTGCCGTCGTCGCGGATGTCGTGCACCTCGGGATCCAGCCGCGGGAATGCGTACAGCGCCCCCTGCGGCTTCAAGCACGAGACACCGGGAATGGCCTCCAGGCCCTCCCACGCGGCATCCCGCTGCTCGTGCAGCCGCCCGGTCGGGGCGATGAGCGCCTCGATCGACTGCACGCCGGACAGCGCCGCCTGCACGGCGTACTGGGCCGGCACGTTGGGGCACAGGCGTGTGGATGCCAGCAGCTGAATACCCTCCAGGAAGCCGGCGGCGTGCTTCTTGGGACCGGTGATGACCATCCACCCGGAGCGGAATCCGGCGACGCGGTACGTCTTGGACAGGCCGTTGAAGGTGAGGCACAGCAGGTCCGGGGCGAGGGTCGCCAGCGGGATGTGCAGCGCGTCGTCGAAGAGGATGCGGTCGTAGATCTCATCCGACAGCAGCAGCAGCGAGTTCTCGCGGGCGATCTCGACGATCCCCTGCAGCACCTCGCGGGTGTAGACCGCGCCGGTGGGGTTGTTGGGGTTGATCACGACGATCGCCTTGGTGCGGGGCGTGACCTTCGCGCGGATGTCCTCGAGATCGGGCTGCCAGCCGTTGGCGTTGTCGCAGCGGTAGTGCACCGGCGTGCCGTCGGCCAGGCTCGTCATCGCCGTCCACAGCGGATAGTCCGGCGCCGGGATGAGCACTTCGTCGCCCTCGTCCAGCAGCGCCTGCATCGTCATCGTGATCAGCTCGGACACGCCGTTGCCGAGATAGACGTCGTCGGGGTCGAATGACGGGAACCCGGGCGTCTCCTCGTACCGGGACACCACGGCGCGGCGCGCCGACATGATGCCGCGGCTGTCGCTGTAGCCGTGGGCGTGCGGGACCGCCTCGATCATGTCGCGCACGATCTGGAACGGCGCCTCGAAGCCGAAGATGGCCGGGTTGCCGGTGTTGAGCTTGAGGATCGTGTGTCCGTCGTCCTCGAGACGGTCGGCCTCGGCCAGCGCCTGGCCACGGATCTCGTAGAGGACGTTCTTCAGCTTGCTCGACTGGTCGAGATTGCGCAGCGGACTCATCGGCTCAGGATATCGCCGGCGCCACCGGCCAATGACCCATCCGTGGCCCGGCCCCCCGGCGGCATCCACTCCCCGGCGCAGGAGAACTCCCCGACACAGGAGATTCCAGCCGGATTCGTCCTGTGTCGGTGAGTCTTCCTGTCCCGGTGATGCGGGACAGTGCCTGCCGCTACTTCTTCTTGCCGGTGGCGCGGCGCTGTGCGCGGTTCTGTGGAGCGGATGCCGGGCCGGCCTCGGCTGCGGAGTCGGTGCGCTGGCCGAAGGCGCCGCGGGGCGCCTCTTCGGTCACGGTGGCCGCCGGGGCGGGAGCCGTGCGGGCCTGCCGTGCCTTGGCGGTGGCCGCCTGCTGCACCTGGCCGCGGGCGTTGCGCACCTCCACGTCGCCGGAGTCGCTGGGGGCGGAGTACTCCAGGCCCTGCTGCTCGGGGGCGACGAGCCCCTTCGCCTCGACCTGCGCCTCCTGACCCTCGGCGCGGCGCACCTCGACCTCGAGGTTGTAGAGGAATCCGACCGACTCCTCCTTGATCTGCCCCATCATCGCCTGGAACATCTGGTACCCCTCGCGCTGGTACTCGATGAGCGGGTCGCGCTGGGCCATGGCGCGCAGGCCGATGCCGTCCTTGAGGTAGTCCATCTCGTAGAGGTGTTCGCGCCAGCGGCGGTCCAGCACCTGCAGCACGACGCGCCGTTCCAGCTCACGCATGGCGGGAGAGCCGAGGGTCTCCTCACGGCGGGCGTAGGCGATCTTCGCGTCGGAGAGGATCTCGCGCTTGAGCACCTCCGGGGTGATGCGGCCCTTGTTGCCCGCTTCGGAGACGACCTCGTCGATGGTCACCCCCACCGGGTAGAGCGTCTTGAGCTCGGTCCACAGCGCATCGAAGTCCCAGCTCTCGGTGTGACCCGAGGAGGTGTGGTCGTCGATGACCGACCCGATGGCGTCTTCGATGAAGTGCGCCACCCGGTCGGAGAGGTCGTCACCCTCCAGCATGTGCCGGCGGTCGGCGTAGATCGCCTCGCGCTGGCGGTTGAGGACGTCGTCGTACTTCAGGACGTTCTTGCGGATCTCGGCGTTGCGCGCCTCGACCTGGGTCTGGGCGCTCTTGATGGCCCGGGACACCATGGTCGATTCGATCGCGACGTCGTCGGGGAAGTTGGTGCGCGCCAGGATCGCCTCGGCGGCGCCCGACTGGAACAGCCGCATCAGGTCGTCGGTCAGCGACAGGTAGAAGCGGCTCTCACCGGGGTCGCCCTGACGGCCGGAGCGGCCGCGCAGCTGGTTGTCGATGCGGCGGGACTCGTGCCGCTCGGTGCCGAGCACGTACAGGCCACCGGCCTCGACGACCTTGACGGCCTCTTCGGCGACGGTGTCGCGCACCGCCTCGTAGACGGCATCCCACTCCGACTCGTACTCTTCGGGGGTCTCGACGGGATCCAGGCCCTTGGCCTTCATCTCCTGCACCGCGAGGAACTCGGCGTTGCCGCCGAGCATGATGTCGGTACCGCGACCGGCCATGTTGGTGGCCACCGTCACGGCGCCCAGGCGCCCGGCGCGGGCGACGATCTCGGCCTCACGTGCGTGGTTCTTGGCGTTGAGGACCTCGTGCTTGACACCCTTCTTGGCCAGCAGTCGCGAGAGGTACTCGCTCTTCTCGACGCTGACGGTACCCACGAGCACCGGTTGCCCGGCGGCGTGGCGCTCGGCGATGTCCTCGACGACCTGGGCGAATTTGGCCTGCTCGTTCTTGTAGACCAGATCCGGCTGGTCCTTGCGGATCATCGGCTTGTTGGTGGGGATCGGGACCACACCGAGCTTGTAGGTCGACATGAACTCCGCCGCCTCGGTCTCGGCGGTACCGGTCATGCCGGCGAGCTTGTCGTACAGGCGGAAGTAGTTCTGCAGCGTGACGGTGGCCAGTGTCTGGTTCTCCGCCTTGACCGGCACGCCCTCCTTGGCCTCGATCGCCTGGTGGATGCCTTCGTTGTAGCGCCGCCCGACCAGGATGCGGCCGGTGTGCTCGTCGACGATCATGACCTCGTCGTTCATCACGACGTAGTCGGAGTCGCGCTTGAACAGCGCGAGGGCCTTGATCGAGTTGTTGAGGAACGAGATGAGCGGGGTGTTGGCCGACTCGTACAGGTTGTCGATGCCGAGGTAGTCCTCGACCTTTTCGATACCGGGCTCGAGCACGCCGATGGTGCGCTTCTTCTCGTCGACTTCGTAGTCGACGCCGGGCTCGAGGGTCTTGGCGATCTTCGCGAACTCGACGAACCAGCGGTTGGCCTCGCCCGATGACGGACCGGAGATGATCAGCGGCGTGCGCGCCTCGTCGATGAGGATGGAGTCCACCTCGTCGACGATGGCGTAGAAGTGACCCCGCTGGACGAGGTCGTCCTTGCGCCAGGCCATGTTGTCGCGCAGGTAGTCGAACCCGAACTCGTTGTTGGTGCCGTAGGTGATGTCGGCGTTGTACTGCTGGCGGCGCACCTCGGGGTTCTGCCCGGCGATGATCGTGCCGTACGTCATGCCGAGGGCGCGGTAGACGCGGCCCATCAGGTCTGCCTGGTACGAGGCGAGGTAGTCGTTGACGGTGATGACGTGCACGCCCTTGCCTGCGATGGCGTTGAGGTACACCGGGAGTGCGGCGGTCAAGGTCTTGCCCTCACCGGTCTTCATCTCGGCGATGTTGCCGAGGTGGAGCGCTGCCCCACCCATCACCTGCACGTCGTAGGGGCGCTGGCCGAGGGTGCGCTTGGCTGCCTCGCGCACCGCGGCGAACGCCTCGGGCATGAGGTGGTCCAGCGTCTCGCCCGCTTCGTACCGGGCACGCAGCTCCGCGGTCTCGCCGCGCAGCTCCTCGTCGGTCAGCTGCGCGTAGTCCTCTTCGAGGGCGCCGACTGCCTTGACGACCTGCTGCAGGCGCCGCAGCACCCGTCCCTCGCCGGCGCGGAGCAGTTTCTCGAGAGGGTTGGCCACGGGGCATCTCCATCTGTCGGGTCGGCACGGATGTGCCTGCGCCCTCGCGCTCGGGCGCACGGGCATACACCGCCATGTTATCGGGCCGTGACCTTGACGTCGCCTGCAGACGCATCCGGACCTCTCGCCCTGAGCGAACCGGCCACTGCGCCGCGGCCACGGCTCTAGGATCGTGACATGGCCGGATTCTGGGGCAAACGCAAGCGGGAACAGCAGGAACTGCAGGGGCAGGACGCCGATCTTGCCCGCCGCGCCGGCGCGGCGCTGGTCGCGACCGACGAACGGCTCCGGGTCACCACCGACGAACTGGTCTTCGCGGAGGCCGAGCTGGGCGCGGAGTCCACCGCCGAGCTGCGCGAAGCGCTCACCGCGGTGCGGCACCACCTGGGCGAGGCGTTCCACCTCAACCAGCTCAACCACGACGACATCCCCGACACGCTCGAGGAGCTGCGCACCCGCAACGCCCGGATCGTGCAGCTGTGCGAGTGGGCCGACGATCTGCTCGATGACCGCACCGGCGCCCTCGCGGAGCGCATCGAACGCGCCCGGCGCGCACCCGAGATCCTCGCCGGCGTCCGCTCGGAGGTCCAGCGCCTGACCGATCGGCTCCCGGCGGCACGCACGGTCGTCGAACGGGTCAGCCGTCGGTACGCCCCCGAAGCTCTGCAGCGCATCGCCGGCAACCCCGACGAGGCCGCCGGCCTGCTGGAGTTCGCCGCACACGGCGCCGAGGTCGCCGAACGGCGCCGCGACGCCGGGGAGCGGGGACCTGCCAACCTGGCGCTGGAGACGGCGACCGAGGCGGTACGCCGCGCCGCGACGCTGCTGGATGCCGTCGACGACTTCGAGGTCGAGGCGCTGCGCGCCCAGTCGACGCTCGCCGCGGTCGTGGCCGACTCCCGTGAAGACATCGTCGCCGCGCGCAACGCGCCGCAGGTGCCGGCGGTGACCACCGCCGTCGCCGAGTTGGAACGCGCGCTGGCGAGCCTGTCCCCCGCCGGCGGCAAGGCGGACCCGTTCGCCGAGCTGACGGTGCTGCGTGAGAAGAACGCCGCACTGGACACCGTGATCGCCAAGGCCCGCGAGCGCGCCGCCCGACCCGTTCCCGCCGAGGCGCACGTGCGCCACGCCGTCGACGACGCCGACCGCCAGCTGGCGGTGGCCCGCTCGGTCATCGCCGGTCACCGCGGCTGGATCGGCGCCGACGCTCGCACCCGCCTGGCCGAGGCGGAGAGCCTGCGACTCGACCTCGCACCCATCATCACCGGCACCACCATCCCGGAGGACGATCGGGAGAAGGCCCTCGCCGACGCCCGCCGCTGCGGCCTGCTCGCCTCCGAGGCGCTGCAGTACGCCCAGCGCGACATCGACTCGTCCCGCCCGCAGGATCCCGGCTGGGGCGGCCCGCAGGGCGGCTACGGTCGCGGTGGTCTCGGTGGCAACAACATCATGGGCGGTCTGCTGGGCGGCCTCGTGATCGGCAGCCTTTTCGACGGCATGTTCGACTGACCCGGCACGACCCGAGCACGACGAAAAGCGGATGCCGCGTGGATTGGTCCACGCGGCATCCGCTTGTTCATGCGATGGCTACGACGCCAGCTTGGCCTCGGGCGGCGCCGTGGCCGCGAGCGAGATTACGCCGTAGTCCCAGCCCTTGCGCCGGTACACGACGCTGGGCTGGTCGGACCGGGCGTCGATGAAGAGGAAGAAGTCGTGGCCGACCAGCTCCATGCGGTCGACCGCCTCTTCGACGGTCATCCACTCCGCTTCGAAGTTCTTCGTCCGGATGACCACCGGGGTGTACTCCGGCTCCTCCGTGGTGCCCGTCTGCACGGGGATGTTGCCGGTCGCGACGGCTTCCAGGACGTCCAGCGACGCCGGCTGCACGTCGATTCCCTCGAGTGCGCCGTTCTCCTTCTTGAACGTCGCCCCCCGCGGGTGGTTGCGGGCGTCCAGACGCTTCTCCTTGGCCCGGCGCAACTGTTCAGCGAGCTTGTCGACCGCCAGATCCAACGCGGTGAACTTGTCACCGTCGGTGGCCTCGGCCCGCACGAGCGGACCCTTACCGGTGAGCGTCAATTCCACGGTCTCGTCCTCGACTCGACCGTTGTGGTACGCCCGGTGGGTCACCTTGACATCGAGCCGCTGGGCTCGGGGAGCGAGGTGTTCTACACGGAGGGCCTTCTCTTCGACAACGGTGCGGAATCGATCGGTGATTCCCACGCCCACGCCGACGATGCTGGTATCCATCCTTGACCTCCTTGGTCCGGTCCGCCCGGTCAAGGGCGGACCATCAGTCGCCTTGTCCCTTCAACGCTACTGCGCCCGGGTGCCCCTGTCACTTCGAAGGTGCCGTATGTCGGCGGTTCGCCGTCGCCGCCACCGTGGCCGCCCCCACCACCACGGCCCCCGCCGCGCGCAGTGCACGTGCCGCCTCGGTCAGGGTCGCACCGGTGGTGACGACATCGTCCACCAGCACGACCGACAGCCCCGCGACGTCGTGCGCGCGCATGCTCAGCGCGACGTTCTGCGCTCGTTGGTCGCGGTGCAGCCCCCGCTGGTCTGCGGTGGCCCGCACGACCCGCAGCAGCCGCTGGGGGTGGACACCGGCACGCCGGGCGACCAGCTCCACCGGCCGGTAACCGCGTCGCCGCATCGCACCGCCCGACGCGGGCACCGGCACCACCAGGCCACCCCCGATGCCGGCCAGAGCCGCGGTCAGCGCCGGGGCGAGGGAAGCCGCCAGCGACGTGCGCCCGTCCTCCTTGAACGCCCGGATGACGCGCGCCGTCACGCCGTCGAAGGCGAGGCCGCTGCAGACGTCGAGGGAGTCCAGGCGGCGGCGCTGGGTCACCGGAGCAAGCGCCGCACGGCACGTCGGGCAGAGCGCGACGTCGGGCAGGTCGCAGCCGGCGCACCACGTGGGAAACGCCAGCGACAGCGCCTCGGCGAGCGCGTCGCGCACCGGATGAGCAGAACCGGACATGCCGTCAGTGTGCGCCGCCGGGCGTCGCACGCGTCGGTGCCGAGACCGGATCCGGGGATCCGGTCGAGCCTCCCGCGGCTGGGGAGGAATCGTCAGCGCGGCATGCCCTGCGCGGTGGCCAGTACCCGGATGCCGGGGACACCGGTGACGAACTTGCCCCAGTTCGTGCCCCGCAGCACGTAGAGGTTGCCCTGGGCGTCCAGCAACCGCGGGACCGAGGCCTGGTTGGTCGGGGCGATCGTGGTGACCCCGGCCGGCGCGGTCAGCGCGGTGCCGGCGCCGCCGACGATCTGCTCGACCAACTGCGAATCGCCCGCGACGTCGACGACGATGCCCAGGTGGGTCGCATCGAGCCAGGCGACGGCCACGCCCGTGCCGGCCAGGCTCGCCAGTGCGTGCGGCTCCCCCAGCCGCACCGGCACCGCACCCTCACGGATGATGCCGGCCACCCAGACCGCCGGACCGCCGCTGCCTTGCACGAGCGCGGCGACCCGGGTCCCGTCCCGCGACACTGCCATCGCGGTGACGCCGGTGGCATCGGGCCAGGCGCCGGCCACCTGCACGATCTCGCCCTCCGGACCGAACGCCTGCAGCGCGCCGGGGACCGAGCGCGGAACGCTCCACACCCAACCAGCGGTGTCGATGGTGGGGGCGATGAGACCCGCGCGGGTGTCCACATCCGCCCAGCCTGCAGCGGTGTCCACGCGGGCGACGGTCCCGGTGCCGCGTAGGAGTGCGGCAGCTTCGTGGTCCGCCGCGACCTGGACGGCGACGGGTGCGGCATCCACGACCGCATCCGACAGTGCGAGCGGTTCCAGCGTGTCCCCGGCGAGGAACCCGAAGCCCTCGTCGGCGAGCACGAGCGGCTGTTGCGGCACCCGCGTCGGCGTGGTCGCGACGACCGACGCGGCCAGGGGCTGACCGTCCACGGTCAGCTGGACCTGGCTGACCCCGGCCCCGGCGAGACTTTCGACCAGCTGCGTCTGCAGTCGGTCCAGTGTGGTGCGGTCCAGATCCAGCGCCCCGGCGGTCAGTTCGATCTGCGCGGTGCCGTCGTCCTGCACCGGGACCGTGCGGGCGGCGAGGAGGACGTCGCCGGTCACGGCGGTGGCCACGGCCCCCTCCAGCCACGGGCTGGGCCCGCCCTCCAGCAGCGCGCTGGCGATACTGGTGGCGGGGTTCGTGGTGGTGAACCACCGCACATCGGGCACCAGGTAGTTCCAGGAGGGGTCGAAGTAAGCCAGCGGGTAGCTGCGGAAGACGTCTTCGAACCGGGCGTCGTCCAGCACGATGCCGTTCGGCGCCTCGCTGATGCGCCACTGTCCGTCCTCCTGAGCCAGGCGGAACGGCAGGTCCTGCCCTTCCCCGCCGACGTCATGGTAGGCACCGCTCTGATCGACCGTCGCCTCGGCGGTGACGTTGAGCATGATCTCGTCTTCGGCGACCTCGACGTACTCGCGGTCGGCGAAGTCGTCGATGGTCACCCCGGCAAACGGGTTCCACACCTCGCGTGCGCCCTCGGTGAGGTACTCGCGGGCGGTGGCCCACTCGCCGCGCGTGCCCGACCCTGCCCGGATGAAGCCCTCGACGATCTCGCGGGGCGTCGCACCCGGCTGCGGCGGGTCGGCGACGAACGTGATGTCCGGCGGCCGCGCATCGCGGTCGCGCTCCAGGCCGGGATTGACGGGGCCGCTGGTGGGCAGGCCCGCGCAGGCGGACAGGATCATCGCGGATGCCGCCGCGACTGCGACGGCGACGAAGCGGAACGGTCGTCTCATCGCTGATCTCTCCAGTCTGCCGGCGGGATCTCGATCGGCTGGGTGAGACCGAGCGAGTCCAAGGCGCCGTCATCGCCCGGGTCCGCCGGGATCGGCGAGTGCCCGTCGAACTGGGCGCCGTGCCGCGGGATGGTCAGAACGAAGTTCGTCCCCCGGCCCAGCTCCGACCACACCGCCAGGCTCCCGCCGTGCAGTCGGGCGTCGCCGAGTGCGATCGACAGGCCCAGACCCGTGCCCCCGATGGTGCGGCGGCGCGACGGGTCGGCGCGCCAGAACCGGTCGAACACCCGCTCGGCATCGGCGGCGGTCATCCCGAGACCGTAGTCGCGCACCCCGAGGGCGACCGCGTGCTGATCGCTGTCGACGGTCACCACGATGGGGCGGCCCTCGCCGTGCTCGATCGCGTTGCCGAGCAGGTTGCGCACGATGCGGCGCACCCGCCGCGGGTCCATGTCCACCGGGGAGTAGCCGCCCGGTGCGATGAGGCGCACGTCGGTGCCGTGCTGGTCGGCCAGCTGCTGCATCGAGGCGATGACGTCTTCGGCGAGCTGGGTCATACTCGTCGGTTCGCTCTCCAGTTGCACCGAGCCGGCGTCGTAGCGGCTGATCTCCAGCAGGTCTGTCAGGGGCGTTTCGAACCGCTGCACCTGCGCGTGCAGCAGCTCGGCGGCCCGCGCGGTGGTGGGGTCGAACGCGGCGCGCTGATCGTTGAGCATGTCGGAGGCGAGCCGGATCGTCGTCAGCGGGGTGCGCAGTTCATGCGAGACGTCCGAGACGAACCGCTGCTGCACGAGGGAGAGGTCGGCGAGGTCCTTAATCTGAGACTCGATGCTGTCGGCCATCGCGTTGAAGGAGCGCGCGAGCGTTGCCAGTTCGTCGTCGCCACGCACCTGCAGCCGCACGCCCAGTTCACCGTTGGCGAGCCGGGCGCTGGTCTCGGCGGCCTGCGCGATGGGGCTGGTCACCGACCGCAGCACGACCCACGAGATGGCGCCGATCAGCAGCACCAGCGCAGCCCCCACGATCCACAGCGTGGCCTGCACGAAGCCGAGCGTCTGCGCCGCGTCGGCCAGGTCGTAGCCGAAGTACAGCTCGTACGTGCCCGCTTCGGGCACCTGCAGCTGCTGACCCACGATGATGCCCGGGACGGTGCCGCCGTTGCCGTCGGGGAGGGCGACCGACTGCCACCACTGCAGGTCGCCTGCTTCCTGCACCGAGCTGCGCAGCCCGTCGGAGAGGAGGTTCTCGGTGAGGCCGCCGGTGGTGAATCCCTGCGGCGCGAGCGGCGCAGTCGGGTCGCTGCGCAACGCCGCGGTCATCTCCGTGGCTGCTTGGCGGGCGACGGTGCTGACGTTGACCATGAGGTTCTCCACGGCCACCGCGTCGCCTTCGACCTCCGCCGAATCCAGGGTCGCCTGCGCCGTCTGCGCCGTGCGGGCGGCGTCGGCGAGCACCTGCTCCAACCGCGACTGGAACAGGTCGTTCTGGATCGCCAGCGCCATGAAGACGAACGCCGCGAGCACCGCGAACGCGGTGAGCCCGAGCGTGAGCAGGACGGTGCGGAACCGCAGCGACCGCCGCCACGCGTACCTGACCTCGTCCGGCCAGCGGCGCCAGTCGCGCAGGCGGGACATCACGCGTCGCGACGCGCTCGCAGTGGACAAAGGCTGCCTCAGACCACCGCGCCGGCGCGGTAGCCGACGCCGCGCACCGTCGTGACGATCTTCGGGTTGTCCGGGTCGAGTTCCACCTTCGCGCGCAGTCGCTGCACGTGCACATTCACCAGGCGGGTGTCGGCCTTGTAGTGGTAGCCCCACACCTGCTCGAGCAGCATCTCGCGGGAGAAGACGTGCTGCGGCTTGGCGGCGAGCGCGACGAGCAGTTCGAACTCCAGCGGCGTCAGCCCGATCACGTCGTCCGCGCGGCGCACTTCATGCGCGGCGACGTCCACGCTCAGGTCGCCGATGCGCAGCGTGTCCCCCGTCTGCTGCGCGGCCGGGCGCAGCCGCGTGCGGATGCGGGCGACCAGTTCCTTCGGGTTGAACGGCTTGACGATGTAGTCGTCGGCACCGGATTCCAGCCCCCGAACGACGTCGGCGGTGTCGGTGCGGGCGGTGAGCATGATGATGGGCACACCGGATTCGGCACGGATCCGCGTGCAGATCTCGATGCCGTCCACGCCGGGAAGCATCAGGTCGAGCAGGACCAGATCGGGCCGGTGCGTGCGCCACGCGTCGACCGCGGCGGCGCCGTCGGCGCAGAAGACGGTGTCGAACCCTTCGGTGCGCAGCACGATGCCGATCATCTCGGCCAGCGCAGTGTCGTCGTCGACCACCAGGATGCGTGAGGTCATGTTTGCGTGCTCGTCCTCCGGGTTCCCCAGCCCACGCGCGAGGGAGCGGGCTTGCCCCAGAGTAACCGACGCCGCCGGGGGCGGGGCGCACCGGCGGGCACGCCGCGCCGCGGCATCCGCGCTGTATGACACGATAGGGACCACCCCAGCCGCCCAGGGAGAGTCATGACCGCATATCCGGCCTGGACACCTGCCGCCCGCCCGGGCATCATTCCGCTGCGACCGCTGTCGTTCGGTGTGATCCTCGGCCGCTCCTTCGCCGCGCTCCGGCAGAACCCGCGGGTCCTGCTCGGGTTCGCCGTCGCAGTGCAGTCGATCGCGACCTTCGTCGGTTCCGGAGCGATCGTCGCGGTGACGCTGTCGACGTTCCTGCGCTTGGACACCCTGCGCCCGGGCACCGCGGAGTTCGACGAGGTGCTGGCGGGTTCGATCGCGATCAGCTCGATCGCGGCGATCCTCATCAGCCTTGCCCTCGGCGCCTTGGGCGTGCTGGTACAGGGCGTCGTGGTGAGCGAAGTGGCCCACGCCGTCGTGGCAGAGAAGTTGACGCTCGGCGCGCTGTGGCGCCGCGTCAAGCCGGTCGCCTGGCGCCTGATCGGCTACACCCTGCTGCTGACCCTCGCCGTCCTCACCGTCATCGGCCTCGTCGTGGCAGGGGTCGTCGTGCTGGCGTTGGCGAACCCGGGCGGCGGGATCGCGTTGGCCGTCCTGCTGGTGCTGGCGGCGATCCCGCTCACGCTGTGGTTGACGGTGAAGCTGCTGCTGGTCGCCCCCGTCATCATCCTGGAGCAGGCAACGATTCCCCGCGCCGTCGCTCGCTCGTGGCGTCTCACCGTCGGGCGGTTCTGGCCGGCGCTGGGCATCGTCGTCATCATCTCCATCGTGTTCGGCACGATCGCGCAGGTGGTGACCATACCGTTCTCGTTCGCCACCACCGCCCTCTCGACGGTGTTCGCCCCGACCGGCGACCCCGATACCACCGCGATCGTCACGATCATCGTCGGCGGTGGCCTGACGCAGATCATCACCGTGCTCATCCAGGCCGTCGCGCTGATCGTGCAGTCCACCGCGACGTCGCTCATCTACGTCGACTGCCGCATGCGCCGGGAGGGCCTCGACCAGGACCTGCTCGCGTACGTGGAGCGTCGGGATGCAGGGGCAGGCGACCTCGCCGATCCGTACAGCCTGCACATCGGCCGGATCCTCGCACCGCACCCGCCGGCCCATACCGGGCACCCGGGGTACGGATACCCGGGTTACGGCGGCCAGCCGGGTTACGGCGGCCAGCCGGGGTACCCGCAGCAGCCGCCGTACCCGCAGGCGCAGGGGTATCCGCAGCGGCCGCCGTACGCCGCCGCGGCGCCTGCGGGCTCCCCCGCGCCGGCAGCGCCGGCAGCGCCGGCCGAGCGAGCGACCCCATGGGTCCAGCCCTGACCGCCGCCGCACCGCTGATCCCCGATGGGGATGAAGCGCGGGAATGGGCCGAACGCGAACTCGCCGACCCCGCCTACACGATCGCCGAACCGACCCCGCTGGACCGCTTCGCGCACGAGGTCGCGCAGTTCTTCCTCGACCTGTTCAACGCGGACCTGCCCGACGGGTGGGGTCCGTGGATGGCGGTACTGGTCACGGTGCTCATCGTCGCGGTGGTGGTCGTGGCGCTCGTGGTGTGGGGCATGCCGCGCACCTCGGCCCGCTCTCGCGCCGCGACCGAGTTGTTCGGGGAGCGCGAACAGCGCACCGCCGCCCAACTGCGCACCGCCGCCGAACAGCTCGCGGCACGACAGGAGTGGGATGCCGCGGTGGCCGAGCGCTTCCGCGCCCTCGCCCGGGGCCTGGGCGAACGCGCCATCGTGGACGGCGCCCCCGGCGCCACCGTCCACGCCTTCGCCCGCGACGCCGCGGCCGCCTTCCCCGCCCTGGCGGACGATCTCGAGCGCGCCGCGGCGGCGTTCGACGACGTCCGCTACCTCCGCCGGCCGGGAACGGCCGAGCTGTACCGCACCGTGGCGAGCGTCGACGATGCCGTGATCACCACCGCCCCGCACCGCCCCGACCTCGTCGTGGCCACCCCATGACCGCCCCGGCGCCGGTCGATCCGGCGACTCGCCGCCGTCGCACGGGGGGGTGGGTCGGCATCGCCGCCGCGTTCGTGCTCATCGGCGTCGGTTCTGCGGCGCTGCTCTCGCTCGCCGATTGGAACCCGCGCGATGTCCTGGACCCGGCCTCCGCCGGACCTACCGGAACCCGTGCGCTGGTCGAAGTGATGCGGGCACAGGGACTCACGGTCGAGGTGGCGCGGGATCTGGACGCGGCCGAACGAGCGGTCATGGCAGGACCTGCCACCCTCGTGATCACCGACACCGCTCCGCTGGATGATGCGACGCTGGAGCGGGTCGCGCAACTGGCCGATGACGTCGTGCTCCTGGACCCGCACACCCGCGATGTCCGTGTGCTGTTCGCCGACTCGCGGGCCGCGGGCTTCGGCGACGACGCCCTCACCGTCCCGGAATGCGGTCTGCCCGACGCGGAGCGGGCCGGCCCCATCGTCCCCGGCGCGGTGTTCACCGGCGCCGACGGGATCACCTCGTGCTACCCCTCCGGTGACGGCCACGCCCTGCTCGTCCATGGGCGGGATGAGGGGCGCCTTGCCGCCCTCGACGCCCGCGAGCTGTTCACCAACGCGCACCTCGCCGACAACGGCAACGCGGCGCTGGCGGCCAACCTGCTGGGCCGGCTCCCCCGGGTGGTCTGGTACCTCCCGGCGCTGGGCGACGGCGTGCTGCCCGACACGATGCCCACGCTGGGCGAGCTGACCCCTGATTGGGTCACCCCGGCGCTCGCGCTGCTGGGCGTGTCCGCCGTCGCCGCGATGGTGTGGCGCGGCCGCAGGTTCGGCCCGCTGGTGACGGAGGATCTTCCCGTCATCGTGCGGGCGGCCGAGACGACCGAGGGGCGGGCGCGCCTGTATGCGCGCTCCCGCGACACCGTCCACGTCGCAGACCAGCTGCGACACGGTGCGCTGGATCGGCTCACACGCACGCTGGGGCTGGGCCCCTCGGCTGCCGCGCACGAGATCGCCGACGTCGCGGCGGCGCGCCTGCACACCGACCGGGCGCGGGTGCGCGGCATCCTGCTCGAGGACCTGCCCGCCACCGACGCCGAGCTCGTGGCGCTCGCCGATGCCCTGCAGCAACTCGAGACGGCTGTCCGTCTCGCCGTCCGACCCGGGAGGAACCCACAGTGACCGACGTCGAAACCCCGTCCCCCACCATCCCCGCCGACGACGCCGCGCTGCGCGAGGCGATGAACCGGGTGCGCCTGGAGGTGGGCAAGGCGGTCGTCGGGCAGGACGGCGCCGTGACCGGTCTGCTCATCGCCCTGCTGGCCCGCGGCCACGTGCTGCTGGAGGGGGTACCGGGGGTCGCCAAGACGCTGCTGGTGCGCTCATTCAGCCGCGCGATCGGCCTGGACACCAAGCGCGTGCAGTTCACCCCCGACCTCATGCCCGGCGACGTCTCTGGTTCGCTGGTCTACGACGCCCGCTCCGGGGAGTTCGAATTCCGGCAGGGGCCGGTGTTCACCAACGTGCTGCTCGCTGACGAGATCAACCGCACCCCGCCCAAGACGCAGGCCGCGCTCCTGGAGGCGATGGAAGAGCGCCAGGTCTCCGCCGACGGCGTGACCCGGCCGCTGCCGGACCCGTTCCTCGTCGCCGCGACGCAGAACCCCGTCGAACATGAAGGCACCTACTCGCTGCCCGAGGCCCAGCTGGACCGGTTCCTGCTCAAGCTCGTCATCGACGTGCCCTCCCGCGACGCGGAGCTGGCGGTGCTGCGTCGCCACGCCGGCGGTTTCACCCCCGGTGATCTGGCCGCCGCGGGCCTGACCGCCGTCGTCGGTCCGGCCGAGATCCGCGCAGCGCAGCACGCCGCGGCATCCGTCGCCGTCGCCGACGACGTACTGGCGTACGTGGTGGATCTGGCCCGCGCGACCCGTCAGGCACCGTCGGTGCAGCTGGGGGCGAGCCCCCGGGCGGCGACCGCGCTGCTGGCCGCGGCCAAGGTGTGGGCGTGGCTCGGCGGCTACCCCGCGATCACCCCCGACCACGTGCAGGCGATGGTGGTGCCGGCGTGGCGTCACCGGCTGCGCCTGCGCCCCGAGGCCGAGATCGAAGGCGTCTCCGTCGAAGCGATCCTCACCGCGGTGCAGCAGCAGACCCCGGTTCCGAAATAGACACGAGCCGGATCAATGCCGCGCAGCGGCGTTGACGCGGCTGCGTGTCTAGGTTGAGTAGCGGCGCGTATCGAAACCCCGAAGGATCCATGTACGTCACCGGCCGTCTCCCCCTGCTCGTCGCCCTCGGCGTCGTGCCGGTCGTGCTGCTCGGCGCGGCGGGCATCCCGCCCTGGCCGGTCGTCGCAGGGTGGCTGCTGCTGTGCGTCGTCGTGATCGCCGTGGATGCCGCCATCGCCGCGGACCCGCGGACGCTGCGGGTGTCCCGCAGCGGCCCGGCGCGCACCCGCCTGGGCGAGCGGATCGACACGCAGGTGGTCGTCGACAACGTCGGCACCAGGCGCCTGCGCGGGCGGCTGCGCGACGCGTGGCAGCCCACCGCCGGTGCGCCGCAGCGGCGGGCCGACCTGGACGTGCCGGCGGGTGAGCGTCGCGTGATCGCGGTGCCGCTGCAGCCGCGCCGACGCGGCGAGCTGCGCAGCGAATTCGTCGTGGTCCGCTCCGCCGGCACGCTGGGGTTCGCCGGCCGGCAGGCCCGCCTCGAGGCCCCCGGCGCGGTCCGGGTGCTCCCCGCCTTCACCTCTCGCCGTCACCTCCCCTCTCGCCTGGCGCGGCTGCGCGAACTGGACGGCAACACCAGCGTGCAGGTGCGGGGGCAGGGCACCGAGTTCGACAGCCTGCGCGAGTACGTCCGCGGCGACGACGTGCGCGCGATCGACTGGCGCGCCACCGCCCGGGCAGGCACCACCATGCTGCGCACCTGGCGGCCCGAGCGCGATCGGCACGTGGTGATCGTCGTCGACACCGGCCGCACGGCCGCGGCCCGCGTCGGCGACGGGGTGCGGTTGGATGCCGGCATGGAGGCCGCGCTGCTGCTGGCCGCGCTGGCGAGCCGCGCGGGCGACCACGTGCACCTGGTGATGTTCGACCGGGCGCTGCGCGCCCGCGTGACCGGTGTGGACGGTGTGGCGCTGCTGCCCGCGATGGTGGATGCGATGGCGCCGGTGCAGGCCCAGCTGATCGACACCGACTGGGATGCCGCGTTCGCACAGGTGCGCGCGGTGACCTCCCGGCCGTCCCTGGTCGTGCTGCTGACCGCGCAGGACGCCCCCGAGGCCTCCCGTGGGTTCCTGGGGTCGCTGGGGGCTGTGACCCGACACGCCCATGTTCTCGTCGGCACCGCCACCGACACACCGCCCGACGACGCGGCGCCGGCAGCAGGGCGGCGGCGCACCGCCGACGACGTCTACCACGCGGCATCCCTCGAGCGCACCGCGCGCGATTCCGCACGGGTCGCCGCCGCCGTCGTCCGCGCCGGGGGCGACGCGCTGACGGCCTCGGCCGACGATCTGCCGCCGCGGATCGCGGACCGCTACCTGGCCCTCAAGGCGGCCGGCCGGCTCTGAGCCGGCCTCGGCCGCACCGCTGGGCCGCTTCCGGCGCGCCACACGTGGGGCTACTGTGAGCGGCGAAAGGAGCTGTCACCATGAGCAACGATCCTCGTCCAGAACAGCCCGTCGCCCCCACTCCCCTCGACCACACCCCCGCCGCCTCCGGCCCGTCGATGGCCCTGCGGCTGTCGGCCGAGGCGATGGGGACGTTCCTGCTGGTGTTCGGTTCGATCAGCGCCGCACTGTTCGCCTCCGATTTCGGCGTCGGCCCGAACGGGTCGTCGTTGGGGATCGGATTCGTCGGCGTCGCCCTCGCGTTCGGGCTGACCATCGTGGCCGGTGCATACGCGTGGGGGCCGATCTCCGGAGGTCACTTCAACCCCGCCGTGACGCTGGGCCTGGCCGCCGCCGGCCGCTTCCCCTGGAAGGACAGCATCGGCTACATCGTCGCGCAGATCATCGGCGGCGCGATCGGCACCACCCTGATCGTGCTGATCGGCCTGTTCGGGCCCGACGGCTGGCTGCGCTCGGCGCAGGACGGCGGTTTCGCCAGCAACGGCTTCGGCGAGCAGTCCCCCGGCGGATTCGGGCTGGGTGCGGCGATCGTGGCGGAGATCCTGTTCACCGCGATCTTCCTCTTCGTCATCCTCGGGGTGACCCACCCCACCCGCGGCACGAAGTTCGCGGGCCTGGTGATCGGGTTGACGCTGACCCTCATCCACCTGGCATCCATCCCGATCGACAACACGTCGGTCAACCCCGCCCGCTCCATCGCGACGGCGATCTACGGCGGCGGCGATGCGCTGCTGCAGCTGTGGGTGTTCATCGTGTTCCCGATCGTCGGGGCGCTGATCGCCGGATTCGCCAATCGCGCGCTGTTCGAAGGGCGCGAGTTCGGCTGAACCTGACACGAGCAACGGCCCGCCCCCTGAGGGGACGGGCCGTTCTTCGTATGTGGCTCAGCGCAGGTCGAAGCGGTCCAGCTCCGAGACCTTGCCCCACGCGGCGACGAAGTCGCGCACGAACTTCTCGTTCGCATCGTCGCTGGCGTAGACCTCCGCCAGCGCCCGCAGCTCGGAGTTCGAGCCGAACAGCAGGTCGACGCGGGTGCCGCGACCGACACGCTCGCCGGAGCCGTCCTTCATACCCTCGAACGCCTGGGAGCCCGGGTCCAGCGGCGTCCAGGTGGTGCCGAGGTCGAGCAGATTCACGAAGAAGTCGTTCGTCAGCACGCCGGGACGCGTCGTGAACACGCCGTACTCCGAGCCGTCCCAGTTGGCCCCGAGCACCCGCAGGCCACCGACGAGCACCGTCATCTCGGGGGCGCTGACCGTGAGCAGGTTCGCCTTGTCGATGAGGTGGTGCTCCTGAGGAAGCACCGCGTTGCGTCCGTAGTAGTTGCGGAATCCGTCGGCCGCAGGCTCGAGGTAGCCGAACGAGTCGGCATCCGTCTGCTCCTGCGTCGCGTCGGTGCGGCCCGGGTGGAAGACCACCTCGGCGTCGACACCGGCAGCGTGCGCCGCCTTCTCGACCGCCGCGTTGCCGGCGAGCACGATGAGGTCGGCCAGCGACACCTTCTTGCCGTCGGTGCGGCCGTCGTTGAACGCGGCCTGGACTGCTTGGAGCTTGTCGAGCACGAGCTTCAGCTGCGGCGGGTTGTTGACCTGCCAGTCCTTCTGCGGTGCCAGGCGGATGCGGGCGCCGTTGGTGCCGCCGCGGAAGTCGCTGCCGCGGAACGACGATGCTGCCGCCCACGCCGTGGACACCAGCTGCGCGGTGGTCAGGCCGGTGGCGAGGATCTGCTGCTTGAGCGCGGCCACATCGGCGGCGTCGATGAGCACGTGGTCCACGGCCGGGACCGGGTCCTGCCACAGGAGCTGCTCGGTGGGGACCTCGGGGCCGAGGTACCGGTCGATGGGGCCCATGTCGCGGTGGGTCAGCTTGAACCAGGCACGGGCGAACGCGTCGCCGAATGCCACCGGGTCCTCGGCGAACCGACGCGAGATCTTGTCGTACTCCGGATCAACGCGCAGCGCGAGGTCGCTGGTGAGCATGCGAGGCTCGCGACGCTTGGTCGCATCGTGGGCCATCGGCACCATGTCGGCGCCGGCGCCGTGCTTCGGCCGCCACTGGTGCGCGCCTGCGGGGCTCTTCATCAGCTCCCACTCGTAGGCGTACAGGATGTGGAAGAACTCGTTGTCCCAGCGGGTGGGGTGGTAGGTCCACGTCACCTCGAGGCCGGAGGTGATGGTGTCATCGCCCTTGCCGGAGGCGTGGTTGTTCTTCCAGCCCATGCCCTGCATCTCCAGGCCCGCCGCCTCGGGGTTGTCCTCGAGGTTCGAGTCGGGAGCAGCGCCGTGGGTCTTGCCGAAGGTGTGACCACCGGCGATGAGGGCGACGGTCTCCTCATCGTTCATGCCCATGCGGCCGAAGGTGTCACGGATGTCGCGCGCGGAGCCGAGCGGGTCGGGGTTGCCGGCCGGGCCCTCGGGATTGACGTAGATGAGACCCATCTGCACGGCTGCGAGCGGCTTCTCCAGGTCACGGTCGCCGCTGTAGCGCTGGTCGCCGAGCCAGGTGGTCTCGGGGCCCCAGTACACGTCGTCGTCGGGCTCCCAGACGTCGGCACGTCCGCCGCCGAAGCCGAACGTGGCAAAGCCCATGGACTCCAGCGCCACGTTGCCGGCGAGGATCATCAGGTCGGCCCACGACAGCGACTGGCCGTACTTCTTCTTCACCGGCCACAGCAGCCGCCGGGCCTTGTCGAGGTTGACGTTGTCGGGCCAGCTGTTCAGCGGTGCGAAGCGCTGCTGACCTGCCCCGCCGCCGCCGCGCCCGTCGGTGGCGCGGTAGGTGCCGGCACTGTGCCACGCCATGCGGATGATGAGCGGGCCGTAGTTGCCGAAGTCCGCAGGCCACCAGGCCTGCGACGTGGTGAGGGTCGCTGCGATGTCCGCCTTGACCGCGGCCAGGTCCAGCGAGGCGAAGGCCGCGGCGTAGTCGAAATCATCGCCGAGCGGGTTGCCGACGGCGGGGTTCTTCTTCAGGATGCGCAGGTTCAGCTGGTTGGGCCACCACACGTTGTTGGCGGAGCCCGTCGTGGGGTGCGGCTGGCTGTGCACGACGGGGCAGCCGCCGGCCTGCTCGGCAAACGCCTCGTCGGTGTCGGTGACGGTGACGGACTGGTCGATGTCGGTCGCGTCTTCACCGATCGCGGGGATCGTGTCGTCGGTCATGTGGGGTCCATCCAATGCAGGGTTCGGGTTACAGAAAGGGGGCAGGGAAAGATCGGGGGAAGTCAGGCGGCGGCGCACTCGGCGCACACACCCCAGTACGTCACTTCGGCGGTGGTGACGGCGAAGCCGTGGGTCTCGGAGGGCTGCAGGCACGGTGCGTGACCGACGGCGCATTCGACGTCGGCGACGCGGCCGCACGAGGTGCAGACGAGGTGGTGGTGGTTGTCGGCCACGCGCAGCTCGAAGAGCATGGGCTGGCCGGCCGGCTCGATGCGGCGGACCAGGCCCGCGTCGGCGAAATCGCCGAGGGCGTTGTAGACCGATTGCCGGTTGGCGCGGGGGATGACCGGGGCGACCTGGGCGTGGATGTCGTCGGCGCTGGCGTGCGGGTGTCCGGCGAGCGCCTCATAGACCGCCCGACGGGACTCGGTGACCCGCAGCCCGGCGGCGCGGATCGCTGCAGCGGCATCCGGGGTGCTCTGCTGCTGCGTCATTCCTCGAGCATAGCGTTGTTTTGACTGAGCCAAAACAACGCCGCACGCTCAGCCGGCGACCAGCCGGGGCGTGCCGCTCTCGTACTCGGTGAGATCGCCCGTCTCCCCCCGGCGCTGCGCCCGCCGGCCGAGGAGGAGCATGTAGGCCAGGAACGCGGCCAGCGCGGCGGCCCCGATGCCGATCTTCAGCGCCCATGGCCAGGGCTGCGCCGTGACGAACCCCTCGATCAGTCCCGACAGCGCCAGGGCGAACACCAGCCCGATCGCGACGGTGGCCAGCGACCGGCCGGCCGCGGCGAGGGCTTCGCCTCTCCCCCGGGCGCCGGGGGCGACCCACGCCCAGAAGATGTGCAGGCCCGCGGCTCCCGCGACGAAGATGCTCGTCAGCTCCAGCAGGCCGTGCGGGGCGATGTAGAGCAGGAACACGTCACCGCGGCCGTGCGCGAACAGCACCGCCGCGGCCGTTCCCACCCCGATCGCGTTCTGCATCAGCACCATCACCGGCCACAGCCCGGTGATGCCGAACATCACACACTGCGCGGCGATCCAGGCGTTGTTGGTCCACACCGTCCCCGCGAACACCGCCGCCGGGTTCTCGCTGTAGTACTGGGTGAACTCGTTCTCGGCGTAGTGCTCCAGCTGCGCGGCGCTGCCCATCGCAGCCAGGGCCGCCGGGTCGCCGGCGACCCAGGTCGCCACGAGGGCGGCGACCACGACGAACAGGGCGGCGATGACGAGGGTCGTGTAGCGCAGCCGGTACAGGGCCGCCGGCAGCTGCAGCACGAAGAAGCGCGGGATCTGCCGCAGCACGTTGTCCTGTGTGCCGGTCAGGCGCAGCCGGGCGCGGGAGAGCAGCGTCGACAGGTAGTCGCCCTCACGGGTGCGGCCGGCGGAGGTCTTCAGCTCCGCCAGGTCTGCGGATGCCGCGCGGTAGCGGGTGACCAGTTCGTCGGCTTGTCTGCCGTCGAGGCGGCGGCGACGGCCCAGCTCGTCCAACCGGGCCCATTCCTCCCGCCGGGCGGCGGTGAGGGCGTCGGCATCCATGTGATTCACTGTAGCCATGCCGACGCCCGGTCCCGCCGTGGAGATCCGCCAGGACGAGATCCTCACCGGTGAGGCCGTGGCCCTGGACGTACAGCCCATCGGCTACTTCCTGCGGGCGGTGGGCGTGCTCATCGACATGGTCGCCGGCGTCCTGCTGTTCGTGCTGCTGGCGCTCGTGGTCTCCTGGGCAACCTGGGAGAATGTCCTGGGTGGCGAGCTGACCGGGGTGTTCACGATCGTGGTGATGGTGATGGTGATGGTCGTCATCCCCACCGCGGTGGAGACCGCCACGCGCGGCCGGAGCCTGGGCAAACTCGCCATCGGCGCCCGCATCGTGCGCGTCGACGGCGGGGCGTCGGGGTTCCGGCAGGCGCTCATCCGGGCGCTCGTGGGGGTGTTCGAGCTGTGGTTCACCGCCGGCGCGGTCGCCGGCATCGTCGGCGCGTTCACGCCCCGATCCGAGCGCCTGGGCGATCTGCTCGCCGGCACCTACAGCGAACGCACCCGCACCCCGAAGCTGCCCCCCGCACCCCCGGGGGTCCCGGCGGCGCTGACCGGCTGGGCCACGATCGCCGATGTCGGGCGGCTGCCCGACCGCCTCGCGCGGCGCATCGCGCAGTTCGTGCGCCAGGCCGGCGACCTCGACCCCGCCGCCCGGATCCGCACCGCGATGCGCCTGGCCGACGAGGCGCGCGAGTTCGTCTCCCCCGTGCCGCCGGTGGATCCGGAGACACTCCTGCTCGGCGTGGTCGCGGTGCGCCGTGAGCGGGAGCTGCGCGCCCTGCAGGGCGAGGACGAGCGCACCGCGGCGCTCACCGCCGGCGTCGGCGTGGCGCCGCGCGGGTTCCCGGAGCGCTAGGGAAGCTCAGTACCTGTACTGGTCCAGCTTGTAGGGGCCCTCGACGGGGACGCCGATGTAGGCCGCCTGTGCGGGAGTGAGCGTCGTCAGCTGCACGCCGAGCGCATCCAGGTGCAGCCGGGCGACCTTCTCATCGAGGTGCTTGGGCAGCGTGTACACCGCGGTCGGGTACTCATCCCGCTTGGTGAACAGCTCGATCTGCGCGAGCACCTGGTTGGTGAACGATGCGCTCATCACGAACGACGGGTGACCGGTGGCGTTGCCCAGGTTCAGCAGCCGCCCTTCGCTCAGCACGAGCACGCTGCGCCCGGTCGGCAGGCGCCACTCGTGCACCTGCGGCTTGATCTCCACCCGCTCGGCGCCCGGCAACGACTCCAGCCCCGCCATGTCGATCTCATTGTCGAAGTGTCCGACGTTGCCGACGATCGCGAGGTGCTTCAGCGCCAGCAGGTCGTCCACGGTGACGACGTCCTTGTTGCCGGTGCCCGTGATGAGGATGTCGACCTGGCCTGCGACATCGGCCAGCCGCGCGACCTGGTAGCCGTCCATCGCGGCCTGCAGCGCGCAGATGGGGTCCACTTCGCTCACGATGACGCGTGCACCCTGGCCGCGCAGCGCCTCGGCGGCGCCCTTGCCCACGTCGCCGTAGCCGCACACGAATGCGACCTTGCCGCCCATCAGCACGTCGGTGGCGCGGTTGATGCCGTCGGGGAGCGAATGACGGATGCCGTACTTGTTGTCGAACTTCGACTTCGTCACCGAGTCGTTGACGTTGATGGCGGGGAAGAGCAGGTCACCGGCTGCCGCGAGCTCGTACAGCCGGTGCACGCCGGTCGTGGTCTCCTCGGTGACCCCGATCAGCTCGGCGGCGATGCGGGTGAAGCGCTCGGGGTCGCGGGCGAGGCTGCGCCGCAGCAGATCCAGGACGACGCGGTACTCCGCGGGGTCGTCGGGCGCGGCATCCGGCACGCCGCCGGCCTTTTCGAACTCGACGCCCTTGTGGACGAGCATGGTCGCATCCCCGCCGTCGTCGAGGATGAGGTTCGGGCCGTCGAAGCCCTCGTCGCTCCAGTCGAAGATGCGGTCGGCCAGGTCCCAGTACTCCTGGAGCGTCTCGCCCTTCCACGCGAACACCGGCACGCCGCGCGGCTGATCGACGGTGCCGTCGGGCCCGACCACGACGGCCGCGGCGGCCTCGTCCTGAGTGGAGAAGATGTTGCAGCTGGCCCAGCGCACCTGCGCGCCGAGCGCCACGAGCGTCTCGATGAGCACCGCGGTCTGCACCGTCATGTGCAGCGACCCGGCGATGCGCGCGCCGGCGAGCGGCTGCGACGGGCCGAACTCCTCGCGCAGCGACATCAATCCCGGCATCTCGTTCTCGGCCAGACGCAGTTGATGGCGACCAGCCTCGGCGAGCGACAGATCGGCGACGGCGTGGGCGATGGCGGGAGTCTGGGTCGGCATCCCGACATTGTCGCACTGCTCAGTGGCAGCGGCGAGGTGTCAGACGCGCAGCGTCTCGTGGCGCACGACGACCCAGCCCTTCGGCACCGACAGCCGATCGGTGTGGATCGCACACAGGTCGTGGGCGTGCGGATCGTTGCCACCGCCCAGGGGTCCGAGGGCGGCCATCTGGTCCCCGTAGTCGAACGTGAGCGTCGTCACGGCCTCGCGGGCGCACCCGACCTTGGAACACAGTCTCTCGCGCATCGGCACCACGCTATCCGCGCCGAGGCCGTGCGGGCGGATGCCGCGCGGTGACCGCTCAGAAGAAGCGGAACCGCTCCGGGCCCAGATCCCAGGGATCCTTGTCGAGGTACTCTGCGGCGGCACGGAACACGCAGCTTTCGATGATCATCCGCCGGTGCAGCTCGTCTTCCCGGTGGGGGCGGCTGAGCCGCTCGATCGGCAGGCGGTACAGGATGATCCGCTTCTGGTCGGGCAGCACGGTCCACCGCGGGATGCCGTCGGCATCGGTGTCCTCGGGCATCTCGCCCACCTCGAAGCGCACGTCCCGCAGGTCCTCCCACGCGCTGCGCAGGAACTCCGCTGCGGTGCCCACGGCGAGGTCGAATCGCTCCGCCCGGGTGTCCAGCGGCGGCAGCGGCGGACGCACCACGGGGCTGCGGCCCTCGCGACCGTGCCGGCCGTGGCGCGACGGCCGGGGACGTGCGGCCGTGGCGCTGCGGGTACGACGCCGGATCATATGCCCATCCTAGGCCGCCCCGCCGCGCCCGGCCCGGTCAGGGGTGGACGACGAGAGGGGCGGCGGCGGCGTCGGCGGGCCACACCGCGTAGGACGCCAGCGCGCCGGGTCCGCTGTAGCCGACGGCGGCGTGCACCGGGCCGCTGGCTTCGAGCCGGTACAGTGCATCGGCGGTGACCGAGACGCGGACGGTCCCCTGTGCCGGCACCGTGAGCTCCTCTGCGGTGCCGCCACCGGCATCCGGGGTCAGCGTCACGGTCACGTCCTCGTCCCCGGGGTTGGCGATGGCCAGCGTTGGCGACGGTCCTGCGGCGATCGCCACGAGCGATGCGGCGTCGATGCGCGGGGCGGCAGCATGCCAGGCGAAGTCGTCGCCCTGGGCGAAGCCGGTCGCCGTCCACAGGCCGGCCACGATCGCGGCGTCGGCTTGTACGTGCACGCTGTAGGTGCCGATCGGGAGCCGGCCCAGGTCCAGTTCCAGCGGAAGTCCGGCCTCCAGCGGCACCTCGCGGGTCTCGACCGCCTGAGAGCCGCTGCGCACGGTCACCGTCGCGGTGGTCGTGGTGCCGGGCGCCAGCAGCCGCACGATCGTGGCCGGATCGGACGCGCCCTCGACCCCTGGTGCGGCGGTGACCGCCACGCCGGGGAGGACCTGCTCGGTCTCGGGAGCGATGATCGCGCCCACCTGGTCGACGCCGCCGGGCGCGAGGGTGCGGGTGATGCTCGCCTGCAGGGCAGCCTGCACCGGCGCGCCGGACGAGGTGATGTGCAGGATCGGGCTCTGCTCGCCGCGCGCCAGGGCGGCCAGGGGTACGATGCGCTGGCTGCCCGGCGCGACCACGAGGGTTCCCGCCGGCGGGTTCAGCGCGCCCGTAGCGCCGTAGACGGTGACCTGCACCTCCGCCGGCACGTCGCCGGGGTTGGCCAGCAGTAGCAGCCCGGAGGACCCCGTCGTGGTGGCCCCGCCGACGATCCAGGATTCAAGCAGCGGCGGCACGCACGACGCCGCGGCGAAGCCGGCGAGGTCATCGGCCGCGACGGCCGCCGAAGACGCGGCGGCGAGGTCGGTGCGGGCGTCGCGGGCGGGCGGCGCGATGAACGCCGCCGGTGCCAGGCCGTCCACTCCCGGCACCACGAGCGCGAGGTCGGATGCCGCCGCCTGACCGGTCCCGGTACCGGAGGTCACCGCGGCCTCGGCGGCGAGAGTGATCCCGGCGGCGACGCTCGCATCGCGGCCGATGGCCAGCAGCCCGCCGGGGCAGGAGGCGACGGATTCGGATGGTGCGGGGGTCGCGACGACCGAGACGGGTGCGTGGTGGTGGGTCGGCCACGTGAGGGCGACCGCGGTGACGGTGCCGGCTACCAGCGTGACGGCGGCGACGGTGCCGCCGACCAGTCGGGCACTGGTGGTGGCCCAGCGGGATCTCGTGGTCATCGTCCCTCCTCAGCGCGAAGCCCCACGATGCGCGGTGCGCGCCGCGCGTCACGTCGGGTCTGTGCCGTCGGGATGGCCAGCAGCAGCGCAATGGTCAGCACCACGAGCTGGCCGATCGCGATGCCGCGGGCGGTCGCAGCGACGGCGGGCGTCTCGCCGGCGCGGGCGGAGATCTCGCCGGAGACGAGCCAGAGCGATCCGCGCGCGGTCTCCTCGCCCACCGATTCGAGCCGGTCGCGCTGGTCGAGGGCGATCGCCGCGGTGCGGCGCAAAGCCTGCGCGGCCTCGGTGGCGGGCTCCGGCGTGGGAGCGAGCAGCACGAATGCGATACCGCGGTCCGCGAGCGGTCCGACCGGATCGTCGGCGGCATCCGTCACGAGGTCTGCCACCAGGTCGGCCGTCTCCCGGTCGGCCGGGGTGGCCTCCAGCCGCGTCGCCCTCGCAGTGCTCTGACCACCGAGCGTCTCACTGGCGCCCCACACGACCTCGGCGGCGATCGAGCCGTCGTCCAGCGGGGTGAGCACGATGGTGCCCAGCGCCACCGATCCGCGCCCCTCGGCGGCGACGTAGGCCGGCAACGTGCTGGTGGGGCCGTCGGTCAGTGCACTGGCCTGCCGCGACTGTGCCGTCAGCGCCGGCACGGCGCTGACGGCGAGCACGACCATCACGGCGGTCGCGGCCAGAGCCCGGGCGACGGGGACCGTCGGGACGACGTCGAGGGTGATCAGAGCCGCCCCGATCACCCCGATCCACGCGAGGCTCAGGCCGGCGCCGGGCCAGATCGGGACGGGGGTCGCGGCGGTGACGGCCACCGTGATGGCCACGGCGGCGAAGGCGGTGGCGAGGCCGAGGGCGGCGACCGACAGCAGCACCACACCGGCGGCCCAACGCACCGTCAGCGGGGCCAGGAGGGCCAGCAGGGCCGGCAGCGCCAGCAGCAGCGGCACCCACCAGATGGGAGCGCCGCCGAGCAGCTGCCCCCAGCCGCCCGGATCGGGGGTGGGGAAGCCGGCGGCCAGCAGGGCTCTGCCGGCGGGATCCGCCGTCGCCACCGGTCCGTCCCAGGTCACGCCGGGGTCCGCGAGCAGACCCCAGGGGTTGCCGGATGCCAGTTGCTGCCACACCAGCGGAGCGGCGATCGCTGCCGTGGGCACCACCAGCCACGCGATGCGCCCGACGCTGCGGCTGCCGCCACGCACCCCGGCGATCACGAGAGCGACCAGCCACAGCGCCAGCAGCGCCGGCACGATCGACGGCGCGCACGCCGCGACAGCGGCCAGCACGAGGGATGCCACCCCGGCGGCGGCCCAGGAGCGGTGGGCGACGGAGCCGGCGAAGAACAGCCACGGCAGCAGCAGGTGCGCGATCATCGCGGCGGGCCGGGGTTGCACGAGCGCAGCGAGGAATGTCGGCGCCAGCGCCCACGCGACGGCGCCGGTGATGCGCAGCAGCGAACGGTCGGTCACGCGGGTGGCGGCGAACCAGCCGCCCAGCACTGCCATCGGCAGGGCCAGCACCCACAGCACGACCATCGCCTGCGACGGCGCGGCGGGCGAGAAGCTGCCGATGACGGCCACGATCGTGGCGAAGGGGTCCGCCGCGCCGACCGCATCGAGCCCCAGCTGCCGCTGTCCGTAGGAGGCATCCGCCCACAGCTGCGCCACCGTGTCGCGAAGGGGTGCCAGGGCGCCGCCGCCCAGGGCGGGCCAGGCCAGGAGTGCCGGGAATGCGACGACCGACACCACGAGGGCAGCCAGCACCGCCCAGGCACCGCCGCCGCTGAAGAAGCGCAGCTCGGAGCGGCGCACGTCCGCGAGCCGGTCGGACTCGTCGGTGAGGGCGAGGTTGGTGCGCAGATCCGCCCGGCCCACACGCAGCGGCGCGAGCGACTGCCAGGAGACGGTGCGGGTGCGGCGGATGCCGGCACGCGCCCGGGTGATGGCGCGGATGCGCACCATGGCGGTCGCGGCAGCGGCCCACTCCGGCCAGATCTGTCCCGGACGCTTCGCAACGAGGTGAACGATGGTGCGCCACAGCGCGATCGGCAGGATGGCGAGCCATTGCAGCGCAAGCATGGCCGCCGGGGCGTACACGAGCCGCCGATGCAGCTGCGCGGTGCGGGTGGCGAAGACGCGCCGCATCCGCCGCCGCGAGCCGTACGTGTCGGGCAGTCCCGCCACGCCATCGCCGGCGACGGCGACACGGGCGGCGGGGACGAGGGTGACCCTGGCGCCGGCGAGCCGCGCGCGCACGCCGAGGTCCAGGCCCTCGTCGGCGCCGGACAGTCCCCGGTCGAGCCCCCGCAGGTGGCGCCACACCTCGGCCCGCACCAGCACGCCGCGCACGTCCGCGGCCAGCACGTCCTGCCCGGCGTCGTGCTGGCCCTGGTCCAGTTCGCCGTCGGCGAGCCCCACGGTGCGCCCGAGGGTGGTCATCGACACCCCGAGCGAGACGATCTCGCCGCGATCATCCCAACGCACCAGCTTCGGGGCGGCGAAGGCGACCGAGGGTGCCAGCTCCAGTGCGCCGGCGAGCCGTGCCAGCGCGTCGGGTTCGGGGGCGGTGTCCTGTGCCAGCAGCCACACCACGTCGCCCTGCAGCCGGTGGGTCGCCAGCGCCGTGGCCTCGGCGTACCCCGTCGTCCGGGGTGCGGAGATCACGCCCTCGGCACGGGAGTCGGCGGCGAGCTGGCGGAGATTGTCGTCTTCCCCGCACAGCACGATCGTCAGGGCGTCGAGGGGGCGGGTCTGCGCTTCGAGTGCCGCAAGCGTGCGTCGCAGATGAAACGCGGCGGGCGTGCGGCCGTCGGGGCGCACGACGAGGATGGCGTGGACTCGGGCGGGCATGGCGGGGACAGCCTATGGGCGCGTCGGCGGCAACCCGCGCTCATGCGCGCGGGTCGGCCGAATCCGGTTCAGGACGCCTGACGCTTGAGCTTGCGGCGCTCGCGCTCGCTGAGCCCGCCCCAGATCCCGAAACGCTCATCGTTGTTGAGCGCATACTCGAGGCATTCGCTGCGCACGTCGCACGAGGTGCAGATGCGCTTGGCGTCGCGGGTCGAGCCGCCCTTCTCCGGGAAGAACGCTTCCGGATCGGTCTGCGAGCACAATGCGTCGGTCTGCCAAGCCAGTTGACCGTCGTCGTCCTCGACGTGACGACGCACACCGGGAACTCCGAGTTGAACCGGATCGACGAACCAGTTGTCGGGAACGCCCGAGCGATACTGCGATCCAGTCATCTCGTCTCCCGCCTTACTGAATGTCTGCACGGTGTGTGCGTATGCCTAATTACACCGGTGTGATTCCTCGCGGTCAAGTCGCAGATCGTAAACCCTCAACCGCGACTTCAACGTTCACCGCGTGTTTTGCGGCGTGTCGCGCGGTCGAAAGGGCGCCGTGGTGACGTCAGCGGCGCCCGGGCTGCGCGATGAACACTTCTCCGGAGCCGGTGAACGCCAGCTCCCGCTCCTCGGCGCCCGCGTACGCCGCGGCGCCCGGGCCCAGCGAGCCGACCGTGCCCGACTGCTCCCCCGCGACCTCGACGGCGCCGCGCACGGCGACCACGATCGCCGGTCCGGTGAGGCGGACTCGCGTCTCGCGGTCCACCAGCAGGCGGGTGAGGGCGAAGTCCGGGATGCCGACGTCGAACATGCCGTCACGCGGCACGACGATGGGTGCGGGCCCGGGCGTGGTGTCCACGATCCGCAGCAGTTCGGCGACATCGATGTGCTTCGGGGTGAGTCCGCCGCGGAGCACGTTGTCACTCGCCGCCATCAGCTCCAGGCCGAGGCCGTCCTGGTAGGCGTGCAGTGCTCCTGCCGGCGCGAACAGCCCCTCCCCCTGCCGCAGCTCGACGTGGTTCATCAGCAGCGCCACCACGACGCCCGGGTCCCCCGGGAAATCGTCGGCGATGCGGCGGAGTGTGGTCAGCTCGGCCGCGAACTCGGCATCCACCGCGCCGCGCACGGCGACGATGATGTCGTCGACGTCGGCCTGCGCGTCGCCGGAGAGCAGCCACGCCAGCGTCGCCCGCAGCACGGCGGCCTCGTCGGCGCCCTCGAGGCGTACCGTCAACGCGGCAGGGCCCGCGGACGGGCCGAGCGCGGCGACCAGCCGGCGCGTCTGCGCCAGCGGCCGCAGGCCCACCAGAGCGCGGAACGTGTCGCTGACGGCGACGATGATCTCGGGCTTGTGGTTGTCGTCGCGGTAGAGGCGCTCGGGGGCATCGCGCGGGATGCCTGCCGCCTCCTCCCGCGCGAAGCCCAGGACCGCTTCGGCTTTCGAGGGGTGGGCCTGGATCGACAGCGAGGACCCGGCGGCGAGGAGCTTGACCAGGTACGGCAGCGGCGCGGCATCCTGTTCCCGCAGCCACACATCGAGCGTGCGGCCGGAGCCGTCTTCGACGATGCTCGGGCACCCGGGGTGATCGCCGAACCAGATCTCCGCCTCGGGGTCACCTGACGGGATGCGTCCGGTGAGGTCAGCCAGCAGTGTGGACGAGCCCCACGCGTAATCGCGCGGGCTGTTGGAGAGCGGTACCAGCACGCTGCCAGCCTAGAGCGCGGCAGGGCGTGCATGCGAAGTCGGGCGGTAGCCTGATCTCACCATGGCCGTCCACACTAAGCACCCGGTTTCCGCGCCGCCGGCGGCCCCGGTGCGCGAGCGGACCGGGGTGCTGCTGTTGCGGGCGTGGTGCATCTTCGTGCTTTTCACCACGATGGCCGGCGCCGCCTGGGTGCTCGCCGTGGGCGAGATCCCGACGACCGTGATCGCGATCGGTTCCGGCGTCGTCTCGGCGGTCCTGTGGATCGTGCTCAAGCCCCCGGTGCAGTGGCGGCGGCTGCCCTGGTTCGCGCTGGCGTACGTCGCGTTCGCGACGGCGTCGCTGCTGTGGACCGCGTGGCCGGCCACCACCGCGGTCACGCTGCTTCTGCTGCTCATCACGACCCTGCAGGGTTTCTTCGTGGCGGCCGTGCTCACGTGGCACGAGCTGGTGCGCGCGATCGCGTCGGCGTGCAAGTGGGTCGTCGCGCTGTCGATCGCGTTCGAGGTGTGGGTGACCGTCGCCATCGGCGGACCGATCCTGCCCCGCTTCGTGGTGCCGGCCGAGAAGGCGCCGGACCCGATCGTGTACTGGTCGCGCAACAACCTCCTCGACGACGGACGCATCCAGGGCATCTTCGGCAACGCGAACCTGCTGGCGTATGCCGCGCTGCTGGCGCTCATCGTCTTCGCGATCCGGTTCGCCGCGCGCGCACCGCACCGCCCGCTCCTGGTGGCCTGGATGGTCGCGGCGCTGTTCCTGTTCGTCCGCGCCGGGTCGGCGACGGCGTTCCTCGCCGCTGGCATGGTCGTCGTCGTGCTCGTCACGATCCTGCTGATGCGCACCGCACGACGCCCCGGTGAACGCACCCGCTACTACATCGGGTACGCCGTCGTGGCCGTCGGCGGTCTGACGGCGGCGTGGCTGCTGCGGGACCGGATCTTCGGGATGCTCGGGCGCTCGGCGGATCTGACCGGGCGGGAGCGGATCTGGGGCACCGTGCTCGAGAAGGCGAGCGAGCGCCCGGTGGCCGGGTGGGGCTTCGCGAGCCCCTGGATGCCGTGGGATCCGGCGTTCGACCGCTGGATCGTAGACCACGGCCAGACCGTCATGCAGGCGCACAACATGTGGATCGACGTCTTCCTGCAGCTGGGGATCATCGGCGTGGTGCTGATGGCGATGACCTATCTCGCGTTCGTCTGGCGGTCCTGGTTCTTCGCCGTCGACCGGCCGCGGTGGGACCTGCGCGCCGATCGTCCTTATTCGCCGCTGACACTGCTGCCGGCACTGACCGGGGCGATACTGCTCGTGCAGGGGCTGGCCGAATCGGGCCCGCTGCTGCTGTGGGGGTGGCTTGCGGTGGTGATGTTCGCCTTCAAGATCAAGCAGGCACCGCTGGTGGGCGTCGGTCCCGCCGAGCAGACGCTGGCGCTGGAGCGCGGCGAGCGCCCCGAGCGGGCGGCATGACCGCGCCGCACGAGCCCCGCGACCGGGGGTTCACCGCGATCCTGTCGTCGGCGGCCATGGCCAGCGCCTTCACCTACGCGGCGCTGGGCGCGGTGTTCGCCGGGTTCGCGATCGAGCGGCTGACCAGCCGCACGACATACGTCACCGTCGTCCTGGGACTGTGCGTCGTGGGGGCGGCCATGCTCACCGCGCGTCGACGGGAGATCTCGGCGCTGCGGCTGGTCCCCTCGACGCTCGTCGTCTTCCTGCTGTGGCTGCTGGTGAGCGTCACGTGGAGCCAGGATGCCACCGCCACCCTGGCCGGCTGGGCGGGGCTGGTGGGGCTGGCGTTCCTCGCCGTCGTGATCGGGCATGTCCGCGACACGCTGCAGACCGCGCGCGCCCTCGGCGACGTCATGCGCGTGCTGCTCACGGTGTCGCTCGCGGTCGAGGTTCTCTCCGGCATCCTGCTCGACATGCCGCTGCGCTTCCTGGGCGTGCAGGGCAACATCGCCCTGCTCGGTCCCATCCAGGGCATCTTCGGCACCCGCAACGCGCTCGGGTTCATCGCGGTGCTCGCCCTCATCACATTCCTC
This sequence comes from Microbacterium sp. zg-B96, assembly GCF_030246865.1. Taxonomy (NCBI): domain Bacteria; kingdom Bacillati; phylum Actinomycetota; class Actinomycetes; order Micrococcales; family Microbacteriaceae; genus Microbacterium; species Microbacterium sp. zg-B96. The sequence continues at coordinate 838,264 of NZ_CP126738.1, read as the reverse complement.
ATCGAGTACCGCACGATGTCGGTGCGGCCCGGCGTGTCGCTGTATTCGGCGGTGCTCGCCGGCACCCTGGCCGCACTGTCGGACTCCCCCACCGTGCTCGTGCTGGCCGTCGCTGTGGCCGCCGCCACCGCCGCACTGGCCCTGGTGCGCCGCACCTCGCCGGTGCGCCGCCGCACACTGCAGTGGATCCTCGGCGGCGGGCTGGTGCTGGGCATCGGGATCGCCTACACCGCACGGCATACGATCATCGGCTGGATCGGTGCGGCACGGGACTTCTCCACCCGCGCGGATCTGTGGGCGCAGATCGTCGTGTTCGTGCGCGCCCGTCCGATCCAGGGGTGGGGGTGGAGCGGCAGCTGGAGCGAGGAGTTCCCGTTCGGCACCCTCAACTACATCCTGCGGGAGACCCACCGCTCGGCGCTGAACGCCTACTTCGACGTGCTGCTGCAGGTGGGATGGGTCGGGCTGATCCTCTTCGCGATCTTCGTGGGGCTGGCCTTCGTGCGCTCCTGGCTGGTCGCGAGCGAACGCCGCTCCATCGTCTACGCCTGGACGCCGCTGATCCTCGTCGCGCTGCTGGTCGATTCGGTCTTCGAGAGCTTCACCCTCGCCGGATACGGGTGGCTCATGCTCGTGCTGTGCGCACTGCGCGCCGGACAATCCCGGTCATGGCGCGAGCGCATCGACGAGGCCACACAGGGCACCGATCTGCCGCCCGTCGGCGACCTGCCGTGGGGATCGGACAGGCGGCCGGGGTAAGATCGACGGGCTATGCCGCTTCCCGCTGACTCCCCCGCCACCGCGCCCTTCAACCCCGCATCGGCGACGATCGCCGTGGTCACCTTCAACCGCTCCGCGCTGCTGACCCGGCTGCTGGAGAGCATTGTGGCGATGGACCCCAAACCAGGGCATGTCGTGATCGTCGACAACGCGTCGACCGACGACACCACCGAGGTCGTGGAGTCCTTCCGCGACCGCATCGGCACCGAGATCGTCTACCGCCGCCTGGAGACCAACACCGGAGGCTCCGGCGGCTTCAGCGAGGGCATGCGCATCGCCTACGAGCTCGGGTCCGCCTGGATCTGGCTCATGGACGACGATGTCGAGGTCCTCCCGGACGGCCTTGCCCGGATGGGTGCGTGGGCACCGCGCTTCAAGTCGATCCAGGGCCGCCGCTACGACTACGACGGCAGCGAGTTCTACTGGCAGTACCGCATCGCCGAGCCGCTCGCGATCCCGATCCCGTTCGCGCCCGCCGGCTTCGACGAATCCGGTTACAAGGAGATGAACTCCGGCTGCTTCGAGGGGATGTTCATCCACCGCGACATCGTCGCGCAGATCGGACTGCCCGACCCCCGGTTCTTCATCTACTGGGACGACCAGATGTACGGCTGGCTCGCCTCGCGTCACACCACCTCGGTCATCGTCGACGAGTTCGTGCTCCGCCGCACCCGCGAGATCAAGCAGTGGGACATGGGCATTCGCCACATGAACGCTTCCAGCAACGCCTACCGGTACTACATCATGCGCAACCGCGGGTACATCAAGCGGTATTACCGCGCGCTCGGGGTGTACAAACCGGTGCTGTTCGGTGCCGGCACGGCGCTCACCTTCGTCAAGGAGGTCATCCGGCTGCTGCTCGTGGAGCGCACCGTCCGCGGCACCTCCCACCTGTTCCGCGGCATCCGCGATGGGCACAAGATCGCCCGGGACGCGTCGTGGAAGCCGATGCCGCCGCTGGTGGCCACCGCGGATCAGCCCGCGTTGTAGTGGTCCAGACCCTGCGGGGCGCCGCCACCCGTAGGATCGTCCCGTCACACTGATGCCTGACGGAACACCTGGCTCTCCCGAGCGAGGTGTTCGCGAGTGCGAGAGGAGCGCATGGTCCAGCACGTTCTGATCACAGGCGGTGCGGGCTTCATCGGCTCGCATCTCGCCCGCCGATTCCGCGCGGGGGGCGACACGGTCACCGTTCTGGATGCCCTGATCCCGCAGGTGCACGGCGATGATCCTGCCACGACCTCGCCGCTGCTGCGCGCTTTGGGCGGCGTGGCCGAAGTGATCCCAGGCACCGTGACGTCGACCGACGACCTCCGCCGGGCGCTCGAGGGCGCGTCGGTCGTCGTGCACCTCGCGGCCGAGACCGGGACCGGTCAGTCCATGTACGAGATCGATCGCTACACGCAGACCAACATCGGCGGCACGGCGAAGCTGCTGGATCTCCTGGCCAACAGCACACACGACGTGCGGCGGGTTGTCGTCGCATCTTCCCGCGCCATCTATGGCGAAGGTGCGTACCGCACCGAGGACGGTCGGGTCGTGTACCCACCGCACCGGAACGAGGCGGATCTGGCGGCCGGCCACTTCGACGTCCGGATGCCCGATGAGGGTCCACTCGAGACGATCGCGACGGATGAGGATGCCAAGCTCCACCCGTCCAGCGTGTACGGCATCACCAAGCAGATGCAGGAATCCCTCGTGATGACCGTGTGTCCCACCGTGGGGATCGAGCCGGTGTCGCTGCGCTATCAGAATGTGTACGGGCCGGGACAATCGCTGAGGAACCCGTACACCGGCATCCTCTCGATCTTCTCCACCCTGATTCGTCAGGGGACGGAGGTGAACATCTTTGAGGATGGGCTCGAGTCGCGCGACTTCGTGTATATAGACGACGTCGTCGAAGCCACGTTCCTCGCGGCTACGCGTCCCGAGGCGGCGGGCGGTGTGTTCAACGTCGGGTCCGGGACTGCCACCACCGTGCTGGAAGTCGTCGACGCCCTCTTCACCGCCTACGGGACGACAGTCCCTACGCGGATATCCGGCCGCTATCGGCTGGGTGACATCCGACACAACGTCGCCGACACCCGGCGCCTACGCGAGACCCTCGGCTTCGCCGCGTCGGTACCCTTCCTCGACGGCGTGCGCGCGTTTGCCGACTGGGCGATGAGGGAACCCGTAGAGAGCGCGGCTTATCAGCAATCCCTTGATGAGATGGTCACGCGGAAGCTGCTGAGGTAATCCGAGCCGGCGGCGATCAGCCGGCGTTGTAGTCCGCGTTATACCGGTCCAGGACCTCACCCAGGGGCGCGTCCAGCACGAGCGACCCCTTGTCGAGGTACAACCCTCGTGTGCAGAACCGGCGGAGGTCCCGCTCGTTGTGGCTGACGAAGAACATCGTGCGCCCCTCGGAGAGCAGTTCGTCGATGCGGCGGTAACACTTCTCGCGGAAGGCCTTGTCGCCGACGGCGAGCACCTCGTCCACCAGCAGGATGGGTTCCTCCAGTTGCGAGACCACCGCGAAGGCCAGACGCACCTTCATGCCGCTGGACAGGTGCTTGTAGGGGGTGTCGATCGAGTCTCGTAGTTCGGCGAAGTCGATGATGCTGTCGAACCGGCGGGCGACCTCGGCCCGCGGCATCCCGTGCAGCCCCGCCGTGAGCCGGACGTTCTCCCGCACCGTGAGGTCGCCGACGAACCCGCCGGTGATCTCGATGAGAGGGGCGACGCCGCCGTTCACCCGCACCTGGCCCTCATCGGGCAGCAGGACGCCAGCGACGAGTTTGAGCAGCGTGGACTTTCCCTGACCGTTGCGCCCCACCACGCCGATCGCCTCGCCGGGGCGCACCGTGAACGACACGGCGCGCAGCGCCCAGAACTCATCGGGACGCGTGCGCCGGGCAGCTCCCCCGAAAAGGTCCTTGATGCTGCGACGGCCCCGGCGACCCCGCCGGAATCGGACGCCGAGGTCGGTCGCCTCGATCGCGAACTCCGATGCCATCACAACTCCTTCAGCACGGCGTTCTCGAGCCGGCGGAACACCACGAGCCCGAGAAGCAGGAACACCACGCTCATCACGGCCGCCATCACCACCGACAGCGTGTCCCACTGATCGGGGAAGAATCCGACGCGGTACAGGGTGAAGATCCCAGCCAGCGGGTTGAAAGCGGCGAGCTCGCGAAACGCGCCGGGCAGATCCGCCACTCCGTAGATCACCGGTGACGCGTAGAACAGCGCCCGCAGGATGAGCCGCGTCGTCCGCTCCAGGTCCGTCCACAGCACGCACAGCGGCGCGACCAGCAGGCCCAGGCCCACCAGCAGCATCGTCTGCAGCAGGACAGCCAGCGGGAACCAGAGGATCCCCCAGCCGACCTGGGCTCCGGAGAAGACCGCGAACACCGCCAGGACGGGCAGTGAGCAGAGGAACTCGACCCCCTTGCTCAGCACGATCCGGTTGACCCAGATCGAGCGCGGGATGGCGGTGGACCGCACGAGGCGCGCATCCTTGTTGAAGGCGCGGGTGAAATCCGACACCGCCGAGTTGAACCACACCCAGGGCAACAGCGCGGTGATGAGGAAGACGATGTAGGGTTCGGCACCCACGCCACGCCCGAACACCTGAGTGAAGACGAACCAGTAGATCGCGGCCATCACGAGCGGGTCCAGCACCGACCAGAGGTACCCCAGCGCACTGGTCGCGTAGCGCACCTTCAGGTCCCGCGCCGACAGCAGCCAGAGCGAATGCACGTAGCGCCGTGGGGACCCGGGCGCGCCCACTGTGGCAGATGTCACAATGTCGATCCTAGGTTGTCGGGGCCGCAGCGAGCGGGCCGCACTGGTCGATCCGGTACAGGCTCGTCTCGCCGTCGGTGTCCACGAGCGTGAACAACCCCGCCTCGACGGCCGCGTGCGGGCCCGGGAAGTGGTTGCCTGCCGGGTCGCCGCCGCCGAAAGCCCGCGGCGCATACGTGACGTACCGGACGCCGAGCCGGTCGAGCGCGGCACACACCTCGGGATCGGTTTCGATGTCGGTCAACCGCCACGCCAGCGCCTGCCGGTCGGCATCCCACTGGCCGTTGACATGCGGGAACACCGGTTCCGGCCCCCCGAACACCTGTGTCCAGGCAGAACCGTCCCAGGGGTCGCCCAGCGTGCGCTGGCCCGCGGGCACGGTGTCGCTCAGGCCGGCGAAGAACGCGATCTGATCGCGCGAGACGACCTCGCCGGACGTCGCGGCGTCAGGCATGCGGAAGACATGTGCCACCGACGCGGTCACTCCGCTACAGCCGATCGCGAGCGCGGACGACGCGGCGACCAGCCAGGTGAGCGCGACCGGCACAGGCCGAGCCACCCGGGCGCGTCGCCGGGCGATCCACCGTGACGTCGCGATCACGCCGAGCGAGGCCAGCACCACGCCGATCACGGGCAGGGCGGAACTGAGACGGTACTTGTCCTTGTACCACAGTGCCGTCGCGAGCTTGGTGACCACGTCGTCGGATCCGGCCGCGAGGATGAACAGCGCAGCCACCAGCAGATAGGCCAGAACGAGCCAGCGGAGGCGGCGGTGACGCCAGGCGACGACGGCGCCGACCAGGACGGATGCCGCCAGCAGCAGGGCGGGCAGCGTGGGAATCGTTCCCACCCCGGTCAACCACGCCTGCGCGAGAACCTGCCAGATGCCGTCACCGACGGACTGCACGGCCTGCGCCTGCGGCCCGCCCAGCCGGTCGTCGAGGGGGCGCTCGAACAGCTCGAGCCTGGTCACCAGGTACCACAAGCCCACCGCTGCCGCGGCGACGACCGCCAGCGCGCCTGACACCCCCACCCACAGCACGCGGCTGCGAGCGACGCCCCCGGTCCGCCAGCCGCGCACGAACCACGCGCCCACGACGCCCACGACGGGAACCGCAAGCAGCAGCGCCCAGGTGGCGAGCACACGAGGTTGCGCGAAGGCAACGGCGGCAACCGTCAGTGCCGTGGCGGCGGTCCCCCAGGCGAGGATGCGCGGGCGCAGGGCGGGGCGGCATCCGTGCCATGCCCGCCAGGCGAGAACCGGCACGGCGACGGCCGCGGGCAGCACAGCCGTGGCCAGGAACGTCGGGTACAGGGTGCCCCAGGTCAGCAGGGCGTAGGGCATCGCACCGAACGCCGCCCCCAGGGGAAGCGCAACCAGCCCCACCGTCGAAGCGGCGTACCGGGGCAGCACCACCTGCGACAGCCAGGCAACGCCCGGCAGCCACAGCACTGCGGCCGCGGCGATCCACGCCGCGTTGACCGCGACCGGTACGGCAGCGCCGCTGAGTTGCACGACCAGGACGACGAGCGAATGCCAGCCTGCAGGGTAGAAGGACCAGGTTCGATCCGTCTCGATCATCGTCCGCAGAGACAGCGAAGACGCGTCCCCGGTTTCGAGGATCGACGCGATCGCCGACAGGTGGAAGACGTTGTCGTAGGTCTGGCTCACCGCGTCGGGTCGGGGCACAGCTGCGAAGGCGACGGCAGCGATGACCCCAGCCGACAGCAGCCACGTCACCACGAGGGGCCATGCCTTGCCCGGCCGAAGCGGCAGGCGGATGCCGCTTCGGCGGGCCCCCCACGCGACGAGACACCCGAGAGCGGCCACCAGCAGCGGCTGCCAAGGCGCGAACGCCAGGTCAGCGGCGCCGCAGACGATGCCGGCGATGCCGATCGAGACGAGCGACAGCGGACCGGCCAGTGCCCCGCGGGCCATCGGTCCCATGCGCAGCGGCGCGAGCGTGACCAGGCCCGGCACGAGCAGTACCGCGACCGCCGCCAGCAGGGGTACGCCGGCGGCGAGCCATCCGAGGTCCGTCACGTCAGGCCAGGTCGTTGTTCCACATCGACAGCGCCGAACCGATGGCCATGTGCATGTCGAGGTACTGGTAGGTCCCGAGCCGTCCCCCGAAGTGCACGTCCTGCTCGCCCTTGGCCAGGTCGCGGTAGGCCAGCAGCTTTGCGCGGTCTGCCGCAGTGTTCACCGGGTAGTAGGGCTCGTCCTCGGGCATGGCGAAGCGGGAGTACTCACGCATGATGACCGTCTTGTCCGTGGGGTAGCGGTCGGCGCGCTCGGGGTGGAAGTGCTTGAACTCGTGGATGCGGGTGTAGGGCACCTCGGCATCGGCATAGTTCATCACGGGGGTGCCCTGGAAGTCGCCGACCTCCAGCACCTCCTCCTCGAAGTCGAGCGTGCGCCAGGAGAGCTCCCCCGCCACGCTGTCGAAGTACCGGTCGACCGGGCCGGTGTACACGATGGGAAGCTGCCCGACCGTGGCCTTCTTGTTGATGGGCTGGTCGGTGTCGAAGAAATCGACCCCCACCCGCACGTCGATGTTGGAGTGATCGGCCATGCGTTCCAGCCACCTCGTGTAGCCGTCGACGGGCAGGCCCTCCCAGGTGTCGCTGAAGTAGCGGTTGTCGTAGTTGTATCGCACCGGCAGGCGGCTGATCACCTCCGAGGGCAGGTCCTTGGGGTCGGTCTGCCACTGCTTCGCGGTGTAGTCACGGATGAACGCCTCGTACAGCGGACGGCCGATGAGGCCGATCGCGCGCTCCTCGAGGTTCGCGGCGTGCTTCGGGTCGAACTCCCCCGCCAGCTCCTGAATGAGGTCACGTGCCTGGTCGGGGGAATATGCGGCTTGGAAGAACTGATTGATCGTGCCGAGGTTGATCGGCAGCGGGTACACCACGCCCTTGTGGTTGGTGTACACCCGATGCTGGTAGTTCGTGAAGTCCGTGAACTGGTTCACGTACTCCCAGACCGTCGCGTTCGAGGTGTGGAACAGATGCGCGCCGTACCGATGCACTTCGATACCCGTCGTCGCCTCATCCTCGCTGAACGCGTTGCCGCCGATGTGGTGGCGGCGATCGATGACGGTGACCTTGCGGCCGGCCGCAGCTGCCCGTTCGGCGATCGTGAGTCCGAAGAATCCGGAGCCGACGACGAGGAGATCCATACGTTCCTTTCTGAGCGCGATGAAGAGATCGGCGCCAGTCCTGCCCCGTGGCAGTCTAGCGGCGACCGGCGGTACTACCTGCCGGACGAGGACTCACCAGGGTCGACGGAGAACGCCGTCTCCCACGTGCGCAGCGACGCGAGATCTGCCGCTGCCGCCCGATAGCGGGCGGCAAGGCGCGGCCACGCCCACCAGAGCCTGGCATGCGCGACGACCGAACCGAGTAGCAGCGAGACCGCGTGCTGACGATCGCGACGGCCGACGAAAGCCCCCTCGCCCGTGGCGCTGCGCACCGCAACGGCATCGAGCAGACCGACTCGCCACCAGCGGCCGTCGCGGCGATCGAGGATCATCTGGACCTCGTCCTGCGACCGCGGCCGCCTGACCTGATGCGCCGCAACCCGCACGAGCCTCGCGAGGGATCCGACGGGACCGCGAGGGGGGCCGACGTGCGCCGGACGGGAATCGTCCACACCCGGAAGGAGAGCTTCCTCGACCGGGATCTGATGCTCGGCCGTCAAGATCGCGATGCCGTCGGCCGGAAGGAAGTTCGCCGGGTCGCGAAGGGACTCCGGTCCTCGAAGCGCATCCCTCATGGCCTTGATCCGCAGCGCCGAGGAACCGTACTGCAGGCACAGGACGTGGTTGACGTCCTGAGCGAGCGTCCCGGCCAGCAGACGACCGGGTCGTCGGTTCGTCGAATGCAGCAGCGCCGTGATCAACCGATTGCGGAGCTGGAAATACGCCTGCCAGTCCAGCCCGTCATCCTTACCTGTCCACGGCATGTGCCACAGCGCGATCCCCGGCACCGTGACCGTGTCCACACCGGCAGCCGCGGCCCGCAGCCCGAACTCGGCATCATCCCACTTGATGAACATCGGCATCGCCGCGCCGGCACGCTGAACCAACGGGAGCGGGATCATGCAGAACCACCACCCGTTGAAATCCACGCGCCGCGGCGCGTGCAGCGCTGCCGAATCGGCCAGCGGCAATTGCTCGAGATCGACGTCCGCGAGGTCGGGGTCCACAGGACGCCACCAGAAGGCGGTCCTGTCGACGAGCTCACCCATCGTGTGCAGCCGACTCGGTTCACGCAGATTGAGCATCTGGCCACCGACGACGACCTCCTCGCGAGCGTAGGCGGAGAAGGCGCAGGCGCGCACGACGCTGTCACTCTCCAACCGCACGTCGTCGTCGAGAAGCAGCGCGTGGGTCGCCCCGGACCCGACCGCGGTCAGCATTCCCCGGCTGAAGCCACCGCTGCCGCCGAGGTTGCGCTGCTCGACCACGATGAGCCGGTCGCCGAGCGCCGAGCGGACCTCGGCGAACCCTGGTGCCTCGCGGAGGGGCAGGCTGCCCTGGTCCACCACGATGACCCGGCCCAGACGCCCCCAGACGACAGGATCCTCGGCGAGCGCGTCGAGAAGCCCCAGGCAGTCGTCGTGCCGATTGATCGTGGTGATGCACACGGCCGCCGACACCGGCCGCGGGGCGTCGACGACCGCGTGCCATGCGGCGTCCTCAACGACCACGCCGGTGGCTCCGGCCGTCACGTCGAACCACACCCAGCCGACGTCCTCGGGGAGGTCGATGTCGAAGGATGCCTGTCCGTGGATCTCGCGTTCCGCGACCACGGCAGATGCTCCGGACCTGTCCGAGGCGACGACGCTGACCCGCGCCGTCCCGCTCACATTCAGCTGGAGTCGCACCCGGTCCACGACCGTCGACTCACGCCACCACGCCGCCGGGAATGCGGAGAAATACGCGGCGAACGACTGCCGCGATCGTGCCGCCACCGAGAATGTGGTGCGACTCCACGGGGGGAGATGCGAGAGGTCATCCGTCGCCACGTACAGCGGGAGCGGCGCGGGGGCGTTCTGCTGCGGGAAGACCACGCGCTGCAGCAGACGGTCAACGGCCATCATCGGGTCCGCCCGCGATGACGGAGGGCACGAGCGCGACGCCAGAGTCGGACGCCCAGCCCCGCTCGCTCATCGAGTTGACGGCCCACCTCGTCCTGGATGTAGCGGGCGAGGTAGAGCGGCAACCCGGGGCCCCACTCACGCACGAACGACCGAAGCGCTTCATCACGGACGAGGCGGTCGTAGCGGTCGTGCTCCGTCGCGAGCGCGAACATGCTGTTCCCGAGATCGCCTCCCACTCCCACTCGCTGCATCCAGAACGCGAGCGGCGGGCCGTCGAGGAAGGCGACGTGAGCCCCGAGCGTCACCCGCAGGTAGAACTCCCAGTCCTCGACGGCGTGGAGGTCTTCACGGTACGGCCCGACGGCGGAATGAAGGGCGGCGCGGTAGAGGAAGGAGATCGGCACAGCACGGTTGACCTGAAGCAGATCCGAATAGGAGATGTCCGTCATCCCGGGCCAGTAGGGCGCCCGCCCGCTCTCGACGAACCCGTCCCCCTCCGCTCGCTCGTAGATGATCTCCGTGCGCACCATGACGCCGGCATCCTCCGGATGCTGCTCCAACCACTCGACAGTGCTGCGAAGGAATCGCGGGTCCCAGAGATCGTCGTCGTCGTGCAGGACGACATACTCGCAATCCACCGCCCGGATCCCCGCGTTGGCGGCTCCCGATCGGCCGAGCGCCGGGCGGGCATCGAGCACGGTGAATCGGTGCCGATGCGTATCCGCCACCGTCGCCAACGCTGCCTGCACGTCGCGCTCGTCGCCCCCGTCGTTGACGATGACCGTCTGCCAATCGTCGTATTCCTGCGCGAGGATGTCCCGGATCGCCCGACGCAGGAAATACGGCCGATTCTTGGTTCTGAGAACTACTCCCACGCGCGGTCGCGTGCTGGGCTCGGTCACCGCTCGGCCTCCTGAGATCAACGGACGACGATACCATCCGCATCTGTCTATACTCGTGCAAGTGATCGGCCATCTGCGCACACTCTGGCGCGGGGCCCGGCGCATCCCGCTGTTGGGAAACGTGCTTGCCGTCGCTGACCGACTGTGGTGGGCGCGGGTGATCCGGCGGGCCGACATCGTCGACGTCGAACTCGTGACGGCGCAGCTGGGCCGGCCGACCTCTGCCGCGGCCGCCGTGCGCCGCTATGTCCGCGGCGGTTTCCGACAGGGGCTCGTGCTCAATCCCCTCTTCTGCGAGGCGACCGCAAGTCGCCAACTCCCGGATTCCGAGCGCGTGCCGGCGCTTTACGCGTACCTCGTCGCCGACAAGACGAGAATCGATGTCAGCCCCAACTGGGATGCCCGCGCGCGGCTGGCCGAGAATCCCGACGCCCAGGACGACCCCGCGGGCATCCTCGGCTATCTCTGGCGCCGACGTGAACAGGGGGCCACGATCCGCCTGGGCCACGGCGGGTCGACCGCCGAGGTGGCGTGGGACCACATGCGCGCCATCTCCTTGTCTGCGGTCGCGCCGGCGGACACCACCATCGGTGGCACCGTCTCTGAGAGCGAGGCGACCCACGAGGCACTGCTGGCCGTCGTCGATGACAGCGACGTCGACTACGACCTCGCCATCGCCGCCATTGCCGCGGTCGCACCGCGGGTGGCGCAGGTTCGGGTGGCCGTCACCGCCGAATCCGCCGGCATCCGCCTCCAGACCGCGCTGATGACGTTGTGGGCCCCGAACTCGGAGGTCTCCCTGTCCGCGCCGTCCCCGTTGCACGACGCCCTCCGTCGCTTGGCGGCCGCCCTGCCCGATCGGATCCGCGTGGTCGCGTGGCGCGCCCCCGGCGTCCAGATGAGCGCGGCCGGACTCCTCTCACTCCTGCGACACGGTGCGACCGCAGTCGTCGCGCCGTTGTGGCTCAATTCCGACGGGACCGTCGTCGGGCTCGGCACCGTCCGCCACGACGGCGGCTACGTCCGGCTCTTCGCTGCGCACCCCCGCGAAGACGCGATCAGGGCAGCGGACGACAGTGGCCTCATCCCCCTCCGCGCCCCGTTGGGCGACACCGGTGCCGGTCCGGCGCGCGTCGTCGAAAACGCGTTGCGTTCGCTCACCCGTCCCGACGGCGTCATGGCCGCGGTGGCGTCACACGCTCGCGCGGCAGGCGTCCCCACGGGAGTGCTCACCGGTGTGACAGCCGCCGCGCACACCCCCGTCCCCGACAGCACCGATGGCCCGCCTGTGTCTTCGGAGTCACCCGCGGGGCAGGAGGACGGCGTCGCCGAAGCGCTCGCCCGCGCGGGGTTCGCCATGGCGGCCGGCGGCAACTCCCTCGTCACTGTCCCCCGTGCGCCCGCCCGCCGCCCTGACGGGCGGACGGTGCCGCGCTTGCGGTGGGCGATTCGCACCGCAGCACCCGCCGGCCCGCGCGGCGAAGCCTGGGGCGACACGCACTTCGCCAGAGGTGTGGCGGACGCGTTGCGGCGGCTGGGGCAAGAGGTCGTCATCGACGCCTTCGAAGCGCGCCACCGGCGGTCGACCTACCTCGACGACGTCACCCTGGTCCTGCGCGGCCCGCATCGCATCCTCCCCTCCGTGCACGGCATCTCCTTGCTGTGGATCATCAGCCACCCCGACGAGATCACCGCGGAGGAGATCACCCGCTTCGATCACGTCTTCGCGGCGTCGCGCTCGTGGGCGTCGCAGGCGAGCGCCCGATGGCGCATGCCGGTCGACCCCCTGCTCCAGTGCACCGACGCCGAACGGTTCCGTCCGCACGGGCTGGCCCGCACTGACGACATCGTGTTCGTGGGGACCGCCCGTGGAATCGCACGTCCCTCGGTGGTGGGCCCGATCCGTGCAGGTATCCCGGTGCACGTCTACGGTCCCGACTGGCGCGGCTTCATCCCCGCATCGGCGATCGCCGACACCGCCATCGACAACGCCCTGCTTCCCGCGCGCTACGAAACGGCGCGTGTCGTCCTCAACGACCACTGGCCGGCGATGCAAGCCGCGGGGTTCATCTCGAACAGGCCATACGACGTTGTCGCCGCGGGGGGACGAGTGATCAGCGATCATGTGGCGGGGATCGAGGAGGAGTTCTCGGGCGCGGTGGTGACCTACCGCGACACCGATGAGCTCATCGAGATCCTCCGCGGCGACCTCGACTCGCTCTTCCCCGCGGACGAGCGGCTTCGGGAGATATCCGACGGGATCCGCGCGCGGGATTCCTTCGACGCCCGGGCCGCCGCGCTCCTGGATGCCGCGCTGACCGTCGGCCACGGGACCTCCCAGCCGGGCCCGGTAACATGGAGCGGATGAGTGCAAATGGACCCGAGGGTGCGGGCGATATCGGGTCTGAAGAGTTAGCCTCGCCGCCGCGGGAGGCCGAGCCCTCGCCGCCGCAGGAGGCCAAGCCCTCGTCGCGGTTTGCGCGGGCCATGCATGTCGTCCGCTACCTCCTGATCCTCGCGGTCGTCGGCTTCACCATCTGGTACTTCTCCACCATGTGGGACTCCGTCCTGCCCGCCCTTGAGCGGATGAATCCGTGGTGGGTCGCTGCATCTGCGCTGGTTCTGCTGATCGGCATGGCGATGAATGTCCTCGCCTGGACGACGCTCCTGCATGGGCTCGGCCACGAGGTCCCGTTCGTCCGCAGCGCGCAGATCATGCTCGTCGGCCAGCTCGGCAAGTACGTGCCAGGCTCCGCCTGGGCCTATCTGTTGCAGATGGAGATAGGTCGACAGTATGGCGTCGCCCGCGCACGAGTGCTCGTGACCTCCCTGTACGCGGCCGGTATCGGCGTCGTCGCATCGCTCATCCTCGGCACCATCGCCCTGCCTCAGATCGCGCAGGGCCACCCGGAGTTGCTCTGGCTCTTCCTGCTGCTCCCGGTCGGTCTGGCCTGCTTGCACCCGTGGGTCATGACTGCTCTGGCGAACTTGATGCTGAAGATCTTCCGCCGACCGCCGCTGGGGCACCGGGTACGGCTGCGCACGACCCTGGGCGCACTCGCCTGGTCGCTCGGATCGTACCTGACCTACGGCGTGCACCTGTGGCTTCTCACCGACGGGACGGTGCCGCTCGCGGATTTGCTTCTCATGGCCGCCGCTCTGAGCCTCGGGTTCACCGCCGGTCTGTTCGCGTTCCTGCTGCCGTCCGGCGTCGGCGTGCGCGAAGCCGTGCTGATCGGCCTGCTCGGGTTGGTCATGGCTGTCGGCGAGGCCTCCGCCATCTCGCTCGTCTCGCGTGCGATGTTCACCGCCGGGGACCTCCTCACAGCCGGGCTCGCAGCGGGGGCGGCGTACGCCCTGCGCCGACGGCTTCACAAAGTGGACGCCGCGACGACCGAATATGCGGATGTCTCAGACGCATAGGACGCAGTGCGTCTCGCCGATCCAACCCCGTACAGTTCCCCCGACGTTAGGCCTGAAACCACCGTGGTAGCCGCTGACAGCACCCGCACGCTCGTGATCATCCCCACGTACAACGAGCGTGAGAACCTGCAATCCATCATCGGTCGCACGCTGGCAGCCGCGCCCGACGTACACATCCTGGTCGTCGACGACGGCAGCCCGGACGGGACCGGCGCCGTCGCCGACGAACTGAGCCGCACCGACGGTCGAGTGCACGTGATGCACCGCACCGAGAAGAACGGCCTAGGTGCGGCCTACCTGGCGGGATTCGCCTGGGGACGTCAGCGTGGCTACGCCCTGCTGGTCGAGCTGGATGCTGACGGCTCGCATCCGCCTGAGCGCCTGCCTGCGTTGATCGCAGCGGTCGACACCGACTCCTCGGGCACCGTCGCGGGCTCGATCGGCTCGCGCTGGGTCGCGGGCGGGTCCGTCGTGGACTGGCCGTGGGCGCGCCGGGTGATCAGCCGCGGTGGGAGCTGGTATGCCCGGACCATGCTCGGGCTGCCTGTGCGCGACGTCACCGCCGGCTACCGCGTCTACCGTGCCGACATCCTCGACCTGATCGGCCTGGACGAAGTGGAATCGCGAGGATACTGCTTCCAGATCGACCTGACCCGGCGCGTGTTCGCCGCCGGCTACACGCTCGTGGAGATTCCGATCGAGTTCCGGGAACGGGAGATCGGCGAATCCAAGATGAGTGGGCCCATCGTCCTCGAAGCCATGACCCGTGTCACCCAGTGGGGTCTGGCACGCGTGTTCCGCCGCTGACGGTCACCGGCCGGTGTGTGCGAGGACGTCCTCGCACACGAGGTCCACCGACCGGTCCGGTGCCACAGGCAGGGTCACGACATCGGACGGCGCCGATGTCGAGCATTCCTCCACAGCCTGCGCGACGGCAGGAGACCACGCGCCGACCCAATCACGCAGCGAGATCGTCATGGTGCTCCCGTAGCCGAGCGCGGCGACGACGACCACACAGGCGGCCCACGCAGCCACCTTCGACCAGAGCGCATCGCCCCAGCGTCTCAGCACGACTGCGGCGGCGATGGGGATGACCGCGACGAGCATCATGCCGGACGCGACGCCGTAGCGGATGTTGACGACGAGGGCGCCGATGGTGTCGAGGCCTTCTTCGGCATACATGAACCATACGTCGCTGTTCGCCCACGCGCTGCCCGTGTAGATGGCAGCAGACCCCAACAGCAGCGACACCACGAGGAGCCGCTGCTCGCCGCTTCCCCACACGAGTGCAACGACAGCAGCCACGACGATCGGCACGAGGATCGCAACGGCAACCAAGACGCCGGATTCGAGGACCCACGCTCGGATGAGGACCGGGTCGGCGGTGATGAGCGGCATCACCGTGTTGATCATCCACCCGATGACGGTGGACGGAATGCTCAACGGCCCGTTGCTGGTCTGACGCTCGCCGGTGACTGCGGTGAGCAGTTGCGCAGCGGAGGCCACCACGAAGGCCGCCACAAGCGGCCACGAGCGCCGATCTCGGCGACGCAGGCGGAAGAAGATCAGGAAGACGAAGAACACGGCCTGTATCTCCGTCATCACCGTGGCCCACAAGATGACCGCCCACCCTGCGGAGGACCACCAGGTGCGCGGGCGATACAGCAGCAGCCAGGGGGCGAGCCACATGGCGTACGTGTGCAGGTCGGCGAGGTTCCCGACGGTCTCCTGTGTGGCGAGCGGGATGATCACCGTGATCAAGGCGATCGTCACCCGCGCCGGGATCCAGGGCACGAGGTCGCGCGACAGCCAGAAGACGGCGCCTGCGACCAGACCGGTGAGCACGGCGCAGATCGCGAAGACCGTCACCGCGTAGTACTGCAGATCCAACACCGGCATCATCAGCGCGATGACCAGGCGCGGGACGAAGTGCTGGTAGCCCGCGTATCCCTGCAGCAGTACGGCCCACGGCCCCTGGTCGAGGGCCTCCCCCAGGAAGATGTTCGAGTCCTCAGCCCAGACGCGGTCGTGGTGGCCATCGGGCACGCGGAACCACGTGATGATGGCACCGGCGACGACCAGGGCGATCAGGAGCCCGTACTCGACACCTCGAGAGACGGGTCTCGTCGTGACATCACCCTCGGGCGACTGGCGACCGCTCACTCGACCTCCACGATCGACACGTCTGCCCACACCGTCCCGAGGTTCTCATCGACCTTGGACACCGCGAAGAAAGCGCCCTGGCCGAGAGCGTGATTGTGGCCGTCGCCATCCAGCACGTAGGCGTTGAGGTAGTACTGTCCCGAACCCAGATGCGTGTCGGAGATGCGGTAACGGACGAGTCGCTCGCCGGGCGACAGCGGCGGGAGTTCCCGCGCCAGCCGCACGTTGTTCGTCGAGAGGACGACTTGGCCCTGCGGGGTGTCGATGCTGAACCCCGTCTCCCATACCGTGACGGGAGAGCGCACCGTCAGCGCGACCTCGAATTCGAGTGGATCGCCTGGCGTGAGGGACTTCAGTGGTGTTCCGTCGTGCGGGTCGAGCGCACGGATCGAGGCCACCTCCACCGACGGCTCCACCTCCTCGCGTACGGCTGTCCCGGTGCGGCGCCCCTCCAGCGCCTCCCGCAGGACCGAGATGCCCTCGTCGGCCGCGCCATCGAAGATGACACGCCCCTCATCGAGCACGATCGCCCGGTCGCAGAGTTCGGCGATCTGCCCCGCCGAGTGGCTGACGATGATGATCGTGCGCCCCTCCGCCTGGAACTGCACGACCTTGTCCATGCACTTGCGCTGGAATGCCTCGTCACCGACAGCCAGCACCTCATCCACCAGCAGAACGTCAGGGTCGGTGTGGATCGCGACCGCGAACGCCAGCCGGACGAACATGCCGGAACTGTAGAACTTCACCTGGGTGTCGATGAAGTCGCCGATGCCGCTGAATTCAACGATCGAATCGAACTGCCGCTCGGTCTCGGCGCGCGTCATGCCCAGGATCGAGGCGTTGAGGAACACGTTCTCCCGCCCGCTCAGATCCGGGTGGAATCCGGCGCCCAACTCCAGCAGCGCCGCCATGCGCCCTCGCGTCTGCACCGTGCCGGTCGACGGGGACACGATGCCGCCGATGAGCTTCAGCAGGGTGCTCTTACCCGATCCGTTGGGCCCGAGCAGCCCGACGGTGGTTCCGGCGGTGATACTGATGGATACGTCGTCTACGGCGGTGTAGACCTTCCGGTGCTTGCGACCCATGGCGCCCAGGTGGATGACACGCTCCTTGAGCGTGTTGTCCTTGCGGACGATGAATCGCTTGGAGACTCCGTCGACGCGCACCACTTCGGGAGCGCTTACTGCTTGTTCCACGGTCACAGCTCCTGTGCGAAATTGCCCTGCAGCCGGGTGAACACCCGGTGCGAGATGACCAGCAGGATCAGTCCCAACACGCCGGCGATGAGCATCCGCATCCCCAGGCCTTCCGGATAGTCGGCGGCCGTGCCCGCGCCCCAGAACGCGCGATGGAACCCCAGCACCCCGAGAGTGATGGGGTTGTTGATGTAGACCTCGAGCAACCAGTCGGGCAGGTTGAACTGCGCGAAGACGTTCTTCACCATGCTCCAGGAGTAGACGATCGGCGACCCCCACATCGCGAGCATCATCACGACCTCCGTGAGGTACTGGACGTCCCGCAGGTAGACGTTCAGAGCGGAGAGCAGCAGTCCGATCGCGAGACCGTACACCAGCACGAGGAGCACCGACGGGAAGAACCAGAGCATCTCGACGGGTTGGGGCAGGGCCTGGAATCCGATCGCCGCCACCAGGAGCACGACCACCTGAACGGCGAACATGAAGCTCGCGGCTCCCACGCTCGCCAGGGGGAACACCTCGCGAGGCAGGTAGATCTTCTTCACGAGGCCGGAGTTGGCCAGGATCGAGGTCGTCGACCCGAACACCATGTCGGAGAAGAACGTGTAAAGGACGAGACCGGCGAACAGGTAGACCGCGAAGTCGGGGATACCCTCGGCAGCACGCAGGAACTGTCCCAGCACGACGAAGTACATCATGAACTGGATGATCGGCTTGATCAGCGTCCACAGGAATCCCAGGAAGCTGTCGCGGTAGCGGGCCTGCAGGTCTCGCCGGACGAGAAGGCCGAGCAACTCGCGATGAGCGAAGATCTCGGCCAGCTTCCCCCCGCGCCGATCCGTGCGCAGTCCGCGCGATTCAATGGTCGCGAACGGTTCCTCGCTCAGGCGAGTAAATCTCTGTGTACTGTCCACTGCCCCACTCAACGCGTCTTTCGATGGCCCCCTCGACTATAGCCGGGCCGGATGTGTGTGACCTGCCGTGGGTAGGCTTGAGCGGCGCCTGGACTTCTGTTGGGCAGCACAAGGAATGGTTCACCGCGCGGTCTCGTCGCGCAGTGGCCCCAAACCGATGGAGAGCACAGCATGAGAGTCGTCGTCACAGGAGCAGGCGGATACATCGGACCGCACGTGGTGGCCGCGCACGTGGCTCGCGGCGACGACGTCGTAGCGGTGCTGCGCCCAGGTTCGACCGCCCCGCTTCATCCCGACGCGACGGTCGTGCATGCCGACGTCCTGGCGGAAGATCTGGATCTGGGTTTCTTCGGAAATCCCGACGCCCTGGTCCACCTCGCATGGAAGGACGGCTTCGCCCACAACTCCTCCGCCCACATGGGTCAGCTGTCGGCGCACTTCCGGTTCTTGACGGGAGCGGCGCAGGCCGGCGTGCCGAGGATCGCAGCGCTGGGGACGATGCACGAGGTCGGGTACTGGGAGGGACCGATCGATGCCGCCACCCCCACCGACCCGTTGTCGCAGTACGGAATCGCCAAGGATGCGCTGCGACGGTCCCTTCCCCTTGCATTGGCGGACACCGGCACCTCGCTCGCATGGCTGCGGTGCTACTACATCTACGGTGACGACCGGCGCAACAGATCGATCTTCGCTCGTCTGCTCGAGGCCGTCGACGCAGGCCGGTCAACGCTTCCGTTCACAACCGGCCGAAGCAAGTACGACTTCATCCGGGTGGAGGAACTCGGCCGACAGATCGCCGCTGTCACGCACTCGGACGTCACCGGTGTGGTCAATTGCTCCAGCGGCGTCCCGGTATCCCTCGCAGACAAGGTCGAGGAGTTCATCACGGAGAACGCTTTGCCCATCTCGCTGGAGTACGGCGCTTTCCCCGACCGCCCCTACGACTCGCCCGCCGTCTGGGGAGATGCCACGGTCATCCGACAGATCATGAGCGGTGACGCTGCTCAGTAGCCGCTGGGCACCGCCGGGGCGTTGACCAGATGACGCTCCGCCAGCTGAACGATGACCACGTCCGGCTGATACTGCTCGACGAGGTCGTTGAAATTCGGCGGGGTCGACCAGTTGTCGAACCGATGCTGCACCTGCCAGGTCTGCGCGTACTGTTGCTGCCAGAACGGCGAGAGCGCGTTTCCCATGGAGTCGCGGAGGATCAGAGCCTTCTGCGACGAAGGCGCCTGCGAGTTGAGCGTCGACGCAGGCAAGCGGTTAAGGTCGAGCGCGGAACCACCGGGTGCGATCGTGACCTCGCCGGTGTTGTCGGTGATCTCCACCTCCGGCAGCTGTTCTGCGAACACGGGGGCGGTCCAGTCCTGGCCCAGCCCAGGGACGCCGTAGGGCGCGTATTCGTTGAACTCGCCGACGATCTGGACCCCCTCCACGGGCGGCACCTGGATGGGATCGTCCTCGGGGTGGAGAACGGCGTTGCAGTCAGCGAAGGTCTGCCAGCCGATGTAGCCGCCCCAGTCGGTCCAGTGGCTGTTGACGGGCGAGTACACGGCGTTGCCCTGGCTCGCCTCGCGCAGATCCTGTCGGAAATCCACGATCGGCAGATCGGGGGACGACGCGAGGAACTGATCCAGCGGCGTGGACCCGACGATGCCGTCGGTCCACTCCGGCAGCTGCTGCGGATACACGCTGCCCGCGGAGGGGGTCACCTGAATGGTCAACGAGATCCCACGATCCGCCAGGGCGGTCGAGACCGATTCGAAGTAGTCGTGCCAGGCACCGGCTTCGGCTGCCGACAGGTACCGCCTGCCGATCGATTGTGAGAAGTTCTCCTCGATCTGGTCGTTGTAGAACGCCCATCCGTCTCGGCCGAGCACCACGGGGCCGGACAGATCGGCCGCGTGCTGCTCCCAACGCGCTTCGGCTTGCCCGTCCGAATCGATCCAGGGCTCCTCTCCGGTGCCTTCGACGGGCGGTCGGCACACGTCGTCGACGGCACCGGTCGAGGGAGTGGGTTGCGTCGCCGCGGTGGGTGCCGGTGCCGCCTCGGCCTGGTCGATTCGATACTGCGTGACCCAGCCCACGAGCGCGGCGAGCAGAGAGAGGATCCCCAGGGTGATGAGGGGTACGTTGCGGAACGGGCGCCACCACTTGGGCGAGGGGACCTGAGCTCCGTGGACGACATCGGGACCCGCGCCTGTCATCGAACGCCCCCCGCCACCATCGGCTCCTTGCCGGAGACCGGCTCGGGGCGATTGATCCACCCGGTGAGCCGCTGGCGTTGAGGTCGACTCACGTCCAGGAAGCGCAGGAGCCATCGCGGCGTCCAGTCCTTCAGTTGGAGTGCGGGCCGCTCCACGAGATGCCAGGACAAGTACGCATATGCATGGCATCCCGCGACGATCACGAGGTGGTAGATGAACCACCCGTGGTCCTGGAGCCCGAAGTAAGCGACGAACTGCATGAGCGGCCAGGCGACGATGTAGATCCCGTAGGAGAAGTCACCGTGCTTGTCCCAGTTCTTGAGCTTCTGGACGCGGATGGCGAACCAGATCAGCACGTAGCAGAAAGCGTACTGGCCGAACACCAGCCAGCCACCCTTGGCGTAGGTGAAAGCCGCGATGAGCGCGCATGCGATCGCGAGCCTGTCGTCGATCGGGATCCGGTCGCCGTACAGCGCGAAGAGGATGCCGAAGGCGAACGGCGCGAGCAGGAGCAGTACCCTGAAGTCGCCCAGCGCGGGGGTGAACGCGGCGAGATCCCCGATTCGGAACCACTGCATCATGGCCAGGGCGATGATGAAGAACGCGATCAGGCCACCGATCATGCGGTGCGCGAGCGCACCCACCACGCCCAGGACACCCACCAGGATGTAGGCCCCGAACTCAAAGGCCAATGTCCATGCGGAGCCGTTCCATTCGAATCCGCCGTGATCGGTGAAGAACGGGATCGACGTGCCCATGCCGGCAATGCCGTGCTGGACGAGCGGGAGCCACATGTTGTTGGAGAAGTAGGTCAACGGCGAGTCCACCGTCGCCGTCCAGAACCCGTCGATGCTCCCCTGCTCACGGATCCAGGCGATCGGAGCCAGCACGAACGCCGTCACCAGCAGGATGAGGAACCACGCGGGATAGATGCGCATGATGCGCCGCCAGAAGAAGCGCGGCGTCGACGATCTGCCCATCTTGCTGCGTGTGATGAGGAAGCCCGAGAGGAAGAAGAACCCGGCGACCGCGACGCCACCGAGGGACTGCTCTTCGCTCCACTGAGTCCCCAGATCACGACCCCCGTAGAATCCCGCGAGAGGGCCGGCATGGCTGAAGATGACCATGAAGGCCATCAGCCATCGCAGGAACCCGATGCTGTTACTCCGCGGGTTGAAGGAGTCTGCGAGGCTACGCATCCGCCACTGCACCCCGGTCCCGGCGCACGAGCTTGCGCAGCGCCCGGTACACCGTCCGCGCCGGACGGTACAGCCCGAGCACGAAACGTCCCACACGCGGGTGGTAGACGGTGAAGAAGATCTTCAGCAGACCCAGACCCCCGCCCAGCCCCCACTCACCCATGATCGGAAGCAGGTGCGCCTGATCCACCGCATACGGGGGCACATAAGGCCCCACGACGTTGAGCTTGTATTCGAGCGACGTATAGCTGATCGCTGCGTGTTCGGGCGTGAGCGTCGACTTCACGTAGTAACCGTGTGAGCCCGCAGCATAGGCAATGAGACGCTCCTGCACGTGAGCGAGTGAGCCGTCGGTGTGATCCGAGGGCGGCGAGTACATGCTGTAGCGCCAATCGACGTCGGTCATCTTGCGCAGGGCCTCGGGCCGCGCGATGAACATCGCCCCATAGGGAGCGACCGGCGCGGTGTCGTCGAGCGGCACATTGATACCCAGCTTCTTGGCGAGGGCCTTGGCGCCGGGCTTGTTGCCGTACCAGCCACGCCCCATCGTCGCGAGCCCCACGTGAACGAGAGGCGGGAAGACGACGCCGAGCTTGCTCTCCTTCTGGAACAGCGCGACGACGTTCGAAGCGAACGCCGAGGTTCCCAGCAGGTTCTCCACCTGCTGCCGCTTGAAGTAATACCCGTTGTTGACGAGGTTCTGGACCGTCTTCTTCGAGTGGATCTTGACGACGAGGTCGTAGTCGTCGCTACGCAGCACGTCCTTCGCACCGATGAAGAACGCCGACAGGTCCCTCCCGCGGTTGGAGGGCAGCACCCGCACCTCGTACTTCTGGACCTTGGGGTCCGCGCGCCGGTCGATGATGGTGCGGATCTCGCGCGCACGCCCCTCGTCGGTCGTGGTGACGATCAAATCGAACCCGCTGGGAAGGTTGGAGAGGAATCCGAGCAGCTCCTCCGTCATGTCGACGTAGAAGATGTGCACGATCGCCACGATGCGCTGCGGCTTGCCTTCGTCGTAATCCGAGTGGCCGTCCGGCAGGACCTCCAGCAGGGCCGCGTTGGTGTACAGCGCGCGCGGTTCGCTGGTGCGAGCCAGGTTCGGCAGGATGAGGTCGCGCGAGTACCCATAGGACTCCGCTTTGTCCAGGAACCAGCGCGGGACGATCGAGTGGCGGTCCTGGAAGACGGGAGTGTGGAAGAAGGGGCGCCGCTTCAGCAGCGGGCATCCTTCGTCCAGCAGCTGCCCGGCGAACTGGAAGGTCGGGTGGGCATCGCTGTACGCCTCGTGCGAGAAGGCGGTGTCCCAGTACCAGCCGCGTGTGGCGAAGTGGTCGGTGAAGACGGATTCGTGCTTCAGGACGGAGTCGAGGTAGGTGGTCATCGCGGGCATGTTCGCCCAGTAGTCGCGCCAGTCCTGGCTCTGGAACATCGACTTCCGGACCGCGATCCAGTGCGACTGGATGTGCGCCTTGAGCTCACCGTGATGAGTGAACGGATTCGGCTTGATCGACCCGTGGGTGGTGAGCCCCCAGAAGTCGACGTCCTCAGCGTCCATCCGCTCGAAGACCGGCTCGAACGGGCGCACGGGCCCGTACCAGGTGTAGTTCATGAGGATGAGCTCGTCGTACTCGGCGAGCCGTTCCTCACCGAATTCGGCGAGCGCGGCCTTGTACCCGCCGACGTCGAAGCCGGTGTTCTCCCGTTCCCAGACGGTGTCGGCGACCGCGTCGAGCTTCGCCTTGCCTTCAGCATTCACGGAGCCGTTCACGATGACGAAGATGTGCTCGGCGAAGGGCCGCAGCCTCTCGAGCTTGTACGGGACGTAGTCGTCCACCACCCCCTCGTGATCGAAGAAGAGGTAGAAGATCACCCGCTTCCCGCCGTCGGGGAAGCGAGTGGCGGGTGCGCCTTCGCGCGGTCCGATGTCGAACGTGGGCACCGTGTTCCTTGTCTCGTCTTCTGCAGCGCGCCGTCTCATCGTGCGTCCAAGAGGTTGAGGAGGTAGGCGCCGTAACCGCTCTTCACGAGCGGGGCCGCCCTTTCGCGCAGTTCATCGTCACTGAGGAACCCGAGTCGCCATGCGACCTCCTCGGGGCACCCCAGTGAGAGCCCTTGGCGCTTCTGCACGGTGCGCACGAACTCGGTCGCCTCGCTGAGGGAGTCGAACGTGCCGGTGTCGAGCCAGGCGGTTCCGCGCGGCAGCAGTTCGACGCGCAGCCGTCCTTCTTCCAGGTATCGGCGATTGACGTCGGTGATCTCGAGCTCGCCCCGCGGCGACGGCTTGAGCGTCTTGGCGATCTCCACGACGTCGTTGTCGTAGAAGTAAAGCCCCGGCACGGCATAACTGCTCTTGGGATGGGCCGGCTTCTCCTCGATCGAGGCGACGCGCATGTCCTCTCCGAACTCCACAACACCGTAGGCCGTGGGGTCGTCGACCCAATACCCGAAGATCACGCCACCGTCAGGCGATGCGAACTGGCGAAGACGGGTGCCCAGCCCCTGACCGTAGAAGATGTTGTCCCCGAGCACGAGCGCGACCGACTCGGAGCCGATGTGCTGCTCCCCCAGGACGAAAGCCTGCGCCAGGCCGTCCGGGGAGGGCTGCTGCGCGTAGGTGATCGAGACACCGAAGCGGGTGCCGTCCCCGAGGAGGCGTTCGAACTGATCCGCATCGTGCGGCGTCGTCACCACGAGGATGTCGCGAATTCCCGCGAGGATCAGCGTCGACAGTGGGTAGTAGATCATCGGCTTGTCGTAAACCGGTACCAGTTGCTTCGACACCCCGAGGGTGATGGGGTGGAGCCGTGAGCCGGTTCCTCCGGCCAGTATGATCCCGCGCATGCTGTCCAGTCTCGCCGATCGGAGGCGCGCTCGCCAATCGCCGGGGCGAGGCACAGCGGTCTCTCGGCGGCGTGCCCACTAATCTGGAGCAATGCGGAACCTTCTCGTTACGGGTGGCGCCGGTTTCATCGGCTCCAACTTCGTGCACCACGTCCTCAGCAACACCGACGACAACGTCACCGTGCTCGACAGCATGACCTATGCGGCCAACGCGGCGTCCCTCGCGGGGTTGCCAGAGGATCGCATGCGTCTCGTTCGGGGCGACATCGCGGACCGCGCACTCGTCGACTCACTGTTCGACACGCACGATGCCGTCGTGCACTTCGCAGCGGAATCGCACAACGACAACTCCCTGTCCGATCCCTCGCCGTTCATCCACACCAACCTCGTCGGCACGTTCACGTTGCTCGAAGCAGCCCGCCGGACGGGCATCCGCTACCACCACATCTCGACCGATGAGGTGTACGGGGATCTCGAGCTCGATGAGCCGACGCGGTTCACGGAAGACACGAAGTACAACCCCTCGAGCCCTTACTCCTCGACGAAGGCCGGCTCGGACCTTCTTGTGAACGCCTGGGTGCGCTCGTTCGGTGTGCGCGCGACCATCAGCAACTGCTCGAACAACTACGGTCCGCGTCAGCACATCGAGAAGTTCATCCCGCGGCAGATCACGAATGTGATCGACGGTGTCCGGCCGAGACTCTACGGAGACGGGCGGAACGTGCGCGACTGGATCCACGCTGACGACCACTCGTCCGCCGTCCTGACGATCCTCGAGTCCGGCGAGATCGGGCAGACCTACTTGATCGGCGCGGACGGCGAACGCTCCAACCGCCAAGTGGTCGAGGTGATTCTCCGCGAGATGGGCCTGCCCTCGGACGCATACGACCTGGTCACCGACCGTCCCGGCCACGACAAGCGGTACGCGATCGACTCCACGAAGCTCCGCACCGAACTGGGATGGTCTCCCACATACACGGACTTCGAAGCCGGGCTTGCCGACACGATCCGCTGGTATCGGGACAACGAGGACTGGTGGCGCCCCGAGAAGGAAGCAACCGAAGCGAAATACCGGACAACGGGGCAGTGACGATGGAATACGGGAAATCCCTTGCCGCCCAGGAAACCTCCATTCCGGGGCTGATCCTCTTCGACCTTCCCGTCCATGGCGACAACCGGGGCTGGTTCAAGGAGAACTGGCAGCAGGAGAAGATGCGTTCGGTCGGGCTGCCCGACTTCCAGCCGGTGCAGAACAACATCTCGTTCAATCGCGCCGCCGGCACCACGCGAGGCATCCACGCCGAGCCATGGGACAAGTACATCTCGGTGGCCACCGGCTCCGTCTTCGGCGCATGGGTGGATCTGCGGGAGGGGCCCAGCTTCGGTCGCCTCTTCACGAGCGTCATCGACGCGTCCCGAGGGATCTTCGTTCCGCGCGGTGTCGGCAACGCCTTCCAGACGATCGAGGACGACACCGCCTACAGCTACCTGGTGAACGCGCATTGGCGTCCCGACGCCGACTACACCTTCCTCAACCTGGCGGACGAGACGGTTGCCGTGCCCTGGCCGGTCCCGCTCGACCGCGCGGAACTGTCGGACAAGGACCGCCTGCACCCTCGGCTTGCCGACGTGCGGCCGATGCGCCCCTGAGCCGGGCCGCCATCTCCTTGCGCGCCGCAAGACACCGTGCGCCGGTCCACCGCACGGGGGTGCGCGCTGTATAGCCTGGTGGGATGAATACTGCCGCGCGGCATCGGGTTCGCCGATACTCCCTGTCGGCGGTCGCTGTCGTGCTGTGTGCCGGCTTCGTGGGGTGCGCCGCTGAACCCGCCCCCGGTGCGACCGGGAGCAGCACTCCCATCCCGCCGGCGCAGTCCGCCTCACCGACGTCGGCGGCACCCGCGCAGCCCGGTGAGACCGCGGCTCCGCCGCCGGTCACAGCTTCCCCCACTGCTCCGGCCGGGCTCGCGCCCGTTGACGTTGTCCTCACGACTGTGGACGTCATCGACGGCGCCATCGAAGCGACCGGTATCGTCGGCGCCGCGCCGGAGGCAGGCGGGACGTGCACGCTCGAGGTACGACGCGACGACACGTCTCACACGGCGGCGATCGACGCCACCAGCGGGCCTCAGACCAACTTCTGCGGCGTCATGACCATTCCGGCGAGCGTGTTGTCGCCGGGGACTTGGGACCTGACGCTCACCTACACCTCCCCGACCTCTTACGGTCGTGCCGACAGCGAAGTGAGCGTCCCGTGAGCGTCAGAGAGCATCCCGCCCCGCGGCGGCACATCAGGATCATGTCGCTGCTGGTCGCCTTCATCGCAACGATCGGCCTCCTCGTTCCGCTCCCGAGCGAGCCGGCGGCTGCGGCCGATGCGTCGGACTGGGACGCTGGGCACATCATCGATGATCAGGTCTTCTACGACTCGAACGGGATGACCGCGACCGACGTCCAGACGTTCCTGAACGGGAAAGTGCGCACGTGCGCCGACGGATACACGTGCCTGAAGTCCTACGCCCAGTCCACCCCCACTGTCGCGGCCGACTCCCACTGCAGGGGGTATGTCGGCAATCCTCGCGAGACCGCGGCTCAGATCATCGACAACGTCGCCCGTTCGTGCGGCATCAACCAGCGCGTGCTGCTGGTGTTGCTTGAGAAGGAGCAGAGTCTGATCACGGCCACCCGGCCGTCGGCGTGGAGCTATCAGGCCGCGACCGGCCAGGGCTGTCCCGACACCGCACCGTGCGACCCGAATACCGCCGGCTTCTTCTACCAGGTGTACTACGCCGCTCGCCAGTTCCAGATTTACCGCGCCACACCCAATTCGTGGGGCTACCGCGCCGGCCGCACCAACAACATCCTCTACTCGCCCACGGTGTCCTGTGGCACGAAGCCGGTGTACATCCACAACCAGGCGACCGCAGCGCTGTACATCTACACGCCGTATACGCCCAACGACGCCGCACTGCGCAACCTCTACGGCACCGGCGACGGCTGCTCGGCGTACGGCAACCGCAACTTCTGGCGCCTCTTCACGGACTGGTTCGGCGACCCCCGCAGCTTCACCGTGCACCCCGGATTCGCGGACTACTGGAACGCGCAGGGCGGCGCCGGCGGCAGCATGGGCGCGCCCGTGTCGTACGCGGTCTACGTCGAGAACAACGGCGAGGGGTGGTACCAGCGCTTCGAGCGAGGCACGCTCTACGGCAGCTTCTGGGGCGGAACGGTGTTCATCGCGAACGGGGCGACGCTGACGGAGTACAACAGACAGGGCGGTGCCACGGGTGGCCTCGGCTTCCCCAACGCCCCGATCGCCTGTTCCAGCGGGTCCCGCTGTGCGCAGTCCTTCGTCGCGGGGTCGATCTCCTCGACTGCCGCGTACGGCGCCCACGCGATCTGGGGCGGAGTCAACGATCATTGGCGGGCTTCCGGCGCGACAGACGGCTCGCTCGGCGCTGCACTGAACGACATGGCCTATCTCGAGCGTCCCGACGGCGTTGCCTGGATACAGCACTTCGAACGCGGCGTGCTTGCTCAGAGCGCCAGCGGCTTCCACCTCACGCCGTACGGCGCGTTGCTGGACGAGTGGATGAGCACCGGCGGTGCCAGCGGCTGGGTCGGCTGGCCGACGACCGACTACTCCTGCGTCGCGGACCGTTGCGCACAGACATTCGCGGGCGGCGTCGTGACGGTTGACCCGACGTGGGGTGCCCATATCCTGAGCGGCTCCATCGCCGCGGACTGGCTGGGACGCGGCGGCCTGTCGTCCATGGGACCCGCATTCAACGACATGCGTACGGTCAGCGCCGGAGGCGGGGGCTGGGTCCAGAACTTCGCAGCGGGGATACTCGCCCAGGGCACCTCGGGGGTCCGCGCGATCCCGTACGGCGCGGGACAGCGCTTGTGGTCATCGAGCGGTTCCGAGGCGGGGCCGTACGGCTGGCCGCGCACGGAACGTTCATGCACGGCATCCGGAGACTGCGCTCAGGAGTTCGACGGCGGAGTGATCACCGAGTCTCCCGCGTGGGGCACCTACGGGGTGTTCGGCTCCATCGCCTCGTCGTGGCGCAACGGCGGCGGACTCGCCACTTTCGGTCCGGCACTGAACAGCATCCGTTACTCCGACGCCAACGGCGGAGGGTGGATCCAGCACTACGGCGCCGGGATCCTCACGCAGAACTCGAGCGGACAGCCTGTCTTCACGCAGTACGGCGCGATCCTGTCAATGTGGTACACCTACGGCGGCGAGATCACCTGGCTGGGGTGGCCCGCCGCAGCACAGACGTGCGATGCGAACGGCTGCACGCAGCAGTTCCAGCACGGGGTGGCTCGGTCGGACCAGCGCGGTTACGTTTCGTTCACACGCGAATAGCAGCGCCTGAGGCGCGGCGATCTTCCGAGACGGGGCTACAACTCGGCGTGCAACTGCCAGACCCGCTCCGCAGCTCCGAGCCATGAGAACGCCCGGCCGCGGTCGCCTGCCAGCACCGCCAGTCGCGCCCGCGCGGCATCCGAGCCGAGGGCCTGCGCCAGGCCCGCGGCGAGAGCGTCGCCCGACGCGTCGACGAGCAGTCCCCCGTCGACGATCACCTCACGGTGCACCTCGCAGGCGGCCGCGACGACCGGGGCACCGACAGCGAGGGCCTCGACGACGAGCCACGGGAACACCGTGAGGGTCGAAGAGGCCAGCACGGTCGCGGCGCCTCCCAGCACTGCGGCGCGGTCGGCGGCATCGAGCCGCCCTCGCACGTGAAGGTGCGCTTCGGGCAGGCCCGCCGCGCTCGCGATGTCGGCTACCGCCGCGGCGCCCTCCTCGGTCACGTCGGTGACCACGACGGCGAGGTCGCCGCCGGCACGTGCGGCTGCGGCGAACGCAGCGTCGAGCCCATCGCGCCGCCCGCCGTCGATCAGCACGTACTGCGCGGGAAGCTCCAGCGCACGGCGGCGCCCGACCTCATCCGTCGGCACGGCGAAGCCGGCCGGGGCAGCGCCGGCGATCACGCGGATCCGGTCGCCGAGCTTCGCGAACTCCGCCAGGCGCTGGGCGTGCGCGTGCGTAGGCACCACGACGGCGTCGGCGTGCTTGACCGCGCGCTTGAGCATCGATCTGTGCCACATCGCCGTCGCGCGCGGCAGCTCGTCCGGCGCCTCCCACGGGGTGAGGTCCCACACCGTCACGACGGTCTGGTCGTGGTCATACGCACGGTCGTGACGCACGAGCGGCGCCATGAGGCTCGGCGAGTGGATCATGCCGCCGCCGGCTCCCGTGGCGATGCCCAGCTGCCAGGATGCCGCGAGCTCGCGGCGCCCGAGGGGGGCGGTGTCGATGCGGGCGATGCCCGGGAGCTGACCCCGCAGCTCGGCGACCGCCCCGTCCGGCGCCGCCGGCACGAGAGCGGCGACCTCGCAACCGGACGGCGCGGTGCGCACCAGTGCTGTCGTGAGCTCGCGCGACGCCTCGGCGAGGTCGCCGGCCGGCTGGACGAGGGCGTCCAGCACCACTCGCAGTGTCGTCGTCATCGCTCAGCCCTCCGGAGCCGGGGTGGGTGTCAGCGGGTGGAGCGTGGACTGCATGATCTCGCGGATGTAGTCGTAGTCGGGTTCCTCCGGGTCGATACCCACCCCCTCGGGGGTGAGTTCGAGCGACGTCATCGGCTGCTCCTTCGCCTTCAGCGCCAGCTCGGCGAAGTAGGGCAGCATCGACTGCGGCAGGTCGGTCTCGATGAGGTGCTGACCGGCGCCCAGGATCTCGTTGATGCGCGTGAGCACCGTCACCGGATCGAGCTGGGCGAGCATCGCCTGCTGCAACTGCCGCTGGCGCTGCATGCGATCCCAGTCGCTGGTGGTGTAGCGGGAGCGGGCATACCACTGAGCGGTGTCGCCGTCCATGTGCTGCTCGCCCGCCTCGATCCAGCCGGTCGCCCAGTCATCGACCGGCTGACCCTCGTAGGCGGGACCGCCGCCCTTGGGCAGCCGCTCGGCGACCGTGATGTCCACCCCGCCCAGCGCGTCGATGAGGTCGGCGAAGCCGTGCATGTCGACGAAGACGTAGTACGGGATCTCGATGCCGAGGATGCCCTCTGCGGCATCCTTGGTCGCCTCCACGGCCGGCGAGGAGCCGTTGTCCTCGGCGTCCGGGTAGAGACCGGTGCCG
Organism: Microbacterium sp. zg-B96; assembly: GCF_030246865.1. Classification (NCBI taxonomy): domain Bacteria; kingdom Bacillati; phylum Actinomycetota; class Actinomycetes; order Micrococcales; family Microbacteriaceae; genus Microbacterium; species Microbacterium sp. zg-B96. Next base: position 807,580 of record NZ_CP126738.1, on the reverse strand, counting down.
TCGCGGCACACCTCGACGGCGTTCATGAGCTGGTTGATGCCGGCGCTCCACCCGCAGGTGGGGTCGCTGTGACCCTCGAAGCCGTCGGGATACAGGTCCTGCATGGGGCCTGCCGAGAACGGCGGGTTCTGGATGTCGCGCGGGATGCCGGTGATCGTGACCGCGCCGGTGTCGGCGTTGATCGACACGACGGAGATGCTGTCGAACCGCATCGAGTCGCGGCCGTCGCCGCTGTCGGCACCGAGCAGGAGGATGTTGTAGTGGCCGTCCGAGGGCGGCACGGTGGGGCCGCTCTGTCCGAAGAGACTGCCGAGCGTGTCCCGCGCGGTGCCCACCGAGACAGCGGCGTAGGCCGTGGTCCCACCGGCGACCACGAGCAGCGCGACGGCGAGCGCCGCCACCCCGAACCTGGCCGCCTTTCGCACGCGCACCAGGCGCACGAGTCGCAGGGTGTCGACGGTCAGCACCACCCACAGCACCACGTACGCGAAAAGGATGAGCTGGACCAGGGTGAGCGCGAACCAGTTGGTGCCGATCCAGCCGATCGGTGCGCGCCACAGCAGGGCCGAAAGCACGGTGAGCGCGAGCAGGACCCACATCGCGAGGGTGGCCGCAAGTCCCACGCGGCCCAGCCGGCGGTTGCCCGCCACCACCTGTGCCGACCCCGGCAGCAGGAAGTTGAGCACCACGAGCCACCAGGCGCGGCGGGTCATCACGTCGGGCGATGCGGCATCCGGATGCCGCATCGGTCGGTCCTGCACGAGTGCGGACCGCGCCGACGTCGGCCTGCCGGCGCTGGCGCGCGGCGGGCTGCTCACGCTCACAGCGAGTCCTTCAGCCGCCGGTTCTTCTCCTCGACCTGACGTTCGAGGTCCAGGGCGAAGCCATCGATCCGGTCGGCGAGCCGGCTGTCGCCGGTCGCGAGGATGCGCGCGGCGAGCAGTCCGGCGTTGCGGGCGCCGTTGATCGAGACGGTGGCCACCGGGATGCCGGCGGGCATCTGCACGATACTCAGCAGCGAGTCGAGGCCGTCGAGGGTGGCCAGCTGCACGGGCACGCCGATGACGGGGAGCCCGGTGACGGAGGCGAGCATGCCTGGTAGGTGGGCTGCGCCGCCGGCGCCGGCGATGATGACCTTCAGGCCCCGCCCCCGCGCCTCACGGCCGTACCGGATCAGCTTGTCGGGCGTGCGGTGGGCCGAGACGACCTCGACCTCGTGCGGCACGGCGAATTCGCTCAGCACCTGGGAGGCATCGCTCATGACGCGCCAGTCGGAGTCGGAGCCCATGACGACACCGACGAGGGGTTCTTCGGAGGAATGCAGCGGCCGGGTCACCTGTCAAGGCTAGGCCGCGCGCCTGCAAGTTGCCCGCAACGGCGCGCACGACCCGTCCCCGCCCGACCGGTGAGACCACAGCTGGTCGCCGAAACGATGGGAAGTTCCCACCGTGTCGGCGACCAGGTGTCGTTTCAGCGTCTGTCAGGCGTCGAAGTGGGCGGCGGCGGCGCGTGCTTCGTAGACCGTTTCGTCGAGATCGGGGCCGACGACGGTGACGTGACCCACCTTGCGGCCGGGGCGCGGGGCCTTGCCGTAGGTGTGGATCTTCGCATCGGGATGCTCGGCCATCGCCGCGGCGAAGCGCTCATCGAGCCCGCCGGCGGCCGGCCCACCGAGGATGTTGACCATGACCGACCACGGCGCCCGCGGCGACGGGTCGCCCAGCGGCAGGTCCAGCACCGCGCGCAGGTGCTGCTCGAACTGGCTCGTCACGGCGCCGTCCTGGCTCCAGTGGCCGCTGTTGTGCGGGCGCATCGCGAGTTCGTTGACGAGCACCCGCTCGTCGCTGGTCTCGAACAGCTCGACCGCCAGGATGCCGGTCACTCCCAGCCCCGCGGCGATCGCCTCGCCGATTCCTCGTGCCACCTCGGACAGCCGGTCAGCGGCATGAGGGGCCGGCGCGATGACTTCGGCGCACACGCCGTCGCGCTGCACGGTCTCCACGACCGGGTAGGACCGCATCGCGCCGGAGGGGCTGCGTGCCACCTGCTGGGCCAGCTCCCGCGTGAAATCGACCAGTTCCTCGACCAGCAGCGCCCCACCGCGCGCATCTTCTGCCAGCGCGGTGAACCAGTCCTCCGCCTCGGTCGCGGCAGACACGACCCGCACGCCCTTGCCGTCGTAGCCGCCGCGCGGCGTCTTGACGACCGCCCGGCCGCCGTGATCGTCGAGGAACTGCTGCAGCTGTGCCGTGTCGGTGACGGCGGCCCAGTCCGGCTGCGGCATCCCGAGCTCGTCCAGGCGCGCGCGCATGAGCAGCTTGTCCTGCGCGTACAGCAGGGCGTCGGGTCCGGGGTGCACTGCGACCCCGGCGTCGACGAGCGCATGGAGCACCGGCTGTGGCACGTGCTCGTGGTCGAACGTGACCACGTCCACGTCGCGGGCGAAGGCCAGCACCGTGTCGGCGTCGCGGTAGTCGCCCACCGCCGTGGCCGCCAGCGCGGCTGCCATCTCCGGCTGTTCGGCGAGGACGCGCAATTCGATGCCGAGTTCGACCGCCGGCGCGATCATCATGCGGGCCAACTGGCCCCCGCCTACCACTCCGACTCGCAGCGTCATGCAAGCTCCTTCCGTCCCCTTCATCTTCGCGCATCGCTCGAGCGCGCGAGGTCGGCTCAGCGGCCGGGGAGCGGCGGCGGCGGACCGGGCGCCTGGGTGACGGTAGGGATGGCGTGCGAGTCGCGGTGCGCGAGGATCTGGCTCACCTCGACCTGGTCGGCGAGGACTTCGTGCACCAGCGACACCGCCGGCACGTTCTTCATCACCAGCGGCGCATCCACCCCGTTGGACAGGATGAGCGTGCCCGCCCCCCACAGCCGCTGCAGCGGACCGCGGCGCTCGCGGATCGTGTAGCCGCGGGCGTGGGCCAGTTCGTTGCGGTGGGTCGTGAGCAGTCCCGATCGGGCGATGACGCGCCTGGTGGTGATCGTGTACGTGCGGGAGAACCAGACCAGGAACGGCAGCACCACCAGCAGCAGCACGAGCGCGGCGGCGGCGGTCGGCAGCATCCACTCTTCGAACGGCACGGGCACGTTGCCGTAGAAGTAGCCCACTGCACCGGCGACGGCGATGAGCACGAGCGCGGACCAGAACAGGCGGCGGGCGTGCCCTCGCAGCCGCGCCACCTTCAGTTCAGGGGTCGGCGCACCGGGCGCCGGCGTGAGCGGGCGTCCGGCGAAGCTGATCGGCTGGGTCACAGGACCATTGTGACCGCCCCCGACGACCTCGGCGCTCCGGCGCGCCCGAAGCGCCGGTCAGCGCACGTGCACGACGTCCCCGGCCGAGACCACCGTCTCCACCCCCGCGACCTCGACCACAAGGCGTCCGTCGCCGTCCAGGCGCACCGCTTTCCCCACCAGCACGCCACCGTCGGGCATGCCCACCGACACATCGTGGCCGATCGTCTCGCACAGCTGCTCGATCTCTGCACGCAATCCGGATGCCGCAGCGTCGCCGCCCGCGATCAGCAGTTTCTGCAGGTGCTCGTCGAGTCCGCGCAGGTAGCGCGCCAGCAGATCGTCGACGTCGACGGTGACCCCGACCGCCGCGAACGACGTCGCCGTGGGCACCGGCAGATCGACCGGCTGCATCGTGGTGTTCACGCCGGCGCCGATGACGACCGCGGCCGGGTCGCCGGGGACCACCTCGGCGAGGATGCCGCACACCTTGCCGCCGTTCAGCAGCACGTCGTTCGGCCACTTCAGCCGTACCTCGTGCGACTGGCCGCGCAGCACCTGGGTCACCGCGCGCGTCATCGCCGCCCCGGCGATGAGGGGGATCCAGCCACGGGCGTGCGCCGGCAGCCCCGCCACCCGCACGAGCACCGACACCGCCAGCGCGGTGCCCGCCGGAGTGGTCCAGGACCGGTCCAGGCGGCCGCGCCCGGCGCGCTGGTCGTCGGTGAGCAGCACCGACAGATGCGGGTGCCCGGCGGGGTCGCGTTCGACATCGCGGACGAGGTCGGCGTTGGTGGAGCCGGTGGATTCGACGATCTGCAACCGCGGCGAGACGGCCGCGGCCAGCGGGAAGCCTTCAGTGGGGAGCGTCATGGCGACACCCTACGCGCAGGCCCGATCGCACAGCGGATCAGGCAACCCCTTGTGCGCACCCTCCAAGGCCCGCGGGGGTGTGGTCGCTAGGGTGGAACAGTGACGGATCAACCCGACCTATCGACGACCGCCGGCAAAATCGCCGACCTGCGCAATCGCTACCAGGAGGCGGTCCTCGACGCGGAATCCGCCGCGCGCGAGAAGCAGCACGCCAAGGGCAAGCTGACCGCGCGGGAGCGCATCGAACTGCTGGTGGACCCCGGCTCCTTCGTCGAGCTCGATGAGTACGTGCGCCACCGCACCACGGCGTTCGGCATGGACCGCTCGCGGCCGTACGGCGACTCCGTCGTCACCGGCACCGGCACGATCCACGGCCGCACCGTCGCGGTGTACGCGCAGGACTTCTCGACCTTCGGCGGGTCGCTGGGCGAGGTGGCCGGCGACAAGATCATCAAGGTGATGCAGTTCGCCCTCCGCGGCGGCATGCCCATCATCGGCATGCTCGATTCCGGCGGCGCGCGCATTCAGGAGGGCGTCGTGGCCCTGGGCAAGTACGGCGAGATCTTCCGCCTGAACACCGCGGCATCCGGAGTCATCCCGCAGATCTCCCTCATCATGGGCCCGGCCGCCGGCGGTGCGGTGTACTCCCCCGCCCTGACCGACTTCGTCATCATGGTCGACAAGACCAGCCAGATGTTCGTCACCGGCCCCGACGTGATCAAGACCGTCACCGGCGAAGACGTCGGGATGGAAGAGCTCGGCGGCGCCTACACCCACAACACCCGCTCGGGCGTGGCGCACTACCTCGCCGAAGACGAGGACGACGCCCTCGACTACGCCCGGACGCTCATCGGCTACCTCCCCGACAACAACATGGCCGAGCTCCCGGTGTACGAGAACGGGTTCGAGTGGGAGACGACGGATGCCGACCGGTCGCTGAACACGATCATCCCGGATTCCGCGAACCAGCCGTACGACATCCACCAGGTCATCTCCCACCTGGTCGACGGCGGCGACTTCCTCGAGGTGCAGCCGCTGTTCGCCCCTAACATCGTCATCGGCTTCGGCCGGATGGAGGGGCGCACCGTCGGCATCATCGCCAACCAGCCGTCGCAGATGGCCGGGACGCTGAACATCGAGGCGGGCGAAAAGGCGAGCCGCTTCGTACGGTTCTGCGATGCGTTCTCGATCCCGATCGTGACCCTCGTGGACGTGCCAGGCTACCTCCCCGGCACCGACCAGGAGTGGACCGGCGTCATCCGCCGCGGCGCGAAGCTGCTGTACGCGTATGCCGAGGCGACGGTGCCGCTGGTGACCGTGATCCTGCGCAAGGCCTACGGCGGGGCATACATCGTGATGGGCTCCAAGCAGCTGGGCGCCGACGTGAACCTGGCCTGGCCCACCGCCGAGATCGCGGTGATGGGCGGTCAGGGCGCGGTGAACATCCTCTACCGAGGCGAGATCAAGCGTGCCGAGCAAGCAGGCGAAGACGTCGCCGCGGTGCGCACGCGCCTGGCCACCGAATACACCTACAACGTCGCCTCCCCCTTCCTCGCGGCCGAACGCGGCGAGCTGGACGGCATCATCGAGCCGGCCCAGACCCGGGTGTCGATCGCGAAGGCGCTGCGGTCGCTCCGCGGCAAACGTGCGAGCCTGCCGCCCAAGAAGCACGGGAACATCCCGCTATGAGCGCCCCGGCCATCGAACCGGCGGGGATCCGCGTCGACCTGTCGCGCGGCGCTCCCAGCGACCTGGAGCTGGCTGCGGTGGTCGCCGTCGTCTCCGAGGCGTACGAACGTGAAGCGGCCGCTGCGGTCGTCGAGGACGCGCCGGTGCGTCACGGGTGGGAGCTGGCCGCTCGCGGCCTGCGGCGGCCGCTGGATCGCGCAGCCGGCTGGGGAAACTCCTACCGCTGAGGGGCTCCCGCCCGGCGTGTCCCCCAAAATACCTACAGACAGCCGCGGCGGCGCCGGCGGATACTGAGTGTGCTGAACGCAATTCTGCGTCGGTCGACCCGCTTCGTTCTTCGAACCCGGGAATCGACCCACCCGCGGAGAGGTTTTCGGGTAACCACTCCGCACGGCGAGGGGTGGGCGGCTTCGCCGCCCCTCGCCCACCTTCTCAGCGTTCGGCTGCGGCGGGCAGGGCGATCTCCTGCCACAGATCCACGGTGTCCTCGCCGTCGGTGCGACTGCGCCCGACGACGGTGACGGCGATCGTGTCGTGGGGTGCGGTGCGGATGTAGATGCGTTCGGACCGCGCATTGCGCAGCACGTCCGCAAGTTCCGCGCGCACGACGCGCAGCCCCGCCTCGCCGACGCCGTCCAGACCGCCCTCGTCGAGCACGGTCACGTTCGCGCCCCGCTGGCGGGCAGCCTCCAGGACGGCGCGCACGTCGTCGTCGAGCAGTCGGCGCCCTCGCAATTCGTCGCGCAGCCGGCCTTCTGCCAGCCTGGCCATCTCACGCTCGTGGGGAGGAAGATCCCCGCCGGCGGCGATCGTGCGGGTCAGCACCGGGCCGGCGACCGCGAGAGCGCGCTGCACCTGGATGCGCCGCTCGCGCTGACGTCCGGCCTGCGAAGCCAGCCATTCGGATGCCGCGCGCTGCAGTCGTGCCAGCTGCGCGCTTTCGCGGGACGCGCGGTCGGTCGACCACATCAGCAGCTGCGCCATGGCCGTCCACATGACCGAGCCGACGAGCCCCAGCGACAGCGTGGGCAGCAGACCGATCCACAGCACCCCCTGCACGGTGAGCGCCACGATCCCGATGCACGCGAAGATGGGCCTGCGGCGCACCACCACGATCACCATGAGCGCGCCGATGGCCCCGATGGTCCAGGTCGCGTAGGGCTCCTGCCGTGCTGCGGCGTCCACGCTCGCCCACATCACGGTGGGCACGATCACCGCGGTCGCCAGCGCCAGGGCGGCCGCCCATGCCGGCAGGAAGGTCGGCCCGCTGGCACCGCCGGTCATGAACGAACCGCCGGTGCCGTCGCCTTCGTCGGGAACCGCGACGGGGACCGCGCGCGGCTCCCAGAAGATGCACAGCCACGACGTGGCCAGGTACAGCCCCACGACACCGGCGGTGGTCGCCCAGTGCTGCGAGACGCCGTCATCCCACCAGGGCCACCCCAGCCCGAGGTAGGCCGTGAACGCCACCCCGAGCGAGGACAGCACGACGCGTGGATTCAGTCTCATGCCGACGGGCTCCACTCGAGTGTGACGCTGGTGCCGTCCGCGGTCGGGACGACACGTGCCTGGCCGCCCACGGCCGCCACCCGCGCGTTGATGGAGGCGCGGATTCCCAGCCGGTCGTCGGGGACGGTGGCGAGGTCGAACCCGGGACCGTGGTCGTGCACGACGATGACCATGCCACCGGGCTGCGCGGTGTCGGTGAGGGTGACTTCCAAGCCGGCCGCCGCCGCGTGCTCGACGGCGTTGGCCACCGCCTGGGTCGCTGCCAGCACCAGCGCGCGTCCGACGCGGCCGGGGACGGTGAGGTTCTCGTCGGCGAGCGAGCGAGCCACGTGCAATTCGACGCCCACTTCGCGCGAACCCCGTTCCAGGGCGTCCACGAGCTCGCGCATCCCCACGGGGGCGTCGGGGCCCTCCCCGACGTCCTGCTCGGCGTTGGCCAGTCGCGTCAGGGCTTCCCGCGCCATCGCGACGGCGAGGGCGTGTTCGCGCGGCGAGTCAGCGCGTTCGGCGGCGATCAGGGCGGCCAGCACGCTGTCGTGCATGAGCGCGGCCACGGCCACGCGTTCGCGCTCCGCGGCGTCCGCGGCGGCGGCAGCGGCATAGGACGCGACGGCTTCAACCCGGGCCTGGTCGACGCGGGTCGCCACGGCACGGTACACCCGGTCCAGCGTCAGCAGCACCGCGCCGAGGATGATCGCGTAGATGACGTCCAGGATGACGGGGCCCCAGAACTCCCCGGCGAACCCGGCCTGAGCCAGCCGCACCACGCCGTACTGCACGGGGACCAGCACGATCCAGGCCACCTGCAGCGGCAGCGGGAACGACAGGACAGCGGCCACCGTCGCCACATTCAGCAGCAGCCAGATCCACGGGCCGCTGTCCGGGGAGGGCGGCGAGCCCGCCGTGGCCAGCGGCCACGCCAGGAGGGCGAGGGGGTACGCCACGGCGAACACGCCCGCCGCCAGGTGCACGCCGCGCCCGATGAGACACGCGATGATCATGGCCGCCAGCGGAACGAACACCACGATCATCAGCGCGGTGTGCCAGTCGGGCTGCTCCTCGGTCGACGCGAGGGCCGTCAGCAGCGCGTGGGCGCCGAGCATGATGCAGCCGGCCCCGACCGCGAGGGTGGTGAAGCGGGCGACGCGGGCGCGCGTGAAGGTGGCCATCCCGGCTGCGGTGTCCGCCGTATGCCCGAACGTGCCGTGCGCCTCGGCGAGCACACGGCGACTGGTCTCAGTGGGCACCGGGAGTCTCGGTGGGTCTCGTGAGCAGTCCGTCTTCCATCGCGCGGCGCGCGAGATCCACCTTCGTCGGGGCGGGACGACCCACCTCGACGTACTTGTAGCGCACCCGGGTGATGTTCTCCTTGGCCGTCGAGTACGCCACGCCGAGGCGGTCGGCGACGACCTTCAACGGCAGGCCCGCGGCGTACAGCCGCAGCACATCGCGTTCCCGCGCCGACAGCTGCGCGTCGGCGAAGGCGCGGTCGCCTTCCACCGCGCTTGCCCATTCGACGTTGTCCAGCGGATGGCCGCTGGCGACCGTGTGGATCGCGTCGACGACCTCATCGATGCGGCTGGCTTTGCTGATCACGCCGGCCGCGCCCGCCGACAGCGCTTCGCGCACGATCGCCGGCCGGTCCGCGACGCTGTGGATGATGACGCTGGAGCCGTCGCTGACCAGCCGCGAGACATTCTCGGTCACCGTGGTCCCGTCACCGAGGGTCAGATCCAGCACGACCACGTCGGCCGGTGCGCCGCGGCTGTACATCCGCCAGTCCAGGTACTCCGTGACGGTGCTTCCGGAGAAGACGACGTCCTTGGTCTCGGTGCGTAGGCACGCCGCTTCCAGCCCGAGTCGCACGGACTCGTGGTCGTCGATGAGTGCCACCCGGATCATGGTGGTCATGCTATCGCTGCGGCTGATCACGGTTGAGCGTGGCGACCGCCTCGACGTGGTGCGAGTGGGGGAACAGGTCCAGACCGTCGATGCGGGATGCCGTGTAGCCGGCTTCCCGGAAGGTCGCCAGGTCCCGGGCGAGCGCGACCGGGTCGCAGGCGACGTAGACGATCGTCTGCGGCGCGAGTGCGGCGATGGCCGAGACGACCTCGCCGCCTGCTCCCGAGCGGGGCGGATCGAGGACGACCGCGCCCTGTGCCAGGCGGGCCAGGTCCTTGGCCGATGCGTCCTTGCCCCAGTGCGCGAGCCAGCGGTCCACGCGACCGGTCTCGGCGCGGGCGCCGGCCCACTCGGCGAGGTTCTCGCCGGCGTGCTCAGTGGCGCGCGAGTCGGACTCGACGCTGATCACGCGACTGCGGGGCCCGCCGAGGTCGCCCAGCGCGGCGGCGAACAGACCGACGCCGCCGTACAGGTCCAGGTGCAGCGCCTCGGGGTCCAGGCCATCGGGATACGCCTGACCGAGGTGCTCGGTGACCAGCTGGGTCAGCGCGTTCGCGGCGAACCGGTGCACCTGCCAGAACCCGCCGGCGTCGACGCGGAACTCCCGCTCCCCGACCCGCTCGGTGACGACCTCGCGCATCGGGTTGGAGTTCTTCGCCGCGGGGTGCTTCGCGGCGCTGCCACCGCGCAGGCGACGTCCGCCGGCACGGTGGTGGTGCTCCGGACGCGGCAGGATCCGCACGCGGCCGTCGGCCGGGAGCACGAGGTCGATCCTGCCCGGCTCGCCGCTGGGCAGCTCGAGGGCCACCCGCTCGATGTCTGGTGCGGCGAGGGGGTGATCCTCCACTGTGACGACGCGGTGGCTGCGGGCGGCATACGGGCCGACGCGGCCCTCGGCATCCACGTGCAGGCTCAGCCGGGTGCGCCACCCGGTGCCGTCGTCATCGGTCGGCGCGGCGGAGCGGTCCACGCCGTCAGCGCCCACCGGTGCGACCGTCACCGGCATCGTGATGCCGCCGAACCGCTGCAGGGCGTCGGTGAGGACGTGCTGCTTGAGGGCGCGCTGGTGGGAGAGCTCGATGTGACCGAAGTCGGCGCCGCCGGGGCGCTGCTCGGGGGCGACGTCGACATCAGCCTGCCGCCAGACGTGCCGGCGCCGGTGCGGCGATGCGTCGAGGACCTCGAGGACTTCACCGCGCCAGAACGAGGCCTTGCCGACGTCGGTCAGCCGCACGCGCGCCCGCTCTCCGGGCAAAGCGTCGGGGACGAAGACGACGCGCCCCTCGTGACGGCCGACGAACACGCCGCCGTGGGCGACATCGGTGACGTCGAGATCGATGAGGGCGTCTGAAGAGCCCAAGGGTATAGCCATCCTTTGATGCTCGCACACCCGGCTGTGCGCACCCTTACGCTTAGGCGATGCGCGTGTGCCTGGCATCCACCTCCCCCGCCCGTCTGATGCTGCTGCGGCAAGCCGGCATCGAGCCGGAGACGGCCTCCCCCGACGTCGATGAGGACGCCGTCATCGCCGCCGTGCAGCAGGCTGAGGCGCGCACACTGGATGCCGCGGAGCACGTGCTGCTGCTGGCGCGCCGCAAGGCCGCCGACATCGCCGAGCGGGTCGCCTCGGTCGGATTCGACGGCCTCGTGATCGGGGGCGACTCGATGTTCGAGATCGACGGTGAGATTCTCGGGAAGCCCTACACCCCCGAGGCTGCCACCGCCCGGTGGCAGTCGATGCGGGGGCGCACCGGCATCCTGCACTCCGGCCACAGCGTCGTGCGGGTGGAGCAGGGACAGCCGCCGCGCGAGGCTCACGCGGTGGCGGAGGCCGCCGTGACCTTCGCCGCCGACATCACCGACGACGAGATCGCCGCGTACGTCGCCACCGGCGAACCGCTGCACGTGGCAGGGGCGTTCACCATCGACAGCCTCGGCGGCCCGTTCATCGACAGCGTCCACGGGGATCCGTCCACGGTGGTCGGAATGTCGCTGCCGACGGTGCGCCGTCTGGCGCGGGAGCTGGGCGTCAGCTGGCCCTCGCTGTGGAACCGCTCGTAGACATCTACAGACGATCGCCGGAGTTTCTTGTGCGGGAGATCCAAAGAAGCCGTTCGCAGCCTCGATAGGCTGACACCCATGCCCGCAATCGCCAAGGTTCTCATCGCAAACCGCGGCGAGATCGCCGTTCGCATCATCCGCGCGGCGCGCGACAGCGGCAAAGCGTCGGTGGCCGTGTACGCCGACCAGGACCGCGACTGCCTCCACGCCCGCCTCGCCGACGAGGCCTACGCGCTAGAAGGCACCACGAGCGCCGAGACCTACCTCTCGATCGACAAGATCCTCTCCGTCGCCCGTCGCAGCGGCGCCGACGCGGTGCACCCCGGCTACGGCTTCCTCGCCGAGAACGCCGAGTTCGCCCGCGCCGTGATCGCCGCGGGGCTGGTCTGGATCGGGCCGTCGCCCGAGGCCATCGAGGCGCTGGGCGACAAGGTCACCGCGCGCCACGTCGCGGACAAGGTGGGCGCGCCACTGGCCCCCGGCACCCCCGGCCCGGTCTCCAGCGCCGACGAGGTCATCGCGTTCGCCCAGGAGCACGGGCTGCCCATCGCCATCAAGGCCGCGTACGGCGGCGGCGGCCGGGGCCTGAAGGTCGCCCGGGAGTACGACGAGATCGCCGAACAGTTCGAATCGGCCACCCGCGAGGCGATCACGGCGTTCGGCCGGGGCGAGTGCTTCGTGGAGAAGTACCTCGACAAGCCGCGTCACGTCGAGACGCAGTGCCTGGCCGATGCCGCCGGCACCGTGATCGTCGTATCCACCCGTGACTGCTCGCTGCAGCGCCGTCACCAGAAACTCGTCGAGGAGGCGCCGGCGCCTTTCCTCACCCCGGAGCAGAACGAGGTGCTGTACACCTCGTCCAAGGCGATCCTCAAGGACGTCGGCTACGTCGGGGCGGGGACGTGCGAGTTCCTCATCGGCGCGGACGGGACCATCTCCTTCCTCGAGGTCAACACCCGCCTGCAGGTCGAGCACCCGGTGTCGGAGGAAGTCACCGGTATCGACCTGGTGCGCGAGCAGTTCCGCCTCGCCGAGGGCGGCCTGCTCGAAGACGTGGACCCGCAGCCGGTCGGCCACTCGATCGAGTTCCGCATCAACGGCGAGGATCCCGGTCGCGGGTTCCTCCCCCAGCCGGGACGCATCCACGTGTTCAAGACCTTCGGCGGACCCGGCATCCGGCTCGACTCCGGCGTCACCGCCGGCGACGCCGTCTCGGGCGCGTTCGACTCGCTGCTGGGCAAGATCATCGTCACCGGCCGCGACCGCGCCGAGGCGCTGGAGCGGGCACGCCGGGCGCTGGACGAGTTCGAGGTCGCCGGCATGCCCACCGTGCTGCCGTTTCACCGTCGCGTCGTGCGGGACCCCGCCTTCACCGCCGAGGACGGCCGGTTCGGCGTGCACACGCGGTGGATCGAGACCGAGTTCGACAACGACATCCCGCCGTGGGACGGCGAAGCACACGTCCCCGAGCCCGAAGAGAGCCGCCACACCGTCGTGGTGGAGGTGGCCGGGCGGCGCCTGGAAGTGAGCCTGCCCGACCGTGTCGTCGCGGCCACGAAGGTCGGGCGGCCGGTGGCCGTACCGCCGTCGCGCCGCACGCACGCCACGACGGTCATGGCCGGCGCATCGGGTGACGCGGTGACCTCGCCGATGCAGGCGACGATCGTGAAGGTCGCCGTGATCGACGGCCAGCAGGTCGTCAAGGGCGACCTCGTGGTCGTGCTCGAGGCGATGAAGATGGAGCAGCCGATCCAGGCGCACAAGGACGGCGTCATCGGCGGCATCGACGCGCAGCCGGGCAACACCGTCTCGGCCGGTCACCTGCTGCTGACCATCACCTGACCCGGGCCCTCACCCCGCGGCATCCGGACCACACCCTCGGTCGTCACGAACGGCCCCGCAACGCGCGCCGCGGGGACGGATGCGACGCCCGAAGGATGCCGCGCCGCGCTCGGTCGTCACGAACGGCCCCGCAACGCGCCCCGCGGGGACGGATGCGTCGACCGAACGCGCCCGGCGGACTACGCCTCGACGTCGGTCGTGCGGTCGACGATGTGCATCGCGCGGGCGGCATCGGTGATCGAGCCCGACAGTGACGGGTACACCGCGAAGACGCGGGAGACCTGGTCGACGGTCAGCCGCCGCTCGGCGGCGATCGCGATGGGGTAGATCAGCTCCGAGGCGCGCGGGGCCACGATGACGCCGCCGAGCACTTCGCCGCTGCCCTGACGCGCGAGGAGCTTGACGAACCCGTCGCGCACGCCCATCATCTTCGCGCGCGGGTTCGCCGCCAGCGGCAGCGTGTGCACGACGCCGTTGATACGCCCGGCCTCGATGTCGGCCTGCTGCCAGCCGACGGTGGCGATCTCGGGGGCGGTGAAGATGTTCGCCGTGATGCGGCGGCGCTCCAGCGGGATCACGACGTCACCGAGAGCGTGGAACACCGCCATGCGTCCCTGCATTGAGGCGACCGAGGCCAGCGGCATGAAGCTCGTGCAGTCGCCGGCGGCGTAGATGTTGGGCACCGACGTGCGGGCGACGCGGTTGACGCGGATGTGACCGGAGTCCGTCAGCTGAACCCCCGCCTCCTCCAGGCCCACGCCGGAGGTGTTGGGGACCGAGCCGACCGCCATGAGGCAGTGGCTGCCTTCCACCGTGCGACCGTCGGCGAGGGTGACCACGACGCCGTCGCCGGAGCGCTCCACCTTCTGCGCGCGGGCCTTGTTCAGCACCTGCATGCCGCCTCGTTTGAACACCCGCTCCAGCACCGCCGCGGCATCCGGGTCCTCACCGGGCAGCACGTGGTCACGGCTGGAGACGAGGGTCACCTTCGCGCCGAGGTTCATGTAGGCGCCGGCGAACTCCGCACCGGTGACCCCAGACCCGACCACGATGAGGTGCTCGGGGAGGGAGGGCATGTCATACAGCTGCGTCCAGGTGAGAATGCGCTTGCCGTCGGGCTTGGCGCTGGGCAGCTCCCGCGGCGACGCACCGACGGAGACCACGAGGGTGTCCGCCTCGATGCGGTCGAAGTCCGTGCCGTCGGGTCCGGTGGACACGATGACGGCGTGGTGGCCCTCCAGGCGTCCATGGCCGGAGACGATGCGCACTCCGGCTTCCACCAGCGTCGCCCGCATGTCATCGGACTGCTGCCGGGCAAGGGCGAGCAGCCGCTTGTTCACGGCGGCGAGGTTGATGGCGATCTCGGGCTTGAGCGGCTTGCCGTCGCCGCCCCGGGCGAACAGCTGCACGCCCAGGTCACCGGCCTGCGAGATGGCGACGGCGGCGTCGGCCGTCGCGATGAGGCTCTTGGACGGCACGACGTCGGTCATCACCGCTGCCCCGCCCACGCCGGCGCGTTCGATGAGGGTGACTTCGGCGCCGAGCTGCACTCCGGCGAGCGCTGCTTCATAGCCGCCGGGGCCTCCGCCGAGGATGGCAACGGACTGAGTGCGCTCGAAACTCAAGGACATTCCCCCATTCTCTCAGGGCGCGCTCGGGAGTCGGTGCCGCGTTGCTGGCCGGGAGGCATCCGAGTTCCTAAAGTAGGGACATGTCCCACACGACCTCCCATCCCCTCGACGACCCCGCTGCCGACCCGTTCGGCGTGGCCGCCGAAGCCGCCGCCGACATCGCCCGCATCACGGGAGTGCCGCGTCACGACATCGCCCTCACCCTCGGCAGCGGCTGGGGCAAGGCCGCGGAGCTGATCGGCGAGACCACCGCCGTGTTCCCGGCGACGGAAGTGACCGGGTTCAGTAAGCCCGCCCTGGAGGGACACGTCGGGACGCTGCGCAGCGTCCGCACCGAGCAGGGCAAGAACGTGCTGGTCATCGGCGCCCGCACGCACTTCTACGAGGGCCACGGCGTGCGCCGCGTGGTGCACAGCGTGCGCACCGCCGCCGCGACCGGCGCCCGCATCATGGTGCTGACCAACGGCGCCGGCGGCATGCGCCGCACCTGGAAGCCCGGTCAGCCGGTGCTCATCAGCGACCACATCAACCTCACCGGTGCGTCGCCGCTCGAAGGCGCCACGTTCATCGACCTCACCGACCTGTACTCCGAGCGGCTGCGCGACCTCGCCCGGCAGATCGACCCGTCGCTGGACGAGGGCGTGTACTGCCAGTTCCGCGGCCCGCAGTACGAGACCCCCGCCGAGGTGCGCATGGCCGCCACCATCGGCGGCGACATCGTCGGCATGTCCACCGCGCTCGAGGCCATCGCCGCCCGCCAGGCGGGCATGGAGATCCTCGGCTTCTCACTCATCACCAACATGGCCGCCGGCATCCAGACCACCCCGCTCAGCCACACCGAGGTTCTCGAGGCGGGGAAGACCGCCGAGCCGGTCATCTCGTCGCTGCTGGCCCGTGTGATCGGGTCGCTGTGATCGACGCGACCGCGGCCGCCCGCACCTGGCTCGCCCAGGACCCCGACCCGGTCACCCGCGCCGAGCTCGAGCAGCTGCTCGCCGCCGCCGACGCCGGCGACGCCGCGGCAGCCGCCGACCTCACCGACCGCTTCGCCACCCGGCTCGCTTTCGGCACCGCCGGGCTGCGTGGGCGCCTGGGCGCCGGCAGCAACCGCATGAACCGGATGCTGGTCATGCAGGCCGCCGCCGGCCTTGCCGCCTACCTGCTGGAAAAGCCCGGCCCCGACGGTCCGCCCACCGTCGTGATCGGCTACGACGGCAGGCGCAACTCCGACGTGTTCGCCCGCGACAGCGCCGAGGTGTTCGCCGGTGCCGGGCTGCGCGCCATCCTGCTGCCGCGGCTGCTGCCCACCCCGGTGCTGGCCTTCGCGGTGCGCCATCTCGGCGCGGATGCCGGGGTCATGGTCACCGCCAGCCACAACCCGCCCGATGACAACGGCTACAAGGTGTATCTCGGCGGCGCCGACGACGGCGCGCAGATCGTGCCACCGGCGGATGCCGAGATCGCCGCGCACATCCAGCGGGTGGCCGATGCCGGTGACCTCGGCTCCCTGCCCCGGTCGCCGGGCTACGAGACCGCCTCGGAGGCTGTGGTCGAGGCGTACATCGCCGCGACGGCCGCCGTCTCGCCCGCCCCGGACGGCACCCCGGACATGACCTGGGTGTACACCGCGATGCACGGCGTGGGTTGGGAGACGCTCTCGCGCATCCTGCAGCGCGCGGGCTACCCCGCCCCCGCCGTGGTGACGGCGCAGATCGAGCCCGATGGCACCTTCCCCACGGTCGCCTTCCCCAACCCGGAAGAGCCCGGTGCGATGGACCTGGCATTCCAGACCGCGCGCGAGGTCGGTGCGGAGTTCATCCTCGCCAACGACCCGGACGCCGACCGCCTGGCCGTCGCCGTGCCCGACGCCGACGTCGCCGGCGGCTGGCGCGCGCTGACCGGCAACGAGGTCGGCCTGCTGCTCGGCTGGCGCGCGGCACGGCTGGCGGCGGACGCCCGCGCCGGCCGGGAGGCGTCGCTCGCCTGCTCGCTGGTCTCGTCACCGGGGCTCGCGGTGGTCGCCGAGCGGTACGGGCTGAGCTCGCACGCCACCCTGACCGGTTTCAAGTGGATCTCCCGCGCCCCCGGCATCGTCTACGGGTTCGAGGAGGCGCTGGGCTACCTCGTCAATCCCGAGACGGTCCGCGACAAGGACGGCATCTCGGCGGCCGTGGCCATGCTCGGCCTCGTCGCCGAGGCCCGGCGGCGCGGGGCGACGGCCGCGCAGCTGCTGACCGAGTTCCAGGCGGAGTTCGGCTTCTTCACCAGCGCGCAGGTGTCGCTGCGGGTGCAGGATGTCGCCGTCATCGGCCGCATCATGGCGCGGCTGCGCGCGGAACCGCCGCTCACGGTCGGCGCTGTCGCGGTGGAGCGCATCGACGACCTGCAGGGCGGAATCGACGACCTGCCGCCCGCCGACGTGCTGCGCCTGTGGCTGGTCGACGGCTCGCGTGTGATCGTGCGCCCGAGCGGCACCGAACCCAAGCTCAAGGCGTACCTCGACGTGCGGGGCGAGTCCGCCGCCGACGCGCGCGCGCGGCTGACCGCGCTCGAGGCCGGGGCGCGGGAGCTCGTCGCGGCACCCTGAGCGTCCGAGGGGCGTGCTAATCTCCGGGCCGCGACGAATGCGGTGATCAGAGGGTAGGACGATGCGCGACGACGACGAAACGACGGCCGAGACGACGGCCGAGACGGATGCCGCGGTGACGGCCGCGGCATCCGATCCGCCGCACTGGCTGCGCCACGTGATCCTGTTCCTCAGCGGACAGACGGCGAGCCTGTTCGGGTCGATGCTCGTGCAGTACACGGTGTTCTGGTACCTGACGCTGACCTACCAGCGCGGCGACATCATGGCCCTCGCCGCGGTGTTCGGCTTTCTCCCGCAGGCGATCGTGTCGATCTTCGGCGGGGTGTGGGCGGATCGCCACAACCGCAAGTACCTCATCATCGCCGCGGATGCCGGCATCGCCCTCACGACCCTGACCCTCGCGCTGGTCATGATGACCGGGTACGACGGGGTGTGGCTCATCTTCCTGACCCTCGCGATCCGCTCCGCTGGTGCCGGCATCCAGACCCCGGCGGTGTCGGCGCTGATCCCGCAGATCACCCCGATGCGCAACCTGATGCGCGTCAACGGCATCAACGGCTCGATCCAGTCCGCCATGGCGCTGCTGGCCCCGGCGGCCGCCGGCGCGCTGTTCGCATGGGCGGCGACGGTCTGGGGCGGGTCGGCGGCGGCGCTCATCCCGATCTTCTTCATCGACGTGGTCACCGCGGTGATCGGCATCGTGCTGCTGGCGCTCGTCCCGGTCACGACGGTGCAGCGCACCGACACGACGACCGGCTACTTCGCCGACCTCGTCGAGGGGGTGCGCTATGTGACCGGCCACGCATTCCTGCGCTGGCTGCTGGCACTGTTTGCGATCGTGTTCCTGCTGACCGTCGCCCCCTCCAACCTCACCCCGCTCATGCTGGTGCGCTCGTTCGACGCCGGTGAGCAGCAGAACATCGTCAACCTCGCGGTGCTGGAGGTCGCCTTCAGCGTGGGGATGATGCTGGGCGGCATCGTGGTGGCGTCGCTGTTCGCGCGGCGCAGCCGCATCGGCATGATCATCGCCTCGTCGCTGGTCTTCGGCCTGCTGACGCTGGGCATGGGCCTGTCCCCCACCGTCTGGATCTTCTTCGGGTTCATGTTCCTGGTGGGGCTCGCCGTGCCGTTCTTCTCCACGCCGGCGTTCACCCTGTTGCAGGAGACCGTCGAGCCGGAGCGTCAGGGACGCGTGTTCGGGTTCGTGGGGATCGTCATGGCCGTGGCGATGCCGCTGGGCATGGCGGTGCTCGGGCCGCTGGCCGACATCATCGCGATCGAGGTGCTGCTGATCGCCACCGGCATCCTCACCTTCGTCGTGGTGGGAGCAGCGGTGTGGCTGCCCGTCGGCCGTCGCGCGGTGCACGCCGCGCGGGAGGCGTCGCGCGTGAGCGATCCTGCCGCCGCCGCGGCGGCAGCCGACGCGGCGATGCACGAGAAGGCGCTGCGGGAGGGCTGAGCCTCAGCGGCGGACGAAGTGCCCGCTCGTCTGCTCGACCAGGGCGCCCTCGGACTCGGGATCGGCCTCGTGGCCGTCGGCAGCCACCCGGGCGAGGCGGCGGCGGGCGACGGCGGGATCGGCCACGAGAGCGGCATCCAGCAGCGTGCGGGTGTAGGGGTGTTGGGGAGAGTCGAAGACGGATGCCGTCGGCCCGATCTCCAGGATCCGCCCGGCGCGCATGACGGCGGTACGGGTGGCGATCTCGCGCACGACGCCGAGGTCGTGCGAGATGAACAGGTAGGTCAGGTCGTGATCGCGCTGCAGACGCGCGAGCAGTGCCGTCACCTGCGCCTGGATGGACACATCCAGAGCGGAGACGGGTTCGTCGCACACGATGAATTCCGGCCGCACGCCGATGGCCCGGGCGATCCCGATGCGCTGCCGCTGCCCGCCGCTGAAGGCGCGGGGACGCTTGTGCACGTCGTCGCCGGTGATGCCGACCTCCTTGAGCGCCTCGCGTGCCGCCGCGTCCGCATCACGGTCGGGGGTGAGCACGCGGATCGGCTCCGCGACGTTCTGCAGCGCGGTGCGGTGCGGATTGAGCGATGTGAAGGGATCCTGGAAGACCACCTGCATGAAGCGGTGGAACGGCAGCCGCTGCCGGCGGGAGAGGGCGGTCAGGTCGGTGTCCTCGTAGCGGATCGTGCCGCTGGAGGGCTGCTGCATCTGCAGCAGGCAGCGGCCGAGCGTCGACTTGCCGCTGCCGGATTCGCCCACCACAGCGAGGGTCTCGCCGCGACGGATCTCCAGATCGACGCCGTCCAGGGCGCGCACGTCGGCCAGGCGCCTGCCCCAGGCGTTGCGCACCTGGAAGGTCTTCGTGAGCGCTTCGGCGCGCAGGAGCACGTCAGGCATCCGCCACCTCGTCCCTCGACACCCGGCCGCCGGGCGCATCGGCCAGCAGCGCCCGCGTATAGGCGTGGCCGGGACGGGCGAACAGGTCGACGGCGGCGGCGCGCTCCACGATCCGGCCGTCCTTCATCACCACGACGTCGTCGCACAGCGCCGCCACGACCCCCAGGTCGTGCGTGACGATCAGCACGGTCAGGTCGCGCTCGGCCTGCAGCCGGCGCAGCAGCGCCAGCAGTTCGATCTGGATGGTGGCATCCAGTGCCGTCGTCGGCTCGTCGGCGACGAGCAGCTGCGGGTCCGCCAGCAGCGCCATCGCCACCATCGCGCGCTGCCGCATGCCGCCGGAAAGTTCGTGCGGATACTGATCGAACACGCGCTCCGGGCGGGGCAGTCGCACCGCGGCGAGCGCGTCCAGCGCGCGCGCACGACCCTCACGGCGGCCGACGCCCTGGGAGCGGCGGGCCACCTCGACCAGGTGTGCGCCGATGCGGGTGAGCGGGTCGAACGAGGTCATCGGGTCTTGGAAGACCATCGCCACCGGCAGGCGCGGCCTGCCGAACCCCGCCGTGACGTCGCGGCCGTCGAAGGAGATCGACCAGGTGCGGCTGGTGCGCTCCGGGAGGATGTCCATGAGGGCGCGCAGCAGCATCGTCTTGCCCGAGCCTGATTCCCCCACGATCCCTACGATCCCGCCGCGGGGCACGTCGAGGTCGATGTCGTGCAGCACGCGCACCGGGGCGGTCTTGGCGCCTGGGCTCCCGATGTCGACGGTGAGACCGCGGATGCTCAGCAGCGGCGGCGGGGTCATGACGCCCGCTCCGCGACCAGCTCGCGCAGGGCATTGCCGAGGGCGTTGAACGACAGCACCGTCGCGGTGATGAGCAGCCCCGGGATGAGGGCGAGGTGGGGAGCGGTCTGCAGGCTCCCCTGCGCGGTTTCCAGCAGGCTCCCCCACGAGGCCATCGGCGGCTGGATGCCCAGCCCCAGAAAGCTCAGCGACGACTCGGTGAGGATCGCCACCGAGATGCTCGCGGTGGCCGCGACGATGATGGTGGGCGCCGCGTCCGGCAGGATGTGGCGCGCGATGATGCGCGGCATCCGCTCCCCGATATAGCCCGCGTAGCCGACGTACACCCGCTCCCGCAGCGACAGCGTCTCGGCGCGGACCAGGCGCGCGGTGGCCATCCAGGAGAAGGCACCGATCACGATGATGATCGTCCACAGCCCCGGTTTGAGGAAGACGCTCGCGACGATCACCAGCACCATCCAGGGGATGGACGAGAGGAAGTCGACGAAACGCATGAGCGCGTCGTCGAGCCGTCCGCCGACGTAGCCGGACAGCACTCCGACGACCACGCCGATGATGGTGGCGGCGACCATCGCGAGGACGCCGACGGTGAGCGAGACGCGCCCGCCGTAGACCACGCGCGCCAGGTAGTCGCGTCCCAGTTCGTCCGTTCCCAGCAGATGCGCCGGCCCAGGCGGCTGCCACCGTGCGGCCAGGTCGGTCGTCGTCGGATCCAGCGGGAGCAGCGGGGTGAGCACCGCGATGAGGGCCGCCGCCGCGAGGAAGGCGACGGCCAGCCAGGTGGTGACGGAGGCGAAGCTGCGGCGCCGGGCCTGCGTGATCGCGACCTCGAGGGCGGTCATCGGGCGGCTCCGATCCGGATGCGGGGGTCGGCGAGGACGTAGAGGATGTCGGCGATGAGGTTGCCGATGATGACGAGGGTCGCCGACAGCAGCAGCACCGCGAGGATGACGGGGTAATCGAGGCTGCGGGTGGCGGTGAGGAAGTACGGCCCGACGCCCGGCCACCCGAAGATGGATTCCGTGACGATGGCGCCGGTGACCAGCAGCGGCAGGGCCAGCCCCAGCTGCGTGATGATCGGCAGCAGCACGTTGCGGCTGACGTGGCGGGCGAAGACCTCGCCGCGGGTGGCGCCGAAGGCGCGCTGCACGAGGACGTAGTCCTGATCCAGTTGCGAGATGGCCGCCGAGCGCACGTAACGGGCGATGTCAGGGAAGAATGCGACCGTGAGCACCAGGAACGGCATGACGAAGTGCAGTAGGAAGTCGACCGGGTCGCCCTGCTTGCCCACCGAATGCATGCCGATGATCGGGAACCAGCGCAAGTGATATCCGAAGACGTAGATCACCAGCAGCGCGAACCAGAACGAGGGGGTGGCGATGCCGATGCCGCACAGCGCGTCGATGGCGCGGTCGGTCCAGGTGCCGCGCCGGGCGGCCGCCACCAGACCCAGCACCATCGCCAGGAGGAGCGCGGCGATGTAGGCCGGTGCCACCAGCAGGACCGTGGCGGGGATGCGCGCGGCGAGGTCGTCGGCGATCGCGTGACGGCTCACCAGCGAGTAGCCGAGGTCCCCCTGCAGCACGTTGGACAGCCACAGCCCGTACTGCACGAGGAAGGGCTGGTCCAGGCCGTACCGCTCGCGGATCAGCGCGACCGTCTCCGCCGACATCTGCGGCGTGGTCACCGCGTCGACGACGTCGTAGGGGGCCAGGTGCAGCAGTGCGAACACGACGAACGACAGCAGGAGCAGCATCGGCACGACCTGCGCCAGTCGACGCCCGACGTAGGCCAGCATCCGTCATTCCTTCCCGCGAGCGCACCCGCGCACCCACCCAACGATGTCACGGGCGCGCCCTGCGGCGCGCCCGCGACATGGGTGGATCAGCGCTCGGTGAGCAGCCCGAAGTTCTCCAGCGTGTAGATCGGCACCGGGGTGGCGTCCTCGACGCCGCCGATGCGGCTGTTGACCGCCAGGATCTTCAGGTTGTCGGCGAGCGGGTAGATGACGGCATCCTCCGCGATCTGAGCCTGCAGGCGGGCGTAGACCTCGGCGCGCGCATCGGGATCGAGCTGTGCCGCGCCTTCGTCGAACAGCGCGTCGGCGGTGGGGCTGGCGTAGTGGAAGTAGTTCGCCGAGGCGCCGGAGCGGAAGAGCAGGCTGTACGCGTCGGGGTCCTGGCCCATGATGTAGCCGCCGAGGAACGCGTGGTAGGCGGACTCGGCGCCCTTCTCGATCTCGGTGTACACCGCGGCCGGCTCCACCCCTGCCAGCTCCACCGTGATGCCGGCATCCTGCAGCTGCTGCTGGATGAGGGTGGCCTGCGTCGTCTGCGCCGGGTCCGCCGCGGCGTAGGCGATCGTGAGGGTGAGGTCCTCTGCTCCCGCCTCGGCCAGCAGCGCCTTAGCGGCGTCCACGTCGGTGTCGTACGTCTCCACGTCGTCCGTTGCGAACGGGTTGCCCGGCGGAAGGAACGTGTAGGCGCTGTCGTAGTACTCGTCGCTCAGCCAGGTGGCGGTGTTGATCTCCTCGCGGTCCAGCGCAGAGAAGATCGCCTGCC
The DNA here is from genome assembly GCF_030246865.1 of Microbacterium sp. zg-B96. Taxonomy (NCBI): domain Bacteria; kingdom Bacillati; phylum Actinomycetota; class Actinomycetes; order Micrococcales; family Microbacteriaceae; genus Microbacterium; species Microbacterium sp. zg-B96. The sequence goes on along the minus strand of NZ_CP126738.1, from coordinate 784,530 downwards.
GCACCCGCTGGTCGGTCAACTCCGGGGTCGCCAGGTTGAGTCCCAGGTAGGCGACCCGGCCCTCGGCGTACGGGTAGATGTCCAGGCCGGATGCCTCCAGCTGGTCGATCTGTTCGGGGGTCGCGAAGGAGGCGTCGGCCTCGCCGGTCTGCAGCGCCGTGTTGACGGTGTCGGCGTTGGCCACGATCCGCAGCGTGACGTCCTCGATGTTCGGCGCCTCGCCGTAGAACTCCGGGTTGGCCTCGAAGGTCAAGTACTGGCCACGCTCGTACTCGGTGAGGACGTAGGGCCCTGACCCGACGGCGACGGGGTCCAGCTCCGCGCCGGAGAAGTCCGTCACGTCGCCGTAGACGTGCTCGGGGATGATGTAGGTCTCGGTGGCGATGTTGCTCAGCGCGGCGGCGCTGACCGACGGCAGCGTGAACACGACGGTGCGCTCATCCGCGGCCGCGGCGGTGATCGGGGCGTCGCCGATCCACAGCAGGTCGGCGTTGCCGTTTTCGCGGATCGCCTTCTGCGTGTAGGTGAAGACGACGTCGTCGGCGGTGAGCGGCTCGCCGTCGGACCAGGTGAGTCCCTCCTTGAGGGTCACTGTGACCGACAGGCCGTCTGCGGCGGGCTCGATCGATTCGGCGAGCTCGTTGCGCACGGAGCCGTCGGCTTCGACGCGCGCGAGCGGCGAGTAGACCAGGTTCGTCACCGTCAGCCCCCAGCGGTCGCTGACGTTGATCGGGTTCAGCGAGGTGGGGTCGCCGGCGATGATGTAGCTGAACTCGCCGGTCGCCTCGGACCCGCCGGACTCGGGGTCGTCGCCGCCGGCAGGCGCGCAGGCGGCGAGAGCGAACGCTCCGGTGAGAAGGAGTGCCGCGGCGGCGGTCGATCGTCTGGTCATGTGAGCGCTGTCTTCCCTCGATGGTGGTGAACGCCGATGATGGTGGGCATCGCACAGCCTATGGGCGCGGGAAACCGGCACGGCGCGGCCGCCGCCGTTCATGTCCTACTGTTGCGCCCGATAGCCTCGTGCTGTGCTGCTGACCGACCCCGTCACCCTGGAAAACGCTCACGTCCGCCTGGAGCCGCTGGACGTCAAGCACGCGTTCGACCTCGCCGCGGCATCCGTCGGGATGGACCACGTCTGGTACACCTCGGTGCCCGCGCCGGGGGACGTGCCGGCCGAGATCGCGCGGCGGCTGGCGATGCGCGATGCCGGGACGATGAACCCCTGGGCGGTGCTGCGCGACGGCGTCGCGGTGGGGATGACGACGTTCTGCGCCATCGACCAGCCGAACCGGCACGTCGAGATCGGCTACACCTGGCTGGGCCTGTCGGCCCAGCGCACCGAGGTGAACACCGCGGCGAAGCTGCTGCTGCTGGGTCACGCGTTCGAGGAGTGCGACGCGATCGCGGTGGAGCTGCGCACCCACTGGCACAACCAGCAGTCGCGCACGGCGATCGCACGGCTGGGCGCGAAGCAGGACGGCGTGCTGCGCAACCACCGGCTGGGACCGGACGGCACCCTGCGCGACACCGTCGTGTTCTCGATCCTCCCGCACGAGTGGCCGGCGGTCCGGCTCGGGCTGCAAGAGCGGTTGCGGCGCGGCTGAGCCGGGGGGTCGCGTTCGTCGCGTTCGTCGCGGGATTCGGGGACCGATACGCGCCCCAAACCCTCCGAATCCCGGGTTCGGGGACCGATACGCGCCCCAAACCCCCCGAATCCCGGGTTCGGGGACCGATACGCGCCCCAAACGCGGTGGGGTGGACGCGCGGCGCGGACACCGGGCCCGTCCGACGTGGCCTCCTCCACAGGTGAGGCGGGGCGGGGTGTCATCCCCAGATGCGCCTATTCGCGCCCCACTGCCGGCGCCGGTACCCCGATGCTCGGAGCATGGCCGAGCCGGTCCGACTCCTGACCCTCGAACAGCTGCGCGCTCAAGGCAGGGCGGGGCGTCAGATCGCGGCGGCCGCGGCGGGTGGTGAACTCGTGCGCCTGCGACGCGGGATCTACGTCAACGCCAACGACTGGCGCGACGCTCGTGCCGAGGGGCGCATCGTGGCCCGAGCCCACGCGCTGGCAGCGGTGTCCGCGACGCGACCCGTGTTCGCCTACGAGACGGCGTTGGCGCTGCAGCGCCAGCCGCTGTATCGGGCGCGCGACGATCGCGTGCACGTCATCGCGGACGCCGGTCGGCCCGGCCCCGCGCACGGAGTCGTGCGTCACCGCGGCGAGGTGACCGGCGATGTGATCGAGATCGACGGCTTGCTGTGCACCAGCCTGGCGCGCTCGGTGGCTGACATGGCCCGCACCGGCACCTTCGAGCAGGCGGTCACGTCGGCCGATGCGGCCCTGCACACGCTGTTCGCCCCTCGCGATGGCATGTACGACCTCGTGGGCGCGCAGGAATTCCGTGAAACCGTGCGCCGGATCGTGCGCGTGAGCGCTCACGGCATCAGCCGCGCGGACCGCGTGCTGGACTTCGCCGACGGGCGGGCGCATCTGCCCGGCGAGACGATCAGCCGCATTCGGCTCGTCCAAGTCGGGTTCCGCCGGATCCGGCTGCAGGTGGCTGTCCCCGCGCCATCGGGCGGTTACTTCTTCCTCGACTTCGGGCTCGATGACGCCGATGCCTTCGGAGAATTCGACGGCTCGATCAAGTACTTCGACGGCCGGATGCTGGACGGCCGCTCCCGCGCGGACGTCTTCGATGCCGAGAAGCAACGGGAGGACTGGATCCGCGGCACGACGCAACGCCGCCACGGGCGATGGGGCTGGCCGCACCTGCACACAGCACCCGCGCTCGGCGAGCGGCTCGCGGCGTTCGGCATCCATCCCCCGCGGTGATCCCCTTCCGATACGCACCCCAAACCCGGCAGCACCGGGGTTCGGGGACCGATACGCGCCCCAAACCCGGGAGAAGCGGGGTTCGGGGACCGATACGCGCCCCAAACCCACCGAATGCGGGGTTCGGGGACCGATACGCGCCCCAAACCCGGGAGAAGAGACGGGGTGGGGGTCAGCCGTCGATGACGGCGACCAGCTCGTCCAGGAACGCGGCGAAGTCGGTGCCGCGGCGGACGATTCGCTGCACGCTCTCCCGCTCGCTGAACACCTCGACGAACTGCTCGAACACGGTCTGGAACGCGGCACGGTCGCTCTCCGAGAACGCCGTGAACGCGACGACCTGTACGCGCCCCTCCCCCCACGCGATGGAGGGTTCGGCGATGCCGATCGCAATGGCAGTGCGCGTCGCGGTCATCCCGATGGCGTGTGGCACCGCCAGCGCGTCGGTGAACGCCGTCGACGACAACCGCTCCCGCTCGATCGTGCGCTGCACGTAGTCCTCGTCGATGACCCCCTCGGCCACCAGCAGCCCGCCGAGCCTGCGGATGACGGCTTCCTCGTCACCGCCGTCCAGGCCGCGGATGAACGCCGCCGGTGAGAAGTAGCGCTCCAGCTCCGCGCGCAGCCGCGCCAGCCTGCGACCGCGACGCACCCGCCCCGCCGCGGCCTGGACGCGCTCCACGTCGCCGTCGGTGAGGAACGGCTGGATGCGCACGAAGCGGTCGTTCGGCGTCGGCGGGTCGATCGTGGTGAGCACGAGGTCGGTCTGGATGCCGGCCCAATCGGGGTCCGCCCGCGTCTCGACACCCACGACCTCCACGGCCTGCCCGAGTGAGCGGTCGATGCTCGAGCGCAGCAGTTCATGCAGCTCGTAGTAGCCGGGGCACACGATCGTCGCCGTCAGCAGCTGATCGGCGCGGCGGCTGCGCTCCAGGCGCCCGCCGACGTGCATCGCGATGTAGGCGATCTCGTCGTCCATGAGCGGGATGCCGAGGCGATCGGCCAGCCCGCTGGCGATGAACACGGCGACTTCGAAGATCATCGGATAGGTCGACTTGAGCGAGCGGGTGAGCGGATTGCGCGACCAGGCCTGTTCACGGGCACGGTGCATCAGGTTCTGCACGTGCAGCGCCAGGCGCAGCACGAAGTCCTCGTGGGCGATGTCGACGAGGAATTCGGATGCCGCCGACTCCACCATCTCGCGCACGACCCGCTCCACCTCGGGGTCGAGTCGGTCCCGCGCCCGATCGGCGGGCCCCTCACCGGGGGCCACGATGCGGGTGAGGATGAGCGTCGCGAGGTGCGCGAGGTCGCCCGCGCCGAGGCTGACCCCCAGGTGCGCGACGCTCAGCCGGTCGATCAGCGCACTGATCTCGGCGCGCGCCGGGTCGTCGTCGGTGCCGCCGCCGTCCAGTGCGCGGTCCCGTGAGACGCGGTCGGCGGCGATGGCGATGTGCATGACGACGTCGGCGATGCCGAGCTCGTTGACGAAGTAGCCGAGCTCTCCCAGCCCCGCCACCAGCTCGGTCTTGAACGGCCCGAACGCCTGCGCCCCGACCGACTGCGTGCCCAGCGTCCGGCGCAGCGCCTCGAGGTCGAACGACCCGGCTTCCATCTCGTCGTGGGCGAGGCGGCTGAGCAGCCGCCGCTGGGCGGCTTCGGTGCCGCGCAGGCGCGCTCGCGCGGCGGAGCGCTCCAGCGTCAGCTCGGTGCCGCCGAGCAGCCCTCGTACGCGCGCCAGGTCCGCGTCGATCGTGGCGGGACTGACGTACAGGCGCTCGGCGGTCTCGAACACGTCGATGCCGTCGTCTTCGTCCAGGAGCGTCCGCACGAGGGTGTGCAGGCGGTCGCGGGGGGTGGCCGCCTCGTTTCCGGCGCGGAGCGCCGCCGTGGCGTCCGGTCCCGCCCGGTAGCCCTGCGGACCGGATTCGATCGCGGTGCCGGGCACGCGCGCGTTGACCGCGGTGACGTAGCTGCGGACGCTGCGGGGGGTCACCCCCAGCGCGTCGGCCATCGTGGCGGCCGTCAGCCAGTCGCCTTCGCGGGTGAGCAGCGTCAGGAGGCGGTCCTGCCTGGCTCTGGTCACATGATCCCCTGGTGGCGCGAATGTTGCGCCCAGTCAACCATGCGTGGCTGAAGGTCGGCTTATCGCTTCCGCCCCCGCGGAAGCAACCCTGGTTGTCCGGTCCCAGTGATGTCGGAAGAATAGAAACAGCAGGGAGGAAGTCGATGAGGATCCTCGTCGTGTGCGGAGCTGGTGCATCCAGCACGTTCGTCGCGCAACGCGTGCGCCATGCAGCACACGACCGGGGCCTTCCATACGCCGCCTTCGCCGGCACCGAACAGTCGCTTCCCATCGACCTGGACGGTGCCGACATCGTGCTGGTCGGCCCGCACCTGACTCATGCGCTGGATCGCATCCGGTATGAGGCCCAGTTGCGGGGAACTGCGGTGGTGCTCCTTCCCGCCGACATCTTCAGCGACCGCGACGGCACGCGGACTCTCGACTTCGTCCAGACCGCTCTGAAGGAAAGGGAAGCCTCATGACCCAGCTCACCCGCACGGTCCGCGTCGGCTCGTCACACGGCCTCCACGCCCGCCCCGCGAAACTGTTCGCGCAGGCGGCCAAGAACGCCGGCATCCCCATCACGATCTCCAAGGATGCCGGAACGCCCACGAATGCGGCGAGCATCCTCGGCGTCATCGCGCTCGGCGTCGAGCGTGGCGACTACGTGACACTGACCGCCGACGGCGACGGCGCCGAAGCAGCACTCGATGCCCTTGCCGAACTGCTGGCGACCGACTTCGACTCCGAATGACCGACGAAGGAGACATGATGACTGAACTGCGCGGAGTGGGAATCGGCCTGGGCGTTGCCCAAGGACCGGTCGCGCGCATGTCCGAGCCCCTGCCCGCGCCCGCCGATACGGCCAGCGAGCAGGAGCCCGAACAGGAGCGCGAGCGCGCCCGCGCGGCAGTGACCGCCGTCGCCCGTGAGCTCGAACAGCGCGGCGCCAAGGCCGGCGGCGCGGCGCGGGATGTGCTGGAAGCGCAGGCCATGATGGCCGAGGACCCGTCGCTGCTGGACGAGGTCGACGGGCGGATCGCCCAGGGCAAGACCGCGGAGTTCGCCGTGTTCGACGCGTTCGTACGGTTCCGCGAGCAGCTGACGGCCATGGGCGGATACCTCGGCGAGCGTGCCGCCGACCTCGACGATGTCGCACAGCGCGTCATCGCGCACCTGCGCGGCGTCCCGGCCCCCGGCGTGCCCGACCCCGGCCACCCGTTCGTGCTCGTCGCCAAGGACCTCGCCCCCGCCGATACGGCGCTGCTGGATCTGGACAAGGTGCTGGCGCTGGTCACCACGGAAGGCGGACCCACCTCGCACACCGCGATCCTCGCGCGCGAGAAGTCGATCGTCGCCGTCGTGGGCGCCGTCGGCGCGAAGGACCTCCTCGAGGGTGAGACCGTGATCGTCGACGCCGCTGCCGGTGTCGTGACCACCTCCCCCAGCCAGGAGGACCTGTCCCGCGCCGAGAATCGCGCGGCCGCCCGGGCATCGGCGGCAACCGCCCCGATCACCCCGGGCGCCCTCGCCGACGGCACCCGCGTGCCACTGCTGGCCAACCTCGGCAAGCCGGAAGGCGCCGCCGAGGCCGTCGAACTGGGCGCGGAGGGCGTAGGACTCTTCCGTACCGAGTTCCTGTTCCTCAGCTCCGCCTCGGCGCCCACCGTCGAGCAGCAGCGCGAGGCGTATACGAAGCTGCTGGCCGCGTTCCCGGGTCAGAAAGTGGTCGTACGAGTGCTGGACGCCGGCGCCGACAAGCCGCTGGCGTTCCTCAACGACGCCCACGAGGAGAACCCGGCACTGGGCCTGCGGGGCCTGCGCGCCCTGCGCGCGAGCGAGGACATCCTGCGTGAGCAGCTGACCGCGCTGGCGCAGGCGGATGACGCCACCGAGGCGGACCTGTGGGTCATGGCGCCGATGGTGTCCACCGTCGAGGAGACCCGGTACTTCACCGAGATCGCCCGCGACTACGGCGTCAAGACCGCCGGAGTCATGGTCGAGGTGCCCTCCTCGGCGTTGCTCGCCGACAAGGTGCTCGCCATCGCCGACTTCGCCTCGATCGGCACGAACGACCTGACGCAGTACACCCTCGCCGCCGACCGGCTGCTGGGCTCGGTCGCCGCCTTCCAGGACCCGTGGCACCCCGCCGTGCTGCGCCTCATCCGCGAGGTGGGCGCCGCCGGCATCGCCAACGGCAAACCGGTCGGCATCTGCGGCGAGGCGGCAGCAGACCCGCTGCTGGCCGTCGTGCTCGTCGGGCTCGGCGCCACCACGCTGTCGATGGCGCCGACGGCGATCGCCGATGTGCGCGCCAGTTTGCTCATGTACACCCTCGACGATGCCAAGCGCATCGCCGAAGCCGCCCTCACCGCGGATGACGCGGGGGGAGCCCGAATCGCGGCCCAGCAGGCCGCAACCCGAGAGAAGGAGACACAATCATGACATCGACGTCAGCCACCTCAAAGCAGGGGGGGAACAAAGCGCGCGTCGGGGTTCAGCGCTTCGGCACCTACCTCTCCGGCATGATCATGCCCAACATCCCGGCGCTCATCGCCTGGGGCATCTTCACGGCGTTCTTCATCGCGGCGGGGTTCACCCCCAACGCCGACCTTGAGACGATCGTCGGCCCGTTCATCCACTACCTGCTCCCCCTGCTGATCGCCTACACCGGTGGAAACATCGTCTACGGCGTGCGCGGCGGTGTCGTCGCCGCCATCGCGACGATGGGTGCGATCGCCGGTTCCGACCTGCTCATCGCCAACTTCAACGCGGGCCTGCCGGAGGGCGCCGACCAGCTCGGCCAGGTGCACATGTTCATCGGCGCGATGATCATGGCGCCGCTGGCGGCCTACACGATGAAGTGGCTCGACAGCCTGTGGGAGGGCAAGATCAAGGCGGGCTTCGAGATGCTCGTCAACATGTTCTCCGCCGGCATCTGGGGCTTCGTCATGGCCATCGTCGGGTTCTACCCGATCGCCTGGCTCGTGAACGGCCTGATGAGCACGCTCAGCAACGCGGTGGAGTGGCTGGTCGAGCTGAACCTGCTGCCGCTGACGAGCATCCTGATCGAGCCCGCCAAGGTGCTGTTCCTCAACAACGCCATCAACCACGGCGTGCTCACCCCGCTGGGCATCCAGCAGGCAGCCGATGAGGGCTCGTCGATCCTGTTCCTCCTCGAGGCCAACCCCGGCCCCGGCCTGGGCCTGCTGCTGGCGTTCGCGTTCTTCGGTCTCGGCGCCGCGCGCGCCTCGGCCCCGGGCGCTGCGCTCATCCAGTTCGTCGGTGGCATCCACGAGGTGTACTTCCCGTACGCCCTCATGAAGCCGGTCCTCATCGTCGCCCTCATCGGTGGCGGCATGACCGGTGTCACCACCAACATGCTCCTCGGCGGCGCGCTGCGTGCCCCGGCAGCACCGGGCAGCATCATCGCGGTGCTGGCGCAGACAGCGGTCGGCTCCTACTTCGCCGTGATCCTCTCGGTGATCCTCTCGGCCGCGGTCACGTTCCTCATCGCCTCGGTGATCCTGCGAGCCTCGCGCAAGCGGGACCTCGCGGCGATGGCGGCGACCGACGACGCGTTCGGCGCGGCGATCACGCAGACCGAGGCGGCCAAGGGCAAGTCGTCCGACGCGCTCAGCGGCCTGCGCGGCGGCGCGGCGACCGAAGCCGGCGGCGGCATCGAGCCGGCCGTCATGACCGAGCGCGAGATCAAGAACATCGTGTTCGCGTGCGACGCGGGCATGGGTTCCTCGGCGATGGGCGCCAGCGTCCTGCGCAACAAGATCAAGAAGGCAGGCATCGAGGATGTCACGGTCGTCAACAAGGCGATCGCGAACCTCGACTCCAGCGCCGACCTGGTCATCACGCAGAACCAGCTGACCGACCGGGCACGGCAGAAGACGCCGAACGCGGTTCACGTGTCGGTGGACAACTTCATGAACTCTCCGAAGTACGAAGAGGTCGTGGACCTGGTGCGCGCGCAGCACGACGGGGCCTGACCGACCGCTGCGGGGCCGGGCGGCGTGATGCCCCCGGCCCCGCGGCCTTTCTCGGCGCACGGCCGTTACCCCGGCCGAGGCGCAGTGCGCAACCCCTGCCGGGGCTGCGCACGACCTGCAACAGTGAACGGCGGATGCTGCGGCATCCGTCCGATGAAAGGGGAAAGACATGGCACGTGACGTCCTCAACGTGGGACAGGTCCGCATCCACTCCGGCTCGGTGAGCCGTGAGGACGCGATGAGGGAGGCCGCTGACATCCTGCAGGCCGCCGGGGCCGTCACGAACGCGTACTTCGACGCGATGCAGCAGCGCGAGGAGACGGTCTCGACCTACATGGGCAACGAGCTGGCGATCCCGCACGGCACGAACGAGACGAAGGCGACCATCCTCGACTCGGCACTGTCGTTCGTGCGCTATGACGGCGGCGTGGACTGGGACGGCAACCCGGTGACGTTCGTGGTGGGCATCGCCGGCAAGGGCGACGAGCACCTCGAGATCCTGTCGCAGATCGCCCTGCTGTTCTCCGACGACGACGAGGTGGCCAAGCTCAAGCAGGCCCAGACCCCCGAAGAGCTGTACGCCCTGCTGTCCGCGGTCAACGCATCATGAAGGCCGTCCACTTCGGCGCCGGCAACATCGGGCGCGGGTTCGTCGGGCTGCTGCTGCACGAAGGCGGCTACGAACTCGTCTTCTCCGACGTTGCCGCTCCCCTGGTCGATGCGATCAACGCCGCCGACGAGTACACCGTGCACGAGGTCGGCGAGGGCGGTGTCGACAAGGTCGTCACCGGCTTCCGCGCGATCAACAGCCAGACCGACCCGCAGGCCGTCATCGACGAGATCGCCACGGCCGACATCGTCACCACGGCCGTCGGGCCCACCATCCTGCGTTTCGTCGCCCCGCACATCGTCGCCGGTCTCGCCACGCGTGACCCCTCGCTGCCGCCGCTGACGATCATGGCGTGCGAGAACGCCATCAACGCCACGGACCTGCTGCGCGACGAGATCCGCGCGCAGGCCGAGGGCGCGTGGGATGCGATCGCCGGCAGCGCGATCTTCGCCAACACCGCCGTCGACCGCATCGTGCCGGCCCAGGCGCCGGGCGAGGGTGTCGACGTCACGGTGGAGCCGTTCTTCGAGTGGGCGATCGAGGCTCCCCCGTTCAGCGGCAACCTGCCCTCGATCCCGGGTGCCCACTTCGTCGAGGACCTCGCGCCGTACATCGAGCGCAAGCTCTTCACGGTGAACACCGGCCACGCCGCCACGGCGTACTTCGGTGCCCGCGCCGGGGTCGACACCATCGCCGCGGCGCTGTCGGATCCGACCATCGCCGCCGACGTCGCGACCGCGCTGGAGGAGACCTCCGCGCTGCTGGTGGCCAAGCACGCGCTGGACCCGGGGGACATGGCCGAGTACCGCGCCACGATCCTGCGCCGCTTCGCCAACCCCGCCCTGCCCGACACGGTGTGGCGGGTGGGCCGCCAGCCGCTGCGCAAGCTGTCGCGTCACGAGCGCTTCGTCGGCCCCGCGGCCGAAGCAGCCGAACGCGGTCTGCCGGTCGCGGGACTGGTGGCGGCCATGGGCGCGGCGCTGGAATTCGACGACGCCGAAGACCCGCAGTCGGTCGACCTGCAGCGGCTGCTGCGCGAACAGGATGCCGCGACGTTCACGGCATCCGTCACCGGGCTCGAGTCCGACCACCCGCTGTTCCCTGCCGTCCTGGCCGTCGTGCAGACACGCCAGGGCGCGCTGGCCTGAGGACTGTGGCAGAGGCGGGCGGGGGGTCGGATCGGTCCCCCGCCCGCCTCTTTCGCGCCCCGCGCCGGACGCCGACGCGGGCCTCGGTTAACAAGCGCTAACATCGAGCCTGGACAACGACGTCTGGGGAGAACATGCACGCGCAGTATGCCGTCATCGGTGCGGGTCCATCCGGCCTGGCCGCGGCCCGTGCCCTGTCACGGGCGGGGCTGGAGTTCGTCGGCTACGAAGCCGCCGCGGGCGTCGGCGGGCTCTGGGACATCGACAATCCGCGCTCGACGATGTACGAGTCGGCGCACCTCATCTCCTCGCGCACGACGACGCAGTTCGCCGAGTTCCCGATGGCGACCGATGTCGACTACCCGGGGCACCGCACGCTGCTGCAGTATTTCCGCGCCTACGCCGAGCGGTTCGGGCTGACCGCGAGGTTCCAGTTCGACACCAGGGTCACCGGGATCGAGCGCCGGGGCGACGGGTCGTGGACGATGACGGCGACGGGTCCGCACGGCAGCACGACCGAGACCTATGCCGGGGTGATCCTCGCCAACGGCACCCTCGCCGAGCCGAACGTCCCCCGCTTCCCCGGCACGTTCGACGGCGACCTGCTGCACACCAGCGCCTACAAGCGCGCGAACTCGCTCGCCGGCAAGCGCGTGCTGATCATCGGCGCCGGCAACTCCGGCTGCGACATCGCTGTGGATGCCGTGCACCACGCGGCATCCGTCGACATGAGCGTGCGCCGCGGGTACTACTTCGTCCCCCGCTACCTGTTCGGCCGGCCCGCCGACACCCTCAACCAGGGGCGGCCGCTGCCGGCGCGAATCAAGCAGTTCATCGACACCCGGGTGCTGCGCGCGTTCACCGGTGACCCGTCCCGGTTCGGGTTTCCGAAGCCCGACTACCGCATCTACGAATCACACCCCATCGTCAACACGCTGCTGCTGAACCACGTGGGTCAGGGGGACCTGCGGATCCGGCCCGACGTCGCGCGCTTCGACGGGAGCACGGTGCACTTCCGCGACGGCACGACGGGCGAGTACGACACCGTGCTGCTGGCCACCGGCTACACGCTGGACTACCCGTTCGTCGACCGGGCGGAGCTGAACTGGACAGGCTGGTCGCCCCACCTGTTCCTCAACATCTTCCCGCCGCAGATCCGGGGCCTGTTCGTGATGGGGATGATCGAGGCGTCCGGCATCGGCTGGCAGGGCCGGTACGAGCAGGCCGAGCTCATCGCGGCGTATCTGTCGGCACCCGCCGAGCGACAGCTGGAGTTTCGCCGCCGGCTGGCCGCGGACCCCTGGCCCGACCTCACCGGCGGCTACCGGTACCTGGGGTTGGAGCGGATGTCGTACTACGTCAACAAGGACGCCTACCGCCGCGCCGTGCGCGAGGCGGTCGAATCACTGCAGGCCACCCAGCCCGGCGCGCGTCGCGGCGGCGGGCGCTCGTCGCGGAAGGCAGGGTCGGCATGAATCCCGACGAAGTGGTGCTCAACTTCACCCCAGGCACGCTCATGATCCTCAACGTCGTGCTGGCTCTCATCATGCTCGGCATCGCGCTGGACACCTCGCTCGACGACTTCCGCGTGGTGGCCCGCAAGCCGAAGCCCTTCGCCATCGCGATCCTCGCGCAGCTGCTCGTGCTGCCCGCCGTCACGCTCGGGCTCACGCTGCTGCTGCCGGTGAGCGCCTCGATGGCGCTCGGCATGATCCTGGTGGCGTGCTGCCCGCCCGGCAACATCTCGCAGGTGCTCACGCACCGCTCCGGCGGCAACGTCGCCCTGTCGGTGTCGATGACCGCCGTCGGCAACCTGCTCTACATCGTGGCGCTGCCCTTCAGCATCGCGTTCTGGGGGTCGCTGCGGACCGACACCCGCGACCTGCTGTCGGCGGTGTCGCTCAACGGCTGGCAGATGCTGCTGGAGATCCTCCTGATCATCGGGGTGCCCTTCGTCGTGGGCCTCGCGGTGCGCGAGAAGCTTCCCCGTGTCGCCGCGCGGGTGCAGCCCTTCGTGAAGTGGTTCTCGCTGCTGGCGCTGGTGGGATTCATCGTCGCGGCGCTCGCGGGCAACTGGGCGTATTTCGTGGCGTTCCTCGGGGTCATCGTCGTGGTCGTGACGATCCACGACGCCGTCGCCCTCGGGATCGGCTACGGCACCGCGGTCGTGGGGGGCCTGGGCACCCGGGAGCGCAAGGCGATGACGTTCGAGGTCGGCATCCGCAACGCCGGTCTCGGGTTGGGACTGGTGTTCACCTTCTTCGGGGGCCTGGGCGGCATGGCGATCGTCGCGGGCTGGTGGGGCATCTGGGACATCATCGCGGGGCTGCTGGTCGCCGCCCTCTGGGCACGGCACACCCGGCGGCGCACCGGGTCGGCCACGGGAGACGCGTCGCGGCATGCGGTTGCGGCGGACGGTGCCGGGGGCACGGCATGAGCGGGGCGGATGCCGGCGGCGCGCGGGTGCTGGTCACGGGCGGCGGCGGATTCCTCGGCACGCACGTCGCGCGGGCGCTGGTGGCCAAGCCGGATGTCGCGCTGGTTGTCGCCGGCGACGTCCGCTCACCGGTGGAGCCCGTTCCCGGCGTCGTGTACGAGTCGCTCGATGTCACCCTGCCCGATGGCGTGGCCCCGATCCTCGAACGTCACGGCATCGACGTCGTGGTGCATCTCGCGGCGATCGTGAGTCCCGGCCGCGACCACGCGATGGAATACCGCGTCGACGTCGGCGGCACCCGCCACGTCCTGGAGGCGTGCCTGGCAGCCCGGGTGCGCCGCATCGTGGTGTCGTCGTCCGGCGCGGCATACGGGTATCACGCCGACAACCCGGAGTGGCTGCGCGAGAGCGACCCTGTGCGCGGCAGCGACGAATTCGCCTACTCGCTGCACAAGCGCCTCGTCGAGGAGATGCTCGCGTCATACCGAGCGGAGCATCCCGAATTGCAGCAGGTCGTGTTCCGCATCGGCACGATTCTCGGACCGACCGTCTCGAATCAGATCACCGCCCTGTGGGACGGGCGCCGCGTCCTCGCGGTGCGCGGTTCGGAATCGCCGTTCGTCTTCGTCTGGGTCGACGACATCGCCGCGGCCATGGCCCGGGCCGCGACCGACGGGCCCGCCGGCATCTACAACGTCGCGGGCGACGGGCGGCTCACGGTGCACGAGATCGCCGCGCGCCTCGGCAAGCCCGTGCTGACGATCCCCGCGTGGGCGCTGGCGCTGGCCCTGCGCGTCGGCCGCGCCCTGCGGCTGACCGTGCACGGGCCCGAGCAGGTCGGGTTCCTGCAGTATCGGCCCGTGCTCGCCAACGACGCGCTGAAGAAGGACTTCGGGTTCGTTCCGTCGAAAACCAGTGCCGAAGCCTTCGACGCGTATCTCGCGACGCACCCGGGCGTGGCGCGCCGCTGACTCGTCGCGGCATCGCCTCGCGGCTCGTCAGCCAGTGGGCGCCGACACCGGTCCGGTGGCCGCGACGACGACCCATGCATTCGGGTCCTTCTGCGAGGCTACCCAGGTCTCGACATCGCGGAGGACCGCGTTCCGGTCGGTCCCCGACACCGTCGTCAGGCCGAAACCGGCGACCGCGTGCCAGGTGAAGACCCCCGCTGTCGCCGTGGCCCGCAGTCTGACTGTGATCAGCTGCTTGCCGATGTGGCCCAGCCGGTACCGAAGGTCGTTCGACGGCGTGATCCCATTGCCGTCGACCATCTCTGGACGGCCGTCATCGGGACCCATCGCGTCGAGCCGCACCTGCAGGTCGGATCGGACAGCATCCGGCACCGGCAGCGCCGGGTCCACGACGACGACGCGGTTGTCCAAGGTCTGGTAATCACGGTAGACCGACCAGTCGACGCCCGGGGTATACCGGCTGTCCACGACATCGCCGTGAGCGTATGTCCTGGCGGGCGGCACGACGGGCTGCGGCGCAACGCTGTCGGTGAGGGGCGCTCCACTGTCGGATACCGCCCCGGGCTCGGTGGTCGGGGTGGGGGAAACGGTCGCCTGAGGGTTCGCGGGCGCACTCTCCAGGTCCGAGTGTGGACTTCCCGTGCCACTGGATGCGTTGCCTACGGGGGAGGTCGTCCCGGCGCACCCCGTCAGGGAGAGCAGAGAGACCAGGAGCACGCTGAGGGGGAGGACCCCCGCGCGATATGTACGGTGCCGCATGCTCCTATGATGGCCATTCCAGGAGCGTTATGGTGCATGTTGCCAACACGATCCGGCAGCGCTGCAGCATCAGCGGGCGAAGCCCTCCGCGATCAGCTCGATGAGCTCCTCGCGCTCCTCAACCGAGAGGAAGGCCGCCGCCGCCGCGTTCAGCTGGAACGCTTCGAGGTCGCCGAGGTCGTACTCGAACGTCTCCGCCAGCAGCGCGAGCTCGCGGGTGAGCGACGTGCGGCTCTGCGTGCGGTTGTCCACGTTGACCGTGACGGCGAACCCGAGCTGGTAGAGCAGGTCGAACGGGTGGTCGACCAGCTCCTTGCCCCACGCCTGAATGGCGCCGGTCTGCAGGTTCGACGACGGCGACAGCTCCAGCGGGATCTCGCGGTCGCGCACCCAGCGGGCGAGGTCGCCCATCTGCACGTAGACCTCTTCGCCCTCGCGCGAGACGACCTCGAGGTCCTCGGCGATGCGCACGCCGTGACCGAGGCGCAGCGCGCGGCCGTCGATGAGGGCGGAGCGGATCGAGTCGAGCCCGGCCGCCTCGCCGGCGTGCACGGTGACGGGGAAGAACTGCGACGCGAGGTAGTCGAACGCCACGCGGTGGTGGGATGCCGGGAAGCCGTCCTCGGGCCCGGCGATGTCGAATCCGACGGCGCCGCGGCTGCGGAATGCGACCGCCAGCTCCGCGATCTGCAGCGAACGGTCGGTGTGGCGCATCGCGGTGATCAGCTGGCCGACGCGGATATCGCGACCGGCGGCCTCGACGGCGTCCTCACCCTCTTCGATGCCCTCCTGTACGGCTTCGACCGCTTCTTCCAGCGACAGCCCGCCCTGCAGGTGCTGCTCGGGCGCCCAGCGCACCTCGCCGTACACGACGCCGTCGGCGGCGATGTCCTCGACGAACTCCCGTGCCACCCGGGTCAGGCCCTCGCGGGTCTGCATGACCGCGGTGGTCAGGTCGAAGGTCTTCAGGTACTCCACGAGCGACCCGGAGTCGCTGCGGTCCTCGAACCAGTCGGCGAGGGCTTCGGGGTCGGTCTCGGGGACGTCGACACCGGCCGCGTCGGCCAGTTCGATGATGGTCGCCGGGCGCAACGCGCCGTCGAGGTGGTCGTGCAGCGAGACCTTGGGCAGCTCGCGAACGGACACTCCCTGCACTCGGGCGTCGTCGTACTGATCGATGGCCATGGGGGTTCCTTCGTTTGGTGCGGTCGGTCAGGCGGTGATGCGCTCGAGCACGAGCGGCGTGGCGGCCGGAGCCGTGTCGCCGATCTCCCACGAATCGTGGAGGGCATCGAGGGCGCGGCCGAACCGCTTGTCATCATCTGCGAGCAAGGTGAACAGCGGCTGACCTTCGGTGACGGCATCGCCGGGTTTGACGTGCAGATCGATGCCGGCGGCGTGCAGCACGGGGTCCTGCGCCCGGGCGCGGCCGGCTCCCAGGCGCCACGCGGCGATGCCGAAGGGCAGCGCGTCCAGGCGGGTGAGGACTCCGGCAGTGGGAGCCGTGACGGTGTGCGTTTCGCGGGGAACCGGCAATGCGGCATCCGGCTCGCCGTCCTGCGCGATGATCATGGCGCGCCAGGTGTCCATGGCACGGCCGTCGCGCAGCGCCGCTTCGACGTCGGCATCGGGGTGACCGGCCAGTGCGAGCATCTCGCGCGCGAGGGCGATGGTGAGTTCGACCACGTCGGCGGGTCCGCCGCCGGCGAGCACCTCGACCGATTCGCGCACCTCGTTGGCGTTGCCGATCGCCAGGCCAAGTGGGGTGTTCATGTCGGTCAGCAGCGCCGTGGTGGCAACCCCCGAGTCGGTGCCGAGCGCGACCATCGTGCGCGCCAGCTCCCGGGCCTTGTCGACGTCGCGCATGAACGCGCCGGCGCCGAACTTCACGTCGAGCACGAGCGCATCGGTGCCCTCCGCGATCTTCTTGGACATGATGCTCGAGGCGATGAGCGGGATCGCCTCGACGGTGCCGGTGACATCGCGCAGGGCATAGAGCTTCTTGTCGGCCGGGGCAAGTCCCGACCCGGCCGCGCAGATGACGGCGCCGATGTCGCGCAGCTGCGCGAACAGCTCCTCGTTGGTCAGCGCGGCGCGCCAGCCGGGGATCGACTCGAGCTTGTCCAGCGTCCCGCCGGTGTGCCCGAGGCCGCGACCGGACAGCTGGGGCACGGCAACGCCGAAGGATGCCACCAGCGGCGCGAGCGGCAGCGTGATCTTGTCGCCGACACCCCCGGTGGAGTGCTTGTCGACGGTGGGCTTGCCCAGCTTCGCGAAGCTCATCCGCTCGCCCGAGGCGATCATCGCGTCGGTGAGGACGCGGATCTCACGGCGTTCCATGCCGTTGAGCAGCACCGCCATGGCGAACGAGGCCATCTGCGCGTCGGCGACGTAGCCGCGCGTATACGCGTCGACCATCCACCGGAGGGCCTCGTCGGGGACGACGCCGCCGTCGCGTTTGGCGCGGATGACGTCTACGGCGTCGAAGGGCTCCATGTTGTCGGTGCTCATCGGGCGGCCTCCTCGAGGTCGCGGGGACCGAACGCGTCGGGCAGCACCTCATCGATCGTGCGGATGCCGGAGACGGTCTCCAGCAGCATGCCCGGCAGGGCGAATTCGTTGAGCAGTTGGCGGCAGCGGCCGCACGGCATGATCGTCTGGCCGTCGTTGTTGACGCACACGAAGGCGACCAGCTGCCCGCCTCCGGACATCTGCAGGTCGCCGACCAGCGCACACTCCGCGCACAGTCCAACCCCGTACGAGGCGTTCTCCACGTTGCAGCCGGCCACGATGCGCCCGTCGGTCACGAGCGCGGCGGCACCCACCCGGTAACGGGAGTAGGGGGCATACGCCCGCTGCATGGCCTCCGTCGCGACGGCGCGGAGCTGATCCCAATCGATGTCTGTCATTGTCAACCCTTGATATACGGCTTGCCGGCTGCCGCGGGGCCGCGTATCTGGCCCACGAATCCGGCGACGGCGATGATGGTGACCAGGTACGGCAGCATCAGCATGAATTCACTGGGGATCGGCGTCTGCAGCACCGTCAGCAGGTTCTGCAGGTTCGTGGCGAATCCGAACAGCAGCGCCGCCAGAGCCGCGCGCAGCGGATCCCACCGACCCAAGATCACGGCGGCCAGGGCGATGAAGCCGAGTCCGGCGGTCATCTCCTTGGTGAACTGCGGCACCGAGACCAGCGTGAAGTACGCCCCGCCGATACCCGCGATCGCGCCGGCCAGCGACACGTTCCAGAACCGGGACATGTTGACCTTGATGCCGACGGTGTCCGCGGCCTGCGGGTGCTCGCCGACCGCGCGCAGGCGCAGCCCCCAGCGGGTGCGGTACAGCGCCCACGCGACGACGGCGACGGTGATGTACATCAGGTACACCAGGAACGTCTGGTTGAACAGCACCGGGCCGATGAGGGGGATGTCGCTGAGCAGCGGGATCTCCAGCCGAGTGAAGCGGACGGGGCGGTTCAGCTGCTCCTCGTTGGGCACCAGCAGTGCCCCGTACAGGAAGCCGGTCAGTCCGGTGACCAGCACGTTCAGCACGACGCCGACGATGACCTGGTCGACGAGGTACTTGATCGCGAATGCCGCCAGCACGAACGCCACCAGCACGCCGCCGATCATCGCGCCGATCAGCCCGATGAAGGGGTTCCCGGTGATGGAGGACAACAGTGCCGCGGAGAAGGCACCCAGCAGCAGCTGGCCCTCGATGGCGACGTTGACCACGCCCACGCGTTCGCCGATGACGCCACCCAACGCGCCGAATACGAGCGGCACCGACAGTGAGATCGCGCCGAACAGCAGTCCGGTGACCGGTACGAGGCCGCCCGCTGCCGCCCAGACGAGGAAAGCGAACACCCCGAGCACGCTGAAGACGATCACGAGCCACAGCGGGGGACGACGGTACGACCAGGCATCCCATGCCGCCCATGCCGTGATCAGCACGAGCAAAACCAGGAGGAGCCAACTCGTGGTCGCGGTGGGAAGCTCCACGGTCGGCAGCACGATCGCCGAGGCGGCGTCGCCGAGGCGGAAGGTGCTGATGCCGTCGCGGGGCGCGAAGAAGAACAGCAGGGCCAGCAGCACCGTCACCCCGGCCAGCACGATCGGCACCTTCAGGTGCCGCTCCTTGACCGTGCCGAGCTGGATGGGAGCAGCGGGTGCCGAGGGGGCGAGCGCGCTCATGCCGTCACCGCCTTCTTGGCGGCTTTGGCTCGCGCCTTCGCCGCCCTCTCCGCATCGGTCTTGGGCAGGAAGAAGATCGTGCGCAGCAGCGGCGGCGCCGCGATGAACAGCACGATCAGCGCCTGGACGACCAGCACGATATCCACCGGGATCCCCTGCGCCTGCATCGAGAACGACCCGGCCTTGAGTGCGCCGAACAGGATGCCGGCGGCGAACGTTCCCCACGCGCGGCTGCGGCCGAGCAGCGCCACCGTGATGGCATCGAAGCCGATGCCGGCGTCGATCGTGCCGGTGAAGCCGGTGGTGACCGACCCCTGGATCTGATTCATGGCCGCCAGGCCCGCCAGGCCCCCGGCGAAGAGCATCGCGTAGACGTAGATGCGCTTCACGCTGATGCCCGCCGCACGGGCGGCGAACGGGTTTTCCCCGACGGCGCGCATGCGCATGCCGAGGCTGGAGAACTCCACGACCCACCACACCGCTACCGTCGCGAGGATCACGACGATGAAGCCCCAGTCCAGCAGCGGGAACGAGGGGCCGAACAGTTCGGGGAACTGTGCGGTCTCGGGCGTCGCGGCCGTGACCGGCTGGTTGGTGCCCGGCTTCTGCAGCAGACCCGGGGTGCGGATCATCCACAGCAGCAGGTAGTACGCCACGTAGTTGAGCATGATCGTCAGGATCACCTCGTGCGCGCCGGTACGGGCCTTCAGGATGCCGACGATGCCGCCCCAGATCGCTCCGCCGATGATGCCGGCCAGCAGCGTCAACGGCAGGTGCGCCCACATCGGCATGTCGAGGTTGAAGGCGAAGAACGCCGCGAAGATCGCGCCGACGAGCATCTGGCCGCGGGCACCGATGTTGAACAGGCCGACGCGGAACGCCAGCGCGACGCCGAGACCGGCGGCGATCAGCGGGGCGGCGAATCCGAGGGAGTTGGTCAGCGGGCGGATCTGCGCCGCGAAATCCGCGCCGCGCGGGTTGAACACCGCACCGCGGAACAGTGCCTCGTACCCGCCGTACACCGAGCTCCAGATGGCCGCGAACGTGTCGCCGGGGCGCGCGAAGAAGTAAACGGCCGATTCCTGCACGTCGTCGTCGGTCAGGGCGATGAGGATGCCGCCCACGACCATCGCGAGCACAATCGCGAGGATCGTGGTCACCGCGCTGCCGCGCATCAGTTCCTTGACGAGGACGTTGGCGCGCGGGGGCGGTGGAACGGCCGGCTCACCGGTGAGCGGTCCCTTGACGGGAGGGAGCTGCTCGGGCGGCAGCCCCGTCCTGGCATCGTCGGCACCGGGCGTCGTGCCGGTCATGCTGCTACCTCCGGGTCGCTGGCTCCGGCCATCATGAGGCCGAGGATGTCACGTGGGGTGTTGCCGGGGACGACCCCGACGATCGATCCGCGATACATGACCGCGATGCGATCGGCGAGGGCGGTGACCTCGTCGAGCTCGGTCGAGACGACGACCACCGGCACGCCGGCATCCCGTGTCTCGATGATCCGCTTGTGGATGAACTCGATGGAGCCGACATCGACGCCACGGGTCGGCTGGGCGGCCACGAGCAGCCGCAGCTCGCGGCTGAGTTCGCGCGCGATGACGACCTTCTGCTGGTTACCGCCGGAGAGGGTGGCCGCCACCGACTCGGGACCGCGCGTGCGGATGTCGTACTCTTCGATGCGCTCACGGGCGAACGCATCGAGGGTCTGCCGCATGATGGTGCCCATCCGCACGAATTGCCGGTCGCTGGAACGGTCCAGGATGAGGTTCTCGGCGACGGAGAACCCGCCGACCAGGCCGTCCTCGGTGCGGTCCTCGGGGACGAAACCGACGCCTTCGTCGAGGATGCCGCGGACGCTCTTGCCGACCAGTTCGGTACCGCCCAGGCGAATGGAGCCCTCCACCCGCGCGGCCAGGCCCACGATCGCCTCGACGAGTTCGGTCTGGCCGTTGCCCTGGACTCCGGCGATCGCCACGACCTCCCCGGGCCGCACGTCGAAGTTGACGCTGTCGACGACGATGGCCCCGGCGGGAGTGAGCACGCGCAGGTCACGCACCTCGAGCCCGCCCGCACCGACGCGAGGCGACTGCTTCTGCACGGTGAGTTCGACCGCGCGCCCCACCATGAGAGAGGCGAGCTCGGCGTTGGTGGCTGTGGGCGATGCTTCGCCGACCACGGCGCCCAGGCGGATGACGGTGATCCGGTCGGCCACTTCGCGCACTTCGCGCAGCTTGTGGGTGATGAAGACGATGGAGGTGCCTTCATCGCGCAGCTGGCGCATGATGGCCATCAGCTCGTCGGTCTCCTGCGGCGTCAGCACCGCGGTGGGCTCGTCGAAGACGAGCACCTGCGCGTCGCGGGACAGCGCCTTGATGATCTCCACGCGCTGCTGCACCCCCACCGGCAGTTCGCCGACGATGGCATCCGGATCGATGTCGAAGCCGAACCGGTCGGCGACGGCCCGCACGTGAGTGCGGGCTGCGGCCAGGTCCAGCACGCCGAGCCCCTTCGTCGACTCGTGACCGAGCATGACGTTTTCTGCCACCGTGAAGACCGGGATCAGCATGAAGTGCTGGTGCACCATGCCGATGCCTGCGGCCATCGCATCCCCCGGGCCACGGAAGTGCTGCACGGCACCGTCGAGAACGATCTCGCCTTCATCGGCCTGATACAGCCCGTAGAGGACGTTCATCAGCGTCGATTTGCCGGCGCCGTTCTCCCCCAGGAGAGCGTGAATCTCCCCTGCCTCGACCGTGAGGTCGATGTTGTTGTTTGCAGTGAGGCTGCCGAATCGTTTTGTGATCCCGCGGAGCTCGAGCTTCATAACTGCACCCTAATCCAGCACCCCGGCGCTGGTGGGCCGCGCGGGTGCGAGTTGTTCGGAACGGCTCGGGGCGGGCAACGGTGATCCGTTGCCCGCCCCGAGCGTGACTGCCTTCAGATCACGGGGAGTTCGGGGACTCCACCACGATGTCACCGGCGATGATCTGCTCCTGCAGTGCGGCCAGCTCGTCGGCCAGGCCCTCCGGAAGCTGCGACTCGAAGTCGTGGAACTCCGAGAGCTTGACGCCCTCGTTCTCCAGCGTGCCGACGTACGGGGCGACATCGAAGTCACCGGCAGCGGCCTCGAGCGTCGCTTCGTAGACGGCGACGTCGATCGCCTTCATGATCGACACCAGCGTGATGTCGGTGACGGTGTCGTCGGCGACCGCGAGGTCCTTGTCGACACCGAGCATGACCACCTCGGCACCGCTGTCGGCGATGGCCGCCGCGGCGCTCTGGTAGATGGGACCGCCCACGGGGAGGATGACGTCCACACCCTGGTCGAGCACGCTCTGCGCGGTCTGCTTGGCGGTGTCGTTCGCGGTGAAGCCACCGGTGAACAGCCCCTCCTGAGAGGCGGAATCCCAACCGAAGACCTCGACGGCTGCGCCCTTGTCCTCGTTGAACTTCTCAACGCCGAGCTGGAAGCCGTCCATGAACACGGCGACGGACGGGATCTGCATGCCGCCGAAGGTGCCGACCTTGTTCACACCGCTCTGGTCGGACCAGGCGGCGGCCGCGTAGCCACCGAGGAAGGCCGCGCCGGCGGTGTCGAACACGAGGGGCTTGATGTTCGGGGCGTCGGTGGCGCCGTCGAAGTCATTGTCGGCCCAGTCGTCGATGATCGCGTAGTCGATCTCAGGGTTTGCCAGAGCCGACTCCACCGTCGCCGGCGACAGGTTGAAGCCGACGGAGACGATGAACGTGCAACCCTCCGAGACGAGCGTCTCCAGGTTCGGGGCGTAGTCGTTCGGAGTCGTCGACTCCATTTCGATGCCCTCGATGTCGAGCTCTTCGAGCGCGCGATCCATGCCCTCCTTGGCCGCCTGGTTGAACGAGCGGTCGTTCCAGCCGCCTTCGTCCGAGATCAGGCAGGGGAGGAAGTCGTCAGCGGGTTCGGGGGCCGCACTGCCGGCTGTGTCTTCCTCGGGTGCCGAACCGCAGCCGGCGAGTGCCACGAGCAGCGCCGCTGCCCCGGTGACGCCGAGGACCTTCTTGGTGGTCGAGATGGGCAATGCAGCCTCCACGTTGATGACCTCGCGAATTTCGCGATATAAGACCGACGTTACCGATGATGACGACGGCTGTGCACGCTCCCAGGGTCCCCACGCGGGAATGGTTACAAAGACGCAATCAACCCGTCACGCAGCAGGTCACAACACGTCGCCGCGCCCGTTGAGCTTGAGCGCGTCCACGACGCCCTTCACCCGCTGGGCGTGCTCGCTCGTGGTCACCAGGAGCGCATCCTCGGTGTCGACCACGACGATGTCCTTCACTCCGATGAGGCTGATGACCCGCTTGGTCTGACTCACCACGATGCCGCTGGCGGCATCCGACAGCACTCGTGCATTCTCGCCGAGGATCGCCAGATCGTTCTTGCGGCCGTGCGAGTTGAGCTTGGCCAGGCTCGCGAAATCGCCCACGTCGTCCCAGTCGAAGTGGCCCGGGATCACGGCCAGACGGCCCTTCTCGGCCGCAGGCTCGGCCACCACGTAGTCGATGGCGATCTTCGGCAGACCCGGCCACACGCGGTCAACGACCGGCCCGCGGCGATCGCGGTCGTCCCACGCCTCGGCCAGTTCGATGAGCCCGGCGTGCAGCTCGGGGGCGTTCTCGGCGATCTCGGCCAGCAGCACGTCGGCGCGCGAGATGAACATGCCCGCGTTCCACAGATACGACCGGTCGGCGAAGTACTCCTTCGCGGTTTCGAGATCGGGCTTCTCCACGAACCGCTCGACCAGGGCCGCCTCCGGGGCGCCGTCGACGATCAGCTCGCCGTCCTTCTTCATGTAGCCGAAGCCCACCGACGGCTCCGACGGCTGGATGCCGATCGTGCAGATGTACCCGGCTCGCGCCACGGCGACGGCCTGCTGCACCGCGAACTCGAACGTGCGGGTGCCGCGGATGACGTGGTCGGCCGCGAACGAGCCGATGATCACGTCCGGTTCGCGGCGCACCAGGATCGCGGCGGCCAGACCGATCGCGGCGGCGGATTCACGCGGCTCCGACTCGAGGATGACGTTGCGGTCGGGGATGGCCGGCAGCTGCTCCTCCACCGCAGACCGGTGCGCGCGGCCGGTGACCACAGCGATCCGATCCGCGCCGGCGAGCGTCTCCAGTCGGTCCCACGTGTCGCGCAGCAGGGTCTGACCGGATCCGGTCAGGTCGTGCAGGAACTTCGGCGCATCGGCCCGCGACAGCGGCCACAGACGGCTGCCGATGCCCCCCGCGGGGATGACGGCGTAGAAATCCGGGAGGGTATCGTCCATGCCCCCAGGCTATCCACTCGCGACAGCCCTCCCCCGACGCCCCCGCCGACGGGTCGACGGGTGCTCGTGTCGCCCACCTCCGATTCGCCGGAATAGGATGGAGGTTGCGCCCCTGTGACGCACTGCGGACGCCGCCCCTCGTGTGTGCGGCCCGCCTGACGATTCGACCATGGAGGACGATAGTGGCAGCCGCTGCACGCGTCACGCCCTCGGCGACCGAAACCACTTCCAAGACCCCGCGCGGCACGCTGTACCGCGGCAACGAGGGTATGTGGTCGTGGGTTCTGCATCGCATCACCGGCGTTGCGATCTTTTTCTTCCTGCTGGTGCACGTGCTCGACACGGCACTCATCCGCGTGGCCCCCGAGGCCTACGACGCGGTGATGAGCACCTACAAGAACCCGATCATGGGGCTCGGTGAGGTGGTGCTGGTCGCCGCGATCGCCTACCACGCCTACAACGGGCTGCGCATCATCCTCGTGGACTTCTGGGCCAAGGGCGCCCGCTACCAGCGACAGCTGTGGTGGGGGGTCATTGGCCTGTGGGCCGTGACGATGCTCGGCTTCACACCGCGCCACCTCATGAACGTCTTCTCCGAGATGGGAGGGGGCCACTGATGACCGCCGACACCCTCGCCGCCCCCCGCACTCCCCACACCACGCCCCGCAAGCGCGGCGCGAACCTGGAGAAGTGGGGCTGGATCTACATGCGCGCCTCCGGCGTGCTGCTGGTCGTCCTGATCTTCGGTCACCTCTTCGTCAACCTCATGCTGGGCGACGGCATCCACGGCATCGACTTCGCGTTCGTCGCCGGCAAGTTCGCCTCGCCGTTCTGGCAGTGGTGGGACGTGCTGATGCTGTGGCTGGCCTTCATCCACGGCGCCAACGGCATGCGCACGATCGTCAACGACTACGTCGCCGGCGCCACCGCGCGCCGCGTGCTGGTGTGGGCGCTGTGGCTGTCGGCCGGGTTGATGATCGTCCTCGGCACACTGGTCGTGTTCACCTTCGATCCCTGCCTCGGGATCGAGAACAGCACGACCGAGTGGCTGATCGAAAAGTGCGCGGCGTAGTGACGTCGCGCGACGGCGCAGAGAACGAAGGCATCTGACACGTGAGTACCGACACCACAGGCACCGTCGTCAAGGACGGCGTCCACTACCACCAGTTCGACATCGTGATCGTCGGCGCCGGTGGCGCCGGCATGCGGGCGGCGATCGAAGCCGGACCCGGCGCGCGGACCGCCGTGATCACGAAGCTGTACCCCACCCGGTCGCACACCGGTGCGGCGCAGGGCGGGATGGCGGCGGCGCTGGCCAACGTCGAAGAGGACTCGTGGGAGTGGCACACGTTCGACACCGTCAAGGGCGGCGACTACCTCGTCGATCAGGATGCCGCGGAGATCCTCGCCCGCGAAGCGATCGACGCCGTTATCGACCTCGAGAACATGGGGCTGCCGTTCAACCGCACCCCTGAGGGCAAGATCGACCAGCGGCGTTTCGGCGGCCACACCGCCGATCACGGCAAGACCCCGGTGCGTCGCGCCTGCTACGCCGCCGACCGCACCGGCCACATGATCCTGCAGACGCTGTTCCAGAACTGCGTCCGACTCGGCATCAACTTCTTCAACGAGTTCTACGTGCTGGACCTCGTCACGGTCACCGCCGAGGACGGCTCCACCCAGGTCGCCGGTGTCGTGGCGTACGAGCTGGCCACCGGTGACCTGCACGTGTTCCAGTCCAAGGCGGTCATCTTCGCCACGGGTGGCTTCGGCAAGATCTTCAAGACCACCTCCAACGCCCACACCCTCACCGGTGACGGCGTCGGCGTCATCTGGCGCAAGGGGCTGCCGCTGGAGGACATGGAGTTCTTCCAGTTCCACCCCACCGGCCTGGCCGGTCTCGGCATCCTGCTCACCGAAGGCGCCCGAGGCGAAGGCGCGATCCTGCGCAACGCCTCCGGCGAGCGGTTCATGGAGCGCTACGCGCCCACGATCAAGGACCTCGCCCCGCGCGACATCGTCAGCCGCTGCATGGTGCAGGAAGTGGCCGAGGGTCGCGGCGGCGGACCCGACAAGGACTACGTCTTCCTCGACTGCACGCACCTGGGCGCCGAGGTGCTGGAGACCAAGCTCCCCGACATCACCGAGTTCGCCCGCACCTACCTGGGCGTGGACCCGGTGGTGGAGCCGGTGCCGGTCATGCCCACCGCGCACTACGCGATGGGCGGCATCCCCACCAACGTCAACGCCGAGGTCCTCAGCGACAACACCACCGTCGTGCCGGGACTGTACGCCGCCGGCGAATGCGCGTGCGTGTCGGTGCACGGCTCGAACCGCCTCGGCACCAACTCGCTGCTGGACATCAACGTGTTCGGCAAGCGCGCCGGCCGCAACGCCGTCGAGTACGTGCAGACCGCCGACTTCGTGCCGCTGCCGGAGGACCCCGCAAAGGATGTGCGGGACATGCTCGAGACGCTGCGCCACAACCCCGGCACCGAGCGCATCGCGGTGCTGCGCAAGACGCTGCAGGACGAGATGGACCGCAAGGCCCAGGTCTTCCGCACCGACGAGTCGCTCTCCGAAGTGATGGACGTCATCGCGGACCTGCGCGAGCGCTACCGCAACGTCCACGTCGACGACAAGGGCAAGCGGTTCAACACCGACCTGCTCGAGGCGGTCGAGCTCGGCTTCCTGCTGGACCTGGCCGAGGTCGTCGTCGTCACCGCCCGCAACCGCAAGGAGAGCCGCGGCGGCCACATGCGCGACGACTACCCCAAGCGCGACGATGAGAACTACATGAAGCACACGATGGCCTACCTGTCGGGTGACGCGCAGTCCTCGCACCCCGAGGACCACATCCGGCTGGACTGGAAGCCCGTCGTCATCACCCGGTACCAGCCGATGGAGAGGAAGTACTAGGCATGGCCACTGCGATCGCCCCGGCCGAGGCTCTCGCCGCCGCGCCGAGCAACGACACCGGCATCCAGTCGTTCCTCGTCACGTTCATCATCCGGCGCTTCGATCCCGAACAGGATGCCGAGCCGCGCTGGGTCGACTACGACGTGGAGCTGTACTCCACCGACCGTGTGCTCGATGCCCTCCACAAGATCAAGTGGGAGGTCGACGGGTCACTGACCTTCCGCCGCTCCTGCGCGCACGGCATCTGCGGGTCCGACGCGATGCGCATCAACGGCCGCAACCGGCTCGCGTGCAAGACCCTCATCAAGGACCTCGACATCTCGAAGCCCATCTACGTGGAGGCCATCAAGGGCCTGCCGCTGGAGAAGGACCTCGTCGTCGACATGGAGCCGTTCTTCGCCTCCTACCGCGAGGTGCAGCCGTTCCTGATCGCCGGTTCCAAGCCGGAGCCGGGCAAAGAGCGCATCCAGTCGATCGCCAAGCGGGAGATCTTCGACGACACCACCAAGTGCATCCTGTGCGCCGCGTGCACCTCGTCGTGCCCGGTGTTCTGGACCGACGGGCAGTACTTCGGCCCCGCCGCGATCGTCAACGCGCACCGGTTCATCTTCGACTCCCGCGACGACGCCGGCGACGCGCGTCTGGACATCCTCAACGACAAGGAAGGCGTGTGGCGCTGCCGCACCACCTTCAACTGCACCGAGGCGTGCCCTCGTGGCATCGAGGTCACCAAGGCCATCGCCGAGGTCAAGCAGGCGATCCTGCGCAAGTAGCACCCGAGTGACAGTGTGACGGGGGATGCCGCCAGTCGCGGCATCCCCCTCGCTACTGTTGACGCGTGAGCGTCGACCGTCCCGATCCGCCTCCGGGCGCCGCGCGCGAGCCGGACGAGAACTGGCGCGCACGCTGGGAGAGCACGCAGTCATCGCTGCGGCAACGCTTCGACGAGCCGATCGAGCACGCCACGGCGCTGACCCGGCGCACGATGGCGTGGTTCCCGGTGCGGGTGTGGCGGCACTTCCTGCGCAGCAACGGATTCCTGCTGGCGGCGAGCATCAGCTACCAGTCGCTGTTCGCGATGTTCGCGGTGGTGTACGTCGCGTTCGCGATCGCCGGGGTCTGGCTCGGCGGCAGCACCGAGGCTGTCCAGGCCGTCATCTCGGTCGTCAACTCCTACATCCCCGACCTCATCTCCGACACCGGCCCGATCTCACCGAAGGAGGTCACCGACGTCGCCCAGTCCAGCACCGGCGCGCTGGCCGTCACCGGCGCAGCGGCATTCCTGGTCGCGGTGTGGACGGCGATCGGGTTCGTGACCTTCACCCGCCGGGCCGTGCGCGATATCTTCGGGCTCCCCTTCGACGGCCGCGGGTACGTGCTGCTGAAGGCGCGTGACTTCGTCGCGGCGGTGCTGTTCGGCATCGCACTGCTGCTGGGCGCGGGGCTGGGCGCGGTGGCATCCGGCGCCGTCGACCTGCTGTTCCACCTGCTCGGCTGGGCCGACTCGTCGGAGTGGCTGTACGTGCTGGGGCGGGTGCTGTCGATCCTCGTCGCGTTCGCGATCAACTCCACCGCGCTGGCGCTGCTGTTCCGCTTCCTCGCCGGTGCGGCCGCTCCGTGGCCGACGATCTGGCCCGGCGCCCTGCTGGGCGGGGCGGCCATCGGCGTGTTGCAGATCAGCGCCGGGCTGCTGCTGGTGTACACCCCGTCCAACCCACTGCTGGCGACGTTCTCGGTGTTCATCGCGTTCCTGGTGTGGTTCCGTCTGATTGCGATCGTGATCCTGGTGGCGGCGTCGTGGATCGCCGTCGTCGCCGCCGATCGCGACATTCCGCTGGGCCCCGCCTCGGAGCACGAACGCCGCGTCGCCGAGGCCCACGCCCTCGTGGTGGGGGCGGAGCAGCGACTGCGCGCGGCCCTGGCCGAACGCGAACGGGCGCGGTGGTGGCAGGTGTGGCGCGCCTGGCGCGCCGAGCGGGAGGTGCGCGAGGCGGAGCAGGCGCTGGACGACGCGCAGGCGGGGCTTACTGCGGCGCGCGCGGGCGGGCGGCGGCTGGGCTGACGCCGGGGGTCGGTCGCGCGTTCGGCGTCGGCGGCGCTGGTTAGGCTTTTCGTCGTGCCCCGAACGCTTCGCATCGCCTCCGTCAACGTCAATGGCATCCGTGCCGCCGCCCGAAAGGGCATGCAACCCTGGCTGGAATCGGCCGGCGTCGACATCCTGACGCTGCAGGAGGTGCGCGCCGAGGCATCCGATCTCGCCGCCGCCCTGCCCGGCTGGCACGTCGTCAACGACGAAGCCCTCGCCAAGGGCCGCGCGGGGGTGGCCATCGCCGCCCGCTCCCCGCTGGAGGTGTGGCGTACCGACCTGGGCGACGACACGCTGGATTCCCAGGGACGCTGGGTCGAGGCGGAGATCGACGTCGACGGCGAGCAGGTCACCGTCGTCAGCGCGTACGTCTTCACCGGCGCGGCCGACACCGACAAGCAGGTGGCCAAGTATGCCTTCCTCGACGCGATGGAGGCTCGTATGCCGCAGCTGGCATCCGATGGATCGCTCGCTGTCATCACCGGTGATCTCAACGTCGGGCACCGCGAGCTGGACATCCGCAACTGGAAGGGCAACATCAAGAAGGCCGGGTTCCTCCCCCGCGAGCGGGCGTACTTCGACCGGTTCACCGCAGGGGCGGGCCAGACCGTGACGTGCGTCGACGGCTCCACCGGCACGGGCCTCGGCTGGGTCGACGTGGGGCGCACGTTCCACGGCGAAGTCGACGGGCCCTACACGTGGTGGTCCAACCGCGGCAAGGCTTTCGACACCGACACCGGCTGGCGCATCGACTATCACCTCGCCTCCCCTGCCCTGGGCGGACGGGTCGTGGACTACCGCGTGGTGCGGGCGCCGTCGTGGGACACGCGCTGGAGCGACCACGCGCCGGTCATCGCTGATTACACGATCGGGGCGTGATGCGGGCGCGGCGGGGGCCGCGGCATCCGCTCAATAGACTGGACGGGTGACCAGACCCCGTCTCTACTCCGGAATGCAGCCCTCCGCCGACTCCCTTCAGATCGGCAACTACATCGGGGCGCTCATGCAGTGGCGCGACCTGCAGGAGTCGTATGAGGCGTTCTTCTCCGTCGTGGACCTGCACGCGCTGACCCAGCCGAACGACCCCGCGGAGCTGCGCGAGAAGACCCGTCGCACCGCGGCGCAGTACATCGCCGCCGGCATCGAGCCGTCGCGATCGACCCTGTACGTGCAGTCGCACGTGCGGGCGCACACCGAGCTGGCGTGGATCCTGTCCACCATCACCGGCTTCGGCGAGGCCGGTCGCATGACGCAGTTCAAGGACAAGTCGCAGCGCTACGGCGCCGATGCGACCTCGGTCGGCCTGTTCACCTACCCGGTGCTGATGGCCGCGGACATCCTCCTGTACCAGACCAACATCGTGCCGGTCGGCGATGACCAGAAGCAGCACGTCGAGCTGACGCGCGATCTCGCGGAGCGGTTCAATTCGCGCTACGGCCAGACGTTCCAGGTGCCGATGCCGGTCATCCAGAAGGACACCGCGCGCATCTTCGATCTGCAGAACCCGACCGCCAAGATGTCGAAGTCGGCGGAGTCCGATGCCGGTGTGCTGTGGCTGCTGGATGACCCGGCGGTCACCGTGAAGAAGGTCATGCGCGCCGTCACCGACAGTGAGGGCTCGGTGCGCTTCGACCGCGAGAGCAAGCCGGGAGTGTCGAACCTGCTGGTCATCTACGCCGCCGTGACCGGTCGCCAGATCCCCTCGATCGAGGACGAGTACGCCGGGCGCGGATACGGCGACTTCAAGAAGGGTCTCGCCGAGGCCGTGGTCGCCGAGTTCGCTCCGGTGCGCGAGCGCGCCCTGGAGCTGCTGGACGACCCGGCCGAGCTGGACCGCGTGCTCGCCGCCAACGCCGCGCGTGCTGACGAGGTCGCCGACCGCACCCTCGGCGACGTGTACGACAAGATGGGCCTGCTCCGCCGCGTCTGACCCCGCGCGCCCGGCGCCTGGCGCCGCCGCGAGCGTGCACAACGTCGCCAATCGGCGCGGTAGTGAGCCTCAGCGGATGCCGTTGCCGCCGCGGCGCAGCGGATTGGCGACGTTGTGCACGCGCTGGTCATGGTGGGCAACGGCGTCGCGGATGGCCGCGAGCACCTCGTCGGTTCGGAACAGGATGTCCTCAGCGATGGGGCGCAGCGTGACATAGCCCTGTCGCGCTGCCTGCAGATCGCGTCGACGATCCCGCTTTCCCGTCTCCCAGTCGCCGTGGAATGCTTCGCTGTCGCACTCGATGATGAGCCACCCGTTGACGACGAGGTCCACCCGCCCCACCCCGCGGATCTGGACCTGCACATCCACATGCCAACCCTGTGCACGCAGCAGCAGGCGCATGAACGTCTCCGGGCCCGACTCGGAACGTCGGTCCACCAGCGCACGCAGGACGGCGAACCGATGCGGCAGAAGTCGGAAGACCTCAGCGATCCCCGCTTCGTCCACGAACCCCAAGTGCCAGGCACTGTCGAGTGTGGCGATGGCCGCCCTCGGCGATTGGCACCGGCACGCCTGAGCCAGCGCCTCGATCATCGGGGCCATGAGCGCGGCCGGGTGCGCGACGGTGGAGCGCCAGTGCCGCACGACACGATCGCTACGCGCGGGGACACGCGTGGATCCGTAGTCCATCTGCACGTGGAGGACCCGGTTCGCCAGGACGAAGATTCGCAGACTCGCCAACAGCGTGAGGCAGTCGACCCGTCCGCCGTGGCGCGCAGCGGCCAGGGCGGCGGGTGGGCAGAGCGCGCCGACGTAGACCCCGCGACGCACGCGGATCAAGTCGCCGGCGGCGACGGCGGCTTCGATCCGGCGGTGCGTGGCGCCCTGCGCGCGCAGTTCCGCGTATCGGATGGTGACAGCCACATCTGACGGTGGGGCGGGTGGGGACTCTGCGGCTGCAAGACGGTGGTTGTACATCGTCCCGATGGTGGACCGGTCCGGGCGACGATGGGCGTGCCGAACTGCCGGATCGGGGACAATCCCCGCGTGTCCCTGGCTGGGGAGGAGGCGCCGGGATGCTGGGGTCTCCCGCCCGGCGCGTGCACAACGTCGCTAAACCGGCCCTGAGACTCTCCGGAACGGCATGCTCGAGGCGGGGACGGGGTGAATTGCCGACGTTGTGCACGGCGGGGGTGGGGCGGGGGTAGGGACGGGGCGCGGTTAGGCTCGAGGGATGCAAACTGTGACCCTCCGCACGGCTCGGCTCGAGCTGTCGATCCCGACGGAGGCGGATGCCGACGCGATCACGGCCGCCGCGCAGGACCCTGAGGTCCCGCGGTGGACGACGCTGCCCTTCCCGTACGAGCGCGCGCACGCCGATGACTTCATCGCCAAGGCCGCGCAGTGGTGGGCTGCCGAGACCGAGCTGACCTGGGCCATCCGACTCGACGGCGCGTGGATCGGGATGATCGGCCTGCAGCACCTGCACGTCGGCGGCGACGCCGAGATCGGGTTCTGGCTGGCCGCGCACGCACGCGCGAACGGCTACCTGACTGAGGCAGCCCGCGCCGTGATCGACTTCGCGTTCGCCGCGGAACCGCTGGATCTCAAGCGCATCGAGTGGCAGGCGATTGTCGGCAACATCCCCTCGGCCCGCACGGCGCGCACCCTCGGCTTCCGCTACGAGGGCACGATGCGCCAGAAGCTGGTGAACCCGCGCGGGCGGGACGACGGCTGGGTCGCCGGTCTGCTGCCCACCGACGACCGCTCCCCCGCGGATTGGCCGATCCTCTCGGTCTGACCTGACCCCGAGGTCGCCGGTTCGTGCCAGGATGCCGGTATGCCGGAGATGCCCGAGGTACAGGGACTCGTCGACTTCCTCGATGCGCGCGCCGCGGCGCTGCACATCACCCGTGCGACGGTCGCGAACATCGCTGCCCTGAAGACGTACGACCCGCCGGTGGAGGCGCTCAAGGGCGCTCAGATCCTCGACGCCCGCCGCCACGGCAAGTTCGTCGACCTCACCGCCCGCACCGAGGCCGGCGACCCGCTGCACCTGGTGTTCCACCTGGCCAAGGCCGGCTGGTTGCGCTGGTACGACGCGCTGCCGGCGACCGTCATCAAGCCCGGCCGCACCCCGATCGCGCTGCGCGTCGCCTTCGATGACGGCTCCGGTTTCGACCTCACCGAGGCCGGCACCAAGAAGTCCCTCGCGGTGTACGTCGTCCGCACCCCCGACGATGTTCCCGGCATCGCCCGGCTGGGGCCCGACCCGCTCGGCCGCGGTTTCGACCGCGACGCGTTCGCCGCCCTGCTCGCCGGCCGGCGCACCCAGATCAAGGGCGTGCTGCGCGACCAGTCGATCATCGCGGGCGTGGGCAACGCCTACTCCGACGAGATCCTGCACGCCGCTCACATCTCGCCGTACGCCCTGGCCGCAGGCCTCGACGACGCCGAGATCGACCGGCTCTACACTGCGCTGCGGGAGACGATCGCGGATGCCGTCGCGACGGCATCCGGCAAGCCCCCCGCCGATCTGAAGGACGCCAAACGCCGCGGCATGCAGGTGCACGGCCGGCGGGGCGAAGCCTGCCCGGTGTGCGGCGACGAGGTGCGGTCGGTGTTCTTCGCCGACAACTCGCTGGAGTACTGCCCCACCTGCCAGACCGGCGGCAAGATCCTCGCCGATCGCCGGCTCTCCCGACTGCTGAAGTAGCGCCGCTACACGGTGTCCATGAGGATGCGCGCGTCGTCGTCGACCCAGTCGAACGACTTCGTCACCGCTTTGCGCCAGAGCCGATAGCGGCGCTCGCGCTCGTCGGGCTCCATCCGCGGCTCGAAGCGCACGTCTTCGCGCCAGTGCTCCCGCAGCCGGTCGCGCCCCGTCCACACGCCGGTGGCGAGCCCTGCCGCGTACGCCGCACCCAGCGCGGTGGTCTCCACGACCCGCGGACGCACCACCGGGATGCCCAGGATGTCGGCCTGGAACTGCATCAGCAAGTCGTTGCGGGTCATGCCGCCGTCCACCCGCAACTCGTCCGGGGCGACCCCGGTGTCGGCGGCGACGGCCTCGACGATGTCACGGGTCTGGAACGCGGTGGATTCCAGCGCGGCCCGGGCGATGTGCCCTCGCGTGACGTAGCGGGTCATTCCGACCAGGGCGCCGCGCGCGTCGGGCCGCCAATACGGGGCGAACAGCCCCGAGAAGGCGGGCACGAAATACGCCCCGCCGTTGTCGTCGACGGATGCCGCGAGCGCCTCGATGTCCTTGGACCGCTGGATGAGGCCGAGGTTGTCGCGCAGCCACTGCACGAGCGACCCCGTCACCGCGATGGAGCCCTCCAGCGCGTACCGCGCGGGTTCCTCCCCGCACCGGTAGGCGACGGTGGTGATGAGGCCGTGCTGCGATCGGACCAGCTCGGTGCCGGTGTTCACCAGCAGGAAGTTGCCGGTGCCGTAGGTGTTCTTCGACTCCCCCGCGTCGAACGCGGCCTGCCCGAAGGTCGCCGCCTGCTGGTCGCCGAGGATGCCGGCGATGCGCACGCCACGGGCGATCCCGGGCACCGAGACCTCGCCGACCACTTCGGACGACGAGCGGATCTCGGGGAGGATGCCACGCGGGATGTCCCACACCGCCAGCAGTTCGTCGGACCAGTCGAGCGTGCGCAGGTCCATCAGCAGGGTGCGGCTGGCGTTGGTGACGTCGGTGACGTGGATGCCGCCCCGGCTGCCGCCGGTGAGGTTCCAGATGAGCCAGGTGTCCGGGGTGCCGAACATCACGTCGCCGGCTTCCGCGGCGGCGCGCACCCCGGGGACGTTGTCGAGGATCCAGGCGATCTTCGACGCCGAGAAATAGGTCGCCAGCGGCAGCCCGGTCTGCTCCGCGAAGCGCTGGCTGCCGGCGTCCGACTGCGCCGCCAGCTGGTCGATGCGCGGCTGTGTGCGGGTGTCCTGCCACACGATCGCGTTGGCGACGGGGCGGCCGGTGCGGCGATCCCACAGCATCGCGGTCTCGCGCTGATTCGTGATGCCGATCGCGGCGATGTCCCCGGCGCTCAGGCCGGCACGCGACATCGTCGAAGACAGCACCCACTCGGTGTTGGTCCAGATCTCCATCGGGTCGTGCTCGACCCACCCGGCACGCGGGAAGATCTGCGCGTGTTCGCGCTGCGCTGTCGTGACGATGCTGCCCGTCGAGTCGAACACGATGGCCCGGGTGGACGTCGTTCCCTGGTCGATCGCGATCACGTGGTCGGCCACGGCGTCTCCTCGTTCTCGGGTGCCGGCTCTGCCGCGCGCACGGCGCGCAGTCCCCGGTCGATCTCGTGCCGCACACGTGCATCGTCCCACCCGAGGACCGGGGCGATGACCTCGGCCACTTCGCGCGCCGCGTCCGGTGTGACGGCGCCGATGAACGCCAGGCTCGTGCGGCGCATCAGCACGTCGTCCAGGTGACGCACGTGCTCGGTGGCGGCCACATGGCGCAGTTCCGCCGAACTGTACTGCGGCGCCAAGGTGAGCGGTGCGTCGCCCGGGTCGCCGACGATGGCGGCGATCACCTCCGTCGCGACGGTGCCGTAGCGGGAGAGCAGCCTATCCACCCGCGCGGTCGGCAGCGCCCCGGTGTGGTCGGCGACCCACTGCACGCGGGCGCGCTGGGTCGCCGGGAACCCCTGGCCACCCCCGATCGCAACGCTCTTGGTGGAGCGCCGCCGCGGGACGCCGAGGTGGGTCAGCACGGTGTCGGCGAGGCGCTCGGCGGAGGCGCGGAATGTGGTCCACTTGCCGCCGACGAGGCTGAGCACCACTGCCGGGGTCCCGTCGATGCGAGTGGCGTCGATGCGGTAGTCGCGGGAGACGAATCCGGGCGCGACTTCGTCGTGGCGGGGCAGCGGTCGCACGCCGGAGAAGCGGTAGACGATGTGCGAGCGGTCGACGCGGACGCTCGGGAGCACCTGGGCCACGAGATCGATGAAGTAGTCCACCTCCGCCTCGGTACACACGGCAGGTTCGCGCATGTCGTGCTCGAGGTCGGTGGTGCCGATGAGCACCCGACCCTGCAACGGGTAGATCAGGACGATGCGGCCGTCCTCGTTCTCGAAGAAAAGCTCCCGGCCGCCGGTGGCCGCCAGCAACTCGGGGCTGTCGACGACGATGTGCGAGCCCTTGGTACCGCCCATCCGCGGTGCCCGGTCCCCCAGCGCGGCGTTCGTGAGATCCACCCAGGGGCCGGTGGCGTTGACGACGACGGATGCCGTGAAGACCGTCTCCGCCCCGCTCCCCTCGTCGCGCAGCACGATGCCGCCGCCGGCGGCTCCCACCGCGGCGGTGTAATTGGCCGCGCGGGCACGGTCACCGCCGGCGCTGATGCCGTCGCGCAGCACGTCGATCGCGAGTCGTTCCGGGTCGTGCACCGAGGCATCCCAGTACGTGGCGGTGTACTTCACCCGCGGGTTCAGCTCGGGCAGCTGTCGAAGTGACCGCTTGCGACCGTAGAAGGTGTGCCGGGGAACCTGCCCCCCGCCACGCGAGAACGAGTCGTAGATGACCAGGCCGATCTTGATCAGCGCGGCCCCGCGCTCCCGCGGCTTGCCCTTGCCGTGGCGCAGGAAACGCAGCGGCGCCGAGAGGAGCCCCGAGAAGGTGGAGAAGATCGGGATCGTCGTCTGCAGCGGTCGCACGTAGTGCGGTGCATCCTTCAGCAGCGCGTTGCGCTCGGTGACCGCCTCATGCACCAGGCGGAACTCCCCGTTCTCGAGGTAGCGCACCCCGCCATGGATCATGTGCGAGGAGGCCGCCGAGGCGCCGCTGACATAGTCGGCGCGCTCGACCAGGGCGACATCGACGCCCTGCATCGCGAGGTCCCGGAACGCCGCGAGGCCGTTGATGCCACCGCCCAGGATGAGGACATCCGCATGTGCTCGGGCGGCGAGCGCCGCAAATCCGGGGTTCTCGTCGGCAGTCGGCATCCGTGCGGCTCTCCCTCGCGTTCGCTGATTCCACCCTGTCATGCTCCGGCCGCAGACACGACTCAAGCGAGAAATATGCACGGGAATGATCCACCGGATGCCGCGTTTGACTAGACTCGAGAGCAATTACGTGCTCCGGGGTCGGTGAGAATCCGAACCGGCGGTGACAGTCCGCGAGCCCGCGCCTTACGGCAAGGGTTGACCCGGTGAAATTCCGGGACCGACGGTGATGCGACAGATGTCGCTAGTCCGGATGGGAGGCAGCACGAACGACGCCACGCGCGTCGTCGACGGCAGTCCACCCCCGGAGTTCTTACCGGAGGACGACGGATGACCGCGACAGACCGCGAACGCGACGCCATGCGCCGTGCGCTGGCGCTGGCCGTGCGCGGCCCCCGCGGGGTGAACCCGCAGGTGGGCGCCGTGCTGCTGTCCCCCGACGGGACGGTGCTGGCCGAAGGCTGGCACCGCGGCGCCGGCACAGACCACGCCGAGGTGGATGCGCTGCGCAAACTCGCCCCCGGCGCCGCCCGGGGCGCGACCGCCGTGGTCACGCTGGAGCCCTGCAACCACACCGGTCGCACCGGGCCGTGCGCCGCGGCCCTCATCGCCGCGGGCGTCGCCCGCGTCGTCTACGCCGTCGCCGACCCCGGCGAGGCATCCTCCGGTGGCGCCGCGCGCCTGGCCGCGGCCGGCGTCGAGGTCGAAGCCGGCGTGCTTTCCGACGAGGGCCGGGCGCTGCTGGATTCCTGGCTCACGGTACAGCGGCTGGGCAGGCCCCACGTGACGGTCAAGTGGGCGCAGTCCCTCGACGGCCGCGCCGCCGCCGCCGACGGCACGAGCCAGTGGATCACCGGACCGGCCGCACGCGAAGACGTGCACCGCCGGCGTGCCGGTGCCGACGCGATCGTCGTCGGCACCGGCACGCTGCTGGCCGACGACCCCGCCCTCACCGCCCGCCGCCCCGACGGCACGCTGTACGAGCACCAGCCGATGCCGGTCGTGCTGGGGGCGCGCTGGATCCCCGACGACGCCCGCGTGCGGCAGCATCCTCGCCCCGTGCTGCACCGCGACGGCAGTCGCCTCTTCGACGAGTGGGGCGACCCCGACGGCTCGCTGCTGGCGGAGCTGCGCGGACTCGGCGTGCACCGCGTGTTCATCGAGGGCGGCCCGACGATCGCGAGCGCATTCCTGCGGGCGGGCCTGGCCGACGAACTCCTCGTCTACGTCGCACCGACCCTCATCGGCGGACCGAGGCTGGCCCTGGGCGAACTCGGTGTGGCCGACATCACCCAGCAGCACCGGCTCGACGTGGCATCCATCGAACGACTCGGCGACGACCTCCTGATCGTCGCCACCCCGCACGCCGTGCGGAATGAACCACAGGAAGGAACCCGTTGATGTTCACCGGAATCGTGGAGGAACAGGGCGAGATCGCCGCCATCGCGGCATCGGGCGACGGCGTGCGGCTGACCGTGCGCGCGCCGCTGGCGGTGTCGGATGCCGCGCACGGCGACTCGATCTCGATCGGCGGGGTGTGCCTGACGGTCGTGGACCGCGACGGCGACGCGTTTACCGCCGACGTCATGAAGCAGACGCTGGACATGTCCACACTGGGCGGGGCCGTCGTCGGCACGCGGGTGAACGTCGAACGGGCGATGGCCGCTCACGGGCGTCTGGGCGGACACATCGTGCAGGGCCACATCGACGGCACCGGCGAGGTGCTTCAGGTGCGCCCCGGCCAGCAGTGGCGCGTGTTGCGCATCGGCCTGGCCCCCGAGCTTGCACCCCTCGTCGTGGACAAGGGGTCCATGACGGTGGACGGCGTCTCGCTCACCGTCAGCGCCGTGAGCGCGCCCGACGCCACCGAGCCGTGGTTCGAGGTGTCACTCATTCCCGAGACCCTCACCGCCACGACCCTCGGCGCCCTCGCGCCCGGCGACCGCGTCAACCTCGAAACCGACATCCTCGCGCGCCACGTGCAGCGCCTGCTCGCATTCCCCCCGACCGCCGCGGCGGTCCGAAACGAAGGAGGCTCCCGATGAGCCTTGCCACCATCCCCGAAGCCCTCGAGGCGCTGCGTGCCGGCCGACCCGTCATCGTCGCCGACGACGAGAACCGTGAGAACGAGGGCGACGTCGTCATCTCGGCACAGCTGGCCACCCCCGAATGGATCGCCTGGACGGTGCGCCACTCCAGCGGCTTCATCTGCGCGCCGATGCCCGGCGAGTGGGCCGACCGGCTGGACCTGCCCCCGATGGTGGAGGTCAACGAGGACGCTCGCGGCACGGCCTACACCGTCAGCGTGGATGCCGCCGATCGGGTGACCACGGGCATCAGCGCGAGCGACCGCTCGCGCACCCTCAACGTGCTGGCCGACCCCACCGCCACCCCGGCCAGTGTCATCCGCCCCGGGCACATCCTGCCGCTGCGCGCGGTGGACGGCGGCGTGCGCGAGCGCGGCGGTCACACCGAGGCATCCGTCGAACTCATGCGCCTGGCAGGACTGGCGCCGGTCGCGGCGATCTGCGAGATCGTCGCCGAGGACGGCTCGATGATGCGGCTGCCCGGCCTGATGGAGCTGGGCGAGCGCGACGGACTGCACGTCATCACGATCGAGCAGCTGGTCGCCTACCTCGACGAGCACGAGCCGCTCCCCGACGGCGGCAGCCCCACCGTCCACAAGCGGCGCGTGAGCCTGCGGGCGGAGTCACACGTTCCCACCTCCCACGGCACGTTCCGCTTCCTCGCCTACAAGGACCGGGTCACCGGCACCGACCACCTCGCGATCGTCTCCGGCGACCTCACCGCCGACGCCCCGCTGGTGCGCGTGCACTCGGAGTGCCTCACCGGTGAGGCGCTCGGCTCGCTCAAGTGCGAGTGCGGCCCCCAGCTGGATGCCGCGCTGGACGCGATCGAGCAGGAGGGCGGCGTCGTGGTCTACATGCGCGGCCACGAAGGTCGCGGCATCGGCCTGATCAACAAGTTGCGCGCCTACTCTCTGCAGGAGACCGGGCTGGACACCGTCGACGCGAACCTCGCGCTGGGGCTGCCGGCCGATGCCCGCGACTACGCCGCCGCTGCCGGCATCCTCGCCGACCTCGGCGTGGAGCGGATCCGACTGCTGACCAACAACACCGACAAGGTCGCCCAGCTGCAGACCCTGGGCCTGAACGTCGTCGAACAGGTGCCGCTTCTGGTGGGGGTCGGCCCCAACAACCACCAGTACCTCACCACCAAGGCCGAGCGCATGGGCCACACGATCGCCTCCGCCGACCTCGACGGCGCGCTGGCACGCACGAAGGAGGCCAGCGCATGAGCGGCACCGGTTCCCCGCAGTCCGCAGCGATCGACGCCGCCGGCATCCGTGTCGTCGTCGTCGCCGGCAGCTGGCACGACGCGATCACCGACGGCCTCATCGCCGGCGCGCAGCGCACGCTCGACGCGTCCGGCGCCAGCTGGTCCCTGGTGCGGGTGCCCGGCGCGTTCGAACTGGCCGTCGTGGCCAAGGCGGCGCTGGAGTCCGGCGCCGACGCGGCGGTCGCCCTCGGCGTCATCATCCGCGGCGGCACGCCCCACTTCGAGTACATCTCCGCCGCAGCCACCGACGGGCTCACCCGGGTGGCACTGGACACCGGCAAGCCGGTGGGTTTCGGGGTGCTCACCCTCGAGGACGAGCAGCAGGGGCTGGATCGTGCGGGACTGCCCGGCTCCCGGGAGGACAAGGGCGCCGAGGCGGCGGATGCCGCGCTGCGCACCGCCCTGGTGCTGCGCGACCTGCGCCGCTGACCCGTACCGCCGCACCATCAGCACCACTGAAGGTCGGACTAGACTGAGCGCATGGAAACCCTGCGCCACGTCGTGCTCCTCGTTCACCTGACCGGATTCGCGGTCCTCTTCGGCGCCTGGGCCGTGGAGGCCTTCGGCGGCCGCCGCCGCTTCACTCGGCTGATGACGATCGGCATGACGATCGCCGCGGTCGCAGGGCTCGCTCTGGCCGCCCCGTGGGGCATCGACTACGACCTGAACTACGCCAAGATCGGCACCAAGCTCGTCGTGCTGCTGATCATCGGCGCCTTGCTCGGCATCGGCACGGGCCGCCAGCGCAAGACCGGCTCCGTGCCGACGGTCATGTTCTGGTCGGTCGGTGTGCTGACGCTCCTCAACGCGGGGATCGCCGTCATCTGGCGCTGATCCCGCCGCCGACGCCGGGCGCTGCGCCCGGCGTCGGCATAGGATAGTTGCCTGCGCGGCCGCCCTGGGCGGCCGCCCCGGTGAACCAGCGCTGCGACGCCCGCCGCACCACCCCTGCTCCGGACGCCTGCCACCGGAACGTCCCACAAGGACTGCTTCCCACTC
Organism: Microbacterium sp. zg-B96; assembly: GCF_030246865.1. Lineage (NCBI taxonomy): Bacteria > Bacillati > Actinomycetota > Actinomycetes > Micrococcales > Microbacteriaceae > Microbacterium > Microbacterium sp. zg-B96. Next base: position 742,930 of record NZ_CP126738.1, on the reverse strand, counting down.
TTTGACAGGCTTCCACTTCATGTCCTCAGCACCCGCGGCAACCACCCCCGCTCCCGCCAACCCCCGCTCGCGCGTCATCGCCGCGAGCCTGGTCGGCACGACGATCGAGTTCTACGACTTCTACGTCTACGCCACCGCCGCCGTCCTGGTCTTCCCCGCCCTGTTCTTCCCGACCGGCGATGAGACCACCGCCCTGCTGTCGTCGTTCGCCGTCTTCGGCGCCGCGATGGTGGCCCGGCCCATCGGTGCCGTCATCTTCGGCCACTTCGGCGACCGCTTCGGCCGCAAGGCGACTCTCGTCGCGTCGCTGCTCACGATGGGCATCGCGACCTTCATCATCGGGCTCCTTCCCACCTACCAGAACATCGGATGGTGGGCGGCGCTGCTCCTGCTGATCCTGCGGCTCGCGCAGGGCTTCGCCCTCGGCGGCGAATGGTCCGGCGCGGCGCTCGTGGCCACCGAGAACGCCCCCAAGGGCAAGCGCGCCTGGTACGGGACGTTCCCGCAGCTGGGTGCGCCGATCGGATTCATCATCGCCAACGGCATCTTCCTGGTCATCAACTTCACCCTGCCGCACCCCGACGGCCCCTCCCAGCGCTCCGACGCGTTCCTCGAGTGGGGCTGGCGGGTGCCGTTCCTGTTCTCCGCGGTCATGGTGATCGTGGGTCTGTGGGTGCGTCTGAAGCTCGTCGAGTCCGAGACGTTCGCCAAGGCGGAGAAGACCGGCGCGATCCGCAAGTTCCCGCTGGGTGAGGTCATCCGCCGGCACTGGCGGCCGCTCATCCTCGGCACGTTCATCATGCTGGCGACGTATGTGCTGTTCTACCTGATGACGAGCTTCACCCTGTCCTACGGCACCAAGGCGACCGCCGAGGGCGCCGCCGCTGCCGCCGTGGCCGCCGGCCAGGCGTTCGACGCCGCCTCCTACGTTCCCGGTCTCGGATTCGGATACACCGACTTCGTCATCATGCAGATCATCGGCGTGGTCTTCTTCGGCATCTTCACCCTGCTGTCGGGCCCGGTGGCGGACTCCATCGGCCGGCGCAAGCTGCTCATCTGGGTGACCGCCGCGATCGCCGTGTTCGGTCTGCTGTTCAACGTGTTCCTCACCCCGTACGCGGACCCGAAGTTCACCGGCGCCCTCACGCAGGCGTTCCTCATCCTCGGGTTCATGCTCATGGGAGCCACCTTCGGCCCTATGGGCGCCGTGCTGCCGGAGCTCTTCCCGACGAACGTCCGCTACACCGGCTCGGCGATCTCCTACAACGTGTCCTCGATCCTGGGCGCGGCACTGGCGCCCATCGTCGCGGTGGCGCTGTGGGCGGCCGCCGATGGCCAGCCGTGGCTCGTCGGCGTGTACCTCACCGCGATGAGCGTGCTGACGCTCGTCGCGCTGGTGCTGTCGAAGGAGACGAAGGACGTCGAGTACGAGACGAACATCGGTCTCGGCGTCACCGGTTCGCTGTAGTCGACAACCGGACGAGTCGGATGCCGCGGGGTTCACGCCCCGCGGCATCCGTCGTTTCCGGCGTGCTCAGTCGAGGAACAGCACGCGCAGCCGCTTGGTGGTGAGCACCAGGCCGACGGCGATCATGACGACGTAATACAGGATGTGCCACCCCATGTCCGGACTCATCACCCCGGTGGTGAAGCCGCGGATGAGCTCCACGCCGTGCCAGAGCGGAAAGGCCATGACGATCCGCTGCACCACCTCGGGGTACACCGTGATCGGGTACAGCGTGGAGGAGAAGAGGAACATCGGCAGCAGCACGAAGTTGATCCAGTCCATGTGCTGGAACGTCTTCATGTAGCTGGTGATCGCCATCCCCAGGCTCGCGAACCCGAAGGCGATCAGCAGCACCGCCGGGATCGCGAGGATCGCCGTGGGGGCGAGGTTGAGCCCCAGGATCTGCATGATGATGAGGAACCCGGTGGCGTACAGCAGCCCCCGCAGCAGGGCGTAGAGGATCTCGCCCAGGGCGACATCCAGCGGCCCGAGCGAGGTCGCCAGCATCCCCTCGTAGAGCTTGCCGTAGTTGAGCTTGAAGAACACGTTCCAGGTGGAGTCGTAGATCGCGCCGTTCATCGCCGACACCGCCAGGAGGGCCGGTGCGATGAAAGCGGCGTACGACACCGAGACCCCGGCGCTCGTCTGCACGTCGCCGATGAGCGAGCCGAGCCCGATGCCCATCGAGGCGAGGTAGAACACCGGCTCGAAGAATCCCGAGAGCACCACGATCCAGCTCGACGAGCGCGCCGCGATGAGACCGCGCTGCACGACGGCCTGCGGGTTTCCCGCCCACAGCGCCCGCACTCCCCCGCGCCGGTGGGGTGCGGTGGCGGTGTCGACGGTCGTGAGCGTCATTTCGCCAGCCGCCGTTCGAAGATGCCGCGCGCCAGCGCGTAGCCGATCGCGGCGAGCACCAGCAGGTAGGCGGTATGCCCCAGCACCGCCGGCAGCTGCTCGGGGGCGCCGTAGGTGAGGATGCGCCCTGCCTGGGTGGCGTGCCACAGCGGGGAGACCCAGCCGATCCACTCCAGCCAGTCGGGCAGGTTCGACAGCGGATAGAAGGTGCCCGAGAACAGAAACATCGGCATGAAGATGAACCGCTGCACGAGGGCGAACTGCCCCTTGTCGTCTTCGATGGATGCCGCATACGCCATGAGCGGGATGCCGAAGGCCACGCCCGCCAGCACGCCGAGGACGATCGAGAGCCACGCGGTCGCCGGGTGGGGCACGCCGCCGCCGAACGCGGCGAAGAAGATCCAGATGAATCCGTAGTACGCCGCGACCCCGACCAGCATGCGAGCCGAAGCGCCGACGATGACGCCGTTGGCGATCTGCGCCGGCGAGAGCGGGGAGGCGTTGAACCCGTAGAAATAGCGACGCCACTTGAAGCCCGCCATCACCGGGTAGGTGAACTCCTCCGAGGCCACCGCGATGGCCGCGGTCATCAGCAGCGCGGGGGCGACGAACAGCAGGTAGGACACCTGCACTCCGGCATCGTCGACGGGCGCCTGGATGAGTGCGGCCAGGCCCACGCCCAGGCCCAGCAGGTAGATGATCGGCTGCCCCAGCGCGCCGACGACGATCGTCCAGCCGTAGGCGCGCATCGCCCGCACCATGTGCTCGGTGACGTACCAGGAGCCGCGGGTGCGGGGCTTGCGCCCCCATGCCATCGCTTCGGCGCGCAGCTCGTCCGGCGACGGGTGCGCCGGTGACGCCGCCCCGGGCTGCGGCGAGGTGGCATCGCGTGGGTGCGTCATTCGATCAGCGACCTTCCCGTCAGCCGCAGGAACACGTCTTCCAGCGACGAGCGACGCACCAGGCTCGTGATCGGCTGCAGGCCGAGGGCGCTCACCCGCTCCAGCGCCGCCTCGCCGTCGTGGGCGTAGATCAGGATGCGGTCGGGCAGCACCTCGACCCGCTCGCCGATGCCGTGGAGCTCCGCGGCGACCTGCTCGTTGCGCGCCGAGCCGAAGCGCACCTCGAGCACCTCCCGCGAGGAGTGCTCGCGGATGAGCGAGGATGGCGTCCCCTCGGCCATGATGCGGCCGTTGTCCACGACGATGAGGCGGTCGCACAGCTGCTCGGCCTCGTCCATGTAGTGGGTGGTGAGCACGAGCGTGGTGCCGCGCTCCTTCAGCCGGAACAGCCGGTCCCAGAGCACATGGCGCGCCTGCGGGTCCAGGCCCGTCGTCGGTTCGTCCAGCAGCAGGATCCGCGGGTCGTTGATCAGCCCGCGGGCGATGGTCAGGCGCCGCTTCATGCCGCCGGAGAGCTGGTCGACCTTGCTCTTGGCCTTCTCCTGCAGCTGCGCGAACGCCAGCAGCTCGTCGGCCTTCTGCGCGCACACCTTGCCGGGCAGACCGAAGTAGCGGCCGTAGATGTAGAGGTTCTCGCGGGCGTTCAGCTCGCCGTCGAGATTGTCCTGCTGCGGGACAACACCCAGGCGCGAGCGGATCTCCGGCCCATACCGGTCGGGGTCCAGGCCCAGGATCTGCAGGTCGCCGCTGGTGCGGGTGGAGACCGCGCCGATCATCTTCATCGTCGTCGACTTGCCCGCGCCGTTGGGACCGAGAAGGCCGAACGACTCCCCGGGCGCGACCTCGAACGACAGCCCGTCGACGGCGAGGAAGTCGGGCTTTGCCTTGACCTTGTAGGCCTTGACGAGGTTGTGGGCGGAGATGACCGGTGCAGGCACCGCCCCACAGTAGCGCCGTCGTCGGACACCGGCGCGGGGGGTCGCGACCACCGGTGCGTCAACATACATTGACACTCCCTGGCAGCGTCAACTATGGTTGACGCGTCACGAAGGAGGCGCGCATGGGCGCAGACGAGATCCGCACGCTGGTGGGCACTCCCGGCGAGCGCGAACCCATCGCCGAGCTGCACCGGCTCGCCGAAGTGCGCCGGGAGCTCTCCCGCGCCGAGGAGACGCAGGTGCGCCGTGCCCGCAACCTGGGCTTCTCGTGGCAGGCGATCGCCGCCGCCCTCGGTGTGAGCCGGCAGGCAGTGCACAAGAAGTACGGTCGAAGGTAACCCCCCGCATGAACGAGGTATCACCCATGTCCTCTCCCACCTCCTCCCGCGCCCGCCGCGGCCGCAAGGCCGCGCAGGACGGCCCCCGCGCCAGCCTCAAGCAACTGCTGCCGTTCCTGCTGGAACACAAGGGCGTGCTCGTCGTCGTCGCGATCCTGAGCGTGCTCGAGGCGCTCGCGACCCTCGGGCAGCCGCTCGTCGTGGGTCAGGTCATCGAACGCGTGCAGGCCGGCGAGATGCTCGGGATGCTGGTCTGGCTGCTGATCGGGCTGGTCGTGGCATCCTCGCTCATCGGCGGCTGGCAGCACTACCTGCTGCAGCGCACGGGTACCGCGGTGGTCTACTCCAGTCGCAAACGCCTGATCGCCCGGCTGCTGCACCTGCCGGTGAGCGAGTTCGACGCCCGCCGCACCGGTGACCTCGTCTCGCGCGTGGGCACCGACACGACCCTGCTGTACGCCGTGCTCACGCAGGGCCTGGCCGATTCGCTCGGCGGGGTGCTCATCTTCGTCGGCGCGATCGCGGCGATGGCGATCATCGACCCGGTCCTGCTGCTGCTGATCCTCGTGGTGATCGGGATCTCGGCGACGGTCGTGGGCCTGCTCAGCGGCCGCATCCGCACCGCGACGCAGGCACAGCAGGAGAAGGTCGGCGAGCTGGCCTCCGGCGTGGAGCGCGCCATCGGTTCCATCCGCACCATCCGCGCCGCCGGCGCCGCCGACCGCGAGCAGCAGGCGATCGGTGAGACCGCGCGCGGTGCGTACGACGCCGGCGTCAACGTCGCGAAGGCGTCGGCGCTGGTGGTCCCCGTCGCCGGTGTCGCCCTGCAGGTGTCGCTGCTGGTCGTGCTCGGGGTGGGCGGGTTCCGCGTGGCATCGGGCGCGATCTCCATCGCGGACCTCGTGACCTTCGTCATGTTCCTGTTCTTCCTGGTGGGGCCGCTGGGGTCGTTCTTCGGCGCGATCAGCTCGGTCAACCAGGCACTGGGAGCCCTCGGGCGCATCCAGGAGGTGCTGGACCTGCCGACCGAATCGGCCGACGACGCCGTGATCGCCGCGGCCGTGGCCGCCCCCGCAGCGGCGGATGCCGCGCGCGTCGTCCCCGCGATCGAGTTCCGCGACGTGCGGTTCCGCTACCCCGAGGCCGTCGTCGCCGCCCGCCGCACCGCCGAGACGGAGGCGATGAAGACGCTCGCCGACGCGCACGTCGACGCTGCCGCCGTCGCGGTGGCCGATGAGCCGACCCGCGACGACGACGTGCTGCGGGGCGTGTCGTTCACGGTGCCCGCCGGTGCCCGCGTCGCTCTGGTCGGACCGTCCGGCGCCGGCAAGAGCACGACGCTCGCGCTGATCGAGCGGTTCTACGACCCCACCGGCGGCGCGATCCTGCTGCAGGGGCGCGACATCCGCACGCTCCCCCGCGACGAACTGCGCGCCCAGCTCGGCTACGTGGAGCAGGACGCCCCCACGCTCGCCGGTACGATCGCCGAGAACCTGCGACTGGCCTCGCCCGCGGCATCCGACGCCGAATGCGAGCGCGTGCTGCGGGACGTGAACCTCGGCGATGTGCTCGAGCGCAGCCCGCTGGGGCTGGACGCCCCGGTCGGCGAGGCGGGCGTGATGCTCTCCGGCGGCGAGCGTCAGCGGCTCGCGATCGCCCGGGCGCTGCTGGCGGCTCCCCCGATCCTGCTGCTGGACGAGTCGACCTCGTCGCTGGACGGGATCAACGAGCAGCGCATGCGCGAGGCCTTCGACGCCGTCGCGACCGGCCGCACGCTCGTCGTGATCGCGCACCGGCTGTCGACGGTGGTCGACAGCGACCACATCGTGGTGATCGACCACGGTGAGGTCGTCGGCCAGGGTACGCACTCCGAGCTGGTCGAGACCACGCCGCTGTACCGCGACCTCGCGAAGCACCAGCTGCTGGTCTGACCCGCTGCTCGCGAAACCGGGGACGACCCGCCTCAGGCGGGCTGAGCGAGCTTCAGGCGGTAGCGCAACGCCGCGAGCTCGGCGTACAGCGTCGCCGGCACCCGCCCATCGAAGGTGTCGTAGAACTCCTCGGTGAGCTGGGTCTCGCGCAGCCACGAACCGGGATCGATCGAGAACAGCTGGTCGAGGTCGGCCTGCGGCACGTCGATGCCGTCGAGATCGAGGTCCTCGATGCGCGGCAGCCGGCCGATCGGGCTGTCCACGGCGGGTACCTCGCCCTGCACCCGGCGGATGATCCAGTCGATGACGCGGGAGTTGTCTCCGAAGCCGGGCCAGAGGAACCGGCCGTCGCTGCCCTTGCGGAACCAGTTGACCTGGAACACCCGCGGCGCCCGGTCGAACCGCAGGTTCTGTCCCACGTTCAGCCAGTGCCCGAAGTAGTCGGCCATGTTGTACCCGCAGAACGGCAGCATCGCGAACGGGTCGCGGCGCAGTTCGCCGACAGTCCCCTCCGCGGCCGCGGTGCGCTCGGAGGAGATGTTCGACCCCATGAACACCCCGTGCGCCCAGTCGGTGGCCTCGACCACGAGCGGGATGTTCGTCGCCCGTCGGCCGCCGAACAGGATCGCGTCCAGCGGGACACCCTCGGGGGCGTCCCAGTCGGGCGCGATCTGCGGGCACTGGCTCGCCGAGACGGTGAAGCGGGAGTTGGGATGGGCGGCGGGGCGGGCGGAATCAGGCGTCCACGGGTTGCCCTCCCAGTCGGTCAGGTGCGCGGGGGCCTCGTCAGTGAGCCCCTCCCACCACACGTCGCCGTCGGGGCGCAGCGCCACGTTGGTGAAGATCGTGTTGCCCCACAGCGTCTCCACGGCGGTGACGTTGGTGGACTCCCCCGTGCCGGGCGCGACGCCGAAGAACCCGGCCTCGGGGTTGATCGCCCACAGCCGACCGTCCTCGCCGGGGCGGATCCAGGTGATGTCGTCACCGAGGGTCTCCACGCGGTAGCCGGGGATCGTGGGGCGCAGCATCGCGAGGTTGGTCTTGCCGCATGCCGACGGGAAGGCCGCGGCGATGTGGAACGCCTTGCCCTTGGGGTCGATCACACGGATGAGCAGCATGTGCTCGGCCAGCCAGCCCTCGTCGCGCCCGATCACCGAGGCGATGCGCAGCGCGAAGCACTTCTTCGCCAGGATCGCGTTGCCGCCGTAGCCGGAGCCGAACGACCACACCTCGAGGGTGTCGGGGAAGTGCACGATGTACTTCTCGTCGTTGCACGGCCAGGCCACATCCGCCTCGCCCGGCGCCAGCGGCGCGCCCACCGAGTGCACGGTCTTCACCCACGGCTTGCCGGCGTCGATCTGGTCCAGCACCGCCCGCCCGACGCGCGTCATGATGCCGATGGATGCCACGGCGTAGGCGCTGTCGGTGATCTGCACGCCGATCTGCGAGAGCGGTCCGCCCACGGCGCCCATCGAGAACGGCACGACGTACATCGTGCGCCCCCGCATGGAACCGGCGAACAGCGGCGTGATGGTGCCGCGGATCTCGTCGGGGGCGACCCAGTTGTTCGTCGGCCCGGCGTCGATTTCGCGCTCGGACGCGATGAAGGTTCGCCCCTCGGTGCGGGCGACGTCGCTCGGGTGGGAGCGGGCCAGGTACGAGCCCGGTCGCCACTCCGGGTTGAGCTTGATGAGCTTGCCCTCGTCGACCATCCCGCGCAGCAGCGCGTCGTTCTCGGAGCGCGACCCGTCCACCCAGTGGATGCGGGCGGGCTGGGTGAGCGCGGCGATCTCGTCGACCCAGGTCAGCAGGGCTTCGGCACCTTCCCCGGACAGCTGCGGGCGACCACCGGATGCCACCGCGCGCGGGCCCGGCTTGGGCGACGTGGTGACGGGGCGAGTGAAGATGTCGGCGAGGGCCATGGAGTCTCCTTCAGGCGGGATATAACCAGAATGACCCCTTCCCACCCCGACTTTCCACCCCTCTGCCACGCAAGAAGGGCAATTCTTTCGCTAGCATCAAGGAATGGCCGCCTCCTCGCTGGAACTGACGACACTCGGCCACCGCATCCGGCACCACCGTCAGTCGCAGGGATTCACCCTCGATGAGCTGGGTGCCCTCGTGGGCGTCGCCGGCAGCCAGCTGAGTCTCATCGAGAACGGCAAGCGGGAGCCGAAGCTCTCGCTGCTGCAGGCGATCGCCACCGCCACCGGCACGGAGGTGGCCGAACTGCTCTCCCCCGAGCCGCCCAACCGGCGGGCGGCACTGGAGATCGAACTGGAGCGCGCGCAGGCGAGCACCGTCTTCCGTCGCCTGGGTGTGCCGCCGGTGAAGATCACCAAGGGGATGCCGGACGAGACGATCGAGTCGGTCCTGGGGCTGCACCGCGAGCTGCAGCGCCGGGAGCGCGAGGCCATCGCCACCCCCGAGGAGGCGAGGCGCGCCAACACCGAACTGCGCCTGGCGATGCGCACGCAGCACAACCACCTCCCCGAGATCGAGGCGCTCGCCGAGAAGCAGCTCAAGGCCGCGGGTCACGTCGCGGGTGCCCTCACGCACCGCACCGTCAGCATCATGGCCTCCCAACTCGGCTTCGAGCTGATCTTCGCCGGCGACCTGCCCCACTCGGTCCGCTCGGTCTCCGATCTTGAGAACGGCCGCATCTACCTGCCGCCTGCGTCGATCCCCGGCGGCCACGGCCTGCGATCGATGGCGCTGCAGGCGATGGCCCACCGGCTGCTGGGGCACCGCCCTCCCACCGACTACGCCGACTTCCTGCAGCAGCGACTGGAGATCAACTACTACGCCGCGTGCTGCCTCATGCCAGAAGCGCCATCCGTCGCGTTCCTGCAGCAGGCCAAGCGCGACCGCAACCTCGCCGTGGAGGACTTCCGCGATGCGTTCGGGGTGACCCACGAGGCCGCCGGCATGCGCATGACCAACCTGCTCACCACCCACCTCGACATCCCGCTGCACTTCTTGCGCGTCGACGGCAACGGTGCGATCTCCCGCGTGTACGAGAACGACGGCCTGCCGCTGCCGATGGATGTCACCGGCGCGGTGGAGGGGCAGATCGTCTGCCGCCGGTTCCTGGCCAGGTCGGCGTTCGAAGAGCACAACCGCACCACCGAGCACTACCAGTACACCGACACCCCCGCCGGCACGTTCTGGTGCTCGACGCAGACCGGCACCACCTCGGATGGGGAGTTCTCCATCACCGTCGGGGTGCCCTTCGACGACGCTCGCTGGTTCCGCGGCCGTGAGAGCGCCAAACGGGTGACGTCGACCTGCCCCGACGAGGCGTGCTGCCGGCGCCCACCGGCCGACGTGACGGCGCGCTGGGAGGGCAAGGCCTGGCCGAGCGCCCGCGTGCACATGCAGATGTTCTCCCCGCTGCCGCGCGGAGCCTTCCCCGGCGTCGACGACAACGAGGTGTACGACTTCCTCGAGCGCCACGCGCACGGCTGAGCAGCGGAGCCGGGTCAGCCGGTGATGAAGCGGGAGAAGCGTGCCAGCGCCGAGTCGACATCGGATGCCAGTTCCTCGCGCTGCGCGAACAACTCCGGAACGGGCGGCAATGCGTGGCGGTTCGCCGCGACCGAGTGCGACCACATCCCCACCACCTCACCGTCGGCGACGAGGATCGGGCGGACGATACCGTTGATGCTCGGACCGATCGTCGCGGTGAACTCCGCAGCGGCGACCGACGTGCGGTCGGCATAGGAGAGGTAGAACTCCTCGTACGGCGGCAGTGCCAGCACCCGCGGTGCGGAGGCGGAGCGCCGGGGCTCGGCGCCCGCGACGGCGTACCGCCCCTCGGCCACTTCGACGACGCGATCACCCGCGGCTTCCGCCGCTGCGCGGGCGACACCCAACGGCAGCCCCGTCCACCAGGCGAAGTCGGCGGGACCGGCGGGGGCATGCGCGGCGAGGTAGCGCACGTACAGCTCGGCGAGCGGGTCGGCGGGAGTGGCGGCATCCGTCACCCAGTCCTCGGTCAGCACGACGTACTGGTTGTTCGTCGGCGCGCCCTCCCGCGGCACGACCGGCCCGAGCAGGATCACGCTGCGGATCGCGAGAGCGATCAGCAGATGCTGCGCGCGGGCCTGGGTCGTGTCCAGCCCCGCGCCGGCGAGCACCTCGGCGAACTCGCGCCGGGTCACCCGGTTGCCGCCGGACAGCGCGCTCCGCGCCGCCCGCTCGGCGCGGGCGATGTGGGACGGTTCGATCCCCAGCGCACGGTACACGACGGCGTACTGGCGCAGTTGCCGCTCCGCGGTGATCGCCTGCACCCACCCGAGGTCGCGCGGGGGCACGATGTGCACCGTGCCGCGCATGGTCCAGCTGCGGACGATCTCGCCCCGGTCGAACGCGGCATCCACCTCCGACAGCCGCGGGTCGCGGCGGGTGCGCGCCGCGAGCGCCCACCGGCCGCCCCAGAACTCCTGCGCCTGCGTGGCGAGCATGTGCGACGCCGCGTCGGCGATCGACGCCGCCGGTGCGTTCAGCCGGTGCGCGCGCAGGCGCGCGGCGCGGAGGGCTGCGGGTTTCATGCGGTCATCATGGCGGATGCCGCGGACAAAAGCTGTCCGCCTACGATCAGGCGCCGGTGGAGCGTGCTTATACTCGGAGCGTCCGGCGACGCTGCCGCCGGTGCTCGAAAAAGGGGCACACCGCCCCCGGCATGGTCGCCGGGGAAGAGACACACACGGCATCCTTTCCGCCTGTCTGCTGGAGCTCCTCATGCCCACCGTCTCCGCGCACGTCGCCGTCGCACTCGCCCGCCACATCGACCACGTGTTCGGGCTGATGGGCAACGGCAACGCCTGGTTCCTCGACGCGATCGAGCGCGACACCCCCGCCACGTTCACCGCGGTACGCCACGAAGCAGGCGCCGTCGTCGCTGCCGACGCCTATCACCGCGCGTCCGGCGGCCTGGCCGCCGCGACCACCACCTACGGCGCCGGGTTCACCAACACGATCACGGCGCTGGCCGAAGCGGTGCAGGCACACGTTCCGCTCGTGCTCGTCGTCGGCGACGAGCCGACGTCGGGGCCGCGGCCCTGGGACGTGGATCAGATCGCCCTGGCGTCGGCGGTCGGCGCCCGCACCTACACGGTGGGGCGGGCGGATGCCGCGGCGACCACGGTCATCGCGATCGAGCACGCCCTGTCGTACCGCGTCCCGACGGTGTTGGCGATCCCCTACGACGTCGCCAAGCTCGAGGCAGGGCCGGTGCCGACCGCGCCCGAGCCGCAGCTGCCGGCAGCGCTCGCCCCGGCGAGCGCGTTCGCGCAGGCCGCCGTCGACGACCTCGCCGGCGTGCTCGCCGCCGCGAAGCGCCCGCTGCTGCTGGCCGGCCGCGGCGCCTGGATCGCCGGTGCCGGCAGCGCGCTGGGTGAGCTGGCGGATGCCATCGGCGCACTGACGGCCACCACGGCACTGGGCCGCGGCGTCTTCCCCCGCCCGGAGTACGACCTGGGGGTCACCGGCGGGTTCGGCGCGGAGGGCGCGATGGCGCGCATCCGCGAGGCCGACGTCGCGGTGGTCTTCGGCGCCTCGCTCAATCAGTTCACGATGCGCTTCGGGGACCTGTTCGCGCCGGGGACGCGGGTGGTGCAGGTCGACACCGCACCGGCGGCGACGCACCCTCACGTCGGCGGGTTCCTCCGCGCCGACGCCGCCCTCGCGGCGCGGGCGCTCGTCGACGCCCTCGCCCGGCGCGCGGCGGCACCGTCGGGGTGGCGGGAGAGCGTCGATGCGGCATCGCTGCGCGCGCGTGAGGACGGCGACGGCGTGGCATCCGATGGCCGACTCGACCCCCGCACGGTCGCCGCCCGCATCGGGGAGCTGCTGCCGCAGGACCGCGTCGTCGTCTCCGACGGCGGGCACTTCATCGGCTGGGCGAACATGTACTGGCCGGTGGCATCGCCTGACCGCATGATGATGGTCGGCACCGCCTATCAGTCCATCGGCCTGGGCTTCCCGTCAGTCCCCGGCGCGGCGCTGGCCAAGCCGGAGTCGACCATCGTGCTCACCACCGGCGACGGCGGCGGGCTCATGGCGCTGGCCGACCTCGAGTCGGCGGTGCGCGTCGCCGGCGGACGCGGGCTGGCGGTGGTCTGGAACGACCGCGCGTATGGCGCGGAGGTCAACCTCTACGGGCTGCAGGGGGTCGCGACGGCACCCATGCTCATCCCCGAGGTCGACTTCGCCGGCCTCGCCCGAGCGGTGGGTGCCGAGGGCGTGGTCGTGCGCGAGCTCGCCGACCTCGACGCGCTGGCGCAGTGGTCGGCACTGCCGGCATCCGATCGCCCATTCCTGCTGCTGGACGTGCGGGTGTCGTCGTCGGTCATCGCGCCGTACCAGCAGGAGATCATCCGCGTGAACTCCTGACCGCTCTCCCCACCACAGGAGAACTCCCCAATACAGGACGTATCAGCACCGATCGTCCTGTTGCGGGGAGTCCTCCTGTTTCGGGGAGGGCGTCAGACCACGGCGCCGGCGGCGACGGGGACCATGTGCTGGGCGAAGAAGTCCGCCAGTTCGGTCCGCGCCGACAGCGGCAGCACGTGTGCGACGTACTGATCAGGCCGCACCACGACCACCGCGCCGCCGCGGTCGATGCCGCGCGCGGCGAAGATGTCGTCGCGGGGGTCGGCGGCGTAGATCTTCTCGTAGTCGATGAGCCCGAACGGCCCCACCCGCGGCAGGAACACCGCCGGGATGTCGGCCATCTCCACCTCGGAGTGGTCCTGCTGGTAGATCGCCTTCACGTCGAACACGCTGTCGGGATCGGCGTCGTCGGGGGTGAAGCGACGCAGCGGCGAATCGGATGCCACCTCCAGCCACCCCGCCCACTCCCGCAGCGCCGTGGTGTCACCGTCGGCGAAGGCGTAGACGCGCCAGCGCCCGTCGGCGCGCGCATGATGGCCGAGGTGAGCGGGCACGGTGTCGGCGATGCGCACCACCGGCGCGGACGTGAACCGCTTGCCGATCGGGAATCCGGCCGCGAGTGCCTGGTGCGTCGCCTCGCCGACGATCATCGACGGCGGGTACTGCGTCATGAACCCGGCGGGGAACTCCGCCGTCGAGGTGTAGAACTCGGCGAGTTCCTCGGGGCTGCTGAACTCCTCCGGCTTCTTGGCCATGAGGCTCGACCACTCCCGGTCGAAGTCGATGAGGTTTTGCGCGATCTCCTGCCGTTCGGCCGAGTACGTCGCCAGCAGCGTCGCGGGGGCACGACCGGTGAGCACCGAGCCGAGCTTCCAGCCCAGGTTGAACCCGTCCTGCATCGACACGTTCATGCCCTGCCCTGCTTTGGCGCTGTGGGTGTGGCAGGCGTCGCCGCAGATGAACACATGCGGCAGGGCATCGCCGCCGGGCTCGACGTCGTCGAACTTGTCGGTGACCCGGTGCCCGACCTCGTACACCGACCACCAGGCGACGTTCTTCACGTCGAGCCGGTACTGGCCGAGGATGTCGCCTGCCTTGGCGATGATCGACTCCAGCGGCGTCGTGCGCACCTGGCCGTTGTCGTCCTCTGGCACCTCGCCGAGGTCGACGTACATGCGGAAGAGGTGACCGCCCTCGCGCGGGATGTGCAGGATCGTGCCGTGCTCGGACTGGATCGCGCACTTGATGCGGATGTCGGGGAAGTCGGTGACGGCGAGCACGTCCATCACTCCCCAGGCGTGCTTGGACACCCCGCCGATGTGCTTGCGGCCGATGGCCTCGCGCACCCGGCTGCGCGCCCCGTCGCACCCGACGACGTACTTCGCCCGCACGATGCGCTGCTCGCCGCCCGAGCCGTCCGCCCCGCCCGCACGCGCGAGCGTCACGGTGACGGGGTAGTCCCCCTCGCCCAGCTGCAGCGTCACGAACTCGTACCCGTAGTCCGGCGTGATGCGGCCGGGCGAGTGCGCTGCGACCTCGGCGAAGTAGTCCAGCACGCGCGCCTGGTTGACGATGAGGTGCGGGAACTCGCTGATCCCGCGCGGGTCGTCATCGGCGCGGGCCGTCCGGATGATCCGCGAGGGGTCGCCCGGGTCGGGTGCCCAGAAGTTCATCTCGGTGATGCGGTACGCCTCGGCGGTGATGCGCTCGGCGAACCCGAATGCCTGGAAGGTCTCGACGCTGCGCGCCTGGATGCCGTCGGCCTGGCCGATCGCCAGGCGCCCCGGCCTGCGCTCAACGAGACGAGTCGTGATGCTCGGGTACTGCGCGAGCTGCGCGGCCAGCAGCATGCCGGCCGGCCCGGACCCGACGATGAGCACGTCGACCTCGTCGGGCAGGTCGTCGGGCCGGTCGATCCCGGTGCCGGCGGCGGGGAGCACGCGCGGGTCGGTGGAGACGTAGCCGTGGTGGTGGAACTGCATCGTCGTCGCTTCCGTTCAGACCTTCGACAGCCCGTAGATCGGGCTGACGGACTGTTCTTCTTCGTGGTCGGGACCCAGCGCAATGCCGGAGCGGTCGCGCAGCAGCAGCGTCGCGATGCAGCCGATCAGGGTCATACCCGCCAGGTACCACGTGACGGACACGGTCGACCCTGTCGCCTGCACGAGCGCGGTGGCGATGGTGGGCGCGAACGCGCCGCCGAGGATCGCACCGATCGCGTACGAGATGGACACTCCGGAGAAGCGGATGGATGCCGGGAACAGCTCGGTGTACAGCGCCGCCTGCGGTCCATATGTGAAGCCCAGCCCGATGGTCAGGATCGCCAGGCCCAGGAAGAGCAGCCAGATGTCGCCGGTGTTCACCAGCGGAAACAGCAGGAACACACCGATCAGCTGCAGGCCCCAGCCGATGAGGTAGGTCGTGCGCCGGCCGATGCGGTCCGAGGCCCACCCTGCCACGAGGGTCGACAGCAACCAGGTGACAGCCGATCCGGTGACGGCCCACAGCACCGGACCTCGTTCGAGCGCGAGGGGACCTTCGGGGTTGGTCGCGTAACCCTGGATGTAGCCGCCGGTGGTCATGTAGCCGATCGCGTTGTTCCCCGCGAACACGAGCGCTGCGATCAGCACGAGCAGGGCGTGCTTGCGGAACAGCTGCACGATCGGCATCCGCGCCTTCTCCTTGCGCTCGGCGAGCTCGGCGAACACCGGGCTCTCCTGGACCCGACGGCGCACGTACCAGCCGATGATGATCAGCACGACGCTGAGCAGGAACGGCACCCGCCAGCCCCACTCCAAGAACGCGTCCCCCGGCGCGATCTGCGCCATCAGCGCCATGACGCCGGAGGCCAGGAGCAGCCCCAGCGGCACACCGATCTGCGGCGAGGCGCCGAACATGCCGCGACGCGTCTTGGGGGCGTGCTCGACGGCCATGAGCACCGCCCCGCCCCACTCGCCGCCGGCGGAGATGCCCTGCAGGATGCGCAGCAGCACGAGCAGGATCGGCGCGGCGATGCCGATCGCCTCGTAAGTCGGCAGCACGCCGATCAGGGCGGTGGCGATGCCCATCAGGATCAGCGTCCACATCAGCACGACCTTGCGGCCGTACTTGTCGCCGAAGTGGCCCGCGAGGAACGCTCCGAGGGGCCGGAAGAGGAAGCTCACGCCCACCGTCGCGAAGGCGATGATCGCGCTGTTGGCGCCCAGCGGCGCGAAGAACAGCTCGCCGAAGACGAGCCCGACGGCCGTGGCGTAGATGAAGAAGTCGTACCACTCGACGGTGGTCCCGACGACGGTCGCGAAGACGACTCGGCGCCGGTCGGCGGTGGTGGCGATGGTGCCCGTCGGGGTGAAGCCGGCGGGGACGGGTCGCTGGGGTGTGCTCATCGTTGACTCCCAGTGGGGTAGACATCGTTGTCTGAGGCGCACGGCCGAGCCGGTTGCCCCGTTGGCGACGATCATATACGATTTCGGATACGACGCAAGAGCGAGGGAGCTCATGAGCACTGACGCCCACCCGGAGACGGCCAGCGACACCCGGTTCGCGGCTCTGCCGCAGCGCCCGGGCAAGATCATCGCGGTGCACCTTTCCTACGGCTCACGCGCCGCGCAGCGCGGCCGCACCCCCGCCGCCCCCTCCTACTTCCTGAAGCCGTCGAGCTCGGTCGCCGCCTCGGGCGGCACGATCGAGCGCCCCGCAGGGACCGAACTGCTGGCGTTCGAGGGTGAGATCGCGGTCGTGATCGGCACGGCCGCGCGCCGGGTTCCCCTCACCAAGGCCTGGGAGCACGTCGGCTGGGTCACCGCCGCGAACGATCTGGGCGTGTACGACCTGCGCGCCAACGACAAGGGCTCCAACGTGCGCTCCAAGGGCGGCGACGGGTTCACCCCCATCGGCCCCCGGCTGATGGATGCCCGCACCGTCGACCCCACCGGCTTGCGCGTGCGCGCCTGGGTCAACGGCGAACTGCGACAGGATGCCACGACGGCGGACCTCATCTTTCCGCTGGCCCAGTTCGTCGCCGACCTGTCCCAGCACTTCACCCTGGAACCGGGCGACGTCATCCTCACCGGCACTCCCGCCGGCTCCTCGGTGATCGCGCCGGGCGATGTCGTCGAGGTCGAGGTCGACTCTCCCGAGACCGGTGCCACGTCGGGGCGGCTTACGACGACCGTCGTGGCGGGCACCGGCGCACCCTTCGATCCGTCGCTGGGCTCACTGCCGGCGGTCGATGACACCCAGCGCGAGGAGGCGTGGGGCTCCCGCGAAGAAGCCGGGCTCGCTCCGCTGGGACTGGACCCGGAATTGCGCGCGAAGCTGGAGCGCGTTCCCGTCGCGGGGCTGTCACAGCAGCTGCGCAAGCGAGGGCTCGACAACGTCACGATCGACGGCGTGCGCCCGCTGCATCCCGAGCGCAAGCTCGTCGGCACCGCGAAGACGCTGCGGTTCGTTCCCAATCGCGAAGATCTCTTCACCGCCCACGGCGGCGGCTACAACGCCCAGAAGCGAGCGTTCGACGCGGTCGACGAGGGCGAGGTGATCGTCATCGATGCCCGCGGCGAGACGGGGTCGGGCACCCTCGGCGACATCCTGGCCTTGCGAGCCCACGCCCGCGGCGCCGCCGGCATCGTCACCGACGGCGGCGTGCGCGATGCCGATGCCGTCGCCGCCGTCGGCATCCCCGTCTATTCCGGCGGGGCCCACCCGGCCGTCCTCGGCCGCCGCCACGTGCCGTGGGAGACCGATGTCACCGTCGCCTGCGGCGGTACCACGGTGCAACCGGGTGACATCATCGTCGGCGATGCGGACGGCGTCATTGTCCTGCCGCCCCACCTCGCCGACGAGGTCGCCGACGCGGCCCTGGCGCAGGAGGACGAGGATGCCTGGGTGGCGACGCAGGTCGCCGCGGGACACCCCGTGCAGGACGTGTTCCCGATGAACGCGCAGTGGCGCGCCCGCTACGACGCAGAACGGACCCACTCGTGAGCACGGTGCACAGCCTCAGCAAGTCGCAGCAGGCCTACCAGTGGGTCAAGGCCCGCATCGCGAGCCAGGATTTCACCCCCGGCTACCGGCTGGTGCTCGGGACCATCGCGGCAGAGCTGGGCATGAGCGTCGTGCCGGTGCGTGAGGCGATCCGCCAGCTCGAGGCGGAGGGGCTCGTGACCTTCGAGCGCAACGTCGGCGCGCACGTGTCGATGGTGGACGATTCGCAGTACCGCTCCAGCATGCAGGCGCTCAGCATCCTCGAGGGGGCGGCGACCGCACTGTCGGCGCGGCGGCTCACCACCGACGACGTGCGGCGCGCCCGCGAGATCAATCAGCAGATGATCGAACGGCTCGATGATTTCGACCCCCGGGCGTTCACCGGGTTGAACCAGCAGTTCCACGCGACGCTGTTCGAGAAGTGCGCGAACCCCCGCATGCTTGAACTCGTAGGCGCGGAATGGGGGCGCCTGGGGCACCTGCGCGACTCGACGTTCAGCTTCGTCCCGGGCCGCGCCCAGGAGTCGGTGCGGGAGCACGAGAACATCCTGGTCCTCATAGAAACGGGCGCGCCGCTGGGCGAGATCGAGAAGGCGGCCCGCCGCCACCGCTCCGCCACGCTGGACGCCTACATGATCCACGAGCACCCGGACGAGGCCCTGGGCCTGCCGGCGTTCTGACCGTTCCGCACGTTTGGAGAAACCCATGACCGTCAGCGTCGACCTGGACCGCCGCCACGTGCCGGCGGATCTCCCCGACCGCATCCGGCACTACATCGACGGCACGTTCGTGGACTCCGCCGACGGCGACACGTTCGATGTGCTCGAGCCGGTCTCGAACGAGACGTACGTGCAGGCCGCCGCCGGGAAGAAGGCCGACATCGACCTTGCCGTCGCGGCCGCCAAGCGCGCGTTCGACGAGGGGCCGTGGCCGCGCATGCTCCCCCGCGAGCGCTCCCGCATCCTGCACCGCATCGCGGATCTCGTCGAGTCGCGCGATGAGCGGCTGGCAGAGCTGGAATCGTTCGACTCCGGCCTGCCGATCACGCAGGCGCTCGGTCAGGCCCGCCGCGCCGCCGAGAACTTCCGCTTCTTCGCCGACCTGATCGTCGCGCAGGCCGACGACACCTACAAAGTGCCCGGCCGCCAGATCAACTACGTCAACCGCAAGCCGATCGGCGTCGCCGGTCTCATCACACCGTGGAACACCCCGTTCATGCTGGAGTCGTGGAAGCTCGGTCCCGCCCTTGCCACGGGCAACACCGTGGTGCTCAAGCCCGCCGAGTTCACGCCGCTGTCGGCGTCGCTGTGGGCAGGGATCTTCGAGGAGGCGGGGCTGCCGCAGGGCGTGTTCAACCTCGTCAACGGCCTGGGTGAGGACGCAGGCGACGCGCTGGTGAAGCATCCGGATGTCCCGCTCATCTCCTTCACCGGCGAGAGCCGCACCGGGCAGCTCATCTTCGCCAACGCCGCCCCACATCTGAAGGGCCTGTCGATGGAACTGGGCGGCAAGTCGCCGGCGATCGTCTTCGCCGACGCCGACCTCGATGCGGCGGTGGATGCCACGATCTTCGGGGTCTTCTCCCTCAACGGCGAGCGCTGCACCGCCGGCAGCCGCATCCTCGTGGAACGCGCCGTCTATGACGAGTTCGTCCAGCGCTACGCCGCGCAGGCGAAGCGCGTGAAGGTCGGCTACCCGCACGACCCCGCGACCGAGGTGGGGGCGCTGGTACATCCCGAGCACTTCGAGAAGGTCATGGGGTATGTGCAGATCGGCAAGACCGAGGCGCGGCTGGTCGCCGGCGGGGGGCGACCGGAAGGGTTCGAGTTCGGCAACTTCGTCGCCCCCACGGTGTTCGCCGATGTCTCCCCCGACGCCCGCATCTTCCAGGAGGAGATCTTCGGCCCGGTCGTGGCGATCACCCCGTTCGACACCGAGGCAGAGGCGCTCGCGCTGGCCAACAACACCAAGTACGGCCTCGCCGCGTATGTCTGGACCAATGACCTCAAGCGGGCCCACAACTTCGCCCAGGCCATCGAGGCCGGCATGGTGTGGCTCAACTCCAACAACGTGCGGGACCTGCGCACCCCCTTCGGCGGGGTGAAGGCCTCGGGCCTCGGCCACGAGGGCGGCTACCGCTCGATCGACTTCTACACCGACCAGCAGGCGGTGCACATCACGCTCGGCGAGGTGCACAACCCCACCTTCGGCAAGCGCTGAACCCACCCCGGAAGCAAGGACGCTGCCATGACCACCGACCGCACTCTCACCTCATCCGGATTCTTCGTCTCGCAGGAGGCGCCGATCCACAGCGACAACCCGGTGCCCACGCCCTCCTCGCCTGCTCCCGACATCCTGCGCTGTGCGTACATGGAGCTCGTGGTGACCGACCTCGCCGCCTCCCGGCGGTTCTACGTCGACGTGCTGGATCTCGTCGTGACGGAGGAGGATGAGACCGCCGTGTATCTGAGGTCGATGGAGGAGTTCATCCACCACAACCTGGTGCTGCGCCAGGGTCCCGTCGCGGCGGTGGCGGCGTTCTCCTACCGCGTGCGCACCCCCGAAGACCTCGACCGGGCGGTCGCGTTCTACAGCGAACTCGGATGCCGCGTGGAGCGGCGTGCCGAGGGATGGACGAAGGGCATCGGCGACTCGGTGCGCGTGGAGGACCCGCTGGGCTTCCCCTACGAGTTCTTCCACGACGTCGAGCACGTCGAACGCCTCGCGTGGCGGTACGACCTGTATACGCCCGGGTCCCTGGTGCGCCTGGATCACTTCAACCAGGTGACCCCGGACGTGCCGCGTGCGGTGAAGTTCATGCAGGACCTGGGGTTCCGCGTGACCGAGGACATCCAGGACGACGAGGGCACCGTCTACGCCGCGTGGATGCGCCGCAAACCCACCGTGCACGACACCGCGATGACCGGCGGCGATGGCCCCCGCATGCATCATGTGGCGTTCTCCACGCATGAGAAGCACAACATCCTCGCGATCTGCGACAAGCTCGGGGCGCTGCGCCGATCGGATGCCATCGAGCGCGGGCCCGGCCGCCACGGTGTGTCGAACGCGTTCTACCTGTACCTGCGCGACCCCGACGGGCACCGTGTGGAGATCTACACGCAGGACTACTACACCGGCGACCCCGACAACCCGGTGATCACGTGGGACGTGCACGACAACCAGCGCCGCGACTGGTGGGGCAACCCCGTCGTGCCGTCCTGGTACACCGAGGCATCCCTCGTGCTCGACCTCGACGGCAACCCGCAGCCCGTCGTGGCGCGCACCGACACCAGCGAGATGGCCGTGACGATCGGAGCCGACGGGTTCTCCTACACCCGGCCGGGCGAGCAGCTTCCGGAGAACAAGCAGGGCGAGTACAAGCTCGGCCACCAGCTGTAGCCCGCCGACGCCCCTACGCTGACCACAACGGAAGGACAACGATGCTCGACCCCGAGGTCATCGATGCGATCGCCGCCGAGCTCGCCGATGCCGGCCGCACGCACGGCGTGGTGCCGCGGATCAGCGCCCGCTACCCGCAGGCGACGGTCGAGGACTCCTATGCCATCCAGGGCATCTGGCGTGACCGGCAACTGGCCTCGGGCCGGCGTCTGGTCGGCCGCAAGATCGGCCTGACGTCGAAGGCGATGCAGCAGGCCACCGGCATCACCGAGCCGGACTACGGCGTGATGTTCGACGACACGGTATGGGACAGCGGATCGAGCATCCCCTTCGACCACTTCTCCAACGTGCGCATCGAGGTGGAGCTCGCCTTCGTGCTCAAAGCGCCATTGGAAGGGCCGCATTGCTCGGTGTTCGACGTGCTGCGGGCCACCGAATACGTCACGCCCGCGCTGGAGGTGCTCAACTCCCACATCGAGCTGGAGGGTCGCACGATCGTCGACACGATCAGCGACAACGCCTCCTACGGCGGGATGGTGCTCGGCGGCGTCCCGATGAGGCCAGACCAGATCGACCTGCGCTGGGTGTCGGCGCTGCTGTACCGCAACGAGACGATCGAGGAGACCGGCGTCGCCGCCGGCGTGCTCGGCCACCCCGCCACCGGCGTGGCGTGGCTCGCGAACAAACTCCACCAGCACGGTGCGCACCTGGAGGCCGGTGAGATCATCCTGGCGGGGTCGTTCACCCGCCCGACGTGGGTCTCGCGCGGCGACAGCGTGCTGTGCG
Source organism: Microbacterium sp. zg-B96 (assembly GCF_030246865.1). NCBI lineage: Bacteria > Bacillati > Actinomycetota > Actinomycetes > Micrococcales > Microbacteriaceae > Microbacterium > Microbacterium sp. zg-B96. The sequence continues at coordinate 720,889 of NZ_CP126738.1, read as the reverse complement.
ACTACGGACCGATGGGAACCCTCACATGCCGCTTCGTCTGAGTCCGACCTTCCGCGAGGACCTCGCCGCCGCCGACCGGCCGCTGTGCGGGATGTGGGTGTGTTCGGGATCGGCGCTGGTCGCCGAGATCTGCGCCGGCTCGGGGCTCGACTGGCTGCTGATCGACATGGAGCACTCCCCCCACTCGCTGGATTCGGTGCTCGCCCAGCTGCAGGCGGTCGCCGCGTACCCCATCACCCCGGTGGTGCGGGTGCCGATCGGCGACGTCGTGACGATCAAGCAGGTGCTCGACATCGGTGCGCAGAACCTTCTGGTGCCGATGGTGTCCTCCGCCGCCGAGGCACGGGCGTTGGTCGAGGCGGTGCACTACCCGCCTCGCGGCAGCCGCGGCGTCGGGTCGGCGCTGGCCCGCTCGGCGCGCTGGAACCGCGTCGACGCTTACCTGCAGGATGCCGCCGACCACGTATCGCTGTTCGTGCAGATCGAGACCGCCGCCGGCGTCGACGCGGCGGCCGACATCGCCGCGGTCGACGGGATCGACGGGGTGTTCGTCGGCCCGTCCGACCTGGCGGCCTCGCTCGGGCTGCTGGGGCAACAGACCCACCCCGACGTCACCGCGGCGGCGCTGCGGGCGTTCGAGGCCGTGCGCGCGGCGGGCAAGCCGGTCGGCGTCAACGCGTTCGACCCGACCGTGGCGCAGGCGTATCTGGATGCCGGGGCCGCGTTCGCCCTCGTCGGCGCCGACGTGTCGCTGCTCGCCCGCGGCTCGGAAGCGCTGGCGGCCCGCTGGGTGGATGAACGCGGCGCTGGCCGCGCGTCGTACTGATCCGCGCACGATGCGGGATGGCCGAGCTCCTTAACAACGGCGAAGCCAGGTCATCACGCGACCGAAGGTAATGGCGTGGCTGCGCCGCACGTTCGCGGCCACCTACGTCCTGCTCGCCGGGCGCCTCGCTGTGGAGAGCCGATAGCGGCGGAGAAGCGCCCCGCGCCGGGCTAGACGAACGGTGTCCTCGTATCGCGACAGCGCTTTCTCGTTGCCCGGCGACGCCCACAGGAGCACGCAGAGTTCCAGGGTCATGGCGTGGAGACTAGCCGCTACATGAGAGTTCGATGAGAGCTGGCGCGGACTCCATTGCGCTCGCTCTCAGCGAACCTTTAGCTTCTTCGTACCGAACACTCAGGTTCATCGACGGAGGGCTCCCGGATGACTCGATCGCTGTCGCTCCCGCGCATCATGCAGATTCTCGCCGCGCTGGGGGTGACCGCCCTCCTGCTCGTCACGCTTGCCCCGCCCGCCCGCGCCGCCACGGCAGGCGATTTCACCGCCTCTCCGCTCGCGCCGGAAGCGCCGGCAGAATCCACCGCGCGATCGGCGTCGGGAAAGCTCGCCGAGAGCGACCCCGACGTGCTCGCCCGCACCGACGCGGCCCGCGCCGCGGTGATGGTCAAGGTCGACGTCGACCCCGTCGCCTCGTATGCCGGTGGCATCGACGGATACGCCGCGACCAGCCCCGGTGTCACCGGAAAAGACCTGCCCAACGCCGCCGCCGCCGAGTACACCCGCTTCGTCGAAGCGCAGCTGGATGCCGCCTTCGCCACCATCCAGGCATCCGTCCCGTCGGCCACGCTGCTCTCCCGTCACGTCACGGTGTACGGCGGCTTGTCGGTGACGATCCCCGCCAACCGTGCGAAGGACATCGCCGCGCTCGAGGGCGTCGCCGCGGTGCAGAACAACGCGCTGCGTCAGATCGCGAGCCCCGAGGAGACCCCGGCACCGGAGGAGACGCCGGCACCCGAGGAGACCCCGGCCCCGGAGGAGACCCCGGCCCCCGAAGAGACCCCGGCACCGGTGGAGACCCCGGCACCGGTGGAGACCCCGGCACCCGAGGAGACCCCGGCACCGGAGGAGACCCCGGCGCCGGTGGAGACCCCCGGGCCGATCACGTACGACAACGGCGGAATCGACGCGGATGCCACCACGTTCATCGGCGCGGATGCCGTCTGGCCGAGCCTCGGCGGACGCGACCAGGCCGGCGCCGGCGTCATCGTCGGGGTGATCGACACCGGCATCTGGCCCGAGCACCCGATGCTCGTCGACAACGGCATCGACCTCCCCGCAGGCGGGCCGTGGGAATGCCAGTTCGGTGACGGCTCGATCGGCGACGCGTTCTCGTGCACCGACAAGCTGATCGGCGCCTACGCGTTCCTCGACGCCTACCAGGAACTCGCCGAAGAGCCCGCGGGCGCGATTGACTTCTGCTCCGCGGATGTCTGCTCGGCACGCGACTCCGACGGCCACGGCACTCACACCGCCACCACCGCCGCCGGCAGTGCGGTGGACAGCTCGCCCGTGCTTGGTGTCGACCACGGCCCCATCAGCGGCGTGGCTCCGGGCGCCTCGATCATCGCCTACCGCGCCCTCGGCCCCGGCGGCGGCTACAACTCCGACCTCGTCGACGCCGTCCAGCAGACCGTGCTCGACGGGGTGGACGTGATCAACTACTCCATCAGCGGCTCGGCCAGTGTGTACACCGACCCCGTCGAGCTGGCCTTCCTCGACGCCTACGCCGCGGGTGTCGCGGTGCACGCGTCGGCCGGCAACTCCGGCCCCGCGCCATCCACCGCCAACCACGCCGGGCCCTGGACCACCACGGTCGCCGCGTCCACACTGGACCGCGCGTTCACCGCGACGCTGGAACTGGCCGCGGCTGACGGCGGCACGCTCAGCAAGATCGGTGCGACCGTGACGCAGGGGGTCACCGACGCCCCCGTGGTGCGCGCCGATGCCGTGCCCGGCTACACCGGCGGCATCCGCTGCGAACAGCCCTTCCCCGCCGGGAGCCTGACCGGCACCGTGGTGGTCTGCGAGCGGGGCGGCAACGGGCGAGTGGAGAAGGGGTACTTCGCCTCCCTCGGCGGCGCGGCCGGGATGATCCTCTACAACCCGACCACGATGGAGACCAACACCGACAACCACTTCCTGCCGGTGATCCACCTGGAAGGGCCCAACGACGACGTGCTGGCGTTCCTCACCCGACCCGGCGTCACGGCGTCGTGGGGCGCGGGCCAGGCGACGCCGGCGCAGGGCGACGTGATGGCCAGCTTCAGTTCCCGCGGGCCCATCGGGGAGTTCCTCAAGCCGGACATCACCGGCCCCGGCATCCAGGTGCTCGCCGGTCACACGCCCGAGCCCAGCGGTATCGACTCCGGCCCTGCCGGCGAGTACTTCCAGGCCATCGCAGGCACGTCGATGTCGTCGCCCCACGCCGCCGGTGTGGCCGCGCTCGTCATCGCCGCCCGGCCGGACTTCACGCCCGGTCAGGTCAAGTCGGCGCTGATGACCTCGTCGCTGCAGGACGTCATCAACGCGGACGGATCGCCGGCAGGCGTGTTCGACCGCGGCGCGGGGAGCATCCGCGCCGACCGCGCGGTGTCCCCGGTCGTCACCATCGCCGAGACGGCGCAACGGTTCGAGGACAGCGCCGCCGACCCGCAGGGCCGGATCGACCTCAACATCCCGAGCATCTACGCCGACCCGATGCCCGGTGCCGTCCAGACCTCGCGCACGGTGACCAATGTCACCGACCGGGCGCAGACCTTCCGGGTCAGCGCCGAGGCCACCGGAGGGCTTCGGGTGACGGTCTTCCCGACGTGGTTCACCGTTCCCGCCGGCGGCACCAAGAAGCTGTCGGTGATCATCGATGGTCTCGAGGCCACCGATGGCTGGCAGCAGGGCGAGATCACCCTCACCCCGACCCGCGGCGGTGTGGATGCCGTGATCCCGGTCGCCGCCAACGTGCGCGAGGCCGAGGTGTCGCTCGATCAGTCCTGCGAGCCGGAGAGCATCCGGCGCGGCGGGACCACGACCTGCACCGTCACGGCGACCAACTTCCTGCCCGTCGAGGTGCCGGCATCCATCCGCGTCACCGCGCACCCGTTCCTCAACGTCCGCGGCGTCACCGCCCCCGCCAGCAAGCAGTTCCTGGGCGCCAAATGGGACGGCACGCTGAGCCCGGCCATCGCGCCGACGATCGAGTCGGTCGCACCGGATGCCGGGACGCACCCGGGCGGCGGCTACCTTCCGCTCGCCGATTTCGGGGTCGCTCCGATCGCCGGACTCGGCGACGAGGCGTACGTGAACTACACGCTGCCGTCGTTCCAGTACGGCGGTGAGGTGTACGACCGCATCGGCATCGTCTCCAACGGGTACCTGGTGGTCGGTGGCGCGGCGGCGACGGACGTGTCGTGGGAGTCCACCGGCATCCCCGATCCGGAACTGCCCAACAACGTGCTCGCGCCGTTGTGGACCGACCTGAACCCGGAGGCCGGGGGCGCCGTGCGCGTGGGCGTGCTCAACGACGGCACCACCGACTTCCTCGTGGTCGAGTGGGAGGACGTGCCGACGTTCAGCCGCAATGCCACGAACACGTTCCAGACCTGGATCGCACTGGGCGCGACCGAGGGGATGTGGTTCACGTACGGCGACGCAGCGGTGCCCGACGCCGCGGCGGCGACGGTGACCGGGGCGGAGAACCGCGACGGCACCAGTGGGGTAACCGTCGACCCGCCCGAGGCGGGCGCGGTGTATGCCATCACCACCGCCCCGCCCACGGCGGGGGGCACCGTGACGTTCGACTACAAACTCACCGGCGTGCTGCGCGGCCAGTGGGACACGGTAGCGACGCTCACGAGCCCGCTGCTGCGGGCGATCCCCGCCGAGCAGACGACGATCACGGTGCGCTGAGCGCCGCGCTCGATCGCTGAGACCACACCTGTTGGCCGAGACCGTGGGAAACAACCACGGTCTCGGCCACTAGCAGTGGTCTCACGGGGTGTGAGGCGTGGCACAGTGTGAGACATGAAGACCTGGGTCGTGCGCTTCGCGTCGCTGTATGTGTTCAACGTCGCCGTGCTGGTGGCCATCGGCTGGGTGCTGCGGTCGGTGCAGGTGGGCTGGTCGGCGCTGTGGGCGGCGATCGTGCTCACCGCGGGGACCATTTGGCTCAAGCCCGCGATCGCGAAGGCGTTCCGCGGCATGGCCGCCAAATCCGCAGGGCAGCGGACCCGCGTCGGCGAGAAGCTCGTGCAGTTCGGCCTGGTGTTCGTCGTCGAACTGATCGTGTGGGTGCTCGTCGTGGTGCTGTCGCCGGTGCACGTGTCGGGAGTGTTCACCGGCTGGCTGTTCCCGCCGGTGGCGCTGCTGCTGGCGTGGATCGTCTACGACCTCGTGGACGACAGGATCGAAGCCGGCGCCGGCGGGCTGTACGACCGGGCGCTCGGCGGGCGCGGCCGCTCCGCGGCATCCGCCGCCGGCTCCCCTTCGTCGGCGGCCGACCGGGCAGAGGCAGGCGACGGCCTCACCGAGGAGCAGCGCCGCATGTTCGACGACCTCGGCAAGGGCTGAGCCCGCTCCACGGTTCACAATTCAGGAAGAACGCCGGATGCCGGACCGGTTGGGCCCCGCATCCGGCGCTTCTTCCTGAATTACGCGCCGGCGGCGACGCGTTCGGCCGCTTCGACCACGTTGGTCATCAGCAGTGCCACGGTCATCGGCCCCACCCCGCCGGGGTTCGGCGACAGGAAACCGGCCACTTCGGCGACATCAGGGTGCACGTCCCCGTAGACGCGGTTCTTGCCGGTCTCCGGGTCGACCTCGCGGGTCACGCCCACGTCGAGCACCGCCGCACCGGGACGCACGTCCTCGGCGCGCACGATGTGCTTGACGCCGGCCGCCGCGACGATCACGTCGGCCTCGCGCAGGTGCCGCCCGAGATCGACGGTGCCGGTGTGGGTGAGGGTGACCGTCGCGTTGTACTCGCGGCGGGTCAACAGCAGCCCGATCGAGCGCCCGATGGTCACGCCGCGGCCCACGACGACGACGTGCTTGCCGGCAAGGTCGTAGCCGTTGCGGGTCAGCAGTTCGATCACGCCGCGCGGCGTACACGGCAGCGGCGAGGTGATCGGAGTGTTGACGTTGAGCACGAGCCGGCCGAGGTTGGTCGGATGCAGCCCGTCGGCATCCTTGGCCGGGTCGATGCGCTCGAGGATCGCGTCGGTGTCGAGGTGGCGCGGCAGCGGCAGCTGCACGATGTAGCCGTGGCAGTCGGGGTCGGCGTTGAGCTCGTCGATGACCGCCTCCACCTGCTGCTGCGTGGCGTCGGCGGGCAGTTCCCGCTGGATCGAGTTCATCCCGATGGCTTCGGATTGCTTGTGCTTCATGCCGACGTACAGCTGGGATGCAGGGTCGGCACCCACCAGCACCGTCGCGATGCCGGGGACGATGCCCTGCTCGGCCAACGCCGCGACGCGGGCGCGCAGTTCGTCCTTGATCGCCGCCGCCGTGGCGACGCCGTCGAGGCGGACCGCGGTCACTGCTGCAGGCCGGGGTAGAGGGGGAACGCGGCGGTGAGGGCCGCCACGCGGGTGCGCAGCGCCTCGACATCGGCGCCGGGAAGCAGGGCCAGCGCGATGATGTCGGCCACCTCGGTGAACTCGGCGTCGCCGAATCCGCGGGTCGCCAGCGCCGGCGTGCCGATGCGCAGGCCCGACGTGACCATCGGCGGTCGGGGGTCGTTGGGCACCGCGTTGCGGTTGACGGTGATGTGGATCTCGTGCAGGAGGTCTTCGGCCTGCTTGCCGTCGATCGCCGCCTCGCGCAGGTCCACCAGCACCAGGTGCACGTCGGTGCCGCCGGAGCGCACCGCGATGCCGGCATCCTTCACGTCCTGCTGCGTCAGGCGCTCGGCGAGAATCGCCGCGCCCCGCAGGACCCGCTCCTGACGCTCGGCGAACTCGGGGGTCGCGGCGAGCTTGAACGCGGTGGCCTTGGCGGCGATGACGTGCATGAGTGGCCCGCCCTGCTGGCCGGGGAAGACGGCGGTGTTGATCTTCTTGGCGATGTCGGGGTCGTTGCTGAGGATGAAGCCGGAGCGGGGGCCGCCGATCGTCTTGTGCACCGTGGAGGACACCACGTGGGCGTGCGGCACCGGGTTGGGGTGCAGACCCGCCGCGACGAGACCGGCGAAGTGGGCCATGTCGACCCACAGCAGGGCACCGACCTCGTCGGCGATCGCACGGAACGCGGCGAAGTCCAGCTGGCGCGGATATGCGGACCAGCCGGCGATGATCACCTTGGGCTTGTGCTCGATCGCGAGGCGGCGCACCTCGGCCATGTCGATGATCGAGGTCTCGGGGTCCACGCCGTACGCGACGATGTTGTACAGCCGGCCGGAGAAGTTGATCTTCATGCCGTGCGTGAGGTGGCCGCCCTGATCCAGCGCCAGGCCGAGCAGGGTGTCGCCGGGGCGCGCGATGGCGTGCAGCACCGCGGCGTTGGCGGAGGCGCCCGAGTGCGGCTGCACGTTGGCGAACTGGGCGCCGAACAGCGCCTTGGCCCGCTCGATGGCGAGCTCCTCGGCGACGTCGACCTCTTCGCAGCCGCCGTAGTAGCGGCGCCCGGGGTAGCCCTCGGCGTACTTGTTGGTCAGCACCGAGCCCTGCGACTGCAACACGGACACCGGCACGAAGTTCTCGGATGCGATCATCTCGAGGTATCCGCGCTGACGCTCGAGCTCGCGCTCGAGCACCTGGGCGATCTCGGGATCCACCTCGGAGAGGGGGGCATTGAATACGGAATCGGTCATGACGATCTCCTGACTGCACTTCTTCATGGAACTCGGGTCGAACCGCCCGCAGAGCGGACTATCGAGACCCGGCCCAGGCGTGCGGTCGATGTCCTCATCAGTCGCTCCCCGGTGGTTGCCCACCTCAACGCCAGTCGCGACACCCCGATCATAGCGGACGAGGGGTCGGCGCCCGCGAGAGGGGGCGCCGACGTTTGCCGTCGAGGTGCAGGGCGTCCGGATGCCACGACAGAATGGCCATGTGTCAGACACCACCGCAGGCCTCTTCCTCGTCCCGCTCCCCGCAGCCGTTGCCGCACCCGACGGTGCGGCCTTCCGCCTCGGCGAAGCGACCAGGCTCGCCGGCGACCTCGACACCGCGGCGGCCTTCGCCGACCTCGTCGCGGTGCGCACCGGCATCCGCCTGGCCGAGCCGGCTGCGAGGGTCGACGGCGCGGACACGGTGCAGTTCCGGCTCGAGCCGCAGCGACCGGGCGGCGCGGAGTCGTACGCGATCACGGTGGATGCGGCATCCGTCGCCGTCGTCTCCTCGGGAGCGGCCGGACTGTTCTACGGTGCGCAGACCCTCGCGCAGCTGCTGGCGGGCGACGAGGAGGGCGGCTGGGTGATCCCGGCGGTCGAGATCGCCGACGCACCGCGGTTCGCCTACCGCGGCGTCATGCTCGACGTCGCGCGGCACTTCTTCCCCGTCGAGACGGTCTGCACATACATCGATCGGGCGGCGGAGCTGAAGCTCAACCACCTGCACCTGCACCTCACCGACGACCAGGGCTGGCGCCTCGAGATCCGCTCGCGTCCCGAACTGACCGCGCGGGCGGCGGGCACCGCGGTGGGCGGCGGGGCGGGCGGCTTCTACACACAGCAGGATTACGCGGCGATCGTCGCGCACGCCGCGTCGCGTCACATGACCGTCGTCCCCGAGATCGACGTCCCCAGTCACACGCACGCCATCGGCCTGGCCTACCCGGAGATCACCGAAGCACCCGTCATCACCGACACGGTGCGCGAGAACGTGGCGCAGTACGGCGGCCACCTGCCGGCGGCGGGCGAGCCGTACACCGGCTTCGCGGTGGGATTCTCGTCGCTGAAGACCGACGACGAGGCCACCTACGACTTCCTCGCCGACGTGCTCGGTGAGCTCGCCGCGATCACCCCCGGCCCCTACCTGCACATCGGCGGCGACGAGTGCCTGGGTACCGACCCCGACGACTTCGCGGTGTTCATCGCGCGGGTCACCGAGCTGGTCGCCAACCTCGGCAAGACGCCGCTGGCCTGGCACGAGGCCGGCGCCGCACCCGAGATCGCACCGTCGACGATCGGGCAGTACTGGGGGTTCGTCTCCGGCGCCGATGCGGACAACGCCGCAGCCTTCGCGCGCGGCGGCTCCCAGCTCATCCTGTCGCCCGCCGACGCGGTCTACCTCGACATGAAGCGCGACCCCGACGGCGCGCTCGGGCTGACGTGGGCGAACGGGGCCACCAGCGTGGAGCGCTCCTACCGCTGGGAGCCGGCGGACGTGATCGACGGCGTGGGGGAAGCCGACATCCTGGGCGTCGAGGCGCCGCTGTGGACCGAGACGGTGCGCACCCTCGCCGACATCGAGGCGCTGGCCTTCCCCCGCATCGCCGCCGCGGCGGAGGCCGCGTGGTCGCCCGCGACCGGCACCCACCCCGACCGCACCTGGGCGTCGTTCCGCACCCGCCTGGCTGCCCGAGGGCCGGCGTGGCAGGCCGCCGGCATCGGGTTCGACCGCTCCCCGGAGATCGACTGGACAGGCGCATGAGCGTCGCCCGCGTCATCCGAGACGTCCGGCTGGTGGATGCCGGCACCGTCGCCGGCGCCGCGTGGGTCGCGTTCGACGCCGGCCACGTGGTGGCTGCCGGCCACGGCGACGGATGGCAGGACCTCGCGCCCCGCGATGTCCGCGACGGCGGCGGTGCGTGGCTGACCCCCGGGTTCGTCGACATCCACGGGCACGGCGGCGCTGGCGGCGCGTTCGACGACGGCCCGGCAGAGATCGCGGCGGCCCGTGCCGTGCACCGTGCACACGGCACCACCCGCGCCGTGCTGTCGCTGGTGACCGCGTCGATCGACGACCTGGTCGCGCGAGTGGGCATGGTCGCCGCGCTCGCCCGGACGGATGCCACGATCCTCGGTTCCCACCTGGAGGGGCCGTTCCTGGCCGCCGGACACAAGGGCGCGCACACGGCGGGTCTGCTGCGGGCGCCGGACGCGGCATCCGTCGACCGGCTGCTGACTGCCGCGGATGGCACGCTGCGGCAGGTGACCCTGGCGCCGGAGCTGCCGGGGGCGGCCGAGGCGATCGCGCGGTTCGTCGCGGCGGGCGTGGTCGTCGCGATCGGACACACCGACGCCGACGCGGCTGCTGCGCAGCGGGCGTTCGATGCGGGCGCGACGATCCTGACGCATGCGTTCAACGGCATGCGCGGCATCCACCACCGCTCCCCCGGACCCGTCGTGGCCGCGATGGGTGACGACCGCGTGACGCTGGAGCTCATCGCCGACGGCACGCACGTGCACCCCGACGTCATGCGGCTCGTCTTCGCCGGGGCGCCGGGGCGCGTCGCGCTGATCACCGACGCGATGGCTGCGGCCGGGGCCCCCGACGGCCCCTATAGCCTCGGCGGGCTCGCCGTCACGGTGGCCGGCGGCGTGGCGCGCCTGGATGACGGTGGCTCGATCGCCGGCTCCACGCTGATGCAGGATGCCGCGCTGCGCCTGGTCACCGCGGAGTGCGGCGTGCCCCTGCCGGAGGCGGTGGCGGCACTGACGACGGTACCCGCCCGGGCCGTGCGCGCCGCAGCCGGGTCGCTTGCCGTCGGGGCGACGGCCGACGCGGTGCTGTTGGACCCCGACCTGCGCGTGCGCGAGGTGTGGGTGGACGGCGAGCCCGTGCCGGCCGCGGGGTCACGAGCGTAGGAAAAGGGACGAGCGTAGGACCGAACCCGCGGCATCCGTCCTCCCTCGGCCACATCTCCTACGCTGGACACCGGGCCGCGCGCGGAGCGGATGCCGCGCCCCGCGCCCGCGGTCACACGCCAGGCCCCACGTAGACTGAGCGCATGTCCGATCTGCCCTCCGTGCGCCCCGAGACACCCGCCGAGCCGCAGCCGCAAGCCGGCACCCGGCCCGGCCTGGACGCCGTGGACGTGCTCTCGGTCGTGTGCGGCCTGTTCGCCTTCGGCACGCTGGCATTCTGGGGATTCGTGGCCTGGGACTGGCCGTGGAACCTCGTGGTCGGGATCGGCTCGCCGGTCGTCGCGATCCTGCTGTGGGCACTGTTCGTGTCGCCGCGCGCGGTGCTCGCGGTGCACCCGTTCGTCCGCGCCCTGGTCGAACTTCTCGTCTACGCCGCCGCGACGATCGCCTGGTGGGCGCTGGGCAACGCGTGGGTGGGTCTGGGCTTCGCCGTCGTCGCCGTGACCGTCGGGGTCATCTCCGGTCGCCGCCGCTTCGCATGACCGACTCGGCGCGGCCCGCGACGCCCGCCGCGGCATCGGACCCGGTCGCGCTGCTGCACGCCGCGCTCCCCGGCCGCGTCGACACCACGCCCGCCGCGCTCCAGGCGGCCCGCGCCGACAAGTCGGGGCACGCGTCGGCCGGTCCGCCGCTGGCGGTCGTGCGCGCCGCCTCGGTCGCCGACGTACAGACGACACTGCGCATCGCGACCGAGACCCGCACTCCCGTCGTGACCCGCGGCGCCGGCACGGGCCTGGCCGGCGGCGCCAACGCCGGACCCGGCGAGATCGCGCTGTCGGTGCGGGGCATGGACCGCATCCTCGAGGTGCGCCCCGACGACCTGCTCGCCGTCGTCGAACCCGGCATCCTCAACGCCCAGCTCAACGCCGCCCTCGCCGCCCAGGGCCTGTGGTGGGCGCCCGACCCCGCCAGTCGGGAGATCTCGACCGTCGGCGGCAACATCGCCACCGGTGCGGGCGGGCTGCTGTGCGCCAAGTACGGTGTCGTCCGCGACGCAGTGCTGGCCGTGGACGTCGTGCTCGCCGACGGGCGCCTGATGCGCTTCGGTCACCGCAGCGTCAAGGGCGTGACGGGGCTGGACTTGACCTCCCTCATGATCGGCTCGGAGGGCACCCTCGGCGTCGTCGTCGGCGCCACCCTCAAGCTCCGCCGGCTCGTACCCGGCGCCACGCGCACGATCGCGGCGACCTTCCCCGACGTGCGCGCCGCGGCGGTCGCCTCGGCCGCCGTCACCGCGAGCGGCATCCAGCCGGCGATCATGGAGCTGATGGATGCCACGTGTCTGGCCGCCGCGCACCGGCTGCTGCAGCTGGCACCCCCGACAGCCGGCGCCACGCAGCTGACGATCCAGACCGACGGCCCCGCCGCCCACGTCGAGGCCGACGCGATCGCACGGGTGCTCACCGCCGCCGGCGGCGCGGTCGTGGTCGCCGCCGACGAGGCGGAGGGCGAGCGGCTGCTCGCGGTGCGCCGCGCCATGCATCCGGCGATGGAGACCCTCGGCACGACCCTCATCGAGGACGTCGCGGTGCCGCGCAGCGCGCTGCCGGCGATGTTCGACGAGATCGCCCGCATCGAGCGCGAGTTCGGCGTGACGATCCCGACCGTGGCGCACGCCGGCGACGGCAACCTGCACCCGAACTTCGTCTTCACCGGGCCCGAGGTGCCGCCGCACATCTGGGACGCCGCCGACGCGCTGTTCCGCGCGGCGCTGCGCCTGGGCGGAACGCTCACCGGCGAGCACGGCATCGGCGTGCTCAAGCGCCGATGGCTGGCCGACGAACTGGGCGAGGATCAGTGGCGACTGCAGCGCGACATCGCGCGGGTGTTCGATCCGCTCGGCATCCTGAACCCGGGCAAGGTCTTCACCGCCTGAGACGCTCAGTCGCGCTTACAGTCCCTGCCAGGCGGGCTTGTGCGCCCAGGCGTAGCGGTAGTAGTCGGCGCGCTGCAGCTGCGACGCCGCCGCCTCGTCGACGACGACCGTCGTGTGCGGGTGCAGCTGGATCGCCGACCCCGGCAGCGACGCGCTCACCGGTCCCTCCACGGCCCCGGCGACGGCCGGCGCCTTGCCCTCGCCGAACGCGAGGAGCACCAGGTGCCGGGCGGCGAGGATCGTGCCGAGACCCTGCGTGATGCAGTGCATGGGCACCTGGCCGGGCGAGTCGAAGAAGCGCGCGTTGTCGGCGATGGTCTGCTCGGTGAGGGTCTTGACCCGCGTGCGGGAGGCGAAGGAGGAGCCCGGCTCGTTGAACCCGATGTGCCCGTCGGTGCCGATCCCGAGGATCTGCAGGTCGACCCCGCCTGCCGCCGCGATGGCCCGCTCGTAGTCCTCACCGGCGTGCTCGATGCCCGCGAGCGACCCGTCGGGCACGCGCACCCGCGCCGGGTCCAGCCCGAGCGGCTCGACGACCTCGCGGAAGATGACGTTGCGATAGCTCTCCGGGTGCGCCGGGTCGATGCCCACGTACTCGTCCAACGCGAAGCCGCGCACGCGCGACAGGTCGACCTCGTCGCGTCGCGCACGCAGCGCCTCGTAGACCGGCAGCGGGGTGGACCCGGTGGCAAGTCCCAGCACGGCGTCGGGCGTGCGCCGCACGAGGGAGAGGATCTCCGCCGCGACGAGCGCGCCGGCATCCGCCGGTGTCGGGACGATCACGATCTCAGCCATGGCCAAATACCTCCTCGGGCGCGGATGCCGCGCCTACCAGTGCTGCTCCCAGAGCTGCGGCGGGTGAGCCGACGGGCAGCAGCGTGACTCTCCCATCCAACCGCAGCGAGCGCAGGAAATCCGACGCGCCGGCCCGTGAGTTCAGTTCCGCCCGCACCGGGGCCGCCAGCCGCTCGCCCAGTCCGGTCAGGCCGCCGCCCAGCACGACGACGTCGACGTCGGCGGTGAGGATGAGCACCTGCGCCGCGGATGCCACTGCGCAGACGATGCCGGTGCGGATCGCCGACGCGTCCGGGTCGCCGGCATCCGCCGTATCGAACAGGTCCTGCACCGGAACGTCTCCCGGCCGCCGCCACCGGCGGGCGAGCGACGCGCCACCGGCGAACGCCTCGATGCAGCCTCGTTGGCCGCACCGGCACGTCGGCCCGGCGGGATCGATCGAGATGTGGCCGACCTCGCCCGCCGCCCCGCGGGCGCCACGCCACACGCGGCCGTCCGAGACGATCCCTGCCGCCACCCCGGTCCCGAGGTTCAGGTACGCGAGGGACCCCGCGCTCCCCCGCAGCGTGTACGCGCCCAGCGCGGCGGCCCTCACATCGTTCTCGACCGCCGGCGGCGCCCCCAGCCGCGGCGTGAGGGCCGCGACCAGATCGAGGTCGTCGATACCGAGGTTCAGCGCATGGGTGACCCTGCCGCGATCGACCTGGCCGGGGATCCCCACACCCACCGAACGCACCGGGCCGGCGCCCGCGGCCTTCCGCACCTGCCGCACCGCCTCGACGATGCCCGACACCACGGCATCCGGACCCCGGCCGGTGCGCAGCCGCGCCTGCGCGACGATGCTGTCGTCGGCGGCCACCGCGACGGCGAGGGTCTTGGTGCCGCCGACATCGAGCCCGATGCGCAGCATCAGCCCTTGACCGCCCCGGCGACCATGCCGCCGGTCATGCGGTTCTGCACGATGAGGAAGAACACCACGACCGGGATCGCCACCAGGGTGGAGCCGGCCATGAGCTCGGCCCAGTTGATGCCGCCGTTGGGGTCGAGGAAGGTGCGCAGCCACACCGGCAGGGTCATCGCCTCGGGCCGGGGGTTGAGCACGAGGGCGAACACGAACTCGTTCCACGCCTGGATGAAGCCGAACACGCCGGTGGCGACCAGCCCCGGCGCGAGCAGCGGGAAGGTGATCTTCCAGAACGCCTGCGAGCGGCTGAGCCCGTCGATCATGCCGGCTTCCTCCAATTCGATCGGTAGCCCGTTGACGAAGCCGCGCAGCGTCCAGATCGTGAACGGCAGCACGGTGGCGATGTACACGAGCGTGAGCCCGATGACGCTGTTGAGCAGCTGCCAGCCGTCGATGAGGCGGAACACCGAGATGATCATCGCCTCGGCGGGGATCATCTGGATGACGAGGATCGTGATGATGAACGGCGCCCGGCTGCGGAAGCGGAACCGGGTGACGGCGAGGGCGGCGAGGAAGGCGAACACCAGCGCGATGACGACCGTCAGCAGCGCCACCATGAGCGAGTTGCCCAGCGCGGGGAGGAAGGGTGCGCGCGCCGAGCCCGACACGACTCCGACGTAGTTGTCGAGCGTGAAGTTGTCGGGCCAGAAGTGCAGCTCGCTGCCTCGTACCTGCCCGTTGGGCTGGAACGACGTGTTGACCATCCAATACACCGGGAACACCGAGGCGAGGAAGACCACCACGGCGGCGGCGACGGTGAGCAACGAGCCGACACGGCGGCGCAGGCGCCCCGGACGGCGGGCGGACGACACAGCGGCGCTCACAGCGCCTCCTCCTTGACGCTGCGACGCACGTAGAACGCCGACAGCCCCACCAGCAGCAGTACGACGATCACCGAGATGGCCCCACCGGCGCCGAAGTCGCCCGACCCGAGCGACACCCGGTAGATGTACACGCCGAGGGTGTTGGTCTGCTCGGCCAGTCCGCCGATCGACTGCAGTGCGTAGATCTGCGTGAACACACGCAGATCCCAGATGACCTGCAGGATCGTCACGATCGCGAGGATCGGTCGGATGAACGGAACCACCACGAGGAAGAAGCGCTGGGTCGCCCCCGCCCCATCCAGTTGCGCCGCTTCGAGCACTTCATCGGGCACCTGCGTGAGGCCGGCGTACACGGTGAAGGCGACGAAGGGCACCGCGCCCCACACGATGATGACCGACGCGACGAAGAAGAAGCTCAGCGGCTCGATGAGCCACGAATGCCCGGTGAACTGCTCCAGCCCGAACCCGTTCACCAGCACGTGGTTGAGCACGCCGTACTGGGTGTCGAAGATCCACCCCCACACGATCGTCGCCGACAGCGGCGGCATCGCCCACGCCAGCAGCAGACCCACCGACACGACGGTGCGCAGCACCTTTCCCAGGCGCGCCAGCAGCAGGGCGACGAGGATGCCGAGCACCATCGTGACCACGACGCACACCGCCGCGAACAGCAGCGAGCGGCTGAGCACCTCCCAGAACTCCGAGTCGGTGAGTACCGCGAGGTAGTTGGCCAAGCCGACGAACTCGGGCGGGGCACCGAACACCTGTGCTCGGCCGAACTCCTGCACGCTCATGATGAGCAGCTGCAGCAGCGGCCAACCGGTGATGACGGCGAGGACGACCAGCGCCGGCAGCAGCAGCGCATAGGGCGTAAAGCCGCCGGGGCGCCGGGCGCGGCGGGGCGGAGGGTCGACCGTGGCGCCGTCGTCGATCGCGGTGATCGACGGGTCGAGGTCGCTTTTCATGACGGGCATGGGTGCTCCTGATACCGGGGCGTGCGGGGTACGGGCCCGCGCGTACGGGCCGTACCCCGACGGGTCAGCCGTTGAGGATCTCCTCGATGGTGACGTCGACCTCTTCGGCGAGCGAGGGCACGTCGCCGCCCTGCGCGATCTTGACGAAGAAGTCCTCGAGCACGCGGGAGGCTTCCACCTCCGCCCAGTTCGGCGAAGCGGGCGTCAGCTTGGCGTTGCCCGCCGCCTCGGTGAACGCCTGCGCCTCCGGGGTGTCGCCGAGCGTCGAGGCGAGCGACTTCTTCGCCGGGATCAGGCCGTTCTCGCCGTAGATCGTCTGGAACTCGTCGCTCAGGATGATCCCCAGCGCGCTCTTGGCCAGCTCCGGGTTGGCCGACTTGGCCGAGATGCCGATGTTCGACCCACCCGCGAACACCTGGGCGGCCTCACCGTCGGCACCGGGGAGGGCGTAGACGAACGGGGCTGCCGGCGGGGTCTGGGTCTCGCAGGCGCTGGCCAGTCCCAGTGCCCAGTTCGGCGCCGAGAACTGGATCGCGGTGCCCTCGCAATACGGGGTCCACGGCTCGGCGTTGTCGCCGTCCTTCGGCGCGGTGGACGCGGTGGTCATCAGGTCCTGCACCTGCAGGAGCCCTGCCACCGATTCCGAGCTGCTCAGCTGGGCGTCCCACTGGTCACCGTCGGGGACGGCGATCTCGCCGCCGTTCTCCCAGATGAAGGGCAGGGCGTTGTACCAGTCCTGACCGGCGAAGTAGATGCCGCTGTCGCCGGCGTTGGCCGACGCGAGGTCCTTCGCCGTCGCGACGTACTCCTCGAGCGTGGCGGGCGCCTCGGACACGAACGCGGGGTCGGCGAAGACGACGCGCGCGCCGGAGTACAACGGTGCGGCGTAGAACGCGCCCTCGTAGCTGCCTGCCTCGACGAAGCCGGGCAGCAGATCATCGCCGCCGAGGTCTTCGTAGATGTCGGAGATGTCCAGCAGTGCCCCCACCGAGGTGAACGCCGGGGCCTGCGTGTTGCCGAATTCGACGAGGTCCGGGCTGTCCGAGCTGGACAGGCTCGTCGTGAGCTTGTCGACCAGACCGTCCCAGCTCTGCTCCTCGATGACGAGCGTGGAGCCGGGGTTGTCCTCCTCGAATGTCTCCACGAGGTAGTCGCGGGCGGCGTCGGGCGTATCCGCCCCGACCAGCCACACCCGGATCTCGGCGCCCTCGGCATCGGCGTCACCGCCACCGCCGCCGGTGTTCGAGCACCCGGCGAGGACGAGCGCCGCAGCGCCCAGGAGCGCGACGGCTCCAATCGTGTTGTTCTTCATGGTTTTCCTTCGATCTCTTGGGTTCGGGTGAGCCTCACGGCCCGAGGATGGCGATTGTCAGGAGACTCCCAGTTGCCCCGACAGGACCATGACGGCGGCTCCGCGCAGGACGATGTCCTCGCCTTGGGCCGTCATCCGCACCTGCAGCCCGTCGTGGAACTCGGCGAGTGTGCGGGCGCGCAGCGTCTCGGCGGCCTGCTCCGCGAGCGGGCCGTCGAGAAGTTCAGTGGGGCCGGAGAGCACGATCTCCGACAGGTCCAGCGCGCCGACGACCGGCGCCAGGGCGATGCCCAGGCGCTCGCCGGCGTCGCGCAGGATGCCGTCGCGGTCTGCGACGCCGGCGGCGGCGAGCCGCGCGATCAACGCGGGAGCGGACAGCCATGCCTCCAGGCATCCGACCTTGCCGCACGCACACACCGGTCCGCCGTCGGTGCCGACCGTGACGTGCCCGATCTCACCTGCCGCGAAGCGGCCGCCGCGCATCGGCTGCCCGCCGGCGAGCAGCCCCGAGCCGACGCCACGGTCGACCTTCACCAGCAGCACGTCTTCGCCTGACCCGCCGAACGTGTATTCAGCCAGCACAGCGGCGTTGGCGTCGTTGGCGACCAGCGCCGGGAGGGCGAGCTCGGTCGAGACGATCCGTTGCAGTTCGAGCCCCGACCAGCCGAGGCTCGGCGCCGTCAGCACCACCCCCGCATCATTGACGATGCCTGGGGTTCCGATGCCGACGCCGAGCACCGGCGCGTGCGAATCAGCGACGAGTTCGCGGGCGAAGGCGAGGACCGCGGGAAGGACCGCGGCGCCTGCCGGCATCGGGATCTCCCGCCGCACGACGATCTCGCCGCCGAGGGTGAGCACCGCCCCGAGAATGCGGTCGCTGCCGGACAGGTCGATCCCGACGATGCGGTGGCCCTCCCGGTCGAGATCGACGAGCATCCCCGGCTTACCCGGCCCCGACGCTTCCCGCATGCCCCGTTCGGCGACGAACCCGTCGCCCATCAGCTCGGCGACGAGGTCGGAGATCGTCACGCGGGTCAGCGCGGTCTCGCGGGCGAGGTCGGCACGGCTCATCGCGCCGCCGTGGAACAGCGTCTGCAGCACGAGGGACCGGTTGTGTGCGCGGGCGTGCTCGGGGAGCACCTTGCCACCTGCGCGCAGCACACGGCTGGCACCGAATCCGCGCACGGCAGTCTCGGCGGATGCGGAGCGCGGGGCGTCAATGCCGGCCATGTTTGTTAGTAGAGCTTACGAATTATCGCGCCACAAGATCGGTTGCGTAATCTGGGAGGACTCTTTACAAAACTGTGACCTGAATCGAGGCGACGTCGGCGAGGTTCGTGGGTCTCGGACCGTGATGCTTCCGTTGCCTCGGCGTGTCGAACGTCCCTTACCATGGGGAGGACGTATCGGATCACGCAACCCGGGGGGTGGAATGTGACGGACGTAGTCACCAGGCCAGAGGCCGACGAAACGGGCGCCGTCGCAACCGACGACGCCCCGACCCTGGCGCTGGGCGCCGGGGGCGACGAAGCCGGCACTACCGAGGTGAAGTGGGCGTCCGCAGAACCGCCCCGCAAGAAGCGCCGTCTGGCGCTGTGGATCGGCATCCCCGTCGCGGTCGCCGCGCTCGGTGCCGGCGCCGCATCCCTCATGCTCATCGCACCCGGCACCACGGTGGCCGGGGTCTCGGTGGGGTTGCTCACCCCCGGCGCCGCCAGCGACGCGATCTCCGAACGTCTGCAGAACACCGAACTCGTCGTCGGCGACGGTGACGCGGTCAGCTCCGCCGACCTCGGCGCCGAACTCGATGTGCGCGCGATCGCCGAGTCGGCCTTCGAGACGCGGCCGGCGTGGAACGTGACGCAGTGGTTCGGTGACCCGATCTCGGCGCCCATCACGATCGACGCGCAGCTCACCGCGGAGATCCTCCGCGAGGCCGCGCCCAGCCTGTACACGGCTCCGACCGACGCCATGCTCGCCTTCGACGCCGGCACGCAGACGTACGTCGTCACGCCCGCCGTCGACGGCTCGGGTGTGGATCCGGCCGCTGTCGAGGCCGGGCTGCAGCAGGCGTTCAACGACGGTGCCGCCACCGTCGTGCTCGACGACCCGGCGCTCGCACCGATCCCGGCGAACACGACCACCGACTCCGCCCAGTCCAGCGCCGACGTGCTGAACGCGATGCTCGACTCCGCCGGCTTCTACATCGGCGAAGAGCGCACCGTGCCGGTGGACCGTGCCGTGCTGGCATCCTGGATCACCCTCAGCACCACCGAGGACGGCACGTTCGAGTTCACGGCGGACCCCGCCGCGATTCAGCCGGTCGTCGACACTCTGCCGGCCCTGGTCGCGCGCGACGCGGTGAATGCCACCGTCATCACCAACACGGCAGGCGAGCATCTCTACGACATCCAGTCCGGCCAGGCAGGGCGAGCGCTGGAATCGACCGACGGCATCGCCGCGGGCTTCGCCGAGCAGCTGAGCACCGGCAACGCGGTGTACCCGCTCCCCGTCGTCGAGACCCAGTTCCAGACCACCGCTCTGGAGCGCACGATCGACGTCAACCTCAGCGCGCAGCGGGTCACCCTTTACGAGAACGGTGCCGCAGTGGATTCGTGGTCGGTCTCGACGGGCAAGCAGGGCGCCCCGACGTACACCGGCAACTACACGATCCAGAGCATGTACCCCATGCAGACGCTCTACGGCACCTACCGCGGGCCCAACGGCGAAGACCTCGGCCCGTACGTGCAGCCCAACGTGAAGTGGATGATGTACTTCAACGGCGGTCAGGCCTTCCACGGCGTGTACTGGCACAGCAACTGGGGCCGCCCCAGCAGCCACGGCTGCGTGGGGATGCCGGAGTGGCGTGCGGCGCAGCTGTACGACTGGGCCGCACCCGGCGTCGAAGTGTCGATCCACAACTGACGCCGCACCACCCCCTATCGTGGCGATCGTGCCACGATTCGACCTGACCCCCGACGAGCTGGCGGCCTACCGCCCCGACGTGCGCGAGCCGGACGACTTCGACGAGTTCTGGTCTCGCACGCTCACCGAGTCCCGCGCCGCCGGCGGCGAGGTGGTGCGCCGGCAGGTCGACACCCCGTTCGCGGTGTTCGACGTGTTCGACCTCACCTTCCCCGGGTTCGCCGGCGAGCCGGTGCGCGCGTGGCTGACGCTGCCGCGCGGGGTGCCGGGGCCGCTGCCTGCCGTCGTGGAGTTCAACGGCTACGGCGGCGGCCGGGGCCTGCCCGGCGAACGCAGCGATTGGGCGGCCGCCGGCTATGCGCACCTGTTCATGGACACCCGCGGGCAGGGCTCCACGTGGGGATCCGGCGGTGACACCCCCGACCCGCACGGAGCCGGCCCTTCGGCCAGCGGCTTCCTCACGCGCGGCATCGACGATCCCGACACCTACTACTACCGCCGCGTCTACACCGACGCCGTGCGCGCCATCGACGCCGTCCGGACGCTGCCCGAGGTCGACCCCGCCCGCGTCGCCGTCGCCGGCGGCAGCCAGGGCGGCGGCATCACGCTGGCCGCCGCCGGCCTTGCCGAAGGGCTCGTGGCGGCCATGCCCGACGTGCCGTTCCTGTGCCACTTCGAGCGGGCAGTGGGCCTGACCGATCGCGACCCTTATCAGGAGGTGGTGCGCTACCTGTCGGTGCACCGCGGCGCCGACGACCGCGTGTTCGACACCCTCTCGTACTTCGACGGCGTCAACTTCGCCAAGCGCGCCACCGCGCCGGCGCTGTTCTCCGTCGCGCTGATGGACCCGGTGTGCCCGCCGTCCACGGTGTACGCGGCGTTCAACCACTACGCCGGCGACAGGCGCATCGAGGTGTACACCCATAATCAGCACGAGGGCGGCCAGGCGCACCAGTGGTTCGCGCAGGCGGCGTTCCTGGCCACGCAACCGGTCTCCCAGACGTCCGTTGTGTGAAATCCCGATGACGGGTCCTGCCCGCTCGTGCGACCGGCTGGAAAACCCCGTTACCCTGTGGGGATGGCTGAGCTGCGCGTAGAAGAACTGTCGGCATCCACGATCGTCGCGGTGAACAACATGTCGCTCAAGCCCGGGCAGGAACGCTTCCTCGCCCCGGAGAGCTACGCGATCGCCGCGACCGTCGTGAACCCCTCCACGTCATGGCAGCGGGTCGTGCTCGACGGGGATGAGGTCGTCGGGTTCGTCAGCGCGAACTTCGACCCCGAGGCACCACAGGAGCACTTCCGCTCGGTGCTGTGGCGCATCAACGTCGATGCCGACGACCAGGGCCGCGGCGTGGGACGTTTCGCCGTCGAGCAGCTGCTCCAAGAGGCGCGCAGCCGCGGCATGGACCACGTCAACGCCATCTACGAGGCAGGCGAGGGCGGCCCGGACACCTTCTTCCGCCGCGTGGGCTTCACCCCCGTCGGCGAGACCGAGTACGGCGAGGTCGTCGCCGAGGTCCGCCTCTAGCGAGCCCTCGCCCCGCCCCGCCGCTCGCCCGCCCCGCTCCCCTTCCGCTGAAACGACACCTGGTCGCCGAAACGATGGGAAGTTCCCACGGTCTCGGCGACCAGGTGTGGTCTCACGGGTTGGGGGGGGTCAGCCCAGTGAGTCGATCACCGAGTTGAACGTCGCGGACGGGCGCATCACGGACTCCACGCGGGCGGCGTCGGGGCGGTAGTAGCCACCCACGTCGACCGGCGAGCCCTGCACGGCGATCAGTTCGGCGACGATCTGCTCCTCGCCGGCGGCGAGCGCCTCGGCCACCGGGGCGAAGATCGCGGCCAGTTCGGCATCCGCCGTCTGCTTCGCCAGTTCCTGCGCCCAGTACAGCGCGAGGTAGAAGTGGCTGCCGCGGTTGTCGATCGTGCCGAGCGCGCGACCGGGCGACCGGTCGTTCTCGAGGAACGTGCCGGTCGCGGCGTCCAGCGTGTCTGCCAGCACCTGCGCCTTGGGGTTGTCGGTGGTCGTGGCGAGGTGCTCGAGGGATGCCGCAAGCGCGAAGAACTCGCCCAGCGAGTCCCAACGCAGGTAGTTCTCCGAGAGGAGCTGCTGCACGTGCTTGGGCGCGGAGCCGCCGGCACCGGTCTCGAACAGGCCACCGCCGGCGAGCAGCGGCACGATGGAGAGCATCTTGGCGCTCGTGCCGACCTCGAGGATCGGGAACAGGTCGGTGAGGTAGTCGCGCAGCACGTTGCCGGTCACCGAGATGGTGTCCAGGCCCTGACGGATGCGGTCCAGCGAGTACTGCGTCGCCTCGGCCGGGGGGAGGATCTCGATCGTGAGCCCTGACGTGTCGTGCTCGCCGAGGTAGGTGTTGACCTTCTCGATCAGCTGCGCGTCGTGGGCACGGGTGGCGTCGAGCCAGAACACCGCGGGCACGCCGGTGGCGCGGGCGCGGGTGACGGCCAGCTTCACCCAGTCGCGTACCGCGATGTCCTTGGTCTGCGTCGCGCGCCAGATGTCACCGGGGGCGACGGCGTGCTCCAGCAGCACGGTGCCCGCCGAATCGAGCACCTGTACGACGCCTTCCGCGGCGATCTCGAACGTCTTGTCGTGGCTGCCGTACTCCTCGGCCGCCTGGGCCATCAGGCCCACGTTCGGCACGCTGCCGATCGTTGCCGGGTCCAGCGGGCCGTGCGCGATGACGTCGTCGATCACGCTCTGGTAGACCCCGGCGTAGGAGGAGTCGGGGATGACGGCGATCGTGTCGTCCTCGCCGCCGTCGACACCCCACAGCTTCCCGCCGTTGCGCACCAGCGCCGGCATCGACGCGTCGACGATGACATCGGACGGGACGTGCAGGTTGGTGATGCCCTTGTCGGAGTTGACGTAGGACAGCCGCGGTCCGTCGGCCATCGCGTCGGCGAACGCGGCGATGATCTCCTCGCCGCCGTCGACGCTCTTCAGCCCCGAGAGGATCCCGCCCAGCCCGTCGTTGGGGGTGAGGCCCGCCGCGGCGATCTTCTCGCCGTACCGGGCGAACACGCCGGCGAAGTAGGCGCGCACGACGTGGCCGAAGATGATGGGGTCGCTGACCTTCATCATCGTGGCCTTCAGGTGCACGGAGTACAGCACGTCGTCGACCTCGGCGGCGCGCAGCGTCTCGGCGAGGAAGGCGTCCAGGGCCGCGGCCGAGAGGAACGTGGCATCCACGATCTCGCCGGGGAGCACCTTCAGGCTGTCCTTCAGCGTCGTGACGGTGCCGTCGGATGCCACGTGCTGGATGGTCAGCACGTCGTCGGCGGGCATCACCACGGACTTCTCGTTGGATTTGAAGTCGTCGTGCCCGAGGGTGGCGACGCGGGTCTTGGAGCCCTCCGCGAACGGCTTGTTGCGGTGCGGGTGCTTGCGGGCGTAGTTCTTCACCGACAGCGGCGCGCGGCGGTCGCTGTTGCCCTCGCGCAGCACCGGGTTGACCGCGGATCCCTTGATGCGGTCGTACCGGGCGCGGATGTCCTTCTCCTCGAGCGTGGTCGGCTCGTCGGGGTAGTCGGGGATGTCGAAGCCCGCCGCCTGCAGCTCCGCGATCGCGCCCTTGAGCTGCGGGATGGAGGCGGAGATGTTGGGGAGCTTGATGATGTTCGCCTCGGGCAGGGTCGCCAGGCCCCCGAGCTCGGCCAGCGCGTCGCCGACCTGCTGCTCCGGTGTCAGGTGCTGCGGGAAGGCGGCCAGCACGCGGCCGGCAAGCGAGATGTCCCGCGTCTGAACGGACACCCCGGCCTGACCGGCGTAGGCCTGCACGATCGGCAGGAACGACGCGGTGGCCAGCGCCGGGGCCTCGTCGGTGTAGGTGTAGATGATGGTCGGCTCGGTCATCCGTGGGTCTCCATTCGCGAGCGGCGTTGTCTCGATATCAAGATACCCCGGGCGCGTGCGGACGCCTGCCGCGCGGTGCGCACCGCGGCAGATCGGCGACGGTGCTCTGCTTCGCGACCAATGCGGTGTAGAACGAATCCGTGCCCGTTCTTCTTCACCGCGACATCGGCCCCGTCACCGTCCCGCTGGTGATGTCATGACCGCCGGCGACGCCGTCCTGGCCATCGACGCAGGACAGACCAGCATCAAAACCCGCGTGCGCTGGGGCGGCGACGTGCAGGACGAGGTCTTCCCCGGCATCCGCACGCATGCCTCGCTGCTGCCACAGCTCGCGGAGGTCGCGCACGCCGCGATCACCCGCGCCGGCGCACCGGTGTCGGTCGTGGCCGCCGGGGTGTCGGGCCTCACGTCGGCCGAGACCGACGCCGGGGCGCTGCGCGAGCTGCTGCGCGGCACCGCCGTGGCCCGGACGATCCTCGCGCACGACTCCACCACCTCGTTCCTCGGCGCGCTCGGTGACGCCCGCGGTGCCGTGGTGGCCGCCGGCACCGGCGTGGTGACCCTCGCCGTCGGCGGCGACGCGGTGGCCAGGGTGGACGGCTGGGGGTACCTCGTCGGCGATGCCGGGAGCGGCTACTGGATCGGCCGGGAGGCACTGGCTGCCGTCATGCGCGACTTCGACGGCCGGGGCCCGGCGACGGCGCTGCGCGCGGTCGCCCAGGAGCACTGGCCCGACCTCACCGAGGCGTACATCCGGCTGCAGACCGCCGACGACCGCGTCAGCGTGATCGCGGGGTTCGCCGCAGCCGTGGCCGCCCACACCGACCACGACGCCGTCGCCGCCGACATCACCCGCCGCGCCGCCGACGAGCTGGCGCACAGCGTCACCACGGCGCTGCACCGCGTGCACCGCGGCGACGACGGGACGCTGCAGGTGTGCGCGCTGGGTGGGGTGTTCCGCTCCGCGCCGCTGCGCGCGGCGTTCCAGCGGCGACTGACGGACGCCGACCTGGACATCGCCCTGGTTGCGCCCCGGGGCCAGGGCATCGACGGCGACGCCGCCCTCGCGAACCTGCCGGCGCGGCATCCGCTGGCCACCGCCGTCGCGGTCTCGGACGCGGCCTCCGCCGGCTGAGACGGATGGATGCCGCACCCCGCCGTCTCGGGCGGGGTGCGGCATCCGTCGTCACACCAGCGACTCGCGCCAGGCGGCGTGCAGCTGCGAGAACTTACCGGTGCCGGCGATGAGCGCGGCGGGGGCGTCGTCCTCGATGATGCGGCCGTGCTCCATGACGAGCACCCGGTCGGCGATCGCCACCGTCGACAGGCGGTGGGCGATGATGATCGCGGTGCGGTCGGCCAGCAGCGTCTGCAGCGCGTCCTGGATCATCCGCTCGCTGGGCATGTCCAGCGACGCCGTCGCCTCATCCAGGATGAGCACGGCGGGATCTGCCAGGAACGCCCGCGCGAACGAGATCAGCTGCCGCTGCCCGGCGGAGACCCGACCGCCGCGCTTGTTCACGTCGGTGTTGTAGCCGTCCGGCAGCGCCTGGATGAAGGTGTCGGCCCCCACCGCGCGCGCTGCGGCCTGGATCTCCGCCAGCGTCGCGTCGGGCTTTCCCAGTGCGATGTTGTCGGCGATCGTGCCGCTGAACAGGTACGCCTCCTGCGTGACCATGACGATCGCGCGGCGCAGGTCCTTCGGGTGCAGCGACCGCAGGTCGACCCCGTCCAGGGTCACCCTGCCGCGCGTCGGGTCGTAGAAACGCGACACCAGCTTGGCCAGCGTGGACTTTCCCGCCCCGGTCGTGCCGACCAGGGCGATGGTCTGCCCCGCGGGGATGTCCAGCGAGAAGTCGGGCAGGATCACCCGGCCCGAGGCGTAGCCGAACTCGACGTCCTCGAAGCGCACGTGACCTCGTGCGTGCCACAGGTCCACCGGCTCCGCCGGATCGGGAACCGTCGGCTCCTCCTCCAGCATGCCCGACACCTTCTCCAGCGCCGCGGTGGCTGACTGGTAGGAGTTCAGGAACATCGCGATCTCCTCCAGCGGGCTGAAGAAGTTGCGGATGTACAGCACCGCCGCGAGCAGACTGCCGATGAGGAAGGTGCCGTCCACGACGCGCAGCGCGCCCCACAGCAGCACGATGGCCATCGTCACGTTCGAGATGAGGATGAGGCCGGGATCGAGCACGCCGAACAGCCGCACGAGCTTGAGGTTGACCCGGCGGTACTCCCCCGAGATCTCCCCGAACTCGGCGTCGTTGCGCTTCTCCTTGCGGAAGGCCTTGACCGCCCGCACGCCCGTCATGGTCTCCACGAACTGCACGATGAGCTTCGCGCTGACCACCCGCGACAGCCGGAATCCCTTCTGCGACTGGATGTAGAACCAGCGCATCAGCAGTGCCAGCGGAATGCCCATGACCACGAGGATGACGCCGGACTGCCAATCCAGGATGAACAGCATCGCCAGCGTGAAGATGCCGTACAGGCTCCCCTGCACGAGCTGGTTGAGCCCGCCGTCGAGCAACTCGCGGATCGACTCCAGGTCGCTGGTCTGCCGCGAGATGATGCGCCCCGACGTGTAGCTCTCGTGGAACTCCAGGCTCAGCCGCTGCGTGTGGCGGAAGATCCGCGTGCGCAGGTCCATCAGCACTGCCTGGGTCAGCCGTGCCGCCAACCCGACGTACCAGGCGATGAGGGCGGCGCCCAGGATGCCGGTGACCAGATACACCGCCGTCACCACGAACGCCGGCATCCAGTCGGCGTAGTCCACGGCGCGCGGAAGCGCCACGTTGATGCCCCAGGCGATCAGCGCAGGTCCCAGCACCCGCAGTGCGGTGGAGGCCACGACGACGACAGCCGTCAGCACCAGCAGCCCCTTCATCGGGCTCACGAGGGACCCGAGCAGGTGCAGCGACCGGCGCCGGATGGCGCGGCTCTCGGTCTTGGTGTAGTCGTCGCGGTCCTCGCCGCTGGTTCCCTGAACCGTCGAGACGCTCACAGGTTCACCTCCGTCTCGCGCTGGGTGCGTTCCTCGGCTTCGAAGCTCGAGATGACATGCCGGTAGTGCTCGCTCGTGCGCAGCAGCTCGGCGTGGGTGCCGACGGCCGTGATGCGCCCCGCCTCGAGCACGGCGACGCGGTCGGCCAGGGCCACCGTCGACGGCCGGTGCGCCACGATGAGCGCGGTGGTGGTGGCCAGCACGCGGCGCAGCGCCGCCTCGACCAGCGCCTCGGTGTCCACGTCCAGCGCCGACAGCGGGTCGTCAAGCACCAGCACGCGCGGCCGGGCCGCAACGGCGCGCGCGAGCGCGAGGCGCTGCCGCTGCCCACCGGACAGGCTCAGCCCCTCCTCGCCGACGAGCGTGTCCGCACCGTCGGGGAGGTCGTACACGAAGTGGGCCTGCGCGATCTCGAGGGCTTCTGCCAGCACGGCATCCGCCTCGGGGCTCAGCGGATCCAGGCCGTCGCGACCCAGCAGCACGTTGTCGCGCACCGAGGTCGAGAACAACGTGGCATCCTCGAACGCCATCGCGACGTGGCGGCGCAGCTCTTCGAGCGTGAGGTCGCGCACATCGACGCCGTCCAGTTCCACGGCACCCTCGGTCACGTCGTACAGGCGCGCCGGGAGGGTCGTCAGGGTGGTCTTGCCCGAGCCGGTGAGGCCCACCAGGGCCATCGTCTCCCCCGGCTCCAGCACGAGGTCGACCCCGTCCAGCAGGTCGCGCTCGGTGGCACCGGCATCCTGATACCGGAAGTGCACGCCACGGAAGGCCAGCTCCCCGCGCGGATTCTCGATGGTCTTGGGGTTCTCCGGGTCCACGATCGCGTTCTCCGAATCGAGCACCTCGAAGACGCGGTCGGTGGCGGTGCGGGCGTCGATGAGGAACGAGAACAGGAACCCGAGCGACTCCAGCGGCCAGCGAAGCGCGGTGGCCATCGCGAAGAAGGCGAACAGCTCGCCGACGGTCAGCTGGTCGGTGCTGGCGAGCCAGATGCCGATCAGCAGGCACAGCGCGAACGCGATCATCGGCACGACTTCGAGCCAGAACCACAGCACGCCCACTTCGCGGGCCTTGCGCAGTTCGGTGCCTCGCAGCGTCTCGACCTGCGCGCGGAACTTCTGCAGCGCGTGCTTGCCGCGGCCGAACGCCTTGAGCACACGGATGCCGTGGACGCTCTCCTCGACCGAGGTGGCCAGGTCGCCGGCCTGGTCCTGGCTCTGACGTGCGAGCACGCCGTAGTTGTGCTCGAACCGGTAGCCGAAGAACCACAGCGGGATCGACACGACCAGGAACGTCGTGCCCAGGGCCCAGTGCCAGCGGAAGAGGAAGGCCGCGCCGATGACGATGGTCAGGACGTTCACCAGCAGCAGGATCGCGCCGAACGCGAGCCAGCGGCGGATGAGGTTGATGTCCTGCATCATGCGGCTGAGCAGCTGCCCTGATTGCCAGCGGTCGTGGAACGACACCGGCAGGCGCTGCAGGCGCCGGTAGAACTGCTGCCGGATCTCGTACTCGACGCCCGTCGCCGGGGTCAGCACGAACGCGCGGCGCAGGTAGATGAACAGTGCCTCGAGCGCACCCAGGACGAGCACGCCGACAGCCGCCCAGACGATGAGCGGAATCTCGCCGTCGGCGATGGGCCCGTCGACGACGGCCTCGAGGACGAGCGGGATGAGCAGGCTCATCATCGCCGCGCCGAACGCGGCGATGCAGCCGCCGATCAAACGGGGCAGCACGGGTTTGACGAACGGGATGAGGCGAGCGAGCGCCCGCGGGGTGGAAAGTCTCTGCGGCGAGGAGGTCATGGTCCTTAGTGGGGTCGTGCGGTGGGGAGCGGGGGCCGTAGCGGGCCCTCCGGGCAAGTGCGCGGCCCGGCGGTGGCGCGGGGTGGCGGTGGCGCGGGGTGCGGGGGCGCGGGGTGCGGGGGCGCGCGGTGGCGGTGGCGGTGGCGCGCGGTGGGCGCTCGCGCGCGGTGGGCGGTGGCGCGGTGGCGGTGGCGCGGTAGCGGTGGCGCGGTAGCGACGGTGGCGCGGGGCGCGCCGGCCGCAGCGGAGGCCGAGGCGCGGGGCGCCGAGTCTGTCACGCGGGGCGGCGAGGCGCCCCGCGGTCGTCTGCGGGTGCCCCCGCGACTACCCCTCCACTCCCGCGAACCGGCGTGCGGCGGCGGGGAGGAGCGTGATCGGCTTCGCGGTGATGGCGGCCTGGTACATGGCATCCTCCGGAGGGGTTTGTGGGCGGGGACTCCCGACCCGCGGGAGCCCACTAGCCTATCCCTGAGAATTCGCTGAGTGCAACAACTTTTTCGACGGGTATGTGCCTGTTGGTCGCCTGGATCAGTCTGATTCGCGGGCCAGGAGGGACCGCTTGACGTCGAGTCCCCAGGCGAAGCCGCCGAGGGTGCCGTCGGTGCGCAGCACGCGGTGGCACGGCACGAACAGGGCGGCGGCGTTGCGCGCGCAGATGGAGGCGGCTGCCCGCACGGCGCGGGGGTGGCCCATCTCGACCGCGAAACCGGTGTAGGTCAGCGGGCGGCCTGGTGTGATGCGGCGCAGTGCCGTCCAGCCGTTCTGCTGCAGGGCGGTGCCGTGTTGGGCGACCTCGATTCCGTCGATCGCGGCGACGTCACCGGCGTAGTAGGCGGCGACGGCATCCGCGGCATCCGTCCGCCGCTCGTGCACGGTGGCCGGGCGCAGCGCCGGGTGGATGCGGGCGAGCATCGTGTCGCCGTCGGGGGTCCAGCCGGAGGCGAGCACGCGTCCGGCGGCGTCGCTGACGATCGTGAATGGGCCGTCGGGGGTGTCGAGGGTCTGGATCGTGGCGGTCTGGGTGGTGGTGCTGAGGGTGGTCATGACCTGGCTCCTGAGAGAGGGCGTCCGAATTCAGGCTGTGCGGCGGATTCGGGCCCTGATTCGGCCGTCGCGGCATCCTCAGCCTGAATTCCGACGGGGAGGGGTGGGGTGGGGGTCGCCGCGGGCAGGGCCGCCCGCCACAGGTGCGCGGTGAGGTAACTGCGCCACGGCGCGGTCCGGGTGGCCCAAGCCGTGAGACCGGCCGGGTCGGCGGGGATGCCGAGGTTCCCCGCCCCGGTCCGAGCGGCGACGTCGCCCGGGAGGACCACGTCGGGGTCGCCGGTGACCCGCATCCGCACGTAGTCGGCAGTCCAGGGACCGACTCCCGGCAGCGCGAGCAGCCGCGCGCGCTGCTCGACGCCGTCGTCGCCGGGCGACAGCGACAGGTCGCCGGCCGCGATCAGCGCGGCGGCGCCGGTGACGGCGCGGATGCGGGCGGCGGGGCCGCGCAGCACCTCCGCACCGTGTTCGGCGATCGCGGTCATCGTGGGGAACAGCCGGTCGGTGCCCTCGTGCTCGGGCACCCGCTCCCCCAGCGCCTCGGTCAGGCGCACCAGGGCGGTGCGAGCGGCAGCCACTGAGATCTGCTGGCCGATCATGGCGCGGATGAGCATCTCGTGCGGGTCCGCGGTACCAGGCACCCGCAGGCCGGGTGTGCGGGCGACGGAGGCGGCAAGCTCCGGGTGGCGCGCGAGCGCCTCGTCGATGGCCACGGGGTCCGCGTCGAGGTCGAACAGCCGGCGGGCGCGGGCGACCAGCACGGGCAGATCGCCGAGGCGACTGAGGCGGGCCTCCAGACGCACGCGGGCGCCGTCGGCGCGCAGCCGGAACCAGGCCGGTCCCCCCGGCAGCGCGATGTTGCGCGCGAAAGAGGTCGGGGTGGCGGTTTCGACGCCGGCGATGACGCGCGCCGCCATCCACGCGAACAGCCCGTCCACGTCGAACGGCGCCCGCACCGGGAGCACGAGGTCGATCGCGCCGGCGGCGGCGGCCACGCCGGATGCCGGACGTCGCGCGCGCAGCTGCTGCGGCGGCATCCCGAACACTTCCCGCACGGTGTCGTTGAACTGGCGGACGCTGGCGAACCCGGCCGAGAACGCGATGTCCGCGATGGGCAGGTCGGTGCCCACCAACAGCATCCGCGCGGTGTGCGCGCGGTGCGCGCGGGCGAGCGCGAGCGGGCCGGCGCCGAGTTCGGCGGCGAGCAGGCGCGAGAGATGACGACTGGAGTAGCCGAGGCGGGAGGCCAGCCCCGGCACGCCCTCGCGCTCGACCACGCCGTCGGCGATGAGGCGCATGGCGCGGCCGGCGGTGTCGCCGCGCAGGTCCCACGCGGGCGAACCCGGTGCCGCCTCCGGCAGGCAACGCTTGCAGGCGCGGTAACCGGCCTCGTGCGCGGCAGCGCTGGTGGCGTAGAACTCGACGTTGCCGGGCTTCGGGGTGCGGGCGGGGCAGCTGGGGCGGCAGTAGATTCCGGTGGTGCGCACGGCGGTGACGAACTGGCCGTCGAAGCGCGCGTCCCGCGCATGGATGGCCCGATACCGCTCGTCGAACCCCGTGACTGCCTGACTCATACCCCCAGCCTGCCACCGCCCCGGCCGTCCCGCTCGCGGAAATCGGCCATCGCCGTGGCCGCCGAGTGAGTATTCGCGGTGCCGAGTGAGTATTCGTGGTGCCGGGCGCCCCGCGCCCGCCGTCGTTCCGGGAACAGGCGATCTCACCGACACAGGAGGAATCAGCCGAAATCGCCCTGTCTCGGTGAGTATTCCTGTCCTGGCGCGGCGGTGTCGGCGCAACCCTCGCGGGGGACACCGCGCGGGGGATAGCGTGCGGGGCATGAGCGAGCGGGAGTACGACGTCGTGGTCATCGGGGCGGGAGCGGTCGGCGAGAACGTCGCCGACCGCGCGGTACAGGGCGGGCTGCGCACCGTCATCGTCGAGGCCGAACTGGTCGGCGGCGAATGCTCCTACTGGGCATGCATGCCATCCAAGGCGCTGTTGCGCAGCGCCGCCGCGGTCCGCGCGGCGCGCGCCGTCGACGGCGCGCGGCAGGCGGTCACCGGCGACATCGACGTTGCGGCGGTGCTCCACCGCCGCAACGAGATCACCCACGACTGGTCCGACGAGGGGCAGGTGCAGTGGCTCGAGAGCGCCGGCATCGACCTCGTCCGCGGCCACGCCACCTTCACCGGGCCGCGCCGCCTGCGCGTGACGGATGCCGCGGGCACCAGCACCGACCTCGTCGCCCGCCACGCCGTCGCGGTGGCGACCGGATCGGCCGCGCTCCTGCCGGATGTCCCGGGGTTGCGCGAGATCGAGCCGTGGACCAGCCGCGACGCCACGAGCGCTCAGACCGTGCCGACCTCGCTCGCGATCGTCGGCGGCGGTGTGGTCGCCGCCGAGATGGCCACGGCATACGCACACCTCGGCACCGCCGTCACGATGCTCGTGCGATCGGGGCTGCTCGGCGGGACGGAGCCGTTCGCGGCAGAGCTGGTCGCGGCATCCCTCGCCGAATCGGGCGTCGACATCCGCACCGGCGTCGACGTCGTCGGCGCACGGCGCCGCGGCACCGGAGCAGGCCACAACGGCGGCGCCACCGGCGCGACGCTGGAGTTGTCCGACGGCACCCGTGTCCACGCCGAGAAGGTGCTCGTGGCGACCGGACGGATGCCGCGCACCACCGACCTGGGGCTGGAGGCGGTCGATCTGGCGCCCGGCGACTGGCTCGACGTCGACGACACGATGCTGGTGCGGGGGACGGACTGGCTCTACGCCGTGGGGGACGTCAACGGTCGCGCCCTGCTGACCCACCAGGGCAAGTACCAGGCCCGTGCCGCCGGCGACGCGATCGCCGCCCGCGCTGCCGGTGCCGCCATCGATGACCGGCCGTGGGGCACCCACGTCGCCACCGCCGACCACGCCCACGTGCCGCAGGTCACCTTCACCGACCCGGAGATCGCGTCGATCGGCCTCACGGCACACGCGGCGACCGACGCGGGCCGGCGCATCCGCGTGCTCGACTACGACCTGGCATCCGTCGCCGGCGCCTCGGTCTACGCCGACGACTACCGCGGCCAGGCGCGCGCGATCGTCGACGAGGACCGCGGCGTGCTGATCGGGGCGACCTTCGTCGGCCCCGACGTCGCCGAGCTACTACACGCGGCGACCGTCGCGATCGTCGGCGAGGTGCCGCTGGCCCGCCTCTGGCACGCTGTGCCCTCCTACCCGACGGTCAGCGAGGTGTGGCTGCGCTGGCTCGAGCAGTACGGTCGCCCGAACGCCTGACCGGCAGCACGAATACTCACTCGACAGCACGAATACTCACTCGGCAGCACGAATACTCACTCGGCAGCACGAATACTCACTCGGCAGCGGCGGCGCGGCGGGGGTCAGTGGAAGAAGTGACGCTCGCCGGTGAAGTACATCGTCCCGCCCGCGGCGCGGACGGCGTCGATGACCTCCTGGTCGCGCACCGAGCCACCCGGCTGGATGATCGTGCGAACGCCGGCATCCAGCAGCACCTGCACCCCGTCGGCGAAGGGGAAGAACGCGTCGGATGCCGCGACCGACCCTGCTGCACGGTCGCCCGCCCGTTCGACTGCCAGCCGGCACGAATCGACGCGGTTGACCTGCCCCATCCCGATCCCGACCGTCGCCGAGGCCTTGGCCAGCACGATCGCGTTGGACTTCACCGCGCGGCACGTCTTCCACGCGAAGGACAGGTTCGACAGGTCCTCGTCCGCGGGCCGCTCCCCCACCACGAGCTCCCAGCCGTCGACGAGCGACTCGATCTCGTCGGGGAACCGGTCGGCGTCCTGCAGCAGCAGCCCGCCGGAGACCAGCCGCACGTCCATCGGCTCCTGCCGCCAGTCGACGGGGAGCTTCAGCACCCGCAGGTTCTTCTTCAGCCGGAACACCTCCAGCGCCTCCGGCTCGAAGTCGGGGGCGACGATGACCTCAGTGAAGATGTCGCGCAGGTTCTCGGCCATCTTCAGCGTCACGGTGCGGTTTGCTGCGATCACACCGCCGAACGCCGACACCGGGTCGCACTCGTGCGCCCGCAGGTGCGCCGACGCGATGGGATCCAGCGCCTGCGGGGCGGCCACGGCGATGCCGCACGGGTTGGCGTGCTTGATGATCGCGACGGCGGGCTTGACCAGGTCGAACGCGGCGCGCAGGGCCGCGTCGGCGTCGACGTAGTTGTTGTACGACATCTCCTTGCCCTGCAGCTGCGTCGCCTGGGCGATGCCGTGGCCGCCGGCGCGGGAGTACAGCGCGGCGCGCTGGTGCGAGTTCTCGCCGTAGCGGAGGGTCTCCAGCCGCTCGGCCGTGATCGTCAGGTGCTCGGGCAGCTCGCCCTCGGCGGCGAGGGTCTCCTCCGCGAACCACGTCGACACGGCGCGGTCGTACGCGGCGGTGTGCGCGAAGGCCCGGGCGGCCAGCTCGCGACGCTGCACGAGCGAGGTGCCGCCCTTGGCGATGGCTGCGAGCACGGCGGGGTAGGACGCCGGGGAGACGACGATCGCGACGTTGGCGAAGTTCTTCGCGCTGGCGCGCACCATGGCGGGCCCACCGATGTCGATCTGCTCCACGACGTCCTCGGCGGGCGCGCCGGAGGCGACGGTCTCGACGAACGGGTAGAGGTTCACCACGACGAGCTCGAACGGCTCGATGCCGAGGTCGGCGAGCTGGCGCTCGTGGTCGGCCAGCCGCAGGTCGGCGAGCAGCCCGGCGTGCACGCTCGGGTGCAGCGTCTTGACCCTGCCGTCGAGCGACTCCGGGAATCCGGTGACGGATGCCACGTCGGTCACGGCGAACCCGGCGTCGCGGATGGTGGCCGCCGTGGATCCGGTGGAGACGATCTCGACGCCGGCGTCGGCGAGCGCCGCAGCGAGCACCAGCAGGTCGGTCTTGTCGCTCACCGAGACGAGCGCGCGGCGCACCGGGACGGTGTCGCGATTGCGGTACAGGGACGGGTCGTGGCTCGGGCCGGCCATGGAGAGCTCCTCCGGGTAGGTCAGATGGTGGATGCCGCGGCGAGATCCAGCTCGCCGACGGCGATACGACGGACGACGTCGATCAGCAGGCGCCGCTCGACAGGCTTGATGCGGTCGTGAAGAGTGTTCTCGTCGTCGCCGGGCAGCACGCTGACGCGCTCCTGGGCGAGGATCGGACCGGAGTCGACGCCGTCGTCGACGACGATGACGCTGGCGCCGGTCTGCGAGACGCCGGCGGCCAGCGCGTCGCGCACACCGTGCGCGCCGGGGAACTCCGGCAGGTAGGCGGGGTGGGTGTTGATCAGCCGCGGCGCCCACGCCGCGACGACGGCGGGGGGAAGCAGTCGCATCAGGCCGCTGAGCACGACGAGGTCGGGCTTCCAGACCTCCAGATGGGCCAGCAGCTCGTCACCCCACGCTTCGCGCTGGGCCGCACCGGCCCAGGGGATGACGAAGCTCGGGATGCCGAACTCCTCGGCGTGGGCGAGTCCGGACGCTTCCCGGTCGGCGCCGACGACGATCACGCGCGCAGGAAAGGCGGGATCGCTCGCGGCCTCGAGCAGGGCCCGAAGGTTCGACCCGGCTCCCGAGATGAGGACGGCGACCGTGAGCACGCGGTCAGTCTACCGGCGCCCGCGCGGCGCCCTCCCCGGGGGCCTCCGGCTCCGCGTGCTCCGCGTGCTCCGCGTGCTCCGCGTGGTCCGCGACACGGTCGACGGGCGCCACGGCGTCGCCGGCGGCATCGCGACCGCGCGGCGACAGCAGCAGGATCGCCGCGCCCAGCGCGGTCTCCACCCCCACCGCGAGCGCCAAGGGCCCCGGTGCCGGCCCGACGACGGCCAGGGCGCCCGGCCCGATCGCCCCGGACGCGACCACCGCGAGCACCGCGGCGACCCCGGCCGAGGCCACGGTGATGCCGAAGGCGACGAGCACGCGCACGCCCATCGCCTCATGGCCGCCCGGCCCGGTACGTGCCTGACGCACCAGCTGCGACCGGGTCACCCAGCCGGCGAGCGCACCGGCGGCGACCGGCAGCAGCGCGAGCAGCAGCAGCCACGGGGACGTCGACTCCGGGATCGCGCCCAGCACCGGGATGCCGGGGAGCACGCCGACATGGGTGCCCACGGGCGAGACCACGGTGTCCAGTCCCAGCGCGAAGCCGGGGCCGGCGACGAACGAGATCGCCCAGATCACGAACGTCGGCAGGTAGGCCAGTTCCGCGAGAGTGAGCACGGACGCCCCGAGCGCGTCGACCTGGCCCGCCTGGAACAGCGCGATCATCCGCGCGCCTCCGGCGAAGACCGCGATCGCCACGACCAGCCCGCCGATGCCCACCAGCGACGCCACGACGATGGCCGTGCCACGGGCGATGAGGCCCGGCACCTCCGACCACAGGCCGCCGCGGCGGACCAGCACGCTGTGCGCCGCGTCGACGAGGCCGTCGTCACCGGTGCGCCAGGCGACCGCGAGCGCGCCGCCGAGGGCGGGCAGGGCGAAGACGAGCACCGGGAATCCGATCGCCTGCCACAGCTGCACGGCGGCGATGTCGTTGCCGGTGGTCATCGCGACGCCCGCCGCCGCGACGGCGACCACGACGGTGCTCGACAGCACCCCCGTCAGCCAGGCGCCGGCGGTGGCGGCCCGCGCGCCGGAGCGGGCGGCGAACACGGCGGTGAAGACGGCCAGGGCAAGGGGTGCCAGCGACACGGTGAAGGATGCCGCAGCGGGGTCGATCCCGGCCGGCACCGTGAACTCCTCAGGCAGTGTCACCGCGAGCGGCACGAGGTGCCCGAGCTGCCAGATCCGGCCGGCGGCGGGCCACAGCCCAGCCCAGGAGGCGTCGGCGCCGAAGCCGAAGATCCACAGCAGGGTGAGCGGCGCGAGCGCGGCGACGAGCCCGACGGCGACGGCCAGAACGGCGTCGAAAGCGGCAAGGAGGGCGACGAGGAGGCGATTCATGCGCTGTCGACCCTACCTACGCACGGGGCAGGCGCTGCACCGGCGCACCGGCGCACCCATGTCGCACCAGTAATGTTTCCGCAGGAGGTCCCCCTATGACTGCGCCCGCACCCGCCCCTGCCCACTCAGACGCCACACCCCGCAACGGCCTCGACCGTTTCTTCGAGATCACCAAACGCGGCTCCACCCTCGGCGGTGAGATCCGCGGCGGTGTCGTCACATTCGTGACGATGGCCTACATCGTGATCCTGAACCCGATCATCCTGTCCACCGCCGACGTCAACGGCACCATCCTCGACCCCGGCGCCGTCGCGGCGAGCACCGCCCTCACGGCCGGGTTCATGACGATCCTCTTCGGTATCGTCACCCGCCTGCCGTTCGCGTTCGCCGCGGGCCTCGGGATCAACGCGTTCCTCGCATTCTCGGTCGTCGGCCAGGTGACGTGGGGCGAGGCGATGGCCCTCACCATCATCAACGGCCTGATCATCGTGCTGCTGGCAGCGACGGGCCTGCGGAAGATGATCTTCGACGCCGTGCCCGTGCAGCTCAAGCTCGCGATCACCGTCGGCATCGGCCTGTTCATCGCGTTCATCGGCTTCGTCAACGCCGGCTTCGTCGGGCCGGCCGAGGGCACGCCCCTCGAGCTCGGCATCGCCGGCTCGGTCGCCTCGATCGACACGCTGCTGTTCGTGGTCACGCTGCTCATCGGCGGCGCCCTCATCGCGCTGAAGGTGAGGGGCGCGATCCTCATCGCCCTCATCGCCGGCACCGTCCTGGCCGCAATCGTCAACATCTTCACGCCGGTCGCCGACTTCGGCCTTTCGGCCGGCCTGTTCGCGCTCCCCGACCTCAGCCTCATCGGCGCCGTGGACTTCGGCTTCGACTTCGGCAAGGTCGGCTTCGTGACGCTGCTGATGTTCGTGTTCACGCTCGTGTTCACCAACTTCTTCGACGCCATGGGCACCATGACGGGACTTGCGAAGGAGGCCGATCTCGCCGACGCGAAGGGCGACTTCCCCCGCATCAAGTCGGCGCTCATCGTCGAGGGCGTCGGCGCCGTCGTCGGCGGCGCGACCTCGTCATCGTCGGCCACGGTGTTCGTCGAGTCGGGCTCCGGCATCGGCGAAGGCGCCCGCACGGGTTTCGCGAACGTCGTCACCGGTGTGCTGTTCCTGCTCGCGATGTTCGTGACGCCCGTCACCGGCCTCGTCCCCGGCTTCATCGCCGCTGCGGCGCTGGTGCTGGTCGGGGCCATGATGCTCGCGCAGATCAAGCACATCGACTTCTCCGAGTTCAACGTGCTGCTGCCGGTCTTCCTCACCGTGACCGTCATGCCGCTGAGCTACTCGATCGCCAACGGCATCGGCGCGGGCTTCATCAGCTGGGTCGTCGTCAACGCCCTGTCCGGCAACGCCCGGAAGGTGCACTGGCTGCTGTGGGTGGTCGCCTTCGGCTTCGTGCTGTACTTCGCCCGCGGCCCGCTCGAGATGCTGCTGGCCTGATCCGCTTCGTCGAGGACTGAGCGGATCAGGCGATCCCTCAGTCCTCGACGGGCTCCAGCACGAACACCGCGATGCGACGATCGGTCTTGGTCTGGTAGTCGTCGTACGCCGGCCACACCGCAGCGGCACGCTGCCACCACTGCGCGTACTCCTGCCCGTCCAGCTCCCGGGCGAGGTAGTCACGGGCCACGGCGCCGTCCTGCAGGCGCACCCGCGGGTTCTTGCGCACGTTCCAGTACCACGCCGGCGGCTGCGGGTGGCCGCCCTTGGACGCGACGACCGCGTAGCGGCCGTCGTGCTCCACACGCATCAGCGCCGTCTTGCGCAGGCCGCCCGTCTTCGCCCCGACCGAGGTCAGCACGATGATCGGCACACCCTGCAGCAGATTGGCCTCCGTCCCGCCGGAGGCTTCGTACTTCTCGGCCTGGGTACGGGCCCACGTGGACGTGCTGGGCAGGTACTCACCATTCAACGACATGCCCCCACGTTAACGTCAATGGGGAGTTCAGCCCATCGAGACTGCGTTCCCGCCTTCCCTAGGCTGAACCCGCACCAGAGCAGAAGGAGCCGCGGATGTCCATCGAACTGCCCGATCGGATCGCCCCCATCCCCGGGAGCCCCGACACCGTCTCCTCCCGCGCCACGCGGTTCACCGCGACGGCGGATGCCATCCTCGAGGCGGTCTCGGGCCTGCGCGCCGCCATCGCCGACACCAGCCAGCACGAGAGCAAGGCCCTCGACCAGCTCGCCGAGAACGCCGGACAGGTCGCCACGCGCCTGGAGTCCCTCGAGGGCCGCTACCGGGAGGCAGGCTCCGCGCTGAGTTCCTTCGCCACCGACCTGCAGACCGCGCAGACCGAGGCGATGACTCTCGTGCGCGAGCACGCCGAGGCGACGGCATCCGAAGACCGGTACAACCGCGAGATCGACCACTACCGCGAGCAGCGCCAGCGCACGACCGACCCGATGGAAGCGGTCGACCTCAACCGGCATCTGATGCTGCTGACCCAGCGCCAGGGCGCACAGTCCTCCGCCGCGGCGGGCGCCCAGGCGCGCTTCGCGCAGATCATCGAACGACTGCGCGACTCCGGCGTGGCCGCCGCGGGCCGCATGCGCGACGCGATGGACGGCGACGGGCTCAACGATGGGCTCTGGGACAACTTCTCCGGCTGGGTCGCCGAGAACGCCGAGATCCTCAAGGCCATCCACAAGGTGCTGCAGCTGGTGACCACGGTGCTGTCGGTGCTGAGCTTCTTCCTGCCGGTGCTGGCACCGTTCGCGCTGGCCGCGGCCGCCCTGACGGCGGGGCTCAGCCTCATCCTCGCCTCGACCGGCCAGATCTCGTGGGTCGACTTCGCGATCGACCTCATCACGGTGGCGACCTTCGGTGTCGCCGCGGTGGCGACCCGCGCGATCGGCGGCGTCATGACCGCCCTCAAGGGCACGCGCGTCGCGCGGCTGGCCGCACAGGGAAACTCCTCGGCGCTGCGCTCGGTCACCGGCAGCTTCAACGGCGTGCTGCGCGGCAAGAACGGGCTGAGCTTGGGGCCGGTGCAGTTGCCGTCGGTGCAGTGGGTCCGGGAGGTCACCGGCGCGAAGGGCGTGTTCAACGCGCACTTCCTCCGGGTCGCCGAGAGCGCCCGTGCCGGCGCGGGTGGACCGCTGGACGACCTGCTGCTGCAGATCGGCCGCGAAGAGATGGCGCGCATCAAGATCGCATTCGGCATCCGTACCGCCGTCACCATGCCCAACACGATCCTCGGCAGCGTCGCCCCCGGTGTCGCCGACGCGTTCGAGCGCATCATGGCCGACAACCCCGTGAGCGACGTGGTGGATGCCGGCGCGGACTGGTACCAGGGCGTCAAGGACAGCGCGACGTGGAAAGTAGGGTCGTAGCGTGACCGCACGAACCACCACGTCCCCCGCCGTGAAGCGGACGACCAGGCCCGCCGCCAAGCGCGGCGCAGCAAAGACCCCCCGGGTGATCCTCGCCGATCGGCTGTTCTTCTGGACAGGCATGACCATCGTGGCGTTCGGGCTGCTGCCGATCATCCTCATCGCCGTCATCGGGCTGATCCAGGGGACCCTCCCCTCCGAAGCGGACGGCAGCATCACCGGCACCGCTGCCGGCTTCCCCCTCTTCCAGCCGCCGTTCTGGCTGCTGTGGCTTCCGGCGGTGGGGATGCTGGCCCTCACGGTCATCACCTGGCCGTTTCCGGCCCGGTTCCCCGCCTACTTCTGGGGCGCCCGCTTCGACATGAGCGTCATCAGCGGCCTCGGGCTCATGACGACCCTGGTCGCCGCCGTCGCCTACGGCGGTGCGCAGCTGTGGCTCGTGCTCCCCGCGGCGGGGGCGTTCCTGCTCGCGATGATCGTCTTCGGGGTGCGCGGCACGATCGAGTACGTGCGCGACATCGTCGAACTGCGCCGCCCGACCCGCCGATGAGCGCCGTCGCCGACGGGACGGCCACCCTGCCGCGCCCCCGCATGATCCTCCCGCCCGCGTGGCAGCTGTTCCCCGTCAGCGACGACAACGCCGCCACCGCACGCGCCGCGTTCGCCGGCTTCTGGGAGAACGGGCCGCGCGACAGCATCGGCCCGTTCGTGCACGAGCTGGAGCGCACCCTCGCCGGCGCGCTGGACCAGGCCCGCGGTGCGGGCGGCTTCGCCGCGGCCATGCCGATGGGGATCCCCTGGCAGGTGCCGGTGTCGACCTCCGTCGTCCTCAGCCATGTGCCGGCCGCCGATCCGCAGCTGCCGCCGGGGGGAGAGCGCGTGCACACCGATGCCGGGCCCGCGCGCCGCAGCATCCGGGACGAGCAGGCGCCCGCGGATGCCGGCGACGAATCGGTCGTGCTGCTGCGCAGCATCGACTACGTCTGGCGCGTACCGGGCCACGATGCCTACCTCGTGGCGTTCGCCTCGATCTCCGGGCTCCCCGTCGCGGAGTACCAACCCGTCACCGACGCCCTCACGACACTGGTGACGACGATGCTGGATGCCGTGACCTGGCCCGACCCCGAAGGACAGCGATGACTCTGCAGGTCGACTTCGACCCCGATCTGTGGGTATACGTCCCCGACAGCTGGCCGTGGGAGGGGTTCGCGACCCTCGAGCAGTGGCGCGACACCCTCGCCGGGGCGCTGGCCACCGCGTACGGGTACGACGAGGCGATGCGGCAGTGGGTGGCCGACACGGCCGAGGGGCTTGCCCGCGGCGCCGACGAGCACGAGCACCGGTTCGCGTACTTCTCCCGTCCCCACGAGGCGCTGGGCATCGCGAGCATCTACGAGATGCCCCGGGTCGCTGACGCGTCCGAGGAGCACCTGCTGGGGGTGCAGGATGCCGCGACGGTGCGCCCCGTGCAGATCACGTCCTTCGAGGGTGGTCGCCTGGGCCCCGGATTGACCTCCACCCGGCACGTCGCCGACGACAGCGGAGCGATCACCGCGATCACCCACTGGCTGTGGCGCCTGGACGACCGCGACGTGCTGATGATCGCCGGCGACCCGGACATCGCCCGGTTCGAAGGCCTCCGTGACGACTACGACGCACTGGCGCGTGCCATCGGCACCGCGCCGCACGACTGAGGAAGGGAAGTCACGACATGTCGGGACGACTGCAGATCGACGTCGACGAGGTGGGGCGCGTCTCCACCAACCTCGCCACCATCGTCCGCCGGCTGGAATCGGCCCAGGCCGACTCCGAGTCGCTGGCCGCCGCCATCCCGGTGCGGGAGCTGGCCGACGCCACCGACGACTTCGCCGGCAAGTGGGATGACCGCCGCCGCGAGCTGATCGAAGAGGTCACGGCACTGAAGGACCAGGCCCGCGCGGTCGCCGACGCGTTCACCGAGATCGACTCACAGCTGGTCGCCGCGCTCACGCGCCCGCCCGAGCAGGCCACCCCCGGCCCCGGGCGCGGCGGACCGCAGCCACTCTGAGGCGGATACGACGAAGGGTGGATGCCACGCGGCATCCACCCTTCGTCGTTCGCGGGCGCGTTACAGCGCGGCGATGATCTCGCGCATCAGGTCTGCCGTCTCGGACGGGGTCTTCCCGACCTTGACGCCGGCGGCCTCGAGGGCCTCCTTCTTGGCCTGCGCGGTGCCGGCGGAGCCGGACACGATGGCGCCGGCGTGGCCCATCGTCTTGCCCTCGGGGGCGGTGAAACCGGCCACGTAGCCGACGACCGGCTTGGTGACGTTGGCCTTGATGTACTCGGCTGCGCGCTCTTCGGCGTCGCCACCGATCTCACCGATCATGACGATGGCCTTGGTTTCGGGGTCGGCCTCGAACGCGGCGAGGGCGTCGATGTGCGTCGTGCCGA
The DNA here is from genome assembly GCF_030246865.1 of Microbacterium sp. zg-B96. Classification (NCBI taxonomy): domain Bacteria; kingdom Bacillati; phylum Actinomycetota; class Actinomycetes; order Micrococcales; family Microbacteriaceae; genus Microbacterium; species Microbacterium sp. zg-B96. The sequence goes on along the minus strand of NZ_CP126738.1, from coordinate 678,047 downwards.
TGACCGGGTCGCCGCCGATGCCGATGGCCGTGGAGAAACCGATCTCGCGCAGCTCGTACATCATCTGGTAGGTCAGGGTTCCCGACTTCGAGACGAGACCGATGGGTCCCTTGCCGGCGATGTTGGCGGGCGTGATGCCGACCAGCGACTCGCCGGGCGTGATGATGCCGGGGCAGTTCGGGCCGATGATGCGGGTCGTGTTGCCCTTGGACTGGGCGTACGCCCACGCCTCGGCGGTGTCGCCGACGGGGACGCCCTCGGTGATGACGACCAGGAGCGGAATCTCGGCGTCGATGGCCTCGACCATCGCGTCCTTCGTGAAGGCCGGGGGCACGAACGCGATCGACACGTCGGCACCGGTCTTCTCGATCGCCTCGGCGACGGAGCCGAAGACGGGCAGCTCGACGGGCGAGCCGTCGGCCGCGTGGTGCAGCACCGTGGTGCCGGCCTTGCGGGCGTTCACGCCGCCGACGACCTGGGTGCCGGCCTTGAGCATGAGAGCGGTGTGCTTGGTGCCCTCGCCGCCGGTGATGCCCTGGACGATGACCTTGGAGTCCTTGTTGAGGAAGATCGACATATCAGTTTCCTTTTCGGATCTCAGGCGTTGGCGAGCTCGGCGGCCTTGTCGGCGCCGGAGTCCATCGTGTCGGCCAGGGTGACGAGCGGGTGAGCGGCATCGCGCAGGATCGCGCGGCCCTCTTCGACCTTGTTGCCGTCCAGGCGCACCACGAGCGGCTTGGAGGCGCTGGAGCCCAGCGCGGCGAGTGCGCCGACGATGCCCTTGGCAACGGCGTCGCAGGCGGTGATGCCGCCGAAGACGTTGACGAACACGCTCTTGACCTGCGGGTCGCCGAGGATGACGTCCAGGCCGGCGGCCATGACCTCGGCCGAGGCGCCGCCGCCGATGTCGAGGAAGTTGGCGGGCTTGACGCCGCCGTGGTTCTCGCCGGCGTAGGCGACGACGTCCAGCGTCGACATGACCAGGCCCGCACCGTTGCCGATGACGCCCACCTCACCGTCGAGTTTGACGTAGTTCAGGTCGTTCGCCTTGGCCTTGGCCTCCAGCGGGTCTGCGGCGGACTTGTCCTCCAGCAGCGCGTGGCCGGGGTGGCGGAAGTCGGCGTTCTCGTCGAGGGACACCTTGCCGTCGAGGGCGACGATGTCACCCTCCTCGGTCAGCACGAGCGGGTTGACCTCGACGAGCGTGGCATCCTCACCCTTGTAGACGGCGTAGAGCTTGACGAACACGTCACTGACGGCCTCGACGAGCTCGGGGGCGAAGCCCGCGGCCTGCGCGATCTCGACGGCCTTGGCCTTGTCGATGCCGGTGGCGGGGTTGACCTCGATGCGCGCGAGCGCCTCGGGACGCTCGACGGCGAGCTCTTCGATCTCCATGCCGCCCTCGACCGAGCACAGGCTCAGGTAGGAGCGGTTCGCGCGGTCCAGCAGCACCGAGAAGTAGTACTCCTTGTCGATGCGGGCGCCCTGCGCGACCATGACGCGCTTGACGATGTGGCCCTTGATGTCGAGGTCGAAGATGCCCTTGGCCGCTTCGTATGCCTCGTCGGGGGTCTTGGCGACCTTCACGCCGCCGGCCTTGCCGCGGCCGCCGGCCTTGACCTGCGCCTTGACGACGACGACTCCGCCGATCTTCTCGGCTGCTGCCCGCACCTCCTCGGGGGTGTCGGCGACGATGCCGGCGAGAACCGGCACCTCGTACTTCTCGAAAAGGTCTCGTGCCTGGTACTCGTACAGATCCACGTGCAATCCTTCGCTGGGCGACGGTGGGTTTGGGTGTCGCAAACAATCTCGATATCGAGAGATCGACAGTCCCACAGCCTACTACCCGCGCTCGGGGAGCCTTTGCCCCGGCTTGCGCGGTAGATCAGCGACTGCCGGTGCGACGCGGCAGTGCATGTAGGTCCCGGCTGGCGGGGCCCTCCAGCCGGGTGCCGTCGGCGGCGAACCTCGACGCGTGCAGCGGGCAGTCCCAGCTGCACTCGGCGTCGTTCCATTTCAGCACCCCGCCCATGTGAGGGCAGACGGCGCTGACGGCACGGGTGCGGCCGTCGACCGTTGATACGCCCACCGGCCGTCCGCCCTGCTGGGCGACGACGCCCTGCCCCTCGGCCGGCTGCGGCACCGGCACCGCCCGGCGCTCCGCGCCGAACCAGCCCCCGGCCGCGGCACCGGCGACCTTCGCGTTCTCCACGGCGCCGCGCGCCAGGTCGCCGGGCATCGTCAGTCGGGTGCCGATCTGCGCCATCCACTGCGGCAGCTCTTCCCGCGCCTGCCCGCGGATCTCCGCCGCGAGGCGCAGCGCTGCCCACGGGGCGTTGGTGAGTCCCCACTTGGCGTAGCCGGTGGCGAACCGCACGCGGCTCAGGCTCCGTGGCAGCACCCCCACGAAGGGGACGAGGTTGTGTGAGGTGTAGTCCTGCGCCGACCAGCGGTGGGTGGGTTCGGCGCCGGCGAAGTGCTCCTGCGTCCAGACGATCAGCTCCTCCACCCGCTGGCGCTCGGAGTCGGCCCGACCGACGGGGTGCCCGTTGCCGCCGACGATGAGGCGGGATCCGCCGTCGTGGACGGGGCGCAGCGACCGGGTGGGGCCGTCGACCGAGAGGAACAGCCCTTCGGGCACCGGGGTGGGGGTCTGGAACGAGACGCAGTACGACCGGCTCCCGGACACCTTCGCGAAGGTCAGGCCGCGATCCACGATCGGGGTGCCGGTGGCCAGCACGATGTTCTCGGCTGCCATCGGCCCCGCCGTGGTCCGCAGCGTCGGGTGCGGCACCACCGACAGCCCGGTGACGCGCACACCGGTGTGCAGCACCCCGCCCGCGGCGACGAACGCCGCGGCCAGGGCCGTGGTGACGGCGGCGGGATCCAGCGCAGTCTGGTCGTCCAGGGCGACCGCGCGGGTCAGCGGAAACGGCAGATCAGCGGTCTCGGCGACCCTCGCGATGCGCACGTCGAGCCCCGCCTCCCGGGCGGCGGCGCGTTCCGCGTCGACCGTGTCGGCGCCGTCGGCTGTCTGCGCGTAGGAGTAGGCGGTGTGCGTCGTGCGGTCGATCCCCGCGGCATCCGCGAAAGCCAGCAGCCACTGCTGACCGGCCCGGTTGGCCTCGACGTAGGCGCGGACGAGCGACGCCGGATGGTGCGCGCGCATCGTCGAGAGCGTGCTGCCCTGCAGCAGCGACACCTTGCCGGTGTTGTTGCCGCTGGCCCCGGCCGCGATGTCGCCTGCTTCGAGCACGCACACGTCGAAGCCGTCGACGGCCAGCAGCACCGCGGTGCACAGTCCGGTCAGCCCCGCCCCCACGATCACGACGTCGTGGTGTGCGTCCGGCTCGAAGGGGGTACCCGCGACGGAACGGGGTTGCTGCATCCACAGTGAGGTCATCCCCCCACTCAAGGGCCACCGAGGATGTGTACTCAACCGCTTGACACGCGGCACACTAGGCTCCGTTGACATGAACGACACCACCGCAGCGCGCACCGCCGTGATCGCCGCAGCGCTGGACTTGTTCGCCTCGCAGGGGTTCGAGGCGACCTCGGTGGAGCAGATCGCGCAGGCGGCCGGGGTGTCGCGGTCGACGTTCTTCCGCCAGTTCGGCGGCAAGGACGACGTCGTCTTCGCCGACCACGAACTGCTGCTGGAACGGTTGCGGGAGTTCCTCGAGCGGGAGCACGCCGACCCGTGGCAGGCGGTGTGCGAGGCATCCGTCCTGGCGTACCGTCACTTCGCCGCGGACCCCGTGCTCGCCCGCCGCCGCTACGTCGTGGTCCGCCAGGTGCCGGCGCTGCGGGACCGGGAGATCGTCATGGTGTTCCGGTACGAGCGCCTGTTCGATGAGTACCTGCGCAGCGCCATGCCCGATCTGGATCCGCTGGATGCCGTCGGCTTCGCGGCGCTGGTGACTGCGGTGCACAACCACGTGCTGCGGCAGCTGCTGCGCGGCCCCAAGCGCGTGCCGGTGTCGGTGCTGCGCGCGGCCCTGGACGACGTGCTGCGGCGGTTCGGGGTGGCGCAGTCCAGCGACCCCGCCGACGACGACGTCGTGGTCGCGGTGTTCCCCAAGCGGATGCCGGCCGCCGAGGTCGCCCGCCGCGTGCGCACCGCCCTCCCCCGCTGACCCTGGGGTCGCCTCACTTCCCCCGCGGGTCGCCTCACTCTCCCGGTGAAACGACACCTGGTCGCCGAGACCCTGGGAAGTTCCCACTGGCTCGGCGACCAGCTGTGGTCTCACGGGTTCGCGGGCGGGTCAGAGGGTGACCAGCACCTGCGCCAGCAGGATCTTCACCACCATCGCGGCGGGGTACACCAGGCTGTAGGCCAACGCGACGCGCACGTCGTATCCGGTGCGGGTGTTCGCGAAGGCGAGCAGGGCCGGGTTGGTCTGCACGCCGGAGACGACACCGGCCAGCCGCGTGCCGCCGGTGCGGAACGCGTACCGCGCGACGAGGAAGGTGCCCGCCACGACGATCGTGGTGATCACGAATCCGAGCAGCAGCAGCGACAGGATCTCCCCCGAAACGATCGCCGAGACGATGAGCGAACCCGCCTTGGTGCCCGCGAAGGCGAGGAACAGCACCAGCCCGAGTTCGGACAGCACGTTGGCCGCCGTCGTGGGCAGCGTCGTGGAGATCGGGCCGATGCGGCGGACCCGGCCGAAGATGAGGCCCATGATGAGGGCACCGGCCGCCGCGCCCAGCGCGAACGTGCCGCCGCCGGGGAGCGGCACCTGGATGGCGCCGAGCCCGAGCCCGGCGGCGATCCCCACTCCGAGCGCGAAGGGGTTGATGTCGGCGACACCCCGCTCGGAGTCGCCGATCAGCTCCGTCAGGGCGCCCATCGCGTCGCGGGGGCCCACGACCCGCAGCCGGTCGCCCAACTGCAGGACCACGTCGCCGGTTCCGACGAACTCGACGTCGCCACGGCGCACCCGCGCGATCGTGGCGCCGTACTGCTCACGCAGCCCGAGACTCGCGATCGCGCGACCGGCGAGCTTCGGGTTCGACAGGATCATGCGCCGGTAGTCCAGTTGCCTGCGGTCCTGCACGATGTCGATCGAGGAGGTGTGGCCGAGCTCCGCGGTCACGGCCTCCACGACATCGCGCGGTCCCACCACGTTGACCACGCCGCCCGGTGGCAGGACGGTGTCGGGACCGACGGTCGCCATCTCGCCGCCTTCCTCGGGCATCAGCCGGGAGAAGGTGACGCGGCCGCCGTGGCGATGGCTGAGCGTGGCGGCCGTCGGGCGCTCGGTGGTGTCGATGTGCACGGCCTTGTCGATCAGCGGCGGCTGCGCGTCGGTGTCGGACGCACGATGGCGCAGCGCCAGTCCCACCGCGACCATCGCCCCGACGACGCCGAACACGTACGCGCTGGCGTAGCCGACGGTCGCCTCCGGACTGCCGCCGGTGGCGGCGAGCGCGGGGGTGTTCGTCAGCGCCCCGGCGAAGGTGCCGGCGATGGTCATGGGGGACACGCCCATGGCCCGCCCCACGAAGAAGGCGGCGGCCGCGGCGACCACGAGGCAACCGGTCACCGCGAGCAGCAGCGGATACGCGGTGCGCAGGGCATGGCCGAACCCGGGGCCGGCGATGAGTCCGACACAGAATGCGAACAGCACCAGACCGGTGTCGCCGATCGTCGCCGGCAGTTCGATCGGGACGCCCAGCGCGACACCCCAGGCGGTCAGCGCCATCGCGCCGAACAGCACCCCGATCGCGCCGAGCGAGACGCCCGCGATGCGGATGCGACCGACCGCCGATCCCAGTCCGACGAGGAGGAAAGCGGTGAGGACGGGTTGCGCGGCAAGAAATTCGAAGACCGGGCGCATACTCCCGAGTATGCCTCGCTCGCCCCCCGGTTGCGAGTGGACGGCCCACCCCTCCCGCCCGGCCGGTGCGACCGGCAGGATGGTGCGCATGTACGACATCCCCGCCCCCATGCTCGCCAAATCCGTGCCCGACATCCCCGACCGGGACGGGCTGAGCTTCGAGCCGAAGTGGGACGGATTCCGGGCCCTGGTGGCCTGGGACGGCAGCGACGTGGAGATCGGCTCGCGCGGCGCCAAGCCGCTGACCCGCTACTTCCCCGAACTCGTCGACGCGTTCGCGCGGCTGCTGCCGGAGCCGTGCCTGGTCGATGGGGAGATCGTCGTCGCGGTCGGTGAGCCGGGGGCGCAGCGCCTTGATTGGCCGACGCTTTCGCAGCGGATCCACCCTGCCGCGTCGCGGGTCACGCTGCTGTCGCAACAGACCCCCGCGATGTTCATCGCGTTCGACCTGCTCGCCCGCGGCGACCGCGATCTGCAGGATCGCCCGTTCGCCGAGCGCCGCGCGGAACTGGTGGACCTGCTCGGATCGCTCCCCGCGCCGGTGCATGTGACCCGCACGACCGAGGATGCCGCGCGGGCGCGGCGCTGGCTCGCCGAGTTCGAGGGGGCGGGGCTGGACGGCGTGGTGGCCAAGGGCCTGGATCAGCCGTATGCCCCCGGCAAGCGCACCATGCTGAAGATCAAGCACGCGCGCACCGCAGACGTCGTGGCACTGGGGTACCGGATCCATAAGAGCGGTCAGGGCGTCGGGTCGCTCCTGGTCGGCCTGTACGGCCAGGACGGCGAGCTGCACAACGTGGGCGGCGTGGCGGCGTTCAGCGACCGGCGGCGCCTCGAACTCATCGACGAACTCGCCCCGCTCGTGGAGACGGATGCCGCCGGCGGCGCCGTGACCGGTGAGACGGAGCGGTCCCGGTTCTCGGGCGCGAAGGACGTGTCATTCGTCCGGCTGCGCCCCGAGCGGGTGCTCGAGGTGCGGTACGACCAGCTGGAGGGGTGGCGGTTCCGCCACACCGTGCAGTTCGAGCGGTGGCGGCCCGACCGCGACCCGCTTTCCTGCACGTTCGAGCAGCTTGAGACGGTGTCGGCATACGATCTGGCCGACGTGCTGCAGTAGAACGCGGCATCCGCACGCCTGCTAAGCCATGGGGGGCATGCGGTCAACCCGCCTCCGCGCCCCCTGGCGGGCCGCTACGGTCGAAGGATGGGACTGTTCAACCGCGAGCCACGCTCCGTCCGCCTCGACGCACCGCTGCGGCTGGACCCCGGCTCGTCGGTCAATCTCGCCGCCGGTCGGGCACCGTGGAGCCTGTGGGCGGACGGCATGGGAAAGCTGTCGATCCGCGCGCTGCAGCTGATCCTCGTCGTCGTGGTCGCCGCCGCGGTCTTCCTCGGCATCCAGCAGATCACGGTCGTGACGATCCCCCTCGTGCTGGCACTCATCCTCGCCTCGGCGTTCGCGCCGGTGATGAGCTGGATGCGGCGCCACGGGGTGCCGGCGGTGCTGGCGACCCTCATCACGCTGCTGGCGATCGTGGCGGTGCTCGGCGGGATCACGTGGCTCATCGTCTGGGCGGTGCGCGATCAGTGGAGCGCGCTGTACGGGCAGGCCGAAGAGGGCATCCAGAGCGTCGTGGCGTGGGTGTCGAGCCTCAACCTCAACATCGACCAGGCGCAGATCGACGAATGGATCGGGACCGTCACCGACTTCGTCACCAGTGCCCAGTTCGGCTCGGGGGCGCTGGCGGGCGTCGGCGCGGTGGCGAACTTCATCACCGGCCTCGTGCTCCTGGTGACGATGCTGTTCTTCTTCCTCAAGGACGGCCCGCAGATGTGGGCCTTCCTGCTGCGGCCGTTCCGCGGCGAGAACTACGAGCGCGCGGTGCGCATCGGCGACAAGACGGTCTCGACGCTGGGGTCGTACGTGCGCGGCACGGCGGCCGTCGCCGCCGTGGATGCGATCGGCATCGGCATCGGCCTGTGGATCCTGCAGGTGCCGCTGTGGCTCCCGCTGTCGGTGCTGGTGTTCGTGCTGGCGTTCATCCCGATCGTCGGTGCGACCGTCGCCGGCATCCTCGCCGCCCTCGTCGCGCTCGTGGCCAACGGCTGGGTCGTGGCGCTGATCGTGGTGGGCATCGTCGTGCTCGTCAACCAGCTCGAGGGCAACTTCCTGCAACCGGTGCTCATGGGCCGCTCGATGAAGCTGCACGCGTTCGTCATCCTGATCGCGCTGACCATCGGCACCGTGCTCAGCGGCATCATCGGGGCGATCCTCGCCGTGCCGATCACCGCGGTCGCGTGGGGCGCGGTGCAGGTCTGGGACGGGGAGAGCACCCCCGCGCGCTGGGCACGGCGCAAGCCCAGCGAAGCCGACGCCGGGTCGCCGGAGCGGTGGCGGGCGCGCAAGCGCAAGAAGGATGCCGCAGGCTCCGCCGTGCCGGTCGTCACGCACCCCGCGCCGTAGAGGTCAGCCGGCCTCGGGCTGACGCGCCCGGCTCGGCTGCACGCGGGGCGGCTCCCCGGGCATCTTGGGGAATTCCGGCGGGAACGGCAGTTCGCCCAGCCCTTCGGCCACGTCGCGCTCCCACCACTTCAGCAGCGTGTCGATGCGCCCCGGGGATGCCTGCAGGTCTGCCCACGGGTCGCCGATGTCGGCGAGGCGCTCTGGCACAGTGCGGATGGTGAACGCCGCAGGGTCCACTCCCGCTGCCAGCTCGTCCCAGGTGATCGGGGTCGCCACCGTCGCACCCGGCAGCGCCCGCGGGCTGTAGGCGCCGGCCATCGTGCGGTCGCGGTTGGCCTGGTTGAAGTCGATGAAGATGCGTTCGCCTCGTTCTTCCTTCCACCAGTTCATGGTGACCTTGTCCGGCATCCGTCGCTCCAGTTCGCGGCCGGCGGCGATGACGGCGTGGCGCACCTCGAGGAATTCGTGGGTGGGCTCGATGGGGCAGAACACATGGATGCCGCGGTTGCCGCTGGTCTTGAGGAACGCCGTCAGCCCCGCCTCGGCCAGCACATCGCGCAGTGCCGGGGCGACGGCGGCGGCGTCGGCGAAGTCGGTGCCCGGCTGCGGGTCGAGGTCGATGCGCAGCTCGACGGGGTTGTCGGTGTCGTCCGCGAGCGAGGCCCACGGGTGGAACACGACGGTGTTCATCTGCACCGCCCAGGCGATGGCCGCAGCCTCACGCAGCACGACCTGCGGATGCCGCCGGCCGCTGTTGTACGTGCACATCACCTCGTCCACATACTCCGGGGCGCCCTTGGGCGGGTTCTTGGAGAAGAACCGCTCGCCGTCGATGCCGCCGGGGAACCGTTCCAGCGAAATGGGACGGTTGCCGTTGGCGGACAGGAACGGGCCGGCGACAGCGATGACGTACTCCGCCAGTTCGTGCTTGGTGATCCCCGGCTCCGGCCACAGCACCCGGTTGGGACTGGACAGACCCAGCTCACGGTCGCCGTCGGGACCGGGGATGGTGAGGGTGATGCGCTCCGAGGCCATGATCCGACCCTAGGGCGGCAGCGGCGGCGGGTCGAGGTGCGACTGCGGGTGGGACTTCCTGCTATGCGGCGAGGGCGAGGAGCGATTCCAGTTGCGCGCGCTCGAGCTGGATCCACGGCCCCGCCGGGTCGATGACGACTCCGCTGAGGCCCTCGTCCGCCGCGATCGCCTTCGCGAGCTGCTCCGGCGTCAGCGGCACGGCGCGGTCGCCGCGGCCCAGGACTGCCACTTCGAGCGGGTGCGTGAAGACCTCGAGGTGACGTGCGCCGTCGGTGCCGCGCACCTCGGAGACGCCCAGGCGCTTGTCTTCGCCCGGCACGGAGCCTGCAGCGACCCACATCCGCGTCGTCGTCAGCGCCTCGGCGATCTGGACCGCGGTCTGGTCGGTGCGGGGCGCGGCGAGCAGGTTCTTGATCGTGCTGGCCGGATCGACTTCGGCCAGTGCCTTCTCCACGAGGGCGCGGGGAAGGATGATCCGCCGACCCGGGCTGGCGTGGTCGAGGATGATGCCGGCGTAGGGGCCCGCGACGACGTTGCGCAGGATGGCGGGGGCGGGCTGCCCCATCGCCGAGGTCTGCGCGTCGCCGTCGGAGGACACGCTCGCCTGCAGCGCTTCGCCGCCGGTGAAGGCGAGCAGGTAGCGGTCATCACCGACGGCGGAGACAGCCATCGTGAGGTCCTTGCCCTCGGCCAGCTGGGCACGGGCATCTCCGCGCACCCGGACGAACAGGTGCCCCTGCAGCAATTGCCGCATGATCGCGACGATGTCGGCGGCGCCCGGCTCCTCCGGCAGGGCGGCCAGCGCGTCGCGCACGAGCACGTTGTCGGGAAGTCCCGGCACCGTCTCGGTGCGCTCGGGAGCCTCCGCCGGGCCGCGCAGCACGCGGCGCACGCCCGGCTGCGCGGTGGGCGCGGCGGCCGGTCGAGGCGCGGGCTTGCCGAACGTGGAAACCGAGATGTTCACCTGCGGCACGTCGGGCTCGGGCGCTGCGGGCGTCTCGCTCTCGGGCGCAACGTCGGTCGCCTCGTCCCCTTCGGGGGTGGAGGTCTTCTTGTCGCGCCGCGAGAACAGAGCCATCGTCCGAGCCTAACCGGTGCCCCCGGCCCGTGACAGGCGCCCCCGCCCCGCGCGAGTGAGTATTCACGCCCCCGAGTGAGTATTCACGCCCCCGAGTGAGTATTCACGCCCCCGAGTGAGTATTCACGCCCCCGAGTGGGCATTCGTCGCGCCGAGTGAGTATTCGTCGGGCCGGCATCCTGACTCGGTCGTCACGAACGCACCCAATCCCCGGGCAAACAGGGACGGATGCGACGACTCAGCATCGCCACGCGCGCGGCATCAACGCTCGGTCGTCACGAACGCACCCAATCCCCGGGCAAACAGGGACGGATGCGACGACCGAACCCCCGCCGCCGTCAGAGCTTGACGATCGGCGCGACCTTGATCAGCAGCTTCTTGGCGCCGGCGGTGTCGAATCGTACGTGCGCGATGCGCTTCGCGCCCTCGCCGGTGACGGTGTCCACGCGCCCCTCACCGAAGTCGTCGTGGCGGATGCGGTCGCCGGCGGCCAGTTCAAGGTCGCCGTTGTCGCGCATCTTCGCGGTGACGCGGTTCGGGAAGCGCGAGGGGTCCGTGACGCGCGGCGAGCGACCGAGCGGCACGAGCTCGTCGCCGTAGCGATTGCCGCCGCCGAAGCCGCCGGAGCCGGAGCCCGAGCCCGACCCGCCGCCGGGCCGGCGTGCGTTAAGCGCCCGCGATTGGCTCCCGCCGCGCGAATTGACGTCGCCCGGGGACTGGCGCCAGTGCACGAGATCCGCCGGAATCTCCTGCAGGAACCGGCTGGGCATGGCGGCGGAGACCTCACCGAACTGCGCGCGGGTCATCGCGAGTGACAGGTACAGCCGCTGGCGTGCCCGCGTGATGCCGACGTAGAACAGCCGACGCTCCTCCTGCGGCCCGCCGGGCTCGCCCGCCGAGATGCGGTGCGGGATGAGGTCTTCCTCGACGCCCGTGATGAACACGGCGTCGAACTCGAGGCCCTTCGCGGTGTGCAGCGTCATCAGCGACACCGAACCGGACCCGTCGTCGAGGTCGTCGACGGCGGAGACGAGCGCGACATCGGAGAGGAAGTCGAGGATCGTCCCGTCCGGGTTGTTGCGGGCGAACTCCCGCGCCACTGCGACGAACTCGTCGAGGTTCTCCACGCGAGCCTCGTCCTGCGGGTCCTTGCTGCGCCGCAACGACTCGAGGTAGCCGCTCTTGTTCAGCAGCAGCGACAGGCCGTCGGGGACCGAGGTGGCGGGCGGGACCTCACCCGATTCGGGCAGCATGAGGGCGGATGCCTCGGCCAGCACGGCATCCAACTGTGTGATGGCCGTCTGGATCTTCGGCCCGACTCCCAACGCCGACGCGTTGGCGAGCGCATCGCGGAACGTGATCTGCTGATCCTCGGCGTAACGGGCGATCGCCGTCTCGGTGACATCGCCGATGCCACGACGCGGCTTGTTCAGGATGCGGCGCGCCGCCATCTCGTCCGCAGGGTTGGCCACCGCGGTGAGGTAGGCCAGTGCATCCTTGATCTCGGCACGCTCGTAGAACTTCGTGCCGCCCATGATCTTGTACGGCACAGCCGAGCGGATGAAGATCTCCTCCAGCGCGCGCGACTGCGAGTTGGTGCGGTAGAACACCGCGATGTCGGAGTACCCGACCCCCGACCGGCGCAACTTGTCGATCTCATCCGCGACGAACTGGGCTTCGTCGTGCTGCGAGTAGCCGGTGAAGCCGATGATCTGCTCCCCCGCACCCACGTCGGTCCACAGCTTCTTGTCCTTGCGGTCGAAGTTGTTGCCGATCACGGCGTTCGCCGCGGACAGGATGTTCTGCGTCGAACGGTAGTTCTGCTCGAGCAGCACCACCTCGGCGCCGGGGAAGTCGCGCTCGAACTCGCTGATGTTGCGGATGTCGGCGCCGCGGAAGGCGTAGATCGACTGGTCCGAGTCGCCGACGACCGTCAGCGACGCGCCCTCCAGCCCATCCCCGGCATGGGCGGGCTCAGGCTCGAAGATCATCATTCCGCCCGAGGAATACGGCTCGACGGAGCTGGCGCCGGAAACCGGGCGGGTGAGCTCCCGGATGAGCGAGTACTGGGCGTGGTTGGTGTCCTGGTACTCGTCGACGAGGATGTGCCGGAAGCGGCGGCGGTACACGTCCGCCACGTGCGGGAACGCCCGGAACAGATAGACCGTCTGGGAGATGAGGTCGTCGAAGTCGAACGCGTTGGACTTGCGCAGCGCGCGCTCGTAGGCCGCGAACAGCTCGACGAAGATGCGCTCGGCGGGGTCGCTCATGTTCGCCTGGCGCCGGTACGAATCGGAATCGGCCAGCTCGTTCTTGAGCTTGGAGATGCGGCTCTGCACGGCCGCCGGGGTCAGGCCGAACGCGTCGGCCTCGTGCTCCTTGACCAGGCGCTTGATGAGCGCCCGGGAGTCGCCGGAGTCGTAGATCGTGAACGAGTTCTTGAACCCGAACTGCTCGGCCTCGCGCCGCAGGATCCGCACGCACGCGGAGTGGAACGTCGAGATCCACATGCCCCGCGCCGCCTCGCCGACCAGCTGGGACACCCGCTCGCGCATCTCACCGGCAGCCTTGTTGGTGAACGTGATCGCGAGGATCTGGCTGGGCCAGGCCTCCCGGTTGCGCAGCAGCGAAGCGATGCGGTGCGTCAGCACGCGGGTCTTGCCGGAGCCTGCGCCGGCGACGATCAGCAGGGCGGGCCCGCGGTAGGTGACGGCGCGCCGTTGCGGCTCGTTGAGGCCGCGCAGCAGGTCGTCGTCCCCGTCGCGAGGTCCGGCGTCGCCGGCGACGATCACAGGGACGGATGCCGCATCTCGCGCGGTCGGAGCAGGGTCGGTCATGTCCCCACAAGTCTAGGCGCGCCCGCCGACATCCTCCTGGGCGCATCCCCAGCGTGCAGGTGCGACAATCGTGCCGTGCGCACCCTGTTGAACATCATCTGGCTGGTCCTCGCCGGCTTCTGGCTGTTCCTCGGCTACCTCGCCGCGGGCGTCGTGCTGTGCGTGCTCATCATCACGATCCCCTGGGGGATCGCGTCGTTCCGCATCGGCCTCTATGCGCTCTGGCCGTTCGGCCGCACCGTCGTCGCGAAACCCACCGCAGGCACATTTTCGTTCATCGGCAACGTGATCTGGGTGATCGTCGCCGGCATCTGGCTCGCGATCGGACACATCCTCTCCGGCATCGCGCTGTGCATCACCATCGTCGGCATCCCCCTCGGCATCGCCGACTTCAAGATGGTGCCGATCTCGCTCGCACCGCTGGGCAAAGAGATCGTGCCGACGACGCAGGGCGCGTTCGACCGCGCCCGCTGACGCGCACCCGCGGTTCAGCGGCCGGCCGTAATACCGGTGCCCCAGCGCGCCTTGCTCAGGCCGGTCAGGAGCGGCACGCGCGCCGGTACCGTCACGCACCGTCACATGCCGCCATCGGCCGCAACAGTGCGTGCCGCACGCCCGGCACCATCGCTAGCGTGGGGTCATCGCGGCGATCCGGGCGGTCCCGGGCACCGGTTCATACCCGGAAGCGTTGCGGGTTCGGCTCCCGCCGTCGCGTCCACTCTCTTTGGCGAGGGCCTGAGCGATCGTCGTCTTGCCCGCGCCGGTCACCCCCATCACCGCTACTCGGCGCAGGTGGGTGTCGCGCTCACCAGTCGTGCACCGTGCCGTCCAGCAGACGGTTGTATGGCAGGTACGCCTGCTCGTAAGGGTACGAGCCGGCCTCGTCGATGTTGAGCTCGACCCCGAGCCCCGGGTTGTCGCCGGGGTGGAGGTAGCCGTCGGTCCACGTGAAGGACTGCTCGAAGACCTGGTCGGTCCTGGCGCCGTGGCGCATGTACTCCTGGATGCCGAAGTTGTGGATCGACAGGCCCAGGTGCATGGCGGCGGCCATTCCCACCGGCGAGATGTCGGTCGGCCCGTGCATACCCGATTTGATCTGGTACATGGCCGCGTAGTCGAGCGTCTTCTTCAGCGACGTGATCCCGCCCATGTGCGTGACGGCGCCGCGCACGTAGTCGATGAGCTGGTCGCGGATGATGTCCTTGAAGTCCCAGATCGTATTGAAGATCTCCCCGATCGCCAGCGGCGTGGTGGTGTGCTGGCGCACCAGCCGGAGCGCCTCCTGGTTCTCGGCCGGCGTGCAGTCCTCCAGCCAGAACAGGTCGTACGGCTCCAGGTCCTTGCCGAGCCGCGCCGCCTGGATGGGCGTCATCCGGTGATGGCCGTCGTGCAGTAGCGGGATGTCGGGACCGAACTCATTGCGTACCGCCTCGAACACCCCCGGCAGGTGGTTCAGGTACGCCCGGGTGTCCCAGTCCTCCTCGACGGGCTTCGCACCGCGGCGCGCCGGCTCGTGGTCGTAGCGGACGGTGGCGTCTCCCACGTCGGCGCCCTGCGCGGCGATGCCGTAGATGGCCTTGAGGGTCGGGACGCCGGTCTGCACCCGGATCGCCTTGTAGCCCTGCTCCTGGTGCGCGCGGATGGAGTCGAACAGCTCGGGCAGCTCCTTCCCCGACGCATGGCCATAGGCCATCAGGCCATTTCGGGATGCGCCGCCGAGCAACTGATACACCGGCATGCCCGCGGCCTTGCCCTTGATGTCCCAGAGTGCCATGTCGACGGATGCGATCGCGGCCATCGTGACCGGGCCCCGCCGCCAGTACGCCGAGCGGTAGAGGAACTGCCAGGTGTCTTCGATACGGGACGCGTCCGCCCCGATCAGCAGCGGCACCACGTGCTCGGTGAGGTAGGTGACGACCGCGAGCTCCCGACCGTTCAGCGTCGCGTCGCCGAGCCCCGTGAGACCGTCGTCGGTCGTGAGCTTGAGCGTGACGAAGTTGCGGTCAGGGCTCGTGACGATCACTTCGGCCTGGTCGATGATCATGATCACTCCTTGCGGTCAGGATGCCGGGCGGCGGCGGGACGAGACGTTGGGGACGGCACCGGAGCGGACTCGGTCGATGAAGTCTGCTGATGCCGCTAGGCGGGGGGAGATGACGCCGACGAGTCGCGCGACCGGATCTGTGGACGCGACCGCGGCCGACACTTCGTCGGCTCGCGCGTCGCTCTCAGATGGCTTCGTGATCACCCAGCCAATCCACTCCGCGACGGCCCGCGCACTGGCGTCGGGCGACCCTCCGGCGTCGAGCGTGCGTTCAGCGACAGCGGCGAAGCGGAATTGCGCCTTGGTGGTCGCATCGGCGGCAATCTGACTGAGACGGTGCACGATGCGCGGGTTTCGGAATCTGGCCGCGAGCTGGTGGCGATAATTGCCGTGCTCGGTGCCGGCCGGTAGGCACTGCACGGCTTCGTCCCAGAACTCGTCCACGAGCGCGCGGCACGTCGGATCTGCCATCGCCTCGGCCACCGTTTCGGCTCCACGCGGGAGACCGGCGAACGCGAGGATGCTGTGCGCTCCGTTGAGCAGCCAGAGCTTGCGGTTCTCCCACGGCTCGATGTCGTCCACGAACCGTGCCCCTGCGCTCTCCCACGCCGGCCTGCCGGCGGGGAAGTCGCCGGCCAGCACCCAGTCGGAGAACGGCTCGGTGACTACTTCGCCCCCGGGCGTCTGGGGTGTGATCCGGTCGACGGACGTGCTGACGAACGACACGTTCCCGCGAATCCACGCAGCGAGATCGGACGACGTATGCTCGGCAAACCCCACGAGTCCTCGCGCGAGGAACGACCCGTTGCCGGGCACGTTGTCGCACGGCACGAGCGCGATGGGTCCGGCGCCGGCCCGGCGGCGTGCGTCCAGCGCAACGATGAGCCGGCCGAGCACCGATTGCGCGCTCGACGCGCCGGCGCGGATCCCTTCGAGATCGCCGCTGACCTCCGGGTCGCTCAGGTCGGGCTCCCCGTTGGCCGTCAGCCCGTAGCCACCCTCCGTGACCGTGAGGGTTATCACCGCCACCTCGGGACGCGACACGTAGTGGCGCAGGGCGTCGATATCCGAACCGTCGTGGGCTGCGACGACGCTATCGATCCGCTCCTGCGTGTCGGCCTCGGGGCCGCGCACCGTCAGTGTGTAGACGCAGTCATCCGCCGCTAGCTCGGCCGCTGCTCGCGGGCTGCGGACCGTGAATGCGGCGATCCCCCAGCTGCCGGCGTCCGTTGCCCTCGCGGTGTACCAGGCCTGATGCGCACGAAAGAACCGCCCCAGCCCGATGTGCACGATCCGCACAGGGGGGCGCTCGCGCTCGGATCGCGCCGCGAAGGTCGCGCCGGTCATAGCTTGAACACCTCTCGGGGAATGGTTCCCACCAGGTCTCGCGCGATCCGGCGAGCGGTCGTGATCGAGACGCGTCCTTCCGCTACGAGACGGGCCAGGAAGGAAGCATCCACACGACGGGCGGTGTCATGGCGTGCCGGGATGGAGAGGAAAGCGCGCGTGTCGTCGATGAAGCCGCTCGACCGGTAGAAGCCGGCGGTCTCGGTGACGGCCGACCGCCAGCGCAGGATCGCGTCGGGCGCGTCGAGGAACCACCACGGCGCACCGATGTACACGCTCGGATAGAAGCCCGCCAGCGGAGCGATCTCTCGGGAGTAGACCGTCTCGTCGACCGCGAACAGCACCAGGTGGAACCGCGGCGCGGTGCCGAACGCCTCGAGGAGGGGGCGCAGGTTCTCCGTGTACTCCGTCCGCACAGGGATGTCGTGGCCGGTGTCAGGGCCGTAACGCTCGAGCGTCGCGGTGTGGTGGTTGCGGCGCACACCGGGATGAACGGTCATCACGAGGCCGTCGTCGACGCTCATCCTGGCCATCTGGAACAGCATGTGTCCGCGGAAGAGGCGCGCGCCCGCAGGCTCGAGCGTGCCCGACATTGCCTGCTGGAAAAGGCCTTCGGCCACGGTTGAGGCGAGATCAGTGGTGAAGGGTTCGAGCACGCCATGGTCCGCCGACACCGCGCCCCTCGCGACGAAGTGCGCGCGGCGCGCGGCCAGAGCAGCCAGGTAGCCGGCGAACGTGGTGCGCTCCCCGGTTGCGGCGAGAAGATTGCCCACATTCTCGGTGAACATCGCAGCGTCCGGGTCGACGTAGGAGTCGGGGCGGAAGGTAGGAAGCACGCGTCCGGGGAACGACGGGTCCGCGCTGAGCAGACGGTGCTCCTCCAGATCGTCGAGCGGATCGTCGGTCGTGGCGAGCACCTCGATGCCGAACCGCGCGAACAGGGCACGTGGCCGGAAGTCGGGCTCTCTCAGTGCAACGGCGACGCGGTCGTAAATCCGGTCGGCGGAACTCTCGCCGAGCTCTTCATCGACGCCGAACAGTGACGACAACTCGTGCGTCAGCCAGTAACCGCTCGCCGTGCCGGCAAAGCGATGCCAGTTCTCCGCCAGGCGGCGCCAGGCCTGCCTTGGGTCCACCGGGCGGCTCGCATCCAGACCCAGCTCCCAGAGCGGGACTCCTGCGGAGTGGAGGACACGCGTGACGTAGTGGTCACGCGTGATGAGAAGCTCGGCGGGGTCCCGGAAAGGAGCTTCTTCGACTAGTAGCCGAGGGTCGACATGCCCGTGCGGTGAGATGATCGGTGCGGATTCGACTTCCGCGTAGAGGTCTCGGGCGATCTCGCGCGTGCGTGCGTCGCTCGGGAACAGCGCGTCGGATGACACGATTCCGGACCGCCCAGCAGCAGGCGAATGGGGATGATCGTTCACTGGCTCACACCTCATCGGAGGCGGTGCGCCACCGATCCCGGAGCATGAAGGCGGCCGCCTTTGGGCGCCGGTCACGGGTGAAGACGCCCTTCTTGTTGCCGTCCACCCGGATCACCCCCTGGGAGGTCTGGAAATCGGCGAAGTTCCACACCTGCTCACCGATGACGGCATCGACGCGGTCGAACACCTCGTGATAGGTGCGCAGCAGCGCGACCTGGAACTCCTCGCTCCACGCCTGCGTTCCTACGGCGTGGAGCCCGGCGAGCGTGTCGGCGCCGTACTCCGTGATGATGATCGGCTTGCCGTGTTGAGACTCCCACCCGCGAAGCTCCGTCTCGAGCTTGCGCGCCGCGGTGACGAGGTCCGCCGTATCCACGTACCAGCCGTAGTAGCGATTGAGACAGATCACATCGAAGAGATCGGCCAGGCGGTCGTTGTCGAATGTCCCGCGGTACTCGTTGGCATACGTCAGCGGGCGGGACGGGTCGAGCTCCCGCGCCAGTTCGACGAGCGGCTGGAAGTACTCTCGCGCGCCCTCCTCGACCGACTCCGGCTCGTTCGCAATCGACCACATCACGACGCACGGGTGGTTCTTATCGCGCGCGATCAGCTCGCGAATTCCCTGCGCGTGCGCGGCCCGCGTCTCGTCGTTGAACATGGACGGCGAGAACGAGCGCTCGGTGACGCGGCCATGGAATCCACCGCCGAGGCCCAGGTTCAGGCCGACCGCGGCGGTCTCGTCGATCACCACGATGCCGTGGCGGTCCGCGTAATCCAGGAACTCCTCCGCGTACGGGTAGTGCGAAGTTCGGAACGAGTTCGCGCCGATCCACTCCATCAGCGAGAAGTCGTGCACCATGACCACGTTGTCGAACCCCCGGCCGCGGAAGGCGCTGTCTTCGTGCTTGCCGAAGCCACGGAAGTAGAAGGGCTCGCCGTTGATGAGGAATCGCGTTTCTTCCACGCGGACCGAGCGGACGCCCACCGGCAGATCGTACACATCGACGATAGCTCCGTCATGCGAGAGCTCGATCCGGAAGGTGTAGAGGTAGCCGCGGCCCGGTCGCCAGAGTTCGGCCTCCGGGACGGTGAGCCGCCCCGACGCGTCGGCGCTCTGCATGACCTCGGTCCCCTCTGCATCCAGCAGGGCGATGCGAAGCGCGCCCGCCCCGGAGGTGTCGACCTGATAGTCGATGATGCCGGCGGTGCCGTCGACGTCGGTCGTGACGGTGACATCGGTTACCCGCGTCTCGGGCACCGAATAGAGCAGGACGGAGCGGCCGAGCCCTGCGTAGTTGTAGAAGTCGTGCCGATAGATCTGCTTGCGGCGCCCCGTCTCGTCGGTGGTGATGGTGCCCGGGGGGATCGTCTCGTTCGTCAGCTCGTTGTTGACGCCGATCGTAATCCGGACCTCTTCGCCGGCGCGCGCCACGTCGGTGATGTCAGCCTCGAACGGTGTATAGCCGCCCACGTGCTCTGCGACTCTGGTGTGGTCGATGTAGACGACCCCTTCGTGGGTGGCAGCATCCACTCGCAACACGACACGCTCGCCCGCCCACCCACGGGGAATGCGCACGGTGCGCTGATACCAGACCCAGCCGATGTGATCGTGGATCGCCTGATCGGCGAACACGTCGTTGTAGCTCGCCGGCACCGGCGCCTCCAAAGCGGTCTGCAGTTCAGAACTCCAGGGTTGCGGTGTCCGCGCATCGTCTAGGGCGAACCGCCACAGGCCGTCCAAGCGGACGAGTTCGCGGGTGGGAGTGGAGATGGGCTTGAGCACGATTCTTCTTTCTTTCCGACGGGTCAGGCAGCGTCGATCAAGGACTTGAGGGCGAGCCGCTGTTGGCGGCGGATACGCTGCTCGCCAGGGTCAGGAACCGGCGAAGCCAGGAGCAGCTGCTTCGTATATGGATGCTGCGGTGTGCGCGTGACCTCGCCCGCGGGACCGTTCTCGACGATCTCGCCCTTGTAGAGCACGGCCACATCGTGGCTGACGTGGTGGACGACGTCGAGATCGTGGGAGATGAACAGGTAGGCCACGCCGGTGTCCTGCTGGATCTCCAGAAGGAGGTCGAGGACACGCGCCTGCGTGGTCAGGTCGAGGGCGCTGACGGGCTCGTCGCAGACGATGAGCTTCGGATCCAGCGCCAGCGCGCGGGCGATGGCGATGCGCTGCCGCTGACCGCCGGAGAACTCGTTGGGCTGGCGGTTGACCGCGTTCGACGGCAGCCCTACGCGGTCCAACAGGGTCACTACGCGTCTGCGGGCCGCATCGCGGGCGACGCCTTGCACGCCGAGCGGCTCGGCCAGGATGTCCCCTACGTCCATCGCAGGGTTCAGCGACGTGTAAGGGTCCTGGAAGATGACCTGCAGATCGCCGCTGAACCTGCGGCGATCCTTGCGGCTGATTCGGGTGATGTCGTCGCCCTGGAACTTTATGGTGCCCGAGGCGATCGGCGCCAGTCCCAGGATGGCCCTGCCGATCGTCGTCTTTCCCGAGCCCGACTCGCCGACGAGGCCGAGCGTGCGACCCTCGTCGACGCTGAGCGACACCCCGTGGAGAGCGCGGTGCGGCTTGGCTCGCAGCTTCTGGGGCTTGTACTCCACGACCAGGTCGCGGACGTCCAGAATGGTGCCGCTCATCAGATTTCCTCTCGCAGGATGGTCTCGGCCGCCGGCGACAGGGGCTGCTGCATGTCAGCCTGATGAAGGGCCTCCTGGACGGCATCCCCGGCATCGCTCGTCTCTGCGTCAGTGGCTGGCCCGCTGAGCCCGAGCGCCTTCAGCGGCTCTTTGCCGACGAGCATGCTTGCCATGAGGGTGCGGGTGTAGGAATGCTCCGGGCGGCGCAGGATCTCGTCCACCGGCCCGGTCTCGACGATCTCCCCCTGGCGCATGACCGCGACGCGGTCGGCGATGTCGGCGATCACTCCGATGTTGTGGGTGACGAGCAGCACCGCCACGCCGAGCTCGCGCTGCATCGTTCGGATGACATCGAGCACCTCGGCCTGCACGGTCACATCCAGAGCCGTCGTCGGCTCGTCGGCGATGATGAGGTCGGGCTCGCACGAGAGGGCTCCGGCGATCAGCACGCGCTGCGCCATTCCGCCGGAGATCTCGTGCGGGTATCCCTTCATCACACGGTCGGGATCGGCGATGCCCACGCGCCGCAGCAGATCGCGCGCGCGCTCGGTGGCGTTCTTCTTGGAGATGCCGAGCAGCTTCACCATCGGGCGCGTCAGCTGGTGCCCGATTGTGAACGCCGGGTCGAGGTTCGACATGGGCTCCTGCGGAATGTAGGCGATACGACGACCTTGGATGCCGCGCACCGCCTTGACGTCGACCACGCCGTCCCGCACCAGGACGGCATCTTCGAACCGGATCGAGCCCGACAGGATGCGGGCGGTGCTGGGCAGCAGACCGAGGATGGAGAACGCGGTCTGCGATTTGCCCGACCCCGATTCGCCCACCAGGCCGAGGACTTCACCGGGGCGGATGGTAAGCGACACATCACGGACCACACGGGTGTAGTCGCCCTCTGTGTTCGGGTAGCCGACGCTCAGGTCGGCGACCTGCAGGATCGCCTCGGCGTCGTCGACCACGGCCGGCTGCCGCTCGCCCGTCGGGGCGACGGGGGAAACCGTTCGCGGCGCCTTGATCTCGCGACGATCTTCAAGTGCGTCGCGGATCGCGTTCCCCAGCAGCACGAGTGAGCCGATGGTGATACCGATCGCGAGGGCCGGCCAGAGCATGAGGGAGGGCTGCGTGTAGATGTTGTTGAACCCGTCGCCGAGCATGGCGCCCCAAGACGCCTCGGTGGGGTCGCCCAGTCCGAGGAACTGCAGACCGCTCTGCACGGCGATCGCGACTCCGCAGATGAGGGCCGTCTGGATGATCAGCGGCGCCCGGACGACGGAGAGGATGTGGCGCGAGATGATGCGGGCATCGCTGAGGCCGACGACGCGGGCAGCGTCGACGTACAGCTCGTTGCGGACGGACTGCACTGCCGTGCGGGTCAGGCGGTAATAGCTCGGACTGAGGAGGATGCCGAAGGCGATCATCGAGATCCACACCGAGGGTCCAAGCGCCGCGCGGACGACCAGCAGGACGATGATGCCGGGGAGGGCCATCAGCATGTTCGAGAACCAGTTCGACGTGCTATCGAACGGACCACCGTAGTAGCCGGCGATCAGACCTGCCGGAAGCCCGATCGCGATCGCGACACTCGCGCACAGGAGCGCCGAGAGCAACGTGAGCCGGGCTCCGTACAACAGCCGCGAGAGCACGTCGCGACCCGCGCTGTCGGTGCCGAGGGGGTTCTGCCCGCCCGGGTCGGCGAGGGTGTTGCCGACGTCGGCGTAGTTCGGGTCGAACGGTGCGATTGAAGACGCGAACACGGCCGCGAGCACAATGATGGTGAGCAAGGAGAGTGAGAGGATGCCGAGCGGATTGCGCACCATCCGCCGCAGGATCCCGCGCTGCGAACGCTTGGGCACCGATGGGGTCTTGATGACGTCGGTCATGACAGGCGCACCTTCGGGTTGAGGGCGCCTTGGGCGACGTCCACGAGCAGATTCACGATGATGACGATCACAACGGTGACGATGGTCATCCCCATGACGACGGGGATGTCGCCCAGAGTGGTCGCGGTGACGAAGAGGGGACCGATCCCGGGGATCGCGAAGATCTGCTCCAAGATGATGACACCGCCGAGGAGGCCGATGAACTGAAGGCTGAGCACCGTCAGGCCCGCGGGCGCGGCGCTGCGCAGGACGTTTTTGAGCACGATCTCGCGCTCTCCCAGGCCCCGGCTGCGGAGCGTGCGCACGTAGTCCTTGTCGAGCTCTTTGATCACGGAACTGCGGATCTGCTGGGCGCTGGAGGTCACGTAGTTCACCACGATCGCGATCACCGGGAGGCTGAGAGAGATGATCCACGCCTCAGGCCCCGCCCCGGGGCGGATGGTGGAGACGGCAGGGAACCAGCCGAGGTTCACCGCGAAGATCGTGACGAGGAGGAGGGCCAGCACGAACCCCGGGATCGCATCGCCGACCACCGCGCCGACCTGCACCGTCTTATCAACCCACCCGCGACGGACGGCGGCGATGACCCCGAGCGCCGTCGCAATGAGCGCCACCAGCACGATCGAGACGATCATGAGGACGAGGGTGACGGGCAGGCGGTTCAGGATCGTCTGAGTGACGGGCTCGCCGTTGAACCAGGACTCGCCCAGGTCGCCGCGCAGTGCCGCGCCAGCCCAGCCGAGATAGCGCACCGGAAGGGGCTGATCGAGCCCGAGCTCCGCCTCCTTCAGGGCGATCTGCTCGAGAGTGGCCTGCTCGCCCAGGATGTTGCGGGCGATACTCGTGCTTGAGAAGAAGAGCAGCGTGTACGTCAGCATCGAGATGACGACCAGCAGCCCGAGACCCGACGCGAGGCGTCGCAGTGTGAACGTGAGCATGGGATCCTCCGAGTGGGAGGGCGGAGGCGGCTGGCGCACTGTGTGCGGTCGCCGCCTCCGCCTAGCCGTTGTCTACCTACTCCGCCGGGGAGAAGTTGTAGATGGAGGGCATCGCCGACTGCGTCTGCGCGACCACGGTGACCGTCTCGGGGTTGAAGACGCTGATCTGGTCGATGCGGTACAGCGGGAGGAACCAGGCGTTTTCGGTGACGTAGCGGTTGACGTCCTGCGCGGCCTCGGCGCTGTCATCGCCGCCCTGCTGAACGACCGAGATGAGCGCCTCCAGTTCGGGATCGGTTGTGCCGAACGGGTTGAACGTCGCAGTCGGCGAGATGAGCTGGTTGATCGCCACCCACGCCTCGCCCTGGAAGAGATTGAAGTTGAACGCCTCGAACTTCTTCTGTGTCACGTCCGCCACGTAGTTGGGTTGCGGGACTGTCTCCTGAGTGACGGTGATGCCGACCTCTCCCAGCTGCTGCGCGAGCGCCGTGATCTGCGTCGCGAATGCCGGGATCACCGGAAGCTTCAGTTCGAAGCCGTCGGCGTAGCCGGCCTCCTCGAGGAGCTCCGTCGCCTTCTCGGGGTCATACGTGTAGTACTCCTCGAGGTCGTCGACGAACGCGCCGCTGTCGGGCCCGAACACCTGGCTCGTGGCGGTTCCTCGGCCGAGCTGCAGCTGCTCCAGCAGCGTGTCCCGATCTACGGCGTAGTTGATCGCCTGGCGGACGCGCTCATCGGTCAGCGCCGGGTTGATGACTCCGTCGCGGTCGAGGAAGGTCATGCCCGTCCAGTCGACCTGGTAGTCGGGGATGATCTCGAGTCCGGCACCCTCTGCCTGGTCAGCCGACTTCGCCTCGATGGTGGTCCAGTCCACCTGCCCCGAGATGATCGCGTTGACGCGCGCGGAGATATCGCCGAGGATTCGAAGTTCGACCTCGTCCCACTTCTGCAGGTCGGAGTTCCAGTAGTCCTCCTTGGCGGTGAAGAGGGACTGGGAGTCACGCACCGAGTTCACCTTGTCGTACAGGTACGGGCCAGTGCCGACGGGGTCGGTCTCAAGCGTCCCCGCCTCGATCGCGGCGGGGCTGGCCATGAGTCCTGCGGCCTGGCTGAGGTAGTACTCCATCGCGGGGTCCGGCTGCACGAGGGAGATCTCGACGGTGTCTTCGTCCACGGGGGTCGCCGATTCGAACTGTGTTAGCTGCACTGCCTGACGGCCGTTGCTGGCCTTGAAGTGCTCCAGGTTCGCAGCGACCGCTTCGGCGTCGAACGCCTCACCGTCGGAGAAGGTGACATCGTCGCGCAACTCGAGCGTCAGCACGGTGCGGTCGTCGTTGTACTTCCACTCCGTGGCGAGCATGGGGCTGAGTGCCCCGTCGGGCTCGCGGAGGATGAGCGTGTCGTATACGAGCTGGTACGGGACGAGAGCGTGTCCGACGTGCGCCTGGGCCGGATCCCACGAGGCGACGTCACCGAGCTGACCGATCGTGAGTAGGCCGCCGCGTGCGGAGCCCCCGTCGGTCTCCTCTGCTTCGGGTGTGCCGGCGGCGCATCCAGCGAGCAGGAGCGCTACGGCAGCTATAGCACCGACCTTCTTGGTGGTGGAGTTCATGAGTTCCTCATTACGTCATTGGAAAGAGAAGAGTGCGAAGATCGCAGTCCTATGGAAACGCGAATGGCACGCATCGTCAACGCATTGCCAAACCTTGCCAAATCGACGACGGCACGCTTAGGTGTGACGAGAGCCCGAAAGGACACCCCATGCGAGTGACAGCGAAAGACGTGGCCGAGCGCGCCGGGGTGGCGCCATCCACGGTCTCGCGCGCCCTGCGCAGTCCAGGGCGGATCAACGAGCAGACGCGCCAGCGCATTCTGGACGCAGCGCGCGAGCTGGGATACAGCGCTTCCTCGCGCCCGAGCGACCGCAAGGGACTCGTGGCGCTGCTGGTGCCGGACATCACCAATCCGTTCTACTTCGACATCATCCGGTCGACGCAGGAGCAGCTGCGCACGGCCGGATTCATGCAGCTGCTCATCGACACTGGTGAGTCCCACTCCACCGAAGCCGAGACCCTCAGCCAACTGGAAACCATCGTCGATGGCGTCATCCTCTCGGCGACGCGCCTGGACGAGACCGCGCTCCGGGAGGCCACGACGCGGCTGCCGCTCACCGTGATCAACCGCCGGCATGAAAACGTGCCGAGCGTGCTCATCGACATTCGCACCGGCCTCACGCAGGCCGTCGACCACCTGAAGGCACTGGGACACGAGAAGATCGCCTTCGTGTCAGGACCTCCCGGATCGTGGCAGAACCGCTGGCGGTGGAAGGAATTCGAGGAACAGGTCCGCCTTCAGTCCCTCGAGCCGATCCTCGTCGGACCGTACACGCCTACCCGGACGAGCGGCCTGGCGGCCGCTGACGCCCTGCTGGTCACCGGCGCGACCGCCTGCGTCGCCTTCAACGACCTGCTCGCAATCGGAGTCCTTCAGCGACTCCGGCAGCGCGGCGTGCGGGTTCCCGACGACATGAGCGTCGTGGGATGCGACGACATCTTCGGCGCCGATTTCAGCGCCCCGCCACTTACGACGATTGCCGGCGACACGGAGCAGGCCGGGCGTCTCGCCGCCAGCCGCCTCATCTCGATCCTGAATGGTGAGCCCCCGCGGGTCGGGACTACCTTGATACCCACCCACCTGCTCGTGCGGGAGTCAACGGGACCGGTCACCTCCAACCGGTTCACCGCTCAGCCATCAGGCCGGGCCTCGGCATGAGCTAGTCCTGGACACACCGGAGGGCTTCGACCCCCCGCCGTCGCGTCCACTTCGAAGGGTCCCCGATCCCGGTCGGCTAGCATTCAGGGATGACGAACCCGGCTCCGATCGACGACGTCTCGATCGGCGGCGAGGGCATTCGCCTCGGGCAGTTCCTGAAGTTCGCGGGGATCCTCGACTCCGGTGGAGACGTGAAGGAAGCCATCATCGACGGCTACGTGACCGTGAACGGCGAGGTCGATCGCCGCCGCGGACGGCAGTTGCAGGTCGGCGACATCGTCGGCTTCGAGGAACACCGGGTTCGCGTCTGCCCGTGACGGCACCCCAGTCAGCCGCCGACGTGAGCGCCCAGATGCGCGTGCACGGCGGAGATCACCACCGACCCCTCGCCCACGGCTGAGGCGACGCGCTTGACCGAACCGCGCCGCACGTCGCCTACGGCATAGAAGCCGGGCACCGATGATTCGAACTGCGTCGGCGCCCCCTCGGCGCCGAGCCATGCCCGGCGGCCGCCCTCACTGAGCACATCCGCACCCGTGATCACTGATCCCCATTTGTCGCGCAGCACCTCGGGGGCGAGCCAGTCGGTGTGCGGGCGGGCGCCGATCGTGATGAACACGGCATCGGCGGGCACCTCGACCCGCTCCCCGGAGTCGGTGTGCTCGAGCATCACATGATCGAGCCGGTCCGAGTCGTGCGCGCCGGCATCCACGACGCGCGTGCCGGTGATGAGACCGACGCCGGCGGCATCCAGCTGGTCGATGAGATAGCGCGACATGCTCTCGGCCAGCGACGGGCCGCGCACCACGAGCGAGACCGAGCGCGCGTAGCGGGCGAGATGCAGCGCCGCCTGTCCAGCGGAGTTGCCCCCGCCGACCACCAGCACCATGCGCCCGGTCTGGGCGCGAGCCTCCGCCGATGAGGCGCCGTAGAACACGGACGCCCCGACGAACGGATGCAGCCCGGGTGCGGCCAGCCGCCGGTAGCTGACCCCGGTGGCCAGGACCACCGATCGGGCACGGACGACCCCGCCGCCCCCGACGCGGAGCTCGAACCCCTCGCCGGTCAGACTCATCCCTTCGACCCGCCGCGTGTGCGCGAAGCGCGCCCCGAAGGTCCACGCCTGCTGGTAGGCCCGCTGCGCGAGCTCCGCGCCCGAGACGCCGCGCGAAAAGCCCAGATAGTTGCGGATGAGCGAACTCGAACCGGCCTGTCCGCCGATCGACTCCCCTTCCAGCACGAGGGTGTCCAGCCCCTCGGATGCCGCGTAGACCGCCGCCGCCAAGCCTGCCGGCCCGGCGCCGACGATGGCGACATCGACGACGGACTCGGGCAGCGAGGTGTCCAAGCCGTACGAGCGGGCCAGGGCGGCATCGTCCGGGTCGACCAGCAGCTGACCATCCGGCGTGCGCACCAGCGGCACGCCCTCGTAATCGACGCCGGCCCGGGCGAGCAAGGCCATCGCCTCGGGTGAATCGGGGTCGAGGTGCACTGCGTGGGTGCCGCCGCGTTCCATCAGCGTGAGCAGCGCGTGGGTGCGCGGCTGGGCCTGGTCGCCGATCACGATGAAGCCCCGCCGGCGCTTGCCGCTGGAGAACTCCCACTCGTGCAGGAAGTCGGTGATCGCCCGGTGGAACGACTCGTCCGCCCGGTCCACCGGCCGCACCACGTAGTAGTCGATCTGCACGCGCGACATGAGTTCGAGCACCGCGCCTGCTGTCTCGTGATCGGCCCAGGATCCCCACTCGATGACCAGCCCGCGCCGCACGTTCGGGAAGCGCCGGCGCGCGGCGGCGAACACGTTCTCGTCCCCATCGGCGGGCGATGCGTCGTCGGAGAGCACCAAGGCCAGGTCACTGCCGGACTGGTGCAGTTCCTCGATCGCCGCGATGCCGCCGGCGGGACTGCCTGCTTCGATGATGCGGTAGTCCAGCGCATAGCGGCGGTGCAGCGGGTCGACGACCGCGCGACGGAGCCGATCGTCCGCCGATACGACGAGGATCGCGGCATGCTGGTCCGGCTGGGCGTCACCCCTGTCCATGCGCGAAGCCTACGCCGGGTCTTCCTCGGCGTGCCGATGCCAGTGACCCCGCTACGTTCCGGACTGCTGCGCGAACTGCACCATCCACCCGCAGCGCGGCGCCGCGCGCACCGTGCTCGGCGTGGCCGGCGCCGGAACCGTCTCGATCTGCCTCGGGAGCACTGCGGGAATGAGGGGCTCGATCCGCCCCGGCCGAGCGTGGCGCGGCCCCGCGAGTGCCCATCGGTCGTTCAGCCGAACGACCGCGAGGGGGTGCCCCTCCGATGTCGCGACGCCGGCATCGATCTGAAGGGACGCCAGCAACGCGGCAAGCGTGATCTGCACCTCCGCCTCTGAGGCTTCTCGGGCCCGCAGCACCGCTCGCGGCGACCGCAGGTCCGTGCGACTGGACGCCCGCAACAACGCCCGCAGGTTGGTTCTCAGTGCAACCACCGCAGCGTCCGGTTCGCTGCGACGCTCCGAAAGCGCAGCCGCGATCGGCGCCAGGCGCGGGTCGGGCGCAGTCAGGGGCAGGATGCTTTCGCGCAGGCGTTTGCGCTCCCCCTGGAACAAGCGGCGCACACCTCGCGAGTGCGGGAGAACCGAGTGGGCTTCGGGGAGGTCCTCGACAAGGCGCCCTGCCTCCTCGACGGGCGTCACCGACACGATGTCCACAGCCAGGTCCGCGACCAGACTGTCGTAGCCGAAGTCGCCGTCGCGCGTGTAGAAGAAGACATCCGCAGCGACCTTCCCCGCGGAGCGCGCCGGAAGCACCAGGTTGATGGGCCCGTGCGCCGGCCGAGTGCTCGCGAGGGCACGGTTCGCGCCGGTATTGCTCAACGCGGTGATCCGGGCCGCCGGATTGGGGGTGCGATAGGTCAGCTCGAGGTCGATGAGCGGTTGGAGCTGGATGTCCGCACGCGCACCGACGATCTCGGCGAATCCTTCGGCTGTGACGTCGACGCCGCGTGGCCTCGCGTTGATCGCATCGGGTGAGGCGAACCCCGCCCCGCGGGCGCGGCGCCAGAGATCCTGCATGCGGTCACGGTGATGCTGTGGCTCCAGCATCCGCTCCAGCATCCACAGCAGTCGCCCGGCCCCGCGTTCGGGGTGCGGCGAGAGGTGGCCCCAGGTCAGCCGACGCGAGAGGTCGCCCGCGACGGCCGGCGCCCAGGTCGACGCATGCACGTACCCCAGTGCAGCGACCCAGGCGAGGTACCGCGGCATGTCTTCAGCCGCACGGCGGAACTGGGCCATCGACACACCCGGCGGCAGGTTCTCCCGCATCCGAGCGGGAGAACGCAGCACGAGCTGAGAAGCGGCCATGCACACTCGCGCGCCGAACTGCTCACCCGCCCGGGCGATGACTCGAGGCGACCAGCCCGTCAGCAGCTGGTCGACGTAAGCGCTGTACGTGCGCTCGTTGACGGGGCGTTCCCGAAGCGACGTCGCCGCGGTCGCGACAGTCTGCACGACGAGTTCCTCGGCTTCGTCCGCTGTTGCCGGAATCGGAAGCTCGGCGAGCGCGCGAAGCATCTCCCCCGCTGACTCGACATCGATCATGAGGCGGGACGTGAGCGTGCCGATCTCCGTCGGCGCGAGCTGGCCGTCGACCTCGGCCGCGAACCCGCGCTGCACCAGGGCGTCGATGACCCCGTCGAGGTCGACCGCGGACCCATCCTGAGCGAACGCGAGCGTCTGTTCGAACCAGGCGCGCGCGCTGGATCGGTCAACGACCGACCCGAGCAGCAGCTCCGCGAGGATCGCGTCGCCCAGTTGGGCCGCGATCCGGCTCCGTGCCGCGTACCCGTCGAGGAGCTTCATCTTCCACGTGGCTTCTTCGGCCCGGGGGACCAGCATGAAGCCGAACCCTTCCGACTCCTGCCCTGCGCGACCCGCGCGCCCGAACATCTGCTGCGCCTGGCTCACCTCCAGCGGCGTCATTCCGAGTTCCAGGTCGCGGATCACGACGAACTTCGCCGGGGTGTTCACTCCCGTCGACAGGCCGGATGTGGCCACGAGCACACGCAGCTCCCGCGAGCGGAAGGCATCCAACGCGCGCCTGGCGCGCGGCGCATCCCGGAAATGGATGCCGACGCCCCGGCGGAAGCAGGATTCGACCAGTGCCTCCGGCTCGACGCCTCGGAACGGGACACCCGCTGCACGCGCCGCGGTTCGCAGGACCGCCGCCTTGCTCCCGCAGAACACGACCGCGCTGGATGGCGAGGCACCCTCCCCGGAGGTGGTTGCGCTGCCGCCGAGCCCCTCGCCGAGCAAACTCCGCAGCAGCGGCAGGACGACAGCATCCTTCGCCGATTCGTAGTCCTCGCGCTTGCCCTGCACCGGGGCGTCGTACGGAACCAGCTGTGTCGTCAGCACCGTCGGGCGCCATGCCGAGCGCACGAGGTCGGCGTTGAACCATGCGGCGAGCTCTTCGGCGTTCGAGACGGTCGCCGACAGGGCCACGATGCGGGTGCGCCCCTCGGCGACGCGCAGCCGTGCGATGAGCGACTCGAGTGTCGCCCCCCGCGCAGGATCCCCCACCAGATGCACTTCGTCGATGATCACGGCACCGATCCGCCCGATGACGTCCTTGAGCGACGCCCGACGGTAGAGCGCTTCGAACTTCTCCGTTGTGGCCACCCACAGCTGGGCCTGGCGGACAGCGTCGCTGGACATGTTCGTCTCACCGGTCAGCTCGACGGTGCGGATGCCATGCGTGCTCC
Organism: Microbacterium sp. zg-B96; assembly: GCF_030246865.1. Classification (NCBI taxonomy): domain Bacteria; kingdom Bacillati; phylum Actinomycetota; class Actinomycetes; order Micrococcales; family Microbacteriaceae; genus Microbacterium; species Microbacterium sp. zg-B96. The sequence goes on along the minus strand of NZ_CP126738.1, from coordinate 646,987 downwards.
ATCGGCGGGCGATCTGGGCCACCTCGGCGGCCAGAGCGCGCGCAGGGAGCAGCCACACCGCGGGCTTGCCGTCGGAGACGATCGAGCGCAGCGCGGCGACCTCGCCGATGAGGGTCTTGCCCGAGCTCGTCGGCGCCACGACCATCACGTGCCCGCTCGTTCCCAGCACCACAGGCACCGCCTTGGACTGAAGCGGGTTCAGTCGGTCGAACGAATCGAGGTACTTCTGCAGGTGAGGCGGGATCAGTGCGGATGTGGGCGTCCAGGCTTCTTCGCCTTCAGCCGCCGAGGCAACGGCAAGCGCTTCGACACCCTCCCCGTCATTCGACAGCCGTCGAGGTTCCCCAGCCAGACTCACGCACGCTCCCTATCCCGTGAAAGCGTACAAGCCGCCCGGGACAGTCTCAGCCGAGGGCGGGCAGCACCGTCTTGCGCATCACTGTCTTGCTCTTGCCGATGTGGCGCTCGAACGCGAATCCCGCCTTCTCGAACATGGCCCGGGTGCCGTTGTGGAGGAACGACGATGACGTCCGCTTGCCTGGCGCGAGCTCGTTGGGGAATGAGACGACCTCACCCCCGCCGGCCTGCGCGATCAGCTCGAGCGCGCCGTCCAGCGCCTCGCGCGCCACTCCCGAACGTCGGTGGTCGCGATCGACGAAGAAGCAGGTGATGCGCCACGGGGCCGGATTGGTCTCGCCCGCGTCGTACTGCTTGCGGTGATAGATGCCCGGCAATTCGTCCGGGCTGCCGTACTGACACCACGCGATGGCGTCCTCGCCGTCGAAGACGAGCGCGGCGTGGGCGACGCCTTCCGCCACGAGGCGCTGCTTGAATGTCGGGCCGTCGTACTCGCTCTTGACGGTGCGCTCGGTGTCGCCGTGGAAATAGGAGCAGTAGCATCCGCCCCACACCCCGTTGTGCTTCTGGGCGAGCGCCAGCCACGCCGGGAAGGTCTCGGGCGTGAGCGGCCTGATCACATGCGAAGTCGCCCCCGTCGCAACATCCTGATGGGCCATCGCTCACTCCTCGCGTCAATGCGGCCAGTCTGCAGCCCGCCCCGACCCCTCGACAAGGCATCGCCGGGCGATTCGCAGCACCGCGGCCATGTTGCACCGAGCGCAAGAAGACCGATTTCGCAATAAATGGCGACGGGGGAGATACTTACGGCCATACTTACCAAATGACGGAGAATTCCATGCAACAAGCGACCGAGAGTTCCACGCTCCAGTCACAGTTGGCCCTTTGGCCCACTCAGGAGGCACAGCGCATGGAACTCAATGACCGTTTCGAGGTACCACGCCCGGTGGAGCACTTCGCCTACTTCCGCCGCCGCGCGTTCGCCAATGTCGCCGGAGCCGAGTTGCAATCGCGCGGATTCAGCGTCGAGATCGGACGCCGAGGCCTCCAGACTTTTCTGCAGGCCACCCGCGAGGAGCCGCTGGATTTCGCGTCCGTCGAACGCTTCCTGAGTGAAGTGATCGCCGTCGTGGAAAGGTCGCGTGGCGACTACGACGGCTGGGGGGCTGCCGTCGAAGCATCCGCCTGAGCGGTTAGCCCTAGCATTGGCGGAATGCGCTCGCTCGGCGACCTGATCGCACCCCGCCGACTCGGCAAGGATTTCCGCTGGCTGCTGGGGTCGTCGTGGACGAGCAACGTCGGCGACGGCATCGCGCTGTCGGCGTCACCGTTGCTGATCGCGTCGCTGACCTCGTCACCGCTTCTGGTGGCTTCGGGCGCGATGATGCAGTACCTGCCGTGGCTGCTGTTCGGACTGCTGGCAGGGTCGATCGCGGACCACCACGATCGACGCCGCCTCGTCATGCTCGCGAACGGTTCGCGCGCGGTGATCGTGCTCGGGCTCGTGATCTTCCTCGCGACCGGCCAGGTCACGGTGTGGATCGTCCTGGCCGCCGCGTTCCTCTACGGCACCGCAGAAGTGTTCGCCGACACGGCGGGCAGCACGCTCCTGCCCATGCTGGTGCGGCCGGCCGATCTGGGTCTGGGAAACGCGCGACTGCAGGCCGGGTATCTCGTCGGCAACCAGCTCGCCGGTCCCCCGCTGGGCGCGTTCCTCTTCGCCATCGGATCCTTCTGGCCGTTCGCGATCCAGATCCTGTGCGTGAGCCTCGCCGTGGTCCTCATCTCACGCATCGCGCACACCCCGATTCCGCCGAAGGATGCCGCGCCCACGGGCGCGAAGCCGCATCCGATCCGGGAGGGCCTGCGGTGGCTGCGCGGCAACGCCCCGGTGCGCACGCTCGTGCTCATCATCCTGGTCTTCAACGTCACCTGGGCCGCGCCCTGGAGCATCCTCGTGCTCTATGCGACCGAATACCTCGACATGGGTGCCCTCGGGTTCGGTGCGCTGACGACGGCATCCGCCCTCGGCGGCCTGGTGGGCACGGCGTGCTTCGGGTGGCTCGAACGCCACGTGTCGTTCGCGACGCTCATGCGGGTGTGCCTCTCGCTCGAGGTGCTCATGCACCTCGCCTTCGCACTCACGACCGTGCCCGCCGTCGCCTTCGGCCTCATGTTCGGGTTCGGCGCCTACGCCTTCGTCTGGGGCACGATCTCCACCACCGTGCGGCAGCGCCTGGTGCCCCTGCATCTGCAGGGGCGCATCGCCTCGGTGAACATGGTCGGCGTCTTCGGAGGGTTGGTGATCGGGCAACTGCTCGGCGGGCTCATCGCTCAGGCATGGGGATTGACCGCCCCATGGTGGTTCGCCTTCGCGGGGTCGGCGGTCACCCTGCTGCTGGTGTGGCGCTCGATCTCGCACATCGCCGCCGCTCCCCCGGCGATCGACTCCGCCGAACCGCGGAGCGAGCGCTGACTAGAACGGTGCGGGTTCTTCGATGGCGGCCAGGGCCATGAACTCCAGCACCCGGCGGGGGATGTCGGTGTAGACCCGGCCGGTGGGGCTGGTCCATTCCAGGATGCCATCGGCTTTCTGCACCACGCTCCACGCGGTGCCGTGCTTGACCGGGTGATGTCGCCCGGGGCACAGGTTCGCGAGATTCGTGAGGCAGGTCGGCCCACCCAGCGCAGCATCGTGGGTGTGGTCGAGGTCGCACTGGCGGGCCGGTCTTCGACACCCCAGGAACCGGCAGTGCTCGTCCCTCGCGTCGAGGTGTCTGCGCATCTCCCGGGTCGGCCGGTAGGTGAGCACCTGCTGCACCGCGCCCGTGGTGGGTGAGGTGAACAGCCGTTCCCACACCTCGGCGGTCGCGGCGAGGCGCCTGGCGGTGTCGGGGCTGATGGGCCCGTATCCGACCAGCTCGGCGGGCTCGTCGCCGATGCCGATGAGCGTGTGGGCGGGGATCACGACCTGCACCTGCGCGACGATCGCCGTGCCCTCCGGGATCGCTCCGGTCGCCTCGGGTGCGGTGGCGTGCCCGGTGAGCAGCAGGTCGGCGAGCACGTCCGCGCGGATCTGATCCATCGTGCGGGTATCGGTTGCGAGGATCTCTGCCGCGGTGGCTTCGGCCTCGGCCTCCGCCGCGGCAGCGGCTTTGGCAGCGGCACGATGCGCGTCCGCGATCTGGCGGGCGTGCTGGTTCAGCCGGTCCCGCATCGCGTAGACCAACTCCGCCGGCAGGATCGCGGCGAGTTCGGCCATCCCGTCGTCCAGGTCCCGCACCCACACTCGCCGGCCGGCCGCGGCCTCCTTGTGCCGCTCTTCCAGCGGCACCGGGTTCAGTCGCTGCGCCAGCATCAGCACGAGTGGCTTCGCCCGTCCCGGAGTGTCCTGCTCCGCCACGACGAGCGCCGCCTGTTCGAACCGGGCGCGGGCGTCGGGGTCGGTGATCCTGGCGCCGGCGTCCTGGATGAGCCGGACATGAACCCGGTCGATGCGATCCTCCCGCAGCGCCCTGAACGTCGCGGGGAACTCATCCACGAGCACGGTCGCGTCGTGCATCCGGTCGCGCATGCCGTGATCGGAGCGGCGCAGCACCGCGCCGACTTCCGCGGCCATTCCCCGCAACGGCATCTCCCGCTCCCGACCCTCACTGGTCGGGATGCGGGCGGTCTGCGCCTGCGCAACAGCCTCTGCCTGCGACAGGAACCACACCTCATCAGCATCCACCGCCGCCCGACGCCGCCGCACCTCCTCCAGCCCGGAGATCACCTGCTCATGCGACAGCACGGCCGTCCGTGCGGCGGTGGTGGTCGGGGAGGTGTTCATACCCCCAATCCTGCCGACCCCCTCCGACATTGAAGGGCCCCGAAACAATGCCTGACCTGGGGTTGTGGATAACTCCGCGGATCCCCGGCTGGGGAGGAAACGCCACCTGAGTTACGCGCCGCGCGGGTTCGGCCTGCGCGTCACCTTGTGTGGGTGATGTGGCCGGGCCACGCGCGTCGTAGCGTTCGGGGTCAGGGGAAACAACGAACAAACGACAAAGGACCGGTCACCATGGGCGTGTGGGACTTCTTGGCAGGGGCGTTCTGGTTCTACATCTGGATCTCCTGCGTCTGGATCGTCATCACGATCATCGTCGACGTGTTCCGCGACCCCGAGCTGGGCGGCGGCGCGAAAGCACTGTGGGTCATCTTCCTGGTGTTCGTGCCACTCCTGGGCGCACTGGTCTACATCATCGCGAGAGGACACCGCATGGGAGAGCGCCGCAGCGGAGTGCAGGGTTACGACAGCCGAACGGATGCCGACGCCTACATCCGGGATACCACGGGCGGCTCACCGGCCGCAGAGATCCAATCGGCGAAGACCCTCCTCGACTCTGGCGCGATCTCGCAGGCCGAGTTCGACTCCCTCAAGTCCCGCGCGCTGAGCGTGTCCTGAGGTCCCCATGAGCACCCCCAGCCCGGTGGGATATGGCTCCGGATTCGTCGCGCGGCACGAGGCCGGTCGTGCCGCGCGCGCCCGGTCCCCTCGGAGCAGTCACCGGCAGTGGCACGCGCTGGAGAACCGGGTGAACCCACTGTCGCTGCTCGAAGAGCAGGCCGAATCCCGGGTCCCCGAACTCGTACCCGTGCGTTACGAGCGCATGAGGGCCTCGCCGTTCGCGTTCTATCGCGGCGGCGCCCTGCTGATGGCGTCGGACCTGGCCACCACCGACAACAGCGGGCTGACCGTTCAGCTCTGCGGCGATGCCCACCTGTCGAACTTCGGATTGTTCGGTTCGGCGGAGCGCCGGCTGGTCTTCGACATCAACGACTTCGACGAGACGCTGCCGGGCCCCTTCGAGTGGGACGTGAAGCGGCTGGTGACGAGCTTCGAGATCGCCGGCCGGCATCGCGGTTTCAGCGATTCCGAACGCCGGGCGACGCTGTATGCCGCGGTGGCGGGCTACCGCGAGCAGATGGCGACGTCCGCGCGCGCATCGGTCTTGGATGCCTGGTACGACACCCTCGACGCCGAGCGCGTGCAGGCCTGGCTCCGCGACGAACTGGAGGCCGAGCGGGCGAAGAAACGCCAGATGAAGGGCTTCGAATCCATCGTGGCGAAGGCCCGCGGCCGCGACCGCATGCGCGCGTTCGCCAAGCTCGTCTCCACCGAGGGCGGACGGATGCGGATCGTCGCAGACCCGCCGCTGATCGTGCCGGTCGAGGACATCGTCGGCGGCCGATTGAGTGCGGCGGACACCGAAGCGCGGATGCAGGAAGTGCTCGCGGCCTACCAGCGGACGCTGCTGGTGGACCGGCATCCACTGTCGGAATACGTCTACGTCCACATGGCCCGCAAGGTCGTCGGCGTCGGCAGCGTCGGCACCCGGGCGTGGATCCTGCTGCTGACCGGTCGCGATGATTCCGATCCGCTGTTCCTGCAGGCCAAACAGGCGCAGGCATCCGTGCTCGAACGATTCCTCGGCCCCAGCGAATTCCCCAGTCACGGCGAGCGCGTCGTCCGCGGCCAGCGGATGATGCAGGCCTCGAGCGACATCTTTCTGGGCTGGCAGCCGGGCTTCGCCGGCGATGGCGGGCTCGAGCGGGACTACTACATCCGTCAGCTTCAGGACTGGAAGGGGTCGCTCGACCCGGAGGTGATGGTGCCGCGGGGCGCGATGCTCTACGCGCAGGTCTGCGGAAGTGCCCTCGCGAGGGCGCACGCCAGATCCGGGGATCGGGTGCAGATCGCGGCCTATCTCGGCGACTCGCGGGTGTTCGATGAGGCGATCGCCGACTTCGCCGAGGCGTATGCCGACCAGAACGAGGCCGACTATCGCGCGTTCGTCGACGCGCTCGACACGGGGCTGCTGGGCGCCTCGCCTCAGTGAGGGGGCCGCGGTGAACAAGGACGCGAAGAGCGAGGTGGCGTTCAACGGCAAGCTGGCGGTGCTGCTCGCGATGGCGATGTTCGTCCTGGTGGTCGACACCTCGATCATGAACGTGTCGATCTCGGCAGTGGTGGCGGACATCGGCACCACCGTCAGCGGCGTCCAGTCGGCCATCGCGCTGGAAGCGCTCGTGTCCGCGGCGTTCATCCTCATCGGCAGCAAGACGGGCGACCTCATCGGGCGCAAACGCGCGTACGTGATCGGGCTGCTCTGCTACGCCGCCGGCGCGATCGCGATGACCCTCGCCCAGACGCTGCTGCCGATCATCGTCTTCTGGGCCGTCGTCGGCGGTTTGGGTGCCTCCCTTCTGCTGCCGTCGATGCAGTCCCTCATCCACGGCAACTTCGAGGGCGCCGCACAGAAGCGGGTCTACGCGCTGGTGGGAGGTTCGGCGGCGATCGCCGCTGCGGTGGGGCCGCTGATCGGCGGCTTCATCACCACGTTCTGGTCCTGGCGCATCGCCTTCCTGCTCGAAGCTCTCGTGATCGGGGTCGTGCTGACGGGCATCAAGCTCGTCCACGATGTGCCGTACACCGGGTCCCGAAAGATCGACGCAGTGGGCTCGATCCTGTCGGTGGTCGGCATGGGCGGAGTCGTGATCGGCATCCTGGTGTGGCAGGAGGGCGAAGGTCCGGTGCTCGCGATCATCGCCGTCGGCCTCCTCGGCCTCGGGAGCCTCGCCTACTGGCTCGTTCGCCGTCAGCGCCAGGGCAATGCGATGCTGCTGGATCCCGACCTGTTCCGCTCGAAGCCGTTCCGCATCGGCGTCACGCAGCAGATGCTGCAGCAGATCGCCCTCGGCGGCTCGATGATCGTCCTCCCCATCTACCTGCAGATGGTGCTCGGCTACAACGCGCTGCAGGCCGGGCTGTCGATCGCACCGCTGTCGCTGAGCATGTTCGCCGTCGCCATGATCGCCGGCAAGATGCAGCGGCCCATCCGCCCCGCGAACCTGGTGCTGTGGGGGTTCCTGCTGCTGCTGGTGGGCCTGCTCGCCCTCATTCCCGTCGTGCCGCGCGCGACCAGCGGCTGGCTGCTGCTGGTCCCGCTCCTGGTCTGCGGCTGCGGGCTGGGGCTGCTGGTGTCGCAGCTGAACAACTACACCCTCTCCCCGATCACCGACGAACGCGTCAGCGAAGCCGCCGGCGTCAACTCCGCCGCGGGGTCATTCGGTCTGTCGTTCGGCCTGGCCTTCGCGGGCGCGATCATGCTCGCATCCCTCGCCTACGTCTTCACCGGGATGTCCAACGCGAGCACCGTCCTCCCCGGCGAGGAGAAGCAGCAGGTCGCGCAGGTCCTTCAGGAGGATGCCGAGTTCATGTCCAATGACCTGCTCGCCGGGCTCCTGGTCGACCAGCCGGAACCGATCCAGGAGGAGGTGATCCGCATCAACACCGAGGCACGCCCGATCGCGCTGCAGATCGCCCTGCTCATCCCTATCCTCACCGCCGTCGTCGGCGTCATCAACGCCTTCCGGATGCGACGACTCGCCGACCCGGTATCCGCCGGATCCGGGGGGCACTCCCTGCTCGACTGAAAACGGATGTCACACGCGGACGCCGGGCGGTGTCTTCATGTCGTAGGACGGACGGATCACGCGGGCCTCCGCGATCGCGAACCCCGCCAAGCTCGAACGCTTCAGCGAGGAGGTGCTGCTGCGTCGCTGATCGCGTCGCCCTCGTACGAGCGAACGAAGCCGAGCAACGCCTCTTCCTCCGGCAGGTCCACCCACAGTCGGCTGCTGCCCGATTCCGAACCCAGCCCGTTGATCACAGCGGCGCCGCCGAGCCGGTCCAGCAGGGGCGCGATCGCTGCGGCCCGCGTGGCGGAAACGTAGCCGACCGCCCGACCCCGCGCGTAGACCGCGATCGCGGACATGTCCCGCTTGTTGCGCGGCTCCCGGCGCAGCACATACATGCGATCGCCGTCGTGCGAGCGCTCCCGGTCGTGCGCCAGATAGTGCGTGCCCTCGACGCGCGCCCGGACCGTTTCCAGTCCGCGGAGGTCCGGCAGGGTGGCATGCTCGTGGGCGCGCAGAGACAGCAGATTACGCAAGTGTTCCCACCAGAGAGGCATTCGAGGAGCGTATCGAACACCCCTGGGAAACCACCGGCCCGCCGCGCCTCAGGGGTTCGCGTCGGCGGGGAGCACCGGGGTCGTGGTGAAGCCGACGAGCTTGTGGGTGCCGTCGCACCACGGCTTGATCGCCGACACTCCGCAGCGGCACAGCGCCGCGGTGCGCCGGGGTTGGCGGATCTCCTCGCCCGCTTCGTTGCGGTAGGTGACCCCGGTGCCTCGCACGATCAGTGGACCGTCCGGGTAGGCGGTGATGGTGGTCTCGTTCTCGGTCATGTCGCCCTCCTGAGCGTGCGCAACGGCGTCGCCGCGCGAAGAATGCGTCCGTCGCGGTAGCGCACGCCGCCGCGCAGGCGCAGCGCCACCGCGATCCAGACGGTGACGGCGCGCTCCATCGCCCACGGCACCGCCCACAGGCAGTCCGTCGCACGGAAGTGCCGTCGCCCGCCCGCGCGGGCACGCCCGATCGCCGCGACAGCGACGACGACCGCGGCCAGCACGGCCAGCCCCCACACGTTCCGTGCGCGCAGCAACGCCACCATGAGCGGCAGCAGCGCCAGCTCGCGCGCCAAGCGCCCCGGCTGCGCGAGATCGTCATACGCCTGACGCACGCGCTGCTCGAAGAACTTCGCCAGCTCGGGCGGGCGGCGGGCGACATACACGTCGGATGCCACATCCACCCGGCCGCCGTGCGCGCGGACCGTGCGCTCCAGTTCGAGGTTCTCGAACAGCACGTCGGTGTCGTAGCCCGCCTCCGGCAGCGCCCCGCGGCGCACCGCCACCGTGCCGGAGAAGTCCCCGCCGAGGCCCCGGTTGAGCAGGCTCCGGCCGGTGTCCCACCGGGCGTGCCACGGCGCCGGGACGAACACGTTCTGCGGCCGCACCGCATCAGCGGCATCCAGCCGGTCGAGCACCGTCGTCAGCTGCTGCCGGCCGTACCGCACATCGTCGTCGGCGATGACGATCTTCTCGTGGCGGGAGCACCGGATGCCGGTCACCGCTCCCCTGGCCTTGCCGTTGCGTCCCGCCACTGCGGGCGGGATGTGCCGTACGAACGGCCAGGTCACGTGGTGCCCCTCGAACAGTGGCGGGGCCGACCCGTCCACGACCGTCACGTCCACCCAGCGCCGCAACCGCGCGAGGTAGTCGGTCAGTTCCCCCAGGCCGGCGTCGTCGTCCCAGCGCAGCGGCAGCACGTACTCCCCGTCGAGGCGGTCATGCTCAGGATGCGACACGGTGCTGTTCCCAGCCCTCCCGAACGGCGCTGCGGTCCTGCTGCCACGCCTGAAGGATGTGATCGCCCGCCCAGCCGTCCACGGCCAGGCACGCTGCGGCGCCGAAGAGAATGTCGCCGAGCAGCTCGGGCTCGTCCTCGGCGAGCGCCCCGGCCATGTCGCGCCCGGCGATCTGCTCGTGCACGGCATCCGCTTCGACGTGCTCGTCGAAGTACCAGGTGACATCGGTGTCGAAGCCGTTGCGGCGGAAGCCGTCGCCGTAGTGCTTGTTCGGGATCGACGAGGTCATCTCGAACGCCGCAAGATGGCCGACGATCGCGCCGCGCAGTCGGCGGTTGAGCCCGAACATCGACATCATGTTGAGCGAGGCGAGGGTCACCGCCGGCACCGCGTCGACGTAGACGCCGTAGGTGTCGTCGAGCCCCGCGCCGCGCATGGTCTGGGCGAAGATCCCGGCGTGGGCCCGGCCCGCGTCACCGCTGCCGTACTCGTCGAACTGGATCTCCATGAGCGCGGCCTTCGCCCGGCCGGTCAGCCGCGGAATCGCCCACGAGTGCGGGTCGGCTTCGCGCAGCGTGTAGACGCTGCGGTGCATCAGGAACTCCCGCAACTGCTCAGCGGATGCCGTCTTGGCGACGTACCGCGCCAGGCTCGGGCCCGGCGTGGGAGCGGTGAAGGAGAAGAGCAGCCGAGCCACGGCGTCGGCCGTGGGGTCGGGGGCAGCGGGCACGGTGATCTCGCTGCGCAGTTGGGCTTCGAAGGCGGCCTCCAGCACCTGCCGCGCGGCGAGCAGGTCGACGTCCCATTCACGCGACGTGGGGAGGTCCGCCAGCGACCCGTAATGCAGGGCGTACAGCAGGAACAGGCTCAGCTGCACATCGTCGTCGCGGGCGATGTCGTCGGCGGCGGCCACCGCCTGTGCGGCGAGGGTGCGGACGCTCGAGGCGTCGCGCGCCTCGTCTTCGAGGAGCGCCAGGATCTCACGTCCGAGGGGGCCGCGGGCGGAGGGTCGAACCGGAGCGTGGGTCTCGGCGGGCGCGTAGAGCGTCATGGTGGGTCCTGTCTGTGCAGATGTGACCGCTCAAGGGTCCCAAGAAGAACCGGCGCCTGCACGGACTTGACGGGCCAGCGCTGGATCGCTATCACCGCACCGCACCGCCCGGCAATACCCTCCTCTGCGCGCGGTGCGACCCACAGGCTGACCACATGACCGCACCCACGACGCCCTGGCAGGAATGCGCGCCCGGCGCGCACCGGCTGTCCCGCGCGCAGGTGAACTGCTACCTGCTGGCCGGCGCCGACGGCCTCACTCTCGTCGACACGGGGCTCCCCGGCATGTGGCGGGATCTCGTCTCCTTGTTGCGGACGCTGGATGCCACGCCGTCGGACATCGACGCCGTGCTGCTGACCCACGGCCACTTCGACCACGTCGGCATGTCGCGACAGCTGGCGGAGGATCACGCCGTGCGGCACTTCGTGCACGAGGGCGACCGGCGCCTCGCGCGGCATCCGTATCGGTACCGGCATGCGGCACCCCGCTGGGTGTATCCGCTGCGGCATCCGCGTGCCATCCCGATCCTCGCCCGCATGACGGCAGCCGGCGCCCTCACGGTGAAGGGCGTCGAGGCTGAGGGCACCGTCGTGCCGGGGCGTGCACTGGATGTCCCCGGCACCCCGGTGCCGGTCTTCACCCCCGGGCACACCGACGGGCACTGCGCGTTCTTGCTGCCCGCCTCCGGCGTCCTCCTCTCCGGCGACGCGCTGGTGACGCTCGACCCCTACACCGGCGCATCGGGTCCCAGAATCGTCGCCAACGCGGCCACGGCCGATCCGGACTCGGCACTCACGGCCCTGACAGCCCTCGCCGGGACCGGCGCGAACACAGTGCTCCCCGGACATGGCGAGCCCTGGACCGAGGGCATCCGCGCCGCGGTCACCCTCGCCGCGCGCGAGGGCACGGCATGAGCCGCGGGCCGACCGGGCGGTACCCCGGCGTCTGCCGCGCGTCAATCCCTTCGCCTCGTGCGCTGCGGATCGTTAGCGTCGAGGGAGAAGACCTCGAGCACGAAGGAGGAGAAGCATGGACAGTGACATCTCGCGGCCCAGTCAGGCCGAAGGCGACGACCCGGACCGCCCCTCGGAGGGCACGGACGACGCGATCGGGCACCCCTCGCAGGCCGAAGGGGACGACCCCGACCCGCAGGCGGACGACTCCGTCTGAGCTCGTCACGGTGCGGTCGGCGCTTCACCGTCGGCCGCACCGGCGAGTGACCCGCTCCTTCTCGCGCCGCCTCACAGCAGCGATCGCGCGAGCTGTACCAGGCGCCCCAGACAGACCGAGACCGTGACCGCCGGGCTCGGCTGCGGGGCATCGGGGTCGGCGCCGACCCTGACGTACCGGTCGATCGCATCCGTCGCGACGGCCAGGTGCGCAGCCGCGTTCTCCCCCGTGGCGACGGTCGAGATGGCCGTGCCGACGGCGCGCAGTGCGGCGGACAGCACGCCGTCGTCGCTGCGCGGCTGGCCGTACACCTCCGGATGCTGGATGAGGATGTCCGCCAGTTCGCGCGCCAGCAGCACCGAGCGCTGCAGGGCCCGCCAGCCCCGCTCGAGCTGAGCCTGCTCCGCGGCCCGCCGCCGCCCTCGGGGGTTTCCGCGTCCGCTGCGGCTCGCCTGCTGCACGCCCTCCGCCGCCACCTCGGCCAGGGCCGCGAGGTTCTCCGCGGCGGCCACGAGGTCGTCGTCCTTCAGAACGCCGGCATCCACCCCCGCCGCCATCTGATCGAGGGTGTCGGCGATCCGCTCGCGCAGTGTCGCCAGCTGCGCCCCCGCTTCGCGCAGATACAGCGGCGGCACCAGAAGGTAGTTGGCGGTGATCCCGACCGCCACGCCGAACGCCATGGTGACCAGGTACGAGGTCGAGAACGCGTCGGCGTTCGAGCCGCCGAGCACCAGCACGAACAATCCGGCCAGGGCGATCCAGTCGCGCCCGACGCCCAGCCGCCGGATGCCGCCCAGCGCGACGCCGACACCGACGACGATCGCGATGGCGACGACCCCCGGCGCACCCGCACCGACCACGGCCAGCCCGCCGAAGCCCAGCACGATGCCGATGGCAAGTCCGACGAGCGCCTGCAGCCCGGCACGGGCCGAGTCGGCGACGGTCGGGTACATGCTCACCAGCACACCCATCGGCGCGTAGTAGGAGTAGTCCGCGTCGGCGAACGGCACGAAGGGCGCGAGATACCAGGCCACCGCCGCGGCGACGGCGGTCTTGGCTGCCAGCACGAGGCGCGACAGTGCCATGACTTCGCCACCGGCGGATCGGACGGAGGATGCCAGCGACGCGCGGCGGCCGGAGGAGCGCGGCCGGCTCACTGCGGCGACCAGCGCCAGTCCCGCACCCAGGCGACGTCCTCGCCGGTCTCGCGGGTGTGGCTGCGCGCGGCATCCCGCAGGTCCTGCATCCGCTGCCGCACGTCGCCGCAGCGATCGGCCAGTCCCGGCACGCGGTCGATGACGTCCATCACCAGGTGGTACCGATCGAGGTCGTTCATCATCAGCATGTCGAAGGGCGTCGTGGTGGTGCCCCGCTCGAGGAACCCGCGCACATGCAGGTTGTCGTGCCCCCGGCGCCGGTAGGTCAGCCGGTGCACGAGCCACGGGTACCCGTGGAAGGCGAAGACGATGGGGCGGTCGGCGGTGAACAGCGCGTCGAAGTCGTCGTCGGTCATGCCGTGCGGATGCACCGTATCGGGCTGGAGCCGGCCGAGATCCACCACGTTGACCACGCGCACCCGCAGGTCGGGGATGTGCTCGCGCAGCAGCGACGCCGCCGCGATCGTCTCGATCGTCGGCACGTCGCCCGCGCAGGCGAGCACGACGTCGACGCTCTGGCCCGCGGTCTCGCTGCCGGCCCACTCCAGGACACCGGCGCCTCGTTCCACATGGGCGATGGCGTCGTCCATTGCCAGCCACTGCGGTTCGGGCTGTTTGCCGGCGACCACGACGTTGACGAGATCCCGCGAGCGCAGGCAGCGGTCGTAGGTGGCCAGCAGCGTGTTCGCATCGAATGGCAGGTACACCCGTACCACGTCGGGGCTCTTGTTCATCACGACGTCCAGGAACCCGGGGTCCTGGTGGGAGAACCCGTTGTGATCCTGTCTCCAGACGTGGCTGGAAAGCAGGTAGTTCAGGCTCGCAATCGGCGAGCGCCACGGGATGCCGGCACTGGACTGGAGCCACTTGGCATGCTGGTTGAACATCGAATCGACCACGTGCACGAACGCCTCGTAGGAGGTGAAGACACCGTGCCGGCCGGTGAGCAGGTAGCCCTCGAGCCACCCCTGGCACTGGTGCTCGCTGAGCACCTCCATCGCCCGGCCGGCGGGGGCGAGGTCACGGTCGACGTCCTCGGTCGCGGCCATCCACTGCTTGGCGGTGACGTCGTACACGGCGGGGGCCAGCCGGTTGGAGGCGATCTCGTCGGGACCGAAGAGGCGGAAGTCCTCGGGATTGCGACGCATGACCTCCGCGAAGAAGCGGCCGAGCACGGCGGTGCTCTCCTCGTCCGCGCCGCCGTGCTGGGTGACCGGCACCTGGAACGAGCGGAAGTCGGGGAGATCCAGCGGCCGCACCACGCCGTTGTGCACGTGCCGTGACGCGCTCATGCGGCGCTGCGGCGGCGGAGCCAGGGCGGTGATCTCCGCGCGCGGCTCCCCCGTCGGGCCGAACAGCTCCTCCGGGCGGTACGACCGCAGCCACTGCGCCAGCACCTGCAGGTGCGCCTCGTTCTCGCGCGCCCCCGATACCGGCACCTGGTGGGAGCGCCACGTGCCTTCGACGGGCTCGCCGTCAACGACCGCCGGTCCGGTCCACCCCTTGGGTGAGCGCAGGACGATCATCGGCCAACGAGGGCGCCGCAGGTCTCCGGCGCGAGCGGCGGCGCGGATGCGGTCGATGCGGTCGAGGGCTTCGTCGACGACGGCGGCGAACGTGCGGTGCACCTCGAGCGGGTCGTCGTCGACGGCGAAGCTCGCCAGCAGGGGGTCGTGCCCGTAGCCGCGCAGCAGCGAGAGCAGCTCGTCCTGCGGGATGCGCGCGAGCACCGTGGGGTTGGCGATCTTCCAGCCGTTCAGATGCAGGATCGGCAGCACCGTGCCGTCGGTCACCGGGTTGAGGAACTTGTTGCCGTGCCACGCAGTGGCAAGCGCCCCGGTCTCGGCCTCGCCGTCGCCGATGACGCACGCCACCGTCAGGCCGGGGTTGTCGAACGCGGCGCCGTAGGCGTGGCTGAGCGAGTAGCCGAGCTCCCCGCCCTCGTGCATCGACCCGGGCGTCTCGGGGGCGGCGTGACTCGGGATGCCGCCAGGGAAGGAGAACTGGCGCATGAGCGCGGCCAGACCCTGCTCGTCACGTGCGACGGCGGGGAAGAGTTCGCTGTAGGTGCCATCCAGCCACGCATTGGCGACCATCGCGGGCCCGCCGTGGCCGGGGCCGGCGATGTAGACCACATCGAGGGCGCGGTCGATGATCGCGCGGTTCAGGTGGGCGTAGATCAGGTTGAGCCCGGGCGCGGTGCCGAAGTGTCCGAGCAGGCGCGGTTTGACGTGTTCGGGGGTCAGCTGCTCGCGCAGCAACGGGTTGTCCAGCAGGTAGATCTGGCCGACCGAGAGGTAGTTCGCCGCCCGCCACCACAGGTCCAGCCCGGCGGCGGTGTCGTCGTCGATCCTGAGGGTGTCGATGCCCATACCGTTACTCGTCGTCGGGGCTCGCGGAGCGACCCTCGATCACGTTCCCTTCGTCATCGAGCGGGACGAGACGGTCATCGTCTTGGACCGGCTCCGGCGGAAGATCGGCCTCGGGGTCGATCGGACGCTCGTCATCGGGCACGTTGCTGCTCATCGGTGCTCCCTTCTCTGGACCCAGCTTCGGTTCCCGGGCGATGATGCGCACCCGGTTGACGATGGGCGGTGGCGCGACTATGCGTGCACGCGTGGAGGCTCCGTCCAGGTTGACCGTGACAGGATCGTTACCAACGACGTCGCAGCCAGCGAACCGGCAGCGACACAAAACCCGCCGACCCGACGGCGCCGACCCGAGGGCTCATCGAGCCCAGAGGAACCTTTGACTCAGCACCCCACCCCTGCCACGCCTTCGCGCCGCTTCGCCCGACTGACCGCCCGAACGGCGGTGCGTCCGGACAATCCGAGGCACAACGCGCGAGGCGCCTTCGCGATCGCCGTGGTCGTCAGCCTCGCCGGCACCTCCGCGCTGCCCGCCATGGCACTGACCCCGGTCGAGGGTTCGACCGCGGCCCAGCCGACCGCGGCCCAGCCCGCCGCGGCGGGTGCGGCTCAGACGCCCGCGGCTGTCGCGGCGGAGGCGCCCGCCGCACAGGTGCAGTCGCTCGTCGTCGCCTCGGCGACCGATGGCATCACCCTGAACCGCGCGTCCTACGCGGCCACGACGCCGGAGGAGCTCGCCAGCATCGAGGCAGCCAGGGCCGAGCAGGAGCGCGCACGCCTGGCTGCCGCGATCACGAACGGCCAGCTCTCCTCCGTCGCCTCGGCACTGCCGGTGGGCGGTGGCGTGGTGCGGCCGCTGCCGTACTTCAACAACTTCGGCACACCGTATGCCGGCCACAAGGGCGTGGACTACATGGTCGGTGCCGGCACCCCCATCTCGTCCATCGCGGACGGCGTCGTCATCGAGTCGTCCGAGAGCGGACCGGGTTGGGGCGTCTACGTCAAGGTCGCCCACAACATCAACGGCACCAGTGTCACGAGCCTCTACGCCCACATGACCTACGGCACCCGCACCGTGCAGGTGGGCGACCGCGTCGCCGCCGGCCAGGTCATCGGTCAGGTCGGTTCCACCGGCCGCGCCTTCGGGGCGCACCTGCACCTCGAAGTCCAGGTCAACAACGGGTACGTCAACGGCGAGAGCTGGCTGGTCGCCAACGGCGCCTAGCCGAGCATGCCGCCGACGGTCGTTGCACCGTCGGCGGCATCCGCTCAGCTGGATCGGCGCATCGCCCGCACGCCGACCACGAGTCCCACAAGGGCGACCGCGAGCCCCGCGATCCAGCCCCACAGCACCGCCGGGGCATCGAAGTCGCCCGACAGCAGTGCCCTCTCGGCCTGCACGACCCAGTTGACCGGGTTCACCGCGGCGACCACCCGCATCCACGCCGGGCCGTCATCCAGCGGCAGCAGCATGCCCGACAGGATGAGCAGCGGGAAGATCAGCGACTGCTGCACTCCCCAGAACAGCCACTCGCGTTCTTTCGTCGCCAGCGCGAGGGAGTAGGACAGCGCACCGAGCCCCACCCCGAACACCGCCAGCAGCGCCAGCCCGACCACCAGGCCCGCCGGATCCACGCGAAAGCCGAACGGCCAGGCGATCAGCACGATGATGATCGCCTGCACCACGATCGGGGCGATCTCCTTGAGCGCCCGGCCCACCAGCAGCGCCGACCGCGACAGCGGGGCGACCAGAGTGCGCTCGTGGGAGCCGGTCATCATCTCGTACTGCAGGTTGGAGCCGGTGGCGCCGGTCCCGAACAGCACGATCATCACCAGCACCCCCGGCACGAACCACCGCAGCGTCTCGGCGACGTCGCCGCCGGCGGCTCCCGCCAGCAGCGGGGCGAACAGCCCGAGGAACACCAGCGGCTGCAGCAGGCTGAAGATGAGCGAGAACGGGTCGCGCACGATCGGCCGCAACTCCCGCGTGAGCACGTTCCAGGTGTCGCGGGCGGGGTTCGCACGCACGAACTGCTGTGTGGTGGTCATCGGACTGCTCCCGTCTGCTGTGCCGCATCGGCGGCATCCGACCCTTGTTCGACCGGTTCGACCGGTTCGCCCTCGCCCGCTTCGCGCAGCGTCCGTCCGGTGAGCACGAGGAAGACGTCATCGAGGGTCGGCGGCACGCCGGTGGCGCGCTGCACGACGACTCCGGCGGCATCCAGCGCGCGCACCGCCCGGGGCAGCAGCCGCTCGCCGTCGGGCGCGGTGAGGGCCACGGATGCCGCGCCTTCGCGCCGCACCACGCGATCGGTCAGCGCCTGCACCACCGCGACGGCGCGAACGGCGTCTGCCGGGTCAGCGAACCCGAGCGTGATGACGTCACCGGCCAGCGTCGCCTTCAGCGCACTCGCGGTGTCATCGGCGATCACCCGCCCCCGGTCCATCACCATGACCCGTTCGGCGTAGCGGTCGGCTTCTTCGAGGTAGTGGGTCGTGAGGAACACCGTCGTGCCGTGCTGGGCGCGCAGATCGATGATGTGCTGCCACAGGTTGGCGCGGCTCTGCGGGTCGAGCCCCGTGGACGGCTCGTCCAGGAACAGCAGCGGGGGCGCGTGCATGAGTCCGAGGGCGATATCGAGCCGCCGTCGCTGGCCGCCGCTGAGCTGCTGCACGGAACGTGTGGCGAACGAGGCGAGATCCAGCGACTCGATGAGTTCGTCCGCCCGCACCCGCGAGGCCGCGCGTGCCATGCCGTAGAACGCGCCCTGGCTGATCAGCTCGTCGCGCACCCGCTGCGCGTAGCTGCCGCTGTTGAGCTGCCCGACGTAGCCGATGCGGGCACGCACGGCACCGGCATCCGTCGCGATGTCGTGCCCGACGACCCGGGCGGCGCCCACCGTCAGCGGCAGGAGAGTGGTGAGCATGCGCAGGCTCGTCGATTTCCCCGCGCCGTTGGGACCCAGGAACGCCACCAACTCGCCCACGGCGACCTGGAACGTGAGGTCGGTGACCGCCTCGACGGTCTTCTTCTTGACGGTGAACTTCTTTGTCAGCCCCACCGCATCGATGATCGGTTCGTCCATGACGACACGGTAGGAGTCGACCCGGACAGATTCTGTCCGCGATCCAGGACACAATCGAGCCATGTCCGATACGACGACACGCGCTCTTTCGCTGTTGAATCTGCTGCAGACGCACCGGCACTGGTCCGGGTCCGAGCTTGCCAGCCGGCTCGGTGTCACCGAGCGCACGGTGCGCCGCGACGTGGATCGGCTGCGGGAACTCGGCTACCGCATCGAATCGGCACCGGGCGCGGCAGGTGGCTATCGGCTGGAGGCTGGGTCGGCGGTGCCCCCGCTGCTTCTCAACGACGACGAGGCCGTCGCGATGGCCGTGGGCTTGCGGGTGGCGGCGGAACAGCGCCTCGTCGGCGGCCCCGAGACGACGCTGACGGCACTGGCCAAGCTCGAGCAGGTGCTGCCGGCGCCGCTGCGGCGACGGGTGGGCGCGCTGGCCGCGGCGGTGCAGCCCGGCGCCGTGCGCAGCGGCGCCGCGGTGTCGACGGAAGTGCTCAGTGAACTGGCGCTGGCCTGCCGCGACCATGAGCGGCTGCGCTTCACCTACACGTCGGTCACCGGCATCCAGGGATCCCGCCGCGTCGAACCCCACCTGCTGGCCCCCGCCAGCCGCAACTGGTACCTGCTGGGGTGGGACCTGGACCGGGAGGACTGGCGCACGTTCCGCATCGACCGCATCGTGGACGTGCAGCACACCCGCGTGCTGTTCCCCCCGCGGGAGCTGGATGCCGCAACCGCGGCGGAGATGGTCTTCGTGGCGACGTCGTGGTCGCCGCAGAAGATCGAGGCGGACGTGGTCATGGACCTGCCCCTGGAGCAGATGAAAGAAGTGTTCGGCGTGTGGTCGCAGGGCGCCGTCGCCGAGGGGGACGGGCGCACCCGGTGGCCCATCGGTGGCCCCGACTGGCGCGATGCCCTCTACGGCATGCTGTGGATCCCCGAGGGGGTGGAGTACGCCACCGACTTTCCCGAACCCGATCGCGCGACCCTGCGCGAGTCGCTGGAGCGCGCGCTCCGCGCCCTCTCTTCCCCGCCGCCGCCGTCCCGCCCCCGCCCCTCCCCCTCTTCCTGACCGTGAGACCACAGCTGGTCGCCGAGACCGTGGGAACTTCCCATCGTTTCGGCGACCAGCTGTGGTTTCAGCGTTTTCGGCCGCGCGGGGTCAGGCGATACGGGTGCCGGGCGGGAGGGAGCGGGCGGGGGTGCGGGTGCGGGCGTATGCCCACCCAGTCAGGCCGCCGGCGAGCACGAGTTGCACACCCAGCCCCACGAACCAGCTGGGGGTGGATGTGGCGATGATCTCCTCGGCCGTGTCGTAGTCGTTCTGCTGCGGCGCGCACTCGTCGTAGCGCACCTCGGTTTCGGGTGCCCGCTGCGCCGAGCGCACGCCGACCTTGGCCTGACCGAACAGGTCGACCGCGTTGCCGTTCGCGTCGAACTGCGTCGGCGTGGCATCGGCGAGGATCACGAACGGATTGGCGGCCAGCACCCACCAGACGGTGTCGAACCGAGGCGCCTCCGAGGTGTACGAGTTCCACTCGTCGGTGCACTCGACCTGGTTGCCCTCGTACGTCGCAATCCGGTGAGAGTAGGTGACCTCGGTACGGATGCTGGCCCCCACCAGCAGGAACACGATCAGGGTGCCCACCGTGAGCGCGGCGACGACCAGGTAGGTCGTCGCGACCGAGAACAGCGGACGGGCGAGGATGCCACTGAGGGCGACGCCGATGGCGGAGATGACCCCGATCTCGATGATCAGCACCACGAACGACACCAGCACGGTCCAGCCGCTCACCCCTCCCGCGAGGGTCGCGATCACCAGGAACGGCACGGCGACCACGGCGAACGCGAGCCCCGTGCCCCACGCCGCCAGGAACTTGCCCGTCAGGATCTCCCCCGTCGTGGCGGCCGTCACCTGCACCGGCGCGAGGGTGGCGGCATCCCGATCGCCGTTGATGGAGTTGCCACTGAGAGTGGGCGAGACCAGTACCGCGAGCAGCAGCGTGATGAACACGACGGTCGAGTAGACGCCTGGTCCGCGGTCCTCGACCGACCCGAACACGAGGAACGCCAGCGCCGTGACCCCGACCAGGAGCAGCGCGAACACGCCCAGCAGGACGTACCAGGCCACCGAGCGCATGCGCTGGATCAGCTCCAGACGTACGATCGTGCCGATCCGCTGCAGATTCATGCGGCACCTCCCTGCGATCCGGGTCCTTCTCGCAGATCGAGGAAGGTGTGCTCGAGCATGCCGGTGGCTGCGGAGAACTCGGCCACCGGCAGTCCCGCAGCGACCAGGGCCGCCAGTCCCTGCGCGGCGTCGGCGTCGGACGCGAACCCGACGAGCACGTCGCGCCGGTCGACGGGCAGGATGCCGGGATCCAGGCCGAGCGCAGCGGCGACGGGCAGCACAGCGGCGTTGCCTTCGCGGTCGGCGAGGCGGATGCGCCAGGTACGCACGCGGGACGCAGCGGCGGCCACCCGCTCCGAGCTCACCGTTTCGCCGGCGACCATGAACACCGCGTCGTCGATGACCTCTTCGAGCTCGGAGAGCACGTGACTGGAGATGAGCACCGTGCGCCCCTCCGCGGCGAAGCGGCGCAGCAGCACGCGCAGATCGATGCGCGCCTGCGGGTCCAGCCCCGAGGCCGGCTCGTCCAGCAGCAGGATGCGGGGATCGTGCACGAGCGCCCGGGCCAGCGCCAGCTTCTGCTTCTGGCCGCGCGAGAGCACTTTGGCCGGTGCATCCGCGAGCGGCTCCAAGCCCAGCTCCGCCAGCAGCTGCGCCGCGCGCGCCCGCGCCTGCTCGCGCGTCATGCCGTAGAGCTCGCCGGTGATCGCGATGGTCTCGCGCGCCGTGAGGGCTGGCCAGGCACCCAGCGCGTCGGGCATCCAGCCGAGCATCCCGCGCGCCTGCGCCGGATCGGCGATGGGATCCACCCCGCCGATCTGCAGCTCACCGGCATCCGGCGCCAGGAGCGAGGCGAGCATGAGCATGAGCGTCGTCTTGCCGGAGCCGTTGGGGCCGACCAGGCCCGTGACCGCTCCCTGCCGCGCCTGAAGTGTCACATCGCGCACCGCGTGCACGTTGCCGAACGACCGGCGCACCCCGCGCGCCACTATTCCGGGTGTGGTCACGAGCGCCACCATAGCGGATCCACAGGATTGCGCCCCGGATCTGCGGAATCGGCGCGGCGCCGGCCGGTCGGGCGGGGGGCAAGCGCCGGCCAGGGTCCGGTCAGGCGCCGTGGAAGAACGCGACGCCGAGGTCCGGGTGGTCGACGAAGACACCGTCGACATCGGCATCCACCAGCAGCTGCCACTCCCCCTCATAGTCGCCGAACGCGGCCTTGCCGCCGCGGCCGCGGAACTGGCCGACGAGGAACGCGTTCTCGGGGCGCGCGGTCCAGGTGAACACCCGCAGCCCGCGCGCGTGCGCGTCGGCGACCAGAGTCGTCGGGCCCTTCGCATGACCGAGCTTGTCGGGACCGAGGATCATGCGCTTGTCGACGCTGATGCCGTCGACCAGGTTCACCAGCTGATCCAACCCCTCCGGCGACGCGGTCTGCCGATAGGTGGGCGCCTCGCCGCCGTGCGCGGTGACCAGGTCGAACGGCTTGCCCGCCGCTTCGAGCAGATAGATGTAGGACGCACGGATGCCGCGCCCCTGCAGTCCTGCCAGCACGGTCGACTCGAACGACTCGACGATCAGCGGCAGCCGGCCATCGGCCCAGCCGGCGGCGCGCAACTCCTCGGCGATGAGCTGCGGCATGTCCCAGCCGAGGGAGCCGAAGTAGGTGGCGTGCTTGATCTCCAGCACCACCGCGATCTCGCGCCCCTGTGCGTAGGAGGCGTCGCGGACGAGGTCGAGCACCTCGCGCAGTCGCATCACCGGCTGCTCGTCGTCGAAGGTCGCGCTGGCGGGACGCAGCTTCGGCAGTCGCTCGCGGCAGCGCAGCCCCGACAGCTCCTCCCAGGTGAAGTCCTCGGTGAACCAGCCGGTCAGCTCCGCGCCGTCGATCGTCTTGGTGGTGCGACGGTCGGCATACTCGGGGCGGTCTGCGACGTCGGTCGTGCCGGAGATCTCGTTCTCGTGCCGCACGACCAGCACCCCGTCGCGGCTGACCACGATGTCCGGCTCCACGCCGTCCACACCCAGCTCCAGCGCGAGGTCGTACGAGGACCGGCTGTGCTCGGGACGGTAGCCCGGTGCGCCACGGTGGCCGATGACGAGCGGGCGTGTGCGAGGCATCCATCAAGGCTACGCGGCGAGGGCTGGGAGGCTGCGGCATCCGCTTCCTGCTCGCTGTCAGCGATATAGCCGTCCTCATACCACGCCGTTCAGATACTGTGGAGTGCACACAGCATGGCGCTGTGTCCCCAACCCCGACTTTGGAGTGTGAGAGCACGTGGCCCTCAACAATCCCGCATTCGCCAACCCGGCGTTCCAGGAACAGCGTCCCGGCTTGACGCCGCCGGCCGTATCCGGCACGCAGACCCAGTTCGCCGCCGCCCAGCACCAGGGCGTCGACGCCGCCTCCCAGGCGCACCTCGAGGGGATGTACGCCGCTCCCCCGGCCGGCGCCATCGAGACCGACCGCATGAGTGTCGAGGACACCGTCCTGAAGACCGTCGGCCTGTTCGCGATCCTGATGGTGACGGCTGTCGTCGGCTGGATCTGGACGCTGTCGACCGTCACGGTCGCCAACCCCTCGCCCACGATGATGCCGTGGATCATCGGCGCGCTCGGTGGCTTCGTCCTGTCGCTGGCCGTCATCTTCGGCTCGCGCAAGAAGATCCGCCCCGGGCTGATCTTCGCGTATGCCGCACTCGAGGGCTTGTTCGTCGGTGGCATCTCGGCGTTCTTCGAGTTCATCTTCCCCGGCATCGTGATGCAGGCGACGCTGGCGACCCTCGCGGTCGTGGGCGTGACGCTCGCCCTCTTCGCCAGCGGCAAGGTGCGCGCGTCGAAGAAGGCCACCAAGATCTTCATGATCGCCATGGGCGGCTACCTCGTCTTCTCGCTGCTGAACGTCGGCCTCATGCTCTTCGGCGTGATCCCCGGCGACATGATGTTCGGCCTCCACAGCGCCACGATCATGGGCATTCCGCTCGGCCTCATCATCGGCGTGCTCGTGGTCATCATGGCCGCCTACTCGCTGGTGCTGGACTTCGACCAGGTGCAGCAGGGTGTGCGCAACGGCGCTCCCCGCAAGTTCGGCTGGATGGGTGCGTTCGGCATCATGGTCACGGTCGTCTGGCTGTACGTCGAGATCCTGCGGATCCTCGCGATCGTCCGCGGCAGCAACTGACCCGCATCCGCTTCACCCCGAAGGGGCCGCCCACCGGGCGGCCCCTTCGTCGTTCCCGGCCCCGGCCCGAATCGCTGAGACCACAGCTGGTCGCCGAAACGATGGGAAGTTCCCACTGTCTCGGCGACCAGCAGTGGTTTCACGGACTGGGGACGCGGCCGGGGCGCGGGGACGGGGACGACAGCGCGGAGCGGGCCGCGGCGCCGAGGGCGCGCATCGAGGCGGCGGCATCCATCGCGACGGTGGCGGAGCGGCCGGCATCCGAGAGCCACTCCCGGACTCCGGGGCCGGTGAGCAGCGCGGTCAGCGCCCCCGCGAGTGCGTCCACGTCCCCGTCGGGGACGAGCATGCCGCCGCCGCGGGCGAGCGTGTCGCGCGGGCCGTAGGGGATGTCGTACGCCACCACCGGCACGCCGTGGCCGAGCGCTTCGAGCAGCACCAGCGGCTGCCCCTCGTTCGTGCTCGTGAGCACGAACAGGTCCGCCGTCGCCCACGCCGCCTCGGGGTCGGGAGCATGACCGTGCAACAGCACCGCGTCGCCGATGCCGAGGGACTCGGCCAGTTCCGCCAGCGCAGCGCGCTCGGGACCGTCCCCGTACACGTGCAGCTCGGCGTGCGGCACTGAGACCCGCACCGCCGCGAGCGCCCGCACGGCATCGGCCACGCGCTTGCGCGGGATCAGGGTGTTGAGCATCACGATGCGCCCCGGCACCGGGTCGTTCGTCAACCCCGAGGGTGCCGGATGCGGCACGACCGAGGAGCGGATGCCGCTCACCCGGCGCTCCACGTCGGCCTGCTGGCTGGGGGTCAGCCACAGCACGCCGTCGAACCGGTCGGCGATGTCCAGCCACCGCGTCCACGCGGCATCCATCGGCGCGTCCCAGGTGAAGGGCGCCAGCACGTGACAGGCGTGCGTCGTGTGCAGCAGCCGGATGCCGCCGCCCAGCAGCGGCGCCGCGTCGGCGACGAGCACTTCGCCCACCTGCCGCGCCTCGCAGACCACGACGACGGGGCCGTCCGATGCCGCAGCGAGGGCGTTCAGCCACGCACGGTACAGCCCGCCGAAGCCGGGGAGCCAGCCGACCGGCTCGCGGCCGTCGGCGTCCCACACCACGACGGGGGCCTGACTCAGATGCCACGCCGGGTCGCCGGTGATCACCGGGAGATCCAACACGGTGCGCCCGGCGGCATCGGCGATCGCGCGGGTGTCGTTGTCGTGTGCCGGGACGGGCAGCGGCAGCGCGGCGGCCCGCAGCCAGCCGGCATCCGTCCGTGCGTCGTCGAAGAGGTTGCGCAGGTCTTCGGGGGCGCCGAGCAACCCCCGGCGCACCCATTCGGCGCGGTCCCGGTCGTGGTCGGCCTGGTCGCCGGGGTCCACTGTCAGCAGCCGCACCCGGGCGCCGGCGGCAGCCATGTCCAGCGCGCGGCGCAGCACCGAGATGGTGAACCCGCCGTCGCGGTCGGGGATCAGCCGGCTCGCCAGGACGAAGTACTCGGCGTCGGGCAGCGCGGGTTCACTCATCCCTCCATCCTCCCCCACGGCGCTGGGTCTCCCCCGAGGCCGCGTCGGAATTCAGGCTGAGAGCACCGGATAGCCCCGAACCCGCCGCGCGGATGCCGCACAGCCTGAATTCCGACGCACCCCGCCCGGAAACGACGGATGCCGCGACCCTCAGGCCGCGGCATCCGTCACCGATTCACTCCCACTCGATGGTCCCCGGGGGCTTGCTCGTCACGTCGAGCACCACGCGGTTGACCTCGCGCACCTCGTTGGTGATGCGATTGGAGATCTTCGACAGCACGTCGTAGGGCAGACGCGTCCAATCGGCCGTCATCGCGTCCTCCGAAGAGACCGGGCGCAGCACGATGGGGTGACCGTAGGTGCGGCCGTCGCCCTGCACGCCCACCGAGCGGACGTCGGCCAGCAGCACCACGGGGCACTGCCAGATCTCGTCGTCCAGCCCCGCCTTCGTCAGCTCTTCGCGAGCGATGGCGTCGGCATCACGCAGAATCTCGAGGCGGTCAGCGGTGACCTCACCCACGATCCGGATGCCGAGGCCGGGGCCCGGAAACGGCTGGCGACCGACGATGACCTCGGGAAGACCGAGCTCCCGGCCGATCGCGCGCACCTCGTCCTTGAAGAGGGTCCGCAGCGGCTCGACGAGCTCGAACTGCAGGTCCTCGGGAAGACCACCCACGTTGTGGTGGCTCTTGATGTTCGCGGTGCCCGAGCCCCCGCCGGATTCGACGACGTCGGGGTACAGCGTCCCCTGCACCAGGAACCGGATGGGCTCGCCGTCGGCCTCGGCCTCTGCGACCAGCGCAGCTTCGGCCTGCTCGAACGAGCGGATGAACTCGCGCCCGATGATCTTGCGCTTCTGCTCCGGGTCGCTCACTCCCGAAAGCGCCGTCAGGAACTGCTCGCGCGCGTCGACGGTGACCAGGCGCACGCCGGTCGAGGCGACGTAGTCCTGCTCGACCTGCTCCCGCTCGCCCTTCCGCAGCAGACCGTGGTCCACGAAGATGCACACCAGCTGGTCGCCGACGGCTTCGTGCACGAGGGCGGCAGCCACGGCGGAGTCGACACCGCCGGACAGCCCGCAGATGACACGCGAGGTGCCGACCTGGGCCCGGATCTTCGCCACCTGCTCGGCGATGACGTTGCCGCTGTTCCAGTCGGCGGCAAGGCCGGCGGCCTTGTGCAGGAAGTTCTCCAGCACGTTCTGGCCGTGGTCGGTGTGCTTGACCTCCGGATGCCACTGCACGCCGTACAGGCGTCGCTCGTCGCTGCCGAAGGCGGCAACGGGGGTCGCCGCGGTCGAGGCGAGCACGTCGAAACCGGCGGGCGCGGCGGCGACCTGGTCGCCGTGGCTCATCCACACGTTCTGCGCGGCCGGCTGGCCGCCCAGCAGCACGCCGCCGTCACCGGTGAGCGTGGCATCCGTCGCGCCGTACTCGCGCAGTCCGGTGTTGGCGACCTCGCCGCCGAGCGTCTGTGCCATCACCTGGAAGCCGTAGCAGATGCCGAGGGTCGGCACCCCGAGATCGAACACCTCGGGATCCAGCGAGGGGGCGCCCGGGTCGTACACCGACGACGGGCCGCCGGACAGGATGATCCCCACCGGCTCCTTCGCGGCGATCTCCGCCGCGGTCGCGGTATGAGGGACGATCTCGCTGTAGACGCCTGCTTCGCGCACGCGGCGCGCGATCAGCTGCGCATACTGCGCGCCGAAGTCGACGACCAGGACGGGACGCTGGGACGAGTCGGTCTGCGAGGTCAACGGGTGCCTTCCGTGGCGGGGATGGGGTCGGATGCCGCAGCGTCGGCCTCGCGCTGGGCGAGGTAGGCCCGCACATCGCGGGCGACGCGGGTCTCCATGAAGAAGGACAGCAGCGGCACGATGCCGCCGCATGCCAGCAGCAGGAAGCGCCAGAACGGCCACCGCATGAGGCTCCAGATGCGGAAGCACGCGAACAGGTACACGACGTAGAACCAGCCGTGGACGATGAGGATCCCCAGCGACAGGTTCACGCCGTCGCCGGTGGACAGCAGCTCCCCTTCGGGACCGGGAACGACGGGCGCGAGCCACAGCAGGCCACCGGATCCACCCAGGAACACCTCGACCGCCAGCGGCGTGTACTTGAGGATCATCTCGGCGCACAGCAGCAGCAGGCCGACGCCGGTGATGACCGAGGCGATCTGGTAGAACCGCAGGGCCCCACGGATCGCCGGGAAAGAGGCGAGTTTGGGTGCCGGCATGGCCTCCATCCTACCGGCGCGGCTTGAGTGCCCGCCGCGTGCCGCGACCCGCCAGACGCTGAGACCACACCTGGTCGCCGAGACCCTGGGAAGTTCCCATCGTCTCGGCGACCAGCTGTCGTTTCACGGTGCGGGAGGGGCGGACTCCTCGAGAGACTCGACCTCTTTCTCCCAGGCGTCGCGAGCCAGGCGGTACCACATGTAGAACGCGAACCCGGCGAAGACGACCCACTCGGCCGCGTAGAAGATGTTGAGCCAGTTGACCGTCGAGCCCTCTTCCGGGGCAGGCGAGTGGATGCCGGTCAGCCCGCCGAACGGCTCGCTCGAGGTGAGGTAGGCGCGGTGCACGTCCAGCCCCTCGATGTCGTGCCAGTGCGAGAGCAGCGCAGCCGGGGACATGCGCGTCATGGTCTGCGGGTCGGCGCCCGCGGGCGGCACGCCGGGGCCCTCGTCGGAGATCAGCCGGCCGGTGACGTGCACCGTGGCATCCGGGTCCTGCGCGACCTCGGCCTCGAGCGCCTCGATCGCGGCGTCCGCGGCTTCGCGCGTCGGCGCCCAGCCAACGGCCACCGCCAGCGATGTGGGTTGCTCGGACCCGGTCGTGTCCGCGTCCAGCCGCAGCTGACCGGTGACCCAGTACCCCTCGACGCCTTCGTTGAAGCGGGATGCCACCGGGATGAAGTCCCCGGCGATCCAGCGGCCGGACGCCTCGACCATCTGACCGACCAGAGGCTCCGGCAGGTACTGACCCGGCTCCGTGACCTCGGCCAGCGGGCGCACCTGCTCGTTCATGCCGGCCGGCGGCGGGTCGGTGTCGATCGCGCTGCCCAGCTGCCACTGCCCGAGCCACGCGAACACCCCGGCGATCACCAGTGCGACGCCGAGCATGCCGAGCCACCACGGGCGCAGCAGCACCTCGCGCAGGGTGGGCGGGAAGACCTCGGGGGCGGCGGCCGATGCCACGTCCCCCGCCGCCTGTGGGGCGTTCTCGGTCATCCGGCGGAGTACGGCGCGACGACGACCTCGACGCGCTGGAACTCCTTGAGGTCCGAGTAGCCGGTGGTCGCCATGGACTTCTTCAGTGCGCCGATGAGGTTGGCGGTGCCGTCGGCGACGGGAGCCGGACCGTAGAGCACGGATTCGAGGTTGATCTTCTGCTCGACGTGGATACGGCTGCCCCGGGGAAGCTTGGGGTGGTGGGCCTCCGGGCCCCAGTGGTAGCCACGGCCGGGCGCATCGGTGGCACGGGCGAGGGCGACGCCCAGCATCACGGCATCCGCTCCCATCGCGAGTGCCTTGACGATGTCGCCCGAGGTGCCGACGCCCCCGTCGGCGATGACGTGCACATAGCGCCCGCCCGATTCGTCGAGGTAGTCGCGGCGTGCGCCGGCGACGTCGGCGACGGCGGTGGCCATGGGGGCGTGGATGCCGAGGGTGCCGCGCGTAGTGGAGGCCGCTCCCCCACCGAAGCCGACCAGCACGCCGGCGGCGCCGGTGCGCATGAGGTGCAGCGACGCGGTGTAGGTGGATGCTCCGCCGACGATGACGGGGACGTCGAGGTCGTAGATGAACTTCTTGAGGTTCAGCGGGGCCTCGACGCTGGAGACGTGCTCGGCCGAGACGGTGGTGCCGCGGATGACGAAGAGGTCAACGCCCGCGGCCACGACGGTCTCGTACAGCTGCTGGGTGCGCTGCGGGGTCAGGGCGCCGGCGACGGTGACACCGGCGGCGCGGATCTCGGCGAGGCGCTCACGCACCAGCTCGGGCTTGATCGGCTCGGAGTACAGCTCCTGCATGCGGCGGGTCGCCTCGGCGTCGGGGAGCGTGGCGATCTCGGCCAGCAGCGGGTCGGGGTCGTCGTAGCGGGTCCACAGGCCCTCGAGGTCCAGCACGCCCAGGCCGCCGAGCTTGCCCAGCGTGATGGCCGTCTGCGGGCTGACGACCGAGTCCATGGGTGCGGCGAGCACCGGGATGTCGAACTGGAATGCGTCGATCGCCCAGGCCGTCGAAACGTCCTCAGGGTTGCGGGTGCGCCGCGAGGGCACGACCGCGATGTCGTCGAACGCGTAGGCGCGGCGAGCGCGCTTGGCGCGGCCGATCTCGATCTCCATGCTCACCAGCCCAGCCTACCCGCGGGCTTCCCTCCCCGCCCACGCCGTCCAGCCCCCGAGTGAGTATTCGCGGGCTCGAGTGAGTATTCACCCGGTCGAACGCCCCCGGTCCGCGCCGTCGCGAGACCCGGCATCCGCATTCCGACCACCGCTGCCGCGCAGCACGCGGCTGAGCACACCGTCGAGGAGGAAGAGCAGAAACGCCCACGATCCGGTCCATGGCGACAGCACGACCACCGCTGCACTGATGAGCAGGGCGCTGAGGGAGCCACCGCCGAAGGCTGCGGCATCCGTCGGCGTCAGCTTCGGCAGCATCACCTCGGCGTGCCGGGCCATCCACTGCCACTGGATCCAGCTGCACAGGATCGCGAGGAAGAAACTCACCGGCATGGCCATGCGACCGGCGACGAAGTCGGAGTACTCGGTGGTGAGGTTGGTCGCGAACGGCACGAAGGCGATGAACAGCAGCCGCGCGTTGTTGAGCCAGATCGCGACGGCATCCACCCGTTCGACGTACTCGAACTGCTGCACGTGCACGCGCCAGAGCAGGCAGAGCAGCACGAAACTGAGCCCGAAGTTGAAGAACAGCAGCGACATGTCGCCCAGCGCCGCCCACATCTGTGCGTCGGAGTCGACGGTGCCGAGCGAGTGGTCGGTGAGGTCGAGCACGAGCAGCGTCGCGGCGATCGCGAATACCCCGTCGGTGAATGCCTCGAGCCGCCGCGTGGACAAGCTGGTGGAGCGCCGCGTCCGGATCACGCGCTCAGGCTAGCGGCCTGCTCCTCGCCCGGTAAGGCCCGCTCAGCGCCGGCTGAGGGAGTGGGCATTGCGACATTCTCGCCCAGTGCGGTGCGCTGGTAGTAGACCTCCCGCCGCGGCGGAACGAGCGCAGCAGACCCGAACCGGTCAGGATGCGGAGATGCTCGCTCGCCGTCGCAGGCGCCACCGCGAGGTGGGCCGCCACGTGCGTCGTGGCCAGCGGATGCTCGATGTCGGCTACCTGCAGGGCTTGAATGCGGTCCCAGTGCGCGTGCAGCGCGGTCTCCCAGAACCACTCCAGGGCGTCGAGGATCCGTCGCACACCGGTCATCGGATCAGCCTCGAAGCGGTCCAGGATCCCGATCGAGACGGGCCGCTCCGCCCGCTCGCGCAGAGTGACGAGGTCCCCCGCCCACACCTCGACGTCCTGCGCCGCGACCCGCGCGCGACTCGGCCACCGTCGTCTCGCTGCCCCGCCGGGGTAAGCGCATCGGCGATGAAACTCGATCGCAGGATGAAGGCGCGCAGTCGGTCCCAATGCGCAGCGGATGCCGCATCCGCACGCATCGCCTGACGGGTGTCCCGCGCCCAGGCACGGTGCAGGGGCGTCTCCCGCGCCAGGGCGCCGACCGCGGCGACCGTCTCCCACCACGGCGACACCACGAACCGGACCCGCAACAGGTCGGCTGGCGTGAATGGATGCGAGTGTCGGATGTCCCCGCGACGCTGTCAGCATGTACCAGAAATCACCCAGACGCCGTCGTCCGTCCGCGACCGCGATCGACGGGGCCGACGCCGAGGAACCGCGTGGGCACGTCCGCCGGGAGGACCCGCTCGCGATGATGCGCCGCGAGCGCGACGAACTCGCCGCCAGGCACGGCTTCGGCTTGTTCGGCTGAGTGCCCCACGAGGGTCGTGCGGGGTCACGCCCGCGAATACTCACTCGACAGCGCGAATACTCACTCACGCCCGCGAATACTCACTCGCGAGCACGAATACTCACTCGCGAGCGCGTCAGCGGCGGTAGTTGGGCGCCTCGACCACGATCTGCACGTCGTGCGGGTGCGACTCCTTGAGCCCGGCGGAGGTGATGCGCACGAACTTGCCGCGGGCCTTCAGCTCCTCAATCGTGCGGGCGCCGACGTAGAACATCGCCTGCCGAAGTCCTCCGACCAGCTGGTAGGACACCGCAGACACCGGTCCCCGGTACGCGACCTGGCCTTCGATCCCCTCGGGGATCAGCTTGTCGTCGCTGGGCACGTCGGCCTGGAAGTAGCGGTCCTTCGAATAGGACGTCTTCTTGCCGCGCGTCTGCAGCGCGCCGAGCGACCCCATGCCGCGGTACTGCTTGAACTGCTTGCCTCCGACGAACACGATCTCGCCCGGCGACTCGTCGGTGCCGGCGAACAGCGAGCCGATCATGACGCTGTCCGCACCGGCGACCAGCGCCTTGGCGATGTCGCCGGAGTACTGCAGCCCGCCGTCG
Source organism: Microbacterium sp. zg-B96 (assembly GCF_030246865.1). NCBI lineage: Bacteria > Bacillati > Actinomycetota > Actinomycetes > Micrococcales > Microbacteriaceae > Microbacterium > Microbacterium sp. zg-B96. The sequence continues at coordinate 615,125 of NZ_CP126738.1, read as the reverse complement.
GCGATCACCGGGATGCCGGCCTCGCGAGCGGCCAGCGATGCCTCGTACACGGCGGTGACCTGCGGCACGCCGACGCCGGCGACGACGCGGGTGGTGCAGATCGAGCCGGGCCCGACGCCGACCTTGACGGCATCCACACCCGCATCGACGAGCGCCTGGGCGCCCTCACGGGTGGCGACGTTGCCGCCGATCACGTCGATGTGCTCGAACGTGGGGTCGGCCTTGATGCGGCGCACCATGTCGATGACGCCCGCCGACTGACCGTTGGCGGTGTCGACGACGAGAACGTCCACGCCCGCGTCGCGCAGCGCTTCGGCACGCTCCCACGCGTCACCGAAGAAGCCGATCGCCGCACCCACGCGCAGCCGCCCCTGCTCGTCCTTGGTGGCGAGGGGGTACTTCTCGCTCTTGTCGAAGTCCTTGATGGTGATGAGGCCCGCGAGCTTGCCCTCGTCGTCGATGAGCGGCAGCTTCTCCACGCGGTGCTTGGCGAACAGCGCGATGACGTCGGTGGCCCCGATGCCCACCTTGCCGGTGATGAGCCCCTCGCTGGTCATGACGTCGCGGACCTTGGTGGTGTACCGCTCGGTGCCGGTGACGAAGCGCATGTCGCGGTTGGTGATGATGCCCAGCAGTCGCCCGTCGGGGTCGATCACCGGCAGCCCCGAGATGCGGTACTGCGCGCACATCGTGTCGACCTCGTCGATGGTGGCATCCGGGGTCGTCGTGATCGGGTCGGTGATCATGCCCGACTCGCTGCGCTTGACGCGGTCGACCATGGCCGCCTGCTCCGCGATGGCGAGGTTGCGGTGGATGATGCCCAGTCCGCCCTCGCGCGCGATCGCGATCGCCATGCGCGCCTCGGTGACGGTGTCCATCGCCGCGGCGATCAGCGGAGTTGCCACCGTGATGCGGCGGGTGACGCGGGAGGACGTGTCGGCTTCGCTGGGGATGACGTCGGTGTGCCCTGGAAGCAGCAGGACGTCGTCGTAGGTCAGTCCGACGAAGCCGAAAGGATCATGCTGCTCGCTCATATGCCTGGGATGCTCCTACTCGACGGACGATCTCTTGGAATCCTAAGCGCCCCACCTGTGTGGTTCATTCCCACGCGCGGACACGCGGACCTACGCGGGCATGCGGGTGGCGCCGCTCGCCCGTCGGTCACGGTCGCATCACGGCTGACAGATCGCGGCTCCGTGAAACATCGGCGACATATTACGCTCGTAAAGTCGCAATCGCTGCCGATGCGACCCGTTCATCGGCGCAGGTGCCGAACTGGAGGTTCTGTGAGTTCCACCACTTCTCCCGCGAAACGACCACTCGGGTGGCTCGTGCTCGCGCTGGGTGCACTGATGGCGACGCTGATGATCTTCAGCGTCGTCCCGGCGGCATCGGCCTCCACCCCCGACCCCACGCCTTCCGCTTCCCCCGGCTCCGACGAGGAACCGCAGGACCTGCCGTTCACGGTGATCGTCAACGTCAAGACCACCGGCGACGCGGTAGCAGGGGCGACGGTCCTGGTCAGCGGCGAAGGCTTCGAAACCGAGGGGGAAACCGGTGAGAACGGCAACGTCCGCATCGGCATCCCCACGAAGGAAGGCACCTGGGAGGTCGAGCTCGTCGAGAGCAGCCTCCCTGACGCCGTCGAGGCGCCGGAGGGGTTCGAGTTCACCCGCGAGGTGCAGTTCGGCGGTGGCAGCAGCGTCACCGCGAACTTCACGCTGGGTGCAGCCGAACGAACCACCACGAGCTTCCTCGATCAGCTGATCTCGCGCACCGTCAACGGCCTGAACTTCGGTCTCATGCTGGCGCTGGCCGCGATCGGGCTCTCGCTCGTGTTCGGCACGACGGGCCTGTCGAACTTCGCCCACGGCGAGATGGTCACCTTCGGCGCCCTGGCGGCGCTGCTGTTCTCGGCGAGCTTCGGATGGTCGATCTGGCTGGCGATCCCGGTGGCGATCGTCGTCTCCGCCCTCTTCGGACTGGGGATGGATGCCGGCCTCTGGCGACCACTGCGCCGAAAAGGCGTGGGAACTGTGCAGCTGATGATCGTCTCGATCGGACTGTCACTGGCGCTGCGGTACATCTACCAGATGATCATCGGCGGCGGGACGCAGCAGCTGCCAGGCGGCTCAACAGGCACCATCCCCGGGCTCGGCCCGATCCGACTGACCTGGACCGATGTCATCAGCATGGCCATCTCGATCGTCGTGATCGCCGCGTTCGGCTGGTGGCTGATGCGTACGCGCATCGGCCGCGCCACCCGCGCCGTCTCCGACAACCCGTCACTGGCGGCCGCGAGCGGTATCGACGTGGATGCCGTGGTGCGCGTGGTCTGGGTGGTCGCCGCCGGGCTCGCCGGCCTCTCCGGCATCCTGTGGGCGTACTTCCGCCCCGGCATCAAATGGGACATGGGAACGTCCATCCTGCTGCTGATCTTCGCCGCGGTCACCCTCGGCGGACTCGGCACGGCGTGGGGCGCGTTGATCGGAGCGATCATCGTGGGCCTTCTCGTGGAGGTGTCGACCCTGTGGATCCCCTCCGACCTCAAGTACGTCGGTGCCCTCGTGGTGCTGATCGTCATCCTGCTGTTCCGCCCGCAGGGGATCCTCGGGCGTCGAGAGCGAATCGGGTAGCGCGCCATGGACTTCATGCAGATTCTCTCCAACACGCTCGGGCAGGTCCTCGCCCCCGCGACGCTCGGCTACGCCCTGGCGGCCATCGGACTGTCGGTGCACTTCGGATTCGCGGGACTGCTCAACATGGGTGTCGCCGGGTTCATGGCCATCGGCGCGTACGGCTTCGCGATCTCGATCCTCACGTTCGGCCTGCCCTGGGGTGTGGCGGCCGTGATCGGACTGATCGCCGCGACCCTGTTCGCCGTCGTGCTGGGCGTGCCGACGCTGCGGCTGCGGGGCGACTACCTCGCCATCGTGACCATCGCCGCGGCCGAGGTCCTGCGGCTGCTGTTCCTCACCTCCGCCTGGCGCAACGTCACCGGGTCCGCAGACGGGCTGTTCAACTATCAGCGCGGATTCCGGGGGGCCAACAACCCGCTGCCGCCTGGTACCTATGGCTTCGGCCCGTGGACGTACACCTCCGACCAGTGGTGGGTCATCATCATCGGGCTGGTCACCGTCGCCGTCGCCGTCCTCACCGTCTGGCTGCTGATGCGCAGCCCCTGGGGCCGCGTGATCAAGGGCATCCGCGAGGACGAGGATGCGGTGCGCGCGCTGGGCAAGAACGTCTTCTCGTTCAAGATGCAGGCCCTCATCATCGGCGGCATCATCATCGCAGCCGGCGGCATCATCACGGCGATGGGTTCCAACGTGAACCCGAACGTGTATGTGACATCGCAGACGTTCTACATCTGGACGGCGCTGCTGCTCGGTGGCGCGGCCACGGTGTTCGGCCCCGTCCTGGGCGCCGTGCTGTTCTGGATGGTCCGAGCCTTCCTGTCGAACCTCCTGCCCGCACTCGTGGAGATCGGCTGGCTGCCGTTCCTGTCGGGCGAGCAGTCGCAGATGCTGGTCTTCGTCCTGGTGGGCGTCGTGCTGATGCTCCTGGTGATCTTCCGACCGCAGGGGCTCCTCGGAAACAAGAAGGAGTTGACCTTTGTCCGGTGACACGCAGCACGACGATGCACTGCCCGGTGAGGTGACACCACTGGTGCAGCGCCCCAAGACCACGGGTCTGCACGTGGGCGAGATGAAGCCGGGAGTGGCGAAGAAGGACCCGATCCTCATCGCCGACAACGTCCGGCGCGTGTTCGGCGGGCTCACAGCAGTGGATGTCGAGCACGTGGAGATCCCCCGCAACGCGATCACGGCGCTGATCGGCCCGAACGGTGCCGGCAAGACCACGCTGTTCAACCTGCTCACCGGCTTCGACAAGCCCAACGAGGGAACCTGGTCGTTCGACGGCACCGCGCTTGCCGGCATCCCCGCGTTCAAAGCGGCGCGGATGGGTCAGGTGCGCACATTCCAGCTGACCAAGGCCCTGGCCCTGCTCACGGTGCTCGAGAACATGAAACTGGGCGCCCCGCAGCAGACCGGCGAGCGACTGTGGGCGGGGCTCCTCCCCTTCATCTGGCGCAAGCAGGAGTCGCGCATCGAGGAGAAGGCGCGCGGGCTGCTCAAGCAGTTCAAGCTCGACACGAAAGAGGACGACTACGCCGCCGGGCTGTCCGGTGGTCAGCGCAAACTGCTCGAGATGGCGCGTGCCCTCATGAGCGACCCATCGCTGGTCATGCTCGACGAGCCGATGGCCGGGGTCAATCCGGCCCTCACCGAGTCGCTCCTCGAGCACATCCTCGATCTCAAGGACCTCGGGATGACCGTGCTGTTCGTGGAGCACGACATGCACATGGTGCGTCACATCGCCGATTGGGTGATCGTGATGGCCGAGGGCAAGATCGTCGCCGAGGGCCCGCCCGATGTGGTCATGCGGGAGCCTGCGGTGATCGACGCCTACCTCGGTGCGCACCAGGATGTGGACCTGGGCGTCGTGACGGGGCGCCACGAAGGCACGCTCACGACCGAGGCCCTCGCGCTCGTGGAGACCGCGCACGAGCTGAGCGAGGTCATCGAGGCCGAGCTCGAGCATCCGACCGATCGAGAAGAGGACGCCAAGTGAGCGTGAACGTCGTCGAGCTCGACAACGTCGTCGCCGGCTACCTGCCCGGAGTGAACATCCTCAACGGCGCGAACCTGACCGCCGCCAAGGGCGAGCTGATCGGCATCATCGGGCCCAACGGTGCCGGCAAGTCGACCATGCTCAAGGCCATCTTCGGCCAGGTGAAGGTGCGCGAGGGCGCGGTGCTGCTCAACGGCGAGGACATCACCGGTCTGCGCGCCAACAAGCTCGTCGCCAAGGGCGTGGGCTTCGTGCCGCAGACCAGCAACGTCTTTCCCAGCCTCACGATCGCCGAGAACCTGCAGATGGGCGCCTACCAGCGTCCGAAGGCGTTCGACGAGCGGGTCGGATTCGTCACCTCGATCTTCCCCGACCTCGCCAAGCGCCTCAATCAACGCGCCGGATCGCTCTCCGGCGGCGAGCGGCAGATGGTCGCGATGGGCCGTGCGCTCATGATGGACCCCCACGTGCTGCTGCTGGACGAGCCGTCGGCGGGGCTGTCCCCCGCCCGGCAGGACGAGGCGTTCATCCGGGTGTCGGAGATCAACAAGGCGGGCGTGACGACGATCATGGTCGAGCAGAACGCGCGCCGCTGCCTGCAGATCTGCGACCGCGGCTACGTGCTCGACCAGGGCCGCGACGCGTACACCGGCACCGGACGCGAACTGCTGAACGACCCGAAGGTCATCGGCCTGTACCTGGGCACCCTCGGCGCCTGACGCGCGCCACACCCGCGAACACACAGCAGCGGCCCCGGTCCGAAGACCGGGGCCGCTGCTGTTCCTCAGGCTGATCAGCCGATGTTGAGGAAGCTGTAGTTGTTCTCGTCGTCGAACTGGAAGACGCCGATGGTCGCCTCGGTCGGGTCGCCCACCTCGTTGAAGGTGACCGGGCCGGAGACGCCGTCGTAATCGGCGACCTCACCCGCGACGATGATGTCGGCGCACTCGGCGAACGTCGTGCACTTCGTGCCCTCACCCGTGCCACCCGACACCTGCTGCAGGTGGGCTGCCACATCCGGGCCCGCCGTCGAGCCGGCCTCCAGCGCACCCAGTGCCAGCAGCACGACTGCGTCGTAGGACTCGGGCGCGTAGGTGAAGTCCTTCAGCGGGGCATTGCCCTGCTCGACCCAGAACGCCTCGAGGGCGGTGCGGAACTCGTCCGTCGCGGCCGGGTCGACCGCCGGGTAGGTGCCCTTGGCGCCTGCCAGCGTGCCCGCCTCGAACTCATCACCGAAGTTCGACAGGTTGCCGTCGACGAAGTAGAGCTTGTCGGCCGGGAAGTCCGCGACCAACTCGGGGATCATCGTGGTGACCTCTTCGAACGTGATGAGCGCGATCGCGTCGGCGCCGGCTGCCAGCACGTCCTCGACCTGCGTCGAGAAGGTGGTGTCACCGGTGTTGTACAGCGAGGTCGCGACGACCTCACCGCCGGCAGCCTCGAACGACTCCTTCGTGAAGCACGCCAGGCCGGTGCCGTACGAGTCGTTGAGCACGATCATGCCCAGCGTCTCGTTGCCGTCGGCAGCGATCAGGTTGCCCAGGACCTCGCCCTGCAGGACGTCGGAGGGAGCGGTGCGCCAGTACAGGCCGTTGTCCTCGTAGCCGGTGAAGGCAGCCGAGGTGTTCGCGGGCGAGAACTGGATCGCGTCGGCGGCGATGACGGAGTCGATGAACTGCAGCGACGTGCCAGAGGATGCCGCGCCGACGATGGCCGTGGCGCCCTCACCCAGCAGACGCGGGATCTCCGTCTCGTATGCCTTGTTGTCGGTGTCGCCCGAGTCGCCCTGCACGAGGTTGATCTGCACACCCTTGTTGGCGGCGTTGATCTCTGCGGCGGCGTACTCGGTGGCCGAGATCTCCGGCGGGCCGAGGAACGCCAGGTTCCCGGTGACGGGAAGGGCCGTGCCGATCGTGTACGTCAGGTCGGTGCCGGGCCCGGTCGAAGACGAGGAGTACTCCGGCGTGTACGCCGCTGGAGCCGCTGCATCGCAGTCGATCGGAAACTCGAAACCTGCGGCTTCGCCGCCTGCTGTCTCTTCAGGCTCGCCCCCGCCGCTGGTACAGCCGGCAAGGATGATCACGCTGACTCCGGCCACGGCGACTGCGCCGAGGACCTTGGCGCCGCGCGAACGTGTGAAGACGCTCATAGTGCTCCCTAGTTGATTCATGAAGGCGCGGCTTCGTCGGGTGCCGCTCCGGTGCGTCCAACCTAATCGTGGGTCCGCGTCGTCAGTGTTGCGATGTGTTAACGGTCTGAAACAGAAGGGTCTCGGATCGATAACGACCAGCGGATGCCGCTGCGCTCAGGTGATCGCACTGAGGTCGTCGACGCCGCGAACGCGGCGGGCGTGACGGAGCGAATCAACCGTCAGCAGGATCAGCGCCACCCACACCAGCGCGAACCCGACCCAGCGCTCCGGCGGCATGTCCTCGCCCAGCCACACCCCGATCGCGAACTGCAGCACCGGCGCGACGAACTGCAGCAGCCCCATCACGGTCAGCTGCGCGCGGCGCGCGCCGGCGGCGAAGAACAGCAGCGGCGTGGCGGTGATCACGCCGGCCAGGCACAGCAGCACCGCGTGCCCCGGCCCCGCCGAGCCCATCGTGATCCCGGTCGTAGCCGCAACGACCGCCAGCTGCACGATCGCGACCGGCATCAGCCAGAACGACTCCAGCGTCAGTCCGCTGATGGCATCCACCGCAGGGCCGAGCTGCTTCTTCACCAGGCCGTAGACACCGAACGAGGCGGCCAGCGTGAGCGCGATCCAGGGGAACGTGCCGTAGCCCACGACGATGACGAGGACTGCGGCCACCGCGATGCCGATGGCCACCCACTGCGTGACGCGCAGCCGCTCGCGCAGCACCAGCACGCCCAGCAGCACCGTGACGATCGGGTTGATGAAGTAGCCGAGGCTCGATTCCAGCACGTGGCCGGTGAGCGTGGCGATGAGGAAGACCTGCCAGTTGACGTAGATGAGGGCGCCGGCCACCGCGGTCCACAGCAGCAGCCGCGGGCGGCGGATGATCGCCAGGATCTTCGGCCAGGAGCGCGTCACGCTCAGCAGCAGCAGGCAGAACACCAGCGACAGCAGCACCCGCCACGAGACGACCTCCCACGGCCCGGTGGGGGCCAGCAGCAGGAAGTACAGAGGCATGAAGCCCCACAGGAAATACGCGATGAACGCGTAGACGCCGCCGAGCATCCGTTCGCGAGCGGGGTCAGCAGCAGCAGCCGTCATCACCGATCCAGCCTAGGGGCCCCCAACGACGACGAAGGACCCGGATGCAGTGCATCCGGGTCCTTCACAAAGCGTCGCTGCTCAGCGGACGACGACCGCCAGCACGTCGCGCGCCGAGAGCACCAGCAGCTCGTCGCCACCGAACTTGACCTCGGTCCCGCCGTACTTGCTGTAGATCACGCGGTCGCCCACGGCGATATCCAGCGGGATGCGGTTGCCGTTGTCGTCGATGCGACCGGGGCCCACTGCGACGACCTCGCCCTCCTGGGGCTTCTCCTTCGCAGTGTCGGGAATGACCAGCCCGCTGGCGGTGGTCTGCTCGGCCTCGACCTGCTTGATGACGATGCGGTCCTCGAGCGGCTTGATGGAAACCGACACGGTCTACCTCTTTCTTGAAACTGAAGACTCGTTAGCACACACCCAGTGAGAGTGCTAACGCCAGTGTACGGGGACGCTGGCACTCCCGCAACGCGAGTGCCAGCCCATGACGCCGCATGACGGTCGCGTGCTCGGGGGTGCATGCGCACCCCTGGTGCGCCCTCCTGACAGGTGATATACATAGCGCGACCGCAAGGCCGTTGTCCGAATTCCGGGGGGAAGGGACACGTAGTGGGGTACGTCATCGCCGTCGATGTCGGAACCAGTAGGACAGCTGCAGCCGTTGCACGTGTGGGATCGAATGGGGAGATCTCGACGACTCCGTTCGCTCTCGGACGTCACGCCGACAGCGTCCCGAGTTCCGCCTTCGCACTCTCGGGCGAGCTCCTGTGGGGGGATGCCGCCGAGCGCCGGGGCCTCACCGCGCCGGACCGTCTGATCCGGGAGTTCAAGCGTCGGGTGGGCGATGATGTGCCGATCGTCGCGGGAGACCAGAGCTTCACCGCCGAGCAGCTGTTCGCCCGGATGGTGGCGTGGGTGGTGGACACGATCCGCGAGCGCGAGGGCCACTCCCCCGATGCCGTCGCGGTCACGGTGCCGGTCACCTGGGGCGGCTACCGCACCGACCTGATTGCCGGGGCGCTGGCGCGAGCCGGACTCGGGGAAGTCGCCATCGTCAGCGAGCCAGAGGCCGCGGCCCGCCGCTACGAGATGATCAACCCGCTGGAACCGGGGCATGCCCTCGCCGTCTACGACCTCGGCGGCGGCACGTTCGATGCCGTCATCCTCCGTAAGGACGCCGACGACACCCTGGTGCCGGCCGGGGAGCCCACCGGCATCCGCGATCTCGGCGGTGCCGACTTCGATGACGCGGTGCTGCGTCACACGCTCGGTGTGGCGGGCTTTTCCGCCGCAGCCCTCGCCGTCGATCGCGGCGCGCGGATGGGCGTGGCGGTGCTGCGACGCGAATGCGTGGATGCCAAGGAGGCACTGTCCTTCGACAGCGATGCGTCTATCCCGGTGCTGCTGGGAGAGCGCGAGACCACGGTGCGCCTCACCCGCGACGAGTTCGAGGCGATGATCGAAGAGGCGATCGACCGCACCGCGGAGACGCTGGCCGACGCGCTCGAATCGGCCGCTGTTCCCGCCGATCGCGTCGATGCGATCCTGCTCACCGGCGGATCCTCCCGCATCCCGCGCATCGCGCAGCGGCTGTCCGCGCGATTCGACCTGCCCATCGCCACGGATGCCGACCCGAAGGCGATCATCGCCCTGGGCGCGGCCGGCGCTCTCGCCGCACAGCGTCTGGCGGCGGCACCGCGCGCCGTGGCCGAGTTCGACGATGCGCCCGCGCTGCCGGACGGGGCCGCCGGCGACGCCGCGGATGCCACCGCTGCCGCAGCACCGCCACGATCCTGGTTCCGTCGCATCGGTGCCGGAGCACTCTCGGGCACCGGCGTGGTCGCGCTCGCGGCGACGATGATCACCCTGAGCGCATCAGCGCTGGGCGGAGCGCCGGTCGACACCGCACTGGGCGACGACGACGCTCAGCGCGCCTCGGCGATGCTGCCGTGGGCGTGGGACGGCGCGCAGCCGCAGGCCCTGCCGACCTCCGATCCGGAGGCCGCCCCGCTGGTGACGGCTCCGGCGCCGCCCGCGACCGAAGACGCCCCTGGTCCGTCCGAGCGGCGCGCCCCCGGCAGGGCGACACCACGCGAACCTGCCACCGCGAACCCGGCTGCGCCGCGCAGCGCGGCGCGCCCCGGCTCGGCCGACGCGTCCGCCGAGCCGGGCAGGCCCACCCCCGCGCCGAACCCGGCGGCGCCTGTCGTCGCCCCCGACCCCTCTCCCGAGCCGGAACCGACGACGGAGCCGGATCCCGAACCTGAGCCCGAGCCCGACCCCGAGCCCGAGCCTGACCCCGAGCCCGAACCGGAGCCCACGACCGATCCGGAACCGGAACCGGAGCCCACCGACCCCGCCCCCGAGACGTCGGACCCCACACCCGAATCACCGACCCCCGCGGACCCCGGCCCGCTGTCCGAGCCGAGTCCGCCCGAGTACACCGTCTGATCGGGTGCCCGCCCCCGGTGCGCGCCCGTCCAGGAGAACCATGTCATTGGCTTCTATTTCGTCCCCGCCGCTCTCGGTGATCCGTGCCGAGCCGGCCACGGAAAGACCGGCCCTGTGGTCCCGCCTCGCGCACAGTCACATCGCGGCGCTGACGACGGACGACGCCCCGGCCCGGGCCGTCGTCACTGGCGCCGCCGGCTCCGGAAAGTCCAGCGTGCTACGCCACGTGCGCCGCGCCCTGCAGGCGCGGGGGCGCGCCATCACCCGCGTCACCGATGCGGCTGATCTCAGCGCGGCGCAGCCGGACGACGTGCTCCTCGTCGACGACGCGCACCGCCTCGATGCCGAGGCACTCGAGGCAGTGCTGCACCGCCTGGACGATCCCGCCTGCGAGGTGGTCGTCGCCTGCCGGCCGTGGCCGCGCAGCGCTCCCCTGCAGCTCCTGGTGCGCCGGCTGCAGCAGGAGCGGCCGACGATCGTGCTGGACCGGCTCTCCGCGCACGATGTCGCCGCGTGGCTCGCCGCCCACCAGCGCGCCCTTCCGCCCGGGCGCGTGGAGGCCCTGCTGACGCTGTGCGGCGGCGTGCCGTGGCTCGTTGTCGAGGCCCTGCATCTTGACGACGAAGTCGCCCTCGCCGACGAGCAGGAGAGCCTGCGCGCGGTCTCCGACGCCCTGTCGGCGATCATCGCCCACCGGCTGCGCACGATCGATCCCGAGGTGCGCGATGGGGTCGAGCTGATCTGCTTGCTGGAAGGTGCGCCCACCGGGTGGCCGGAGGATCCGGCCGACACCGTCGTGGCCGCCGCGCACGCGGAGGGGCTGCTGCTGATGGACGGGACGCCGGCACCGGTTGTGCGCGAAGCGGTGCAGGCCACGGTCTCACCGGACCGGCTGCTGCATCTGCTCTCGCTCGCCCCTGAGCACACCGTCGCCGACACGGTCGCCGCACGCGTGCGGGAGCCTCGGCTGGCCGATCGGCTGCTGCGACGGGCCGACTCCCTCATCGACGAGCAGCCCGAGCGCGCGCTGGCGCTGTTCGCGCTGGCCGCCGACGCCGGGGCGGATGCCGCGACAGCCGCGCTCGGGCGGGCACGCGCCGCGTGGGCGCTGGGCAGCCTGGACGCCGTCGGCGTCGAACTGGATCGCGCGGCGCAGGCCGGCACCCCGGCCCCCGCCGAGGCGACCGACCTCGCCGCAGCCCTGTGGTCGGCACGCGGGCTCACCGAGCGCAGCCACGCCATCCACCGCGCACACCCGCCCACCGCGCCGCGCACCGCCGCGGCATCGGTCGCGGTGGCCTTCGCCGTCGGCGACGGTGAAGCCGCACGCGAAAGCGCGATGCCGACGCCGCAGCGGGTCCCCTCCACGCTCGACGTGGCATCCGAGCTGCTCGTGGCGGGCCTGCAGTCCACCCTCGACGGCGACGGCTCCGCGGGGCTGGGCGATCTCGTCCGCGCCGCCGAGATGCACACCGCGTCGGGGTCGGCCGAAGCCGTACCCGAGTTGCCGGCGGTGATCGCGGCCACCGCGGCGCTCCAGCTCGGCGAACCGGATGTGGCTGCCACGGTGCTCGCCGACGCCGTCCGCGGCGGACACGGCGGGGCGTGGGCCCACGACAGGCTGCAGTTGTGGAGCGCATGGGTGGCGATGCAGCGGGAGCGCCCGCACGAGGCGGAGGCCGCCCGCGCGCGGGTGCGGGCAGCGGTGCGGGAGTTGTCCACCCGCGACCGGATCGTGTCGGATGCCGTGGCGGTGGGGGTGGCCCGGCGGTTCGGCGACGCCGCGGCACTGGCCACCGCATGGCGCGGCGCGCGCGAGTCGCTGCTGCGCGTCCGGTTCGATCTGTTCATCCTGCTGCCGCTGACCGAGCTCACCGTCACCGCCGCACGACTGGGTGAGGGCGACCGCATCGCGGATCATTTCGACCGCGCGGTGGCGCTGACCGACCATCTCGGATCCCCCGCCCTGTGGAGCACCGCCCTGTACTGGGCTGGCGTGCAGCGCGGCATCCTCTCCAACGATCCCGAGTCGCTCAAACCCCATGCCCGCAGGCTGCTGTCGGCGGCCGCGCGCAGCCGCACGGCCGCGACCATGGCACAGGCCGGGCGGGTGTGGACGGATGTGCTGGCCGGTCGCGTCGATCCGGACGCGGTCGAGTCTGCCGCCTCACAGCTCGCCTCGATCGGTCTCGCCTGGGACGGGGCACGCCTGGCCGGCCACGGCGCGGGGCGCACCGATGACCGCCGGGTGGCGGCCCGGCTGCTGGCCTGCGCGCGGCAGCTGCACCCCCGCGAAGACACCGCCGCCGAGCCGACGACCGACGAGGGCGCTGCCGCGACCGGGCCGGCGCTGAGCGCGCGCGAGCAGGATGTCGCCCAGCTCGTGCTGCAGGGCAAGACCTACGCCGAGATCGGCGCGGCGATCTTCATCTCGCCCCGCACCGCCGAGCACCACATCGCCCGCATCCGCCAACGGCTGGGCGCCACGTCGCGCTCGGACCTGCTCGACAAGCTGCGCGGCGGGCTGGCAGCCCCCGGCGACAGCCCATCCCCCCTGCCCCCGGGGGCGGTCCCCTAGTGGGCGCGGTGGAATGGGGGGCGCAGCCCCGACGCGGCGCCCGACCTGAAGACCTAGCGTTGAAATCGGATCCATCTCGGTTGCAGAGGAGCACACCATGAGCATCACCGTCGCCACCGTCGCCGACGCGTTGATCGAATTCATCCTGAGCCTGTTGCGCGACCCGGAAGCCGTCGAGGAGTTCGAAGCCGACCCGGCTGCGGCGCTGGGCAGTCGCGGGCTGTCGCAGGTGCGGGCGGAAGATGTCTGCGCCGTGGCCCCCGTCATCGCCGAACGCCCGGCGGTCGTCGTCGCCGCCGACCCCAACCCGGACCCGCCGAGCCCGTCGGTGAACCCGGTGGTGCGCGAGATCCAGAACATCGTCAACAACCTCACCATCGACGACCGCGACACCATCGTGGACCAATCGGTCAACCAGAACATCTGGGCCGCGGGGGATGTGACCCAGACCTTCGACAACGAGGCCGTCGTGGGTTCGGGAGACGGATCGATCGCCGCGGGCGACGATGTGGACATCGACCAGACCGAGGACAACTCGACCAACGTCAACGCCGGCGAGAACGTCAACATGGGCAACGACACCACGACGACGGTGACCGCGGGGTCGAACAACCAGCAGACCGACACGTCGACGACCACCGACAGCTCGACCGCCACGACCACGACAGGCTCCGGCAACGATTCGTCGACCACCACGACGGCGGAAAGCTCGTACAACGACTCCGCCACGACCTACCAGGAGACCGCGGTCGACACCGAGTCCACGACCGTATACGAATCGACCGACACCGTCATCGACGAGACCGGGAGCGACGATTTCTGACGTCGAACGCGCTCGTCCGCAGGCGCCGGTGGCGCCAGAAGCTCGTCGCCCCAGGGTCGAAGGTGCGCCGCAGGCCCCCGCCCGGCCGAGCCTGGCGGGCAAGCAGGCCGCCCCCGTCATCGTCAAGCTCCCCCCGCCGGTGAGCATCCGCGCGGCCCAGCTGGGCTGGGTGCTGAGCATGCTGACCGGGGCGGTGGCGGTGGTGTACCTGTTCATCATCCGCGAGACGCAACTGCCGGCGATGGTCGAGGCTGTCAAGGCGGTGGATGCCACCCGGGCAGAGGAGACCTACACGACGGCAGCCGACATCATCTACTGGACCGCGTTCGGCATCCTCGCCGTCGTGCTGCTGGTGCAGGTGACGTCGCTGGTCTCGTTCAACAACCGCCGCCCCAAGGCGCGCTGGTGGCAGTTCGGGTCGGTGGTGCTGCTGGGGATCGCGCTGATCGGCATCCGCGAACTCGTCGCCGTGGGCGAACGCGGGCTGCCGCTGACCCGCATCCTGGCTCTGCAGGTGGCGCTGGCCCTGCTCGCGCTGGGGTTCAGCGTGCTGCCGCCGGCGCTGAAGTGGTCAGCGCGACGGCATGATGTCCGAACCGCTGCCCCCGGGGTGAGCGGCGCCGACCTCTGAAGCGATCGCCTCGAGGCTGCGCGCGACCACCCGGCACGTCTGCGTCGTCGTGCGGTCGTTCAGCGGCGACTGCTCCAGCATCCGCCAGTGCGCCAGCCGCTGCGCTGTCGCCTCCCGCACGTCGGCCTTCGTCGCCAGGTCGGACAGCCCCAAGCGTGCGGAGGCCGAGTCCCCCGCCCCGCCCACGATCCGCTCCGCCTCGGCTTCGTCCTCCGGCTGCAGCGCCGACACCGACGTGCGCAGCTGGGCCAGCAGCGCGAGTTCGCGCAGGTCGTGTGCCGTGAGCGACACCCGCTCGATCGCGATGCGCACACCGGTGGCGCCGGCCCGCGGCTTCTCGCGCAGCAGGTCCGTGACCCCGTCCAGCACGGTGCGGGCCTTGAGAGCGGCGACCCGGGAGCGGAACTGGTCGGCGACGAACCGCTGCACGTCGATCAGGCCGCTCTGCGCGATCATCCGCTCGGCCAGCTCCGACGAGGTGTGCGCACCGCCGCGCACCAGAGCGACCCCGAGGCGCACCCCGAACAAGCCGAACCGGGCCAGCAGACGCTGGCGCACCGACACGCTCAGGTCGGTATCGGCGGAGGCGCGGGTGAAGCGGTCGACGGATACGAACAATCGCTCCCGCTGCTCGCGGGTGAGGGCGGCGAGCGCGCGGAACGCGATGAACTCGCTCTCCCGCAGTGTCCGAGCTCCCTCGGCCAGCAGGCCCGCCACCGGGATCACCCCGAGGGTCAGGGCACGCAGTTCCCCGTCGCGGCGGTAGCGCTCGGCGATACGAGCTGCCGAGATGAGCGAGTCGATGCGGCCCGATCCGATCTCGTCGGCGCGGGAGAGCAGCCCCACCGCGTTCACGGTGTGGGACGAGCCGGCCACGGTGTCGCGGAAGGACTCCAGGAACGCCACGTCGGAGGCGTGGATGTGGCGCAGCAGATAGATGATCGCGTCGGCGTCGGATGGCCGGTGGTCGGGGGTGAGGAACCGGGTCGTGCGCAGCGACGTCGCCGCCGACAGTGACGCGATGCCCGGGGTGTCGATCAGCACCGTGGTGCGCAGGTGCTCCGACGGCCAGGCGACGTCGATCCAGCCGACCTCGTCGATGTCGATCGAGCCCAGGTCCAGTTCCAGGGCGCCGTCGCTGCGGCGCACCGGCAGCCGCTCGGTGCGCCCATCGGCCAGATGCACCGTCACCCGCGGAGTGAGGGAGTACCGGTACCAGACCACCAGCTTCGTGCATTCCCCCGCATCCGTCGGCGCCACCTGCTCGCCGATGAGGGCGTTGAGCAGGGTGGATTTCCCCGCCTTGACGACGCCGGCGACCGCGAGGCGCAGGGGCTCGTTCAGCCGCCGATCGTATGCGTCGAGCAATTCGATCGCGGCGGGGTCGTCGGCGTACAGGTCGCGCGCCTGCGAGACCACACCGGCGATCTCGCCGATGCCCACCCGCCTCATGCGCCGACCTGGTCGGGGTGCTCGGGCATCGGGAGCTCGCGGATCTGCGCGCGCAGCTGCTCGATCCGCGACAGCCGCAGCCGCAACTGGGCGATGCGCTCATCGCGGCCGGCGGTGTAACTGGCGGCGGCCTGCTTGGCCACCAGCACCGACTCCGACAGCGACCGGTGCAATTCGTCGGCGATGCTGCCGAAGTGGTCGCGGGAGACCCGCTGCACCAGGCGGAGGCGGTCCTTGAGCTGCTTGCCGACCTGGAACACCACCTCGTCGATGTGCTTGCGCACCAGGCTCTTGGCCTCCATCTGCCGGCGGGTCAGGCGCGAGGTCATGTCCTCCCGGAACGCCCGGCGTCCCACCAGGACACCGGCCAGCAGCGACAGCGGGTTGATCAGCGACAGCCCGATGAGGCTCGTGGCCAGCCCCACCATCAGCACACCGCCGTAGGAGCCCCGCACGCCGATGTAGATCTTCTCCGCCGCGCTCAGGCGCCCTTCGGCGAGGTCCGCGAGGTCCTCGACCGGATCGAGCACCCCTTCGGTGCGCCCGACGTCAATGAGCGGGATCGACGACTCCCCCGTGATGAAGGCATCCGCCACCCGCCCGGCCAGCCACTGCGACCGCTCGTCGGTCCACACGAACGTCTCCGCCACCGCGGCGTTGACCCGCACGTCCAGCCACTGCGCGATCTGGTCCCAGATGGGGCCGGGGTCACCCTCGTCGATGGATGCCTCGGCATCGCGCTGGACCTTGCGCAAGCGGTCGCGCAGGTCGTGTTCGGTGTCGGCCATGAGATCGCCGATGCCGTCGCTGAGGGTCACCTGCCACCGGGAGGACCGGCTGCGGAACTCGTCGGCGCGGGACTTGGCCTCTTCGAGCCGCGCGATCATGCGCGGGGTGTCCTCGGGGTGCTCCAGCGCCGACAGTTCGGTGCGCAGCGCCATCGCCAGTTGCTCGGTCACCGACAGCAGCTCGTGGATCGCCACGCGGCGGCGCAGCGCCTCGGCCCGGCCCAGCACGTCGCGCCGCAGATGGGCCACGAGCGCCGGGAAGCCGGATTCGTCGTTGAGCGAGCGGTCCTGCTGGTCCGCGGCGAGCATGCGCAGGTCGCTGGAGACGGCGAACAGCGGCACCGTGCCGACGTCGCCGAGGTGACCGCGGTCGATGTCCTCGATCTGCCGCCACGACGGGTACATGTCGGTCTTGGACAGCACCGCCGCGACGCTGGGAGAGATGCGCATCGCGTGGCGCAGGAACTGCATCTCGGGCTCGGTGTACTCCTGCGAGGCATCCGAGACCAGCAGCACGGCGTGCGCCGTCGACAGCGCGGCGAGCGTGCTCAGCGACCGGGTGGATTCCAGCCCGCCGACGCCTGGTGAGTCGATGACGCGCAGGCCGCCCTTGAGGATCTCGCGCGGCAGCAGCACCTCCGCCCCGACGATGTCCTTCCCGATGTCGGGGCTGCCGTTCTCCGAGACGTATTCGGCGAGGTCGTCCAGCGGCACCGGCACCCGTTCGATCGCCGGGTCCGGGCCGTCGTCGCGGCGCACCAGGACGACCGCCGAGGGCTCCTCGGCATAGCCGACGGAGGTCGGCACGCTCGTGGCCACGTCGTCGTCGACGGGGCAGGCGGGGGCGTTGACGAGCGCGTTGACGAGCTTGCTCTTTCCCTGCTTGAACTGGCCGACGACGATCACCCGGATGTTCGGGTCGAGCATCCGGTCCTTGGTCTGCCCGAGCCTGGTCACCAGATCCGGCCGGCCGAGCGCCTGCGAATAGCTCGCGGCGCGGTCGATGAGCGGCAGGATCACAGCGGTGACTGCCTCGTCGTCGAGGTCGTCGGGGGCATCCGGCGGCGGCGTGGCGGGCAATGCCGGTCCGGTGGCGGGAATTGTCATCGACGGGCCTTTCGCAGGTGACGGTCGCCGGTCCAACCGCGGAACGCGCCGAGAACCCGCTCCGCGGATGCGGGGCGGGTTCTCGGCGACGGTTCGCGCCTCACGGCGCCGCCGCCCGGCGGCGAAAGGTCATCCGGTCAAAGGGTGACGTCGCCACCGTCGATGGATGACGAGGTGCTGTCCCAGATCACGTCGACATCCACATTCCAGGTCTCCTCGGAACTCGAGGTCAGCTCCTCGGTGAACGAGTTGTCGGCCGTCCACGTCTCGGAGTTGTCGTTGTACGAGTCGGAGACGTCCGTGTCGGTGGAGTTGTCGGTCGCCGTCGAGGTCACCGTCGCGGTGTTGTACGAGTCGATGACACTGTTGACGGTCGTCTCGTTGCCGATGTTGACGTCCCCCTCGGCGTCGACGTTGAACGACGAGTCCTCGGACAGGGACACGTTCGCGTCGCCGCCGGCGGCGATCGATCCGCTGCCCGAGGCCACCACGGCGCTGTTGTCGTACCCGCCGCCACCCCCGCCACCGTCGTCGGATGCTGCGGCGAAACCGCCACCGCCGGAGCTCGCTGAGTTGAACGACTGGTCGACGATCGTGCTGGAGTTGTTGACCCAGACATCGCCGCCGCCACCACCGCCGCCGAGGGTGACATCCCCGAAGGAGGTGTTGTAGTTGCGCACCCCGACGTGCACCGAGTCGTCGTTGGTCGACTCGTCGGTGTAGGTGTTGTACGAGCCGTTCGTGGAGTTGTCCGAGCTGTCGTTGAACGAGTCGTTCGTGGAGTTGTCCGACCAGTCGTTCTCGGAGTTGTCGGAGTTGTCGTTGTACGAGTCGCGAACGTCGGTGAACGTGGCCGTGTCGTTGGAGTCGCGGTTGAACGATCCGGAGACGTCGGCGGTGATGTTGCCGCTGTCGGTGACCGACTCGTCGGTGTTGGCGACGTTGTTCAGGTCCACCCCGAGGGTGTTCGTCGCGTTGTTGGTGGTGTTCCCGGAGTCGCGCACGCGTGTGTTGAACGCGTCGTCCAGGGTGTAGTCGTCGAAGGCCATGATGGGCTTTCCTTTCCGAAGCTAGGGACCGGGCCGGCCGCGGGGCGGCCGGCCCGAACGGCATCAGCCGGCGGCGTCGCCGATCGAGGAGTCGGAGCTGTCGACGATCGCGTCGACATCCACGTTGATCTCGGCAGCGAACGACTCATCGGTCGTGGTGTTGAACGAACCGGTCGCCGTGTAGCTCTCCGAGTTGTCGTTGTACGAGTCGTCGACGTCGGTGTACGTGGAGTTGTCGGTCCACGTCGCGGTGGACTCCCACGTGTTGTACGAATCCGACACCATGTCGACGGTCGTGGTGTTGTCGAGGTTGACGTCGCCTCCGGCGTAGATGTTCGTGGAGTTGTCGATGTCCACGTCGTAGTCCACGTCGCCGCCCGCGGCGATGGAGTCGGCGCCGCTGGCGACCACCGCGCTGTTGCCCCCGCCGCCACCACCGCCGTCGTCGCCGTCGAACGCGGAGAAGCCACCGCCTGCGGAGTTGGTCGACTGGTCGACGATCGTGCTCGAGTTGTTGACCCAGACGTCGCCCCCGCCGGTGCCGCCTCCGCCGCCGCCGGTGATGCTCACGTCCCCGAACGACGTGTTGTAGTTGCGCACGCCGACGTGCACCGAGTTGTCGTTGGTCGAGCTGTCCGTGTACGAGTTGAACGAGTCGTTCGTCGAGTTGTCCGAGTCGTCGTTGTACGAGTCGTTCGTGGAGTTGTCCGAGTCGTCGTTGGTGGAGTTGTCGGAGTTGTCGTTGTACGAGTCGTCGACGTCGGTGTCGGTCCAGGTGTCGTTGGAGTCGGTGTTGCCCGAGTCGGTGACGGTGAGATCGAGGTTGCCGCTGCCGTCCACCGACGCGTCGGTGTTGCCGACGTTCTCGAACGCGGCGGTACCGGTCGTCGTGGACGTGTTGGTGGTGTTGAACGAATCCCGCACGCGCGTGTTGAACGCGTCGTTCAGGTCGTAGTCGTCGAATGCCATGACTGTTTCCCTCTTCCCGGGGAGCATCCCCGACGTGTGGTGATGACTGAACGCTACGAGCGGGGCGCCACCGGCACATCGGGGATGACTCCCGATTCTGCGGGCCGGGGTTGCGGGGTCCCCCCTGTCGGGGAGGGGGGAGGGGTGGGGGCGGGCTGCCGGGCTCGGGCGGGAACGTAGGCTGAACGGATGGATCTGGCCGAGCTGACCGCGCTGCTCACTCCCGACGGGCTGCGGCTGCTGGACGCGACCGGCGGCATCCGCACGACCTCCGATGCCGCCGCTGCGGTGTCCCGGCTGCGCGCGGCCGGTCACTCCCCCGACCTCGTGTCGGCGGTGGTCGGGCAGGCGCGGCTGCGTGTGAAGGCGCAGGCGAAGTTCGGTGACTTCGCCGACCGGATGCTGTTCACCCGCGCGGGCCTGGAGCAGGCCACCCGCCTGTCTGTGGCGGCGCGACATGCTGGCCGGTATCGCGATGCCGGTTTCGCGCGGGTCGCCGATCTCGGCTGCGGGATCGGCGGCGACGCCCTGGGGCTGGCGGCCCTGGGGATCGAGGTCGACGCCGTGGACGCCGACGAGGTCACCGCCGCGATCGCCGCCTACAACCTGGCCCCGTTCGGTGAGCAGGTGCACGTGCACCACGGCACCGCCGAGGCGTTCGACACCTCGACGGTCGACGCGGTCTGGCTCGACCCCGCACGGCGCACGGCAGGGCACACCGAGACCACCCGGGTCGGCGCCGGCGAGTGGTCACCGCCGCTGGACTGGGTCTTCGACCTCGCCACGCGCCTGCCCGCCGGCATCAAGCTGGGCCCGGCCTTTGACCGCACCGAACTACCCGAGCACGCCGAAGCGCAGTGGATCAGCGTCGACGGCGCCACGATCGAGCTTGTGGTGTGGACCGGCGCCCTCGCCCGCGACGGCATCCGCCGTGCTGCCCTGGTCACCCGAGGACAGACCACCCACGAGCTGACGGCGGCATCGGATGCCGCCGACGAGCCTGTGCGCGAGCTCGGCGCGTTCGTGCACGAGCCCGACGGTGCGGTGATCCGCGCACGCCTCATCGGCGACGCCGCCCGGCAGCTGGAGGCGGGCATGCTGGCCCCCGGCATCGCCTACCTCACCGGCGACGCCGCCGTGACGAGCCCGTTCGTGTCGACCTTCCGGGTGCGCGAACGCCTGCCGTCGGATGTGAAGGCGCTCGCCAAGGCGCTGCGCGAACGCGACATCGGGACGCTGGAGATCAAGAAGCGCGGCGTGGACGTGGACCCTGCGGTGCTGCGCACCAAGCTGAAACTGAAGGGCGCGGCATCCGCCACGCTGCTGATGACCCGCGTGGGCAGCAAGCGCCTGACGCTGCTGGCCGACCGGGTGAGCTGACGGCGCGCGCCGCTTCAGGCGAAGATGTTCGCCTGCTGCGCGGCCCAGTACAGCCACCCGGCGCTGTAGAGCACCGAGAGGATGCCGAGGACGAGTGCCCAGACGGCGACCGCCCGGTTCTCCAGCGGTCGGCGCAGCGCCACGATCGCGGTGATCGCCGAGCCGACGCCGATCGGGAACCCCCAGCCCACGACGCACGCGATCGCCAGGCCCAGGATCGAGAATCCCAGTGCCCAGCCGGCAAGACCAACGGTGGGCTGTTGCGGCTCGATCCAGGTGGTGGGCACCGAGGCGGTTTCGGCGCGGGTGAGCTGGACGGGCGCGGTGGGGAGGCGGCTGAACCCGCCGCGGTGCTCGCCGGGGAGGCGCAGCGTCTCGTCCGCGGGGGCGACATCGGCCGTCGGGGTTCCGATCAGCGTGGCGGGCGGCGCCGGGGGGAGCCCGGGCTCACCGGGCGTTGCGGCATCCTCGCGCTCATCGTTCATGCGAGCACCTCCTCGGCCACCTGGATCTCGGTGACCGGAAGCGTCGAATCAGCGCCGAACACCAGGGACGACGGCGGGCGGCCCGCGGCGATGAGCTCGGCCGCGAGCCCGGCGATCATCGCGCCGTTGTCGGTGCACAGGCTCAAGGGTGGAATCCGCACCGTCACGCCCGCTGCGGCGGCGCGCTCCAGGGCCACCTCACGCAGCCGCCGGTTTGCGATGACGCCGCCGCCCAGCAGCAGTCGCGGCACGTCGTGCCGCGCGCACGCGTCAAGGGCCTTCGTGACGAGCACGTCGACCACCGCTTCACGGAAGGATGCCGCGACGTCGGCGACCGGCACGGGGTCGCCCGCCGCCTCGCGCTGCTCCATCCAGCGGGCG
The DNA here is from genome assembly GCF_030246865.1 of Microbacterium sp. zg-B96. Taxonomy (NCBI): domain Bacteria; kingdom Bacillati; phylum Actinomycetota; class Actinomycetes; order Micrococcales; family Microbacteriaceae; genus Microbacterium; species Microbacterium sp. zg-B96. The sequence continues at coordinate 593,155 of NZ_CP126738.1, read as the reverse complement.
ACGGCGGTCTTGAGCCCGGAGAACGAGAAGTCGTAGCGGTGCGCGTCCATGTCGGAGGCGCGGGACAGGCCACGGGGGAAGCGGATCGCGGCGGGGTCCCCCGTGGCGGCCGCGCGGTCGATCTCGGGGCCGCCGGGGTAGGGCAGCCCGAGGATGCGGGCGACCTTGTCGAACGCCTCCCCCGCCGCATCGTCGACGGTCTCGCCGAGCAGTTCGACGTCGGTGGTGAGGTCGCGCACCAGCAGCAGCGAGGTGTGCCCGCCGCTGACCAGCAGCGCGACGGTGGGGTACTCGACGGCGTCGCCGGTGAGGAGGTCCGCGGCGATGTGACCGACCAGGTGATTGACGGCGTACAGCGGCTTGTCCAGGCCCACCGCGAGTGCCTTGGCCGCTCCGATGCCGACCATGAGCGCACCGGCGAGACCCGGGCCGCTCGTGACGGCGACCGCGTCGAGGTCGCTCAGCGCGAGCGGCCGCCCCTCGGTGGCGGATGCCTCGGCCAGCGCCTGCTCGATGGCCGGCTGCAGCGCTTCGAGGTGGGCGCGCGCGGCGATCTCGGGGATCACGCCGCCGTAGCGGGCGTGCTCGTCCATGGAACTGGCGATCGTGTTGCTCAGCAGCCGGCGGCCGCGCACGATCCCGATGCCGGTCTCGTCGCAGCTGGTCTCGATGCCGAGCACGAGCGGATTGTCGCGGTTCATGTGCACCACCTCTGCGGTTCGGCGCCTTCATCGGGTCGCAATTCAGGAAGATCGGCCGGTTTCGCGGCGTTCCCGGCCTCCGGCCGCGGTTCTTCCTGAGTTATGGTCCGCGCGGCAGCGGTCCAGCCCCGCAGGTCGAGCCGCATCACGACGGCATCCACCCCGTCCGGCTGGTAGTACCGGGGCCGACGGCCGATCTCGGTGAAGCCCTCCGAGGCGTACAGCGCCTGGGCGACGGGGTTGTCTGCCCGCACCTCGAGGAACACCTCCGCGGCGCGACGCTGCACCGCTTCGGCCAGCAGCGTCCGCAGCAGCGTGCGGCCGTACCCGAGCCCGCGGGCCTCGGCGGCGACCGCGATGGTCTGGACGTCGGCCTCTTTCGACCCGGCGGGCGCCCGCAGTCCCGCGTACCCGACGAGGCGTCCGGCCTGCTCCAGTGCGAAGTACCGGCCGTGCGGCGAGGCGAGCTCGGCGCGCATGAGCGACTCGCTCCAGGCATCCGTCGGGAACGACGCGCGCTCCAGCGCCATGATGGCGTCGAGGTCGTCGGCTGTGGCCGGGCGCACGCTCACGTGCCGACCTTCTTGCGGGGGGCGGGGACGGAGACGTCCGGCACGCGCAGGTACAGCGGTTCGGATGCCGCGACCTGCCGGCCCGCGGCGATCGCGCGGGCGGCGACGAGGGCCAGCAGCTGCGCCGGCACCGCGGCGGCGTCGTGACGACGGGCACCCCACTCGGCAAGCCGCGCGTCGATGTCGTCGCGCGGCACGAGAACCGGGCCGGTGACCCGCACCGGCAGCCCGTCGTCGTCCAGGTCGTCGTAGACGCTGCAGGCGAACTCGCGGCGGCGGGCGTCGGTGACGACGGCGAAGCGGGGGGTGTCCTCCCCCGACATCGCGTCGGCCAGCAGCACTTCCAGCGCGACCGCGTCGTGGCTCGCGACGGGGACTACGGGGATGCCGCGGGCCAGCGCGAACGCCTTCGCCGCGGCGATGCCGACGCGAAGGCCGGTGAAGGGACCGGGACCCATGCCAGCGGCGACATGCGTCACGGTGACCGGTGCCGCGGCGGTGGTGGCGCCGACCGGGCCGAACTCCGCGTCGGCGAGGACGTGCTGCAGCAGCTCGCCGATGACCTCCGCGTGCCCGAGCGGGTTGGGACTGGATGCGGTCGAGCGCACGACCCCGTCGGCCTCGACGACGGCGACCGCCGTGCCGAGGGAAGTGTCGATGCCGAGGATCACCCTTCCAGGCTACCCGCGCGCGCCGGTGGCATCCTCGTGCCGCGGCCGCGCCACCACGGGCGCCGTCACGGGCGTCGGGAGATCACGACGCGCCGCGGAGTGTCGGCGTCGAGGTCCTCGGTCGCGCGCGAGACGGTGCCGCAGGCGGTGTCGACGCCCCGGCCGTGCCACTCGCGGTCGAGTTCCACTTCCCACCAGCGCTCCCGCAGGCCCTGCACCATGTCGCGGCCCCACTCGACGACGACCACCGAGCCGTCGAGGTCGAGGTCGAGGTCGTCCAGCTCCGCCCCCGAGCCGAGCCGGTAGGCGTCCACGTGCACCAGCGGCGGCCCGCCCACAAGTGAGGGGTGCGTGCGCGCGATCACGAATGTGGGGCTCTGCACCGGCCCCCGCACGCCGACGCCGGCGGCGATCCCGCGGGTGAGGGTGGTCTTGCCGGCCCCCAGCGCCCCGGTGAGCACCAGCAGGTCACCGGCGCGCATGCTCTCGCCCAGCGCGCGTCCGAGCGCCTCCATCTCGGCCGGCGAGTCGATCTCGCGCTCCCCGACGAAGTCGTCGAGCCCGCTCACGTGGACACCTGCCGGCGCGGCACCCGCGGGCCGATCCGGGTGACGATCTCGTAGTTGATCGATCCGGATGCCACGCCCCACTCGTCCGCCCCCGGCGCGCCGAGGGTGGGGTCGCCGAACAGCACGACCTCGTCGCCGACGGCCACTGGCGCGTCGCCGACGTCGACGACGAACTGGTCCATCGCGATGCGGCCGGCCACGGTGTAGCGGCGCCCGCCGATCATCACCGGTCCGAGGCTCGACGCCGCCCGCGGCACCCCGTCGGCGTACCCGAGGGGCACCAACGCGAGCGTCGTCTCCCCCTCGGTGCGGTGCAGGTAGCCGTACGAGACGCCCTGCCCTGCCGGCACCCGCCGCACCGCCGCGACGGCGGCGCGCAGCGTCATCGCCGGGCGCAGGCCCAGGTCGGCCGAAGTGCGGTCATCGAACGGCGACAGCCCGTACATGCCGATGCCGATGCGCACGCAGTCCAGCCGTGCCTCCGGCAGTGCGATGGCCGCGTTGGTGGCAGCGATGTGCCGGGTGTGCGGCGCGAGCCCCACGGATGCCGCCAGGCCCATTGCCTCGTGGAACACCGCCAGTGCGGCGCGGTCGTCGGCGGCGGAGGTGTTGGAGAGGTGACTGAAGATGCCGGCGACCCGGACCCTGCCGATCCGCTCGAGCCGTGCGGCCTCGGCGAAGACGGTGCCCCACTCGGCGGGCGAGAGCCCGTTGCGGCCGAGGCCGGTCTCGACCTTCAGATGCACCGCGACCGGGCGGTCGGCCGTGGCCGCCGCGGCGGCGGCCAGCAGCTGGTCGAAGCTGGAGACGCCCAGTTCGATGTCCTGGGCGGCGGGCTCCGCGAACGACGCACCCGGCGCGTGCAGCCAGGCGAGGATCGGCGCATCGACGCCGGCGCGGCGCAATGCCAGCGCCTCGGTGACATCGGCGACGCCGAGCCGGGTGGCGCCGGCGTCGAGGGCGGCGCGGGCGGTGCGCAGCGCGCCGTGGCCGTAGCCGTCGGCTTTCACGACCGCGAGGATCTCGACACCGGTGAGTCGGCGCAGGTGACGGATGTTCGCACCGATCGCTCCGACGTCGATCACCGCTTCGCGCATGGCGCCCGCCGGCATCCGGCTCATCGTTCGCCGTCCGCGCGGGGGTCCAGCGCCTCGGCGACGACGTACGCCGTCGCAAGCCCGGCATCGTGGGACATCGACAGGTGCAGCGTCGTGATCCCCCGCTCGGCGACGACGACGGCGGTGGAGCCGGTGAGGGTGAACCAGGGCCGGCCGGAGGACTCCGGGGTGATCTCGATCTCGGTCCAGTGCACGCCGTCCGAGCCGCCCAGCGCCTTGATGAGCGCTTCCTTGGCGGCGTAGCGGGCGGCCAGCGACCGCGGCGGCAACAGCTGCTCGGCCGGTGAGAAAAGGCGCTGGGCCAGACGCGGGGTGCGCTCCAGCGACCGCTCGAACCGCGGGATGTCGACCAGGTCGATGCCGATTCCGACGATCACTGTCACCTCCCGGTTACTCGACGGTGACGGACTTCGCGAGGTTGCGGGGCTGGTCCACATCCAGGCCCTTGGCCGTGGCCAGTCCCATCGCGAAGATGTGCAGCGGCACGACGGCCAGCAGCGGCTCGAACAGCGCGCCGGCCAGCGGGATGCGCAGCACCTCGTCGGCGTAAGGGAGCACGGCGGCATCCCCCTCTTCGGCCACGGCGATGATGCGGGCGCCGCGCGCGCGGATCTCCTGGATGTTGGAGACGACCTTCTTCTGCAGCTCGGCCGATTCCCGCGGCGACGGCACGATCACGAACACGGGCTGTCCCGGCTCGATCAGTGCGATCGGTCCGTGCTTGAGCTCACCGGCGGCGAAGCCCTCGGCGTGGATGTAGGTGATCTCCTTGAGCTTCAGCGCGCCCTCGAGGGCAATCGGGTAGCCCACGTGGCGCCCCAGGAACAGGACCGAGCGGGTGTCGGCCATCCAGCGCGCGAACTGCTCGATGTGCCCCTGCTCCTCGGCGAGAATCCGGGCGATCTTCGCCGGGATCGCCTCGAGTTCGTCAGCGTTCGCGGCGATCTCGGCATCCGTCAGCGAACCGCGCAGGCGCCCGACGTGCAGTGCGAGCAGGTACAGCGCGGTGATCTGCGCGACGAACGCCTTCGTCGAAGCGACCGCGACCTCGGGCCCGGCGTGGGTGTAGACGATGGCATCCGACTCGCGGGGGATCGTCGCACCCTGCGTGTTGCAGATCGACAGCGTCTTCGCGCCGTGCGCCGAGGCGTACTTCACGGCCATGAGGGTGTCCATTGTCTCGCCGGATTGACTGATCGACACGACCAGCGTGTCGGGTCCGATCACCGGGTCGCGATAGCGGAACTCGTGGGCCAGTTCCACGTCGACGGGGATGCGCGTCCACTGCTCCAGGGCGTACTTGCCGACCATCGCGGCGTATGCTGCGGTCCCGCAGGCGATGACGACGATGCGGTTGATGCCGGTGAACATCTCGTCGAGCCCGTCGAGCTCGGGGATGCTCACGACGCCGTCGTGGATGCGGCCGCGGAGGGTGTTGGCGACGGCTTCGGGCTCCTCGGAGACCTCCTTGGCCATGAACGAGGACCAGCCGCCCTTCTCTGCTGCCGATGCGTCCCACACCACCTCGAAGGGCTCCACCTCGACGTCGTTGCCGTCGAAATCGGTGACGGTCACGGCGTCGGGGGTGATGGCGACGATCTGGTCCTGGCCGATGGCCAGTGCGTTGCGGGTGTGCTCGACGAACGCGGCGACATCGGAGCCGAGGAAGTTCTCGCCGTCGCCCAGGCCGATCACCAGCGGCGAGTTGCGGCGGGCGCCGACGACGACGCCCGGGCTGTCCTGGTGCATCGCGAGCAGCGTGAACGCGCCCTCCAGCCGGGACACCACGGACCGGAACGCGGCGACGAGGTCCCCGCCCTGCTCGCGGTACGCGCGGGCCAGCAGCACCGCTGCGACCTCGGTGTCGGTCTCGCTGCGGAAGGTGTGACCCTCGCCGAGGAGCTCGTGCTTCAGCTCGGCGAAGTTCTCGATGATGCCGTTGTGGATGACGGCGAGCTTGTCGTCATCGGCGAGGTGAGGGTGGGCGTTGGCGTCGGTCGGGCCGCCGTGGGTCGCCCACCGGGTGTGGCCGATGCCGGTGGTGCCGTCGGGCATCGGATCGGTGACGAGGTCGTCGCGCAGCACGCTGAGCTTGCCCGCGCGCTTGCGCATACCCAAACCCCCATCGCCGTCGATGACGGCGATGCCTGCAGAGTCATAGCCGCGGTATTCCAGGCGTGCCAGACCCGAAAGGAGGATGTCCTGGCTCGGCCTGGGGCCGACGTAACCAATGATTCCGCACATATCGCCATCCTAGATCTCGGCGACTGGGAGTCCGCGCGGCGCCCGGGTCCCCGCTACGGGAAACGCGGGTTTCGGCGCGGCGGGGGCTCCCCGCCGAGCACGTCGAGAACGTTGTCCACAACGTCGTGATTGCCGAACAGTTCGTCGTGCGCGCACCCGTCGCCACCGAGCGGCATCGACACGTGGCCGCCGAGCACCTGCCCGAGGCCCGCCGCTCCGGCGGCGACGCGCTCTTCGCAACGCACGACGAAAACCGAATCCGCTTCGGCAACAGCTGACTCGCGCGAGACCAGTCCGTCGCCGAATGACATCACCCGGTCCCCCACCCGCAGTCGCGCGTCACCGGCGATCGCGTGCACACGCAGCGCGTCGGGCCAGTCGGGTAGATTCGCCAGCTGCTCCGAGCCGGCATGCAGCGCGCGTCCGGCGTCGCCGGCGTTCGCGATCGAGGTGCGCAGCCAGGTCGGCAGACCGCAGCCGTCTTTCGCATCGCGCGCGAGGTCGCGATTGCACAGGTCCACCAGCGTGGGAACGATCAACGCACGCGCGGCGGATCCCGCGCCTATGGCGGTTCCGGTCGCGAGCGAGATCACATCGAGCAGCGCCGCGGCGTCGGAGCCGAGCGTGGGAGTGCCCACCGTCACCACCTGGCCTATCAGATCCACCAGGTCGGGGTAAGCCGCGATGGCATAGCGCAGCGCGAGGCCGCCCATCGAGTGGCCGATGACGTCGACCGGGGCGTTGGTGTCCATGGCCAGTTGACGGATCGCGGCGGCCAGACCCTCCACGACGGCGCTGCCGCCGACCCATTCCGCGGCGGTCTGCGAGTAGTCGAACGCGTACAGCGTCGTGCCGGGCAGCGCCTCGATGCGACCCTGCAGCGAGCGGGTGGCGTCGTCGGTCTCACCGAGCGCTGGTTCGGCCTCGGCATCGCCGGCGAGCGGGCGGGCGAATGGCGACTGAGCGACGCTGGGCTGGGCGCCGTCGGCGGTGGGCAGCGAGGTGCTCAGCCAGCCGTGCACGAACAGCACCGCGTGCTCGGCATCCGCTGACCGCTCGGGCGACGACAGGCTCACCAGCGATCCGCCGACGGGACCGTTGTACCCCTGCGTCACGGTCAGCGCCGCGGGGCCATCCCCCTCGGCCGCAGCGAACGACGGCAGCGGTACGCCGGAGCTGGAGTAGGCGAGCACGGCCACCAGGCCCAGCGCGATCCTCGTGGATCTCGAAGCCGTCAGACGGCGAACCCAGGTTCGGGCCCTGGTGCCTGCGGCATGGCGCATCCGCGGGGCCTCCACCTGGGGGTACACGAGACCGCTCGCCGACGTCTGCGACGGGGCGAGGTGGGTCACTGACGAAGCGGCGGCCGAGCGGCCGCGCCCATGCGCCATCACCCAGGTCTCGAAAGCGCGATATTAACCCCCATGACAGTTGATTATGGCGGTAAATGCGGCGTGTCCGTAAATGGCGCGGCGGGGAATTAAAGCGGGACCCTCTCGAGTCAGCCATTTGGGGACTGATTTACTCGAGAGGGTCCCTTTGCCCGCGCACTCTCGAGCGATCCGTTGGGGACGGAGCATGCCCGAACGCCGCTTGGGGAGCAGCTGAGATTTACGCGCAGGCGCGCCCATGTTAGCCGATGCGGGGGCCGCGAATTCTCCATCGCGCGCGCGAGTCTGGCACGTGTACCGTGCGCGCGCTACGCACGCCTGCGCGGCGCGGGCCACGCGCGGGCGCTCGCGAACCCCGCATCCGTGGTCCCGGATGCGGGGGGTGTCCCCCTATTGGAGGACCACCTCCACCTGTGTAATATGGCCGCCGACAGGCAGGGCCTGAGGCATTTGGGGAGTCCCAGGCCGATGAATGCCTGTCGATCCAGGGGGCATTTGGGGACACTGTGCACCGTGGGGGGCGTTGTGCCGTGCGCTTGAGAGGCGCACGGCACAACGTGTTTTCGGGCATCGTCGGGGCGCGACGAACTGACGCTTCCCATCCCCGGTGGCGTGTGCCATACTCATGCCACGCCGGCCACCGAGAGGGGGCCGCGGGACGCCGAGGGGTCGGCATCCCGCTTCGGTCCGATTGGGAATCGGTCCGTGACAGAACGGCACCTATTTGGGGAAGTGCGGGTTTCGGCTCGTGCTTGGGGATGCGGGTTTCGACCCGCCTTGGGGACACTGGGGAAACGGTCATGGGGAGACGGTTTTACGCGAGCGCGCGCCGTCGCGCACTGGGGATATCTGAACCGGTACGGCACGAGCGCAGGGCACCGCGATGAGCAGCGCGACGCTGCCTCTCGATGGCGAGACGAGCGTCGGAGCGCCCCGTGTCCCGCCGCTGCTGGAGCAGCGTCTGGGTCGGCTGCGTCGTCGACGCATGTGGACGGGCTCGGTGGATGCGGCTGTCATCGTGGCCGCATCGGCCGCCACAGCTGCCACCCAGTGGGCGACCACTTCGGGGATCGGCGCGGGATCTGCACGACTGCAACTCCTGGCTGGATGCTTCGTGCTGGCGACCGTGTGGATCGCAGCCCTCTTCGCACTGCGGGCCACGGCACACCGGCACGGCGCCGGCCGACGCCTGGAGCTGCTGCCGGTGCTGCACGCAGCCGCCATCGGTTTCGCTGCGCTCGCGATCACGGCGGGCGTCGCGCGGTGGCCGCTTCTGCCGGAGCATGTCCTGGTCACGCTGCCGGTAGGAATCGGCGCCCTCGTGACGGCGAGGCTGCTGCGTGAGGTGTGGCGCACGCACGGGCGGCAGGGCATCGCCCTTGCTCCCCGCGCTCTCATCGTGGGCGATCGTGCCGGCATCGAGCACACGATCCGCTCTCTCCGACTCGACGGTCGGCTCGGTCACAACGTTGTGGGGACGGCGTTGGCGGACGAGGGTGTCACCGAGCTGACCGTCGATCACACGATGTACCCGGTGCTGGGGGCACCGGGTCAGGCCGCGCGGATCGCACGTGACCTGTGCGCGGACACCGTGATCGTCGCTGCGGGAACCGATAACCCGGATTTCGTGCGCCGGCTCAGTTGGAGCCTGGAGGGAGCGGCGACCGATCTGATCCTGGCGACGCGACTGACGGATGTGTCCCGCTCGCGGATCGCGTTCGAACGCACGAACGGCCTCGCGCTCACCCACATCAGCCTGCCCCGATTCGACCACTCGAGCATGCGCGCCAAGCGTGCCCTCGATGTGGTTGTCGCACTCGTCGCGCTCGTTCCGATCGCTGTGATCACGCCGCTCATCGCGCTGCTGATCAGGATGGACACTCCGGGGGGCGTGTTCTTCCACCAGCGACGGATCGGGCGCGACGGCAGGGAATTCGACATTCTGAAGTTCCGCACGATGTCTGTGACGGCCGAGGCGGAGCGCGCGCAGTTGGAGGCACTCAACCAAGGCGCCGGCCCGCTGTTCAAGATGAAGGACGACCCTCGTGTGACTCGCGTGGGTGGGTTCCTGCGCCGCTTCTCGCTCGATGAGCTTCCGCAGTTCTGGAACGTCCTCAAAGGCGAGATGAGCGTCGTCGGCCCCCGGCCGCCGCTGCCCACAGAGGTGCGGGGTTACGACGGCACCGTCTTCCGCCGGTTGTACGTGCAGCCGGGGATCACGGGCCTGTGGCAGGTGAGCGGACGCAGCGACCTGACGTGGGAGCAGAGCGTGCGTCTGGACCTGCACTATGTGGAGAACTGGTCGCTGGCGACCGACCTGGCGATCATCCTTCGTACCGCGGCCGTGATGGTCCGCCCGAAGGGGGCGTACTGAGATGGCGCCGTTGGATGTCGAAACTGCGGGCGCCCGGGCCACCGGGCTGTCCGGCGTCGCAGCGGCACCGCCGTTGCGACGCAGAAAGATGTGGCGGCTCATGCTCGAGCCAAGTCGGTTGCAACCGCAGGATCGCGCAGGGGCTCGCTCAATCGCGCGACGGCAACGGCGCCGCACTCCTCCCCCAGAGAGCATGAGCCGTCACTCCCCCGGCGTGCCCGCCCGGCTACCCAGAGGCCGGACGGGCACGCCGACTCGCCGCTGGGGCGGGCCTATGCCCGTCGACGGGTGGGACGAGTGGAGTCAGCGAAGCCGTCGCACCTGGGAGGTGTGGCAGTTCATGGGGGCGGATGCCGGTTAGGCCGGCATCCTGCGAATCTGGGGATACGTGCATGGGGACACGATCACGCGCCTATGCGCGGGACGAAGGGCACCGGGCTCTCACGCCCACGATGCGATGGACGCTGGCGGCCGTCGGGGTGATGGTTGCCTCCGGCCTCGGTGCAGCCGGGTGGCTGCTGTCGGCAACGCTCGCGCCGCCGACGACTCCGACACCGCAAGTGAGCGCTGCACCGACACCAGGCCCGGTCGCGAACGCGACGCCCGCTGCCGGCAGCGAGGTGCTCCCACCCGACTCCGGGCAGGCGCCGACTGATCGGCTGCCACAGCTCACGCCACCGGTCCCCCTGATCTCACCACCGCTACCGGCGAGCGGATTCGCCCGCAACGAGCTGGTCGCGGGCTTTCCGGTCGAGGTTGTCGGCCTCCCGCCGGACACCGATGTCATCGACAGCTCACTGGCGCAGGACGGGACGGTCATGCAGACCACGTTGACGGCGCGCACCAACGCACCAGCCGATGCCGTCCTCACGCACTACCGCGTGCTGTGGTCCGGTCTCGGTCTCGCTCCGGGCGTGAGCGGCGGTGGGGACGCTGGCTTCAGCGACGCGTATTCGTCCGTCTCCCTCGCCTTTGCGGGGGCGTCCGGGACGGGAACCGTTTACACCGTCTACGCGGTTCTGCGGACGGAGTGAAGTCGTGTACCTCTCGTTTAGCAACGCACCCGTCGCCGACAAGGGCACCGATGCACGCCCCGGTGGGCGGAGTCGACGCAGGGGAGTTCACACCGTGTCGTCGACGGTGATCACGCTCGGAATCGTGTCGCTCCTGACGGACATCTCATCCGAGTCTGTCTCGGCGATTCTCCCCCTCTATATAACGGGGTTCCTTGGACTGTCGATGATCGCCTTCGGGGTGCTCGACGGCATGTATCAGGGCGTCAGCGCGTTCGTCCGGATCGCCGGCGGTCACGCATCCGACCGCCTCGATCAGCCCAAATGGGTCGCGTTCACCGGGTATGCCCTCGCGGCGCTCGCCCGGGTCGGCCTGCTCTTCGCCTCAGGGTTCGCCGCACTGACCGCCGTCGTTACGGCCGACCGCATCGGCAAGGGGATCCGCACCGCGCCTCGCGACGCGCTCATCACCGCTGCCAGCGAACCCGAGCACCTCGGCCACTCGTTCGGTGTGCATCGAATGCTCGACAACATCGGGGCAGCGCTCGGCCCGGTCATCGCCTTCCTGATCCTGCTGGTGGTGCCCGACGGCTTCCACATCGTGTTCGTGGCGTCGCTTGCGTTTGCCGTGATCGGCGTCGTTGTGCTCGGCCTTGTCGTGCCGAATGTGCGCACGCGACCACGCAGTGGGAAGGACGCGACGGCTGCAGTCCCGAAGAAGCGTTTCGAATGGGGCGTGATCTGGCAGGGGCCGATGCGTCGGCTTCTCGCCGCCGCTGGCATCCTCGGTCTCATGACGATCGGTGACGGCTTCGTCTACCTCGTGCTGCAGGCGCGCAGCGAGTTCGCCGCCCAGTGGTTCCCACTCCTTTATGCAGGGACGAACGTCGCGTTCCTCGCGTTCGCGATCCCGCTCGGCCGCCTGGCCGACCGAGTCGGCCGCGCCCGCGTGTTCGTGTTCGGGCATCTCGGGCTGCTCGCCGCGTACGTGGTCGCCGCCATCGCGGTCGAGGACATTCTCGCGACGGTGCTGTGCCTGGTGTTCCTCGGCCTCTTCTACGCCGCTACCGACGGTGTGCTCGCCGCGCTCGCCGCACAACTGACCACACCCGAAACGCGCGGCACCGGCATCGCCGCCGCGCAGACCGTCGTCGCCGTTTCACGTTTCGCCTCCGCCGCCGCCTTCGGACTGCTGTGGTATGCGATCGGCCGCGAGCAGTCGATGTTCGTCGTCGCCGCCCTGCTCGCCGTGGCGATCGCAGTGGTGGCCGTTCTGCTCTGGCCATTCCTCTCCACGCCTGCCGGGGAATCCGCATGAACGCCCGCATCAAATGGGGCATCATCGCCGGGGTGTCCATCGTGGCGCTGGGCGCGACAACAGCCGTCGGCGCCGTTGCCTGGGCGCAGTACGAGGCTCGGCAAAGCGCACCGAGCGCGGCGGAGACCACCACGGCGGATTGGGCACGAGAAAACCGAATCGTCTTCCGCAACACCGCGGCAGGTCAGGGCTACGGCCACGTCGCCAGCGTCCCCCTCGCCGACCCGTCGGGTGCCCGGGCAGTCACCGACACCGTCTGCGATCGGGTGGATGCGACGCCGGAGGAGTTCGCTTGTCTGCGCACCGTGCGAGGGATCGCACCGACCTATACCGGCGCGGTGCACACGAATGACGGCGCCGTGCGAAAGGAGTGGCCTCTTCCCGGCATCCCGAGCCGTACTCGCCTCTCGGGTGACGGCTCTCTTATCGCCACCACGTCGTTCATCACAGGCCACTCGTACGCCACGATCGGGTTCTCCACCGAGACGGTCATTCGCACTGTCGGCGGCGAGAGCCTGGGCAACCTCGAGGAGTGGACGCTCGTCGTCGGCGGCGTGCCTGCCGCACCCGTGGACCGGAATTTCTGGGGCGTCACGTTCGCCGACGACACCACCTTCTATGCGACTGTCGGTATGTCCGCCACCGGAACGACATACCTGGTCTCCGGCGACATGATTACGCGCACGCTCACCGCGCTCGCCGAGAACGTGGAATGTCCCTCACTCTCCCCCGATGGAGCGCGCATCGCCTTCAAACGGGTGACGTCGGGGTCAGGTCCGACCACGCATTGGACGCCGGCGGTCTATGACATCGCTTCGGGGTCGATCTCACTGCTGCCGGAGCCGCGCAGCATCGACGATCAGATCGAATGGCTTGACGACCAGACCATCCTGTACGGGATGCCGCGGGAAGGTGTTCCCGGCGACACCGATGTGTGGGCACTCGCGGCGGACGGATCAACCGACCCGGACGTGTTCATCGAGCATGCGTGGTCGCCGTCGGTGGTGCGGGAACCATGACCGCTTCACAGGCACGGATAGAAAGGTGCGTCACAGCATGTTGAGCGTCATCATCGCAGCACACAACGAGGAGAGCGTCCTCGGACCAACCCTCGATGCGCTCCTGGACCAGCCGGGCACGAGGGATGCACAGGTCATCGTGAGCGCGAACGGCTGCACGGACCGAACCGCCGACGTCGCCGCTGCTCGGGGAGTCGTTGTGGTGGACCGCCTCGAGCCGGGCAAGGCCGGCGCGCTGAATGCGGCCGATGCGATCGCGACGGGGTCGGCCCGCATGTATCTCGACGCCGACATCGTGCTGCCGCCCGAGGCGGCGACCCACCTCCTGGGTCACCTCGGGGGGCCACAAAAGCCACTCGCCGTCGTTCCCCGGCGCCGCGTGAACACGTCCGCGTCCGGGCCGCTCGTCAAGGCATACTACGCCATCAACGGCCGGCTTCCGGTGTTCCGCAGGGGGCTGTTCGGCCGGGGGCTCATCCTGCTGTCACAGGAAGGGCGTGGCCGCTTCGGCGCGTTCCCGGCGATGATCGCGGACGACTTGTACGTCGATGCCCAGTTCACCGACGAGGAACGCGTCGAGGCGCACGACGTCGAGGTCGTGATCGAAGCCCCCCGGGACACTCGCAGCCTCGTACGGCGGCTCATCCGCGTCCGCCGTGGGAACGCGCAGATGCGCGCTGCCGGGGCCGTGGAAGGCGACGTTCATGCGGGCGTACGACGATCAGACAAGTGGTCCTGGCTGCGCGACGTGGTCGCCGCAGAACCGCGCCTGTTCCCGGCCGGGCTCGTCTACTGCGCGATCACACTGCTGGCCTCGCTGATGGCCCGACGCGCACCGCGCGGTGACGGCTGGGCGCAGGACCGCAGCACCCGGGTGCCTGATCCTGGCGCGCTCCCCGGGGCGACATGAGGACACACATCTGCTTTCACGGCATCGGCCGGTGCATCCGGGAACGTGAGCCCGGCGAGGCGCGGTACTGGATGACGGAGAAGGTGTTCCTCGAGGTTCTCGACGTACTCGTGGAACACCCGGCCGTCGGGCTGAGTTTCGATGACGGCAACCGCTCAGATGCTGAGATCGCACTTCCCGCGCTACACGAACGAGGCTTGTCCGCCACTTTCTTCGCACTCGCCGGCCGTCTCGACGAGCCGGCGAGTCTGAGGGCGAGCGACCTGAGAGAACTCCGCGGGGCGGGGATGACGATCGGAAGCCATGGCTGGGACCATGTGTCGTGGCGAGGGTTGAGCTCCACGGACGCGCAGCGGGAATTGGTGGACGCGCGCCTGGCACTTGAAGAGGCCAGCGGCACCGTGATCACCGAGGCGGCCCTGCCGTTAGGACGGTATGACCGCACGCTCCTGGTTCGCTTGAAGGCGGCCGGGTACCGCGCCGTCTATACGAGCGACCGGTTTCCCGCCCGCGAACACGGCTGGTTGCGTGCGCGCTACAGCGTGACGGCCGAAGACACCGCCGCGTCCGTGCTCAGCGTCGCCGCCGGGCGGCCAGGACTTCCGGAAGCGCGCAACGTGATTGCCAGCGGGGTCAAGCGACTCCGCTAGACCCGTTCACCGATCCGGCCCTGCGGCACGCGCGCCGGCGGCGCAGCACCAGCATCCACGCCAGCACCGCCCCCAACCCTGCGCCGACAGTGTTCGCAAGGACGTCACGCAGACTCGGCTCGCGTGAGGGGATGAGAAGCTGCGCGAGCTCAGCAGCCACCGAGGCGGCGAGGGCGACGACGACACCCAGCCAATGACGGCGGACAAGAAGGGTGAACAAGAACCCCAGGGGAATGAACATGACGATGTTCGCGGTGAACTCGATCCACCCCGAACCGAACGCGTCGAGCCCGAACAAAGACCTCAGGGCATCCGCGAGTGCGTTCACGACGGCGCCGTAGGAAACCGGTAGGAGCAGGACGAGTCCGACGAGCCCCGCATAGAGCGCGAGTGCGCCCAGTACCCAGCGCCGACCAACGACCTCAGCATCAGTCATGATCTCCCCATCGATCCCGTGAATCGCTCGGCTGCGGCACCCGATCGGGCGATGCAACCACCCCCACCCAGTATGTGAGTCTTCTCTCATTCCGATAAGAGCGGGGTACTCCCGGGGTGATACTCCAAGTACCGAGTACTCATCGATCCCGGAATGACAATGACTCGAAACGCTCTGACTCGCCCTCTCCTTCGCCGCCCACCGCTTCGCCCCGCGCTCGTGGCCACTGCGCTCCTGGCCCTCGTGGCAGCTGGACTCATCGCCGCGCCCGCGGTCGCTGTCCCCGAAGCTGCCACGACCGGCATCTTCGCCGACGACCTCAAGCCGGAAACCGCCGCGGACATCGACCGCAGTCAGGTGGAACTCGGCGTGCGGTTCCGCCCTGGCACCTCTGGGAGCGTCACCGCGCTGCAGTATTACCAGGGCGTGGGCTCCGGCGCCGTGACGACTGCCACGCTCTGGGGATCGGACGGCAGCGTGCTCGCCCGGGTGTCCTTCGAGGAGTCGGCAGAGGTGGGATGGCGCACCATCGAGTTGGATGCGCCCGTCGAACTCACGGCGGGGAGTCAGTACACGGTCTCCTACAACGCCCCCCGCGGCCGCTACCCGGTGATCGAGGAGGATCTGGACAGTGCGCGCCAACAGAACGGCTTCGCTCTGCGCGCCGGTGCCGGCGTCTACCGCTATGGCGACACGAGCGAAGTACCCACCGACACGTACGAGGGCTCGAACTATCTCGTCGACATCGTCTATGTCCCCGCGGCCGGCGGCTCGGAACAGCCTCCGACACCGACACCGACACCGACACCGACACCTGCCCCCAGCCCCACGCCCCGTCCAACGGTCACGCCCAGCCCGACACCCACACCCACACCCACACCCACTCCGACACCGACCGCAGAGCCCACGCCGACGCCGACACCCACCCCGACGCCGACACCCACCCCGACGCCGACACCCACCCCGACGCCGACACCCGGAGGCAGCTTCCCCACCGCCGATTCCGCCGGCCTCCCCGATGGCTGGCAGCCGGCACGCGAGGTCTCGGGCGACTTCTGGGTCCGCACGGCGGGAGCCGTCGTGGAGGACCTCCGCGTGACCAATGGCACGATCTACGTCGATGCCCCCAACGTCACCCTGCGACGGGTCGAGGCGATCAACACGAACGTCGTGAACGACTATCGCAACATCTGTCGCAACGGCCTGGTGATCGAGGACTCGACGTTCACGACGCAGGGCCAGACGTCCGACCAGGACCTGTTCCTCATCGGACCGGGCGGCTACACGGTGCGCAATGTCCTCGTCGACGGCGCTGCCGAGGGCCTGCGTGTCGCGGGTGACGACTACGGGTGTGAGGGCGTGACCGTGGAGGACTCCTTCATCCGCGTGACCTCTCCGGACATCTGCAACGACTGGCACGGCGACGGCATCCAGGGGTACTACGGCGGCCACCTCATTATCCGCAACTCCGCGGTGTTCATGGAGGAGATCAACGGCTGCTACGGCACCGCCGCGTTCTTCTACCCGCACAGTCAGGGCAACACGTCGCTCGACGTCGACGGTCTGCTGGTCAGCGGCGGCGGTTATCCGTTCCGCAATGGGATGCCCGCGACGGTGAGGAACCTGCACGTGCTGGACGGGTCATGGGGCTACGCCCCCATCGATGTGAAGTGCTCGGTGGTATCGGTCTGGCAGGCCGATGTCGCCCGACTCGACGGCTCGGGTCAGCCCGTCCCGATCCGGCCTCTCAGCTGCTCGACGGAGGGCGGTCGCTGACTTCTCCGTAGAACCCGAGCATGCGGTCGAATCGTCGCGGCCAGACGTGGGTGGCCACGACATGATCCCGAGCGGCGGCGCCCATACGGTGCCGTCGGTCGGGATCCGTCACGAGAGCACGCACCGCGCCGGCGACGTCGACCGCCAGTTGCTGTGGCGACGCGGCAGGGAGCACGACGGCACACGTGTCGTTCACGTTGGCGGCAGGTCCGCCACGGTCGCACACGATCACGGGGAGTGAGAACGCCATCGCCTCGAGCGCGACGTTCCCCCCAGGTTCCCGGTAGCTCGGGAACACGAAGATGTCCGCGCGCTCATAGAAGGCGTCGACCGCCGCGCGAGGGAGCGCCCCGTGGAAGGCGACGCGCTCGCCCAGCCCAAGTTCGCCGGCCAGGGCCTCACAGGCCGCCCTGTCGTTCCCATCGCCGACTACGTCCAGCACCACGTCCAGATCGCCGAGCAAGCCCATCGCGCGGATCACGTCCCTGAGCCCTTTCGTGCGCACCGTGCGTCCGACGTGCAGAAGCCGCACCGGTCCGGGGCGCCCGACCCGGTCAATTGGCGCCTGAACGTCGTGGACAGCCGTTTCGCTCATAAACGCCAGTCGCTTGATCGCGAGGCGATCGAGGAAATCCGCCACGTAGGGTGCGATGGCGATCACAAGATCGGCAGACTCGTACGTCCGTCGCAGCAGTGGATCGTGGCGCATACGCAGGCCGTCGAGGCCCCGCAGCCGTTGATACCAGGGGGTGGCTCCCTCTTCGGGTGCGAACGAGGCCGGCGACCCCAGACTCCCCCCGACCGGTCCGATGATCATCGGAATGCCCAGTCCCGCAGCGGGCGATGGGTATCTCATCGCCACCGGAACGACCTGGTGCGCGACATCGAAGTGCTCACCCGCTGCGAGCATGGCGCGAATCCAGCGCCGGGCGCGGGCGTAGAAGGGCACGTATCCCGGCTGCATCAGGCTGTTGAGTCGTTCGAAGCGGCCGACGAACGGGGGCTCCGCCCACTCGATGACCCGCACCCCGGGCAACTGGACCGACACCGGCGTGTGCCCTGCCTTGTAGCTCGTGAGCACCGTCACATCTGAGCGTTCGGCGAGCTCCCTAGCCCATTGGAACGCCAGCCAGGACTCGCCGACATCCTCACCATCGCAGGCGGGTGCGATCAGCAGCACTCGTATCATCGTCACCCCTCGACGTCGCCGGTTACCGCGGGACCAGGCTGGCGGAGGCACCGAGCATGGGGGGCCGCGCGGACGGCCGCACGAGCGCCTTGATCGTCGCCCACGACTTCTCGTGCCCGAGAACGGCACGACGCACCTCGATCAGGACGGTGGCGAAGAAGTAGAGGTGCGCACGCACCGGCCCGGATCGGCGACGGTACAGGCGCACCCGATTCAAGATCTTCATCGTGTGCGTGGTCGAACTCTCCCCTGACCCTCCGCCCACGTGCATCGCGCCGGCCGCGGGCGTGTAGACCGTGCTCCAGCCGGCGTCCCTGGCCCGCAGACTGAGGTCCGTCTCCTCGGAGTACAGGAAGTACGACTCGTCCATCCCGCCGAGCGCGAGATAGCGCTCACGGTCCACCAGCAGGATGGCACCGACCGCCCAGTCCACGTCATGCTCGTGCTCGTACATCCGAGGGTCCTCAATGCGCTCGGTGAATGCGGGCAGGCCGGTGAAGCTCAGCCCGCCGACGCGAAGAAAGCTGGGCCGGCGCCGCAGCGTCGGAGACAGCGAACCGTCCGCCTCGCGGACGCGAGGAGCAACGACCGCGACCTCCGGTCGCGCCAGCACGTCTTTCATGCGCGGCACCGAGTCCGGGTCGAGGGCCGCATCGGGGTTGAGGATTAGCACGGCATCGGCGTCAGGCGACTCCCGCACGGCTAGATTCATACCCGCCGCATAGCCGGTGTTCGTGGATCGCACGACTGTGCAATCCACCCGGTCGGAGAGGAGGGCGAGCGTCTTATCCGTGGAGCCGTTGTCGACGACCACCACCGAATAGCTGAGGTCCGCCATCGCGGCGGGGATGCTGTCGAGCAGTTCCAGGACGTGCCCGGCGCTGTTGTACGTGACCACGACCGCCGCGACATCGACCGAGACGGGTTCTCGCACACCCGCTCCGCGGCCGTGGCTCTGCTGCGTCACCGTCACCACTTCCTTTCCGCCGTTGCTGTCAGTCGTGCCAGCGCCCCGGCCATACCCAGGACGAGGAAGATCGTTCCCATCGTCATCGGGAAGGCGAAGGCGTCGAAGAACGCCAGGCTGGCGAAGCCGGCTGCGACCGCCCCGACCAGCGACACCGCGAGTGGCGCGGTGTCCGCGTCCCTCGCAGTCCGTCGCACGCGCAATAGTTGTGAGATCGCCACGACGCCGATCGCGACGAAGGCCGCCGTGCCGGCGATGCCGAGAGTGACGAGCATCCCCAGATACTGGTTATCGAAGATTCGGTACTTGGGTAGGAAGGTCCCCAACCCCCGCCCGAACACGGGACTGTCGACGATGAAGTGCCAGGCGAAGCCGAAGCTGTCGGTACGTGATGCGATGCTCGGATCCTCATCCGCGCCCGCGAACAGGCCGACGATCGAGTTCAACAGCCGCGGGATGGCGATCGCGACGAGCAGGAGCCCCGCGCCGAGCACGATGGCCGCCACCTTCCGTGCCTTCGGACCCCATGCCACTGCTGAGATCACCACGCCGATAATCGCTCCGAGGTAGGCGGAACGGGACGACGAGACGGCGACCGCGGCAAGGATCGCAAGCGCCGGGGCCCACCGCACCCACCTGTTCAGGTCGGTACGACGCAGCGCCACATGTAGCGCCAGGGGCAGGATCACCGTCAGGAGCGCGCCGTACTCGATCGGATGGATCGCGGTACCGGAGGGGCGCACTAGCCCGTTCCGGCTGAAAAGCGCTGCGTCTGCGACGGACGTGAGCCCCGGAACCGAGATGAGGTCGACCAGCGCCCGTCCCGACAAGAACTGGGCAAGCCCGACGAGGGCGAGGAGGCCGCCAGCGACGGCGAACCGCCACACCAGTGCGTCCAGGCGCCGACGAGACCGCACGCCATCGCAGGTGAGCAGCATCGTGCCCACCCAGGACGCCAGGGCGAGCAGGGCGACATCCGCCGGGCTGACCTCGTCTGCGCTCACCGGCTGCGACATGGTCAGCGCGTACGAGACGCCTACGCAGGCTACGAACACCGCGACGGCCCACTTCGTCGGGGAGGCCACGGCAAAGGTTCCGGGGCGTGCGGTCGTGACCAGCATCGAAACCCACAGCCCCAGACTGAGGATTCCGAGCAGCATGGACGGCGCTCCTGCGCTTCCCAGCGGGCCGACGACCAGACGGGACGGCACCGCGTAAAGCACGAGCAGGTACAGCGTCAGCCAGGTGACGGCGTCACCGGTCTCGTGGCGGCTCACGCCGGTTCCATCGCCCCGGGTCGCTCGAAGGTCCTGCGGCACCGCGACGACATCGCCGCGCGCGCCCCTCGCCGTCGTCATGAGCGACAGGGCGATCCGTGGGACCGCTCAGCCACCGCCGTCTCCCTCGTCCCAGCGGCTTGACCGTGCCAGTACAGCGGGCCGGGGGTCGGCGGGGACGGATTTCACCACGTCCGACTCATCCGTGTCCGGCAATGGCGCGCTCGATCCGCTCAGGATCGGCGCATCCGTGGCGGTCGGATCCGGTGAGTCGGCATCCCTCCCCGACCGGCGACGACGTCGCTTCGAAGACACACGCCCCCGGTCGGTCAGCAAGACCAGCAGCACAGTGAGCGCCAGTCCCGCACCGGCCGCCAGGATGACGATTCTGATGGAGTCGGCGCGATCGGTTTCGGCTTCGGTGTCCATGGCGAGCGGAATCGACGTCGCCGTGGCGTCCGCGGGAGCGCCCACTTCCTGCTGCAGCCGAGTCAACGTGGCCGGAATTGACCCGGCGACGTAGGCCAGCGTGTCCAGCGCCCCCTCGGCACTCGCGTCGATCACATCGATGGCGATCACCGGGCCGCGTGTCGACTCTTCTATCGAGACGGTGACAACCGCACCGGGCGCGCGTTGAGCGATCTCTTCCTGGGCGGCATTACTCGAGTACGAAGCCACGAGGACCCGCGCCGGCAGGTCCAGTCCACCCAGCGCCAGGAACGGATTACTGCCGCCGGCGACCTCTTCGTCGACCGGCGGAATCAGTAGCACCAGCCCCCGCGCCGTATAGGTCGGCGGGAACAGCACCATGGCACCCGCTGCCATGCCTGCGGTGACGATAAGACCGAGCAGCGCAACATACCAACGGCGCCGGAGCGCGCCAATAATCCCAGAGAACACCATTCAGCCCCCCCGCCGATCCTGTCCCCGCCATCACCATACAATGCCGATGCTCACAGACCTAGAGAACCCGGCAACTCCCCGGTCGAGAGCATTTTCCTTCCACTGCTCAGCGTCGGCCGTTAGGGTTGGACGAGGGGTTCTGCGATCGTCGGGGGGATGATGGCGCTGGCGCAGCTGTTCCGTGTGTTCCTGAGCCGGTGGCCGGCCGTGGTCATCGGTGCGCTCTGCACCGCGGGCGCGATGCTGGGGGTCCTCGGAGCCGAAGGCGCGTATTGGTCCCGGACGTCGCTGGTGTTCCTCGCGCCGTCGAGCGAGCTGTTTCCCAACTCCCTGCAGACGCGTTCCGAAGACCTCATCATCACGGCCGGTCTGGTGGCCAAACGCGTGAACGGCCCCGACAAAGTTCAGAAGTTCGCCTCGACAGAAACCACGTTGGTGGGCATCCCGGGCACCACGGACGGAGTCTGGCTCCGCCTGCCGGACTCCGGCGGGCAGTGGGCGCCCAGCTTCGCCGACCAGTTCCTCCTGCTGGACGTGATGGGCGACTCGGCGGATGAGGTGAGGGCAAAGCAGCTGGCCGTGATCGACCGCGCCCGCGAGGAACTCGACCTTATGCAGCGAGAACAGAACGTGGACCCGGTCAACGACATCACGCTCAAGGTTGCGCCCGAGACGCCCCCGGTCTTCCATGTCACCGGTAGCCGCATCCGCTCACTGGGCATGACCGCGGCGGTGGGGCTTGGAGCGACCCTGGCTGCGATCGTCGCGCTGGAGCAGCGCTCCAGACGGATTCGGCTTCCCGACGATCAGGGAACGCGGCGTGACAGCACCTGACGCAGGGCGGTTCGCGACCGTGGTGGTGCGACCGATCCAGGACGAGGACGCCGGGGATGTCGCCCAGTTCCTGCACGAGAACCTGAACGCCCGTGTGCCCCGCGATGCGTGGCTGGCGATGCTGCAGCCGCCCTGGCGATCGGCCGGGCCGGATCACGGAAGGATGCTGTTGGTCGATGGGCGCCTGGTGGGCGTCTACGCCGCGGTCTACTCGAAGCGGGAGGTCGGCGGAACTGAGGTGGCGCTGTGCAACCTGGCCGCGTTCTGCGTCCTGGAGCCGCACCGCACGCACGCCTTGCGCCTGCTGCGATCCCTCCTATCACAGCGCTCCTTCGTCTTCACCGACCTGTCCCCCAGCGGCAACGTCGTCGCGATGAACGAGCGACTGGGGTTCCGACGGCTGGACACCTCGACGCGGCTAGTGGTGAATGTCCCGCGGCCCACTCCGTTGGGGATTATCATCTCCGACGACTCCGCGGACCTCAAGCGGACACTACGCGGACCCGACGTAGCGATCTACCGAGACCACAAGCAGACCGCAGCGGCGCGGCATCTGCTCGTCCGGCGCGGCGGTGAGTATGCGTACCTGGTGTTCCGGGTGGACCGACGCAAGCGACTCCCGCTGTTCGCATCACCCCTCTACATCGGCGGCGACCCTGCGACCCTGGAAGCCGGCTTCGACGCCATTCGCTCGCATCTGCTGCTGCGGTATGGCTTGCCCTTCCTCCTCGCCGAGCGGCGGATGCTGCCCTTCGCGCGCGGCTGGGGGAAGGAACTGGCCGAGCCTCGTCCGAAGATGGTTCGCGGCGACGGATTCCCTCCTGAGAGCGTCGACTACCTGTACAGCGAGCTCGCGCTGCTCAACTGGTGAGGACGGATCCGCCCAGCTTCCCCTCGATGAACGCGCTCAACGATCCCAGCGTCTCGAACAGCTCGGCGCCGAACTCGTCGTCCTCGATCGTGATGTCGAAGCGTTCCTCCAGCGCCCCGACGAGCGCCACCACGCCGAACGAGTCCAGCTCCGGCAGCGAACCGAACAGTTCCGTGTGCACGGCAAGGTCGGCTGGCGACTGCTGAAGCTCGAGCGCGTCGATGAGTACTTCGCGGACAGAGTCGATGGTGTTAGGCATGATGCCTCCCTTTCAGACGAGGACTTCGGCGGGGGCAGGATGCCCCAGGAACGCCGTGGGACTTGCGGTCAGGCCGTACGCGCCTGCCTGGAAAATCACGATCATGTCGTCGATCTGCGCGGGCGGGAGCCGCACCGCGTCGCCGAGCAGATCCAGCGGCGTGCAGAGGCAACCGACAACGCTCACCGGGTCCGTCGCAGCCCCCGCCACACGATTACCCACCGCTAGCGGATAATTGCGTCGGATCGCCTGCCCGAAGTTGCCGGACGCCGCGAGCTGATGGTGCATGCCGCCGTCGACGACGAGATATGTCTTGCCGCGCGACACCTTGCGGTCGACGACCCGGGTGACGTACACGCCGCACTCGCCGACGATGAACCGGCCCAGCTCGATGACTGGTCGCAGACCCGGGAACCGCGCAGCGATCGGTCCCCGTGTCAGGCTCTGCAGATGCCCCGCCACCGCCAGCAGATCCAGCGGGCGATCCTTCTCGGTATAGGGGATACCGAAGCCGCCGCCGAGATTCAGGTAGCGCAGCTGCCCGGGCAGCGCGTCCGCGAGGGTGCTGGCCAGCTCCACGGTGCGTGTCTGTGCCTCCGCAATGATCTCGGCGTGGAGGTTCTGCGATCCCGCGAAGATGTGGAACCCGGCGACGTCGAGTGCACCGGCGAACTCACTGAGGACGTCGGGGACCACCTCGGCGTCGATGCCGAACTGCTGCGACCCCCCACCCATGCGCATTCCGGACCCCTTGACGGCGAAATCCGGATTCACCCGGATGGCCACCGTAGGCGTGAGACCGAGGGACTCGCCCGCCGCGATGACACGGGATATCTCCGTGGTCGACTCCACTTCGACGATCACACCGGCGGCAACGGCCTGTGCGATCTCCGCGGCCGTCTTGCCCGGCCCCGCGAAGCTCACCCGCGAAGCGGGGATGCCGGTATCTAACGCAACGTGCATCTCGCCCGCCGATGCCACGTCGATGCGGTCCACCCTGGTGCTCAGATGGTGGACCACCGCGGGCATGGGGTTTGCCTTCATGGCGTAACTGACCTCGATGCCCTCCCCCAGCGCACCGCGCAGTTCTGCCACCCTCTCGTCCAGCAGCCGTCGATCGTAGGCGAAGAACGGTGTCGCTCCGACGCGCGCTGCGAGGCGGCTGAGCGGCATGCCACCGACGCGCAGCTCACCCGCGACGGTGCCGAACGCGGCGACGTGCTCGTGCGGAGTCATCGCGAGACCTCCGCCTTTATGAAGGCGCGGTCAAACTTGCCGTTGGGAGAGCGCGGCAGGTCATCCTGCACGACGACTCTGGAGGGCATCATGTAGGCCGGCACCCTGCTGCGCAGCGCTCCCGTGAGCCCGTCGCCGGCCAGCGCGTCACCCGCGGGCGTGACCACCAAGACGATGCGCTGACCGAGGGCTTCGTCCGCGACACCGATCGCGACGACGTCGCGCACCAGCCCGGTACTGTAGGCGGCTTCCTCCAACTCGGTCGGACTCACACGGTATCCCGAGGTCTTGATCATGTCGTCAACCCTTCCGACGAAGTAGAGATACCCGTCGTCATCGGCGACGACGGTGTCGCCCGACCACACCGCACGTTCGGGCGCACGCCAGTCCTGATCGGGATGCGCGAAGAGGCGGAACCGCTCCGCGGTGCGCTCGGTGTCGTTCCAGTAGCCGAGCGCCACCAGCGCGCCCCGATGTACCAGCTCCCCCGGCTCGCCCGGCTCGCAAGACGAACCGTCGGGCCGCAGCACCAGGATCTCGGCGGCCGGGATCGCCTTGCCGATCGAATCCGGCCGGCGATCGACCTCGGAAGGTTCGAGGTAGGTCGATCGGAACGCCTCGGTCAGTCCGTACATGAGATAGGGGTCCGCGTCGCTGAACGTGGCGCGCAGCCGGTTCAGGGTGGTCTGCGGCATCCGTCCGCCGGTGTTCGCCCAGTAGCGGATGCGACGGGCGACAGGCTGCGGCCATGCCACGTCCACCAGCTGGATCCACAGCGGCGGGACGCAAGTCACCCCCGTCACGCCGTATTCGGCGCACAGCTTCGGCACGTCCTGAGGTAGCAGGTAGTTCATCAACACGCAGTGTGCTCCGACAGCGAACGCGGTGGTCACCTGACTCAACCCGGCGTCGAAGCTGAGCGGAAGGATGCTGAGGATGACATCGTCTGCGCTGTTGCCGAGGTAGGCGCTGACGCTCGCCGCGCCCACCAGCAGGTTGCGGTGACTCAGCACGACCCCCTTCGGCCTGCCGGTGCTGCCGGAGGTGTAGAGGATGGCGGCAGGATCGATGTCGATCGAGGTCGTCGGCAGGTCAGGTGCCGACGAGCCCGCATCGGTCCACGCATGCACGCCGATGTCTCCTGCAGCGTGCGCTGGCTGTTCGCCGACGATGACGACCGTCTCGATCGTCGTCCCAGCGAGCACCTGGGCCAATTGCGCCAGCCGCGCGGCGGAGGTGACGAGGACACGTGCGCCGCTGTCGGTGAGGATGTGCTCGACCTGCGCGGGTTTGAGGACGTGGTTCACCGGGACGAACACGCCGTCCGCCGCAGACGTGGCGAAGATCGCCGCCACCGTCTCGAGCCGCTTCTCGAGGTAGATCGCGACACGGTCCCCCCGCCGCAGGCCGATGCGAAGCAGCAGGCCTGCGGCGGCGGCGGCCTCCGCCCAGGTCCGCCGATACGTCCACGTCACCGAATGGGACGACACCGCCCGCGCGTCCGGGGTGAGGTGCGCCTGCGTCTCAAGCAGATGATGCAGTCGCGCACGGATCACGGGGTGCTCCACTGCCGCGGGCGCCGCTCGAACGGCTCAGCTGCGGCGAGCACCACGGGGCGGTCCCCACGAGCCGCCGTCGTGCTCGCATCTGCCTGGTCCGCCGCCGGTGGCGCGCACCGCAGCCTCAGGTAGCGGTGCAACTCCGCCGCGTCATCGAGCGGGACATACGCACGACCCTGCTCGTCCACCCCCGGCAGGTCGGTACTCAGCGGCACCGCGGGTCCGGGCTGTGAGAAACCCGACACCTCGTCGAAGACGGCGACGTACGCCGCTGCTTGCGGCCGCCAATCCAACTCGGCGGACACACGAGCACGGGCGCGAGCGCCCAGCGCCGCGCGTGCGTCGGGGTCATCGGCGAGCGCCTCGATCGCGTCGGCGAAGGCGGTGATGTCACCGGAGGGCACGTAGACGACGCTCGTCCCACCGGAGACGCGGGTCTCCGCGAGATCGAAGGAGACCGCGGGCAAGGCGTATGCCATGTACTCCATGGTCTTGTTCATGGTGGAGACGTCGTTCAGTGGCGTCTTCAGGTCGGGGCTCAGGCCGATGTCGGCGGCGCTGAGATGCTCAGCGATCGCGACGCGATCGACCCGACCGGTGAAGGTCACCCGGTCGTCGAGTCCCAGGCGCGTGCTCTGAGCGCGTAGCGCCTCGAGGCAGTCGCCGAACCCGAGGAGGGTGGCGGTGATGTCGGTGCGCCCGCGGGCGTGGACGAGTTCGGACATGACCTCCAGAATCTGGTCGACCCCGTCCTGCGGGCCCATGATCCCCAGGTAGACAAGATTGATGGTCCCCGCGGGGAAGGGCTTGGCAGGGTAGATCGGGCGCATTTTCTGCGTGTCCGGGCCGCTGCGCACCACCGTAGCGTGCCCTGCTCGCCGCCCGCCACGGCTGATGGCGACGGACTTGTACGACTCGTTGGTGGAGATGATGCGGTCAGCGGTGTGGAACGAACGCCGCTCGAGCCACCGCAGCCCGGCATACTCCAACCGTTTGAGCAGGCTCGTGGGGTCACCGAAACGGGAGAGGAACAGCTCCGGGTTGAGATCGTGGTGATCAAAGACGAACCGCACCCCGAACGGCCGCCACAGCAGCGCGAGGAGCCAGTAGGTGTCGGGCGGGTTGCAGGCCTGCATGATCTCGAAGCGCGCATGACGGCGCACAGCGAGGGACAGGCGCGCCGTTCGCGTCCAACTGACGGCGAACTCCCGGATGTAGCCGAAGAGTCCACGCGCTTCGGGAGCGGGACGGTACTTGTAGATGTCGACGCCGTCGATCCGCTGTCGCAGCGGGTCCCCGGGGCCCTGCGGACAGATGACGCTGACACCATACCCGCGCGCGACGAGCGCCTGGCATTCCAGCCAGACTCGCCGATCCAGCGGCACAGGCAGGTTCTGCACGATGATGAGCACGTGCGGGGTGGTAACCGCGTTCCGAGTCATGACGTCTCTCCCAACGGTCCATAGACCTCGTCTTCGATGATGCGCGCGACGTCTGTCTGCGCCTTCGTCCAGCCGAACCGCCGCACCGATGCCGCGGCTGCCGCGGCGCGCGCGTCCCTGTCGGCACGGGATACCGCATCGCCCAGCGCGCGGGCGATCGCCAGCGGTGTCGGTGCCGCCCACGCCACCTGATCGTTGGGCAGGTCGGCTCGGGAGTTGCGCGAGTCGTTGACGACCGGGATCGTTCCGGCGGCGAGCATCTCCTCGGCGACGAGAGAGATGTTCGTGAAGGACATCGCAAGCCCGGCCACGCAGCGGTTGTAGAGCTCGTTCAGAGCGACCGGGCTCAGCTTTCCATGCTGCGTGGCCGGGAAGCTCAGCCCCTTCGCTTCGGATCCGTAGAGGTGGATCTCGACATCGGGGTGTGTCCGGTGGAACTCCTCCAGTGCTAGCCGGGCCAGCCAGAATCCGCGGCGGGCCACATCGGGGCGCGCGTAGAGCACGACGCCCGTGCGCCGCATATCCGGCAGCGGGCGGTACACCGAGGTGTCGCATCCGAACTCGGTGACATCCGGGTCGATGCCGATCTCCTCGCGCAGCGCGGTGGCGACCATGTGGCCGAGGGCGATCGTGCGGAAGCCGAAGCGGTACGTGTCCTCGGCGAGGGAGTACCAGGATCCCCGCCCGTAGAAGTAGGGCTCGAAGTCCTGCACAAAGTACAGACGGCGCATCGGCGCTCCGCCCCGGCGTGCCAGCACGTGCGCGGTGTCCCACGAGGATGCCACGGCGGCGTCAACACCGGTGATCTCGGCGGCGCCGTCTCTGACGGACGCCTTGACGTTGGGCCACCACTCCCGCAGCACCCGTTCGTGCGCCGCGAGGTCACCGCCATAGCGGTCGTAGACGAACAACACACACCGATGCCCCGCCTGCTCCACCGCCTCCACCATGCGAAGCAAGGTCGTGTGCCCGCCCGACCCTGCTGCGGGGGGAGCGGTGACCCAGCCGATCGTGAGCGGCTCGCCCCGCCGCGGACGAACGGTCGGCACCGCGAGCGAGAGGTCGAGCGAGTCCGCGATGTCGCCGGGGAGGAGGTCCTCGTCCAGATGCGCGGCACCGACGTGTCGGTAGGCGGCGCGCGCGGCGCGTTGGATCAGCGCGTGCGCTCCGCCGGTGCGCAGCACTCGCGCAGCCTTTCCGGCACGAATGTGGAGGTCAACCATGGTGACTCCTTTGTTCCGCGATTGCGCTCACGCGGCGCCTTAAGCCGAATCGGTGAAGATAGGTGCGCAGATCGGCGAACACGGCGCGAGCCATCAGCCAGGCCACCCCCGCGTGCACGGCGAGCACAGCGCAGGCCGCAAGCGCCACCTGCGCGATCGGCGGCAGCGAGGCGCTGAGCGACATCGCCGCCCACCCGGCGCCCCCGGAGAGCAAGACGGAGGTGGCGAGGAAGGCGAAGGAGCCGATCAGCGTCAGCGGCGACGCCCCCAGAACTCGTGCGACGATGAACCAGCGGGCGGCGGTGGCCACGACGGCCACCATCAGGAAGCCGACGGCGACCGCAACGAGTCCTGCGCTCACGGCGACCGCCGTGACGCCGATGGTCAGGGCGTCGACGAGGATCGCGTAGAGAAACCATCGGCCGGGCTTGCCCAGTCCGTAGAACAGACCGTGGTCGAGGGTGGCGCCGACGACGACGGTGCCCGCGAGGGCGAGGAACTGCACGACTGGCACACTGGCCTCCCATCCCTGCCCGAACACAAGGGGCACGATCGCCGATGCGCCCACGGCGAGCACCACCAGCGGAGGGGACATGAGTGCGTACGTCGCCCGCAGTGCCTTGACGTATGCCGCAGTGAGACGTTCTGACGAGTCGCGGATCTTCGCGAAGGCGACGGTCGTAACCGGAAGCAGCGCCGCCCCGGCCAAGTCCTGCACGATCTGGACGAGCTTCTGAGCGATGGAAAGGTACCCGTAGGCGGTCAGCCCGAGCACATTCGACACGATGGCCGCTTCGCCGGTCGCCCGCACCATCGCGACGACTTCGACCCCGAGCACCTTGCCGCCGAAGGCGGCCATGGTGCGGAATTCACGCAATGAGAAGAGAAAGGCGGGCCACCAGCGCGCCGCCACGCAGGCCAGGGCTGTCATCACGAGTTGGGCGCTGATCGTCTGCAGGACCAGAGCCCACACCCCGAGACCGCCCAGGGCAGCGCCGACGGCGACCGCTTGTCCGACCAGGGATGCGGCGACGCCCTGGCCGGCCAGCGCGCGGAACTGCATGCGACGACGCAGCAGCGCCATCGGCACGGAGGACAGCGCCGTCAGCACGACGACGATCGACAGCGCCCTGATGACGGGCGCGACACTCGGGGAGCCGAACATGACCGCGAACAGCGGCGCGGCGACGAAGAGCAAGCCCGCGAGCGCGACGCCCGCGGTCAGCGAGAACCAGAACGCGGTGCTCAGCGTGCGCGGGTCGGCACGCTCGGCTTGCACGATGTAGGTGGCGAATCCCAGGTCGCTGAGCAAGTAGAAGAAGGGCAGCAACGTCGCGGCAGCGGCTACAAGGCCGAATTCCTCGGGGCTCAGAAAGCGGGTGAGAATCGCGAGCGTCACGACGCCGGCGATACGAATCGCCCACTTCTGCGCGGTCAGCCACAGCACCCCTGCCACCGCACGGTCACCGACCGGAGCGCCCGCATCCACGTCTGATTCACTGTCGTGCGACACGCTCATGGCCGCCGCCCGGCGGACACGGTTGCCTCAGGGATCGCCCACTCCATGCGTAGCGATGGCACCCCTCGGAAGGCGCCGCCGGTCAACCGCATGGCAGAACGCTGGCCGCGACCGAGGAGGATTCGGGCTTCGATATTGAGATCGCGCACCCACGACCACGGCGAGGCGCGGCGGATTGCCTCTTCATAGACGACGGCGAGACGACCCGCCATTGCGGGTAAGCCGAAATGCTCTTGCGCGAACGACCGGCCGAAGGCCCCCAGACGCGCACGGTGTTCAGGTCGCGTCGTGAGATCGCGGAGGTGGCGAATCAGCTGCTCTTCGCCGTCCGTGCACTCCAGCGGGCTCCAGAAACTGCTGCGGAAGATCTCCCCCGCAGTCTCCGGCGTGAACACATCGCTCCAGCCCCGCTCGCCCAAGACCACCACGGGCTTGCCGAAGGCGAGCCCGCGCGCCGCGGAGCCACCCATTCCGAGCACGATGTCCGCTGCTTCATAGACCGGACGCGGATCCGACAGAGGCCCCATGAATCGGACTGCGACGCGTCCCAGCAGGTCGTTGATGCGTTCGCCCAGCGAGCGCAGCCGCTCCTGGGCGTCCCCGGTACCGGCGACGAGGAGAACGACACGAGGGTCCTGGATGCGCGCTACCGCACGCATCGTGCATTCGATGCCGACCGCCTTCATCTCACTGCTCAATCGAGAGACAATCGCGAGCACAATCGCATCAGGGGCCACACCTGCACTCCGGCGCAGCGTGTTCGCATCCGAAACCCCGGGAGCATCTCGCACGGTGTCGACCGGTGGGCTGATGAGATGGACACCGCCAGGCCAACCCTCGAGTGCATCTCGCAGGTAGCCTGTCCCCACGATGAGCGGGGAGTGCCGGTGGCTACGAGGATCAAATGACATTTCGTAGACGGTTCGGACGATGCCCCGCCGCCCGAGCACCGCCGCTCCCCAGTAGGCCGCCCGCTCCGATGAGCTGAACGCGTGGACGACGTCCGCGTCCCATTCGCGAGCGAAGCGGGCAATCTGACGGGCACGTCCCGACATGCTCTCGGCGCGCTGATACGCCCGGATGGGCAGGCCGTACTCCGCTGCGATGTCGACCACCGAGGGCCCTACCGGGGGCAGCGTCTGCCGAGGACCGACCAACAAGCTGTCGTAGCCGGCTGCCGTCAGTCCGGCAGACAACTGCACAGCGTTGATCTGAGCGCCACCCAACTCCAGATTGTCCAGCTCGACCAGCACTCGACGGCGGCCGGTCACGCTCCTCTGTCCCGTCACCGGCGCACCTCACTCCTCAGCAGCGCGTCCGCGAGGCCCTGCGCCACCCGCTCCTGCTGCTGCGCAGTCAGATGAGGGAACATCGGCAACGAGAGGATGCGGCCGGCCGCGGCCTCGGCGACGGGGAACTGTCCGCGGCGGCCGCCCAGGTGCGCGTACGCCTCGGTCAGGTGCACCGGTGTCGGATAGTGGATGCCGGCGCCGATCCCCGCAGCGCCCAGCTCCGCCATGACACGGTCGCGGTCGTCGACCCGCACGACGTACAGGTGCCAGATGTCGGTGTTTCCCGGCCGCACCTCGGGGAGGCGGATCCCGTCGAGCCCGGCCAGCAGGCCGGCGTACCGTTCGGCGGCCGCGCGCCGGGCGGCGTTCCAGTCCTCGAGCCGACGCAGCTTCGCCCGCAGCACGGCGGCCTGCACGGCATCCAGCCGGGCGTTGACCCCGATGTGGTCGTGCACGTATTTGACCGAGCTGCCGTGGGCACCGAGGTTGCGTACGAGGGCGGCGATGCCGTCATCGTCGGTCATCACCGCGCCGGCGTCACCGGCCGCACCCAGGTTCTTGCCGGGGTAGAAGCTCGTCGCCGCGACGTGACCGAGCGCACCCGCCCGTCCGGACGGCCCCGACGCGCCCTGAGACTGCGCGGCATCCTCGATCACGGCCAGGCCGTGCCGCCGCGCCAGGGCGGTGATCAGTCCCATCGGGGCCGTCTGCCCGAACAGGTGCACCGGAGCGATGGCGCGCGTGCGCGGCGTGATCGCCGACTCCACGGCATCCGGGTCGATCAGCAGATACTCGTCATCCACGTCGACGAACACCGGCACCGCGCCGATGCGCGAGGCCGCCTCGGCGGTGGCGATGAACGTGTTGGCGGGCATGATGATCTCATCGCCCGGCTCGATCCCGACGGCGCGATACGCCAGCTCCAGCGCATCGGTGCCGTTGGACACACCGACGACGTGTCGCACGCCGATGTAGTCGGCGTACTCCTGCTCGAACGCCGCAACCTCGGGTCCGCCGACGAAGGATGCCGATTCGAGCTGGGCCTGCCACACGGGCAGCACCTCGGCGGCGACCTCGGCCTGCTGCGCTGCCAGGTCAAGGAACGGCACGACTGCGGTGACCGTGACCGTCATGCGAAGACCCCCAGAGGTCGTGCGGGCACCCCGGCCCATGTCTGGTTCGGCGGGACGTCGTTGAGCACCGCGGCGCCCATCCCGACCGTGGCGTGGCTGCCCACGACGACGCCGGGGTGGATCGACGCGTTCATCCCGATGTACGCGCCCTCGCCGATGCGCACGCCGCCACCGAGCGCGACGCCGGCGGCGAGGGTGACGAAGTCCTCCAAGACGTCGTCATGCGTGATGACGCAGTTGGGCATGACGACGACGTGGCGGCCGACGGTGGCATCCGCTGTCACCGCCGCACCGTCGAGCACGATGGCGCCGGGGGCGATGCGGCTCGTCCTGCCGATGCGCGCGGACGCCGCGACGAACGTGGCGAAGCGGTCGTCGCCGACCCCTTCGGAACGCAGCCGACTGACGACCGAGCGCCGGCTCGCACTCGGCCCGACACAGACGAGCACGAGGCCGTCCCGACGGGCGGCGGAGGAGACCGGGCCGATCACCGGCACACCGCCCACGGAGCTGCCCCAAAGCGCCATGTCGTCGTCAAGGATCCCGACGATGCCCTCGGCACCGGCGGCGATCACCTCGCGGGCAAGGCCGCTCGCACCCACCAGCAGCACCCCCGCGGTCATGCGGCGATCCCGACGGGCGCGCGCAGCACCGAGATCACGCGTTCCTGATCCGCGGCGCTCAGGGTGTGAAACAGCGGCAGGATCAGCGTGCGGTCGGTGAGGCGTTCGGTCACCGGGAGGCCGCCGGGCGGAACCAGATTGCGGTACGGGACCTGGCGATGTGCGGCCATGATGCCGCGCCGAGCGGAGATATCGGCTTCGGCGAGCGCGACGAGCAGGCCGTCCCGGTCCGTCGGATACTCGTCGAGCACCTCGACCCAGAAGGATTGCACGTTGCCCGTGCCGTACTCCGGATCGGCGACGGCACGCAGGCCCGGGATCTCGCGCAGCGCGGTGCGGTAGTGCGTCGCCAGCTCACGACGTCGACGGACGATGTGCGGCAATCGCCGCAGCTGCACGAGCCCGACTGCCGCCTGCATGTCGGTCATGCGGAAGTTGTAGCCGACCTCGGTGTACTCCTCCGCCGGCGGCAGCACCGAGTCGTGACGGTCTGCTGCCGAGACGCTCATCGCGTGCTCGCGCAGCCGCCGGGCACGCTTGGCCCAGTCCCCGCGGGTCGTGGTGATCATGCCCCCCTCGCCGGTGGTCAGGAGCTTGCGCGGGTGGAACGACCACGCCGCGATCTCGGCGCCGGCGCCCACGGGACGCCCTTTATAGGTGGAACCGGCAGCACAAGCGGCATCCTCGATCACGATGATCCCGAGCGGGTCGGTCGCCTCCCGCACGTCGTCGAGATCGACGGGGACTCCACCCTGGTCCACAACGATGACCGCTTTGGTCGCCGACGTGATCGCCAGCCGAACCGTCTCACCACTGACGTTTCCGGTGATCGGATCGACGTCCGCGAAAATGGGATTGGCGCCCACGTACCGCACGGCGTTCGTCGTCGCGATGAACGAGAACGACGGAAGCACGACATCGTCACCGGGTCCGATGCCGGCGACGATCAGGGCGAGATGCAGCGCGGTAGTGCAGCTGGTCGTCGCCACCGCGTAGGGCACGCCCACGGCTTCGGCGAATTCCTTCTCGAACTGCGCCACCCGGGGGCCCTGCGCCACCCAGCCGCTGGCGATCACTTCGGCGACCGCGTCGGCCTCTTCCTGGCCGAGCCACGGCACCATGACATTGATGCGCTCGCTCATCGGGCCGTGACCTTCCGTCCAACGGAGATTTCCTCGCGCAACGGCGCCCACCAGTCCACGAGCAGCCGCAGCCCTTCCTCGATGTCGATGCGCGCTTCGAAGCCGAGGTCGCGCCGGGCGGCGGTGGTGTCCGCGAGACGCCGGACGACGCCGTTGACGGCGCGCTCCGGCCCGTGCTCGATGCCCAGTCCCTCGGCTCCCATCACCCGCAGCAGGGCCTGGGCGAGGCCGATCAGGCTCGTCTCGGTGCCGCTGGCGATGTTGTAGGTGCCTTCGACGATGTCGCTCTGCGCGGCCAGCACGTTCGCCCGCGCGATGTCGGGCACGCACACGAAGTCCATCGTCTGCGCCCCGTCGCCGAAGATGAGC
This sequence comes from Microbacterium sp. zg-B96, assembly GCF_030246865.1. Classification (NCBI taxonomy): domain Bacteria; kingdom Bacillati; phylum Actinomycetota; class Actinomycetes; order Micrococcales; family Microbacteriaceae; genus Microbacterium; species Microbacterium sp. zg-B96. Next base: position 558,555 of record NZ_CP126738.1, on the reverse strand, counting down.
GGCGGCCGGCCGTCGGCGATGCGCTCCATCCAGCGCACGAGCACCTCGGTGTACAGGCCGTGGACATCCATGCGCGGGCCGTACACGTTGAAGTAACGCAGCAGCACGTAGTCCAGCCCCTGCATCGCCCGGAAGCTGCGGACGAGTCCCTCGTTGAACGTCTTCGCCGCCCCGTAGAGGGTGTCGTTGTTCTCGTGATGGTGACGTTCGTCGGTCGGGAACGTCTCCGCCATCCCGTACACCGAGGCGCTGGATGCCGCGATGAGCTTCTTCACGCGGTGCCGTGCCGCCGATTCGACGACGTTGAACGTGCCGTCGACGAGCACTTCCAGCGCCAGGCGGGGTTCCTCTGCGCACTGCGTGATGCGGATCGCCGCCTGGTGGAAGACGACGTCCTTGTCTGCGGTGAGGTCGTCGACCAGACGTGCGTCGCGGATGTCCCCCTCGATGAGGCTCACCCGACCGGTGGCGAGGGCGTCGTCCAGGTTCGCCAGCCGCCCGCGCACGAGGTTGTCGAGCACGTCGACGTGTGCGACGCCGGCTGTCAGCAGTTCGTCCACGAGGGTCGAACCGATCGTTCCAGCCCCGCCGGTGACCAGAACACGGGTTCCTTCCAGACGGGTCATGCCGCCACCTCCTCAAGATCGGTCACGATGGGCCGGGGCGCCCCGGCTGCGGCAAGGCTCGATGTGGCCGCTTCGAGCACCGACAGCACCCGCAAGCCCGCGGTTCCGCTGGTGCGGGCGGCGCGACCCTCGCGGATCGCGGCGGCCAGTTCGGACACGACCCCGCCCAGCGCTTCACGTTCGGGCAGTGCGGGCGCCCAGGTGTCGCCGAGCCGGTACGAGATGTTCGCGGCGCGGGTGTCCGCGGAGGTGACCTTCGACACGGCGTCGATGTCGACGCCGCGGTCGTAGACGCTCAGCCGCTGCTGCGGATTGAGGTCGTCCCAGACGAGCGTGCGCTTGGTGCCGCCGATGACCATCTGGCGGATCTTGGTCGGGCTCAGCCAGTTGACGTGCACGTGCGCCATGGCGCCGCATTCCAGCGGCATCGCGAGGTAGCCGACGCACGACCTTCCGGTTCGCAGCGGGTCCGAGCCGTGGGCGGAGACCGATGTCGCGGCGAGCCCGCCGGGCAGCACGAAGTCCATGATCGACAGGTCGTGCGGGGCGAGGTCCCAGAAGACGTCGACGTCGGGCTGGATGAGCCCGAGGTTGATGCGCACGCTGTCCACGAAAAGGATGTCACCGAGAGCCCCCTCGGCCACGAGCTCGCGGATCTTCAGCACCGCGGGGGTGTAGCAGTAGGTGTGATCAGCCATGAGAACCAGGCCGCGCTCCTCGGCGACGCGCACCATCTCGGCACCGCGCTCGCGCGTGTCGGCGAGCGGCTTTTCCACCATCACGTGCTTGCCCGCCGCCAGCGCTGCCAGCACGATCGCGTGGTGCGTGCGCGCCGGGGTGGCGATCGCGACCGCGTCCACGATCGGATCCCGCAGCAACTCGGCGAGGTCGGACGTGATCGGCACCCCCCCGACGCTGTCGGCGACACCGCGCGCCCGCTCCTGATCGAGGTCGCAGATGGCGACCAGATTCCAGTCCGCACTCGCACGGAAATTGCGTGCGAGGTTCGGCCCCCAATAGCCGGCGCCGATGACGGCGACGTTCAACCGTTCAGTCACGGTCCCCCCAGATTCCCCAAATGTTGTTCCCAGTTGTGCGGTCCTGTCACCGCGGGCGGCCGAGCCGCTAGCCGGAGGGGACGAACAATACGTCCACCCAGTAGTTGTGGCGCGACAGATTCACCGGATAGTCCCTTGAATAGGTGTAGGTGCCGCCGTCAGCCGGTATCGCGAAATGCCCAAACGTCGTCGGATCGGCGAACGCCCCGAGATCCACCGCATACCGCCCCGTGGTGCTGTGCAATCCCACCCGGTACTCAACACCGGGCACGAGGTCGATCGGCGCGTCGAAGATCGCTGTCTGCCAGCCATCGGCCGTCTCATCGGCGAAGTTCAACTCCGCGAGCTTCACGAGGCCGTCACGCCACAGGAAGCCTGTGTGCTCCCCGGTGTTCGCGGCGCCCTTATAGAAGCGGATGGCGGTGGCCCACCCCGCGGTATCGACGGTGAATCGCGTGCCGACCTGAATCGTGTCCGGGTCGTCCCACGCGGCGTGCTGCGGCAACGCGTCTCCGAAGATCGACACCGCGTCACGCACGACCGGTTCTCCGACGGTGGTGAAGCTCCATGAGTTTGCGAGCACTCCACGCCCTGGCACGCTGACCGTCGCGGTATATGTCGCACCCCAGTCGAGCGGCTCGCTCGGCGTGAATGCGACGGTGCGCGTTCCGCTGTCGTATGTGCCGGCACCGGCGACAGGTCCGTCCGCTGCGGACAGTCCGATCGTGGCCCCGGACTCGTCCGCGCTCAACACCGCGGATACCACCTCCGTGGGTGCAACTTCCGCGGCACCGCCATCGGGCGTGGTGGACTGAAGCGTGATGGGTGCCAGCGGCTCCGGTTCCGCAAAGACGACCTCAGCATCGACGAAGTAGCTGGAAGCACTCCACGAATAGGTAGGGAAGCCACCTTCGGCGGCATAGAGGAACCGGCCGTTTGCGACTGCCGGTGCCGTGATCCGTCCGCTGACCTTCGCCGTCTGGAAGTACTCCGATTGGACTGCAAACCTCCCGGTCGGCGCCAGATAGGAGACGACATAGCTCTCCCCCGGCAGTACCTCGATCGGGTCCGTCAACTCAGCCCGTTGCCACCCCGACGCCGTCTCATGAGAGAACGTCACGCGCGCAAGGACCTCACCGCTCGATGACCACAGTGTTCCGCGGTGTGTCCCGGTATTGGATTCGCCTTTGTAGAACCGAATTGCGGTGACGGCTCCCGCCTGCGCGACGTGGAAGGCCGTGCCGACCTCGACCGACGCGTTGTCCGCCGCCGCGGCGATTGCAGGCATTTCGTTGCCGAAGAGCGTCTCGGCGGTGCCTGTCACGGGGGCGCGCGCGGTTCGGAACGTCCAGGAATCCAGCGTCGCTCCCGCGAGCGTGACCACTGCGGTGTATGTCGTGTAGGGAGCGAGGTCGGTCGACGGAACGAACGAGACGGCTGCGCTTCCCGGGTCGACGGCGACCTCGCCGGTGACGACGCCCGCCTCGCTGCTGAGGGTGAGCGACAGTTCCGGAGACATCCGGTCGAGCGCCGCTGTGACCGAAGAGCCGACCGGTACGCCCGTGGCGTCGCGGGCGGGCGTCACTTCAGCGACCGTGGGCGGCGCGTGGGGGTCGTCGCTGTCGACGACGAACTCCACATCTGCGAAGTAGTTCGTCGAGTCCCACACCGCATCGGGCATCGCTCCGCCTGCACCGTAGCGGTAGCGGCCGTTCGCCGGGCTCTCAGCCGTCAGCGGACCGCTCGTGACGGGTGCTCCGAGCCCGCCACTCTTGTATGCGTATCGGCCCTGCGGAGCGAAGTAGGACACCGTGTATAGTGCGCCCGGCTGGATCTCGACAGGTTCCGGGAGGACTGCGCGTTGCCATCCGCCGGTGCCCCCGCCCACGAAAGCGACCTCTGCCAGACGTTCGCCTGTCGGGGACCACAGCGATCCGGTGTGCGTGCCCGCGGTTCCGGCCCCCTTGTAGAAGCGGATCGCGCGCACTTCGCCTGCCACCGAGGAGCGGAACGCCATGCCCAGTTCCACCGAGGCGGCTTCCGAAGCGACTGCCGTAAGCGCGGGCGCGGCGTCGCCGAAGAATGTCGTCACGCTGGGACTCGAATCCGCGACCTGGAACGACCATGAGACGTCGGGTCCTGCGGTGCCGTCGGTGCCGATCACGGCGGTGATGTCGACGGTCACCGCCGCGCCCGACGGCAGAGCCGTCGCCGGACTGAACTCGAGTGAGCGGCCATCCGTCGACAGCAGCCAGTTACCCTCGACAGCCGCCCCGTTCGCGCGCACCGAGCCGGCCACGCCGGCGGCGATCGGGTGCGAGAAGCCGACCGATAGCGTCGTATCCGCAGACGCATCAGATGCGTCCCGCTCAGGTGTGAAGTTCGTCGCCGTCGGCGCCGTCGGAGCATCCTCGAACACCAGGTCCATTGCGTAGTTCGTTGACGACGACTGCGACGGGAACCCGTCGGCATAGGTGAATGCGCCCCCATTCGCGGGCACGGACAGTGGTCCCCGCGTATAGCCAGACGCGCCGAACTGGCCCACACTGCTGGAATAGCCACCTGCAGGAGCCAGGTAGGAGGCCAAATAGGTTTCTCCGGGAACCACATCAACCGCCTGGTCCAGGTACACCGTCTGCCAGCCGTGCGATGATCCAGCGACGGCATCCGCCTCGGCCAATTGCACGCCATCGGCTCCCCACAGCGCGACGCGATGCGGGCCGGTGTTGGCGCTTCCCTTGAAGAACTTCAGCGCGGCGATCGCGCCAGGCGTCGACACGGCAAACCGCACGCCGAGCGTCACCAGATCGTCATCCGCGGTGGACTCGATGATCGGCCTGGAGCTTTCGAGGAACAGGGAACACGGGCATTGACCTTCGGGAAGGTCGGCGGATTGGGTTGTGAAGCTCCATCCCGAATCGGCGGCGAGTTCGACGCCGTTCTCATCCGACCCCGTGGGAACAACGGTGTACCTCGTGGCCGGAGAAAAACCTACTGTCGACGAGAACCGAACGGTGCGCGTCTGCTCGTTGTACGAGACCGTTCCCGGCACCTCTTGCCCGTCCGCGCTCCGCACGATGAGCGCTACCGACGCGGGGTCGGCGGCGCGGGTGAAGGTTCCGGTGATCGGCACCTCTAGAGCGGTACTGGAGGCGTCCGCCTGCGGCGACCGCGATGCAATCCGCAGCGGCGACGTGTCCGACGATTCGAAGGCGACGTCCACAAAGTAATTCGACTCGTGCCATGTCTCGACGGGCCGGGTCCCCGAATTCCCGAACACACCCGCAGCGCCCGCGCCCACTTCCGTGGAAACGGTCAGGGGCGATGCGGTCCCTGCCTTATAAGGCCAATACGACCCGGTCATCGAGTAGCCGCCCTGCGGCGCCGTGTACGAGACGGTGTAGGTCGTCCCTGCAAGAATCTCCACGGGGGCCGTGAACGACGCCTCCTGCCACCCCGAAGCGCTTTCGTCATCGAAGACCACCGTTGCCAAGCGGTTGCCCGCCTCATCCCACAGCGAGCCAGTGTGCGTGCCCGTGTTGGCAGGTCCTTTGTAGAAGCGCACCCCGGTGACGAAGCCATCGGAGGCTGAGCTGAACCGCAAACCCAACTCCACCCCGTCATCGTCGTCTACGGAGAGAATCTCGGGCGTGACCTCGCCGAGTACTGAGTACGGGCCGATCACCTCGACGTCGCGGGTCGTGCCACCAGGTGAGAAGTTCGCCGAATCGTCGATGGCACGAGCGATGATCGCCGTGGTTCCGGAGCCCTGCTGTATGTAGCTGTACGACCACGAGGTCGTTCCCTCAGCCGCATGCCAACTGCGACCCTCATCGGTGGATACCTCCACCCCCGCGACGCGGCCGTCGCTGTCCGTCGCCGCGCCCGTCACAGTCACTCTAGAGCCGTGCGCAGCCGTCGCACCGGGCGGTGGCGAAGTGATGGTTGTCGTCGGCGGCGAGGTATCGCTGCTCGCAGAGGTGGCCACGAGGCCTGGCATGATGCTGCCCGGCCGCGCGCCCATGTCGGCGAGGAGGTTCACCTGCGCCTGCTGCATCCGCTGATCTGCCGGATGCTGCGGCCCATCGTGATCACTGTCAAGTCCCCAGGCCCACTGCACGCTCGCCGCCGAGAACACCAGGGCGCCGCTGGCCGCCCGGTACAGAGTGATGTGGTGCTTCGTTGTTCCGTCGGTGACCGTGTTGCCGTAGTCACGGAGATACTCCGGCGTCGTGCCCACGGTCGTGGAAAGTCGGATCAGGCCCTCGGGTCGGAACCCGTTGTCGACGTCCTCATTGGATTCGTAGCCGACGGTGTCTTCGGTCAGCTGCGCCGACGTCCCCGGAGTGAGCGACCCCAGCGATGTGCCACGCCACAGGCGATTCTTGCCCTCCTCGGACGAGACCGTCAGCGGGAGGTAGACCTCGTTGACCATGAACATCGTGCCGGTCAAGCTGTTCTCTGGCAGATGCCCGCCCTGCGATGCATCCGCGAAGCGGGGATCCCGCCAGGTACCGGTCCACTCAGGTGACGGGTCGATCTTCGCTCTGGACCAGGTCTCCTTGTACGAGACCAGCGTGCGGTAGTCGGCGTGCGAGTCGTCGATGGAGGGCTCATACCGCGTGCGCCAGTAGCCCTCGTTGCCAGTGAGGAACTGAAGGTTGACGCCGGCATCCCGAGCAGCCTCGATGTTGGCACGCTGCGCGCCCGACCAGTACTCGTCGTGACCGACGGAGAGGAAAACGTTGTGGTTGAGCAGCTCGCTGCCGCGGCGGTCGGTGTCCACGCCGGCGAGGTAGCTCACGTCGTACCCGTTGCGCTCCAGGAAGCGCACGGTGGCGTACTCGGAGCTGAAGTAGAAATCGCGGGCCGTGAGGCCTTGCCTGGTCGCAAACGGCCGGTTGTAGCTGACCTTGTATGCCCGGCCGTTCGCGGCGCCGGCGTAGAAGTCGGAGCCGCCATAGATGTTGTATGCGTGCCAGGTCGGATCCGACGTCTGGAAGAGCACATCGGAGGTGTTCCCGTCGTTGCGGACGATGAAGGTGATGTGACTCTGTCCGCCGGTGTCTGCGCGATCGAGCAGCGCGATGTACACGCCCGACACCGCACTGGCCGGAACGTTCCACGTCGCCGACACGTCCCAGGTGCCGCAGTCGTAGAGCTCGGTGGCCTCGTCCGTCCGGCACTCGTTCGCCTGCGGCGCGATCAGCGACGGCTCGACCGACTGGATGAAGCGGGCGCCCTTACCCTGGTACCAACCGGTGCGGTAAATGTCGATGTCGTAATCGGCGGCATCCGTGTCGATCTTGAAATCGATGGCGGACCCGGCGTTCACGCTGATGTCGGTCGCGAAACCCTGGATGGTCGGGTCTCCGGCGCCCTCGATGTCCCATACCTCAGGGTCCGTGCCCATGTTCTCGTTCTCACAGACCACCGGGTTGATGTCGGCGCCGCAGGGGCTCGCCGCTTCGGCGCGCGGCGACGGCTGCATCGCGACCAGCGCGGCGCCGAGCGCGGCGGCGATCACGACCATCGTGACCAGCCGCTGCGCGCGCCGAGCGGATGCCGTCGGCAATGCCGCAGCGGTCCCCAGATTCCCCATGCTCTTCCCCAGTCGCCTGCAGCACGAGCGAGCACTGCAAGCCATAACCCGGCACGACGACGAGCATTCTCATCGACGTCGTGTCTGCGCCTCCCCGGCGCGGACACAACCGGTATCCCCGCGGGCAGTGTATCCACAACCGTCGATCGCGCACAATACAATTCGGAGCACGGATTTCCGGCGCCGGCCGATCCCGCCCCATCCGAGAGGAACACCATGACCTCCACCGCCGACGCACCCGTCGTGCAGCCGTCTGCCGACATCGACGAAGGTGTGGTGCTGGGAGCCCGCACACGCGTGTGGCACCTGGCGCAGGTCCGCGCGGGCGCCCGGCTGGGGGCCGACTGCAACATCGGCCGCGGCGCGTACATCGGCCCGGGCGTCGTGCTCGGCGACGCCTGCAAAGTGCAGAATTACGCGCTGGTGTATGAGCCCGCGGTCGTCGGCGACGGCGTCTTCATCGGGCCCGCCGTCGTCTTCACCAACGACGAATTCCCGCGTGCGGCCAATCCCGACGGGTCACTCAAGAACGCCGACGACTGGAACGCGGTGGGGGTGACCGTCGAACAGGGCGCGTCGATCGGAGCACGGTCGGTGTGCATCGCGCCGGTGACCATCGGCGCGTGGGCGCTGGTGGCGGCAGGCGCTGTGGTCACGAAGGACGTGCCGGCGCATGCGCTGGTCGCCGGGGTTCCTGCCCGGAGGATCGGGTGGGTCGGGCGGGTGGGACGGCCGCTCGTGGCCGACGGGGACGCGTGGGTGTGCCCTGATTCCGGCGAGCGCTACGCCGCCGATGGCGAGTCGCTGCGGCTGCTCGCGTAGCGGCATCCGCGCGCTGCGGCATCCACCCGCCCGCGCCACTCACAGCTTGCGCAGCAGCACCCGCTCCACGGCGTGGTCGGCACCCTTGTGCAGCACCAGCGTGCCGCGGTGCTTGGTCGGCTCGACGTTCTCCCGAAGGTTCGGCAGGTTGATGTCGTTCCAGAACCCCAGGGCGCGGGTGACGGCCTCGTCGTCGGCGATGTCGGCGAACCGGTTGAAGAACGAGTTCGGGTTGGCGAACGCTGCCCGCCGCAGGGCGAGGAACCGGTCGACGAACCACTGCGTGATGTGGTCGGCGTCGGCATCGATGTAGATAGAGAAGTCGAACAGGTCGCTGACGGCGACGTCGTTGGGTGACGGCGGCGGCTGCAGCACGTTCAGCCCCTCGACGATGACGACATCGGGACGGCGCACCGTGACGTGCGCGTCGGGGATGATGTCGTACCGCATGTGCGAATAGAAGGGCGCGCGCACCTCGGCGGCACCGCTTTTCACCTCGGTGAGGAACGCCACGAGCGCGCGGCGGTCGTACGACTCCGGGAAGCCCTTGCGGTGCATGATGCCGCGGCGCTCGAGTTCGGCATTGGGGTAGAGGAAGCCGTCGGTGGTGATCAGCTCGACGCGTGGGGTGCCGGGCCACCGACTCATGAGTTCCCGCAGCAGGCGCGCGATCGTGGATTTGCCGACCGCGACGGAACCGGCCACTCCCACGACGAACGGCGTCGTGGTGTCGGACTCCCCCAGGAACGCGCTCTCTTCGGCACCGAGGCGCTTGGTGTTCTCGGCGTACAGCGACAGCAGGCGGCTGAGCGGCAGGTACACCTCCCGCACCTCGTCCATGTCGAGCCGGTCGCCGATGCCGCGCAGCTGCACGACCTCGGTCTCGGACAGCGGGTTCGGCATGCCGCGCGCCAGGCGCGCCCAGTCGGCACGGTCGATCTCGCGGTAGAGCTCGCGCGCGAGGGGCTCGGGCGCAGCGTCTTCGCTCACAGCAGTGGTCTCGGCCATCGCGCCCATCGTATCCGGGCGCACCGCGGCATCCGCGCAGCCGCCCGCGCCGCGTGAGAAACCACTTCTCGGTCGAGACACCACGCGTCGCGTGGTTTCTGATCCGGAAAGTGGTTTCTCACCGGTGGGCCCGGCCCGCCCGGCCCGGGCGGGGCGCGGCGGCGGGTCGCGGCGGGGCGGCGCGACCGGCGGGCTGGCCTCGGCGGCTCACACCGAGTCACGCGCCGGAAACACCGGCGAGCGCGATACGCAACACCGCGGGCGTAGCCTCCCGCCGGGAGGGCACATGAGCGCACTGAGCGACGCGATCTCCCGGCGGCAGCCGGCGGCGAGCCTGTCGGCCCGGTCGCCGCTGCACGGGCTGCGCCGGGGGTCGGTGCGCACAGTCGACCTCGTCGCCCAGTCGGTGGCGGCCGTGGCTCCGGCGGGCGTGCTGCTCACCCACTCCGGCGGCCTGGTCGGCCACCTGGGTTCGTTCTCGTTCGTGGCGCTCTTGCTGACTGCCGCGGTGGTGGTGCTCGTGGCGCTGACGATGTCGGTGTTCGCGCGGCGCATCTCGGCCGCGGGCGGCATCTACACCTTCGTGACCCGCGGCCTCGGCCCGATCGTGGGGATCGCCGCCGGCGCCGCCATCGCCCTGGGGTACGCGAGTGTCGCCATCGACACGCTGCGCAGCGGCGTGCGCCGACTGGGCGGCCTCATCACCGCAGGGAACGGGGAGGATGCCGCGACCACCGTCCTGCTTGCGCTCGGTTGCACGGCGATCATCGTCGTGGTCATCGTGTGCGGCGCCCGCGCGTCCACGCGCGTGATGCTCGTGATCGAGTCGGTCGCGGTGGCGGCGATCCTGGCGGTGACGGCCGTCGTCTTTGCCGGCACCGGGTGGGACCTTGCCCCGTTGGTGCCCGATCCCGGCGCGATGCCGTCGCCATCGGCACTGGCCGGCGGCATCGGGATCGCCCTGGTGTCCTTCGTCGGCTTCGAAAGCGGCGCCACACTCGGTCCCGAGAGTCGGCGCCCGCTGGCCAGCGTCCCCCGAGCGCTGGTGTGGACGGCCGTCGCCGTCGCGATCGTGTACCTGTTCGGCACCGGCGCCCAGCTGTCGGCCGCGGCCAGCGGCTGTGCAGGGCGCACCTCGGCGCTGGTGCCCGCGTCGGTGCTCGAGTCGGCACCGTGGACGGCGACGCTCATCGACGCCGTCATCGCGGCATCCTGGCTCGTCTGCACCCTCGCCTGCACGAACGCCCTCGTCCGGCTCGTCTTCACGATGGCGCGCGAGGGGATCCTGCCGGCCTGGCTCGGCCGCACCTCGCAACGCTTCGCGACGCCGCATCGCGCTGCGCTCACCGTCGGCGGTGTGGTCGCCACCGGGACCATCCTGCAGGCGTGGGCCGGCCACGGCTCACTGCTGGACGCCACGATCGCACTGGCCACACCGGTGGGGTTCCTCATCGCCTACCTGCTGGTGTGCGCAGCCGCGGTGCCCTATCTGCTGCGGGTGGGCGAGTTCACCCTGCGGGAGTCGTGGCCGGCGATCGTCGGTACCGTCGCGCTGGGAGCGGTCGCCGTGACCGAAGTGATGGGGGTGGTCGGGCTCGACCGCGCCGCGCTGGCGATCATCGCCGTGGTCCTCGCGATGGCGGTGCTCGGCCACGTCGTGCGGTTCCGTGCCGGCCGCACGTCGACGTCGCACTCCGGCGCGTACGACACTCCGGTCGCGGCGGACGCCCTGGCGACGCCCGGCGACGGGCTGCCGCGGCCGTGAGCGGGCCATCGGGTCTGCGCAGCGGTGTCGGACAGGCGCTCGCGGTGCTGGAAGAGGTCGCCCGGGCCGGTCCCTCGCTGTCCGCGAACGGCATCGCCCGCATCCTCGGCATGCCGCGGGCCAGCGCCTACCGCCTGATCAACGCCCTGGTCAGCGAGGAGTATCTGCTGCGCCACCCGACCCTCGACGGATTCCTGCTGGGGGTGCGCGTGGTCGAACTGGCACACCTCGTCGCCCCGACACAGCCTGTCGTCGCCCCCGACATCATCGGACAACTGCGGATGCAGACGGGCGAAGCCGTGCATTTCGTGCGCTACCAGCGCGGCCGCGTCGTCGTCGTCGACGAGGACCCGATGCGTCCGCTGCTGTCGGTGAACCGCACCCGGCGCCAGCTCGGCTCGACCGCGATCGGACGCCTGCTGCTGGCCGGCTTCGCCCCGCCGCTGACCGCCCACCCCGATCGCGAGGCCGTCGCGGAGGTGATCAGCACCGCCCGGTCGTCAGGGATCACTGCTGCCGAGCACCGCCGCATCGCCGCGGAGGTCACCGAACACGACTTCGCGGCCTACGCCGAGCCCGACGGCCAAGGCCGTGCATGCATCGCCGTGCCGGTGCGTTCCGGCGACGGCCGGCTGGTGGGCGGGGTCGCGCTGTCCACGGCCGACGGCGACCTCGATGCCGCCGCCCGCCACCTTTCCCGCGTGCGCGACAGCGCCGCACTGCTCGTGCTGGCGGCACAGGACGCCGGACGGGGCGGCAGTGGCGACCTCGCTCAGGGGATGTCGAGCGTGAACTGAAGGGTGCCGACGATCACAGGCACCGGCACGGTCCCGAGGTAGCGGGAGTCGATGGATGCCGCGCGGTTGTCGCCCAGCACGAACACGGCATCGGCGGGGACGGTCACGTCGAACGCGAGCACGCTGGCCAGCGCGTCCGGGTCGGCCAGATAGGGCTCCGCGAGCGGCACCCCGTCGACCGTCACCCGTCCCGCGGCGTCGCAGCAGACCACCCTCTCCCCCGGCAGCCCGACCACGCGCTTCACGAACGTCGGCGACACCTCGTCCGTGCCGGTGAGCCGGGCCACGCGACCGGCCCACTCCCCCGGATCGGTGAACACCACAATGTCGGAGCGCGCCGGCGTGCTGCCGTCGGTGCGGCCTGCCACCACGACATCCCCGACCGGCACGGCGGGTGCCATCGACGCGGACTCCACGCGGAAGACCGTGACGTGCGACCCTGCGGCGAGCGCGGCGCCAAGCACCACCGCCACGATGCCGGCGATGCTCACCTGCTGCCACACCTTCATGTCACAGCAGCCCCAGCCTCGCGGTCATCGCCTCGATCTCGCGTTGCTGCTCGGCAGCGATGTGCTTGGACAGCGCCCGGATGAAGCTGTTATCGCCGTCGGCGATCGCTCTGCGCGCCATCTGGATCGCGCCCTCGTGGTGGGCGATCATCAGCGCGAGGAACGCCTTCTCCGCCGGGGCGCCTTCCTGCCCGTCGAAGGCGGCGATCTGCTCCGCGGTGGCCATGCCCGACATCGTGCCGGTGTGACCGTGGTCCATGATGCCGATCTCGTGCCAGGCATCCGACCAGCTCTGCATCTGCGCGATCTCGGCAGCCTGGTCGCGCTCGATGTAAGCGGCCAACGCCGTCGACGTCTCGTCAATGCCGGGGGTCGCCGCGAGGATGCGGGACAGGTCGATCGCCTGCTGGTGATGCGGGATCATCATCGCCGCGAACGCGATGTCGGCTTCGTTCGGCAGGTCGTCGCCGGAGTCGTCCCGCGGTGCCGCGTCGACGGAGCCGGACGCCGGGGCCGCACCCGCGGCGGCGGAAGCCCCGGCGGATTGCGCGGCGCTGGGGGGCACCAGCGGCACGCCGACGGCGACGGCACCGCCCAGCAGCAGCACCGCGAGCGAGACGGCGGCGGCGAGCGGTCGACGCATGAAGGCTCCTCGGCGGGAAGACGAAGGTGGCGGTCCGGCCCGCGGAGGGCCGGACCGCCACGGGGGTCAGGAGGCGAACACCGCCTGCGTGTGGCGCCGCCGCTTGATCAGCAACGCAGCCCCGATCAGAAGCAACAGCACGCCTCCGAGCGCGGCACCGCCGGCGGCGAGTGTGCCGCCGGTGATGGCGAGCGCTCCGGCCGCGGACACCGTCACATCGACGGATGCCTCAAGCCCCGAATCAGCGCCGACGGCGACGATCCGGTGCGCGCCGCTGGGGGCCGCGGCGGGAACGGTGAGGCTCCCGGACACCGCCCCTGCGGCGTCGGCGGTCAGCGTTCCGACGGCGATCGGGTCGGAGTGCAGGGTGACCTCGATCTTCTCGCCGGGGGTGAAGCCGGAACCGGTCAGCCGGAACGATCCGCCCGCGGTGAGGCTGGTCGACGACAGCGCGATGCTCGCACCGGTGTCGGGCTCGTCGCTGTCGCCACCGTCTTCGTCGCTGCCCCCGTCGCCGCCACCGTCACCGGGCGCTGCCGGGTCGGTCGGGTTCGGGCTCGGCTCCGGGGTGCCCGGCGTGCCCGGCGTGCCCGGGGTCTCCGGGGTCTCCGGGTTCTCCGGCGTCTCGGGCTCGACGACCTCACACGGCGACTCGTCGGTGTGGATCTCGCCGCCGGGGTCGCCGTTGATGCACGAGCGGCCCGACGGGGTGCCCATCGACTGGCTCGTCCAGTCGCGCGGCATGATCGAGAACGACTGCCAGTGCGTCTGCATCGGGCTCTGATCCTCGTCGCGCACGACGTGGTGGAAGCCGCTGTTCACCCAGGCCACCGGGTCGGTGAGAGCTTGACCCGCAGCGGTGGCGGCGTACTCGATGAGGTTCTTCTCGGCACACGCCGGGTTGAGGTTGTTGGTGGCGTACTCCTGGCAGGCGTTGTAGTTGGTGAACGTCAGCAGGGGCTGGGTCACCGGGTCGCCGGCGTACAGCTGCGAACCGGGGAACACGAACTCGTACGAGCGCTCGTGGCCGTCGGCGTTGAGGCTGTTCGGAGCGAGCACCCGCCACCAGGTGAGGTCATCGACCGGCGCGAGATTGGCGGGGTTCGTGATCGTCGTGGCGGTCGTGTGCATCAGCGGCACCTTGACGCCCTGCTCACCGAGCTCGGAGTCGTACTGCTCCACGGCCATCGCGTTCTGCCCGTCCAGACCGAAGTCCAGGCGCCAGATCGCGTTGTGCCAGTGGGATGCCGCCAGCGCGGTGTCGCCGGCGCCGATCGGCCAGCCCGTCGTGGCATCCGCGTCGAAGTCCTCATAAGAGACGTCGCCGGTCGCGCCCAGGTCGAAAGCGATGCCGCCCTCGTCGGTGAACTCGATCTTGGTGGCGTACTCGTACCAGTCGACCTTGGAGATGATCTGCAGGCTGAAGCCCTGGCTCTCGGCGGTGAACAGCGGTGCGTCTTCGATGGAGCCCCACGTCTGCTCGTGCGAGCGGTACGCCATGGGGCTCGTGGTGTCGGTGATGCACAGCGCCGGGATCGTGCGCATGTACGTCGTGGTCTCACCGCGGCGGGTGGTGCTCCACGTCTGCGCGACGTCCCGCAGGGCACCGTCGCCGCACTCCGCGGCGCTGAGCTTCTGCAGGTACTGGTTGCCGAACCCGTAGGAGGTGATGTCGTTCCACAGGCTCTTGCCGGTGTCGTACGGCACGTGCAGCTGGCCGAGGTAGACCGAGTCGAGCACGCGGCGATACGCCGTCTCCTGAGGCGCCTTGACCGCGACCTGCTCGAGCACGAGGCCCTTCTTGCTGTCGACGCGCCAGCACATCTGCCAGGACGTGCCGTTGTCGAACGACTTCTCGATGAGCGCGTCACCGGAGCAGTTGATGGGCGGGGGCGCGGCGGTGGCCGCGGTCGCAGGGACGATGGCGAGGCCGGCGGCAGCGACGAGTGTCGTCACGCCGATTCCGATCGCGCGGGAGAGCTTCTTCACGGGGGACGCGCCTTTCATCGGATGCCGATCACGGACCGGGTGGACAGGTCGACGACGAATGCCGTCGTGTCGAGGTAGCCGCCGCCGGGAACGCGGAACTGCATCTCGACGCAGCGGTCGATCGCGCAGTGCTCCCCGCCGACCGATCCGGCATCCGGCACGAACGAGCCGCCGCTGACGCCGAGCTGATCGATGGATGCCAGTGCGTCGCCGGTGATGGCGGTGAACTCTTCGCGAACGGCCGCGCTGGCGGCCTCATCGGCCAAGAACAGCGAGAACGCGAAGTCGATCTCGTCGGCGCTGGGCGGCGGCTGCACTCCTTCACGCGACGAGCTGTCGATGACCGCGGTGGTGAGGTTGACCGACTGCAGGATCGCCTTGTTGGACGTGTAGTCGTACAGGACCACGTCGACGATGCGGTCGGTCTGGTCGACGTCTCGGGTGGCGACGTCGATGGAGAGCACCTGCGGGGCGTCGGAGCCGTCGACCGACGTGACGCCGTCGGGCAGGCTGTCCCCCGCCGTGGCCAGGTGCAGCGCGTAGCTGAGCTCGTCCTGGCTGAGCGCGTCGCGCGCGGCGCCGAGCACGGGCTTGTCGGTCACGACCGCCACCTCACGGGTATCGGGGGCCTCGGCGCCGGTCGCGCCACTGACGGCGGGGATGGCGATGAAGCCGGCGACGATCGCCGCCGCGGCGAGAGTCGCGCCGCCGACGATCGCGTAGGGCGCCTTGTTCTTGCGTGTGGCGTGGGGGGTGGTGCTCGGGGTACTGCTCGGTGGTGATTGCACCGGACCTCCTGGAGGCATGGACAGTGTGGATTCGCTGTGTGCGAGCGATCCGACGCTAGCGACGCGCTGTTTCGCGATGCCCCGGCGCGATGTTTCGGCGAGGTAACTCGATGTGGGACACCGGGTGGGCGCGCCATCCGCACGCCGCTGCCCCACTACGCTTGCCACGTGCGCCTCGGAGTCCTCGATATCGGTTCGAATACGGTCCATCTGCTGATCGCGGATGTGATCCCCGGCGGCAGGCCCCATGCGACCACCAGCAAGCGCACCGTGCTGCGGCTGATGCGCTACCTCGAGCCGGATGGCTCGATCAGCGACGAGGGCGTGACCGCGCTGGTGAACGCGGTCAGTGAGGCACGCGATATCGCGGCTCGCGAGAACGTCGTCGAACTCCTCGCGACGGCGACCAGTGCCGTGCGCGAGGCCAAGAACGGCAAGAAGGTGATCGCGCGCATCGAGGAGGCCCTCGGGCAGGATCTGCAGGTGCTCGGCGGCGAGACCGAGGCGCGGTTCACGTTCCTGGCGGTGCGCCGCTGGTTCGGGTGGTCCGCCGGCCAGATCCTGCTGTTCGACATCGGCGGCGGTTCGCTCGAACTGGCCGCCGGCCACGACGAGCTGCCGGAGGCTGCGGCATCCGTCCCCCTGGGGGCCGGACGCATGACGGTGAAGTACCTGCCGAACGACCCGCCCAGCGAGCACGACGTCGACCGGCTGCGCGATCACGCGCGCAAGACGCTCGCGCCGGTGGCCGAGGTGTTCAAGACGATGCCGCGGCCCGACCACGTGGTGGGGTCGTCGAAGGCGATCCGGTCGCTGGCGAAGCTTGCCGGGTATCCGGTGCCGGGGTGGTCGGGCATCGAGCGGTGGGTGCTGCCGCGTTCGGCGCTGAAGGCGTGGATCCCGCGGCTGGCCCGCATCCCCGCCGAGGCGCGGGAGGCCCTGCCGGGGATCACGGCGGACCGCACGTTCCAGATCGTCGCGGCTGCCGTGGTGATGCACCAGGCGATGAAGGCGCTCGACGTCGAGGAGCTGGAGATCAGCCCCTGGGCCCTGCGCGAGGGCGTGCTGCTGCGGTACATCGAGTCGCTGTCGTGGAGTGCCCCCGGCGTCTGACGGCTGCCGAGTGAGTATTCGTCCCCTCGAGTGAGTATTCGTCGCGGCGAGTGAGTATTCGTCGCGCCCGACGCGAATACTCACTCGCCAGCGCGAATACTCACTCGGCAGCCTGAATACTCACTCGGCAGCGTGCGGGGTGGTCATCGAGCGCCGCGGCACCCGGCCCCTTTACTCGCGAACGCCACGGCGGGAGTATCACTTCATGGATGCCGCGAAACCACAGATTCGCACGCCCGATCAGCGCATCCGAGTCTTCATCAGTTCCACGTTGAGGGAGCTCGAGCCTGAGCGCCGCGCCGTGCGCGCCGTGCTCGAGCGGCTGCACCTGGCCCCGGTGATGTTCGAGCTCGGCGCCCGGCCCCACCCGCCGCGCGCCCTGTACCGCTCCTACCTCGAGCAGAGCGACATCTTTATCGGCCTGTACTGGGAACGCTACGGCTGGGTCGCCCCGGATGAGAAGATCTCCGGCCTCGAGGACGAATACCGTCTCTCCACCGCCCTGCCGTCGCTGATCTACATCAAGGAGCCGGCCCCGAAGCGCGAGGAGCGCCTGTCCGGCCTGCTCGACGCCGTCCGCTCCGATGACCGCACCTCGTACAAGTCATTCCACACGCCCGAGGAGCTCGCCGACCTGGTGCTCGCCGACATCGCGACCCTCCTCGCCGAACGCTTCGACGCGGCAGAGGCCGCAGCGGCGCAAGTCGCAGCGGCCGAGGCTGCGGCCGCCGAAGCCACAGCAGCCACCGTGTTCGACCCATCGCCCACCGGCTCGCTCTCGATCGTCGGCGCGATCCCGGCACCCTACTCGTCGCTGGTCGGCCGGGAGACCGAGATGGATGCCGCCCGCGCGCTGCTCGCACGCCCCGGCGTGCGCATCCTCACGCTCACCGGACCGGGCGGCGTCGGCAAGTCGCGCCTCGCGATCGAGCTCGCCCTGGATGCCGCGACCTCCGGCCGCGACGTCGCCTTCGCGGCGCTGGAGTCGGTCACCCGCCCCGAAACGGTGATCACGGTGATCGCCCGCGCCCTCGGCGTGCGCAATGTGGGCGACGAGCCGCTGGCGTACAAGGTGCAGGCGGCGATCGTCGACCGCGACGTGCTGCTGGTCGTGGACAACATGGAACACCTCATGGCGGCATCCGATGTGCTCGTCCAGTTGGTCAGCGGCGCGCCCCGGTTGCAGCTGTTGGTGACCAGCCGTTCCCCACTGCGGCTGCGGGCGGAGCAGGTCTTCGAGGTGGGGCCGCTCGAAACCCCCGAGCCCGACACCGACAACGAGATCGCCGCCTGCACTTCGGCCGTGTCGCTGTTCGTGCAGCGTGCGACGGCGGTGCGGCCGTCGTTCCGCCTGACGCCGGAGAACACCCCCGCCGTGATCGCGATCACCCGGGTGCTCGATGGAATCCCCCTCGCGATCGAGCTGGCCGCCGCGCGGGCGCGCATCCTGAGCCCGCAGCAGATCCTCGCCCGCCTGGATTCCGCACTCACCCTGCTGGTCGACGGCGCGCGGGACCTTCCCGACCGGCAGCGCGCGCTGGCCCGCACGATCGAGTGGAGCGTCGATCTGCTCGACGAGCGCTCCCGCACCGCGCTCGGGGTGCTCGCCCCGTTCTCCGGCTCCTTCGCCCTGGCGACCGCCGAGCACGTTCTCGCGAGCGCCGGCGTCGACGACCCGTTCGACGTGCTCGAAGCTCTCACCGACGCCAGTCTGCTCAGCCGCGTGGATGCCGGCGAGATCCCGGCGTTCCGGCTGCTGGGCACGGTGCGCTCCTACGCGCTGGGCATGCAGCCGGCCGACGAGGCCGAGCGCAACGTGCAGGGGTGGATCCGCGCCTACCTGTCGTTGGCCGAGGATGCCGGCGACGGTTTACGCGGTTCCGATCAACTGGAGTGGCTGGCACGGCTGGAACTGGAGATCGACAATCTCGCCGCCGTCATGCGCACGCTGCTGAACAGACACGAATTGGATGCCGCAGCCGAGTACGCCTGGCACCTGTACCTGTTCCTGTGGATCGCCGGCTACCTCGGTCTCGTGGCGGGCTGGATGGCGGAACTGCTGGCGGCCGCCGACCGCGAGGACATCGCCCTCACTCCGCGCAGCCGGGCGATCGCGCTGTACTACGTCAACGCCGTGCGCTTCTGGCAGCAGGACGACTACGACCCCATGCCGGGGCTGGAGTCCAGCCGCGACCTTTTCCACGAGGTCGGCGACGAGGACGGCGCGGCGCTGGCGGGGGTGTCGGTGGGGCTCGCGCAGCTGGCGCGGGTGCCGGTACCCGACGTCGCCGCCGCGACGGACGAGCTCGAGCGCAGCTACGCCCGGTTCCAGCATGCGCAGGACACCTGGGGGCAGGCGATGTCCCTGGTGATGCTGGGGCGTCTCGATCTGGCCACCGGCTCCCCGGAGTCCGCCCGGTCGCGCTTCGAGCAGAGCCTCGCACTGGCGCAGGCTCAGGGCGAGCGGCTCGGCATCGTCATCGCGCAGAATCACCGCGGCTGGGCGAGGCTGCTCAGCGGGGATGCCGACGGGGGCACGGCCGATTTCGTGGCATCCTTCGAGCTCTCCGTCGCGCTCGGTCACGACGACGGCACGGCCTACGGCCTGGAGACGTTCGTGGCAGTGCAGGCAGCGGCGGGCAACGCGATGGCGGCGGGGCTGCTGCTGGGCGCGTCGCAGCGACTTCGCCGGCGCACTGGTCTGGGCAACCGGGGCGCGTTCGACTACCACCTGGCGCCGCTGCAGGCGCTGCGTGATGCGGGGAAGGGTGAGGAATTGGATGCCGCGGTGTCCGAGGGCCTGGAGCTGACGGTGGCGGAGGTGCTCGACCGTGTCCGGCCGTGACTCTCTTCGCCCCACGTCCGACCGGGTGTTCGCGACGACCCGGTGGGTGGCCGTGGTCATCATCCCGTTCCTCGTCATCGCGGCGTTCCTGCTCTATGTGTTCCCGACCCGCACCGGCGAGCTGTTCGCCTGGCCGATCGATCCCCCGCTGACGGCGTATCTGCTCGCATCGGCATACGTCGGCGGGGTGTGGTTCTTCCTCCGCGTCGCGACCACGAGACGGTGGCACCGGGTGTCGCGCGGGTTCCCGGCGGTGGTCGTGTTCGCAGGTCTCCTGCTGATCGCGACGCTGCTGCACCTGGACCGGTTCTCGCAGAACCTGTCGTTCTACACCTGGCTGGTGCTCTACGCCACGACACCGGTCATCGTCGCGGTGCTGGCAGTCGTGCAGCGGCGGGAGGATCCGCACGTGCCGGAACCGGCGGATGTGACCATCCCCCGCGCGGCGCGCATCGCGCTGGCGGTGATCGGTGCCGGTGCGCTGTGCGTGGGGCTGTTCGCGTTCATCGCGCCGGCCGCGGCGGTGGAAGTGTGGGCGTGGCAGCTGACCCCGCTCACCGCGCGGGTCACTGGGGCGGTGCTGACGCTCACCGGGGTCGTGAACGCGGCGATGCTGTGGGATTCGCGGTGGAGCGCGTTCCGCGTGCTCTTCCAGGCGCAGCTGCTGAGCCTGGTGGCGATCGGGCTGTCGCTCATCGTGCGCCGGGAGGATCTGCTGAGCGAGCGGCCCGCCGCGCCGCTGTTCGTCGCGCTGATCGTGTGCGCGCTGCTGGCATACGGCGGGCTCACGGCGTGGTGCCAAGTGCGACTGCGCCGCGCGCGGGCTGCGCGGACGCGTGTCGGGGCCGTGGCCTGAGCCGGCGGGCGGATGCCGCGCGAATACTCACTCGGGAGCACGAATACTCACTCGGGAGCACGAATACTCACTCGGGAGCGGAGAGAGCCGGCCCCCAGCGGCGCGGCCCTCTCGCGGCTCCGGCGCTTGTGCACGAGCGCGGATGCCTGACGGCGCGGGGTAGCGAGATCGAGCGTGGGGGGATTGCCCGATCAGCGCGGTTCCGAAGCCGTGTTAGGACAGTTGTACCGCATCCAGAACGATTGGCGTAATTGGCCGGTCAGACGCGCAGCGCGAGCCGTTTCTGCACCACGGCGGCGAGGTCTGCGGCGACCGCCGACGCGGTATCCGCGGTCTCGGCTTCGACCATCACGCGCACGAGCTGTTCGGTTCCCGACGCGCGCAGCAGCACCCGTCCCGACAGTCCGAGCGACGCGGTCGCGGCGGCGAGGGCCTCCTGCACGGTCGCGTCGTCGTTCACCCGAGTGCGGTCGACGCCGGTGACGTTGATCAGCACCTGCGGGTACACGGTCATGACGGAGGCCAGCTCGGCCAGCGTCCGGCCGGTGCGTGCCATCTCGGCGCACAGGTGCAAGCCCGTGAGCAGTCCGTCACCGGTGGTGGCGAACTCGCTCATGATGACGTGGCCGGATTGCTCGCCGCCGAGCGAGAACCCGCCGGCGGCCATGCGCTCCAGCACATAGCGGTCGCCGACACCGGTCTGCTCGACGTGGATGCCGTTTTCGGTCATCGCACGGTGCAGACCGAGGTTGCTCATGACGGTCGCCACGAGGGTGTCGTGCTTGAGACGGCCGCGTCGCTTCATCGACAGCGCGAGGATCGCCATGATCTGGTCGCCGTCGATGATGTTGCCGGCGGCGTCCACGGCGAGGCAGCGATCGGCGTCGCCATCGTGCGCGATGCCGACGTCGGCACCGACACGTACCACTTCACCGGCGAGCACGTCGAGGTGAGTGGAGCCGACGCCGTCGTTGATGTTCATGCCGTCGGGGTCGGCGCCGATGACCGTGACGCGGGCGCCGGCATCCCGGAACGTTTCGGGTGAGACTCCGGATGCCGCGCCATGGGCGCAGTCCAGCACCACGTGCAGACCATCCAGGCGATACGGCAGCGAGCCGAGCAGATGCACGACGTAGCGGTCTTCGGCGTCGGCGAACCGGCGAATGCGACCGACAGCGCCGCCGGTGGGCTGCAGCTTGGGGCCGGACATCGCCTCTTCGATGCGCGCCTCGACGTCATCGGGCAGCTTCGAGCCGCCCCGGGCGAAGATCTTGATGCCGTTGTCGGGTGCGGGGTTGTGCGAGGCCGAGACCATCACGCCGAAGTCGGCGTCGCGGTCGGCAACGAGGAACGCCGCCGCCGGGGTCGGCAGCACACCGGCATCCAGCACATCCACGCCCGACGAGGCGAGACCTGCCGACACCGCGGCCGAGAGGAACTCCCCCGACATCCGAGGGTCGCGCGCGACGACGGCGGTGAGCCGCTTGCCGGCCCTGCGCCGAGCCTCGGCGATACGCCCCTGGCCCAGGACGACGGCAGTCGCCTGGGCCAGGGAGAGCGCGAGGTCGGCGGTGAGGGGGCCGTTGGCCAGCCCCCGCACACCGTCCGTACCGAACAGCGCCATGTGCGGTCGGATCAGCGCTTCGAGTACTGAGGCGCCTTGCGGGCCTTCTTGAGACCAGCCTTCTTGCGCTCCTTGACGCGAGCGTCGCGCGAGAGGAAGCCGGCCTTCTTCAGGGTCGGGCGGTTGTTCTCTTCGTCGATCTGGTTGAGCGAGCGAGCGATGCCGAGACGCAGCGCGCCGGCCTGGCCCGAGGGGCCACCACCGGAGATGCGGGCGATCACGTCGTAGCCACCGGCCAGGTTGAGCACCGTGAACGGGTCGTTGATCAGCTGCTGGTGCAGCTTGTTGGGGAAGTAGTCCTCGAGCGTACGGCCGTTGACCGTGATGGTGCCGGAACCCGGAACCAGGCGCACGCGGGCGATGGCCTGCTTGCGGCGGCCGACGGCCGCACCGGGAACGGAGAGCACGGGGCGCTCGACGGTGGCCTGGGTGGCCTCGTCAGCGGGCGTCTCGGTGGAGTAGTTCTGCGGGGTCTCTTCGATGTTCGCCATCAGTTTGTCCTTAAATCTGAGGGGGCGCTTACTGGGCGACCTGGTCGAGGGTGTACGTCTTGGGCTGCTGTGCCGAGTGCGGGTGCTCGGCACCGCGGTAGACCTTCAGCTTCGACAGCTGCTGGCGACCGATGCTGTTCTTGGGCAGCATGCCGCGCACGGCCTTCTCGACGGCGCGCTCGGGGTTCTTCTCGAGCAGCTCCTCGTACGCGACGGACTTGAGGCCGCCCGGGTAGCCGGAGTGGCGGTAGGCCCGCTTCTTCTGGAGCTTCTGACCCGTCAGCGCGACCTTGTCGGCGTTGACGATGATGACGAAGTCACCGGAGTCCATGTGGTTGACGAAGGTGGGCTTGTGCTTGCCACGCAGAAGCGCGGCAGCGTGCGATGCGAGGCGGCCGAGGACGACGTCGGTTGCGTCGATGACCAGCCACTCGCGCTGGATTTCGCCAGCCTTGGGGGTGTAAGTGCGCGTCACGATAGTGCTGCTTTCTTGTGTCGAACGGAGGAGTTCGTGAATCCCACTCCGGGGTGGTTCGATCCCGATGCGGGTCGAACACGCCAGTGGAGGGCTCACGTTCGCGGTACCCACCAGCAGGCAGCAGGCACCAAAGAGGTAGTTTAGCACGCCACCCCTTCGGTCGAAGATCGAGGCCATCGGATGCCGGCGGGCGCGAGATCCGCGTGAGGTTACGCCTCCGGTTCGCCCCTGGCAATCCCCTGGGTGCGCGCTGCACCGCGGGTTAGCGTCGACGCATGAGCTCCGCTGACCCCAGAGAGCCGGGATCCCCGGTGTACGACCAGAACTCCACTAGCGCCGCCGTGCCGGTGGAGTCCCAGCACACACTGCAGCGCGATGTGCACGAGCGCGAGAAGGAGCGCTTCGGCGGCTTCAAGTTCGGCGCCGCGTTCTTCGGCTGGCTGACCGCCATGGGGGCCACCGTTCTCCTCACCGCATTGGTGGCGGCCGTCGGCGCGGCCGTCAGCGGGTTCGGATCGGGCACCACCGTCGATGACGCCGTGGATGCCGCCACCGATAACACCGAGACCGTCGGCGTGGTGGGTGCGATCGTCCTCGGCTTGGTGCTGCTGATCGCGTATTTCGCCGGCGGCTACGTCGCCGGGCGGATGGCACGGTTCAGCGGGCTGAAGCAGGGCCTGGCCGTGTGGATCTGGGCCGTGGTCATCGCGATCATCGTCGCCATCATCACCGCGATCGCCGGGAGCCAGTGGAACATTCTGGGCAACCTGCCGGGCCTTCCCGCCATCCCGGTGACACCCGAAACGGCAACGCTCACCGGCATCCTCACCGCTCTCGGGGTCGCCGTCGTGACGCTGGTCGGTGCGCTCCTGGGCGGAGCGGCTGGCATGCGCTACCACCGCCGGGTCGACCGGGTCGGTCTCGGCCGATAGGAGAAGACGTCACATGATCAGCGCACACAACATCGCAAGCCTCGTCGGACGCCACGTCGTGGACGTGGAGGGCAAGAAGGTCGGCTCTGTCGGGCAGGTCTTCGTCGAGCCTCGCACCGGGCGGCCCAACTGGGTGACCGTGAAGACCGGCCTGTTCGGCACGTCCGAGACCTTCGTGCCGCTGGATCAGGCGGACGAAGTGGAGGGCAACCTGCGGGTGCCGTTCACGAAGGACGCCGTGAAGGACGCTCCCCGCTTCGATTCCGACGGCGAGCTCAGCCGGTCGCAGGAAGACGAGCTATACGCCTACTACGCCGACCATGAACCGCGCCGCGACGACGTCCGCGATGGTGGCGAGAACGACGATCCCGACGCGACGCAACCACACGCGCAGGATGCCGGCACGCAGTCCCCGCAGACGGCGCAGTCCGCGCAGACCGGCACCATGCGGCTGCGCAAGTACGTGGTGACCGAAGAGGCGACGGTGACCGTCCCGGTGACGCGCGAGGAAGTGCGTGTCGAGTGGGTCGGCGAGGCCGAAGAGGCATCCGCGCCCGAGGAGAACACCAACCCGACCGACCGCTGATGCGGTGACAACCCCAACGAGAGGAGAGCCCATGGCACTCGGAGATGACATCAAGCACGAAGCCGAAAACCTGAAAGGCAAAGCCAAGGAAGGCACAGGCAAGGCGACCGGCGACAAGTCGCTGGAAACCGAAGGCCACGTCGACCAGGCGAAGGCCCAAGGCAAGAAGGCAGTCGACGACGTCAAGGACGCCTTCACCGACAAGTAGCCTTCAGCAAAAACAGCGATCGCTCCCCCAGCGGGGGCGATCGCTGTTTGCGTAACGGGGCCGGTCAGGCCGGGACGAAATCGAACCGCTTTCACGCCCCGCGGCGGGGCGTGCGATCCGGATCGACCCAGCGCGGCGGGATGAACCAGACGTCGGCGCAGCTGCCGTCGCGTTCGATGAGCGCCAGCTTCTGAGCCTTGGCGAACAGCCGCTTCTTGCGACCCAGTCGAGAATCTCGCTCTGCCAACCGAGCACACAAGGGATCACGCCCTGCCGGCGGCCATGCGCCGTGCGGTGCTGATGGAGATCGGCTGGGTGAGTCCATCCTCCTCCCGAGGCGCCACACCGTCGGGGTCGAGCCAGGCCTCGGCACGAGCGATGATCTTCGCGAGCTGGTCGAGGGTCAACCCGGGCGCCTGCTCCACCAGGATCTGCTCCACGGCATCCGTCTGGTCACGCCCGGCCGGCAGCACCACCTTGTTGAGCATGCTGATGATCGCCGCTGCGGCGGCCGTGCCGATGGCGCCCGCCTCCACTGCAGTTGCGACATGCGGATGCCGCGCCGGGGCGTGTTCACCCGTGACCAGCAGCCGCGGTGCGGTGGCTTCGCCGACCTGCACGAGCCGAGCCGCCTCGGACCCGAGCCAATCGTGACGCAATCGAGGCTGCCGCGATGGCGGCACCTAACGTCGTCGCGTTCATCGACCCGATCAAGGGGGGATGGATCACCCCCGAGAACCGAACGACCTACGTGCTCAACGAGTCCGGTTCGTTCTCTCATCTGAACGAGGCAGGGCACGCGTATTGGTCGCATCGGGTGGCGACGAAGATCCTGCGGGTCGGGCCTTCCGCGGCGCTGCCGTGGCAACTCAGCTGACCTTATGGATGCGGGAAGTGCTCGGCGAAGGCAGCGCTGATCCGATCGCTGAGGAATGCGTGGCCGAGGTCGTTGGGGTGCGTGCCGTCTTCGCCGATGAACTCGGGGTGGCCCGAGAACCACCCCGAGTCGATCGGGTCCACAAACGGTAAGCCCATCTCGACGGCGGCGTCGCGGACGCCATCTCGGGCCTCGTACATGTCGGGGGTGACTGGCCATGCGGGCGAGGCTGGGCCGATCACCAGGATTCGCACACCTGGGGCGCGGTCTTGCGCTGCCTGAAAGGCCGTGCGGGCGGCGGCGCGGACGGCCAGGTATCCGGCTCCCGAGTCATTCACCGATCCAAAGAAGACGAGGTTGCGGGTGTCGACGGGGAGGGCATCGACCCGCGTGGTGAAGTTACTCGATCCGTCGGGAGTCTCGCGAGTTCGGGCGTAGCCCGTGCCGCCTTCGTGGTAAGTGGTGATGGTGAACTCCTCGCGGAGGAGGGCCGGCCAGCGCGCGCCCTCCCCGGAATCCATACCAGAGCCACCGGTGAAGGAGTCACCGATGGCGGCGACCGCGGGCAACTGGTCAGCTTCGCGCCCGAAGTCGAACGTCGGATACGGGCGGGGCGCACTCGTCGCCAAGGAGGGCGGTGGCTGATAGTTCACAGCAACCCACCCTCCCAACGCGATCACCAGAGCAGCGACGCCCACAAGACCCCACAACGGCATCCCGCCATACTCCTGCCGCCAGAACCCGTCCGGCTGGCTATGACTGCGGCGACGTCGCATCTTCCCCATGCGGACGATCCTACGGGTTCATAGCTCACGCACAGCCCCGCCCAGTCCACCTATTGCCCGCAGATAGTCCAGGCACTATCTCGCTCAGTGAGGGCCTGTTGAGGACAGCCTGTCAGGCATCGCCGAGAAACTCGCCGCGGGGCCTCCGTGCGTCGATGCCCTACGCCGCGAGCGTGCCGACGACTCCCAACGCGATGAAGCTCGCGTTGTAGAAGAGGTGTACCAGCATCGCCCCCCAGATGCGCCCGGTCAGTAGCACGAGCAGGGCACACGCAAGGCCGACGGCCCCGAGCGCGACGGAAGCATCCACCGTGAGTGTGCCGCCGATCGAGTGCACCACGATGAACAGCCCGGTCGACACCAGCGCCGCGGCTGCCCCAGCCGCGACCCCGCCGAAGGCGTGGCGCAGCGCGGTATACACGGCCACGAGAATAACGGCGCGGAAGAAGAACTCCTCCAGCACCGGCGCCACAAGGATCGCAGGCACCGCTTCGGTCCACAGCCACGACGCCGGCAGGTGCCCATCGACCGTGGTGAAACTCGGGAACGGCGGCGGAGTACCGGCCGCAGCGTGCACCCACCCCTGCATCAGTCGCAGCAGCATTCCGAGCGCGACACCATAGAGCGCGTCGATGGGGCGCAACTTCAGCAATCCGACCGGCCGCGAGCGTTGAAATGCGATGACCACCGGAATGAGCATCGACAGCCACAGGATAAAAGTGCTCAGCGGCGCCGCCCATGGCGTCGTCGGCAGGAGCCACGCGACCGCATATCCCAAGAGCACCCCCGCGCCTAGGCTCAACAATGCCCATGCGGCGAGCATTTCGCGCCACTTCTGCACGGTGTGCCCGCCCAGCCGCCAGTCGGTTCTGCGGCGCCGCGGGACCGCGTCGGATCGAGCCGGACGAGCCGACGAAAATTCCTGCGCGGGCGCGTCCGTGACGTCGCTAGGCTGATCGGGCACGGCCTCACGTTACCGGGGCCGTCCTCGCCCGCACATCCACTCGCCATGACACCCCCACCCGGGAGGTTCCGCAGTGTTCGAAATCCTCACTGTGTGCACGGGCAACATCTGCCGTTCACCCCTCGCCGCGCTGATGCTGCGCACGCGCTTGGCCGACCTCGATGGAGTCGTCGTGCACAGTGCGGGCACGCACGGCCTGGCTGACGCCGCCATGACCGATGAGGCGGTCGAGTTGGCGCTCGCCCGCGGCGCCCTGCGCGATCACGCTGCGGCGCATCGCGCGCGGTTCCTCACCGAGCAGCATCTGGCGAGCCCCGACCTGATCCTCGCCATGGCGCGTGAGCACCGGCGAGCGATCGCCGAACTCGCACCCGCACGGCTGCGTTCCACCTTCACGGTGCGCGAGTTCGCTCGCCTCGCCGTCACGCTCACCGATGAGGAGCTGACCGACGCAGCCGACGCAGCGAGCATGACAGATGCCGCGGCGCGCCTTCGCGCGGCAACCGCCCTCATCGCCCGTCAGCGCGGACTGCTGCCGCCGCTGCCCGACCCTGCCGATGACGATGTAGTCGACCCGTTCCGGCGGTCGTGGAAGACATACGAATTGTCGGCGTCGCAATTGGACCCCGCAATAGACGCGGTGGAACGCGTGGCGAGGCTGGCCGCGGTGGGAATCGCTGTTATGCCAGACTGAGAAAACACCCCGACAGACTCGCCCGTCCCCCGGCGCGATGCACCGAGAGGCATCATGGAGCTCAGCGACTACATCCGCATCCTCCGCAAGAACTGGGCCGTGATTCTGGTTGCGACTTTGCTGGGGCTCAGTGGCGCGGCAGCCTATTCGCTCACCCGAACGCCGATTTATGAATCCTCGAGCACAGTATTCGTCTCCACGCAGACGAGCGGCACAGTGGCCGAATTGCAGCAGGGTTCCAGCTTCACGCAGGCCCGTATCAATACGTATGTGGGTTTGGTCAAGACGCCGATCGTCATGAACCCGGTCATCGCCGAACTGGGTCTCGGCATCACTGCGGGCCAACTCGGACAATCAGTCACCGCCAGCGCGGCGCTCAACACCACACTCATCACGATCACCGCCGAAGACGCCGATCCGGTGCGTGCCCCGGAGATCGCGAATGCGCTCGCTGCGGCACTGACTGCGGCAGTGGATTCGATCGAGCCCACGGGCGAGTCGGGCATGAGCCCCGTGAAGTTGTCACGGGTGAGCGATGCACAGCCCGCGATGTCACCAGCCAGCCCAAATGTGCCGCTCAACCTGGCGTTGGGCACGCTGGTGGGCCTGGCCCTGGGCCTCGGAATCGCCGTGCTGCGGACCGTGCTCGATACCCGCGTGCGGACCTCCCGCGATATCGAGCAGGTCACCAAAGCCCCCATGATCGGCGCAATTGCTTTCGACCCGAAGGCAAAAGAGCGGCCACTCATCGTGCACGCCGATCCCCTCAGCCCACGCGCCGAGTCGTTCCGGGCGCTTCGCACCAACCTGCAGTTCCTCGACATGGGCGGGCGAGCGAGCTTCGTCGTGACGAGCTCCGTGCCCAGCGAGGGAAAATCAACCACCACGATCAACCTCGCCATCGCCCTCGCCGACGCCGGCAAGCGCGTCGCCCTGCTCGATGCCGACCTGCGCAAGCCGAAGGTGGCCGAGTACCTCGGCATCGAAGGCGGCGCGGGATTGACCGACGTGCTCATCGGTCGAACCCGTGTGGGCGACGTGATGCTGCCGTGGGGTGGCCGCAGTCTGTACGTGCTGCCGGCGGGCAAGATTCCCCCGAACCCGAGCGAACTGCTGGGATCCCGCCAGATGCAGCAGCTACTCGAGGTGCTTGAGCGCGACTTCGACGTGGTGCTGTGCGACGCTCCCCCGCTACTGCCGGTGACCGATGCCGCCATCCTCGCCCGCGCCACGAGCGGGGCCATCGTCGCCGTCGCTGCCGGTCGCACAACGCGCCATCAGCTGTCGGGTGCGCTCGAGGCACTGGAGACCGTGGGGGCGAAGGTTGCTGGCGTTGCCCTGACAATGGTGCCGACACGCGGACCCGACTCGTATTACGCCGGGTACGGCGGGTACGGCGGGTACGGCTACATCCAGAAGGACACGGCGAAGAAGGCCTCTCGCGGCCGCAAGCGCAAAGCCCCGCTCGCTCCCGCGCCGACCGTGCCGACAGTGGAGCAGGTAGGGCGTCGTTCCACTCAGGGTCAGCCGACGGCCGCGCGCCGCCCGGTAGCGGAGTAACCCCACTCATGGCACGCCGCCCGCCCGGTGTAACGCGCACGAGCCGCCTGCTCGCGGTGGCCGCCGTGGCGTTGCTCGCTATTGGCTCGTCTGCGCTGGCCGCCGCTGCCCTGCAGCACGGCAACCCCGATACCCCGTCGGGCACGCCCGCGCCAGCGCCCACGTCTGACCTGGGCGCGGAAAGCGGGGTGCCGGAGACCCCGGCAACGGTATCGCCGGCGCCCGCGCCGATCGCAGATGCGCCCAGGGCGGATGAGCGCTTTCTTTCGGTCGGCTCGGGCGGCATGTGGCGCGCCACCGCTGGCGAGTGTGGAGTGACCCCGCCACTCGTGGAACGGTCGACCGACGGCGGCCACACCTGGACCGACGTGACGCCGCTCTACCGCGGCATCGGGCAGGTGCGCGGCCTGGATACGTTCGCTGGAACCGAAGCCGAAATGCTCGCCCATATGGGCGATGCGTGCGACCTCGAGCTCTTGCGCACCTTCACTCAAGGCCGCTTCTGGGAGCCCTATCCCGACGTTCTTCCAAATGCGACCTACCTCTCTCCGGTAGACCGCGGTGTAGTCGTGACCCCTGATGGCGAGATCGATGCGCCGTGCGATGATGCGTGGGGATTGCGCACCTCGGCGGACCTTGTCGCGCTGATCTGCGAAGGAATCGCCTACCGGCTCATCGACGACGAATGGACGTCGCTCACAGATGCCTCTGCGGTCGCACTAGCCATCTTTGACGACGCCGTGGTCGTGGCGCACTCCGATGCCGCGTGCCCCCAGCTGGCTGTCTCGCGGCTGGGCGCCGAACCAGCGCTTGCCGGCTGCGTGGACGCTGCGGATAGGACGGCGGCAGCGCTGGCGGTGAGCGGTGACGGTCTCCTGGCCTGGTCCGGCGACCGGTTGATTGTGGTCGGGTGAGTCGCTGTGATTCCTGGCGTCGTAGAGCCGTCATATGCGACTGATAGGTTTCCCTACGGCAGTATGACAATTCGTATGGGCGCGAAGGGGCAAGCTTGAGGGCGAATGATCAAGTCAGGTCGTCCGATGTCGTGCGCTCCTTTGTCTCCCACGTAATGCCGCCTCGCAAGTCCACCCCGGCGATCGACCGTTGGCGTGAGCACTACAGCCGTCGACTATGGCTAACGGACACACTTGTGCTCACCTGGATCGTATACGGTACTCAGATCGCCTGGTTCGGCCTAGGCAATGTGGAGGTCACCGTCCGCGCCGACAGCCGGCTGAGCGAAGTCTCATACTGGGCGTTCTCGGCGATGCTGGTCCTCCTATGGATGTGGATGCTGAGCTTGTTTGACACCCGCGACTCGCGCATCATCGGGAGCGGCCCGACGGAGTACACCAGTATCATGCGAGCGAGCATGGCGCTCTTCGGCGGCATCGCAATCGTCGCGTTTCTAACCCGGGTAGATGTAGCACGCGGCTACCTTCTAATTAGCCTGCCGTTCGGCATGGGGGTACTTCTCTTCGTGCGGTGGCTCTGGCGGCAGTGGCTCGTCGCCAAGCGATCTGTGGGTGAGTATTCCGCCCGTGTGCTGCTGGTGGGCTCCCGCCAGTCAGTGCTCGATATCGCGGCCGAGCTGGTGCGCGCGCCCAGCAGCGGTTACCGCATCGTGGGGGCGTGCGTGCCTGGGGCAAGCGAGCACGAAACGCTCGCGGCAACGACAATCCCGATCGTGGGAGACGTGAGCGCTGTAGATCACGCCGTCGCCGCCACGGGCGCCGACACCGTGATCGTCACGAGCACGGACGAGCTTCCTCCAAACAAGGTGAAGCAGATCTCGTGGGGCCTAGAGGCTGGCCGTCAGCACTTGGTCATCGCGCCGAGCATCATGGACGTCGCCGGTCCGCGCATCCAGACACGACCGGTCGCGGGCCTTCCCCTTATCCACGTTGAGACGCCACGCTTCAGCGGCGGTCAGCGGGTGGTGAAGCGCGCCATGGACCTCGCCGCGTCGATAGTCGGCGTCGTCGTCATTAGCCCCCTGCTCGCGTTTTTCGCAGTCGCCGTGCGACTGTCCAGCGAGGGTCCGGTCTTCTTCCGCCAGAGGCGCATCGGCCTCGGGGGGCGGGAGTTCACCATGCTGAAGTTCCGCACGATGGTGGTCAACGCTGAGGAGCTCATTGACGAGCTCCGCGACCAGCAGCGCGACAGCGGCAACGAGGTCCTGTTCAAGATGAAGGACGACCCTCGCGTTACTCGGATCGGCCGCATCATGCGGAGGTTCAGCCTGGACGAACTGCCCCAACTGTTCAACGTGATTGGTGGATCGATGTCACTCGTCGGGCCACGCCCGCCGCTTCCCCGCGAGGTGGTGATGTACGAGCAGCACGTTCACCGTCGCTTTCTCTCGAAGCCCGGCATCACCGGACTGTGGCAGGTGAGCGGCCGCTCAACTTTGAGTTGGGAGGACTCGGTTCGACTCGACCTATCCTACGTCGATAACTGGTCCCTTGTGAGCGACCTGGTCATTCTTGCCAAGACCGTGAAGGCGGTTCTCGCTCCGGGCAGCTCTGCGTCCTAGAACGACTTCCCAGCGCGTCACGAGTATGACAACGTCCTCGGGTTCGTGACCTGTGTGGTGATCGCCGGAGAGGGTACTCAGTGGTAGTTGAGGCTGCCAACTCGGTGCCTGCGCTGCCAGTCAAGCCAAATCACCCTTGTGCCCAGCGAGGAGCGACGGCACTTCGGTTAGGGACCGACAACGCGAGTTAGGCGCGGCGGGGCTCCGCGATAATGCGACGAGAGGATCGCCTACTTGCGCGCCTAATCAGAAGCACAAATACGAGTATGGCAAGAAGCGTGCACTGAAGGGCGATCCAAAGCTGGGACACCGGGTTTCCGCGCACGACCGTGGCAGCAAATGCCACCACCGCAAGGAGGAGGAGCACGCGAGCGGCGGGGGGGGCCACCGCCAACTGGTAAGGGACAGGCGCAGCGAGCAGCCCCAGCAGGAAAGAACCCAAGAATACGAAGACGAGCCCCCCGTCGACGAGCAGCGTACCAAAGACGCTAGGGACGGGACAGTACAACGCCCCACAACCCGCGCCAAATGCCTCCGTCAGGAGCATGTCGCTCCACTTCTCGCCCGGGGCAATCCCACTGGGCAGCATGACAAGAAACAGTTCCCCCAGCGTTGCCTGTCCATGCCCGTAAGGTATTGCATCGCCGAGTCTCGGTCCAAAAAAGGAAACGTAGTTGAACATTTCGGTGTCGTACGACAAAAAGAATGCGTCGAAGACTCCAGTCAGACCGGACTCACCAACGTACTCGTAAAGGGAGCCGAGGAAGTCATCGCTGCCTCTCACCCTTGATCCCGCACTACGGACAAAGGGAATAGACGCGAGGATAACGAAAACCAGCACCACCGCGACGAGGTAGCGCACCCTTACCCTACGAAACCACAGGATACGGGCTGCGCCGGCAACCCCAACGATCAGGGCCGGAATCAGGAAACGACGATTGCCCAGCGCGGTGGGTGGGATGATGGTCAATGCAATGACGACCCAATACATCAAGTTTTGGCGGGGCATGTAGCGCGCGGCGCCCTCCACCGTGAATCGCACCGCGGCGACCACGAGAGCGGCCACCACGGGTAGCGCGGGTACGACAACCGGGACCCCTGCGGCAGAACTGGAGATCTGACTAGTCCTACCACCAAACATCGCGACGAAGGCCGCGATGCCGCCCGCGAATTGCAGGGAGAGCGCGAACCAAACTGCGAGGATCGCAATTGCCGCAACAAAGGACTCGCCGACGGCCGAGCCCAGCCCCGTTTCGGCGCGCTCAACTCCCGTGTTGTCTCGCACCAGCCTGCCCACCAAGGGGAGGCAGACTAGTGCGCCCATCACCACCCCGACGGTGGCCACAAGACCCACCGTCGTCGCGAACTGAACGCCACTAGATATGTCGTATCCGTAGAAATCGAAAGTCGCGGTCTGCATCATGCGCAGAGGACGAACACCGAAGATCGCCACGAGCAGGAGAATCATCACCGAAAGCGGGCTGAGGAGGTATCCCACACGCAGTCGCGTGTAGCCCAACCAGAAGGCGAGGCCGATGATAATGACCAAGCATGCCGATGTGGCGCTCCCGCCCATTATCTGTGCTCGGTTTCTCGGTGCGGAGCGTCAGTCGTGGCGGATCGACCACACTCCACCATTCGGCGAATGTCTTGTAACTGAGCAGCAACCTGAGACGCTGCCTGAGCCACAGCCGACCTGATTTGCTTCGTCGCCGCCTCAAACTGGTGCCGGGCAGGGAGCATGTCGAGCGATTCCCCTCCTGCCGGCACCACCACCAGCGGCGCCCAGACCTGCAGCGCACCTGTGACCTTGTCACCCGCGTCGGACCGGACGATTGGAAACGCGCCCTCATTGGCGCCTATTATGGCGGCGTGCAACCGATCCGTGAATACGAACCGGCTGCTCGAGTAGACCATCCTCACTCGCCGCAACTGACCCTCATAGGGAGCGTCCGTCCACGCAGAATGCGCGATCTGGTGCGCTTCCGCGAGGCGCTCATGCTGTTCGCCGTCACGGGCAACTTGAGTCACCAGGACCGGCTCAAGCTCGTTCGTGCGGCACCAGTCGAGCATGCTTGTCATGAACGCGTTAGACGGGATCCGGTCAAACCTGAACGAGAACGCTGCTAGCGGGCGCGCAGCCGTAACGCACCCAGCCGCTGCGACCGCGATGTCGGGCACAATCCCGTGCGAAGCGGTCACGAACGCACTCGACTCGGCGTCCCTGACGTAGCCGGCGGTGTGTACTCGCGCGGCAACTGCCATAAGCCGTGTACCAGCCCGGCTCTTACCCCCCCGGTAGGAGCGACCAATCGCGAGCACGTGACCGGAAGTAGTGCGAACCAGGAGAGTCTGCAGGAGATTCGCTACATCCACAAGCGCGGCTCTAATCGTCGTTGCCGCCACCACTGGCCCGGGAGAGAGCAGCAGGCACACTTGCCCCCGGACCGTTCCCCGCAACACGGCGAAACCGAATGCCCGCCGCGAACGGTACGTGCGAACGAAGGCCGTCGCGGGCCCGAGCGCACCCACGAAATCTGGGGGGGCGTCCCCGACGAGAAGGTGAATCTCATCGCTCCATTCGCGCGCCCACTGGAGCGCGGCTCTCCGAATCTCCAGGTCCCCGAGGTTGTCGTACTGAGCGACCGCACTAGCGAAGGTGATCAGCTTTCGGCGTGTCTTCAAGACCGCCCCCTCTTCTCTCGACGACGCCATCGGATCATCCCGTAGGACAAGATACCGGCCTGAACGAGGTACGAGAATCCCAAGCCCATGGCGGCTCCCGCTGCACCACTCAATGAAGCCCCTACAAAGGCCATCACGAGGCAAACAGACGACATTGCGATCGCTGCAGATCCGACGATGCGGGTCTGCCCCACCCCCTGCAGGATGGAACCGAGGACGGATGCGACAGCCGCGAACGGCATGCTGGCCATTACGATCTGGACCGGCACTACTGCCCCCGCATACGCGGCGCCGAGAACAAGAGTGACCACCCACGGCGCAATAAGCACCCCAAATGCGTACACCGCTGACGTGGTGAAGACGACCAGAGCTGCGGGCTTCGCTGCGGGGGCCAGTCCCCGGCCTTGCGCCCTCAAACGCGAGACCGCCGGGAGCAGAACGGTCGCCATTGCGGTCGGGATGATCCGGAACGGAGACGTCAATCGGCTGGCGGCCGCGTAGAACCCTGACGCGAGCGGCCCGCCCGCCGCCGTGACCACAGCAACATCCAGGTTGCGAATCTGAGTGCCGACGGTATTCAACCAGTAGGGCCAACTCCCCCTGATCAGCGCGCCGAGCGGGACGGGATCTGATCCAAGTTCTACCGCTCTTGTCAGAGCAAACGCACTCAAGCCGGCGGCTAGGGAGCCGATCACTGTTGCGATCGCCAACCCGGCCAGGGCTGGCGCGCCCACGGCGATGCTAGCCAGGAACGCTGCAAGAGTGACTAACCTGCGGAGGTTCATATTTCCGACGAATATCTTGGCGTTTCCATCGGCGAGCGCGAGCGTTGCCCGGAGATCCGCATACCTATCGATACTCGTCGCCACTGCCAGCCCGACGAGCGCTCCAGCTTCCACGCCCGAGACCGCAGACCACGCGACGGCGAGCACCGTGAGCACGGCGGCCATCACGATGGAGGACCACAGGTTGAAACGCAGCGCTGCGGACACGACCCCTGACGCGGGGTCCGATGCGCGCACCGCGGTCATGTGAGAGGTCACGCCGAGGTCTGTCAGCGCGTGCATGAGCAAGAAGATGCCAGTTAGCGAGGCCACCACGCCGAACAAAGCGGGGGTAGCCACACGCGCAAAGAGGGCAAGGGTGACGGCCTGAAGTAAGGCGCCCATGAAGCGCCCTCCGGAAACCCAGAAGAACTGCCCTGAGATGGAGCGCATCAAGTGGACTTGGAATCTCGTTTGTATGCTCGTAGCGCCGCCACGAGCCTGTTGCGCGCATTGCGCGCTCTCGTTCGGAACCACCGGTACCGAAAACGCGCGGACCCGTGCAACCGACGGAAGCGGGCGCGAGGCGTCCCGACCTCCTCCAGATACGTCCGGGCGTCGACGATCTCCGCATCACCCACCACATAGTCGCCTCCCTCGGGGGAGGGCCTGACATTCAAGCTCCGTCGCTGAAAGTGGATCAGCAGCCCTTCTCGAATCGGCACGAGAGAGCGACGGTCGCACTCGAATACCTTTCCATCCATCCAGATGTACGCGTATCTGCCTCTCCGGGGGGAACTGTTGGCCCGGGTCGAGAATGCGTCGGCGTTGAGGTCGAAGATCACGTCGTCGTTCCACAGGCTGACGTTCTCGGCTCGAATGATCGGATGAATACCGAGCCACTCATCAAATCGTCGGGCAGCAGGATCACTCATCACGACTTCGAACGACGCAATGTCAGGGCGCGACCGGTATAGAGAATTGATTGCGGGAGAGTTTCGATAGAGCGAGAAATTGCCTCGAATAAGCACCTTATCGTGCATGGAAAGCACGTCGGGCGTGAGAAATTTCCTCACATCACCGAAGATAACATCGAGGTCGCAATGGCCCCAGAAATCGTAGCCCTCCACATACTCCGCAAAGAGTTCTCCAAAAGAGGGACGGAGGTCACAGATCTTGTAGGGGCGCCCCAATATGATGCCAGCACCAAGCCGCGCTTGCACCAACTCCCGGAACCCTTCCCAGTGGATCGTCACAATTCGGACATTGGCGGGCGCGAAGCCAATTTCTTGGTCTGTGATTAGCAACCAGTCAACCGACGCGTTCCGCGCAAGAGATTCGAGATGCATCGAGAAATATGGCGGGAGCGGGCCGAAATATACCGAGACAACAATGATGCTGTGCTGGTCACGGGGGCCCAACTTATGCCCCAATCCGAGGGCCCGATGATGCGATTGGGGCGGAGTCGCTCTGCAACATGCGCCGCACCCCATCCGCAAAGTGCTCGACCATCGCCTCAAGGGACGGGTAGTCCCACCTTGTCCCAGCCGCACCGTCAAAGGTTTCTTGGCTCGAGACGTCAGCTATCACGCGAGCGAGCGCACTGGGGTTGCCGGGGACCCTGAACACCGAATCGCCCTCATTCAAGTACTCGATTTCGGGGGCGTGGTATGGCCAATCTGCGGTGACGAGCGGACGACCCGAAACCAGCGCGTCCACAGCGATGAGGCCGACTCGCCCTGGATTGACGATGACACTGGCCGAGCGGAGCAGGAGCGCCTTTTGCTCCACGTCGACGCGGCCGAGCAGCCGCACTTGGCCGCGCGCCTCTGCCCGGCTCAGACGCGAGGCCGCATCCCCAGTGCCGCCAATAACGACACATATTCCTGGATCGATTTCCCACAAGTCGTCGAGGGCGGACTCAAGGAGGTCGATGCGCTTACTCTCGTCCAGGCCGCCGATGTACGCAGCCACCGTTCGGGAATTCAGTTGGAGGCGAGTACGAAACGCCTCGATGTCCGCTGTTGAGACCCGGTCGAGCGCAGAGGCCAAGGACCTTGTGTCGATGCTGTTCATTACTGTTGTGACTGCCGCGGGATCGGCACCATGATCAATGGCGTATGCGGCCCCGCTGGGAGTATACGCAAACACCTCGTCAGATCCGCGAATGAGTTGGCGCTCGATGAAGGCATCCACCGGGTTCGGTGGTGCGGTGTAAGGAGCGATATGACCCCAGACGCCGACTTTACGCCGCCGCTGAAGGAAGACCGCGACATTAGCGTCAAGTGAACTACCCATGAGTGGCACAATCACCGCATCGGCCTTGGCCCAAACCTTGCGCGTGTAGGTGAGAACGATCGATCGACGTCCCAACCTTAGAGTTCGCGCCGGACGCGTTGTCACCCAGGGCGGTCGAGCGGCGTCCCCGCGCGCGGCTTGCGATCCTGTTGGCTCGGAGCACACGACGCGCAACGCTATGTCGTCTGTCCGCAGGGCGTCAATCAGCAACTCAAAGAAGGGCACCCTGTAGTCCGGAACGTAGGGTTGCACCACCCACACTTGTTTCACGACGACGCCCCCGCGTGCGCGGCATACAGGTCCTCGAGATGTGCCGCTACGTTCGAGATATCTAGATCCTTTCGGAGATAGCGCGACCCGCCCGCGCGTAGTTCACTCGCGAGCCGGGAATCTGTCAGGATCCGGGCGACCGCTCCAGCGAGTTCCCGCGCGGTTCCGTCGGTAATGAGAGCCGCCCCGTGGGCCCCGCACGCCCCCGCGATGCCCAATGAGTCGGTCGCCACGACCGGTGTCCCCACACTGAGCGCCTCCAAGATCGTCATGGGGAATACCTCGCCGAAGGACGGGAGAACATATACGCGCGCGGAGGCGATCCAGTCGCTCGTCTCGTCTGGCGAGGCCGGGCCGACCCAGCGAATCTTGCCCGAATGCCCCGATCGTTCGATCGCCGTTTGCGTCGCCGCGGCTTCGCCTTCGTCAGGCCCCACCAAGACAAACTCCGTTTCAGGGAAGGACTCATGAAGCAGCGTCGCCATCTCTACGAAGGCCACGGGCCGCTTTCGCTCCTGCAGTCGCGCGAGGAACAGAACACGGTTCTTCCGCCCCTCGTACGGAGCCACCTGGCCGACGCGAATGCCGTTCGAGATCCTGACTATCTTAACTGAGGGTTCGACGCCTCGAAGGTCAAGTTCTTCTTGATCGGTTAGCACCAGCGCCGCCCTCGCACCTCGAAGGACCGGCTTGGTGGCGAACCGGTCGAGCGCTCGGGCAAGCCAGCGACCCGATGCATCGATCATTCCGTGCGTCTGAACGACGTACGGAACGCCGGCCATCCGGGCAGCGACGGCGACTGGCATAGTCACCAAGTCGCGTGCAAGATGCACGTGCACGACGTCGAAGCTGGACAGCTGAGTCCGAAACGCCTTATTCAGTCGTGGGGCACGCATAAGGGCGAACCCGTCGCCAGGAACGACCTTTCGTCCGGGAAACTTGCTGAGGATGTAGCCGTCCTGCGAGCGGCGCTCCACCACATCGAGCGGCGAGGCTGCGAACACCGTGACGTCATGGCCCCGCTCAGCGAGCGCTGCCGCCTGTCCCAACGCGACACGGCTCGGCCCCCCGAAGGCGCCGTCGGGGGAGATGTAGGTCACAACCTGGGCGATTCTCATTTCTCCGCCTCTGCGACAGCGAACCGCACCCCAACAGCCTCGGCCCGATCTCCGGCAATGATTGTGTTAGCAGGAACGACCCCGGCTATGACAGTCATCGGCTGGGCCAGGGCGGACCGCCCAATTCGGGTTCCCCCGAGCACGATGCAACGCGACGTGATCCAGACGCCTGCATCAATGTGGATCGGTCGAGTGATGAGCGCCATGTCGCGCCGATGCGCGTGGCTGCCTGTCGTGAGGAACGTCTCCTGCGAGAGCACAACGTCGTGGCCGACATGGATGTGGTCCTGATTATGAAACCAGACGCCCTCGCCAATCCATGAACGATCACCGATATGCAATTTCCAGGGGAACTTCACCCTTGTTCGAGGGCGAAATATGACCCCCTCCCCGATCTGGGCGCCGAATGCCCGCAAAACGCGCACGCGAAGGCCCGAGCTGATCTGCCACGGATTCGTAACGAAGAGCAACTCACAGATGGCCCACAAGTAGACGACCCACGCTGGTCGACCCCAGGCGGCGCGCTCTCCGGGTGCCTCTGACAGGTCGATGACCGGCACGTTGTCCAAAAGTCCTGCCTTTCGGTAACCCGAGGAAATCCCACCCACGATAGCCTCGTGATGTGCCCAGTCAGTTACGCCGAGTTCTCATCCTCGGACTCAACTATCCCCCGGAAAGGACGGGAATCTCTCCGTACACCGGTGCGATGGCGGGCGGGATCGCGAGTCGCAGCTACGAGACGCGGGCATTGACTGCGCACCCCCATTATCCTGACTGGGCTGTAAAGACAGGTTACGGGCAGTGGGTGCGGCGCGAGAACATCGACGGTGTGCACGTCAGCCGGCTCCTTCACTACGTTCCTTCCCGTCCATCTGGGATGCGTCGCGCTCTTTCCGAGCTCACCTTTGGACTCAGGCAGGCGGGACAACGGTGGGAAAGGCCTTCCGTAATCGTCGCCGTGTCTCCCGCGCTCATCTCCACTGCAGTAAGCCGCCTGCGCTCATTAATCACCCATCCCAAGACACCGTTCGTGGTGTGGGTGCAGGACCTCTATAGCCTCGGCCTCAGCGAGACAAGCCAGTCCGGCGGCATTGTCCTCCGCACGATGCAGGCCCTTGAGGGTTGGGTGTTGCGCCGCGCCACCCGCGTGATCGTGATTCATGATCGGTTCGCCAAACGCGTTCACCACGACTTTGCGGTGCCGATGGACCGAATTGAAGTGATCCGTAACTGGACCCATCTGTCCCGCGCCCCCGAGGTCGATCGCGATCTTGCGCGTGTGGCACTGCGCTGGGGCACCGACGAGGTGATCGTGCTGCACGCGGGGAACATGGGCGTTAAGCAGGGACTCGGCAATGTGGTGGAAGCTGGACGGCTCGCGCAGGTCGGCGGACACCGGGTGCGCTTCGTCTTTCTTGGTGGCGGTTCCGAGCGCGCGCACCTTGAAGAGTTGGCAAGGGACGTCGACACCGTAACGTTCCTCGAAGCGCTTTCCGAGAGTGAGTTCGGGGCGGCCCTCCAAGCCGCGGATGTGCTGCTAGTCAACGAAAAGCCCGGCGTGGCCGAGATGGCTGTACCGAGCAAGCTGACCTCGTACTTCGCCGCGGGGCGCCCAGTGCTCGCTGCCACCGACTTGGCTGGGATCACGGCCGAAGAGATCCGTCACTCGGGCGGCGGGGCGGTAGTGCCGGCCGGAGACCCGCAAGCTCTACTCGATGGCGTGTTGGCGCTGTGCGCTGACCGGTCCCACGCCAGCGAGCTCGGTGCGAGCGGGCGCCGGTTCCGCGATACGGTCCTAGACGAGACCACCGCGATCGATGCTTTCGACGCTCTGCTATCTGGCCTCATCGACGGCGATGAACCGCTCGACCATTTCCCGAAACAAACCCCTGAGGCAAGCTCCCGCCCGATGAACACGGAGACACGATGACCAAGCGCGCCCTTATCACCGGTATCACCGGCCAGGACGGCTCCTATCTCGCCGAGTTGTTGTTGTCAAAGGGGTACGAGGTGCACGGCCTCATCCGCCGCGCCTCCACCTTCAACACCTCACGCATCGATCACCTTTACGTCGACCCGCACGATCCCGAAGCGAAGCTCTTCCTGCACTACGGCGATCTCAGCGACGGCGCGCGCCTGGTGACGTTGATGGCGCAGATCAACCCCGACGAGGTATACAACCTCGCGGCACAGTCGCACGTGCGGGTGTCATTCGACGAACCGGAGCACACCGCCGACACCACCGGAACCGGCACGATTCGTCTGCTCGAGGCGGTGCGCCTCTCCGGCATCCACACGCGCTTCTACCAGGCCTCGTCGTCTGAACTCTACGGCGCGACCCCTCCCCCGCAGGACGAGGACACCCCGTTCTACCCGCGTTCCCCCTACGCCGCAGCGAAGCTCTACAGCTATTGGATCACCAAGAACTACCGCGAGGCCTACGAAATGTTCGCGGTCAACGGGATCCTGTTCAACCACGAGTCCCCTCGCCGAGGGGAGACGTTCGTCACCCGCAAGATCACCCGCGCCGTTGCCCGCATCAAGGCCGGCACCCAGAAAGACCTGTATCTCGGCAACCTGGAATCCATCCGCGACTGGGGTTACGCCGCCGAGTACGTCGAGGGTATGTGGCGCATGCTGCAGGTCGACACACCGGAAGACTTCGTCTTGGCCACCGGCGTCGGGTACACCATTAAGGACTTCCTCGAAACGTCCTTCGGCCACGTCGGACTGGACTGGATGGAGTTCGTCAAATTCGACGAGCGCTACCTGCGCCCCACCGAGGTCGACGCCCTGATCGGCGACCCGTCAAAGGCGGCGGACAAGCTGGGTTGGACCCCGACCATCGACGGCAAGGAGCTCGCCAAGCTCATGGTCGACGCCGACATCACGGCCCTCGAAGAGGGCCAGCACTGGATCGACACCGTCAAGCTCCCCTCGTGGGCCGCAGCGTGACCGCGAGCGACCGGCTCGATTACACGCCGGGCGAGCTCGATCGCGACGCCACGTTCTACGTGGCAGGGCACCGTGGCCTCGTCGGGTCTGCGATCGTCCGTAAGCTCGCGGCTTCGGGATTCGGGAACATCGTCGGCAAGTCGTCGGCCGAACTCGACCTGAAAAACCGCGACGCGGTGTTCGAGTACATGACCGAGATCAAGCCCAAGTACATCGTGTTGGCCGCGGCGAAGGTCGGCGGAATCCTCGCCAACAGCACGTACCCGGTCGACTTTCTCAGCGACAACCTCCGCATCCAAACGAACGTGCTGGATGCGGCATTGGCGAACGATGTCGAGCGCGTCGCTTTTCTGGGCTCGTCGTGCATCTACCCCAGACTGGCGGAGCAGCCGATCCGCGAGGACTCGCTTCTGACGGGGCACCTCGAGCCCACTAACGACGCGTATGCGATCGCGAAGATCGCCGGCATCCTGCACACGCAAGCCGTACGCCGTCAGTACGGGCTCCCCTGGATCTCCGCCATGCCGACCAATCTGTATGGCCCCAACGACAACTTCTCGCCCCAGGGCTCGCACGTGCTGCCAGCACTCATCCGCCGCTACGACGAAGCGGCGTCATCGGGCGCACCGACCGTCACGAACTGGGGCACCGGCACACCGCGCCGCGAGTTCCTGCATTCCGACGACATGGCCGACGCCGTGCTGCACCTGATGGAGCACTACGACGGTCCCGAGCAGGTGAACGTGGGCACGGGCACGGATGTGACCATCCGTGAGATCGCCGAGACCATCGGCACCGTCGTGGGATTCACCGGTGCCACCGAGTGGGACACCACCAAGCCCGACGGCACGCCGCAGAAGCTGCTCGATGTCTCCAAGCTCGCCGAAGCGGGCTGGACCGCGAAGATCACTCTCGAAGAGGGCCTCGAGCGCACTGTTGCCTGGTACCGCGACAACGTGGACGCTATTCGCGAATAGGCGATACTCAGGCGAACTCGTCGTTGTCCTGCAGTTCATGCGCGACCGAGCAGTAGGGATGCGCACCGCGCCATATCGCGCGGTGCGGACGCACTAAAGCCCCGCATTCCTCGCACTGGACAGTGCCAACGCCCCACATCGTCCTGTCCACGAAAGCCAAAATCCCCATGAGCATCGTTCCCCCACAACGCCCTTACCGCTCCGCACGAGCGGACCCCAATGGACCCCAGCGTCCGAACGCGACGCTACGCCCCCTATAGGCATCAATCAATGGCCTCCGCGGTCTGCTAGGAATAGGGAAGGAATCGATAGCCGCCCACCGGTGCCGGCACCCGCATCCGAAGCCCCTACTTCTTCGACCTGAGGAATGCCATGCGTCTGTCTGTCATCGGTTGCGGTTATCTCGGCGCGGTTCACGCGGCGGCCATGGCATCCATCGGTCACGACGTGGTCGGCATCGACGTGGACGAGAGCAAGATCGCGTCCCTCTCGCGCGGCGAGGCACCGTTCTTCGAGCCGGGGCTGCCGGAGCTGCTGACCGAGGGCATCGCGTCCGGCCGGCTGCGGTTCACGACCGATATGGCCGAGGCGCAGGGCGCGAAAGTGCACTTCGTGGGCGTCGGCACGCCGCAGCAGAAAGACGGATCGGCCGCGGACCTCACGTTTGTGAACGCCGCCATCGACGCGCTGATCCCCTACCTTTCCGAAGGCGATGTCGTCGCTGGCAAGTCGACCGTGCCGGTGGGCACGGCCGCCACACTCGCCGAGCGCGTCACACCGACCGGCGCGACCCTGGTGTGGAATC
Source organism: Microbacterium sp. zg-B96 (assembly GCF_030246865.1). Taxonomy (NCBI): domain Bacteria; kingdom Bacillati; phylum Actinomycetota; class Actinomycetes; order Micrococcales; family Microbacteriaceae; genus Microbacterium; species Microbacterium sp. zg-B96. The sequence continues at coordinate 514,527 of NZ_CP126738.1, read as the reverse complement.
CCGAGTTCCTGCGGGAGGGTTTCGCCGTGAAGGACACCATCGATCCCGACCGGATGGTCGTCGGGGTGCGCGAAGACGGCGAGCGCGTCGCCGACATCCTGCGGGAGGTCTACCACCCGTCCGTTGCCAAGGGCACGCCTTTCATCGTCACCGACTACGCCACCGCCGAGCTGGTCAAGGTCGCCGCCAACGCGTTCCTGGCCACGAAGATCTCGTTCATCAACGCGATGGCCGAGATCGCCGAGGTCACCGGTGCCGACGTCACCACGCTGGCCGATGCGATCGGACACGATGCGCGCATCGGTCGCCGGTTCCTGGGCGCCGGCATCGGGTTCGGCGGCGGGTGCCTTCCGAAGGACATCCGCGCGTTCGCTGCCCGTGCCGAAGAGCTCGGTCGAGGCGAGTCGATCGCGTTCCTCCGAGAGGTGGACGCGATCAACATGCGCCGCCGTGACCGGGCGGTCGACCTCGTCGTGAGCGCCCTGGGCGGATCGGTGTTCAAGAAGAACGTGACGGTGCTGGGCGCAGCATTCAAGCCGCACTCCGACGACATCCGCGACTCGCCCGCCCTCGACGTCGCCGTGCGCCTGCATGGCCTGGGCGCGTGGGTCACCATCACCGACCCCGAAGCGATCGAAAATGCACGGGAGCGGCATCCGCAACTGAATTACGTTGCCGACCGCGACGAGGCTTTGCGCGGAGCCGACGCGGTGATCGTCGTGACGGAATGGGACGAATACCGCCGGCAGATGTCCCCTGAGCACGCGGCATCCCTCGTGTCCGGGCGCGTCATCGTCGACGGCCGAAACTGCCTCGACGCTGCTGCCTGGCGTGCCGCCGGGTGGGAGTACTACGGCATGGGTCGCCCATAAGTACCAGAAATGCGCATCCGGATGCAATGGTTTTACGCCGCTTGTTGCGGCGCCCTAATTTGATCTCGGCGGCCTCGGATTTTAGAGGGGTCTTGCCGGGGCCGCCTTCTCCCGTCGCGATTGCCCCTAGCGCTGAGCGCGCGATCTGGGCACAATCAGATCCACCGCGAACGGACGAGGGGATCCCGTTTCTCGCGGGTGCAGGGGGAACCATGGCGCACACAGCATCGCCGAGGGCTGTCGTTATCGAAGACGACACCGACGTTCGCCATTTGCTGATTGAGATCCTCACCAGCGCGGGATTCACCGTCACCGCCGCTGAGAACGGCATCGACGGCATCGCCGCGGTGGTCGCCTACGATCCGGTGATCACCACCATCGATGTCGACATGCCGGGCATCGACGGGTTCGAAGTCACCCGGCGCATCCGCGCGCAGGGCAGTGACGCCTACGTCGTCCTGATCACGGCGCTCACCGATGAGGCCGATGCGGTGCTGGGGTTCGGCGTCGGTGCCGACGACGTGGTGACCAAGCCCTTTCGCCCGCGGGAGCTGCGAGCGCGACTGCTCGCCCTGTTGCGCCGCCCTCGCGTCTCCGACCCTGATGCGCCGCGCAGCGACGGCTCCGCCACGAGTGCGGCTTCCACGACCACCCACGTGTCGGATGCGGTGCGCTTGGACGGGCTGCTGCTGGACCGTGACACCCGCACCGTCGTCGTCGACAGCAACGACATCGCGCTCACGCGCACCGAGTTCGAGCTGCTCGCCACGATTCTCGAGTCAGGGCGCCGGGTGCGCAGCAAAGCCGACCTGGTGCTCACGCTGCACGACGAGACCTACCTCGATCCCTCCAAAGTCAGCGAGGCCGACGAGCGCGCAATCGAAGCGCACATGACCAACCTGCGTCGCAAGCTCGGCGATAGCGCGCTGCAACCTCGGTTCATCGAGACGGTGCGCGGTGCCGGATATCGCGCGGTCGCGCCGCACCCGGATGAGGACGCCGAAGACAGCGAGCCGTAGTCGCCCATCTGGATACACTGACCCCATGGCGGACCCCCCGACCCCCGAGGTACCGCCGCGCAACGACGGCGTATCCACTCGGTGGAGCGACCCCCGCACCCGATCCATCTGGCAGTGGCAACTGGTGCTCGCCGTCGCCGTCGCGGCGATCGCCGCGGTCATCGTGCTGCTCACGCCGCAGACGTTCGCCCATCCGGTGTTCATCCTCGGCGTGCTGCTGCTCCTGCTCGTCAGTGCGCTCACCCTGGTGGTGCCGTGGGACCGGTTCTCGCACCGCACCGTCGCACTGATCCCCGGCCTGGACATCATGGCCATCGGGCTCATGGCCTCGGCCAGCGACGGTCTGCTCGCGATTCTCTGGGTGTTCCCGATCGCGTGGGTCTCGACCTATTACTCGCTGCCGTGGCTGGTCGCCGCGCTGTGCGCGATCGCGGCGATCCTCGTCACCGACATGCTCCTTACCTCGCTCACCTCCGAGCAGACCGTGCAGCTGCTGGTGGTGCTGCTGGCGCTGGTGTTCATCGGGGTGACCATCACCATCGGTTCCCGCCGCACGCGCGCCTTCAGTCGTCTGCTCGAGCGTCAGTTCGCGCAGCTGGAACGCACCCTCCGCCGCGTCGAGGCGCAGGAGAAGCGGGCTCTGGTGCTGTTCAACTCCGTCGACACCGCACTGGCCCGCGTCGACGGGCGTGGCATCGTCCGAGGCGCGAACGATGCCTATCAGCGCCTCTATTCGATCAGCGACGCCTCCCACGCCCACCCGCCGGCCGCCGTCGAATACGACGGCTACCGCGGCGAGCCGCTGCCGCCGCACGACACGATGATCGCCCGCGCGGCCCGAGGCGAGATCTTCGCCGATCAGCGCATCTGGCTGTACGACACGTCCGGGCAGTGGCACGCGCTCGACGTCTCCACCAGCGTCGTGGCATCCACCTCGGACGAGCCCGAGGTCACGCTGCTGACCATTCGCGACGTGACCGCGGCGGTCAACGCGGAGCAGGAGAAGAAGACGCTCACGAGCGTCGTGTCCCACGAACTGCGCAATCCGCTCACCTCCATCGTCGGGCACGTCGATCTGCTGCTGGACCGTGACGATCTGCCCCGCGACGTGCAGGAGAAGCTGGCGGTGGTCGAGAACGCCGGTCAGCGGATGCAACGGTTGATCGCCTCCGTCCTGGAGAAGAACAAGCCCGCCCCGCCGGCGGCACGGGTCGTCGACCTGGGCCGCGTCGTCGCGGCATCCGTCGATGCGTTCGGCCCTGCGGCACAGACCGAGCAGCTCACCGTGGAAGCCGCACTCGAGCGCGACCTGTTCGTCACCGGCGATGCCTTTCGCCTGCGCCAGGCGGTGGACAACATCATCGGCAACGCCGTGAAGTACACCCCGCGGGGTGGGACGATCCGCGTGGATGCCCGCCTCGTCGACGGCGAGGTCCGCCTGGCGGTGACCGACACCGGCATCGGCATGAGCACGACGGACGTGGACCGCGTGTTCGAGCCGTACTTCCGCGGCCAGACCGCGCGCGACAGCGGCATGCCGGGCACCGGACTGGGCATGGTGATCACCCGCGAGATCGTGCAGCAGCACGGCGGGCAACTGTCGTTCACGAGCGCGCTCGGGCGCGGCACCACCGTTGTGGTGCACCTTGCCGCGCACGAGCAAGATGGAGCGCCAGCATGATCAACTCCGGTGTGGGCGTCGTGCTCGTGACGCTGTCGACGGTCAACACCGCGGTGATGGTCGGGCTGGCGTTCTTCTACCGGCCCAGCCGCGCGACGGGCATCTGGACGTTCGCGTTCACGCTGGCGATGATCACGTCGTACGGGTGGGTCGCCGCGGACGCCATGGGCTCCGTCTCGCTGCGTGCCGCGTGCGCCGCCGCCATGCTCGGCGCGACGGTGTTCATCTGGGTGGGGCTGCGGGTGCGACGCGGCGCGCGCTCCTACACATGGATCGCCGTGGTGTTCACCCTCACGTGCACGATCGTGCTGCCGCTGACCGCAGAGCTCGATGCGTTCTCGATCATCTTCCGGGCGGCTTTCGTCGTCGCCGGCGTCTTTGCCGCCCTCACCCTCGCCGAACTGGTGCGCATCGGGGCGCGGATGCGGCATGAGACCCTGCCGCTGGCGGTGGCGTCAGCCGGTTTCATCATCTTCAGCGTGCTGAGTGTCGCCGACGGCCTCATGCGCGGCTTCCCCACCGGCGGCGCCGGTGCGGGCGACGCTCTGTCGCTCATCCGCGACCTCAACTCGATGGCCTCGATCGTCTACGGCACGGCCGCCATGATCACCCTGCTGCTGCTGTCTCGCGAGGGCGCATCGACCCCGCACGTCACGCTGACGAAGACCCCCTTCCGCGCCGTCGCCGAAGACCGGCTGCGGCGTGCTGAGGCGGCGGGCGACCCGTGGTGGTGCCTGCTGGACATTCGGCTGGACGACCCGGAGGACCTGCGTGAGGCGTTCAGCGCTGCGGACTTCTCCCGCATCGCCGACCGCTTCGCGCGCGATGTCACCTCGGTGCTGCCGCCCGATGCCGACATCGAGTTGCAGGGTGACAGCGGGATCGTCGTGCTGCTGCCGCGCCCCGAGGGCGCGGTGCGCCAACTGCTGGCCCGGCTGCTGGACAGGGTGGCCACCGCGGACCCCGCGCGGCCGATTGCAACACGCGTCTCGGCGAGCATCGGCTGGGCCAGCGTCGACACCGTCGGCTACGACCTCGACGAACTGCTCGCCGCCGCCCGCGCAGCCAGCGCCCAGGCGCACCGCAGCGGCGGCGACCGCTGGGAGCGCGTGACGCTCCCCGTAGGCTGATCGCGTGACCGCTGCCGTTCTCCCCCGACCCGTGCGCATCGCGGGAATCGTGTTCGCAAGTGTCCTGGGGGCCCTACTGGTGGCAGCCATCGTGGCCGGCGCGTGGATCGGCGTGCGGGCGGCATCGGCCTACCAGCACCTACGCACCGCTCAGGCCACCATGGGCGAGGCGATCGACAGCCTCAGCGATCCGGCGCAAGCCGCGGGGCTCATCAACGCCCTCTCCGGCGAGACGTCCGCCGCACACCGGCTCACCTCCGACCCGGTGTGGCGTGCCGCCGAAGGCCTGCCCTGGATCGGGCCGCAGCTGGCCGCGGTGTCGACCATCGCAGCGGCGGCCGACGAGGTCGCCGGAACCGCCCTCCCCCCGCTCGCCGAGGTCGCCTCGTCATTCTCCATCGACGCGCTGCGGCCGGCGAGCGGGCGCATCGACACGACGGTGTTCCAGGCCATCGCCGAGCCGGCACGGGCGGGAGCCGACGACGTGGCCGCCGCCGCGGCATCCGTCGCCGCCATCGATCGGGCGCCCCTGCTCGCACCGGTGCGGGACGCAGTCGCCCAGGTGTCCGACCTGCTGCGCACCGGAGCCACCGCCACCGACGCGCTCGCCCGCGCGAGCACGCTGTTGCCGGGCATGCTCGGCGCCGACGGCGAGCGCGACTACCTCATCGTGTTCCAGAACAACGCCGAGTGGCGCTCGCTCGGGGGCATCGTCGGCGCGATGGCGGTCGTCCACACCGCGGACGGCACGCTGCAGCTGAGCGCGCAGAATTCGGGTGCCGCGTTCCCCCGCTACGACGACGCCGTGCTGCCACTGTCCGACGAGCTGCTCTCGCTCTACGGCCCGCGCCCCGGGCGGTGGATGCAGAACGTCACCCAGGTGCCCGACTTCGCCGTCTCGGCCGCGCTGGCCCGCGAGATGTGGCTGCGCGAGACCGGTCAGCAGGTCGACGGCGTCATCGCGATGGATCCCGTCGCGCTGTCGTACTTGCTGGAAGCCACCGGCCCCGTGACGCTGCCTACCGGCGATGAGCTCACCGCCGACAACGCCGTGCAGCTGCTGCTCAACGAGGTGTACCAGCGCTATGAGCGCCCCCGAGACCAGGACGCGTTCTTCGCCGCCGCGGCGGCCGCGGTGTTCGACCGGCTCGCCGGCGGCGCGGCGGACCCCGCCGCGATGGTCGCCTCGCTCGCCCGCGCCGGCCAGGAGCGCCGCCTGCTGCTGTGGAGCGCCATCGAGGGCGAGCAGGAAGTGCTCGCCGGCACCACCCTCGCCGGGGGTCTGCCCGCGACCGACGCCGAGGCGGGACGGTTCGGGGTGTACCTCAACGACGGCACCGGCTCGAAGATGGATTACTACATGCGTGCTGACACGCAACTGGCGTGGAGCACGTGCGCGCTCGATGACGAGGGTCGGGCCACCGGGGAGGCGAGCCTCACCCTCACCCTCACCAACACCGCGCCGGCGGATGCCGCGACGTCGCTGCCCGAATACATCACCGGGGGCGGCGCTTTCGGCATACCGGCGGGAGTGTCCCGCACCGTCACGTACCTCTATCTTCCGCAGGGCTACGAGCTGACCGAAGCGGACTTGTCGATCGACAAGGGGTTCGGCGGCGGATTTCACGACGATCGGCAGGTGCTGTCGTTCGGCGCCGACCTCGCGCCCGGTGAAAGCGTGACGGTGACCGTCTCGGTACGCACGCCGGGGCCCGCCGCCGCCACGATCATCGCCGAAGTGACGCCGACGATCGCGGCGGACGCGCCGACCGAAATTGTCTCGGACTGCCTTTAGCCCATAGAGTCGGAAAGCGGCGGTTTTTCACGCCTTTATCGAAAGAGACTCATGACGCGTCGAGTGACCCGGGCCCTCGCCATAACGGCGATCGCAGCAGCCTCGATGCTGGCCCTTCCTGCAGCGGCCAACGCCTCCACCATCTACCCGCCGTCCGACTCGTGCGCGGTCTCATCCGCAACCATGGTCGCGGGTGAGCCTTTCGACTTCGCCTGCAACGCCAGCACGTTCAGCGCCAACGAGACGGTCACCATCACGATCACCGGCGAGAACGGCGCGGGTGCCACTTTCGGCGCCGCATTCGTGAAATTCGCCATCTCCACCGGCAGTACCACGCGCACCTCCACCGCGACCGGCTCACTTGAGCCCGTTGAGATCACGTTGCCGGCAGATGCCAGCGGCGTGTACAACATCGCGGCGATCTCGGCGACCTCGGCCGGCGGCGCCGGCAGCACCACGATCGCAGCCTCAGGCGGCGGTCTGCCGGTGACCGGCGGCGACGGCAGCGGCATGATGGGTCTGTGGCTGGGCGGCGGCGCCCTGCTGCTGGGTGGCACGGCGATCGCCGCAGCAGCGGCCGCGCGACGCGCGCGCGCTCAGCACTGATCCTCGGCACGCACCCGCGCATCCCACCGTTCACCGGCGGCGTAGGCCGCGGTGTAGCCCTTTTGAGGCGTGCACAGACACACCGCCCCGTCGTGTGTACCATGAGGAAAAAGATCACCCCGTCCCCCCGAGGTTGTGCAATATGACTGATTCCACCGCGCCACCGAAAACCGCGGTGATCGTCGAAGACGACCCGGATATCCGGCATCTCCTGGTGGAAGTCCTGGGAGCCATGGGCTTTGAGACCGTCTCGGTCGACAACGGCGTGGATGGCGTAGAGGCGGTACTGGCCTACCAGCCGCTGATCACGACACTCGATGTCAACATGCCAGGAATCGACGGATTCGAAGCCGCCCGCCGCATCCGCGCCCAGAGCGACACCTACATCATCATGCTCACCGGGCTCGAAGAAGAGGCCGATGTGCTGCTCGGGTTCGGCGCCGGTGCCGACGAGTACATCTACAAGCCCTTCCGCCCGCGCGAGCTGCGCGCCCGCATCGACGCGCTGCTGCGTCGCCCGCGTATCGGCGGGGACACCGCGAACGTCGCCCAGCAGCACCAGGCGGCCCTGACTTTCACCGGCGCCCAGTCGGCTACGACGGTCCTCCCGGCGCTTCATCCCCCCGAGCCGGCGCCCCTGCAGCCGCACCCTCACGGCCGGCTGGGTGCCGGCGCTCTCGCACACCGCGATCTCGAACTCGATCCCGACAGCCGCATCGTCATCGCGGCCGGGCAGGAATTGGAGCTCACCCGCACCGAGTTCGACCTGCTCTCCACGCTTATGGAGTCCAAGCGCCGGGTGCGCAGCAAAGCAGATCTCACCCTTGTGGTGCGCGCGGACTCGTACGTGACGAACTACTACGTCGGCGAAGCGGACAAGCGCGCCATTGAGGCACACATGACAAACCTGCGCCGCAAACTCGGCGACAGCGCCGCCCCCCCCCGATACATCGAGACGGTACGCGGCGTCGGCTACCGCATGACATCGGACTCAGCGGACTAGCGGCGCGTCGCCGCCACGCGCACTTCCTGTTCCCGACGTCGCGGCGGTCACCTCGCGGAAAGTCCGGGCACCCATGTCTCCCCAGACACGGACGTCAGAACTCGGGTTCTCCGCGTGATGACTCTTGAATACTAGGGTCGGAAGAACCCGAAAACCGCGTATTTTCGCGCCCTTAGCGGTTCCTTGGGGGTTTCTTGCGGTCGCCGTCACTCAGCGAATGCGGCGGTGCCGGGAGCCTCTGAAACGGGTGCCTTCGTGCACTCTTAACACAAATGAAACCACCCGAATTTGCGCCGACACCGGTTTTACCCCAATACTGACTAAAGAAGTCTCCTTCCTGACTCTTACCGCATGCAATTCAGAGTTGTCAGGGAGCCCCAGCAAGCACAGACCCCCTGACCGAAAGCACTGAAGCCATGAATAAGACACTTAAGGCGGCCACGGCAGCGACTCTGCTCGCTGGCGCATTCGCCCTCGCCATCCCCACCGCCGCGCACGCCGCATACGTCGTGCCCCCGGCCGACGTCACCGTCGAAGACGCCACTGTCGCCCCCGGCGGCGTGGTTGAGCTTGAGGTCGCCGACGACACCTTCGCTCCCGGCTCCGACGTGGTCATCTCGCTGACGGGTGAGAACGCCAGCGGCGCCTCGCTCGCATTCGTCAAGTTCGCCGTCGAGACCGCGACGCTCGGCACGGTCGATGCCGCAGCCGACGGCTCGCTCAGCGCCGACATCCGCCTCCCCAGCAACGCGATCGGCCAGTACACGGTGCGCGCGTCCGGCGTGGACGCGAGCGGTGCCACCGTCACGGCCGCGGTCACGGTCACCGCGGTGACTGCGGGCGGCGACACGCTCCCCATCACGGGTGGCGACAACAGCGCCCTCCTCGGCCTCTGGGTCGGCGGCGGCGCGCTCCTGCTCGCCGGTGGCGGCCTGGCCGTTGCAGGCACGGTGCGTCGTCACCGTGCGCAGGCGACTGCCTGACCTTCGCACAAACGAACAAGAACGCCCCGGGCCTCGGTCCGGGGCGTTCTTGCGTCTGCGGGGGCGTTGAGCTTGGAGCGCCGCAGCCATATTTCTGACGCAACTTTGGCGCAAGAAGCGCAAGCGTCTGAGGCCGCCCGGTTCAATGACCAAGTGGCGACGTGGGGATCGCTACACAGGGGGAAGCTGTCAGCCGGCCGCGAAGGTGGGGGGTCCGGCCGGCTGCAGCTGCCAAGGGCGCGGGGTGACGCTGCTCGGTGTCACACCATGCGTCACGCCGCGCCCTCCGGGGCACGCACCATGGACGGCTCGGCGGTCACGAGGATCGGCAGATGGTCGCTGAGACCCTGCGGAAGCGTCTTGACCCGCTCGATGTCGAATCCCACCGACGTCGCGAAGTCGTAGTGACCGCGGAAGAACTTGTAGCGCGTGTAGGTGCGCACATCGCTCAGCGTCAGTTCATACCCCTGCTCGCGCACCTTCTGGCCGAGGCTTTCCTTGAACACCGGATAGTTGTAGTCGCCGACCATCAGGATCGGCAGCCCCTCGCCCAGATCGGCCAGCTCAGTGAGCGCCGTCTTGATCTGGTGCCGGCGCAGCGAGTTGAGCGCGGTGAGCGGGGCGGCGTGGAACGACGCGACGATGACCTCGCGGTTGTTGTCGATGTCCCGCAGACGCACGCCCAGCATCCGCTCCTCGGCGGGCTTGAGCACCCGGTCGTGCAGCGACTTCTTCAGCGACATCGACCGCGCCTCGACAGCGCGGTATGTGTTGGCGCGGTAATACACCGCCAGGCCGAGGCGATTGCGGTGGGTGGCATCAGCCAATTTCAGTCCACCGATGTGGTCGGGGATGCCGGCCGTGACGGCCTCTTGCAGGCACAGCACGTCGGCGCCGTGCTTCTCGACCAGATCGGTCAGTTCACCGGCAGCCCGGTGCTTGCGTAAGTTGTACGAGATCACCCTCATGGTGTCACCAGATTATGCCCGGCACCTGGTGCCCCGGTGAAGGTTGCGCATGCGTCCGCTGAACGGGTAAGCCAGGGCCGGATGCCGCTACTCGACGACCCGACGCCGGCGCGTCTGCTCGGCGCGCACGGCCAGCAGCTCGTCGGCGGGGTAGCCCACCTCGGTGAGGGTGAGCCCCCGGGCCGCGAACACCTTGAACTCGCTCGTGCGCGTGGCCCCATCGCGCAGCGCCACCACATCCCGCGGATCCAGGCGCCCCTCCCCCACGCCGACACAGGCTCCGACGAGCGCCCGCACCATGCTGTGGCAGAAGGCGTCGGCCCGCACGTTCGCCACGACGTCGGCCGTAGCGTCACGGCGCCAGTCGAACTCGAGGAGCGTGCGGATGGTCGTGGCTCCGTCCCGGGGCTTGCAGTACGCCGCGAAGTCGTGCAGGCCGATGAGCGAGCGGGCGGCGGCATCCATCGCCGGCACGTCGAGGCGGGTGCGCACCGTGGTGGTGCGGTGCCGCTGCATCGGGTCGTATCCGGTCACCGCATCCGCGATGCGGTACTCATAGCGGCGACTCGTGGCCGAGAACCGGGCGTCAAAGCCCTCTGGCGCCACGCTGGTGCGCCGAACGTACACATCGGGGTACTGGCCCAGCACCCCGGCGATCCGACTCGCCAGTGCGGCGACACGCTCGGCGTCGTCATCCGGCGGCGGCGCACCGTCGGCGGCATCCGCCTGCGTGCCACCCTCGCGCTCGGCACGGCGGGCCCGCCGTGCCCGCAGCCGCGCGACCTGCGCGTCGGTCAGATCGAGGTGGGCCACCTGGCCGGTCGCGTGCACGCCGGCATCCGTCCGCCCCGCTACGACGAGCCGGGGCACACCGCCGAGGATCCGGGCGATGGCGTCTTCGATCGTGGCCTGCACGCTGCGCAGCCCCGGCTGCCGCGCCCAGCCGCGGAAATGCGTGCCGTCGTAGGCGATGTCAAGACGGATGCGCACGCCACAAGCCTACTCAGCCGCCGTCCCCGCTCCGCTGCGTTTCGCCGGTGTCAGCGGGTGATGACCGTCACCGTCGCGACGCGCTGCAGCACCTCGTGACTGATCGAGCCGAGCAGGAACCGCGCCACCGCACTGCGGCCTCGCGTGCCGATCACCGCGAGCTTCGCGTCGGCGGCGAGCGCGTTGATCACCGCGGCGGGGTAGCCCTTCACGGCACGTTCGTCGATGACGAGGTCGGGGTACTGCGCGCGCAGGCCCGCCAGCGACAGCGCGAGGTTCTCCTCGGCGGTGCGCTGCATGTTCGCCAGGTACAACTCGGGGTAAACCATCGCGGCGTTGCGGGGCGCGGTGACCGGCGTCCACACGCACACCGCGATCAGCGGCTCGCCCAGGCGGTCGGCCTCGGCGGCGGCGAACCGGATAGCCCCCTCCGACACCGGCGACCCGTCGACGCCGACGAGCACGCCGGTGCGGTCGTGGATGTCGATGTCGGGCACCACCACGACCGGGCAGTGGGATGCCGCCACGACGCGGATGCCGTGGGCTCCGCGTGCCGGACCCGAACCCGGCCCCCGGTAGTCGCTGCCGATGACCAGCAGCGCCGCATTGGCGGATTCCTCCACGAGCACGTTCACCGGGTTTCCCGCCACCACACGTGTCGTGATGTGCACGCCGGAGGAGGCGGACCGGGCAACCTCGGCCTCGAGCATGTGCCGGTGGGCATCGAGCACCGTCGCCATCACCGAGCTTTCGCCCACCGCCCCGATCGCGCCGCCCACGACGCTGACGAGTTCGACCTGCTGGCCCCGGTGGGCCGCCCGGCGCACCGCCCAATCGACGGCCCGACGGGTCACCGGGGCCTCGGTTACGCCAACAACGATCTTCTCGGTCATGTCTTCCTCCGTCAGATGGTGCGCTGCTGCCAGCCTATGACCGAACGCCCGCGTGCAGGGGGTGAGCTGTGCGCACCACTGCGGCGACTCCCGGTGGCAACCCGGGGCGTGGGAGAGCCCCGACATACACTGGAGACGTCTTCCTCGAGCCGGTGCGCACAGCCCGCCCGAGGGTCCCCCGCCACACCCTCTGCGAGCTGTTTCTTGAACGCACCGCTGTCTTCGCGCGCCCGGCATTACGCCGTTGCGCACTGGAGCGGCGCGATCGCCGGCCGCACCGACCTGCTGGCCGGCGACGGCGTGCACCCGAGCCCCGCGGCGGCCGAGGTGTACGCGTCGACCGTGGCCGACACCGTGGACCGTCTCAACGTCACCCACGCCGCCCACCTGGTGCGCGCCGCGGGGCACGAGCGCGCGCGAGAGCTGGGCCGGCTCCTCCCCGCGGAGTGACGTCGCGGCATCCGCCCGTCGTCGGCGCCGTCCATCCCGGCATCCGCCGCTCCCCCCGAGAAACCACTTCTCGGTCGAGAAACCACGCGATGCAGGGTTTCTCACCCGGATACTGGTTTCTCACCCGGGCGGGCGCGCGGCGCGGCCGCCGGCGGGCCCCCGTCAGTACCGGCGCACCAGGGCTTGGTCGCGCTCGGTCGTGACGAAGCCGAGCCGCTCGTACAGCGAGTTCGCGCCGGTGGGGCTCTCGGTGTCCACGTCGAGCACGGCCGCGCCCAGCCCGGTATCCGCCGCCGCACGCAGCGTCCGCGCGATCACGAGCGGCGCGAGCCCCCGACCGCGGTGCGAGCGCACGACGCCGATGAGGTCGATGTAGGCATGCGAGACGCCGAGGCTCTCCCAGTCGTCCTCGTTCACCGACGCGAGGCAGAATGCCACGATCCGGTCGCCTTCCAGCGCCAGGGTCGACAGCTCGGGGCGCAGGAACGGACCGCCGACGAACTTCTGCCACCGCTCCGGTTCGCTCGGCAGGCTCCCCCAGTGATCGCGGAAGGCGTCGTTGCGGGCCTCCAGGGCATCCAGGGCGCGCTCGGCGGTGTATGGCACCAGGGTGATGCCCTCCGGCGCCTCGCGCTGGTCCACCGGCGCAGCGAGGTCGCGCTGCATCGACGCAAACCAGCGATCCACATGGAACCCGCGCCGCTCGGCGAGCCGCACCGCGTCGTCCTGCGTCTCGGCGGCGTGCAGCCGCACCTCGCCGGGCAGCGTCGACTCGGACTGCGACAACTGCTGCAGCGCCCGCTCGTGCTGCCAGGCCAGCAGGGCGGTGCCGATGCCGCGACGGCGCCAGTCCGGATGCACGGAGCCCTGCAGGTCGATCTGCATCCGCACCTCGCGGGACGGGTGCACGAACGAGCTGCCGACGGCCACCGGCATCCCGTCGGCGGCGAAGCCGAGCACCGTGTCCTGGCCGTGGTCGATGTGCGTCAGTTCGAACGTGTCGGCAACGTCCTCACGCGGCGTCGTCCAGCTGGGGTGGTCGACGCGGTCGGATGCCGCGATGACGCCGTGCATCGCGTCGATGTCGTCCCGGGTGGCCATGCGCCAGGTGGCGACATCCGGATGCCGGGGCAGCTGCGGGTCCGCCACCGGGCCGATGCGCTGGGTCAGAGTCGTCGTATTGCTCACCGGTCCACCCTAGGGGGCCGGGAAACGCAGCGAGGCCCGCGCCTGGCGAACCAGGTGCGGGCCTCGGGTGCAGGATCGAGCGGACTCGACCCGAAAGGGATTATTCGGACTTCTCCTCGGCGGGAGTCTCGACAGCGTCCTCGGCAGCAGCCTCGGCCGCGGCGCCCTCTTCGGGCGACTCGGCGCCGGCCTCGGCGGCCGGGGTCTCCTCGGCGGCGGTCTCCTCGGCGGGGGTCTCTTCGACCTCTGCCTCAGCGGCCGGCTCCTCCGCAGCGGGAGCAGCGGAAGCGGCAGCAGCCGACTTCTTCGCCGACTTCGGCTTCGGGTTCACGGGCTCGAGCACCAGCGAGATGACGGCCATGGGGGCGTTGTCGCCCTTACGGTTGCCGATCTTCGTGATGCGGGTGTAGCCGCCCTCGCGGTCAGCGACCTGGGGGGCGATCTCGGTGAAGAGCGTGTGGACCACGGTCTTGTCACCGATGACCGACAGCACGCGACGACGCGCGTGCAGGTCGCCGCGCTTGGCGAACGTGATGAAACGCTCGGCCAGGGGGCGCAGACGCTTGGCCTTGGTCACGGTGGTCGTGATCGAGCCGTGCGTGAACAGCGCCGCGGCGAGGTTCGCGAGAAGCAGGCGCTCGTGGGCGGGGCCGCCTCCGAGGCGGGGACCCTTGGTGGGCTTGGGCATGTCTATAACTCCAGTTGGAAAGAAGTGCGGTGCGGATGCCGCGACCAGGCGTCACGCCGAGGTCGCGGCATCCGGTAAATCAGATGGTCTCTTCGTCGTATCCGCCGTAGAAGTGCGCGCCGTCGAACCCGGGAACCGAGTCCTTCAGCGACAGGCCGAGCGAGACGAGCTTGTCGCGCACCTCGTCGACCGACTTCTGACCGAAGTTGCGGATGTTCATCAGCTGCGTCTCCGACAGGGCGACGAGCTCCGAAACCGTGTTGATGCCCTCGCGCTTGAGGCAGTTGTACGAACGCACCGACAGGTCGAGGTCCTCGATCGGCATCGACAGCTCGTTGGAGAGAACCGTCTCCACCGGCGCGGGGCCGATCTCGATGCCCTCGGCCTCGACGTTCAGCTCGCGGGCGAGACCGAACAGCTCGGTGAGGGTGCGACCGGCCGAAGCGACGGCGTCGCGCGGGGCCATGGAGGCCTTCGTCTCGACGTCGAGCACGAGCTTGTCGAAGTCAGTGCGCTCACCGGCACGCGTCGCGTCGACGCGGTAGCTGACCTTGAGGACCGGCGAGTAGATCGAGTCGATCGGGACGACCCCGGCCTCGGCGTACTCGTTGCGGTTCTGGGTGGCCGAGACGTAGCCGCGGCCACGCTCGATCGTCAGCTCGAGCTCGAACTTGGCGGTGTCGTTGAGGGTCGCGATGACCAGCTCGGGGTTGTGGACCTCGACACCGGCGGGAGCCGAGATGTCGGCGGCCGTGACCTCGCCGGAGCCGGTCTTGCGCAGGTAAGCCGTGATGGGCTCGTCGCGCTCGCTCGAAACGACGAGCTGCTTGATGTTGAGGATGATCTCGGTGACATCTTCCTTGACACCGGGGATGGTGCTGAACTCGTGCAGCACGCCGTCGATACGGATGCTGGTGACGGCTGCCCCGGGGATCGACGACAGCAGGCTGCGGCGCAGCGCGTTGCCGATCGTGTATCCGAAACCGGGCTCCAGCGGCTCGATGATGAACCGGCTGCGGAACTCGCCGATCTTCTCCTCGGTCAAAGTGGGACGCTGTGCGATGAGCACGATGTGTTCCTTTCGATCACGTGACCGCTATATGACACGTGTGTGTGGTGAGGTGTTGAGTTGTGACGGATGCCGCGCCTCGCGGCATCCGGTATGCGTGCAGTCGTCAGGGCCGAGACCGGGCCGCGCGTGTACGCGGGGCCCGGGCTCGTGAACCTGTCGAGGATCAGACGCGGCGGCGCTTGGGCGGGCGGCAGCCGTTGTGCGCCTGGGGGGTGACGTCCTGGATGGAGCCAACCTCAAGACCGGCGGCGGTCAGCGACCGGATCGCGGTCTCGCGGCCCGAACCCGGGCCCTTCACGAAGACGTCGACCTTCTTGACGCCGTGCTCCTGGGCCTGACGCGCTGCCGACTCGGCCGCCATGCCTGCGGCATACGGGGTCGACTTGCGCGAGCCCTTGAAGCCCACGCCACCGGACGATGCCCAGCTGATGACAGCGCCGGACGGGTCGGTGATCGAGACGATCGTGTTGTTGAACGTCGACTTGATGTGGGCGTGGCCCAGTGCGATGTTCTTCTTTTCCTTGCGGCGCGGCTTGCGCGCGGCGCTCTTGGCCTGTGCCATGTTCTGCGTTCTCCCTAAATCCTGAGGCGCCGGCGGAGGCCTAGCGCGCCTTCTTCTTGCCGGCGACCGTGCGCTTGGGGCCCTTGCGGGTACGCGCGTTGGTCTTGGTGCGCTGGCCGCGCACCGGGAGGCCGCGGCGGTGGCGCACGCCCTCGTACGAACCGATCTCGATCTTGCGGCGGATGTCGGCGGCCACCTCGCGGCGAAGGTCACCCTCCACCTTGTAGGTGCCCTCGATGTGGTCACGGAGCGAGACGAGCTGCTCGTCGGTGAGGTCCTTGACGCGGATGTTTCCATCGATGCCGGTGGCAGCGAGGATCTCGTTGGAACGGGTACGGCCAACGCCGTAGATGTAGGTCAGGGCGATGATCACGCGCTTATCGCGCGGGATGTCGACGCCGGCAAGACGTGCCATGCGACTCTCCTAGGAGTGAGTGGAGGTGTGGAGCAGAATCGGTGCCCGGGCCTCCGCCCGAGGTGTCCCCTCTTGCGAGGTTCTGATCCTGCCGTGTGTGTTTGTTCAGTTGTGAGTCTGTGAGACGGATGCCGCGGCATCCGTCCTGTCAACCCTGGCGCTGCTTGTGGCGGGGGTTCGCCTTGCAGATGACCATGACGCGGCCGTGGCGGCGGATGATCTTGCAGTGATCGCAGATGGGCTTGACGGAGGGCTTGACCTTCATGATGCTTCCTATTCGCTGTCTTCGCCGGGCAGGATCGCGCGAGCGACCTGGGGCGTTACTTCTCGACCGGTCTAGCGGTAGCGGTAGACGATGCGGCCGCGCGTGAGGTCATAAGGGCTGAGCTCAACGACAACGCGGTCCTCGGGGATGATGCGGATGTAGTTCTGCCGCATCTTGCCCGAGATGGTTGCGAGCACTTTGTGTCCGTTGCTCAGCTCGACGCGGAACATCGCGTTCGGGAGAGCCTCGGAGATCACACCCTCGATCTCGATGACACCGTCTTTCTTCGCCATACGCTCGCTTACAGTTATGCGGACCGGTCGGTCTGCGGTGGATGGGATTCGGTGCGGCGACACGCCAAAATAGGCGCAACGCACCAAACGTCAAGCATACGTGGTAGTACCGCGTGCGGCAACTCGGGCGTGTCGACGCGCCGCGTCGGGCGTGTCGCGCCGCACCCGGCTGCCCGGGCCCCGCCGCTATCGCGCCGCCCCCGGCTGCCCGGGCCCCGCGGCTATCGCGCCGCCCTCTCCCCCGAGAAACCACTTCTCGGGCGAGAAACCATGCATCGCGGTGTTTCTCATCCGAAACGTGGTTTTTCAGCGGCGTCGACGTCGGGCCCGTGCGCGCGGCGCTTCCTCCACAGGGCGCGGATGGGCGGTGCTGTCCCCGGATCGGGATGCGGGCGCCGACGCCGGATGCCGCGCGTGCGCACGCTGGGGACATGAAATCGCTGCAGATCGCGCCCGCCCCCGTCATGCTCACGCTGCAGGGCGACGCCGCGCACGCCGGGCTGCGCGTCCGCGCGGGCGCGGCCGTGATCAGGGTGCGTCCGGGCGTTTACGCGCCCCGGGACCAATGGGTCAGGCTCCAACCGTGGGAGCGGTATCGAGCGCGGGTCCATGCGTTTCACCTCAAGCATCCCGACGCGATCCTCGCCCTCGAGTCCGCCGCCGCGGCGATGGGCCTCCCCGTCTTCGGGGAGCCCCGCGACATTCACGTCTACGACCCGGAGCGCACCAGCTCCCGCCGCTTCGGCGACGTCTGCGTACACACCAGCGCCGATGCCAAGCCCGTCGAGCTGCGCGGCGGCATGCTGATGACGGCGCCGGCTGCCACCGCCGTCGACCTCATGCGGGTGCTGCCCCCGGCGTTCGGACTTGCTGTCGCGGATGCCGTGGTGTCGGCGAGCCGGCCCGATGCGGCATCCGTCGACCTGCTGCGTGAGATCGCCGGCTCGCAGGTGAACCGGCGTGGCAGCGCCCGCGTGGCACTGCTGCTGGAGCTGGTGGATCCGCGGTCGGAGTCCGTGGGCGAGACAGTCAGCCACGCGGTCATCGTCTGGCTCGGGTACGAGGGCCCCGAACTGCAAGTCGAGTTCGTCGCCGAGGGCTTCGTCGACCGGGCCGACTTTTTCTGGCGTCGCGCGAGCGTGATCGGCGAGTCAGACGGTTACGGCAAGTACGTCGGCACCGATGCCGCGGACACCGTGGCACGAATCGTGAACGAGAAGCAGAGGGAAGATCGCCTCCGCCGCCAGGTGCGCGAGTTCACCCGGTGGGATTGGGCCACGGCGATGCGCGTCGCCCCGTTGGACGAGCGACTCGGCCGCGCCGGCGTGCCGCGCGTGCGGCCCCCGCAGCGTGCCCTGCTGGCGACGCTGCGACACAACCCGCGGTCGTTGCCGAAGTGAGAAACCACCTCTCGGTCGAGAAACCACGCGGTGCGTGGTGTCTCATCCGAGAAGTGGTTTCTCAGCGCGGGCGCGGGCGCGGAAGCGCGGGCGTTACATCCCCAGGCGGGACGTCAGGTCGGCGGTCACATCGCCGGTGATCGTCACGTACTCGCCGTTCACCAGCAGCGTCGGGGTGCCGGCGGAGCCCTCGGGGCTCTCCGGCAGCTCCTGCGCCTGCGACAGCACGAAGTCCGCGTACGTCTCGTCGGCGATGCACTCGGCGGCGTCGGGGGCACCGGCATCCGCCGCGATTTGCGCGAGCTCGTCGTCGGTCAGGCCCTGCCCGGTCGGGTGCGTGGCGAAGACGGCGGTCATGAAGTCGTACGCCGCCTGCCCGCTGGTCTCGGCGACGCAGTACATCGCGCTGGCCGAGCGGGCCGAGAACTCGGTGCCGGATGCCGCGTTGAGCGAGGCCAGCGCCACCGGCTGCACCCGCAGGGTGATGGCGTTCGAATCCACGAGCTCGCTGATCGTGGATCCGTACGCATCCTCGAAGTCCTGGCAGTGAGGGCAGTAGAAGTCCATCCACAGCTCGACCTCGTCCGCGCCGTCACCGACGACGATCGCGCCGGTCTCGGCTTCGATCGAGGACCCCGTGGGGGCGGATGCCTCGGGCGAGGCGGCACTGTTCATCCACCACACCAGCGCTCCGACGCCGACCAGCACGACGACGACCGCGGCGCTGACCCATACCGCGAACCAGTTGGTCTTGTTCCCTGCCGATGCCACGAAGTTGTCCCCTATTCGATCCTGCGCGGGACAACGCCGAACGGCGCCAGACCCGCAGCTCCGCCATCGGGCGCGGTGAGCACCCAGA
This sequence comes from Microbacterium sp. zg-B96, assembly GCF_030246865.1. Classification (NCBI taxonomy): domain Bacteria; kingdom Bacillati; phylum Actinomycetota; class Actinomycetes; order Micrococcales; family Microbacteriaceae; genus Microbacterium; species Microbacterium sp. zg-B96. The sequence continues at coordinate 495,395 of NZ_CP126738.1, read as the reverse complement.
TACCGCCATCATGCACCGCGACGCTGTGCTCCCAGTGGGAGCCGACTGAGCCGTCGATGGTAGAGACCGTCCAGTCGTCGTCCTCGACGAGAGTCTCTTCGCTGCCGGCGACGACCATCGGCTCGATCGCCAGGCACAGGCCAGGGCGGACCTCGGCGCCGAGGTCGGCCGTGCGGTAGTTGAACACCGACGGCGCCTCGTGCATCTTGCGTCCGATGCCGTGGCCCACGTAGTCGCGGAGGATCCCGTAGGTCTCCCCCGACGATTCGATGTACCCCTGCACGGCGTCGCCGACCTCGGCGATGTGCCGCGCGTTCGCCAGTGCGGCGATGCCGGCCCACAGCGACCCCTCGGTCACCTGGGACAGCCGCTCGCGCTCGGCCACCAGCTCGGGCCGCGACGGATCGGGCACGACGATCGTGATCGCCGAGTCGCCGTTCCAGCCCTGGTACTGCGCGCCGGCGTCGATCGAGACGATGTCGCCCGGTTGCAGCACGCGGTCACTCGGGATCCCATGCACCACCTGCTCGTTCACCGACGTGCAGACGGTGTGGCGGTAGCCGCGCACCAGCTGGAAGTTCGACACCGCGCCGCGTGCACGGATGACCTCGGATGCCGCGGCATCCAGTTCCAACGTCGTCACGCCGGGTGCCACGAGCGCACGGACGGCGTCCAGGGCCGCGGCGGTGATGAGGCCGGGTTCAACCATGGCCCGCAGCTGTGCGGGGGTCTTGTAGATCGAGCGGCGCAGCACGTCGTCAGGCGCCGACGAGGTCGCGCGCGGCCAGTGCCGCGGTGACCCGCTCGGTGATGTCATCGAGCGTGCCGACGCCGTCGATCGTGTCGACGATGCCGCGCTCGCGGTAGACGTCGAGGATGGGCGCGGTCTCGCGCTCGTAGATCGACAACCGCTTGGCGATGGCCTCTTCGGTGTCGTCGGCCCGGCCCTGCTCGTGCGCGCGACGCGTCAGCCGCGTCATGCTCTCGTCCCGCGGGACGCTCAGCTCGATGACGCCGGTGAGCTCCTCGCCGCGCGCGGCCAGGAAGGCATCGAGGTCGGCGACCTGACCGAGGTTGCGGGGATACCCGTCGAGGAGGAACCCGCCCGCGGCATCCGCCTGCGCCAGCCGCTCGCGCACGATCGCGCTGGTCAGCTCGTCGGGTACCAGGTCACCGGCATCGATGATCGCCTGCACCTGCTTTCCGAGCTCGGTGCCGTCCTTCACGGCGGCGCGGAACACGTCGCCGGTGGAGATGACGGGGATGCCGAACGCTTCGGCGATGCGCACGCCCTGCGTGCCCTTGCCCGAGCCCTGCGGCCCGACGATGAGGAGACGAGGGGTGGTCATCGGAGGAGTCCTTCGTAGTGGCGCTGCTGCAGCTGCGCGTCGATCTGCTTCACCGTCTCCAGACCCACGCCGACGATGATGAGGATGGATGCCCCACCGAACGGGAAGTTCTGGTTCGCACCGACCGTGGCCAGGGCGATCAGCGGGATCAGGGCGATGAGACCCAGGTAGATCGAGCCGGGAAGCGTGATGCGGGTGAGCACGTAGTCCAGGTACTCGGCGGTGGGCCGGCCGGCACGGATGCCGGGGATGAACCCGCCGTACTTCTTCATGTTGTCCGCGACGTCGACCGGGTTGAACGTAATCGCGACGTAGAAGTAGGTGAATCCGACGATGAGCAGGAAGTACACCAGCATGTACAGCGGGTTGTCACCGGTGGTGAAGTACTGCTGGATCCACGCGACCCAGCCGGGCACGTTGCCTTCGGCATCCGGGTTCTGGTTGAACTGTGCGATCAGCGCGGGGATGTACAGCAGCGACGAGGCGAAGATGACGGGCACGACGCCGGCCATGTTCACCTTGATCGGGATGTAGGTGTTGGTGCCGCCGTAGGTGCGGCGTCCCACCATGCGCTTGGCGTACTGCACCGGGATGCGGCGCTGGGACTGTTCGACGAACACGACGAGGCCGACGGTGAGCACGCCGACGGCGAGCACCATGAGGAAGATCTCGAAGCCGCGGGCCTGCCAGATCGACCACATGGCCGAGGGGAAGGTCGCCGCGATCGAGGTGAAGATGAGGATCGACATGCCGTTGCCGACGCCACGCTCGGTGATGAGCTCGGCGAACCACATGATGAGGCCGGTGCCGGCGGTCAGCGTGATGATCATGAGCAGCTGGGCCCACCACGCGTCGTTGGTGAGCAGCTGGTTGCACTCCGCGACGCCGGTGACGCCGAACAGCTGACCGCTGCGGGCCACCGTGATGAGGGTGGTCGACTGCAGCAGCGCCAGCGCGATGGTGAGGTAGCGCGTGTACTGCGTGAGCTTGCCCTGGCCGGCCTGGCCCTCCTTGTAGAGGGTCTCGAAGTGCGGGATCACCACGCGCAGCAGCTGCACGATGATGGTGGCCGTGATGTAGGGCATCACACCGAGCGCGAAGATCGACAGCTGCAGCAGCGCCCCACCGGAGAACAGGTTCACCAGGGACATCAGGCCCTCGGTGCCGCCCGACTGCGCGAGACACGACTGCACGTTGGGGAAGTCGACGAAGGGCGTCGGCACGTGCGCGCCGAGGCGGTAGATGGCGATGATCGCGAGCGTGAAGCCGATCTTCCGCCGCAGGTCGGGTGTGCGGAAGACCCGCGCAATGGCGCTGAACAAGTCGGATTCCTCCAAGGGGATTGCCGGTCACCCCGCGGGCGCGGCATCAACCAGCGTACGGCAACAGGGGCCGGAGACTTGCTCCGACCCCTGTCACGCGATTACTTGATAGTGCCGCCAGCTGCGACGATCTTCTGCTCAGCAGAGCCGGAGACCTTGTCGACGGCCACGGTGAGCTTGACGGAGATGTCGCCGGTGCCCAGCACCTTGACCTTCTCGTTCTTGCGCACGGCACCCTTGGCGACCAGGTCGCTCACGGTGACGTCGCCACCGTTGGGGTACAGCTCGGCGAGCTTGTCGAGGTTGACCACCTGGTACTCGACGCGGAACGGGTTCTTGAACCCGCGCAGCTTCGGCGTACGCATGTGCAGCGGCATCTGACCGCCCTCGAAGCCGACCCGAACGCTGTAACGCGCCTTCGTGCCCTTGGTGCCTCGACCCGCGGTCTTACCCTTGGAGCCTTCACCACGGCCGACGCGAGTCTTGGCGGTGTTGGATCCGGGGACCGGACGCAGGTGGTGCACCTTCAGCACGCCGGGACGGGACGCCGGAGCATCCGTCTTCGGTGCAGCCTTGGCAGCGGCCGGCTTCTTAGCGGCAGCCTTCTTGGGCGCGGCCTGAGCGGCCTCGTCCTTCTTCTTGGCCTGTTCAGCCATTAGTCGATCTCCTCAACCTTCACGAGGTGGGCGACGGTCTTGACGTAGCCGCGCGTCTGCGCGTCGTCCGGACGGACGACAGTGTCGCCGATCCGCTTGAGACCGAGGCTGCGCAGCGTGTCGCGCTGGTTCTGCTTCTCGCTCACTTTGGACTTGGTCTGCGTGACCTTCAGACGGGCAGCCATCAGGCACCAACCTTCTTCTCGCGCGCGGCCTCGGCAGCAGCTGCCTCGGCGCGGATGAGACGGGCGGGAGCAACCTGATCGAAGTCCAGGCCACGGCGTGCGGCAACCGCACGCGGCTCCTCAAGGCTCTTCAGAGCCGCGACGGTCGCGTGCACGATGTTGATCGTGTTCGACGAACCGAGCGACTTCGAGAGCACGTCGTGGATGCCGGCGCATTCGAGCACGGCACGCACCGGACCACCGGCGATGACACCGGTACCGGCAGCAGCCGGACGCAGCAGCACAACACCGGCAGCGGCCTCACCCTGCACCGGGTGCGGGATGGTCGAGCCGACACGGGGCACGCGGAAGAAGTTGCGCTTGGCCTCTTCAACACCCTTGGAAATGGCCAGGGGCACCTCGCGGGCCTTGCCGTATCCGACGCCGACCAGACCGTTGCCGTCGCCCACGACCACGAGGGCGGTGAAGCTGAAGCGGCGACCACCCTTGACGACCTTGGACACACGGTTGATCGTGACGACGCGCTCGAGGAACTGGCTCTCGTTGCGGTCACGCGAGTTGCGCTCCCGGTTGGGGTTGCGCTCGCGACCGCCGCGACGCGGCTCGCGCTCGGCAGCCGCCGTCTCGGGCGCCGCTGTAGCGGCCTCGGCCGTAGCCGCAGCCGGAGCGGTTTCGGTCACTTCGTTCTCCTTGTTCTCGCTCACAGGTTCAGGCCTCCCTCGCGGGCGCCTTCGGCGATCGCGGCCACACGACCCGCGTAGCGGTTGCCACCACGGTCGAACACGACGTCGACGACGCCGGCGGCCTTCGCACGCTCGGCGACGAGCTCGCCGACCTTGCGGGCCTTGGCAGTCTTGTCACCGTCGAAGGTACGCAGGTCAGTCTCGAGCGTCGATGCCGACGCCACGGTGTGACCCTTGCTGTCGTCGACCAGCTGGACGAAGACGTGGCGGGCCGAACGGGTGACGACGAGGCGCGGACGCGCTTCGGTGCCGACGACCTTCTTGCGCAGGCGCGCGTGACGACGCGCACGTGCGACGGACTTGGAAGTCACAGCCATGGTTACTTACCAGCCTTTCCGGCCTTGCGCCGAACGACCTCGCCGGCGTAGCGCACACCCTTGCCCTTATAGGGCTCGGGCTTGCGGATCTTGCGGATGTTGGCGGCAGCCTCACCGACGGCCTGCTTGTCGATGCCGCTCACGGTGACCTTGTTGTTGCCTTCGACCGTGAACGTGATGCCTGCCGGCGGTTCGACCAGCACGGGGTGCGAGAAGCCGAGGGCGAACTCGACCGAGCCGCCCTTCTGTGCGACGCGGTAACCGGTGCCGACGACCTCAAGGCCCTTGGTGTAGCCCTGGGTGACGCCGATGATGTTGTTGTGGATGAGCGTGCGGGTCAGGCCGTGAAGCGACCGCGACTCGCGCTCGTCGTCGGGACGGGAGACCAGAACCTGGCCCTCCGTGACCGCGACCTCGATGGGGCGCGAAACGGTGAGGTTGAGCTCACCCTTGGGGCCCTTGACGGAGACATCCTGGCCGGAGACCTCGACGGTAACGTCGGCGGGGATGTCGATGGGAAGACGACCGATGCGGGACATTCAGATCACCACACGTAGGCGAGGACTTCCCCACCGACGCCCTTCGACTCGGCCTGGCGGTCCGTGAGGAGGCCAGAGGAGGTGGACAGGATTGCTACGCCAAGGCCGCCGAGCACGGTGGGGATCTCGGTGGAGCGTGCGTAGACGCGGAGACCCGGCTTCGACACGCGCTTGATGCCGGCGATCGACCGCTCGCGGTTCGGGCCGTACTTCAGGGTCAGCGTGAGGGTCTGGCCGACGCGGGCGTCAGTGACCTCCCAGCCGGCGATGTAGCCCTCCTGCTGGAGGATCTCGGCGATGTGAGTCTTGAGCTTGGAGCTCGGCAGCGACACGGAATCGTGGTGGGCCGAGTTCGCGTTGCGCAGACGGGTCAGCATGTCTGCGACCGGGTCTGTCATTGTCATGTGTTTGTTCCTTCGTTCACGAGGTTTCGGATGCCGTTACGCGACAGCCGACCTGCGATGATTTCGCAGTATTCAGTTGTACGGACGTTTGGTCCCGGACCGCAGGGTCCGGGACCAAACGCCACAGTCTATCGGATTACGCCTGGGCGTCGTCGGCACGGAAGGGGAAGCCCAGCTGACGAAGCAGCGAGCGACCTTCCGCGTCGGTGGCCGCCGTGGTGACGACAGTGATGTCGAAGCCGCGAACGCGATCGATCTTGTCCTGGTTGATCTCGTGGAACACCGACTGCTCCTGCAAGCCGAAGGTGTAGTTGCCGTGACCATCGAACTGCTTGGGCGACAGTCCGCGGAAGTCGCGGATGCGCGGCAGCGCGAGGTTCACGAGGCGGTCCAGGAACTCCCACGCACGGTCACCGCGAAGGGTGACGTGCGCACCGATGGCCTGACCCTCGCGCAGCTTGAACTGCGCGATGGACTTGCGAGCCTTGGTGACAACCGGCTTCTGGCCGGTGATCTTGGTGAGGTCGTCGACCGCACCATCGATCACCTTGCTGTCACGCGCAGCCTCACCGACACCGGTGTTGACGACGACCTTGACGATCCGAGGGATCTGCATGACGTTCGCGTAGCCGAACTCTTCCTGCATCGCCTTCTGGATCTCGTTCTTGTACTTCTGCTTCAGGCGGGGCTGGATCTTGCCAGCCACCGCGGCAGGTGCAGTGCTCATTCTCAGAGGTCCTTGCCTGACTTCTTCGCGAAGCGCACGCGGACCGTGCGCTTGACGCCGTTCTTGGTCTGCTCCTCGACGCGGCGGCCGATACGGGTCGGCTTCTTCGTCTCGGGGTCGACCAGGGCGACGTTGGAGATGTGGAGGGGGGCTTCGAGGGTCTCGATGCCACCCGTCTTGGTGCCGCGCTGGGTCTGACCCACACGGGTGTGCTTGGTGACGTAGTTCACGCCTTCGACGACGACGCGGTTGCGCTCGACGAGGACCTCGAGGACCTTGCCCTGCTTACCGTTGTCGGCGCCCGTGATGACCTGAACCAGGTCGCCCTTCTTGATCTTCGCCATGATCAAATAACCTCCGGGGCCAGCGAGACGATCTTCATGAACTTCTTGTCGCGAAGCTCACGACCGACCGGCCCGAAGATGCGGGTGCCGCGGGGCTCCCCATCGTTCTTCAGGATCACGGCGGCGTTCTCGTCGAACTTGATGTACGAGCCGTCGGGACGACGGGTCTCCTTGACGGTGCGCACGATGACGGCCTTGACCACATCGCCCTTTTTGACGTTGCCGCCGGGGATGGCATCCTTCACCGTTGCCACGATGATGTCGCCCACACCGGCGTACCGGCGGGCGGAGCCGCCGAGCACACGGATGGTGAGCAACTCTTTGGCACCGGTGTTGTCGGCAACCTTGAGTCGGGATTCGTTCTGAATCACTTCTTACTCCTTGGATTCCAAGCAGGCCGAAGCCTTACTTGGCCTTCTCGAGGATCTCGACCAGGCGCCAGCGCTTGGTGGCGCTCAGCGGGCGGGTCTCGTTGATGAGCACGAGGTCGCCGATACCGGCCGTGTTGCCCTCGTCGTGCGCCTTGACCTTGGAGGTGCGACGGATGACCTTGCCGTAGAGGGGGTGCTTAACGCGGTCCTCAACCTCGACGACGATCGTCTTGTCCATCTTGTCGCTGACCACGTAGCCGCGGCGGGACTTGCGATATCCGCGCGCGTTGACGTCGCGGACATCGTGCTCGGACGACTCGTGGCCCTTGGCCTCGACCGGTGCGGCCGTGGTCTTGGGGGCTGCCTTCTTGGCAGGAGCCTTCTTCTCGGTGGTCTCAGCCATCACTCGGCCTCTTCCTTCACGGCCTCGTCAGCGGCATCCGCCTTCTTGGCCTTGGTCTTCTTCGCCTTGGTCGCGGTCTCTACGGGCGCGGGCGTGGCACGGATGCCCAGCTCGCGCTCGCGGATCACGGTGTACAGCCGCGCAATGTCACGCTTGACGGCACGGATGCGACCGTGGCTGTCGAGCTGGCCGGTGGCCGACTGGAAGCGCAGGTTGAACAGCTCTTCCTTGGCCTTGCGCAGCTCCTCCACGAGGCGCTGGTCTTCGAACGTATCGAGCTCGCTTGGTGCGAGCGTCTTGGTGCCGACAGCCATTACGCGTCGCCCTCCTCGCGCTTGATGATGCGTGCCTTCAGGGGCAGCTTGTGAATTGCACGGGTCAAAGCCTCGCGAGCAAGCTGCTCGTTGACGCCCGCGACCTCGAAGAGGACGCGACCCGGCTTGACGTTGGCAACCCACCACTCGGGCGAGCCCTTACCGGAACCCATGCGGGTTTCGGCCGGCTTCTTGGTGAGCGGACGGTCGGGGTAGATGTTGATCCACACCTTTCCGCCACGCTTGATGTGACGCGTCATGGCGATACGAGCGGACTCGATCTGACGGTTGGTCACATACGCCGGCGTGATGGCCTGGATGCCGAACTCGCCGAAGGAGACCTTCGTGCCACCGGTGGCCTGGCCTGAACGACCGGGGTGGTGCTGCTTGCGGTACTTGACCTTACGGGGAATAAGCATTACGCCGATGCTCCTTCTGCGACGGGGGCGTCGTTGCGCGGACCACGGCGGCGGTCGCCGCCACGGTCGTCACGGCCACGGGCTGCCTTCGGAGCGTTGGCCTGCTCGCGGGCGAGCTCCTTGTTGGTGAGATCACCCTTGTAGATCCAGACCTTCACGCCGATGCGGCCGAAGGTGGTCTTTGCCTCGTAGAAGCCGTAGTCGATGTTCGCGCGCAGCGTGTGCAGCGGCACACGACCCTCGCGGTAGAACTCCGAACGGCTCATCTCGGCGCCGCCGAGGCGGCCGGAGACCTGGATGCGGATGCCCTTGGCACCGGCGCGCTGAGCGCCCTGCAGACCCTTACGCATCGCGCGGCGGAAAGCCACGCGGGCGGAGAGCTGCTCGGCGATGCCCTGCGCGACCAGCTGAGCGTCAGCCTCGGGGTTCTTGACCTCGAGGATGTTCAGCTGGATCTGCTTGCCGGTGAGCTTTTCGAGGTCCGAGCGAATGCGCTCAGCCTCGGCGCCGCGGCGGCCGATCACGATACCCGGGCGGGCGGTGTGGATGTCCACACGCACACGGTCACGGGTGCGCTCGATCTCGATGTTGCTGACGCCGGCGCGGTCGAGCGACGTGGTCAGCAGACGACGGATCTTGATGTCCTCCGCGACGTAGTCGGCGTAGCGCTGGCCCGGCTTGGTCGAGTCGGAGAACCACCGCGAGACGTGATCGGTGGTGATGCCGAGGCGGAAGCCGTACGGGTGAACTTTCTGTCCCATTACTTGCTCGCCTTCTTGCTAGTCGTGGCGGGGGCAGCGGCCTGGACCTCGGGGGTCGCCAGCTCCACAGTGATGTGGCTGGTCCGCTTCTTGATCTGGAACGCGCGACCCTGTGCACGGGGGCGGAAACGCTTCAGCGTCGTGCCCTCGTCGACGTACGCGTTCTTCACGTACAGGTCCTGCTCGTCCAGGTACTCGCCGTCCTTGTCGGCAGCGACGCGAGCGTTCGCCATAGCCGAGGCGACGAGCTTGTAAATCGGCTCGGAAGCACTCTGCGGCGCGAACTTCAGGATGGCCAAGGCCTCCTGAGCCTGCTTGCCCTTGATGAGAGCGACGACACGACGAGCCTTCTGAGGGGTCACGCGGATGTGTCGCACGCGGGCGATGGAATCCACCATCTCTCTCTCCTCTCTGCGCCACCGCGTTAGCGGCGGCGGCCCTTCTTGTCGTCCTTCTCGTGGCCGCGGAAGGTGCGGGTGGGCGCAAACTCGCCCAGCTTGTGGCCGACCATGGTTTCGGTCACGAACACAGGGATGTGCTTGCGACCGTCGTGCACGGCGATGGTGTGTCCCAGCATTGCGGGGATGATCATCGAACGGCGCGACCAGGTCTTGATGACGTTCTTGGAACCGGCTTCGTTCTGCGAGACGACCTTGCGAAGCAGGTGCTCGTCGACGAAGGGGCCCTTCTTAAGGCTGCGAGGCATCTTCCTCTACTCCTACTTGCGCTTCTTGCCGGCGTTGCGACGACGGACGATGTACTTGTCGCTTTCCTTGTTGGCGTGACGGGTGCGACCCTCAGCCTGGCCCCAGGGGCTGACCGGGTGACGACCACCGGACGTCTTGCCCTCGCCACCACCGTGGGGGTGGTCGACCGGGTTCATCGCGACACCGCGGACGGTCGGGCGGATGCCCTTCCAGCGGTTACGACCGGCCTTGCCCCAGTTGATGTTCGACTGCTCGGCGTTGCCGACCTCGCCGATGGTTGCACGGCAGCGCGCGTCGACGTTGCGGATCTCACCCGAGGGCAGACGAAGCTGCGCGTACGGGCCGTCCTTTGCGACCAGACGCACAGAGGCGCCGGCCGAGCGGGCGATCTTGGCACCGCCGCCGGGGCGGAGTTCGATCGCGTGGATCACGGTACCGGTGGGGATGTTGCGCAGCGGCAGGTTGTTGCCCGGCTTGATGTCAGCGCCGGAACCCGACTCCACGATGTCGCCCTGTGCCAGCTTGTTCGGCGCGATGATGTATCGCTTCTCGCCGTCGAAGTAGTGCAGCAGCGCGATGCGTGCGGTGCGGTTGGGGTCGTACTCGATGTGAGCGACCTTGGCGTTGATGCCGTCCTTGTCATGACGACGGAAGTCGATGACGCGGTACTGACGCTTGTGGCCACCACCGATGTGACGCGTGGTGATGCGTCCCTGGTTGTTGCGACCACCGGTCTTGGAGAGCGGGCGGAGGAGCGACTTCTCAGGCGTCGATCGGGTGATCTCGGCGAAGTCGGCCACCGACGAGCCGCGGCGACCCGGGGTCGTGGGCTTGTACTTGCGAATAGCCATGTTCTCTAGTCCTCTGTCCCGACCGTCAGCCGACTGCCGTGAAGATGTCGATGGTTCCCGACTTGAGCGTCACGATGGCGCGCTTGGTGTCCTTGCGCTTGCCCATCCCGAAGCGGGTGCGACGTGCCTTGCCGGGGCGGTTGAGCGTGTTCACCGAGGCCACCTTGACGTCGAAGATCTTCTCGATGGCGAGCTTGATCTCGGTCTTGGAGGCGCGGGGATCCACGAGGAAGGTGTACTTACCCTCGTCGATGAGCCCGTAGCTCTTCTCGGAAACGACCGGCTTGAGGATGACGTCGCGCGGGTCCTTGTTCAGTGCGATGTGCGCGGTGGTCATGCCGAGACCTCCTCGGTGTTGGCCGTCTTCGACGCGACGAACGCGTCGTAGGCGGCCTTGGTGAAGACGATGTCGTCGGAGACGATCACGTCGTAGGCGTTCAGCTGGTCGAAGGTCAGCACGTGCACGACCTCGAGGTTGCGCAGGCTCTTGACGCTGATCTCGTCGTTGCGGTCGATGACCACGAGAACCCGCTTCGCGGAGGCGAACTCGGCGAGCACCGCAGCTGCGGCCTTCGTCGAGGGGGCGCCGTCGATCGCGAAGGACTCGACGATGTGCAGACGTTCCCCGCGAGCACGGTCGCTGAGCGCGCCCAGCAGGGCGGCGGCGATCATCTTCTTGGGGGTGCGCTGCGAGTAGTCACGCGGCTTCGGGCCGTGGACAATGCCACCACCCTTCATCTGGGGCGCGCGGATCGAGCCCTGACGGGCGTTACCGGTGCCCTTCTGCTTGAAGGGCTTGCGGCCGGCACCGGAGACCTCACCGCGACGCTTGGTCGAGTGAGTGCCCTGGCGTGCGGCGGCAAGCTGCGCGACGACGACCTGGTGGATCAGGGGGATGTTCGTCTTGACGTCGAACAGCGCGGCGGGCAGCTCCACGGAGCCGGCCTTCTTGCCATCGGCAGTGCGAACGTCGAGCGCGAGAGTCGAGTCAGCCATGTTCAGGCACCCTTCACTGCGTTGCGGACGTAGACGATGCGGCCGCGCGCGCCGGGGACAGCGCCCTTGACGAGCAGCAGACCCTTCTCGGCGTCGACGGCGTGCACCTTGAGGTTGAGGACGGTCACGCGCTCGCCACCCATACGGCCGGCCATGCGCATGCCCTTGAAGACGCGGCTCGGGGTCGACGATGCGCCGATCGAGCCGGGCTTGCGGTGGTTACGGTGCGAACCGTGCGAAGCCGAGACGCCCTTGAAGTTGTGACGCTTCATGACACCCGCGGTGCCCTTGCCCTTGCTGGTGCCGACGACGTCGACCAGCTGGCCGGCCTCGAACGTGGCATCCACCGTGAGTTCCTGACCGAGTGAGTAGTCAGCAGCGTCAGCGGTGCGCACCTCGGTGAGGTGGCGACGGGGGGTCACGCCTGCGGCCTCGAAGTGGGCCGTGAGGGGCTGGTTGACCTTGCGGGGGTCGATCTGGCCGTACGCGATCTGAACGGCCTTGTAGCCGTCCTTCTCGGGCGTACGCACCTGGGTGACCACGTTGGGTGCAACCTCGATGACGGTGACGGGAACGAGCTTGCCGTTCTCATCCCAAACCTGGGTCATGCCGAGCTTCGTGCCCAGGAGACCCTTCGAAATCTTGTTGTTGATGTCAGCCATGTCGAACCTCAGAGCTTGATCTCGATGTTGACGTCGGCCGGCAAGTCGAGACGCATCAGCGAGTCGACGGCCTTGGGCGTCGGGTCGATGATGTCGATCAAGCGCTTGTGGGTGCGCATCTCGAAGTGCTCGCGGCTGTCCTTGTACTTGTGGGGCGACCGGATGACGCACACGACGTTCTTCTCGGTCGGCAGGGGCACGGGGCCCACAACCGTCGCGCCCGCACGGGTCACGGTGTCGACGATCTTGCGCGCCGACGTGTCGATGACCTCGTGGTCATACGACTTCAGGCGAATGCGGATTTTCTGTCCCGCCATTGTCTGCTCACTCTCTATCCGCGTCTTACGTCTCACAGGTCGTGAGCGCATTGGACGCACGGTGGCGCTGGAGCGCCTGGCACTTCTCCACCGCCGGGGCGGGGGATGCTGCACCGCTGTTCTCATGTCAAACCGCACACCCGAAGGCATCCGGCTCCCCCACGACCCGCGCGCATGGCGGTGACCCGTTGCCGGGTCGGGTGTGTGGGATGTGGTGTTCTGCTGCCCGCGGCCTAGGACCCTGCGCATTTCGCGCCGCCTATGCACTGCCGTGACAGTGATCCGGGGCACGCTCAGCGGCCACCGGAATGTGGAACTTCACTAGTGTACGTGCCGCCCGGGCGTGTCGCAAACTCGGGCGTGTCGCGGGATGGATGCCGTCGCGGGTCGGTCTCGCGTCGTCGAGGCGGCAGCTGGTGCCGCTTGTCCCCTACGCGCCGCCGACCGGACCGGCGGGGGTGTCGTCGTCGCCGGTGGCGTCGGGCTTGTTCTTACCGAGGGCCCCGTCCACCTTCTCGCGGACCTTGTCGATCTTCTCGCCGGCGGAGTCCGGCGCGATCTTCTTGACGAACTCGGTCGCCGCCTGCAGCACCTTGTCGCTGACTTCCTCCGCCTTGTCCGAGCGCAGGGCCCGCTCGATCTTCTCCCGGTTCTGCTCGAGGAATTCCTTGCCCTTGTTCACCACGTCGTCAACGCCCATGTCGCTCTCCTCCTCCGCGGACCGTCCGCTTGGTTCCAGCATGCCGCGGTGGTGGCCGGATGTCAGCGCCGGGATGAGGAGATCCGCCCGGATGCGGCCCCGGTCCGGCCCTGACATCCTCACCTCGGCAGATCTCCTCACCCGAGCCGGTGCCTTTCGGCCAGCGGATGCCGCGCCCCGGACGCACGAAACCCCCCGGATCCCTCCGGGGGGTTTCGGTCACCCCTACGCCCGATGGTGCCTCCGGCGGAGCATCATCAGCAGCAAGATGCCCCCGATGAGCGTCGTCCCCCCGAGCCAGGTCGCCGCGATCGGCAGGGTGCCGCCCGTGCCGGCGAGCCCGGGTGCGGGTGCCGGCGCCGGCGGGACGGGGACCGCGCAGCCGCTGTCGACGGCCACGCCGCCGGGGTGCGTTGCGGCGGCGGTGTTGAAGAACCCGCCGCCGTCCTCAGTGCACACCAGCGCGGTGCCGGGCAGCGGGCTCTGCGTCGACGCGGCATCCACCCGGTAGGTGTAGGTGTCCACGCCTCCCGCCGGAATCTCCACGTCGGCGACGCTCGGGGACCCTACCCAGCCCTGCGCGAGGATCGTGAACGCGGTGTCGAAGTCGGGAGCGTCGGTGAGGGTGTAGGTCGTCGGCTGCAGCCCGGGGTTGGTGACCGTCACGACGTAGTCGATGCGCCACCGGCCCTGGCCGAGTTCACTCACCGTGCCGTCGGACTTCTCCAGCTGTACCGGCACCACGACCAGTCCGCTGCAGTCCTCATCCGTCGCCTCGAACGCGCCGTTGTCCACCCTCGCGGTGTTCCAGACGCCACCGTCCGCCGACGTCTCCCCGCAGGTGAGCGCGTCGGGGTCGGCGCCGACGACGCTCACCTGTCCGGTCACGGTGTAGGTGTGGGTCGCACCGTCGGGAAGCAGGCCGGTCGCGACCGTCGGCTGCTGTACGCCGTCCCAGTCGGGGGTGAGAGTGGCGGTGCCCGCGCCTGCCGGGTCGATCACGGGGCCGGTCACCGCCCACGGCGTCACGAGGGTGATCCCGCCGGTGAGCTCGTCGGGGCGATCCTCGAGCGTGTATGCGACGGTGACGCCGCTGGTGTTGGACACCGTCACGGCGTAGGACACGGCCCAGACGCCCGCACCGAGCGGCGTGGCAGCCTCGGCGGTCTTGGTGACCGTGGGGCCGCCGGGCTCCGCGCAGCCGTCGTCGGCATCGGTGCCGCCGGGGAAGGCGATCGCCACGGTGTTGAAGAAGGCTCCACCCTCGCCGGGCTCACACTCCAGCGACGGCTCCTCCACGGCGGGGTCGATGGATGCCACGACTCGGTGGGTGTACTGGGCCGTCGCCCCGGCCGCGAGCGGGCTGTTCGGCGCCGGAGCGCCGCCGACCCACGTTGCCGAGATCAGGTTGATCCCCTCGCCCAGCGCCGGCGCGTCGGTGAGTGTGTGCGTCGTGGCGACCTCGTCGCTGGTGTTGGCCACGGTCACGACGTAATCGATCTGCCAGGTCCCGTCGGGCAGCTGCTGCGCCGCGCCGTCGCCCTTGTCGACGGTCACGCCGGCGATCTGCACCGTCACGCAGCCCTCGGCATCCACCACGATCTCGCCGGAGGTGACGCCCGCCGTATTGACGATGCCACCGCCCGTCGCACACTCCCCCGGGTCCGCCGCGTCGTTGGTCGGGGTCAGCACCCCGCTGACGGTGTACGTGAAGACCGCCGCCGGCTCCAGTTGTCCGGTCCACACGTCCGCCGTCTCGCCCGGTGCCGCTGTCGAGGCGGCGGGGGCGGGGGTGTCGCCCTCGGCTGCGATCGTCCAGGCCCCGTCGGCGAGGATCCACCCGTCGGGCACGGCCGGGAGCGTGTCGGTCAGCTCCGCCTGCACCGCCACCGCACCGGGGTTCGTGAGCGTGAGGGTGTACGAGACGTTCCACGAGGCGTCGGGGTTCTGGGTGGCCGGGTCGACGCCCGTCTTCACCAGGGTCGGGAACGCCGGCTCGGCGCAGCCGAACACGGTCTGGTCGTCCTCGCCGGTCGCCGACAGCGTCGCCGCGTTGAGGAAGCCGCCCGCCGTGGGTACACCGGGGGCGGTGTCGCATCGCCACTCGTCGCCGTCCTGGGTGCCGTCGGCGATCTCGGCCGTGACCGTCACCGTGTAGGTGTGCGTCGCCCGCGCCTGCGGGTCGCCGCTGGTCGGCAGCGCGGCGTCGGTGGCGAGGGTGGCGGTGCCGGCCGGCAGGGTGAACGTGCCGGACGTGCCGTCGGGCCCGGTCCAGCTGGCCGCGGTCGGCGTGATCCCGTCGCCGTACTGCAGCTCGTCGGCGAGGCTGTAGATGAACGTCGAGGTGTCGGAGTTGTTGGTGACGACGATGTCGTAGGAGATGGTCCACGTGCCGTCGGCGTTCTGCACCGGCGAACCGTCCGTCACCTGCTTGTCGATCGTCCCCTCCGCCCGGATCGCCGTGTTGACGATCTCGCACGTGACGTCGACGCCGAGGCTGAGCCGCACGACTCCGGCCGAGACGAGCGGATAGGCGGCGCCGCCTTCGGTCTCGACGCAGGCCCAGTCGCCCGCGGTGTATCCGGATGGTCCGAACGTCTCCGACAGCGTGTAGTCGACATCGGCGGCCACCTGCCCCGAGAGGGCGGCGGTGGTCTCTCCGGTGCGCGTGCCTTCGCCCGACAGCAGGGGATCGCTGTCCCCGGCGACGGCGTTGAGGGTCCATTGCTCGGGCGTGGCCGAGCCGACGCCGCCCTGGTTGTCGACGTTCTTCACGAGCGTGAGCGTCGGGGCGATCGAAGCGTTGATGAACGTGCAGGTGACGGCCTGGCCGTTGGCGACCGTGACCACCGGTGAGTCGAGGCTCACCCCGCCCGTGTCGCACGACAGCGCCGTCCACGCGTAGTCGGCGATCTGGTCGACCTCGGCCAGCGTGTAGCTGCCGGCAGGCACGGTCTGGGTCTGGGCGTGGTCGAAGGCGATCGCCTCGCCCGTGGCGGGCTGGGCCGTGAGCCGCTGGTCCCAGTCGGCCGGTTCGGCGCTGCCGCCCAGGGTGTTGTCGACGTCCTTGAGCAGGGTGAGCGAGCCGGGCACGTCGTCGTTGACGAAGGTGCAGGTGACGGCCTGGCCCACCTCGAGGGTCAGGGTGGGGCTGGCCGGTGAGACGTCGGCGCCGTTGTCGCACGTGAGCGACTCCCACGTGTAGCCATCGGGTCCGTCCTCGGCGAGGGTGTACGGGACCCCGCCGAAGACGGGCACCGCGGTGACCGCTTCCGTGCCGGTGACGCCGGTCACCTCAGGTTCGCCCGGGCTGGTCGCCGACAGCGTCCAGTCGGTTTCGGCGGCGGTGCCGCCGTCGTCAGTGGTCACCGTCTTGACGAGGGTGAGGGTGGGTGCGACGTCGACGTTGACGAAGCGGTAGGTGTTCGTGCCGAGCGCGGGCACGGTGACCGTGGGATCCACGATGACCCACGCCCCCGCGACCAGCTGCTCCAGGGCGAACTGGCGGTACCCGGGGCCGCCCCCGGCTTCGGAGAGCGTGTAGCTCTGGCCGGGCCTGACGGCGAAGGTGTTGTCCGCGGTCGCGCTCGGGGCGCCGGTGACGGTGGTGGGCGTCAGGCCGGGCACCGCCCCGCCGGGGTCGGCGGTCAGGTCCCAGGCATCCTCGGTGAGGGTTCCGCCCTCGTCGTTGATCACCTGCTTGAGCAGCACGATCGTGGCGGTCTGGTTGGTCGCCGTGCAGGTGACCTCCTGCCCGAGCGACACGGTGACGCCGCCGTCCGCGCCGTCGTAGTCGCCGACGCCGTCGACGACGCAGTCCCAGCTGCCGGTGGCCCCGTCGATCAGCGTGACCCCCTCCTCGACGGTCTGCACATACGTGGCCGGCCCGGTCTCGGTGAGCAGGTACCGCACGCCCGGGGTCACCGGCGCGGTCGTCCCGCTCACGCCCGACGGGCCCTCGACACCGGTGCCGCCGATCGGCGACGCGGTGAGCGTGAAGTCGCCGACGGTCGCGTCGCCGTTCGCGATGGACTTCACCAGCGTGAGCGACGTGACGCACGTGACGGTGTTCGTCACGGTCACCACGTTCGGGTCGTCGGGGGTGATGACGTGAGCGCCGGCGCCCGTCGACTCGTAGGTGCAACCGGAGGGCAGGTCACTCACCTCTTCGCCGATGGCGACGGTGTCCCCCACGGTGTACTGCGGGTAGGTGGTGCCGAACGTGCGCGGCTCACCGTCGAGGGTCAGGTCGGCGTTACCCACCGGCTGCGTGCCGTCCTCATAGGGGACGCCGTCGATGACCCACGCTTTATCCACGCGCAGCGACACCGTGGGTTCCGGTGCTCGGTTGTACACCGTGCAGGTGACGATGTCGCCCTGCTGCGCCGTGGTCGTGAACCCGAACTCGCCGGCGTCGGTGACGGGCACAGCTGTCCCTGCGGTGTCCGTACAGGCGGCGTTGACGCCGTCCTGTTGGACGAGCTCGAACCCCGGTTGCTGCGTCTCGGTGACGGTGACGTCAGCCGTGCCGCCGGCGGGGATGTCGTTGGCGGCGAAGCTGACCGCACCGGTCTCGTTGGTCACAGCGGATACCGGATCGAGCGTGACTCCCTCGGTATCGGTCGCCGCGTCGAAGGTCCACCCCGGTGAGGGGACCGCGTCGGCGATCTCGCCCTCCGCCGGAATCACGAGTTTGGTGACGTTGACGGTGCCGGCGCACTCGCCCAGCGCCCGCTCCTCGAGAAACGCCTGCAGATCCTCGTAGCCGTCGACGAGGAAGTAGTCCTGACCGATGGTGGGCCCGGAGATCGCCTGCAGGTTCTGCTCCTCACCGGCCGAGGCCGGTCCGATGCCCACGCCCACGACAGTGGTGCCGCGTTCGATCTTGAGCGCGTTGGCCGAGGCGACGGCGTTTTCCATCTCGACGAAGCGGGTGCGGTTGCCGGGGCCCGACGGCGCGCCGCCGGAGCCGGTTCCGGGAGGGCCGTAGTAGGTGGGGCTGCCGTCGGTGAGGACGAGCAGCACGTCCAGCGTGTCGGCTGTGCTGGCCCCCGCGACCTGCCAGAGCCCCTGGTCCCAGTTCGTGCCCTGCTCCCACCCGCCCGTGTTGACCACGGTCAGGCTGTTCGCCTTGGCGCGCACCGTGGCAGCCCCTGCGGCGGTGGACACCGGCGTGAGCGGCAGGGTGGTGTTCGCGCTGCCCGCCGCCGGCGCACCGCCGGCGAAGGTCCAGATGCCGATGGAGGAGGGAGTCCCCTCCAGGACGTCGACGAAGCCCGCCGCCGCGTTGCGCAGGTCCTGCTGCGAGCTTTGCAGGGAGTTGGAGAGGTCTACCAGCAGCCCTACGCGCAGCCCGCAGGTCTGTGCCAGCGTCGGGTTGATCGCGGCGTTGGCCCACTGGCTGCCCCGCGCCTGCAGGTTGGTGTTGCCGCCGGTCTGCGCGGGGTAGCTCACCCGCTCGCCGGCCGGGATCACGTCGGTGCGCAGCCGGTACGGCTGCTGGGTGACCGTCGTCGATGTGCCGACGTCGAAACTGTCGATGATCCGGTACCCGGCCGGCGCCGCCGTCTCGATGACCCAGTACTGCGCACCGGAGGGCACCGTCACCTCGCAGAGACCGTTCTCCTCGGTCACGCACGTGCCGACCAGGTTTGCGGGGCTGGTGTCTGGCTGCGTCGCCGTGCCGCCGCTGTAGACCGCGAACGTGGCGCCCGCCAGCGGCGCGACGCTCTGGGCGCCGGTGCGCTCGCCGCCCTTGCTCAGCACGAGGGTGCCCGGCGCGGTGTAGGTGTGCGTGAAGGTGCAGGAGGCGACCAACGATGAGTTCCCGGTGCCGATGAACTGCACGAGGGCCTCGGCCTCGGTGAACTGCAGGCGGGTGGTCCCGCTGGTGTCGTTGAGGAAGCAGCTGAGCGTCGTGGTGTAGTTGTCGGTGACCCCGGGTGTCCCGATCGCCTCCAGTGTGTAGGAGCCGGGCTTGGCGACGCGGCGCGACTGCCCGCTGGTGAAGTCGTACCAGTCCTCGGAGCCGACGATGTTGGCGCGCAGCGCCCAGTCGGCCGGAGTCGCCGAGCCGCCCTGCACGACGTTCACGATGTTCAGCGTGCCGCAGACGGTGTTTCCCCCCACACAGTCGCTGACGGCAGCCAGCGGCGTCACGATTCCGGGATCGTCCACAAGCGGAGCCGGCTCCTCGGCGGTTGCCGGCGGGTCCGTGGCGGGTGGCTCGGTCGCCTCGGGCTCGGCGGGCAGGGGCGCCTCGGTCGGGGGCGGCTCGGGCGCCGGCTGCTCAGGCGCGGGAGCAGGGGCAGGAGCCTCCGGGGCCGGCGGCTCGGGCGCGGGCGACTCCGCCGGTACCGGCGGGGTCGGGGGCACGACAGCGGCCAGAGCGGTGCCCGGTGCGGTGTTCGCGAAGGTGAGGCCTGCAACCAGCAACGCGATCAGCGCGATGCCTGTGCGGCGCCGCCCCCGCCGCTGCAGCGACCCTGGTCGCTCTGCCCGCCGTTGATTCCGCGCACTCCGAATACCGCTCATCCCAGACCCTCGTCGCTTTCGTCGACGTGCGGGCAGCCCCGAAGCGGACTCCCAAGACACGCGTTCCTCTGCGGCATGTGGCCCCCCAGGGCCGCCTGCAGCGCGAGCTCATGGACAAGCTACAAACCGCCCATGGACCCGTCAAGGGGGCTTGCGGCACCCGTCGACACGTGCACGAAAGCGCCCGGACGCACAAAACCCCCCGGATCGCTCCGGGGGGTTTCGTGAAGGAACTCGAAGAGTTACTTGATGATCTTGGTCACCGTGCCGGCGCCGACGGTGCGGCCACCCTCACGGATTGCAAAGCCGAGGCCCTCTTCCATGGCGATCGGCTGGATCAGCTCGACCGTCATGTCCGTGGTGTCGCCGGGCATGACCATCTCGGTGCCCTCGGGCAGCGAGATGACGCCGGTGACGTCCGTGGTGCGGAAGTAGAACTGCGGGCGGTAGTTCGTGTAGAAGGGGTTGTGACGGCCGCCCTCTTCCTTCGACAGGATGTACGCGGTGCCCTGGAAGTCGGTGTGCGGCGTAACCGAACCCGGCTTCACGATGACCTGGCCACGCTCGACGTCGTCACGCTTGGTGCCGCGCAGGAGCAGACCACAGTTCTCGCCGGCCCATGCCTCGTCGAGCTGCTTGTGGAACATCTCGATACCGGTGACGATCGTCTTCTGCGTCGGGCGCAGACCCACGATCTCGACCTCGGAGTTGATGGCCAGCGTGCCACGCTCGGCGCGGCCGGTGACGACCGTGCCACGACCGGTGATGGTGAAGACGTCCTCGACGGGCATGAGGAACGGCTTGTCCTTGTCACGCACCGGGTCGGGGATCGACTCGTCGACGGCTTCCATGAGCTCGACGATCGACTGAACCCACTTCTCGTCACCCTCAAGGGCCTTCAGGCCCGAGACGCGGATGACGGGGGCGTTGTCGCCGTCGAAGTCCTGCGAGGAGAGAAGCTCGCGCACCTCGAGCTCGACGAGCTCCAGGATCTCCTCGTCGTCGACCATGTCCGACTTGTTCAGCGCGACCATCAGGTACGGCACGCCGACCTGCTTGGCGAGCAGCACGTGCTCACGCGTCTGAGCCATCGGGCCGTCGGTGGCGGCGACCACGAGGATCGCGCCGTCCATCTGAGCGGCACCGGTGATCATGTTCTTGATGTAGTCGGCGTGACCGGGCGCATCGACGTGCGCGTAGTGACGCTTGGGGGTCTCGTACTCAACGTGCGAGATGTTGATGGTGATGCCGCGCTGACGCTCCTCGGGGGCCGAGTCGATCGACGCGAAGTCGCGCTGCACGTTGGTGGCCGACGGGTACTTGTCGGCGAGCACCTTGGAGATCGCCGCGGTGAGCGTGGTCTTGCCGTGGTCAACGTGACCGATGGTTCCGATGTTGACGTGCGGCTTGGTCCGCTCGAACTTGGCCTTAGCCACTGGGTCCTCCTCAGGACAGTCGTGTAGTGCACGGGCGCTGGATTGCGACCGGGGCTCTACGGGGATTGGTTCAGTCTAGTAGACAGGTCGATATTCAGTTGGGTGGATGCCGGGAGCTCACCGCGAAGGTGAGGCGAGCCCCCGGCACCAGGGTTATTCGCCCTTGTTCTTCTGGACGATTTCGTCGGCCACTGCGCGAGGAACCTCGGAGTAGCTGTCGAACTCCATCGAGTAGACGGCGCGGCCCGAAGTCTTCGAGCGCAGGTCACCGATGTAGCCGAACATCTCGGACAGCGGCACCAGCGCCCGCACGACCTTGACGCCGGCGGCATCCTCCATCGACTGGATCTGGCCGCGACGGGAGTTCAGGTCACCGATGACATCGCCCATGTACTCCTCGGGCGTGCGCACCTCGACCGACATGAGCGGCTCGAGGATGACGGGGCTCGCCTTGCGGAGAGCCTCCTTGAAGCCCATGGAGCCGGCGATCTTGAACGCCATCTCCGAGGAGTCGACGTCGTGCGAGGCGCCATCGAGAAGGATCGCCTTGACACCCACGATGGGGTAGCCGGCCAGGACACCGACGTTCATCGCGTCCTGGAAGCCCTGGTTGGTCGGCTCGATGTACTCGCGCGGGATGCGGCCACCGGTGACCTTGTTCTCGAACTCGTACGTCTTATCGCCCGACAGGTCCAGCGGCTCGATCGCGAACTGGATCTTCGCGAACTGACCCGAACCACCGGTCTGCTTCTTGTGCGTGTAGTCGTGACGCTCGACCGCCTTGCGGATGGTCTCGCGGTACGCGACCTGGGGCTTGCCGACGTTCGCCTCGACGCGGAATTCGCGCTTCATGCGGTCCACGAGGATGTCCAGGTGCAGCTCGCCCATGCCCTTGATGACCGTCTGACCGGTCTCCTGGTTGAGCTCGGTGCGGAAGGTCGGGTCCTCTTCGGCGAGCTTCTGGATCGCAAGACCCAGCTTCTCCTGGTCGGCCTTGGTCTTCGGCTCGATGGCGACCTCGATGACGGGCTCGGGGAAGGTCATCGACTCCAGCACGACGGGCTGCTGCGGGTCGGCCAGGGTGTCACCGGTGGTGGTGTCCTTCAGGCCGATCACGGCGTAGATGTTGCCCGCGGTGACCGAGTCGACCGGGTTCTCCTTGTTGGCGTGCATCTGGAAGATCTTCCCGATGCGCTCCTTCTTGCCCTTGGTGGAGTTGACCACCTGTGCGCCGGACTCCAGGTGACCGGAGTAGACGCGGATGTAGGTGAGGCGGCCGAAGAACGGGTGCACGGCGACCTTGAACGCCAGCGCCGCGAACGGATCGTTCGCGTCGGGGTGACGCACGATGATCTTCTCTTCGTCCTTGGGGTCGTGGGCCTCGATGGCCGGCACGTCCAGGGGCGAGGGGAGGTAGTCCACGACCGCGTCGAGCATGGGCTGCACGCCGCGGTTCTTGAACGCCGAACCGCACAGCACGGGGTACAGCTCGCCGTTGACGGTGAGCTTGCGGATGGCGGCCTTGACCTCGGCGACCGTGAGGCCCTCGCCGCTGAAGTGCTTCTCCAGCAGGACCTCGTCGGTCTCGGCGACCGTCTCGAGCAGCTTCTCGCGGTACTCGGCGGCACGCTCGGCGAGGTCGGCGGGAATGTCCTGCACCTCGTACTTGGCGCCCATGGTCACGTCACCCTTGGAGTCACCGGGCCACACGAGTGCGCGCATCTCGACCAGGTCGATGACGCCGACGAAGTCGTTCTCGGCACCGATCGGCAACTGCAGCACGAGGGGCTTGGCACCGAGGCGCTTGATGATGGTGTCGACGGTGAAGTAGAAGTCAGCGCCGAGCTTGTCCATCTTGTTGACGAAGCAGATGCGGGGCACTTCGTACTTGTCGGCCTGACGCCAGACGGTCTCCGACTGGGGCTCGACGCCCTCCTTGCCGTCGAAGACGGCAACGGCGCCGTCGAGGACGCGCAGCGAGCGCTCGACCTCGACCGTGAAGTCGACGTGGCCGGGCGTGTCGATGATGTTGACCTGGTTGTTGTTCCAGAAGCAGGTGACGGCGGCCGACGTGATCGTGATGCCGCGTTCCTTCTCCTGCTCCATCCAGTCGGTGGTCGAGGCGCCGTCGTGCGTCTCACCGAGCTTGTGGTTGACGCCCGTGTAGAAGAGGATGCGCTCGGTCGTCGTCGTCTTGCCGGCATCGATGTGGGCCATGATGCCGATGTTGCGGACCTTGTTGAGGTCGGTGAGCACGTCTTGTGCCACGGGGTATTCCTTACGTGTAGTGACGGATGTCGCGGGGGCGGTGCCCTCCGACGCGGCTCGGGGACCGGACCTTGCGGCCGGTCCCCGAGCCAGTCGAGGGTTTACCAGCGGTAGTGGGCGAAGGCGCGGTTCGACTCGGCCATCTTGTGAGTGTCTTCGCGGCGCTTGACCGCGGCACCCAGGCCGTTCGAGGCATCCAGGATTTCGTTCTGGAGGCGCTCGGTCATCGTCTTCTCACGACGACCCTTCGCGTAGCTGACGAGCCAGCGCAGGGCAAGCGTGTTGGCGCGGTGAGGCTTGACCTCGACCGGCACCTGGTAGGTCGAGCCACCGACGCGGCGGCTCTTGACCTCAAGGGTGGGGCGCACGTTGTCGAGCGCCTTCTTGAGGGTGACGACAGCGTCCTGGCCGTTCTTGGCTTCCACGCCGCGCAGGGCGGTGTAGACGATCGACTCGGCGATCGACTTCTTGCCGTCGACGAGGATCTTGTTCACCAGCTGGCTGACGATAGGTGCGCCGTAGACCGGGTCGTTGACGACGGGGCGTTTCGGGGCGGGTCCCTTGCGAGGCATCTAACTCAACCCTTCTTTGCGCCGTAGCGGCTACGAGCCTGCTTACGGTTCTTGACGGCCTGGGTGTCCAGGGCGCCGCGGACGATCTTGTAACGCACACCCGGGAGGTCCTTGACACGACCGCCGCGCACGAGCACGAGCGAGTGCTCCTGCAGGTTGTGGCCCTCGCCGGGGATGTAAGCGGTGACCTCGGTGCCGTTGCGAAGCTTGACACGAGCGACCTTGCGCATAGCCGAGTTCGGCTTCTTGGGCGTGGTCGTGTAGACGCGGGTGCAGACCCCGGCCTGCTGCGGGTTCGCCTTCAGCGCGGGTGCCTTGGTCTTGGTGACCTTCGGCGAGCGCCCCTTGCGAACCAACTGCTGAATGGTTGGCACGTTCTCTCCTTGTTGTGCTGCACGGTGACAGCGAAGTGGTTTCACCACAGATCCACCGGCGCGGCGCGAAGTGGCCGGGCGTTTGTGAGTGGATATGCCGTGGGGGTGGCCTGTTCGCAGGCCGATCCCTCAGATGCGGCGCTTCCCGCACCCGTCCCGCGCCATGGCACGACACAGGGCGCGCAATGCGCACACCCGGTCAATGATACGCGCGAGCGGTGTGGTGGTCAAACGAGGGGCAGGTCACCCCTCGACGCGCACCAGCCGGAACGCGACGTCGCCGAGCAGGAACCGCTCCCCCGGTGCCAGTTCCGCACCCGGATCCGCCTCGATCTCGGTGCCCATGAGCGTGGGCAGCATCACACCGTTGGTGGAGCCGAGGTCGGTGACGATCCACCGGTCACCGCGCAGTTCGAGGCGGGCGTGCGTCTTGGACACGGTGCGCGTGTCATCGGCGATGGCCACCAGCTGAGCCGTGCGGTAGGCGGGGTCGGATGCCGGCTGACGCCCGAGGATGACGACATCGGCGGTCAGGTCGATCGGGGCACCGGATGCCGGCTGCAGCGTCCACATCACCCGGCGGCGACGGGCGACGACGGTCTGGTCGGGGAAACCCTCGTCGACAGACGTGGCGTCGGTCCCGGCGACGGCACTGAGCGCCGAACGAGGGGCCCCCGCCACCGGTGCGCCGGCGACCGCGGAGACTTCGTCCGCCGTGTCGAGGGGGAACTCGGGGTCCACCGCCCTCGCGGCACGTGGCGCTCCCGCCGGCGCGCGGGTGACGGCGGGCAATGACGGGTCGATGTCGACCGGGGCGGTGCGCAGCGGCACCGGGTGCGCGGGTTCGGCCAGCACCGGCGGCGCGATCGCCGCACTGGGGGCGGCCTCGCCGGTGCGACCGCGCTCGGGACCGGTGGCACCGTCTCCGGCGAGGGCGGGCAGGCCCGTCGCCACGGGGCGCGCGGCGACCGGCGCGCCCTGCGGCGGCTGCGAGATGGCAGACACCTCGTCCAGGCCGCTGGCCCAGCGTGCGTCGAATCCCTCATCGGCGAGGGCGGGTCGCGCGGTGGCGTCGGCCGCCGGCTTCCACGGCACGGGGCCGGATGCCGGCTGGGCGTCCGGGCCCGCGGTGGGCGGCGCGAACACCGCATCGGCGGCGGTCGGCACAGGCGCGGTGGGGCTCGGCGGGGCGGGCGGAGGCGGCGGTGCCCAGGCGGACGACGCGGTCGACCGCGCGGCGGGCTGCTGCGCGCGGGCCGGCGCAGCCTCGGCGGGCACGGCCGGAGTGGCTGTGACACCGGGTTCGAGCACGGCCGGTCGGGCGGCCGGCGCAGCGGGGGCCGCCGGCATGGCAGGGGCCGCGGCGGATGCCGCGTGCTCCGGCATCGGTGCCATGGCGGGGACCCTGGGGGGCAGCGGCGGCGGCGGGTACGCGGGGGCGGGCAGCGGCGGCCGGGGCGGCACCGTCAGCTCCGCGGTGGCCGGCAGGCCGCCCAGCGCGGGGTCGAGGGTGCGCACGTGCTCGCTGCGCGCGTAGGCGGGGCCCGAGGCGGTCACGGCATCCGCGGCGCGCCAGCGGGGCTCACCGAATCCGACGACGCTGGCCCACACCGGGAACAGCAGCGCCGCAAGCGCGGTCATCCCGCCGCCCAGGCCGAAGCCCCGGTTGATGCGGTGCACCGCCACGATCGTGATGACCCAGAACGCCAGCGCCCCCAGGCCCGGGATGAGGATCAGCAGGAACCACCATCCCGACATGCCCCCGACCATCACGAGCGTGACCTGGTTGACGATCGGCACCCAGGCGCGCCACGGCTCCTGGCCGATCTTGCCGAACACCGCAGACAGCGCCAGGGCCGTCCAGACGTAGATCGCGAGCGCCGGGATGACACCGATCAGCGTGATCAGCACGAGGGTGGGGGTGGAGAGGCTATCGGACACGATGATCAAGGGCAGGAAGCACCGCCCCAGCCTCCTCCCCGACGAGCCGTGCGGCACACACCGCGATGCAAGATGCCTCCACCCTAGAGCCCACGGACGCTGCGACGTGAGCCGGACCTGTCACGCCGGGTCCGTGGTGTCCAGGCCGGGCCCGAACGGCGCGTCCAGCGAGCGCGTGAGCTCGTCCAGCATCGCGGCGATCTGGGGTTCGACGTACTGGGTGACGCCGGCCTGGATGCGCAGGCGGTGGCGCAACAGGATCGCGCAGATCTCGCGGCCGATCATGTTCGCGTAGTCGTCGGCGAGCCCGACCTCCTGGCGAAGGGCGGCCTTGGCCTCCGGCCCCAGCGGCGGCAGGTCGGGCACGTCGGCATCCGCCTCCTGCGCGAGTCCGGCGATCGTGAAGAGGAAGGGTGCGCCCGGCTGCGGTTCGGGGTCCAGCGGAAGGCCCTCGAACTCCGGCTCCAGATCCTCTGCGGGCCGGTAACTGCGCGCACGGTTGCGCGCCGCCTGCTGATCGAGCTCGGCCTGCAGCATCGGGAGGTTCTGGGCGGTGTAGACCGCCACGGCGTGGTCGACGATCGTCTTGATCCGGGTGGAAAGGCCATGCTGCACGCCGTGGGGCACGTCGGAGCCGAGTCCGGCGGCGGAGAGCACCGGCGAGCCGAAGCACCGCCGGCACGGGGCGATGCGGCCGCGGTGCGTTGCCGGCTCCCAGCGCGGCAGCCAGCGCAGCCAGGCGTCGACGGCCTGGCTGACCTGAGTCTCGAGCGAGCGCTCCACGGTCACATTCTCGCCTGCGAAGGGGCCTCGCGCACAGCGCGCCCCGCCGCAGGGTCGCCGATCACTCGTCTTCGTCGCTCTCCCAGGGCCACCGCGGCCGCTGGGAACGGGTGCGCACAAGTGCCACGGCGCTCCACCCGGCCACCGCCCCGGCCACCGCCAGCACGACCGAGAACCACGACAGCACGAAGCTGGAGACCGCTCCCCCGAGCAGCCCGACGTCGACTCCGGCGATGACGACCCCGACGCACAGCCCGGCGAGGTAGCCGAGGAAGGCGGCCAGCGCCGCCACCAGCGCCGCGCTGTACGACGGCCGCGGCGCCCGCAGCATGACCCACAGCACAACGGCCACCGCGATCACCGACAGCGCCATGCCCGCGATGCCCGGTACCTGACCGGCTCCGGGGGCGTCGATGACCTCACGCCCGCTGACCAGACTGGTCACGCCGAGCCCGCAGATCGCCAGCGCGATGTAGCCGATGAGCGCGAAGGCGAGCGCCGCTGCCGGCTGCACCCCTTCGCGCTCGGGCATCACTGGCGGTACAGCTGCGGGCCGGCCTCGAGGGTGCGCTCGTACTCGCGCTGCGCCTCGTTGTTCAGCTCGGTGACGCGACGGCCGCGCGCGGCGACCCACGCGCCGAACCAGATCGTCAGCTCGCGGCCCAGGATGAATGCCGTGATCGCCAGCGGCACCAGCAGCTGACCCTCAACGAGTGCTGCGCCCTCGCTCGCGCTCAGCAGCCAGAACGGGGCCTGGAAGAGCTGGCCGAGCAGGTGGCCACCGTAGGACGCGATGCCCACGAGCAGTCCGAAGATCACCCAGAGGCCCCAACGGCCCCGGTTGATCAGACAGCCCAGCAGCCAGAAAGCGAAGAAGAACACGACGACCGGAACCCACAGTGCCCACGTGCCGAGGATGCCGAGGGTGACCTCGAGGACGTTCTCGACGGTGACGTCGCCGCGAATGGCACCGAAGCCCAGCCACGCGGCCAGGTACAGCACGCCGAATGCGAGCGCGGCGATCAGGCCGATGGCGCCTGCTGCGCCGCGGTTGCCGCGGGGGCGGGGAGCCTCGGGTGCCTGCACGAAGATCGGCTGCGGGTTGGAGCCGGCCAGCGGCTCGCTGGGGGTGAGCACGGGCTCATACGCCGGTGCCACCGGCGGCTCGTACGCAACGGCCGCGGGGGCCTCGTGCTCGTTCGCCGCGGGGGCGTCGGCGCGGTCGTCGGAGACGGCGTACGCCGGGCTCGACGCGGCGTCGTAACCGGACACGCTGGCGGGCTGCGCATCGGTCATGTCGCGCACCGGGGCCTCCGGCCGTGCCGGGTCGTACCCGGCGGCAGCGTAGTCGTCGTCTGAGGGCTCGTAGTCCGGCGACAGCGGGTCGGCGGCCACGGCGGGCGCAGGCTCGGCGGCGGTGTCGGTCGCGGCGGGCTCGGTCGGGTAGCCGTCGGCTACCGCGTCACGCCCGGCGGCCTCGGCATCGGCCAGACCCTCGTGGGCGCGGCCGACCACGTCGTCCACCGATGTGGGTTCTTCCACCGGCTCGCCATACGGCTTGGGGTCGGTCATGGGATGCACTCCTCCCGCGGGGCGCACGCCACCGCAGTGCCGAGGGTAACCCGGGCGGGGCGCGCACCAGCGCAGGCGTGCCGTCGTGTGTCGCACTCCGTTCCTGACTCGGGTGCGCCTATCGTGGCGGCATGGACAGTCGGTGGGGCAGGATTCACGCGGATCGGGCATGGATCGCGGCGACGATCATCGCTGCGGCGGCCCTGCTGGGTGGCTGCGCGGGCGACGCGGAGCCGGCGGCATCCACCGTCATCGCCACCCCGCCGCCCCCCGCCGCCACGAGCACCCCCACCGCCGCGGCCACTCCCCTGCCCGGCGCGGCGGACCTGCCGCGCGACTGCCGCGCCATCGTCTCCGGCGCGGTCCTGGCCCAGCTGGGCGCCACACCGCTGAACGACCCCGCGTTCGGTCCGTCAGGCACCCAGCTCGACGGCTCCCTGGTGTGCGTCTGGGGCGCACCCGATGCCGTCACGACCAACCTCCGCACCGCGATCTCAGCGGTCGAGGAGAACCCCACGATGGATGCGCTGAACGCCCTCGTCGCCGATGAGGGCTTCCAGTGCTACCGACCCGACGAGGGCGTGCGGTGCGAGAAGAGCTGGCCGAACGAGACCCACCCGGTCACCGACGGGCGCACGCTGTACTACCGCGCGGGTGTGCTCATCGACACGCAGTACTCCAACCTCGCCCCCACCGGCTTCACCGCGGCGGTCGTGGCGGCGGTGTTCGACTGACTCAGCCGTTCCACACCGTCTCGGCCACGCGCGAGGAGTAGCGCTCCGGATGCCACGCCGTTTCGACCGTCGACAGCCACAGCCCGTCGCCCAGCTCGAGCGTCTCCAGCACGTCGCCCTCGGACTTGGTGCAGCGTATGCGGGTGTCCGACACGGGGCCGCAGCCGAACCCGAGGCCGGGCAGGGCCGACTGGGCGATCGCGCCGGCATCCGGCCCGGCATCGGCGAGCGTCGTGACGATCGTGCCGAGATCGGAGGTCCAGGTGCAGGTGAAACGCACCTGCGGGGCGACGGAGTCCACGAGCACCGTCGCCGCGGTGGCGGGCGGCGACTGGTCCTGCGTCAGCTGCGAGCCGGCTTCCCACGACAACCCCGCCCACAGCGCATCGGTGTAGAGCGTCCGGCACGCCGCGGGAGTGGCATCGTCGGCGGAACCGTTCTGCGAATCTCCGGCGAGACCCACGACCACCGGCAGCCCCGGGATCGCCAGCCACACCAGTCCCGCCACGACACCGGCGGACAGGATGCCGACCGTCCACGCGAGCCACGGGCTTCGCTCACCGCTTCTGGCCATGCGCCACCTCCCCCACCACGGTAGGTCGTGGCGGCCCGCAGTGTGCGGCGGCGCGCGGAACGCCGAAGCGCCCCCGGCGTGAACCGGGGGCGCTTCGGATTATCGGGGTCAGTCCCCGATCAGTTGTATGTACCGGGCGTGAAGTCGTCCGTCGAGAAGCTGTCGAAATCGACGTAGCTCAGGTCGGCATCGCTGTACGTGCCGTCCGAGGCGAAGATGCGGTTGGGGTACCGCTCGCTCTTGGCCTCCTCCGTCGCTTCCACGACGACGTTGCGGTACTTCGCAAGTCCCGTGCCGGCGGGGATGAGCTTTCCGATGATGACGTTCTCCTTGAGGCCGACCAGCGGGTCGCTGCGACCCTCCATCGCGGCCTGCGTGAGCACGCGCGTGGTCTCCTGGAACGACGCCGCCGACAGCCACGATTCGGTCGCGAGCGACGCCTTCGTGATACCCATCAGCTCGGGACGACCCGATGCGGGGCGCTTGCCCTCGGCGACCGCCTCGCGGTTGATGTTCTGGTAGCGCTTGAAGTCCACCAGTTCACCCGGGAGCAGGTTCGTGTCGGCGTGGTCGACGACGGTGACCTTGCGCAGCATCTGGCGCACGATGACCTCGATGTGCTTGTCGTGGATCGGCACACCCTGCGAGCGGTAAACGCCCTGGACGCCGTTCACGAGGTACTTCTGCACCTCGCGGGCACCCATGACACGCATGACCTCCTTGGGGTCGAGCGTGCCGACCTGCAGGGGCTGACCGACCGTGACGTGCTGGCCGTCCTCGACCAGCAGCGTCGCGCGCTTGAGCACCGGGTACACGTGCGGCTCGTCGCCGTTGTCAGGCGTCAGGATGACCTTCTTGGCCTTGTCCGTCTCGTCGATCGTGATGCGTCCAGCGGACTCCGCGATCGGCGACGCGCCCTTGGGGGTACGCGCCTCGAACAGCTCCTGCACACGGGGCAGACCCTGCGTGATGTCATCTGCCGATGCCGAACCACCGGTGTGGAACGTACGCATCGTCAGCTGCGTGCCGGGCTCACCGATCGACTGGGCGGCGATGATGCCGACCGCTTCGCCGATGTCGACGATCTTGCCGGTGGCAAGCGAACGGCCGTAGCACTTCGCGCAGACACCGACGGCGGACTCGCAAGTCAGCACCGAGCGCACCTTGATGGTCTCGACACCGTCCTCCACGAGGCGGTCGATGAGCACGTCGCCCACGTCTTCGCCCGCGGTGGCCACGACCGTGCCCTGCGCGTCGACGACGTCGGCGGCGAGGGTACGGGCGAACACCGAGTTCTCCACGTTGTCATCGCGACGCAGCGTCCCGTCGGTGCCGGGTGCGGCGATGGTGAACTCCAGGCCCTTACCGGTGCCGCAGTCCTCCTCGCGGATGATGACATCCTGCGAGACGTCCACGAGGCGACGGGTGAGGTAACCCGAGTCGGCGGTACGCAGCGCGGTGTCGGCCAGACCCTTACGGGCACCGTGCGTTGCGATGAAGTACTCCGCCACCGACAGACCCTCGCGGTACGAGGAGATGATCGGGCGAGGGATGATCTCACCCTTCGGGTTGTTCACCAGGCCTCGCATACCCGCGATGTTACGGATCTGCAGCCAGTTACCACGGGCGCCGGAGCTGACCATGCGGTTGATGGTGTTGTCCTCGGGGAAGTTGTCCCGCATCGCCTTCTGGACCTCGTCGGTTGCCTCGGTCCAGATCTTGATGAGCTCCTGACGACGCTCGGCGTCGGTGGTCAGACCCTTCTCGAACTGGCCCTGCACCTTGGCGGCCTGCTTCTCGTAGCCGGCGACGATCTCGGCCTTGTTCGGCGGGGTGAGCACGTCGCTGAGGGCGACGGTCACACCGGAACGGGTGGCCCAGTAGAAGCCGGCATCCTTGATGCGGTCCAGCGAAGCTGCGACCTCCACCTTCGGGTACTCCTCGGCCAGCTTGTTGACGATCTGCGACAGCTTGCCCTTGTCTGCCTGCTCGCGAACGAACGGGTAGCCCTTCGGGAGGGTGTCGTTGAAGATCGCCTGACCCAGCGAGGCGTCCACGAGACCGTGGCGCTCGTAGGCCTCGGGGGCTTCGCCCTCGAGGAACGTCAGACCCGGGATGCGGATGCGCACCTTGGCCTGCAGGTCGAGGGTGCCCTCGTCCTTGGCCAGGATCGCCTCGCCGACCGAACCGAACACGCGGCCCTCACCCTTTGCGCCGTCCTTGACGGTGGTCAGGTGGTGAAGACCGATGATCATGTCCTGCGAAGGCAGGGTGACCGGGCGGCCGTCGGAGGGCTTGAGGATGTTGTTCGATGCCAGCATGAGGATGCGGGCCTCGGCCTGCGCCTCGACCGACAGCGGCAGGTGGACAGCCATCTGGTCACCGTCGAAGTCCGCGTTGAACGCGGCACACACGAGCGGGTGCAGCTGGATGGCCTTACCTTCCACCAGCTGCGGCTCGAACGCCTGGATACCCAGACGGTGCAGCGTGGGGGCACGGTTGAGCAGCACGGGGCGCTCGCGGATGATCTCCTCGAGCACGTCCCAGACCTCGGGACGGGTGCGCTCGACGGCGCGCTTGGCGGCCTTGATGTTCTGCGAGTGACCCAGGTCGATCAGGCGCTTGATGACGAACGGCTTGAACAGCTCCAGCGCCATCTGCTTGGGCAGACCACACTGGTGCAGCTTCAGCTGGGGTCCGACGATGATCACCGAACGGCCCGAGTAGTCCACGCGCTTGCCGAGCAGGTTCTGGCGGAACCGGCCCTGCTTGCCCTTGAGCATGTCGGACAGCGACTTCAGCGCACGGTTACCGGTTCCGGTGACGGGGCGACCGCGGCGGCCGTTGTCGAACAGTGCGTCGACGGCCTCCTGCAGCATGCGCTTCTCGTTGTTGACGATGATCTCGGGAGCACCGAGGTCGAGCAGGCGCCGCAGACGGTTGTTGCGGTTGATCACTCGACGGTAGAGGTCGTTGAGGTCACTGGTCGCGAAGCGGCCACCGTCCAGCTGCACCATCGGGCGCAGCTCCGGCGGGATCACCGGGACGACATCGAGCACCATCGCCGCCGGGCTCATGCCCGTCGACAGGAACGAGTTGACGACCTTCAGGCGCTTGATCGCGCGGATCTTGCGCTGACCCTTGCCCTCGGAGATCTGCAGGTGCAGGTTCTCCGCCTCGCCGGCCAGGTCGAACGCCTGCAGGCGACGCTGGATCGACTCCGCGCCCATGTAGGCCTCGAAGTACTGGCCGAAGCGGTCCTGCAGCTCGTGGAAGACATCGTCTTCCTGCTTCAGGTTGCCGACCTCGAGGTTGCGGAATTCATCCCACACGCGCTCGAGCTTGGAGATCTGCTCGTCGAAGCTCTTGCGGATGTTCGCCATGTCCTTCTCGGCGGCATCCTTGACCTTCTTCTTCTGGTCGGCCTTGGCGCCTTCCTCCTCCAGCGCGGCGAGCTCTTCTTCCAGCTTCGCCAGGCGGGCAGCGACTCGGGAGTCGCGGCGGTCGCCGAGGTTCTTCATCTCCAGGCGCAGGTTCGACTCGTGCGTCGGCATGTCGCGGTGACGCGCCTCGTCGTCGACCGAGATCACCATGTAGGCGGCGAAGTAGATGACCTTCTCGAGGTCCTTCGGCGCCATGTCCAGCAGGTACCCGAGGCGCGAGGGCACGCCCTTGAAGTACCAGATGTGGGTCACGGGAGCTGCGAGCTCGATGTGGCCCATGCGCTCACGACGGACGGAGGACTTGGTGACCTCCACGCCGCAGCGCTCGCAGACGATCCCCTTGAAGCGGACCCGCTTGTACTTTCCGCAGGCGCACTCCCAGTCGCGGGAGGGCCCGAAGATCTGCTCGCCGAAAAGGCCGTCCTTCTCGGGCTTGAGCGTGCGGTAATTGATGGTTTCGGGCTTCTTGACCTCGCCGAAAGACCAACGGCGGATGTCGTCGGCGGTGGCCAGACCGATGCGAAGCTCATCGAAAGATGTTGCGTCGAGCACTAGTTCTCCTGTGTCTCAAAAAATTTTCGGTTAGCCGCGTTGCGGCATATCGCGATCGGCCGGATCAGATCTCGTCGATCGAGGTCGACTCGAACCGGGTGGAGATGTTGATTCCGAGCTCCTCCGCGGCGCGGAACGCCTCGTCCTCGCCGTCGCGGAGATTGACCGTCGTACCGTCTGCCGAGAGCACCTCGACGTTCAGGCACAGCGACTGCATCTCCTTCATGAGCACCTTGAAGGACTCGGGGATGCCGGGCTCCTGGATGTTCTCGCCCTTGACGATCGCCTCGTAGACCTTCACGCGGCCCACGATGTCGTCGGACTTGATCGTGAGGAGCTCCTGCAGTGCGTAGGCGGCGCCATAGGCCTCGAGGGCCCACACCTCCATCTCACCGAAACGCTGACCACCGAACTGCGCCTTACCACCCAGCGGCTGCTGCGTGATCATCGAGTACGGACCGGTGGAGCGGGCGTGGATCTTGTCGTCCACCAGGTGGTGCAGCTTCAGGATGTACATGTACCCGACCGAGACCGGAGCGGGGAACGGCTCACCGGAGCGACCGTCGAACAGCAGCGTCTTTCCGGTGGAGTCGATCAGACGCTCGCCGTCGCGGTTCTTCAGGGTCGAATCCAGGAGACCTGCGATCTCCTCCTCGAACGCACCGTCGAACACCGGGGTGGCGACCTTCGTGCCGGGGGCGGCTTCGAACGCCTCCGCGGGCAGGCTTGCCGCCCACTCCGGAGTGCCCTCGACCTTCCAGCCCTGCTGGGCGATCCAGCCGAGGTGAAGCTCCAGCACCTGGCCGAAGTTCATGCGACCGGGGATGCCGAGCGGGTTGAGGATGACGTCGACCGGAGTGCCGTCCGCGAGGAACGGCATGTCCTCGATCGGGAGGATCTTCGCGATGACACCCTTGTTGCCGTGGCGGCCGGCGAGCTTATCGCCCTCGGTGATCTTGCGCTTCTGGGCGATGTAGACCACGACGCGGCGGTTGACGCCGGAGCCGAGCTCGTCGTCGCCGTCCTCGGCGTTGAACTCCTTGACCGCGATGATCGTGCCCTGCTCGCCGTGAGGCACCTTCAGCGAGGTGTCGCGGACTTCGCGGCTCTTCTCGTTGAAGATCGCGCGGAGCAGACGTTCCTCGGCGGAAAGCTCGGTCTCACCCTTGGGCGTGACCTTGCCGACGAGGATGTCACCGGGGCGGACCTCGGCGCCGATGCGGACGATGCCGCGCTCGTCGAGGTCCTTCAGCAGCTCGGGGCTGACGTTGGGGAGGTCACGGGTGATCTCCTCCTTGCCCAGCTTCGTGTCGCGGGCATCGACCTCGTACTCCTCGATGTGGATCGAGGAGAGCGTGTCGTCCTTCACCAGGTTCTGGCTGAGGATGATCGCGTCTTCGAAGTTGTGACCCTCCCACATCATGAACGCGACGAGGAGGTTCTTGCCGAGCGCGAGCTCGCCGTTCTCCGTCGCCGGTCCGTCGGCGATGACCTCGCCGACCTCGATGCGGTCGCCCGCCGAGACGATGACGCGCTGGTTGTAACTGGTGCCCTGGTTGGAGCGGTCGAACTTGCGCAGGAAGTACTCCTGCGTGCCGCCCTCGTCCAGCTGCACCGTCACGACGTCTGCGGAGACCTCGACGACCACGCCGGGCTTGTCGGCGGTGACGACGTCACCGGCGTCGATCGCGGCGTAGCCCTCCATACCGGTGCCGACGACAGGCGACTCGCTGCGCAGCAGCGGGACGGCCTGACGCTGCATGTTCGCACCCATGAGGGCGCGGTTGGCATCGTCGTGCTCGAGGAACGGGATGAGCGAGGTCGCCACCGACACCATCTGGCGCGGGGAGACGTCCATGTAGCCGATCTCATCGGCGTGGAACAGGTCGACCTCGCCACCCTGGCCGCGACGGGCCAGGACCCGCTCGTTGACGAAGGTGCCGTCCGCCTTCAGCTCGACGCCGGCCTGAGCGACGATGTAGTCGCTCTCTTCGCTGGCGGTGAGGTAGTCGATCTGGTCGGTCACGCGACCGTCCACGACCTTGCGGTACGGGGTCTCGATGAAACCGAACGCGTTGATGCGGGCGAACGATGCGAGCGAACCGATCAGGCCGATGTTCGGGCCTTCAGGAGTCTCGATCGGGCACATGCGGCCGTAGTGCGAGGGGTGAACGTCTCGCACCTCGACGCCGGCACGCTCACGGGACAGACCACCCGGGCCCAGCGCCGACAGGCGGCGCTTGTGGGTCAGGCCCGCGAGCGGGTTGTTCTGGTCCATGAACTGCGACAGCTGGCTCGTTCCGAAGAACTCCTTGATCGCGGCGACGACGGGGCGCACGTTGATCAGGGTCTGCGGCGTGATGGCCTCGATGTCCTGCGTGGTCATGCGCTCGCGGACGACGCGCTCCATGCGGGACAGACCGGTGCGGACCTGGTTCTGGATGAGCTCGCCGACCGCGCGGATGCGACGGTTGCCGAAGTTGTCGATGTCGTCGATGTCCAGACGGATCTCGGCGGGCTGGCCGTTGCGCAGACCATCGAACGTGGTGTCGCCGCGGTGCAGGCGAACCAGGTACTTGATGGTCGCGACGATGTCCTCGACCGTCAGCACCGAGTCGCTCAGCGGCTTGTCCAGGCCCAGCTTCTGGTTGATCTTGTAGCGACCGACCTTCGCCAGGTCGTAGCGCTTGGAGTTGAAGTAGAAGTTGTCCAGCAGCGCGCGGGCAGCCTCAGCGGCGACCTGCTCGCCCGGACGGAGCTTGCGGTAGATGTCGCGCAGCGCGTCTTCCTTGGTGAGGATCGTGTCCTTGGACAGCGTCTCCTCGATGGAGTCGAAGCCGGCGAATTCGGCCATGATCTCTTCGCTGGAAAGACCCAGGGCCTTGAGGAACACGGTGACGGACTGCTTGCGCTTGCGGTCGATGCGCACACCGACCTGGTCGCGCTTGTCGACCTCGAACTCGAGCCAGGCACCACGGCTGGGGATGACCCGCGCCGAGACGATGTCCTTGTCACTGGTCTTGTCGGGCGTGCGGTCGAAGTACACACCGGGCGAACGCACCAGCTGCGAGACGACGACGCGCTCGGTGCCGTTGATGATGAACGTGCCCTTGCCGGTCTGCAGCGGGAAGTCGCCCATGAAGACGGTCTGAGTCTTGATCTCACCGGTGAGGTGGTTCATGAACTCGGCCTCGACGTACAGCGGGGCAGCGTAGGTCTTGCCGCGCTCCTTGCACTCCTCGATCGAGTACTTCTCCGGCTCGAGGTAGGGGTTCGTGAACGAGAGCTGCATCGTCTCGCCGAGGTCCTCGATGGGAGAGATCTCCTCGAAGATCTCCTCGAGACCGCTGATCTCGGGAACGTCGGTACGACCGGTTGCCTGCGCCTGTGCGACGCGGGTCTTCCAGGCGTCGTTTCCGACGAGCCAGTCGAAGGACTCCGTCTGCAGCGCCAGGAGGTCGGGGACCTCCAGCGTGTCGGAGATCTTCGCGAACGAGAGCCGCGAGGCTCCGCGTCCGTTTTTGATGGTGGTGGTGGGGTTGGATGCGTTGCGCGCAGCAGCCAAGGGGATTACCTCCGTGGGCCCGGGCAGGGCTCGTTTTCCTTGTCGTCAGGTGGAGTGCTCCCTCTTGATCCCCGGAGCCTGACGACCGCACACCGCGATGAAGCGGGGGACGCAGGCATAGCCGACCACCATATGAGGGCAAGGGGAAGGGAGCGCAAAGAACAACTATATGCCGCGCGACGCGCCATGTCCAGCCGGATTCTTGACGAGGTGCGGATGCTGCGGTATAACCGCGCGTCATCCCCCTCATTTCCCCCTATTCCGGGGCGGGCCTGTCCTGGGGAGATGGGCGGGTGCCGGGGGGACGGCATCCGGAATCTCGCTGACGTAGGCGAACTCACCGAGGGAGGAGGATCCGGCGGGAAATGGCCTGTGCCGGGGAGTTCGCCTGTGCCGGGGAGATGGGTCAGCGGCGGGCGTGGCGGAACCGCACCCGCATGCCGGGGCGGGCCTGTGCCAGGGCATCGAGCGCGGCATCGGTCGCCACCGCGATCACCGGGTACCCGCCGGTGACCGGGCCGTCGGCGCAGAGGATCGTGGGACGCCCGCTCGGCGGCACCTGCAGGGCGCCGGGCACCATGCCTTCGCTGGGCAGCTCGCCTGTCTTCACCTGCGGCAACGGCGGGCCGTCCAGCCGCACGCCGACGCGGTCGGCGTCGCCGGTGACGATCCAGGTGGCGGTGAACAGCGCGTCGTGGGCGGATGCCGCGAACCAGTCGTCCCGCGGACCGGGCGCCAGGTCGAGCTCGAGTTCGGCGGCGGGCGGCGGGCTCCACGGATGCAGGTCGAGCGTGGGGATGCCGCCGGCGGTCATGCCCGCACGGTGCAGCGCGTCGCCGGGTCGCAGCGGCGGCGGGCCGAGCCCGGCGAGCACGTCCGTCGCCCGGGAGCCGGCGACCGACGGGCCGTCGAACCCGCCCCGCACGGCGAGGTAGGCGCGGACGCCGTGGGCGAACCGGTCCAGCTCGAGCGTCGCCCCCGCCGGCCACGAGAACGCCGTATACGGGTCGACCGCGTGCCCATCGACGGTGATCAGGCCCCACGCGCCGGTGACGACGGCGACGAGGTCACGGGCCGCACGCAGGAGGCATCCGCCCATCGTCACCTCGATCGCCGCGGCGTGCTCGGCGTTGCCCAGGAGCCGGTTGGCGGTGCGCAGCGCTCCGCGATCGAGCGCCCCCGACCGCGCGAGGCCCTCCGCCGCGTGCCCCGCCCGGCCCAGGTCCTGCACGGTCGCCAGGGGCCCCGGCGCGACGACTTCGACCGCGGCCGCCCCCTCCCCGTGAGACCACACCTGGTGGCCGAGACCCTGGGTGGTTCCCACCGTCTCGGCGATCAGCTGTGGTCTCACGGGTTCGGGGGCGGCGGCGGGGACGGGGGCGGGGACGAAGCGGACGCGGATGCCGGGGGCGAGCAGGGCCGGGGAGGCGGCGGCGGGGTCGAACAGCACGGCGTCGGTGCGGCCGATGAGCCGCCAGCCGCCGGGCGTGGCTCGCGGGTAGGCCCCGGTGAACCCGGCCGCCAGCCCGACGCTCCCGGCGGGCACCCTGGTGCGCGGGGCGGCCAGCCGCGGCACGTCGAACGGCCAGTCGTCGCTGACGAGGTACCCGAACCCGGGCGCGAAGCCGGTGAACGCGACCGTCCACACCGCGTCGCGGTGGCGTCGCACCAACTCCTCGGCCGTGATGCCGAGCAGCTCCGCCGTCTCGGCGAGGTCCGGGCCGTCGTAGGAGATCGGGATCACGACCTCGCCGGCGTCCGTCCGCGCGGCAGGGGCATCCGGCGCGTGGGCGATCCAGGTGCGCGCGGCCGCGACCGACAGCACGGCGGGGTCCAGGCGCACGAGCACCGTGCGCGCCGCCGGCACGAGGTCGACCACGCCCGCCGGGCGCGACGCCTGCAGCCGGGCATGCAGGTCCCGCGCGGCGGCGAGCGTTGCCACTTCGGCCAGCACCGCGCCCGCGCCGAACGGCAGGATCCGCGGGCCGGGCTCGGTCACCACGGCGCCCGCACCGTGACCCCCGCCGCCACCAGCGCCGCCCGCACCGCGCGGGCCATGGCCACCGCTCCCGGCGAGTCGCCGTGGACGCACAACGACGCGGCATCCGTCTGCACCAGCGCACCGTCCACCGCCACCACGACCCCGTCGACGGCGAGGCGCACCGCCCGGTCGGCGACCTCGCCGGCGTCGTGCAGGACCGCACCCGGCACGCCGCGCGCCACGAGGGTGCCGTCGGGGAGGTAGGCGCGGTCGAGGAACGCCTCGCGCACGAATCCCAGCCCCGCCGCAGCGACGGCCGCGACGATCTCGCCGTCGAGCCCGAGCACCGGGACTGCGCGGCCGAGCCGAGCGGACAGGTCGGCCACGGATGCCGCAACCGCCGCGGCCGCCGCGGCGTCGGCGGACACCGCGTGGTACAGGGCCCCGTGCGGCTTGACGTACCGGATGTCGGCGCCCGCCGCCGCCAGGGCGTCCAGCTGCCCGGTGACCTGCGCCCGCAGCAGCACCGGGTCGACGCTCAGGTGCACGCGGCCGAAGTTCGCGGGGTCGGGGAAGGACGGGTGGGCGCCCACCGCGACGGCACCGGCCGCGGCGGCGGCGGCGGCGGCGCGCATCGAGGCGGCATCGCCGGCGTGACCGCCGCACGCGACGCTAGCGCTGGTGATCACGGCGAACAGGGCCGTGTCGTCGGCGGTGGGCACGCCGTCGACCGTCTCGCCGAGGTCGGCGTTGAGGTCGATCGCGCGCATGCGACCACGGTAGCCCGCCCTCCCG
Organism: Microbacterium sp. zg-B96; assembly: GCF_030246865.1. Lineage (NCBI taxonomy): Bacteria > Bacillati > Actinomycetota > Actinomycetes > Micrococcales > Microbacteriaceae > Microbacterium > Microbacterium sp. zg-B96. The sequence continues at coordinate 455,184 of NZ_CP126738.1, read as the reverse complement.
GCCGATGAGCCGTCGGAATTCAGGCTGAGCGGCGGAATCCGGCTCCCACGGGCGGTTCGGCGCTCCTCAGCCTGAATTCCGACGGGCGGCGGCGCGTTACGACTGCGTAAAGGCTGCCGCCGCATCCGTGCACCCGCTGCTGTGGCAGGGCAGGATGGACCGCATGCTTCAGGATGCCGCGCCGCTGCTGCAGGTCCGCGATCTCGCCGTCGAGTTCGGCACGATGGACGGCCCCGTGCGCGCCGTCGAGAACATCAGCTTCGACCTGGCCGCCGGGGACACCCTCGCGATCGTCGGCGAATCGGGTTCGGGAAAGTCGACGACGGCGATGGCCGTGATCGGGCTGCTGGCCGGCAACGGCCGCATCGCCGAGGGCAGCATCAGCCTTGCCGGCCAGGAACTGGTCGGCGCCTCGGAGTCGGTGATGCGCAAGATCCGCGGCAAGTCCATCGGCCTGGTGCCGCAAGATCCGATGTCCAACCTCAACCCGGTGTCGAAGATCGGCACGCAGATCGCCGAGACCCTGCTCGCCCACGGCATGGCCAACCGCGCCAACGTGGACAAGAAGGTCGTCGAGACCCTCGCCGCGGCGGGCCTGCCCGACGCCGCCCGGCGGGCCAAGCAGTACCCGCACGAGTTCTCCGGCGGCATGCGCCAGCGCGCCCTGATCGCGATCGGGCTGGCCTGCAACCCCCGGCTGCTGATCGCCGACGAACCCACCAGCGCCCTGGACGTCACCGTCCAGAAGACGATCCTCGACCAGCTCGGCCGCATGACCGCGGAGCTGGGCACCGCCCTCATGCTCATCACCCACGACCTGGGCCTGGCCGCCGAGCGCGCCTCGCACGTGATCGTCATGCACCGCGGCCGCGTCGTCGAGCACGGCACCGCCCGGCAGATCCTCGAGGACCCGCAGGCCGACTACACCAAGGCGCTCATCGCCGCGGCTCCCTCGGTGTCGGCCGTGCGGTTGCGCCCCGAGGTCTTCCGGCACGCGGATGCCGCAGGCCCGGCGCCCGCATCGGGTCCGACACCACTGACCCCCGCGACGGCGACCGCGACCCCCGCAGCCGACGCCCCCGCGACCACGACGCCGCGCACCCCGGCCCCGGCGGCGACGCCGGCCGCGGCATCCGTCGACAACATCCTCGAGGTGGAGGGGCTGACCAAGCTCTACAAGGTGCGGGGCACGAAGGACGACTTCGCGGCCGTCGACGATGTGTCCTTCGCGATCCCGCGCGGCGAGACGGTGGCGATCGTGGGCGAGTCGGGGTCGGGCAAGACCACGACGGCGCGCATGATCCTGAAGGTCGTCGAGCCGACGAAGGGGTCCATCCGCTTCGACGGGCAGGACGTCGCCTCGCTGAAGGGGCGGGAGCTGCGCAGCTTCCGGCAGAAGGTGCAGCCGATCTTCCAGGACCCCTACTCGTCGCTGAACCCGATGTTCACGATCGAGCGGATCATCGAAGAGCCGCTGACGTTCTACAAACGGGGCTCCGGCAAAGAGCGCGCCGCGCGCGTGCGCCAGCTGATGGACGATGTCGCCCTGCCGCAGTCGATGCTGCGCCGCTATCCGTCGGAGCTGTCGGGCGGTCAGCGGCAGCGCGTCGCCATCGCGCGGGCACTGGCACTGTCGCCGGACCTCATCGTCTGCGACGAGCCGGTCTCGGCCCTGGACGTGCTGGTGCAGGCGCAGATCCTGACCCTGCTGGGCGATCTTCAGCGCGAGTACGGCCAGAGCTACCTGTTCATCTCGCACGACCTCGCCGTTGTGCGGCTGATCAGCGACTACGTCTGCGTCATGCGGGCCGGTGAACTTGTGGAGGCGGCCAGCTCCGAGGAGATCTTCACCAACGCCCGCCACCCGTACACCCGCAAACTGCTGGCATCCATCCCGGGCAACGAGCTCGACATCGCGGTCTAGACCCCCGCGAGCGGATGCCGCGGGTCAGCGGCTTCGGGTGCGCGGGTCCATCGCCTCGCGCAGCGACTCCCCCAGCAGGGTGAAGCCCAGTGCCGTGATGGCGATGCAGATGCCGGGGAGGAACGCCAGCCACGGCGCGATCGCCAGCTCCGACTGCGCGTAGGTGAGCATGCGGCCCCACTCCGCCGTCTCGGGGCGTCCACCACCGAGGCCCAGGAACGACAGCGCCGCGGCATCGATGACGGCCGTGGCCAGCGTCAGCGTGCCCTGCACGATGACCGGCCCGACGCTGTTGGGCAGGACGTGGCTCATCGTGATGCGGCCGCGGCCCAGGCCCAGGGTCTGCGCCGACAGCACGTAGTCGCTCGATCTCTGCTGCAGCATCGATGCGCGCAGCAGGCGCGCGAAGATCGGCACCTGTGACGCGCCGACGGCGATCATCACCGCCATCTGCGATTGCCCGAGCACCGCGGCGATCGACACCGCCAGCAGCAGGCTCGGCACCGACAGCAGGATGTCGACGAATCGCATCACGAGGTTGTCGACCCAGCCGCCGAACGTGCCGGCCAGCAGTCCCAGCACGGCGCCACCTGCCAGGCCGAACACCGTGGAGACGATGCCGATCATGAGCGACGCCTGCGCGCCCCAGATGAGCTTGGACAGCACGTCCCCGCCGAAGCGGTCCAGTCCCAGCGGGAACTGCGGCAGCTCCCCGGGCCCGGGGATGTACGTGGGTGTGATGTACCTCGCGCCCGGCAGCGCCGTCTCCGGGTAGGGCGCCAGCCACGGGGCGAAGACGGCGACCATGACGAACGCGAAGATGATCGCCGCACCCACCCATGCCGTGGGGTTGTGGCGCAGCCGGCGGAACACGTCACGCCAGAAGCCGCCGCCCTGGGTCTGGGCGGCGAGCAGCTCCCGGTCGACCACGGCGGTGTCGTCGACGGGGCCGCCGCTGGGGGCGGGAGGGAGGATGCTGGAGCTCATGAGACCCTCACTCTCGGGTCGATGACGCTGTAGGAGACGTCGACGAACAGGTTGATCAGGGCGTAGACGATCGCGATGAAGATGATGAAGCCCTGCAGCACCGGGTAGTCCTTGCTGAAGATGGCACCGGCGAGGAAAGAGCCGATGCCGGGGAAGGCGAACACCGTCTCGGTGAGGATCGCCCCCGACAGCAGCAGACCCGCCTGCAGGCCGACCGTCGTGATCACCGGCAGCATCGCGTTGCGCAGGATGAACCGGTCGCGCAGGGTGCTCCGGGAGATGCCCTTGGCGGCGCCGGTGCGCACGTAGTCGGCGTTCTGCACCTCCAGCACCGAGGCCCGGGTGATGCGCACGATGATGGCCAGCGGAATCGTCGCCAGTGCCAGCGCGGGCAGCAGCAGGTGCAGGAAGGCGTCCCACGCGGCATCCCACTCTCCGGTGAGTACGCCGTCGAGGACATAGAAGCCGGTGTAGTGCGTCGCGTCGATGCGGGGGTTCTGTCGGCCGTCGCTGGGGAGCCACCCCAGCTGCACCGCGAAGATGTATTTGAGGATGAACGCCAGGAAGAACACCGGGATCGTGATGCCGACGAGGCTGAACACGACCGCGGCGTGGTCGGTGAGCTTGCCGTGGCGGCGGGCCGCCCAGTAGCCCAGCGGAATGCCGACTCCCACCGCGATGATCAGCGCCAGCAGCGACAGCTCGATCGTCGCGGGGAAGCGGCGCAGGAACTCCTCGGTGACGGGGCGCGACGTCTGCAGTGAGACGCCGAAGTCACCCGAGAGCAGCCGCCCCATCCAAGTGACGTACTGCACCACGATGGGCTCGTTGAAGCCGTAGAGCTCGTTGATGCGGGCGACCGCCTCGGGGGTGGCCCGCTCACCGAGGAGGGCGACGGCCGGCCCACCCGGGAGCGCTCGCACCCAGAAGAACAACAGCAGGCTCAACCCGAACAGGGTGGGGATAAGAAGCAGCAGCCTCTTGCCGATAGTGCGCAGCAATGCGGGAGTCTCTCGTCGTCGGGTGTGCGGTGCGGGCCGAGGAGTCACCTCGTCCCGCACCGCACCTTACGGCAGGGGCAGCGCTTACTCGGTCAGCACGATGTCGGTGAAGACCTCGTCGTTGACCGGGCTGGCCGGGTAGCTCTCCACCCGCGGGTCGAACGCGAGGGTCGGCGCCGGGTGGGCCAGCGGGACGCCCGGGATGAACGTCGCGACCATCTCATTGATGTCCTGGTACAGCTCCGACTGCTCCTCGAGATCGGCGATGCCGCGAGCTTCGGTGAGGGCCGTGAACAGCTCCGGGTTGTCGAAGCCCCATTCCATGGACGGTCCGCCGAAGAAGACACCGAGGAAGTTGTCGGTGTCGTTGTAGTCACCGGTCCAGCCGAGCAGGTGGATGCCGTGGTCAGGGGTGCCGCTGGTGAGGTCGAGATAGTCGACCCACTCGTTGGACACCGGGTTGGTCACGACCCCGACCTCACCGAGCTGCGTGGACAGCACCGTGAAGATCTGCTCCGGGTCCGGCATGTAGGGGCGCGACACGTTGACGGGGTAGTTGAACGTCAGCGTCAGCGGGTTGGCCTCGGTGTAGCCGGCCTCCGCCAGCAGTTCCTCGGCCTTGGCCGGGTCGTACTCGTACGTGGTGACGTCGGGGTTCCAGCCGTTGACGGTCTCAGGCATGAACTGCGTCGCCTTCTCGGTGCCCTCCGGCAGCACCTGCGAGATGAGAGCATCCTTGTCGATCGCGTACGACAGCGCTTCGCGCACGAGCGGGTCCTGCAGCTCGGGAACGGCCTGGTTGAACGCGAGGTACAGGATCGTGAACGGCGGACGCGACACCATCGTGAAGCCGTCCTCCTCGAGGGCGGCGGTGTCGGCGGGACCGACGAGGTCGTAGCCGTCGATCGAGCCCGATTCCAGCGCCTGGCGGCGTGCGGTCGGGTCGTCGATCACGCGGAAGATGATCTCGTCGATCTGGCCCGCCTCGCCCCAGTAGTCGGGGTTGGCCGTCAGGGTGATCTGCTCGCCCGGCGCCCACTCCTCGAAGACGTAGGGACCGGTGCCGGCGGGGTTCCCCGTCGCGTACTCCGACAGCGTCGGGGCTTCGGCCGTGCCGCCCACGTTGTCGGCCTCGAACTCGGCCATCGCGGTCGGGCTCTGCATCGCGAACGACGGCAGCGAGAGGGCGGGGATGAACCCGGCGAACGGCTGGTTCAGCTCGACCGTCACGGTCGTCTCGCCGTCGGGGGTGCAGGACTTGTAGACGGCTTCGTCGGGATTCGAGGCGTAGCCGCGGAACAGCTTGTAGTAGTAGTAGCCGAGCGCCTCGCTGGCGGCCAGGCCCTCCCAGTTGTACCAGCGGTCGAAGTTGGCGCAGACGGCCTCGGCGTTGAAGTCGGTGCCGTCGTGGAAGGTGACACCCTCCTTCAGCGTGAAGGTGTGGCTCAGGCCGTCCTCGGCCGACTCCCACGACTCCGCCAGGAGCGGGGCCGGGTCGGCGGTGCCGGGCTCGGTGCCCACGAGGCCCTCGAAGATCTGACGTGAGACGCGGAAGCTCTCGCCGTCCTGCGCGAAGGCGGGGTCGAGGCTGCCGGGGTCCGAGGAGGCTGCGAAGACGAACGTGCCGTCGACATCGGCGTCGCCGGTCGCGTCGCCGGTGCCACCGCGCTGGCTGGAGCAGCCCGACAGCACGAGCGCGGCCAAGGCCACACCCGCGGCTGCCGTGAAGGCCCCCCGCCGGATACGTGAATGGAGCATGGGTCGTGCACCTTCCAATGAGAGGAACGCTGTCGGGCCGCTCAGCGACTTCACAGCGAGTGATTTCCTCGACGCTACCGTTGCGGGGCAGACCGGTTGATTACGCCTTTATCTCGATCCTGTTTCGACTGCGCAGGTAGCGTGGATGCCATGGCGCGCGCAGACATCGAAGAACCGGCACCGCAGGCGCGCCTGTCCGACGGCACGATCGCGCGCATCGTGCCGTCGCGCTTCGTCTCGGGGTTCGAACTCGACGTCGACGGCACACCGCAGTCGCACGTGGACCTGGACGACCCCACGCACCTGCATTTCGAATACGTCGCCCGGATGGGCGCGGTGATCGACCGACTGCGGATGCCGGGGCAGCCCCTGTCGGCCGTGCACCTCGGCGCCGGGGCGCTGACCCTCCCCCGCTACATCGAGGCGACCCGGCCCGGTTCGCGCCAGCAGGTCATCGAGCTCGAGCAGGCCCTGGTGGACCTGGTGCGCGAGAACCTGCCGCTGCCGCGCGGCGCCCAAGTGCGGATGCGCATCGGCGACGCCCGTGCCGGGCTCGACCGGCTCCCCCCGGCACTCATCGGCAACGCGGACCTGCTGGTGTCCGACGTGTTCGCGGGCTCGCAGACGCCCGCCCACCTCACGACGGTCGAGTTCTACCGGGCGGCGGCCCGTGTGCTCGCGCCCGACGGCGTGCTGCTGGTCAACGTCGCCGACGGATCCGGTCTGGCGTTCGCCCGGCGCCAGGTGGCGACGGTGCGCGAGGTGTTCGGGCACGTCATCGTGCTCGCCGAGGTGCAGCTGTTCAAGGGCCGCCGGTTCGGCAACCTCGTCATCGCGGCATCCTCGTCGCCCCTTCCGACCGAGTGGCTGCCGAGACTCATGGCATCCGGCCCCCACCCCGCCAAGGTCGCGCAGGGTGCGGAGCTGGACGAGTTCGTCCGGGGCGCCCGGGTGGCCACCGATGCCGATTCGACGCCGTCGCCCAAGCCCGCGGCATCCGTGTTCGAGCGCTGAGGCGGGCGGCCCGCCACGATTTCGGAGAAATCCGGTTCTTCGGAGGGTTTCGGTCGATCGGGTCCGAAGAACTGCACAACCCCGAAGAAGTGGTGCGCGGGGCACGGACTTGGACGTCGGATGCCGGGGTCCCGGCGTGCCCTCGGACCACTCGCGCTTCGCCGGGTGACACTGGACAAGCGAGCCGCGCATGGAGGGAGTCGATCGTGAGCTACATCCTCGGGTATGACCCGGATACCCTGCGCGAGCAGGTGGATCTGGAGCGCTGCCAGGAGCGTCTCGACGAGATCGGCGAGCAGCGGAGCCTGGCGGCTCTGCTGGAGCGCGTGTGGCTGCTGAAGGTACTCGGCCGGCTGGATGACGCCCTGATGATCTCGGAGCAGTCGGTGCGCCTCGCGCGCATGGCCGGCACCCGCAAGGACCTGCTGCGCGCCCGCGTGCTGCACGCCACGATCATGCAGTTCCGCGGCGCCTACGCCGCCGCCGAGCAGGAACTGACGACCTGCGCGGAAGAGGCCGACGGCCAGGGCTGGGCGGGGGTAGGAGCGTTCGCCTACCAGCACCGCGGCAAGGTGCACTACGACACGGGCGACTTCGTCTCGGCGCGCGCGGACTTCAAGAGGTCGCTGTTCCTGCGCCAGGAGGCCGGGGCGCCGGACGACCAGCTGGAATCGGCGCTGCTGGCGATCGATGCCGCAGAGCGTCGCCGCGGTCGCACATCCGTCGCAGTCTGAGTGTCGTAGGTTTGTTCTAGTCTCCGGTCATGTCCGAACCGCAAGACGTGCGCCGGATGGCGCAGGAACTCATCGCCGCCCACCTCGATGACTCGTGGTCGTTCGCCTTCGACCACGCCAAGCGACGAGCGGGGCTGTGCAATTACCGCGATAAACGCATCAGCGTCTCGCGCTACCTCTCCGCCCGCGACGACGACGAGGCCAATCGGCAGACGCTGCTGCACGAAGTGGCGCACGCACTGGCCGGCGCGCGGGCGGGCCACGGCCCGACGTGGCGTCGCACCGCGCAGGGGATCGGCTACACCGGCGGGGTGACCCACCACGGCGAGCCGGCGAACGAGCTGGCGCCGTGGGTCGGCCGCTGCCCTGCGGGGCACGTGGCCTACCGGCATCGACGCGTCACACGCGCCGTGTCGTGTGCCCGGTGCGCGCCGACGTTCGACACCAGGTTCCTGTTCCAGTGGCAGCGCCGCGAGATCACCCCGGCGACCCGGCTGGCCGCGCAGCTGCCGCGCTGACCCGGCCGCGCTGACGCACCGGGGGGCGGAGCACACGCCCGGGCTCAGTACCGCTCGAAGACCCCATCGCGTAGCACCGGCACAGCGTCGGTGGCGTCGATCTCGGCGGCCGCGCGCACTTCCTCGGCCAGGCCCCGCTCCAGCAGCTCCTGCCCCGACCCGGCGGCGGTGAGCAGGTGCCGCACCGCGGGACGGAGCCCCCGCAGCGCCTCGCACACCGCGGCGGCTTCGGGAGACGTGTGGTCGATGCCGCGGTCGGCCAGCGCGTCGATGACCGCGCCGGCTCCCAGGTCGTCCTCCACAGCCACCCGAAGTCCGGCGCCGTCCCCACGCGAGTCCAGCTCCCCCGCCGAGATGACGGCGATGCTCGTGCGCGCGGCGCGACGGTGCTGCTCGGCGAGGATCGCGTCGGCCACGGCCGCCGCGTTGCGCAGGCACCCGAGCAGCACGACCGCCCCGGATGCCGCCGCGTGCGCTGCCACCGCCGCGCCGTTGATCGACACCGCGTGCGCCGCGTCGTCGAGTGCGAACGAGGCCCCGGATGCGGTGGCATCCGTCACCGTCGTGGAGAACCGCAGCACATCGACCACCACGACGACGTCGGCCGGCGCGAGGCGATCGAGCCCTTCCGCGCCGCGCTCGAAGCGCACCTGGTACCGGGACTGGTCGAACGGGTGGGGCATCCTCCCAGGCTACGCGTCGGTGCGGCGGGCCAGCACGGGCGCGAGGGCCAGCGCCAGGCTGAGGACGTTGCGCGCGCCGCGCTGCAGCTCGGCGATCGTGATCCCGTCGGGACGGGCCAGCGACTGCAGGATCGTCTCGTCGGCGCAGGCCTGCGGGCCCTGGGAGGTCTTGACCCCGCCGGGCATGAGCACGTCGACCTGGGCGCGCACGCGGTAGGCGTTGTCGGTGAGGTCGGGGAAATCGGGGTCGGCGGCATCCTCCATCCACCAGTCGGTGATGACGCAACCGGTGTAGCCCCACTCCTCGCGGAGGATCGCCGTCACGAGGTCGTAGTGGTAATGCGCCCACACGCCGTTGATCTGGTTGTAGGAGGTCATGATCGTGCGCGGCTGCGCCTCGGCGACGCACAGCTCGAAGCCGCGCAGGTAGATCTCCCGCAGCGCCCGCTCCGAGACGCGGGAGTCATTGCGGGTGCGGTTGGTCTCCTGGTTGTTCGCGGCGAAGTGCTTGGGACACGCCGACACCCCCGCCGACTGCACGCCCTGCACGATCGCGGCGCCGAAGCGCCCGGTGACGAGCGGGTCCTCCGAGAAGTATTCGAAGTTGCGGCCGCAGAGCGGATCGCGGTGGATGTTCATGCCGGGGCTGAGCAGCACGTCCGACCCCTTGCGCAGCATCTCCTGGCCGTGCAGGGCCGCCAGTTCCCGCACGAGGGCGGGGTTCCACGTCGACGCGAGGGCCGTGCCCGACGGCAGCAGCGAGGCGTATGCCGACAGTCGCAGGCCGCTGGGACCGTCGGTCGTGGTGATCGGCGGGACGCCCTTGGCGCGGAGTGACTCCGCGACGCCACCGAGCACCCCGGCGTTGCCCGGTGCGCCCAGCGGGCTGTGCATCGTGACGTCGCCGCGGGCCAGCAGTGACAGCTCCTCCGCCGACAGCTGCGCGATGAAGCCGTCCAGCGTCGCGCGGCCGGCAGCGACGGCATCCAGGGTGATCCCCCGGTCGCCGGTCGCCGGGATCTCGGCCGGCAGCGCCGACAGGATGCGTTCGCGGCGGTCGACGGTGGCCAGCGGCACGTCCTCCCACGCCACGACGGCGGCGCCGGAGTCGTCCCGGGCCAGCGTCATCCGCTGGAACGGCGTGCGGGCGGCGGCGGCCTCGGCGACCTGGCGGACGACCTGCAACTCGGCGACGGGCACGGTCAGCGCGACGGATGCCGAGCGCACGTCGGTGCCCACCAGGACGGCGTAGTCCCCGGGCTCGAGCACGAAGGCGCTGCGGTGCCCGGTGACACCGGAATCGTCGTAGGACGCGAGGTCGGCGAGGCGGAACTCCAGGGTCAGCCGCTCGGATTCACCCGGTGCGAGCAGGCCCGTCTTCGCGAACGCGGCGAGAGCGCGGGCGGGCTTGCCGAGGCGGCCGTCGGGCGCGGCGAGGTACGCCTGCACCGTCTCCTTGCCGCTGTGCGCGGCGTCGGTGTTGCGCACCTCGACGGTGACGCGCACGAGCCCGGCATCCGTCGTCGCTTCCGCCGTCGCTTCGATCACCGTCAACGCGAAGGCGGCGTACCCGAGTCCGAAGCCGAAGGGGAATTGCACCCGGTCGGGCGCGAAGGTCTCGAAGTAGCGGTAGCCGACGAAGACGTCCTCGGCGTAGACGTTGAAATCGGAGTGGCCGAAGTTGGCGGCGCTCGGGTAATCGGAATAGGTGTGCGCGATCGTGTCGGTGAGCTTGCCGCTGGGGGCGATCTCGCCGGCGAGCACCGCAGCCACAGCGCGGGCGCCCTCCATGCCGCCCTGCCAGGCGTAGAGCACGGCGCCGATGCGGTCGCCGTAGTCGCCCAGCCACGACAGGTCCATGACGTTGCCGGCGTCAAGCACCACGACGGTGCGCGCGAAGGCGGTGGTGACGTGGTCGAGCAGCATCCGCTCGTCGTCGGTGAGGTAGAAGCTGCCCGGCTCCAGCACGCTCTCGCGCGCTTCGCCGGCGGCGCGGCCGATGACCACGACGGCGGTCTCGGCGCGGGTGGCGGCGGCCGTGACGAGGGCCGGGTCGATCGGCATCTCCGGGAAGTGGTGCGGCCACTGCCCCCACGTGCCCTCGTATGACGGGCGGTTCTCGGCCGTCCACGTCGTGTACACCTGGGCGACTTCCTCGTCGACCTGCACGCCCGCGTCGCGGAGACCCGCCAGCAGGTTCCAGACGTAGGGGACCTTCACGTCGCCGCCGGAGCCGTAGCCGACGGCGAACCAGTCGATCTGCACGCGCCCGAACACCGCGACGCCGGCGTCGGTGCCCAGCGGCAGGGTGCCGTCGTTGCGCAGCAGCACCGCACCCTCGGCCGCGGCCTGCCGCGCCGTGCGGGCCAGTGCCGGGTCCAGCGTCGGGTCGGTGTCCAGCAGCAGCGCGGAGATCTGCGCGACCGACTCGACGGGTGGGCGCACGTGCGAGCGGTCCCCGGTCTCGGTGGCGGGGTTCGTGGTCATCAGTGTCCTCGGGGGTGAGCGCGACGTGGGAGCGCTCCCAAGCTACCGGATGCGAGACTGCTCGCATGCGGATTCTGCTGAAGTTGGTTCTGGATTGCGACGCGGATGCCGCGTGGCGCGCCCTGCACTCCCCCCGTGCCGTCGCCGAGCTGTACGGTCCGCTGGTGGAGATGGCCCCGATGGATGCCGCCGGGCTGCCGACCCGGCTGGAGTCCGGAGCGGACATCCCGGTGCGGCTGCGCACCGCCGGTGTGCAGCTGGGGCAGCAGCTCATCCATGTGAGCGACCGCCGCGTGGAGTCGTCCGAAGGCGAGGTACGGGTGATGCGCGACAGCGGCATCCCGCTGACCGGGCCGCTGGCGGCCCTGGACGTGTGGGATCACCAGATGGCGGTCTCGCCCGCGCCCGGCGACCCCGGCCGCACGCTGTGGCGAGAGCGGCTCGTGATCGGCGGCGCCGCGGCCCCGGCGCTGTGGCCGGTGCTGTGGGGCGTGTGGCAGTGGCGGGCCACACGGCTGCGCACCCTCGCCCGCACGTGGGCGTTCGACCCCGAGCCGCCCGCCGCGCCCGTGCCCTGACCCGGGGCCTACTCGGCGAGGGCGGCGACGGGGGTCACCCGGGTCGCGAGCCGGGTGGGCACCACGGCGGCCACGAGCGTGAGCACGGTCGTCGCGACGACCACCACGACCACCGCGAGCCACGGCACCGCTGGTGCGACGAAGGTCGGCGAGATCCAGTCGGGCGGGGTCTGCACCGAGCCCAGCTGCGACTGCGCCGCCGCCCAGCCGTACAGCACCCCGAGCCCCAGGCCGAACGCGAGCGCCGTCACCGTCACGTGCACCGCCTCCAGCAGCACCATGAGCCGCACCTGCCTGCCGGTAGATCCCAGCGCGCGCAGCAGCCCGAGTTCCCGGCGCCGCTGCACCACCCCGATCGTCAGCAGGTTGACCAGTCCCACCGCGGCGATCACGGCGCTCACACCGACGAGCACCATCATGACCGCGGCGAACGAGTCAAGTGTCTGCGAGATGCTCGCATGCACCTCCCCGCCGGAGGACCGCGCCAGCAGCGCCTTCACCGACTCCGTCGCAACGGCGAACATCGTCACCAGCGCGACTCCCATGACGACCCCCATCGCCATGCGGCTGGAGCGCTCCGGGTAGCGCAGCGCATTCTCGGCGGCCAGCCGCGCCGGGGCTGATCCGCCGAACGCGCGTCCGGTCAGCCGTAGCAGCGGCGGCATGACCACGGGCGCGGCGAGGGTCAGTCCGGTGAACGAGAACAGTCCGCCGAAGAACGCGACCACGACACCCAGCGGGGTGATGAGCCCCACCAGGATCCCCCCGGCCAGCAGCAGCACCCCGAGCCCGAGCAGCGCCAGCGCCCAGCGGTTGCGCTGCGGTCGGTGGGCGAGTTGCTCGCGCGTGGCCTCCACCGACCCTCCCAGCGCCTGCAGCGGCGTCACCGCCAGCACCCGCCGGGACCCGGCCCAGGCCGCCGCCCACGTCGTCAGCGCGACGGCGATCGCCGGCACGAGCAGCGGGGGGCCCGCCACGACGTACCCGGTGTCGACCCCGCTGAGACGATCGAGCGCCGGCATCGCGACGACGCACGCGACCGTGCCGCCCACCAGGCCCAGGAACGCCCCGATCCCGCCGACGGCGAGCCCCTGCCCCGCCACCTGCGCGCGCTGCGACGACGCCGATGCCCCGATCAGCCGCAGCAGGGCGATCTGCCGGGTGCGCCCCGCGACGATCGTCGCGAACGTGTTGGCGGTGACCAGCGCGCCGACGTACACGGACACGGCCACCAGCACGATGCTGAGGATCCCCACGACCAGCGTGAGGGTCTCGCTGCCGCCGTAGAACGGATCCGCGTGCAGCACCGCCGCGAGGTACCCGGTCGCCGTCAACAGCACCACCCCGAACGCGGCGGAGATCGCCGACACCAGCACGGTCGCCCCCATCCCCCGTTCGCGCAGCCACGCCAGGCGAGTGGATGCCGCGCCCCGCGGCCCCGCACCGCCGGCGACCGCGGTACCGGCGACGACGGCGGTCATGCCCGCACCCCGTCGCTGTCCAGCGCGGTGCCACCCAACGCCGCACCGATCTCAGCGTCGAGCATGAACGCCGAGATCTCCTCGGCGCTCTGGCGCGGCTTGTCGGCGACGACGCGGCCGTCGGCGAGGTAGATCACCCGGTCGGCGTGGGCGGCGGCCACCGGATCGTGCGTGACCATCGCGATCGACTGCCCCCGGTCGCGGGATGCCGACGCCAGCAGGCTCAGCACCTCCCGGCCGCTGCGGGAATCGAGGTTGCCCGTCGGCTCGTCGGCGAACACCAGGTCGGGGCCGGTAGCCAGCGCCCGGGCGATCGCGACGCGCTGCTGCTGTCCGCCGGAGAGTTCGTGCGGGCGGTGCCCGAGCCGGGCGCCGAGCCCGAGCGTCTCGATGAGCCCGTCGACGCGGGCGCGCTCGATCGCGCTGGGACGACGGCCGTCCAGATCGAACGGCAGCAGGATGTTGCCGATCGCGTCCAGCGTCGGCACGAGGTTGAACCCCTGGAAGACGAACCCGACGCGGCGGCGACGCAAGAGCGTCAGCTCGAGGTCGGACAGCCCGGTGATCTCGGTGTCGCCGATCCAGGCACGGCCGCTCGTGGCGGCATCCAGTCCCGCCATGACGTGCATCAGGGTGGACTTTCCCGATCCGGAAGGCCCCATGATCGCGGTGAACTCGCCGCGGCGGATGCCGACGGTCACGTCGTCGAGGGCGCGCACGGCGTTGCCCCCGACGCCGAAGGTCTTGGTGAGGTGCTGCACGCGGGCGGCGAGCCCCAACTCGGTGGTCGTGATCTGCATGCCACCGAAGCTACGGATCGCTCCCCCGCGGCCGCATCGGCCCGCAGTGGCATCCGCCTACATCGCAAGGATGATCTCCGCGGCGTGCCCGCGGGTCAGACCAGGCCGTGTTGGAAGGCGAACACGACCAGTTGCACCCGATCGCGCAGGCCCAGCTTGGCCAGGATGCGGCTGATGTGCGTCTTCACCGTCGCCTCGGAGAGGAACTCCCGCGCCGCGATCTCGGCGTTGCTGAGCCCCCGCGCGGCGAGCGCGAAGATCTCCCGCTCCCGGTCGGTGAGCGCGCCGAACTGCGGCGGCACGGGGCGGGCGGGCTCGGCGAACTGGGTGAACAGGGCGCGGGTGGCCGCCGCCGCGATGACGGCGGAGCCGGCGTGCACCGTACGGATCGCGCCGAGCAAGAATTCCGGCTCGGCATCCTTCAGCAGGAATCCGCTGGCCCCCTGCCGAATCGCGCGGGCGGCGGCCTCGTCAAGGTCGAACGTGGTGAGCATGACGATGCGCGGGGCGGCGCCGTCAAGCACCGGGTCGGCCAGCAGCTCGGCGGTCGCGGTGAGGCCGTCCATCACCGGCATCCGGATGTCCATCAGCACGATGTCCGGCCGGGTGCTGCGGACGACAGCGAGCGCCTCCCGGCCGTCGGAGGCCTCACCCACGACCTGCAGGTCCGGCTGGGAGTCGACCAGCATGCGGATGCCGGCGCGGAACAGCGCCTGGTCGTCCACCAGGACCACGCGGATCACCCCGGCGCTCATGCTGCCGCCCCGATCGGGAGGGTCGCCCGCACGACGAAGGCGCGCCCTTCCGCCGTGGCATCCAAGTGCCCGCCGACGAGCTGCGCGCGCTCGCGCATGCCGATGAGGCCATGCCCTCGCCCGGCGCTCTCCGACGGCGAGGCGCCCTCGGGCAGTGGATTTCCGACCGACAGCGTCACCCGGCCGGGATGCCACGCCAGCCACACCTGCACGGGACCGCGGCCGCCGTGGCGCATCGCGTTGGTGAGCGCCTCCTGCAGGATGCGGTACACCGCCAGTTGCACGGCTGCCGGCGGCTCGCCCGGCGGCATCGGATGCACCGTGACCCGCAGGTCGACGCCCGCGGCGCGCACCTGCGCGTACAGCTCCTCGAGGTCGGCGATCGTGGGCTGCGGCCCCTCACCCTGGCTGTGGCGCAGCTGCGTCAGCAGCAGTCGCACGTCCGACAGCGCCGACCGCGCGGTCGTGGAGATGGTGCCCAGCGCGGTCGTCGCCGCCTGCGGGTTCGCCGCCGCGGCATACCGGGCGCCGTCGGCCTGGGCGATCACGACCGCGAGCGAATGCGCCACGACGTCGTGCATGTCGCGGGCGATGCGCACCCGCTCCTGCTCCGTGACCGTCTCCGCCTCGGCGGCCACCTGAGCCTTGCGGTTCTCGCGGGCGCGGATGGCGGTGCGCACGAGGGCACCGGTCGTCCACGACAGTCCCAGCCCGAACAGCGCGGCGATCAGCACCGCGACTCCCGTGCTGATGGCGCCGGCGAAGTCCGCCGCGGGCAGGATGAGGTACCACGCGATCACGACGGCGCCGACGATGACCGAGGCGAAGCCCGCCCAGAACACCCGCCGGGTGCCGTACGCGGCGGTGGCATACAGCACCGCGAAGATCGCGACGTCGGCGAAGCCGGGACCGCGCGTGAACGCCATCTGCACGATGGCGCCGGACCAGGCCAGGCCCAGTGCCAGCGGGGGCGAGAAGCGCCGCACCGCCAGGGCCGACGTCATCGCCAGCACCACCAGCGCCGCGGAGAGATCGTTGTACCCGAAGCTGGAATTCTGGCCGGCGACCATCTCCGCGGGCAGCGCGACCATCGCGAACAGGACCGCCACGACGACGTCGACGACGATCTGGTAGGGCTTCAACTCGCGGAACACCCCTCGACGCTACGGGACCGGTGGATGCCGCGGCATCCGCCGTGAGATGTATCCGCCCCGGGAAAATCACCTCTACCGCATTCGGGGACCAGCACTTACGCTCACGTCACAACAGCCATGGAGGCGACGATGACGACGGTACGCGCAGCGATCACGCAGACCACGTGGACGGGCGACAAGGCTTCGATGCTCGACAAGCATGAGCAGTTCGCACGGGATGCCGCGGCGCAGGGGGCGCAGGTGCTCTGCTTCCAGGAGCTGTTCTACGGTCCCTACTTCGGCATCACCCAGGACAAGAAGTACTACCGCTACGCCGAACCGGCCGACGGTCCCGTCGTGCAGCGGTTCGCCGCGCTGGCGAAAGAACTGGGGGTGGTCACGGTGCTGCCCATCTACGAGGAGCAGCAGACCGGGGTGTACTTCAACACCTCCGTTCTCGTGGATGCCGACGGCACGGTGCTCGGCAAATACCGCAAGAACCACATCCCGCACGTGGAGAAGTTCTGGGAGAAGTTCTACTTCCGCCCGGGCAACCTCGGCTATCCGGTCTTCGAGACCGCCGTCGGGCGCATCGGGATGTACATCTGCTACGACCGGCACTTCCCCGAGGGGTGGCGGGCGCTGGGCCTGAACGGCGCGCACATGGTCTTCAACCCGAACGCCACCAAACCCGGCCTGTCCAACCGGCTGTGGGAGATCGAGCAGCCGGCGGCGGCCGTCGCCAACGGCTACTTCGTGCTCGCACCCAACCGGGTGGGGCGGGAGGACAACGAGTACGGCGAGGAGGCGGTGACCTTCTACGGCACCAGCCAGGTCGTCGACCCCCGGGGCAACTACGTCGGGGCGCTCGGGTCCGCCGATCGAGAGGAGATCCTGGTGCGCGACCTCGACCTGGACCTGGTGCAGGCCATGCGCGACGACTGGCAGTTCTACCGGGACCGCCGCCCCGACACCTACGCCGACCTCACGGCGCCGTGATCATGGCCACCACCCTGATCCGCGGTGGCACCGTCGTCTCGGCCACCGGCCGGGCTTCCGCCGACGTGCTCATCGACGGCGAGACCATCGTCGCGGTGCTCGCGCCCGGTTCGGCCCTGCTCGGCACCGACATCGCGGCATCCGTCGACACCGTCATCGACGCCACCGGCAAGTACGTCATCCCCGGCGGAATCGACGCTCATACGCACATGCAGCTGCCGTTCGGCGGCACCGCCGCCAGCGACACCTTCGAGACCGGCACCCGCGCCGCAGCGTGGGGCGGGACGACGACGATCGTCGACTTCGCCGTGCAGCGCACCGGCGAGCGCGTCGAGGACGGACTGGCGCATTGGCATGAGCTGGCCGACGGGCAGTGCGCGATCGACTACGGCTTCCACCAGATCATCGGCGGGGTGGACGAGCAGTCCCTCATCGCCCTGCCGAAGCTCGTGGACGAAGGCATCACGAGCTTCAAGCTGTTCATGGCCTACCCGGGGGTGTTCTACTCCGACGACGGCCAGGTGCTGCAGGCCATGCAGAGCTCCGCCGCCACCGGGATGCTCACGATGATGCACGCCGAGAACGGCCCGGCGATCGATGTGCTGGCGGCGCAGCTGGCGGATGCCGGCAAGAAGGCGCCGTACTACCACGGCATCGCCCGTGCGTGGCAGCTGGAGGAGGAGGCCACACACCGCGCGATCATGCTGGCGAACGTCACCGGCGCCCCGCTGTACGTCGTGCACGTGTCGGCCAAGCAGGCCGTGCAGCAGCTCGCGTGGGCGCGCGATCAGGGCTGGAACGTCTTCGGCGAGACCTGCCCGCAGTACCTGTACCTGTCGCTGGAGGAGCAGCTGGGCGCGTTCAGCCGGGAGTGGGGCCAGTTCGAGGGCGCCAAGTGGGTGTGCTCCACGCCGCTGCGCTCGCGGGCCGAGGGACATCAGGACCACATGTGGCAGGCGCTGCGCACCAACGACCTGCAGATGGTCTCCACCGATCACTGCCCGTTCTGCATGAAGGGGCAGAAGGAGCTGGGCCGGGACGACTTCCGGGCGATCCCCAACGGCATCGGCTCCATCGAGCACCGCATGGATCTGATGTACCAGGGCGTCGTGACGGGCAAGCTCACGCTCGAGCGGTGGGTGGAGCTGACCTCCACGACGCCGGCCCGCATGTTCGGCATGTACGGCAGGAAAGGCGTCATCCAGCCCGGCGCCGACGGCGACATCGTGATCTACGACCCGAACGGGCACACCTCCATCGGGTACGGCAAGACCCACCACATGAACATGGATTACTCCGCGTGGGAGGGGTTCGAGGTCGACGGGCACGTGGACACCGTGCTGTCCCGCGGCAAGGTCATCGTCGACGACGGCCGCTACCTCGGCACCAAAGGCGACGGCCGGTTCGTGCGCCGCGGCCTGAGCCAGTACCTCAGCTAGGGAGCGCCATGGACTTCGGTGTCGTCCTGCAGACCAACCCGCCCGCCGCCCGCACGGTGCAGCTGGCCCAGCTCGCCGAAGCGCACGGCTTCAGTCACGTCTGGACGTTCGACTCGCATCTGCTGTGGGAAGAGCCGTACGTGATCCACTCCGCGATCCTCGCCGCCACCCACCGGGTGACGGTCGGCCCGTTCGTCACGAACCCCGCCACGCGCGACTGGACCGTCACGGCATCGGTGTTCGCCACCCTCAACGAGATGTACGGCAACCGCACCATCTGCGGCATCGGCCGCGGCGACTCCGCGGTGCGGGTCACGAACGGCAAACCGGTCTCGATCGCCGAGCTGCGCGAATCGATTCACGTCATCCGGGAGCTGGCCAACTCCCGGCCGGTGCAGTACCACGGCGCCACGCTGCAGTTCCCGTGGAGCCGCGGGTCGCGCCTGGACGTCTGGGTCGCCGCGTACGGTCCCCTCGCGCTCAAGCTCGCCGGCGAGGTCGGCGACGGCTTCATCCTGCAGCTGGCGGACGTGGACATCGCCGCGTGGATGATCAAGACGGTCAAGGATGCCGCCGCGGCGGCCGGCCGCGACCCCGAATCGATCGCCTTCTGCGTCGCCGCGCCCATGTACATCGGCGACGACGCCGCCCACATGCGAGACCAGTGCCGCTGGTTCGGCGGGATGGTCGGCAACCACGTCGCCGACATCGTGGCGAAGTACGGCCACCACGGCGACGTGCCCCAAGCGCTCACCGACTACGTCTCCGGCCGCGCCGGCTACGACTACAACACCCACGGCAGAGCAGGCAACGACCACGTCGACTTCGTTCCCGACGCGATCATCGACCGGTTCTGCATCCTCGGTACCGCAGGCGACCACATCGCCCGGCTCGAGCAGCTGCGCGCGATCGGGGTCACCCAGTTCGCCGGCTACCTGCAGCACGACAACAAGGAAGAGACGCTGCGGGTGTACGGCGAGACCGTCATCCCGGCCCTTTCCCCGCACATCACGGCGAAACGATGACCCAAGAAAGGGCAGAGATGACCGACCCCCGAGACGAACGCGCACTGGCACTGGACCGGGCGCACGTCTTCCACTCCTGGTCCGCCCAGGCCGCGCCGTCCCCCGTCGTCGTCGCCGGAGGGCAGGGCAGCCGTGTCTGGGACCACTCCGGCCACAGCTACCTGGACTTCTCGAGCCAGATGGTCAACGTCAACATCGGCCACCAGCATCCGGCCGTCATCGAGGCGATCCGCGAGCAGGCGAGCCGGCTGGTGACGATCGCCCCCTCCACCGCGAACCTCACTCGGGGCGAGGCCGCCGCCCGCATCGTCGCGCACGCACCGGAGGGCATGAGCAAGGTGTTCTTCACCAACGGCGGCGCCGATGCCATCGAGAACGCGATCCGCCTCGCCAGGCTCCACACCGGACGCGACAAGGTGCTCTCCCGCTACCGCTCGTACCACGGCAACACCGGGGCGGCGATCGTCGCGACCGGGGACTGGCGTCGTATCCCCAACGAGTTCGCGCGCGGCCACGTGCACTTCTTCGGGCCCTACCTGTACCGCTCCGAGTTCTGGGCGACGACGCCGGAAGAAGAGTCGGCGCGGGCCCTTCACCACCTGGAGCGGGTGGTGCAGGCCGAGGGCCCTTCGGGTATCGCGGCGATCCTGCTGGAGTCGCTGCCGGGGACCGCCGGCATCCTGGTGCAGCCGCCCGGCTACCTCGCCGGGGTGCGGGAGATCTGCGACCGGTACGGCATCCTCCTCATCCTCGATGAGGTGATGTCGGGCTTCGGCCGCACCGGCAAGTGGTTCGCGTTCGAGGGGCACGACACCCGCCCCGACCTCATCGCCTTCGCGAAGGGGGTCAATTCCGGCTACGTGCCCGTCGGCGGGGTCATCATCTCGGACGAGATCGCCGCGACGTTCGACGAGCGGGTCTTCCCCGGGGGCCTGACCTACTCCGGGCATCCGCTGGCCGCGGCATCCATCGTCGCCACGCTCGATGCGATGGCGTCCGAGGGCATCGTCGACAACGCCCGGCGGATCGGCGAGGACGTGCTGGGACCGGCGCTGGCCGGGCTCGCCGACCGGCACGAGGCTATCGGCGAAGTGCGCGGCGAAGGGGTGTTCTGGGCGCTGGAGCTCGTCGCCGACCGCACCACGCGTGAGCCGCTCCCGGCGGCGACGATCGGCGCCCTCAAACAGGGCCTGATCGCCGCGGGCCTGCTGCCGTTCACGGCGGAGAACCGCATCCACGTCGTCCCGCCGTGCGTCGTGACCGACGCCGAGGTCGCCGAGGCCATCGACATCTACGACACCGTCTTCGGCTCCCTGCTCTGACGGTTTCATGACACGGATGCCGCGACCCGCGGCATCCGGAGGGAAGGGACACAACGACGTGAACGACATCCTCGACCACTGGGTCCGCGGCACCTCGTGGGCGGGCGCGTCGACGCGCACCGGCCCCGTCTACAACCCCGCGCTGGGCACGGTGCAGAAAGAAGTGCGCCTGGCCACCGCCGCCGACGTCGACGTGGCCGTCACCGTCGCCGCCGACGCGTGGCAGGACTGGCGCGACTCGTCCATAGCCAAGCGCACCGCGGTGATGTTCGCGTTCCGTGAGCTGCTGCACGCCCGCAAGGACGAGCTGGCGCACATCCTCACCGCCGAGCACGGCAAGGTGCTCTCCGACGCGCACGGCGAGATCGCCCGCGGCATGGAGGTGGTGGAGTTCGCATGCGGGCTGGGGCACCTCACCAAGGGCGCCTATTCGGAGAACGCCTCCAGCGGCGTCGACGTGTATACGCTGCGGCAGTCGCTCGGGGTCGTCGGGATCATCAGCCCGTTCAACTTCCCCGCGATGGTGCCGCTGTGGTTCTTCTCCATCGCGCTCGCCGCCGGCAACGCCGTCGTGCTCAAGCCCAGCGAGAAGGACCCGTCGGCGGCGAACTGGCTCGCCGCGCTACTGCGGGAGGCGGGGCTGCCCGACGGCGTGTTCAACGTCGTCCACGGCGACAAGGAGGCCGTCGATGCGCTGCTGGCCCACCCCCAGGTGCGGTCGATCTCGTTCGTCGGGTCGACGCCGATCGCGAAGTACGTGTACGAGACCGCGACCGGCCACGGCAAACGGGTGCAGGCGCTGGGCGGGGCGAAGAACCACATGCTCGTGCTCCCCGATGCCGACCTCGACCTCGCTGCCGACGCCGCCGTCAACGCCGGGTTCGGCTCTGCCGGCGAGCGCTGCATGGCCATCTCGGTCGTGCTGGCCGTGGACACCGTCGCCGACGAGCTCGTGGACAAGATCCGCGAGCGCATGGCGACGCTGCGCACCGGCGACGGCCTGCGCGGCAGCGACATGGGGCCGCTCATCACCGGCGCGCATCGCGACAAGGTCGCCTCGTACATCGATGCCGCCGCCGGCGACCGTGCCACCGTCGTCGTCGACGGCCGGGGCGTCGATCCCGACGGTGATGCCGCGGGCTTCTGGCTCGGCCCCACCCTGCTGGACCGGGTGCCGACATCGTCGGCGGCGTACCGCGACGAGATCTTCGGGCCGGTGCTGTCGGTCGTGCGCGTGGACGGGTACGAAGAGGGCCTGGACGTGATCAACCGCAGCCCGTACGGCAACGGCACGGCGATCTTCACCAACGACGGCGGCGCCGCCCGCCGCTTCCAGCGCGACGTGCAGGTGGGCATGATCGGCATCAACGTGCCCATCCCGGTGCCGGTGGCCTACCACTCGTTCGGCGGCTGGAAGGCGTCGCTGTTCGGCGACGCGAAGGCATACGGGCCGCACGGGTTCGACTTCTTCACCGCCGAGAAGGCAGTCACGAGCCGGTGGCTGGACCCATCGCACGGCGGCCTGAACCTGGGCTTCCCGCAGCACGACTGAGCCGCCCGCTCATCGAGGGCTGTTGCCGGGCGGAGGGGATCCGCCCGAATGCGGCGCCTGCCCGGCATCCGGCCCTCGCTTCGGCAGATCCCCTCGTTTCGGCGCAGATCGCTCGGGCGGGCGCCCCGCGGGCGCGCGGCGATCAGGGTGCGTAGATGCGCAGGCCCGCCGGGACCGCCCGCACGTCGAGGGTGAAGCCCGCCGGCGACGCCTCCTCCAGCTCGCCGTCGTGCACGTACACCGCCGGCGCGCGACCGGGCAGCACGCGCACGCGCCAGTGTTCTGCGACCTGACGCTCGAACTCCGACGCCGGCGGCAGTATCCGCAGCGCGCGCAGCACCCGCAGCGTGCGCCGTCCGAACGCCAGCGTCGTCATGGCGCGCAGCCGCGAACCGCGGGCGTGGTGCAGCCGCACGTCCAGCACCGGGTCCTCCAGCGACAGCCGCTGCATCATCGCGTGCCGCTGCGGGTCGTTGCGGCCCACCCCGACGAACACCGACCACACCGTGGCGGTGCGTCCCGCGTGACTCACCCGCACCGGCTGGGCCTCCCGGAGCGCGCTGCGGATCGCGCCCAGCCCGCCCAGCCACTTGCCGAGATTCGCCCGCTCGGTGCGCTCGGCGAGGAACTGCGGATACGTTCCCAGCGACACCGCGTTGAGCACCGTGATCGGCTCGGCGCCGTCGACGGCGACCTCAGCGACCACCACGTCGCGAAGCGTCCCCGCGGTGAAGGCCGCCAGCGCGGCATCCACGTCGTCCAGCCCGGCGGAGCGGGCGAAGTGATTGAACGTGCCTCCGGGCACCACCAGCAGCGGCACGTCGTACTGCCGTGCCAGCTGCGCCATGCGCGACACCGACCCGTCGCCGCCGAGGACGCCCAGCGCCCCCGGCCGGTCATCGCGGGCCATCGCCTGTGCCACCGCGTCGCCCAGGTCGTCGTCGGGCCCGAGCTCCCGCACCTGCGCCCGCGGCAGGCGGGTACGGATCACCGGGAGCGGATCGGCGCGCGGCACCGCCTCACCGGCACCACTGTTCGCCAGCAGCAGCAGCCCCTCGCCGTCGGGACGTGCGGGCGCTGTGTCATCGGGCATGATCGCGAGGCTACTGTCTGCAGCGGCCGGGCGAGAACGCTTGACACCACCCGGATAGGCTGGCCGCACCTGACAGCCGCCGGAGCGTGGATGCGCCGGCCAGACCTCGCAGATCGGAGGTTCCCATGTCCATCACTCATGCCCACACCGGTGCTATGAAGGCGATCGTCGGCGAACCCGAGGTCGTCGAGGACGCCGGCACTGTCGAGCACTCGTCGCATTGGCTGGCGCTGAAGGATGCCGCCACGGCGCTGCAGGGGATCCAGGCGCAGGACGGCTCGATCCCCGACCCGGCCGATCACGGCGACGCGCGCGATCTCGTCGAGGCGATCGTGGCGGCCATTCGCGCCCTCGCGCCGCTGTTCCCGCACGACGGCGAGTACCTCGCCGCGTCCGTGCACGACTTCCAGCGGTGGGCTGACGGTGGGTTCGGGGTACCGGATTTCCTCGCCTCGCTCGTGGCGTTCCAGCCGCAGCGGCAGCGAGTGGACGGCATCCGTCACCTGGTGGTCTTCCCGATGTACACGCAGAACGGCTCGCGCAGCCGGTTCGTCGAAGCGGTGCTGGTGGAGGTGATCTGGCCGGAGTTCATCGCCGAGCTGGAGACGCGGTACACCAACGGCCTGTTCGTCTCGCTGCGCCTCGTGGACTTCACCCCCGGGTACGACACCAACTCGGCGGTACTGTTCCCCGAGACAGTCGCGATGCGCGAGATCCCCTCGTTCACGTGGGGGGCGATCTTCCAGGACCGGGAAGCGGCACGCTACCGGCGGGTCGTGCGCGCGGCATCCGACATCACCAAGCTCGCCCTTCCGGTCGATGCCGCCCGGCTGCTGCACGATCAGCAGCTGGCGGAGAAGACCTTCGTGATGTGGGATCTCATCCACGACCGCACCCACATGCGCGGCGACCTGCCGTTCGATCCGTTCATGATCAAGCAGCGGATGCCGTATTTCCTCTACTCGCTCGAGGAGCTGCGGTGCGACCTGACGGCGTTCCGCGAGTGCGTCACGATCCAGCGCGAGCTGCAGGCGCGGGTGGATGCCGGTGAGCACCTCTCCGCCGCCGAGGCGGAGACGCTCGATCAGGCGGGCCTCGTGCAGTACGCGGTGATCTTCGACCGGATCTTCCGGTTCGCCATCACCGGCAGCCGCGTGCGCAACTACGACGGGCTGGGCGGGCAGCTGCTGTTCGCGTGGCTGCATCAGCGCGGCGTGCTGCACTGGACCGACACCGCGCTCGCGTTCGACTGGGACGACGTGCCGGCGGCGGTCGTGGCCTTGGGCACGGCGATCGACGAGCTGTACTGGCAGTCGATCGACCGACCCAAGCTCGCGCACTGGCTCGCCGCCTACGAGCTCGTGCGCGGCGTGCTGACGCCGCACCCGGCATCGGTGTGGGCGCAGGGACTGCCGCGCGAGGTGCTCGCGGGGCCGCCGAAGGGCTACACCGACGCGGTGCTGGATGACGAGTTCCCGCTGTCGATGTTCTACGAGGCGCTCGAGAAGAAGATGCGCGACGTCATCGCCTCGACGTCCGGCATCCGCGGCGCGGACTGAACCGACGCCGACCCCGCCGACGTCCCCCGCTCAACGAGGGGCGTCGGCGGGGTCGGGCACGTCGGCGGCCGGCACCGACTCGGTTTCGCCGGCGTAGTACTGCGACAGTCGCCGGTACGACCGGGTGGTGAACGCCAGCAGCGCGGCGACGACCATGAGGAGCCCGGCGAACACGAACACCAGCGCGATGCCGCGCCCCTGCCCTTCGCCGAGGAGCCAGCCCCACGTGCTCGTTCCGGCATCCGATTCCATGTAGGGGATCACCCAGAACTGCGCGATCGGCGCGATCACGAACGCCGTCACGGGAGCGGCCGCCGACTCGAAGGCCATCGCGAACCCGAACACGCGCCCCTGCCGCCGGAACGGCACGACCTTCTGGATGACGGTCTGCTCGGCAGCCTCGACGACGGGGATGAGCGTCATGTAGAGCAGGATGCCGAGGGCATAGAGCCACCACCAGTCGCGGCGTGAACGCGGCGCCGAGCACGCCCATCGCGATGACCGCGAACAGAATCGTGCGCACCGGATTGCGGCCGAGCCCTCGCGCGGCGATGACGATGCCACCGAGAATGAATCCGATCGCCGTGACCCCGAGCACGATGCCCCAGATCTCGACCGGGAACAGCGTCAGGCCGTACGGGTCCATGAGCGCCATGTAGACGCCGCCGATGAGGTTGTTGAACGTCGAGAAGACGATGAGGGCGAACAGCCCCGGCACCACCGCGATCGCGGCGATGCTGCCGCGGATGTCGACCTTGGCGATGTGACCCTCCACGTGGGCGGGCTCGGTCTCGGGGATGCGCAGGAACACCAGGTGCACCAGCGCAGCCGCGGTGAACGCGATCGCGATGACGATCGTCCACCCCATCCCCAGCAGGCCGATCGCGAGCCCCGAGAAGACGCTCGTGACGACGAACGCGATCCCCTGCACGGCGCCGACCATGCCGTTCGCATTCGCGTGCCGCTCGGTGGGCACCAGCAGCGTCACCGTCGTTGACAGCGCGATGTTGCGCATGTTCTCGATCACGCCGCCGAACAGGATGATGCCGGCGAACAGCCAGAACCAGGGCTGCCCGAGATCGATGAGGTCGGACTCGGGGAACAGCAGGTACAGGATGCCGGCGACGATGAACGCCGCGAGGGACACCAGGCTCGACCCCACCATGGCGCGGTGCTTGCGGTGCCGGTCGACGAGGGTGCCGAACGGGATGGAGAACACCGCGACGAACAGCATGTACGCGCCGCCGATGATGCCGGTGGCCAGCACCGACCGGGTCTCCAGATACGCCCAGAACGTCAGCGCGAACCACAGGAAGCTCGTGGTGATGTTCGCCACGGCGGTGTTGACGAGAACCTGCAGGAACGTGCGCATGCCGCCGGGCGGCGCGAGCCGCTCGGGTCCGACCGCCTCCCCGGCGGGCGCGCCCTCGGTCATGCAGGCGAGAGTACCCAGCGGGGCGGACACTCACCAGGGGTCGCGGGCAACCTGACTAGGCTGAATCCCCGTGACCACCCTCCACGACATCGCCGTCCGCGGCTTCGCCAGCGACAACTACTCCGGCGTGCACCCCGAGGTGCTCGCCGCTATCGGGGCCGCCGGCGGCGGCCACCAGATCGCCTATGGCGAGGATGCCTACACCGCACGGCTGCACGAGGTGTTCGTGCAGCACTTCGGCGAGGGCGTCGAGGCGTTCCCGGTGTTCAACGGCACCGGCGCGAACGTCACCGGACTGCAGTCGATGCTCCCCCGCTGGGGTGCGGTGATCGCCGCGACCACCGCTCACATCAACGTCGACGAGGGCGGGGCACCCGAACGGGTCGCCGGCATCAAGATCCTCGGGGTGCCCACCGATGACGGCAAGCTGACCCCGGAATTGGTCGACCGTGAGGCGTGGGGCTGGGGCGACGAGCACCGCGCGCAGCCGCTGGTGGTATCGATCACCCAGTCGACCGAGCTCGGCACCCTGTACACCCCCGACGAGATCCGGGCGCTGGCCGACCACGCGCACGAGCGCGGCATGGGGCTGCACCTGGACGGTGCGCGCATCGCGAATGCCGCCGCGGCGCTGGACCTGCCGCTGCGCGCCTTCACGCGCGATGTCGGCGTGGACGTGCTCAGCTTCGGCGGCACCAAGAACGGCGCGATGATCGGCGAGGCCGTCGTGGTGCTGAACCCCGCGGCATCCGAAGGGCTGAAGTTCCTGCGCAAGACCAACATGCAGCTGTCATCGAAGATGCGCTTCATCTCGGCTCAGCTGATCGCGCTGCTGGAAGGCGACCTGTGGTTGCGCAACGCGCGGCACTCCAACGCGATGGCCCGGCGGCTGCGCGCGGAGGTCGAGGCGGGGATCGCCGACGGGTCCATCCGCGGCGTGGAATTCACCCAGCCCACCCAGGTCAACGGCGTCTTCGCGACGCTGCCGGCCGGCGTGGCCGATGCGCTCCGGGAGAGCTTCCGCTTCTACGACTGGGATGCCACCCGGGCCGAGGTGCGCTGGATGTGCTCGTTCGACACCGAGCCCGCCGACGTCGATGCCTTCGTCGCGGAACTGTCGCGCCTGACGCGCGGCTGAGTCCGGCGCCGTCCCGGCGCGTCGCTCGCTATTGCGCTCGCTATTTCGCAGCGGCTCGCGTCATCGGGACGTGGGGAATGCCATCCTCGACGAAGATCTCTCCAGAGCGGGTGAACCCGAAGCGCTGGTACCAGCGTTCGAGTTGGAGCTGCCCATCCAGGACGATGACCTGTCCGGCGCGTCCGGCGATCGCGCGCCGCATCAGTTCTGCGGCAAGGCCGCGACCGCGGGCCGCCACGGCGGTGGCGACACGTCCGATACGCCAGCCGTCCGCATCTGCCAGAACTCGCAGCGTGGCAAGGACACTGCCGTCCTCCTCTGCCCAGTGCAAGCGAGCGGCCGGCTCAACGTCCCTGCCATCGAGGTCGTCATATGCGGCACGCTGCTCGACGACGAACACGTCGACTCGGAGCTTCAGAACCGAATACAAGATGATGGGATCCATCTCAGCAGCGGCTGCCTCATGGAAGCTCACGGGCACGTTGAACACTCCTTCTCAGCCAGGGGGCGCTCGACGAGTATTTCAGCCTGCGAGGCAAGGACTCGCGAGTTGACCCGCCGGGCGATTCGACGAGCCCGGCTGCGCGGGCCGGCGTCCCAGTGGATGGATCGCGGTGCACCCATCGCGCTCTTGAGCGCATGATCAAGGCATACACCGCGGCCCTCGTCGTGATCGGCCTCGCCATGACGATCCTCGGCACGGTGCTGCCACTCGGCGGCGGCACGACGATCGCTCTGATCGGGGCCGCCGCGCTCGGCGCCGGACTGGTTCTCATCGGCATCCGGATGCTGCCCGCGCCGCGATAGCGCTGTCGCCGGCGAGCGGGCTGGGCGAGAAACCACGTTTCGGATGAGAAACACCGCATCGCGTGGTTTCTGATCCGAAGAGTGGTTTCTCGGCGAGGGGCGACGCGTGCCGCGCGGTGTCAGCGCAGCGCGCCGACGGATGCCAGCGCGAGGCGCACGAGGGTGCCGCGGCCGCCCTCCATCTCGGCGGCGACGGCATCGGTGGCCGCCTCCTCCGGCGTCATCCAGGTCACTTCCAACGCGTCCTGACGCGGCTCGCAGGTGCCCGACACCGGCACGACGAACGCCAGCGACACCGCATGCTGCCGGTCGTCGTGGAACGCGGTCAGGCCGGGCATCGGGAAGTATTCCGCCACCGTGAACGGCACCGGCTGCGGCGGCAGCAGGGGGAACGCCATGGGACCGAGGTCGTTCTCGACGTGCCGGAACAGCGCATCGCGCACCGTCTCGCCGTAGCGGACGCGACCCGACACGATCGTGCGGGTCATCTCCCCCAGCGGGGTCGCCCGCAGCAGGATGCCGACCTGTGTCACCGCGCCCACGCCGTCGGTGCGCACCGGAACCGCCTCGACGTAGAGCATCGGCAGCCGGCGGCGGGCCTCGGCCAGCTCGATGTCGCTGAGCCACCCCGGGTTCTGCGACGAAGCCGGCGACGGCGAACCGAACATGCCGTCGCCCCGGGGGCGGCCGGGACGGCCGTACGGATCGCCCCCACCGAGTGGATCGCGCGGCGTGCCGTCGTCGTCGCGGTCATCGGGGTCGGGGTCAGGGGTGCGGACGGCCATGCTCCATGTATACCAACCCCGTGTCCGCCCGTCCTGCCAGGATGGGGGCATGGTCGCCATCCCGCTCATCGATCCGGTCCCCGTGCGCTGGTCCACCCCGCCCGCCGAGCGAGGCGGCAGGCCGCTGCTGGTGCTGCTGCACGGCTACGGTTCCGACGAGAACGACCTGTTCGCCCTCACGCCGCAGCTCCCCGAGGAGTACGTCGTGGCGGCGGTGCGTGCGCCGCTGTCACCACCGTTCCCGACGCCCGGGTACTGCTGGTACCCGATCGAAGGGCTCGAGGATCGCCGCCCCGACGACGTCACCACCGCCGCCTCGCGCGTCGTGCAGTGGGTGGATGCCGCGAGCGATGCGGCATCCGTCGGTCTGCTCGGCTTCTCGCAGGGCGGCGCCGTCGCGCTGCAGGCGCTGCGACTGCGCCCCGAGCTGTTCGCGTTCGCGGTGAACCTCAGCGGCTACGTGACGCCGGGCGAGCTCCCCGGCGACGAGCGGCTGGCCGAGCGGCGGCCGCCGGTGTTCTGGGGGCGGGGCACGCGCGACGACGTCATCCCCACCGAGCTGGTCGACCACACCGTGCAGTGGCTGCCCGATCACGTCGACCTCAGCGGTCGCGTCTACACCGGGCTCACGCACAGCGTCTCGCAGCAGGAACTCGATGACATCGCGGTGTTCCTGCGCAAGCGCCTGGACGACCCGACGCCGGTGTGACGGCCTCGGCGAGCCGACCAACAACGTCGACCTGGACACGGTCGACGAACTGGTCGACGCGCTGCTAGGGCATCAGCCGAACGGCACCGCCGCAATCACGGTGACCTCGATCGTCGCGCCGTTGGGTGCGGCATAGGTCACGGTGTCGCCCACCGAGCGACCCGTGATCGCCGCGCCCAGCGGTGACGACGGCGAGTAGACGTCGAGGTCCACCTCGCCGCCCTGTCGCACCAGCTCGCGGCTGCCCAGCAGGAACGTCTCCTCGGAGCCGTCGCGCGCGAAGCGCACGGTCACGGTCATGCCCGGTTCCACCAGACCGTCGTCGGGCTTGGTGCCGACCTCGGCCCGGCGGATCAGGCTGCGCAACGCCACCTGGCGCGCCTGGGCGGCGTCGCCCTCGGCGCGCAGGTTCAGTTCGTCGAGTTCGGCCTGCAGCGCGGCGAGCGCGGCTGCGGTCATCCACACGGTGTCTTGCTGGTTCGGCATGATGCCCTTCCCCCACTTGGCAAAGATCCTCCAGGCTAGCGGTCCGGTGGGCGAAAGGCCAGAGTCGGATGCCGCGGCATCCGCCCCCCTCCCCGGCACGTGGGGAGATCGAGGGAGGCGCAGGGACGGATGCCGCGCGTCAAGACCCGCCCGATTGTCGGCGGCCTGGTCGAAGATGGAGGGATGAGCGACGTGCTCGAGCGATTCGGTCCTGCCACGCAGGACTGGTTTCGCGGCGCCTTCCCCGAGCCGACGAACGCCCAGATCGGCGCGTGGGAGGCCATCTCGCACGGCAAGCACGCCCTCGTGGTGGCGCCCACCGGGTCGGGCAAGACGCTGTCGGCGTTCCTGTGGGCGATCGACCGCATCTTCCACGAGAAGCGTCCGGCGGATGCCACGGCCACCAAGCCGCGTAGCCGCCGCCGCGAGCCGAACCCCGGCACCAGCGTCCTGTACATCTCGCCGCTGAAGGCGCTCGGCGTCGACGTCGAGCGCAACCTCCGCTCCCCGCTGGTGGGGATCGGCCAATCCGCGCGGCGGCTGGGGATCACCGTGCCCGATGTGACCGTCGGCGTCCGCTCCGGCGACACCCCCTCCGGCGACCGCCGCAAGCTCGTGGCCGACCCACCCGACATCCTCATCACGACCCCCGAGTCCCTCTACCTCATGCTCACCAGCCAAGCCGGGCTGACCCTCCGCAACGTCCACACGGTGATCGTCGACGAGGTCCACGCCGTCGCGGCCACCAAACGCGGCGCGCACCTGGCCGTCAGCCTGGAGCGGCTCGAGGCCCTCCGCCAGGAGCACGCCGAGGATGCCGCGAGCCTCGCGCCCGCGCAGCGCATCGGCCTGTCGGCCACCGTGCGCCCGATCGACGAGGTGGCCCGCTTCCTCGGCGGCGCCGCACCCGTGGAGATCGTCGCGCCGCGAGCGACGAAGGCGTTCGACCTGTCGGTCGTGGTCCCCGTGGACGACATGCTCAACCCGCCGCCCCCGCCCGGCACTCCCGACCAGACGGACCCCGCCGGCGGCGAGGACACCGACTGGTTCGCCGGCGACAAGCGCGGCGGAACCCCGGGCGCAGGCTCGACCGAAGTGACCGGATCGGTGTGGCCGCACGTGGAGGAGGCGATCGTCGACCGCATCCTCGCGCACCGCTCCACAATCGTCTTCTCCAACTCCCGGCGGCTCGCGGAGCGGCTCACCGGCCGGCTCAACGAGATCTACACCGAGCGCCTCGGGCTGGAGCTGCCCAACCCCACAGTTCCCGCGGCCGTGATGGCGCAGGCGGGCGCGACAGCAGGCGGCGCGCCCGTGCTGGCCAAAGCCCACCACGGCTCGGTGTCCAAGGAGCAGCGCGCCCAGGTCGAGGACGAACTCAAATCAGGCATCCTGCGTTGCGTCGTGGCGACCAGTTCGCTCGAGCTCGGCATCGACATGGGGGCGGTGGACCTCGTCATCCAGGTGGAGGCGCCGCCGTCGGCCGCCTCCGGGCTGCAGCGCGTCGGGCGCGCCGGGCACCAGGTCGGCGAGGTCAGTCGCGCCGCCCTGTTCCCCAAGCACCGCGGCGATGTGCTGCACACCGCGGTGGTCACCGAGCGCATGCTCGCCGGCCAGATCGAGGCGATCGCGGTGCCGCAGAACCCGCTCGACATCCTCGCGCAGCAGACCGTCGCCGCCTGCGCCACCGGGGCGATCGACGTGGAGGGCTGGTTCGAGACGGTGCGCCGCAGTGCGCCGTTTCGCACGCTGCCGCGTTCGGCGTACGAGGCGACCCTCGATCTGCTCGCCGGCCGTTTTCCGTCGGACGAATTCGCGGAGCTGCGCCCCCGCATCGTGTGGGATCGCGACCAGGGCACGCTGACCGGCCGCCCCGGCGCGCAGCGCATCGCCGTCACCAGCGGCGGCACCATCCCCGACCGGGGGCTCTTCGGCGTGTTCGTCGCCGGCGAGACCCGCAACGCCCGCGTCGGCGAGCTGGACGAGGAGATGGTCTACGAGTCGCGCGTGAACGACGTGTTCACCCTCGGCACCACCAGCTGGCGCATCGTGGAGATCACCCACGACCGGGTCAACGTCGTGCCCGCGTTCGGTCAACCGGGCAAGCTGCCGTTCTGGCACGGCGATGGCCTGGGCCGACCCGCCGAACTGGGCGAAGCGCTGGGCAAGTTCTCCCGGGAGGTCTCGGCGGCGCCGCATGAGAAGGCCGTGGCGCGCCTGACGGAATCCGGCCTCGACGACAACGCGATCGCCAACCTGCTGGGCTACCTCGCCGAGCAGCGCGAGGCCACCGGGAGCCTGCCGACCGACCGCACCCTCACCGTGGAACGCAGCCGCGATGAGGTCGGCGACTGGCGGATCATCTTGCATTCCCCGTACGGCATGCATGTGCACGCACCATGGGCGCTGGCCGTCAACGCCCGCATCCGGGAGCGCCTGGGCGTCGACGGTGCCGCTGTCGCCAGCGACGACGGCATCATCGCCCGGGTTCCGGATGCCGCGGCGGAGCCACCCGGCGCCGACCTGTTCGTCTTCGACGCCGACGAGCTGGAGCAGATCGTCACCGAAGAGGTGGGGGGCTCTGCCCTGTTCGCCTCCCGGTTCCGCGAGTGCGCTGCCCGGGCGCTGCTGCTGCCCCGACTGAACCCCAACAAGCGCGCGCCACTGTGGCAGCAGCGACAGCGCTCGGCGCAGCTGCTGGAAGTCGCCCGCCGGCATCCGACCTTCCCGATCATCCTCGAGACCCTCCGCGAGGTGCTGCAGGACGTCTATGACCTGCCCGCACTGCTGCGCATCGCCCGCTCGATCGGTGACCGCCGCATCCGGCTGGTCGAAACCGACACCTCCCAGCCGTCGCCGTTCGCCCGGGATCTGCTGTTCGGCTACGTCGGTGCGTTCATGTACGAAGGCGACTCGCCGCTGGCGGAGCGCCGGGCCGCCGCCCTGTCGGTCGACCCGGCGCTGCTGGCGGAGCTGCTGGGCAAAGTCGAGATGCGGGAGCTCCTCGACCCCGACGTGATCGCGCAGTTCGAGCGCGAAGTGCAGCGGCTGGACCCGGAGCGGCGGGCCCGCGGCGTGGAGGGTGTCGCGGACCTGCTGCGCCTGCTCGGTCCATTGGATGCCGCCGAGGTGGCCGACCGCCTCGACGCCGAGACCGACGCCCTCACCGAGGCGACGGCGCACCTGGATGCGCTCATGCAGACCCGGCGCGCGATCCGCGTGTCGATCGCCGGCACCGAGCGCGTGGCGGCGATCGAGGACGCCGCGCGGCTGCGCGACGCCCTCGGCACCGCCCTGCCGGTGGGCCTTCCCACGGCGTTCCTGGAACCCGTCGCCGACCCACTGGCCGACCTCGTGGCCCGGCATGCGCGCACGCACGGCCCGTTCCGCGCGTCGGAGGTCGCCACCCGGCTCGGCCTGGGCATGGCCGTCGCGCGGCAGGCGCTGCAGCGGCTGGAATCGCAGGGGCGGGTGACGAGCGGCTTCTTCCTGCCGGAGGCGCCGCGCGGCAACGGCGACGGCCACCCGACCGACGAGGGCGACTGGTGCGACACCGAGGTGCTGCGACGCCTGCGCATGCGGTCGCTGGCCGCCATCCGCGGCAGCGTGGAGCCGGTCTCCCCCGAGGCGTACGCGCGGTTCCTGCCGGTATGGCAGCACGTCACCCGGCCACTGGACGGCATCGACGGGGTCGTCGCGGTGATCGAACAGCTCGCCGGTGTGCCGATCCCGGCCAGTGCTTGGGAGTCGCTGGTGCTGCCCTCCCGAGTGCGCGATTACGTACCCGGCATGCTGGACGAACTCACCGCGACCGGGGAGATCCTCTGGTCCGGTCACGGGTCGCTGCCCGGCCGGGACGGCTGGATCGCGCTGCACGTCGCCGACACCGCCCCGCTGACCCTGCTACCGCCCGACGACGACATCGCCGAGGCCCGCGAGGGCGATCCCGATGCGCCACCGCACTCCGTCGAGGCGCGCATCGTCGCCGCGCTGACCGGCGGCGGCGCCTACTTCGCTTCGCAGCTGCGCCAGCTGACGGATGCCGAGACCGAACAGTCCGTCATCGAGGCGCTGTGGAACCTCACCTGGCAGGGCCTGGTCACCAACGACACGTTCGCCCCGGTGCGGACGCTCCTCGCCGGCGGGTCGCAGGCCCACCGCACCGCACGGCGCACCCCGCGGGCGCGGCTGTATCGCGGCATGGCCATCCCCCGCCCCGGTGCCACACCGCCGCGTCCCCCCGCACTGGGCGGCCGGTGGTCGCTGCTGCCGGCGCCAGAGCCCGACGCCTCCTCGCGCGCGACGGCGACGGCGAGCCTGCTGCTGGACCGCTACGGCGTCGTCACGCGCGGCAGCGTGCAGGCCGAGGGCGTGCCGGGTGGCTTCGCGCAGACCTACCGCATCCTTGCCGGCTTCGAAGAAGCCGGCCACTGCCGCCGCGGCTACGTCATCGAGAAGCTCGGGGCGGCGCAGTTCGCCGCGTCGGCGACCGTCGACCGGTTGCGGGAGTTCGCCGGCCTCTCCGACCCTGCTCCCCTCACGACCGTGACCCTCGCCGCGACAGACCCCGCCAACCCCTACGGTGCGGCGCTGGCCTGGCCGGCGCTGGAGGGCGTCACCCACCGCCCCGGCCGCAAGGCCGGCGGCCTGGTCGTGCTCGTCGACGGCGCGCTGACGCTGTACCTGGAGCGCGGTGGCCGGTCGGCGCTGACGTTCACCGACGACGAAGCGCAGCTCGCCGCCGCCGCCGCCGACCTCGCCGCCACCTCCCGCACGCGGCGGCTGGACACCCTCACGATCGAGCAGGTCAACGGCGAGTTCGTGTACGGCACGGCCGTCGGCCGGGCCCTGCGCGCAGCCGGCTTCGTCGAGGCCACCCGCGGGCTCACGCTGCGCAAGGTCACCGCAGCCGCCGGCTACCGGCAGGGAGCGGCGGCGGATGCCTGAGGGCGACACCGTGTTCCGCACCGCGCAGCGCCTGCACGAGGCGCTCGCCGGCCGCGAGATCACCCGCTTCGACATCCGCGTGCCCGGCAGCGCCACCGCGGACCTGCGCGGGGAGACGGTGAGCGAGGTCGTGCCGCGCGGCAAGCACCTGCTGCTGCGCGCGGGCGGTGCAACGCTGCATTCGCACCTGAAGATGGAAGGCGAGTGGCACGTGTACCCCGCCGGCGGCCGGTGGCAGCGCCCCGGCCACACCGCACGGGCGATCGTCGGCAACGAACGGGCGGATGCCGTCGGCTTCGACCTCGCGATGGTCGAGGTGCTGCCCACCGCCGATGAGGAGCGCATCGTGGGCCACCTCGGACCCGACCCGCTCGCCGGCGACTGGGACCCGGCCGAAGCGGCGCGGCGCGTGGCGGCCGACGACCGCCCGGCGCACGTGGCGCTGCTGGATCAGCGCAACGTCGCGGGTCTGGGCAACGTCTATGCCAACGAGGTGCTGTTCGTCCGCGGCATCCTGCCCACCACCCCCGGCACCGCCGTCGACGCGACCGGCCTCATCGACACCGCGGCACGCATGATCCGCGCAAACCGGGACCGCTCGCGCCGCGTCTTCACCGGCGACGCGCGTCCCGGGCGGGGGATGTGGGTCTACGGCCGGGAGGCCAAACCCTGCCGTCGGTGCGGCGCGCTCGTGCAGGCCGCGTCGCTCGGTGCGCGCCCCACGGCGCAGCGCAACGTCTTCTGGTGCCCGAACTGTCAGCGGTAGCGGCCGGCGCCGCGGGCCGACGCAGCCACGGTGCCCTCGGTGCCCTCGAGGCGCTCGTCGGTGGCCTTCGCCGCGGCGGACCGGAATGCCTCGACGGCCTCGAGCATGGCGCGGGCGTGCGGCAGCAGGGTGCGGCCAAGGGCGGTCAGCCGGACCTCGTGGTAGTTCCGCTCGAACAGCTCCGCGCCGAACTGCGATTCCAGCAGCTTGATCTGCCGGCTCAGCGGCGAGGGGCTGATCCGCAGGCGCTCGGCCGCGCGGGCGAAGTGCAGCTCCTCAGCGACCGCGACGAAATACCGCAGCCGAGTGAGGTCCACATCCATGCCCGCTCCGTTTCGGACGGCATCCTCACCGCAACGCCACCTTAGCGGCCGGGTCAACGCCCGATGTACCGACCAGGGCGGTGATTGAGCGCCAGCACGAGGTTCAGCAGCACGGCGCCGAGAGCGCTGAGCACGACGTTCGGCCAGGGCACCACCAGCAGCCCCGCGACCACGACCAGCAGATCGAAGATCATCAGCGTCCAGCCGGCGCGGAAGCCCGTGGCATCCTGCAGGATCAGCGCGATGACGTTGAACCCGCCCAGGCTCCCGCCGTGGCGGAACACGATGAGCAGGCCGATGCCGGCCATGAGGTTCCCGGCGAGGGCGCCGTAGACGGGATCGAGGTATTCGATCGTGAACAGCCGCTCGTGGACGACCGAGAACGACGACACCAGACCGATCGCGATCACCGTGCGGGCCGTGAACGCCCAGCCCCGCTTCCACACCGCCAGCACCGCGAACGGCACGTTGATGACGGCGAACAGCAGCCAGAACGGCCAGCCGGTGGCAAAGCCCAGCAGCAGCGACAGCCCCGCCGTGCCGCCGGTGACCGCCTCCGATGCGTTCAGCAGATACAGCCCGAAAGAGGCCGCGAAGGTCCCGCTGAGCATGCCGAGTACATCCTCGGCAACGCTGTGCTCGGTGGCCTTCTTGTCGAAGACGAGCGAGGGTCCGGTCTCTGTCACTGATCCATCCTCGCAGGCGCTGAGGGGCGGGAATGAATCCCCAGAGGGCTGCGTTGTCATTGATTCGGCACCGAAAGGTGCCCAGGAGGTGACTGTGGGAAAGAACTACGTCGACATCGAGAACGACCGAGGCGAGACGCTGCGCTACCGCAAGCACGTCAACGGCCGTGGTCTGATCGCGCACGGCGCGAAGGTGCACGCCAGTGCACTCGTGGAAGCGGGCGCCTACGTCGAACCAGGCGCGGAAGTCGCCGCCGGCGTGCGCATCCGTCGCGGTGCGTGGATCGAACCGGACGCCGTCATCGGTCCCAATGTCGAGATCGCTGAGCTTGCCCACGTGGGCTCCGGAGCCGCGATCGGCGCCGGTGCGAAGATCGGCATCCGCACGTCCGTGGGCGCGCACGCGCGCATCGAGCGGGGATCCCTCATCGGCGACGGTGAGATCGTCGCCGATGGCGAGCGAGTCGCCACCGACCGCCGCGGACTGCGCCTGGCCGCGTAGCGCCCTCACCGCAGGGCCTGTGGCCCTTCGACCGCGTGCCGCTGATGCGGGCGGGTTACGCTCGGGGGATGGCACGCAGCGGCACTCCCCGACCCGGCCGGGACCCGCACCACCAGAGCAGGCGGCCCGCCCCGGCGAAACCGGCGCGACGACCGGCGCGTCCGGCCCTCGCGCCCGAGCCGCCGCGCGTGGCTCCGGGTCCGTTCCGCCTCGGCGTCATCCCCGGTGCAACGCCGGGCAAGTGGATCGACCTCTGGCAGCAGCGCATGCCGCACAATCCGCTGATCCTCGTGCCGCTGCAGGTCGCCGAGCAGCGCGACGCGCTCATGTCGGCATCCGTCGACGCTGCACTGGTGCGTCGCCCGATCGACGCCGAAGGGCTGCACGTCATCCCGCTGTACGACGAGGTCCCCGTCGTGGTCTGTGGAGCGGAGTCGCACCTCACCGCCGCCGACGAGCTCACCCTCGACGACCTGGCGGGTGAGATCGTGATCACACCCCGCGACGACGTCCTGCACCTGGAGGTGCCGCGCGCGGTCGCCCCGAGCTTCGCCCCACCCGAGAACACCGAGCAGGCGATCGAGACCGTCGGTGCCGGCGTGGGTGTCGTGATCGTGCCGATGTCGCTGGCCCGGCTGCATCAGCGTCGCGACGTCGCCCACCGTCCGCTGCGCGACGGCCCGCTCTCACCGGTCGCGCTGGCGTGGCCGGTGCAGGCGACCACCCCGCTCGTCGAGGCGTTCGTCGGCATCGTCCGGGGCCGCACCTCGCAATCCTCCCGCGGCTGAACCGCCGGCTCCGGGGACCGTGCCCCCCAGACACCAGTCCCATGTGAAACGACGGGTCATCGACGATGCCGGTGCGTTCGGATGCCCCGGCCAACGCGTCCGGCGACTCCCAGCCGATCGCGCGGAGCGCGGCCATAGAATCGCGGCATGCGTCCCCTGGCCTATGTGTGTGTGCGACCGCAGGCGGGCGCCGCCGCGGGCGAGTACGAATCCTTCCGCGCAGCGATGCGACAGGGCGACCTGGCCCAGCTGGATCTGGTGCGCGAGGCGCTCCCCGACGACGTGTTCGAGCGGTACTCCGGGTTCGTCGTCGGCGGCAGCCCGTTCAACGTCACCGACCCCGAGTCGACCAAGACAGACGTGCAGCGTCGTGTCGAGGCGGAGATCGAGCGTCTCGCCGCCCGCGCCGCGGCCGGCGAGACGGCGGGGATGTTCACCTGCTACGGCGTCGGGATCGTCACCCGCATGCTCGGCGGCGAAGTGACCCGCGGCTTCCCGGAGGACACCGGCCCCACGACGGTCACCCTCACCGAGGCCGCCGCCCACGATCCGCTCTTCGGCGCACTGGCGAACCGCTTCACCGCCCTCACCGCACACAAGGAGGGTGCCGGCACGCCGCCGCCGGGGGCGACCCTGCTCGCGACGAACGACGCCTGTCCGGTGCAGGCGTACCGCGTGGGCGAGAACCTCTATGCCACGCAGTTCCACCCCGAACCCACCGGAGCGGCCTTCGCCGAACGCATGGCGATCTACCGGGACGATGGCTACTTCGATGCCCGGGACTACGACCTCATCGCGCAGCGCGTGCTTGCGGCACCCCTGACCGAGCCCAGCCGGCTGCTCCACGCGTTCGCGCGCCGCTTCGGCCAGTGACTCAGCTGCGGTTGCTGGCGAAGCGCACGGCCGTGACGATGATCGGCACGATCACCACGACGCCCGCCGCGATCCACGCCGCAATCGCGATCGGCTCGCTGGCCGGCTGATCGACCCACCGACCGACCCCGATCCAGACCAGCCCCCATCCCATCGCCAGCCCCGGCGCGATGCGGCCGCGTCCGGCCAGTGCGATGGCCACGCCGACGAGGGCGACCACGACGATGACGGCGATGCCGAAGGCGGTTGCCGCCTCCGCCCAGTCCGCCGGCACGATGCGGGTGAGCCAGGCCGAGCTGTTGGCGACAGTGGCCAGCGCGACCCAGCCCAGGTGCAGGCCGACAGTGAGGTCGGTCAGCAGCGCCTGGCGCAGGCCGCGCGGGGGGCGCTGCACCGCCAGGTGGTAGGTCCAGCCGAGCGTGGCCAGCAGCAGCACGATGACCAGCACCGTGAGCGGAAGGGTGGTGAACTGCGCCGCGACCAGCCACAGGCCGTTGAGCACTGCCGTCGCGGCGATCCACCAGCCCAGCAGCCGCTGTCGCCCGTCGGCGCGTTGCGACGGCAGTGCCTGCCACACCGCGTAGCCGACCATCAGCACGTAGATGACGGTCCAGATCGAGAACGCCTGGCTGCCCGGGGCCAGGTAGGACCCGTCCGCGGCCAGCGCCCCGTCCTGCAGATCCTGCACGGGGGTGCCGCCGAGCACGCCGACGCCGACCACCGCGGCGATCAGCATGAAGCTGATGGCGCTGATCACGCCGATCTGGCGCACGAGATCGGCAGGACGCCCCGCGGTGCTCCGGTCGGTCATCCTCCTACGGTAGGCGCACCGCGCCGCCCGGGCACGGGGTTGACAGGTTCAGGTGGGTCACGCCGGCGGCGGACCGATGATCACCGCACTGTCGGGAGCGACGGTGAGGATGCCGTCGGCCGGCGTGGCGGACGCCGCGGCATCCGTCGCCAGCAGCACCGTGTCATTCAGGCCCGCCGAGGCGTGCCAGGGCTCCTGCGACAGGTTCACCAGCACCGTGAGGGCGCCGCGACCGAGCCGGAAGCGCCGGCCGCCGGCGATCTCCACGGCATCGGCCGACAGCGCACCGAAGGCGGGATCGGTCAGTTCCGGCCGTTCCCGGCGCAGCCGCGCGAGGTCGCGGTACAACTGCAGGAGCGTGCGATGCGGGGCAGATGCCGCCTCATCCGTGGCGATCTCCGACCAGTCCAGCTTCGAGCGCTCGAACGTGGCGGGGTCGTTCGGGTCGGGCACGACCGACTCGTCCCAGCCCATCTTGGCGAACTCCTCGGTGCGCCCCTTCGCGGTGGCCTTGGCCAGCCACTCCTCCGGGTGGGAGGTGAAGAACTGCCACGGTGTGGTCGCTCCCCACTCCTCACCCATGAACAGCATGGGGGTGCCGGGGGCGGTGAGGGTGAGCACCGCGGCGATGGCGAGGCGCTCGGGCGACAGCGTCGCCGAGAGCCGGTCGCCGGTGGCCCGGTTGCCGATCTGGTCGTGGTCCTGCGCGAAGGTCACCAGGCGCCAGGCCGGCACCTCGGCGGGGATCGGATGCCCGTGGTCGCGTTCGCGGAACGACGAGAAGGTGCCGTCGTGGAAGAACCCGCGCGTCCACACCTTCGGCAGCGCCTCGATCGCGGCGAAGTCCTCGTAATAGCCCGTGGTCTCCCCGGTGAGGGCGACGTGCGCCGCGTGGTGCCAGTCGTCGCTCCACTGCGCGCTGAGTCCGTAGCCGGCCGCTTCCCGCGGCAGGATGAGCGTCGGGTCGTTCATGTCCGACTCGGCGATGAGGGTGAGCGGACGGCCGAGGTGCGCCGACAGCGCGTCGGCGCGTTCGGCGAGTTCACGCAGGATGTGGGTGGGGCTGTCGTCGAGCAGTGCGTGGACGGCATCCAACCGCAGCCCGTCGACGTGGTAGTCCTGCAGCCACATCATGGCGTTGCGCAGGATGTACTCGCGCACCTCTTGCTGGTCGAGGTCCAGGCTGTCGCCCCACGTGTTGCGGCTCGCGTCGCGCAGATAGGGCCCGAACTCCGGCAGGTAGTTTCCGGACGGGCCGAGGTGGTTGTACACGACGTCCTGCACCACGGCCAGGCCCGCCGCATGCGCGGCATCCACGAACCGCTGGTAGGCCACGGGCCCGCCGTACGCCTCGTGCACGGTGTACCAGAGCACGCCGTCGTAGCCCCAGTTGTGCACCCCGTTGAAGCCGTTGACCGGCAGCAGCTCGACGTGGGTGACGCCGAGCTGCACCAGGTGGTCCAGCCGCCCGATGGCGGCATCCAGCGTGCCTTCGGGGGTGAAGGTGCCGATGTGCAGTTCGTAGATCAGGCCGCCGGCCAGCTGGCGGCCGGTCCATGCCGAGTCGGTCCACTCGAACGACGTGGGGTCGAAATGAGCGGATGCCGCGTGCACGCCGTCGGGCTGTCGCCGCGACCGCGGGTCGGGCCGCAGCGCCTCGCTTTCGCCCAGCACGAAGCCGTACCGCTCCCCCTCATCGAGGTCGACGTCGACGGTCCACCAGCCGCCGTCGCGCACTGCCAGCTCGAGGTCGTCGGTCCCCGGTCGGCGAAGCCGCACTCGCTGCGCCCGCGGTGCCCACACTTCCACGCTCATCGCGCGTCCCCTTTCCCCATGGTCAAAAGCGCGACGGGGTAGGTCGCCAACAGCGAGGACAACGGGACCGTCCCGCCCGCGACGCTACGCCCGGTCAGCGCGTCACGCCAGGTGCCGGCGGGCACCATCACCGCGGTGTCGTCCCAGCCGCCGCGTCGCTGCAGCCCGACGGGCAGACGAGTGGCCACCGTGATCGCGCCGCCGCGGTCGAACGCGACGACGTGGGCGGATGCCGCACCCACCGCTTCGACCGGTCGGTACCGGTCGAACAGCTCGGGACGGTCGCGGCGCAGCCGCAGCGCGCGGGAGACCAGCAGCAGCTTGGCAGCCCCGGTGGCATCCACTGGCGCCGCCCAGCCGTCGTCGAGGCGGCCCAGCAGCTCGCGGCGCTCGGCGAAGTCGACGGCGCGGCGATTGTCGGGGTCCACCAGCGACGTCTCCCACAGCTCCGACCCCTGATAGACGTCGGGGACGCCGGGGGCGGTCAGC
This sequence comes from Microbacterium sp. zg-B96, assembly GCF_030246865.1. Taxonomy (NCBI): domain Bacteria; kingdom Bacillati; phylum Actinomycetota; class Actinomycetes; order Micrococcales; family Microbacteriaceae; genus Microbacterium; species Microbacterium sp. zg-B96. The sequence goes on along the minus strand of NZ_CP126738.1, from coordinate 412,982 downwards.
TGCACGAGCTTCGCCGCGAGCGAGTTGGACCAGCCGGCGGCGGAGATCTCCGCGACGAACTCCTCGACCAGCGGTCGGGCCTGGGTGAACGCGGCATCCACCACGGCGTGCATGCGCTCCTCGAACGCGGCATCCGGACCCCACCAGCCGGTGCGCTCGGCCGCCTCGCGGGCGGCCTTCTCGGCGTACGCGTGCAGGCGCTCGGGGGTCGCCGGCCATGAGCCGACGATCGCCTGCCACAGCAGGGCGTCGAAGGGACCGTGGCCGGTGGATGCCACCGCGCGAAGGCGCTCGAGCACCTCGGCCCAGCGGTCGGGGATCTCCGCGAGCACCGCGAGGCGCGCGCGCACGTCCTCGCCGCGCTTGGTGTCGTGCGTCGACAGCGAGGTCAGCTCGTGCGGCCAGTGCGCTTGCCGACGCGCGAACGCGGTGTGCAGCCCCTCGACGTCGAGCGCGAACACCGACGGGTCCCCGCCCACCTCGGTGAGGGTTCCCAGGCGAGTCATGCGGTAAAACGCGGTGTCCTCCACGCCCTTGGCCATGACCGGTCCCGTGGTCTGCATGAACCGGCGCGACAGCTCGGTGCCGGGTTCGCGCACCAGGGCGGCCAGCTCCCGCGCGAGCCGGGCCAGGTCCGGGCGGCGGCGTTCGGTCTCGGCGACGGCGTGCTCGAGATGCTCCACCCCGGCCGGCAGATACGAGCGGTACACCGGGTAGTTCGCCAGCAGTTCGGCCAGCGCGTCGGTCACGGCTGCGTCGTCCGCGTCGATACCGGTGTCCAGCCCCGCCAGCACCCGCACCAGCCGGGCGATCTCAGCCTGCTGGATGGTGTCGGCGATCATCCGCTTCGTGTCGTGCACGAGGTCGGCGTAGCTGGTCAGCGGCGCCACCCCGGTCTCGGCGCGCAGTGCGTGGTCGATCCGGTTCAACCCCACTTCGCCCTGGGGGTCGATCAGCACGCGGTCGACCTCGGCCATCGCGTTGTAGCCGGTCGTGCCGGCGGTCTGCCACCAGCCCGGCAGCGCCTCGGCGTGGTCGGTCGCGGCGTGCTCGAGGATCTTCTCCACCAGCACATAGACCCCGTCGGTGGCCTCGGCCAGCCGGTCGAGGTAGCCGCCGGGATCGGCAAGACCGTCCGGGTGGTCGATCCGCAGGCCGTCGACGAGGCCGTCACGCACCCAGCGGAGGATCTCGACGTGCGCCTGGTCGAACACCGCGGGCTGCTCCACCCGCACCCCGGCGAGGGTCGTGACGGCGAAGAAGCGGCGGTAGTTCAACTCTGCCGCCTCCCGGCGCCAGAACATCAGTTCCCAGTGCTGACGCGCCAGCACTGCGGCCACGTCGGCCGGGTCGGAGCCGTCGAGCGACCCGGGCGCCAGCGGAAGCGCGTGATCGTGATAGCGCACGAGTCCGGCATCCGCGTCGACGACGAGCTCACCGGCGGCGAGGACCTCAGGCAGTTCGGCGCCGAGGATCGGCACCCGCACCCGGCCGCCGCCGTACTCCCAGTCGATGTCGAAGGCGTCGGCGTGCGCGCTGCCCCGGCCGTGGGTCAGCACATCCCACCACCACGGGTTCTCGGCAGGCTGCGAGATTCCCATGTGGTTGGGGACGATGTCGACGAGGATGCCGAGACCTGCTTCCCGCGCCGCGGCCGCGAACCGGTCCAGGCCCGCGGCGCCGCCGCGGGCGGGGTCCACCTGGGTCGGATCGACGACGTCATAGCCGTGATCCGATCCGGGCGTCGCCTTCAGCAGCGGCGACAGGTACGCCCAGTCGACCCCGAGGTCGCGCAGGTAGCCGGTGAGCTCTGCTGCGGCATCCAGGTCGAACGCGGGTCGAATCTGCAGCCGGTAGGTCGAAGCGGGGTGCGCCTCGGTCACCGGCCCACCTCGCCCTTGGGCGCGGCGCTGGGGATCTCGTCGATGATGCCGGTGTTGGCCGCGAGCGACGCTGACACCGAGTGGTCGGCCTCCACCTCCGGGAGCGAGTGCTCGCGCAGCACGACCAGCGACTTCGGCTGCACGACGATGTCGTCGCCGGGGTCGACGGGGTCGCTGTCGGCCATCGTGCCCGCCGTGTCCACGAGTACGTCCCAGCGCGGGCTGAACTCGACGTCGGGGATGTGGAAGTCGACGGTCTCGTCGCCGGCGTTGAACAGCACGAAGAAGTGCCGGTCGCTGATCGGCTCACCGCGGCGGTCGCGCTCCTTGATGCCGGCGCCGTTGAGGAACATGCCGATCGCGCGGCCGAACCCGGAGTCCCAGTCCTCGGGCTGCATCGCGGTGCCGTCGGGGCGCATCCACACGATGTCGGGCACCGGCTCGCCCTCTGCGCGGCGCACCGGGCGGCCGTTGAAGAACCGGCTGCGGCGGAACGCAGGGTGCTCGCGGCGCAACCTCACCAGGGCGCTGGTGAACTCCACCAGCGGCTGATCGATGGCGTCCCAGTGCACCCAGGTCAGTTCGTTGTCCTGCGCGTAGCCGTTGTTGTTGCCCCGCTGCGTACGGCCGAGCTCGTCGCCGTGCAGCAGCATGGGCACGCCCTGGCTCAGCAGCAGCGTCGCGATGAAGTTGCGCTGCTGACGGGCGCGCAGCGTGAGGACCTCGGGGTCGTCGGTGGGGCCTTCGACGCCGAAGTTGTAGGAGCGGTTGTGCGATTCGCCGTCCCGGCCGTCTTCACCGTTGGCGTCGTTGTGCTTCTCGTTGTACGACACCAGGTCGCGGAGGGTGAAGCCGTCGTGGGCGGTGACGAAGTTGATGGATGCCACCGGGCGGCGCCCGGAGTGCTCGTACAGGTCGGCCGAACCGGTGACCCGGGACGCGAACTCACCCAGGGCCTGCGGCTCGCCGCGCCAGAAGTCGCGCACCGTGTCGCGGTACTTGCCGTTCCACTCCGTCCACTGCGGCGGGAAGTTGCCCACCTGGTAGCCGCCGGGGCCGATGTCCCACGGTTCGGCGATGAGCTTGACCTGCGAGACCACCGGATCCTGCTGGACGAGCTCGAAGAACGCCGCCAGCCGGTCGACGTCGTAGAACTCGCGGGCGAGCGTGGCCGCCAGGTCGAAGCGGAAGCCGTCGACGTGCATCTCCAGCACCCAGTACCGCAGCGAATCCATGATCAACTGCAGCGTGTGGGGGCTGCCGACGTTGAGGCTGTTGCCGGTGCCGGTGTAGTCGGTGTAGTACCGCTTGTCGTCGTCCTCGAGCCGGTAGTACGCCTCGTTGTCGATGCCGCGCATCGAGAGGGTCGGGCCCAGGTGGTTGCCCTCGGCGGTGTGGTTGTAGACCACGTCGAGGATCACTTCGATGCCGGCGGCGTGCAGTGCCCGCACCATTCCCTTGAACTCCTGCACCTGCTGGCCGTGAGCGCCGGAGGCGGAGTAGGTGTTCTGCGGCGCGAAGAACGCGATGGTGTTGTAGCCCCAGTAGTTGGACAGGCCCTTGTCCTGCAGGGTCGAGTCGTTGACGAACTGGTGCACCGGCATGAGTTCGATCGCGGTGACGCCGAGCTTCTTCAAGTGCTCGATGATCGCGGGGTGCGCGATGGCGCTGTAGCTGCCGCGGATCTCCTCCGGGATATCAGGGTGCAGCTGGGTGAGACCCTTCACATGCGCCTCGTAGATGACCGACTCGGCGTAGGGGGTCTTCGGCTGACGGTCGCCCGACCAGTCGAAGAACGGGTTGACCACCACGCCCTTCATCATCGTTGCGGCCGAGTCTTCGTCGTTGCGGCCGTCGGGGTCCCCGAACGGGTACCCGAACACCTCCTGGCCCCACGTCACCTCACCGTCGACGGCCTTGGCGTAGGGGTCCAGCAGCAGCTTGTTCGGGTTGAACCGCTTTCCGGACGACGGGTCGTACTCGCCGTGCACGCGGTAGCCGTAGCGCTGACCCGGCTGCACGGTGGGCAGGTACGCGTGCCACACGAACGCATCGACGTCCACGAGCTCGACGCGCGTCTCTTTGCCGCGGTCGCCGAACAGACACAATTCGACGCGCTCGGCCCCCTCACTGAAGATGGCGAAGTTCGTTCCATTACCGTCGAAGGTCGCACCGAGGGGATAAGCGGATCCAGGCCATGTCTGCACCTCGGCAACACTAGTCGGCGCGTGTTACCGCGAAACGCCGCTTGACAAACGCGCGGACAGTCCCCGTTCCCGTTCAGGACGAGCGCAGCGGTGGGCGCCGCAGCAGCTCGATGTGCTCGGCGAGATAGCCCTCGAGCGGCCGGTACCCGCCGGCTGCGCTCCAGCGCACGCTGGGCACGTCGCCCTGCAGCGCGAGCGGGCCGGATGCCTCGCCCCGTGCGACCGCGTCGAGGTCGAGCATCCGCCAGCCGATGTGCACGACCGCCCCCTCGGTGAAGCCGCCGCGGAAGGCGGCCGCCTCGAGCTCGGCGCGTTCGCGCTGCGACTGCGCGGTGTAGCCGCGTCGCACCTCCCACCGCGCCCGCACGATGTCGCCGGTGGCCAGCACCGCGTCGTCGGTCAGCAGCAGCACGCCCAGGTGCCAGGCGTCGCCGGCCGGCACGATGCGCGCAGCGCGGGAGATGCCGAACACCCGCCGCCCGGGCAGGTGCGTCCCGAGCCGATCGCGGGAGAGCCCTGCCAGGCGGGAGCGGGCGTCGGCGAACAGGGTCGAAAGCGCAACGCTCATGCGTCTTCCTCCTGCTGTTCGTCGTCTTCCCCGGACCACACCCTAGCCACGCGCGGTCACGCTCTCGACGGCCTGCTGCGCGCTGTCGGCGCCGCGGCGGGCGGCGCGGGCGGCCTCCGCGGCATCCGTTCGCTCGGCTTCCACGCTCGCCACGGCGGAGTCGGCGGCGGCGGCATCCGCCTGCACACGATGAAGGTCTGCCTGCAACTCCTCGACGCGCTCCGCCAGGTGGTCGGCACGCTCGCGCGCCTTCGTCAGCGTCGCCTCGACGCGGGCGAGCCGGCGTTCGGCCTCGGATGCCTCCCGCTCCGCCTCCCGCAGCGCCTTCTCCGCGGCGCGGCGGGCACGGCGTTCGGCAAGGTCGTCGCGCGGCGGCGGGGCGGGGCGCTCGGCGACGCCGGGGATCGTGCCGCCGACGGCGTCGTCGAGGTCGACCGGGTCAACGCCCGTGGCCGACAGCGGCCTGACCAGGCGCCCGGTGAGCACGGCGGCGGCGGCTGCGGCATCGCGCACCGCGGCATCGATCGTCGACTCGATCTCGAGGGCCGCCGCGGCGCTGACGGCGACGCCGCGGTCGCCCGCCAGTCCCGCGGCTCGGCGCGCGAGCGCGGCGACCAGCGCCCGCCGTTCGCGGCTGAGGCGGGTGAGCTCGGCGGCATCCAGGTCGTCCTGCGCCTCGCGCAACGCCGCGGCGAGGTCCAGCGCCTCGCCCAGCTGTCCCTCCGCCACCAGCAGGTCGACGGCGTAGGCCGACACGACCGGTTTGCGCAGTGCGCGGATGGCCTTGGCCAGCTCGCCCGACGCCGCAGCCGCGCGGGCGTTCCGGGCGGCGGTGAACTCCGCCGGCGTCAGCGCATACAGCTGCGCCGCCACTTCGTCGAGATCCTCGTGCGCCACGCGCCCCATTCTGCCCGGGCGCGAGCGGGTCCGCTCAGACCGGCCGGACCACCGGCCCGCGGCCGGGGCCGTGCAGCTCGAGGTGCAGGCGCTGCATCCGCTCGTCCAGCGCGGCCGCCGAGTCGGCGGCATCCTTCAGTTCGGCCAGCAGCGAGTCGGGCACCTGCCGGTCGTACTTGTAGTAGATCTTGTGCTCGAGGCTGGCCCAGAAATCCATCGCGATGGTGCGGAACTGGATCTCCACCGGCACGTGCACCGGACCGGTGGACAGGTACACCGGCACCTGGACGATCGCGTGCAGGCTCTGGTACCCGTTGGGTTTGGGTTCGGCGATGTAGTCCTTCACGGCGATCACGGTGATGTCGGACTGCGCGGTGAGCAGGTCGAACAGACGGTAGGCGTCGGCGCGGAAGCTGCAGGTGATGCGCACCCCGGCGACGTCGGTGATGTTCGCGCGGATGGTGTCGAAGTCGGCGGCGATGCCCTTGCGCACCACCTTCTCGACGAGGCTGTCGGGCGACTTCACCCGGCTGGTGACGTGCTCGATGGGGTTGTACGCGTGCATATTCGCGAATTCGTCGCGCAGGATCGAGATCTTCGTCTCGACCTCCTGCAGCCCGAACCGATACTCCAGCAGGAACCGCTGCAGGTCGTCGCGCAGGTCGCGCAGGTCCTGGGTCGACAGTGACAGATGCTCCTGGCCCGCGGGGTTCGCCATGCCCTCGACCCTAGGGCCGTCGTGTAGGCGCGCGCTGTGAACCCGCCCGTGCCGATTCGCCCGCTAATGGGGCGCGACGAGGGCGGCGGCCTGGCGGGCGGCGCCGAGGGCGACGTACTCCCCGGGCTCGGGGACCTCCACCGGCATCCCGAACACCAGCGGCGCGATCGTCCGCACCGCCTCGGACTGCGCGCCGCCACCGATGAGCAAGGCCCGCTCCAGCGGCACGCCCAGTCCGCGCAGCGCGTCCAGTCCCGCCGCGAGGCCGCCGAGCATCCCCTCCACGGCGGCGCGGGCGAGGTTCTCCCGCGTGGTGGATGCCAGGGTCATGCCGGCCAGCGACGCCGTGGCATCCGGGAGGTTGGGGGTGCGCTCCCCCTCGAAGTACGGCACCAGCCGCAGGCCGGCGGCGCCCGGCTGCGCGGCGAGCGCGAGCCGGGACAGCTCGGCGTGATCCACCCCGAGCAGCCGCCGGATCGCCTCGAGCACGCGGGCGGCATTGAGGGTCGCCACCAGTGGCAGGAACGCGCCGTCGGCGCTGGCGAACCCGGCCACGGTGCCGGTGGCATCCACCGTGCGCTCGGCGCTCACGGCGAAGACCGTCCCACTCGTGCCGATCGAGACGACCACGTCGCCGGTGCGCGCACCCGCGCCCAGCGCCGCCGCCGCGTTGTCGCCGGCGCCGGGGCCGACCAGCCGGCCGTCGGCGTCGCGCACGCTCTCGCCCGGCCCGAGCACCCGCGGCAGCACCGCGTCGTGCCCGAGCGCGGCGATGAGCAGGTCACGGTCGTAGTCACCGGTGTCGGGGTTCCAGTACCCGGTGCCCGAGGCGTCTGACCGGTCGGTCACGAGCTCATCGAGCACCGGGCCCCGTGGCGACCGGCCGGTGGGGCCGAAGCCCCGCAGGCGCCACGTGAGCCAGTCGTGCGGCAGGGCGACGGCCGCGACGCGCGCGGCGTTGTCGGGTTCGTGGTCGCGCAGCCAGCGGAGCTTGGTGATGGTGAAGGATGCCACCGGCACGAGCCCCGTCCGCCGGGCGAGCTGGTCCGCCCCGAACTCGGCGATGAGGTCCGCGCCGGCCTGGGCCGAGCGGTTGTCGTGCCACAGCAGGGCGTCGCGGACGACGCGTCCCTCGCTGTCGAGGGCGACCATGCCGTGCTGCTGCCCGCCGATCGCCCACGCTGCGACGCCGTCGGGGTCGCCAGGCGCACCGAGCCCGCCGGCATCCGTGATCGCTGACTGCAGCGCCTGCCACCACGCCTCCGGGTCCACGGACGTGCCGTCGGGGTGCGCGGCGCGGCCCTGGTGCACGATCGCGCCCGTTGCGGCATCCGTCAGGACGACCTTGCACGACTGCGTCGACGAATCGACGCCCATCACGAGTGCCACCAGCGGCCGCCCGCGCGCGTCAGCGTGCGCCGAGCAGGTGCTCGGTGGCCAGCTGCTGCAGCCGCACGAACCCGAAGCCCTTGCCGCCGAAGTACACCGACGGGTCGAAGTCCTCGTAGGCCGTGCGGTCGCCGAGCAGGTCGTCGTAGGACTCCCCGTCACCGAGGGTCGGAACCGACAGTTCGTCGACGCGCGAGGCGGCAAGCGCCTCCTGCACCTCGGGGTCGGCGCGGAAGGCCGCGGCGCGCTCCTTCAGCAGCAGGTAGGTGCGCATGTTGGCCGCGGCGGAGTCCCAGACCCCGGTCTCGTCCTCGGTGCGCGAGGGCTTGTAGTCGAAGTGACGAGGGCCCTCGTAGGCGGGCACGCCGCCGGGGCCGCCGTTTTCCAGCAGGTCCACCAGCGCGAACGCGTTGTGCAGGTCGCCGTGGCCGAACACCAGGTCCTGGTCGTACTTGATGCCCCGCTGGCCGTTGAGATCGATGTGGAAGAGCTTGCCGTGGTACAGCGCCTGGGCGATGCCGGCGGCGAAGTTGAGCCCCGCCATCTGCTCGTGGCCGACCTCGGGGTTCAGACCCACCAGCTCCGGGCGCTCCAGCGAATTGATGAAGGCGAGGGCGTGCCCGAGGGTGGGAAGCAGGATGTCGCCACGGGGCTCGTTGGGCTTGGGCTCGATCGCGAACCGGATGTCGTAGCCCTTGTCGACCACATACTGGCCGAGCATGTTCACCGCTTCGCGGTAGCGCTCCAGTGCGGCGCGGATGTCCTTGGCGGAGTCGTACTCGGCACCCTCGCGGCCGCCCCACATCACGAACGTCTTCGCACCGAGTTCGGCACCGAGGTCCAACTGGCGCAGCACCTTGCGCAGCGCAAAGCGGCGCACGTCACGGTCGTTGGAGGTGAAACCGCCGTCCTTGAACACCGGAGCGGAGAACAGGTTGGTCGTCACCATCGGGACGATCAGTCCGGTGTCGGACAGCGCGCCCTTCAGCCGGTCGATCTGCGTCTGGCGTTCGGCATCGGTGGACCCGAACGCGAACAGGTCGTCGTCGTGGAACGTCAGGCCGTAGGCGCCGAGTTCGGCGAGTTTCTCGACGGCGTGCACGACGTCGAGGGGCGGGCGCGTGGGACCGCCGAAGGGGTCGGCGCCGTTGTAGCCGATCGTCCAGAGGCCGAACGAGAACTTGTCGTCGCGGGTGGGGGTGGGCATGACGCTCCTTTGGGTCGCGCAAATTGTTGCTGACGACAACCTATAGCACAATGGATGCCGCGTCCAGAGCCCCCGCGGTCGCGCAGGTCACCCCGGGAGTGTCGCTGCAGCCATCGCAACTTTCGAAGGGACGTGCCACAATGATCGGGCGCCGTCGGCGCTGATCAGGGGGCGACATGGCGCAGACACCGCGCGTGACACTGGCCGCGATCGCCACGGAGGCCGGGGTGTCACTGGCGACGATGTCGAAGGTGCTCAACGGACGCACCGACGTCTCGCCGAGCACGCGCGCCCGCCTCGAGGAGCACCTGAAGCGTCACGGGTACACCCGCCGCGGCTCCTCCCAGCGTGCCGATGCGATCGAACTGGTCTTCCACGAACTCGAGGCCAGCTGGTCGATGGAGGTCATCGAGGGCGTGGAGGATGTCGCCCACGCCGCCGGCATCTCGGTCGTGCTCACCGTCAGCGGCGACCGCCACACGCCGTCGTCCGACTGGGTCGATGGGGTGCTGCGGCGGCGACCGGTGGGGGTCGTGCTGGTCTTCTCGGACCTGCCGCGGCCGCAGCGCGAGAAGCTGCGCTCGCGCGGCGTGCCGTTCGCGATCGTCGACCCCGCCGGCGACCCCGCCCCCGACGTGCCGTCCGTCGGCTCGGCGAACTGGTCGGGGGGCCTGGCCGCCACCCGCCACCTCATCGACCTGGGCCATCGCCGCATCGCGGCGATCACCGGCCCCGAAGACATGATGTGCTCGCTGGCGCGGCTCGACGGTTATCGCTCAGCCATGAACACTGCCGGCCTGCCGATCGATCCGGCGTGGATCCGGTTCGGCGACTTCCACCCCGGTGGCGGCGAGCGCCACGCGCGGGATCTGCTCGCCGGAGCGGATCGCCCCACCGCCGTGTTCGCCGGCAGTGACCTGCAGGCGCTCGGGGTCATCGCCGCGGCGACGGCGGCGGGACTCAGCGTGCCCGGTGACCTCTCGGTCGTCGGCTATGACGACATTGCGCTGGCGCGGTGGCTGAGCCCGCAGCTGACGACCGTGCATCAGCCGCTGCGCCGGATGGGCGAGGAGGCGGCCCGGATCGTGCTGCGCCTGGCGGCCGGCGAGAAGGTGGACGCGCTGCGCATGGACCTCGCCAGCCACCTCGTCGTGCGAGGCAGCACCGCACCACCGGCATCCTGATGCCTTCGAAACTCCCGAGCGATATTTCGTAACGCTTTCGTCACGACGTCATCAACACCGGCTCGTCCCGTCATATGTTCGGACGGACCACAAATTGACGCGCAAAGGAGCGCTCATGTCCCGACGACCCGTTCTGGCAGGCATCGGCACAGTCGTCGCCGCCGCCCTGGCATTGACTCCCCTCCTCCCGGCGGCCACCGCCGCCACCACCGTCGTCTCCACCGTGGACTTCGAAGACGGCACCACGGGAACGTGGACCCAAAGCGGGGGCCCCACCCTGACCGTCGTCGACGACCCGACCGGCGCCGCCGGCCGCGTGCTGCTCGTGGCCGACCGCGTCGACGGCTGGGACACCCTGCAGAGCCCGACGGGGCTGTTCACCGAGGGCGAGACGTACACGCTGTCGGCCCGCGTGCTGGTGCCCGAGGCATCCGCCCAGGCGCGCTTCATCGTCAAGGAGGGCTTCCATTGGGTGGGGGCGACGTCGGTCGCCGCCGACGAGTGGACGACCGTCACCGGCACCTTCGTGGCCGATGCCGACGACACCCAGGTCTACATCGAGGTCGATCCGGCGACCACCGACTTCTACCTCGACGACATCGCCGTCACCGCCGCAGGCGGGACACCGGGCGACGGCGGGGAGGTCGCGCCCGGCGGCGCGGTGGATCCCACCGTGACCCCGGTGACCAGCACCGCCGGCACCGGCGACGTCTCGGCGCTGACTTTCGACGACGGGCCCAATGGCGCGACCACCACCGCGCTGCTGGACTACCTGCAGGACAACCGGATCCAGGCGGTGTTCTGCATCATCGGTCAGAACATCCTCGCGCCCGGCGGTGCGGACCTGGTGCGCCGCATGGTCGCCGACGGGCACACGCTGTGCAACCACACCACCGGCTACGCGGACATGGGCGCGTGGAGCGCCGATGCCATCCGGGCCGACCTCGTCGAGAACCTGCGGATCATCCGCACCGCGCTGGGCGACCCGACCGCCGCGGTGCCGTACTTCCGGGCACCCAACGGCAGCTGGGGCGCAACCCCCGGCGTCGCGGTGGAGCTGGGGATGCAGCCCTTGGGCGTGGTCAACACGATCAACGACTGGGCCGAGACCGATCCCGCCGTCCTCACCGAGAACCTGCGCACGGCGATGAAGCCGGGCGAGGTCGTGCTCGTGCACGACGGCGGGGGCAACCGCGAGCCGTCGCTGCAGGCGGTGCGCACCGTCGTCAGCGAGCGCCTGGCCGCGGGGTGGACGTTCACCCTGCCCGCCGGAACGCCCGTGAGCCAGCCTCCGGGCAGCATCCTGCTCGAGGCGGACTTCGAGGACCAGCAGCTGAGCGGCTGGTACCCGCGTCAGGGCTCCGGCACCTCCGCCCCGACGGTCGCCGTCGTGGCGGGCGGCGCCGCCGACTCCGCGTTCGCCGCACAGGTCGCCGACCGCACGCACGAAGGCGACGGCATCCAGTTCGATGTCACCGATGTGCTGCTGCCCGGTCGCACCTACGCGTTCCAGGCCCAGCTGCGCTTCGCGCCCGGCGCCGATGTCGGCCAGGGCCTGTCGGTGTCGATGCGCACCGTCAACGGCACTTCCACGGCGTACGCGAACCTCATCCAGGCCGAGACCGTCACCGCGACGGGCTGGACCGGGGTGTCGGGAGAGTTCACCGTGCCCGCCTACGACACCGCGGCCGAGCTCTACGTCGAGGCCCGGTACAACAGCGGCAACACCTCGACGTTCCTCGTGGACCAGATCCGCGTGAGCGTTCCCGAGGCCGACGTGATCGACACGACGCTCACGCCGCTGCAGGACACCGTGGACTTCCCCGCCGGCGTCGCGATCGACTCCCGCGAGACCTCGGGACAGGCCGCGCAGCTGCTGCGGCATCACTTCTCCCAGATCACGCCCGAGAACCACATGAAGGTGGAGGCCTGGTACGACGCGGAGCAGAACTTCTCGCGCCACGCCGAGGCCACCGCCCTGCTCGACTTCGCGCGCGACAACGGCCTCGGGCTGTACGGCCACGTGCTGCTGTGGCATTCGCAGACCCCCGACTGGTTCTTCCAGGATGCCGGCCGCGAGCTCACCTCCTCCGAGGCCGACAAGCAGCTGCTGCGGGACCGGCTCGCCACCCACATCGACGCCGTCGCCGCATCGATCGCCGACGACTACGGCCTTTACGGTTCGGCGGGCAACCCGGTCGTCGCGTGGGACGTCGTCAACGAGGTCGTCGCCGACCAGCAGACCCCCGACGGGCTGCGCACGAGCCGGTGGCACGACGTGCTCGGCGAGGAGTACATCCACCTCGCGTTCGAGCTCGCCGACAAGGCGTTCAACGAGACGTACGCGGCGCCGGGCACCGACCGCCCGGTGAAGCTCTTCATCAACGACTACAACACCGAGCAGGACCGCAAGGGCGCCCAGTACGAGGCTCTCGTGCATCGGATGCTGGATGCCGGCGTGCCCTTCGACGGCGTCGGTCACCAGTTCCATGTCTCGCTCAACACGACAATCGCCTCGATGGCGGCGGCGCTGGACCGCTTCGCCGGCCTGGGGCTGATGCAGGAGGTCACCGAACTCGACGTGACCGTCAACCCGGTGACCGAGGCCAATCTCGTGCGACAGGGCCACTTCTACCGTGACGCGTTCCGGCTGTTCCGCACCTATCACGCGGCCGCGCCGGCCGCAGAGAAGCTCGCGGCCGTGACGATCTGGGGCCTCACCGACAACCGCTCGTGGCGCTCGGAGCAGGCGCCGCTGCTGTTCGACGCGCAGCTGCAGGCCAAGCACGCCTACTTCGGCGCGGTCGACGACGCCGAGCTTCCCGGTCTCATCACCGCCGCGAACGTCTTCGCCGGCGACATCGCGATCGGCGACGGATTCGAGACAGCCGCCGAGTGGCACAACCTGCCGGAGAACCCGCTCACCGGTGGCGCGGGCGGATTCCAGTCCCGCTGGAGTGACACCCACCTCACGGTGCTCGTGCGCAGCACGGTCGCCCCGGAGCGGGTGGAATTCAGCTACGCCGGCAACGAGCTCGTCTACACGCCAGGGGCGACGTCGCAGGTTCCCGGCCGCACGGTCGAGGTCGGCGGCTCCCACTACACGGTCGTACACCTGCCCCACTCCGGTGTCACCCGGGGAACCACGGCGACGTTCGACGTGCGGGTGGTCTCCGGCGGTGCCGTGGCGGGGGCGTGGAACTCGCCCGGCGCCACGGGGCAGCTGACCTTCCTCGAGCCGCTGTCGTTCCTGCACGTGCCGGAACTCCCCGCGCCGACCGTCGACGCGCAGGTGGACGACGTCTGGAAGCGGGCGGCCTCGGCGGTCACCGCCACCCGGGTCGAGGGCAGCGCCCAGGGCGCGACCGCCGCGGTGCGCACGCTGTGGCAGGGCAACACTCTGTTCGCGCTGTTCGAGGTCACCGACCCGGTGATCGACGCCAGCAACAGCGATGCCTGGAACCAGGACGGCGTCGAGCTGTTCATCGACCTCGGCAACGCCAAGAACGGCACGTACGGCCCCAACGACTCGCAGATCCGCGTCACGGCGGAGAACAAGGTGTCGTTCGGTTCCGGCGACGCCGCCGCGCAGCAGGCGCGGGTGACCGGCACCGCCACGGCGCGCACCGACACCGGCTACGTCGTCGAGATCGCGATCAACCTCGCTGGCCAGTCCGGTGGGCAGAGCGACGTACCCCTCGGCGGTCTGGGGACCTTCCACGGTCTGGACTTCCAGGTCAACGACGGCCGCGACGGCGCCCGGTACGCCGTGCACACGTGGGCGGAACCGACCGGGACCGGCTACCAGAACACCGGACGCTGGGGCGTGATCGAACTCGTCGGAGCGCCGACGGAGCCCGGCGAACCCGGTGAGCCCGGCGAACCCGGCGAGCCCGGGGGGCCCGGGGAGCCCGGGGAGGACACGGACTGGGCGCGGGTCGACGCCGGCAACGGCACGGTGGAGCAGGGCGGCACGCTGCCGGTGACGGTGTCCGGGCTTGAGCCCGGGCAGCGGATCTCGGCGACGCTGTTCAGCGACCCGATCGTGATCACCGGCATCCGTCCGGCTGGTGCCGGCGGCCGCACATCGTTCGCCGTGGCAATCCCCGCCGACCTTCCGCTGGGCCGCCACACGCTGGTCATCGAGTCCGCCGGATTCGAACCGATCTCGGTGACGGTGCGAGTGGTCGCCCCGGGGCAGCTCGCGATCACCGGAGCGCAGCTGCCGTGGGGCATCGCGCTGGCGCTGGCGTTCGCGCGAGTCGCGGCCGGCTTGGTCGCGGTGTTCCGGCCGCGACGGGCGCCCCGCGGCGCCTGAGCGAACGACGAAGGCCCCGAGGCTGCGGCATCCTCGGGGCCTTCGTCATGCCCGCGGGCCTCAGCCCGAAACGGGAACCGCCGCGCTCACCGCCACGTCCGGGCCCAGGCGCCGACCCTGCCCGACCACGCGGCTCGCGCCGGTCACCTGCACCGGCCACGTCGACGCGAGATCGGCCGAGGACCGCCCCGCGCCGAGCACGAGCTCCCCCGCGTCGACGATCCGCCGGCCGTCGCGACCGGTGTAGGAGGCGAGGTCGGTGTGCACCGTGAAGCGCACCTCCGCCTCCTCGCCCGGCTCCAGCTGCACCCGGGCGTACCCGATCAGGCGCTGCACGGGCCGGGCGACCTGGCCGACCGGGTCGTGCAGGTACAGCTGCACCACGTCCGCGCCGGAGCGCCCGCCGGTGTTGACCACCCGCAGCGTCACCTCCAGCTCCCCGTCGGTGCCGATCTCGGCGGTCGAGCCCTGCAGCGGCGACCACTCGAACGACGTGTACGACAGGCCGTGCCCGAAGCCGAACGCCGGCGTCGGGTCGATGTTGGACACGCCGGTGCGCCGCGCCAGCGGCGGGGCGAGGTAGGTTGCCGGCTGCGTGCCGGTCCCAGCCGGGATGCTGACCGGTAGGCGCCCACTCGGGTTGACGCGACCGCTCAGCACCCCGGAGATCGCGGGGGCTCCTTCCTCACCGGTGAAGAACGCCTGCACCACACCCGCCGCCTCCGCCGCCGCGCGGCCGAGCGCATACGGGCGCCCCGCCAGCAGCACCGCGACCACCGGCGAACCGGCGTCGAGTACGGCGTCGATGAGCTCCTGCTGGGCGCCGGGCAGCGCCAGCGACTCCGCGTCGCAGCCCTCGCCGCTCGTGCCGCGGCCGAACAGTCCGGCTCGGTCCCCGAGCGCGACCACGACGACGTCGGATGCCGCGGCCAGCGCGACCGCGTCGGCGATGCCGTCCCGCTCGCCGCCGTCGACGCTCGTCCCCCGCTCGTGCGTGATGCGCGCCTCGGGGAACTCGGCCCGCAGGGCCTCCAGGAGGGTGGGGATGCGGATCCCCAGCGCGACACCGGGGTGCTGCGAGACGACATGGGTCGGGAACGAATAGCACCCGAGCATGGCGTAGGGGTCGTCGGCGTTCGGGCCGATCACGGCGATGGATGCCGGTGCGCCCAGCGGCAGCATGCCGTCGTTGCGCACCAGCACGATCGCCTCTTCGGCCAGGCGCGCGGCCAGGGCCCGGTTGCCGGGCGGATCGAGGTCGATCGTGCCGCGCAGCGCCTCCGCGTCGCCGAGGTCGGCACCGGCCAGCGCCGTCGGCACCGCGGACCACTCCGGCTCGAGCAGGCCCAGCTGCTCCTTCTGCCGCAGCACCCGCCGCAGCGACGTGTCGATGAGCGCGACGTCCACGACACCGGACTCGACCGCGCGGCGCAGCGGCTCGCCGAAGGTCTTCACGGTGGGAAGCTCCACGTCGATGCCGGCGTACAGCGCCTGCCCCGCGGCATCCGCCCAGGACTCCGCCACCCCGTGCAGCAGCTTCAGGAACGCCACCGCGAAGTAGTCGGCCACGACGGTGCCTTCGAATCCCCACTCCTCGCGCAGCAGCCCGGTCAGCAAGGACCGGTCCGCCGCCGACGGCACCCCGTCGAGGTCGGTGTAGGAGTTCATCACGCTGCGCACGCCACCCTCCCGCACCGCCATCTCGAACGGCGGCAGCAGCACGTCGGCCAGTTCCCGGGGTCCCACGGACACCGGCGCCAGGTTGCGGCCGGCCTTCGAGGCGGAGTAGCCCACGAAGTGCTTCAGCGTCGCGACGATGCCGGATGACTCCAGGCCCCGCACGTACGCGGTGCCGACGGTGGCGACCAGATGCGGGTCCTCGCCGATGGTCTCCTCCACGCGGCCCCAGCGGGCGTCGCGGACGACGTCGAGCACCGGGGCAAGCCCTTGGTGGATGCCGACCGAGCGCATGTCAGCGCCGATGCGGGCGGCCATCTGCTCGACCAGTGCGGGGTCGAAGCTCGCGCCCCACGACAGCGGCACCGGGTAGGCGGTCGCGCCCCACGCGGCGAACCCGGCGAGGCACTCCTCGTGCGCGACGGCGGGGATGCCGAAGCGGGACGCAGCGCGGATGCGCTCCTGCGAGCGGGCGAGCGAGACCGCGCCCACCGCCGCGTCGACCGGCCGGGTGCCGAACGGCCGGGTCAGCTGACCGAGGCCGTGCGGGAGCAGCTCGTCGAGGTCGACGGTGCCCTCCATGTCGTGCTGGTGCGGCGCGACGTCGCCGCCGGTGTCGGACGCGCCGACCCACACGCCGTACAGCTGGGCGATCTTCTCCTCGAGGGTCATTTCCGCCACAAGCCGGTCGATCCGGGTCATCCCTTCACCGCCCCGGTGAGGCCGCCGACGATGCGCTTCTCGGCGAGCAGGAAGAAGACCAGCGCGGGGATCATCGCGAGGGACGTATAGGCCAAAACGGCTCCGGTGTTCTGTGAGTACTGAGAGGAGAACTGGGTAACCCCCAGCGGCAGCGGCCACCACTCCTGCGGGAGGGACCCGGTGCTGATGACCAGCAACGGCAGCAGGTAGCCGTTCCAGCTGGCGACGAAGGCGAGGATGCCGACGGTCACGAGCCCCGGCTTGGACAGGGGCAGCAGGATCCGCCAGAAGAACCCGATGCGGGTGGCGCCATCGATGCGCGCCGCCTCTTCGAGCTCATCCGGGATCGCCCGCAGGAACGGCACCAGGATGATGATCGTCGTCGGCAGCGCGAACGCGATGCCGGGGATGATCACTCCGAGATACGTCCCGTGCAGCCCCAGGGTGCGCAGCAGCAGCGTGAGCGGGAGCGCCGCGACCGTCAGCGGGAACATGAGGCCCGCGGTGAACAGCGTGTACAGCGCCTGCCGGCCGCGGAAGTTGTAGCGGGCGATGACGAAGGCAGCCATGAGACCTGCCACGACGACACCGACGGTGGTGGCGGTGGCGAGGATGAGGCTGGCTGCGACGTTGCCCCAGAACCGCGGGGCGGTGAGCACGGCCGCCCAGTTGTCGAACACCCACGGATCAGGCAGTCCCGCCGGATTGGCGTTGAGGTCGACGGTGCTGCGGAAGCCGCCGAGG
The DNA here is from genome assembly GCF_030246865.1 of Microbacterium sp. zg-B96. Lineage (NCBI taxonomy): Bacteria > Bacillati > Actinomycetota > Actinomycetes > Micrococcales > Microbacteriaceae > Microbacterium > Microbacterium sp. zg-B96. Next base: position 395,488 of record NZ_CP126738.1, on the reverse strand, counting down.
AAGACGTAGACGACAGGCCCGACGGCCACCGCGGCGACGACGAGCGCGACGAGATAGACGAAGGGCTGACCCCAGTCGAAAACGCGGGCCTGCCGCGGCGGGGCGGGCTCCGGGGGACGCTCGTCCACGATGGTGGCGGTGGCGGTGGTCGACATCTACTGCACCCCTCGGGTGATGGCGCCGGCAAGGTCGCGGCGCAGCGCGACGCGCTGGTATACCAGCGCGACGACGAGCGAAATGATGAAGAGGATGACGGCGATGGCGCTGCCGTAGCCGGGCTGACCGGCGAACTGGCCCTGCTGCACCATGTAGGTCGCCATGCTCTCGGTGGCGATGCGGCGTACCGCCGGCGCGACGGTCACCCAGATCATGTCGAACACCTGCAGCGACCCGATGATCGACAGGAACGCCCAGATGCGGATGGTGGGCGCCAGCAGCGGCAGTGTGATGTACTGCTGGGTCTGCCACCAGGAGGCGCCGTCGATCTGTGCGGCCTCGGCGAGCTCCTCCGGCACGCCCTGGAGGCCGGCGAGCATGAGCAGGATGGCGAAGCCGATGTACTTCCAGGTGAGGATGAAGAAGATCGTCCACAGGGCGATGTCGGGGTCGGCGAGCCAGTTCTGCCGCAGGAATCCCAGCCCGAGGCCCTCGAGCAGGGCGTTGACGCCGCCTCCAGGCTGCAGCAGCAGCTTCCAGGCGAGGCCGGCGATGACTTCGGCCAGCACGTAGGGCACGAAGATGAGCAGCCGGAAGATGCCCCGGCCCTTCATCTTGCGGTTCAGCATGAGGGCGATCGCGATGGCAAGCGGCCCCTGCACCAGCAGCGACATCGCCAAGATGAAGAAGGTGTTGCCGATGGAGCGCTGGAACTCGGGCGTCGTCAGCGCGCGGATGTAGTTGTCGAAGCCGATGAACCGCGCAGGATCCGCCAGGTGCTCCCACCGGAACGCCGGGGGGAGGTTGTAGAAGCTGTACACCGCGGCGAGCACGACGGGCAGGATCACGAACCCGACGAACAGCACGAGCGCCGGAGTGACGAACAGCACGATCTCGAGCCGTTTGGGCCCCTGCCCCGAGCGCGTCCGCTTGTGCGGCGTGGCGCCCGGGCCCGCGGAGACCGCGGGCCCGGGCGTGGTGACGGCGGTCATTACAGGGTTGCCGCCGCGTCCTGCATACGGGTGACGATGTCCTCGGGGGTGCCGTTGCCTGCGAACAGGTTGACGATCCCCTCGTTCATCGCGTTGCCCACGGTGGTGCCGAACGCCGTGTCGAACCAGATCTGCACGAACGAGGATCCCGCCAGCTCCTCAGCGACGAGGGCGAGGTTCGGGTCGTCGACGGACGACGCCGCTGCGGCGACGGTCGGGATGCCCGAGCCGCTCTCGGCGAAGCGCGCCTGCACGTCCTCGCTCATGACGTAGGCCAGCAGATCGGCGCACTCCGGCGGAGCGGTCGCCGAGCAGCCGAAGCCGTCGCCGCCACCCAGCGTGGCCGAGGGGTCGCCTGCCGAGCCCTCGATGGTGGGGAACGGGAACCAGCCGAGGAACTCGGGGACCTCCTCGTTGGGAGCCAGTCCGCCGATCGTGCCGACGTTCCAGTGGCCCATGAGCTCCATGGCCGCCTGCCCGTTGGCGATCATGCCGGCGGAGCTGCCGGCGCCTTCCTGCGGAACGGTGCCGAGGAACCCGTCCTGGAACGGCTCGATGCCGATGAACTCCGCCAGCTGGTCGCCGGCTTCCACCCAGCACGGGTCACTGAAGTCGTACTCGGCCGCGGCCGCATCGAGCGTCTCCGGCGAGCAGGACCGCAGGGCGAACTGGTACCACCAGTGCGCAGCCGGCCACCCGGCACCCGCGCCCACCGCGATCGGCGTGAACCCGGCGTCGCGGAGCGTTCCCACCGCGGTGACGAGCTCGTCGAAGGTCTCGGGGACCTCTACGCCGGCCTCTTCGAACTGGTCGGCGTTGTACCAGAAGCCTTCGACGCCGAAGGAGAACGGGATGCCGTAGGTGGCACCGTCCACCTGCCACGCCTTGACGGTGGTCCCCACGCTCTCGATGGTCTCGGGAATGAGATCGTCCAGCGGCATCAGGTAGTCGTTGGAGACCTGGTCGCTCAGCTCACCACCCGGCCACACCTGGAACAGGTCCGGCGGGTCGCCGGCGGCCAGCGCGTTGGGGATGAGCGTGCGCTGCAGCTCCTCGTTCTGGTAGCCGGTCTGCTCGACCGTGACTCCGGGGTTGGCCTCTTCGAACTCGGTGGCAACCTCTTCCCAGACGTCGGGGAGCGGGCCGTTGGTGGCGTTGTGCCACCAGGTGAGTGTGACGCCGTCGCCGGATTCCTCGGCGTTGCCTCCTCCGGTACAACCGGCCAGCGCGCCGACGGCAAGCCCCGCCGCGGCGATCGACGCGGCAATGCGCGTCCTGCTGCGTGTGTTCATCCTTGAACCTCTCGAAAGTTTCGACCTAGTTGTCGAAAATGATCTGGATACGCTCACAATAGGACCGCTCCCATTTGAGGTCAAGGGCAACAAATTCCGGATGCCACGGCCGGTGTCACTTACAGTGGTGCGGTGACCGACACCCACGCTCCGGGCGACGGGGTGCGCCAGCGCAACCTGTCCCGCCTTCTGCGACTCGTACATCGCGAGGGGCCGCTTTCGCGCGCCTCGCTGACCGAAGCGACCGGGCTCAACAGGTCCACCATCGCCGACCTCGTCGCGGAACTGGCGCGCCTGGAACTCGTGGTCGAACAGGCCCCGGCCGCCGACGGCCGGGTGGGCCGGCCGTCGCCGGTCGTCGCGGCATCCGCCGGCGTCGTGGCCATCGCCGCCAACCCCGAGGTCGATGCGCTCGAGATCGCCGCCATCGGCCTGGACGGCAGCGTGCGCGTGCGGGAGCGCAGGGAACTTGACCACCTCGCCACGCCGCAGGAGATCGCGCAGCTGATCGCCGAGCAGATCGATCTGTGGCGCACCGGCGTCCTGGCGTCCGCGCAGATCGTCGCGGTGGGCCTGGCGGTACCCGGCCTGGTGCGCGCCTCCGACGGGCTCGTCCGCACCGCCCCGCACCTGAAGTGGACCGATGTGCCGGTGCGTGATCTGGTGGCCCGGGCCACGGGTCTTGCGACCACCGTCGGCAACGATGCGTCGCTCGGCGCGATCGCCGAGCACCTGTTCGGCGCCGCCCGGGGCATCGACGACGTCATCTACCTCAACGGCGGCGCGAGCGGCATCGGCGGTGGGCTCATCGTGCACGGCGTGCCCGTCGGCGGCGCGGGCGGCTACGCCGGCGAGTTCGGGCAGAACCGGCCGGGCACGACGGTCACCGACCGCCGTGCCGGCGATGGGGTGCTCGAGGACGAGGTCAGCCGCGCCCGCCTGCTCTCGGTCGCCGGTCTCGCCTCGGCCGATGAGCCGACCCTCGCGGCCGTGCTGCGGGCGAGCACGGCACCCTCAGTGACGGAAGAGGTCGCGCGGCAGCGCCGCATCCTGTCGACCGCGCTCGCGAACGCCGTCAACGTCCTCAACCCGTCGGTGGTCGTCCTCGGCGGGTTCCTCGCGACGCTGGCAGGGCACGACATCGCCGAGCTGCTTCAGCTCGTGCGGGCACAGGCGATGCCGGCGTGCGCTGAGGACGTCGAGATCCGCCCCGCGCTCCTGGCGGAGGACCGGCTGCTGGTCGGCGCGGCGGAAGCCGCCTTCGAAGCGCTGCTGCGGGACCCGGTGCTGACCGCGGTTCCCGCGGAGTAGGGTCGGCCCCATCACCGACGAGGGAGTCGTCATGTCGTCCACGCTCAACCACAGCGCCCGCACCGAGGCCGAGCTGCAGCAGCTGGCCAAGGACCACCTGTGGCTGCACTTCGCCCGGCAGTCGGTCATGACCGAAGGTCCGGGCGTCCCCATCATCGTCCGAGGCGACGGGCACCACCTCTGGGATGCCCAGGGCAAGCGCTACCTCGACGGCCTGTCGGGACTGTTCGTCGTCAACGCCGGCCACGGGCGCACCCGGCTCGCCGAGGCGGGTGCGCGGCAGGCCGAGCAGCTGGCGTTCTTCCCGATCTGGTCGTACGCCCACCCGGCGGCGATCGAGCTGGCCGCACGCCTGGCCTCCTACGCGCCCGGCGACCTGAACCACGTGTTCTTCTCCACCGGCGGCGGTGAGGCGGTCGAAACCGCGTTCAAGCTGGCCAAGCACTACTTCAAGCTCGTCGGCAAGCCGGGCAAGCACAAGGTGATCTCCCGCGCGATCGCCTACCACGGCACCCCGCACGGCGCACTGGCGATCACCGGGCTGCCCGGAATGAAGCAGATGTTCGAGCCGCTCACCCCCGGCGGGTTCCGCGTGCCCAACACCAACTACTACCGCTCCGCCGAGTCGGGGTTCACCGGCGCCACCCCTGAGGAGTTCGGGGTGTGGGCGGCCGACCGCATCGAGGAGATGATCCTGTTCGAAGGCGCCGACACGGTCGCGGCGGTCTTCCTCGAGCCGGTGCAGAACTCCGGCGGCTGCTTCCCGCCGCCGCCGGGGTACTTCGCCCGGGTGCGGGAGATCTGCGACCGTCACGACGTTCTGCTGGTCAGCGACGAGGTCATCTGCGCGTTCGGTCGCATCGGCGAGATGTTCGCCTGCAACGCCTACGGTTACCAGCCCGACATGATCACGTTCGCCAAGGCCGCCACGAGCGGTTACGCGCCGCTGGGCGGCACGATCGTCAGCGACCGCATCCACGAGCCGTTCGCCCACGGCGACGTGTCGTTCCCGCACGGCTACACCTTCGCTGGACACCCGGTGGCAGCGGCGGTCGCCCTGGAGAACCTGGACATCTTCGAGGAGGAGCGTCTGAACGAACGCGTCCGCGAGAACTCCCCCGCCTTCCGCGCCACCCTGAGCAAACTCCTCGACCTGCCGATCGTCGGTGACGTGCGGGGAGACGGCTACTTCTTCGGCATCGAGCTGGTCAAGGACAAAGCCACCCGGGAGACGTTCGACGCCGACGAATCAGAGCGACTGCTGCGCGGGTTCCTCTCCACCGCACTCTTCGACGCCGGGCTCTACTGCCGCGCCGACGACCGGGGCGACCCGGTCGTGCAGCTGGCGCCGCCGCTGACGACGGGCCCGGAGCAGTTCGACGAGATCGAGCAGATCCTGCGGAGCGTCCTCACCGAGGCGTGGTCGCAGCTGTGACCTGGTCCAGCGCCTCGCGCTGCCAGTGCCCGGGGCGGTCGAAGGCACCGTAGCGCACGTCGACACCGTCGTCGCCGATCGTCGCGACGCACAGCAGCAGCGACTGCGTGGGGTACCCGAACGGACGGTTGTCGCGGAAGATGGCGCGATCGTCCTGCGGCGGCAGAGCGGCGGACGCGTCGAGCACGTCGAGCCACGGCGCGAACCAGTCCGCGTCGTCGGGTGCATCCTCGGCAGCGCGGAAGCGGTCGAGCCAGGTGGCGATGCGGGCGGTGGCGCGGTCATCGACGTCGTCATGCGCGATCATGTGGATGCCGGGGGTCAGCTCCTGCTCGCGGCGCGCGCGGCCATCCCACGAGACGACGCGCACGGCGCCGGGGGACGCTTGGACGACGTTGAACCCGCGCGTGGTGGGGGCAGCGTCGGGCGAGCGGCCCGCCGCGGACTCCAGCGCGATCCGGCCGCGGGTGGTCACCTCGTCGTCGCCGCGATCCGATAGGTCCTCGCGGTTGAGCACGACCGCTAGGCGACGTGCCGGAAGATCGGCGGCCAACCACGCGCCACCGGCGCGGTTGTCCCGCACGCCCACGGCGCCGGGGTACTCCTCGGGCCACCACGGTCCGAGCGCATCCCACGGCCGGGCCGGGTCCTCGTCGCGCACCGCGATCAGGCGCACCGGGCCGTCCGCCACCGCGGGGACTGAAACGATCACGGTGCACATGCGGATCTCCTTTCGCGACCGGTCGGCCGGGTGCGTGCGAGAATCGAGCCGTGTTCGTAGTGGTCGGCGTGACCGGCGGCATTGCCGCCTACAAGACGGTGCATCTCGTGCGCCTCCTCATTCTCAACGGTCATGACGTGCAGGTGATTCCCACCGACGACGCGCTGCGGTTCGTTGGCCTGCCCACCTGGGAGGCGATCAGCCGAAATCCGGTGACCACATCGGTGCACGAAGACGTCGCACAGGTGCGTCACGTCTCGCTCGGGCAGCGCGCCGATCTGGTCATCATCGCACCGGCCACGGCCAACACGCTCGCCAAGATGGCAACCGGTCTCGCCGACGACCTGCTGGGCACCACTCTGCTGGCCACCCGGGCGCCCATCGTGGTCGCCCCGGCGATGCACACCGAGATGTGGGAGCACCCGGCGACGCAGCACAGCATCTCGGTGCTGCAGGGGCGCGGTGTGCACGTCGTCGGTCCGGCATCCGGCGCCCTCACCGGCACCGATTCGGGTCCGGGACGGATGAGCGAGCCGGAGGAGATCGTCGCCGCCGCGCTGGCGGCAGCGGCACCGCGCGACGACCTCGCCGGCCTGCGGGTCCTCGTCACCGCCGGCGGCACTCGTGAGCCGCTGGACCCGGTGCGCTACCTCGGCAACCGCTCCAGCGGCCGGCAGGGCGTGCAACTTGCCGTCGCCGCCGCCGAACGAGGCGCCGACGTGGCGCTCGTGGCCGCGCACGCCGATTCCGATGCGCTGTCCGCGGCATCCGCCCACCCCCGCATCCATCTCACCAGGGTGGGCACGGCGCTCGAGTTGCAGGACGCCGCGACGTCCGCCGCCGCCGGGGCGGATGTGGTCGTGATGGCCGCCGCCGTCGCCGACTACCGGCCGGCCGAGGTCTCCCACACCAAGCTGACGAAAGAGGGCGGCGACGGCACCCTCACGCTGGAGCTGGTGGAGAATCCCGACATCGTGGCAGGACTTGCCGCCCACCGTGCCGATGGCCAGACCCTCGTCGCGTTCGCTGCCGAGACCGATCCGGACGCCGGCGAACGCCTCGAGCGGGCCAGGCGCAAACGCGCCCGCAAGGGCGTGGACCTGCTGGTGGTCAACGAGGTGGGGTGGCACAAGGGCTTCGAGTCGACGCACAACACCGTCGTCATCGTGGGATCAGGCGGCGAGGTCGTCGCCGAACTGGTCGGCACCAAACGGGAGACCGCGGATGCCGTCTGGTCCGCCGTGCTGGACCAGCGCCGGACGCTCCTAGCGTGACGCCCTGCGCGCCCGCGGCATCAGTTCGCCCTCGATGACATCGAATGCGGGTAGCTGCGCGAAGAGGGCGTCAGCAGCGTCCCCCGCCGAGTCTGAATCGGACTCGTCTGATGGACAACGCACAGCGGCACCTCCTCGGTGATCGCTTCCACCTTGCCCGCCCCGGCCGAATCCGGGGGTGGGCTTGACAAACGCAGACGGGTGCGCAGGCACGCCGCCGCCGCTATCGTGTCGTCCGTGGGCACCATCTTCTATGGCGGCGAGACCATGCCGATTCGCATCGAGGACCGAGCGCTGGCGCACTTGAAGGTCGTCATCGCGACCAAGTTGCGTCGCGGCGAGAGCTTCACCGTGTCGTGGCGGCACGGCGACGACGACCCGCCGGGGCGCAGCACCATCTGGGTGCACCCGTCGATCCCGCTGCGGTTCGTCTTCGATGACCCCGAGCCGGCCATGCTCAGCCGGGAGTGGATCGAGGAGCTGGCCAACTCGGCCAACTCATCAGGCGGCATCATGCTCGTGACCGACCACGACGATCAGACGTCGACCGATCCGCTGACCGAATCGGCGTCGTCGGCCTGAGTTCAGCCCTCTTCGGGGGCAGAGTCCTCGCGGGGCTCGGGCACCACCGTCAGCCCGTTCGGTCCGCTCGCTGCCTGCATGAGCGCTTCGACCCACACCCGGTTGATGCGCGGGGCTCGGCTGCCGTGGAAGGTGAACTGCAGCGGCACGGAGGGGTGGATCCAGAAGCTGCGGCGGTCGCCGCCGGGGCCGGACTCCACGTCGAACATGAACGGCTCGCCGCGGCGCAGCTTGTTCATGAAGACGATGCGCAGATGGGCGAGGGTGCGGTCTTCGACCTCGACCGCATTGCCCAGAGTGTCATAGATGAATCGGCCCATACCGTCAGCGTAGCGGGGCGGCGGATGCCGGACGTGCGTGTCCTCAGGCGGGGCCGGAGAGCATCTCCCGCGCGCCTTCTTCGACGGCGGTGGGGATGACCAGGGGGCGCCCCGCGCAGAACGCCTCCCACTCCCGGATGAGCAGCGCCTCGATGCGAGCGGGGCTCAGCTGCGGGAAATCCGCGCACAGCCGGGACACGGCATCGGCGAAGGAGACGACCGGCACTCCGTCCACGCTCAGCGCGGTGCCGTCCAGCCCAGTGGCAGCGAAGTCCTTCACTCCCTCATGCTGTCACGCCGCGACGGGAGGGTCGAATGTCAATCAGTGGGGTAATTTAGCGGCCTAGATACTAGCGAGAACCGACCTATTCGTGCGGCTCGACCTGGTCGACCGCGTCCTGCAGCCGCGTGAGGGTGTCGATGACGACCCGGGTCTGTTCCGGCGTCATGTCGCGCACGGCATCCATCATGCGCGCGTGCATCTTGCCCAGCGTCTCGCGCACCTCGTGGTCGGACTTCTCCGTCGCGATGACGTGGATGCTGCGCCGGTCGGAGGGGTGGGGCTGGCGCACGATGTGCCCCGACTTCTCCAGGCGGTCGATGATCGCCGTCGTCGAGGCAGTCGACACCGCGAGGTAGCGGGCGAGTTCGGAGGGTGAGACCAGGCGGTTCTCGCTCTGCGCCTTCAGCAGATACCGCAGCACGAGCAGCTCGTTCTCGCCCATCGACATCAGTTCGCGGGTGCGCCGGCGCATCGCGAGCTCGGCCGCCCGGTACAGCCGGAACGCCTGCAGCAGCTCCACGGCACGGCGTTGACGCTCATCGTCACCGTCGCGATACCAGTAGTGAGCCGTTGAGGCGTTCGGGTTAGCCACGTCGGCATCCTATTGCACCGGGCCCCGATCCGGTGTAGAGGGGCGGCCGGTCAGGGGGCGGTGGGCCACGACAGCCCGGGCCCGACCAGCACACGCCACAGCCAGTAGGCGGCCATTTCCACCGGCGGCAGCGGGTCGCGCGACACCCACGCGGTGATGACGCCCAGTGCGGTGCCGGCGATGCCGGCACCGACGACGTCGATCGGCAGGTCGGCGAACACGTCCGGATGCGCCAGGCCCACGGTGTCGCGCACGGTCAGCTCGATGCGCGCGCGCAGTCTCGCGGCCACGAGGGCCGAACCGTGGTCGCCGAGCACCCGGCGGTACAGCGCGGCGTTCGCCGCGATGTGCTCGAGGTACTGCAGCAGCTCGCGCGGCATCGCCGGCAGCGCGCCGTCACGGGGTGCGGCGCGCAGCGGCTCGGCGACCTCGTCCAGCGCGCGCTCGAGCGCGTCGGCCAGCAGCGTCTCCTTGTCGGGGTAGTGCTGGTAGAAGCTGCTGCGGTTGACTCCTGCCCGCTGCACGATGTCGCCGATCGTGGTGGCATCCAGCGACCGCTCACGGGCGAGCTCCACCAGCGCGTCCTGCAGGCTCGCCCTGGTGCGCGCAACGCGAGGATCCATGGTCCGATTGTGTCAGCCGGGCGAACGCTGGGAGTTGCGACACCGAGGCGGGATCGCCGACAACTGACGGATAGATTGGATGCCGGCCCGACGCCGTGCCGCTTCCGTCTCCCGTCGAAAGGCATCCCGTGGCCAACCTTCTGTTCCGCCTGGGCACGTTCAGCGCGCGCCGCGCCTGGACGGTCATCGTCGGCTGGGTGATCGTGCTGGGTATGGCCGGCGGCGCATTCCTCGCCTTCGGCGGCTCGCTCGCCTCGAGCTTCAGCATCCCCGGCACCGAGACCGAGCGGGTCAACGAGCAGCTGTCGGACACGTTCCCCGAGTTGACCGGCGCGAGCGCCACCGCGGTGTTCGCCACCGACGACGGCTCCGCCTTCAGCGCCGAGCAGCAAGACGAGATCGCCGCACTGCTGGATGACATCGCCGGCGTCGAGGGCGTCGCCGGTGTCACCGATCCGTTCTCGGTGGAATCCGAGCGGGCACAACAGGCGCAGCAACTCGACGACGGGCGGGCCCAGCTGGATGCCGGCATCGCCGAGCTCGACGCCGCCGAGGCGCAGCTGACGGCCGGACAGCAGCAGCTGGATGCCGCGATCGCGCAGGCCCAGGCGGCCGGCATGTACGACATGGCCGCAGCGCAGTTCGCGCAGCAGCAGGCTCAGCTGGATGCCGGCCTGGCACAGATCGAGACGGGCCGCACCGAGATCGCCGAGCAGGCAGCCCTCCTCGAGGACGGCGCCGCGCTCATGGGGCTGGCCGACGAGATCCGCGTCGTCTCGGCCGATGAGGCCACGGCGCTGGGCGTCATTCAGCTCGACGCGACCATGTTCGACCTGCCCCAGTCGGTGCGCGATGAAGTGGCCGGCCTGCTCGAGTCCGCCGACATCGCCGGCGTGAACATCGACTATTCCTCCACCCTCGCCGCAACGACGGAAGGCCTCATCGGGGTCGGCGAGATCGTCGGCGTCGTCATCGCCGGCCTGGTCCTGCTGATCATGATGCGGGCGTTCCTGCCCGCCATCACTCCGCTGCTCAGCTCGATCGTCGGGGTCGGCGTCGGTGTGGCCGGGTCGCTCGCGTTCTCCGGCGTGGTCGACATGGCATCGGTCACCCCGATCCTCGGCATCATGCTCGGCCTGGCCGTCGGCATCGACTATTCGCTCTTCATCATGAACCGGCACCGCACCCAGGTGCTGGCCGGCATGGAGATCGGCGAATCGGTCGGGCTGGCCAACGGCACCGCCGGCAACGCGGTGGTCTTCGCCGGATCAACGGTGATCGTGGCGCTGGTGGCGCTGCTGGTCACCGGCATCCCGTTCCTCGGGGTCATGGGCATCGTCGGCGCCGTCTGCGTGCTCATCGCAGTGCTCGTCTCAGTGACCTTCACCCCCGCGCTGCTGGGGCTGCTCGGCACCCGGGTGCTCACCCGCAAGGCCCGCGGCACGATCGGTCACCCCGACCACGTCAACCGTGAGGTGCGCCCGATGCGCACGCCGCGGGCGATCGCGGCGGCGGCGCTGGCGATCATCGCGCTGCTGGTCATCGCGATCCCGGCACTGTCGATGCGTCTGGGCCTGCCCGATGGGTCCAGCGAGGCCACCGACACCACGCAGTACCGCGCCTACAAGACCATCGAAGCCGAGTTCGGCGCGGGACAGAACGGACCGCTGCTGGTCGTGGCGGAGATGCCCGAAGCCGTCGCCGAGGCCGACCAGGCCGGCACGCAGATCGTGCTCGGCACGGCGCTGTCGGAGCAGGACGGCGTCGTGGCGGTCGCCCCGGTAGCCGTCTCGGACGATGGCACCGTATTCGCGTTCCAGGTGGTCCCCGAGGGCGGGCCCACCAGCACGACGACCGAGCAGCTGGTGCAGAACCTGCGCTCGCTGTCCCCGGTCGACGGCGAGATCACGCTGGGGGTCGCCGGACAGGCATCGGGCAACATCGACGTGTCGGAGAAGCTCGCCGACGCGCTGCCGGTGTACCTCGTCGTCGTGGTCGGCCTGTCGCTGCTGATCATGATCCTGGTGTTCCGCTCGATCCTGGTGCCGGTGATCGCCACCGCCGGGTTCGTGCTGTCGCTGTTCGCCGCGCTCGGCGCTGTGACCGCGATCTACCAGTGGGGGTGGCTGGGCGACCTGTTCGGCGTGCACGACCCCGGACCGGTGCTGAGCTTCGCGCCGATCATCATCATGGGCGTGCTGTTCGGCCTGGCGATGGACTACCAGCTGTTCCTGGTGTCGGGCATGCGCGAGGCGTACGTTCACGGCATGCCGGCGCGCGCCGCCGTGGTCGCGGGGCTGCGCAGCGGCCGGGCGGTCGTCACGGCCGCCGCGATCATCATGGCCTCGGTGTTCGGCGGCTTCGTCTTCAGCCACCTGGGCATGGTGCGCCCGCTCGGATTCGGGCTGGCGATCGGCGTACTGTTCGACGCGTTCGTGGTGCGCATGGTGCTGGTGCCGGCCGTCATGCACCTGTGCGGCAACGCCGCGTGGTGGCTGCCGAAGTGGCTGGACCGCATCATGCCCGACGTCGATGTCGAGGGCGCCGCTCTCGAGCGCGCGCACCCCGTGCACGGCGTGGCGGCGGAAGAGCCGGTACGCGCGTAGTCAGTCAGACTTGACGGATGGATTCCCTGAACGAAGCGGTGCTGACCGGCGGCGACACCCTGTGGACCTGGGTGGTGCTGCCGGTCCTCGCCGTGCTCGGCGTGTACTTCACCGTCCGCTCCGGAGTCGTGCAGTTCCGGATGATCCCGGAGATGTTCCGCACCCTCACCGACCGCACCCCGCGCGCGGAAGACGGCACACCCCAGTCGGTGTCGGCTTTCCAGGCGTTCACGCTGTCCGCGGCCTCCCGCGTGGGCGTCGGCAACATCGCCGGCGTCGGCACCGCCATCGCGATCGGCGGGCCCGGCGCGGTGTTCTGGATGTGGACCATGGCGTTCATCGGCGGAGCGTCGAGCTTCGTCGAGTCGACCCTCGGCCAGCTGTACAAGGTGCGTGACAAGGACGGCTTCCGCGGCGGTCCCGCCTATTACATGCAGCACGGACTCAGGGCGCGGTGGATGGGCATCCTCTTCGCCGTCATCCTCATCGTCTGCTTCCCGTTCGCGTTCAGCTCCCTGCAGGCCAACACGATCAGCGCGACGGTATCGGCGAGCTTCGGCGGCGAGGTGACCTGGATCCCGTGGGTCGTGGGCGCGGTGCTGGCCACCCTGACCGGGCTCATCGTCTTCGGCGGGTTGCGGCGCATCGCGCACGTCACCCAGGCGGTCGTTCCGGCGATGGCGCTGGGGTACCTGCTGCTCGGGCTCGTGGTGGTCTGGATGAACATCGAGCGCCTGCCGGAGGTGTTCCTGTCGATCTACACCGAGGCGTTCGGGTTCAACGAGGTGGTCGGCGCCACGCTGGGCGTCATCATCATGAACGGCGTCAAGCGCGGCATGTTCTCCAACGAGGCGGGGCTGGGGTCGGTCCCCAACGCCAGCGCGACGGCGGCGGTCACCCACCCGGTCAAGCAGGGGCTCGTGCAGACCCTCGGCGTCTACTTCGACACGTTCCTGGTGTGTTCGATCACGGCATTCATCATCCTGGTGGCCACGCCCGATCTCGCCGGGGCGGAGCGCGGCATCGGGTTGACGCAGGATGCCATCGTCAGCACGCTCGGATCGTGGTCGAACGTGCTGCTGAGCATCATCATCTTCCTGCTCGCGTTCAGCTCGATCCTCGGCAACTACTACTACGGAGAGTCCAACATCGAGTTCATCTCCCCGAAGCGCCGTTTCCTGCAGGTGTACCGGGTGCTCGTCGTGGCGGTGGTCTTCCTCGGGTCGATCGCGTCGGCCGACCTCATCTGGAACACCGCCGACGGCGTCATGGGCCTCATGGCGCTGGTGAACCTGGTGGCGATCGCGTTGCTGTCCGGCGTCGCGTTCAAGCTCCTGCGCGACTACACGCAACAGCGACGCGAAGGGCGCAACCCCGTCTTCACGCGTGACCGCCTCCCCGGCGTCGACGGCATCTCGTGCTGGGAGACCGAGCTGAGCGTCACCGGGCCCCTCCCCAAGCCCGCGGCGAAATAGCCGCTCACGCCAGGATGCTGGGCTCCAGATCGGCGAGGGTGCGGTAGCGGGTCTTGCGCGCGACGGCGATGCCGGTGAGCACGAGCCCCACCAGCAGCCAGCTGACGAGCACCGTGGCGTCGGTGATGGTGCGGGACAAGTCGCCGCCGTACATGAACTGCCGCATGCCGTCGACGACGTAACTCATCGGCAGCAGGTTGTGCACGAAAGCGAGCGGCCCGGGCAGCGTCTGCCAGGGGAACGTCCCGCCGGCGGTCACCAACTGAACCACCATCATCACCAGCCCCAAGAATTGGCCCACCTCTCCCCACCAGACGTTCAGCGCCAGGATGATGGCGGTGTAGGTGAGCGAGGCGAGCATCATGATGCCGAGGGTGCCCAGCGGATAGACCATCGGGAAGTCCAGCGCGAACATCAGCACCAGGAACAGCAGGCTCATCTGCACCAGGCCGAACATCCCGGGCGTCAGCCAGCCGGCGAGGGTGATGCGCACCGGCGAGTGCAGCGCCGTGACGGCGCGGCGCGAGATGGGCTTGACGATGAGGAACAGTGCGTAGATGCCGATCCAGCCGGCGAGCGCTCCGAAGAACGGAGCCAAGCCGGCGCCGTAGTTGGCCGCGCGGGCGACGCCGTCGGTCTCGAGCTTGATCGGGTCGGCGATCGTCTGCGCCTGCTGCTGCCGCAGCTCCGCGCTGCTGTCGGGGATCTCGGACGCGCCGCTGTCGAGCCCGTCGCGCAGTTGCACGGTGCCCGACGACAGCGTCGCCGCGCCGTCGCGCAGCGTGCCGGTGCCGTCGTAGAGGGTGCCGAGCCCGGAGCGCAGTGTCGCGAGTCCGTCGCGCAGCGTGACGGCGCCGCTGGCGAGTTCCGCGCTGCCGCTGGAGAGCTCGTCGATCTGGCCCACGACCTGGTCCACCCGCTGATCCCCGGCCCGGATGCCGGCGCCGACGACATCGAGCCTGGACAGCACGGCATCGATCGTCGCCTGGTCCAGGCCCAGCGCGCCGAGGTCGGCGGCGATGTCTGACCGCGCCTGCGGCAGGTCGGCGGTGAGCTGGTCGACGACCCCCCTGACCCGGTCGGCGGCCGCGGCGATCTCGGCGTTGCCGCCGGCCACCCGGGCGGCCCCGTCGGCGAGAGTGCCGGCGCCGGCCTCCAGCTCGGCTGCACCGTTGACGGCGGTGCCTGCCCCATCGAACAGCTGCACCGCGCCGCCTGCGAGTTCGGCAGCGCCGGTTGCCAGTTCAGCGGCGCCTTGACCTGCCTCGACGATCTTGCCGCGGATGGTGGAGATCGAATCGAGCAGGGTGGATGCCGCCTCCTGGCCCACCTCCTGCGCGACTGCCGTGCGGATCTTCTCCACCGCCTGTGAGCCGATGGTGCTCGCCAGATAGCTGTTCGCGTCGTAGGTCTCGAGGATGATCTCGGCCTGACGCGGGTCGTCTCCGGCGATCGAGGTGAGCGCCGTGGAGAAACCCGCCGGGAGCGTGATCGCGAAGTCGTACTCGTTGTTCTGCAGGCCGGACTGCGCCTGCTCACTGGAGACCCGATGCCAGTTGAAGTCGCCCCGCTTGAGCAGCTCGTCGGCCACCTCGTCGCCGACGTTGCGGGCGGGGGTGTCCCCGTCGGCGGGCGCACCGCTGTCTTCGACCACGAGGGCGACCGGAATGTCGGAGAGCTTCGCGTAGGGGTCCTGATTGGCCCAGAGGTACAGCCCGCCGTAGAGGATCGGCACGATGACGAGGGCGGAAAGCGCGAGCGCGGACATCTTCGTGGAGATCAGGCGCCGCACCTCTGCGGCGATCATCTGCGGCACCTTCAGATGCGGCACCGGGAACGACCGACCCTTCATGCGCGATCCTCCTCATCGTCCGCTGTCTGCGCGGCGCCGATCACGGTGGCCGAGGCGTCGCCGGCGATCATGAGCATCGCGAAGCCGCGAGCGGCCAGCGCCTGCGCCTGCTCCCACCAGACCAGGGGATGACCGCCGTGGCGGTCCGGGGCGACGACCACGAGCCCTTCCACCCCGGCCCGCAGCAGGGCGAGTTCCGTCATCAGGTGGATCCGCTCCCGCGGGGGCACGTTGGCGATCGGCAGGCGCGCCAACTGCTCCAGGTCCTGCCCGCGCAGCCAGCGCCGCACGGCACGGTGGCCGGCAGCGCGCCCGGCGAACATGAGCTCCTCCGCGGTGACGCCGGCGACGGTCACCCGGGGGGCGGGTTCGGAGACGTCGGGCGCGTCGACCAGGGCGACCCGGCGACGGATGTCGGCGGCATCCGCCAGCCCGTCGATCTCGATGCTGCCGGAGTCGGGACGCATGCGGCCGGCGGCGAGCAGGCCCAGCACGGTGGGCCGCTGCTCGGTCTCGGCCCGCGCGAAGGTGGCCAGCCCGGTTTCGAAGACGAGCGTCGTGGGCGGCAGCGCCTGACCGTCACGTCCCTTGCTCACCTCGTGCAGTTCGATCCTCATGGCAGGCCTCCCCCGCTGGCGACGCGTGGCTGTGGAGGCTGAGTCTCGTGTGCCGCCCCCCGCGCGTCCACCCCCTGGTGGCGCAGGCGGCGGCCGCGTAGGAGTGCCGTTAGGTTTCGCCCTGCACCCGTATGGCTTCCGTTAGGACGGGCCTCGGCGGCGGCCGCGCGGAGTTGGATCAGGAGTTGCGTCCCGTCGGACGTGCGGCATCCACCCGTGTGCCGGACCTTGCGAACTGGAGTCTTTTCGTGCTTGACCTCGTCTACGTACTCGGCGTGATCGCCCTGTTCGTGACCGTCGGCCTGCTGGGAAAGGCGGTGGAGAAGCTGTGATCGTGTTCGAGCTTCTCGCTGTCGCCCTCGGTGTGGCCGCGATCGCGTACCTTCTGCTCGCCCTCGTGAAGCCGGAGCGGTTCTGATGGGGTGGCTGTATGCGGCCCTCGGCCTGCTGACCGTCGCCGTCATCCTCGGCGTGCTGTACCGCCCGCTGGGCGACTACATGGCGTGGGTGTACACCTCACGCAAGGATTGGAAGGTCGAACGCGGCCTGTACAGGGTGATCGGGGTGGATGCCAGGGCGCAGCAGTCCTGGCAGGCGTACCTGCGCGGGGTGCTCGCCTTCTCGGCCGTGGGCCTGCTCATCGTCTATGGGTTGCAGCGCCTTCAGCAGTGGCTGCCCTACTCGCTGGGGCTGCCCGCTGCGAGCGAGCACCTGTCGTTCAACACCGCGGCCTCGTTCGTGGGCAACACCAACTGGCAGTCCTACTCGCCGGAGCTGACCCTCGGGTACTCCGTGCAGATGGCGGGTCTGACGGTGCAGAACTTCACTTCGGCGGCCGTGGGCATGGCCGTCGCGATCGCCGTGGTGCGCGGCCTGGCCTATCGCCGGTCCGGCACGATCGGCAACTTCTGGGTCGACCTCACTCGCGGCATCCTGCGCATCCTGCTGCCGCTGTCCGCGGCTGCGGCGATCGTGCTGATGATCGGCGGGGTGATCCAGAACTTCAACGGGTTCGGTGAAGTCACCACCCTGACCGGCGGCGTGCAGACGATCCCGGGCGGCCCCACCGCATCCCAGGAGGCAATCAAGCTGCTGGGCACCAACGGCGGCGGGTTCTTCAACGCCAACTCCGCGCACCCGTTCGAGAACCCGACCGCGTGGACGAACCTCTTCCAGGTGCTGCTGATGCTCGTCATCCCGTTCGCGCTGCCCCGCACGTTCGGGCGGATCGTCGGCGACAATCGCCAGGGCTACGCGATCCTCGCGGTGATGGCGGTGCTGTTCACGCTGTCGTACGCGATCCTCACGGTGCTCGAATCCAACGGTCAGGGCACCGCGCCCGGGCTCGCCGGAAGCGCGATGGAGGGCAAGGAGCAGCGCTTCGGCATCCTCGGGTCGACGCTGTTCGCCACCACCAGCACGGCCACCTCCACCGGTGCCGTCAACTCGATGCACGACTCATTCACCGCACTGGGCGGCATGATGCCGATGCTGAACATGATGCTCGGCGAGGTCACCCCCGGTGGTGTCGGCTCCGGCCTGTACGGCCTGCTGGTGCTCGCGGTCGTCGCCGTGTTCGTCTCGGGTCTGCTGATCGGGCGCACTCCGGAGTACCTCGGAAAGAAGATCGGACCGCGCGAGATCAAGCTCGCGGCGCTCTACATCCTCGTGATGCCGACCCTGGTGCTCACCGGCACCGCGCTGAGCTTCGCCCTCCCCGGCATCCGCGAGGAGGTCGAGTCCGTCTCGATCTACAACCCCGGCGTGCACGGCATGTCCGAGGTGCTGTATGCGTTCGTGTCCGCCGCGAACAACAACGGCTCCGCCTTCGCAGGCCTCACCGCCAACACCCCCTGGCTGAACACCGCCTTGGGGGTCACGATCCTGCTCGGCCGGTTCCTGCCGATCGTGTTCGTCCTGGCCCTGGCCGGCTCCTTCGCCGCCCAGGACACCGTTCCCGCCACCGTCGGCACCCTCCCCACTCACCGACCGCAGTTCGTCGGGATGCTGGCTGTGGTGACCGTGCTGCTGACCGCACTGACCTTCTTCCCCGTTCTCACGCTGGGCCCCCTGGCCGAAGGGCTGATCTGACATGTCCACCACTCTCACCTCGCCCGCACCTCACGTGCAGCGCCCCGCCCCCACGCGCGGCGCGTTCTCCTGGGCGCAGTTGGGCGCCGCCATCCCAGGCGCGTTCCGCAAACTCGATCCGCGCCGGCAGTGGCGCAACCCGGTGATGTTCCTCGTCTGGGTCGGCGCCGCGCTGACCACGACGATCGCCGTCGCCGAACCCTTCCTGGGCGGTCCGGCCGACTCCGGCGGCACGCCGGTGCCGTGGTCGTTCACCTGGGCGATCGCCATCTGGCTGTGGCTCACGGTGCTGTTCGCGAACCTCGCCGAATCCGTGGCCGAGGGCCGCGGCAAGGCGCAGGCCGAGACGCTGCGCCAGACCCGCACCAGCACCACCGCCCACCGCGTGGCCACGTACGACGCGAGCGATGACCCGGCGGCGCTGGCCGCCGGCACGACCGACGTGTCCAGTGCCGACCTCCGGCTCGGGGACACCGTGGTGGTCTCGGCAGGGGAGCTCATCCCCGGCGACGGCGACATCGTGTGGGGCATCGCCTCGGTCGACGAGTCGGCCATCACCGGCGAATCCGCTCCGGTGATCCGCGAATCCGGCGGCGACCGCTCCGCCGTCACCGGCGGCACGCGGGTGCTGTCGGACCGGATCGTGGTGCGGATCACGTCGAAGCCCGGTGAGACGTTCGTGGACCGCATGATTGCGCTCGTCGAGGGCGCGGCGCGGCAGAAGACGCCGAACGAGATCGCGCTGTCGATCCTGCTGGCATCGCTGTCGATCATCTTCGTCGTGGTCGCCCTGACGCTGAACCCGATCGCGTCGTATGCCGCGGCCCCCGTCAGCATCACGGTGCTCATCGCGCTGCTGGTGTGCCTGATCCCCACCACCATCGGCGCCCTGTTATCCGCGATCGGCATCGCGGGCATGGACCGGCTGGTGCAGCGCAACGTGCTGGCGATGTCGGGCCGTGCCGTCGAGGCGGCGGGCGATGTCACGACGCTGCTGCTGGACAAGACCGGCACCATCACCTACGGCAACCGTCGCGCCGCCGAGTTCGTCGGCATGACCGGCGTCGCCGACCAGGATCTGATCCGCGCGGCGGCGCAGTCGTCGCTGGCGGATCCGACCCCCGAGGGCGTGTCGATCGTCGACCTGGCCACGCTGCAGGGTGTGAGCATCCATGGCCTGGCAACCGGCGACATCGTGCCGTTCACCGCGCAGACCCGCATGTCGGGGCTGGACCTGCCGGGCGGCACCCAGATCCGAAAGGGTGCCGGATCCGCGGTCGTGGCGTGGCTGGAATCGGAGGGCCGGCGCCTGCCATCGAGCGTGGTCGCCGAACTCGACGAGCACACCGAGCGCATCGCCCGCTCCGGCGGCACTCCGCTGGTCGTCGCCATCCGCTCCGGCAGTGGCGACGGGGAGGTGCTCGGCGTCGTCCACCTCAAGGACATCGTCAAGGAGGGACTCACCGAGCGCTTCGCCCAGCTGCGGTCGATGGGCATCCGCACCGTCATGGTCACCGGTGACAACCCGCTGACCGCCGCGGCCATCGCGAAGGAGGCCGGTGTCGACGACTTCCTCGCCGAGGCCACCCCCGAGGACAAGCTCGCCTACATCCGCGCCGAGCAGGCCGGCGGCAACCTCGTGGCGATGACCGGCGATGGCACCAACGACGCACCCGCGCTCGCGCAGGCCGACGTCGGGGTCGCGATGAACACCGGCACGTCGGCGGCGAAGGAGGCCGGCAACATGGTCGACCTCGACTCCGACCCGACCAAGCTCATCGACATCGTGCGCATCGGCAAGCAGTTGCTCATCACCCGAGGGGCGCTGACCACCTTCTCGATCGCGAACGACCTCGCGAAGTACTTCGCGATCATCCCGGCGATGTTCATGGGGGTCTTCCCCGGCCTCGCGGCACTGAACATCATGGGCCTGCACTCGCCGGCATCCGCCGTGCTGTCGGCGATCATCTTCAACGCGGTGGTCATCGTCGCTCTCGTGCCGCTGGCGCTGCGCGGTGTGACCTACCGGCCCCAAGGTGCCTCGAAGACCCTGGGCCGCAACCTGCTCATCTACGGCGTCGGCGGAGTCGTGGCGCCCTTCATCGGAATCTGGCTGATCGACCTCGTCGTCCGCCTGATCCCCGGCTTCTGAGCCCCCGAGGAGGGAGCGAACAATGAACACATCGACTCGTTCGACCGGCCGCACCGTCTGGGTCGCCGGACGCGCCATGGCGGTCTTCACCCTGATGCTCGGCATCGGCTACACGCTCGTGATCACCGGGGTGGGGCAGCTGATCCTGCCCGCTCAGGCAAACGGCTCCCTGGTGCGGGACGGTGACGGGGAACCGGTCGGCTCCGCGCTGATCGGCCAGCCCTTCACGGATGCCGACGGCGCACCGCTGCCGGAGTACTTCCAGCCCCGCCCATCGGCAGCCGGAGACGGCTACGACGGCGGTGCGTCGTCGGGGTCCAACCTCGGCCCCGAGAACGACGACCTGATCGCGGCGATCACCGAGCGCAAGGCGCAGGTGGCCGAACTCAACGGGGTCACCGAGGACGAAGTGCCCGCCGATGCGGTCACCGCGTCTGGTTCGGGCCTGGATCCCCACATCAGCCCGGAGTACGCCGCGATCCAGATCGACCGCGTGGCCGCCGAACGCGGCCTCGACGCCGAGCAGGTGCGGGAGCTGGTCGCCGACCACAGCACCGGGCGAACACTCGGGTACCTCGGGGAACCGGTTGTGAACGTGCTGGAGCTTAATCTGGCACTGGACGAGCTGGAGGGCTGACACATGACCGGACGGGGGCGGCTGCGCGTGCTGCTGGGCGCCGCCCCCGGCGTCGGCAAGACCTACACGATGCTCGAAGAGGGCACGCGGTTGGTCGGCGAAGGCAAAGACGTGGTCGTCGCGGTCGTGGAAACCCACGGCCGCGCGGCCACGTCCGCCATGACGCTGGGGCTGGAGATCCTCCCCCGCCGCACGGTGTCCCACCGCGGCGTGGAACTGACCGAGCTGGACGTCGACGCCGTCCTCGCGCGGCGCCCGCAGGTCGCGCTGGTGGACGAGCTCGCGCACACGAACGCCCCCGGCTCCCGCAACGACAAGCGCTGGCAGGACGTCGACGAGCTGCTGGATGCCGGCATCGACGTGATCTCCACCGTCAACATCCAGCACATCGAGTCGCTCAACGACGTCGTGGAGCAGATCACGGGTGCGCCGCAGCGCGAGAGCATCCCGGATGCCGTGCTGCGCTCCGCCGACCAGGTGGAGGTGATCGACCTCGCGCCGCAAGCGCTGCGGGATCGCCTCGCGGGGGGACTCGTCTATCCCGCCGAACGGATCGACGCGGCCCTTTCCAACTACTTCCGACTCGGCAACCTCACCGCGCTGCGAGAGCTCGCGCTGCTGTGGCTGGCCGACGAGGTGGACCAGGCGCTGAAGAACTACCGCGCCGAACAGGGCATCGACAGCAAATGGGAGGCCCGCGAACGCGTCGTGGTCACCCTCACCGGCGGGCCGGAGGGCGAGACGCTGCTGCGCCGCGGCGCCCGCATCGCCGCCCGCTCGGCCGGCGGCGAGCTGCTCGCCGTGCATGTGACCAGCCAAGACGGACTGCGCAGCGCGAACCCCGCGGCGCTGGCCCAGCAGCGGGCCCTCGTCGAGACGCTCGGCGGCACGTTCCATCAGGTGGTGGGAGACGACGTCCCGGCGGCGCTGGTCGACTTCGCCAAGTCGGTCAACGCGACCCAGCTGGTCATCGGCGTCAGCCGCCGCAGCAGGCTGTCGGCACTGCTGACCGGTCCGGGGATCGGCGCGACTGTCATCCGGGAAGCCGGCAACATCGACGTGCACATCGTCAACCACGATGCCGCCGGTGGCAGGTTCGCGCTTCCCCGCATGGGCGGCGCGCTGACGATGCGACGACGCGTCGCGGGGTTCGTGCTCGCGCTGATCTGCGGTCCCCTGCTCACCTGGCTGCTGGTGGCGCTGCGCAGCGCGGAGTCGATCACCAGCGACGTGCTCGCCTACCAGCTGCTGGTCGTCGTGGTGGCCCTGGTCGGTGGCGTCTGGCCCGCCATGTTCGCCGCCGTGCTGTCCGGCCTCACCCTGGACTTCTTCTTCATCGCGCCGCAGTTCACGATCAGCGTCAGCGACCCGCTGCACCTGCTGGCGCTGGCGCTGTACCTCGTCAACGCGATCCTGGTGAGCTACGTCGTGGACCGCGCGGCCAGGCAGACCCGCGCCGCTCGTCGCTCGGCCGCCGAGTCCGAACTGCTGCAGACGATCGCCGGCAGTGTGCTGCGAGGGCAGGGCGCGGTGCAGGCGATCGTCGAGCGCACCCGCGAGGCTTTCGGGCTCGCCGGGGTGCGGCTGGTCCTCGACGGAGCCGTGCTCGCCCGCAGCGGCGAGCCACTCGCGGACGAGCACCACGTCGTCATGCCGGTGGGCGAGCGGGCCCGCCTGGAACTGCACGGCCCCGACCTGGAGGCATCCGAACAGCGTCTGCTCGCCGTCATCGTCGCCCAACTCAAAGCGGCCCTCGAACACGATGCGCTCGCGTCGGCGGCGAGCGAGATCGCACCGCTGGCCGCCTCGGACCGGGTGCGCACCGCGCTGCTGTCGGCACTCAGCCACGATCTGCGTCGCCCGTTGGCCGCCGCGACTGCTTCGGTCAGCGGCCTGCGCGCCGCCCGCAACGCGCTGACGGAAGAAGATCGCGACGAGCTCGTCGCGACCGCCGACGAGAGCCTCACCACCCTCGCGGCACTGGTCACCGACCTCCTCGATGTGAGCCGGCTGCAGGCGGGGGTTCTGGCGATCTCGACCGCCCCCGTCGACCCTGCCGACACGATCCTCCCCGCCCTCGAGGAGCTCGACACCGATCCTCGCCTCGTCGAGCTCGACTTGGACGACACCGTTCCACCGGTGGATGCCGACCCGGTGCTGCTGCAGCGCGTCATGGTGAACCTGCTCGCCAATGCGCTGCGCCACGCCCCGGAGGGCACGAAGGTGCGCATCGCCACCAGCGCGTTCGCGCGCACCGTGGAGATCCGGGTCGTCGACCACGGGCCGGGCATCCCCGCCGATCGGCGCGATGATGTGTTCGTGCCCTTTCAACGTCTCGGCGACACCGACAACACCACCGGGCTCGGCCTGGGGCTGGCACTGTCGAAGGGTTTCGTGGAGGGGATGGGCGGCACCCTCACTCCGGAGGACACCCCGGGCGGCGGCCTGACCATGGTGATCTCACTGCCCGCCTTCGCGCCGTCACCAGAAGGCGCACAGTCGTGAAGATCCTGATCGCCGACGACGATCCGCAGATCCTGCGGGCGCTGCGGATCACCCTCACCGCCAAGGGTTACGAGATCTTCACCGCGACCGACGGCACCGAGGCCATCGCGGCCGCGATCGACCATCACCCCGACCTGTACCTGATCGACCTGGGCATGCCGCGGTTCGATGGCATCGCCGTCATTCAGGCCATCCGCGGCTGGTCGGAGGCGCCCATCCTCGTCGTATCGGGCCGTTCCGGGGCCGCCGACAAGGTCGAGGCGCTGGATGCCGGTGCCGACGACTACGTGACGAAGCCGTTCTCGGTGGAAGAGCTGCTGGCAAGGATCCGGGCACTCACCCGCCGCACCCCGCAGCACTCCCCCGACCCCGTCGTCTCGTTCGGGGACGTGACCGTGGATCTCGCCTCGCGCGACGTCACGCGCGCAGTCGACGGGCGCACCGATCACATCCGCCTCACCCCCACCGAGTGGCAGGTGCTCGAACTGCTCATCCGCAACCCCGGCAAGCTCGTCACCCGTCAGACGCTGCTCACCAGCATCTGGGGGTCCACCCATGTCGCCGACACCGGCTATCTGCGGCTGTACATGTCGCAGCTGCGCAAGAAGCTCGAGCCGGACCCGGGGTCGCCGCGCTACCTCATCACGGAGGCCGGCATGGGCTACCGGCTCGATCTGCACCGGGCCTGATCAGGAGTGCTCCGGGTTCTTGCCACGCAGCAACGCACGCCATAGCATCCGGTATGGCATCCCGGCGTAACGCCCGACGACTGGAGCCTTCGCCGCCCAGCGGCACCGCACCGACCCGCACGGCGCTCATCACCGGAGCCGCCACGGGCATCGGCCTTGCGACAGCACGAGCGCTCTCGGAAAACGGGTGGCGGGTGATCGGGACGGCGCTTCCCGGGCAGGACGTCACATCGCTGCGCGACCTCGACCGCACCACCGTGCTCGAAGTCGACCTGACCGACGACGAATCGCTCCGGGTACTGCTCGACGCCGTGGTTGCGCAACCACGCCTCGACGCGGTGGTCAGTAACGCGGGACTCGCCGTGCCCGGACCGATCGAAGGCCTCCCCGCCGACCAGCTGCGGCGGCAACTCGAGATCAACACGATCGCGCCCGCGGTGCTCGCGCGGGCGCTCCTTCCGCAGTTGCGGGAAACGGGAGGCGGGATGGTGTTCGTCGGAGCCGGGCAGGGCCGGGTGGCCCTCCCCTTCGGCGGCGCCTACGGTGCCAGCAAGGCGGCATTGGCCGCGCTGACCGATGCACTTCGCGCGGAGGTCGCCGGCTCCGGTGTCAGCGTGAGCCTGATCGAGCCGGGGGCGGTTCGCACCGGCATCCTGACCGACAGCACCGCTCGCGGCCACGAGGTGCTCGACGGCATGCCCGCCGACGTCGCCGGCCACTATCGAGCTCCGATGATGGCGACATTCCAGCGCGCTGAGCAGGCATTCCGCACCGCGGCGGCGCCGGAGGACATCGCCCGGCTGATCGCGACGATCCTCGACACCCGGACGCCGAAACCACGCCATCTCATCGGCCGGGAGGCCCGCGCGCTCGCGCTGATCGCCCTGTTGCCCTCGAGCTGGCGCGCCCGAATCGTGCAACGTCTCGCGCGCTGAAGGCCGGGCGAATTGCCACGTCCGGCGGCATGGTCGAGAATACCCTGGGGGGTATCCAACCCCGGACTTGGAGACACACATGTGCCGACCGCTGAAGATCGTCATCGTCGGGGGCGTCGCCGCAGGCATGTCCGCCGCCACCCGGCTGCGCCGTCTGGATGAGACAGCCGAGATCGTCGTGTTCGAGCAGGGCGATCATGTGAGCTTCGCCAACTGCGGATTGCCGTACTTCGTCGGCGGCGTCATCGCCGAGCGGGACTCCCTGCTGCTGCAGACGCCGGAGTCGCTCGGGTCGCGCTTCGCGATCGACGTGCGGGTCGGTCATGCGGTCACCGCTGTCGATCGTGCGGCGCGCACGGTGACGGCGCGCGATCTGCGCACCGGAGCGACCGCCCCCCACGCGTACGACTACCTGATCCTGGCGGTCGGCGCTGAACCTCGCGAACGCGGCGGTTACGGCGACGATGGCCCCCCGGTCGTGACATTGCGCACGATCGACGACGTCGACCGGATCACCGCCGTCTTCGCCGCGCGCGCGGCCACCCCGACCCGCGCCGTAGTCATGGGCGCGGGGTTCATCGGGGTGGAGGCGACCGAGAACCTGGTGCGGCGCGGCCTTGAGGTCACGCTCGTACAGCGCGGCCGGCACGCACTGAGCCCGCTGGATCCCGAGATGGCCGCCCCCATCGTCGACGAGTTGGCCCGTCACGGCGTGGACGTGCGCACCCGCACGACCGTGGAGCAAGTCGATGCGTCCGGAGTGCGGTTGTCGGACGGGACGACCGTCGACGCCCAGCTCGTGATCGATGCGCGCGGCGTCGCGCCGGCGTCGCAGCTCGCCCGGGCAGCGGGTCTGACGATCGGCGCGTCGGGCGGCATCAGCGTCGACGGCCACCACCGGACGGACGATCCCCGCATCTTCGCCGTCGGGGACGCCGCGGAGAAGACGGATGCCGTCTCCGGCGAACCGACGCTCGTGACGATGGCGGGCCTCGCCAACCGGCATGGTCGCGCAGCGGCGGACGTCATCGGCTGGGAGACCGGGCGCCTCGACGTCGCTCCCGCCCCCGCGTCCGGCGCGTTCGGCACGGCCATCGTCGGCCTGTTCGACGTGACGATCGCGATGGTCGGCTGGAGCGAGCAGCGACTTGTCGATGCGGGCCGGCCGCACCACGTGATCCACACCCACCCCACCGACCACGCCGGCTACTATCCCGGCGCCGGCCGCATGGCCATCAAGACGATGGTCGATCCCGGTACCGGTCGCATCCTCGGCGCGCAGATCGTGGGCGGCAGTGGTGTGGACAAGCGCATCGACGTGATCGCGACGGCGATGCATGCGGGCCTGCCTGCCGCGGAACTCGCGAACCTGGAGTTGGCGTATGCGCCGCAGTACGCCAGCGCGAAGGACCCCGTGAACATGGTCGGCTACATCGCCGGCAATCTTGCCGCGGGCGTCAGCGAGACCCTGCAGTGGCACGAGCTCGACGCCGCCCTCGCCGCAGGGGCGACCCTCATCGACGTCCGCGCCCCGCACGAGTACGACGCCGGGTGCATCCCGGGAAGCGTCAACATCCCGCTCGATACGATCCGCGACGAGTCGGCTTCACTTCCTCAAGGCGACCTGATCGTCCATTGCCAGGTCGGACAGCGCGGTCACACCGCGGCGAGGATCCTCACCCAGCGCGGCCGTCGAGTGCGCAATCTCGACGGCGGCTACCTCACCTGGAAGGCCGGCAGCACCATGAACCTGCGGGAGTACGCATGACCGACACGACGCCCGACGAGGCCGCCGAGATCCGCCGGGCCGTCAACCGACTCAAGCGAGCCCGCGGTCAGCTGACCGGGGTGATCGATGCCATGGAGTCGGGCGCAGACTGCCGTGAGGTGGTGATCCAACTCGCCGCGGTCGGCAAGGCAATCGATCGCGCCGGGTTCTCGGTGATCAGCACTGCGATGCGCAAGTGCGTCACGACTGACGACGACGCTACGGAAGGGGCCGATGCCGGCGGCGTGAGCGTCGCCGAGTTGGAGCGGCTGTTCCTCTCACTCGCCTGACCCCGCCCGTGTGGGCGGGCGGGTGCCCCGCACCTAGAACGGTGGGGGTGCGCCGCTGCTGGCCGCGGCGATGAATTCGAGCGTGCGCTGCGGGATGTCGGGGTAGACCCGTCCGGTCGGGCTGGTCCACACCAAAATCCCGCCGGGGTGTTGTTCCACGGTCCAGGCGGTGTTGTGTTTGAGCATGTGGTGCCGTTTGCACAGGTGGGCGAGGTTGCACACCCGGGTGGGGCCGCCGTGGGCGTAGTCGACGGTGTGGTCGATGTCGCAGTGCCACACCGCGGCGCGGCAGCCGGGGAACCGGCAGTGCTCGTCCCGGCCCCGTAGGAACCGGCGTTGCGCCCTGGAGGGCCGGTAGGTGTCGGTGCTGTCGATCGCGCCGGTGCGGAGGTCGGTGAACATCCGGTCCCAGGCGGTGGCGTGGGAGGCATAGTCGCGGGCGGTGTCCGGGTCCATCGGGCCGTGCCCCACGAAGGTGGCGGGCACATCCGCACCGGTCAGGGTCGCAGCGGGCACCGTCACCTGGATGTGCGCGACGATCGCATCCGTCTCACACACCGTGGCATCGGAGGCTGCCGCAGTGGCGTGCCCGGTGAGCAGCAGGTCACTGAGCACATCGGCGCGGCGCTGATCCATCGTGCGGTCGTCGGGTTGCGCGGCGTCCACGTGGTCCGCCCCGTCGGCCTCGGCGTCCTGTTCCAGCAGCATGCGGGCGCACTGGGTGATCCGGTCCATGATCCCGTGAACGAGGTGCGCGGGGAGCAGAGCACCCAACTCGGCCATGCCGTCCGCCAGGTCGTGCACCCAGACCCGGCGGGCTTCCGCCGCCGTCGCATACCGCTGCACGAACGGAACAGGGTCGATGCGTTGCGCGAGCGCGAGGATCGCCGGTCGCGCCCGGCCCGCGGTCTCCTTCTCCGCGACCGCGAGGGCGGCCTGTTCGAACATCGCCCGCGCGTCGGGGTCGGTGAGCCGGGCACCGGCTTCTTCGATCACCCGCAGGTGCCCGATGTCGATGCGGCCCTCCGCCAGTGCGGTGACGGTGGCGGGGAACCGGTCACGCATCACGGTCGCCTGGTGGATGCGGTTCTGCATGCCCCGATCCGACCGGCGCGTCGCCGCGGCAAGCTCCGCCGCGATCGACCGCAGCGGCAGTTCCCGTTCCCGCTGCGACGAGAGCGGGATGCGGGCAGTTTCCGCCGCCGCGATGTCTCCCGCGCGGCCCAGCAGTGCGAGTTGGCGGGCCTGGATCGCGGCGAGCTGCCGGTCGGTCTCCACCATCTCCGCGACCACCGCGATTGCCGACATCACGTCGGTCGGGGTGGTGGCCGGGGAGGTGTTCATACCCCCAATCCTGCCGACCCCCTCCGACATTGAGAGGCCTAAAACCCAGGTCCCACCCGCATTGTGGGAAACTCGCGAAACTATCTCCTGGGGAGGAGACCCTCAAGACGCGGTGGCATCCCGGGTGCGCCCGGCCCGGGCACGGGCCAGCGACCGCGCGGCCGGATTCGGTGCATAAGCGAGGTCACTGACCGCCTGATTCACAGCAGTGCGCGTGCGCGCACTCACCTTTTCGTCATCGTTGATCACCCGCGACACGGTCGACCTCGATACGCCGGCCGCGGCGGCGACATCCTCGATGGTCGGGGCGCGATGGTCGTTCATGGCAGTCCCTCCTCCCGGCGCGCGGTGCGCCCGCACTGAGACGTCGAACGGCACGCCGCAGACTCGACACCCCGCCACAAGGAAAAAGGAGAACGGCTAGGACACCTCGCGCACCTGTGCAGGTCGCACCTGGTCCAGATACCGCGCGACCGAGTCACGACTGCGTTTGAGGCACGAGAGACGCTCCTCGATGGCGGTGAGTTCCTCCGCCAGTTCCTCGGCGAGCGCGATCGAGCAGGATGCCGGCACGCCCTGCTCACTTTGCCGCTCGATGTCGAGCACGATCCGCGCCATCCGGGTCGACAGCCCCGATTGCACGAGGGCGCGCACCCGCGATGCGAGCTCGACATCCGACGCGTCATACGCGCGGTACCCGTTCGACGCGCGCCGCGAGCTGATGAGACCCTGCTGCTCGTAATAGCGCAGCATTCGAGTGGGGATGCCGGTTCGTTCCGACAGTTCGCCGATCTTCATGTGTCCGTCTGCTCCGTTGCTCTTGACATTGACATTGGTGTCAGACTCTAGCCTCGACGCATGACCACCTCAACGGCCCCCGTGCGGACGCCTGGACAGACGGGGCACCTGCCGCTGCGCCCCCTCCTGATCCTCAGCCTCGCCGTCCTTGTCACGGTCACGGCGGAGTCCCTTCCGGCGGGCCTCATGCCCGAGATGTCGGCGGATCTGGGCGTGCCGCCGGTGCAGATCGGGCTGCTCATCTCGGTATGGGCCCTGACCGTCATCGTGACGAGCATCCCCCTCGCGCGTGCCACCGCGCGCTTGGACAGGCGGCTTGTCGTGGGCATCTCGCTCGCGACGTTCGCGCTGGCGAACCTCGCGACCGCGCTCTCGCCCGGCTACGAGTTCGCCCTCGCCACCCGCATCGCCGCCGCCCTCTCCCACGGACTCTTCTGGGCCGTCGTGATCGTCTACGCCAGCGCCCTGCTGGCACCGCCGCATCTGGGCCGGGGCCTGGCGATCGTCGCGGCCGGCGGCACGGCCGCGACGGTCGTGGGCCTGCCGGCCGCCACCCTGCTCGCCCAGGCGCTGGGCTGGCGCGCGACGTTCGTCGTGCTGGGTTTGGTCGCACTGCTGCTCGGCGTCGTCGTCGTGCGTGGCATGCCCCGCTACCAGCCGGCGACACCACCACGCGGCAAGGGCAACCGGCTGTGGGGCGACCCGTCACTTCCCGCCCTGGCCACCTTCGGCGTCGCGGCGATCCTCATCGCGGCGGCACAGTTCGCGTCCTTCACCTACATCCGCCCCTATCTCGAGACCTCCGCCTCGATCGACGCGCAGTGGGCGGCCGGGCTGCTGTTCGTCTACGGCGCGGCCGGCATGGTGGGCGTCATCATCGCCGGGTTCCTCGCAGACCGCTTTCCACGCAGTTCGTTCGCGATGACCCTGATGTTGTTCGCCGTCGCGTTCGCCACCCTGGCGATCGCCCCGGGAACGCTCTGGGCGGTCGTGGCCGGCCTCGTGATCTGGGGCTTCGCACTGGGTGCGATCTTCCCGCTGCTGCAGACGACGCTGATGCGGGTCGCGACGGACAACACCCGCACCCTCGCGGGAGCGGGGATCGTGGTGTTCTTCAACGTCGGCATCGCCGTGGGTCCGTGGTTCGGCGGCCTTCTCGGTGGTGAAACCGCGCCGACGGTGAACATGGCGGCATCCGCCGTCGCGATGCTCGTTGCTGCGGCGCTCGGCGTCGTCGGCTTCCTGCTCGCCCGTCGAGACCTCCCCCGCGGACACCTCGCCGACCCGGATGCCGCCACGGACTGAGCCCGGCTATGGACGCGGGTCGATCGCGCCGGACTGGCGCATTTCGGTGCAGGCGCGATCGCGGTCATCCCCGAAGACCTCGAAACGTCGAGGCTTCACGAAGGCCTTCGTGGTCATCGATCCGGTGCTGGTCGAGGCCGGATCGTGCAGCGCGTGCTCACGCTGCGGGCTTCCCGTATGTGCTCAATCCCGACGTCGTGTGACCCTGGCCCGCCCGCCTTCGGGTGGCAGTTGTTGTCGCTTCACACCCGCGCGAGCGACACGAACTGCCACTTGAACGCACCGAGGGCGTCAGTCCGGGCGTCGCACGCGCGGCGCGGGAGGCGGGGGCACTTCCTTCGCGGCGACGATGTCGGCCACCGCGATGCGCTCGACGCCGCGCTTGCCGTCGACGACCACCGTCGTGGCATCCGCACTCAGCAGCTCGCCCAGCGCATCGGTCGCCTGGCCGGTGGGCAGCAGGTACCGCACCACGACGCGGTGGCCGGGCGCGGGCAGGTTCACCATGAGCCGGGCGCGTAGTCCTTGAGGAACACCCCGAACACGTCTTCGCCGGCTTCGCCGCGCACGATCGGGTCGTAGACGCGGGCGGCGCCGTCGACGAGGTCGAGCGGTGCGTGGAATCCCTCTTCGGCCAGGCGCACCTTGGTGGGGTGCGGGCGCTCGTCGGTGATCCAGCCGGTGTCGACGCTGGTCATCAGGATGCCGTCGGTCTCGAGCATTTCGCGCGCGCTCGTGCGCGTGAGCATGTTGACGGCCGCCTTGGCCATGTTGGTGTGCGGGTGACCGGGTCCCTTGTAACCGCGACCGAAGACACCCTCCATTGCGCTGACGTTCACGATGTAGGTGCGCCGCGCGGTGCTGGCCGCAAGCGACGGACGCAGCTTGGACACCAGCAGGAACGGCGCCGTCGTGTTCGCCAACTGCACCTCGAGCATCTCGAGCGGGTCGACCTCGTCGACGCGCTGGGTCCAGGAGTTGACGTGCTCGAGGTCGGGCAGCAGCCCCCCGGCATCGATCGCGGTGCCGGCGGCGAGCCGCTCGAGCGAACTGGAGCCGGCCGTCATCGCCTGCTCGGTCAGCTCGTCGGCGCGGGTGGCTGCCGCGGCGAGGATCGGGTGCGCGCTCACCGAACGCTCCAGGGCCTGCGGATGCCGGTCGTTGGTGTGCCCGAAGGTGACCAGTTCCGGCAGCGGCCCGTTCGGCAGCGGTGCCAGCTCGGCATCCACCAGGGGCTGATACGCACCCGGCGAGCGCCGCACGGTCTGCGTGGCGTTGTTGATCAGGATGTCCAAGGGCCCGGCCGCGGCGACGTCGTCGGCGAGCCCGATCACCTGAGCCGGGTCGCGCAGGTCGATGCCCACGATCTTCAGGCGGTGGATCCAGTCCGCGGAATCCGGAAGGCTGCTGAAGCGGCGCACCGCATCGCGCGGGAACCGGGTGGTGATCGTGGTGTGGGCGCCGTCGCGCAGGAGGCGCAGCGCGATGTACATGCCGATCTTCGCGCGGCCGCCGGTGAGCAGGGCGCGCCGACCGGTCAGGTCGGTGCGCGCTTCGCGCTTGGCGTGGCTCATCGCCGCACACGACGGGCAGAGCTGGTGGTAGAACGCGTCGACGACCGTGTAGGGCTGCTTGCAGATGTAGCAGCCGCGCGCCTTGATCAGCGTGCCCGCCGTCGGTGCGGTCGTAGCCGTCGAGATCGGGATGCCGCGGGTCTCGTCGTCGATCCGGTCGGGCGCGCCCGTGGCGGTGGCCGCGACCACGGCACGGTCGGCGTCGGCGATCGCGTCACGGATCTCCCGGCGGCGCACCTTCTTCACGGCCTTGAACATCGCCGCGGTCGCCTGGCGGACGGCGACGTAATCGGGGTGGGTCTGGTCGACCTCGTCCATGCCCGCAAGAACCTTCAGCGTGACCGCGAGATCCTCCGGGTCGATGCCGCTCGGCGGCAGGTCGGACGTGGTGGGAGTCACAGGGGGCACAAGTGATTCTACGTCCGGCCACATGGGCGAAACCTGTTACCGTGCCAGCGTGACCCCCACCCCCTCCGAACGCGCGGCCGCCCGCAGCATCCATGTCTCGGCGGCGGTCATCGTCGATGACGACGGCCGGCTGCTGCTGGTGCGCAAGGCGGGGACCACGGCATTCATGCAGCCCGGCGGCAAACCCGAGCCGGGCGAGACGCCCAGCGAGACGCTCAGCCGGGAACTGGCCGAGGAGATCGGCATCCGCATTCCGGCCGATGATCTGCAGCCGCTCGGCGCGTTCGAGGCCGCGGCTGCCAATGAGCCCGGCTTCGTCGTGATCGCCGACGTGTTCGCCGCCGATATCGGCACGCAGCAGCCGCAGGTGGCTGCCGAGATCGCCGAACTGCGCTGGGTCACGCGGGCGGATGCCGACCAGCTCGAGATCGCGCCACTGGCGCGGGAGTACTTCCTACCGGCCTGAGAATGCCCCCGGCCGGCGCCCAACTGCGTCACGTACCGTTGAAGGATGACGAGCAAGGCTGAAGCATCCTGGTACTGGTCCGACGAAGGCGTGAACTTCCACACCCGCAAGTGGGTCCGCCCCGAGGACCTCAACGCGAACGGCACCCTGTTCGGCGGGAGCCTGCTGCGGTGGATCGATGAGGAAGCGGCGATCTACGCGATCCTGCAGCTGGGCAACTACCGCGTCGTCACCAAGTTCATCTCCGAGATCAACTTCGAAGCATCCGCCCTGCAGGGCGACCTGGTCGAGATGGGCCTCACCGCCACGCACTTCGGGAGGACGTCGCTGACCATGCGTGCCGTGGTGCGCAATATGATCACCCGAGAGCGCATCCTCACGATCGAGAAGATCGTGTTCGTCAGCCTCGACGATGACGGCAAGCCCAAGCCCCACGGATTCACCGACATCACCTACGACCGCGACCGCATGCCGCGCGAACATCTCGGTACCGGCACGGTCACGCTCCCCACGACCTGAGGAACACCGTGCCACAGCCCGACTACGACGCCCTCTCCGAATCCGACCTGCGAGCGGCGGGGAGCGTGAAGTGGTCGACGTTCCCGGACACGATCGGCGCGTTCGTCGCGGAGATGGACTTCGGTCTGGCTCCGGCGATCAACGAGGCGCTCCGGGGTGCCCTCGACCGCGGGCTGACCGGCTATCTGCCCACGCAGACGGCGACCGACATGGCTGAGGCCACGGCGGCCTGGTACGCCGAGGCATACGGGTGGGCGGTGCCGGCCGAGCGCGTGCGCCACGTTCCCGACGTCATCGCCGCCTTCGAGCTCGCGATCGAGAAGTTCACGAGCCCCGGCAGCGCCGTCATCGTGCCGACGCCGGCCTACATGCCGTTCCTGTTCGTGCCGCAGCTGCACGGGCGCGAGGTGATCGAAGTGCCGAGCATCGAGATCGATGGCCGCATGACCATGGACCTCGACGCCATCGGCCGCGCCTTCGACGACGGTGCCGGCATGGTCGTGCTGTGCAACCCGCACAACCCGCTCGGCACGGTGTTCCGCAGGGACGAGCTCGTCGCGCTGTCGGAGGTCGTCGCGGACAAGGGCGGGCGGGTGTTCTCGGACGAGATCCACGCGCCGCTGGTCTACCGACCCGCCACGCACATTCCCTATGCGTCCGTGTCCGACGTCGCGGGATCGCACACGATCACGGCCGCATCGGCGTCGAAGGCGTGGAACCTCGCGGGGCTGAAGTGCGCGCAGGTGATCCTCTCCAACGACGCGGATGCCGCGACGTGGGAGACGTTCGGCTTCTGGGCCGGCCACGGCACCTCGACGCTCGGCGTGATCGCCAACACCGCCGCCTACTCCGCGGGGGCGCCCTGGCTGGAGAACGTACGGGATTACCTCGACGGCAATCGGCGGCTGCTCGCCGAACTGCTGGCCGAGCACGTGCCGCAGGCGCGGATGACGCTCCCCGAGGGCACTTACATCGCGCTGATCGACTTCCGTGCGTACCGGCTCGAGGGCGACCTCGGCGAGTGGTTCCGTGAGCACGCCGGGGTGGCCATGACCGACGGCGCCGCGTGCGGGCAGGCCGCGATCGGCCACACGCGGTTCGTATTCGCCCTGCCGCGTCCGCTCCTGCGTGAAGCGGTCATGCGCATCGCGCGCGCCCTCGACGGCCGCGCGACGAAGACCGCCGCGGCGTAGCCGGCGTCACCCGGTCCCGCCCCCGAGGTCAGATCACCCCCTACCTCGCCGCAACATTGACCGCTGAGGAACGCGTCGGCTCGATCGCGACATCGCGCCGCCTGGCCCGCCGATCGATGCTTGACTTAGCGGGCGAGCTGGGGGCGTTCCCTGCACGGCGAAGGGGACGATGACGGTGGATCTGCGTTGGCTGACCGCGCCGGAGGACGAGGTCGCGGCCGCGATGGCGACGGTGCGCCGCACGTCACGACCCA
Organism: Microbacterium sp. zg-B96; assembly: GCF_030246865.1. Lineage (NCBI taxonomy): Bacteria > Bacillati > Actinomycetota > Actinomycetes > Micrococcales > Microbacteriaceae > Microbacterium > Microbacterium sp. zg-B96. Next base: position 360,429 of record NZ_CP126738.1, on the reverse strand, counting down.
GCTGGGTGCCGACGAAGCGGCAGGTGCTGCTGCGGGTGAATCACTGCCTGATCCTCTGGTATCTCTGCATCGTCTTCATGGTCTACGGCATCAGCGTCGACTCGTATCACGGCGGCCAGGCCACCGCATCCGACATCACCGGACTCTTCGCGGCCATGGCGTTCCTCGCGGTATGGCTCTTCGGCACCTACCGGATGCATGTCTGGGCGGCCAAGCCCCCGTCACCGCGCGCACGCCTCAAACAGTGGCGGCAGACCCTGACCGCTCTGGCGAACGGCTTCGAACAGCAGCCGCTTCAGGCCGCCACGTTCCGATCGATGATCACCACGGGCAACCCGGATGTGCGCGCGTACCCGCGATTCACGGCCTCCGACGTGGAGTTCGGCAACATCCTGCGCGGGGCCAATCGCTCCAGCGGATGGCAATACATCGCGATCAAGCTGCCGGCACCGCTGCCGCACGTGATCCTCGACGCGACATCGAACAACCGGCTCGGTAGTGACCTGCCCACCACGATCGACCGCGGTCAGCGGATCTCGCTGGAGGGCGACTTCGACAGCTGGTTCCAGGCGTACTCGCCGGTGCAGTACCGGCAGGAAGCGCTCTACGTCCTCACGCCCGACGTGATGGCGGCTCTCATCGATGAGGCATCGCGCTTCAATGTCGAGATCGTCGATGACTTCCTCGTGTTCTTCACCTCGCCCAGTGCCGACTTCGCCGAGCCGGAGCACTGGCAGTCCCTTGACGGCATCCTCACCAACGTGGCCCCGCGCATCATCGCGAGAGCGCGCCGCTACGTCGATGAACGGGTCCCCGGCCAGGAGGTGCCGCGGGCGCTGGCGGCGGTGCGGGCCACGCTCGAAAACCCATCCGAGCCGTGGCGGCCGCCGACGCCCCGCATCGGGCCGGACGGACGCCGACTCGCGGTGCGTGAGCGCAACGGCCTGCTGTCCCTGCTCGGCGCCGTCGCGTGGTGGGTCACGTCTCTGCTGCTGCTGTATCTGGTGCCGGGAACCTTCGCCTTCGCGGGGTTCATGTCCATCGTCGACGGCCGGTGAGCCGGGACCGCGCCCTCGCAGCGGTCCCGGCCACCCTCTACACCGCCGGGCGCGTCGCTTCCTCAAGGAGCTCCAGCACGTGGCGGTACTCCTTGCCGGTCGCGCGCGACATGCCGATCTCGCACGTGCGGTTGCACGATGCGTGGGCGTCGGCGTCCAGCGCCTTCACCTCGGCGGCCTCGGCGGCCGTGGCCGACGCAGTGAGCTCGGGATGAAGCATCCCGCGGTCACCGGCGAACCCGCAGCATCCCCACGCGTCGGGCACTGTCACTGTCGACGCGACGGCAGCGCCGACGGCGTTCAATGCCGGGTTCAGCCCCATCTGCGTGGACGAACAGGTCGGATGCAGCACGAGCGAGTCGACGATCGGTGACACCTCGCCCAGCACCGGCAGCACCAGGCGGGCGACGAAATCGACGGCATCCTCAGTGCGGTAGGTGAGCCCGGCGTCGGAGAAGATGTGCGCGAAGCCCTCCGTGCAGCTCGCGCCGTCGCTGACGATCACCAGTTCCCCATCGCCGGAGGCCTCCCGCACGGCGTCGACGACCCGCTTTGCCATCACGTCGCGCCCGCCCGTGAACCCCTTCGAGGTCCATGGCGTCGAACAGCACAGCGACTCGATCCCCTCGGGCACGAGCACGCGGATACCCGCCCGCTCCACCAGTCGAGTGAACGCCTCGGTCACCCCGATGCCGTCATCGGCCGCACCGAACATGCTGTTGACGCACGCCGGCAGGTACACCGCGATGGGGGCGCCATCTCCCCCGCCGAGGCATCCGACCTTCGACCGGCGCTTCTTGCCACCGGCCGGCAGATCGTCGGTGTAGTCGGGCATGGTGTCGGTGCCGACCACGGCACGGCCGACGGTCGTGACCGCTCGCACCAGCCCCGCCGGCACCGCGTCGGCCGCGGTCAGCGCGACCGAGCCGATCCGCGTGACCGGACCCCAGGCCTTCGCCGCCACCTTCCAGCCGGCATCGAGCACCGGGTTGGCGCCCTCACGGCGCAGCCGCTTGACGAGCAGGCCGGTGTTGATGAGAACCGGGCAGGCGGTGACGCACATGCCGTCGACGGCGCAGGTCTCCACACCCGCGTAGTCGTAGTCGCGATCCAGCGACCGTGCCAGCGCGTGATCGCCCGCGGCCTCGGCTCGCACCATGGCGCGACGCACCACGATGCGCTGCCGCGGCGTGAGGGTGAGGTCCTTGGAAGGACACACCGGCTCGCAGTAGCCGCACTCGACGCAGCGGTCGACCTCGATCTCGACAGGCTCGGAGAGCTTGATGTCGCGCAGGTGAGCGTCAGTGCCGTCGTCGATGATCACGCCGGGGTTGAGGATGCCGGTGGGATCGCACAGCTGCTTGAGCTCGCGCATGACGTCGTACAGCTCGTCGCCGTACTGGCGCCGCACGTACGGTGCCATGACCCGCCCGGTGCCGTGCTCGGCCTTGAGGTTTCCGCCGGCACCCAGCACCAGGTCGACCATGTCGTCGGTGAACCCGACGAACCGTCCGAGCGCGGCGTCGCCCTCGAAGCGATCGGTCAGCATGAAGTGGATGTTGCCGTCCTTCGCGTGACCGAAGATGACGCTGTTGCGGTAGCCGTACTGCTCGAACAGCACCTGCAGCGACTCGCAGGTCGACGCCAGCGACGGCACCGGCACGACGATGTCCTCCAGCAGCGCCGTCGTCCCGCTGGGGCGGGCTCCGGCGACCGTCGTGTAGAGGCCCTTGCGCAGCTTCCACGCCGTAGCGCGGGTGGCCGCATCGGGCGAGAACACCGCGGGCGCACGCAGCGGCGCGCCGCCGAGCACCTGAGCACCGCGGGCGGTGAGTGCGGCGAGTTCCTCGTCGCTTCCCCCCTGGTACTCCACCAGCAGCGCGGCCTCGGCCGTGACGTCGAACCCGAGGATCTGCGTGGGCGCGTCGGCGAACGACTGGCCAACCCGGATGCTGGTGGCATCCATCAGCTCGAGCGTCGCCGCCCCCGTCGCCACCAGGTCGGGCAGGGCCCGCGTGGCGTCATCGAGCGTGGCGAACACGGCCAGCGCCGTGCTCGCCTTCGGCATGATCGGCACGGTGCGGTAGGTCGCCTCGGCGATGAACGCGAGGGTTCCTTCGCTGCCGATCAACAGGTGCGTGAGCACCTCGACCGGGGACTCGAAGTCCACAAACGCGTTGACGCCGTAGCCCATCGTGTTCTTCATGGCGAACTGCCGCGCGATGATCGCGACCGACTCCGGGTTCTGGCGCACCCGGCGCTGCAGGCGCACGATCCCCTCGAACAGCTCCGGCTCGCTCTCCTTGAGTCGCGCGTCGGCATCGGGCGCGGCGGAGTCGACGGTCGTCCCCGACGGCAGCACGAAGACGAGCGACTCGAGCGTGCGGTAGGTGTTCTCGGTGATGCCGCACGCCATACCGCTGGAGTTGTTGGCGACAACCCCGCCGATCGTGCAGGCCGCGTCGCTGGCCGGATCCGGACCGAGCCGGCGGCCGTGGCGCAGCAGGCGCATGTTGACCTGCCGCACCGTGGCACCCGGCTGCACCCGCACGCGCTTGCCGCCGTCGAGCACCTCGATGTGGCGGAAACCCTGGCGCGTGTCGATGAGCAGGTCATCCCCGGACGACTGGCCGGAGAGGCTCGTGCCTCCCGATCGGAACGTCACGCGGGACCCGCTGGCGCTCGCGGCGCGCAGCACCCGGGCGATCTCGGCGGCATCCTCGGCCACGATGACCGCGTTCGGGGTGAGCAGGAAGTGCGAGGCATCGGCGGCGTACGACACACGGTCGATCGCACGGGTCTTGATGCGGGATGCCTCGCCCATCGCCCCTCGCACGGCGGCGGGGACGCTGCCTTCGAGAGGGATGGTACGAGCTTGCGTGGCGGTACTCACAGTCCCGGCACCATCCAGCCGAGTACCGGCGTCGACTGCAGGTAGACGAACCCGGTGAACACTGCGAGCAGGCCCAGGCTCCACCAGATGAGCTTGCGGAACAGGTCGCCCTCCTTGCCCGCCATGGACGCGGCGGCTGCCGCGACAGCGAGGTTCTGCGGCGAGAGCATCTTGCCCAGCACGCCGGCGGACGAGTTGGTTGCGGCCATGAGGACCGGGCTGATGCCGGCCTTCTCGGCGGCGGTGACCTGCAGCAGACCGAACAACGCGTTGGACGAGGTGTCCGATCCGGTGATGGCGACACCGAGCCAGCCGATCATCGGCGACAGCAGCGCGAAGAACCCGCCCGTGGCTGCGAGTGCGGCACCGAGGCTCTGGGTCTGACCGGAGAAGTTCATGACGTAGGCGAGCGCCAGCACTGCCACGACCGTGAGGATCGTGAACCGCAGCTGGTGCAGCGTCTCGCCGTAGGCGGCGACGGCGTCTCGCAGGGAGACTTTGTACAGCAGCGCGACGATGATGCCCGACAGCAGCAGCAGTGTGCCGCCGGTGCCGATCACGTTGAGCGAGTAGGTCGTGGAGACCGGGTCGCCTGCCGCGTTGGTGATCGAAAGGCCCGGCCACGGGAAGGCGAGCGTCGCCACCTCGGCGATGGCCTTCTTGATCACGGGGATCTGTGCGACGGAGAACACCGCGATGATCACGACGTAGGGCATGACCGCGTTCCAGGTGAGGTTGCCGCTCGAACGCGTGGTGCGGTCGATGCGCACTGCCTCGGCAACCTGCACGGCAGTACCGCCACCGCTGCGCGTTCCACCGGACGCGCCTGCCACGGCGTCGGTGCCGCTTTCGGTGTCGAACCCGACCGTGGTGGCCGGCTTCCAGAAGCGCAGCATGACCAGCACCGCGATGACGGTGACGACCGATGCGACGACGTCGGTGATCTCGACGGCGATGAAGTTGGCGGTGACGAACTGGGATACCGCGAACGCGATGCCGGCGACGAGGGCGACGGGCCACGTCTGCCGCAGGCCACGCTTGCCGTCGACGATGAACACCAGGATGAGCGGCACGAACATTGCGAGGAACGGCGTCTGACGGCCGGCCATCTGCGAGAGCAGGTGCACGTCGATGCCCGTCACGCCCGACAGCGCGATGATCGGTGCGGCCATGGCTCCGAACGCGACGGGAGCCGTGTTGGCCAGCAGCGAGACGATGGCCGCCTTCAACGGCGCCATTCCGGCTGCGATGAGCATGGCGATCGAGATGGCCACCGGCGCACCGAACCCGGCGAGCGACTCCAGCAGCGCTCCGAAGCAGAAGGCGATGAGGATCGCGAGGATCCGCTGGTCGTTGCTGATCGCGCGGACCCGGTCACCCAGCACCTCGAACCAGCCGGTGATGATCGTGAGCCGGTACACCCACATCGCGTTGACGAGGATCCACAGGATCGGGACGATCCCGTACAGCGCGCCCTCGAACGTGGCGCTGAGTGTCTGCAGCGGTGGCATCTGCCACACCAGCACGGCGAACAGGATCGTCAGGGCGAGACCGGTCAGCGCGGCTTTCCACGCTTTGACCCGGAACACCCCCAGCATCACGAACAGCGTGGCGAGCGGAATGACGGCAACAAGCGCAGAGAGCGCTAGGGATCCGAACACCGGATCGAGTATCTGCTGGAACAACGAGGACTCCCCTTCGAGTCGGAATAGCGCGCATCCTTTGCGCGACTCGATGTTATTGTCTGACAAGTGCACATGTAAGTCAAGTATTCATGTAAGTCACGTACCCATGTCAGCCTGGAGGTACCCTGGTACTACCGCCGTTTTCTGCGCGGAGAACGGAGCGTGAGAATATTGGTCGCTCGGATCGCCGTCGTCTCGGTCATCGATGCAGTAACAGAAGAGCTTCGCCGCCGCGTTCTGTCCGGCGAGCTTGCCCCCGACACGACGCTGGGTGAGGTCGAGATCGCGGAGACCTACGCCGTCGCGAGACCGACAGCGAAGGCGGCGATCGAGAACCTCGTGCGCGAACGCCTGCTGGAACGTAGGGCCCACAAGACCGCCCGGGTCGTGCGCCTCACGCCCGACGACGCGCGCGACATCTATCGCACCCGCGCCATCATCGAGGCAGAGGTGCTGCGGATCCTCGCCACCGAAAAGCGCGTGCCCGATGCCGCACGCAGCGCGAACCGCGAGATCGCCGCGCTGGTCGATGCCTCACCGTTGGAGATCGTGGACCCCGACATGCGGTTCCACCGCAGCCTGGTCGACGCGCTGAGCAGCGTGCGCACTAGCGGCGTCTACGAGTCCCTCGCCTCGGAGGTCGTCTTCTGCATGTCGCAGGTGCAGGGGGCATCGCTCCTGCCCACCGAACTGATCGCGGGTGAGCACGAGCGGATGCTCGAGCTCATCGAAGCGGGCGACGGCGACGCGGCGGCGGCGTTGCTCGAACTGCACCTCGGCCGCGCGCGTGAGCGGCTGGCCGCACGCCTCGGCGGCGTCGCCGGCCCCGAGGCATCCGCGCCCTCCACCCTCTGACGAGCGGGCCGCTCGGCGCGGCCCCTCCCCCCGTGAGACCGCAGCTGGTGGCCGAGACCGAAACAACCACGATCGTGAGCGCGCGGAACGCGGTCGCGTCTCATAAAGTCGAGGCGTGGGTTGGCCGCCGTGGGTGCTTGAGGATGTGATCGCGCGCCGTCCAGCGATACGTGTCAACCAACTCGGGTACCTACCGGGGCAGCCGCTTCAGGCGACACTGGTGTCCGAAAGGTCGGACGCGGTCGACTTCGCGGTGATCGACGAGGACGGCACCGTCGTATCCACGGGCCGCTCGCAGCCCTGGCCGATTCGGCCGGAGCCTAGCTCCGCACTGACGGTCCACACTTTGGAATCCGCCGGCATCGCCGCACCCGGCAGCTGCCTGCGCTTGACCTCTGCGGGGTTCGGCAGCCATCCGTTCCGGGTCGCGGAGGACATCTATGCAGGTCTGTTCGCGGACTCGCTACGCGTGTTTCGGCTGATGCGGTCCGGCATCCCGGTTACCGCGGACGTCCTACCGGGCTATTCCCGACCCGCGGGGCACGTGAACACGCCTCCGAATAGCGGCGATGCGGCGGTCGCGGCATGGACAGGACCGGAGGCGGAAAAGTTATACCCCGGCTGGCACTGCGAGGGCACGTTCGACGTATCAGGGGGCTGGTACGACGCGGGCGACTACGGAAAGTACATGACCAGCGGCAGCATCGCGTGCTGGCAACTGCTCGGCATCCTGGATTTCCTTCCGCCGTCGACGGCACCCGATTCGATCGTCACTGCCGTGCGGGAGGAGTGCCGCTGGCAGCTCGACTGGATGCTGCGCATGCAGGTGCCTGCGCGCGAGCCATTGCCGGGGATGGCGTTTCACCGGATACATGGGACGGCGTGGTCTCCACTTCCCGGACTGCCCCACGACGATCCCACGCTTCGTGTGCTGCACCGCCCGTCCACTGCGGCGACATTTCACCTCGCCGCAGTTGCCGCGCACGGCGCGAGGCAGTTCCGAGAGGCCGATCCGACCTTCGCAGACCGCCTGATGGCAGCAGCGACGAGGGCGTATGACGCTGCGATCGCACACCCGAACCTGCTCGCGCCCGACGATCACGCGCTTTTCGGAGGCGGCCCCTATCCAGACGAGGATCCGTCCGACGATCACTACTGGGCCAGCGCGGAACTGTGGATCGCGACGCACGAAGCGCGTTATCTCGAGCAGCTCGCTGGATCAGCCTGGCACAACACCGACGTCTTCGATCTCGACGGGTTCGACTTCGACCGTGTCGCCGCGCCGGGCAGATTGGACCTTGCCCTCCACGGCTTCCCGCTTCCCGGACTCGCGAACGTGCGGGACAGCGTCATCGCCGCCGCCGACCGTTTGCTGACTGTGGCCGCCGGCCAACCATGGGGCCAGCCCTACGCTCCGGATGCCGGCTGGGGGTGGGGTTCGAACGGGCGCCTGCTCAACAATCTCGTCGTGATTGCCGTTGCTTCGCTGCTCACCGACGAAGAGCGCTATCGGGCTGCCGTTGCAGCAGGCATGAGCTATCTGCTGGGTCGCAATCCGCTGGGGCAGAGCTACATCACCGGCTACGGCACGGACGACACGCGCCATCAGCGGACACGGCAGTTCGGGCACGATCTCGATGATTCCCTGCCGCCTTCGCCGCCCGGCGCGCTCGCGGGAGGGCCGAACTCGCAGCCGCATCCGGACTTCCCCTACGATGACCGCTTGCGGGGGCTCCCCGCGCAGTGTTGCTACGTGGACGAACCGACTTCCGAGGTCACCAACGACATCTGCATCCGCTGGAACGCACCCCTGACCTACATCGCCGCCTTCCTCACGTACCGAGCACGACGCAGATAAGCCACCCCCATCGCCCGTCGTCTGAGAGCATTTCTCCGTGGATGTCGACAATCGAGTCCACGGGTGATCAGCGAGCGCGGAGGCAAACCATGAAGTTCTTGCAGAGGCTCGGACGGTCCATCATGCTTCCGGTGGCCGTGCTGCCGGTGGCAGCGATTCTGTCCGGCATCGGGTACTGGATCACGTCGGCGGCGGGGGCGAACCTCGTCTCGACCTTCCTGAGCGCGGCGGGCGGTGCGCTCCTGGACAACATGCCGCTGCTGTTCGCGGTGGGCATCGCGCTGGGGATGGCGAGTAAATCCGACGGCACGGCTGCGCTGGCAGGACTGGTGTCGTGGCTGGTGGTCACGACCCTGCTCAAGCCGGAGACCGTGGCGCTGCTCACCGGCGTCGGTGACGTCAATGAGGTGGACCCGGCGTTCCTGCGGCTGCAGAACGTGTTCGTCGGCATCATCTGCGGCCTCATCGGCGCGTGGTGCTACGACCGCTTCAAGGACACCCGGTTGCCCGACGCCCTGTCGTTCTTCTCGGGCAAGCGTTCCGTCGCCATCGTGACCGCCGGCTTCTCGCTCATCGTCGCGATCGCACTGTTCTTCATCTGGCCCTTCGTGTACACGGGGCTGGTTGTCTTCGGAGAGTGGATCGTGACGCTCGGGCCGCTCGGCACCGGCATCTACGGGTTCCTCAACCGTCTCCTCATCCCGGTCGGCCTGCACCACGCACTCAACTCGGTGTTCTGGTTCGACGTGGCCGGTATCAACGACCTCAACAACTTCCTCGCCGGCGAGGGCACCTATGGCGTCACCGGCCAGTACATGACCGGCTTCTTCCCGGTGATGATGTTCGGCCTGCCGGGCGCGGCGCTGGCGATGTACCTCACCGCCAAGACTCGGCGCAAGAAGATCGCCTACGGCATCCTGCTCTCCGGCGCGATCTCCTCGTTCTTCGTGGGGGTCACCGAACCGCTCGAGTTCGCCTTCATGTTCCTGGCCCCGGTGCTCTACCTCGTGCACGCGGTGTTCATGGGCATCTCGATGGCCATCAGCGCGATACTGCCGGTGCGGATGGGCTTCGGGTTCTCCGGCGGCTTCATCGACCTGGTGCTCGGCTGGACCAACCCCATGGCTCAGAACCCCTGGCTCATCCCGGTGATGGGCGTCTTCTGGTTCATCGTCTACTTCGCCGTCTTCTACTTCTTCATCAAGCGGTTCAACCTCAAAACGCCGGGGCGCGAGGACGACGACATCCTCGAAGAGGGCACCGAGTTCGACACGCGCAGCAAGGACGACGCGTACCTCGTCACCGCCTCCCGCTTCCTCGACGCGCTCGGCGGTAAGGACAACATCGTCGACCTCGACAACTGCGCGACTCGACTGCGAATGGAGGTCGCCGACGTCAGCAAGGTCGACGACACCGCACTCAAGCGCGCCGGCGCCGCCGGCACCATGAAGCCCGGCGGCACGTCCGTGCAGGTCGTCTACGGGCTGAACGTGCAGTTCGTGAAGGATGCCATGGAGGACATCATGTCCGGCCGGGCGGTGGCGCCCTCGGGTGCCGCTCCCGAGCGGGCATCGACGGCACCGGGCGCATCGTTGGATGCCGGCGGTGCGGCAGTGCTCACCGACGCACCGCCGACCACGGTGCGGCTGCGGCAGCCCGTCGAGGGCCGCGTCGTGCCGCTCACAGAGGTTCCGGATGCCACCTTCGCCGAGGCGATCATGGGCCCGGGGCTCGCGATCGAGCCGACCGGCGACACCGTCATCGCACCCGCCGACGCGACCGTCGGCGCCACCTTCGACACCGGGCACGCCATCGCGCTCGTGCTGGGCGACGGCACCGAACTGCTCATCCACGTGGGGATCGACACGGTCGCGATGAAGGGCGACGGATTCGACACCCTGGTCGAGAAGGGCCAGCGCGTCACCGAGGGCACACCGCTGCTGCGATTCGACCGGGCGAGGGTCGCCGCCGCGGGGCATCCGGCGATCACGCCCGTCGTCATTCTCAACAACGCGAACGCGACCATCGAGTTCACATAAGGGCGAAACACTCTCGACCAATCGAGGCGAATGCCGTTAGCCCACGAGCGCGGCGCGCGGCGGCCACGAACCGGTAGCCACGCGAACCGAGGGCCGTCGCGCGCGCCATCATCAGCGAATCGTCCAGGTACTGCGTCGATTACGCACGCCGTCTGTCGCATTCACAAAGTTAACGTGATGAGAGCCCATTCGAGACCCAGAGAAGAGCACCCTCACATGGCAGTCATCGTCGACAGTCGGCGCACGCGCGGCCGACGCAGATCCGCCATGACAGCGACCACACGCACGGGGTGGCTGTTCGTGCTCCCGTTTGTCGTGGTGTTTCTCATCGGCATTGTCGCGCCTGTCGTCTACGCGCTCTTCCTGAGCTTGTTCCGCACTACCTTCGTCGGCGGCGAGCAGTTCGTCGGCTTCGAGAACTACATGTACGTCTTCACCGACCCGTCGTTCTGGGGTGGCATCGGGCGCGTGGTGGCGTTCATGCTGGTGCAGATCCCGCTCATGCTCGGTATCGGGCTGTTGGCGGCTCTCGCGATCGACAGTGGACGGCTCCACCTGTCCGGCATGTGGCGCATTCTCCTCTTTCTCCCTTACGCGGTTCCGGGAGTCGTCGCCGTGCTCATCTGGGGGTTCGTGTACGGACCCCGGTACGGTCTCGTCGGGACGATGAACGACGCCCTGGGGATGGATCTGCTCATCCCGCTGTCGCCGCAATGGGTGCTCGCTGCGATCGCGAACATCGTGACGTGGTCATTCGCCGGGTACAACATGCTGATCTTCTATTCCGCCCTCCGCACGATTCCGGAGGAGCTGTACGAAGCCGCCTCGCTGGACGGGGCAGGAGCGATCCGAACCATCTTCGCGGTCAAGATCCCCGCACTGCGCGGTGCCCTGGTGATCACATCCATGTTCTCCGTCATCGGAAGCTTCCAACTGTTCAACGAGCCAAACCTCCTGCGGCCTCTCGCGCCCAACGTCATCACGAGCGACTTCACCCCGACCCTGTACGCGTACAACCTGTCCTTCGCAGGACAGCAATACAACCTCTCGGCCACGGTCGCCATCGTCCTGGGAATCATCACCGCGGTGATCGCCTACACGGTGCAGCTGCGCGGCATGCGGGCGGAGCAGCGATGAGCGCCAAGACTTCCGCTGTCCGCGGCCGTCGACCCATACAGCGCCGTTCGCCGATTCTCACGCTCGTCGTCGCGATGCTCGGCATCTACACCCTGCTCCCACTCGCCTACCTCGTCATCAATGCGAGCAAGTCCTCCAGCGACTTCTTCTCCACATTCGGATTGTCATTCGGATCGTCGTTCGAGCTCTTCAACAACATCGGCCGCGTGTTCGCCTACGACGACGGCGTCTTTGCGCGGTGGTTCGGAAACACCCTCATCTACGTCGTCCTCGGGGGTGCGGGTAGTGCCATCATCTCCACGCTCGCAGGCTACGGAATCGCGAAGTACGCGTTCCGCGGACGTCGGGCATTGTTCGCCGTGATCATCGGTGCTGTCGCGATCCCCGGGACCGCTTTGGCTCTGCCCACCTTCCTGCTGTTCAGCAACCTGGGGATGACGAACACCATCTGGGCCGTCATCATCCCGTCTCTCGTGAACCCCTTCGGGCTCTACCTCACGTGGGTGTACGCCACCGAAGCGGTCCCCGATCAGCTCCTCGAGGCCGCGCGCCTGGACGGGTCTGGGGAATTTCGCACCTTCTGGTCGATCGCGCTGCGCTTGCTGGGCCCAGGGTTCGTGACGGTATTGCTCTTCTCTGTCGTCGCCACGTGGAACAACTACTTCCTGCCGCTCATCATGCTGACCGACCCGAAGCTCTATCCCCTCACGGTCGGCCTCGCGCAATGGAATGCCCAGTCCACCGGCACGAATGCCGAGCCCATCCAGACTCTGGTCCTGACCGGTTCCCTCCTCGCTGTCATCCCCCTCATCGTGGTCTTCCTGCTGCTCCAGCGCTTCTGGCAGTCGGGTCTCGCGGCGGGAAGCGTCAAGCAGTGACCACCACAGCATCCACCCACCCCCACGCACCAGACAAAGGAGCAGAATGCGTACCACCACACGGTTGATCGCCCTCACGGCGTCCCTCGGACTCGTCGCAGCCATCGCCGGCTGCGCCTCGACGGACGATGCCGCAGGCGCCCCCACCGACATCGAGACCGCGCTCGAAGAGGGAGGCACTCTCACCTTCTGGTCGTGGGCGACGGCATCACAGGCGAAGGCGGATGCCTTCACCGCCAAGTACCCGAACGTCACGATCGAGTACGTCAATGCCGGCAGCGGCCTTGACCAGTACGCGAAGATCGAGAACGCTCTCAAGGCGGGATCTGGCGCACCCGACGTCGCGCAGTTCGAGTACACGGCGATGCCGCAATTCGCCCTCGGTGGCGATCTCGCCGACCTGACCGCGTTCGGCTTCGACGAGCTCGAGTCGGAGTTCGCTGCCGGCCCATGGAGCTCAGTTCAGTACGGCGATGCCGTGTACGCACTTCCCGAGGACTCGGGTCCCATGGCGCTGTTCTACAACGCCCGCGTGTTCGAGCAGTTCGGCATCGCGGTGCCGACGACGTGGGATGAGTACGTCACCGCGGCAGAGACGCTTCACGCGGCGGACTCCAACTACTACCTGACGTCGGACGGCGGCGACGGACTGTTCGTGAGCAGCATGACCTGGCAGGCCGGCGGCCACCCGTACCAGGTGGATGGCGAAGACATCACGATCGACCTCCAGGACGAGGGGTCACGCAAGTGGACCGCCGTGTGGAACCAGTTGTTGGAGAACGGGCTGCTCTCGCCCACACCCTCGTGGACCGATGACTGGTACAAGCAGCTCGGCAACGGCGAAATCGCTTCACTCGTGAGCGGCGCGTGGATGCCGGGCCTCCTCGAGTCGGCCGCTCCTGAGGCTGCCGGTGACTGGCGTGTCGCACCGATGCCCACCTACGACGGCGGCGACCCGGTGTCGGCGAACTTCGGTGGCAGCGCGATGGCGGTGCTGGAGTCGAGCGAGAACAAAGCGCTCGCCGCGGCGTTCGTGGAGTTCATGAATGCCGACGCTGAGGGTGTCGCGCTGCTCGTGGAGAACGGTGCTTTCCCGTCGACGATCGAGGCACTCACGTCGCCCTCTCTGATCGACGTAGAGAACGCCTACTTCGGCGGGCAGAAGGTCAACGAAGTGCTGCTCGCCGCCTCTGAGGCGGTGCCGTCCGGATGGCAGTACCTCCCCTACCAGAGCTACGCGCAGTCGATCTTCGGCGATACCGCGGGGCAGGCGTATGCGAACCAGACTGACCTGAACGACGGCCTGAAGGCGTGGCAGGACGCTCTGGTCACCTACGGTAACCAGCAGGGATTCACCGTCAACGGAGGCTGAACCTCTCTCGGGCGGGCGCTGGAGTCGTGACGGCTCCAGCGCCCGCCCCTGTCACAGCCGCCAGGACCAGGGCCGTCAACTAGTCTTGTCTGCGATGTCGAACACTCGCGCTGAAGCCGCGTATCAGCGCTCGGTCGCAGCGTTCCGAAACCCGACGCTGGACCTCCTCCACGGCCGCCACGCGCCGTTCGTCGTCGCGGCGCTGTCGATCGTCTTCACCGCCGATCGTCCCGCGGTCGCCGTCTCCGACGCCCACGCCGAGATCGGCGAGGCGATCGAGGAGCTGCGCGCCGCCGGCTACGACGAAGACGAGCGGCGGCTTCCATCCGGGAGCGCGCGCGAGATCTGCCGGCACTGGGTGCGGGTCGGGTGGCTGGCACCGCAGATCGAGAACGACATCGAGGTCTACCGGCTCACGGCCCACGCCGTGGGTGCGCTGGAAATCGCGGGACGCGCGGGCGGCGGCCGCGCTCGAGTGTCGCGCTCACGGGTGCGCACGCTGCTGGAGGCGGTCGATCGGCTGGCTCGCGACGCCGAGTCCGACCCGGAGCAACGCATCGCGATGCTGACGGCCGAGCGCGACGCCCTCGATGCGGAGATCGTCCGGCTCCGCAACGACGAGGCGGAGCCCATCGACGACGAGCAGCTGTTCGAAGAGGCCGAGAACGTGCTGCATCTCGCCCGCGAACTGCCTGCGGACTTCTCCCGCGTCGCCGAGTCGATCAAGGCCATGCAGCGGGACGTCGTCGCTGACCTGCGCCGTGACGTGCGCCCCACCGGCGAGATCCTCCGCGAGTACCTGCAGCGGGGTCGACACGTCATGCAGGCGACCTCGGAAGGCCGCGCCTTCGAAGGCGCCCTGCGCCTCATCGGCGACCCGGAGCACATCGACCGCCTCACGACCCAGCTGCACAACCTGCTCGCGCAGCCGTTCGCCCGATTCATGGCGCCCGGGCAGCGCGCCGATCTCAACGCGATCGGGCAGCAGGTCGAAAAGGGCGTGCACGAGGTGCTGACGGCCCAGCGCCGCGCGTCACAGGTGATCACCGCTCAGGTGCGCACCCACGATCCGCTCCGCGACCGGCAGGTCGACGAACTGCTGCGCAGCGTCATGTCCGGACTCCACGTGTGGATGCAGGGTTCCAAGCCCGGCGACCGCGTCGAGCCGCTGCACACGTTCCCCGTGGCCGATATCGGGCACCTGCGGCAGTCGCTCAGCGACCTGCACCCGCCGGGAGCCCCGGCCCCCCTGGCGGGGCCGGAGGATGTCGAGTTCGTGGATGCCGACACGCGCGCGTGGGGCGGCCCGCGATACGTCGAACTCGAAGCGTACGTGGCGACCCTCGGCGACCGGTTCGACCTTGCCAGCGCCTTCGAAGGCGCTGACGATGACACCCGCCGCCCCGTCGATCTGCTGGGGCTGCTGGAGATCGCCCACCGCAACGGCATGACCGAGAGCGACGAGATCTCCGTCGCCGAGGCGCGACGCCCCGACGGCACGAGCCGTCGGTTCGCGTTCGGCGGCGTCACCGCGAGCACAGTGAAAGAGCCCGAGCATGACTGACCTTCCGATCACCGAGGACCTCCCCACCGACGAGCCGTTCATCGCTCCCGTCGCGATGGAGTACGACCCGGAGCAGCTGTTTGCCGGCGACCGCGGCGTGCTCGACCCCGATGCGCGGCGCGTGCTCGTGCGTCTGCTGCAGCGCCGTTTTCTCCTTGCCGACCGCAACCGGAGCGAGTGGACCGTGCTGATGGACCATAGGCACGCGATCGAGTCCCGCCTCAACGATCTGTTCGTGCGGCTCGTCGTCGACCACGACCGCGGCGTCGCCTATAAGGAGCAGGTGCGGTCGGATGAACTCGAGATCCCGATCCTCCTCCGCGACGAGGCATACTCCCGCGCCGAGACGCTCGTGCTCGTGCACCTGCGCACCGTCTATCAGCGCGAGACCACTGCCGGTGAGCCGTCAGCCCGCGTCGACGTCGAAGACATCGAGCAGACCGTGCTGACCTACTTCGCCGAGGCAGACGGCAGCACCGCCCGCCGCCAGAAGGCGATCCGGGCCGCCGTGGTACGGCTCCGCCAAGACGGCATCATCGAAGAGGAGTCGGAGGGCCGCTTCCGCATCAGCCCCCTCGTGGAGATCCTGCTCAGCTCCGAGCGGCTGCGGGAGCTGCGCGATTGGCTCGACGAGCAGTCGGCGCGCTCCGGCGCGATCGATCTCGACGAGTCAGACGAACCCGATGGCATGGATGCCGACAGCTACGCGGAGGCCGCACTGTGACCATGCTCGACACCCTCTTCGGCCTCATCCCCGCGGCATCCCGAGGCCAGCAATGGGTCGCCGATGAACTGCAGCTGGTCAACTGGGGCGGGTACGACGGCGCCCACCGCGTGCGTTTCTCCCCCACCGCGACCTTGCTCTGCGGTGGGTCGGGTTCGGGCAAGTCGACGCTCATGGATGCCTATGTCGCGCTCATGATGCCGCACACCACTCCCTTCAACGGCGCCTCCAACGGTGCCGTCGTCGGGCGGCCGCGCGGTCAGGAGCAGCGCAACATCCTCTCCTACGGTCGCGGGAAGATCGACGAGACCCGCACCGAGGACGGCACGAAGCTGACCGTCCTGCGCGGCGACGGCACCGACACGTGGACCGCCATCTCGATGACCTGGCTCGATCACGACGGCTCCCGCTTCACGGCGGTGCGCGCCTGGTACATCCCGGCAACCGCCCGCCACCTCGAAGACACCGTCCGCGTCCGCGCGACCGTCACGGGCCGGTTCGACCTGGGCTCGCTGGAAGCGGCGGCAGCGCAGCGGCTGACGGATGCCGCGGTCAAGAGTGCGGGCCTGGACACCGTCGCCACCGACCGCGAGTTCTCCGCGCGCCTGCACTCCGTGCTCGGCATCGGCGCGGCGGGAGCCGGCACCAAGGCGATGAGCCTGCTCGCCCGCATCCAGGCCGGTCAGCAGATCACCACCGTGGACGACCTCTACAAGAGGATGGTGCTCGAAGAGCCCGAGACGATGGCCACCGCCGACGCCGTCGTCGCGCACTTCGACGGCCTCGAGAGCACCCGCAGCCGCATGCTGACCGCACAGCAGCAGGTGCGCGCACTGGAGCCGATCCGCTCGGCGCGGGCACGCATCGGGGAGGCCGCGGAACGGCTGCGCCTGATCGATGAGATCGGCCGGTTCACCGAGCCGGATTCCCTCGCAACGCTGTGGCGCGCCTCCCGCCGCTTGGACCTGCTGCGAGACGTCGAGGCGGAACTGCAGACGGCCACGCACGCCGCCGACGCCAAAGTGCGTGAGCACCAAGCGATGGCGGATGCCGCAGACCTCGAGCGGGAAGGGCTCGGCGAAGTGCTGCGCGCCGCCGGCGGCGATCGCCTGGAGACCGCGCATCGCGAACTGCGCGCGCTGGAGCGCCGGCTCGACGATGCGACGCGGAAGCGGGAGCGGCTGGACGCGGCGCTCGGCGTCCTGCAGGCGCAGATCGCCTCGGCGCGGGAGTTCGAGGCGCTGTCCGACCGTGCCCGCAGTGCGCTCGCAGACCCCGATGCGAAGGCCACGCTGCGCGAGGCGTACGGGCAGGCGATCGGCGCGAGGAACGCGCTGGTCACCCGCGTGAGCGAGCTCGTGACTGAACGTCGCGAAGCGGCGGACCGCCACGACAACATCCCCGCCCGGCTCCGCGACTCCCGGGAGCTGCTGGCGCGGGCGGCCGGGCTCGACTCCGATCAGCTGCCTTTCGTGGGCGAACTGGTCGAGGTGCGCACCGAGTTCGAGCCGTGGCGGGAGGCGTTCAACCTCGCGCTCGGCGGGTTCGCCACGACGCTGCTCATCGACGCCACCCACCTGCCGGCGTTCCGGGCCGCCATCGACACCGTGCGCACGCCGGAGCGGCTGCGCTACGAGGGCGTGCACGCCGACCTCCCCGAGGCGGGGGCCGATGACCCGCAGACGCTGCCGGGACGGCTCGACTTCAAGAGCACGCCGTTCACCGGCTGGCTGCAGGACGAACTGTCCCGCCGATTCGGCTACGTCTGCGTCGACACGTCCGCCGAGCTGTCGGCACACCGCATGGCGCTCACGATCGCCGGGCAGACCTCGCAGGGCGCCCGCGGCGCGCACGGTGGGCACGGCCGCCGCAACGTCCTGGGGTTCTCGACCCATCGTCGCATCGGCGAGCTCGAGGCCCAGCTGGCAGCGGTGCGCGGCGAACTGGCGGTCGCTCAGACGGCGACGCTGGATGCCGCAGCCGAGCTGGATGCGCTCGACGCTCGACGCGGTGCCTACGAGAAGATCCAGGATCTGACGTGGGACCAGGTCGACGTGGCATCCCTCGAGCAGGAGCGCGCGCGCTGGAGCGCGATCATCGAGGAGGTGACCGCCGACAATCCCACGATCGCCGGCATCCAGTCGCAGATCGCCGCCAAGCGAGCCCACGCCGCCCAGCTTCGCGAGGGGATCGGCCGCGCCAAGGCCGAGCAGCAGCGCCTGGCCGATGCGTGGGCCGCCACCACCGATGAGGTCGATCTGGCCCAAGCCGCGGTCGATTCGGCTGAGGATGCCGGGCGCGCACTGACCGACGACCAGACGGCGTACCTCGACGGCCAGTTCCTGTTGCCCGACAGCACGGGTGCGTCCACGCGCACGCAGGATCTGACCCGCTTCGACGCCGCCCTCGACTCGGCGTCCCGGCGCTTCGCCGAAGATCAGCGTGCAGCCCAGGAGGCCGTCGGCGAACAGCGCGACAGCCTGCGCCGCACCCTGGCGGGCTTCCTCGACCGCTGGCCCAACCCCAACCTGCTGGCCGATCCCGACCACTCACTGGGGGATTTCGAGCGCATCCTCGCCGACCTCGAGACCAGCGGTCTGCACGAGCTCGAGGCGGAGTGGCGGGACAGCCTGCTGAAGCTGTCGGGCAACGACCTCACCAACCTCGACTCCACGCTCGGCCGGTCGCTGCGCGAGATCCGCGATCGCATCGAGCCGATCAACCTGATCATGCAGGACCTGCCGTTCTACGACGACGACCACCGCCTGCAGATCTCGCCGCGCGAAAACCAGTCGGAAGCACGGCGACGGTTCCGCAAGGAGCTGCGCGAGGTGCGCGGACTCATCGACGCCGCGACGACGGACGAGGACCGCGAGCGCGTCTACCAGCGGATGGCGCGCCTGATCAACCGCCTCCGCCGCACCGCTCCCGACTTCGCCGACCTCATCGACGTGCGCAACCACGTGCGCGTGAGCGCCGAACGCATCCACGCCGGGACCCAGCAACACGTCGCCCTCTACGACCACATCGGGGAGAAGTCCGGCGGCGAATCGCAGGAGCTCATCGCCTTCATCGTCGGCGCCGCACTGCGCTACCAGCTGGGGGATGCCGGCTCCCAGCGCCCGCGCTACGCGCCGGTATTCCTCGACGAGGCGCTCATCAAGGCCGACGCACACTTCACCAAGCGTGCGATCGGCGCGTGGCGGGGGCTGGGGTTCCAGCTCATCATCGGTGCGCCCAACGACAAGTACAGCGCGATCGAACCGCACGTGGACGTCGAGTACGACATCCTCAAGGACACCCACGGCCGCTCGTGGGCCAAGCCGAAGGTGGGACTGCCCGCCGGGGCGTGACCCGCGACGCGGTACTACGTCGCAGGCCTGTTCGTCCACCCCTTTCTTTCAAGACCCTATGTGCGTCATGGTAGAGGGTGCATTTCACGGATGAACTCAACGCTTGGGTCGCACGGCAGCGGTGGTACGCGGGCAAGAGCCACGAACCACGGTTCCGGATCCTCGACGTCCAGCCCGCCCCCGGGGCCAACCGCTACCTACTCATGGACGACGCCGGGTCGACACCGGCGCTCTACCACGTGCCTCTGGCGCTCGTCGCGACGCCCGCCGATGGCGACGCCGTCGTTTGCCACACCCCCGATGGCTATCTCATCGATGCGACGCGGCATCCCGCGTTCGCCGTCGGAACGCTCGCGGAGATGGGCGTCGATGTCAGCCGGGTGACCGGCTCCCGGGTGCTGTCGGCCGAGCAGTCCAACACGTCGATCGTCTACGACCAGGACGGCGAACCAACGATCATCCTCAAGCTCTTCCGCACCCTTCACCACGGCGAGAATCCCGACGTCACCGTCCAGCGCGTGCTGAGTGACGCCGGGTCGCCGTATGTGCCGGGATTCCTGGGGAGCCTGGACGCCGAATGGCCCGATGCCGGGCGCGAGTCGGGTGTCGCCCGCGGCACCCTGGGGTTCGCGCAGGAATTCCTCCGCGGCGTGCGGGACGGGTGGGCGGTTGCGCTGGACGCGGCGCGGGATCGGCAGGACTTCACCGCGGCCGCGCGCGAGCTCGGGACCGCCGTTGCCGGCGTCCACGGAGCTCTCGGTGCGGCACTGGGGACAGTGGATGCCGGACCTGACGAGGTGGCGGCGATGGGCGCCACCTGGCGGCGGCGCCTGGCGATCGCCGGGGCAGAGGTCCCCGCGGTCGCCGACCGACGCGCGGCGATCGACGCCGTCTACCAGGCGGCGCTCGAGCGACCCTGGCCACGGCTGCAGCGCATCCACGGCGACCTGCACCTCGGCCAGGTGCTCGCGGTGCCCCACGGGGGATGGCGCATGGTCGACTTCGAGGGCGAGCCCCTTCGACCGATGCACGAGCGCGCTGCCCCGGATCTTCCTCCCCGCGACGTCGCCGGCATGCTGCGCTCCTTCGACTACGCCGGTGCGGTCGGTGGCGGTCCGGAAGCGGGCGGCTGGGCGGCGGCCTGCCGGGCGGCGTTCGTCGACGCCTACTCCGGCGCGCCGGGCTCAGTCGCGCTCGACCCCCAGTTGCTGAAGGCGCTGGTGCTCGACAAGGCGGTCTACGAGGCGATCTACGAGGCCCGCAATCGGCCGGACTGGCTGCCCGTACCTCTCGCGGGCATCGACAGCGCCCTCGCCTGAGTCACCCGGCGTCGGATTGCAGCGGCTTGAGCATGAGGAACATCGCTCCATAGGCCGGCAGGGAGACGGCGAAGCTTCGCAGGTCGTCGACCCGCCCGACGGTCTCGCCGGAGGCGGCATCCACCACCTCGCTGTCCGGCACGAGCTGCTCCGACCGTACGGTTCCTTCGGTCGGCTCGGAAGAGAAGTTGAGCACGGTCACCTGGATAGGGGCGTCCGCCTCCGGGTTGCCCTCGTCGAGGCGGTGCACGAGCACGAGCATGCCGGCGTGTGCGACTTCGGGGATGTCCACCTGCGAGGCCGTCGCGATGCCGTACTCCCGACGCAGGTCGAGGATGCTTGCCAGACGTGAGGCGAACGACTCCGGGTCCTCCAGCTGCGCGGGCAGCGGACCGTAGAGCGCACGCCCGCGCGGCATCCCCGCCGCCGAACGCGTCGCCTGCGGGTCGACATTCAGCAGGTCGTGCGCTCCGCGCTCGATCCACCGGGTGTCGCCCGCCGCGATCAGGTCGGCGACGTCGTCGCTGGGGATGGTGAGCATGCCGACCAGATCCCAGCCGGAGAGCGCGAAGACGCCGGGCTGCCATGCGTTGTACGCGCACAGCAGGAGGTGCGCAGCGCGGATAGCCGGCACATCGGTCTCAGCGATCTCGTCGAGTCGCGCGATCCCCCTCGTCGCTGCGATCAGAGAGGTCGTCGTGCAGGCGATGCCGTTCTGGGTGAAGACGCGGTTGTAGTCGGCCGTACCGGTGAGACTCTCGGTGAGTTCGGCGCGCACCAGCTCGGCGAGCTGGCCGCCCGAGATCTCCTGCCCCCGGAAGCGGTACTGATCGTCACCGTGCCGGGTCGCCCAGTGGACCAGTTCATAGGTGAGCTCGTCGTGGTTCTGCATCCCGTGCACGAGCTGCACCGGCTGCACGCCGAGCTCGATCGACGTCGTGAGCGCGAGCCGGAGGAACTCCGTCTGACCGGTGGCGAGGGCGTGGTGGTAGCCGGGACGCCCGATGAAGTCGTAGGAGAGGTCGGCTCCGACCGCTGCGGTGTCGCGGATGTCCTCGATCGTGAGGTTGAGCTCCTGGAAGGTGAAGCCGCCGACCTTGCGCACCATTCCGGCGATGATGTGGTTGGCCGCGTGCGAGAGCGGATGCCCCTCCGACCAGGCGGGGCCACCCGCGCTCTTCTCCACGCCGAGGAAGCCGTTCGCGTCGAGGCGCAGGGCACTCGTGCCGAGCTCGCCGAGCGAGTGCAGGGCGTCGCCGATGACGAGACGCATACCCGCGAACGTGGGGTCCAGCCAGTTGATCGAGGGCTGTCCCTGCTTGAAGTAGTGCAGGTAGACCCAGCGGCGCGTGATGCCATCGGGGCCGATCACCGGCGCCGTCGCGCTCCAGTTCGTCTCCTTCACGCCCGGGGTGTAGAAGATGACGCGCTGGAGGGCGCCGATGATGTAGCCGCGCTCCTCGAGCTCCTGTTCGGACGCAGGAGAGAGATTCACGCTGTCGACCCCGTCCGGGACGTCGGGCAGAAGACCCCAATCCTCGGGCACGATCTCGACCATGTGGTAGATCCCGGGGTAGTCCTTGAACCCCATCTCGGCGAGCCGGAAGTCGGCCCCCTTCCCGGTGTGGCCCGGGACGATGTCATCGATGACGCTGCCGCCATGACTGTCGGCGGTGTCGCACAGGGCCCGGAACTCCTCTTCGGTGCCGAACGCGGGGTCGATCTCGGTGCTGATGCGGTCGAAGTGCCCGTCGACGCTGGGGGTGTCCAACCATCCGGCGATGCCTCCGGCCCGTTTCACCGGCCCGGTGTGGATGGCGTTGATCCCGACGCGCTCGAACGCCGACCACAGCTCTTCGTCACCGAGTGCTGCCAGGAACGACTGCCCCGGCCGGGTGATGAGGGATAGCGGGTACGCCGTGAACCACACGTCGGTCGTCGTGATCGCGCGCCTGGCGTCGGGGCGTGCGTAGGGATTGCGCCACATCGCGGGCTGGCCCGCGAGCTGGCGGGCGAGGACGTCCGCGTCCTTGAGCATCGACTGGCGCACGAGCCACTCGACGTACGACGGGTTGGTGCCGTTGGCCGTGCGCGGGTCGGTCTTGATGCGGCGCACGCTGCCGCCGCGGAACTGGTCGCGCGGTCGCAGCCTCCTCGGCCGCGCGGGATAGCGCTGCTCGTCGTAGCTGATCTCGACCTTCTCGGTATCGGACTCCTCCTCGCCCAGAGCGGTCATTCCAGTCAGATCGATGGGGCCGGTGTAGAGATCTTCCGGTCGAAATTCGTCGTGCGGCATTGCTCAACGTTAGGCGATCAGAGCTCCCCACAATGACGACTGGTGCACAGCAGCGAAAGGAACTATGGGCTGCCGCCATCAGCCGACCGCTTCCACCGCTGACCGGATCGCGGCGAGAGTGACCTCCGGCCGCGACACCATCGACACGTGCGACGCATCGACTTCGGTGATCGTCGCGTTCGCGCGCTGGGCCATGTGTCGCTGGGTGGCGATCGGAATGACACGGTCCTCGGTGCCCAGCACCGCCCAGCTCGGAATCGACTTCCACGCGGGTGCGGCGGACGGCGTCACGTTCGCGACGAAGGACGCGGGTCGCTGCGTGGCAGCGATGACCCACCGGTCGGCTTCGGAGAGGTCCTGAGCGAAGGCCGTGTGCACCGTCTCCGGCTTCAGGAAGGCTTCGGCGGCGCCCTCGGGAGCACCCGGGTAGCCGGCGACGTCGAGCACCGTCGTCGGGTCGGCAACGGCGAGCGCCGAGCCCGAGCCTTCCAAGATGCCCACGACGGTTTCGCCCTCGTCGGGGATGAAGGCGTCCACGTAGACGAGCGCCCTGACATCGCCGCCGTTCGCCCCGGCGTTGGTGATCACGGCGCCGCCGTACGAGTGGCCGACGAGCACGACGGGGCCGGCGGTGCGCTGCGCGAGGAACGAACTGATGTACGCGGCATCCGAAGTCAGTCCGCGAAGTTCGTTCGGTGGCGCGAGGACCGTGTACCCCTCGGCCTGGAGTGGAACGATCACGGCGTTCCAGCTGGACGCGTCCGCCCATGCGCCATGGACCAGGACGATCGTGGGCTTGCTGCTTTCTGGCATCGGACTTCCCCTTCGATAGGTCGCCAAACGGCGATTCGATTCGGGGGGCCGCGCCCTGTGGTACCCAGACGTTGAGCCAAAGATAGAGCCTGACTGCCGGTGTCCGACAGGGGGCAGCGAGGGTGAGGTTGACTCTGTTCCGACCACACGGTGTTCACTCAACGACAGGGCCGCGCTCGGGACGTGGATGGATGTCCGGCGATGGGCCCGCGGAGAGGAACGGAATGATGAAAGTAGGAAGAATCGTGCTCTTGGTGGTGGTCATCCTCGCCTGGGTGGTCGCAGCGGGAGGCCTCATCAGCGGCATCTTCGATGTGTCCGCATTCCCCGAGGGGTTGCGCAATATTCTCGAACTGTGGCCGGATCCGGGCACCATGCTGGGCACCGTCGTCCGGTTCGGTGCCGTCGCCGTGCTGATCGCCGCGATCGTCGCCTACCGGGTCCTGGGAAATGCGGACAAGGGACGCGAGCAGGACCAGATCGAATCCGTCCGCGTGACGCACGTGGACTGAGCAGCGCGAGCGAGCAGGCCGTGCGACAGGCCACAACAGGCGCAGGAGGGCCGGCCCGTGAAGGCCGGCCCTCCTGCCGCCGCGCGTCCGGCGCCTCCTGCTACCCCCGGGGAGGGTCGCACATGTGGGAGACGGGGTTCGCGCCGGGGCGGCTGCTCGGATTGCTCATTCTGCTCGTTGCGACCGACGCATTCAGGGAAGCGTGACAGGAACGCTCGTCCAGGCGGATGCCTCATCAGGGTTCTGTGCGCCGTCGAGGTAGGACACGGTCACCCTGATCCAGCGGCCGACGTCAGTCGACTGCGGCGTGTACGCGGTCCCAGGAGGCACGATGGCCTCGGGCGGGTACGGCGTCCACTCGGGCTCGGCTCCCGGAGCATTGGGATCGGTCGCCGTCCACGACCAAGCGTAGGTGAGCTCCCCCTCCTCGGAGATTCCGCCGTCGGGATCGCTCGGCGTGCCGACGAGGATCAGCGCGCCGGGCTGCAGCGGGTCCGCGTGGTCGATCAGCAGCGTTCCCGGACCCGATGGACCTTCCGCGACCGCCGCATCGGACACCGGCGACGTCGCGGTTGCGAAGGAACCGTCCGCAGCCGTCCAACTGGCTGTCACCCGCAGGAGCAGACCGACAGCGGACTGGTCGGGCACGTAGATCCCCGAACCGGTGCCGAGTGGGTTGGGTAGCTCTTCCCACTCCGTGACGGTCTCGACGGTCTCACCCTCGCCGCCCCACCAGGTGTAGCGGAGGTTGGTCACCGCCTGCAGGTCGAACGGAACCTCCGTCGGGGCGCCGGCCGCATCCGCCGCCCACACGTTGGCCGTGACCGGCTGGGCCTCGATCGGTTCCGTCGGCGTCATCGTCACCGCAGCATCGACCGTGCACGAGGTCCAGCTCGTCCCGTCCTCGGAGAGCTCGGCGCAGCCGTTGAGGAACTGCAGCCGCTCGAAACCGTGAAGGACATCGTTGCCGTTGCTCTCTTCCGGCTCTTCGGCGCCGACGTGAGACACGCGCCAGTAGCCCGAACCGAGCGGACCGATCGGCGTGATCGTGTATTCGGCGAAGGCATTGGCGTAGTACGCGGTGTCGGTGGAGAGGTCCGCGTTGGGGTCATCGACGATGTCGCGCACGATGTTGATCGCGCCTGGGTCGAGCGTGCCGGCGAACACCCGGCTCTGCAGCTGCGACGCACTGTTGTAGAAGTTCGTCCCATCCGTCAGACGCACGCGGAGCATCTTGTCTCCGTCGAGGAAGTCGTCGCCGCCTCGGCCTTCGACCATGTCGCTGCCGGGTCCCGCGATGATCAGCTTGTGCACGCCGTCGACATCGCCTTCAGGCGTGCCCCGCAGGAACGGGAGCGAGAAGTCGCCGAGCGCGACGGGCTCGCCGTCCACCTGGATGACCGGGCGCAGCATCTCCGACAGCCCGGGAATGCGGTCGATCGCCTCCTCCGTCGCCTGGTTCAGCTCGATCTCACTCTCGGAGAGATCGTCGGGCTCGGCGATCGGACCGCGCAGGGTGTCGTTGCCCGATCCGCCGGAGAGTGCTTCGAGCAGGTCGAACCGCGACGGCAGCGGGTTGTTCGGCTCGAACACCCGGTTGAATGCGAAGTCCGCAGTGATCCCGACGCTTGAGCCGTAGTAGGTGAGCCAGTCCCAGCCCAGCCCGCCGTGGTGACGGTCGGTTCCGCCGGAGTTCCCGATGAGGATGTCGTCACCGCCCTCGCCTTCGACGTCGTCGTTGCCGAGCCGGCCTGCCACGACGTCGTTGCCGCCCAGCGTGTCGTTCTGGAACTGGTCGGCGTTGTCGGCCTGGAGCAGGTCGGCGTGCCCGGATCCCTCGACCCAGTCGTCGTGCTCCCCGCCGATGACGGTCATGCGACCTGTCGTGCCGAGCAGGATGTCGTCACCCATTCCGGAGAAGAACGTGGAGGCGTCCCCGCCGCCGTTGACCATGAAGTCGTCGCCGAGCCCACCGATGGCGAGGTCGATACCGCCACCGACGTTGATGGCGTCGTCTCCCTGCTTGCCCTTGAGGTTGTCGTCGCCGAACGAGTCGGTGATGATGTCGTCTCCGGCCCCGCCGACGAGTGCGTCGTTTCCGGCGCCACCCTCGATGCGGTCGCGACCGCTGTAACCCCAGATGGAGTCGTCGCCCTCGTCGCCGCGCAGGTTGTCGTTGCCTGCGGTGCCGTGCATCTCCACGTGCTCGTCGCCCTGCCAGCGCCACTGACCGCCGACGAGACTGAGTCCCGGTTCGCGCTGCCCGGCCGGCAGCGCGGCTTGCTCGTCGATGTCGACGATGGGGTCCTGCAACGCGAAGATGTCGGCGGGCAGATTCGACGCATCCGTATTGCGCTGGATGATGTCAGAGAACGTGTTGCCCTCGAGCGCCGCGAAGAGCTGTTCGCCTTCGTTGCGGAACAGGTAGTAGAACCGGTCACCGAACTGCAATTTCTCCAGCTGCGTCTCGAAGACGAAGTTGAACGTCGAGCCGAGCATGCCGCCGAACGGGTCCAGCCGCTCTGCGAGGCCGCCGACCCAGAAGTCGACGTTGTCGAGTCCGGTCTCCTGCGCCGCCCACGCGCCAGTGCTGAACAGGAAGTCCTCACGGTCTGCGGGCGCCGCCACGATGGGTGGTGCGAGCGCCGCGATCTGCGCCTCGACTTCGGCCGACACCGAGCTCGGGCTGCCGACGATCTGAACCTGCTGGACGCCGAGTCGCTGGAGTTCGGCGACCGTGCCCGCCGCGAGTGCGGTCGGCTGCGTCAGCAGCAGCGGACCGCCCGCAACGCCGGCTGCGGGTCCGGCCGCGAGTGCGTCGGGGAAGTTCAGCCCGGTCGTGACGAACGCCGTCTCCGCGCCATCCGGGTAGAACTCCTGGCTCACCTTCACAGCGGTGTCGTAGCGGTTCACCCCCGCGATGCGACGCGTGTCGCCGTGCGCCGCGACCGCCGTCTGCACGGCCGCGCTGACCGACGGGGTGCCGCCGACGATCACGATCTCATCGGGCGCGAGCCGCGCGAGTTCCGCCGCCGTTGCCGGCGGCAGTGCCGTCGGCGTCGTCAACAGGACCGGCGAGCCGTCACGCGCCGCTACTGCGCTCACGGAGAGCGCGTCGGGGTAGTTGGTGCCATCGACCACGAACACCCGGTCCACACCCGGGTCAGCGAACCGCTGGCTGATGAGTGCTGCCGTGTGGAACCGGTTGGTGCCGGCGATGACGTCCACCGCGCCCGAGGTCGCGTACTCACTCATGTTGGCGATCGTCGCTGTGCTGACGGTGGTCGGCCCGCCCAGCACCACGATCCGCTCCGGCTGAAGCCGGGTCAGCTCGGCGGCCGTCGCCGACGGGATCTCACCCTCGGCGCTGTGCGCGACGAGAAGGAGCGGCCCGCCCTCCGCCCGGGCGGCCGCCGCGGCCGCGAGCCCGTCGGGGAAGTTGTAGCCGTTCGTGATGTAGACGACGGGCACGGGCCCGGCCTCGGGGAACTGTCGCTGGCTGACCAGAGCCGCCGTCTGGAAGCGGTCGGAGCCGGAGTGCCGGATGACGAACTCCTCGCCGGGCAGCGATCCGTTGACCAGGAGTGCAGCGGCGATGCGCTTGTCCTCGATCGTCGTCGCCTCCTGGATCGACGGATGCGTCCCGTAGGCCGCCATGAAGTTCACCAGCGATGCCCGCTCACCCGCGCGACCGAAGTTGTTCCCGTTCTTGATGTTGCGCCCGAAGTCGTCCCAGCTCGAGTAAGGAGCGAGAGTCGTATCTCCCGTCGCGTCGAAGAACGTCCGGCGCGCCTCCTGCAGGCCCGGCACTCCGGTGTCACGACCGCGTAGCAGGTTCAGCGTCGCGAGGTCCAGCGGGAGCCCCAGCAGGTTGTTGCGCAGGACATCGACGATGTGCTCGTCGATCTGGCTGCCTACCCGCCCGGTCATGCCGTTGATGAGCGACCCCGCCGCCTCCTCCGACGACAGCGAGCCGTTCTCGTCGAACAGCGTCGGGTTGAGGAATCCCGTCAGAAGCGGGATGTCCTGCATGGCCTGCCCGCCCTCGGTCGACTCGCGTCCGATCTCCTCCGTCATCATCGAGTGTCCGAAGCGGTAGACCACATGCGCGAACTCCGCCGTGATCGAGGGGTCGATGGACGGGTTGTAGCTGTTCTCGTTGAAGACCACGGCGTCGAGGTTCGGCGACACCTTGCGGCCGAACTCCTCGAATACGAGGTGCTGGTACTGCATCTCGGTCGCGAACTTCGCCGCCTGGAAGAGCCGTTCCGTGAACGACCAGTCGTCCTGATCCCAGTTCGCCGGCAGGGATGCCGGGCTACCGCCCGCCGGGAAGTACCCGGGAAGGTTCTCCTCGGGCTTGTCGGACACGTACGAGTGCGCCTCACCGCGGAAGGCCTTGACGAATTCGGCGATCCCGCCGCGCTCGGCGGAGTCCTGAGCTTCCAGCTCGGGGCGCTCTCCGTTGAGCACCTGGAGGATCTGGTCGACCATGCGGTTGTGCTCGGCGTGGAACACCGCGTGCACGGCGGTGAGGCCGATGTTCTCGTTCACCCGGCCATCACCGGCGATGTAGTGCTCGTCGAGGGTGGCGTTGTCATATCCGGAGAGCACCGGCTCCCCGTTCTCATCGAGCACGGGGGTGCCGTCCTCGTTGAAGCGCGGGAGCAGGTCGCCGCTGCCCGGGTCCACGACAGGTGTCGAGCCGTGCGAGATGTCGTCGAGGAATGCGTGCCCGGTGCCGAGCACATCATTCGGCACCTCGACGCCGCCCGGAGCGCCTGAGACGAACCCGCTGCCGGTCACGTACTGCGGGTAGCCGTTGGGGCCCGGGACGAAGTTGCCATACGGGTCGACGGCGATCTGCGGGACGTCGAGCAGGTCGGCATCGGTGATCTCCAGTCCCAGGATGTCTCGCGCCTGCGCCTTCACGTCCTTCCACTTGGCCATGCCGCCGGTGTCACCCTCGATGAGGCGGCCGGTCTCCACCGGGACACCCCCTTCGAGGACGTACTCGCGGAGGAAGACCTGGTGGGCCGGGTGCGAGCTGTAGGTCTGGTTCTGGTCGATGAACGGCGACGTCAGGTTCTTGTGCTCGGGAGAGGTCTCGTCCATGCGGCTGGCCCGCGACAGGGTGATGTAGTTCGCCTCCGGGTTGCATTCCACCGTCTCGCCGGGACGCTGCCCGCTGGGCGGGCAGTACAGCGGGTCGCCCTCCGACAGCGGCACGATCAAGGTCCCGCTGCCGCCCTTGCCGACGAGGTCCAGACCGTGGTCGAAGAACTGGCCGAAGAAACCCATGAACGTGTTGAACGGCGCCGACAGCTCTTCGTCGGGCGCGGTGTTCGGGATGACGACGCGGTCGGTCCCGGGTACCGGGATGGCGGTGCCGGCCTGGACCTGGTTGGCGATCGCGGGGTTGTCCATCGACTGGTCGACGATCGTGTTGCTGATCTCGCGTGGTTGGGCGTCGTACACGTTGCCGCTCGTCTGGCCGTAGCAGGTCGTCCCTGCTGCGCACCCGGCCGTCTGCTCTGGGGTGTTGGCCTCGAAGCCGAGGTCGAGTACTTCGGGGTCGGCCTGGCGCCACTCGGCCTCGAGCAGGCGCGGGAACGCGTTGTCGGAGGCGCCGTACTCGGACTGCGTCACCCGCAGGTTGTTGAACGAGCCGTCAACGGTACGCACACCCTTCGGGCGGGCCTCGTCGGATACACAGTTCTGCGCGGCATCCCCCTGGTCGGTGCACAACAGCTCGTAGTTCGACGGGTTGAGCACGTCAGCGGCATGCGCCTCCGAAACCTGGATCTGCCGGAGGATGAACTCCAGATCGTTCTGAGTGAGGACGAACGAGGGGTCCTCGTCCGTCGCCGCGTGCGCGACTTGCGGTGGCGCGGCGAACAGCAGCGTCACCACCAATCCGGTCACGGTGATGACGGCGAGCGCGAGGCGCCACAGCAGCCACTTCTTCTCCGAGACGTCCCCAAGCGACTGCAGATTCGTGTCCATCGACTTCCGTGCCCTTCAGACCGGGCGATGCGCCCCCAAGCGGAATCCCGACACTTCCCAATGTGCCGGCCGCACCGACCCCAACCGGTGCTGTCTGATTCCTACCGGACCTCACATGGAATAGCAAGGTAATTTTCACGCAATATTCAGATTTGATCCAGGGAGCGCCCAGGTTTCCCTTGCGTCTGGCGTCTCAGACGGACGCGTGCTCTCTCTCCGGCTGCGTGGCCACGACGGGTGCAGGTCGCACCGCGTGGGCGCTCGGCCACCACGACCGGAAGTCGAGGTCGTACACGAGAGCGGGCACCAGGAGCGTACGCACGACGAAGGTGTCCAGCAGCACGCCGAAGGCGACGATGAACGCGATCTGCGTCAGGAAGAGCAGCGGCAGCACACCGAGCGCGGCGAAGGTCGCGGCCAGGACGACCCCGGCAGATGTGATGACGCCGCCGGTGAGGACGAGACTTCGCAGGATGCCCGCCCGCGCGCCATGGACGACGGTCTCCTCACGGGCGCGCGCCATCAGGAAGATGTTGTAGTCGACACCGAGCGCGATGAGGAAGACGAACGCGAACAGCGGCACCGTCGGATCGGCGCCCGAGAATCCGAACAGCTCGTTGAAGACGATGGCCGACACCCCGAGCGCCGCGCCGTACGACAGCGCGACACTGCCGATCACGATCACCGGCGCCACGAGCGATCGGAGCAGGGCCACGAGCACCGCGAAGATCGCCAGCAGGACGAGCGGGATGATGACCCCGCGATCGCGCAACGCCGCCTCGTTCGCATCGACGTCGATGGCCGTCTGGCCGCCGACGAGGACGTCGGCGCCGACCCGGTCGAGCGCGGTCCGCAGCTCGCGTACGACGGCCTCCGCCTCCGGCGTGTCCGGCGCATGGTCCAGTGTCGCCTCGAGGAGCACGCGATTGTCGATCACCAGTGGCGCGAGTGCGATTCCCGATCCCGCGGCGAACGGCTGGATCCCGTCCGGAGTGACGGGGGTGGGCCCGCCCAGCGTCGCGACGCGGGTGTGATCGACGCCCTCGACCTGGAGGATCGCCGCTGTGACCTCGAGCATGCGGGGCGCGTCGACGACCACCACAACCGGAGTCCCCGAGCCCGCAGGGTAGTGCTCGGCGAGCACAGCCAGCCCGTCGCGCGCCTGCGACTGCCCCATGACGTATTCACTCGACGGCGAACCGTCGGCGCGTAGCTGGGTGAGTCCCAGCGCCATGACGATGAGGGCGAGACCGGTGACGATCCACACCCTGCGATGCCGGCGCGCGACGAAGCGCGCGACGCGCGGCCACAGACCAGCGCCCGCCACGACGTCCGCGTGCTGTTCGTGGGCGACGAGCCGACGCGGCCAGAACGCGGCGCGGCCTGCCCACATCAGAAGGGCGGGCAGGAGGGTGAACGTGGCCAGGAGCGCGAAGGCGATCCCGATCGACGCGATCGGCCCGAGGGTGCGATTCGAGCCGAGTTCGCTCACCAGCAGCACCATGAGCGCCGCGATGACCGTAAGGCCGGATGCGAGGATCGGCTTCCAGCACCCCTTCAGCGCATCCCACGTGGCGTCCCACTTCGACCGCCCGCGCGCGAGCGCCTCGGTGTAGCGACTGATGTACAGAAGCGCGTAGTTGGTGCTCGCCCCGACCACCAGGATGAGCAGGATCCCCTGAGTCTGGCCGGCGAGGAGCACGGCACCAGAACGAGCGAGACCCGCGACGACGAGCACGGCCCCGCACAGCGCGGCCAAGCTCGTGAAGACCACGATGAGGGGCAGGAGCGGCGAGCGGTAGACGGTGATCAGGATGAGCAGCACCGCCCCGAGTGCGGCGAGGAGGAGTAGCCCGTCGATGCCGGAAAAGGCGGCGATGACGTCGGCGGCGAAGCCCGCCCCGCCCGTGATGTAGACGGCCGTTGCATCCGGCACCGCTTCCTGCAGCCCTGTCCGCAGCTGCGCGACCGTCTCGTCCAGTGCGCCCTGCGAGTCGACGGGGATGACGAACTCCGCGGCGAGCCGGTCGTCCGAGACGATGAGCGGAGTCGACCGGAACAGCGCCAGTCCCTCGATCTGCGGCATCCGCTGAACTTGCCGTTCGATCAGCGGCGCCGCATGGTCATCGAGCGGTTCGTCGAAGGTGAAGACCGCAACCGCGTACGAATACCCCTGCACCCGGAACTCGTCGTCGAGTCGGTCGACCTGCGTCGACTCGGCACTGTCGGGCAGGAAGTGCACACGATCGTTGGTGCCCAGGTCGTTGAGCTGGCTGAACATCCGCCCGCCTCCAAGGAAGATCGCGAACCACAGGACGATCACCGTCGCCGTGATCGCGATGCGCGCGCCCCGCGAGGCGCTCTCACGCCGACGCGCTGCTGGATTCCCCATACCGGCCCCCCAAGGTGGTGTGGGAGCAAAGATAGGGGGATTCCCCGTCTGAGATCCACATTTAGCTGCTCCTTTACTGCAGCTCAGGAGAATTTCTCCTGGGGATACCACCGGGCTGCTATATCAGCGGAAGCGCCGCCCCGACGCCGTTGAAGACGACGTGCGCCGCGATCGGCGCGACGATCCGACCCGTGAGCACGGCGAGAGTGCCGCACACGATGCCCGTGAGCGTCGCGGCGAGCAGGAGGTCAGCGCGCAGGCCGCCCGCGACCGCGTGCAGCGCGACGAACGCCGCCGTCGACACCGTTATCGCGACGACGGCCGACGCTGTCCGCCCGATCGAGCGCGACAGGACGTCGGTCACGGCACCGAGCACGAGACCACGGAAGAACGCCTCCTCCACGATCGGCGCGAGGACCACGGCGGCGACCAGCGTGACGGCGACCGCTTGTGTCGAGGCGACGAATCCGGATGCCTGGGAAGCCGTAGGTGTGAGGATCTCGACGGCGGCCCTCAGCCCGAGCCCCGCACACGCTCCCGCTGCCAGGTCGCTCCACGACCAGCGCCAGACGCCCCTGAGCGGACGCGCCCGGCTCCGGGCGCCGCTCCCCGCGATGACGACGGCGACGGCGAGCGGCGCCATCGTCAGCACGACCAGCGCAGCGGCAAGCGCAGCGGGCGTCCACCCCGCGACGAACGGCGGCCACATCACCGCGATGACGGTGAGCACGAAGCCGGCCGCGGCAACGGCGAGGGCGCGCCATGGACTTGTGTAGCGCGGGCCGGCGCGGTGGACTGCGCCGGGGTCGCGTTGCCTGCCGCCCGCCACCGCTGCGCGGCGGGTCGCGCTCGACGCGGTGAACCTACCGGCTCCGCTCACGCCGCCGTGCCAGCGCCGCCGTGAGCGCAACACCGCCGATGCCCAGCGCGCCTGCACCGACCCAGATCAACGCGGTCGGCACCGTCCCGCCTGTTCCCGGCAGCCCCCCGCCGCCCTCGGCGGCAGTCGCGCCGGTCACCGTGATCGACGCCGTCGCCGCGAACGTGCCGGCGGTATCGCTGACGCTGACCGTGTAGGTTTCGGTCTCGGTCACCTGCGGTGCCGTGAAGGTCGCCGACAGGATGCCGCTGCCCGACGCGGTCTTGGTCACCTGGGTGGTGCCGACAGCGGCGAAGACCGCGGACAGCGTCCCGGTGGACACGCCGGGCCCGCTCACAGTGAACACGGCCGATGTTCCGGGCTCGATCGTCCCGTCCCCACCGCACTCGACGACAGTCGACTGGCCGGGCGAGATCGTGGGATCCTGCACCTCGCAGGTGACGTCGGGTGGATAGGTCTGCGCGACGGCGGCGCCCGCCGTCATGATGATGAGAGCGCCGCTGATTCCGATGACGGAAGCAATCCTCTTGAGCATGAGTCCCCCAGTTCGATGCCTGCAACCCCTCGGACGCGGCCCCCGCCGCGTCGAGTGCGGCAATGCTACTCCCGGCCAGAGGTAATCACCAGCTTAGATTCAGACATTCACCAGGTTCGCTCAACCTGGATTGCGAGCGACGCCCCCGAAACCCGCCCAGGCGGTGTGGCACAATACCCGGAAGACCGGACGAGGGGGCGTCATGGAGCTCAGGGAGTACGTCCGGATTCTGCGCAGGAACTGGGCGATTATCGTCGCCGTCACTTTGCTGGGGGTCGGCGTCGCCGCGGCCTGGTCACTGTCGCGCACCCCCGAGTACCGCGCGCAGAGCACGGTCTTCGTCTCGAGCCAGGCGGGCGAGAGCATCGCCGAACTCGAGCAGGGGTCGAGCTTCACCCAGTCGCGTGTGGCGACCTACGCGAACCTGGTGACGACACCGATCGTGCTCGATCCTGCCGTCGAAACGCTCGAAGTCGACGTCGAGTCCGCCGATCTCGCGGCCCGCGTGCGGGCAACGGTGGTGCCGAACACGTCTCTGATCACGATCGCCGTCACCGACACCGACCCCGAACGCGCCGCCGACACCGCCAACGCAGTGGCGGCATCGCTCGCCGCGACGGTCGAGGCGCTCGAGTCCGCCGACGGCAGCGGCGGTACGCCGAGCCCCGTACGCCTGACGCCGGTGCACGCTGCACGGGCGCCGCAATCGCCGTCGGGCCCCAACGTGCGACTGGACCTGTTGATCGGCGGACTCATCGGAGCCGCCGTCGGCATGGGCGCCGTCGTCCTGCGGACGGCGCTCGACACGCGCATCTCCAGCGCCCGCGATCTGGTCGCCGTCTCCGACCGGCCCCTCCTGGGCATGATCCCCTTCGACCGGAAGGCGAAGGAGCGTCCCCTCATCGTGCAGGATGAGCCGCTCGGTCCGCGCGCCGAGGCATTCCGTGCGCTGCGCACGAATCTGCAGTTCCTCGATCTGGACACCCGGCCGTCTTTCGTCATCACCTCGAGCGAGGCCGGCGAGGGCAAGTCGACGACGCTCATCAACCTCGCGACCGTGCTCGCCGACGCGGGACGCACTGTCGCACTCGTCGACGCGGATCTGCGCCGGCCCCGGGTCGCCGCCCTGCTCGGCATCGAGGGCGGTGCGGGGCTGACCGACGTGCTCATCGGCCGCGCCACTGCCGAAGAGCTCCTGGCCCCGTGGCGCACGAGCAACCTGCGAGTGCTCCCGGCCGGCACGATCCCACCCAATCCGAGCGAGCTCCTCGACTCCGCGCGGATGCGCTCGCTGTTGACCGCCCTGGAGCGCGAGTTCGACATCGTGCTGCTGGATGCGCCGCCCCTGCTCCCGGTGACGGATGCCGCGATCCTCGCGAAGGAGACTGGCGGCGCCATCGTCGTCGTCGCAGCCGGCCGCACCAAGACGACGCAGCTCGCGGCCGCCCTCGCGACGCTCGACACTGTCGGCGCGAAGACGGCAGGCATCGTGATGACGATGGTTCCGCTGCGAGGGCCCGACGCCCAGCACGCGTTCGGCTACCGGTACGGAGACCGGCACGCCGACTCGGAGAAATAACGCGACGACGTGATGATCATTCGGAGCCGGCATCCCGACTCCAGGAAGAATTAGCATTTTCCGCACTTGACGCACAGGAGAAATCCGGCGAATCTCTATACACGACGACCGTTGGGGATCGGGTCGAGGGGTTCGAATGTGACGTGGGAAGCGAAGTTGGGGGCTTTGGCGCTGACACCGCCGCGCTCCGCCGTGCGAGGATCCGCCGGCGCGCGCTGGCGTGAGGCCTACACCGTGCGGCTGTGGATGACCGATGCGCTCATCCTGGTCTGGGTCGTGTACGGCACGCAGATCGCGTGGCTGGGGCTCCAGCCGCCCCTCGTCTCCGGACCCGCCGAGATCGACTACTGGATCTTCTCGGCAGTGCTCGTAGCCGCATGGATGTTGATGCTGGGGCTCATCGAGTCGCGCAGCGACAAGGTGATCGGTACGGGCATGACAGAGTACGTCCGCGTCGCCGACGCGAGTCTGCGCGTCTTCGGCGCGGTCGCGATCGTGGCCTTCCTGCTGCGCGTCGACATCGCACGGGGGTACCTCATCCTCGCGCTGCCGACGGGGATCGTGACGCTCGTCATCGGCCGTTGGCTCTGGCGCCAATGGCTGGTCGCGCACCGCCGCATGGGCCTGTACAACGCGCGGGTGCTCCTCGTGGGGTGCGAGGAATCCGTCGCGCAGATCGCACGGGAGCTCTCGCGCAACGCCGAAGCGGGCTACACGGTGGTGGGAGCATGCGTTTCCGGCGCCGTCGGGCGCACGGTGGCAGGGACCGGCATCCCGATCGTGGGAGACCTCGGGTCCGTGCTGGAGGCTCTGCACCGCAGCGGCGCCGATACCGTCGCCATCACCGGCACGGACGATCTTCCCCCCGACCGCGTGAAGCAGATCTCGTGGGCGCTCGAGTCGGGTGGCCAGCATCTCGTACTCGCGCCGAGCATCGTCGACATCAGCGGACCGCGCATTCGCACACGACCCGTCGCCGGGCTGCCGCTCATCCACGTCGAGCGGCCCGCCCTCTCCCGCGGACAGCGCGTGGCCAAACGGCTGTTCGACATCGTGTGCTCTGCCTCGCTCGTCGTCGTGCTCGTGCCCGCGCTCCTGGTCGTCGCGGCGGCGGTCAAGGCGACCAGTCCCGGGCCTGCGCTGTACCGCCAAAGCCGCATCGGCCGCAACGCAGAGCCCTTCCACATCCTGAAGTTCCGCACGATGCAGGTCGGCGCCGACGCCGAGCTGGCGGCTCTGCTCGCGACGCAGGGCGCGGCAGGCCAGCCTCTGTTCAAAGTGCGTGAGGACCCTCGCATCACTGCGGTGGGCCGATTCCTGCGCAAATACTCGATCGACGAGTTCCCGCAGCTGATCAACGTGCTCTGCGGATCGATGAGCCTCGTCGGGCCGCGCCCGCAGGTGGATGCCGAGGTGGCCCTCTACTCGGAGGCCGCGCGGCGGCGCCTTCTCATCCGCCCGGGGATGACGGGGCTGTGGCAAGTGAGCGGACGCTCGAGCCTCGACTGGGAGGATGCCGTGCGCCTCGACCTCTCCTACGTCGAGAACTGGTCGCTCGTGGGCGACGCCGCAATTCTCGCCAAGACCGTGAAGGCCGTCGTGTCGCCCGGAGAGTCGGCCCACTAGTGCGCGTACTGATGATCGCACCGTCGTTCTTCGGCTACGAAGAGGCGATCGCCGGTGAGATCCGGGCGCAGGGCCACGAGGTCGACCTCGTCGACGAGCGTCCGTCGAACGCGCCGCTCGCACGCGCGATCGTGCGGGTCGCCCCTTTCCTGCTGCGCGGGCGTATCCGCCGTCACTTCGCGGCGCTGCTGGCACGTACGCAGGCGACTCCGCCTGATCTCGTCCTCGTCATCAAAGGCGAGGTCGTGCCGGAGTGGTTCCTCACCACCCTGCGGTGGCGGAGCCCGACGACGCGATTCGTCTATTACACGTTCGACTCATCCTCGAACAGTCCGCGCGGGATCACCCTGCTCCCCCTGTTCGACAGGGCGTTCTCCTTCGACCCGGTCGACGCGCGGCGCCGCCCGTCGGTCGCCTACCTTCCCCTCTTCTACCGGCCCGAGTTCCATCCCGGAGAGGCACCCCGCGATCTCGACCTCTCGTTCGTCGGCACACTTCACGGCGATCGGCACGCGTTCGTGCACGCGGTCGCCGCAGCGGTTCCGCCGGAACGGCGCATCCTCTTCTTCTATTCCCCTGCAGCCTGGTACTTCTGGGCTCGCAAGCTCCTCTCTGCGCGGTATCGCGGCATCCCCCGATCCGCCATCCGCACGACGCCCCTCACCATCGGGACTGTGGCAGACACGATGCGCAGGTCGAAGGCCGTCGTCGACCTGCAGCGCCCCGGCCAGACGGGGCTGACGATGCGGACCTTCGAAGTGCTCGCGAGCGGTGCCGCACTCATCACTGCCAACGGCTCGATCCGCGACGAGTACTTCCACGACCCCGCGCGCGTGCTCGTCGTGCCCGCCGAAGCCTCCCGCGTGAACCCCGCGGTCGTCGCCGCCTTCATCGAGGGCCTCCCTGCCCGGGGCACGACGCCGCCGGGATTCGAGGATCACTCACTGGCCGCATGGACCTCGACGATCCTCGAGTCGGCACGGGTCGAGGGCTAGCATGCGGGTCGTCATCGACGCGATGGGCTCGCCCGACCGCTCGGGCGGCATGAACCTGTACGCCCGCGAACTCGTGGCCTCGTGGGCGGCGGGCAACCCCGATGACGCGATCACCGTGATCGCCGGCCCCTGGGCAGCGGACGCGTTCGTCGGTCATCCGAACATCGCGGTGCGCGTCGTTCGGAGCGGTTCGAGCGCCGCGAGGGCATGGACCCAGCTCGTCTCGTCGGGCGTGGTGTTCCACCGCTCCCGCGCGGACGCCCTCGTGTCGCTGAGCCCCCTGGCCTCACCCCTCGTGCCCGCGCGTCACCGCGCCGTCGTCGTGCACGACTGGCGCCACGAGAGTCGCCCGGGTGAGTTCGGGGTCGCGCAGCGATGGTACCGGCGACTCTGGCGATGGTCGGCCCGGACAGCGGGCACCACCATCGCGATCTCCGACAGGACGGCGGCGGAGTCGCGCCGCCATGCCCGTCCGCGCCGTCTGGTCGTCGTCGAGAACGGCGCCGACCACCCGCGCCGGTGGCGAGCGGTCGTGCGCCGCCCCGGTGACGAGGTGACGCTCGTCACCTACGGCCATTTGCCGAACAAGCGCCCGGAGGCCGTCATCCGGGCGCTCGCCCTCGTGCCCGACGGCACGCTGTGGGTGCTCGGCGCTCAGGGACGGTACCGGCAGTCGCTCGAGCAGCTCGCCGCATCGTGCGGTATCGCGCACCGCGTGCGACTGCCCGGATTCGTTCCGGATCAGGAGTACCATCGACTCCTCGCGACCGCGTCGGCCGTCGTCCTCAATTCGTCCGACGAGGGCTTCGGCTTCCCCGTCGTGGAGGCCGGCTACTTCGGCATCCCGGTCATCGCGGCGGCCGACAGCGGCCTGCACACCATTCATGGACGCGCCGTGCGGGTCTCGGCGCCCGACCCGCGGAGCATTGCCGAAGCGATCCTGGCGGCCGTGCGGGACGCGCCGGGGCACGCCACGGCAGCGCGGTCGTGGGCGCGCTGCGCCGAGGAGACCCGAGCGGCAGTCGCGGGCGGCAGCCGGCCATGAACATCAATCCCTGGGTGCCGCCCCTCGTGCTGCTCGGCGCGGCGTTCATCGTCCTCCTCGTCGGTGAGCCTTCGGACCCGGTCGCGCTGGGGCTGGCGAGCTTCTCCGCACTCATCGCACTGACAGGTGCCGTGCAGTCGGCCGCGCACGGGCTGCGACCCGCCGCCGCGGCGTTCTATCTCTTCTGGTTCGCGTGGCTGGGAGTCGGTCCGATCGCCCAGCTGACCCTGGGAAGGGTGGCGTGGGGCGACACGCGGGCGCTGGCCGATCCCGCCGCTGTGCACCTCGCGCTCGTGCTCACGGCACTCGCGATCGCGTGCTTCTCGATCGGTGACCTCGCGACCCGCGCGCGCGCGAGTCGTCCGAGTCTGGCGGCGCGTGCGTCGATACGCCCAGGTGTGCACGCTCTCGTCGTGGCCGCTCTCATGCTCGTCGGGCTCAACGCCGTCCGGGTGCTGGGACTGGACAGTCTCTTCGCGAGCCGCACCGAGCGCGGCGATGCGCTCGACGCGGCGGGTGGGTCGCTCTCCGATGCGGGCGGCGTGGTGTACGCGCTGTACACGGTGCTCCCGTCGGGCCTTGCGATCGCGGCGACGCTCCTGGGCCTGTACCGCCTGCAACTTGCCGCGAGGAGCTTCGCGCGCGTCCACGTGCACGAGCTGGGGCTCTTCCTCGTCGGGTTCGTCGGCCTCATCCTCTTCGCCAATCCGCTCTCGCAGACGCGCTTCATCGCGTTGCTCGCATTCGGCGCGTTCGTGCTCGCGGCACTGCGCCCGCGCACGCCGGGCGCCGGCTTCGTCTTCCTCGCCGTGGGGGCGGTCGCGACGCTGCTGCTGTATCCGCTCGCGAGCGCTTTCCGGCGCGGCTCGTTCTCGGCCGCCGAGGTCACGGCCGACACATTCGCATCGGCCGACTTCGACGGTTTCCAACAGGTCGTGAACACCCTGTCGTACGTGCAGACGCACGGTCTCGCCGCCGGCCATCACCTCCTGTCAGCGGTTCTCTTCTTCGTGCCGCGCTCCGTCTGGCCCGACAAGGCCACGATCGCCTCGGCCGATGTCGCCACGCACGCCGGCTACAGCTTCACGAATCTCTCGCTTCCCATCCATGCCGAGCTGTACCTGCAGTTCGGTGGGGTGGGCATCATCGTCGGCATGGTGCTGCTCGGCATGCTCGCCTCGAGGGTCGACTCCGCATGGCTGCATGCCCCGCTGTCGAAGTGGGCGATGCTCGCGCCGCTCGTGTCGATGGCGATGTTCGGCGTGCTGCGCGGACCACTGGGCGCTCAAGTCCCCGCGTACCTGCCCGCGATCCTCATCCTGCTCGTCGCCGTGCGCTCCGGCGCGCCGCCCACCCCCGGGAGCGACCCCGTCGCGGACTACAGAGTCCACCCGGCAGGTGCGCGATGATCGCGCCCGTCGACGTCGTGGTCACGTGGGTCGACGACCGCGACGCCGCGTGGCGTGCGCTGCGCGACGAGCACCTCGCACGTTCCGCCGCCGACCCGTCGGACGTCGCCTCGTCGGATCGCTTCCGCGACTGGGACCTGCTGCGCTTCTGGTTCCGCGGCATCGCGGCGCACTGCCCCTGGGTGGGCACGGTGCACCTCGTGACGCAGTCACCACCGCCGGACTGGCTCGACACGACCCATCCCCGCGTGCGGATCGTGCGGCACGAGGACTTCATCCCCCGCGAGTACCTCCCGACCTTCAACTCCCGCACGATCGAACTCAACCTCCACCGCATCGAGGGCCTCGCCGACCGCTTCGTCTCGTTCAACGACGACATGTTCGTGCTCCGTCCGATCGACCAGACCCACTTCTTCCGCGGCGACCTGCCCGTCGGATTCGCCGTCATGAACGCCCTCTCGCTGGGCGACAACGTCTCGCACGCGATGCTCAACGACGTCCACCTCCTCAACGCCCGCTTCGCCAAGCGGAAGGTGATCCGCACCTCGCCGCGCCGCTGGTTCACGCCGCGCTACGGCCGGGGCGTGCTGCAGAACCTCGCGCTCGCACCGTGGCCGAAGTTCACCGGTTTCCTCAGCCACCACCTGCCCTTGCCGATGCGGCGCGCGACGATGGCCCGCGTCTGGGACGAAGCCGGTGCGCAACTGGAGCGCACCTGCCGCTCGACGTTCCGCAGCTTCACCGATGTCAACGTGTTCCTGTTCGCATGGTGGGCGCTGTGCGAGAACGCCTTCGCCCCCGCGAACCCGCGTCGGTACGGCACGTTCATACAGCTGGACGACGCCTCGATCGCCCACGCCTGCGCTGTGATCGCCGGCGCGCGCACGCCCATCGTCTGCCTCAACGACGGCCCGCTCGACTTCGAGCCCGCCCGCGCCCGTCTCGCGGTCGCCTTCGCCGCCCTCCTCCCCGCGCCGTGCGAGTTCGAGCGACACCAGGAGACATCATGATCGAACGCATCCTGATCACCGGTGGTGCCGGATTCATCGGAAGCCGGCTCGCCGCGCGGCTCCTGGCCGAGGGCCACGAGGTGCGGGTGCTTGACTCTCTCAGCGAGCAGGTGCACGGTGCTCGCCCGGGCAGAGCTTCGCTTCCGGCACCGGTCGAACTCATCCAAGGCAACGTGCTCTCGTGGACCGCTCTGCAAGCGGCATTGCGAGGGACGACCGTCGTCGTGCATCTCGCCGCCGACACTGGCACGGGCCAGTCGATGTACGAGATCGACCGCTACGTGCAGACCAACGCAGGTGGCACGGCGCGCCTCCTCGACGTGCTCGCGAACACGCGCCACACCGTGCGACGGATCGTCGTCGCATCCTCCCGAGCCGTCTACGGTGAAGGCGCCTACCGCACAGCGGACGGGCGCATCGTGCACCCCGGCCCGCGCGCGGAAGCCGACCTCGTTCGCGGCGATTTCGACGTCCACCTATCTGGGGAGGACGTTCTCCTGCCCGTTCCCACGACTGAATCGGCACCGCCGCGCCCTTCGAGCGTGTATGGGATAACGAAGCACGTGCAGGAGGCTCTCGTGACGACGGCGGCCCCGGCGATCGGTATCGAAGCCGTGGCGCTTCGGTACCAGAACGTGTACGGCCCGGGTCAGTCGCTGACGAACCCGTACACCGGCATCCTGTCGATCTTCTCCGGGATCCTCCGTCGCGGTGCCGAGGTCAATGTCTTCGAAGACGGACGGGAGAGCCGGGATTTCGTCTTCGTCGACGACGTCGTCGAGGCGACACGGCTGGCCGCGCTGCACCCCGCCGCGCGGGGCGTTTACAACGTGGGGTCCGGGACGTCCACGACGGTCGTCGAAGTCGTCGAAGCACTGGCCGCAGCCTTCGACGTCGAAGCCCGCATGCGCATCTCGGGCACCTACCGGGCCGGCGACATCCGTCACAGCATCGCCGACAGCGGCCGCATACATCGCGTGCTCGGATGGATGCCGACCACGACCTTCGCCGCGGGCGTGCGGCTCTTCGCCGAGTGGGTGCGCGACCAGCCGGCCGACCCCGACGGCTACGAGCGGTCGCTCGTCGAGATGTCGGCCCGCGGGCTGTTCAAATGACACCCGTCGCACCGCGCGACGTCGCGGCGAGCAGCGCGAGGACGTCGGCGGCATAGGTCTGCGCGATCTGGCGATCGTTGCCGCCGCTTTCGTTGGCTCGGTACAGCCCCGTCGGTCTCGTCCCGGGCACCCCGAGGAACTCCGCGGGGCGGGGCCGCACCTGCGCGATGCGCAGGCCGGCGCGAACGGCGAGACAGTGCAGCCACACGTCGTCGGCACGGGGAGCGCGCTCCAGGAATACCGTGCCGGCCTCCCGCACGACGTCGGCGAACGAGCGCGGATAGAGCACACCCGACACCCCCGTCGCGAAGTGCAGCGTCGACGGCACCGTACTGCGGCACGGCGTCCATGACGTGTACGGCAGGATGCGCGGCGGCGGGCCGGTGTCGTCGAACCGCACGACGCGGGCACGGAAGCACACGATGGCGCCCGGCAGGCGGTCCGCCGCCCGGCGGAGCTCTGCCAGCCAGCCGCGGGGATAGAAGACGTCGTCGTCGGCGGTCGCGAAATCACGCTCCGGTCGTGATGCGATCAGCGGCCAGTACTTCGTGTGCGGGCCGAAATCACCCGCTTCCCGCACCTCGAGACCGCGCGCGACGAGTCGGCGCAGCGTCGGCGGAAGCGGGCGGGCGTGATCCTCGGGCGCCAG
Source organism: Microbacterium sp. zg-B96 (assembly GCF_030246865.1). Lineage (NCBI taxonomy): Bacteria > Bacillati > Actinomycetota > Actinomycetes > Micrococcales > Microbacteriaceae > Microbacterium > Microbacterium sp. zg-B96. Next base: position 316,832 of record NZ_CP126738.1, on the reverse strand, counting down.
CCACAGCACGATCCGCGCGGGACGCAGGCTCCCCCGGCCGATCGACTCGACGGCCAGATGCGCGCTCCCGAGGCGGGGGCCGTGTGTCGTGAGCGAGACGATCGGGCCGTCGCCGGTGACGGGCGACCTCGACACCCGGTTGCGGATGCCGAACCGCACGCGCAGCGCGCGACGGGCCACGCCGTTCCACACTCGTCGGGCCATGGTCGTCACGCGTCATCTCCCTTGCGCGCCCGCGCTCGCGGAAACAGCGCCAGCACACCGCGGACGTCGGCGAGCCGGAACGCATAGAAGGACGAGATGGGGATGCCCGATGCCCGGCGGAGGAACAGGAGGTTGAGGTTGCTCGCGATCAGGCTGCCGACGAGCGTTGCGACGGCGGCTCCGACCGCGCCCCACGCCGGGACCAGGACGAAGAAGACGGCGACGTTGACCACGCAGGCGACGACGAGGCTGACGCTGCGACGACCCGGCCGACCACGCGCCGAGAGCCCCGTTCCCGCGACCGACCCGGGGTTGCCGAGGACCACGGCGGTCAGGAGCACCACCAGAGGGGTGAGCGCTCTTTCGAACTCCTCGCCGAAGAGCACCGGCAGCCAGAGCCACGCCGTGGCGGCGATCGCAACGGCGACGGCGCCCGTCGCGATCGTCGACATCCGCGACGCGCGCGCAAGGAGCTCGTTGTCGCCGCGGGCCGCATCGTGGGTGAACATGACGTCGCGCACCGCGGCGTTCACGACGAGCGGCGCCTCGCTGATCGTGACGGCCACGGCGTAGAGCCCCAACTCGTACGCGCCACCGACGGGGACGAACAGCAGCTGGTCGACGCGGATGAGCAGGATGCCGGCGACGGCACCGATCCACGACCGCAGGCCGTACTGCAGCAGCTCACCGGTGCGCGCCGCCGCTTCGCCGGGATCACCCGACGCCGGTGACCCGCCCGACCGCAGCCCCACGTACACGAGGCCTCCCACGACGGGAGCGAAGGCGACGACGATAACGGCGGCCGCGACCGTGAGTGCATCCGCACCGAAGAGCACGGCGATCGCGACCACCTTGACCGCTGACGCGATGACCCGCTCGGCGGCGATGAGGCGCCACTGACCGAGACCGGCCGCTCCCGCCTGCACCACCGCGATCAGCACGGTCGGAACGATCGCGAGGGCGCCCACGAGCATGTAGCCCGCGAGCGCGTCATCCCCCGCGCTCAGCAGCGCGGCGGTCTGCACGGCGACGCCCAACGCGACGAATCCCGCGAGCAGCACGAGCACGCCGCCGCGGCGCAGTGCGACCCCGAAGAGCCGGGGGGTGCGCGCCACGACGTAGGTGACGGCCGACGGAATCCCCAACGGGGCGATCGTCACCGCGAGCAGAAGCGGTGCCGTCGCGGCAGCGAGCTCTCCCCGGCCGGAAACACCCAGCCCCACGGCGAGCAGCGGCGCCGTCACGAGAGCCGCCGCCGGAGGGAACGCGCGCCCGACCATCATCGTGACGAGGCCGCGCCGTAGTGTCGGTGCAGACCCGCGCCCCCCGCCCTGAGCCGCCATCCGTCTCCCCCGCCAGCCCGCCCACCCCCGTGGTGGCAGTCAGCCTATGTCTAGAAGGTCCAGTTCCGCGACAGGGAACCTCAAGGTAAAGTGTGGGCACTTGGGGGCAGCATGGGGATGCGAGGCGACACGATCGGCCCGCGCCGACGGGGGACGAGAGCCACCGTGGCATGGGTCGCGTTCGGCGTGCTCGTGGTGTTCCTCGCCGGCGCCGCCTGGATCGGCATCCGCGCGGCCCTGGCATATGGCCACGTGCGCGCGGCGCAGGCCGCGGTGACTGACGCGCGGAGTCTGCTGGACGATCCGGCCTCCGCGGTGAGTGTCCTCTCCGACATCTCCCACCACACCGCCGCCGCCAGAGTCCTCACGTCGGACCCGGTCTGGCACGTCGCCGCACGATTGCCGTGGCTCGGCGCGCAACTGCACGCCGTAGGCGCTCTCACGGCGGCGCTCGACGAGTCGGTCAGCGGCGCGTTGACGCCGCTCGCCGCGTCCGTCTCGCAGCTCGACTTCGCCGACCTCGGTCCGCGCGGCGGCCGCATCGACGCCGCGCCGCTCGCGGGCATCGGCCCCGACGCGCACCGTGCCGCGGTGCGGCTCGACACGGCTCTCGCGACGGTCTCCCAGATCGATCGCCGCGCACTCGTGGCCCCGCTGCGCGATGCTCTCGACGAGGTCGCGCAGCTGCTGACGGTCGCGCAAGGTGGCGCGGATGCCCTCGCCCGTGCGGGCGTCCTGCTTCCCGGGATGCTCGGTGCCGAAGGCCCGCGCGAGTACCTGCTCCTCTTCCAGAACAACGCGGAGTGGCGCTCGCTCGGCGGCGTTCCCGGGGCGATGGCGCTCGTGCGCGTCGACGACGGCCGGATCGAACTGGTCGCGCAGGAGTCCTCGCCCGACTACCCCCGCTACCGGGAGCCGGTGATGCCCCTCGGACCCGAGATCGAAGCGGTCTACGGCGCGAACCCGGGCAGATGGATCCAGAACATCACGCAAGTGCCCGACTTCACGATCGCGGCGGCGCTCGCGCAAGAGATGTGGGCCGAAGAGCACGATGGGCTCCGCGTCGACGGCGTCGTCTCGTTCGATCCGGTGGCCCTGTCCTATCTCCTGAGCGCAACGGGACCCATCACCACCGCGACGGGGGACCGGCTGACGGCAACCACCGTCGTGGATGTGCTCCTGCGCGACTCCTACCTCCGCTTCGAACGGCCCGCCGACCAGGACGCGTTCTTCGCAGCTGCTGGCGCGGCCGTCTTCACTGCGGTGACCGAGGGCGACCTTGATCCGTCCCGTCTGCTCACCGCCCTCGGTCGCGCAGCCGAAGAGCGGCGGTTACTCGTATGGAGCGCAGACGCGGCCGAGCAGGCGGTCCTGGACGAGACGGTGCTCGCAGGCCGTCTGCCCCGAAGCGATGCCGAGACCGCGCGTTTCGGGGTATATCTCAACGACGGCACCGGCTCGAAGATGGACTACTACCAGTCGGCGGCCAGTTCGGTGCACTGGCGGTCGTGCGAGCTCGCACAGACCGGCGGCGCCACGGGGGTCGCCGAGATCTCGGTGACGATCAAGAACAACGCGCCGGCGGATGCGGCATCCCTCCCGCGGTACATCACCTCGGGCGGCAAATACGGACTCGACCCGGGAACCGTACGCACGGTCGCCTACCTCTACCTCCCCCCGGGATTCGACCTCGTGGACGCCTCCGTCACGGGTGACGTGGGCTTCGGCGGCGGCGTGCACGACGGACACCGCGTCGTGAGCGTGAGCGTGGACGTGGTTCCAGGCGCAACCGCGACCGTGACACTCGCGGCGCACACCCGTGAAACGTCGGCACCGACGCTCGCCGTCGTCTCGACGCCGACGATCGATCCACCGCCCGCCGAGGAGGCGATATGCCAGGCCTAGACCCCGACACCGAGTCCCACGCGCCATCGCACGGAAGCGAGAGTGCAGTGTGGAACAATTCGGACAGGATCCAGGAAGAGGAGGGCCCGATGAATATCGGCGCGAAGGGTGCCCGGGCCGTCGTCATCGAGGACGACGAGGTCGTCCGTGAGCTGCTCGTGGACATCTTCGAGTCGGCGGGTGTCCAAGCCTTCGGCGCCTCCAACAGCGCCGACGGCGTCGAGGCGGTGCTTGAGCATGAACCGCTCATCACCACCGTCGACATCAACATGCCCGGCATCGACGGATTGGAGACAACGCGCCGCGTCCGTAACCGCAGCGCGACCCACATCATCGTCGTCTCGGCGCTGACAGAAGAGGCCGACGCGGTCCTGGCGCTGTCGGCGGGCGCCGACGACTTCGTCGCTAAGCCGTTCCGCGCGCGCGAGTTCCGCGCCCGCGTCGAGGCGGTGCTGCGGCGGGTGAAGGCCGACGCGTCGGCGGATGCCTCGACACCCGCCGACGGTCCCGCCGCAGGCGAGGCGCCCGCCGTCCTCGCGTACGATGACCTCGTCGTCGATCGCGCGACCCGCATCGCCGCGCGCGGTGGCGACGACGCCGGGCTCACGCGCACGGAGTTCGACCTGCTCGTCGCCCTCATGGAGACAGGCCAGCGCGTCCGCACGAAGGAAGAGCTCGCCCTCGCCGTGCGCAGCCAGCGCGGCAGCTCCGATGCGGAGGTGTCGGACGTCGAGATGAGGACGATCGAGACCCACATCGCCAAGCTCCGACGCAAGCTCGACGAAGACCCGACCGCCCCTCGGTACGTCGAGACCGTGAGAGGCGTGGGGTATCGCCTCACGGGCAGCGCGACTCGGCAATGACGACGCCCTTCGAGGAGGAGCCGTGCCGACCGGGGTGATCCCCGCGGTCGACCCCGCGTTCGATCTGCGCGGGACCGACGGGGGCATCCGCACGGTCTGGATCTGGCAACTGCTGTTCGCCGCCGTCGTCGCGATCATCATCATCGTCGGCTACCTGCTCGATCCCGCGGTGCTCGGCATTCCGCCTCTCGTGATCGGCGTCGCGGGCGTCTTCGCCACTACTATCGCCGCACTGGTGATCCCCTGGCGTCGCCTGCCCGAAGGCGCCATCGTCTGGCTGCCGTACCTCGACATCCTGTGGGTGGGCCTGCTGACGTTCAGCACCGCGCTGCGGATCTCACACCTGTGGGTGTTTCCCATCACGTGGCTCGCGGCGCAGTTCCCGCTCTCCCGGCTCGTGGCGGGTCTGGCCGTCGTCGCGGTCATCACCCTCATCGAGGTGCTGGCGAATGAGTCGTCGCCCGCGAGTGCGCTGCGCGTGCTCATCGCGGTGCTGGCGCTGGCCTTCGTCGGCGTCGCGGTCCATGCCACGGCGCGGCAGGCACGCGCGTATCGCACGCTGCTCATGCGCCAATCGCGTCGCATCCATCATTCGCTCGACACAGTCTCGATCGAGCGCCGCCGCATCAGCGACATGCTCGACGCCGTCCACATTGCCATTGCCCAGGTCAGCACCACCGGAGAACTGCTGTCGGCGAACTCCGCCTACCGCACGCTGTACGCGATCGACGAGTCCGACCCGAGCCAGCGTGCACACTCCATCGAGTACGACGGGCTGCGCGGACGGGCCCTCCGAACCGGCGAGCGTTCCTATGCCCGCGCGATGCGCGGCGAGGAGTTCGAAGACGAGCGTGTCTGGCTGTTCGATCCGGACGGTCGCTGGCATGCGCTGTCGATCACGACCCGGCATCAGCAGCCGCGGCCGGGGGAAGAAGACAGCACCGTGCTCATCGCGGAGGACATCACGGAGGTGGTGGCTGCCGACAAGCGTCGCCAGGCACTCGCCGCGCAGGTGTCGCACGAGCTGCGCAATCCGCTCACCGGGATCCTCGGTCACACCGACCGCCTTCTGGAAAGCGATCGCATCGATGAGCGCGAGCGCAAACGCCTGCTCGTCATTGAGGAGTCCAGCGAGCGCATGATGCACCTCGTGTCCACGATCCTCTCCTCCCAGCCCGACGCCACGACGCGGGCCGACCGCGATGCGCGCGCCGTCACCGATCTGCGCGCCGTTGTCGAGGCCTCCGTCGAGTCGTTCGCCGTGAGCGCGAACGACCATCACGTACGGCTGTCTCTGGATGCCGGGGAGCCACTGATGATCTGGGGGGATGCCTTCCGCCTGCGACAGCTGACCGACAACCTCCTCGGCAACGCGCTGAAGTACACCCCCGCAGGCGGGACGGTGCACGTCAGCGCCCGCCACGACGGATCGACGGTCGAACTGAGCGTTGCAGACACCGGCATGGGGATCGCGGCAACTGAGCTCCCCCACATCTTCGAGCCCTACTTCAGATCCGAGACCGCCGTTGAGAGCGGCATCGCGGGCACGGGTCTCGGGCTCAGCATCGTGCGCACGATCGTCGAGGCGCACGGCGGAACGATCCATGTCGACAGCGAACCCGGCGTCGGCACGACGATCACGATCCGGATCCCTGCGGAGGCGCCATGACGACCGCGACGGTGGACGGCTCGGTCATCCTGGCGGTACTGGCCACGCTGACCTCGATGATGATGATCGGGCTCGGCTTCCTATATCGACCGTCGGTGGCGACTCTGCTGTGGTCGCTGATGTTCCTGCTCGTGATGATCTCGAGCTTCGGCGTGCTCATCTCCGACGCGACCGGGATGCCGACCCTCGCGGAGGTGTCGGAAGGCGTCGTCATGGCGGCACCGGCGTTCGTCTGGTCGGGTCTGCGGGTGGCGCGCGGCGCGCGCGGGTACATGTGGGTGGGACCCCTCGTGGCGGCCGTCGCCGCGACCGCGCTCGCCACCAGCATCCACGCGCCGTGGCACTCGCTCATCTACTCGACGTCGTACCTCCTCGCCTCGACCTGGGCGGCGCTCTCGGTCCTCGAGCTGATCCGGAGGCATGAGCACGACGCGAGCCGACTGCTCCCGCTGCTCATCGTGTCGGGTGTGCTTCCCCTCATCGGCATCGCGAGCGTCGTCGCCGCCATCGTCAACGGGCTGTCCGGCAACGTTGAGCACGTGCTCCCCGACCTCAAGGCGATCGGCGTCATCGCCTACCTGACGTGCGCTCTCGTGTCGCTGCTGGGCCTCGCGCGCAATCCCGTCGAGGCCGGGACGTTCGAATCCGGGGAGTTCTTCCCTCATACGGCGAGGGATCGGCTGGCTCGAGCCGAGGCGGCGGGAGAGACGACCTGGAGCCTCATCGCGCTGTCGCTCGACGACACCGACGCTCTGCGGATCGCGGGCGGCGAGGACGCGTTCCGCCGCATCGTCGACCGCCTCGGCGCCGACGTGCGCGCATCGTTCCCCGCGGATTCCGACATCGGCGGGGACGGCGGCGCCGGCTTCCTGGTGCTGCTGTCGCGACCCGAAACCACGGTGCGCGACTGCATCCGAGATCTGCTCGAGCGTGTATCCACGGTGCAGACCGACCAGCCGCTGGCCGTCGAGTTCTCGGCGAGCGCCGGATCGGCGTCGGTGCGCACCCACGGCTACGACCTCGACGCGCTCGTGACGGCCGCACAGACGGCGATGGACAGCGCCCGCGCCGCCGGTGGGCACCGCTGGTCCACCGCAGGCGCCGTCTGAGCGGGATCGGCACGGCAACGCTGGACTCATCCGGTCGTTTCTGGGGAACCCGCTGGTGGAGCCCAGACCTCGCTCAGCGAACCCCGCCAGCGACCGGCGGGAGCGTCAGTCCGACTGCCCGAGTTCCAGCACCAGCGCGATCAGCTGGCGGGGACCGGCCTTGTTCACCAGGCGGATCTCGAGACGCTCAAGCTCGTTGGCGTCGAGGGTCCCTGACCAGCCGGTCCACAGCACGATCGGAGTGGTGTCGCCGAGTGCCCGGCGCGCGGTGGCCACCGAGGTGCCGGAGCCGGGGGGCATGTTCTGATCGAGAACCAGCACGTCAAAGGTTTCCGCCGCGAGAACGGCCAGAGCTTCTTCTCCGGACGCCACCATGGTCACCACGCAGCCGCGCCGGCCAAGCAGTTCTGCGGTCATGTCGCGGATGTCCGGGTCGTCGTCTGCGAGAAGAACTCTCAGCACGGTCGCCTCCTCGGAAGGCGCAACGCGAACACCGAGCCCTCCGGACCGGTGGACTCCAACTCCAGTGCGCCTCCCTGCGCTTGGGCGGCGGCTCGGGAGATGTGCAGCCCGAGGCCGTTGCCCTTCGCAGCCGTAGTCGGGCCAAACGCCTCGAAGAGGAGCGGTAAAACCTCAGGACTCACCCCCGATCCATCGTCGACGACCCGCACAACGCACAGGTCGTCGTCACTCTCTATCCGGATCTCGATATGGGTGCGGGCCACCCGCTCCGCGTTCTCCACGAGGTTATGAAGGATCTGAGCGGTGCGTCGGTCGTCACACCACACTTCCCGTTCTGGGTCCCCGGTCACGCGAATCGCGATCTGCTCGTGCTCGGAGACGATTTCGCTGATGATGTCCTTGAGGTCCACTGCCCCGACCCGGATCGGGAGCGGCTCGCTCATGTTCAGTCTCGACCAATCCAGGAATTGCGTCACGAGTCGGCTCAGCTGGGCCGCACGCACCTGGGCACGGGTCAGGATCCTGCGGCGACGCCCCTCATCCATGCTGGGCTCGCTGAGGAGGTCGAGGGCGCTCGTAATGACGGACAGGGGCGTCTGCATGTCGTGGCTCACGCCAGCGAGCAGCGCGCCGCGTGCGTTGCTGGCCGCAGCGGTCGCGCGGTACTCAGCGAGTTCGAGGTTCATGCGGCACCTGGCCAGCAGCTCTCCGGGTGTGAACGGCTTCACCACGTAGTCGTCGGCCCCCGCCTCAATCGCTCCCGCTGCTGCCTCGGACCCCGCCACGGCGGAGAGCAGCACGACCGGAATCCTGCGCAGTGACTCGTCGCTACGAATCGCCTGCAGGAGGGTCAGCCCGTCCATCCGTGGCATCATCACGTCGGTCACCACCAGGCTCACCTGTTCGGACCGGAGAATCTCAAGCGCCGCAACCCCGTCCGGGACGGCGGTGACCGTCCCCAGGTCGCTGAGCAACCGGGCGAGCCGCGAGCGGAGCGCGGCGTTGTCCTCCACCACCAGGATGGCAGGTCCATCCCGTCCCAGGGGCGGCTGCTGGCCCACACGCACGATCTCCTGGTCGTCGGACGCCACCAGGTCTTCCGCTATCGCCATGGCCACATCGACGTGGGGGCTCCACCGGGAGGCGGGACCCGTGCGAACCAGCGGCAGCGTCACCTCGAAGGCGGAACCCATCCCCGGCTCGGAGCGCACCGTCGCTGTGCCGCTCATCGCCCGCGCAGCCTCGGCCACGAGAGCGAGGCCGAGGCCGGTGCCCTCCACGCTGCGGGTGTCGTCGTCCCTAACCCGGTGAAAGCGGTCGAAGACGTGTGGGATCTCCGAGGAGGGTATGCCCACCCCGGTATCGGAGACGCGGAGGACCAGTCGGCCGTCGCGGGCGGCGACCATCACACGAACCGAGCCGCGCAACGTGAACTTGATCGCGTTGGCGACCAGGTTGAGCACGATCTTCTCCCACAACTCCGGATCAACGAGCACCTGCCCGAGGGTCGGATCCAGATCGCTGTGCAACTGAAGCCCGGTCCGCCGAGCAGCCAGTTCGAACGGTCGGAGCAGGTCCCCAGTGATCTGAGCGACATCGATCATCTCCGGTGTGGCGACCATGCCACCTTCCTCGATCCTGGCTACGTCCAGCAGTGTGTTCACCATCCAAAGGAGCCGCAGCGCAGTGGATCTCATCACCTCGGCCTCGGCACGTTCAATCGCCGACGCCCGCCCGTCAACGACGTCCTGCAAAGGGCCGAGGAGGAGGGTGAGCGGGGTCCGGAACTCATGGCTGACATTGGACAGGAACGCAGTCTTCGCCGCATCGAGCGCAGCCAGCGCCTCCAGGCGTGCACGTTCACGATCTCGTGCCGTCGCCATGCCCAGGATCTGCCCGACCTGGTCGGCGATCAGCTCCAGGAACCGATCCTGGTCGGTGTCCGCTGGCCGGAGCGGGTGAGGGAACAGCGCTAGCACGGCCTCGACCTCGCCCTGTCCGTGCACGGGAATGGCAACCCACGACGTCGGAAGTCTGCCCGCCGGCGGCGGCCCGTTCTGGGCGCGGACGGGCGACCGCCCCTGCCACGCGTGCACCACCGGATGGGACGACGACTGAATTCGCTCAGGGAACTCCGCACACCCGACTTCTCCGAAAACCCCCAAACGTCTCATGATTGGCGCGGCGCCGTCCGACGGCTTCGTGCGGGTGTAGAGCGCTCCACCCACCAGATCATCGCTCGCGCCGGACAGGACCTGGAGGGCTGCGTCCATAGCCTCGTGGGGCGCGAGCGCCCGGTCGACCTCCAAAGCCAAGCGGTGCAGCAACGCGAGGCGGCGAGCCGCCACCACCTGGCGGGTGGTGAGGGACATGACCGTCAGCACTCCACCGGGACCTTCGTCATCCGGGACGTGGGAGTACGAGAACGTGAAGAAATTCTCTGTCAGGCCGCTCGCCAGCTCGATGGAGAGGCGGAAGTCCTCGAGGTAGACCGCCGGCCCTCCGGCGAGCACCGACCGCTGCATAGGACCGATGTCGTCCCAGATCTCCGCGAACACGTGGCTGAGCTTTTCGCCCAGCGCAGGGTGCTTTGGCCCGACCGTGGGAATGTAAGCGTCGTTGTAGAGCATCACGAGGTCCTCGCCCCACGTGAGCACCATCGGGTAGCGACTCCGCAATACGAGCCCCACCGCCGTCCGAAGTGCGGCTGTCCAAGAGCTGACGGGCCCCAAGGGCGTCCCGGACCAGTCGTGTGCAGCCACTGCTGACGCCATCTCGCCCTCGCAATCGAAGAGCGGGTCGGGAGGCGACATGGGGGGAGCCTAGCCTAAGGGGTGCCGCGCTGGAGTGCGTGCTCGGCGCCTGCCTCCGTCGGCCCGCGTGAGAGATTGATCGAAAACACGTGCTGACCGCACCCGCGCCGCGGGCAGCAGCAAAGCTGCCATCTACCGTCGGTGGCCGGGCAAGATCGACCTCGCCGTCGCCGCGGTGCGCGCGCTCGAGTTCGGCCGTAACCCGGAGCTGTACGAGGCCGCCCGCGAGGCCATCGGCGGTCCGCCGTTCGCGGCGATCGTCGCCGTGATCGAGCGTGGGATCGAGCGGGGCACGGTGGCCCCCTCCACGCCGGTCCCGCTGATCACGAGCATCGTTCCCTCGGTGGCCTTCGGCCGCGTGTCCATACAGCGGCAGGCGCTCGACCCGGCGACGGTGCAGGACCTCGTGGACCGGGTACTGCTTCCCGCGCTCACCGCGACGCATATGGGGCGAACTGCGAAATCAACGCCCTCCCGTCAGTCGTCACACGCTGATTCGTCGAAGGTCGTGCGGTGGGCGGCGATCTCGCCCTTGTGTCGGGCGACCCACCCCGCCAGAGCCAACACCGGCTCGCTCAGGCCAAGGCCGAGCGGGGTCACCCGGTACTCGACCCGCGGCGGCACCTGTGCGTAGACGGTCCGCTCGACAAGCCCGTCGCGTTCGAGAGATCGCAGGCTCAGCGTGAGCATTCGCCGCGAGATGCCCGGAATCGCGGAGAGGAGCTCCGTGAATCTATGCGTCTTCTGCTCGAGCAGCCCGATGATGATGAGCGTCCACTTGTCGCCCACCCGGTCCAGGATCGAGCGGAACAGGAGCGGGTCGTCTTCCGTACAGATCTGAAGCATGGTTTGCGGCGCGGCATCGGCCATCGGATCCTCCACTCGGTCACATGGGGGTGACTGGGTAACGTTGCAGTGACTGGTTATCGCATAGTACACAAGTAACTATGAGTAACCAAGCATCAGTCTCCCTCAGCCCTTCTTGGTCGGAGTCACGCATCAACGACCCGGCGCCCGGGGCACTCCACTTCGGGATCGGTACGTTCGCCTTCCAATCGGAGGGGCCGGCCGGGACGGTGAGCGGCGCTCAGGTCATCCGCGATGTCGTCGAGGAGGCCGTCACGGCGGAGGGGGTGGGCCTGGACTCCTTCGGCATCGCGGAGCACTACCGCAAGGGAATGATGGACTCCGCGGGACCGGTGATCCTGGGCGCCATCGCCGCGCGCACGACGACTCTTCGAGTCGGCACAGCCGTCACCGTCCTGAGCACGCAGGACCCCGTGCGCGTCTACAACGAGTTCGCCACGCTGGACGCGCTTTCGCACGGTCGCGCCCAGATGATCGTCGGGCGCGGTTCGGCGATCGAATCGTTTCCGCTTTTCGGTTTCGACCTGGGGGACTACGAGGACCTGTTCGAAGAGAAGCTCGGTCTGCTGATGCAGTTGCTGCGCAGCCAGCCGGTCACGTGGACGGGCAGATTCCGCCCGCCACTGTTCGAGCAGGTACTCGAGCCCACCCTTGCTCCGGGTGCAGTGCCGGTGTGGGTCGGCGTCGGCGGCAGTCCGCAGTCCGTCATCCGTGCTGCCCGTTTCGGGCTGCCGCTCATGCTGGGCATCATCGGGGGGACCATCGAGCGATTCGCACCCCTGACCACGCTTTATCGCCAGGCGCTGTCCGCACTCGACCAGGTCGATCAGCCCGTCGGCATGCACGTGCACGGCTTCATCGCGGATAGCGATGAAGAGGCCATCGAACGGTTCTGGCCGGTGTGGTCCGGCATGATGAACGCCGAGGCCCCGAAGCGCGGCTGGGCTCCGTTCCGCCGTGATCGTTATGACGCCGAAGTAGCGGGTGGCGCGCTCTTCGTCGGCTCCGCCGAAACCGTGGCCCGACGCATCGCGGCCTCGATGGGGCTGCTGGGTGCCACGCGCTTCGATTTCGTTGCGGCCGCGAGTCGCATGGATCACGCCGCCAAGACAGACACCATTGAACGCTTCGGGCTCGAGGTCGTTCCCCGTGTGCGCCGGCTCCTGGCTGACATGGGACAAGAGAACGCGGGTGCAGCGTGAGGGCCGCCGACGAGCGGCGCGCGGGCGCGTCTGGGATCCGTCGCATCGCCATTCTTGGTGCCGGACGCGTGGGTACGGCCCTTGCCCGAGCGCTCGTCGACGCAGGATACGACGTGACGATTTCCGGGTCGGGCGATCCGGCGCTCGTTGAGATAATCGTCTCCGTCGTCGCACCCGGTGCCCGCGCGGCCTGGGCCGAGGAGTCGGTGTCAGACGCGGACATGGTCATCCTGGCGCTCCCTCTGCACCGGATCAAGACCGTGGATGCCACGATGCTCGAGGGACGACTCGTGGTCGACGCCATGAACTATTGGCCGCCGGTCGACGGACAGATCGCCGAGTTCGATGGAGCCGTGGACGGCACGAGTTCGGTCGTCCAAGCGCTTCTGCCTGGAGCCCGTGTCGTCAAGTCGTTCAATCACACGGGTTATCACGATCTGGAACCGGATCGCCGGCCGTCGCGGCATCCGGACCGTCGAGCGATCGCGGTCGCCGGCGACGATGTGAGGGATGTCGCGATGGTTGCCCAGGTCATCGAGCGCATCGGGTATGACGCCGTCCAGGTTGACTCACTTGCCGCGGGACGCCTGCTCGAGCCCGGTGAAGCGCCGTTCGGGGCCCGTCTTGACGCCGGGGCGCTCACGGACGCGGCGCATGGTGCACCTCTTGTCCATGCAAGCCCGAACTAAGCACCTCCTCGAAGGAACTGGAGAAGATCGTGGAACTAGGTGTCGGTGCTTTCGGTGATGCTAGCCGCGATCCCGCGACGGGATCGCGCGTGTCTGAAGCGCAAGCGATACGGAATGTCGTGGAATCGATCGCGCTCGCCGAGGAGGTGGGACTCGATTGGTTCGGAGTCGGCGAGCACCACACCCCCGAATTCCCGGTGTCCGCTGCCGCACCGGTGCTCGCTGCCGCAGCCGCGCTCACGTCCCGCATCAAACTCTCCAGTGCGGTCACGGTCCTCAGCACCGACGATCCCGTCCGGGTCTACCAGCAGTTCGCCACGGTCGACGCGATCTCGGGCGGCCGAGTGGAGATGATCCCCGGACGCGGGTCTTCCATCGAGTCGTTTCCGCTCTTCGGGTACGACCTTCAGGACTACGATCGCCTGTTCGCTGAGAAGCTCGACCTTCTCATCGAAGTGAACCGATCCGCCCGCGTCTCGTGGCACGGGGAGACTCGGCCGGCGCTGACCGGCCAGTATGCCCCTCCGCGAGCTGAACAGGGCCCCATCCCGATCTGGCTCGGCGTCGGGGGAAACCCTGGCTCCGTCGTCCGGGCGGCTCAACTCGGCCTTCCGATGGCGACCGGCGTGCTGGGAGGAAGCGCGATCCGCTCCGCCGCGAACGCTGAACTTTATCGCCGCGCGTCGGCTCACTTCGGCAATTCACCCCAGCAGACGCTGGTCATGCTCGGGTCACCGGGCTTCGTCCTCGAGAACGGCAACCACGCGCGCGAAACGTGGTGGCCGCACTGGCATCAGTTCATGAAAACCGTCGGGGAGCAGCGCGGCTTCAGTCCTCCGACGCGGGATTCATACGAGCGCGACACCGGCCCGCAAGGAGGATTGCTGGTCGGTTCACCGGAGGAGATCGCCGAGCGGATTCTGCTCATGCACGAACACTGGGGGCATGTGCGCCAGTACATCCACATGGACATGGGGGCAGTGCCCCAGCGTGAGCTCCTCCATGCGATCGAGTTGTTCGGAACGCAGGTGCGCCCGATTGTGCAGAGCGAGCTGGGCGGCACCTCCGTCGACGCACTGATGGGACGCTCGATCTCGGCGTGAGAACCGGGCGCTACCCTTCTGTGGTGTCGTGGAGATTGGCGGTCACCAACGCGTCACGCAACTGAGCGCGGGTGGTAATGCCGAGCTTCGGGAAGACCTTGTAGAGGTGCCCGCCGACCGTACGGGGCGAAAGGTGCAATCGGGTGCCGATCTCCTTGTTCGACAAGCCGCCGGCGGCGAGCTCCGCGATCCGAGACTCCTGTTCGGTGAGATCGGCGACGTGCATCACGGCCCCGCGCTGGCATGCGCGCAACTCGCTGTGCACCCGGTCCATCCAGGCGCCGGCCTGCACCGTCTTGAACTCCACCTCGACACGAAGGAGCTGGCGGCGGGCCTCGGCGGTGCGGCTCAGCCGCCTGAGGCGTTCGGCGTAGACGAGGCGGAGGCGGGCGCATTCGTATACGAACGGCAATGTCTGCGCACGGGCGAGGAGATCCTCCGCGGGCGTCAGAGTGTTGCGCGCGGCGATCGCCGCTTCGCAGGCGGCCAGCACAAAGGCTGCCCGTTCGGAGTGATGCGGGCGCAGAATCTCCCGGGCCTGCTCCACCCGTGCGACGGCCTCCTCGTGCTGCTGGAGCAGCAGCGCGTAGTCGACGAAGTCGAAGATTTCCACAGGACCGCACGGGCCGACCGTGAGGTCGAGGATGTCGGGCTCCCGTGTGGATAGCAGGGCCAGGGCATGCTCGTAGTTGCCCTGCGGTCCTTCGATCATGACGTCGACCGAGTCCAGAACCAGCCGAAGCCGATAGGCGCGCCGCAGCGCCGGCTCGGAGCGGATGCGATCCAGGCGCTCCCGCGCCGCGGCACGTTCGCCGCGGAACGCTTCAAGAAGGGCGAACAGAGCCTCGGCATTGAGCCGCATCAGCGGGG
This sequence comes from Microbacterium sp. zg-B96, assembly GCF_030246865.1. Lineage (NCBI taxonomy): Bacteria > Bacillati > Actinomycetota > Actinomycetes > Micrococcales > Microbacteriaceae > Microbacterium > Microbacterium sp. zg-B96. The sequence goes on along the minus strand of NZ_CP126738.1, from coordinate 301,733 downwards.
CGGGCACGATGCTCGTCGTATCCATCGCGACCTTCAACTCTGTGTCGAGCATGCTCCAGTGGTGGTTGTGGGCGAGCGTCACCGACACCCACGTCGCCGCGACCGTTCGAACGAGCCGGTTGCCCGCGCGCGCACCCAGCACGGCAGGGGCGGAATATTCCAGGCGCATGTCGCGGAATGCGTCCAGCAGCGAGGACATGCACTCGGCCAGCTGCGACCATCCCCGCCCGTCGGTGACGGGCGGATCCAGGTGCGGTTCGAATGCCGTATTCGGGGCGCCGATAGTACGCACGATGGCCACGAACGCGGGATGCGCAGGCGACGGCGCGGCCGAGAATGCTCGGAAGAATCCTTCCCAGGAGGTCGGATCGCCGTCGATGATGTTGGCGAGCGCGTAGACGGCGAGGGCCTGTCCGGCTGCGCTCGCCGTGATGCCGGGCTCCTCCAGACGTGCGAGAACGGTAGCCCGCGCGGCGACGGTGTTGGTCTCGACGAGCGCTTGTCGCAGCGCCCTGGCAGGGGCGCTGTCGCGGATGAGCACCTTGGTGTCGCTGGGGGTGAAGTTCCTCATCACCCGCTCGGCCTCGGAGAAGTCGCCCTCGAACGCGGCGATGTTCGCTGCGGCGGCGGCGAACGAGGCGGCTGCGGTGGGAGTAGGGGCGGCGTCGGCGGCGCTGACGAGGCAGACCATCGCCCATGACGGTCGGTCCGCGCGCGCGAAGAAATCGGCCGCAGCAACCAGGTCGGTGGGCTCGACCGTCTCCCGGGCCAGGAGCAGGTGGAGCGCACCACCGTGCCGGTCCGAGGGGCCTGAGAAGCAGAGGCGTCCGGCAACCCGATGATCGTCGAGGTCAGCGCCGGCGAGGACTGCAACGCGGTGCACGTCCGAACTCCAGGTGATGAGCCCCCCGCGCTCCACATCGACGAACCCGGTGGCCGAGGCAGCCGCAGGATCCAGCGGCACAACGCCCGCCACACCCTGGAGGGCGAGCGCGAGCACATGAGCGCGAAGCTCGGGCGACAGGGCCTGGAAGTCAGCGGCGGCGGCCACGCCCTCGGCGGTCAGATCGCTGAGCCGGGGAAGGACCTCCGGCCAGCGGTCTCGGCGGGACAGGCGCGCGATCACCGCTGCTGGCGCCGCCTGCGGGCCGAACACATCTTCGACGTGCCGGAGGATGAGCGCGGACGGTGCAGGTGCGTCAGTCGCCGGCGGTGTTCGCGTCACCATGGTTCATTGTACGAAAAGGGCCTCTGACCTGCATCCCTTAGTCCGCTATCGACGACCGCGGAAGACTTTCCGACGGACGACTCCCGTGACCTGCCCTGACCCGCTGATGACTCGAGTCAGTCGATCGACTCTTCCCGCCCGTTACGCGGGCGGCAGATCATCGCCATGTGGGTACACCGCCGCCCACCCCCGGATCATCGATAGGAGATGACATGAGCAAGCATGTGCTCGAGAAGGAGGGTCAGGCGTTCGCCGACGCAACCGCCCAGCCCCCGTACCTGTACAAGATCGGCCCGGAAGCGGCGAGGAAAGTCCTCGACGACGTTCAGGCCGCACCGATCGACAAAGTCGACGTCGATGAGCGGTGGGTGACTGTTCCGGCTGAGGTCGGGGATGCTCGGGTCCGCATCCTGCGCCCGAAGGGCGCGACCGAGGTGCTTCCCGTTGTCCTGTACATCCACGGCGGCGGCTGGATACTCGGCAACGCCGGTACGCACGACCGGCTCACCCGCGAACTCGCGGCCGGCGCCTCTGCGGCTCTCGTCTTCGTGGAGTACGACCGCTCGCCCGAAGCCGCGTTCCCCGTCGCCATCGAACAGGCCTACGCCGCGGCACAGTGGATCGTCGCGAACGCCGAAGCGGAGAAGCTCGACGCCACCCGGCTCGCGGTTGCAGGCGACTCGGTGGGCGGTTGCATGGCCACCGCCGTCACTCTCCTCGCCCAGCGCCGGGGGGACGTCACAGTCATCCATCAGTCGCTTTACTACCCCGTCACCGATGCAGCGCAGGACACCGACAGCTACCGGGAGTTCGCCGACGGGCCGTTCCTGACGGCGAAGTCGATGGCGTGGTTCTGGGACGCCTACACGCCTGACCCGGCGGCGCGGGCGGACCCGATCGCGTCCCCGCTGCGCGCGTCCGACGAAGAGCTCGCGGGACTGCCCGAGACGTTCATCATCGTCGACGAGAACGACGTGCTCCGCGACGAGGGCGAAGCCTACGCGCGCCGGCTCACAGAGCTGGGCGTTCGGACGACCTGCGTCCGCTACAACGGCATCCTCCACGACTTCATGATGGTGAACCCCCTGCGATCGTCTGCGGCCGCGACTGCGGCAGTCGAGCAGGCCATTCATGTGCTGGGCAAGGCGCTCGGCACCCACGACACGGGCCGCTGACCATGTCTCCCAACAGCAACACCACGGTCGTCCTCGTGCACGGCGCATTCGCCGAGAACTCCAGTTGGAACGGCGTGATCGAACAGCTCGCGCAGAACGGCGTGCGCGCACGCGCAGCATCCAACCCGTTGCGCAGCCTGACCGGTGACGCGGAGTACGTCGCCGACCTCGTGCGGGGCGTCGACGGGCCGGTCGTCCTGGTAGGGCACTCCTACGGCGGCATGGTGATCACGCAAGCGGCGGCTTCGGCCGAGAACGTCGAAGCGCTCGTGTACGTCGGCGCCTTTGCACCCGACACCGGGGAGTCGACGTCTCAGCTCACCGACCTCTACCCCGGAAGCTCCCTGGGTCAGACTGTGTCGGCGTTGCCGCTGACCTCTGGAGGGACCGACCTCACCATCCGCACGGAGCTGTTCCACCAGCAGTTCTGCGCGGACGTCGACGACGCCACGGCGGCCCTCATGGCCGCGACCCAGCGTGCGATCTCCGATCGTGCGCTGAGCGAGCCGCTGGCCACGTCGTCGCCGGCGTGGCGATCGATCCCGTCGTGGTTCGTGTCCGGCGGAGCCGACAGAAACATCCCTGCTGCCGCGATCGCGTTCTTCGCCGCGCGCGCCGGTTCGAAGGGCACGACGGTCGTGGCGGAGGCATCCCACGCGATCGGCGTCTCGCAGCCGGATGCCGTGACCCGCACGATCCTCGCCGCCATCACGGGGTGACCCCTCGACAGCACACGTCTATCGAGTCGGCGACCGCTATCTCGACAACGCTCCCGCGAGTGAAGCTCCGCGGGCCACGAAAGGAAGGGAAACATGAGTCACACGGATCACATCATCAGGAACGTCGTGCTGGTGCACGGCGCGTTCGCGGACGGTTCCGGCTGGCGGCGGGTCTACGACACGCTGACCGCCGAAGGACACCGGGTCACGATCGTGCAGAACCCGCTCACCTCTCTGCAAGACGACATCGCCGCCACAAAAAGGGTGCTCGACCTGCAGGAGGGCCCGACGATCCTCGTCGGTCACTCCTGGGGCGGCACGGTGATCACCGAGGCCGGCAACCACCCCGCCGTCGCGGGACTGGTGTACGTGTCCGCCCTGGCTCCGGACAGCGGCGAGAACACGGCCACGCAGTACGAGGGGTTTGCGCCCACCCCGAACTTCACCATCGATGTGGGAGAGGACGGGTTCGGGTTCCTCAATCCCGACACCTTCAAGATCGGTTTCGCGGCGGATGCCAGTGACGAGGATGCGGCGTTCCTGCGTGACTCGCAGGTGCCGATCAACATGTCGGCCTTCGCCACCCCGGTGGCGCACGCCGCGTGGCACGACAAGCCGGCTTGGGCGGTCATCGCCACCGAGGACCAGTCCTTCGACCAGGCGATGCTGAAGCACATGGCTGAGCGGGCGGGCGCGGAGATCACCTACGTCTCGGCCAGTCATGCCGTCTTCATGACTCAGGCCCGCGTCGTCTCGGAGGTCATCCACACCGCAGCCGAGCATGCGCTGGCGACGGCGCACTGAGGGAACCGATCTCGATCCGTCGAAGCGGAGTTCTCCGCGAGAAGGCTCCAGGTCGCGTCATTACGCGGACCTGGAGCCCTTCTCTGAGCTGAGGCGGACCGGTAGCGTCGGGACGGTGACCACCTCATCGATGGATCCCGCGCGGCCGAGCACGACATCGGCGCGATCCGAACGCGCGGCGACGGCGGCAGTTGCGGTCGTGGTCGTGGTCGGAGGACTCCTTGCCTTTCTCTTCGCGGGGGGCTCAGTCGGCCTTATGCGCGAAACGCTCCACTTCAACTGCTCGTGGAGCATCGGCGGTGAATGGGGCGCGGACGGAAGCTGGGCGTGCGGGGACGGCATCGGGTACCTCGGGGTGCTCGTCGTGCTTGGCGGGATGTCGGGGGTGCTGCTGCTTGCCGGGCTCGTCGTCGCTGTCGTCCGGCCGTCGACCGCCCGCTCGGCCGTGTATCTCGTCTTCGCGGCAGTCTCACTGGCATGGGTCGGCTCCTGGACGTTCTATGCCGCAACTGCGTACACCGGCGCCCGACCGGCCGGCGAGACCGGGGCGAGCCTGTGGATCTCCGCCGTCCTCCCCGGTCTCGCGACGTGCGCGCTCGCACTGCTCATAGGGGCTGTGGGCGCCTTGACGTCGCGCCACTGGTCGCCACTGGTGCTGTGGGTCGGCGTGGGTTTGATGCTCCTGGGCACCGCCCTCGCGCCCGGCATTGCCGTCGCGTCCTTTGTCTCCGGCGCGATGCTGACAGCTGCCGGCGTCGACCGGCACCGGACGCGCTGACCACCCGTTTCAAGCGGCGCCGCGCGCGCACGCTCGACGGCGAAACGGCTCACGCTATAAACAGGATCGATCCTGTGTATAGGTAAATCAGTCTCGCCCACATGCATGCTCGCTCGTAGGTTTGGCCGTGAGGCATTGCCGCCCCGCCTACCCGAGACATCGAGGATGATGACCCTGGACACCGATGCGACCGTCGGCCCTGACGAGCGCGATATGGCCGCCCCTGCCCTGACGATCCGTGACGTGGGCATCGGCTTTCGCGGCGTGCGCGCGCTGGACGCCGTCAGCTTCTCGATCCCTCGCGGCGGAACGAGCGCGGTCATCGGGCCCAATGGGGCGGGCAAGACGACCCTGTTCAACTGCATCAGCGGGATCTACCGCCACGAGGGCGAGATCGAGCTGGCCGGCCGGCCCATGAGCGGCGTGCCGGCGCAGGCCCGGGCGATCGCAGGCATCGCCCGCACCTTCCAGACGCCCGCGCTCCTTCCCGACCTCAACGTCTTCGAAAACGTCCTGCTGGGTGCGCACGGCGGGATGCGCGCCGGAATGTGGTCCGCCGCGCTGCGGATCGGCCGAGCGAGCCGCGAGGAACGCGCCGTCCGCCTCGAGGCGTGGGATCTGATGGGTCCGCTCGCGCTGCAACCTCTGGCGCTCGCGCCGGTGAGCAGCCTGGCCCACGCCGATCGACGCCGAGTGGAAGTGGCGCGCGCGCTGCTGTCACGTCCCTCGCTGCTCCTGCTCGACGAGCCCGCCGCCGGACTGAGTGCCGACGAAGCCGATGAACTGCTGGAGGTCATCGCCGACTTCGGGGCCGACACGGACATGACGAGCCTCCTCGTCGAGCACGACGTCGGCCTCGTCATGCGCGTCGCTCGCTTCGTCGCGGTGCTCGACGCCGGCCGGCTGCTCGCGTACGGCGACCCGACAACCGTGTCCGCTGACCCCCGCGTGATCGCCGCGTACCTCGGTGCCGACGCGCCGTCTGACGGGGAGCTGCTGCCATGACCGTCCTCACGACCCAGAACCTCCGCGCGCGCTACGGCGGGGTCGAAGTGCTCCACGGTGTGGATCTCGCGATCGAAGAGGGTGAGATCGTCGCCCTGCTCGGCGCGAACGGCGCCGGCAAGACGACCCTGCTCCGTGCCATCTGCAGACAGGTCGATTCGAGCGGTGCCATCACTCTCGACGGCACCCGCATCGACAAAATGACGACGGCGCGCGTGGCCCGCCTCGGCATCGGCCATGTCCCCGAGGGCCGCGGAACCTTCACGGAGCTGACCGTCGAGGAGAACCTGCGCCTGGGCATACTCGCCCGGCCCCGCCCCGTGCGTGCGACGGCCAACGAGGACCTGGACCTGATCAATGAGACCTTCCCGGTGCTGCACGAGATGCGCGGCCGCCAGGCGGGGGCGCTGTCGGGAGGACAGGCGCAGATGCTCGCAGTGGCGCGGGCACTTCTCGCCCGGCCCCGCCTGCTTCTGGTCGACGAGCCGTCACTGGGCCTGGCCCCCCTGACCACGCTCGAGTTGTTCAACCGCTTCCAGTCGCTGCGGGATGCGTGGTCGCTGACGATCCTGCTCGCCGAGCAGAATGCGCGATTGTCGCTGCGGGTGGCCGACCGCGCGGTCGTCCTCACCCGGGGTCGCGTGTCGCTCGAGGGTCCCGCCGCGGATCTGCAGGATCACGACGCGCTGCGTGCGGCCTACCTCGGCGAGGCGCCGTCCGCTCCTGCGGACCGCCCGTTCCCTTCGACCCGAGGAGCGCTCGATGACTGAGTTCTTCCAGATCTTCCTGGACGGCCTCACCACCGGAACCGTCTACGCCGCCCTCGCCCTGGCGCTGAGCGTCGTGTTCCAAGGCACCGGCATGCTGAACTTCGCGCAGGGGGAGCTCGCCGTCGTGGCCGCCTTCATCGCGTTCACGATGCTCTCGACCGGCATCTCGCCGTGGCTCGCGATCCTCATCGCCGTCGCCGCATCCGCCGTGATCGGCGCCCTCGTGCACGTGCTGGTGGTCCGCTGGGCCGACACCCGCAACGAAGGCGTCCTGATGGCGATGGGTGTGGCGTTGCTCCTCGGGATCAGCGCGCTCGCCGGCATCATCTGGGGAACCGACCCGCGCAGCTACCCCAGCCCTTTCGGCTCCGGACTCATCGAGTTCGCCGGACTGCGCCTCACCTACCAGCAGGCCGGTGGCGCGCTCCTCGTCGTCGTCGCGATGGGCCTGACCGCGCTCCTCTTCCAGAAGACCCCGATCGGATTGCGTCTGCGCGCCGTCGCGCAGAATGCCCCCTCGGCGGCACTGCTGGGGCTGTCAGCCCCCGTGTGGCTCGCCCTCGGGTGGGCGATCGCCGGCGCCGTCGGCGCGGTGGCCGGCGTCGTGGCCGCCCCCACCCTGGGACTGTCCCCGTCGATGATGAACTTCCCGCTGTTGATGGCCCTCGCCGCCGCCACGCTCGGAGGCTTGACCAGTCGAGTGGGCGCGGTCGTCGGTGGCCTGCTGATCGGCGTCGTCACGGCGTTTGCCGGCAGGTACATTCCCTTCCTCGGTGGGGACCTCAACATCGTGGTCGCCTTCGTCCTCATCGTGATCGTCCTGCTTGTCAAGCCCGGCGGACTCTTCGGAAAAGAGCGGATGGTGCGCGCGTGACCAGTCCCATCCCCTACCCCCACGCGCGGCCCTGGTACCGCACCCCGCGAGGCCTGCTCACCCTCGCCCTGCTCGTGGTGGGCGTCGCGATCCCGTTCCTGGTGAGCGACTACGACCTGTTCAACATGACCCGCGTGCTCGCGATCGCTCTGGGAGTGGCGGGTCTGAACCTCCTCGTCGGGTTCTCAGGGCAGATCAGCGTCGGGCACGGCGCGATCTTCGGCATCGGCGGCTACACGACGATGCTCCTGATGCTGAACCTCGACGTACCGTGGCCACTCGCCCTCATGGCGAGCATCGGCGCGGGGCTCATCGTCGGCCTCGCGATCGGCATTCCGGCGCTGAAGCTCGGCGGACTGAACCTCGGGCTGTTCACCATAGCCATCGCCGCGGTCTTCCCGCTCGTGGTGAGCCGGTTCAGTGACTTCACCGGCGGGACCGTGGGGCTGGCGCTGCCGACCTCGCCCTTCGTCGCTCCTGACGGGATCGCGCTCACGCCCGCCCAGTTCGGTTTCCTCTTCGCCCTCCTGGCGCTTGCGGGCACGCTCGTGCTCCTCCGCAACATCACGGTGGGCCGCTTCGGCCGCGCCTACGCCGCGATTCGGACGAACCGGATCCTCGCCGCGTCCAACGGCGTGCGCGTCCCCCAGTTGAAGCTCATCGCCTTCGTCGTCAGCTCCGCCGTGGCGGGTCTGGCCGGCGGCATCCTCGTGCTCGTACTGACGGTCGCGACGCCCGACAGCTACCTGCTGACGTTCTCGCTGATCCTGCTCATGGCCGCCACGGTCGGCGGCAGCCGCTCGTGGATCGGCGCGATCGTGGGTGCGGCGATCGTCGTGTACCTCCCCGACTTCGCCAGCAAGGTCCTGCCCGGCCAGGCGTCGGGGCAGTTCGCCCAGCTCATCTTCGCCGTGCTCCTCGGTGTCTGCCTGATCCTCGCGCCCGGTGGCCTGGCCGCGTGGAGCACGTCGATCGGCCGCCGCGGCGCCGCGCTCGTGCGCGGTCGCCGAAGCACCGCCCCACGCAACCCCAAGACCGAATCCGGCAGTAACACCGACCCCGAGTCCTATCCCGAAACAACAACAGCATCCACACGAAAGGAAGCGAATCGATGATGAAGACGTCACGACGAGCTCGCTCCGCCGTCATCGCCGCCGCCGCAGTAGCGGTCACCACCCTGCTGCTCAGCGGCTGCACGGGACGGCAGGCCGCGAACGAACCACCCGCTGAGCCGCAGGATGACAGCCCGATCGTCATCGGGGCCAGCTGGCCCCAAAGCGGGCCGCTGGCCGCGGCGGCCGCAGGCTTGCACGGCTTCGAGGCCTACATCGAGATGACCAACGCGGAAGGCGGCATCGACGGACGCGAGATCAAGCTCGTCACCGCCGACGACGCCTATGACCCCGCCCGTCTCGCCGACAACCAGCGCAGCTTCGTGGAGAAGGAGGGCGCCATCGCCGTGGTCAACTTCGGCGGCATCGCGGTTCCCGGCCGGCCGTATCTCAACGACAAGAAGGTCGCGCAGATCGCACTGGCCGGGCAGACCCCGCTCAGCGACGTGGAGAACTTCCCCTATACGCGCGCCTTCTGGCCCGACGTGGTGTGGGAGGGCCAGTTGCACGCCCAGTGGCTGCAGGAGAACCGCCCCGACGCGGTCGTCGGCTTCATCGGGTTCAACAACGACCTCAGCGAGAGCCACATCGCCGGTCTCGAGGCCGGTGGCCTGACCCCCGCGCAGGTCGCCATGGTTCCCCCGGGCACGGCCGACCTCACCGCGCAGGTCAGCCAGTTCCAGGCGGCGGGCGTGGACACCGTCATCATCAACATCGGCGCCCCCACGATCGGCGCGGTCACGAAGTACATGGACGAGATCGGCTACGAGCCCACTCTCCTGCTCGCAGGCAACATGGCCGACTTCGTCACCGTGGTCGACCCCGCCGGCGCGGACGCCGTCGTCGACGCCTACGCGTTCCACTGGGGCAAGGACCCGGCCGACCCGAAGAACGCCGAGGATGCCGCGACCCAGGCCTTCATCGAGGTCATGACCGAGTACGGCTACGAGAGCGACACCCGGCAGGCCCTCGCGTTCAACGGCTACGGACTGGGTGCCGCGCTGGTGGAAGCGCTGAACAACGCTCCCGAGCTGACCGCCGACGGACTGCTCGAGGCGTGGGACGCTCTCGAGGACACCGAGAACCCGTACCTCCAGGACGGCATGATGCTGGACGCGGGATTCGGCGGGCGACTCATCTTCCAGGTTCAGCTCACGCAGTTCGACGGTGAGACCTGGGTGCCGCAGGGCGACGTGATCGACCTCCGGGACCTCGGCATCGTCGAATAGCCGCAACGCAAAAGATCGCCCCCCGCACGGATACCGTGCGGGGGGCGATCTTCTGTTGTCCCGAGATGCCGTCAGCGACGACGCGCCCGTGAGCGCGGGCGTGCGGGCGGCAGAACCGGAGCCGGCACGGGGGCGCCGACGCGGGCGCGGATCTCGCCGATGCCCTCGACGACCATCCGCACCTCGTCGCCGGTCTGCAGCGGAGGCGGGATGAGGCCCTGGTTGCGCCCCCACAGCTCGCCGAGGCATCCTCCGTTGCCGACGGTGCCCGAGCCGAGCACATCGCCGGGGACCACCCGCGAGTTGCGCGACGCGTACGCCACCAACTCCGGGAACGGCCAGCCCGCGTTGGACACGAGGTCCTCGCCGACGAGCGCGTCGTTGACGTACACCTCGGCGCGGACGGCGAGGAAGCCCTCCGCGTCGAGGTAGGGCGCGAGCTCGTCCGCCGTCACGATCCAGGGCCCCAGCGTCGTGCCGAAGTCCTTGCCCTTGCACGGCCCGAGGCGCACCTTCATCTCGCGGGCCTGCAGGTCGCGGGCCGACCAGTCGTTCATGATCGTGTACCCGAAGATGTGCTCGGCGGCCGCGTCCGGCGTGAGGTTCGACCCCGTCGATCCCGGCACTGCCCCGATCACGACGGCGACCTCGAGCTCGAAGTCGAGGCGCTCGGTGACCGGTGGCGCGACCTCCTGGAACGGGGCGAGGATCGTGTGCGGGTTTGTGAAGTAGAACGTCGGCGCCTGGTACCACTCGGGCGGCACGTCGATTTTCCCCTCTACTCCGGCACTCACACCTTCGACGTGCTCCTCGAAGGCGACGAAGTCGCGCACGGATGGGGGTACGACGGGGGCGAGGAGGTCCACGTCGGCGAGCGGGATGCCGGCGGCGTCGGCGACGCGCGACAGCAGCGCGGCGGCTCCGTCGATCCCCCGGGCGAGGGCGTCGGCGACCGTCAGCCCGTCCGGGAAGGGCACGACGCGGCCGTCGACGACGAAGCCCTCCCCCACGACCTCTTCGTGGGTCCAGCGAGCGATTCTCATGCGTCCACCGTCTTTCCCAGCAGGGCCGCCGCGTTTGAGCGCAGGATGCGCTCCGCGGCCTGCGGTGCGAGACCGGCGGACTCCACGAAGGCGACGGGATCCTCCAAGCCCATATCGAACGGGAAGTCGCTGCCGAGCACGACCTGGCTCTCGCCGGCGACCTCGATGAGGTGACGCAGCGCGCCGGCGTCGTGCACGACCGTGTCGAACCAGATCCTCCGCAGGTAGCTGGACGGTTCGTGCGCGCAGACGCGCGCATCGGGACGCACGCGCCACGCGTGATCGCTGCGGCCGATCGAGGTCGGCAGGTACCCGCCGCCGTGCGCCGCGACGAGCCGGAGACCGGGGTGACGGTCCAGCACCCCCGCGAAGATCAGGTGCGACAGGGCGACGGCGTTCTCGACGGGCTGCCCGACGGTGTTGGCGAGGTAGAACCGGTCGAGCCGCTCGTCGAGCGAGCAGCCGAACGGATGCAGGAAGACGACGCAGCCGAGCTCCGCCGCGCGCGCCCAGAACCGCTCCAGCCGCTCGTCCGACAGTTCCACGTCACCGGCGAAGGAAGAGATCTCCACCCCCGCGAGCCCGCGGCCGAGCACGGCGTCGTCGAGCAGTTCGACGAGGCGCTCCGGATGCTGCAGGGGCACGAGTCCCAGTCCCACGAGGCGATCCGGCGCCTGTGCGGTGTGCTCTGCGATGAGACGGTTCGCCTCAGCCGCGGCCCACACCGCAAGTCCCTCGGGCGCCCACGGATAGAAATGGTTGGGCGAGGCGCTGACCCACTGCACGTCGACGCCCTGCGCGTCCATCGCAGCCAGGCGCAGGCCCACGTCGGTGAGCTTGGGGACGCGGGCACCGACCATCGGTCCTGACACCGCCTGGCTGTCGGCACCGTGGCGCACGAGCTCCAGTGCAGCGGCCTCGGCGACGAGGTCGGGGGCGCGGCGCGCGACCTCGGCGTGCAGCCCAGGCAGGAGAAGATGGGCGTGGACGTCGGTGACGGACTGCGGCGGCGCGGTCATGCGGGCTCTGCCATCTTCTGCGCGATCCCGAAGATCAGCCCGCCGGCGTCGGCGCTGCGATCACCGTCGATCTGCCATTGGCCGAGCTGCACCGACGCTGCCACCACCGCCCCCGCGCGGGGGATGCGGCGGGCGTGGAACTCGTCCCACATCCCCTGGTCGAGGCTCTCGCCCCGCGTGAGCAGTTCGGTGAGGACGAAGGCATCCTCCACCCCCTGCGCGGCGCCCTGGGCGATCGTCGGGGGGCAGCTGTGCGCGGCGTCACCGATGATGACCACGCGGCCACGGTTCCACGGCTCTGCCACGAGATGCTGCGTGAACCACGTGTAGTGCGCGTCAGCGCCGGCTTCGATGTCGGCCCGGATCTGGTTCCACGGCCCGTCGTACGCACGCGATGCCTCGAGCATGAGCCGGCGCGCCTCGTCAGGGTCGACGCCGAAGCGGTCTTCTGCCTTCTCCACGAGGAACGCGTACATGCTGTCCTCACCCGTCGGGGTGTAGCCGGCGATGTAGACCGGCCCACCGTAGTAGAGCGTGCTGCGTTCGACCTCCGCCGGGCGCGAGACGAACGTGCGCCAGATCCCCATCCCCGTCGACTCGGGCTTCGCCTCGATCCCGATGAGCTCGCGCACCGTCGAGTGCAGCCCGTCCGCGCCGATCACGAGGTCGTAGCGGCCGGCAGGCGCGCCCTCGATCTCGATCTGGACGCCGTCCGCATCCTGGGTGAGGCCGGTCAGCTTCGCTCCGAAGTGCACCTGCACGCCCGCGCGCTCGGCGTGCGCCAAGAGGATGCGGGCAAGCTCTGCCCGCGGCATCCCCATCCCGGCCGGATAATCCGGACCTCCCGTCTTCACATCGGGAAGCTCGGCGACCACGGGAGCACCGGGACCGGGCGCGCGCAAGGTGAGCCCCTCGAACGGGTATCCGGCCTCGCGGATGTCGTCCCACGCGCCCAGCGCGTCGAACACCCGCAGGGCGTTGCCCTGCAGACTGATGCCGGAGCCGAGGGCGGTCAGCTGCGGCTTGGCTTCGAAGAGATCGACCTCGACGCCGGCCTTGGCCAGCTGGATGCCGGCGGCCAGGCCGGCGACGCCGGACCCCACGATTGCGACGGTGTGCACTGCAGTCATGTCAGAACCTCTCTGTTCTGTTCGGGTGTGCGGTGGTGTGTGTCAGAAGACGGCCACCGGATTGATCGGCGAACCGACCGCCCCGGTGATCGGCAGGGGTGGCGCCGACAGCAGCACGTCCCAGCGTCCGCGTGCGGCGCACGCGTCGGCGAGCTCGTCGAAGTCCCACATCTCACCGATCGTGAGCCCCATGTTCGGGATCGCGATCTGGTGCAGAGGCTGGAACGACGGCACGTCGAACTCGTTGGGGCGCACTTCGAAGCCCCACGTGTCGGTGGCGACCGCTGCGACCTCGCTTCTGTGCAGCCAGCCGGCGGTGGTCAGCGACATGCCGGCCGCTTCGCCGCCGGCATAGTCGTTCCACCCCTCCCGCCGGGCACGGGCGAGCCGGCCCGTGCGCACCAGCAGGATGTCGCCGCGTCCGACCCGGCTGGACTCCCCCTGCGCCGCGATGCACGCGTCGAGGTCGGCGGCGGTGATGCCGTAGCCGTCGGGCAGTTCTCCGGTGTCGGGCTGCAGGAAGCGCCCCATGTCGAGCAGGACGCCACGGGAGACGATGACAGCGGCCGCGTGCTCGATCCCGGTGACGAGGTCGCCGTCACTGGTGACGACATCGCCCGCACGGCGACCGTTCCACGCCATCCCGTGGTCGAAGATGTGGCCGAGGCCGTCCCACTGCGTGGAGCACTGCAGAGGCATCGTGATGTAGTCGTCGGCGCCGCCGATGCCGTGCGGGAACGGCTGGTTGCCGCGTTCGGCGTCGGTGCCGGTGTCGGTCATGGTGTGGACGGGATTGATCCGGCGCCGCCACCCCTTCTGAGGGCCGTCCGTGTTGAACGCCTGCGACAGCGAGACGACACGCCCTTGCGTCACGAGTGCCGCCGCCTCGACGCGCTTGGCCTCGTCGATGAAGTTGAGGGTGCCCAGGACGTCGTCCTCACCCCACCGGCCCCAATTGCGATACGCCGTCACGCGCGCGGCGATCTCGCCTTCGGGGTCGTTGCGGTCGAGGTCGGCCGGGTGCTCGCTCGGCGCGGTCATGCGGCCGCCTCCGCGACGCAGCGGACGACTTGCGTGCCGACGCCCTCGATCGTGCCGGTCATCACGTCACCATCGCGCAGGAATCGTTTCCAGTGCTGGCCGTTGCCCGCGGGGCTGCCGGTGAGGAGGATGTCGCCCGGCAGAAGCGGCAGCGTCTGGGACGCGGTCGAGACGAGCGCGGCGACGTCGAAGACCAGCTCCGCGGTCGTGGCATCCTGCATCACCTCGCCGTTCAGCTCCAGGCGGATGGCGAGATTCGCGGGGTCAACGAACGGCGCCGGGACGAGGTAGGGCCCCGTGGGGAGGAAGCCCGGCGCGTTCTTGGCGCTGAACCAGTCGGCGCCGATGTCGCCCACGTCGGAGGGGAAGAGCAGATCGCGGGTCGAGATGTCGTTGGTGATCGTGTACCCCGCAACGTGGCTCATGGCCTCGTCTCGGCCCACGCGGAACGCCTCGGGGCCGATGACGACGGCGAGTTCGAGCTCCCAGTCATGCACGTCACTGTAGGACGGAAGCGTGAGGGGGACGTCGTCTCCCACGACGCACTGCGGCATGCCGATGAAGACGAACGGGCGACCGCTGGCGGCGCGCGCATCCATGATGCGTTCGGCACGGGCCCGCGCCTCCTCCGGCGTCAGCGCCGACTCGCCCTTGGTGAGTCCGCCGACGATCAGCTGCACGACATGCGTGCGATAGTTCGCGCCGGCCTGCAGCACCTGGCGCGGCTGCACCGGAGCGGTCAGAACCACCTCGGACAGCGGAGTCCACGGCCCCTCCGCCTCGGCGAGCGCTGCGAGACGTTCCCATTCGGGTTCCGCGAGGAACGCGTTCAGATCGGCGGCTCCCAGGTCCTCCTCACCGAGGGGACGGATGCGGTCGCCGGCGACGAGCCCGAGAACGACATCATCGCCCTGCCGGTATCGGGCGAGGGCGAAGGGGGCGGTAGGTGGGGTATGGGTCATGAGTCCTCCTCGAGTCGTGACGTACGGCGTCCCAGGGCGGCAGCAACACGGCGGCCGCCCCGGGACAAAACGAGCAGCGCTCAGCCGTGACGGGTGTACGGGTTCAGCAGCGCGGCCTTGATCTCGTCGGGAACGCCTTCCTCCGTGGCGGTGGGCCCATCGGCGGGCGGGAACGACTCCGTCATCGACATCGGCATCGCAGCGTTGCGGTACACGTTGCTCGACCCCAGCGACGGTTTCCACGTCTGCGGCTCCCAGTCGGGCACGTAGTTGCGGTAGCCGCCGGTGTTCAGCTCGATCCGCATGCTCGAGGGCTCGCGGTAATAGAGGAAGCTCTGCTCGCCGATGCCGTGGATGGAAGGCCCGTACTCGATCGCGGTGCCACGCTCCATGAGGACGTCGGCGGCGATGAGCAGCTCCTCGCGGGTGTCGACCCAGAAGGCGTAGTGGTTGACCCGCCCGGCGCGCGAGGAACCGTCGAGCACGACGCCGAGGTCGTGCGACTTCTCGTTCGTGGTGAGCACCGAGAACACCGAGATGGGCGCCTCGTCGAGCACGGTACGCGCCATGATCCGGAAGCCCAGCACCTCGTTGTACCAGCGCGCGAACCCGTCGACGTCGCTCGCGGCGATCGTGACGTGGTCGAGCTGGCGCGGAGCGCCGGCGACATGACTGCGCTTTTCGGGCCGGTCGGGGTAGATCGACGCGGCCGACGGCTCCGCGCGGTGCCGAGTGACATCCCAGTGCAGCGTCATCGAGTGCCCCCACGGACCCGTGAAGCGGTAGGCGCGACCGATCGCGTGCTGCTCGACCCATTCGCCCTGCACCCCGGCGGCCTCGATCCGGCGCACGGCCTCGTTCAGCGCCTCGGCGCTGGAGGTCCGCCACGCCATCGTCGCGAGCGACGGTTCGTCACCGGGCACCACCACGAGTGAGTAGGCGTAGTAGTCGCCCCAGCAGCGCAGGTAGACGGCGTCGCCCACGCGCTCGACTTCGGTGAGCCCGACCTGGTCCCTGTAGAACTCCACCGATGCCTCGACATCCGTCGACGTGATCGTGACGTACGAGAGGTGAGAGAGAAGCATGATCATCCTTGACCTTTCCGAAAGGGCTCCGTGCGCCCCGTGCTTCCACTATCGACGCCGTTGACTTATCAGGGAACACCCGGTTGTCGATGCCGGGCATCGATCCCATTTATAGTGGCGGGATACTCTTCGGCACCGTCGCCGTCCCTTAAGGAGTCGCCATGGCAGAGAAGCCACCGCTGTCCCGATTGGACCTCAATCTGCTCACGGCGCTGGACGCGCTCCTGACCGAACGCAGCGTCACGAGGGCGGCACAGCGACTGCGACTGAGTCAACCGGCACTCTCGGCGTCACTGGCGCGTCTGCGCACGCATTTCTCCGATCCGATCCTCACCCGCCGTGGCCACGAGTACGAGCTCACGCCGCTGGCCATCCGCCTCCTCGAACACACCTCCATCGCGTTGGAGATGGCGCGGCGCGTGTTCGAGAGTCAGACCGAGTGGGTCCCGAGCACCTCGACCCGGGAGTTCTCCGTCTACGGATCCGATTACGGATTCGCCACGATCGGGCAGGCGGTGTCGAAACTGGCCGCGGCGCGGGCGCCCGCCGTGAAGCTCCGCTTCATGCTCCACTCACCGCAGATCATCGAGAACATCGACGAAAAGCTGCGCTCGACCGATGCCCTTCTCCTGCCGCACGGCTTCGTCGCCGACCTCCCACACCTCACGTTGAACAAGGACTATTGGGTCGTCCTCGCAGCCACCTCCAACAACAGCATCGGAGCGACGCTGAGCATGGCGGACATGGCCGCCGCACCATGGGTCTACACATACCAGTCCCGCACCGCCTTCACCTCCGTCAGCCAGCAGCTGCAGCACCTCGGCGTCGAGCCGCGCGTGGAGGCCGTCGTGGAGAGTTTCCTGTCGCTGGCACCGTTCATCTCGGGAACCCGCCGCCTCGCGATGGTGCAGTCGCGACTCGCCGACCTCCTCGTCGGCATGGGCGGGGTTCGCGCGATAGAGCCCCCGTTCGACCCGACCCCCATCAGCAACGCCCTGTGGTGGCATCCGATCCACACGCACGATCCGGAGCACATCTGGATGCGGCAGCAGTTCGTCGAGGCGACGGCTTGTGATCAGGACGCGAAGGTCGCAGCGGGCAGGCTGCAAGCGCCCGTGAACACTGTTCGCTATCGAGTCAGTCGCTTTCGAGAGTCGACCGGCTCGACATCCGGCGCTCGGAGAATCTGATGGCACTGAGAACCGCGTAAAAACGGGCGGATCCGGGCCTCGACAGAGACCTGAACCCGCCCGTTGTTTCCCATCCGTTCAGCGGAACTCAGAAGTACCGCCTGATCAGGGATTTATGGCGGTGACGGTGGGATTTGAACCCACGGTAGGGGGTTACCCTACACAACTTTTCGAGAGTTGCACCTTCGGCCGCTCGGACACGTCACCGCGGACAATCCTACGTGACGCCGGGCCCGGCCGCCAATCGCGCCTGGGCGCCCGGAGCGGCCTCGGCATTTAATTGCCTGAGGCAACTACCTGGCATAGGATCGACGGATGGACACGCCAACGAAGGCCCCCGCTGCCGAAGCAGTCCTGCTGTCCTCGCTCACCCGCCTGATGGCGCAGTGGTCCTCGCTCACCCGCCAAGAGGCCATCGCCCGTGAGGCCGGCCTGACCATCGACGCCGGCGACATCCAGCCGGTCTACATCCTCGGCCTCGGCGGCCCCCAGCGCGCGAGCGACCTTGCGACCAACCTGCGCGTGACGCGTCCGACCATGAGCAAGCAGCTCTCCCGGCTTGACGCCGCCGGCCTGATCGCCAAGTCGCCCGACCCCGCCGACGGGCGCGCGACGATCGTCTCCCTCACCGAAGCAGGCGCACGGGTGTTCGCCCTCCTGGTAGCCCAGGGCCTCGAGATGATCGACGGCGCCCTCCACGACTGGGATGCCGCCGAGCGGCGCACCTTCGCCGAACTCACCCTGCGCTTCGTCAGGGCGGTGGGCATCGACGTTCCCCCTGATTTCCCACCCGTCCGCCACCACGCGGCGACCTGAACCACGGCCCCCACCCCGGGCCCACAAAAGAAAGAGGCACCCATGCCCCGCACCTACATCGTCTCCGGATCGGCATCCGGCATCGGCGCGACCACCGCCCAGCTGCTGCGCGACCGCGGCGAGCGCGTCATCGGCATCGACCTGCGCAACGCAGACATCGAAGCCGACCTGTCCACCGGCGAAGGCCGCACGCAGGCCGCAGCGAGCGCCATCGACCTCGCCGGCGGCACGATCGACGCCGTCATCGCGTGCGCCGGCATCGCCGCACCCATCCCGAAGACCATCTCGGTCAACTTCTTCGGCGTCACCGAACTGCTCGAAGCTCTCCTGCCCGCACTGGCGAAGTCCGACGCCCCCCGTGCCGCGGTCGTGTCGTCGATGGCGTCCCTGCAGGCCCACTCGACCGAAATGGTCGACGCCGCCCTCGCCGGCGACGAGTCACGCGCGCTCGAGATCGCCGAAGGCCTCACCGCGCAGGGCCCGAAGGTCGGCTACCTCGTCTACCCGTCCTCGAAGCGCGCGCTGTCCCGCTGGGTCCGCCGCGAGGCGATCACGCCCGCCTGGGCCGGCGCCGGCATTCCGCTGAACGCGGTCGCCCCCGGCACCGTCATCACCCCGATGACCACCGAGCTGCTGAAGACCCCCGAAGGCGCCGCGATGGTGGATGCCTCGGTGCCCATGCCGTTGAACTACCACCAGCCGGCCGAGTCGATCAGCAACCTGCTCATCTGGCTCACCAGCGTGGAGAACACCCACCTCGCCGGCCAGGTCATCTACAACGACGGCGGCGCCGACGCGTCGCTGCGCGGAGATGACATCTGGGCCTGGGCCGACACGCACTGAACCCGACAGGGCGATGGATGCCGCACCCCGGCATCCATCGCCCTCGTTCCGATCCGCCACCACCTGCCCCTGCGTCCGCAGCCGGTCTAGCGTGAGGGCATGTCCCCGTCGATGACACGGCAGCAGCAGCTCGTCGTCGCCGTCGCGGTGCTCGCCTCGTTCGTCGCGTTCCTCGACGGCAGCATCGTCAACGTCGCTCTCCCGGCGATCAGCCGAGAGTTGGGCGGCGGGCTGACCACCCAGCAGTGGACCGTCGATGCGTACCTGATCACCCTGGGCGCACTGATCCTGCTGGCCGGCTCCGTCAGCGACGCGTACGGGCGCATCCTGGTGCTGCGCATCGGGCTGATCGGGTTCGCCGTGGCATCCGTCGCGATCGCCCTCGCGCCCGACCCGGTGCTGCTGATCGTCGCCCGCGCCGTACAGGGCGCCGCCGGCGCGTTCCTCGTGCCGAGCTCGCTCGCGCTTATCACCTCCAGCATCCGCGGACCGCTGCAGGCACAGGCGATCGGCGTCTGGACCGCGCTGACGACTGCCGCCACGATCGCCGGCCCCGTCGTGGGCGGACTGTTCGTCGACTACCTGTCGTGGCGCTGGGCGTTCGTCGTCAACGTCGTGCCGATCGTCATCACGCTGTGGCTGCTGCCGCGCCTCGAGGTGCGCGACGAGCGCCGGGCGGATGCCTCGATCGACTGGCTCGGTGCGTTCCTGTGCACCCTGGGCCTGGGGGGCATGGTCTTCGCGCTCATCGAGCAGCCGAATCTCGGGTGGTCGTCGCCCGCGATCTGGCTGCCGCTGGTGTTCGGGATCGCCCTGTTCGCCGCATTCCTGTGGCGCCAGCGCGCGGTGCGCAACCCCATCCTGCCGCTGGGGCTGTTCCGGGTGCGCAACTTCTGGACCGGCAACCTCGCGACGGCGTTCATCTACGGCGCACTCTCCCTGAACGGCTTCGTCGTGGGTGTGTATCTGCAGCAGGGCGCGGGTCTGACTGCGACGCTCGCGGGCCTGGCGAGCATGCCGACGACTCTGCTGCTGATCGTGCTGAGCTCGCGGGTGGGGGTGCTGGCCGGCCGCATCGGCCCACGGCTGTTCATGACAGTGGGCCCGCTGGTCATGGCGGCCGGGTCGCTGCTGCTGCTGACGGTCGGGGTGAGCTTCGACTACTGGTGGCAGGTGCTGCCGAGCATGCTGGTGTTCGGGCTGGGCCTGGGCATCACGGTGGCACCCCTGACGGCGGCGATCCTCGGCGCGATCGAACCGGAGAGGTCGGGCATCGCCTCGGCGGTGAACAACGCCGTCGCGCGCGTGGCCGGCCTCATCGTGATCGCGATGCTGGCGGCGATCGTGGGCGGTTCGCTCGACCTCGAGGGCTTCCACCGCGCCGCGATCGCGACGGCCGCACTGATGGCGGCGGGCGGCGTCGTGTCGTTCCTCGGCATCCGCAATCCCGTTCGCGACCCCGGTGCCGACAGCGACGCGCGTTCGGCACCCCGGTAGTCAGCGGCATCCGGTCCTGCGAGACTGAGGCCATGAGCGTCATCGAGAACTCGAAACTGACCGTCGTCGGCGCCGGCAGCGTCGGATCGTCCACCGCCTATGCCGCTCTCATCCGCGGCTCCGCGCGCCACATCGCGCTCTACGACATCGCCACTGAGAAAACCGAGGCGGAGGTGCTCGACCTCGCCCACGGCACGCAGTTCACCGGGTCGAGCGACATCATCGGCGGCAGCGACATCTCCGTGGCAGAGGGCTCGCACGTCATCGTGATCACGGCCGGCGCCAAGCAGAAGCCGGGGCAGACCCGCATCGAGCTCGCCGGCACGAACGCGAACATCCTGAAGTCGATGATGCCGAAGCTGCTGGAAGTCGCCCCCAACGCCGTGTTCGTCATCGTGACCAATCCCTGCGACGTGCTCACCGTGCTGGCACAGGAAGCCACCGGGCTTCCCCCGGAGCGGATCTTCGCGTCGGGGACGGTGCTGGACACCTCCCGCCTGCGGTGGAAGCTGGCCCAGCGCGCCGGCGTCGCATCCACCAGTGTGCACGCCTACATCGTGGGCGAGCACGGCGACACCGAGTTTCCGCTGTGGTCCAAGGCGTTCATCGGCACCGTGCCGATCCTGGATTGGGAGACCGAAGGCCACCCCCGGATGACGGTGGACGAGCTCGACCAGATCGCGATCGACGTGCGGGATGCCGCGTACAAGGTGATCCAGGGCAAGGGCGCGACCAACTACGCGATCGGGTTGTCCAGCGCCCGCATCGTGGAGGCGGTCCTGCGCGATGAGCACGCGGTCATGCCGGTGTCCACGGTGCTCGAGGACTTCCACGGGGTCTCCGGCGTCGCCCTGTCGGTCCCGTCGATCGTCAGCGCGGGCGGTGCCATCCCTATCTACGGGACGCAGTTCTCGCCGAGCGAGCTGCAACTGTTCCGCCACTCCGCCGACGCACTGCGCACCGTGGCCGACGAACTGCGCGGCTGATCACGCGGCGCGCTCGGCGTCGTCAGGACACGCGCGTGCCCGGGATGGACCCGATCAGTTCCCGCGTGTAGTCGTGGGCGGGCTGCTGGAAGATCTGCTCCAGTGCCCCCTGCTCCAGGATGCGCCCGTCGCGCATGACTGCGACGCGGTCGGAGATCTGGCGGATCACCCCGAGATCGTGCGAGATGAACAGGTACGTCAGGCCGTGCTCTGCCTGCAGATCGACCAGCAGCTGGAGCACCTGCTCCTGCACTGAGACGTCCAGTGCCGAGACCGGCTCATCGAGCACCACCAGCTCCGGCCGCAGCGCCAGCGCTCGGGCGATCGCCACCCGCTGCCGCTGCCCGCCTGACAGCTGGGCGGGGCGACGGGTGAGCATCTCCGGGGCCAGGCGCACCTGAGCCAGCAGTTCGCGCACGGTTGCGCGCGTCTGGACCCGATCGGCGCCGAAGGCCCGCAGGGGTTCGGCGATGAGCCCGGCCACACTCATCCGCGGATCAAGCGACCCGAACGGGTTCTGGTAGACGACCTGGATCCGCCGGCGCAGCTGCCGCAGCTCGCTGCCGCGCAGCCCGGTGATGTCGCGTCCGTCGAACGCGACGGTGCCGGTGTCGGACTCGATGATGCGGGCGACCATGCGCGCGGTAGTGCTCTTGCCCGACCCCGACTCGCCCACGAGGGCGAAGGTCGACCCGCGCGGGACGGAGAACTCGACCGCTTCGACGGCGGCCACCCCGCGCGCACCCGTTCCGTAGGTCTTGCCCAGCCCGCGCACGTCGAGAAGGGGCGGTTCGCCGGCTGGTGCGGTGCGGGTCGCGACGCCGACGCTGGGCTGCAGCCGTCCGCTGTGCAGCCCCGGAGCGGCGGCTACCAGCCGCCGGGTGTAGTCGTGCTGCGGTGCCGCGAGCACGTCGCGGGACCTGCCGCTTTCGACGATCTCGCCGTTGTGCACGACGACGATGCGATCGGCACGATCGGCGGCGACGGCGAGATCGTGCGTGACCAGCAGCACCGCGGTGCCGTGCGCGGCCGCGAGCGCCTGCATCCGGTCCAGCACATGACGCTGCACGGTGGCATCCAGAGCACTGGTGGGCTCGTCGGCGATGACCAGATCGGGTTCACAGGCCCACGCGATGCCGATGAGGATGCGCTGCCGGAGGCCTCCGGATAGCTCGTGCGGGTACTGACCGGCACGCCGGGCCGCATCGGGGACGCCGACCTCGGCGATGATCTCGATCGCGCGAGCGGCGGCATCCGCCTTCGACAGGCCGCGGTGGCGGCGCAGGCTCTCGGCGATCTGCTCCCCCACGCGCATCAGGGGGTTGAGGCTGTTCGAGGGGTCCTGCGGAACGAAGCCGATGCGCCGACCGCGCAGGCGTCGCAGCGCGCCGATGGATGCGGTGCGCAGCTCCACTCCGTCGAAGCGGATCTCGCCGCCGCGGATGTGCGCCTCCACCGGCAGCAGCCGCATCAGGGCGTGCGCGATCGTGCTCTTGCCCGACCCGGACTCCCCCACCACCGCGACGATCTCGCCGGCGTCGATGTCGAAGTCGACGCCGCGCACGGCCGGGTTGGCGCGCCGGCCGGTGCCGTAGTCCACGCGCAGTCCGCGCACCTGCAGCAAAGCGGTCATCGGTCACCTCGGATCGATCGGGCCACGCTGTTCACCGACAGCACGACGGCAAGGATCACCGCACCGGGCAGCAGACTCAGCCACGGCGCCGTCGCGACGAAATCGCGCCCGGCCGAGACCAGGGCGCCCCACTCCGGGGCGGGCGGCTGGGCGCCGAAGCCCAGAAAGCTCAGCGCTGACACCGACAGGATGGCCAGAGCCAGCTCCATCGCCGCCATCGCGACGATGGGCCGGGCGGCGTTGGGCAGCACGTGTCGCGCGAGGACAGCCGGGCCGCGGACCCCGAGGGTGCGAGCGGCTTCGACGTACTCCTCCGCCCTCACCCGCAGCACCTGGGCGCGCATGATCCGCGCGAACGAACCCGCGGCCCCGAGCCCTACGCCGAGCGCGATCGAGAGTGGGCCGAATCCCAGGGAGGCGACCACGATGAGGGCAAGCAGGATGCCGGGAATGGCGATGAGGACGTCCACGAACCGCATGATCACGAAGTCCACCGGGCCGCCGAGGTATCCGGTCACCAGCCCCACGATCGAACCGATCACGAGTCCCGCGACCACCGCGAGAACGGCGGCGGACAGCGAAAGCCGCGCCCCGTGCACCACGCGGGAGAAGACGTCCCGGGCGAGGTGATCGGTGCCGAAGAGGTGCTCGGCGCTGGGCGGGGCGAGCCGCGCGGTGCCGACGGAGGCGAACGGGTCGTAGGGGGCGAGCAGCTGCGGGACCATCACGGCGACGACGACCACCGCGAGCGTCAGGATCGACAGCAGCAGCCCGGGTTTGCGTAGGACGTTCATCGGGTGGCCGCCTTCCCGGTGCGCAGCCGGGTGCGGGTGCGCGGGTCGATCACGCCGTACAGACCGTCGACGATGAGCGTGACGACCGCGTACACGGTGGCCACGACCACCACGACGCCCATCACGACGTTGACGTCGCGCGCGAGCACGGCGTCGACGGTGAGACGGCCGATGCCGTCTCGCGAGAACACCGTCTCGACCACCGCGGTGCCGCCGGCGAGATAGCCGATCTGCAGGCCGATGATCGTGATGGAGGGCAGCAGCGCGTTGCGCAGCACGTGACGGGTCACGACGGTGCGCTGCGCGAGACCCTTTGCGTTGGCGGTCGTGACGAACGGGCTCGCACCGGCGTCGAACACCGCCGCCGAGAACACCTGGAAGAAGATGGCGCCGGTGGGAAGGGCCAGCGTGATGCCCGGCAGCACGATGCTGGCGAATCCGTCGGTGCCGGATGCCGGGAACCAGCCGAGCCCGAAGGAGAACACGCTGATCAGCACGAGACCGGTGAGGAAGGCGGGGATGGCGATGCCCAGCGGTGGGATCTGGGCGACGACGTCGCGCAGCCACGCGGGTCGGGCGATGTAGGCCCACACCGTGAAGGCGAGCGCGACGACGAACCCGGTGACGAGGGCGAAGACGGCGACCGCAGCGGTGTGGGGGAACGCCCGGCCGATCATGTCGATCACCGGCTGGCCGGTGGCGATCGAGATGCCGAAGTCGCCGGCGAACAGTCCCAGGAACCCGGTCAGATACTGCTGCCACACCGGGCCGTCCAGCCCGTAGCGGGCCCGGAGGGCGTCGAGTTCAGCGGGATCGGTGGAGGTGGCGTCCCCGCCGCGCAGGGAGAGCGCGGCGAGGACGGGGTCGCCGGGCAACGCGTGCATCAGCAGGAAGGCGACGGAATAGGTCGCCCAGATCACGAAGAGGCATTGCAGGATCTTCGGGACCAGGAAGCGGGCGATCGCTCGCGCGCCGCCTTCCCCGTGCGCTGGTGCTGCGCGCTGCTCCGGCGACGCCATCAGTCCGAGACGACCCGCGTGTCGTACAGGTGCAGGCGGGCGGCCGAATCGAAGGTGATGCCCTCGACGCCGGCACGCGAGCCGTGCAGCTGCACCGTCTCCAGCGTCGGGATCACGTACGCCCGCTCGGCGACGATCTGCTGGATGTCGTCGACGAGCTTCTGGCGCGCGTCGGCATCCGCCGTCTGCGCCTGCTCCTGCAGGAGCGCCTCCAGCTCGGCGTCGTCGACGATGCCCCAGCGGGCCGCAGACTCGGTCGACAGCAGCGTGCGCAACGCATCGGGGTCGGTGCGGGTCAGCGCCGCACCGAGGGCGTCGTAGTCGCCGGAGGCGACCGCTCCGAAGAAGTCACCGGAGGACACCATCTTCAGCTGCAGGTCGATGCCGGCCTCGCGCAGCTGCATCTGGGCCGCCTCGAGCACGTCCTGGGCGTAGAACGCCGTGACCGTCACCGTGAGCGGCTCGCCGTCCTTCTCGTAGATGCCGTCCTCGCCGAGGCTCCAGCCGTCGCCCTCGAGGAGTTCCTCGGACCGGTCGGCGTCGAAAGCGAGCACGTCGCCGAGGTCGGTGAATCCGGGGGTCGAGGAGGTGAGCACGCTGGTGGGCGCCGAGCCGCTGAGCGACCCGGTGAGCACATTGATCTGCTCACGGTCCAGCGCCGCCGAGATGGCCTGGCGCACTGCCTCGTCGGCCAGCGGGCCGCGCGTGGTGTTCAGCACCAGCGAGTTCGGAACGCCCGGGTTCGCCTTGGCGTACAGGCGGTACTCGTCGGTGCCGAAACGCGACTCATCGACATACGGCACGTCCTGGATGACGTCGTACTCGCCGGATTCGAGTCCGCCAGTGCGCACGCTCGGCTCGGCGATGATCGGGAAGCTGATCGAGTCGAGGTGGGCCTGCCCCTCGTGCTCGCGCAGCTGGGACGCCCAGTCGTAACCTTCGCGTCCCACCAGTTCGACCGCGTCGTTGGGCACGTAGGACTCCAGCACGAACGGCCCCGACCCGACGACGGCCTGGCAGCGGTCCTCGGCGGAGGCGGCAACCGTCGCGGCGGACAGGATGCCGAGCGACATGGTCGTGGCCCCCTGCTGGAACTGCACGTTGGGTGCGGAGAAGGTGACCGTGAACGTGCTGTCGTCGGCGATCGCGGTGCCCTCGTATCCGGCGAGGTAGCCGTTCGCGAGGGAGGCCGAGGCGCCGAGGGCGACGATGGCGTCGAAGTTGGCCGCGACGACCTCGGAGGTGAGCGCCGTGCCGTCACTGAACGTGACGCCCTCGCGCAGCGTGAAGGTGTACGAGGTCAGGTCGTCGCTGGCTTCCCACTCACTGGCCAGCCACGGCACGATCTCACCGGTGTCGGGGTTCTGGTCCAGCAGCGAGTCGGCCAGCTGGCGTCCGACGATGAGCGAGGTGGTCACCGAGGTCTGCTGCGGGTCCAGGCAGGTCGGGTCCTCCTTCAGCGCGAAGACGATGTCCTGCGCGAGGTCGGCGGCAGGTGCCGACGACGTCTCGGCACCGCCGGAGCATCCGGCGAGAGCGACGACGGCCAGGCCGGCGGTCAGCGAGGCGGCGATGCGTCGTGCGTGGCGGGGGCGTGAGTGGGTCACGGTTTCTCCTTGATTGCCAGGGGGGTCTCGGTGAGGGGGACGCGCAGGATCACGCCGGGATCGCGCCGGCGACCAGCTGCCCGCGGGCGACGACGGCGACGACGTTCTCCGCCGTGAGGACGTCGATGTCCTCCCACGGGCGGCCGCGTACGATCACGAAGTCCGCAGCCTGACCTGGCTGGAGCCGTCCGACAGTTCCGGTGAGCCGGAGCGAGTCGGCCGCATCGGAGGTGCCCGCCCGGAGCGTGCGCTCCGAGGACCAGGCGAATGCCCGCTTCATCAGGCGAAGCTCCTCGAGCTGGTCGCCGAATTTCACCATGATCCCGTTGGCGTCGGTGCCGAGGACGAACCGGATGCCGGCTGCTGCCGCTCCGGCGAAGTTCGCGTCGCGCTCGGCCACGACGGCGCGCGCCTTCTCGGCTGCCTCGTCGCTGACGGGGATGCGGCGATCGGCGATGGCGTCGTTGATCAGCAGCGTGGGCGCGACCGGGATGTTCCGCTCGAGGAGCGTGTCCCAGTGCCGCTGCAGGATGCCGGTGCCGTGCTCGAGGGAGTCGACCTCGAACTTCAGCGCGATGTCCACGCCTTCGGCGGTGTGGGTGTGTGCGGCCACGAGCATGCCCAGCGCATGGGCCTCGTCGACCGTCGCCGCGATCTCCGCGTCGGTCTGGTTGCGCCAGCCCACCTTGTCCCCGACGGAGAGGACCCCGCCGCTGGTGAAGATCTTGATGCCGTCGGCACCGGAACGCGCCCATTCCCGCACGAGCTTGCGGCATTCGTCGGGCGAATCGGCCACCGGCGGGCGGTGCGGGTAGTGCGGCGGCACGAAGAGGTCGCCGTGACCGGCGGTCATGCCGACGGGGCCGTGGACGAGCACGCGCGCCCCCGGGATGAGACCGGCGCGCAGTCCCCGCGCAGCGGACAGCTGCACTTCGCCGCCCGCCAGCTCACGCAGGGTCGTGACGCCCGCGGCGGCGGCGGTGCGCGCGTGAGCGACCACATGCAGGGACCGCTCCGACGCCGGGGTGATCAGCGGCCAGGTCATCCAGTCCACCGCGGATGCCGCGGCAGCGGAGTCCAGGTGCACGTGCGTGTCGATGAGGCCGGGGATGATGCTGAACTCCGCGGGCGGGGTCTGCGGGGCCTGCACCGGGGTGACCGCGGTGATGCGGTCGCCGGCCCACTCGAGCTGGGCGGGACCGCGATCGAGGTCGCCGTCCCACAGGGTCAGGCCGGTGACGGTCTGCGGATTCGCGGGCACGACGGAACTCCTTGGAACAACGGTGTGGGGGGTGGACGCGACAAGCGCATCGCTCACCACGCTATGGGTTGCGCGATACCGCACCTCGCCAAATGACGCCGTTCGGCGCGAGGGTTTACCGTCCCGAAACATTGCGAGGGGTCGATTTTCCGGGGCGCGTCCGCGCCGCTATCATCTGCTCCCGCGCGGCGGACGCCGGTGTCCGACCCGCCCCGTAGCCTGAATGCATGGCCACACGACGCGCAGCGACCACCGCGCCCTATCGCTGCACGGAGTGCGGCTGGACGACCCTGAAGTGGGCCGGGCGCTGCGGGGAGTGTCAGCAGTGGGGCACCGTGGTCGAGGCTGCCGAGCAGGCCGGCATCATCCGCACCATGGCCCCCGTCGCCCCCGGGGCGGCGCGCGTCGCGAGGCCCATCACGCAGGTGCAGACGCAAGAGGCCTCGCGCACCACCAGCGGCATCGGCGAGTTCGACCGCGTGCTGGGCGGCGGACTCGTTCCCGGCGCCGCGATCCTGCTCTCCGGCGAGCCCGGTGTCGGCAAGTCGACGCTGCTCACCGAGGTCGCCGCGCAGAGCGCCCGCGTGGGCCGGCGGGTGCTGTACGTCAGCGCGGAAGAGTCGCTGGGGCAGGTGCGACTGCGCGCCGAACGCACCGGAGCCCTGCACGACGAGCTGTACCTGGCCAGCGAGACCGACCTGGCGACGATCCTCGGCCACATCGACCAGGTGCAGCCGCAGCTGCTCATCGTCGACTCGGTGCAGACGGTATCCTCGTCACTGTCCGACGGCATGGCGGGACACCCCGGGCAGGTGCGGGAAGTGGCGACCACGCTCATCCGCGTGGCGAAGGAGCGGGACCTCCCCGTGATCATCGTCGGGCACGTCACCAAGGACGGCTCCATCGCGGGGCCGCGCATCCTCGAGCACCTGGTCGATGTCGTCTGCCACTTCGAAGGCGACCGGCAGACGTCGCTGCGGTTCGTGCGGGCGCTGAAGAACCGGTTCGGCGCCACCGACGAGGTGGGCTGTTTCAATATGACCGGCGCGGGCATCGCCGAAGTTCCCGACCCGAGTGTGCTGTTCCTCGGTCAAGGCGCCCCCGAACCCGGTACGTGCGTCACGATCGCCCTCGAGGGCCGGCGCGCGCTGCCGGTCGAGGTGCAGGCGCTGACTATGGCCACCGGTGCGCCCAACCCGCGGCGCATCGTCAGCGGCGTCGACGGGTCACGGGTGGCGATGATCCTCGCGGTGCTCGAGAAGCGCGCGAACATCACGGTGTCCAACCTGGACGTCTACGTCTCCACGGTGGGAGGCGTGCGCCTGACCGAGCCCGCTGCCGACCTCGCGATCGCGCTTGCCGTCGCCAGCGCCGTGCGCGACCGTGCCCTGCCGTCCAAGCTCGCCGCGATCGGCGAACTCAGCCTCGCCGGCGAGATCCGGCCCGTCACCCAGCGCGACCAGCGCCACGGCGAGGCCGCGCGGCTGGGTTACCGCACGGTGCTCGACGCGTCGAGCAAGACCCTGCGTGACGCGTTGCGCGACTTGCCGCGCATGCACCGCGTCGAGCCGGGCGACTCCCCCGGGTTCTGAGCGTCGCTCACGCGTCGAGCGCGGCGATGAGGTCGGTCGGGGTCGCCTGCAGCGGGTGGGGTCCGGCGATGTCGAAGAACACCGTGGTGATCTGCTCCTCGTGGGCGCTGAGGAATGCGCGCAGCCACCCGGGGGACTGCAGCGCAACACCCGGGGGCAGCGTCGCCGGCTTGTTCTTCGCGTCACTGAACAGCAGCAGCGCGATATCGCCGGTGCGAGGGTCGCGGTAGGTCCACACTTCACCGACGTCCAGCGGGTTGTCACGCTGACCCGGGCGCATGAGCGGGACCACCGTCGGGCCGTGGCGCAGCGCGAACGCGACGGCTGCCATGTCCTGCGTCTGCAGTGCATCGGCCAGCTGCGTGTTGCGGAACTGCTCGGACGCCGAGGGCTTCGCTTTCTTCTTGCCGGCCATCGCTCCAGCCTACCGATGACAAAAAGAAGGGGCCCTCTCGGGCCGCCCATTGGGGACTGGGGGACTCGAGAGGGCCCATGGTTCACCGCAGCTGGATTTCCCGATGCGAAACTCTTGGGGAGGGTTTCACTCAACTGCTGGGGACAGCGGGGACAGCGTACGAGAACTTGGTATAAGCGTACGACACCCCCACTCGGGCGGGCTGTCCCCTCTTTGGGGGACAAACAGTGAGAATCCTCTTAGATACCCGCGACGAATTCGGGTCAATGGAGCAGGAACTGCTTGCTCGTGGTGGATTCGATCCCGCCGATCGCCACCCGCAGGTGGAACGACGACCCGCCGCCTGGTGCGCTCTGCCGGCCGGTCTCGCCGCAGGTCGACACCGACGAGCGGGTGCGGTCCCACGTCAGCGGCGCGGCGCTGGTGACACTCTGCCCGGCGTCGATCGTCACGATCTGGTCGCTCGGCTCGGTCTGGCAGTCCGTCGAGCGCCACCAGACGTCGTCGCCGCTGCTGATCGTGAACGTCTGGGTCGTGGTGCCGACGTTGATCGTGCAGGGCACCCCGCCGTTGTTGGTGAGCGAGATCGACAGCTGCGGGTTCTCGCCCGCCGCGTAGGTGTCCTTGTCGGTGAGCCCGGCGACCTCGATCGCCGCCGCCTCGCACTCCGCCACTGCGCCGGCAGTGTCCTCCGACGCGGATGCCTCGGGCGACGGCATCGGTGGGGTCGACGGTGCGGGCGAGCCGGTCGGGGTGGATGTCGGGGTGCTCGTCGACACCGGAGTCTTGCGATCATCGGGTCCGCTCGCGCCGGCGTTCCACGGCTGCCACACCAGCAGCAGCACGATCCCGGCGATCACGACGATCGCCGCCAGCAGCACCAGCAGCCGGCGACGACGATAGACGGCGGGGGAATGCCGGCGACGGACGGGATCGGACATGGCTCTAGGCTACGTCGCGGCATCCTGCCCGCGCGGCGGGCGCGCGGCGTTTTACAGGTGCTTGAGCATGCGCGTGTTGCCGAGGGTGTTCGGCTTCACGTGCGCCAGATCGAGGAACTCGGCGATGCCCTCGTCGGGGCTGCGCAGCAGCTGGGAGTACACGTCGGGGTCGACGATGTGCTCGCCGATGGGCGCGAAACCGCGGGCGCGGAAGAAGTCCACCTCGAACGTGAGGCAGAACAGCCGCGACAGGCCCAGTTCCCGGGCGTCGTTCTCGAGGTGATCGACGATCGCGCGGCCGACGCCACGGTGCAGCCAGTCGTCCACCACGATGAGCGTGCGCACCTCACCGAGGTCTTCCCACAGCACGTGCAGCGCGCCGCACCCGACGAGCACACCGTCGGATTCGGCGACGACGAACTGCTGCACCGATTCGTACAGTACGACGATGTCCTTGCCGAGCAGAATGCGCCGCTGCACATAGGGGTCGAGCATCGCCAGGATGCCGCGGACGTCGGAGGTACGTGCGGCGCGGACGGTGAAACTGCTCACCGTCTCACCCTACGCCGCCGCCTGGACCGGGCCGCCGTGCCGCGGTGCCCGCCGCTCCTCCGGTAAGTTTCATAGCGCGCGCTGACCGGCGCCGCTCACCGACCGGAGGAGGTCCGAAGGCGTGAGTGTGCTGCGCGATTATGCGACGGCGGTGACCCAGCCGACGCTGCCGTTCGCCGTACCGGCGAGCCACGACGGGGTTTTCGCCCCGGATGCCGTGGCGCGGTACGACGAGGTCATCTCCCCCGACGGCGGGCTGCGCCCGGGGTGGAAGGCCATGGCAGACCTGGCTCTTGCCCTCACCCCCGACGAGCTGCGCCGCGTGGAGGGTGAGATCACCCGGTTCCTCGCCGATGACGGCGTGACGTATGTGACCCCGGATGCCGGCGCCCAGCCGTGGCAGCTCGACCCGATGCCGCTCGTGATCGACGCCCCCACGTGGGCGCGGCTGGACGTGGGGCTGGCTCAGCGCGCCGAGCTGCTCAACGCCGTGCTGAGTGACCTGTACGGCCCGCAGACGCTGCTGTCCTCCGGCACGGTGCCCGCCGCGACCGTGTTCGGCCACTCCGGGTTCGCCCGGCCGGTGGCCCGTCCCGGCGTCATCGACATGCAGCCGCTCCTGCTGTCGGCCACCGACCTCGGCCGCGACGCCGACGGCGAGTGGCACGTGCTGGCCGACCGCGTGCAGGCGCCGTCGGGTCTCGGGTACGCCATGGAGAACCGCCGCGTGATCGCGCAGGTGCTGCCCGATCTGTACCAGGAGAGCGACCTGCACCGGATGGAGCCGTACTTCTCGGCTCTGCGTGCCTCGTTGCTGGATTCGGCCCCCGGCGTCGCCTCACCGCAGGTCGTGGTGCTCTCCCCCGGCCCCCACTCCGAGACGGCCTTCGACCAGGCGTTCCTCGCCAATGCGCTCGGCATGCCGCTGGTTCAGGGCAGCGACCTGGTCGTGCGCGACGGCTGGGTGTGGATGAAGCCGGCCGGCTGGCCGAGCACCCCGCCGCGGGAGCGCGTCGACGTGATCGTGCGACGCGTGGATGCCGAGTGGTGCGACCCGCTGGAGATGCGGGCCGACTCCCGGCTCGGCGTGGCGGGCCTTGCCGAAGCGGTCCGGCGCGGGCGCGTGCGCCTGGTCAATGGACTCGGCGCGGGAGTGCTGGAGAACCCGGCGCTCATGCCGTTCCTCCCCGCCGCGTGCGAGATGCTGCTGGGAGAACAGCTGCGGCTGCCGTCGGTGGGGACGCTGTGGTGCGGCGACCCCGATGCACGGGAACGCGTACTCGAGCGCATCGCCGCAGGCGACCCGCACCTGATCGTGCGGACGATCGACGAAACCCGTGCGGCGCTGTCCGGAGCCGACGCGGCCGAGCTGACCGCCGGCATCCTCGCCGCCCCCTATCGCTACGTCGGCCAGGACCTGCTGCCGCTGTCGCAGGCCCCGGTATGGGCGGGCGGCACTCGAGCCGCCGCGCGACCGCTGGTCTTCCGCAGCTTCACCCTCCGCTACGGGTCGGCATACCGCCCGCTCGTCGGCGGGCTGGCGACGGTGCGCAGCGGCATCGAGGCGCGGCCGACCACCAAGGACGTATGGGTCCTCAAGGCCTCGGCGGACGATCCGGACCAGGGTCTCGTCGAGAGCGTGCCCCTGGCCTTCGGCCCCTCCGTGCCGACACTTGCGCCGCGCGCCCTGGCGGACATGTACTGGGCGGGGCGGTACGCCGAACGCGCAGAGGACCTGCTGCGCCTGCTGCTGACCGCGCACCACCAGCTGGAGCAGATCAGCGGCCACCACGGCCCGGAGGCGATGGAGAGCACACGGGTGCTGCTGGACGCACTGCACCGGCTGGCGGGCAGCCGGTTCGCGGATCCGGATGCCGAGCTGCGCTCCCTGCTGCTGGACACCGACCGCCTCGGCAGCGCCGCCCATGCCGTCGCGCGCCTGCGCGATGCCCTGGAGGGCGTGCGCGACCAGCTCTCCGGCGACACCTGGCGGGTGTTCTCGAACGTCGACCGCGCCACCCGCGCGCTGCGCTCCGCGCCCCACGCCCACCGCACCGCGGAATCAGCCGGGCGCATGCTCACCGCGGTGCTGTCGCTGCAGGGCGTCACGGCGAGCATGATGCGCGACTCCGGCTGGCACATGATCGAAGCAGGGCGGTGCCTGGAGCGCGCCCTGCAGCTGTGCCATCTGCTGGTGGGCACCGCGACGCGCCGCCGCGCCATCCGTGCCGACCGCGAGGTGCTGGAGGCCATGCTGACGGCGGCGGAGAGCATCGTCACCTACCGCCGCCGCTACCGCGGGTCGCTGCGCACCGCCGACGCCCTCGACCTGCTGCTGCTGGATCGCGACAACCCCCGCTCGCTCATGTTCTCGCTCGATGCCCTGGGCACCCACCTCGCGGCCATGCCCGCCTCGACCGGATCGACCCGCCCGGAGCGGCTGCGCGAGCACCTCGAGCGGGAACTGGCGAGCGCCGACATCGCCGCGTTGACGGCAGCGGACGGCGAGCACCGCTCGGCGCTGACGGAGTTCCTCGTCGATGCCATCGCCCAGCTCGAGCAGCTGGCCGAGGCCGTCGCGCACGTGCACTTCGAAAGCGGTCCCCCGCCGCTGGCGCTGTCGTCGCTGGCCCTGATCGAAGAGCAGGCCCGCGCATGAGGTACCGGGTGTGGCACCGCACCGCCTACGCGTACAGCGCGGAGGTCGAAGACAGCGTGGGGCTGTTCCACCTGGTGCCCCGCGACCTGCCGTGGCAGCGCGTGCACGACCACGCGGTGACCGTCGATCCGAATCCGGGCGACGTGAGCGGGGACGTGGACTACTTCGGCAACTCCGTGACCTACTTCCACCTCACCGACCCGCACGGCACCCTCGTGATCGAAGCATCCAGCGATGTCACCGTCGACCCGCCCGCGTACGACGAGCAGGTCCTCGCGCAGCCGTGGGAGCGGGCCCGGCCGCTGCACCACCCGCAGACACCGGGCGCCTGGCGGGCCACCGAGTACGCGCTGGAATCCGCCCGGGCGGCGCACGTGCCCGAGGCGACGCACTACGCCGCGGCATCCCTTCTGCCCGGCCGACCGCTCGGTGAAGCGGTGACCGACCTGATGCGCCGCATCCACGCCGACTTCGCCTACGACAGCACCGCCACGACCGTCACCAGCACCGTCGCCGACGTGCTGCGCACGCGCGCCGGGGTGTGCCAGGACTTCGCCCACCTCGCGCTGGCGTGCCTGCGCGGCCACGGCGTGGCCGCCCGATACGTCAGCGGGTATCTGGCGACCCAGCCGCCGCCCGGCAAGGAGCGGGTGTTCGGTGCCGACGCGTCGCACGCGTGGCTGGCGGTGTGGGTCCCCGGCACCGACGAGTGGCTCGCGATCGACCCCACCAACGACCAGTGGGCCGATGACCGGTACGTCACGGTGGCGTGGGGCCGGGACTACGGTGATGTGTCGCCGGTGAAGGGCATCATCGTGACCGAGGCGAAGACCTCGACGCTGCGCGTGTCGGTCGACGTCGCGCCCGTCTCGGCCTGAAACGAAGAAGAGCGGATGCCGGGTGGCATCCGCTCTTCTGTCGTGTGGTGATCCTTACGCGGTGTCTCCGCCTGCGATCAGGTCGGGGGTCGCGGCAATCTCGCCCGCCGTACCCACGCCTACCGCGACCTTCTCGCCGCGCGGGGCGCTCTCGAAGGTGAATCCGGTGGCGTTCGAATCGACCTTCACGTGGTCGCCGGCGTGGAGCTCGCCGTGCAGGATCCGCTCACTGAGCTGGTCCTCGATCTCGCGCTGCATGGCGCGGCGCAGCGGCCGGGCCCCCAGCGTCGGGTCGAAGCCGATCTCGATGAGACGGTCCGCCGCGGCCGGCGACAGCTCCAGCGTCATGTCGCGGTCGAGCAGGCGCTCGCTCAGACGCTTGGTGAACAGGCCGACGATCTGACGCAGTTCGTCCTTGTTCAGCTGCGGGAACACGATGATGTCATCGAGACGGTTGAGGAACTCGGGCTTGAAGTGCCGCTTGAGCTCCTCGTCCACCTTGCCCTTCATCCGGTCGTACGACGTCTGCGCGTTGCCCTCCACCTGGAAGCCCACCGGGCCGCCCGCGATCGCCGACGAACCGAGGTTTGTCGTCATGATGATCACAGTGTTCTTGAAGTCGATGACGCGGCCCTGACCGTCGGTCAGGCGTCCCTCCTCCAGGATCTGCAGCAGCGAGTTGAAGATGTCAGGGTGAGCCTTCTCGATCTCATCGAACAGCACGACCGAGAAGGGCTTCCGGCGCACCTTCTCGGTGAGCTGACCGCCCTCTTCGAACCCGACGAACCCGGGAGGGGCTCCGAACAGGCGCGAGACGGTGTGCTTCTCACCGAACTCGCTCATGTCGAGCGAGATCAGCGCGTGCTCGTCGTCGAAGAGGAACTCCGCCAGCGCCTTGGCCAGCTCGGTCTTTCCGACGCCCGTGGGGCCGGCGAAGATGAACGAGCCGGAGGGGCGCTTGGGGTCCTTGAGCCCGGCGCGCTGACGACGGATCGTGCGCGACAGCGCCGCGATCGCCTCGTCCTGGCCGATGACGCGCTGGTGCAGCGCCTTCTCCATGAAGACCAGGCGGCTGGACTCCTCCTCGGTGAGCTTGAACACCGGGATGCCGGTGGCCTGAGCGAGCACCTCGGCGATCAGACCCTCGTCGACCACCGCGTGGCTGGCGACGTCACCGGAGCGCCACTGCTTCTCCAGGCGCAGCCGCTCGGCGAGCAGGGACTTCTCCTCGTCGCGCAGCGACGCGGCCTTCTCGAAGTCCTGCTCCTCGCTGGCGCGCTCCTTGTCCTCGCGGACCTTGGCGATCTTCTCGTCGAACTCGCGCAGCTCGGGCGGGCTCGACAGGATCGACAGGCGCAGGCGGGCGCCTGCTTCGTCGATCAGGTCGATGGCCTTGTCGGGGAGGAAGCGGTCGCTGACATAGCGGTCGGCCAGGTTGGCCGCCGCGACGATCGCGCCGTCGGTGATCTGCACCTTGTGGTGCGCCTCGTACCGGTCGCGCAGGCCCTTGAGGATGTTGATCGCGTGGGGCAGGCTCGGCTCGGCAACCTGGATCGGCTGGAAACGGCGCTCCAGCGCGGCATCCTTCTCGAAGTGCTTGCGGTACTCGTCCAGCGTGGTCGCACCGATCGTCTGCAGTTCACCGCGGGCGAGCAGGGGCTTGAGGATGGATGCCGCGTCGATCGCGCCCTCGGCCGCACCTGCACCGACGAGGGTGTGGATCTCGTCGATGAACACGATGATGTCGCCGCGGGTGCGGATCTCCTTGGTGACCTTCTTCAGGCGCTCCTCGAAGTCACCGCGGTAGCGGGACCCCGCGATGAGCGACCCGAGGTCCAGCGAGTAGACCTGCTTGTCCTTCAGCGTCTCGGGCACCTCGCCCTTGACGATCGCCTGCGCGAGCCCCTCGACGACGGCAGTCTTGCCGACGCCGGGTTCGCCGATGAGGACCGGGTTGTTCTTCGAGCGGCGCGAGAGGATCTGCATGACCCGCTCGATCTCCTTCTCGCGGCCGATCACCGGGTCGAGCTTGTTGTCGCGGGCTGCCTGGGTGAGGTTGCGGCCGAACTGGTCCAGCACCGCCGACCCGCCCTGGGCGGGCGAGCTCTGCTCACCGGGCCCGGCGGCGACGCCTGCGGGCTCCTTGCCCTGGTAGCCACTGAGCAGCTGGATGACCTGCTGGCGCACCTTGTTCAGGTCCGCGCCGAGCTTGACCAGCACCTGCGCGGCGACGCCTTCGCCCTCGCGGATCAGCCCGAGCAGGATGTGCTCGGTACCGATGTAGTTGTGGCCCAGCTGCAGCGCCTCGCGCAGAGACAGCTCGAGCACCTTCTTGGCACGCGGCGTGAACGGGATGTGCCCCGTCGGCTGCTGCTGGCCCTGCCCGATGATGTCCTGCACCTGCTCGCGCACGGCATCCAGCGAAATACCCAGCGATTCGAGCGCCTTGGCGGCCACCCCCTCGCCCTCGTGGATGAGGCCGAGCAGGATGTGCTCGGTGCCGATGTAGTTGTGGTTGAGCATCTTCGCCTCTTCTTGGGCGAGCACAACCACGCGACGGGCACGGTCCGTAAATCTCTCGAACATCGTCGACTCCTTCAAGCGCACAGTTCTGGCGCTTACGCAAAAGGGTAACGACCGAAGCAGGGCGTTATGCCCGTTGTTCGCCACGGGCGGATGCCGGACCGGTTCTGGGGTCGGTGTTGAAGTGTGCATCGGTAGTCGTTATGTTAACGACTGTCGATAACAACGATATTCGTTATACGGAGGAGTTTCATGCGCACTGCATCCACCCGGCCCGTCGTGTCGAAGGGTGACCGCTGGGCCCTGATGGCACTGATGATCGCCGGCCTCGCGCTGGCCGTAGGCTCTGTCATCGCCGCGGTGGTGCGGATCGTCGAGGTGCTGTCGGGACGCGCGATCGAGGTGTTCGCGGAGTTCGCGGGCACCCCCGCTCTCGCGCCGATCGGCGTCGACGGCGCGGACGTCCCGGTGGGCCTGGACACGGCGGTGCTCACCGTGGACAACCTGCCGGCGGCATCCGTCGGCGCGATCGTCATCCAGCAGGTGCTGATGGTGCTCACGGTCGTGACCGTCGTGGCGTGCCTGCTGCTGCTGGCGCGTGGCGTGCTGCGCGAGCGGGTGTTCAGCCGCGTGAACACGCGGCTGGTGACGGTGGCGGGGATCACCGCGCTGCTGGGCGCAGCGGTGTATCCGTTCTTCGGGAACATGGCCGCCAACGGGGCGTTCGCCGCGCTGTCGGAGCGCACCTTCGACAACGTCCTCATGACGGTGGATCTCA
Source organism: Microbacterium sp. zg-B96 (assembly GCF_030246865.1). NCBI lineage: Bacteria > Bacillati > Actinomycetota > Actinomycetes > Micrococcales > Microbacteriaceae > Microbacterium > Microbacterium sp. zg-B96. Next base: position 263,775 of record NZ_CP126738.1, on the reverse strand, counting down.
GCACCCTGCTGATGCTGGCGTTCGTGGCGGGGCTGGCATCCACCGTCTTCGCCGTCGGCGACCGGCTGCAGCGCGAGACCGAGGGGCTGGTATGAGCCCCGCGGAGGACGACGGCCCCAGCGGCATCCACTGCCGGCTGGACGAGCTGCTCGCCGAGCGCGGGATGACCCTGGCGCGGCTGTCGGAGCTGGTGGGGGTGTCGGTGGTGAACCTGTCGGTGCTGAAGAACGACCGCGCTCGCGCGATCCGGTACTCGACGCTCTCCGCGGTGTGCCGGGCCCTCGATTGCGAGGTCGGGGACCTGCTGGTGCGCTCCGACCCCCGCTGACCCCGCTCCGGCGCCGCGCGCGCACGCCGGCGCCGGCACCACAGGCGCCGGCACCACAGGCGCAGGCACCACACCCCGCTCGGTCGTCGCAAAAGGACCCTCACCGCCCTCGGGAAGGGCCGAACGCGACCACCGAGGCGTTGGGCATCCGGCCGCGGGGCCCCGGGCGCGGCGCGGGCCGGCGCGGCCCGCGGCCCCGCCCCCGCGGTCAGCCGAGGATCGTCGTGGTCACCGGGGTCTCGAACGCGGGCCCGCCGCCGGTGAGGGTCAGGGTCACCGGTGCGTCGTCCTCGAGGTCCTCGCCGGCGACGGCGAGCACCGCGCGCGGAGCCATATCCATCGTGCACATCTGGTCGGCCTCGGGCTCGGCGAAGGTGACCATGACCGCGTCGGGCGCCGTCACCTCAATGCCCTCGATCGACGGCACGCACGTCGATGAGCCCCACGTAAGGATCACGAAGGCGTCGTCGTCCACCCAGCCGGCGCTGGGGAGGTAGTCCGTCTCGCCCGACGGCGGGGTCGCCCCCACCATGCCGTCGAGGTCGGTGTCGCCCCGGTAGCCGTCGCCGGTCACCGTGATCTCCAGGTCCTGCGACGGGTCGACGCCCTCGGGGACGGCGACCACCGTCACCCGTGGGGCCATGTCAGCCGTGCAGACGGCGTCATCCGGCGGGTCCACCAGGGTCACCTCGAGCACGCCGGCAGACGATACCGTCGCGGCATCCGCGATCGGCACGCACGTCGACGATCCCTGCGTGACGATGCCGATCATGCGCCCGGCGTCGAGCCAGGCGGCATCCACCTCGGCCTCGGTCACCGCACCGGCACCGGAGTCGCTGTCACCGGTCGAACCGGGCTCAGGCGAAGTCGTCGCGCACGCCGAGAGCGAGCCGACCAGCAGCACCGCGAGACCCGCGGCGGCGAGGAGCGAAGAGGAGCGAGGGGTCATCGCTCCATCTTGACGGCTCCGGCTGAACGACGCAGGAAAGATCGGTCACGACGTGGTAACACTCATTGCAGCGCCGAGGTGAGCCGCGCGAGGTTGTCCAGCACCGTCGAGCGCAGCGGCTGCTGCTCCCACTCCTCGAGCGTGAGCTCGCGGCTGAGCTCGCGGTACATCTGCTCGACATCGCGCATCTCGCGGACGTATTCCTCGCCGCGCACGAGCATGGAGACCTCCAGGTTCAGACCGAACGAGCGCATGTCCATGTTGCTCGACCCGATGACCCCCACCTCGTCGTCGACGGTCATCGACTTGGAGTGCAGGATGTAGGGCTTGCGGTACATCCAGATGCGCACCCCGGCACGCAGCAACGCCTCGTAGTAACTGCGCTGCGCGTGGTAGACGATGGCCTGGTCGCCCTCCTCCGAAACGAACAGCTGCACGTCGACGCCGCGCTGGCAGGCGGTCGTGATCGCCAGCAGCATCGATTCGTCGGGCACGAAGTACGGGCTCACGATGATCAGCTTGCGCTGCGCGGCATACATCAGGCTCAGGAACAGCTTGAGGTTGTTCTCGAACTCGAAACCGGGACCCGACGGGATGATCTGGCAGTCCAGATCGCCCGGGGCGGACTGTACCGAGAACAGGTCGATCTCATCGGTGAGTATCTCGTCGGTCTCACTGAACCAGTCGGACAGGAACACCGCGTTGATGGATGCCACAACGGGGCCTTCCACGCGCATCATGAGGTCGACCCAGCGCAGGCCGCGGCGGATGTTGCGGCGCAGGTTGTAGGTGGAATCGGTGATGTTCTGCGACCCCATGTAGGCGACCCGGCCGTCAACCACGAGCAGCTTGCGGTGGTTGCGCAGGTCGGGCCGCTGGTATTTGCCCTTGAACGGCTGCACCGGGAGCATGAGCTCCCAGTGCGCGCCCATGGCGGTGAGCCGGCGCAGCGTCTGTTTGTAGAAGGGCTTGCCGCGGTTGGCCCAGTGGTCCATCAGCACCCGCACCGTCACGCCGCGGGCGCACACCTCCTCGAGCGCGCGGAAGAAGTTGTCCGTGGTGGCGTCCGTCTGCAGGATGTAGAACTCCACGTGCACGTAGCGCTCGGCGGCGCGGATCGCGTCGGCCTGCTCGTCCAGCGCGGTGCGGTAGTCCGCGATCAGGTGCGCGGAGTTGTCACCCGCCAGCGGCATGGCACCGAGGTTGCGGTTGAGGGTCACCGTGGAGGTGAACCACTCCGGGGCATGCGGGCGCAGCGTGCCGAAATCGAGGTGCTCGCTGGTCTCGTGGATGTACGCGTTGATCTGGTCCTGCTTGCGGCGTCGCTTGCGCGGCAGCCGCGGGTTCCCGATCAGCAGGAAGAGGAAGACGCCCACGAAGGGGATGAAGTAGATCGCCAGCAGCCAGGCCATCGCGGCCGTCGGACGCCGATTGCGGGGAATGACGATGATCGCCGTGATGCGCACGATGATGTCGACGACGAAGGCGAGGATGACCCACCATGTCCAGTCGAAAGTGATGCTGATCACTTTCCCCCCTCGCTCGTCACTTCGTCAGCGTAGCGAGGGTGGCGCTCATCCGGCGCTGCGGGGCACTCCCACGTCGGCGGCGGCAGGGGGCATGCCGCGCTTGGCACGTTCCTCGGCCTCGATGCGGGCGTGCACACGGCGCTCGGTGCGATCCATCCGCAGGATGCCGCGGAGGATGAACCAGAACGCGAGCGAGACGACCAGGGTGGGCAGCAGCGCCCATGCAACGGCGGCCCACATGCTATCCATGTCCCCATCGTACGTGGTCCGCCGGCGACGCCTCCTGCACCGGTGGCAATCCGGCTGATTCATCCCGAATTGGCGGCATCGGGCCGCTCGCCGGTGCATCGGCGCGAGCACGCTGAGCGCATGACCACGATCGTCAAAGCCGCGGATGCCGCGCACTTCCTCTCGCTCGTTCCCGCCGTGCTCGGTTTCACCCCGACCCGCAGCCTCGTGCTGGTGCCGTTTCACCGCGGGCGCAGCATCGGCGCGATGCGCCTGGACCTGCCGCACTCCGGCGCCGACCTCGACGCGTTCGCGGCGACGTGCCTGGGCATGGTGTGCCGACTGCCGGATGCCGATGCGCTGGCGGCGGCGGTGTTCACCGACCAGTCGTGCGGCGAGGGTCTCCCCGGCGCCGCACTCGCGCGGAGCCTGCGACGGGCCGCCGAGGCGTGCGGGGTGCACCTGACCGATGCGCTGACGGTCGGCTGCGACGGCTGGGGTTCTCACTTCGATACCCAACTCCCGCCCGGCGGACGCCCGCTGACCGCGCTGAGCCTGCCGCCGCCGGCGACCGTGCAGATCGCCTCCGGCGACCAGGCTTCCGGCGCGGTGCTCCCACCGCTCGATCCCGGCCGCGCCGAGGCGGCGGCCGCCGCCCTCCGCTCGCTGCGCAGCGCGCTGACCACGCTCTGCGGCGACCGCGACGAGGCGCCGGATGAATCACCGGAAGACAACGACGGCACCCGCATCGACCCGGCGGCACTCGTGGCCGCGTGCCGACTCGACGACGTGGTCGAGTTCTTCGAGCAGACGCTCGAGGTGGATGCCGCCGCGCTCGCGCCGTACGACGCCGCGCTGCTGCTGTGGTGTCTGTCTCGGCCGGCGCTGCGGGACGTTGCCCTCGTGCAGTGGAGCGCGGACGCCGAACGCGGCATCCAGGCGTTGGAGGCGCAGCGCCGCTGGGAGGAAGGCGCCGAGTATCCGCCGGACCTCGCGATGACGATGTGGGGCGAGGGCCCGCGCCCCGACCCGGACCGGCTCGGCCGCGCCCTCGCGGTGGCCCGGCACGCCGCCGCGCTCGCGCCGACGCCGCTGCGCCCCGGCGCGCTCGCGACGTGCGCGTGGCTGTCATGGGCGCTGGGGCGCTCGACCCACGCCGAACGCTACGCACGGCTCGCGGTGCAGATCGAACCCGAGCACGGACTCAGCGAAATCGTGCTGTCGTTCGTGGCAGCCGGTCACCTGCCCGACTGGGCCTTCCGCCGCAGCTGACCCCGCCCGCCGGTGACGCCGCGACGCGCCCCGGCGTTACTTGACCAGCGGGAAGAGGATCGTCTCGCGGATGCCGAGCCCCGTGATGGCCATCATGAGCCGGTCGATGCCCATGCCCATGCCGCCGGTGGGGGGCATGGCGTGCTCGAGCGCGCGCAGGAACTCCTCGTCCACGCGCATCGCCTCGTCGTCGCCGCGGGCGGCGAGCTTCGTCTGCTCCACGAAACGCTCCCGCTGGATGACGGGATCCACCAGCTCGGAGTATCCGGTGGCCAGCTCGAAGCCGCGGATGTACAGGTCCCACTTCTCCACGACACCGGGAATCGACCGGTGCTCGCGCACCAGCGGGCTGGTGTCCAGCGGAAAGTCCATGACGAACGTGGGGCGGGTGAGGTCACGCTTGACGAAGTGCTCCCACAGCTCCTCGACGAACTTGCCGGGCGTCGCAATCTTCGCCGGCACCTCCACGCCCACCTCGGCGGCGAACGCCGTGAGCTCGTCCAGCGGGGTTTGCGGGGTGATCGTGCGTCCGGATGCCGCCGACAGCGACTCGTACATCGAGATGCGATCCCACTGGCCGCCGAGGTCGTACTCGGTGCCGTCGGCCCAGGTCACGGTCGTGCCGCCGGTGACGGCGATCGCGGCGTTCTGCACGAGCTCCTGCGTCAGGTCGGCGATGCCGTTGTAGTCGCTGTAGGCCTGGTAGGCCTCGAGCATGGCGAACTCGGGACTGTGGGTGGAGTCGGCGCCCTCGTTGCGGAAGTTGCGGTTGATCTCGAACACCCGGTCGATGCCGCCCACGACGGCCCGCTTGAGGAACAGCTCCGGCGCGATGCGCAGGTACAGGTCGGTGTCGAACGCGTTCGAGTGCGTGACGAACGGGCGAGCGGCGGCCCCGCCGTGCTGCACCTGCAGCATGGGGGTCTCCACCTCGATGAACCCGTGGTCGGTGAACGTGCGGCGCAGGCTCGCGTTGACCTTCGCGCGCGCCAGCACCGCGTCTCGCGCCTGGTCGCGCGCGATGAGGTCGAGGTAGCGCGAGCGAACGCGGCTCTCCTCGCTCAGCTCGGTGTAGAGGTTGGGCAGCGGCAGCAGCGCCTTGGCGGCGATCGTCCACTCGCGCACCATGATCGACAGCTCGCCGCGGCGGCTGGAGATGACCTGACCGCTGACGAAGACGTGGTCACCGAGGTCGACGAGGTCCTTCCAGTCCTGCAACGACTGCTCGCCCACCTCGGCGAGGGACACCATCGCCTGAATGCGGCTGCCGTCGCCGGCCTGCAGCGACGCGAAGCAGAGCTTCCCGGTGTTGCGGCTGAACACCACGCGCCCGGCGACACCGGCGGTCACGCCGGTCTCGTCGCCCGCCTCGAGGTCCGCGAACCGCTCGCGCAGCTCCGGGATCGTGTCGGTGACCGGCACCGACACCGGGTAGGCGCCGCCACCGGCATCCGTTCGCTCGGCGATCAGGCGTTCGCGCTTGGCCAGCCGCACGGCCTTCTGCTCGAAAACGTCCTCTTCGGAAGACGGCTCGGGGGGCGTCGACGGGTGCTGCTCAGTCACGTGGGGCTCCTTGGAAAGTCGCCCTCGAGTCTACCGGCGGCCCCGCAACGCCCCGGCGCGGGCCGCTCAGCCCTCGGCCAGCCGGCTGCGCATCACATCGCCGGCCCGCCGCATGGCATCCATCGCCGGTTCGCGCTCGTCGGCGCCGCGCGTCCAGTTGGCCACCACCGCGTACGCGATGCGCCGCGTCGGCGACATCACCAGGCCGATGTCGGCGCGCACCGACGAGTTGGTGCCGGTCTTGTTCCACAGCCAGACGTCGCGGTCATAGTCGTAGTGGGCGAGCGGGTCGAGGTGGAACCCGGATGCCACCATCGACAGATCCATGCCCGCCCCGAGCCAGCGCTGCAGCGTGCCCGCCGACGCGGGCGTCAGGTCCTCGGCGAGCACGGTGCGCCGCACGAACCGCACGAGTTCCGTTGCGGTGGCGTGCGACAGCCGCGGCGGAGCGCCCGCCGGACGCGGCCACCGCACGATGTCGTCGAGGCCGGAGTCCCGGTAGCCGAGCTCGCGGGTGTGCTCCTGAACGACGGGCAGCCCGATCACCCGGCAGAGGGTATTGGTCGCGGCGTTGTCGCTGACCGCACCGATCAGGGCCGCGACGTCGTAGAGCGACAGGGTGTCGGCCTGCAGCAGGTACCACAGCCCGGAGTCCTCGATGTACTCCACGGGGCGCCGCGTCACGGTGTCCTCGAGGGAGCGCTCGCCCCGATCGACCTCGGTCAGCAGCCGGTGCAGCAGGAAGATCTTGCCGATGCTCGCGGTGCTCAGCACCAGGTCGGGCTGATGGGCGAACACCACGGTGTCGTCGTCGAGGTCGACGGCGAGCGCCGAGAAACGCAGCCCCGGCACCTGGTGCTCCACTTCTGCGAAGTCGATGTTCATTCCGCCTCCTCCTCGTCGCGAGCCCGGCCGGTCACGTGGCCGCGCAGTTCTTCGCCGATCGCCCGCATCGCATCCAGCACGGGGGCGCGCAGGTCCTTCGCCGCGCCCTTCCAGTTCGCCGCGACCGCGTACGCGACGCCCGCCGCGGGACCGGCGAGGTGACCCACGTCGATGCGTGCGAACGACGTGGATCCGGTCTTGTGGCGCAGGATCATCCCCTGGTACTCCGCCTCAGCGTGGGCGAGGGGATCCAGCAGCAGTGCGTCGGCGACCATCGAGGTGTCGGTGTCGGCCGCGAGCCAGGTCGACACCTGAGCGCTGACCGCGGGCGAGATGACCTCGCCGGCCGCCAGGCGCCGCATGAGGTCGGCCAGCTCCGCCGCGGTGCCGTACGACGGCGTCCACGGCAGGTCGGGGGTGCGTTCGTTCCGGATGAAATCCAGCAGTGACGTGTTCTCGTACCCGAGCGCGGGGGCCACGGCACGCACCGCCGCCAGCCCGCACATCGCCAGCAGCGCATTGGTCGCGAGGTTGTCGCTGACCGCGCCCACCAGCAGCGCCGCGTCGTACACGCTCAGCTGCCGGTCACGCATGCGGTAGAGCAGCCCGGAGTCGGCGACGACGTGCTCGGCGGGGATCTCGATGCGCTGGTCCGCGCTGAGCTCCCCCGTCTCCAGCCGGCGGGCCACCTCGATCAGCAGGAACACCTTGCCGACGCTCGCCGTCTCGCAGACGACATCGGGCGCGTGCTCGGCGAGCACCGTGCCGTCGTCGGCGACGACGCGCACCGACCAGGTGGCGCGGGGGTCCAGCGCCGGCAGCACGATCGGCATCAGACCGCCTCCGCCACGGCCAGGCGGATGCCGCCACCCGCCTGAACTGCGTCGAGCACGCCGTCCACGTTCAGCGGCACGCTCAACGCCTCCGGGTCGTGGCCGAATCCCTGCTCCCACAGCACCGGCACCCCGAGGTCGCCCAGGTACTCCTGCATCAGCGCGCGCACGGCTCCCGGCTCGGCGCACTTGTGCCACGACCCGAGCACGATCCCCGCCGCATCGGCCAGCCGACCCGCCCGCTGCAGCTGCAGCAGGTAGGAATCCAGCCGGTAGGCCTCTTCATCGATGTCTTCGAGGAACAGGATGCCACCGGGGCGCGCCTCGGCCTCGGCGGCGCCGAGCGCCATCGCGAGCAGCGACAGGTTCCCGCCGGTGAACCTGCCCTCAGCCGCACCCGGCACGAGCACCTCGGTGCGGGGGCCGACGATGCTGCGCCCCGCCCACGGCTCGAACAGCCACCGGTGCACGTCGCCTCGCACCGACGTCGCATCGCGGAAGACATCGTTGCCGGGCATCGGGCAGAACAGCGTCGGCACGTCCAGGTGCACACGGAACGCCTCGTGCAGCGCCGTGACATCCGACGAGCCGGTGAGCAGCTTCGGCCGCCCGTCACGGCGCAGCGCCGAGGCGCGCATGCGCGACCAGTCGATGCCGTCCAGCAGCCGCATCGCGCCGTAGCCGCCGCGCAGGCACACGACCGCGTCGGTGTCGGGGTCGCACCACGCGTCGACGAGATCCTGCCGGCGGACGTCGTCGGAACCGGCGAGGTACGACGCCCGCGGGTGCGGGTCGAGCACGTGGTCGCCGACGACGACGTCCAGTCCCCAGTCGCGGTAGTAGCCCACCGCGCGTTCCAGGCTCTCGGCGTTCCCGGGCCCCGAGGGCGAGACGAACCGCACCCGGTCGCCCGGCTGCAGCGGCGCCGATGCGAGGTAGGAGGCGCGACCCGCCGTGACGGCGGTCACGCTCACGCGATCGCCCGGTGGATGGTGGGAGCGGCCGACAGCAGCTGCCGGGTGTACACGTGCTGCGGGCGCAGCAGCACCTGCTCGGTGGGGCCGTACTCGACGATCTCGCCCTCGAGCATCACCGCGACGGTGTCGGCGATGTTCCACGCCAGCCCCAGGTCGTGGGTGATCACGAGGGCGCTGAGGCCCAGCCGGTCCCGCAGCGACATCAGCAGCCCCAGGATCTCACCGCGCGCCGACGCGTCCAGCGAAGCGACGGGCTCATCGGCCACCAGCAGCTGCGGCCCGACCGCCAGCGCACCGGCGATCACCGTGCGCTGCCGCTGGCCACCGGAGAGCTCCTGCGGGATCGCGGTGAAGAAGTCCTCCGGCGGCGTCAGCTCGGCATCCACCAGGCTCTGCGCCACTCGCTGCTTCTCATCCCCCCGGAAGTGCTGCACCCGCAGCCCCTCCGCGACCGATTCGTACACGCTGAGCTTGGGGTTCAGCGCCGCAGTGGGGTCCTGCAGCACCATCTGCACCTCCTTGCGGAACGCGTGCAGCCCCTTGCCCTTGCGGGGCAGGTCCCGGCCGCGGAAGCGCACCACCGACCCGGGATCGGGCTGCTGCAGCCCCACGAGAGTGCGGGCGAGGGTGGTCTTGCCCGATCCGGATTGGCCCACGAGCGCCAGGATCTCGCCGCGCCGCACCACCAGGTCCACGCCCTTCACGGCGCGGGCGGACCGCGACCGGCTGTGGAAGGTGACGCTCAGTCCCTTGGCCTCCAGCAGTACTTCGTCGGTCATGGCGCTGGGCCGGACATCGGATGCCGCGCCCGTGCGCTCCCGCCGCGTCACCGGGTTGCGGCGCGAGGCCGGGTCGCCGATCGTGGGGAACGCGTCGGCGAGCTGACGCGTATAGGGATGCTCGCCCTGCGTGCACACCTCGTGGGCGTCGCCCACCTCCACCAGTTCGCCGTTGCGCATGATCGCGATGCGCTCGCACGCCGAGGCGAGCACCGACAGGTCGTGGCTGATCATCAGCAGCGAGATGCCGCGTTCGGTGACGAGCCGGCTGATCATCTCCAGGATCTGCTGCTGCACGATCACGTCCAGCGCCGTGGTCGGCTCATCGGCGATGATGATCTGCGGTTCGCACGCCAGTGCCATCGCGATCATGATGCGCTGCTTCTGCCCGCCCGACAGCTCGTGCGGGTAGGACTGTGCCTTCAGCGGGGGAAGGTCCACGGCGCGCAGCAGCTCCGCCACCCGTTCTTTGCGCGCCGCCTCGGTCTTCCAGGAGTCGGCGACGTGCAACTCGAGGGCCTCGAGGATCTGCTGGCCGACGGTGCGCACCGGGTTGAGCGAGTGCATCGCGCCCTGGAAGACGATCGAGGCATCCGCCCAGCGCAGCGCCCGCAGCCCGCCGAAACTCAGCTCGGTCACGTCGGTGTCACCGACGAGCACGCGGCCGGTGAGGGTCGCGTTGCCCGGCAGCAGCCGCAGCACGCTCATCGCGAGCGTGGACTTCCCCGAGCCCGACTCCCCCGCGATGCCCAGAGTGCCCCCGGCGGGAAGGCGCAGTGTCACGCCCCGCACCGCGGCGATCTCGCCCCGGGATCCGCGGCCCGCCGTGGTGTAGGTGATCGAGACATCTTCGAACGTGAGGTCGGGCATGTCAGCGGCTCCGCAGCGTCGGGTTGACGATCGTCTCGACGGCGCGGCCGACGAGGGTGAAGGCGAGCACGACCAGCACGATCGCCAGGCCCGGGATGAGCACGTACCACCAGTAGCCGCTGGTGGCGGCGGAGACGTCCATCGAGTTCCGCAGCACGGCACCCCACGACTGCAGTGTGGTGTCGCCCAGCCCCAGGAACGCCAGCGTGGATTCGGAGATGATCGCCGAGCCGACGGTGAGGGTGGTGTTGGCCAGCACCAGGGGAAGCACGGCCGGCAGCAGGTGCTTGACGATGATGTGCCAGTGGCCCGCCCCGAGCACCCGGGAACGCTCGACGTAGTCACGGGATTCCACCGAGAGCGTCTGCGCGCGCACCACCCGGGCCGTACCGGCCCATGACGTCAGGCCGATGGCGATGACGATCGTCCACACTCCGCGCGAGAGCACGGTGGACAGCACGATGGCGAGGATGAGCGAGGGCAGCACGAGGAAGAAGTCGATGATGCGCATGAGCACGGCTCCGGCGAACCCGGTGAAGTGGCCCGCCGCGATGCCCACGATCGTGCCGATGATCATCGACATCGCGGTGGCTGCGAACCCGACCAGCAGCGACACCTGCGCGCCCCACAGCATCCGCACCCACAGTTCCCGGCCCTGATGGTCGGTGCCCAGCGGATGCTCCCAGGAGGGCGGCGCGAACCGCGGCGAATCCATCACCCGGGTCACATCGAGCATCCACGCCGGCGCGAGCACCGGTGCGAACACGGCGAGCGTGACGATGACGACCAGGAAGATCAGCCCGACCATGCCGGACCGACTGTGGGAGAACTCCCGGGCGAACTGCCCGAAGGCGGCGCGCCGCCGCGCCCACGCCATGCTGCGCGGCGAACGGGATGCGGTGACCGCGCTCATCCGCGCCTCACTCTCGGGTCGAGCCGTCGATAGATGAAGTCGGCGATCAGGTTGGTGGCGATGATGACCGCCGAGAAGACGACGAAGGTGCCCTGCAGCAGCGGCAGGTCGGGACCGCTGATGGCCTCGAACGTGAGCTTTCCGAGCCCCGGCCAGGAGAACACCGTCTCCACCGTGACGGCACCGGCGATGAGACCGCCGATGTGCAGGAACATCAGCGTGACGGCGGGCAGCAGCGCGTTGGGCACGGCGTGGCGGCGGCGCACCAGGTCGTCGCGCAGGCCCTTGGCGCGGGCGGTGGTGAGGTAGTCGGCGCTCTTCTCCTCCATGAGCGAGGCGCGCATGACCATCACGTACTGCGCGTAGACGACCGCCACCATCGTGATCACCGGCAGCACCATGTGCGCCGCGACGTCGAGCATCCGAGCGAACAGGTCGGCGGGCGGATCGGGGGAGGTCATGCCGCCGGTGGGGAACCACCCCAGCGTGCCACCGAAGATCATGAGCAGGATCAGCGCGAGCCAGAACGTCGGCACCGACCACAGCACCAGCGCCATGCCCGAGGTGATCCGGTCGAACAGCGAGCCCGGCTTCCAGCCGGCCTTCTGCCCGAGCCAGAGGCCGAGGGTGATGGCGATGACGGCGGAGGTGCCGGTGAGCAGGATCGTGTTCCAGAAGTACTCGCCGATGAGCTCGCCCACCGGCATCTTGTAGACGTAGCTCTCGCCGAAGTTGAGTGTGAACACGTTCACCAGATAGTCGACGAACTGCTGCCACAGCGGCTTGTCGAGCCCCATCTGGGTGCGCAGCTGTGCGATCTGCTCGGGGCTGAGCTGCCGCTCGCGGGCGATGCTGGCGACGGGGTCGCCGGGGAGCACCTTGAAGGCGAAGAACCCGAGCAGGATCACCATCACCATGCTCACCGCGGCGCCGCCGAGCTTGGTGAGGAAGTAGGACAGCGCCGAGACGCGACGCGGGGCACCATCCGAACCCGACTCGGCGAGGAGGATCTCCTCGGTGGGCGGCACCGTGTTGGTCATGCGGTTCTTTCCTCAGTGAGCTTCGGGGATGTGAGAAGGGGCGCCGCCGCGGGAGTGGACCCCGCGGCGGCGCCCCCGTCACTCATTCGACGTCGGCCATCTTGCGACGTCGCAGCAGGACGAAGATCAGCACGCCGAGGACGATCAGCACGACGACCACTCCGGTGACGATGAGGCCGGTGGGCACACCGCCCTCGTCGCTGACGGCGCCCTCGACCGGCTCAACGGTGAGGAAGCCCCAGTAGCCGGCCTGGCTGGCGATGATGCCACCCTCGGCGGGCTGCAGCGTGAAGCCGGAGAACCGGTCGGAGCGGTAGGCCTCCAGCGAGTTGGCGTACCACGTGGCGATCTGCGCGGTGTCGGTGTAGTTCATCGCCAGCATCTCGTGGACGATCTCCTGGCGCTTCTCCTCCTCCAGTTCGGAGCGCTGCTGAGCGTACAGCTCGTCGAACTCCTCGTTGCAGTAGCCGTCCTGGCTGGTGCCGCCGGAGCCGTCGGTGCCGGTGGGCAGCGTCGAGCACAGGTTGATGCCCAGCTGGTAGTCGGGGTCGGGGTTGACGCTCCACCCGCTGAAGTACAGGTCGTAGTCAGCCGCGACCGAACGGGCGCTGATGGTGTCGCCGTCGGTGGATTCCACCGTGATGCCGACACCGATCTCGGCCATCCACGGCACGAAGTACTCGGCGATCGACTGCTCGGTGAGGTCGTCGGCATCCACCAGCAGGCGCAGCTGCAGCGGGGTGCCGTCCTTCTCGCGGATGCCGCCCGCGCCCACGGTCCAGCCGGCTTCCTCGAGCTTGGCCATGGCCGCTTCGGGGTCGTACGACATGATCACGTCGTCGTCGGCGGGAAGGGCCCACTTCGGGAACGACGAGGGGATGAAGCTGGTGGCCAGCTCGCCACGACCCTCCATCACTCGCTCGAGCAGGGTCTCGGTGTCGGTTCCCAGGCGCAGCGCCTGGCGCACGTTGACATCCTTGAGTGCTTCGTTGCCGGTGCCGTATGCCTGCCCGTCACGGGTGACGGTGCCGTGGTTGATGCTGATGGAGTGGTAGCGACGCCCCACACCGGAGTGCGTCGTGATGCCCTCCACATCCTCCAGCGCGTCGAACTGGGTCGGGGTGAGTCCGGAGACGAAGTCCACCTCGCCCGAGCGCAGCGCCTGCACCTGCGCGTCGGAGTTGGTGTAGTAGACGTACTGGATGCGGTCGACCGCGGGAGCCCCCTGCCAGAAGTTCGGGTTGGCGCGCAGCGTGATCGACTGGTTCGCACTGTAGCTGTCGAGCAGGTAGGGCCCCGAGCCGACGACGTCGGCGTCGTTGGCGAAGGTCGCCGGGTCGTCGATCTCCTCCCAGATGTGCTGGGGGACGATCGGCACCTCGGTGCCCGGGTTGGGTGCCTGCGGGGTCTTCAGGTTGATGACGACGGTCTTGTCGTCGGGTGCCTCGACGCTTTCGAAGTTCGACACCAGGTTGCCGTTGGCCACGCTCAGTTCGGGCACGGACATCATCTGCTCGTAGGTGTAGACGACGTCTGCCGAGGTGATGGGCTCGTCGTCCGACCAGGTCAGGTCGTCCTGCAGCGTGTAGACCCAGGTCATGCCGCCGTCTTCGACCTCCCAGCTGTCGGCAAGACCCTTCGTCGGCGAGCCGTCCTCGGCGTCGTTCTGCACGAGGTACTCGTAGACGTAGCGCAGGATGTTCGTCGGCGTCAGGTAGATGGACACGAACGGGTTGAACGTGTCGACGAAACCGGAAGTGGCGATGCGGAAGGTCGTGGCGTCGGCGTCAGGCGTCGACGTGGCTTCGGCGGCCACGGCACGGGCGGCAGGGGCCGTATCCGATGCGTGTGCGGCGCCGACCGGCAGTGCGATCAGCGCGGCTGCCGCGACCACTGCCAGCGCCCGGCGGGCACGGGTCCGAGGACGATTGGGCATGGGGGTTCCTTTCAGGGAGAACCTTGGCCGCGGCAGGCCGGGCCGGCGATGGACTACATAGAACCTCATCGTCGACGATGCGGTCAACGTATTTGTGACCGATCGTGGGGATCCGGCCACGATTTCACACGACTGTTACATTGCGCCGCACTCGTGGAACAACACACGAAATGACCACGACGCGAGAAGAAATCTTCCGTTTCGGTCAATCTGCGCAACCAGGCATAAATTCGGGCCGCACACCGCTCAGTCCCGGTTCGTTCTCAGGCCGTCCGGCGCGATCAGATGATCCGTTACGGATGATCGGTCGCACTCACTCCAGCCAGCAGCACCGCCTCCAGCAGGGCGATGCGTTCGGACAGCGATGTCAGTGACAGGTGTTCCGAGAGCGCGTGCGCGCCGCCGCCACGCGGACCGAACCCGTCGACGGTGGGGATGCCGAAGCCCGCCACCTGGTTCGTGTCGCCCGCGCCGGCCGCCGACCGGCCGTCGACCTGCTGGCCCCGCGTCGCGCCGGCGCCCGCGATGGCAGCCAGCAGCGAGGCGTCGGCGTCGGATGCCAGCCAGGCGGGGCGGTGGCTGAGCAGGGCGCACTCCACCGACGCACCGGCGCGGACCGGTGCGAGCCGACCCAGCTGCGCCAGCACCTTCTCCTCTGTGACCGGATCGATGAAGCGCAGTCCGATCTCGGCATCCGCCTCGGCCGACACCACGTTCGCCGCGGTGCCGCCGCGGATGACGCCGACGTTGCACAACACCTCGCTGGGCAGCTGCGGGTCCGACGCGATCCGGCGTACCGCGAGCAGCTGATCGACCAGCTCGTCGATCGCCGACACGCCGGCGGCCGGGTCGAGGGCGGCGTGTGCGGCGCGCCCGCGCACCGACAGCCGCAGCCGCGTGCTGCCGCGCCGCCCCACCTTCAGGGCGCCGTCCGGGTGGGGGGATTCGAACCCGATCGCGGCGGCGGCGCCCTGCGCGGCCTCGCGCACCAGCGCCTGCGTGGTGGGAGAGCCGATCTCCTCGTCGCACACCACCACGACCCGCACCGCGCGGTGCGCCCGGCCGGCGAGGCGCTGCACCGCCGCGAGCATCACGACCAGGCCGCTCTTCATGTCGTATGCACCCGGACCCCGCACGATGTCGCCGTCGACCGCCCACGGCAGGTCGGCCTGCAGGGTGCCGCGGGGCCACACCGTGTCGGAGTGGCCGACCAGCAGAATCGGGGCGCCCGCGCCGTCGAGATCGGCGACCAGGGTGAGCCCGGCATCCGTGCGCACGAGCCGCACGCGGGCGCCGAGAGCCTCCCACCACTGGCGCAACAGGTCGGCGATCGCCTCGCTCGCGGCGATGTCCCGCGACGGCGACTCGAGGCGCACCAGCTGCTCCAGCCGCTCCAGGACGGTCGCCTGTTCGGAGATGGCGTCGCTCATGTGACTCCCTCAGAATTTCGTTTTACGTAACATATCGGGTCTTGTGACGGCGGGGGTGGTCGGATAATTTCAGTCTCATACCTCTCCCCACCCCCCAACATCGGATACGTATCGTGCCCCACGCGCCCGCCATGCCCCTCCGCGCGGAACGCTTGGGCGACGCTGCGGCCTACCGCGCGGCGGCGGTGCTGTACGAGCGGGTCTTCGGTTATGCCGACCGCGACTTCTCCCTGAACCCCAACCTTCTCACTGCGCTGGCGCGCAACGGCGGCTCGGCGGTGGGCGTCTTCACTCCGGCACGCGAACTCATCGGCTTCGCCTACGGCTTCGCCGGGCGCGACGCCGCCGGGTGTGACTTCCACTACTCGCAGGCCGCGGTGGTCGACCCGCGCTACCAGGGGCGCGGGGTGGGCCGGCTGCTGAAGGAGTGCCAGCGCGACATCGCGCTTCAGTGGGGGCACACCACGATGCGCTGGACGTTCGACCCGCTGCTGGCGCGCAACGCGCACTTCAACTTCTCGGCGCTGCACGCCGAGGGTGTCGCGTACGTACCCGACTACTACGACCGCCCCGGCACCGACCGGGTGCTCGTGGACTGGCCGCTGCAACGCGCACTGGACCCGTATGACGCGGTGCGCGGCGCCCAGCCGCCCGCCTTGGGCCGCGCCGACTGGGGACGCGTCGTCGACGCGGTTGCCACCGGCACGGACGGCTCCACGCAGCCGGCGTCGTGGCTCGCCGTCCCGGCGGGCGGCATCGGGGTGAGCGGACTGCGCGGCGAAGCGGATGCCGCCGCCGACGGCCTGCGCGCCCGGGTGCGGGACGGGCTGACGTCGATGCTGGCGGGGGACCGCGTGCTGGTCGCCTGCCGACGGATCGACACCGAGACCGCCGTGTACCTGTCGGCACAACGGAAGGGGTGAGGGACGATGACGACCGAACCGGACGACGTGGACGACGTCGACGACAGCGAACTGGACCGCTCGCTGGATTCCCCCGGCGCACGCTACGGCGAGCGCTTCCGCACCAACATCTCGGCCGAGTCGCTGCAGGCGCGCGTCATCGAGGCTGAGGCCCGATCGCTGGCGCGCACGTTCGAGGAGCTCAGCCGCACCGGCGAGGTCGCGCACGCGGCGGCGTTGATTCTGGGCGCACGCCGGCGCTACATCACCGGCCGCGGCAAGACGGCGGCCTACGCAGAGCTGCTCAATGCCGACCTGTCGACCACCCTCTCCAACGTGTTCCTGGTGGACGGCCGTGCCCTGTCTCCCCTGACCGTCCTCACCGACGTGCGGGCATCCGATGTGCTGGTGGCGTTCACCATGCGCCGCTACCGCGAAGAGACGGTGCGGTTCGGGCAGCTCTTCCATGAGGCAGGCGGACAGCTCATCCTGATCACCGACAGCGAGAACGCGCCGCTGACCGGCGTGGCAGCGGCGGTGATCCGCGTGCACACGCATTCGGCCTCGTTCGCCGACTCCCCCACCGCGGTGGCCGCGGTGTGCCATCTGCTCAGCACGCTGACCACCGCCAGCGCGAAGGGTGCCAGACGACGCCTGGCCGGCAGGGACCGGTTCGCCGCCGACCTCGGGCTCTACCATCCGGAGCAGAACAAGGAGACCGACGCGTGAGGATCGACCGATTGCGCCTGTTCCAAGTCGGCCTGCCGCTCGTGCACGGGTTCGAGACGAGCTCGCACCGCAAGACCGGGCTGGACCACCTGCTGGTGGAAGCCACCGATGCCGACGGGACCGTCGGCTGGGGCGAGATCGCGTCGCCGGCCGATCCGTTCTACGGGTCGGAGACCACCGAGACGGCCTGGACCATCGCGGTGCGCTACCTCGTCCCCGCAGTCTTGGGCTCCGCGTGGGACACCCCGGCCGAACTCGAGCAGGTGTGGGCGAAGATCCGCGGCCACGAGTTCGCGAAGGCGGGTTTCTCCATCGCCGCCTGGGACCTGCATGCCCGCGCGAGCGGCCAGCCGCTGGCCACGGCGCTGGGCGGCACCCGCCAGTCGGTCGCGGCGGGGGTCTCGCTCGGGATCGAGCCGGGACTGGACGCGCTGCTCGCGCAGGTGGACCGCCAGCTCGCCGCCGGCTACGGCCGGGTCAAGCTGAAGATCGCGCCCGGCTGGGACGTGGCACCGGTGCGAACGGTGCGCGCGGCCTATCCCGACCTCGATCTGCACGTGGATGCCAATGGGGCCTATCCCGACACCGCCGAATCCGTGGCGGTGTTCCGCGGCCTGGACAGCGAACGGCTGACCATGATCGAGCAGCCCTTCGCGCCGCGGGACTTCGTCGCGCACGCACGACTGCAGGCGCAGCTGGCCACCCCGCTGTGCCTCGATGAGTCGGTGGTCGACCTGGGGGACCTGCGCACGATGCTCGCCCTCGATGCCGGGCGGGTGCTCAACATCAAGGTCTCCCGCATGGGCGGCCTCACCCTCGCCCGCCGCGCGCACGATGTCGCACTGAACGCCGGGATTCCGGTGTGGTGCGGCGGGATGCACGAGTTCGGCGTGGGCCGCGCCGCCAACGTCGCCCTGTCGTCGCTGCCGGGGTTCACGCTGCCCTCCGATGTGTCGGGGTCGGACAAGTACTACGCGCGCGACGTCATCGTGCCGCCCGTCGTCGCGCGAGACGGCAGGGTTGATGTCCCCCGCACCCCGGGGCTTGGCCATGCTGTCGACACCGACTGGATCCTCGAGAACACCTCACGCCACTTCGACACCGCGGCCATCGCCGCCTGAGACAGGAAACCCCGCATGGACCCGCTCGTCCTCTACGTCCTCGACCTCGCCGCCGACGAGGATCCCGCCCGGTTCCTGCAGCGCGTCGATCCGCGCGGGGCATTGCTCACCGCGACCGACCTCAGCGCCGCCCGCGGTGACGGGATCTTCGAGACGATCGTCGTGATCCGCGGCGTGCCGCAGGCCCTCGAGGAGCATCTCGACCGCTTCCAGCGGTCGGCGCGGCTGCTGGACCTGCCCGCGCCGAGCCGGGAGCTGTGGCGCCACGCCGTGCTGACCGCCGCGGACGATCTGAGCGGGCGGCACCCGCGCGCCGCGGTGAAGATCGTGCTGTCGCGCGGCGACGAAGCGGGCGACGGGGTACCCACCGGCTGGGCGCTCGGCTTCGCCTCCCTCGCGCCGGCCGCAGCCCCCGCCGCGCTGGATGTCGTGCTGCTGGACCGCGGCTACCGCCACGACGTCGCCGAAACATCGCCCTGGCTGCTGCAGGGCGCCAAGACGCTCTCGTACGCGATCAACATGGCAGCGCTGCGGGAAGCCGCCCGCCGCGGCGCGCAGGACGTCGTCTTCGTCAGCAGCGACGGGTTCGTTCTGGAGGGGCCGACCTCGACCCTGGTCGCGCGGATCGACGGCGAGTACGTCACCCCGCCGGCCGAACTGGGCGTCCTGCCCGGAACGACGCAGGCGGACGTGTTCGCGGGTCTCCGAGCCTGGGGCGAGCACGTGTCGACGCGACCGCTGATGGTTCCCGACCTGCTGCGCGCCGACGCGGCGTGGCTGTGCTCGAGTGTGCGAGGCGCCGCGGCGGTACGGTCGATCGACGGGGCGCCGTGTCCGGTCGACGACGTGACGACGGCGCGGCTGCGCAATCACCTGGACGCGCGGAGGGCGTGACGACATGATCCCTGTCATCGACGGGCACAATGACCTCCCCTGGGCCAGCCGCGAACACTGCGGCTATGACACCAGCGGGCTGCGCGGTGCTGTGCCGCAGCTGCACACCGACCTGCCGCGGCTGGCTGCCGGCGGCGTGGCGGGGCAGTTCTGGTCGGTGTGGGTGGACCCCGTGCTGACGGGCGCCGAGCAGGTCACCGCGACCCTGGAACAGATCGACTTCGTACACCGGCTGGTCGGCGATCACCCCGGCCGGCTCGCGTTCGCCCGAACCGCCGCCGACGTGCGCGCCGCGATGGCGGCGGAACGGTTGGCCTGCCTCATCGGCGTCGAGGGTGGTGCGCAGCTGAACGGCTCGCTCGCGGTGCTGCGCCAGTACGCCCGGCTGGGGGCGCGCTACCTCACTCTCACGTGGTCGCTGACGACGGACTGGGCTGACTCCGCCACCGACGTCGCGCGCCACGGCGGGCTGAGCGAGTTCGGGCGCGAGGTCGTACGCGAACTGAACCGCATCGGCGTGCTGGTGGACCTCGCGCACGTGGCGCCGAGCACGATGCGCGACGCGCTGCAGGTGAGCATCCGCCCCGTGATCGTCAGCCACTCGGCAGCGCTTGCGCTGTGCGATCACCCTCGCAACGTGCCCGACGACGTGCTGGCCGCGATCGGCGCCGGCGGCGGCGTGGTCATGGTGGCCTTCGTCCCCTCGTTCGTGTCCCAGGCGCGTCGCGATTGGGTGCTCGCCGGCCAGCAGGGTCCCGCGCCCGAGGTGGGCATCTCGCAGGTCGCCGACCACATCGAGCACGTCCGCGCCGTCGCGGGAGTGCACGCGGTCGGTCTCGGTGCCGACTACGACGGAACGGATGCCATGCCCACCGGGCTCCACGACGTGTCGACGTACCAGGATCTGCTGGCCGAACTGCGCCGCCGCGGCTGGTCGCAGGGCGAGCTGGAGGCCCTCGCCCACGGCAACGTGCTGCGCGTGCTGGCGGCGTCGGATGTCGATCACCTCGCGTTCCTCGCCGGCCGCGCCGCACCCCCGTCAGCTGCGGCGCTGACCTGCGCCGTCGACACCGCGGCGCGTGCCGCGGCGCGCCCCCGCGTGCTGGCGGTGCAGAACGACGATTCCTCCGGTCCGCGGCGTCTCCGCCGGTGGCTCGAGGAGGAGGGCATCGCCGTCGAGCTGGTGCGCGGTGCCGACGGCCTGCCCGGTGACATCGCCGGCTACGACGGACTGCTGCTGCTGGGCGGCGGACTCATGCCCGACGAGGACGACCAGGCGCCCTGGCTCGCGCAGGAGCGGCAGCTCGCGCGGCAGGCCATCGATGCCGACCTGCCGACCCTCGGCGTGTGCCTGGGCGGACAGCTGCTGGCACACGTCGCCGGCGGCGAAGTGCGCGCGTCGTTCGGGCCGAAGGAGCGCGGCGCGACCGCGATCACCACCTCCGCGGCGGGCCGGGCGGACCCGGTCATGCAAGCCCTCGGCGCCGGGGCACCGATGATCGAGAACCATCAGGACATGATCACGGCACTGCCGCCGGACGCCGTCCTGCTCGCATCCAGCGACGCCGTCGCGCACCAGGCGTTCCGGCTCGGCCGGCACGTGCGGGGGGTGCAGTTCCACCCCGAGGTGTGCGCCGACGACCTGCAGAACTGGCAGGAGCCGACCACGCCGGCGCCAGGGGATCGGCCGGTGGCGGAGCTGGTGGATGCCGCGCGCGCCGTCGACGAACACAACACGCGGGTCAGTCGCGCGCTCACGGGCGCGTTCGCCGCCGAGGTGCGTGCCGCCGCCGATGCCCGCCTGGCCACCACCGCGGTCGCAGCCGACGACTGCGCAGCGGTCGGGGCACCCCTCTCATGACCGGGCACCGCACCGTCGGCATCCGCCATGCCGTTCCGCCTGCCGAAGCGCCCGCTGAGTGGGCTGCGCAGGCCGAGGCCGCACTGGCCGATCACCTGGATGCCGACACGATCCGCAGGGCGCCGGCGTGCATCGCCGCCGTCTCCCACCGCGGCCGGATAATCGCCGTGGCCCGCCAAGGCCAGCCGCGACGGGACGGCGTCGCCACCGGTCGGCGCACCGTCTTTCGCATCGCGTCGATGTCCAAGAGCTTCCTGGCAGCCACCGCGCTGTCGCTGCGGGACGAGGGGCTGCTCGACCTGCATGCCCCGGCCGATCGCCTCGTGCCGGGCCTGGCCGCGGCGCGGTTCGACGGCGCGCCCGCGGTGACGACGCTCGACGCCCTGCTGTCCAACCGCGGCGGGCTCGCCGAAGACAACCCGTGGGGCGATGACCATCTGGGCGACTCGCGCGAGCAGATGGCCACCCTCGTGGCCGCCGGCCTGACGCTGTCGGCGCGGCCTGGTACCGAGTACCAGTACTCCAACATCGGCCAGTCGCTCGTCGGCCGCGCCATCGAGGCGGTGACCGGGCGCGACGTGGAGAGCGTCGTGCGCGAGCGCATCCTCGAACCGCTGGGCCTGACCCACACGCGCCCCGACGCCGGGGACTATCCCACCGGCACCGACCTGGCCGCGGGCTTCCGGACGTTCGACGACGGCGCCACGTTCACCCCGGAGCCCTATGTCGGCTCGGGCGCGCTGGCGTGCATCGGCAGCCTGTTCAGCACCGTCGACGACATCGCGACGTGGATGCAGTTCCTCGGCTCGGCGTTCGGGGACGACCCCGCCGCGCCCGATGTGCTCGGCGCCGCGTCCCGCCGCGAGATGCAGACGGCCCGCACCCTGATGCCCGCCGGCGGCAGCAGGTTCGCCGGCCGCGACCTCGACGGGGCCGGCTACGGGTACGGGCTCATGATCGAGCACGACCGGCGCTTCGGCCGCATCGTGCAGCACGCCGGGGGGCTTCCCGGCTTCTCTTCGCACATGCGGTGGCACCCGGCCACCGGCATCGGGGTCGTCGTGTTCGGCAACAGCGACGCGTTCGGTGCGGGCGGTGTCGCCGGCGCCATGCTCGGCGACGTGCTGGGCCGCATCCACGCGCCGTCGGCCGTCGTGCGGCCCTGGCGGCAGACCATCGCCGCCGCCCGCCGCATCGACCTGCTGCTGCGCACCGGCCGGCCGCTGTCGGATGCCGGAGCGCTCCTGGCCCGCAACGTGCTGCGGGACGTCCCCGAGCCGGTGCGCGAGCAGCGCCTGCGTGCGGCGTTGGCCCAGGTCGGACCGGTGCGCCCCGACCTGGCGCCGCTCGAGCAGCGGGTGATCGGGGCGACCGACGGCTCCGCGCTGCGCTGGAGCGTGCCGTGCGAGCGCGGCGCCTTGGTCTGCGATGTGCGCATGGTGGGCTTGCCCGACCCGATCGTGCAGGCGTTCACGATCGCCATCGCCGGCCCGACCGGCCGCAAACCCGAGGACGAGACGGCGGATGTGACCGACCACCACGCCGTGGACCTCGGGTGAGGCTTCGGCTCAGCCCAGCGAGCTGAGCCCGTCCTCCGCGGCGCCCCGGCCGGCGGCGGTGAGGGCCTGATCGATCGTGGAATGCACGAGCGTGGCCAAGTAGCTGCCGGGATTGACCACGCCCGCCTGCGCGAGGAGGGCGGTGGACTGCGCCACGATCGACCGCGAGAACTCGGTGGCCGTCGCGATCGCCTCGGCGTAGGCGGCGCGATCCTCTTCGGCGATGACGACCGGTTCGCAACCGAGCTCCACCGCCAGCGCCTGCGCGATCGGCAGCACGGCCGCCGGCGCCGCCACCGCGGCGTGGGCGTCGACGAGCTGGCGCACATCGATCGAGGTGCCGGTGAAGGTGATGGCCGGATGCAGCGCGAGCGGGATCGCGCCCTTCGACGCGGCCGGAGCGAGCACCCCGAAGCCGTACGAGGGATCGGTGTGCAGCACCAGCTGGCCGATCTGCCACGCGCCGACATCGGCGAGGCCCTGCACCAGGCCGGGAAGCTCCGCCGACGGAACCGCGATGACCACGAGCTCGCTGCGGCGAGCGACCTCGGTGGCATCCAGCACCGGCACGCCGGGCAGGATCGCCTCGACCCGATCGGGGTCGGATCCGCCGGTGATGCCCACCACCGCGTGTCCGGCGCCGGCCAGCGCCGCACCGATCACCGGTCCCACCCGGCCGGCGCCGATCACCCCGACCCCGAGTCGCGAGCTGCGCATCATCGCGGGTCCTCCGGCAGCACGGCATCCGGCGGCCGCGCCTCCGGCCGCTCGGAGGTCGGCGGAAGCGCATCGCGCCGCTCCGGGTCGGGTGGCCGCACCCGCCGCAGCATCGGCGGCACCTGCAGGTCCGGGTCATCCTCCCCCGCCCACCGGTGCGAGCGGTCGGTCGCGGCCGCGCGCACGGCGGCGGCGGCCACGGCGTCGAACACGCCCAGCGCGTCGTCGCGGTCAATCGCGGAGACGTTCGCGTAGACGGGTCCGGTGACGATGTGGCCTCGTACCGCGGCGACGCGCAGCAGCCGGTCCAGCGGTCCCTGATGGATCGCCACGCTCTGCAGCCGCGCCAGCGGCAGGATGGCGAGCTTGCGCCAGATCGCGCCGCGTCGCAGCAGCAGCAGGTCGTCGGTCAGCACGAAGCCGTTGCGCCGCCAGGACAGCAGCCGGATGATGCGGGCGCGTTTCGGGGTGGTCGTGAACGGGTCGCCCTCGGCCGGACCGTCGACCCCCTGACGCACGAGCGCCGGCAGATCGCCGTCGGCGATGTGGGGCAGCAGCAGGTGCAGCACCCGCTCCACGTCGGCGTAGGTGCCCACCGGCAGCACGGTGGTGAACTGGTCCGTCGTGGTGTCCGCGGCGCTGCGCCCGGTGAGCCGGTTCATCTTGATGGTCCACCAGCCGAAGCCGCGCCACAGGATCGACTGGCTCACCTCGAGCGCATGTACCCGGCCCGGCGGCACGATCTCGGTGACGGTGGTCAGCAGGCCGAAGGTGATGCGCACGCCGTCGGGGGTCGGCGCGATCGAGTACCGCAGCGACCGCACGATCTGGCGGATCCAGTAGGCGCCGAAACCGATGAGCGCCGGCACGAAGCTCAGCAGCAGCCACGGCACCCCGGCGACGGCACCGATGATGACGGCGATCACGCCGAGCAGCAGCCCCACCGTGGCGGGGCTGATGATCTGGGATGCCACGAGGCGGCCGGCCGGGATGTGCACGACCGATTCGGGGGCGCTGGATGCCTGGTCATCGCCCTCGATGAGTCCGGTCAGCCCCCGGCTGACCGTCTGCGACAGCGAGCCGCCGGCGCGGGCGGATGCCGCGTCGCCCAGGCGCCGGCCGGAGGCCAGCCGCAGGATGTCGGCGCGCACCTCTTCGGCGTTCGTCGTGGTGAGGTAGTCGAGTTTGACGTTGGAGTCGGTGCCGGCACCGACGACCTCGAGCTTGGCCATCCCCAGCAGCCGCGCGACCATCGGGCGGGTGAGGTTGACGCCCTGCACGCGGTCCAGCGGCGCGCGCCGCTGGGTGCGGAAGAAGATGCCGCTTTTCACCTCGACGTCGTCGTCGGTGATACGGAAGGTGTGGAACCGCCAGGACAGGTAGAACCCGGCCACGAGCGCGAGGATGACCGCGAGCAGGATCAGCAGCGCCACGACCAGCAGGTTGTTGGCGAGCACCCAGTCGATGGCGTCGCCGGTGTCCCACTCCCCAGCCTCGTCCTCCCCCATCCCGGGGACGAACAGCGCGATGAGCCGGTCGCGGAGGTTCGCCACGATCACACCGACCACCACGATAAGGGCGAGCCCGCCGCGCAGCAGCGGAGTCAGTGGGTGCACGCGGTGCCATTCGCCGTCACTGAGCGGCGAACGAACGAGTGCCGGCGGCGGGGAAGTGTCCTGGTCGGTCATCGCGGGATCCGTCACAAGCCCGTGCGCCGGCTCTCGGCGACGGCGATGAGGTGGTCGCGCAGCGCCTCGGCGGCCTGCTGCGACAGGCCGGGGATCGTCACCCCGGTCGTGGCGGCGGCGGTGACGAACTTCAGCTGGGCGATGCCGAACCCGCGGTCCAGCGGTCCGTGCGTGATGTCGACCAGCTGCATCCGCCCGTACGGCACCGCGACCATGCGCTGCCACAGGATGCCGCGGCGGAAGACGAGATCGTCGTCGCGCAGCTGATAGCCGATCGCGCGCACCTGGCGGGGCATGATCGCGATCGTCCACACCATGATGACGGTGAGGATGCCGCCGGGGATGAACGCCCACGTCTGCTGCAGCGCGAGCGCGAGCACCAGCATCGCGACGACGATGATCAGCAGGATGGCACCGTTGGCGATCAGCTGCACCCACAGGTACTTACGGGAGATCTGGTGCCACACCCCGCGTTCCAGCGCGAGCCGGTTCTCGCTGCCCGGTTCGATCAGCCGGTTGTACGTGCCGGCGTCGAGCGCACTGTCGATCCCCGGCGCGGTCACGCCCCCGTCAGTGGTGGGAGGGAGTGGCGCCGGGCCCGGGGGCGGGGGGTTGGTCATCGTCGTCCTTCCGGATGGTGCACAGCTGCTCGGCGACCAGTCCTGCCGCCACGAGGATCGCGCCGCCGATCACCGTCGCGAGGATCGTCGCCACCGAGCCTAACGAGGGTTCGGCCGGCCGGGAGGCCAAGAAGGCACCGAGTCCCAGCGCGAAGCCGGCCACCCCTGCCCCGACGATGCTGGAGGCCTTGGCGAGCATCGCGATCCGCAGCGCCTGGAACGGGTTCACCGGCCGCGCCCCGTCGGGGGCGGTCCCACGCGTCGCGCGAGCGATCGGCAGCGCGAACACGATGAGGAGGGCTCCGAGGGCCACCAGCAGCACCGGCAGCATCAGCGACGGCGAGAACGTGGACCGCCCGCTCGCGGTGAGGGCCTGGTCCACGAGGAACCCGGCGCCCAGGCCCAGCAGGGCGGTGACGGCCAGGATGCCGGCGCCGGTGCGTTTCACGAGTGCTCCTCCGCCGCGGTGTCCCGCAGCCGTTGCAGCAGTTCGGCCACCCTGCCGTATCCGGGGAGCTCCGCGTCGGGGTCCACGGTCAACCACGGGCGCAGCACGAAGTCGCGCTCCGCCGCGCGGGGGTGCGGCAGCAGCAGCGCAGGGTCGGCGCTGCGCACATCACCGTAGGTGATGAGGTCCAGATCCAGCGTGCGCGACTGCCACCGCGCGGCGTCCCGGTCGCGCGGGGGGCGACCGTGGTGGGCTTCGATGGCGTGCAGGTACTCCAGCAGCACACTCGGTGCCAGCCGGGTGTGCACCAGCGCGACGGCGTTGAGATAGGCCGGCGCCTGCGGATCGGGGCCGTCGGCGGTCAACGCGACGGTCTCGATCGGTGCCGACGCGATGATCTCGGTCGTCAGCGGCATCCGCGCCAGCTGCTGCACCGCCTCGGTCATCGTCGCGGCGCGGTCACCCAGGTTCGCCCCCAGCGCGACGACGGCCACGCTCGGCGGGACCGACGGCGTCTCGGTGTCCGCCGAGATGCCCTGCGCAAGTCGGCGGTTCACGGCATCCTCCCGCGGGTGATGGTCACGGTCACGTCGTCGAACGGCACCGGGATGGGTGCGGCGGGCTTGTGCAGCGTCACCCGCACGCGCTCCACGAGGTCACGGGCAAGGACGGCGTCCGCGATGCGCGCCGCGAGCGTCTCGAGCAGGTCCACCGGGTCACCGGCGAGGATGGCCGCGACCTGCTCGGCCAGCTCGCCGTAGTGCACGGTATGGGCGACGTCGTCGCTGGCCGCGGCCCGCTCGGTCGACAGGTGAAGCACCACGTCGGCGACGAACTCCTGCCCGTCGCGGCGCTCGTCGGGGTACACCCCGTGATGTCCGAACGCGCGGATGCCGGTGACGGCGATCTCGTCGAGGTCGCTCACGAAGCGACTCCTTCCTGCCAGGCGCGCGCCACGCGCAGCGCGTCGCGCGTGGCGGCGACATCGTGCACGCGCACCGCCCACGCCCCTGCTTGCGCCGCCAGCACACTGGTGACGGCGGTCGCAAGATCGCGCCGCCGCTGATCGTCCTCGTGCCCGGCGGCATCCGCGGGCTCGAGCGTCTCGAGCCCGTCGAGCGCCTCGAGCAGGAAGCGCTTGCGGCTCGTGCCCACCAGCACCCGGGGGCCCAGCGCCACCAGCTCGGGGAGCCGTGAAAGCACCTGCCAGTTCTGGTCCCCCCGCTTGCCGAAGCCGATGCCGGGATCGACGACGATGCGCTCGGTCGGGATGCCGGCGGCGCGGGCCGCCGCCACCCGGGCGCGCAGCTCGGCCACGACCTCGCCGGCGACGTCGGCGTAGTGCGCCCCGGCGTACATGTCGGTGGAGTGGCCGCGCCAGTGGCCGATGACCAGCTCGGCGTCGGTGACGGCGACAGCGGCGAACAGGGCGTCGTCGGCCAGCCCGCCGGAGACGTCGTTGACGATCCGCGCCCCGGCGGCTACGGCAGCGGCGGCGGTGTCGGCGTTCATGGTGTCGATGCTGACCACGACCCCCGCGGCGGCCAGGGCCGCCACGACCGGCAGCACCCGCTCCTGCTCGACCGCCGCGGTGACGCGCTCGGACCCGGGGCGGGTCGATTCACCGCCCACGTCGACGATGTCGGCACCGCCGGCGACCAGCTGCAGGCCGTGGGCGATCGCGGCATCCGTCTGGGCGTACCGCCCGCCGTCACTGAAGGAGTCGGGGGTCACGTTGACGATTCCCATCACGACGGTCACCGACGGCTCCCCGCCAGCAGTGCCATGACCTCGGTGCGCGCCGCCGGGTCGGTCATCTCGCCGCGGGCGGCCACCGTCACCGTCGAGGCATCCGGCTGCCTGCCACCGCGCATCGTGACGCACTGATGCGTGGCGTCGAGCACGACCAGCACGCCGCGGGCGTCGATGGCGCCGGCGATCGTGTCGGCCACCTGCTCGCCCAGCCGCTCCTGCACCTGCGGGCGGGACGCGAGGATGTCGACGACCCGCGGGAGGGCGCCCAACCCCACGACCTGCTCGCCGGGGAGGTACGCGATGTGGGCGTGCCCGGCGAACGGCAGCAGGTGGTGCTCGCAGATGGAACGGAAGCGGATGTCGCGCAGCATCACCGCGCCCGACGGCAGCGTGTCGGGGGCAGGACCGCGCGAGACCGAGATCGTGTGCGCGAGGGGCTCGGCGGGATCGGCGCCCACGCCGGCGAAGAACTCGGCGTAGGTGTCGGCCACGCGCTGCGGCGTCAACCGCAGGCCCGGACGGTCGGGATCCTCCCCGATCGCAACGAGCAATTCCCGCACCAGGGCGGACACGCGATCACGGTCGACGGACACACCCCGAGCCTACGCGGTTGCGGGTCGTGCCTGCCCGGTGGGACGGCGACGAGTGGCCTTCTCGACCGCTTCATCGGCCTCGACCGCGGCGGCGAGCCCGGCGTCCTCACGGCGGCGCGGCACCTCGACCGGCGGC
This sequence comes from Microbacterium sp. zg-B96, assembly GCF_030246865.1. NCBI lineage: Bacteria > Bacillati > Actinomycetota > Actinomycetes > Micrococcales > Microbacteriaceae > Microbacterium > Microbacterium sp. zg-B96. The sequence goes on along the minus strand of NZ_CP126738.1, from coordinate 235,220 downwards.
CGCGGCGACACCGGTCGCTCACTGCTGGACAGCCACTGCGGACGCGGCGGCAGGTGCGTGATGTCCTTGAAGATCTCGGCCAGCTCGATGTGGTCGAGGGTCTCCTTCTCCAGCAGCGCCAGCGCGAGCTTATCGAGCACGTCGCGGTTCTCGTTGATCACCTGGTACGCCTCGTTGTGCGCCTGCTCGATCAGGTCCCGCACCTGCATGTCGACGCGCTCGGCGACCGACTCCGAGAAGTCGCGGCCGTGACCCATGTCTCGCCCGAGGAACATCTCACCGGATGCCGCTCCCAGCTTCACCGGGCCGACCTCGGTGGTCATGCCGTACTCGGTGACCATCTTGCGGGCGATGCTCGTCGCCTTCTCGATGTCGTTGGAGGCGCCGGTGGTGGGGTCGTGGAAGATGACCTCCTCGGCGACGCGGCCACCCATCGCGTAGGCCAGCTGGTCCTGCAGCTCGTTGCGCGTGATGGAGTACTTGTCGTCCAGCGGCAGCACCATCGTGTAGCCGAGAGCCTTGCCGCGCGGCAGGATCGTGACCTTCGTCACCGGATCGGTGTGGTTCATCGCCGCCGCCGTCAGGGCGTGGCCGCCCTCGTGGTACGCGGTGATGAGCTTTTCCTTGTCCTTCATCACGCGGGTACGCCGCTGCGGGCCGGCGATCACGCGGTCAATGGCCTCGTCGAGGGCCCGCATGTCGATCAGCTGCGCGTTGGAGCGCGCCGTCAGCAGCGCGGCCTCGTTGAGCACGTTCGCCAGATCCGCGCCCGTGAACCCGGGCGTCTTGCGCGCGACGACCTCGAGGTCGACCGAGTCGGCGAGCGGCTTGCCGCGCCCGTGCACTTCGAGGATCTTCAGTCGGCCCTTGAGGTCGGGGGCATCCACACCGATCTGCCGGTCGAAGCGGCCGGGGCGCAGCAGCGCGGGGTCGAGGATGTCGGGGCGGTTGGTGGCCGCGATGACGATGACGTTCGCCTTGGGGTCGAAGCCGTCCATCTCGACGAGCATCTGGTTGAGCGTCTGCTCCCGCTCGTCGTGACCGCCGCCGAGTCCGGCACCGCGGTGACGACCGACGGCATCGATCTCGTCGATGAAGATGATCGCGGGGGCGTTCTCCTTGGCCTGCGTGAACAGATCACGCACGCGGCTGGCGCCGACGCCGACGAACATCTCGACGAAGTCCGAACCCGAGATCGAGTAGAACGGCACGCCCGCTTCACCGGCGACGGCGCGGGCGAGCAGGGTCTTGCCGGTTCCGGGAGGACCGTACAGCAGCACGCCCTTGGGGATGCGTGCGCCGACGGCCTGGAAGCGGGCCGGGTCCTTCAGGAAGTCCTTGATCTCCTGCATCTCCTCGATCGCCTCGTCGGCGCCCGCGACGTCCTGGAACGTGACGGTGGGAGTCTCCTTGGTGACCAGCTTGGCGCGCGACTTGCCGAACTGCATCACCTTGCCGCCGCCGCCCTGGGCAGACGACAGCAGGAACCAGAACAGCAGACCCAGCAGCAGAATCGGCAGGAACAGCGAGATGAAGCCGTCGAACCAGGTCGCACGCGGCACGGCGTCGTTGAAGCCGTCCTTGGGCTCGGCGGCATCGATCGCGCTGATGACCTCGTCGGCACGGGCCTCGACGTAGTAGAACTGCACGTCGGTCGCCCCGTCGTGGGGTTCGGACAGCGTCATGTCCACTCGTTGGTCGCCGTCGGTGTTGAGCACCTCGGTGACCGTGCCGCCCTTGAGCAGCTCCAAGCCCTCTTGGGTCGTGATCTGCTTCGCCCCGCCGAGGCTGGAGATGAGCGAGAACCCGACCAGCAGCAGCACGCCGACCAGCAGAATGTAGATCAGCGGGTTGCGAGTGATCTTCTTGAAGTCCATGGTGCGGGCCGACGCCCGATCCCTTTCGTCGGAGAGCAACCCGTGCACAGGGACGGGCGACAGGGAATCAGGCTACCGCGCCGCGCCACGGACGATCTGTGCATTCGCCCAGGGCTGAATAGGCGGGTGCTCAGGCGTAGACGTGCGGGGCGAGCACCGCGACGTCGCGCAGGTTGCGGTAGCGCTCGGCGTAGTCCAGGCCATAGCCCACGACGAACTCGTTCGGGATGTCGAAGCCGACGTAGCGGCAGTCGATCTCGACCTTGGCCGCTTCCGGCTTGCGCAGCAGCGCCAGCACCTCGATGGACTCCGCCCCGCGGGAGGCGAAGTTCTCCAGCAGCCAGCTGAGGGTGAGACCGGAGTCGATGATGTCCTCGACGATCAGCACGTGCTTGCCGTGCAGGTCGGTGTCGAGGTCCTTGCGGATCTGCACGACGCCGCTGGACTTCGTGCCGGCACCGTAGGAGGACACCGCCATCCAGTCCATCGTGATGTCGCTCTGCAGCGACCGGGCCAAGTCGGCCATGACCATGACCGCTCCCTTGAGCACGCCCACCAGCAGCAGGTCCTTGCCGGCGTAGTCCTCATCGACCTGCGCCGCGAGCTGGTCGAGCTTCTCCCGGATCTGCTCCTCGGTGACGAGGATGGTCGAAAGCTGGTCCGAGATGTCAGCTGCACGCATGGGTCAAGTGTAGGTATCCGCCGGACCCGCCGTGAACTCGACCAGACCGTCGCGGCGACGGGCGCGGCATCCTGGGAGGTCGATCGGTCCCTGACCGGACCAATCGGTGACCAGCCGCGCCACCTCGAGGGTCTGCGTGCGGGTGAGGGAGACCCCGAATTCGCTGGCCACGACGTGGCGGATGATGCGGTGGCGCAGCGCCGGCGGGTTCGCGGCCAGCGCCGCGACCGACACCGCGATGCCCGCCTCGGCCGGCTGCACGATGTCTTCGATCGTCTCGTCGATCATCTCGGCGAAGGCCTCGGCGTCTTCGCGCAGCTGCTCGGCGGTGCGGGCGAGCGCCTCGGCGACGCCGGGGCCGAGCTCAGCCTCGAGCATCGGCAGCACCCGCTCACGCACTCGCACGCGGGCGAACCGGGTGTCGGAGTTGTGCGGGTCCTGCCACGGCGTCAGCCCGATCGCTTCGCACGCCGCCCGCACCGTCTCGCGGCGCACCGCCAGCAGCGGGCGCAGCCACAGCACCCCGGTCGCCTCGTCGCGGCGGGCGGGCGCCATGGCGGCCAGGCTCGCCGCACCCGACCCGCGGGCAAGGCCCAGCAGCACGGTCTCGGCCTGGTCGTCGAGGGTGTGCCCGAGCAGCACGGCCACGGCGCCCTGCGCCGCCTGCGCAAGGGCGCGGTAACGGGCGTCGCGCGCTGCGGCCTCGGGGCCGCCGGGTCCGTCGACGGTGACCGGGACCACCGTGGCGTCGATGCCCAGCGCGGATGCCGCGCGCGCGGCATCCGCTGCCGTCTCAGCCGAGCCGTCCTGCAAGCCGTGGTCGACGGTGACGCTGCGCACCGTCAGCCCGAGCTTCGGTGCCTCGAACGCGGTGGCCGCGGCCAGCGCCAGCGAATCGGCGCCGCCGGAGAGGGCAACCACGACGGTGCCGGACCCGGCGAACGGCTGCAGTGCGGCGCGCACGGCACGGCGGATCTCGGCGACGGCGGGGCTGAGGGACGGCACGCGACAACGGTAGCCGCCCCACGCCATGCACAACGTCGCCAAACCGGGCCGCGCAGTCCCCACGGGGGCGGTTTCCGGCGGCCCCGGCGCCGGATCAGCGACGTTGTGCACGCCGGATCGGGTCACAACTCAGGAAAACCGGCCCGTCGGGGCCCCACCAGGCCGCGGCACCCCGGTTTCTTCCTGAGTTATGGTCCGACGCGCCCGCGACTAGGCTGGTCGCCGCATCCCACCCCTGTCTTGAAGGAGCACCAGCTATGGGCGCGTACGACGCCGTCATCGAGATCCCGCGCGGCAGCCGCGTGAAGTACGAGGTCGACCACGGCACCGGCCGGGTGTACCTGGACCGCGTGCTGTTCACCCCGATGGGCTACCCCGCCAACTACGGGTTCTTCGAGAACACCCTCGGCGAGGACGGCGACCCGCTGGATGTCCTCGTGCTGCTGGACCGCGACCTGTACCCCGGCGTCATGGCGAAGGTGCGCCCCGTCGGCGTCCTGAAGATGAGCGACGAAGCAGGCGGCGACGACAAGGTCGTCGCGGTGCTCGCGAAGGACCCGCGCTGGGCGCACGTCCAGGACGTGTCCGACCTCGACGAGTGGACCAAGGGCGAGATCAACCACTTCTTCGAGCACTACAAGGACCTGGAGCCCGGCAAGTGGGTCAAGGTCGACGAGTGGGCGGATGCCGCAGAGGCAGAGCGACTCGTGGCCGAATCGTTCGTGCGGTTCCAGGAGCACGACGAGCAGACCCGCACGCAGGGTGAGGGCGAAGCGCCCAAGACCGTCTGACGGCGAGTGTTGTGAAGGGCGGGTGCTGCGGCATCCGCCCTTCGTCGTTTGCTAGACCGAGACGCCGCGGGCGCGCAGGAACGGTGCCGGATCGCGCCGCACCCCGTCGTCATACACCTCGAAGTGGAGGTGGCAGCCCGACGAAACCCCGGTGTTGCCCGCGTACGCGATGACCTGGCCGGCTCCGACGTTCTGACCGACGCCCACGGCGAAGCCCTGCGGGCGGATGTGCGCGTAGCCGGTGACGATGCCGCCGCCGTGGTCGATCTTGACGTAGTTGCCCCAACCGCCATAGCTGAATGACGCGTGGATCACACGGCCGGCCGCTGCGGCGTAGATCTGCGAGCCACAGCCGTTCGCAAAGTCGATGCCGCGGTGGCCGCTTCCGCTGCAGCCGCTGTCGGAGCAGATGCTGTCACGACCGCCGAACCCCGAGCTGATCCATCCGCCGTGCGGGCGTACCCAGCCCTGACCGCCACCGGATCCGCCGGGTGCAGCACCGCCGCCACCGCCACCGCCACCGCCGCCACCACCGCCACCGCCACCGCCACCGGCGTTGTTCTTGGCAGCCTCTTCGGCGGCCCTGCGTTCGGCTTCTATCTTCGCGAGTCGCTCGCGCTCGAGACGGGCCAGGCGTTCGGCCTCGACGCCGGCCTGGTAACCGGCGACGGTCTGCGCGGTGGTGTCCCGCAGCGCCGCGAGCTGTGCCTGCAGTGTCGCCTGGTGCTCGGTCTGCAGCGCGAGTGCCGCCTGCGCGGCTTCGGCGGCAGCCTGCGCCTGCACCATCTTCATCTCGGCCTCGGACTTGAGGCGGTCACGTTCTTCGCGGGCGACGGATGCCTGATCGCTCAGGCTCTGCGCGTTGTCGCGGGCACTGACGGCGTCGGTGTAGACGGCCTGGTTCGCGGCGAGGAGCTTGTCCATCGTGCCGAGCCGGGCCAGCAGGTCGTCGGCCGTTGCGGCCGAGCCCGAGAAGAACAGTTGGAGCGAGGTGTCGCCGCCGCCGTTGCGGTACAGCTGCGCGGCGACCTGGCCGGCCTTCTGCGCCGCCTCCAGTGCCCGAGCCTCTTCGGCATCCGCCTGCGCCTGCAGTGACTCGGCGCGATCCACAGCGGCTTCGAAAGCCTCCTGTGCTGCCTGGTACTCCAGGCCCAGGCGCTCGGCCTCGGCCTGCTTGTGTGCGACGTCGGCCGTGAGGTCGCTGATGAGCTTCTCGATGCGCGTGATCTCGGCGTTCTTGGCCGCCTCGTTCTGCTTCGCGCGCTGCACGTCGTCCCACGAGGGGTAACTTGCGGCGAAGGCCGCGGGCACGAACGGTGCGGCGAGCGCGCTGGCAGCGACCAGGCCGAAGGCGCCGACCGTCAGGACGCCGCGGCGGGTGATGCCGCTGGCAAACGCACGCTGCTCAGCCGGGGTGGGGGCGCAGCCGCAGTCTTCGGGGGTTTCCTTGCGCGGGAAACGCACGCGGCACCTCATCTCTTCGCCTCGTCGGGGGAACCAAGGCGTATTCACAGTAGCAACAACAGCCCCATCTGCAACGTTGAGCAGGGGTTTTCTGCCGCCGGACCAGGCTGCCTCTCGGCCCATCGTGGGCCCTCGACTCCCTCGGCACGCGGAGGACGCGCCCTCGATTGGTGTTTTGCCCCAGCAATGCTTATGCTTGGTCGTCGGTAAGCATGAGCACCGGGTTCGTCCCAACGGGCTCACTCGGCCCCATCGTTTAGCGGCCTAGGACGCCGCCCTTTCACGGCGGTAGCACGGGTTCGAATCCCGTTGGGGTCACACCTACAATTGAATATGCATGGCCCTGTAGCGCAGTTGGTTAGCGTGCCGCCCTGTCACGGCGGAGGTCGCGGGTTCAAGTCCCGTCAGGGTCGCTCCACAGCGACGGGCCCTCTTTCGAGAGGGCCTCTCGTGTCGGACGCGGCAATCATCGCACCGCCGCGCGGCTCTGTAGCTCAGTTGGTAGAGCGCACGACTGAAAATCGTGAGGTCACGGGATCGACGCCCGTCGGAGCCACTGGCCCTTCTTCCAGGCTTCTACTGGGAGGGGGGCCTTTGACGTTAACGCCCGGATGCCGCGACGAAGCCATCGGGTGAGGTTTTTCCGCACGCACGTCGTCGAGCCCCTAGGCTCGCCTCGAGCGCGGCACTGGGGTCGGCGCTCGAAAGGCGGCGACGATGGCCACCTCCCGGCATGCGGCGAGGGCTAAGCGAGCGAACCCACGCCGTCGCGCGGCGGCGCTGATCGCCGTGCTGGCGGTCGCCGGCATCGCCGTGGTCGCCGCAGTCGTGATCCCGCCGCTCACGGCGGCGGGCCGCCCTGCACCGCCGAGCACGCCGGCGCCCCCGCGGGCCACCGCCGCTCCCCCGCCGCCGGCCCTGACTCCCGCCGAGCAGTTGCTGGCTGCGACCGAGGATCCGAATGCCTGCGTCGTCACCTTCCAGCTCGACATCAACCCGCCCGATCCGCTGCTGGTCACCCAGGGCCAGCTGTACGGCGCGCTGCCCATTCCACGGCGCGATGGTGCCGTGTTCGCCGGCTGGTACCCGACGGCAGCGGATGCCGCGGGGCACACGACATCCGCACGCATCAACGGATCGAAGCTCGCCGCCTGCACCGACCGCCAGCGGGAACTGTTCGGCGCGTGGATGGCGCCCGACGCGGTCGCCGCCGAGGATGCGGCGATCCCGATCCTGATGTACCACCAGTTCACGACGAACCCCGAGGGCGAAGACGACTGGCTGCGACTGAACTACGCGTACATCGGCGACTTCCAGGCGCACATGGACTACATCGCGGCGGGCGGCTTCTACCTGCCCACCTGGGATGAGCTCAGTGCCTTCATCGACGGGGCCCTGTACCTGCCCGCCCGGTCGGTGATCATCACCGACGACGATGCCCACCACACCTGGCTCGAACTGGCAGCCCCGATCATCGAGTCGAAGGGGTTGCTGACGACGTCCTTCGTCATCACGAAGTTCCGCTCCGAGCCGGCACCCAACCCCTACGTGCTCCAGCGCTCCCACACGCACGACATGCACGAGGCCGGCGGCAACGGTCAGGGCCGCATCGTCAACTGGTCGGCGGCCGAGATCGCCGCCGACCTGGAAACCTCCGCACAGATCCTGGGGGCGAAAGAAGTGGTGGCCTACCCGTTCGGCCACCACAACGACACCGCGAAAGAGGGGCTGCGCCAGGCGGGATTCGACCTGGCCCGCACGATCGAGCAGGGATACGTCCGCCCCGGCACCGACAAGCTGGCCCTCCCCTGCATCCGCATCAACTACGGGATGACCGTGGACGACCTCAGGCAGCTCATCGGCTGACGTCGCCGCGTTCGTGGTGCGCTTCGTGTTCCACGCGCTGGCCGTCTACGCCCCCAAGCGCACTGCGGCCACCGCGCCGGCGCGCGACCGGCAGCCCGTGGGCGTCCGCGCCGAGCCCTAGGGCACCGAGCGGACGCCCAGCCGTCCGGCCCTAGGCTGGCGGGATGACTGCTCAGCCCTCCACCCTCACCGTGTTCGGCGCCGACTGGTGCCGCGACTGCCGCCGCACCAAGTCGCAGCTGGACGCCCTCGGCGTCGGCTACGAGTACATCGACCTCGAGACCGACCCGGCCGCCGCCGACGTCGCGCGCGAGATCTCGGGACGCACCAACATCCCCGTCGTGGTGTACCCCGACGCCACTCACCACGTCGAGCCCAGCAACGACGACGTCGAAGCCAAGCTGCGCGAACTCTCGCTGATCTGACCCCTACACTGCCCCCATGGGCTCTGTCGCGGCATCCGCCGATCTGACCCGGAGCACGATCGCCCGCTACGCGGTGGGCTCGATCGGCACGGGCGGCTTCGCCACGCTGCCGGGGCTGGTGCTGACGTACTACCTCACCGACAGCCTCGGGGTCACCGCGGTGCTCGCCGGCGTGATCGTCGCTGCCGCGAAGATCTGGGACGTGCTCATCGACCCCGTCATCGGCGCGCTCACCGACCGTGACCTCGCCCGCCACGGCTCGCGCCGCCGGCTGATGGCCGTCGGTGCGCTCGCGCTGCCGGTGCTGTTCGCGCTGACCTTCGCCGCACCGCCGCAGCTGGGCCCGACCCTCGGCGCGTTGTGGGTGCTGGTCGCGTTCGTCGCGACGGCCACGGCGTTCAGCCTGTTCCAGGTGCCCTACATCGCCCTGCCGGCCGAGCTCACCGGCGACTACGACGCCCGCACCACCCTGCTGACCTGGCGCGTGGTGGTGCTGACCTTCGCGATCCTGCTGTTCGGTGCCGGCGGCCCGCTGCTGCGCGGCGTGACCGGCGACCCGACCACCGGCTACCTCCTAATGGGGATCGTCGCGGGGGTCGTCATCGGTGCCGGCATGCTCGTGGCAACCGGAGTCGCCGGCCGCACCCGCACCCGCCGCTCTGCGATGGCTGCCGGCGGAACGTCGGCGGCGGAGCAGGCCGCACTGACCTCCCCCACCTTCAGCGGGCACGCCGAGCAGGCGATCGGCAAGGACGCCACCACGCCCGCCGGCGGCATCCGCGACAATTTCCGCTCCGCCTACGAGGCGCTGCGCCGCAGCGCGCCGTTCCGGGCGCTGCTGGCGACGTTCTGCCTGCAGGCGCTGGCCACCGGCATGATGCTCGCCGGCGCGCAGTACCTGGCGACCTGGGTGCTGCGATCCGAGGATGCCGTCACGCTGCTGTTCGTCGCACTGATCGCCCCCGCGCCGCTCGCCGCCCCCGGGTGGGGACGCATCGCGCGCCGCATCGGCAAGGAGCGCGCGTTCGTGTTCGCGAGCGTGCTGTTCGCCGCCGCGGCGCTGACCACGATCGGCGCGATGTGGGCGCCGGGCGCCTGGATCTACGCCCCGGTCGGCGTCGCCGGCATCGCCTACGCGGGCATGCAGTCGCTGCCGATGGCGATGCTCCCCGACGTCATCGCGCACGACGCGAGCCGCCACGGACCCGGCCGGGCCGGAGCGTTCGGCGGCGTGTGGACGGCGGGCGAGACCGCCGGCTTCGCGCTGGGCGCGACGACCCTGTCGATCGTGCTGGCCGTCACGGGCTACGTCGAGCGCACCGCCGGGCAGAGCGTCACCCAGCCGGATGCCGCCGTCGACGGCATCGTGCTGAGCTTCAGCGTGATTCCCGCCGCGCTGGTGGCGCTGAGCCTGGTCACCCTCACCCGGTACCGGCTGCGCCGCAGCGACATCGAGTCCGCCGGCACGCCTGCGGTCCCCGCCTAAACTGGACCTCCCGATCCGAAGGAGTGCTCCCGTGGCATCCATCGCCTCCCCCGCCGCTGCCTCCGCACTCGCCGACGCCGAACGGGCGAAGCTGGATGCCGCGATCGAGGACCTCCGCACCGGCACCCGGGTGTGGACGGGCCTCACGATCGGGCAGCGCCGCACGCTGCTGCGCCGCATCCGCGCCGCCGTCGTGGCCGTCGCGGAGGAATGGGCCGACGTCGCCGCGACGTCCAAGGGCCTGGAGCCGGGACATCCGCTGCGGGGCGAGGAGTGGCTCTCCGGACCGTATGCCGCACTCGTCGCGCTCGACGCCTACGCCGACACGCTCGGCGCGCTCGCCCGCGGCGCGAGTCCGCTCGACGGGCTGAAGATCGACGAGGCACCGGGCGGCCGGGTGCGCGTGCACGTGCTGCCGATCGCGCCGATCGACCGGCTGCTGCTGTCGGGGTACACCGGCGAGGTGTGGCTGCAGCCGGGGGTCTCGGCCGCCGACGCGGTGCGCACGGCGGGGCTGGGGCAGCTCGCGCGCGGGGAATCGGGCGGCGTGGGACTGGTGCTCGGGGCCGGCAACGTCACGGCGATCCCGTTCCTGGACGTGCTGTACGAGCTGCTCGCGTTCAACCGGGTCTCGCTGCTGAAGGTCAACCCGACCCAGGATGTCCTCGTGCCGGTGTTCGAGCGAGCCCTCGCGCCGCTGATCGGGCCCGGGATGCTGCGCATCGTCCGAGGCGGTGGTGACGTGGGCGGGTACCTGACGACGCACCCAGACATCGACCACGTGCACATCACCGGGTCGGTCACGACGTTCGACGCGATCGTGTGGGGACGGGGTGCGGATGCCGCGGAGCGCCGGGCGACGGGTGAACCGCAGCTGACCACACCCATCACGGCGGAGCTGGGCGGGGTGTCCCCCATCATCGTCGTGCCGGGCGAGTGGTCCGACGCCGACCTGCGCTTCCATGCCGAGCACGTCGTGACGATGCGCCTGTACAACAGCGGCCACAACTGCATCGCCGGCCAGCTGGTGCTGCTCAGCTCCGACTGGCCGCAGCGCGAGGCGTTCCTCGCGGCGCTGCGCACCGCATACGACGCGGCGCCCCGGCGCTCGGTCTGGTACCCGAACGGCCAGGCAAGCGTGGCTGCCGCGGCATCCGCGTATCCCGGCGCCGAACTCAGCGATGACGGCACCCGCCTGCTGGTGCACGCGCAGGGGGAGGATGCCGCGGCGATCGAGACCACGGAGTACTTCGCCCCCGTGCTCGGGGTCGTCGAGCTGCCCGGTGTCGGGCAGGAGTTCGTCGACGCCGCCGTCGCGCATGCGAACGACCGGCTCACCGGCACGCTCGGGGCGAATGTCCTCGTAGACCCGGTCGTGCAGACGGCGCTGGGCGACGGGTTCGAGCGCGCCATGGCGCAGCTGCGCTACGGGACCATCGCGATCAACGCGTGGACGGCGCTGGGCTTTCTCACCCCGACCTGCACGTGGGGCGCGTTCCCCGGCGGCACGCTCGCCGACGCCCCCAGCGGCATCGGCGTCGTGCACAACGCGCGACTGCTGGATCGGGTCGAGCGCAGCGTCGTGCGCGGGCCATTCCGCCCGTTCCCGGCGTCGCTGTCGGCCGGCAACCTTGCCGCGGGCGGCCGGCCGTCGGTGCTGCCGAAGCCGCCGTGGTTCGTCACCGCCCGTACCGGTGCTGCCGTGAGCGAGGGCCTGACGCGGTTCCGCATGGACGGCAACCCCGCGCGCCTGTCGGTGACGCTGCTGCAGGCCTTCGGCGCGTAGCCCCGCCCCCGCTCCCCTCGCTCCCCCGCCCCCAACGCCCCCGCTGCCTGCTGTTCGGTCGTCCCATTCGACCCTTCCTATCGCCGCTGCGGGCTCTATCGTGACGACCGAACCACGTGCGCCGTCGCTCGGTCGTCGCATCCGCACCCGTCGGGTGCCCGCACTGGGGCATTCGCGTCGACCGAACGGCCGCGCACCAGCACACACGCAAGCTGGTGCGCCTCCTCCACAGGCCCCGATCGCGCGGAGTCATCCCCCGATCGGCCACTGACGCGCACGCCGGCCCGCGACCATGGGCACGGTGGATGGATGCCACAACGCACACCCCTCCCCTCCGAACTCGGCGACGCCTTCACCGTTGCCCAGGCCGCGGCCCTCGGCGTTACCCGCAAGCGACTGACTCGGCCGGACCTCGCCCATCCGTTCCACGGCGTCCGGATGCGGCCGGCTGCAGGCGTCCCGGATGCCGGCTTGTTCGCCTCCCGGCGCGCCGAGCTGTGCGCCCGGGTCAGGGCGTACGCGCTCGTCATGCCGGAGGAGGCGTTCCTCTGTCTGGGCACGGCCGCGGTGCTCCACGGGTATCCCCTACGCCTGCCGGCATACGCCCCCATCGAGGTGGCGGTGCATCATCCCGGGCGCGCACCCCGCGGCCGTGGCGTCAATGGTCACGCCGTGCGGCCATCGCTCGCGCATGTGACCGCGGTCGACGGCATCCGCGTCACGTCCCCCGCGACGACCTGGGCCATGCTGGGCGCTCGTCTCGACCTCGCCGAGCTCGTGGCCTTCGGCGACGCGATGGTCCGAGTGCCGCGCCATCCCGGTGGGTTCCGTCCACCCAGCGGGCCACCGCTGGCGACGATCGAGCAGCTCGCCGCAGCATCCGTGGCGGGGCGTCGTGTCGGCGTGGATCGGCTGCGCCAGGCGCTTCCGCTGGTGCGCACCGGGAGTTCTTCGCCTGCGGAGACGAAGACGCGGCTCATGCTGGTGAACGGCGGGCTGCCCGAGCCGCAACTCGACGTCGACGTGTACGACGCACACGGGCGATGGCTCGGATGCAGCGAAATCGCGTACCCGGCGTACCGCGTCGCCGTTGAGTACGAGGGCGACCACCACCGCACGTCGCGCGAGCAGTGGAACCGGGACATCGAGAAGTACCAGGCCTACGCCGAGGCGGGGTGGCGCGTGGTCCGGCTGACGCACGAAATGGTCGACCGCCATCCACGTGAGGTGGTGCGCCAGGTGGCTGCCGCACTGCGAGCCGCGGGTTGGCGCGGCTGACCGACGGCATCCGGTCGTCACGAACGTCCCCGCAGGCGCCGCGAACGGGGGCGGATGCGACGACCCGACGGCCCGCGACCTCGCTCGGTCGTCACGAACGGACCCAACGCCGCCCGGCACGGGACGGATGCGACGACCGAACCACCCCGGCGGTGGCGCGAGACTCAGTCGAAGCGCTGCCCGGCGCTCACGACTGTGACGCCTCCGCATACGCCGGGAATCCAGCCCCGCCCGACGCCACCGCATCCGCGACCCCTGCGAACCGGTCGGTCGCGGCGCGCAGCGCGGCGGCGATCCCGGGTTCGGAGGCGGAATGCCCGGCGTCCGGAACTACGACGAACTCGGCCTCCGGCCACGCCCGGTGCAGATCCCACGCCGTCATCATCGGCGTGCAGACGTCGTACCGGCCCTGCACGATGACGCCCGGAATGTGGCGGATCGCCCCGGCATCCGCAATCAGCTGCCCCTCGCGCAGCCAGCCGCGGTTGAGGAAGTAGTGGTTCTCGATGCGCGCGAAAGCGGTGGCATCGGCAGGGTCGGACATCGACGCGACGAGCTCCTCGTCGGGTCGCAGCGTCACCGTCGATGCCTCCCAGCGCGACCACGCGACCCCCGCCGGCACGTGCACGGCCGGATCGGGGTCACTCAGTCGCCGGTGGTACGCCTCGATGAGGTGCGCCCGCTCGAGCACCGGGATCGGCGCGATGAACTCCTCCCACAGATCCGGGAAGATCGAGGACGCGCCGCCCTCGTAGAACCACTCCAGCTCGCAGGCGCGCAGCGTGAAGATGCCCCGCAGCACCAGTTCGCTCACCGCGGCCGGATGCGCCTGGGCGTAGGCCAGCGCGAGCGTGCTGCCCCACGATCCGCCGAACACCATCCACCGGGCGATGCCGAGGCTGCGTCGCAGCAGGTCGATGTCGGCGACCAAATGCCACGTGGTGTTGTGACGAAGGTCGGCATCCGGGCTGCTCGCGTGCGGCGTGCTGCGTCCGCAGCCGCGCTGATCGAACAGGATGATGCGGTAGACCTCGGGGTCGAAGAACCGCCGCTGCCAGGGCGACGTGCCGCCACCGGGTCCACCGTGGAGGAACACGACCGGCTTGCCATCGGGGTTGCCCGACTGCTCCCAGTACATGCGATTGCCTTCGCCCACCAGCAACTCGCCGGTTTCATACGGCTCGATGGGTGGGTAGAGGATGCCGTCGAGGTGCGCGATGTCGCTCACAATTCCGATCCTGATGCAGAGAAGGTGTCGCACGACTGGGCGCCGTGCTGGTAGCCGGTGTCGAACCAGCGTTGACGTTGCTCGCTGGAGCCGTGGGTCCAGCTCTCGGGATTCACCGTGCCGCCGGATTGCCGCTGGATGTTGTCGTCGCCGACGGCTGCCGCTGCCCCCAGGGCATCGCGGATCTCGGTCTCGGTCGGTGCCTGCATGAACGGCACGCCGTTCTCATCGACCTGCCGGGGAAGGTCGGCCACCCACGCGCCGGCGAGGCAGTCCGCCTGCAGTTCGATGCGCACGCCGTTGCTGTCGGGGCCGCTGTCGCCCGGCGGGTAGCGGTCGAAGATGCCGGTGATCTGCTGCACGTGGTGCCCGTACTCGTGGGCGAGCACGTACAGCTGCGCGAGGGGCCCTGCGGTCGTGCCGAACTGTTCGCGCAGGATGCCGAAGAACGTCGGGTCGACGTAGACGGTCTCCTCCGACGGGCAGTAGAAGGGGCCGGTGGCGTTGGATGCCGTGCCGCACGCAGTCGGCGTCGACCCGTCCACCACGATCAGCTGCGGCTGGCGGTAGCCGTCCAGCTCCGCCGCCCAGAACTGGTCGAGGTTCAGCGATGCGGCGGCCAGGCGGCAGTCGTCTCTCGCGTTCGCGTCGGCGCCGCTGTCGCAGTTCTCGATCGCGGACTCCTCCGCCGCCCCGCCGGCGCCGGCCCCGCCCAGCAGGCTGGTGAAGTCCTGGCCGGTGAAGATGCTCAGCAGCAGCACCGCGATGCCGCCGATGCCGGCGATGCCCCCTCCGACGATGGCGCCGCCGCGGCCACGGCGCTTGGCCGTGTTGCCGCCGACTCGGGCGTTGTCGTTGAACGTCACGCCTCACAAGGTACCGTTCCGCGCCCGGGAAACCGGGGTGCCGGACCGCGATCGCCCGGGTCCGGTACACTCACCGCCCCTCCGTGCACCTCTAGGCTCAAGGAATGGATGCCACCCCCGTCACCGTGACCATCACCGGCGCCGGAGGGCAGATCGGCTACGCACTGCTGTTCCGCATCGCCGCGGGCGACATGCTCGGTCCGGATCAGCCGGTGCGGCTGCGGCTGCTGGAGATCCCGCAGGGGGTGCGCGCCGCCGAAGGCGCCGCGCTCGAACTGCAGGACTGCGCCTTCGCCCTGCTGCAGGACGTCGAGGTGACCGACGACCCGGCCGTCGCCTTCGCCGGCGCCGACCGCGTGCTGCTCGTGGGGTCCCGGCCCCGGGCGGCGGGCATGGAGCGCGCCGACCTGCTGGCCGCCAACGCCGGCATCTTCGCGCCGCAAGGTGCGGCGATCGCGCAGCACGCCGCCGCCGATGTGCGCGTGCTGACGGTGGGCAACCCCGCCAATACCAATGCCATGGTCGCGGCCGCCGCCGCCGCCGGCGTCCCGGCCGAGCGCTTCAGTGCGCTGACCCGGCTCGATCACGACCGAGCGGTCGGCCAGCTGTCCGCTGCGCTCCAGGTCACGCCGACGACCCTCCACGGCGTGACCATCTGGGGCAACCACTCCAGTACCCAGTTCCCCGACGTCTCGCACGCCACCGTCGCCGGACGCCCGGTGTTCGACGCGCTGGCGGAGCAGCTGGGCGGGACGGATGCCGCGGCATCGTGGCTCGACGACGTGTTCATTCCGCGGGTGGCGCGGCGCGGGGCGGAGATCATCGAAGTACGAGGGTCGTCGTCGGTCGCGTCGGCGGCCAACGCCGCGATCTCGCACGTGCGCGACGAGGCGCTCGGCACGCACTCGGGTTGGACGTCGGCGGCACTCGTGTCGCGCGGGGAGTACGGGGTGCCCGAGGGACTGGTCTGCTCGTTCCCGGTGACCAGCGACGGGTCTGGTTACCGCGTCGTCGAGGGACTCGAGCTCGACGACCGGGCCAGAGCACGACTGGCGGCATCGGTGGCCGAACTCGCGGCGGAGCGCGACGCGGTGCGGGAGCTCGGCGCGATCTGACCGGTCGCGGGTCAGGCGGCGACGTACGCCCGCAGGTGCTGGGCGGTGAGGCTGTCGCCACGTTGCACCAGCTCGGTCGGGGTGCCTTCGAACACGATCGTCCCGCCGTCGTGGCCGGCACCGGGACCGAGGTCGATGATCCAGTCGGCGTGCGCCATCACCGCCTGGTGGTGCTCGATCACGACGACGGAGTTGCCGGCATCCACCAGCCGGTCGAGCATGCCCAGCAGATTGTCGACGTCGGCCAGGTGCAGCCCGGTGGTCGGCTCGTCGAGCACGTAGACCGCGCCCTTCTTGGCCATGCTGATCGCGAGCTTCAGCCGCTGCCGCTCGCCCCCGGAGAGGGTGTTCAGCCGCTGCCCGAGGGTCAGGTACGACAGTCCCACATCGACCATGCGGGCCAGCGTGGTGTGAGCGGGCCCTGTGGCGAAGAAGGATGCCGCCTCGGCCACCGGCATCGACAGCACCTCGTCGATGTTCTTGCCGTCCAGGCGATACTCCAGCACCTCGTCGGTGAACCGGCGCCCCTCGCACACCTCGCAGACCGTCTCGACGGTGGACATGAAGCCCAGCTCGGTGATGATGACCCCGAGGCCCTTGCACACCGGGCAGGCGCCCTCGGAGTTCGCGCTGAACAGCGCCGGCTTCACGCCGTTGGCCTTCGCGAAGGCGGTGCGGATGACATCGAGTACGCCGGTGTAGGTGGCCGGGTTGCTGCGGCGCGACCCGCGGATGGCCGATTGGTCGACCACGACCACGTCGTCGAACGCAGGGAGGTTCCCATGGATGAGCGATGACTTGCCCGACCCGGCGACGCCGGTGACGACGGTGAGCACTCCGGTGGGGATGTCGACATCGACGCCGCGCAGATTGTGCTGCGTCGCGCCGCGGATCGGCATCGTGCCGCGGTGGGGGCGGACGGAGTCCTTCAGTTGGGCGCGGTGATCCAGGTGCCGCCCGGTCACGGTGTCCGAGGCTCGCAGTCCTGCGACGTCGCCGCGATACATGATCGCGCCGCCGTTGCGCCCGGCCCCCGGGCCGAGATCCACGACGTAGTCGGCGATGTCGATGACCTCGGGTTTGTGTTCGACGACCAGCACGGTGTTTCCCTTGTCGCGCAGGCGCAGCAGCAGAGCGTTCATGCGCTGGATGTCGTGGGGGTGCAGCCCCGCCGTCGGCTCGTCGAAGACGTAGGTCACGTCGGTGAGCGCCGAGCCGAGGTGGCGGATCATCCGCGTGCGCTGCGCTTCGCCGCCGGACAGCGTGCCCGAGGCGCGATCGAGCGAGAGGTAGCCGAGCCCGATCTCGACGAACGAATCGATCGTGTGGCGCAGTCCCGCGATGAGCGGCGCCACACTCGGGTCGTCGATGGTGCGCAGCCACTCGGCGAGATCGGTGATCTGCATCGCCGCGGCATCCGCGATGCTCACCCCGTCGATCGTGGACGACCGCGCCGCCTCGCTCAGCCGGGTGCCCCCGCACTCGGGGCACGGCGTGAACTTCACTGCTCGGTCCACGAACGCCCGGATGTGCGGCTGCAGCGCGTCACGATCCTTCTGCAGGAAGCTCTTGGTCATCTTCGGGATGAGCCCCTCGTAGGTCATGTTGATCCCCTGGATCTTGACCTTGGTGGGCTCTTTGTAGAGGAAGTCGTGCCGTTCCGCCTCGGTGTAGTCCTGGATCTTCTTGTCGGCGTCGATGAAGCCCGACTCGGTGAAAGCGCGCACCATCCAGCCGTCGACGCTGTAGCCGGGGACGGTCATCGCCCCCTCGGCCAGCGACTTGGTGCGGTCGAACAGCTCGTCCAGATCGATGTCGCTGACCTCGCCGGTGCCCTCGCAGCGGGGGCACATACCGCCGGTGACGGTGTACTCGCGCTTCACCGCCTTCTTGTCGCCCACCTTGATGGCGCCCGCCCCCGTGACCGACGGCACGTTGAAGGAGTAGGCCTGCGATGAGCCGATGTGCGGGAGGGCGAGCCGGCTGTAGAGGATCCGCAGCATCGCATGAGCGTCGGTGGCGGTGCCCACCGTGGAGCGGGAGTTGCCGCCCATCCGCTCCTGGTCCACCAGGATCGCGGTGGTCAGCCCCTCCAGGAAATCCACGTCGGGCCGCGGGAGGGTGGGCATGAAGCCCTGCACGAACGTGCTGTAGGTCTCGTTGATGAGCCGCTGCGACTCGGCGGCGATCGTGCCGAACACCAGCGACGACTTGCCCGACCCGCTGACGCCGGTGAAGACGGTCAGCCGGCGCTTGGGCAGGTCGATGGTGACGTCCTGCAGGTTGTTCTCGCGCGCGCCGATGACGCGGATGATGTCGTGGGTGTCGGGGTCGCTGGCGGACTCGACGGCGTTGGCGGTCATGGCGATCCCTTCCGTTGCGCATCTCAGCATGCCCCCTTCTGCGGACATCCGCAGTCCTCGATATCGTGCAGGCATCGCAACCGCACGCGAGGGGAGGTGCGCATGGATGCCGTCATCGTGCTGGCCATCCTGGGGGTCGTCGTCATCGCCGTGGCGACCGGCCTGGCCCCGCGGCTGAACATCGCCGGTCCCCTGCTGCTCGTGATCGCAGGACTCGGGGTGAGCCTGCTGCCGTTCGTGCCCGCGGTGGAGGTGGATCCGGAGATCATCCTCGTCGGCATCCTGCCGCCGCTGCTGTACTCCGCGGCGGTGTCGCTGCCGGCGATCGAATTCCGCCGCGACTTCGGGCCCATCGCGGGGCTGTCGGTCGTGCTCGTGGTGATCAGCTCGGTCGTGCTCGGGCTGTTCTTCACGTGGGCGATCCCGGACCTGGGGCTGCTGCAGGCGATCGCGCTGGGGGCGATCCTCAGCCCGACGGATGCCGTGGCCACCTCCATCGTCAAGCGTCTTGGGCTCTCACCCCGCGTGGTGACGATGCTCGAGGGCGAGAGCCTGCTCAACGATGCGACCTCGCTCGTGCTGCTGCGCACCGCCGTCGCCGCCGTCGCCACCGGCGGCGCGGTTGCGGCGGGCGAGTTCGCCGGCGCCTTCGCGTGGGGCGTGCTGGTCGCGCTGGCCGTGGGGGCGCTGGTGGGTCTGCTGAGCCTGCGCTTTCGCACCTGGGTCGGCCACTCCGCCGCCAACACCGCCGTCGGTTTCGCCGTGCCCTTCGCCGCCTACCTTCCCACCGAGCACCTGGGCGGGTCGGGCCTGGTCGCGGCGGTCGTCGCGGGGATCGTCACGGGGCAGGGCTCGGCGCGGTGGCTCACCGCCGAGCAGCGACTGTCGGCCACGCTCAACTGGCGCACGATCGAACTCGTCCTCGAGGGTGCGGTGTTCCTCATCATGGGTCTGGAGCTCAAGGACATCTGGCGCGAGAATGTCGCTCTGCACGATGGTCCGCTGCGCGCCGCTTGGCTGGCACTCGCGGCGCTCGGCATCGTGCTGGTCGTGCGAACCGGCTACGTCGCGCTGCTGGTGCAGCTGCAGGGGCGCCGCGCGCGCCACAAGCAGCGGGAGCGGCTCGACCGGTTCGGCGCCCGGATCGAAGCCATCGACCCGCAGCAGGGCGACACCGGCACGCCGCCCCACCGCGCGGCCTTCACCGAGCGGCGCATCGCGGCGCTGCGTCGGCGGCTGCGGCGCGCGTTCGCCGACCTGGACTACTACCAGTCCTCGCCGCTGGGCTGGAAGCACGGCGCGATCATCGTCTGGGCAGGCATGCGCGGCGTCGTGACCCTCGCGGCGGCGCAGACCCTCCCCCGCGACACCCCCGCCCGGGAACTGCTCATCCTCACCGCGTTCCTCGTGGCGGTGATCAGCCTGCTCGTGCAGGGCTTCACTCTCCCCGCCTTCGCCCGCCTGCTGCGGATCCCGCCGGAAAGCGACGAGCTGACGAGGGACGAACAGGACCGCATCGACGGTGAGCTGCGCGAAGCGGCGATGATCGCGCTCTCGCACCCCGACCTGCGGCGCCGCGACGGCACGCCGTTTCCCGCCGACCTGGTCGAGCGGGTGGGCGGGAGCCTTGCCGATCCCCCCGACGAGGAGGAGACCGTCGCGCACCGGGAGGCGCTGGAGCTGCGGCTGGCTCTCATCCGGGCGATGCGCGTGCGACTGGTGTCGCTGTCGAACAGCGGGCTCAGCTCCGCGGCGCTGCGCCACTCGCTGGCCGAACTCGACGCCGACGAACTGAGTCTGCGACTGCGGCTGGACGACGACGACTAGGGTCCGCCCGCCGGCTGCGGGACAATAGTGGGGAACAAGGAGCCGCCATGACCGATGCCACGCCACAGGATGCCGCCGGGTACCGCGCCCCCGCAGACTATGCGGAGTCGATCGCGCTGCCGACCGAGCCGGGCGAGGTGCCCCCTGCCTTCCGCGACCTGGAGCAGTCGCGCGATTGGTGGCTGGCCCGGCCCGCCGGTTCCCGCCTGGTGGGGCTCGTGGTCGCTCGCGACGACATGCCCTCCATCGTGCGTCAGCGCGATGAGCTCTCCCGCTTCGGCGTGCCGATCGAAGGTTTCCGCCACCCCGCACCCGAGACGATGGAGACCTGGCAGGAGCGCCTCACCCGGCTGTTCGGCCGGCTCTCCGGCGGCGACGTGGTGGTCGTCGCCACCGTGCACGCGCTCGGTCGCAACGTCGACGAGGAGGCCCGCACGATCGCGGAGCTGCGCCGTCGCGGCGTCATCGTCAAGGTGCTGTCGCACACCGCCGACACCGGGGCGGTGCCTCTGCCCTGACGGTCAGGGCGCGCACGCCTCCGCCACCGGCGAACTCTGCCGGTCGGCGCGCACGAGGGTGATCTCGACACACGTGCGCCCACCCGGCTCGACCGGCACCGTCAGCGTGGTCTGATCGGTGGATTCCATCCGGGACTCCTCGCCGAGGCGCTGGACGGCCCACAGGTAGGTGTCGCCCTCCTCGGGTTCGGCGTTGCGCCACGTGAACGTCACGTTCTCGCCCTGCACGGCCCCTTCCAAGTCCGCCACGGTGGGCACGCCGCCGTCGGGGAGGATGTCGGCCGGGCCCTCTTCCTCGTCCTCGGGCGCCGACGAGGGCTCTGCCGCCGGTGCCAGCAGCCCGGTCGCCGCCGCGAGGGCGATGCCGCCGCCACCGAGCACGACGACGGCAGCCACGATGCCCCCGATGAGCGCGCCGGTCCGCCGGGGGCGGGCGGGTGCCGCAGCCGGGGCCTCCTCCTCGCCCTGGACGGGCGAGTCCGCCACCGGGGGCGCGGCCGCGAACGCCGGCGCGGGAGCGGCCGTGGACGCACCCAGCGGCGCGGAACGCTGCACGGTGGCATCCGGGGGCGCGCTGTCCCACATGGGCAGGTGACCTGCGGCGGGGCGCAGCATGGTGGCGCCGACCGTCGTCCCCGCCGGCGGCGACGTGATGCCCGCCAGCGGGGTCGTCGAGCCGGGTGCCCGCACGATCGGCGGCGGGAGCGAGGGGTCGATGCTGACGATGCCCCGGATGCGGGTCAGCCCGCCGTCCTCGTCTTCCATCGGGGAGTCGTCGACGCTCTCGTCGATGACGTCGATCGGGGTGGCGGCCATGTTCAGCTCGAGTTGCACCCGCTGCAGCGCGCGGGCGAAGTCCAGCGCGCTGGCGTAGCGGTCGCCGGGGGCGGTGGCCATGGCCCGCTCCAGCGCCCGCTGCAGCGAGGCCGGCGCGTCGGCGCGGCCCAGCGGGGGCACCGGCATCGTCAGTACCCGCTGAATGAGTTCCGAACTGCCGTTGCGCTGCCCCGGGATCTCGAAGGGCGACCGCCCTGCCAGCAGCGTGTAGACCGTGGCGCCGAGCGCGTAGACGTCTCCGCTGCGTCCCGGCGACCCTGCCTCGGCGAATGCCTCCGGCGGGGACCACGGGATCGACATGCCCGCCAGTTCCTGCACGGAGTCACCGGCGGTCGAAATGCCGAAGTCGGTCAGTGCCGGCCGGTTGTATTCCGTGACGAGGATGTTCGCCGGTTTGATGTCGCGGTGCAGGATACCGGCGCGGTGCGCGGTCTCGACGGCGGCAGCGACCTGCACGCCCACCCGCAGCGACTCGGCCACCGAGAACGGCTCACGTCGGTACCGCGCCTGCAGGTTGGGGCGGGAGCAGTACTCCATCACCAGATATGGCCGGCCGTCGTCGGAGACACCGGCCTGGTAGATCGTGACGATCGCGGGATGCGTCGACAGCTGGGCCATGATGTTGGCCTCGGCGGCGAAATCCTCGATGGAGGTCTGGCTGAGCCGATCGGCCAACAGCACCTTCACCGCGACGCGACGCTGCGGCAGCGCCTGGTCGTAGAGGAACACGTCGGCGAACCCGCCCGAGCCGAGCAGTTCCCGATAGATGAAGCCGGGGATGTCCGGAGGAGCGGTGGGCGGACGTGACGCGTTCATCAACCCTCCCGGTAGGTCACGGTCACTTCGTCACCGAGGTCAAGCGCATCGCCGTCGAGCAGGATGGTCGCCTCCCCGGGGTGCAATCGCATGGGACTGGAGCCGTCCCGGTGCAGCACGGTGCCGTTGGTGGTGTCGAGGTCGACCACGACGGCCGATTCGCCTTCACGGCGCACCTCGATGTGACTGCGGGAGATGTCCTGGCTGGGACTTTCGACCGTGACCAGCTGCGGCACGTCGTCGCCCACGCGTGTGGCACGGGGCCGCCGGCCGATGACGACACCACGGTCGAGCACCAGCGTCCGCCCCGTCGACAGCTCGAGGCGGCCCAGCGCCGGCGGCGGCACCGGGGCGGGCGGGGCGGGCACGGGCGGAGCGGGCACGGGCGGCAGGTCGGCCTCGGCGCGGCCTCTCGCCCGCATGGCGCGCGCGGCGGCCAGCGACACGGTGGCGCCGTCATGGTCGCCCGCGCGCACCAGGGATTCGCCGCCGGAGTCGGGGCGGGGAGCATCGCCTGCGGCCGCAGGCTGCTGCGCATCGGCGACGGCTGCGGCGGCCACCGAGGCCATCACCGTCTCGCCCCACAGGTGGGCGAAGCGGCCACGGCGGTCGGACTGCACGGTCTCCAGCGGGTCGTCGGCGGCGGCGGCGGAGCGGGCCGCAGCGGCGTCGCCGCTGACCCAGGCCGGTACGTCGATGAGCGGCTCCGGCGACGGTTCCTCGGCATCTGCGGGTTCGGCCTCGACCGGCTCGGCGTCTGCGGGCTCGCCCTCGGCAGGAGCCGGCTCGCCGTCGGTGTCGATGAGCGCCGGGACCGGCGGGGCGGTCGGTGCCAGCACCGGCGGGGCGATCGGCGCCAGCACCGGCGGGGCGATCGGCGCCAGCACCGGCGGGGCGATCGGCGCCAGCACCGGCGGGGCGATGGGTGCCAGCGGTACGTCAACGGCATCCTGCGTCAGCACGACCGTCACCCCGCCGGCGCGGACGATGCCGTCCACGATCGGAAGGGCGACCCCGGCAGCGGGGCCGATGCGCAACGCCACCGCGCGCGCGTCGGCGACGACGTGTTCGGCCCAGGTGGCGACCCCGGTGCCGCTGAGCACGCAGGTGCGCCCGGCCGCGTCGGTCACGTGGGCTTCCACCGCTCCGCGCACGAGCACGCGGGCAGGCTCGCCGGTGACGACCATCCCGAACGGCGGCACATCGGCGAAGCGGCCACTGGATCCGGTCGCGGCATCCAGCACTCCGGCGAGCCCGCCACCGGAGGCCAGCGCCTGCCAGACCCCCTCGACGATCTCCGGGTCCACCTCGGGGGAGACCAGCGCGACGCCGCGCGGCGATGCGATCGCGTAGGCATCGCCGGCGGTGTAGCGCGCGGGGGTGGGGCGTGATGTGGTCATGACCGGTCCTTCGTAGCGGGCGCGGTGCGGCCTCGGGGACTGCGAGCGGGCTTGCCGGCGGGGCGGATCAGCGACCGCAGGCTCAGCCGCGATCGTAGCCGACGCCAGAAGCCGACCGAGCCTTGCAGGCCGACGATGATCTCGTCGACCTCACGCCACAGCTCCTCGACGTCCTGCTCGGCCGGTTCGCCGGGACCGAACACGCCGGCATCCGCGCGCTGTGCCACCGCGACGACGCCGGGTGTCGCGAGGGCCTCGGCCAGCACCGCCCCGTCCTCCCGGCGCGTCCCGCCGGTGGGCGTCTTCGCGCCGAAGTCGCGGGCGGTGTCGAGCACTTCGTCCCACGCGCCGCTGGTGCGCTCCGACGGGGCGCCGGTCTCGCGGCGCCGACGGCGGCGACGCAGCTTCAGCAGCAGCACCGCCAGGAAGGGAGCCGCCAGCACCAGCAGGATGCCGATGCCCGCCGCGATCCACGCGAGGATCGCGAGCCACGCGAACGGGCCGCCATCGTCGTCGTCTTCGTTGCCCTCGTCCTCCGGGACGTCCGGCGGCAGGTTGACCGGATCCTGCGCGGGCGGCGGCGGCTGCAGCGTCTGCGGCTGCAGTTCGGTCTGCGGCACCGTCTGCTGGTCGGTCGGGACCTGGTCCTCCGGCGGCGTGGGGTCAAAGGGCACCCAGCCGTACTCGTCGAACGCGACCTCCACCCACGCGTGCAGGTCCTCGCCGGTGGCGGCGAAAGCCCCGCCGGTGGCCTCCTCCTCGGGGTAGAAGCCCATCACCACGCGTGCCGGCAGTCCCAGCTGACCGGCCAGCAGCGCCATCGTGACGGCGTACTGCTCGTCGTCGCCGATCATGCGCTCCGGCGTCGCCAGCAGCGCCTGGATGCGCTCCGAGCCGTGCCCGGCGCGCGAGATCGCCTCGCCCTCGAGTCCGTGACTGAAGAACCCCTTCGCCGACAGCGCGGTCGCGAGGGCATCGACCTGCTCGAACGGGGTGTCGGCCGAGCCGACGAGCTTCGACGCCATCGACGCAGTGCCCTCGGGCACGTCCTGCTGCGGCGGCAGCGCGAGCGGGGCGATCGCGGCCTCTTCCAACTGCGCCCGTGTGGGCGTGCGGGGCAGCACGACCTCGAGGGTGTAGCTGTCGCCTTCGCGTAGCCCCGCCGTGACGACGCCGACGCCGGTCGCGCGGTTGTAGAACGTGGACCGTTGCAGGTCGTCGGCACGGTCGCCGCGGTAGCTGATGCCGGTGAGATACCCGGCATCGGGCAGCCACACGCCGCGGAGCGACCCGATCTCGACCTCGAGCGTGGCCGATTCCCCCTCGACGGTGGCGGGGATCTTGTCGCCCATGCGCAGGAAGCTCGCCGACGACCCGGCGCCCTCGCTCGCGACGTTGTAGACGACGCCGTCGTAGGCATCCAGCGTCGCCAGCCGCACCCGGCCACCCTCTGGCAGCCCCTCGACGGTGAACAGCGTCTCGTCGGCCTTGTCGCGCACGTAGGCGCGGAAGGACTGCAGCGGGCTGACGTAGTTGCGCAGATCGATGGGAGGCAGGATCGCGTCGCGCACGACATAGCGGGGACCAGCCGGGGCCACCACGGCGCTCGCGCCGGCACCGAGACCGATCGCCAGCGCCAGTACGCCGGCCGCGGCCAGCACGCGCCGCCCGGTGCCGTGCACTGTGGTGGAACCGGATTCGGCCGCGTACCGGTGCGCCGAGATCGAGCGGCGGTACGACGCCCACGCGATCGCCACGACGGCGAAGACGGCGCCCTGGATGATCGGCACCGCCGGCTGGGACATGCCGAACGCGATCGCCAGCACCAGCAGCACGCCGG
This sequence comes from Microbacterium sp. zg-B96, assembly GCF_030246865.1. Classification (NCBI taxonomy): domain Bacteria; kingdom Bacillati; phylum Actinomycetota; class Actinomycetes; order Micrococcales; family Microbacteriaceae; genus Microbacterium; species Microbacterium sp. zg-B96. The sequence goes on along the minus strand of NZ_CP126738.1, from coordinate 209,750 downwards.
CGGGCAGCAGCGTCCAGCCGTACTGCCTGGCGCGCAGCGCGATCGAGCCCGACAGCACCGAGACCAACAGCACCGAGAGGTAGGGGACGATCAGGAACGAATCGGATGCCGCGAACGGCGCGACGGCGGTGAGGAACTGCTTCCACGCGAACACGACGCCGCCGGCGAGGGTAAGCAGGCTCTCCAGCGTCGGCACGACACCGCCGAGCGTCGTCGTGGGCACCGCCAGCGGCGCGCCGAAGACGAAGTAGGCCGCGATCGTCGCCGCCGCGAGGGGAAGCACCCCCCACCGCAGCACGGTGCCGAGCACCGCCAGGCCCAGGCCGATCACGAGGGCGCCGAAGCCGGTGATGAGGAAGTACGGGCTGTCGAAGGTGGGACCGAACCCGACGATCGACACGGCGATGAGCGCGGCGACCGCGGCGAGGTCGATCGCGGTGCGGCGCGTCAGCGGCATCCGCTCGGTACCAGTGACGCTCACGAGAGCACCCGCCGCAGACCCACGGGAAGGTCCGAGAGCGCGCCGAGGGTGAGTACCGTGGCATCCCCCAGTCGGCGCAGGCCCGGGGTGGCCCCGGCCGTGCAGGACACGCCCAGCACGCGGGCGCCGCCGGGCAGGGTGCGGGCGGCCGCGCGCAGCGCCGGCGCGGAGACGCGGGACCCGGTGAGCATGACGACGATGCTGGCCTGCAGCGCCTCGACCTTGACCCGCGCGGCAAGCTCCGTGGTCGACGCGACGGCATGGGCGGTCTCGATGCCCGACAGCGCGTCGAGCAGGGGGCGGCCGGCCATGGTGGGGACGGTGACGTCCTGGCTGAGCACCGACACCTCACGGTCGTCGCGGATGGCCTGCGCTGCGATGGAACCGGCGGCCGAGACGGCGAGTTCGAACTCCTCGGGGTCGGCGTACTCGGCGGCGTTGCGCGAGAGGGTCACGACGATGTGCGAGCGCCGGGTGTCTTCGAACTGGCGCACCATGAGCGTGCCGACGCGTGCCGTGGACCGCCAGTGCACGTGACGGCGGTCATCGCCCGGGGCGTACTGACGCAGCGCGTGGAACGACACGTCGTCGCTGGACAGATCGCGGGTGGGAAGGCCTTCCAGGTCCCGCAGGAATCCGGCGGACATCCCGCCCAGCCCGACCGTGTGCGGGTGCACGAACAGTTCGAGCGGATCCGTCCACGCCTGGGTGCGCTGGAAGATGCCGAGCGGGTCGCCGCGGACGGCGCTGACCGGGCCGACCGTCAGCACCGCGCGGCGGGTCGTCGGGATCGCGAAGAGGTCGTCGTGGCTGGCGCCCACCGCCAGCCGCGGCACTTCGAACACCGGGCGGGCGTGGCCGACGGGAAGGATGACGCGTGCGGGCAGGATGGCCCGCGTGCCGGGGTTGCGCAGTGTGAGGCTGCCCACGGCACGCTCGCCGACCACGACCCGCTCTCGGGTCAGATCCAGCGACACGTCGTACTGCGTGCGGCCGATGAGGAACACCGAGCACACGGCCAGCAGCGCGATGCCGCACAGCGCGAGCGTGGTCAGCTCCCACCAGCCAAGGATCATGCCGGCGATGCCGGCGACCGCCGTCACCGCGGCGACCCCCCAGCCCAGCGGCGTGACGACGCCGAAGATGCGGCCGAGCCGACGCGCCACGGGCCCGGCGACGGGGGCGACGGATGCCTCGTAGCGGGCGCGGAGGGTCGGGCGCGCGGCCGAGGGCGCACGCCGAGCGCCCCGGCGCGCAAGCGTCGGGGCGGCGGGGTGCGCAGAGGCGGTCATGCCGCGCGGGCCTGCGGCGCCGGGATGTCGTCGACGACCCGCTGCACGACGCTGCGGGCGGTGACGCCGGAGAACTCCGCCTCGGGGTCCAGCACGAGCCGGTGGCTCCACACCGGCAGCGCGAGTGCCTTGATGTCGTCGGGCAGCACGTAGTGGCGGCCCTCACTGGCGGCCTTGACCTTCGCGGCGCGGACGATTGCGAGCATGCCGCGCACCGAGACGCCGATGGTGGTCTCCTTGGTCTCGCGGGTGGCTTCGGCCATCTGCGCCGCGTAGCGCAGCAGCGCGGAGTCGACGTGAGCCGTCGCGGCGAGATCGGCCATCTCGGCCACGGCGTGGGCCGTGACGACCGGCTGCAGCCGGGCGGTGGGGTTGCGATCGGCGGAGCCGGCGAGGATGCGTTCGGCCACGGCCAGGTCGGGGTAGCCGATGGAGGTCTTCAGCATGAACCGGTCCAGCTGCGCTTCGGGGAGCTTGTACGTACCGGCCTGCTCTATCGGGTTCTGCGTGGCGATCACCAGGAACGGGCGGCCCACTTCGTGCGCGACACCGTCGACGGTGATGCGCGACTCCTCCATGACCTCCAGCAGCGCAGACTGGGTCTTCGGCGAGGCACGGTTGATCTCGTCGGCCAGCACCACCTGCGCGAACACCGGTCCCTTGTGGAAGTCGAACTTGTGCGTCGCCTGGTCGTAGATCGTCACACCCGTCACGTCCGAGGGCAGCAGGTCGGGCGTGAACTGGATGCGGCTGCTGGTGCCCTGAACGGTGGCCGCCAGCGCACGAGCCAGGCTCGTCTTGCCCGTCCCCGGCGCGTCCTCGAGCAGCACGTGGCCCTCGGCGAGCATGGCCGTCAGCACGAGGCGCACGACCTCGTCCTTGCCGAGCACGGCCTGCCCGACGTTGTCGGCCAGACGTGTGAACGTGTCACGGAACCACGTCGCCTGCTCCACGGTCATCGTCATGTGTTTCCTGCTTTCCTATGGTCTTGGTGCGTCACCAGACGAACGATTCCGCGGCGCCCCAGCCGACGATGTTGACGTAGGTGACGGCGCCGGGGTCGCCGCGCCAGCACTGGAACTCCGTCGTGGTGCCGGCGCCGATGTGCACCGGGCCCTCATAGTCGTTCCACTGCCGGCCGCCCGCGATGCACTGGTAGCGGTAGCTGCCGGCGGGGAAGTTGGCGCTGGTAGTGACGGCCAGGTTGTAGCACATGTGCACACAGCCCTGTTCGGGCCGAGGCGACCCCTTCACCGAACGCGCGCTCGGGGGTGGCGGCGGGTCGGAGGTGCGGGCGCTGGCGGATGCCACGCCGCTGACCTGACCCTCGGTGTCGACGACCCGCACCTGGATCGTGTGGTGCTGGGCGTGGCCGTAGTCGACGGCCCGGCTGCCGTTCTGCGCGCCGACGTTCTCCCACCCGCCGCCGGCGATGTTGATCTCGATGCGGGCGATGTCGCGGCCGTTGAGGGCGGGGGGAGACCACGAGAAGGTGATCGACGTGCCGCTGGCCGACGCGCCCGCGCCCGGAGTGTTCGGCGGGCCGAACGGGACGACCCCGTTGGATCCCGGCGAACCGGGGCCGGCGTAGTACTGCCCGTCCATCCGGTTGACCGCTCGGATGGCGATCGAGTAGGTCGTGCCATTGGCCAGCCCCCCGACCGAACCGGAGATGGTCGCTCCCTTGGTCAAGGTCGCAAAGGAGCCGCTCCAGCCGCCGCCGTTGATCGAGTACTCATAGTCGAGCTCGTTCGCGTTGGCGCCGTTGCCGGCGCCCGCCGTCGCGGTGAAGGAGAGCTGTCCGTTCCCCGGCGACGCGCTCACCCCGGTGGGAGCGCCCGGCTCGACGAACGCCCGGCGCGGGGCCGACGGCGCGCTGAACGCACCCTGCCCTGCCTTGTTCGTCGCAGCGACGGTGAAGGTGTAATCGGCCGTCGACGCCTCGACGTTCACGGCCTGGGTGAGCTGGCCGCCGCCGACGGGGATCGTGTTGACGACGCTGCCGCCGCGCAGCACGCGCAGCGTATAGGCATCGATGGCCGCACCGTTCGTCGACGGCTGCGTCCACGACACCTGCAGCTGCGCCTGGCCGCCCACCGGCGACAGACGCTGCGTGGTGGGTGCCGCGGGGGCCGCCGGCGGCCCGGCGGGGATCTCGTTGGGCGACCAGCTGCTCCATGCCGACGGTTCGGGGGCGCGGTTCACCGCGCGCACCCGCACCTGGTAGGCGGTGCCGTTCTCCAGGCCCTCCCAGCGCATCGCGTTGCCGGTCACGCCGGTCTTCTGCGTCGCACCCGACGGTGGGGCGGGCGAGATCTCCAGGTCGAACGACTGCACCGGCGAACCCGGGGTCGACGGCGTCGTCCACGACACGTCCAGCGCGCGGTCGCCGAAGCCCAGCGCCGGCGGCTGCGGGGTGTCGGGCCGGGCGTCGGGCCGGGCAGTGGCCGACGGGGCGGACGGGTCCGAGGTGCCGACGCGGTTGGTCGCGGTGACGGTGAAGTTGTACTCGACGTTGTTGGTCAGCCCGTCGAGGGTGCACGTGGTCGAGGCGCAGGTCTTGGTGTAGTTGCCCGCCGTCGAGGTGACCGTGTAGGACGTGATCTCGGCGCCGTTGTTCGACGGCGACGACCACGACAGCACCACGGTGCGATCCTGCACGCTGGACACCGTCGGGGTACCTGGTACGTCGGGGCGGCCCTGCACCGTCAGCCGGATGCGGCCGTCCACGAGACGGTCGGGGTCTTCGGTGGCATCCTGCACGCGATAGCGCACCACGAGACTGCCGGTGAACTCGGCGCCGGGGGTGACCTCGACACGGCCGTTCTCCAGCACCCGCGGCTGCCCCTGCACCTGCCCGGACTCCACCTGCGCGTCGATGACGGTCAGCGGCTCGTTCGGGAACGGGCTCTGGTCGTTGGCGAGCACATCGATCGTCTGCGTGACGCCCTGGTGCGCCTCGGCCAGCACGTCGTCGGTGGCCACGGCCAGCGGACGAGTGGATGCCGAGACGGTCGCGGTCATCGTCGCCGTGACCGGATCGGTCTCGCCGTCGGTGACCTCCACGTCGATCGTCGCAACGGTGCCCTTGGGGGTGTCCGCGTCGGCGGAAACGCTGAGGACCCCGTCTGACACCGACGCCGAGAAGCCTTCGGGGGCCGAGTCGACGGTGCGGAACTGCAGGTTCGGCACGTCCTCCTCGTTGGGGTCGGACGCGAGACCGCGCAGGTCCAGGGTTGCCGCTTCTTCGCCCGGGGCGACCGTGATCGAGGCCCCCGACAGGGTCGGCGGCTCGTTGTCGGGCGGCAGCACGGTGATCGAGATGCTCAGCGTCGCGATCCGGCCCTCCGGGTCGTCCGGTCCGGTGCCGTCGGTGACCTCGAACGTGATCGCGTCGGCGCCGTTGTAGCCGTCCGCCGAGGTGTAGACCAGTGTCGAGGCATCCTGCACGAGCGAAGCACCGTTGGAGTGGATCGCCGAGACCTTCGCGGCCTCGGTGATGATCGCCCGGCCGCCGCCGGCGACGACGACGTGGTCTTCGAGGGCGATCTCGATCGTCTCGCCGCTGATGACCTCGATGGCACCGGTCGAGCGCAGCGACGGTCGCAGGTCGGCGAAGCCGGGGACGTGGATGAACGCGGAGGCGGTGAGACCGTCGACGTCGGTGACGTCGTAGCGGACGATGCGCGCCGTCTCGGCGATCGGGACGCGCACGACGCCGGCCGAGCGCACCGTGACGTCCTCCTCGGCCGTGCTGATCGCCAGCTCGTCGCGCACCCCGTCGGGGTCCTCGTCGTTGAGCAGCACCTCGACGTCGACGTGCGGCTGATCGCCGACGTCGGCGATCGTCACGCGGTCGTCGCGGGCGATGGGCGTCTGCAGCGGCACATCCGGGTCGATCGTGACGACGAGTGAACCGATGGCCGACGCTCCGCGCTCATCGCGGATCGTGTAGGTCATGGTCTTGGTGCCGGTCTCTTCGGCGCTGGAGATGACCACGCGGTCGCCCTTGACGGATGCCTCGATGCCCTCGGGCACCTCCAGGCCGCCGTCGACGAGCCGCACGATGTCGCCCTCGGGGTCGGAGTCGTTCACCGTGACGGGCACGGCGACGGTACGGTTCGGCCGCATCAGCACGACGTCCTTCACCGCGAACGGCGCCTGGTTCACGCCTGTCGCCGGCGCGATGCCGACCCGCACCGAGGCGGTGGCGGAGCGGCCGAGCCGGTCCTGCACCGTGTAGGTGAATTCGTCGGTGCCGAACGACTCGCCGAACGCCTCGTAGAGCAGGAAGTTGTCCCCGACGTCCACGATGCGCCCGAGCGTCGGCGCGGAGGCCTCGCCGACCAGCTGCACCGAGTCGCCGTCGGGGTCGATGCCGTCCAGCGGAATCGGGATCTTCACTTCGGAGCCGCTGAGCACCCGGGCGGTGACGTCCCGGGGGCGCGGCGCCTGGTTGTTCTCGGCGTCGACGTCGAGGATCTGGATCGTGACGTACCCGGCATCCTTCTGCCCGAGCGAATCGGCGATCTCGTACGTCGCGTAGACCGTCTTGGCCTCCGGGCCCGCGCGGAAGCGCAGGGCTTCCTCCGAGACGAACGCCTCACCGTCGGCGGGGTCGATCAGCGGATCGATGAGGTCGGGCAGCAGCGTGATCGCGTCGCCGCTGGGGTGGTAATCGTTCTCCAGCACCGGGATGCTCACGACGTCGCCGGCACGCACGACGACGGTGTCGTCGGCGGCGACCGGCGGCCGCAGCTGCGCGGGCGCCGGGATCGGGATCACGACGACGTCACCCTGCGCCGAGTGGCGGCCGTTGGAGATCTGGTACTGGATCGTCACCTGCTGGGAGAGCCCGGACTGGTCGGTCACCAGCAGATAGCGGTGGTCGATGACGGACACCGAAACGCGGGAGTTCGGCGGTGCGGTGACCGACTGCACGACGAGGATGCCGCCGGCCGGGTCGGAGTCGTTGGCCAGCACGTCGATGCGCACGTCTTTGCCCGTCGGCAACAGCGCGACGTCGCGCACCGCGATCGGCGGGTCGTCGGGGTCGGCTGCCGTCAGCACGTCCACACGCACCAGACCCACCACCGTCTGCGGTCCGTCGGTGGCGAGGTACTGCACGTAATAGACGCCGGGGGTGGGCGAGACGAACGAGAACGTCCCGGCGTTGTAATCCGGCGATACCTCGGCGCCGGCGATCTCGGTGACCCGGGCCAGGCGCAGCGGGGCGCCGCTGGGAGAGACGTCGTTGTCCAGCGGAGAGATCGAGATCTTCTCGCCGGTGCGTACCACGACGTGGTCGGGCGACGTGATGGGCTTGGTCGAACCGACCGGGCGCACGTCCACCTGCACGGTGCCGGTGGTGTCCTCGTTTCCGTCGGAGACGGTGATGGTGACCTCGCGGCGACCCTGCACCGACCCGACCGCCCGGAAGGTGATCTCGCCGTCGGAGGTGAAGTCGACCTCGTCGCCGCCGTCGGTGGCCGCCGAGCGCAGGAACATGTCGTCGCCGTCGGGGTCGATCCAGTCCAGCAGCGTGTCGTAGGTGATCTGTCCGCCCTGCTCGACGACGACGACCGGGATCGTGCGCTGCACCGGGGCGGAGTTGACCGTCCACGGGCGCACTTCGAGCGAGACGGTGGCCTGATCCGTGCCGCCGGGGCGGCCGTCGTTGACCTCGTACGTGAACAGCTCGTTGCCGGTGGCCCCCTCGGGCACCGTCACCTGCAGCGCGCGCCCGCCGTAGATCGGGGCGAGGTCGCCGACGGTCACCCCGCCCTGCGCCTCGGCGGTGAGCACGTCGCCGTCGGGGTCGTTGTCGTTGTCGAGCACCGGCAGCACCGTGGTGCGACCCGGCCGCACGCCGAAGTCGTCGTCCTCGGCGACCGGCGGGTGGTTGACGTCGGTGCGCTCGGGCAGGGACGTCTCCTCGGAGACCTCGGTGGAGGTCTGCTCGGTCTCGTCGCCGCCTTCGGGCGGGATGATGTCGTCCCAGTTGTCGACCATCTCGAGCGACTCGGTGACCGTCCATGCCGAGCCCGCGACGATGTCGTTGAGCACGACGACGTCGCGGTTCACGCGGAAGACGACGGTGGCATCCGCCGCCATGCCGGGGATCTCGTCGACCAGGTCGTCGCGGTCCTGCGGACAGTCGCGGACGAAGCGGGCCGAGCCGCCCCACGCGGCATACACGCAGCCCTTGAGCGACACCGGCGCCGCGGGGGCGCCGTTGCCGCCGGCCTTGGTCTCGGTGACGTCGCCGTCGCCCAGGGGCACGGTGACCAGCGCGGTCGGGGTGGCGTAGCTGACGTGCTCGGTGAAGGTGGAGGGATGCTGCATGACGGCATCCGCCACACCCTTGAGGTCCCGCAGGCCCAGGCCTGCGACCCACAGCCGGGAGTCGGTCTTGTTCAGCAGCACCGGCGTGGTGCCGGCCACCGTGATCGACAGCTCGTCGCCCTCGTTGAGACCGTCGATCTCCTCGCTGGAGGATTCCACGTCTTCCGGCCCCAAGCGCACCGTGGTCACGGTGCCCTGCTCGGGCGAGGCGACGTAGACGGTGCCGTCGGGGCCGGTGACGGCCGCGGCGCCCTCGCCGAACGAGGCGATCGGGTCGTCGGCGGGAGTGAAGCCCGCCAGCCCCGACGCCGGGGTGACCCACAGCGCGCCGTCCTGCGGCTCGAGCAGCGAGACGGTGGCAGCGCCGACGCCCACGGTGGCGCCGGTGGGGATGTCGATGTCGCCGACGGTGGCGACGGTGGCCACATCCACCGGAGCGAGCGTGGAGTTGGCCTGGTCGAGGACCAGCACGGTGCGCCCGTCCTGCACGATGTCGTACTGGTCCGAGACGGTGCGCAGCCCGGCGTCGAGCACCTGGGAGGCATCGTTGAAGCGGCCGACGAGGTAGCTGGACTGCTTGGTGACCCAGACGGAGCCGTCGTTCAGCTCGACATCGGTGGTCGGGAACCCCTCGTAAAGGAAGGCCATCGTCGTCAGCGAAATGGCGGAGATGGTGACGACTGACGCCGAGGCAAGGCTGCGCGGGCGCGCACGAAGCCACGCGAAGGACCTCATCTGGAACAGTCCCCCTTTGTCGTGTCCAGCGATTGCGTGGCGTCGGGTCCGACATATCGTCGGCGCTTGGTCCACCCTAGTGGGCGCGCGAGGGTGCCGCCGTGGGGAGAAGTCCCCATGCGCCGCTATGCGCGCCAGCAGCCCGCCACGTGGTCATCGACCATGCCCGATGACTGCATCAGCGCGTACATCGTCGTCGACCCGACGAAGCGGAAGCCGCGGCGGCGCAGTTCCTTCGACATCGCGTCGGATTCGGGGGTGGTCGCCGTGATCTCGGCGAACGACTGCGGCCGCGGGCGGGGCGGCGGGGCGAAGGACCACATCAGCGCGTCCAGTTCGCCCGGCGCCATCGCCTCGACGATGCGGGCGTTGGCGATCACGGCGGTGATCTTGGCGCGGTTGCGCACGATTCCGGCATCCGTCATCAGCCGTTCCACGTCGGCGTCGTCGAACGCAGCGACGGAGGCGGGGTCGAAGCCGGCGAAGACCTCCCGGAACCGCGGGCGCTTACGCAGGATCGTGATCCACGACAGGCCGGCCTGGAAGCCCTCCAGGCTCATCTTCTCGAACAGTTCGCGGTCGCCGTGCAGCGGACGGCCCCACTCCTCGTCGTGGTAGCGGATGTACTCGGGGTCATCGCCCACCCACGCGCATCGGAGCACGTCGTCGGGTCCGAGGCGGGTGTCGATGCTCACCCCGCCACCCTACGGCGGGATACCGACGGGGCCGGGCGCGGGGTGGTCGCACGGCGGGCGCACCATTCAGGAAGAACGGGCCCGCGCATCATCGCACGGGCCCGAGTCGGGACTTCTTCCTGAGTTATGCGCCGGGCAGCGTCACTTCTTCTTGAGTGACTTCTCCGACACCGGCGCCGTACCGGATGCCGCCAGCGCGGCGTAGTACTCGCGCGCCTCCTGCTGACGATCCTGCTCGGCGCCCGACGCGATGGGGGCGCGCACGTGCTCCGGCTCGAAGCCGAACGCGTCGACGAGGTCCTGTGCGTGCGGACGCAGCCGCGCGCACAACCTGTCGATGTAACGCGACACCGACGCCGCGCGCTGGGTCGACAGGCGACCGTGGATCAGGTGCCAGGCGAGGTGCTTCTCGATCACCGACAGCCCGAACAGGTCGCGCAGCCACGTGAGCACCTCACGCGTGCCCTCGTCACCGGCGCGGTTCACGCCGTCGGTGAGGGCCTCCCACTGCAGCAGCTCGGCGTGTGCCCGGGCCGCTTCGATGAGCTCGGACTGGTTCTCGTTGAACAGGGCAGCGGCCGCCGCGGGTGCCAGTTTGGCAGCGGGGCGCAGGCGCCCGGCAACATCCGACACCATCTGCTGCACCCGGCCCGACAGCAGGTCGTGCTGCTGATCGGCCCGCAGCCCCAGTTCGACCGAACGTGCCGTGGACCCGAAATCGGTGACCGCCTGGCCGAGCTGGCGGAGACCTGCGCCGTGGAAGACCCTGCCTGCGGTCTGGCCGACGGCGAAACGAGCGAGCTTCCCGGCATCCGCACCCTTGAACTGCTTGGCGAAGTCGCTCAGCAGGCGCTTGCCCACCAGCTGCAGCAGCACGGTGTTGTCGCCTTCGAAGGTGGCGTACACGTCGAGATCCTGGTGGAGCCCCACGAGCCGGTTCTCGGCGAGGAAGCCGGAGCCGCCGCACGCTTCACGGCACTCCTGGATCGTGTCCAGCGCGTTCCAGGTGGACATCGCCTTCAGCGCGGCGGCGAGGGTCTCGAGGTCCTCGCGTTCGTCCGGGGTGTCCTTGCGCCCGCTGAAGACGCCGTCGAACTTTCGGATCAGCTCGTCGCCGGCGAAATGCTGCGCGTACACCTCCGCCAGGCGCGGCAGCAGGCGCCGCTGGTGCTTGGCGTAGTCCAGCAGCACGACCTCGTCGCTGCCGCTGCCGCTGTCGAATTGGCGACGCTGATTGGCGTAGGTGACGGCGATCTTGAGCGCCAGCGCAGTGGCGTTGGTGGCCGCGCCTTCGATGCACACCCGACCCTGCACGAGCGCGCCGAGCATCGTGAAGAAGCGGCGCCCGGGGCTGGCGATCTCGCTGGAGTAGGTGCCGTCGGGGGCGATGTCGCCGTAGCGGTTGAGGAGGTTCTCGCGCGGGATGCGCACCTGGTCGAAGTGCAGGCGCCCGTTGTCGATGCCGTTGAGCCCGCCCTTGACGCCGTCGTCCTCGCCGCCGATGCCGGGGAGGAAGTCGCCCTGCTCATCGCGCAGCGGCACGAAGAAGCAGTGCACGCCATAGTTGACGCCGCCGCTGATCAGCTGCGCGAAGACGGTCGCGGCCCGCCCGTGCAGTGCCGCGTTGCCGAGGTAGTCCTTCCAGGCGCCCCGGAAGGGGGTGTGGATGACGAATTCCTCGGTGTCGAGGTCGTAGGTGGCGGTCGTGCCGACCGCGGCGACATCCGATCCGTGGCCGGTCTCCGTCATCGCGAAGGCCCCGGGGATCTTGAGGTTCATCACGTCGCGCAGCCACTTGTCGTGGTGGGGTTTCGTGCCGAGGTGGTGGATCGCCGAGCCGAACAGACCCCACTGCACGCCCGCCTTGACCTGCAGGCTCGGGTCGGCGAGGACCAGCTCCAGGTACGCGGCGACGTTGGCACCGTTGTCGTTGAGCCCGCCGTACTCCTCGGGGTAGGCCCGCCGCGAGCCACCGTGCTCGACGAGGAGGTGCAGCTGCTCCAGGACCCGTTCCCGGTGTTCGGCCATCGGCTGCCCGTCGATGCGCCAGAACGCCGGGTTCTTCACCATCTCGCGTGCTTCGCGGCGGGTGGCGGCCCAGGTTCCCAGCAGCAGGTCGGTGACGGCGTCGATGTCGATGCGGGACTCGTGGGCCTGCTCGGCGGTGTGCGGCGCGGTCGGGGCGCCACCGGCGGGGGTGCGCTTGCTCGTGGCGGGCTTGCGGGGACGGACTGCGGCGTCGGTCATGGTCACCTTTCGGTGGGAAACGGAATCATACGACCGTAGGTGTCCCACAACCCGACCTCAACCCGGTTGGCTGGTATCGACAGGCACCGCCGCCCACCTCCCGACCCCCCGTTGTGCGCACCCCACACCCGCTGCCGAGTGAGTATTCGTGCCCGCGAGTGAGTATTCGTGCCCGCGAGTGAGTATTCATCGCACCGAGTGAGTATTCATCGCACCCGGTGCTTGGCGTCTGCTCAATGCGGCGGACAGGATGGGACGCGTCGAGAGGGGCGCCGGATGCCGGTGACGCTTGCACGCTGAAGTGAGGACGACTTCGATCTGCTCGTCCATATGAGTACGCCCGAGATGACGGTGTTCCTCGGCGGCTCGGAGACCCCGGCGCAACTCGTCGACCGGCAGGAGCGTTACCTGCGTGCGTGGAGCCTCGGCTCGGGACACATGTTCCGCATCGACGTCGACGCGGACCCGGCCGGCGGCATCGGCTACTGGGAGGTCGAGCACGACGGGCATCCGGCGCTCGAGACGGGGTGGAGCGTACTGCCGGAGTTTCAGGGTCGAGGCGTCGCGGGCGAGGCGCTGCGTCAGCTGATCGATTCCGCACAGGCGGACGGTCGCCGCAACCTTCTCGTCGCATATCCCGGTGTGGACAACCCGGCATCCAACACCCTCTGCCGACATGCCGGGTTCGCCGCGCAGGGCGAGAAGACCATGCCCTGGCGTGGCGGCGAACTCACCTTCCGCATCTGGACGCTCGCGCTGTGAGGTGGCGTCCACCTGCATGTCTCGGGCACGAATACTCACTCGACAGCACGAATACTCACTCGGCGGCACGAATACTCACTCGGCGGCACGAATACTCACTCGGCGGCGCGGTGGGGTCAGTGGGCGGTCGGCGGGGGGAAGGCCAGTTGCGCCGAGACCAGCCCGTGCTCGCGACTGACGATCTGCGCGCGCCCCGGGGCGGCGCGCACCGGCTTGACCCGTCCGATCAGCGCGCCCTCCTCGGGGTTTCCGCCCAGCAGGATGCCGGTCACGCCCAGATCCGTGAACCGCTGGATGATCGGGTCGTAGGCGGCGCGGCTGGCTCCCCCGGTGCGGCGAGTGAGGATGACGTGCAGCCCCACGTCGCCGGCCTGCGCGAGCAGCGGCTGCAGCACGGCGAGCGGGTTGCCCTGGCTCGTCGCGACGAGGTCATAGTCGTCGACGATGATGAACCCGTCAGCGCCCTTCCACCAACTCCGCTCGCGCAACTGCTCCGGGGTGACGTCGGGGCCGGCGATGCGGTTGCCGAAGTACTGCGCGAGATCGTTCATGCCACCGGTGGCCAGCTCGTGCGACGTGAGATACGCGCCGAGGTAGTCGGCTGGGATCTCGCCGAGGAGCGCCCGCCGGTAGTCGACCACGAAGATCTTCGCCTCGTCCGGACGGTAGACGCGTGTGATCTCCTGGACCACGCCGCGCAGGAAGGCCGATTTACCCATGCCCGAGTCACCGTAGAGGAACAGGTGCGGCTCGACACGCGGGTCGATCCCGAACGCGGACAGCTGCGCCTCCTCGATGCCCAGGAGCAGCCGGCGGTCCTCGGGAGCGGCGAGCGCCCGCAGTTCGTCCAGCGGGAGCATGTCAGGAAGCAGCCGCAGTTTCGGCCCGGGTGCCCCTCGCCACGCCGCGGACACGCGCGCGATCAGATCCTGCACGCCGTCGGAGAGGGTGGCCGGGTCGGATGAGCCGTCGATGCGCGGGATCGCACCGAGCATCTGGAGCTTGGCGGGGCTGAGGCCGCGGCCGGGCTGACCGACGGGGACGTTCGCAGCCTGCTTGCGGTCGACGTCGGAATCAGTCGGATCGCCCTGGCGCAGCTCGAGCCTGGTCTGGATGAGGTCCTTGAGGCTGGCGCGAATCTCAAGCCACCGGTTGGCCGTGATGATCACGTGCACCCCGAAGCTCAGCCCCCGCGCGGCGATGGTCTGGATGCGGGCCTCCAGTGGCTCATACTCGCCGCGCACCGTCGCCCAGCCGTCCACGACGAGGAAGACGTCGCCGAAGCCATCGTCCACGTCGCCCCTGCGCCGCCGACCGCGGTAGGTCTCGATCGAGTCGATGCCGTGACGGCGGAAATACTGTTCGCGCGCGTCGACGATCGACTCGATCTCGGCGACCGTGCGACGCACGGCTTCGGGCTCGGTGCGCGTGGCCACCCCGGCGACGTGGGGATGCTGCTGCATCGCCGTGAAGCTACCGCCACCGAAGTCGAGCACGTAGAACTGCAGCTCCTGGGGCGTGCCGATCAGCGCGAGCGCCGAGACCAGCGTGCGCGCGAGCGTGGACTTCCCGCTCAGCGGCGATCCCACGATCGCGACGTGACCGGCGGCGCCGCCCAGCCCGACGACGAGGCGGTCGCGGCGCTGCTCGAGCGGCACGTCGACGAGCCCGAGGGGCACGGTGAGGATACCGGCCGCGCGCCATCCGGGAGAGATCAGACCGAGCTGCGGGTCCTCCACGAGGTCGGGCATGAGCTCGTCCAGCGAGGCGGGATCGGACAGCGGCGGCAGCCACACCTGATGCGCGGCCGGACCGTGACCCTGCATCCGCTCCACGGCGATCTGGAACGTCGCGCGCTCCTCCACGGCGGCGGCCGGGGCGATCACCCGGGCAGGGACGTCCTGCGCTGCTTCGACCGGCTGTGCGGCGGCGGTGAAGACCTCGATGTGCGCTGGACCGTCGACGCCGGACGTCGTCTCATCGACGACATCGCCCGGGTCGGTCTTCGGCCTGCCCGACACGTACGCGGCGCGGAACTGTACGAGCGTCTCGGTGTCGCTCTTGAGGAAGCCGACGCCCGGCTCCTGCGGCAACGTGTACGCGTCGGGGGTACCGATGATCGTGCGTGACTCGGATGCCGAGAACGTGCGCAGGCCGATCCGGTACGACAGGTACGTATCGAGTCCCCGGAGCTTGCCCTCTTCGAGACGCTGCGAAGCCAGCAGCAGATGCACGTGCAGGGAGCGGCCCACCCGACCGATGTTCAGGAAGCTCTCCACGAACTCCGGCTTGGCAGACAGCAGCTCGGAGAACTCATCCACGATCACGAGCAGGGCCGGCAGCGGGGCCAGGTCGGTGCGCCCGCCGCGGCGCGCCTTCTCGTACTCGCCGACGTTGGCGAAGTTGCCCGCGGCGCGCAGGAGCTCCTGTCGGCGCGTGATCTCGCCCTGCAATGCGTCCTGGAAACGGTCGACCAGTGCCAGCTCGCTGCCGAGGTTCGTGATCACCGCCGACACGTGGGGCATACTCGCCATCCCGGCGAACGTCGCTCCACCCTTGAAGTCGACGAGGACGAAGTTGAGATGCTCGGGTGAATGGGTCAGCGCGAGGGCCAGCACGAGCGTGCGCAGCACCTCCGATTTGCCCGACCCGGTGGCGCCCACCATGATCCCGTGCGGGCCGGATCCCTGCTGCGCCGCCTCCTTGATGTCGAGCACGAGCGGTGCGCCGGTCGTGTCCTGACCGATCGGGACGCGCAGCCGGTCGCGTTCGAGGCGGCCCGACCACACTCGGTCGAAATCGATCGAGCGGACGTCGGGCAGTCCCAGCAACTCGGTGAGCTCGCGCTGGCCCTGCGCGACAGGAGCGTCCTCGACGCGCATCGGTCGCGAGCGCAGCGGCATCAGCCGGCGAGCGGTGGCCTCGGCCTCTGCGATCGACATCGCATCCGGGGTGAACGGTTCCGCTGCGCGCGCGAGGTCGATGAACTCGGCGCGGGCGGGAGGGGTGGATGCCACGGCGCGGCCCCTGCGGAAGGATCCGGTGATCCGTGGCGGCGCAGCATCCGCCAGGGCGATGCGCGCGGTGGCGGGGTGCGTGAGCTCCCCCCAGCGCTGCGGCAGGTCGATCACGGTGACGCCCTGCATGCCTTCGCTTGCCACGACCGGGCTGCCGGTGCCCGGCTCGGCCCCGTCGATCACCAGCAGCACGTGCGGGGTCACCCCCTCGCCCGCCCCGAACCGAGGACGATCCCGCAGCTGCGCGGGCAGCATGTCCTCGAGGTCGTCCAGCGACGCGGCGATCATCCGGGCAGGTCCCAGGCGGTCCTCCACGCGCG
This sequence comes from Microbacterium sp. zg-B96, assembly GCF_030246865.1. Lineage (NCBI taxonomy): Bacteria > Bacillati > Actinomycetota > Actinomycetes > Micrococcales > Microbacteriaceae > Microbacterium > Microbacterium sp. zg-B96. The sequence continues at coordinate 193,856 of NZ_CP126738.1, read as the reverse complement.
GCGACATCACGTGCGGCAGCCACTTCGCCCACTCCCAGTGGGCGGCCTGCTGCTCGCCGGCGAGGATCGCCACGATCAGGTCCTCCGGATCGTGCAGGGTCGCCGCGCCCGTCACGATCGCCCGCGCGAGCGATCGGATGGATTCTTCCTGAGGACCGACGATCTCCAGGCGCGCGTAGTCATCCAGCTCGATGCCGAGCGGGACGTCGTGCTGGATCTCGTGGGTCAGCATGAACCGGTGCGCCGCGGATGCGGCGACGGGGTCCAGCTGGGCGAGCGGCGGCAGCTCCGGCGCCGCCAGCGCGATGCTCAGCGGCTGATCCGACGTCCCGATGCGGGCCAGGAGAAAGGCCGGGTCCCCCGGTTCCCGTTCCCACACGCGCGACCGCTCCTCGGCGATGAAGGGCAGCGCCGCAGGTGCGGGGGTGATCCACCCGCCGTGTCGGCGCTGCTTGCGTGCGGCCACGCGCACCGTCTCGCGCAGATCGGCCAGGTACGCGAGGTACTCGCGGCGGTTGCCGAGCACCTGCGCCGTGCGCTGCGACCGCTGCCGCCAGCCGTTGACGGCGACGAATCCCAGCGATGACAGCAGGAACATCCCGCCGATGAGGAACCCGGTGGGCCCGGCATTGGTCAGCGTCACCATGACGATCGCACCGACGCTGCCAAGCATCGGCAGCAGCGAGGTGAGGATGCCGCTGCCGCCCTCGCTTGGCACGAGTTCGGGCGGCGGCTGCAGCACGATGCGGCCGTCGGGCAGGCTGGGCGGCGCCAGGCGGGGTCCCTTGCTCACGCGGGGTTTCCGATCAGTCGACTGACGGTGAAAACGCGCTCTCCCACCCGGACGCGGGTACCCTCGTCCAGCGGCGTTCGCACGCCGGAGGCGAGGGGACGCCCGGTGCCGTCCTCGTCGACGAGCTCCGAACCGTTCGTCGAGCCGGCATCGATGACCCACGCCGAACGGCCGTCGTGCTCGAGACGCAGGTGCATCTTGGAGACCATCCGGTCGGGATCCTCGACGGCGAGCACCGCGTCGCCGGGTTCGGTGGCCACGGGGGCGCGGCCGAGGTTGACGGCGGCAGGCAGGGGGAACTGCGCCCGCTGCCCGGTATCGAATACGAGCAGCAGCTGAGCGCCGCGCAGCGACGGTGGCAACGCCGGGGCCGTCGGGACCGAGGGTGCAGCGGGCACCGTCGGCGGTGGCGGCACGTCGCGGCCGGGCGCCGGGGCCACCGGCTCCCACCCCGCTGCCGACAGGATCTCGGTGGCGGGAGGTCCGGCCGCCGGCACCGGGCGCGCCGCAGCGCCGGCGGAACGGCCGAGCACGGTGGGGGCGGCAAGGCTCGCCGCCGGGCCGGCCGCCGACCGCTCGGGCAACGCCATGACCACCGTCTCGGAGGCCTTGTCATGCCATGACCGACGACGACCGGCGCGGTCCCACGCCGCCGAGGCCACGACGACCCATGCTCCGGCGAGAAGCACCACCGCCGAAAGCAACAGCAGCAGACCGCGCACGAAGGCACGTCCGGCACCGGGCGAAAACGGAACATCCTCTCGTGCGACGCGCATGCGCAGCATCAGCCCGCCGGGCGTCGCGCCCGTGCGGGCCTCCAGGATCCACAGCCCCAGCAGCGCCTCGGCGCCGAGCGCGATCCCCAGCACCGGGGACCCCAGCACGACGCCCACGGCGGTCAGCAATGCGACCAGCGCAACGTCGATCGAGAAGGCGCCGAGCCGGGCCCCGAGGGGCGCGGGCGCACCGACGAAGGTCGATGGCAGGCTCATGCGGCCATCATTGCACGCAGCGCGTCGACGACGTCGGCGGCGAGGAATGCCGCCGGCAGTGAGAGGGCCACCGCGATCCACTCGAGCGCATCACCGGCGCGCGACCATGCGAGCGACCGCACGCCGCGACCGGCGGGGATCACGAGGAAGGCGCTCGCGGCACCGGCGGCGAGCGCCAGGGCGGCCACCACCGTCAGCATTCTCGTGTCCGCCGAGGGGATGAGGGCGATCAGCATCACCAGCAGGACGGCTGCGGCCCCCAGACGCGAGATCCAGCGCAACGCGGGGACCGTCGCACGGCGTGCGCCCAGCAGGAGGGACAGCACCACGGTCACGCCCAGCGCGATCCGGCCGACAAGCACGAGCGGATCGTCGGAGGGGAAGGACGGCAGCGCGATGGGCGCGGCAGCCACGCCCGCCACGACCAGGAGCAGGACGCCGGTGAGCAGGCGGGCGGTGGATCGCTGCACGAGGCGGCGCGCCTCGTCGTCGTCGACGAACAGCACCTCCTCCGGCAGCTGCTGCCGGACGGTCCAACGGGTCGTCTGGAAACGGGCGTAGTCGATGAACGTGCCCGGCGGAACGTCTACGACTGTGGCAAGCAGCAGCCGGTGACCTGCGGGGATGAGACCGAGCGTCACGGCGGCGGGAGCGGCCGCATCCATGCGCCACAGCAGTGCCGCGCCCCACACCACGGCGATGACGAGGAGCACCGCCATGGCGGTGCGGCTTTCGGCGCGCAGCGTTGGGGACGGTGTGGCGGTACCCATGATGCCCGCCAGCGTCGCGGCGAAGAGCGTTCCGACGAACACGGCCAGCACACCCCCGGAGGCGGGCACCGGGGGCACCAGCGCGGCTCCGGCAGCGAACCCGAGCACGAGGACCGCGATGGTGGGGGCAAGCGGAGCGCGCCGCCCGCGCGGCGCACGGACGGCGAACACCGTCCCCGCCAGCATCGCGGCAACGGCCGCGGCCGCCCCGGCGAGCCTACGCACGGAGGTGAAGTCGCCGGTCGGTGTGAACAGCACGACCGCAGCGAGCACGGCCCCCGCCCCGGCCAGCACCCACCACGTGGGCGTCGGAAGATCCGCCGGCGGCAACGACCCCACCCGCGGTCGCCCACGGCCCCGCCCCGGCGCGGGGGAGATGTCGACGAGCATCAGCACGGTGCCGTCCTCGAGGTCTCCCAACAGGGTGTCCGGCGCGATCTGTCGACCGGCGATCTCTACGACGGCTCCCGCGCCCGTCCCGGGATGCGCGCCGACCGCGCGGACAGCGTCGTCCACACGCGCGTGGACGGGCACGACCAGATCGTGGCGGCGCGCGCCGTCGACGATCGCGATACGTCGGCGCCGGACGGTCTCCCGCGTCACCCGCACCCTGCCTTCCCTGGCACTCAGGCGGTCGCGATCGAGTCGCCCGTCGAGACGGACCCGGCACATCACCGGGTCACCGTCGCCTCACCGTCGGGCGAGCCGCCCCAACCTGACGATCGAACATGAGAGTGCCCTCATTTGTCAATGACGTATTTGATCAGGTGCCGATTGCCCATTCGATCTCCCCTTTATGACTGAATTGATGCTGGTGCTCCGGCCCCGCGCCCCCATAGATTGCTCGGTGGCGCTCCGACGTGGACGGGATCGCCGCCGCCGGCGCGGTACCCGTTGCCGACGTCATCAGTTCGCACTGTTCCGGCCTCGGCCGGACCGACAGATTGAGGGGAAGCCGTGGCAGATCTCATCGCCGCAGAAGAAGGCGCACTCCGGCGTGGAGCCGAAGCCGTCAACACCGCGAAGTCCGGAATCGACGAGCAGGTCAAGAAGGTCCGTACCGAGCTGGACCAGGTTGCCGGCTTCTGGAGCGGCGCCGCCGCCAGCTCATACACCCAGTTGCTCAACCGCTGGAACGACGAGACCACCAAGCTGAACCAGGTGCTCGTCACGCTCGAAGACGCACTGCGCGGCACGGAGCGCGACCAGGCGGCCTCCGAGGAATCCCACCAGCAGACCATCAGCAACCTCGGATCGATCCTCGGCTGACGCCGGGCTCCGCAGAAAGGAAACAGTCATGTCTTCCATCTCCGTTCGCCCCGAGCAGGTCATCGCTCTCGCCGGCCAGATCCGCAACGGCTCTTCCGGCATCCGCTCGCGTCTTGAAGAACTCGAAGCCGAGGTCGGTTCGCTCCGCGCCAAGTGGGACGGCGAGGCCCAGACGGCCTACGACCAGGCACAGGCCCAGTGGAACCAGTCGGTGTCCCGTCTGAACGACCTTCTGCAGCAGATCGCGGGCAAGACCGAGGAGATCGCTCAGGGGTACGTGTCGACCGATAAGTCCGCTGCCGGGCGCTTCGTCTGACGTTTCTCGGGCCGGCGACCGTCTGGTCGCCGGCCCTTCGGCACACATACCGGTGCCGATTCCACGCGCGTGCCGATTCGGGCGCGCATCTGCGACTTGCGAGGGGGTATCTCTATGGCCAAGGTGATCGATCTCGACGCGGGCGGGGAGGTCGCGGCGCACAACGCCAGCACCCTGCAGGAGGTGAGCGCGGAGCTTCCCTCGCCGTCCGTCATCACCCAGGTGGACGGCAATCGCACCGAAGAGGCCCCCAACCGCTTCACCGCCCGACTCGAGCTCCGATCCGAGGCGATCTCACGGCGGGTGGAGGCGATCCGCGCGTTCGTCGCCGCGAACGCCGAGGCCCTCAGCAACGCGGTCACCGCACTGCGGGAGTCCGACCAGTTGAGTGCCTCCGCCGCCGCCCAGACCGCTGCGATCATCGACGACGTGGCAGCGGGGCGGGCGCTGGGCGGGGCGGCCGCCGGTGCCGCTGCGGGGGGTGCGGCCGGAGCGGCTGCGTCCGCGGGAGCTGCCCAGGGCGCCAAGGACGTCTTCGGCGGCTGAGCGCCGGCTGGGTGAGGATCTCCGAGGTGAGGATACGTAGAGGTAGGGCTGTGCGGCGTACGACGCGCCTGGCCGCCGTTGCCCTGACCGCCGCGCTCGTAGCGATAGGGCCATCAGGCACGGCCGCCGCCACCACCCAGGCGACGCTGTGGTGGTGGGACACCTACGGCATCGGGGCTTTCCACGAGCAGGGGTGGACCGGTGAAGGTGTGCGGATCGCGATCATGGACGACCAGATCAATCCCGACCTGCCCGCATTCGAAGGGCGCTCCCTCACTGTCGCCGACGGCACGCTGTGCGAGGAGACCGATTCCGCCGTCAGCGCTGAAGCGACCTTCGGCGCGAACCACGGCACGACCCTCACCGCGTCCCTGATCGGCACCGGCGCCGGCGGGGTGCGCGGAATCGCCCCGGATGCCGAGGTGACCTTCTACGGGCTGGGTCGGACGGACGAAGTCGGGTCGTGCACCAGCCGGGAGCGTCCCGACGTGCTCAGCCCGTTCGGCGTCGCGCTGCAGCATGCCATCGACGACGGCGCCCAGATCTTCACAACCTCGGTGGGCTCGCCGACGGAGAGCGAAGAAGGCGACGGCGCGGTGATCGCGGAGGCGATCGCGAAGGGCATGGTGATCGTTCACGCCACGCCGAACCCCGACCAGACCATGCTCGCGTCGGCCTCACTCCCCCTGATCAACGGTGTCCTCGCGGCCAGTGCGGTCGACAGCACGGGCGAGCTGCAGACCGACAAGAACGGGCAGCCCTACGTCCTCGACTACACCCACGTCGTCGCGGCGGGCGTGTCGCTTCCCACCCTCGGCTCCGTCGGCGGGACCTGGGATGAAGGCGGCACCGCATCCGGCTCGTCCTTCGCCGCCCCCCTCGTCGCGGGGATGCTCGCCCTGGCAGCCCAGCGATACCCCGACGCCACCGGAAACCAGCTCCTCCAATCGCTCATCCACTCGACCAACGGCAGCATCCACGAGCCCACCTACGACCCCGCAACCGGCTACGGCTACGGCGCCGCGTGGCCCGCATCGCTGCTCGAGGACGACCCCACCGACTACCCCGACGAGAACCCGCTGATGGATCGCCCCAACGGCATCCCCAGCGCGGAACAAGTCGCCGAGGCGGTTGCGCGTGAGTCGGGTTCCTCCCCCAGCGCGGATCCGGCACCCGTCCCGACGGACGAGGCAGGCGTTGCCGCACCGGGCGGCACCGATCCCCTCGGGCCGATCGGGCTCACCGTCGCCGTGGTCCTGGCCGTCGCCGTGGCCGCCGGCGTCATCGCCGTCATCGTCTTCACCGCACGCAGGAAGCGACTTCACCAAGGAGGAACGCCGTGACCGGACAATGGGAGCAGGGCCTGCGCAATCTCGCCGAGGGCGGCGAGCCATGGGATGTGCCCGCGCGAAACGAACTCATCGTGCGACTGCAGCAGCTCGCCTTCGTCCTGGACAAGGTGGTCAGCGAGCCGGGACTGACCGGGGAGTCCGGGTCCGCCGCGACGAAGACCTTCGCAGCGGCCAGCAAGGACATCGCGGCTCAGATCGCCTACCTGCAGGACGACTTGCAGACCGCGCTGAAGGATGCCAACGCACAGCGAGCCCGGGCGCGTGAACGACTCGAGAGCCTCGGATCGGGTCGCCTGACCGCGGGGCAGGAAGGCGCCGTACGCGGCGCCGTCGCCGGGACCACCCTCATGCTCGGGCCCCTGTCGGTGGTCGCCGGCGAGGGGGCCGTGCAGCTGCTGAACGATTTCCTGGGTGATCAGCGCGAGAAGGAAGCCGAACAGCACTACAAGGAGGTGAGCGAGGCGATCGCGGCGGTGAAGATCGCCGTGCCGCCACCTCTCACGGGTTCCGACGCCGTATTCGCCCCTGACCCGGTGGAACCGGTCGGCGGCACGCCTATCCCCGTCGGCGGTGGGCCCGGTGGCCCTGGCGGCGGGCGGGGTGGAGGGGGCCCTTCGCTTCCCGGCTTCGAGACCGGCGCGGTCATCGGCGAGCCTGGGCCGAACGGTCTCCCGCCGGTCATCGGCAGCCCCCCGGTCATCGGCGGCCCGCCGGTGTTCGATCCGCCCCATTACCCCGCTCCGCACCCTCCCGGACCGCCCATCGATCTCGGGAAGATTCCCCCCGATTACGTGCCGACTCCGGACGGCCCGATCGGCGGCGTGGGATCGCTCCCCGGCGGTGGAAGCAGCGGAGGGGCGACCCTCCCGGGTGGCGGCGGTGGTGCGAGCGGGATGGGACCCGGGCTCGGCGTCGGGATGGCCGTTGGCGGCGGGGGCGCCGCGGCGCTCGGGCGCCTCGGCTCATCGGGCGGCATGCCCGGCGGGCAGGGCGGGGGACTTTCCGGCGGTCTGCTCGGCCGCGGCGGAAGTGCGGGCGCGCCTGCGGGCGGGCTCGGTGTCCGCAGCGGATCCGGCCTCGCCGGTGGCGGCGTCGGTGGTATGGGCGGCGCGGGCGCGCAGGCGGGCGCTCGCGCCGGCACCCCGGGAACCGCGGGCGCAGCCGGACAGACCGGCGGGCGCGGCGGCATGGGCGCCGGCGTCGGGGGCGGCGGCATGGGCGGCGCGCGCGGCGACCGGAAGGAATCGGCGGGCCGAGGGCTGGGCGGACCGATCGCGGAACACCTGGACGACGACGAGGAATTCGGCCCTCGTTCCGAGAACGCCGGGGCAGGCGGACGCGAATGAGCCAGCACCCCGGCACCGGCCACGCCCGCGCAGCGGAGGCAGACGCATGAACGACCGCATCTCGGCCACCGAGGGCGCCCTCGCCCGCGGTGCGAGCGTCGTCTCCGGTGCCCACATCGACATCCAGGACAGCGTCCGCCGTGTGCTCGACGAGCTGGACGAGCTCGGTGGGCACTGGTCGGGCGATGCCGCGAGCGCCTACACCCAGCTCGTCGGCGAGTGGTCGGCGGGTGCGGCCAAGCTCAATGCCGTTCTCGTTCAGCTCACACAGGCGATGCGTTCGACCGACCAGGATCAGCAGGCGCTCGAGCAGCAGCACGGATCCACCATCGGGGGCCTTGGTGCCCTGCTGGGAGGCGACTGATCATGGCCGATCTTCGGGTCACCCCCGCGGCGCTGCACGCGGCGGCCGACCGCCTCCGCGCCGAAAGCGCGCGCATCGATGCCGCCCTGCGTGGCATCGAGAGCGAAGCAGGCGCACTCCGGGCGAATTGGGACGGAGCCGCACAGGCCGCCTACGACACGGCGCAACTGCAGTGGAGCGCGACGTTCCTATCGATGAAGGACACCCTGCACAGCATCGCGAAGGCCACCGATGGCATCGCGGAAGATTACGTGGAGACCGACCACCGGTCGGCGAAGCAGTTCAGATAGAGGCAGCCATGGGAAACACACTCAGATTCGACCCCGCGTCGCTGCAGGCGGCAGCCGGTCGACTCGCGGAGGCTACCGCCGCCATTCAGGCGGAACTGGACGCCCTCGAGGCGGAGGCAGAAACGCTCATCGACCGGTGGAGCGGCGAGGCCGCCGATGCCTATCGGTCGGCGCAGCAGCAGTGGGATGCGAGCCTTCGGAACATGAATTCCGTGCTGCGCTCATCCTCCCGCGCCACCGACGCATCCGCCGCGCGCTACGCCACGGCACGCGCGAAGATTGCGGAGCGCTGGGGATGAGCGGGGTCGAAGAGGCCCCGCGCCCCGACATCGTCGAGCGGCTCGAGGCGTTCCGTGCCCGCGGGATCCGCCTTCAGGGCGACCTGACCGCGCGACTGGACGCAGTGCAGGCGCGCCTGGGGGATGCCGTTGAGCCCAGTCCCGTCCACGCCGATGTGACCCTCGATGAACGCGGCTACCCCATCGCCGCAGAGCTGACCGACGCCACCGGCGCGGGAACCCCTGATCAGGTGCGCGCCGCCCTCACTGCGGCATTCCTCGCCGCCCGCGCCGAGCGGCCGCGCCTGCCGGCTGAGGCGGTGGACCCGTTGATGTCGGTGCTGCAGTCGGCGGCGGCGGATCCGCAGCATGCCGACGATCGCATCGCCGAGGCAGGCAAGACAGTGTGGAACGACCTGGGACAGGCGGGCGTCACCGCTGTGTTCGGCGACGTGACCGCTGTTCATGCGCGCGAAGACTGGATCCAGCGCAACCACCCTGCCGCCATCGCCGCCGAGATACTCGCCCTCGCGCAGCGAGCCGCGACGGCATCCGACATGTTCGGTCGGTTTACCGAGGAGGACAGCCGTGGCTGAAGTGGATCCCGATGCGCTTCGCACCGACGCGCACGACTCGTGGCAGGTCTGGAGCGGAAAGCTCGCCGACGCCAAGGGGCGGATCGACGACCTGACGTACTCGCGTCCGGACTTCTCGCTGATCCCCGGGTCCGGCGATGTGTACGCGGCGTTCACAACGGCAACGACCACCCTGCGGGACTACATCGAGACCGGCGAGGAGATCTTCGAGGGGTTCGCCCGCGCGCTCCTGGACACCGCGATCGAGTACATGCAGGCCGAAGGCGACGCACAGAGCGAGATCGACGCCGTCGAACGAGAGCTGGAGGCGTTGTGAGCTACGTCGATGACATCCGCGAGAACAACGAGGACCAGCTGGACACGGCGGTCAAGGCGATCGACGGGGCGGCCGTCGCTGCTCCGCCGCTGATCCGAAAAGGGTTGCAGGAGTGGGTCGATCGCCAGGCATTCGGTCTCGGCTCGCTCGTGCCTAACGGGTGGGTGGACGAAGCGGCCGATATCGTCGTTGCGGCCGTGGACGAGGTGCTCGACTATTGCCGCGAGAGCGTCGCCATCCTGCGGGAGGCGAACCGATACCTCGGCAGCCCCGACACCCTCCGCGCGGTGGCCGACCGCCTGAACGAGCTGGCATCGAAGGCCGACGAGATCCAGATCACCAAGAGCACCATGCCGGGGCTGCTGAGCTGGGTCGACCCGCCGGCCAGCCAAACCTACGGGTTCGCGGTCGACGACCAGGCGAAGCCGCTCGGCCGCGTGTCATCCACCGCGACCACGATCGCGGGCGCGATCGATCAGCATGCGGACGACATCGAGAACTACTACCTGCAGCTGGCAGCGGTCATCATCGGTGCCGTGCTCACGATGCTCGGTGTGGTCGCGGCCATTCTCGGGCTCGTCGGAGCGCTGCCGACGGCCGGCGTCTCGCTGGCCGTCTCCGTCGTCGGGCTCATCTCCGCAGTCGCGGGTATCGCCACCAGCGCGATCGCGATCGTGCAGCTTTTCCAGTCCTCGACGCAGGCCAACCGGGGAAAGCTCGACGCGCTGCCCAACACGATCACCGAGTGGGAGGCTCCCGGTTTTGCGCTTGTCCAGTAAACGTCCGCTCTCGATGGCCATCGCCGCCGGCATCGCTCTCACCACCACCGCCTGCACCCCATCCGAGCCTCCCCGACCCGACCCCACCGAGGTCGTCGTGCAGTATCTGGACGCCATCGCCGACGGCGACGCGGCCACGGCCCGAGAACTTGATGCCGCAGCCATCGGCGATCCGCAGTTGCCGAATGTCGACGCTGACACGCTGCGCACCGACGCCGTGCTCGCCGGGGCCCAGCGCATCCAGAATGTGACGGTCGAGGCTGCCGCCGCCACCACCGGCGACGAGGATACGCGCGACGTGTCGTTCCAGTACGAGCTGGCCGGACGGCAGGAGCAGTCCGTCCTCAGCGTCACCTGGAACACCGAAGACGGCGAGTGGCAGTTGGCCGACTCGCTGACCACCGACCTGATGGTTTTCGCAGAAGTGAGTCGCATCGAGATGAAGCTGGTGTCGTTCGAAGTCCCGGGAGCGAGCGTGACCCAACCCGACGACCCCGAGGCGGCGACGCTGAGCTTCCTCGTCTACCCCGCGGTGTACTCCGTCACGGCCGACCTCGACCCGGAAACCCTCGTGGACCCGAGCGCCGGCGTCACGCAGGAGATCGCCGTCGACCGCGCCGTGCAACCGGTCGCGACCTTCCCCGTGACACGGCTGCCGTGAGCCAGACAGCCAGCGCCACGCGCGCCCTCATCCGCCTCTCGGTGCAGAGCGAGGGGCGGCGCCTCGACATCGGCATCCCGGCCCAGGTTCCGGTGATCGAGTTCCTACCCGGGTTCGCCCGAAGCCTCGGGGTCCTCGACCCGTCGATGACGTACGCGGGATACGCGCTGCATCGCGCGGATGGCACGGTGCTGGACGCCGCCACCGGCGTCGCTGCGCAGGGCGTCGAGGACGGTGAGGTCCTGACGCTGGTGCGGGGCGGCCTCGTCGTGCAGCCCCGCGTCTACGACGACATCGTCGAGGCGGTGATCGATGCCACCGCGCAGCAGAACCGCCCGTGGACGCCGCGCGACAACGCCCGCACCGCGTTGACGGTGAGCCTGACGCTCCTGGGTGTTTGTGCCGTCCTGCTTCTGGCCGCGGGGCCCAGCCTCGGGTTCGGCGGCCTGATCGCCGGCGGCGGCGCGATCGTCCTGCTTGCGGTCGCTGCGGTCGTGGCACGGCTCGGTCAGCTCGAGGCCGGTCAGGGGTTGGGCGTGGCCGCCGCGGTCTTCGCGGGGCTGGCGGGCTACCTCGCCGTGCCGTCCTCGTTCGATCTGTGGGGCTGGCCCCTCGCCGCGGCAGGGGCGGGCACCTTCGTCATCGCCGGCGTCGCGCTGGCGCTCATGCCCGACCGCGCCGAGGTGCAGCTTGCCCCGCTGACTGCCGGCGCCGCTCTCGCGATCATCGCCTCTCTCGCGGCGTTCTTCCCGCCGGCGCCGGTCTACGCACTGGCCGTCGGCATCCTCGGCACCCTGTCGGGCGTGCTGCCCTGGCTGGCACTGAGCAGCACTCGCGTGCGTGTGATCTCACCGCAGAGCGATGCGGAGATGTTCGCCGACCCCGTCCCGATCGATGCCGACGATGTCGCCCGGCGCATGGCGCAGGGGCGGCGGATCCTCATCGCCCTCCGCCTCGCGCTCGGCCTCGTCATCCTGGCCGCCACGCCGCTGGTGGCCGCGCAGGATGCCGTGGGCGCGGCGCTGTGCGCCCTCGCGTTCGCGGGGATGATGTTCCCGTCTCGGCAGACCTATGCCCGCTCCGGTGTGCTGGCCGTCATGGCGATGGGCACCGTAGGACTCGCCGTCTCAGGGCTGACCGCCGCGCTGACCCAGCCGGAGCTGCGCGTGGCGCTGCTGGTCGTCCTCACTGTGGCGACGGTCTGCGTCGTGACCGTGACGCTGCTGGCACCCAAGACCCGGATGCGGCTGCTGCGCGTGGCCGACACCGTCGAACTGCTCGTGCTCGCCTCCCTGCTGCCGCTGGGCGTCATCGCCTCCGGGCTGGCCTGACCGGATGGCGACCAAAGGTGATCTGATCGAGGCGCAGAACTTCTCGCGTCGTCGGCTGCTGAGCGCGTTCGTCAGCGGTGCTCCGGGAGGAAAGGAACTCGAACCCGCAACTCCGCTGCGCGCCGTGATCGCCGCCATCGCCCTCACCGCGCTGGTCGTGCTCATCGGAGTGTTCTACGGTTTCATCCGCCCGGGCCTGCCGCAGGGCTGGGAGAACGGCAAGCTCGTGCTCGTGTCCGATACGGGAGCCCGTTTCGTGACCGTGGACGGGGTGCTGCATCCGGTCATCAACACCGCCAGCGCGCGCCTGCTGCTTCCTTCGAGCGAATTCGACGTGATCTCCACCGACCAGGCCAGCCTCGCCGGCACGCCGATCGGCGCGACGCTCGGGATCGTCGGTGCCCCGGACGAGCTCCCCTCCCCCGGCGGGCTGGTCAACGCCGGCTGGACCGCGTGCGTCGCGGAGGACGCGGCGCTGGAAGTGCGCATCGGAGGCGAGGCGCGCGTGGCGGCGGCCGATGACCGCAGCGCGGTCGTCGAATCGGACGACATCCTCTATGTCGTCTCCGGCGAGCGCAGCTTCGCAATCACGGCCACCGACTCCGACGCAGTCCTGCGAGCGGCCGGGATCACCGCCCTGGACCCGACGATCGTGCCGGCGGAATGGCTGAATCTGTTCACGCCGGCCTCGGCGCTGACGCCTCTCGTCGTCGAGGACGTGGGAGAGCGGCTTGCGGGCACGGATCTGCGGATCGGCGACGTCGTCCACGTGGCGGGAACGCCCGACGACGAGCGCCTGCTGGTCCAGCCGGAGGGTTCGCTGGCGGCCCTGTCCCCGCTGGCCTGGCAGTTGTACCAGCTGGGAAGCGGAAAGGCGCTGGGTGGCGAAGTGCGCGAGGTGTCGGCATCCGACGTCGCCGGGCTCGAGACGGCAACCCGACCGGCGGGCGCCGAGGACTGGCCCACCGTGGGCTTCCCCACCATCGATGCCGATGACCGCCCGTGCGCGCAGCTCGAGTCGGCCGGGGACGGGCGCACGCGCACTGCGCTGGCCGTGCACCGCGCGGACGCCGACATCGTCGAGGGTGTGAGCGTCGAACCGGGCGCGGGCGCGGTGGTTCGTGCCGGCGGCCGCGGTGACCAGAGCACCCGGCTGCTCACCCTCGTGGATGCCACCGGCACGGCGTACCCGGTACCGGGGGCGACCGAGGAGACCCTGGCTCGGCTGGGGTACGCCGCGGACGAGGTGGGCGAGATCGGCGATGAGTGGACCGCTCTCCTGCCCACAGGCCCCGCCCTGAGCGAAGAGGCCGCGGGTCGGTCTCCGGCGGCCTCGGCCGACGCGGAGGATCGGTGACCGGCCGGCTGCGCACGGTCGCGGCCGTGGCGGCGCTCCTCACCGCGGTGCTCGCGGCCGCGCCCGGCCCCGTCCTCGCCGCGTCGCCGGTGTCGGCAGCGGCGACCGGGGAATGCACGGCATCCACGCGCATCGCCGAACCGGTGACGGCCCTGGGCGAGTTGCAGAGCGAGGCGGCGTGGGGGCTCACCCGAGGCGCGGGTGTGGTGGTCGCGGTCGTCGACTCGGGAGTCGCCGCCAATCCGCACCTCACCGGCGCCATCGTCGGCGGCGTGAATCTCGTGCCGGACGGCACCGATCCGACCGGCAGCACTGATGCGTACGGGCACGGCACCGCGATCGCAGGACAGATCGCCGCCCGGGGGATCCCCGGATCGGGCGTCGAAGGTCTCGCGCCGGAAACGCGTATCCTGCCCGTCCGCGTGTTCGCCGGCACGTCCGACCAGGACGTGGATGCCGGCTTCGGCCCCGACGTGGGGCGCCTGGCAGCCGGCATCCGCTATGCCGCCGACCACGGGGCGCAGATCATCAACGTGTCCATGAGCACCGTGGGCGCCCATCCGGGTCTCGCCGAGGCCGTCGCATACGCCAGCGGGCAGGGCAGTCTCGTCGTGTCAACGGCGGGAAATCGCGACTCGACGCTGTCGGTCGAGGATGCCGAGGACGACGGGGCGCGCTACCCGGCCGGTTTCGACGGCGTGCTGGGCGTGACGGCGACCGACACGTCGGGGGTCGTGACCGACGCCAGCATCCACGGCCCGCACGTTCGGCTGGCCGCTCCCGGCCAGCTCGTCGCCACCTCGTCCGCCGTCGGCGGCGACTGCGTGTACGCGACGGATGCTCCCGCCACCAGCTACGCCGCCGCATATGCGTCGGCATCCGCTGCTCTCGTGGCGGCCGCCCACCCCGACGAGTCCCCCGCGCAGTGGGCGTACCGGCTCGAGGCGACCGCGGTGCGCACTGATCCGGACCGGCGCGACGACGTCAGCGGCTGGGGCGTGGTGCAGCCGTACGACGCCATCATGCTCGTCCCGGGTTCTGGTCTGCGCGGACCGGCCAGCCCGTTCGTCGACGGTGAGCCCGTTCCGCCCGCCGCGGCGGACGGTGCCGCGGTGCGCGTCACGGGCGACCCCGGCGCCGACGTCGCGGCCATCAACATCGGCATGATCATGGGGATCGCCGGGCTTGTCGTGCTCGCGACTCTCGGCGCGCTCGGGGTGTACGTCACGCGACGGGTGGAACCGACCGCTGCGCGCGCGGCTCCCGCCGGCCGGGGCCTGTTCGGCGACGCGCCGGAAGCCTGACGCGTTCGGTCAGACGCCGTCGCGCCGCAGCGCGAGCCGGTACTCGCCGAGAAGGAACGCTTCACCCAGGGGCACGGGCGTGCCGGACTCGATCTCCTGCTCATCGCCGTCCGCGGTGAGCAGGGACACTCCGTTCGTGGAGCCGAGGTCGGTGATGGTCCACCCATCGCCCGACCAGGCCAGGCGAGCGTGCTGTTTGGACACCGTGCGGGTGTGGTCGGGCACGGCGACGGCCTGCGTCGACTCATCCGGCGAGAACGGACGCCGACCGAGCACGACGTCCTCCGCCACCAAGACGACGGCCGTGCCGTCGGGAAGCAGGAGCTCCCACTCCCGCACGCCGCTGACCACGTGTGTGTGCTCGTCGACATCGTCGGGGGCGGCGGGGGTGGGGGCAGAGGCGGGGGCAGCGGGCGGCGCGGCGAGAGCCGGCGGAGCGGATGCGGCGGGAGCCGGCGGCGCGGGTGCGGGGGCAGGCGCGGGCATGTGCATGATCGGTGCCGGCGTGGGGGTCGAAGCCGGGGCGGGTGGCGCGGGCACGTGCATGACCGGCGCGGGCGCCGCGCCTGCCGGGGCCGACGGCGCCGCGGGTACGCGGGAGGAGGCCGCATGCCCTGCCGGCGCAGGCACGGGGGCAGCAGGCACGTCGGCTGCGGCATCCGCCCCCGCAGGGACCGGGCGCGCGTCGGCCAGCAACGTCGCCCACACCGGGGGAAGCACCGCGCCGAGGGCCGTCATCCCCGCACCCCTGCCGTACCCCACCCCGATGCGGTGCACCGCCATGACCCGAAGGACGAACCCGTATACGGCGACGAACGGCACCAGCAGCAGCACGACCTTCACCGGGTCCACGCTTCCGAGGCGGAACAGCTCCGCCTCGCGCAGCACGGGCACCCAGGCGCGCCACGTGGGAGCGCCGTGCGCGGCGAACACGCGGGCGAGGCCCCACGAGTACCAGACGTGCCACGCGGCGAGGACGATCAGCGCGCAGGCCGACGCCATCAGGACAGGCGCGGCAGCGGATGCATCGGGCACGGAAGGGTCCTTTCGGGGCATCGCACATCGATGCCCCGACGCTATCGTCTTCCGCTCCCGGCAGCACGAATACTCACTCGGCAGCACGAATACTCACTCGGCAGCGGGGCGGGTCAGGCGGCGGCGATCACGGCGAGCACGGCCTCGCCGTAGGCCTCACGCTTCTTGGCGCCGATGCCGGTGATCCCGTCCAGGTCCGCGAGCGTGCGGGGACGATGCTCGGCGAGCGCCCGCAGCGTCGCATCGCCGAAGACGATGTAGGCCGGCATCCCCTGCTCCCGCGCGGTCTCGGCACGCCACGCGCGCAGCGCCTCGAACAGGCCGCGGTCCCCCTCGCCGAGACTGTCGGCCGCCGAGGCCTTCCGCACCCGCGCGGCGGTCGCCGGCCGGCCGATCGTGTCGCGCCGCAGCGGCACCGCCGCCTCACCGCGCAGCACCGCACCGGCGGGGTCGCCGAGGGCGAGCGTGCCGTAGTCGCCGCGCGCGACGAGGATGCCGCGGGCCAGCAGCTGCCGCACGATCGAACGCCAATCCTGATCGGTGAGGTCCGCCCCCAGCCCGTACGTCGACAGTCGCTCGTGTCCCTGCTGGCGGATCCGCTCGGTATCGGCGCCGCGCAGGATGTCGATGAGGTGCCCCGCGCCGAACGACTGGTTGCGCTCGCGCTGCAGCCGCACGATCGTCGACAGCAGCTTCTGCGCCGGCACCAGGCCGTCGTACGTCTCCGGCGTCTCCAGGCAGGTGTCGCAGTTGCCGCAGGGACCCGAATCCTGGCCGAAGTAGCCCAGCAGGTTCTGCCGACGGCATTGCACCGTCTCGCACAGCGCCAGCATCGCGTCCAGATGCTGCCCCATGCGCATCTTGAACGTGCGGTCGCCGGGGCTCTGATCGATGAGTCGCCGCTGCTGCACGACGTCGCCCAGGCCATACGCCATCCAGCCGACCGCGGGTTCGCCATCGCGACCGGCGCGGCCGGTCTCCTGGTAGTACCCCTCGACCGACTTCGGCAGGTCGATGTGCGCGACGAAACGCACATCGGGCTTGTCGATGCCCATGCCGAAGGCGATCGTGGCGACCATCACGACACCGTCTTCACGGAGGAACCGTGACTGATGCCGCGCGCGAATGCCGGCATCCAACCCCGCGTGATACGCCAGCGCGTCAAGACCCTGCGTGCGCAGATACTCGGCGGTCTGCTCGACGGATTTGCGGCTGAGCGCATAGACGATGCCCGCGGACCCCTCGGGCATCGACCGGATGAACGACACCAGCTGCCGCCGCGGATCGACCTTCGGCACAATGCGGTACTGGATGTTGGGGCGGTCGAAGCTCGCGACGAAGTGCCGCGCCTGCGGCAGGTGCAGCCGCTCGGTGAGCTCCTGGTGCGTGGCGCGGGTGGCCGTCGCGGTGAGCGCCATCCGCGGCACCCCGGGGAAGCGCTCGGCAAGGTCACCGAGGGCGAGGTAGTCGGGGCGGAAGTCGTGACCCCACTGCGACACACAGTGGGCCTCGTCGATCGCGATGACGCTGAGCTTTCCCCGCTGCAGCAGCGACGTCGTCTGCGAGCTGGAGAGCCGCTCGGGGGCGACATAGATGAGGTCGAGGTCACCGGCGAGGTAGTCGCGCTCGACGGCCTGCCGCTCGGCGGCCGACTGCGTGGAGTTGAGATAGGCCGCGCGCACGCCGTTGGCGATCAGCGCGTCCACCTGGTCGTGCATCAGCGCGATCAGCGGCGAGATCACGAGCCCAGTGCCCTCGCGCACGAGCGCAGGCACCTGATAGGTGATCGACTTCCCCGCGCCGGTGGGCATGAGCACGACGGCATCGCCACCACCCACCACGTGCGCGACGACATCACCCTGGTCGCCGCGGAACTCGTCGTACCCGAACACCTCTTTGAGCACGGCGCGCGGGTCGGAACCGGTCAGTTCCCGACGAGGCGGCAGATCAAGACCTGCGGATGCCGCGGCGGGCGATGCCGCGCGCGGCGGCGTCGCGCGCGGGGGCGTCCAGGTCTGCTCCGGCGGCGGCATCCAGCCGTCGTCCGGCGGGACGTCCCAGTCCTCAGGCGGCGGTTCGTACGCGTCGAAGGGTGCGTCGGACGGCGCCCATCCGGCATCCGTCGTGTTGCGCCCGTCTCCCACCCGAACACCCTACCCAGCCCGGCTGACACCGGGCTGCGCAGGTCACCCCCCGCCGCCGTCGCCGCCTCCGCCACCGCCGAATCCGCCACCGCCGAATCCGCCCCCGTCGAACCCGCCGTAGCCGCCCCCGCCACCGTCGAAACCGCCGCCACCGAACCCGCCGCCGGAGTACCCGTCGGACTGGACGCCGCCCATCTCCCCCACCCACGCGGGCTCCCCGGCGAGCTCGAGCGAACCCGCACCGACGGAGTAGTACGAGATGAGGACCGACGAGGTCAGGAAGTGGCTCGCCACGAGGGCGGCGAGCACGGGATCGTCGAACGGCCACACGATCGACGTCCGATCGGGGCGCCGGCCACTGCTGCCCTCGGGGCGCTCGTCCTCGAGCACCGCCGTGCCCGCACCGCCGCCGGACGCCGACGTCCGGCGCAGCACGCTCGCCAGCAGCGTCGGCTCGGGATCGCGGGCCTGTTCCTGCTCCGACATGAACGGCCGCAGCTTCTCGAACATCTCGGCGCGGCGTTGTCTGGACAGCTGCTTGAAAGCCGACTCGTGCGCGCGTTCGATGACGCTGGCCGGCAGGGTGTTCAACAGGTACACATAGCGCGACATGCGCTCTTCGTCCGACACCGCGGCGTACGGGACGCGGCGGCGACGGCGCCTCCACAGGACCATCGCTTCACCTCCCCATTCAGGTGCCTGAAGGCTACGCCGCCGCACATGCGCGCACCATGGACTTCTCGTGCGAGATGGATGCCTCTCAGCACCACCGCTCGGCCAGCGCCGAGATGACCGTGAAGTTGCGATTGGTCGCCACTCCCAGCAGCTTCGCCGCCCGCAGCGGGTCGACCCTGCCCGCCTCGTAGCCGGGCTGCAGCAGCGCGTGCGCCGCACGGCCGCGCACGATCATCTCGCCGAGGTCCGACGAGGTCGACTCGATCTGCTCGATCGCCGCAGCGGAGGGCTGCTCCTTCAGCAGGTACACGTAGTGCCGCGCCAACTCTGGCCGGGCCGCGTTCAGTTCCCGGGCGGTGTCCGCGATCGCGGCTAACTCCCCCGCGGCGAACACGATCGTCGGCACCTCGAATCCCCGATCGGCCGCGAAGGCGCGCTCGAGGCGGTCTTCGATGCGTGCGCGAGAGCGCATCGCCGTGGTGAACCGCACATTGCCGGTGTTGATGTGCGTCGCGGCATCCGCGAAGCCGGCGTCCGTCACGACGCGGCGGATGTCGCCCTGGGGAAACACGCGCTTCGCACCGAGGTTGATCGCCCGCAGAAACGCCAGGTAGGTCGCCACGCAGCCATTGTGCCGCTCGGTGCGACCGGGTGCGACCGGCGAGCGGACCATAACTCAGGAAGAACCCCGGGTTTCGGGCCGGCTGGCGGCCGGATCGGGCAGGTCATCCTGAGTTATGGTCGGGCCCGAGCCGTTACAGCCGCACGACCTCGGTCACGCGGACCACGGCGGCGCCCTCCTCGTCGGACGCCTCCAGGTCGACCTCGGCCCGGATGCGCCAGTCGTGGTCGCCGGCCGGGTCGTCGATGATCTGCTCGACGCGCCAGCTGCCGGATGCCGCATCGGTCTCGTCGATGACGCACAGTCCCGGCGAGCGCGCCGGACCGCCGGTGAGGATCTCGTCGTGCTCGTCGTAGTAGGAATCCAGCACACCCGACCAGTCCGCGTCGGGGTCCAGCGCGGTGAGCGCGTCGTCGTCCTGCAGGGCCGCCAGCCGCACCCGGCGGAACATCTCATTGCGCACCAGCACCGTGAAGGCGCGGCGGTTCGTGAGCACCGACGGCGGCGCGGGCGGCACGACGGGGGCGTCCGGGTCGGCGGTCGGGTTGGTCAGCGCCTCCCACTCGTCGACGAGGCTCGAGTCCACCTGGCGCACGAGTTCGCCCAGCCACTCGATGACGTCCATGAGGTCGTCGGTGCGCGCCTCGGCCGGCACGGTCTGGCGGATCGCGCGGAACGCGTCGCTGAGGTAGCGCAGCACCAGGCCCTCGCTGCGGCCCAGCTGGTACAGCGCGACGAACTCGCCGAACGACAGGGCCCGCTCGTACATGTCGCGCACGATGGACTTCGGCGACAGGTGGAAGTCACGCACCCAGGGCTGGCTCGAGGCGAACACCTCGAACGACTGCAGCAGCAGCTCTGCCAGCGGCTTGGGATAGGTGATGTCCTCGAGCAGCGCCATGCGCTCCTCGTACTCCACGCCGTCGCGCTTCATCGCCGCGACCGCTTCGCCCCGCGCCTTGTACTCCTGCTGGTTGAGGATCGCCCGCGGGTCGTCGAGGGTCGCCTCGATGACGCTGACGACGTCGAGGGCGTAGTGACCGGTGCCGACCGTGCCGGCCGCGCCGGGCGTGGCATCCGCACCCCGGCCCAGCTCCACCTCGGGATCGAGCAGGTCGATGGCGGCGAGCGCGAACGGCGACAGCGGCTGGTTGAGCGCGAAGTTCGGCTGCAGGTCGATGGTGAGTCGGATGCCGTCGGCGCCCGATTCCACGATGCCGGCGGACACCAGCGTGCGGAAGATCGCGATCGCCCGACGGGCGAGGTCGTACTGGCGGGCGCGGGGCTCGTGGTTGTCGAACACGAGCGAGCGGACGTTGCCGAACACGTCGCCGCCGCGCCCGATGACGTTGATGAGCATCGCCGCGGTCAGCTGCAGGTGCGGCATGAGCGGTTCCGGCTGCGCCTGGATGAGCCGCTCGTACGAGCCGAGACCCCAGTTGACGACCCCGGTGGGCGCCTTCTTGCGCACGATCTTCTTGCGCTTGGCGGCGTCGTCGCCGGCGCGGCGCAGTGCCGCCTCGTTCTCGATCTCCCACTCCGGGGCCATCACCACGACGTTGCCGTAGGGGTCGTAGCCGGCCCGGCCCGCCCGGCCGGCGACCTGATGGAACTCCCGCGCCGACAACTGGCGCATCTTGACGCCGTCGTACTTGGACAGCGCCGTGATCACGACGGTGCGGATGGGCACGTTGATGCCGACCCCGAGCGTGTCGGTGCCGCAGATGACCTGCAGCAGGCCTCGCTGGGCGAGGGTCTCCACGAGGCGCCGGTACCGCGGCAGCATGCCGGCGTGGTGCACGCCGATGCCGGCGCGCACGAGCCGCGACAGCGTCTTGCCGAACGCAGTGTTGAACCGGAACCCGCCGATCGCCTCGCCGATGGCATCCCGCTGCTCCCGCGAGGCCACCTTGCCGCTGGCCAGCGCCTGCGCGCGCTCCAGCGCGGCGGCCTGCGAGAAGTGCACGATGTACACCGGCCGCTCCTTCTCGTCCAGGAGCGAGGCCACCACCTCGTGCACGGGCCGGCGCTCGTAGGAGAAATGCAGCGGCACGGGTCGCTCGACACCGGTGACCATGGCGGTCGGGCGACCGGTGCGCCGAGTGAGGTCGTCGGCGATGTCGGTGACATCTCCCAGGGTCGCCGACATGAGCAGGAACTGCGCGCGCGGCAGCAGCAGCAACGGCACCTGCCAAGCCCACCCACGATCGAGGTCGCCGTAGTAGTGGAACTCGTCCATGACGACCTGGTCCACATCGGCATCCGCGCCCTGCCGCAGCGCGATGTTCGCGAGGATCTCGGCGGTGCAGCAGACGATCGGCGCCTCGGGGTTGACCGACGAGTCGCCGGTGACCATCCCGACGTTGTCGGCGCCGAAGATGTCGACGAGGGCGAAGAACTTCTCGCTCACGAGCGCTTTGATGGGGGCGGTGTAGTAGGTGCGGCCACCCGCGGCGAGGGATGCCGCATGAGCGGCGATCGCGACGAGCGACTTGCCGGTGCCGGTGGGGGTGGACAGCACCACGTTCGCGCCCGAGACGAGTTCCATGACGGCCTCGTCCTGCGCCGGGTACAGCGCGAATCCCTGTTCGGTGGCCCACGTCACGAACGCGTCGTACACGCCGTCGGGATCGGGCGCGGCACGGACGGCGTCAAGAAGGGTCACACTGTCGAGTCTGCACGACCCCCGGGCCGGCGGGGCACCCCGGCCAGGCCGGGCACGCCCGATCGGAGGCGCCTGGGCGAGCAGGCGCCCCGGTCAGCAGCAGCGCGCGCCGGGATTGCGGTCCTGCTCGGCCATCTTCTGCCGCCAGAACTCCCGCTCGGTCGGCGGCTCCTGGTCGGGGTGGTGGATGCGCTGGTGGGCGACGAAGGTGGCATACGCGCTGTCGCCCATGAGGGTCTGGAAATACCAGCGGATGCCGCGGCCCGCCCGCCGCACGAGGGATCCGAGTCCCCCGCGCGACGTGCGGGCCACCGCATTGCTCTGGTCCATCAACCGGCCTCGCTCAGTGCCCACCGGTGGTGGGGCGCTTGTCGGCGGGAAGCTGCTCCCACAGCTTCTCGATCTCGCGCTCCTCCTTCGTGGCGATGAGTCCCGCCGGGGCGAAGCGCCGCGACGGCACGGGCGGCACTTCGTGCTCATCCCCGCCGCCGCGGCGGATGGCCTGGATGCTCACGAGCACCGACGTGGTGATGACGATGATCGACAGCACCACGAAGATGATCGACAGCGTCCCCTGCACGGCGGTGTTGCGCACGACCGCCTCCATCGCCGCGACCGTCGGCGCCGTGCCGAACGAGGTCTCGCCGGCGGCGAGCGCGTTTCGGAACGCGGCATTGTTGGCCCAGTAACCCACCTGCGGCACCGGCGAGAAGATCTTGTACATCGACGCCGTGATGGTCACCACCGCGGTGAAGGCCAGCGGCAGCGCGATGATCCACAGCCACTTCACGTAACTCTTGCCTCGCTTGGCGACGATCGCCAGCACGACCGACAGCGCGATCGCCGCCAGCAGCTGGTTGGCGATGCCGAACAGCGGGAAGAACGTGTTGATGCCGCCGAGGGGGTCCGTCACGCCCAGGATGAGGATCGCTCCCCAGCCGGCGACCATGATCGCCGTGCAGATCCACACTCCGGGTCGCCAGGACAGGTCGCGGAACTTCGGGACCACCACGCCGATGGAGTCCTGCAGCATGAAGCGGGCCACGCGCGTGCCGGCATCCACCGCGGTCAGGATGAACAGCGCTTCGAACATGATCGCGAAGTGATACCAGAAGGCCATCATCGCTTGTCCACCGAGGGCCTGCTGCATGATGTTCGCCAGACCCAGGGCCAGCGTCGGCGCGCCGCCGGTGCGGGAGATGATGCTCTCCTCGCCGACGGCGGCCGCAGTGTCGGTGAGCATGTCCGGGGTGAGGTTCACCCCCGCCAACCCCAGGCCGTTCACGAACGCGACGGCCCCTTCCACGGTGCCCAGGGTCGCGGCGGCGGAGGCGTTCATGGCGAAGTAGATGCCACGGTCGATGGAGATCGCAGCGACCAGCGCCATGATCGCGACGAACGATTCCATGAGCATGCCGCCGTAGCCGATGAAGCGGGTCTGCCGCTCCTTCTCGATGAGCTTCGGCGTCGTGCCCGACGCGATGAGCGCATGGAACCCCGAGAGGGCGCCGCACGCGATCGTGACGAACAGGAACGGGAAGAGCGGTCCGGAGAACACCGGCCCCAGCTCCCCATCGGCGAACTCGCTGAACGCGGGAACGTTGATTTCGGGACGCACCAGCACGATCGCGCCGGCCAGCATGACGATGACGCCGATCTTCATGAACGTCGACAGGTAATCGCGCGGGGCCAGCAGCAGCCACACCGGCAGCACCGCGGCGATGAAGCCGTAGATGATGATGCCCCAGGCGATCGTGGTGCGATCCAGCGTGAACAGCGCCGCGCCCCACTCGGTGTCGGCGATCCAGCCGCCGGCGATGATCGCGGTGATCAGCAGCACGAAGCCGATGATCGAGATCTCGGTGATCTTGCCGGGCCGGATCCATCGCAGGTAGCAGCCCATGAACAGCGCGATCGGGATGGTCATCGAGACGCTGAACACGCCCCAGGGGCTCTCGCCGAGGGCGTTGACCACGACGAGCGCGAGGATCGCGACGATGATGATCATGATGAGCAGGGATGCCACGATCGCCGCGGTCCCGCCGATGCGGCCCAGTTCGTCGCGGGCCATCTGACCGATCGTGCGGCCGCCGCGGCGCATCGAGAAGAACAGCACCAGGTAGTCCTGCACCGCACCGGCCAGGATGACGCCGACGATGATCCAGATCGTGCCGGGGAGGTAGCCCATCTGGGCTGCCAGCACCGGGCCGACCAGCGGTCCGGCGCCGGCGATCGCGGCGAAGTGGTGGCCGTACAGCACCCGGCGGTCGGTGGGGACGTAGTCCTTGCCGTCCTGCTTGTATTCCGCAGGGGTCGCGCGCCGGTCGTCGGGCCGGGTGATGTGCTTCTGGATCACCTTCGAGTAGAAGCGGTAGCCGATGAGGTAGGTGCACACCGCGGCGAACACGAACCAGATGGCGTTGACGGTCTCGCCGCGCACGATGGCGAGCATGACCCATGCGAGCCCGCCGAGGAGGGCGATGCCCGCCCACAGCAGGATCTTCGGCAGCGTCCAGCGCGTCTCACGCTCCGGCAGGGCGACGGGAGGCAGGTCGGGGTCTGGGGCGAGCGCCGCGGCGCCGCCGTGTGGGGTAGGCGGATGAGTAGTCATCGGTTCTCCTTGGGCGCGACATTGCGTGGCACCCAAGGTAGACGCATCACGCCGACGACCCGGTGAGCCTCGCGGAATCGGCGTGCCGCACCTACGTTGGAATCCAGCGACCCGGAGGAGCCCCCATGGCCGACAGTGATACCCCCACGACAGTCACCCGCGACGACGGCGACAGCCGCTACGAGATCCGGCTCGGGGGTGTGCTCGCGGGTTACACCGAGTTCGAGATCGACCCGCGCGGGCGGTTGCGCTTCATCCACACCGAGATCGATCCGGCGTTCCGCGGGCGGGGCGTGGCAAGCGCGCTCCTCGGCGAGGCGATGGCCGATGTCGCCCGCCGCGGCGAAGTCGTGGAACCGCTGTGCCCGTTCGTGGCGAAGTACCTGCGGGAGAACGAGGTCGCCGGACTGGTGGTGCAGTGGCCGTTCCGCAGCGGTCAGGATGCCGCCGGGGAAGCATCGGCATGACCCGATGGGACGCCGAGGCCGCTGCGCAGCCACTCCCGGCTGCGGAGGCCAAGACGTCCACCGCCGAAGCGGAGACCCCCGGCGTGCTGCTGCTGGAGGCGCGTGAGGTGCCGTTGGGGGGCCTGCGCGGCATGCAGGTTCACCGGAGCCTGCCGCAGCGCAACCTGCCGACCGTCGGTGCGTGGTGCTTCCTCGACCGGTTCGGCCCGCAGTCGACGATCATGCGCGTCGAGCCCCACCCGCACATCGGGCTGCAGACGGTGACGTGGCCGCTGGTGGGCGAAGTGCGCCACCGCGACACCGTGGGCAGCGACGTCGTGGTGCGCCGTGGCGCGCTGGATCTCATGACCAGCGGGGCGGGGATCGCCCACTCCGAATACTCCGTCGGCGACGGCCCGATTCCGCTGGATGCCCTGCAGCTGTGGGTCGCGCTTCCGGAGTCCCGCCGCCACGGCCCGCCGGCCTTCGAGCAGCACGAGCAGCTGCCGCAGGTGCCCCTCGGCGACGGCACGGAGGCGACCGTCGTGATGGGCTCCCTGGCGGGCGTGACCTCACCGGCATCCACCTATACGCCCCTCGTCGGCGCGGAGCTGCGCCTTGCCGCCGGCGCCCGCGTGCGGCTGCCGCTGGCGGCGTCGTGGGAGCACGCCGTCGTCGGCGTCACCGGTGAGGTGATGGTCACGACGGGGCCGGATGCCGCGGTGCCCCTCGCGCCGCAGCAGTTGCTGTACCTCGCACCCGGGCACGACGCCGTGGAACTGACCGCGAGCGCGCAAGCCACGGTGTTCTTCCTCGGCGGCGAGCCGTTCGAGAGCGACATCGTGATGTGGTGGAACTTCGTCGGTCGATCCCACGAGGAGATCGTCGAAGCGCGCGAGGCGTGGGAGGCCGACTCGCCGCGGTTCGGTCACGTCGTCGGGCACGGGCCGGAGCGGGTGCCTGCCCCGCCGCTGCCCGCCGTGCGGCTGCGCAGCCGTCGCCGCCGAAGCTGAGGGATTTCCTGGTTTTCTCCGGGAGACCGCCCGGCACCCACCGATCGCGAGCGGATACGCTGGGACGCGTGGCCCCGGCATCCCGTCTCTCGACGCGCGTCCTGCTGACGTGCGCGGCGATCGGTGTGGCAACGGGCCTGCTCGGCGGCTTCGCCGGCTGGGTGACCCCCGCGATCGTCGCCGGCATCCCGATCGTCTACGGCTTCGTGCTGGGCGTGCATGTGCTCCCCGGCATCATCGCGCAGGAGGCCGTACGGCTGCCCTGGGTGGCGCTCATCTCACACCTGATCGCAGCGCTGGTGGCCAGCGCCATGGCGCCGCACTGGGCGATGCGCTTCATCGGTACGGCGTTGCTGTTCGGCGGCATCCAGGAGCTCGTCGCCGCCGCCACCCGCTACCGGGTGTGGAAGCCGTGGCGGTTCTTCATCTCCGCGGTCGTCATCGGCGTGCTCGTCGCGGTGGTCGTGGCGACGGTCGCGAACCTCGCCACGCTGGCGCCGTGGGCGCAGGTGACGTACCTGGCGCTGTCGGTGCTGGGACCGGTGGTGTGGACGGCGGCGGGGCTGGCGATCGGTGTCGCGCTGCGCCGCGCCGGGGTCGCCCGCGCGAGCGTGTACTGACCTGCCATGTTTCGGTGAGGCTCGGCTAAGTTGGGGCGGGACCCCGTCCCTTCGTCTTCTGGATCCGCCGTGACCTCCCCTCGACGCGACGAACCCGCCGCGTCGGCGGCGACGTCCACCGCCCCGCTGCTGCGGGTGACCGAGCTGGGCGTGCGCTACCCCGGGGCGGATGCCGCTGTCCCCGCGGGTGCCGACCTGACGATAGCCCGCGGCGAGGTGGTGCTGCTGCTGGGGCCGAGCGGCTCGGGCAAGTCGACGCTCGCGTTGACGCTGAACGGCCTCATCCCGCAGGCCGTCCCCGCGACGGTGAGCGGGTCGGTGCAGGTGGCGGGGGCGGATGCCGCAACCACCCCCGTCGCGCAGCTGGCGACCCAGGTGGGCATGGTCTTCCAGGACCCCGACGCGCAGCTGGTGACCGGGAGCGTCCTGGACGAGGTGGCATTCGGCCCGGAGAACCTGCGAATGCCGGCGGCCGAGGTGCTGGCCCGCAGCAAGGCGGCGCTGCGCCGCGTGGGGCTGTGGCAGCGCCGGCACGAGAACCCGGACCGGCTCTCCGGCGGCGGGCGGCAGCGCCTCGCGATCGCCTGCGCCCTCGCGCTGGGGTCGCCGCTGCTCGTGCTGGACGAGCCGACGGCCAACCTCGATCCGCAGGGGATCGACGAGGTGTACGCCGCGCTGGCAGAGCTGGTGGCCGCGGGCGACCACGCCATCCTGCTCGTGGAGCACAACCTGGATGCCGCCATGGCACTGGTGGACCGCGTCGTCGTGCTCGACCACGACGGGCGTACGTTCGCCGCCGGTCCCGCCGCCGCCGTGCTGCGCGGGCGTGCGGCGGAACTGCACGAGATGGGGGTGTGGCTGCCCACCGCCACAATCGCCGCGCTGCGCCTGCGCAGCGCCGGGTATGCCCTCGATCCCCTCCCGCTGACCCCGGCCGAACTGCACTCGGCGCTGGAGGAGGCGCCGGCGCCCGATGCGGCATCCGTCCCGCCGACTCGCACGCCGCCGCCCGTCGCCCGCCGCGCCCCGCCGCTCGTGCGGGTGCGGGGGCTCACCGTGTCGCGCGGGCAGTCGCGGATCCTGCACGGCGTGGACCTGGACGTCCACGCCGGCGAGTTCGTCGCGGTCGTCGGTGCCAACGGTGCCGGCAAGACCACCCTCGTGCAGGCCATCGCCGGGGTCGTCCGGCCGCCGCGCGGCGCCGTGCAGGTCGGCGACATCGATCCCGGCAGGGCGGATGCCCGCACGCTGCACCGGCGCATCGGGTTCGTCTTCCAAAACCCCGAGCATCAGTTCATCGCGCACACCGTGTTCGACGAGCTGGCGCACGGCCTGCGGCTGCAGAAGCTCCCGGAGGCCGAGGTGCGGGAGCGCACGCTCGAGGTGCTGGCCCGGTTCGGGCTGGCGGCGAAGGCCGATGTGCACCCGTTCCTGCTGTCCGGCGGGCAGAAGCGCCGGCTCTCGGTCGGCACGGCTCTCGTGGCCGGCGCCCCGGTGCTGGCGCTGGACGAACCCACGTTCGGCCAGGATCGCGCGCGGGCCGACGAGCTGCTGGGGCTGCTGCGCGACCTCAACCGGCAGGGCACGACGATCATCGTGGTGAGCCACGACATGCAGCTGGTGGCCGAGTACGCCGATCGCACGATCGTGCTCGGTGACGGGCGGGTGCTGGCGTCGGGGCCCACCCCGGAGGTGTTCGCCGACGACGACCTGCTGCTTCGGGCGGGGCTGCGCCCGCCGCCGCTGCGCCAGGCGCTGCACGGCGTGACGCGGCATCCGGAGCTGGCCGCCATCGCGCGTCTGGCCGACCTCCCCGGCGGTGCGACATGACGACCACTGTCGACCCGTACGCCCAGCTCCGCTCCACGTCGCCGGCGCGGTTCCTCTACGCCCTCAACCCGCTGGCGAAGTTCGTCGCGCCGTTGCCGGCGATGCTGGCGCTGGTGTTCGTGCGCGATGCCGCGACGCCGCTGGCGTTCGCGGCGCTGGCGTACCTGCTGCTGCTGATCGGTGCGCGATTCACGGTGCGACTCGCAGTGATCCTCGGGCTGGCCGTCCCCCTCGGCATCCTCCTCATCGGTTTCGGGCTGAGCGTGTGGACGGATGCCGCGCTGGTCTCGGGCACCGGTGCCGTGCTGCAGCTGGGCGGGTGGACGCTGTATGCCGGCGCGGTGCACGTCGGGTTCGCCACCGCGCTGCGCCTGGGCGCGATCGTGGTGCTCGCGCTGCTGCCGGGGCTCACCACGACCGGGCCCGACCTGGTGCGGTCGATGGTGCAGCAGCTGCGGGTGCCGTACCGCATCGGCTACACCGCGCTGGCCGCGTTCCGCTTCGTGCCCCGGTTCGGGCACGAGCTGGACATCATCCGCCAGGCGCATCGGGTGCGCGGCTCGCACGGCGGACGCGGCCCCTTCGCCGCGATCGCCCGCTGGTCCGGCTACATCGTGCCGCTGCTGGCGGGCGGCATCCGCCATGCCGAGCGGGTCGCGCTGGCGATGGACTCGCGCGCGTTCGGGGCGTACCCCGACCGCACCGAGCGGCATCTGGTGCCGTGGCGCGCCCGCGACACGGTGTTCGTCGCACTGTTCTGGCTGGTCACGGTCGCGCTCTTCCTGCTGCTGGCGCCCTGGGGCGGCTGAGAAACCACAAATCGGACGAGAAACCACGCGATGCATGGTTTCTCGTCCGAAAAGTGGTTTCTCGCGGCGGGCGGGCGGGCGGGCCGGCGGCGGACGGGCGGCGGGCGCGGCGCCGCCGGGGCGTCAGCGCTTGCCGGCGATCTTGCGGCTCACGATGTCGCGCATGATCTCGTTCGTGCCGCCGTAGATGCGGTGCACGCGGGCATCGAGGAACGCGCGGGCGATCGGGTACTCGGTGATGTACCCGTAGCCGCCGTGCAGCTGCACGCAGGTGTCGAGGATCTCCCACTCACGGTCGGTGGTCCAGAACTTCACCTTCGCGGCCTCTTCGGCGGTGAGCTTGCCGTCCTTGTACGCCAGCAGCGCCCGGTCGAGGTACGCCCACAGCACGTCGACGGTCGTGGCGACGTCGGCGAGCTTGAAGCGGGTGTTCTGGAAGTCGATGATCCGCTCGCCGAACGCCTCCCGGCTCTTGGTGTACTCCACGGTCCACGCCAGCGCCGCCTGCGAGGCGGATGCCGCGGCGATACCGATCGACAGTCGCTCCAGCGGCAGGTTCATCATCAGCTGCAGGAACCCCTGGCCCTCGGTGCCGCTGATGAGGTTCTCCTCCGGCACGAACACGTCGGTGAACGACAGCTCGGCGGTGTCGTGACCGTGCGAGCCCATCTTGTGCAGCTTCTTGCCGTGGTCGAAGCCTGCCATCCCGTTCTCCAGGATGAGCAGGCTGAAGGCGTCCGGGCGGGTGCCCTCCCCCGTCTTGACGAAGGTCACGACGATGTCGGCGGTCTTGCCGGAGGAGATGAACGTCTTCGCGCCGTTGACGAGGTAGCCGCCGTCCACCTTCTTGGCGGTGGTCTTGATGCCGCGCAGGTCGCTGCCCGCGCCCGGCTCGGTCATCGCCAGTGCACCGAGCACCTCGCCGGTGGCCATGCGAGGCAGCCACTTCTCCTTCTGCGCCTGCGTGCCCATGTGCACGAGATACGGCACGGCCAGGTCGTCCTGGATGCCGAAGGCCCCCGCGAGGGACCCGGCTCCGGCGCCGATCACCTCTTCGTTGACGATCGTGCGGAAGCGGTAGTCCTGCAGCATTCCCGCGCCGCCGAACTCCTCGGGCACCGACAGGCCGATCAGGCCCGACTCCCCGGCTGCGAGCATCGTCGCTCGGTCGATCTCGCCGTCGGCATCCCACTGTTCGCGCTTCTCGTTGGTGACGTACCGCTTGATGAACTCGCGGACGACCTCGCGGAACGCGTCGTGGTCTTCGTCGTAGATGTCCCGCTCCATGCGCAGGCCCCCTTCAGGTTTTCGGCGGCGGCGCCGCCGGGTACTCAGACGTCTCGGTGGGGCACCGCCGGCCGAAGGGCGACGCTGCCGAGGCGAGTCTAGGCTCTGGGACCACCCGAACACACCCGTTTGTGGGATTGAATGCCGCGATGTGCGGAACTGAGTACCGCGGGATTGTGGGATGCCGCTAGTCGGCGTAGTCGGGTGCGGCGGGGAGCCCGAAGAACTCCTCGAGGGAGTGGAAACCGCCCTCGCGGTAGGCGCGCGCGAGATCGACTCCGATGAAGCGCAGGTGCCACGGCTCGTGCGCATAGCCGGTGATGGCGGTGTAGCCCTCTTCGTAGCGGACGATCCAGCCGTACTCCCACGCGTGCTCGCGGATCCACCGGTCGGCAGGCGTGCCGGCGAGATCGTCGAGGTGCCCGCACACGCCGTCGCAGGCGACGACGTCGGCGGTCAGCCCCGACTGGTGCTCACTGAAGCCGGGTCGGGCGCTGACGAGGTCGGCCCCGGCGACGCCGCGGTCCTCGACATGCGCGGCATAGATCGACTGCTGCATCCCGAACGAGCGATAGCCGTTCTGCACCCCGATCTCGCGGCCCGCAGCCTCGGCGGCGGCGGCCATCTCGGACAGCGCGGCGGCGGCATCCGCTCGCAGGATCGCCTGATTGCCGCCGGGCATGGCGCCGGCGGAGACCAGCGGCGACGGGGCGTACTCCAGCGGCGCATAGGGAAGCTGCTTGTTGACCACCATCCACAGCCGGGCGGGATCGGTCAGGTCGACACAGGGCGCGGCTCCCTCGGCGACCGCCTGACGGAACGCCTCGGCGCCACCCGCCGCGGCGATGACGGCGCGGTCGTCGCCGGCGGCGAGTGCCTCGGTCACCTGGGCCTCGACGCAGATCCCGTCGGTCACCTCGGGCTCGTCCGGTGCCGCCTCGACCTGCTCCACCGGCTCCGCGCCGCGCATGGTGGGAACCGGCAGCGTCGTGGCCGCCGGCGCGGCGCGCGTGCCGACCGGCACGCCGTCCTTCGGGCCGGTCTCGGCCACAGGCGCCAGCACAGCGCTGGACAGTGCGATCCCGCCCCACAGCACCAGCGCCGCGAGCACCGCGAGCACGATCGCTCCCCGTCGGCGCGCGGCACGACTGCGCCGTGCGCGCCGCGCCGGCTGCCGCGGCGCAACCGCCGCGCGCGGGGCACGGCGGTACACCGGCGGTTCGGGATCCGTCACCTCCCCATTGTCCCCTTTACGCGTCCCCGCGCCCGCATCGGAACCCAGCGCGCCGTTCGATCCATCATCCACCCCGGTTGACATACTCTCGAAGATCTGTTCCCATGGACCGATGCGGTGGCAAGGTCAGGAACTGGGAGTGGTGGATGCCGACGCCCTGCCCGGAATGGAACGCATCGACGGCCTGGTGCGCTCGGTGACCACGCCCGAGTTCGCCGGGATGACCTTCCACGAGGTGCAGTGCAAGTCGGCGCTCAACCGGGTGCCCGCCGTCTCGGCGATGCCCTTCGACTGGACGGTGAACCCGTATCGGGGGTGCAGTCATGCCTGCGTTTATTGCTTCGCTCGTGGCACGCACGAGTACCTCGATCTGGATGCCGGGAGGGACTTCGATTCCCAGATCATCGTGAAGATCAACGTCGCCGACGTGCTCGCCCGCGAGGTGCGCCGCGGGTCATGGGCGCGGGAGCCGGTGGCGCTGGGAACCAACACCGACCCGTATCAGCGCGCCGAGGGCCGGTACCGGCTCATGCCCGGGATCATCGGCGCGCTCACCGAATCGGGCACCCCGTTCTCGGTGCTCACGAAAGGCACGCTCATCCGCCGCGACCTGCCGCTGCTGCGGGAAGCCGCGGCATCCGTGCCGGTGTCGCTGGCGATGTCGATCGCCGTTCCCGACGAGGCGCTGCGCGCCGCGATCGAGCCGGGGGCGCCGTCGTTCCAGGCCCGACTGGACACCGTGCGGGCCGCCAGGGAGGCCGGCTTCCGGGTCACGGTGTTCCTCATGCCGATCGTGCCGCACCTGACCGATTCGGTGGCGGTGCTCGACGATGCGCTCCGGCGCATCAGGGACGCAGGCGCCGGTCGCATCGTCTGGGGCGCGATGCACCTGCGCCCCGGCGTCAAGCCGTGGTTCATGCAGTGGCTCGCCCGCGAGCACCCCGAACTGGTCTCGTCGTACCGCGGCCTGTACCCCGGGGCATCCGTCGGTGCTCCCAAGGCGTACCGGGTCTGGCTGGCGCGCCGGGTGCGGCCGCTGCTGCGCCTGCACGGTCTGGCCGGCGGCGCGGAGGACGACGAGCCGGTCCGCCCGGCGCGGCCCGGACCGATCGTCACGACCTCGCGCGGCCAGGCGGCGGCCACCGCGACGCTGTTCTGACGCGGTCTTTCGCCCGTCGGCATCCGGGTGCACCATGTTGCGCATGGCACGCATCATGCTCACCGCCATGCCCTTCACCGGCCACGTCACCCCGATGCTCGCCGTCGCCGAACAACTCGGCACTCGCGGCCACGATGTGCGCTTCTACACCGGCAGGGCGTTCGGCGACGCGATCGCCGCGGTCGGCGCCCGCGCGGTGCCGTGGACCGAGGCGCCCGACTTCGACGAGCACGACATGGCGGCGACCTTTCCGCGGCTGGTCGGCAAGAAGGGCCTCGCGCAGCTCCTCGTGAACGTCGAGGACTGCATGATCAACACCGCCCCGGGACAGGTCGCCGACCTGACCGCGGAGTGGTCGCGGGAGCCGTGGGATGTGATCGCCGGCGACGAGCTGTCGGTCGGCACGGCCCTGTTCGCCGAGAAGGCCGGCTGCCCGTGGGCGACCGTCGCCGTGCTGCCGCCCTACATGCCCAGCAGATTCGGCCCGCCCAGCGGCGTGGGCCTGGTCCCCGGCACCAATCCGCTGACGAAGGCGAGGGATGCCGCGCTCCGTGTGATCGCAGCGCGGCTGCTCGGGCGCCCACTGCAGAAACCGCTCGCACGCGCCCGCGATGCCGCGGGGCTGCCGCCCTCCCGTCGCGACTTCAACACCACCGTGATGTCGCAGCAGCTGGTGACGGCAAGCGGTAGCCCTGCCCTCGACTTCGCCCGACCTGACCGCCCCGCCCACCTGCACTTCGTGGGCCTGGTCGCCCGGTCGCCCGGGGACGGGTTCGCGCCGCCGCAGTGGTGGAGCGACCTGGAATCCCGCACCGTCGTCTGCGTCACGCAGGGGACGCAGAACATCGATCCGAGCGATCTCATCCGTCCCACCCTGGAGGCGCTGGCCGGCGAGGACGTCATCGTGGTGGCGACCACCGGCATCCGGGGTCACGACACCCTGCCGTTCCCGGTGCCGCACAATGCCCGCGTGGCCGGGTTCATCCCCTATGCGCAGCTGCTCCCCCGAGTGCAGGTGATGATCACCAACGGCGGCTGGGGCGGCACGCTCGCGGCGCTGGCGCACGACATTCCGCTGGTCATCGGCGGCGGCGATCTGGACAAGCCCGAGATCGCGGCACGGGTCGCATGGGCCGGCGCGGGGGTGAACCTGCGCACCGGCACACCGTCCGCCGAACGGATCGCGGCCGGGTATCGCCGCGTAGCGGGCGATCCGTCGTACCGGGACGGCGCCGCCCGCGTCGGCGCGGAGCTGCGCAGCCTGGGCGGGGCGCCTCGGGCCGCGGAGCTGGTGGCGGCGCTCGCGTAGCCCTCCCCGAGGCGCCCGCCGGGTGCCTTGTGCCGGTGTCGACGGCGACGCAGACTCAGGGCAGAGTCCGCAAGCGACGAAGGGAGCATCCCCGATGGAAGCGCACGAGAACGTCACCGTAGACCCCGCCCTGGCAGATCTGTACCGGGACCTGCACAGCCACCCGGAACTGGGATTCCAGGAACACCGCACCTCCGGCATCGCCGCGAAGCGTCTGGGGGAGCTGGGGTTCGAGGTGACGACCGGCGTCGGCAAGACCGGCGTGGTGGGTCTGCTGCGAAACGGCGACGGTCCGACGGCGCTGCTGCGCGCCGACATGGACGCCCTTCCCATCAAGGAGGACACCGGACTGCCGTATGCCAGCACGGTGACGGCGACCGACGCGAGCGGCAAGGTCGTGCCAGTTGGCCACATGTGCGGGCACGACATGCATGTGACCTGCATGCTCGGCGCCGCCAAAGTGCTCTCCGATGACAAGGGGAGCTGGTCGGGCACACTCATGATCGTGTTCCAGCCTGCCGAGGAACTCGGTGCCGGCGCGCAGACGCTCGTCGACGACGGTCTGTACGAGAAGTTCCCCAAGCCCGACGTGGTGCTCGGCCAGCACGTCGCCCCCCTGCCGGCCGGCAAGATCGCCGGCCACCCCGGGGCGTCGTACGCCGGCTCGGACTCGCTGCGCGTGCGCCTGGTGGGCCGCGGCGCGCACGGCTCCATGCCCGAGGCGTCGATCGATCCTGTCGTCATGGCCGCGGAGACCATCCTGCGCCTGCAGACGATCATCTCCCGCGAAATCCCCAGCACCGCCACCGCCGTGCTCACGGTCGGCTCGGTGCACTCCGGGGATGCAGCGAACGTCATTCCCAACGAAGCCGAGCTGCAACTGAACATCCGCAGCTACACCGAGACGGTGCGCGATCACATCCTCGCCAGCGTCGACCGCATCGTCCGCGGCGAGGCCACCACCGCCGGCGCGCCGCAGGAGCCCACCATCACCGAGATCGAGCGGTTCCCCGTCGTGGTGAACGACGCGGCGGCGCTGGCGAAGACGCTCGACGCGTTCGCCAGCTGGCTCGGCGCGGACAAGGTGATGGACCCGGGGGCGGGAGCGGGCAGCGAAGACGTCGGCATCCTCGCCACGGCCGCCGGTGTGCCGCTGTCGTACTGGCTGCTCGGCGGTGCCGACCCCTCGCTGTTCACGACGGGCGACATGACGGATCCGGCACTGCTGAAGGTCCCGTCCAACCACTCGCCGCACTACGCGCCGGTGATCGAGCCCACGCTCACGATGGGTGTCACCGCGTTGGTCACCGCGACGCGCACCTGGCTGCCGTCGTGACACCGGCCTGAAAACGACGATGCGCCGACCGCCTGGGCAGGCGATCGGCGCATCGGGGTGGGGCTGCTTACGCGTCCACCTCGGCGAGCTGGCGGCCGGCCAGCTCTTCGAGGATGTCGTCGCCGACACGCACCTCGTCGAACGGGGCGTCGATCTCGGCGCGCTCGAGCATCTCGGTCATACGCCGACGGCGCTGACGCGGGATGAGAGTGACGACGGTGCCGACGCGGCCCGCGCGACCGGTACGACCGGAGCGGTGCAGGTACGTCTTGTACTCGTCGGGGGCGTCGGCCTGGATGACCAGGTCGATGTCGTCGACGTGGATGCCGCGGGCGGCGACATCGGTGGCCACCAGGACGTTGACCCGACCGTCGGTCAGGCGCTGCAGGTTGCGCGTGCGCTTGGCCTGGTTCAGGTCACCGTGCAGCGCGACCGCCGAGATGCCGAGGTCGTCGAACTGCTCGGCGAGCATTTCGGCGTACGCCCGGGTCCGGGCGAAGACGAGCGTCTTGCCCGCGCGGTCGACCAGCGAGTTGAGGATCTCGGCCTTGTCGCGGTGATCGATCACCAGGATGCGGTGGTTGATCGTGCTGGAGTCCTGGTCTTCACCGGCGACCTCGTAGACGGCCGGCTCGACGAGGAACTCGTCGACAAGGGCTGCGACCTCGCGGTCGAGCGTGGCGGAGAACATCAGCTTCTGCGCGCCATCTGCGACCAGACGCAGGATCCGCTGCATGGGCTCGAGGAACCCGAGCTCGGACATGTGGTCGGCCTCGTCGAGAACGACGATCTGCACCTCGGAGAGGTTGAGCTTGCCCTGCGCCACGAGGTCTTCGATGCGACCCGGCGTGCCGATGATGATGTCCACGCCCTTCTTCAGCGCGCCGACCTGGCGTGCCTGCGGCACACCGCCGTAGATCTGCGTGGTGAAGATGCCGACGCTGCGGGCGATCGGCTGGATCGTGCGGTCGATCTGCAGCGCGAGCTCGCGGGTCGGGGCCAGCACGAGCGCCTTGGGGAGGCGACCGAATTCACGGCGCTTGCCGGCCTGCGAACGCAGCAGCGACTCCACCAGCGGAGCGCCGAAGGCGATGGTCTTGCCGGAGCCGGTACGACCGCGCGCCAGCACATCCTTGCCCTCGAGGATCGGGGTGATCGTCGCGGCCTGGATCGGGAACGGGGTCGGTGCCCCGAGATCGGCCAGCACGCGGACGATGTTGTCGCCGAGCCCGAGGCTCGAGAACGTCACATCTGCGACCTCGCCGGCCTGAACCGCTTCGGCCTGCAGACGCTCGTGCACGACGTCGACGTTGTCCTGGTGCGCCTTGCTCTTGGTCTCGGCGTTCCAGTCCGGGCGTGCCGGGCGGTCGTTCGAGTCGCGACGGGGCCGGTCGTCGAAGGAGCGTGCCGGACGGTCACCCGAGTCGCGACGAGGACGGTCGTCGAACGAGCGAGCCGGGCGGTCGCTGAACGAGCGGACCGGACGGTCATCGCGCTGCGGGCGGTCACTGTACGAACGGGCCGGGCGGTCGTCGCGCTGCGGGCGGTCGCCGGCGTCGCGACGGGGACGCTCGTCGAAGGTGCGAGCCGGACGGTCGCTGAACGAGCGAGTGGGACGGTCATCGCGGGCGGGACGGTCGCTGAACGAACGGGCCGGACGGTCATCGCGCTGCGGACGGTCGCTGAACGAACGGGCCGGACGGTCATCGCGCTGCGGACGGTCGCTGTACGAACGGGCCGGACGGTCGTCACGCTGCGGACGGTCGCTGTATGCACGGGCCGGACGGTCGTCGGACGAACGCTCCGGACGGTACGACGGGCGGCCGTCACCGGTGGGGCGACGCTCATCACGGGCGACGCGATCACCGCGGAAGCCGCGGTCGTCACGCTGGGGGCGGTCACCGACCGGGCGGGCCGGACGGTCGTCGAACGAACGACGGGGACGGTCGTCACCCTGCGAGTGCGTGCGGATGGTGCGGGCCTCTTCGCGGCCCACCTTCTCCTGCGCGGTCCAGCGGCGCTTGGGCGCCTCGCCGGTGGCAGCGGTGTCGGGTCGGTAGCCGCGGTGGCTGGGGCTCTTCGATCCGGTGGTGCCGGTCGAGGCATCGCCGGGCTGACGCTTGCGGTCCTGGTAGCTCGTCTTCGCACCGTAACGCGGTTCGAAGTTCTTCGCGGGGCGACCGCCGGCGGGCTTTTTGCTTTTAGGCATGGATATGTCCTTCTGGGTTCTCAACACACGAGAACAGCGCCCGCTACGCGCGGGCATACCCGGACATTCGTCGGCCGGGGCCATTATCGATGATGGTCATGCGCGTCGATCGACGCCCACCATCGGCCCCTTGGACTCACAAACCCATCCACGCACCACGCGTGGTGTCCAGAGCCGACTGATAGAGCCTACCGGGTTCCGGCTGGGAAATTGCCCGTGGTCCTACCATTGCCCTATGAGCAGTCACACGCCGTACGATCCGACCGGCCGCAGGTTCACCGTGCACAGCGGTGAGACCGTCGCCGAGATCGCCCAGGTCGGCGGCGCGTTGCGGGCGTTCCAGGTGGGCGGAGTGGACCTCGTGCCCCGCTATCCCGACCACACCCCCACCCCCGCGGCATCCGGCGTGGTGCTCGTCCCGTGGCCCAACCGCGTGCGCGACGGCCGGTGGACGCAGCACGGCGTGACCCACCAGCTCGCGCTCAGCGAGCCGAAGACCGGCAGCGCCTCACACGGCCTGCTGCGCTACACCGGCTACCAGCCGGTGGAGTACACCGAGGACGCCATCACCCTCGGAGCCGATGTGTACCCGCAGACCGGATACCCGTTCTACATCGCCACCGAGGTGACGTATGCCGTCACCGACATCTCCCTCACCGTCACGCACCGTCTCATCAACCTCGGCGAGGACCCTGCGCCCGTCGCGCTGGGCGCACATCCGTACTTCTGCATCGGCGACGTCCCGACGGCGCAGCTGTCGGTGCAACTGGATGCCGCGACGCGCTTCGAACTCGACGACCGGCTGCTTCCGGTGGCCGAGGTCCCCGTCGACGACGCCACCGACCTGCGCTCACCCCGGCTGCTGGGCGACCTGGATCTGAACACCGGGTACGGCTCGATCGCCCGCGACGACGAGGACTGCGTGCACACGCTGCTCACGGCGCCCGACGGGCGGGTGCTCGACGTCTGGGCCGGCACCGGATTCGACTACCTGCAGCTGTTCATCACCGACCGCTACCCGGACCAGCCGATCGCGATCGCGATCGAGCCCATGACAGCCCCCGCCGATGCGTTCAACTCCGGCGAGGGGCTGCGATGGCTGGCACCGGGTGAGCAGTGGCAGCTGCAGTGGGGTGCGACCTACCGCACCCCCTGAGCTCAGCTGCGGTCGTCCTCGTCGCGCGCGGGTTCGGCGTCGAGCTCCTGGTCGGCGTCCGGCTCCGCGTGGTCGGCGGACCCGACGACGGGCTCGTCGCCGGCGTCCACGTCGGGCACGTCCTCGGCCGCGGGCTCCGGATCGGGCGCAGTGTCCACGACCGTAGCGGAAGCCTCGTCGTCCGCGGGCTCGGCCTCGGGCTCGGCGGACTGCGGCTGCGACCACGGCACGTCCTCGCCGACGCGAGCCGGCTGCACCGCCTGCGACAGCGCCGACAGGCGGTTACCCCCGGGCTCTACGGCCGCATCCGCGGTCGTGGCGTCCACGGCCGCGTCCGCGGTCGGCGCGTCCGCGGTCGTAGCGTCCGCAACCTGCGCGTCCGCCACCTCCACATCGGCGCCCGGAGCGACAGCAGCCACCTCCGTCACGGTCGCCGGGGCGTCACCGGCATCCTGACCGCCACCGGCAGCGGCCGGGGTCGGGCGGGGCGCGTCGGGGATGACGACCGGGAGGGTGATGGTGGCGCTCTGCACCCGGCGGTCCCGACGCGTCAGCGGCGCAGTCGCGCCGCCGCCATCGGTAGCCCCGTCGGCGACGGCGCCGGCGAGGGCCGGCTCACCACGACGGGCCGCGCGACGCTCGCGCGCACCCTCCACGAGGTTGTACAGCGTCGGCAGCACGAGCAGCGTCAGGAAGGTCGACGAGATGAGCCCGCCGATCACGACGATGGCCAGCGGCTGCGAGATGAACCCGCCGTGGCCGGTGATGCCCAGCGCCATCGGGGTGAGGGCGAAGATGGTCGCCAGCGCCGTCATGAGGATCGGCCGGAGGCGGCGTGCCCCGCCGGCGATCGTGGCGTCACGGGCGGAGAGCCCCTTCACGCGGTACTGGTTGACCAGGTCCACCAGCACGATCGCGTTGGTCACCACGATGCCGATGAGCATGAGCACACCGATGAGGGATGCCACTCCGAGCGGCACGCCGGTGGCGATCTGCAGCAGGATCGCCCCGGTCGCCGCGAACGGCACCGAGACCAGCAGCAACAGCGGCTGACGCAACGACTTGAAGGTCGCCACCATGACGATGTAGACGATGAGGATCGCGGCGAGCATCGCCAGGCCCAGCTGCGTGAACGCGTCCTGCTGCTGCGAGACCACGCCACCGAGGGTCGCATCGGCCGAAGCGGGCAGATCGGCGTCGGCGAGGGCCTCGTTGACCACGGTCGAGGCGGTGGTGAGGTCATCACCGGAGGGCGTGACGCTCACCGTCGCGGTGCGCTGGCCGCCTTCGGTCGTGATCGACGTCGGGCCCTGACTCTGTTCCACCGTCGCGATCTGAGACAGCGGGATGGGGCCGGTGGCCGAGGGGACCTGCAGGTCGCGCAGCTCCTCGAGGGTGGCCGGGGTCTGGGAGGCGGCGAGGTAGACCGTCAGCGCGGTGCCGTCGATTTCGACGGTGCCCAGCTGCTGCGGCTGCATGGTGCCCGATACCAGTGCGCCGACGGCGACCTCCGACAGGCCGAGGGCCGCGGCGGCGGCGCGGTCGACCACGACGGCGATGTAGGGCAGCGAGTCCGACAGGTTCGTGGTGACCTGCTCGACGCCGTCCTTGCCGTCGATCGCCGTCACGACGGCATCCGTCGCCTCCTGCAGCGTCTGCTGGTCGGGGGCGGTGACGTCGATCTCGATGTCGCTGGATCCGAAGCCGCCGGTGGCCGAGACGGCCACCGTGCCGACGTCCTCGAGTCCGGCCACGACGTCGAGCACCTCTTCACGCACGACCAGCTGGTCGGCGTCGGGGTCGGTCGTGACGGAGAACGTCGCACCGCTGGAGCCGCCCGAGAAGGCGTCGGCCAGGGCCGAACCACTGGAGCCGATCGACACCTGCACCGTTTCGACGCCGGGGACCTCCAGCAGCTCGTCCTCGACGGTCTGCGCGGCGGCGTCCTTGGCCTCCAGCGATGCCGCCGGACCCAGGTCCTGCGTCATCGTGAAGGTGTTCTGACCGGTGTCGCCGAGGAAGTTCGTCTTCATGAACGGCGCAGCAGCCGCGGTGCCCGCCAGCACCAGCACGGCCAGCAGCAGCGTCACCCACGAGTGCTTGAGGGTCCACCGCAGGATCGGCAGGTACATCTTCTGCAGACGCGACGGCGGTGCGTCAGGGTGCTCGGGGTCGATCTGGTTGCCGTCGGCGTCCAGCAGCGGCTTGCCGGGGCGCAGGAACCAGTAGGCCAGCACCGGCACGATCGTCAGCGACACGAACAGCGACGCGGTCATCGCGATCGTCACGGTCAGCGCGAAGGGGCGGAACAGCTCTCCGGTCATGTCGCCGACGAAGGCGATGGGCAGGAACACCGCGACGGTCGTGATGGTGGATGCCGTGATGGCCGCGGCCACCTCACGCACCGCAAGCAGGATGGAGCGCGTCTTGTCGGCGGTGCCGACGTAATGGCGCTTGATGTTCTCGATCACGACGATCGAGTCGTCGACGACCCGCCCGATCGCGATCGTCAAGGCGCCGAGGGTCAGGATGTTCAGCGAGTAACCGAACGCCTGGATGCCGACGAACGTGATCAGCACGCTGGTGGGGATCGAGATGGCGGTGACCAGTGTCGAGCGCACTGACAGCAGGAACACCAGGATGACCAGCACCGCGAAGACCAGGCCCAGCAGGCCCTCCTGCGCGAGCGCCTCGATCGACTGCTGGATGTAGGGCGCCTGGTCGAAGACGACCGTGAACTCGGCCTCGCCCTCCAGCGCCTTCTCCAGGTCCGGCAGAGCCGCGAGAACGCCGGTGGACACGTCGACCGTGTTGGCCGCCGGGAGCTTGGTGACCGCGATGGTCAGCGCCGGTTCACCGTCGACCCGGGAGATCGACGTCTGCGGGTCCTTCTCCTCTGCCACGGTGGCGACATCGGCGATCGTGACGGGTTCGGCGGCGAACTGGGCAGCCTCGGTGGGCACCAGCGGGAGCTGCCCGATCTCCTCGATCGAGGCGATCTTCGCGCCGGTCTGCACCGTGAGGGTCTGCCCGTCCTCGGTGATGCCGCCGCCGGGGAACAGCACGCCGTTCTGCTCGAGCGCGTCACTGATGGCCTGCTGCGAGAAGCCCGCTGCGGCCAGCGCCGCCTGGTCGGGAGTGATCGTGATGCGCTGTCCGGCGCCGCCGATCACCTCGGCGGCGTTGACGCCTTCGACATCCTCGAGGTCCGGAATCACGGTGGATTCCAGCAGATCCTGCACCGCGGCTTCGTCGTCGTAGCCGGTGACGGCGAGCTGGATGACCGGGAGGTCATCGATCGACAAGCTGAACACCTGCGGGTCGACCGACTCCGGCAGCTGCCCCTTGATGCGGTTGATCGCTTGCGAGATCTTCTGCTCGGCCGTGGCCAGGTCGGTGCCGTACGCGAACGACGCCTGGATGATCGAGGCATTCGTCGTGCTCGTCGCGCTGGTCGATTCCAGACCCGGCACGCCCTGGATGGCGGTCTCGATCGGCGTCGACACGTCGTTGGCGACGACATCCGGCGAGGCGCCGGGGTAGGTGGCGACGACCGACAGCGCGGGGAACTCGATCGAGGGGATCAGTTCCTGCTTGAGGTTGGTCAGAGCGAGACCGCCGAAAACGGCGGCGACGATCGTCACGAGGGCGATGAGAGCGCGGTTCTTGAGGCTCAGGACGGCGAGGTTCGACACGGGCTGCCTTTGCGAGCATGGGATGCGGGAGGTCGGATGCCGCGAGCGCGACTGGATACGCGGATGTATCCAGTCGCATTATCCCACGGGGCGTCTGCGCCGATTCTCAGGGAACGAGGCCCCCGATGACCATCCCGATCGCGGCGGCCAGGACGGCCAGCCCCAGGGTCGCTGCGAGATTGACCACGGCCCAGTCGCGCCGGCCCCGCTGTGCCAGCAGCGCCGAATCGACGCTGACCGTGCTGAAGGTGGTGAAGCCGCCGAGCAGGCCCACCGCCAGGATCGCCACCCACGCAGGGGCGACGACGGCGCCCAGACCGACGAGGAATCCCAGCAGAGCGGAGCCGCTGACGTTGACG
Organism: Microbacterium sp. zg-B96; assembly: GCF_030246865.1. NCBI lineage: Bacteria > Bacillati > Actinomycetota > Actinomycetes > Micrococcales > Microbacteriaceae > Microbacterium > Microbacterium sp. zg-B96. The sequence goes on along the minus strand of NZ_CP126738.1, from coordinate 150,982 downwards.
ATGAGGACGCCGAGCGGGAACACGTCGGTGCGCCCGCGCATCACGACGGCATCCACCACGTAGCGGGCGCCCGCGCCGACCCCGCCGGCGCCGACGAGCGTGAGCATCTCCCAGTGGTTCATCCGCCGACCTCCTCGGGAACGGTCGCCTTCCGCCGCCCGATCACGAGCCCCCATGCCGCAGCGGCCACTCCGCCGAGCACCGCGACCGCTGCCAGCAGCAGCCCGGTCACCGGCGCCGCGCCGAAGACCTGCACTGTCTGCACCGCGAACGCGCTGTAGGTGGTGAACCCGCCCAGCACGCCGGTGCCGAGGAAGGCACGCAGCCGCGGCCGCCGCGGGCCGAGCCTGCCCGCGATGAGGCCCAGCAGGAAGGACCCGGCGACGTTGACCAGCATCGTGATGGCGGGCAAGACGAGGGGGTGCACCCCCGGACCCCACGGCACCACGAGCACCGCGCGCACGGCGACGCCGAGCGCACCGCCGAAGATGACCACCACGAGCGTCACCCATGAGAACCGCGCCACGCGCTCAGGCTAGGGAAGCTGCGGCAGAATCAGTGCGCGGATCGCCGATTCCGGTGAGACGGAGGTGTCCAGCAATCGGCCCTTCTTATAGCGGTTGAACACGCGGGGGTCGACGTAGGAGCCACGCGCGACGGACGGGGTGTTGCCGAGGGCATCCGCGGCGCGCTGCACCGCGATCACCTCCGCCCGCTTTCGGTCGCGTTTGGTGTCGACAGTGCCGATGCGCGCCAGCGCGTCGGCGGCGATGATCGTGCCACGAAGGGTGCGGAAGTCCTTCGCCGTGAAGTCCCCGCCGGTGAGCACGCGGACGTACGCGTTCACCTCGTGCGGCGCCAGCGGCACCCGCCGTCGGCCCTTCTCCCACGACAACAGCGGCGAGCCGGGTCTGCCCGCCGAGAGCAGGCTCATCACGGCGGCAAGATCAGCGTCTTCCAGCTCGATCAGCTGGCGTTTGCCGCTCTTGCCCGGAAAGCCCAGCGAGACGACCGGTGCCACGACCGTCGCGTGCCGGCGCTGCAACGTCGTCAGGCCCCGGTTGCCGGTGCGAGCGAGATGCCGTTCCGAGCCGATGCGCACCGCCGCCTGATCCAGCAGCCGGAACGCCGCCGCGAGCACCCGCTCGCGATCCAGGCCCTCCTGCCGCAGCGCGGCCGTCACCCGCCCCCGGGCACGCGGCAGCGCCTCGGCCAGCTGCAGGGCTCGGGCGTACTTCCCCTTGTCCCGCTTGGGGGCCCAATCAGGGTGGTACAGGTACTGCGTGCGGTCGGCGTCGTCGACGCCGATGGCCTGGATGTGCCCGTTGGGTGCGGCGCTGATCCACACGTCCCGCCAGGCCGGCGGGATGACCAGCGCCCGGATCCGTTCGCGGTCCTCGTCGCCGACGGCTTTGCCTCGATCGTCGAGATAGCGGAACCCCGACCCGGATCGGACGCGGCGGATGCCGGCATCCGCCGCAGGTCGCACGCGCCGAAGCCGCGCCACGTCAGTGGGTGCGGAGCATCGGGATGAGCTCCGCCTTGCGCTTGGCAGAGCAACCACGCAGCTCTTCGTAGAGCCCGGGGTCCTTCAGGCTGTTCGATCCTCGGCCCTGCGGCATGGCGTCTCCTCGTCAGCGGATGCCACGACGTTAGGGCTTCGGATCGATCGCCGCAGGGGCTTGACAACCATCGCGCGCACGTTCTAGCACCGCCGAGGATCGCCCGTCAAGACCTCGGTAGAGCACTCTCAGGATGGATAATGTATTCGTCGAGCGCTGACTCGCGCCTCACCCCTCTCCCCGCGGGTGGTGGGAGTAAAAACAAGGAGCCCCCATGAACATTGCACTCTTGATCATCATCGTCGTCGCCATCGTTCTTGCCATCGTTGGTGGACTCACCGAAGCGCTGAGCTGGCTGCTGTGGGTCGCACTGATCGTCGGTGTGATCGCGCTGATCGCTTTCCTCTTCCGCGTCATCAGCGGCAACAAGCGCGTCTAAGCGTCCCCAGAGGACGAGGGCCCGGCGCATCGCGCCGGGCCCTCGTTTTCGTTGTGCGGGCGGTTACAGCGCGTGCTCGGCATAGATGCGCAGCGCGTCGCGGACCAACTCCGCACCCGATGCACCGCCGTAATTCGCACTAAAACGCGGATCGGTGACGTACATCTCGCCGAGGCCGGTCACGTATCCCTTGAGGTTGCCGGCCGTGGGCGCACCGGGGACATCGCTCAGCCAGTCGACGTGACGCGCGGCCAGCGCCTGGGCCTCGTCGGACTCCGGTGCGACGCCGCGCGCGGCGGCATCCGTCCAGTCTGTTGCCAATCGCATTGAACGCTGTTTCCAGTCGTCCTGGTCCGCCGTGCTCAGGCCGCGCCACCAGCGATCACTCTGTGCGTACGCCGACGCGCCCCAGCGCTCGGTGACCTCGTCCTTGTACTGCGTGTGGTCGAAGCCGTCGAACATGTCTTGTGCCATGAGTTGTTCACCTCCTTCCAGTGCCTCGATGGTTGATTCGACTGACGTGATCTGTCGCGTCAGTCGGTCCTGCTCCTGGCGCAGCCACGCCAGGTGGGCGGCGAGAGCGTCTTCTTGCGACGTTTCGCGGGCGAGCACCTCGCCGATCTGCACCAGGCCCAGCCCCAGCTCGCGCAGCAGCAGAATGCGCTGCAGTTTCACCAGGGCTTGCTGGTCGTAGTGGCGGTAGCCGTTGCGACCGGTGCTCGTCGGCGCAAGCAGCCCGATGTCGTCGTAGTGACGAAGCGTGCGACTCGTGGTGCCCGCAAGCCGCGCGACCTGCTGGATGGACCATTCCATGGGCTCCCCCTCCTCGCCTACGACCGTAGAGGTTGACGCAACGTCAAGGTCAAGCCCCGATTTCAGTCCACCCGTTGACATCGCGATATATCGTGTTACTGTGACCGCAAACACGATATATCGTGACTTCAAAACTCAGGAGCAGACATGACCCTCGAGAAGTGGATCATCCACCCGGGAGAAACCCGCGTCATCGACATCGAAGGAGTCCGCACACTCAAAGTCGGCCTCGTCGGCGGACAGATCGATGTCGTCGCGCACGACGAACCGGGGGTGCGCGTCGAAGTCCACGGCGTCACCGTCAAAGACCTGCGCATCGAGGTGTCCGGCGACCTCCTCGAAATCGACCACGCACAGCTGCGGTGGGACAACTTCCTCGAAGTGTTCCGCAACTTCGGGGCCGGCGGCCCGAAGGCCGAGATCAGTGTCGCCGTCCCCCGTCGCCTGGGCCTCACCCTCGGCGTCGTCAGCGCCAGCGCGCTCGTGGCGGGCCTGCAGACCAACGCCAAGCTCAACACCGTGTCCGGCGACATCCTCGTCGACGGGCTCGTCGGCGACGTCTCGATCAACGCCGTCTCCGGCGATACGCAGGTGCGAGGGCTGCAGGGCGCGCTGACCGCCAACAGCGTCTCCGGCGACGTCGCGGCATCCGGATCGCTGCGCAGAGCCACGGTCGACACCGTCTCCGGTGCCATGCTGATCGACTCCGCCGGCCCCACCGAGGCCGTCAACATCAACACCGTCGCCGGCAACGCGACGCTGCGCCTGGACCCGAACCGCCCGACCAACTACGCCGTCCGCAGCGTCAGCGGCAATGTCCTCATCGACGGCATCACCCGCTCGGGCGGCGGCGGCGTGGGCGTCAACTACGCCGGATCGGTCGGCGAGCTGAGCGGCTCGTTCGCCGACGTGCGCGCCCACACCGTGTCGGGCGACGTGACGGTGCTGCGTCGAACGGATGCCGTCGCGTCCGATTCCCCGGCCGCGATCCCCGAGCCGGAGGAGTGGTGATGACCCCGGTGTTCTCGCACGGCGACCTGCGTCTGTACCTGCTGAGCCTGCTCGACGAGTCGCCGCGTCACGGCTACGACCTCATCCAGGCCCTGTCCGACCGCACCGGCGGCACCTACACGCCCAGTGCTGGCACGGTGTACCCGCGACTTGCCAAGTTGGAGGAGGAGGGACTCGTCACGAAGTCGGTCGACGGCCGTAAGACCGTCTACCAGATCACTGAAGCAGGGCGGGCCGAAGTAGCCTCCCGATCCGGGGATCTGGAGGGTATCGAAGCCGGTCTCACCGACAGCGTGCGCCTGATCGCCGACGAGGTCCGCGGCAGCGTGCGTGAGGCGATGCGGAGTCTGCAGGCCGACCTCGCCGCGGCCGCTCAGACCGAGCGCAGCACGGCGTCGCAGCCGGTCGCCGACGACGCCCGCACGCTCAGCCGCGAACAGCTGCACCGAGCGGACACGGCGCTGACCGAGTTCCGCGCACAGGTGCGTGGCGACCTGCGCACCCACGTTGCGCGGGGTGGGACGATTTCCCCCGCGATCGTCAACGACCTCATCGCGACGCTGGAGGACGCCGCCCGCGAGGTCATCCGAGCACTGCGGGACTGACCTACTGCTCCGGCCAGAGATCCTCGTCGTCGCCCGCCGGCTCGTCCAGCGGCACGACGAGGATCGGCCGGTGCTGCCGGTGCGCGAGGCGCGCGGCGACCGAGCCGGTGAAGAACTCGCGGATCGACTCGCCGATCCCGCGCCGACGGGTGCCCACCACGATCAGCCGCGCGTCGGTCTGCTCAGCCAGCTGCTTGATCGCCAGGGCCGGGTCCCCGACCAGCTGACGCATGTGCCACTGCACGCCCGATCCGTCCAGCGCCGCGGTGGCGGCATCGGTCACGTCGGCCAGGTCTGCCTCGCCGTTGGCGATGTTCAGATCCAGCGGTGCCGAGTGCACGTAGCCATCGGGATCCTCGTAGGTCACAAATCGCGTAACATCGACGTGCACCACCACAAGCGGGGAACCCAGCAGCTTGGCGTAGCGTGCCGCTTCCTTCAAGACGCGCGGCGGCTGGCCGGGGACAGCACCCACCAGCACTGCATGCTGGGGCGTTGCTTCGGCGGACTCGTCAGACATAGCGGCATGCCCCTCCCCCTCGGGCCGGGCCCGGGGCTCCGTGATATCCTGAATTCTACTCTTCCCGGTGTTCTGCCGGATCGTGATTACGTCGGGCTCAGTCGCTTAGCCCGCGACTCAGAAAAAATGAGGGGGTCTCGCATGGGGCGTGGCCGTCAGAAGGCGAAGCACACCAAGATCGCCAGGGAACTCAAGTCGTTCAGCCCGAGCGTGAACTACGCCGCGCTGGAACGCGAGTTGAGTCATCCTGACGACGAGAACCAGTACGTCGACAAGTGGGCCGACGAGTACTCCGACGAGCTCGAGGACGAGAAGGCCTAAGCGCCTTTCACCACGTGCCGTACCGGCGCTCCCAGTCCTCTTCGACGCTGCGGGCGCGGGTGATCACATACCCCGCGGGGACCGCTGCGGCGACGACGCCGACCAGCACCCACAGCGGAAGCGTCCAGCCATCGGTCGCATCATGCAGCAGACCGATCGCGAGCGGGAACACCGCTGTGATCGCATAACCGATGCTCTGGACGAAGCCGCTGAGTGCGAGCGCGGTCTCATGCGTGCGGGTGCGCAACCCCAGCATCACCAGGATCATGGGAAACAGCAGCGGCGCCGTACCCAGCAGCGCAACCCACAGCGTGGGAGCAGCCTGCGGCGCGAAGATGAGGCCCGCCAACCCCGCCAGCCCGGCGACCACCGCGACGGCGAACAGCACCTTCTCGGCACGCAGCCGCGCGACCAGGAGGGGCACGAGCAGCGAAGCCGGCAGTCCCATCAGCGCGAACAGCGACAGCAGCGCTCCGGCGGTCTCGGGGGTGACGCCGGCGATGTCCACCAGGATCGTGGGCAGCCAGCCGAACGACGTGTAGGCAAGAGTCGACGACACTCCGAATGCCACCGCGAGCGCCCAGGCCAGCGGCAGTCGCCATAGCCGGGCGAACAGCCGCGGCGTGGCCGATTCGATCTCTTCCGGCACATCTGCGCGCGCCCGCCAGAGCATGAGGAGCCACGGCAGGGTCGCCAGCGCCGCGAAGACAGCCCACGCGCCCAGGGACAGGCGCCAGCCGGCGATGCCGGCAACCGGTACGGCGATCAGCGGCGGCGTGAAGGTGGCCACGGCCATCGTGGTCGTGTAGACGGTGGTGAGCAGTCCGACCCGTCGCGGGAAGTACTTCTTCACCAGCGGCGGCAGCAGGATGTTGCCGACGCCGACACCGGCGAAGATCAGCGCGGTGGCGGCGAGCAGACTCAGCGAATCGACGGCGAAGCCGCGGGCGACGAGTCCGGCGGCGACCACCGTGATCGCGGCGACGGTCACCTTCTCCACGCCGAACCGCTTCTCGAACTGCGGCGCCAGCAGCCCGAACACCGCGAAGCACACCGGCGGCGCCGTGCCGATGAGGCCCAGCACGCTCGCCGGAAGCGCGAAGTCCTCCGAGATCAGCCCCACCAAGGGCGACAGCGATGCCACCGCGCTGCGGAGCGAGAAGGCGAACAGCACGATGCCGACCAGCGCCAGCACCCCGCCCTGTCGGGAGGGGTGCGATGCGGAACCGGCCGCTGCAGGCCGGCTCAAGATTCCTGGGTGCCCTCGACCCAGGCCAGGTACTCGTCCGAGACGGTGCCGGTGACGTACCGGCCGTCGAAGCAGCTCATATCGAGGTCGTCCAGGTCGGATCCCTCGAGGATCGCCGCCTTCAGATCCTCGACCTCCTGGTAGACGAGCCGGTCACAGCCCAGCTCCGCGGCGATCTCCGGGATCGTGCGGCCGTGGGCGACGAGCTCCTGGCGGGAGGGCATGTTGATGCCGTACACGTGCGGGTAGCGCACCGGCGGCGCCGCCGAGGCGAACGTGACCGACTTCGCGCCGGCGTCGCGGGCCATCTGGATGATCTCCCGGGAGGTGGTCCCCCGCACGATCGAGTCGTCGATGAGCAGCACGTTCTTGCCCTTGAACTCACTCGACATCGCGTTGAGCTTCTGCCGCACGCTCTTCTTGCGCACCGCTTGCCCGGGCATGATGAACGTGCGTCCGACATACCGGTTCTTGTAGAAGCCTTCGCGGTACTCCAGCCCGAGCTTGCGCGCCACCTGCATCGCCGACGGGCGCGAGGAGTCGGGGATCGGCATGACCACGTCGATCGATCCGGGGGGCGTGTGCTTGGCGATCGTGTCGGCCAGCCGCTCCCCCATGCGCAAGCGGGATTCGTACACCGCGATGCCGTTCATGATCGAGTCGGGGCGGGCGAGGTAGACGTACTCGAACGAGCAGGGCGCGAGCGTGGTCTTCTCGGCGCACTGGCGGGAGTGCAGGTTGCCGTCCATGTCGATGAACACCGCCTCGCCGGGCAGCACATCGCGCACCACTTCGTAGTCGGCGTTTTCCAGCACGAGCGATTCGCTCGAGACGATCCACTCGTCCCGGCCGTCGGCGGCGCGGCGGGTGCCGAGGATGAGGGGACGGATGCCGAACGGGTCACGGAACGCCAGCAGGCCGTACCCGGCGATCAGCGCAATCGTGGCGTACGACCCCTCGACCCGGCGGTGGACGCGCCCGACGGCGGTGAACACGTCTCCGGGGCTCAACCGGTCGCCACGGATGGTCTGCTGCAGTTCGTTGGCGAGCACGTTGACCAGCAGCTCGGTGTCGGAGCTGGTGTTCAGGTGCCGCCGGTCGGTGCGGAAGAGCTCTTCGCTGAGCTCCCGCGTGTTGGTGAGGTTGCCGTTGTGTACCAGCACGATGCCGTAGGGCGCGTTGACGTAGAACGGTTGCGCCTCTTCTTCGCTGGACGCGGTGCCCTTGGTGGCGTACCGCACGTGGCCGAGGCCGATGGTGCCGAGCAGGGTGCGCATGTCGCGGGTGCGGAAGGCCTCCCGCACCATCCCCCGCTGCTTGTTCATGTGCACCACGCCACTGGCCTCCGCCGTGGCGATGCCGGTGGAGTCCTGACCCCGGTGCTGCAGCAGCAGCAGCGCGTCGTAAACCTCTTGATTGGCCGGGGCGTGACCGACGACGCCGACGATTCCACACATGCGGGGTTAGTTCGCTCCCTGCTCGCGATACGAGCCGACCAGGCGCACCGCGCCACCCTCGACGCCCTTGGCGCCCTGTTCGTAGTCGCCCTCCGGGCGCGTTGTGTCGTGTACGACGCCGACCTGCCACGTCGGGATGCCGGCGGCGGTCAGGGCGGCTGCCGCGGCATCCGCCCGCTCTGCCGAGACGACCGCCAGGAACCCGATGCCGAGATTCCAGGTGCCCTCGGTGTCGGTCAGGTCCAGGTCGCCGAGGTCGGCGAGCACGCGGAAGACCGGCGGCGGGCTCCAGGTGGAACGGTCCAGGTCCACCCAACTGCCCACCGGCAGGACACGGGCGAGGTTGGCGGCGATGCCGCCGCCGGTGACGTGGCTCAAGGCACGCAGGTCGGCGTTGAGGTCGGATGCCACCTGCAGCAGGGGGGCGGTGTACAGGCGGGTGGGCTCGAGGAGCACCTCACCCCAGGTGGCGCCGAAGTCGGCGGCGTTGTCGCCGTAGCCGATGCCCGCACCGGCGACGATGTGCCGCACGAGCGAGAAGCCGTTGGAGTGCAGTCCGCTGGAGGCCAGCGCCAGCACGATGTCGCCGCCCTGCACGCGGTCCGCGCCCAGCACCCGATCGGCTTCGACGACACCGGTCGCCGCGCCCGCGACGTCGTAGTCGTGGATGCCGAGAAGTCCGGGGTGCTCGGCCGTCTCGCCGCCGATGAGGGCGGTGCCCGTCTCGGCGCACCCCAGCGCGATGCCCTTGACGATGTCGGCGATGCGCTCGGGGAAGACCTTGCCGCACGCGATGTAGTCGGTCATGAACAGCGGTTTGGCGCCGACCACGACGATGTCGTCGACGACCATGCCGACCAGGTCGATGCCGATCGTGTCGTGCTTGTCGATCGCCTGCGCGATGGCGACCTTGGTGCCGACGCCGTCGGTGCTGGTGGCCAGGAGCGGCTTGGTGAACCCGGTCAGCGCGGTGGCGTCGAACAGGCCCGCGAAGCCGCCGACCCCGCCTTGCACTTCCGGTCCGTGCGTTCGCCTGACGGCCGTCTTCATGAGCTCGACGGCGAGGTCACCCGCGGCGGTGTCGACACCTGCGGCGGCATAAGGATTGTGGGAGGGAGAGGCCACGCGTACACACTACCTGCGCGCGGGGACAGCGCGGACGACTCGCAGCTTCCCGAGGCACTGCCCCCGAGACCGGGTGCCCGCCTACAATGGCCGCATGGTCGGGGGGACTCCGGAGTGGGTGGTCCGCGAGGACGCGAGTCAGGCGGTCCTCGCCGCCCTCGGCGTGCGCCAGCTGCTCGGCATCCGCTCACCCGAGGAGCTTCCGACGCTGCGGGGGTTGCCTGCGGCATCCACTCAGCGCACCGAAGACCAGCAGGCGGCTCTCGAGCGGCAGTGGCGCAGCTTCTGGGCCATGACCGTCGAGCCGCAGGCACATCCGTCGCCGGTGCCGCTGGATCTGGTGGCGGGGTTCGGCAGCCTCGCGGCCCTGCCCACCGCGGGCTTCGAGGAACTGCGTGACGCGATGATGCCGCACGCGCAGGAGTGCGTCGCCTACGCGCAGCGGGCGCACGAACGCTATGGGGCCGACGCCGCGGCCGGTGCCCGGGTGTCGTATCGCGCCTACGCCGGGGCGATCGCCGAACACGAGCGCCGGGTCGGCAGGCGCGCGCATTCGTTCGAGCTGAACGTGCAGGTGCTGCCGCTGGCGCAGCGCGGGGTGTGGTGGATCGGATCTCTCACGATCGCGGTGACCGACGGGCTACGAGGGGATGTCGTCGCGTTCGATGCGGCGATCAACCCGATCATCGCGGAGTTGGCGTGAATCAGTCCTGAGTGCGGATGCGCTCGTGCTCGATCTGCACATCGTGCCCCCGCCGCGCCAGCGCCCTGTCGAGGATGACCGCGACGACGCCGCCGACGGCGATGCCCACCGGCACGCAGATGAGGGCGACGAATCCGAACACCTGCGTCTGCGAGTAGACCATCCCGGTGTTGGGGCTCTCCTCGGCGCTGCCGCCGAAGGCGAAGGTGAGGATCAGCGCGGCCAGGATGCCGAGCACCGCACCGAGCCCGAGGAACACCGCGAACTTCGGGCTGCGGCGCACACGCGCGGACTCGGTCATGTGTCCATTGTCTCACCGCAGCGTTCGCCGCGGGCGGCGTCGCGCTCAGTCCGCGGCGCGGCGGGTCACTCCGGGCCGTCCGCACGAGGCCGGCGGCGCAGCACGATGATCGAGGCGACCGCTGACAGAACCAACGCGGCGAGCGCACCCAGTCCCCACGGCAGCCACGAGGACTCAGACGACGATGGCGTGCCCGACTGGTCACCGGCATCCACCATCGTCGTCATCATCGGCACCGGCGTCGGCTCGGGGCTCGGCTCGGTCGGGCAGGCGGCTTCCACCGTCAGTGAGATCGGGTCGAAGGGCGCGCCGACCGTGTCGTCGCCGAACGATTCGAACCCGGCGGCGATGAGCGCGGTGGGTGCGTACACCGCCGTCACCCGCACCGCGTGGTCCGACTGGACAACGGTGGCGTGCTCGGTGAGATCGATCGACACCAGCGGCACCTGCTCCACCGAGGAAACGGTGGTGTCTCCGGCGAGCGCGCCCGCCACCGAGGTGCCCGAGATGTCGGCGCGCAGCTCGGCGGCATCGGGTCCGGTGAACACGACAGTCGGCGCCGAGAGCTGGGCGTCGAACCGGCCGCCGAGACCGGTGAAGCGGATGCTGCCGGGGAACGAGACGCTTCCGGTCGCGGTGGCCGGGTCGTAACTGCCGGTGCCGCCGGTGAAGCGGAACTCCGACTCCTCGTACGCGACGCCGCCGCTGAGCTCCCACGCGCCGTCCGGCATCACACCGGCGGCGCGGAGCGACTCGTGGATGCCCCACGCGGCATCGGCTTCGGTCACCGTGCAGGCGTCGGCGGGCAGCGAGGGCGTCGCGGCGGTGGCCGCGGCGGGGAGAAGCAGCGGCGCCACCACCAGGGCGATGGCCGCCGGGAGGAGCGCGGATCGGATCTTGGTGTTCGGACGCACGGGCTGCTCCAGCGGGTCGGGGGGTGCGCGCTGCGGCGCGTCGAGGTCAGGAACACCCTGACCTCGTGCCCAGGCTAGCGGGCGCGATGACCCGCGCGATCTCAGGGGCGCAGCGGCAGCAGGGCGGACAGATCCGCCCGGGTGCCCGACGCGTGGATGCGGCCGGCCGACACGGCATCCGTCCAATGTTCGGCCCCGGTCGCCAGGGCGATCCAGGTGGCAGGGTCGGTCTCGACGACGTTGGGCGGCGTGCCGCGAGTGTGCCGGGGACCTTCGAGCACCTGCACGGCGCCGAAGGGCGGCACGCGCACCTCGACGGTGTTTCCCGGCGCCTTCTCGGCCAGCAGCTGCAGCAGGTACCGCACCGCCGTCGCGCGGTCGGTCCTCGCCGGCGTGTCCGTCGCGGCGACGGCCGCGAGGGCTGCCCGCCCCGCTTCGGTGGTGATCTTGCGCGCCATCCCGCCACGCTACCGGCGCATAACTCAGGTAAAAACCCGGGGCGTGGCCGCGGGAGGCGCCGAACCCGGCATCCTTCCTGAGTCATGCGCCCTGCCCGCCCGCGAACGCTGCTGGGTAGGCTGGCCGGGTGAAGATCCTGGTCCTCGGTTCGGGCGCGCGCGAGCACGCCATCATCCTGGCGCTGCGCGCCGAAGAGGCCGGACACGAGCTGTTCGCGGCGCCCGGCAACGCCGGCATCGGCGGCGATGCCACGCTCGTCGCGCTCGACCCCGCCGACCCGGTGGCGGTGACGAACTTCGCCAACCAGAACGCGATCGACCTCGTCATCATCGGCCCCGAGGCGCCGCTGGTGGCCGGCGTCGCCGACGCCCTGCGGGAGCGGGGCATCCCCGCGTTCGGCCCCGGCAAGGCCGCCGCACAGCTGGAGGGCTCGAAGACGTTCGCCAAGCGCATCATGGATGCCGCCGGCGTGCCGACCGGTCGTGCCGTGCGTGCCCGCACGGTCGCCGAGGTGGAGGCGGCGCTGGACGAGCTCGGTTCGCCGCACGTCGTCAAGGCCGACGGCCTGGCCGCCGGCAAGGGCGTGATCGTCACCGACGACCGCGCCGCCGCGCTCGCGCACGCCGAGACCTACCTCGCCGGCGGACCGGTGCTCGTGGAGGAGTTCCTCTCCGGCCCGGAGGTGTCGCTGTTCTTCGTCTCCGACGGCGACCGGGTCGTCGCGCTCTCGCCCGCACAGGACTACAAACGGGCCCACGACGAGGACGCCGGACCCAACACCGGCGGCATGGGCGCCTACTCGCCGCTCCCTTGGCTCGCCGGCGCGTTCGGCGGCGAGGACGAGTTCGTGGCCGAGGTCACCCGCGACGTCGCCGAGCCCGTGATCCGCCAGCTCGACGCGGAGGGCACGCCCTTCATCGGTCTGCTGTACGCCGGGCTCATCCTCACCGAGCAGGGCGTGAAGGTCATCGAGTTCAACGCGCGCTTCGGCGACCCCGAGACGCAGGTCGTCCTCGCCCGCCTCGCGACGCCGCTGTCCTCGCTGCTGATGGCCGCCGCATCCGGAAACCTCGAGGCCGAACCCGCGCCGGCGTTCGCCGAGGCCGCCGCCGTCACCGTGGTGCTCGCCAGCGAGGGCTACCCCGCCGATCCCGTGACCGGGCGGGTCATCACGGGTCTGGAGGATGCGGCATCCGTCGAGGGTGTGCACCTCGCGCACGCCGCCACCGCCTGGCGCGACGGCGAACTCGTCGCCACCGGCGGCCGCGTGCTCAACGTCGTGGCCCTGGGCAACACGTTCTTCCAGGCGCGCGAGCGCGCGTATGACGCGCTGGCCCGCATCCACCTGGAGGGGTCGCACCACCGCACCGACATCGGGCTGCGCGTCGCCGAGGACTGACCGGGCGCTGACGGTTCCCGCAAGCAACGCTTGCGCGATCGGTCGGCCGCCCGCATTGCCGCCCACCGGGGCGGGGCACGAAGCTGGTCGGACAGGCATGAACTGTCTGACGGTGCGCACCCGCGCACCCCGGGAAGGATCTTCGTGAGCATCACCGTCGAGGCCAATCTCGTCGCCGGCCGGTTCACCACCGACGCCGCCGGCGATCCGATCGAGGTACGCAATCCCGCCGACGACTCCGTCGTCGGTCATGTCCCGGCCATGGGGCCCGCCGACGTCGACGCGGTGCTCACCGCCGCCGTCGCCGGCGCGCGCACGTGGCGCGCCACCGGACACATCGAGCGAGGCCGCGTGCTGCTGAACGCCGCCGCGCTCATCCGCGACGACGCCGACGCCCTCACCGACCTGATCGTCGCCGAGATGGGCAAGACGACCGCCGAAGCCCGCGGTGAGGTCGGCAAGGCCGCGGAGTTCTTCGAGTACTACGGCGGCATGGGCCGGGCACCCTTCGGCGAGCTGCTCCCCGACGCACGCCCCGGCACCTTCTCGATGCAGATCGTCGAGCCGGTCGGTGTCGTCCTGCTGATCACCCCGTGGAACGATCCGCTGCTCACACCCGCGCGCAAGCTGGCGCCCGCCCTCATCAGCGGGAACGCCGTCGTGATCAAGCCGGCCACCGAGACCCCGATCGTCACGCTGCGGTTGGCGGCGATCCTCGACCGCGCCGGCCTTCCCGCCGGCGTGCTGGGCACCGTCACCGGTCGCGGATCCCAGATCGGTGACGTGCTGGCCACCGACAGCCGGTTCGCCGCGGTGTCGTTCACCGGCTCGACCTCCGTCGGGCTCGGCCTGCAGCGCAAGCTCGCCGGCTCCGGGGTGCGCGTCCAGACCGAGATGGGCGGCAAGAACGCCGCCGTCGTGCTCGCCGACGCCGACCTCGACCTGGCCGCAGCCGTCGTCGTGGCAGCGGCGTTCGGCCAGGCGGGGCAGCGCTGCACCGCCACCAGTCGGCTGATCGTCGAGCGGTCGATCGCCTCCGAACTGCGGGAACGGGTCGCGACCGCGGTGACCCGGCTGCGCGTAGGCAGAGGCGACGCACCGGTGGACGTCGGCCCCGTGGTCAGCCGGGGTCAGCAGCAGGACATCCAGGACCGTGTCGCCGCCGGACTCGCCGAGGGTGCCACGGTTGTGGCTCGCGCACCGCTGGCCGACGGTCTTGCCGCCCAGGGGGCGTTCGTCGAGCCGCTGTTCGTCGCGGTCCAGCCGCAGAACAGCCTGTGGCGGGAGGAGGTCTTCGGGCCGGTGCTGAGCATGGTCACCGTCGACGGTCTGGACGCGGCCATCGCCGCCGTCAACGACTCGGCCTACGGCCTGTCGTCGGCGGTCTTCACCCGCAGCCTCGACGCCGCGCACCGCTTCATCGCAGAGGTGGACACCGGTCAGGTCTCGGTGAACCAGCCCACGAGCGGCTGGGACATCCACCAGGGTTTCGGCGGGTTCAAGGAGTCGGGCTCCGCCTTCAAGGAGCAGGGCACCGCCGCGCTATCGTTCTACACCCGCATCAAGACCGCGGCAGTGAGGAGCCACTGATGGCCGAACGCATCGGGATCATCGGCGGCGGCATCGTAGGTGTCGCCCTCGCGCGCACGCTCGCCCAGCGCGGCGCATCGATCACGGTGCTGGAGAAGGAGCCGCGGCTGGCCCAGCACCAGACCGGTCGCAACTCCGGCGTCGTGCACGCGGGCCTGTACTACGCCCCTGGGTCGCTCAAGGCCACCCTGTGTGCCGCCGGTCGGGTGTCGATCCGGGAGTTCTGCGAACAGAAGGGCCTGCCCTACCGCGAGGTCGGCAAACTGGTCGTCGCCGTCGACGAGACCGAGCTGCCGGCACTGGCCGAGATCCAACGACGGGCGATCGCCAACGGCGTGCCCGACCTGGTGCGCATCGACGATGCCGCGCGACTGCACGAGATCGAACCGCACGTGGCGGGGGTCGCCGCCGTCCATTCGCCCCACACCGCAGCCGTCGACTACGCCAGCATCACCGAGGCGATGGCGCAGGACGTGCGGGCCGCGGGCGGCGAGATCCGGCTGGGGCACGAGGTGACCGGCATCCATCGGGAGAACGGCACCGTGCGCGTGGTGACTCCGGTCTCTGAGGACGTCTTCGACCGGCTGATCGTGTGCGCCGGACTGCAATCCGATGTCGTGGCGAAGCTGGTGGGGGCCGACGCGTCGCCGAAGATCCTGCCGTTCCGCGGCGAGTACTGGGAGCTCGCGGCCGAGCGCACCGGCCTCGTCAACGGGATGATCTACCCGGTGCCCGACCCGCGCTTTCCTTTTCTGGGCGTGCACTTCACGCGTGGCGTCTACGACAACGTGCACGTCGGTCCCAACGCCGTGCCGGCGCTCGCCCGGGAGGGGTACAACTGGCTGCAGATCTCGGCCAAGGACACCTGGGAGTCGTTGCGGTGGCCGGGCGCGTGGCCGTTGGCCAAGCAGCATTGGCGCATGGGGGTGGATGAGATCAGCAGCTCGCTGATCAAGCCGCTGTGGTTCCGCAAGGCGCGCCGGTTCGTGCCCGAGCTGAAGATGAGCGACCTGACCCACAAGACCGCCGCCGGCGTGCGTGCCCAGGCGTGGGGGCGCGCCGGCGAGCTGCTCGACGACTTCGCGGTGGACCAGGTGGGTCCCGTGACGCTGCTGCGCAACGCGCCGTCGCCCGCCGCGACCAGTTCCATCGCGATCGCCGACTACGTCGTGACGCACTACCTCACCGCCGCGAAGGCATAGCGCGGCGGCTGGCTACGATGGCGAAATCATGAGAATCGTCGCGCTGTACGGCACGGAATCCGGCAGGGCCGAGGACGTCGCCCGCGGCGTCAGCGCAGCCCTGGCAGGCCCAGGCACCGAGATCGACGTGATCGACATGGCCGATGCCACCACCGACGTCTTCGCGCCCGACGCGCTGTACCTCATCGCCTGCGCCACCCACGGCGGCGGCGAGCTGCCGGGGTTCGCGCAGTTCCTGCACGACGATCTCGCCGACCTCTCCCCCGACCTGACCGGTGTTCAGTACGCCGTGTTCGGGCTCGGCGACACCTCGTACCGGGAGAAGTACAACCGGGGCGCGCGCCAATTCGACGCCCTACTCACCTCGCTCGGCGCGCAGCGGGTGGGTCCGTTCGGCGAACACGACGAGATCTCGCGACAGGATCACGTCGCCGTCGGCGTCGCCTGGGCGCGGGAGGTGCTCGCCGGGCGAGCATCGTGAGCGACACGACCGGAACGTCCGCGGACACGCGGCAGATGCTGCTGCGGTTCGCCCCGATGATCTACGGGCCGACGTTCCTGTTCGGCCTGGGGGAGGGCGCCCTCGTCCCCCTGCTGCCGGTCATGGCCGCCGCCCTCGGCGCCGACCTGGCGCAGGCGGCGCTCATCGCCGCGGTCATCGTGGTGGCCCGCCTGGTGGGCAACCTGCCGGCCGGTTGGGCGGTGGCCCGCATCGGCGAGCGCCGCACGATGGCCATCGCCGGCTCCGTCGCCCTCGCCGGCGGGATCGGCGTGCTGCTCGCGCCCAGCGTCGGGGTGCTCGCGGTGTCGGTGCTCGGCATCGGCCTGTGCGCGTCGGCATTCGGGCTGGCCCGCCACGCCTTCATGACCACGCGCGTCCCGCTGTCCTATCGCGCCCGCGCGCTGTCGGTGCTGGGCGGATCGTTCCGGCTGGGCATGTTCGCCGGCCCGTTCGCCGCGGCCCTGCTCCTGGCGATCTTCGGCACCGAGTCAGCCGCCGCCTGGTTCTTCATCGGATGCCTGGCCGCACTGATCCTGCTCGTGCTCGTGGCACGCGACCCCGAGGAGGATCTCGCGGCGGCAGGGATGCTGCCGATGCAGACCCGGCGCGCGGCACGCAACCCTGATGCCGCGCCGTCGGCCGCCCGGCCGTCCCCGGACGGGGTGTTCGCGACGATGTGGCACCACCGCGGCGTGCTCGCCCGTCTCGGCCTGCCGGCGGCGACCCTGTCGGCCATGCGGCAGGCGCGTGTGCACCTGCTGCCGCTGTGGGGAGTCTCGCTGCAATTGGATGCCGGGACGATCGCACTGGTCGTCGGCATCACCGGGGCGCTGGAGTTCGCACTGTTCTACACCAGCGGTCAGATCATGGACCGGTGGGGCCGGCTCTGGGCGTGCCTGCCGTCGATGATCCTCATGGCGGGGGCGTTCCTGGGCCTGGCCCTCACCCACGATCTGCCGCACGCGGTCGGCTGGTACATCGCCGTGGCCGCTGTGGTCGGCGTGGGCAATGGCCTTTCCAGCGGCATCCTGATGACCCTCGGCGCCGACGTCGCGCCACCGGGCGATCCGGCGCCGTTCCTCGGATCGTGGCGGACGCTGACGGATGCCGGTGCCGCCGCGACACCACTCGTGCTGGCCGGCGTCACCGCCGCGGTGTCGCTGCCGGCGGCATCCGCTGTCATCGGGGTGATCGGGCTGCTCGGCGCCGTCGGCTTCACCCGCTACGTCGCCCGGTTCGTGCCGCACGCCCGGTGACTGCGGCGCTCGCGACGCTTCGGTCGTCGCAAAGTGCCCCTCCCCGGTGCCGAAGCGTCCCTTCGCGACGACCGAACCCGGGCTCGCCCGAGCGCCTCGGGCGAGGGGTCGCAACGGGGTGCCATGCTCGTGCCATGGCCAACCGCCTCGTCACCGCCCTCCGCCGCCTGCTCGCGCCGGTCACCCGCACGCGCACCTTCCGGCGCATCGCGCCGACGGCACTGCCGGTCGCCGAGCGCTTCCTCGCGCGCGTGAGCGGCGGCAGGCTCATCGTCTCCGGCATCCTGGTGCCCTCGCTCGTGCTGCACACGATCGGGGCCAAGAGCGGTCAGCCGCGCGAGACGCAACTGATGTACACGCCCGACGGGCGCGGCGGCGCGATCGTCGCGGGCACGAGCTTCGCGCGCGACGCGCACCCCGCCTGGACGGCGAACCTCGCCGCCCATCCCGACGCCGAGGTCGTGGTGCGCGGTCGGCGCCATCGCGTGCACGCGGAGCGCATCCCTGCCGCCGAACGCGACGCCGCGTGGGCGCTCATTGAAGCGCAATGGCCCGGCTACCGGCAGTACGAGCGCGACTCCGGCCGCACCGTGCGCCTGTTCCGCCTCACGACGGATGCCGCCCCTTCTCCGTTCACCGGTCGGCTGTAACCGTCTGGCTCACAGCGCGACGGCGACCGTCACCTCGGTTTGCGCCGCCATCAACCCCGCGACCCCGTCGCGCAGCACCTGCACCGCCGAGCCGGTGTTGTGGGCGGTGAGCGCCTCGCGCGAGGCCCAGCGTTCGACGATGACGAACGCGCCGTCGTCGGCCAGATGCGGGTCGTACTGCAGGCAGCCGGGTTCGGCACGGATGCCGGCGACGGCGGCCCGCACGGCATCCGTCGCCTGCTCGAGGTGCTCCGGTGCCGGGTGCAGCCGGGCGACGACGGTGACCGCGCTCATGCCTCGTTCCCCCAGATCATCGTGGCGAACGTCTCGACGTGCTCCAGTTTGCGGCGCTGCTGCTCCAGCGTGAGTGCGGCCGGACGATACGCGGCCTGCTGGAACCCACGCTGCGGCAGGAAGCCGATGCGGTTGTACTCGTGCTGCTCGATGGCCAGATCCAGCCGCGCCATCACGGTGTCGATGTCCTCGAGACCCGCGACGGTGGCATCCACGATGCCCAGGCCGATCTGCTTGTCGTCCGGCACCAGCGCGGGCAGGTTCTGCGCGACGGCGGCATCCGAGTGGTAGGGGAACGTGAACTTGTCGAAGGCACTCGCGAACAAGGCCTCGGCCCGCGCGGTGTCCACCGGCGCGTCGAGGTGATCGCCCCACCCGACGGTGAGCGCGACCTTCTGGTCCTCGTCGGCCTCGAGCCCGGCCACGGTGGCGTTGTCGATCTCGAGCGCCTCTTCGAACGAGAGCGGCCCGACCTCGCGACCGACGAGATAAGCGGAGTAGTCGGGGTTGTCCAGCTGCACGAACTTCACGCCGATCTCAAACAGCAGCTCGATCTCGTCGCGCAGCAGCTCGGCGATCGCGTCTCCGAGCGCCGCGGCGCCGGGGTACGCGCGCCGGGTGAGGTCGTCTGAGTAAGTGTGCGCCGCGAGGTGCGCCGCCGAGGGCAGCTTGACCTTGACCGGGTACCCGGTCTCGTCCAGCAGGAACCGTGCGGCATCCAGTGCGATGGGCTTTCGTGCCTTCAGCGGGCCGTCCACAACCCAGGCGCCGAAGCCGTCGGCGCTCATCTGGCCGGGCACCCGGCTGAATCCGGCGACCGACTGCAGCACGGGGCTGCGGTAATCGGCGTTTCGGAATCCTCCGTCCGTGAAGCACGACAGCGTCAGGTGACGCTGGTAGGTGATCAGCTCGGTGATCGCCTGGTCCTCGGCCTGCTGCAGATCCGCCTCGGTGATCTCCCCGGCGCGTGCCCGCGCCCGGGCCTCCTGCAGCGCCGGCGGACGCACGTTGTCACCGTGGTTGTCGATGCGGTAAGCGAAGAGATTTGCCATCGCCTGCCCCTTTCAGTCCTTGGTCTCGGCGGCGGTCTTGGCTCCCGCCCACTCGGCGAAGTCGGTCTCGTAGCCCAGCTCGGTGAGGATGGTCTGCGCGAGCGCCTCGTCCTCCTGCGGCGTGCCGCCTGATACCCCGACGCCGCCGACGAACTCGCCCTCGAGCTTGAGGGTCACCCCGCCGCCGGTGGCCACGATCGGGAACTGTCCCATGTCGCCGACCTTGCTGAAGAACACCGGGTCCGAGCTCGACCAGCCCTTGAGCATGCCGCTGGGGCGCTGCATCACCGCAGAGGTGTAGGCCTTCGAGATCGCGATGAGCGGAGTCATCGGGCGCGCGCCGTCGAAGCGGCGGACGCTCACCAGGAACCCGCCGGAATCGACGACGGCGATGCTCAATCCCTTGCCCAGCCGCAGCGCCTCGCGCTCGGCGACCGCCATGATCTTCTCGGCTTCTGCCTGCATCACATTACGAGGCATGTCAGTTCCCTTCGAGCTCATCGGTGAGCCGCTTCACCGCGGCGTTGAACAGATCGGGGCGCTCCCAATACATCGAATGTGGCGCCCCAGGGACGACTTCCAGCAACGACCCGGACATCAGCTCGTGCGCCTTGGTCACCGTCGCCGGGCTCAGCACCGCGTCCTTCTCGCCGGCGAGGAAGGCAAGTCGGATGCCGGCGGCGGCCACGTCCCCGACCGTCGGACCGTCGGTGGCGAGGTTTCGCAGGTCCTGCATGCGGGCCTTGTTGAAGGTGCCCATCTGCGTGAACAGGAAGGTCTTCGCCGACTCGTCCCGGCGGAACTGCTTCGTCAGCAGCCGGTCGATCACCGGCAGCTTCTCGGCCTCGGCGCGGTCGGCCTTCACCAGCGGGGTGATCTCGGGGTGGTCGATGCCGCCGAGGGAGTGCGCGAGGATGACTCCCCGCACCCGCTCGGGCACGCGCAGTGCGGCCTTGAGGGCCGCGGCGGCGCCGATCGACTGGCCGAGCAGGGTGACGTCGGTGAGGTCGGCATCCTCAATCACCGCGACGATGTCGCCGGGGAAGTTGAGGCTGTCGAACGAGTCGTCCTTGTCGGAGTTGCCGAAGCCGCGCAGGTCCAGGGTGACGACGGTGTGGTGGTCGCGTAGCGCGACGACCTGCTGCCACCAGGCGGCGTGGTGTCCGCCGGACCCGTGCACGAACAGGATCGGCGACCCTTCGCCGTGCTGCTCGTAGTAGATCGTGGTGCCGTTGTTGTCCACGTATGGCATGGGTGTCCCTCCTCAGGGCAGGGGCGACGGGCCGGTCGGATGCCGGCGGGTCGGAAGCGGGTGTCAGGCGGGGCGCTTGCCGTGGAAGACGAGCTCGATCATCGTGTGGTCGGGGTCGTGGATATAGCAGAACTTCGACTGGTTCTCGGGGCGCTCCACCGGGCGGGTGTGGCGGATGCCGAGGCTGTCGAGGTGCCCGAGGAAGCCGTCCCAGTCCTCCACCTCCATGGCGAAGTGGTACGGCGCCATGCGGTCCATCTCCTCAACCGGCGTGAAGTGCAGGTCGAAGCGGCCCTTGGTCATCAGCACCACCCGGGTGTTGCTCTTGGGCATCACCCGCTTCAGCCCGAAGACCTTCGTGTACCACTCGACGGTGCGGTCCACGTTGGTGGTGGGGAAGTTGACGTGGTGGATGTACTTCGGTTCGATGCTCCGGCCCTCGGAGTCGAACTTCGGCTCCGGCAGGCTGAAGCCGGGGGCCACCGGAGTGGTGCCCGCGCTCGTCTCGGTCGTGCTCATGACGGCATCCTTTCTTTGTCCGCGTCGGCGACGACGCGATTGGTGAGTGTCCCGATCCCGGAGATGTCGATGTCGATGACGTCCCCCACGGCCATGGGGGTGTTGCCGTCGGCGCCGAGCCACAGCACGTCGCCGGGTCGCAGGGTGATGTACTTCGTCATCTCGACGATGAAGTCGTACGGGTCGAAGATCATGTCGCCGGTGGCGAACCGGGCATCGACCTCGCCATTGCGCCGCACCGTCGTGGTGGAGCGCAGAGGGTCGATGCCGGTGGCGATCCAGGGGCCCATCGGCTTGAACGTGTCGGCGTTCTTCGCGCGGTAGAACGTGCGGTCCGCGTGCTGCCAGGTGCGGGCGCTGACGTCGTTGCCGATAGTCCAGCCGAAGACCGCCGCGCGTGCCTGGTCACGGTCGGCGTGCTTGAGCGTGCGGCCGATGACTGCGACAAGCTCCGCCTCGGCCTCGAAACGCCCCTCGACCCCGCCGGGTTTGACGATGTCTCCGCCGTGACCGATGAGGGCGCTCTGCGCGCGGTAGCCCACCTCGGGACGGGTGCCCACCTTCACCGGGTCGTAGCCGAGCTCTTCGTGGTGCCGGTTGTGCGCCTTGTAGTTGAACCCGGCGGCGTAGAAGGTCGGCGGGAACACCGGCGGGAGAAACGCGACCGCGTCGAGCGGGTGCCGCGCGCCGGTGCGCAGCGACTGCGGGTCGTCCTGGAGAGGCGCGAAGGGGATGCGCAGCGGGTCGCCGGAGATCTCGGCGACCTCGTCGTCCTCGACGTAGCCGAGGAACTCGCGTCCGTCGCGCGCGCAGCGGGCCAGCAGCATCCGTTCGTCCTTCGCCGTCACCGCAGTTTGTGGCTGATGCGCTTGGTGACCAGGTACGCCTGCACGCCTTCCGGGCCGGATTCGCGACCGATGCCACTGTCCTTCACCCCGCCCGAGGGTGCTTCGGTGACCGATCCGCCGCAATGGTTGATCGAGAGGATGCCGGCTTCGAAGCCGCGCACCAGCACGTCGGCGGTCGCAGCCGACTCGGTGAACGCGTACGCGGCGAGCCCGAACGGTAGCGAGTTGGCGATGCGGATGGCTTCGTCGAGGTCGGTGAAGGTCGTGATCGGCGCGATGGGGCCGAACGGCTCCTCACTCATGACCTCAGCGTCCAGCGGGACATCGGTGAGGACGGTGGGGGCGTAGAAGCAGCCGGTCTCGCCGATGCGCTCCCCGCCGGTGGCCACCCTGGCGCCGTGTGCGACGGCATCGCGCACCAGGTGCTCGGTCGCCTCGACCCGTTTCGCGTTGATGAGCGGACCCATCGTGACGTCATCGTCGAGCGGGTCACCGACGACGAGCGCTTCGGCCAGACGCACCATCTCGGCGGTGAATTCCGCAGCGATGCTCTCGTGCACGAAGAAGCGGCTGGGGGACGTGCACACCTGGCCGGCGTTGGCCCATTTGGCTCCCGACGCGCGGCGAGCGGCCTGGACCGGGTCGGCGTCGGCGGCGACGATGACGGGCGCGTGTCCGCCGAGCTCCATGATGGTCGGCTTCATCAGCGCGCCGGCGCGGGCGTTGAGCTGCTTTCCGACGGGCACCGATCCGGTGAAGGCGATCAGTCGGGTCTGGGGCGCGTCGATGAGGTGCTCGGCGGTTTCGGCGCCCCGGCCGAAGACGAGGTTCAGCACGCCAGCGGGCAGTCCGGCATCGTGGAAGACCTCGGCGAGTGCGCAGACGGTCGCCGGGACCTCCTGCGAGGCCTTGATGACCAGTGCGCAGCCGGCGGCAATGGCGGCCGACATCTTGCGCATGGGGGAGCCGGCGGGGAAGTTCCACGGCACGATCGCCCCGACCACGCCGACCGGCTCGTACCGCACCGTCAGCTGCGTGTCGATGTCGGTGGGGATGATGCGGCCGTACAGGCGCCGGGTCTCCTGCGCGCACCACTCCAGGGTGCCGGAGACCCGCTGCACCTCGGTGACGGCATCCTTCAGGGGCTTGCCCTGTTCGATCGCCATGAGCCGGCCGATCTCACCCGCGCGCTCGCGCAGCAGCGCCGTTGCTTTCATGAGGATGCGGCTCTTGTCGAACGCGGACGTGTCGCGCCAGAGCGGGAAGGCGCGCTCGGCCGCGGCGAGCGCGTCATCGAGGTCGCGCGCTTCGGCCCGGGGGACCTGGCCGATGACGTCTCCGGTGGCCGGGTTGAGCACGTCGAACGTGCGCCCGTCGGCACCGTCGCGCCACTGGCCGTCGATGTACAGGCCCAGCCGCGCGCTGGCATAGATCTCGGCCGCGGCCGTGCTGTTCTCGGTGACGATGGTCATGCCAGAGCGCTTCCTTCTGATGTGTTGGGAACCGGGTTCTCCCGGTTGGTCTCGAGCACCCAGATGTGGTGCGGCGGCGTCTCGGCGTGCACGTTCGGCCCGTAGCTGTCGTCGACGCGGTCCATGTCGGCGGCGTATTCGACGCGCCCGCCCGCGGGGTTGTGGATGAAACGGAAGACATTGGATCCGACGGTGTGACGGCCGAGGCGACGGGCTTCCCGCCACCCCTTCTGGATCATGTGGTTGCCGCCCTCGATGACGTCATCGAACCCCGACACCTCGTAGGAGGTGTGGTTGGTGCCGGCGCGGTCGGGGCGGTGGCACAGCAGGAAGTTGTGCTGGTCGTCGTCGCCCTCGATCTGCATGAACACCCCCATCGGCTCCACGATGTCGGTGGCGCGGAAGTTCAGTCGCGACAGGTAGAAGTCGGCCGCTTCGCGCCTGCCTTCCTTCGGGATGTTCAGCGCCACGTGGCAGATGCGAATGGGCCGCACCTGCGGGATGGCACCGTGCGAGGAGTTCCACCGCTCGATGCGCCCGGAACTGTTGTACTTGCGCGGGTCGTAGCCGACGTGCTCGGGTCGGGTGACGGCGAGCCCCACGCCGAAGCCGGTCTCGTCGTAGGTGTGCGCGACACCGTCGGGGTCCACGTGTACAGCCCGGTCGCTGCGCAGGCCCGCCACGAGCACTTCGAGGGATTCCTGCGAGTCGACGCCCCACACCACCTCGCGGATTCCCGGCCCGCTCTCCACCGCTGCCGGAAGCTCGGGGTCCTCCAGCGGACGCAGCACCACGGTCTGGCCGACCTGGGTGGTCAGCACCGCACGGGTCGGAGTCTGCTCGCGCAGGGCGAGCCCGAAGTCGATGAAGAAACGCGTGCACTCGTCGAGGTCGTCGACACCGTAGGTGACGGACTCGATGCGTTCGATGGACATGGCGAGGGATCCTTCAGCGGTCGGGATGGGTCGAGTCTGCGCCCCGGGCCCCGGGGGCGGGAGTGGCGGGCGCGAAGGCTTTCGTTGCGCGGTCTGCACCGAGCCCGTCGTGGATGCGGGTGAGCGCCGCGGTCACGTCTGCCGGCACCCCCTCGGCATCCGATGGTCCTCCCGTGCGCCACGCCCTCTCGAGGAGGGCGGCCCACGTGCCCTGCAGCGTGGCGATCGTCGCGTCCGACAGCTCGGTGGCGTGGATGCGGATGGCACGTCCGTCGTCGGCGTCGCGCTGCGAGGTGATGTAGCCGCGCTCGCGCAGTTCACGCAGCGCCGTGCTGGCGTTGGCACGCTGCAGGCCGCTGCCGTCGGCGACGTCGGATGCCGAGCAGCCGGGGTGCCGATGCACGAAGCGCATCACCTGACCCTGGGTGGGAGTCAGGGGCACCACCGGGGTCGACTGCGCCGTACGCAACTGCACCTCGCGGGCGATGTCGATCACGAGCTCGGCGAGTTGCGTGAACGTGCGATCATCAGGGACGACGTCGTCGGGCATCCGGCCTCCTCGCCTAATGTGATTATCAAAACATAATCACTTTTCGCCGCGAGTGGAAGAGCCGCCGAGTGAGTATTCGCGTCCCCGAGTGAGTATTCGCGCGTGGACGCTCCTCGCTCGCCTGTCACGAATGGCCCGGCCAGGCGGCCATCGCGACGGGCGAGGCGTGGGCGGGTGCTGGTGGCCAGGCCCGCGAGGGCGTGCGGATAGGGTGGAACGCGATGGAACTCGTGCCGCAGGCTCGCGCAAGTCGGGCTCGGTGGGGTGTCGCGTTGCTCTTCTTCGTCAACGCCGTGGCGTTCGCATCGATCGTTCCCCGGTATGTCGAGCTGCGAGAGACGTTCTCCCTCGACAACGCCACCTTCGGCCTGGTGATCGCGTCGGGCCCGGTCGGGGCTCTTGCGGCGGGTCTGATCGCGGGTCGTCTGTTGCGGTCTATCGGCTCTGCCCCCACCGCCGTCGTGTCCTCGATGCTGCTCGGACTCAACCTCATCGTCATCTCGATGGCCTCCGACGGCTGGACGCTTGCTCTGGCCCTCTTCATCGCGGGGATTCTGGATTCCACGGGGGACATCGGAAACAACGCGCACGGACTGCGCGTGCAGCGTGCGCTGGGCAAGTCCGTGATCAGCGGCCTGCACGGTGTCTGGAGCGTGGGGGCGATCGTGGGCGGGTCGGTGGCTGCGCTGGCTCTGGCTAACGGGGTGCCGATCGGCGTGCAGCTGGTGACCACCGGCATCCTGATCGCACTGCTGTCGCTGGCAGCGGGCGTGCTCGTGCGGCTTCCGGCTGCGCCCGCCCCCGATCGGCCGTCGGTGGCACCGACCGCGGCGGGACGATTCGCGCTGTGGCCGTTCCTCGCGATCGTCGGCATCGGCATCGCCGGAGCGCTGCTCGAGGACATCGTCTCGACGTGGGGCGGGATCTACCTCGTCGACATCGTCGGCGCCGGAACGACAACGGCCGGGGCCGCATTCATCGCCTTCATGTGCGCTTTGACGCTCGGGCGGCTCGTGGGGGACGCGGCGATCGACAGGTGGGGACCGGGTCGGGTCCTCACCGTCGGCGCGTGGCTGGCTGCGACGGGATTCGTCCTGGCCCTTGCCGTCCCGGCGTCGTGGACCTCGCTTGCGGGGTTCGCGCTGGTCGGCATCGGCATCGCGACGATGATCCCGTCCGCAATGCAGGCGGCCGACCAGGCGCCGGGCCTGCGCGCGGGTGTGGGCCTGACGATCTCGTCGCTCGTGATGCGCGTCGGCTTCCTCGCCCCGCCGCTCATCGGCGCCTTCGCCGACGCGACGTCGCTGCGCCTCGCGCTACTGAGCGCCCCCGCCGTCGCGCTGTCCGTCGTCGCCCTCGCCCGAGTGAGTACTCGCGTTCCCGAGTGAGTATTCGCGCCCCCGAGTGAGTATTCGCTTCATGCCTCGACGCGCACGGTGCGCGACCGGAACCAAGCGGTCATGAAGTCAAGGAAGATCCGCACCCGCTCCGGCGTCTGACCGCCGGGTCCGTGCACGGCGTAGAGCGCGCGCGCCGGCGGCCGCAGGTGCGCCAGCACCTCGACCAGCTCGCCGGACGCCAAGCGCTCCTCGGCGGGGTTGCGAGGGATGAGCGCGATGCCGCAGTCATGCTCGAGCAGCTTCTCAATGACGAGGTACGAGTTCGCGACGACCTTGGGGTCGACGATCTTGTGGTGCACGGTGTCCTCGCCCTCCCCCAGCCGCCACACCGGGTCATTGGGGTGCAGGATGCAGTCGAAGTCACTGAGCTCCGCCACCGTCTGCGGCACACCGTTGCGCGCGAGGTAGGCAGCGGATGCCGCGAGCACGAACGGCAGTTCCGACACTCGCCGGATGAGCACGTTCGAGTCCCGCAGGTCACGCGTGTGGAATGCGACGTCGTATCCGCGATCAAGGAAGTCGTAGTTGCGATCCGACATGCCGCCGAGCTCGAATCGGAGCGTGATCTTCGGGTGCTCGCGCACGAATGCGGCGATCGCGTCGCCCACGTCGAGCGTGCCGATCCACTTGGGACAGATCACCGACAGCGGCCCCTCGGGCAGGTCGCGCGCCTGCGACAGCGAGACGTCCTCCTCCTCGATCTCGCCGAGGACGCGCTCGGAGAACTCCGCGTAGCGACGCCCGGCGTCGGTGAGGCTCACCGACCGCGCGGTGCGGTTGACCAGCCGCACCCCGATCTGCCGCTCGAGGTCGGCGACGTGGCGCGACACGAGGGAGCCGGAGATGCCGAGTTCGCGCGCGGCTCCGCTGAAGCTCGACGATTTCGCAACGGTGACGAACGTCTTCATGACGACAAGGCGATCCACGGTGATCCTTCCAGACGCCGCGCTCGGGAGCCGCGGGCGTACGGGCCCAGCCTAGCGACCGCCGGCGAGAGGTTCAGACCTCCAGAGCAGGCACGGCGAGAGGACTCTGCGCGAACGAGGCACGCACACGACGCCGCTCGTCGCGACCGGCCGGGTGCTGCGCGGGCGTCGAGCCGAGCAGCTTGCGCGTGTATGGATGCTGCGGGTTGTCGAACACATCGCGTGCGCTGCCCTGTTCCACGAGCTCGCCCAACCGCATCACGGCGATGCGGTCCGAGATGTGTCGCACGATCTCCAGGTTGTGCCCGATGAACAGATAGCTCATCCCTGTCTCGACCTGCAGCTCGACGAGGAGACTGATGATCTGGTTCTGGGTGGACAGATCCAGTGCGCTCAGTGCCTCGTCACAGACCACCAGACGCGGACCGAGCGCAAGGGCGCGGGCGATCGCCACGCGCTGCTGCTGCCCGCCGGACAACTCGCTGGGGTAGCGGTCGAGGTGCATACGGGTCAGCCCGACGTGGTCGAACGCCTCAGCGGCGCGGCGCTCCCGCTCGACGCGATCACCCATCCCGTGGCGCTTGAGGGCGAGCGTCACGCAACGCGACACCGGCTGGCGCGGGTTGAGCGAGGTCGACGGGTCCTGGAACACCGCCTGCACGTCGCGGCGGTACGACAGCGGCGTGGTGCGGCCGAAGCCGGTCACCTCGGTGCCGTCGAAGGTGATCGAACCAGCGGACGGGGCCAGCAGCCGCAGGATCGCACGGCCGGTCGTCGACTTGCCGGAGCCTGATTCGCCGACCAGGCCGAAGGTCTCGCCCTGTCGGATGTCGAACGAGACACCGTGCACGACGTTCTTCCGCTTCCGGAAAGGCCCGCCGCTGTCGTAGCTGATCGACAGGTCCGCGACCTGCAGCAGGGGGGCGGCCTCGGTCATCGGGAAACCTCCGCAGTCGGCCGTGGCGTGCGCTCGCGAGCGGCGAGCAACGAAGTCGTATAGGGATGCTGCGGGGCATCGAACAGGGCCGCGGCGGTCTCGGTGACCTCCACCAGTTCGCCGCGGTACATCACCGCCGCCCGGTCGCACGCCTCCGCGACAACACCCATGTCGTGGGTGATCAGCAGGATAGCCATGCCGTACTCGTCACGCAGATCCAGCAGCAGGTCGAGCACTTGCGCCTGAGTCGTGACGTCCAGCGCCGAGGTGGCCTCATCGGCGATCATCAACGCGGGTCGCGATGCCAACGCCATTGCGATCGCCACGCGCTGCGCCATGCCGCCGGAGAACTGGTGCGGGTAATGCCCCAGCCGCGTCTGCGCGTCCTTCACGCCCACCCGATCCAGCAACTCGATCGAACGGGTGCGCGCCTGCGAACGGGACATCCCGAAGTGAGCGCGCAGCGGCTCGGCGAGTTGCTTGCCGATGGTATGCACCGGAGACAGGGCGGCCATCGGGTCCTGGAACACCGCGGCGATCGTGCTGCCGCGCACACCGCGGAGCTGCTTCTCGGTCTTGCCGACGACGTCTTCGCCGTCGAGCAGGATCGACCCGGCCGAGACGCCGATGCCGGGCGCGAGCAGTCCCAGCACCGCTCGCGCAAAGGTCGACTTCCCCGACCCGGATTCGCCGATCATGCCGACGATCTCGCCGCGACGGATCGACAGCGACACGTCGGAGACGAGGTCGACGTTGCCCTTCTCCGTCGTCTGCAGCTCGATTGTGAGGTTGCGCACCTCGAGGATGTTCTCCGGATCCGCGGGACGGTGGTCGACCGTTGCCTCGTCACGGGTGACGGGCGACGGGTCGATGCCGGCAGGCACCCCCATCGCGATGGGCACCCCGGTGAACCCGCCCGCCTCGGCCGCAGCGATTCCTCCGGCCGCCGGCGCCTGGCGCAGGGCGGTGCGGGCGACGGAGTCGGAGGTGCGCTTCGAGCGACGGAACGGCTTGCGCCTGCCCACCCCGAGAGCATCGTTGAGCCCGTCCCCCAGCGTGTTGAACGCGAGCACCGTGAGCACGATCGCCACTCCCGGCGGGATGGCAAGGAACGGCTGCAGCGCCAGCTTCGCAGCGGCGACGCCGAGCAGACCGCCCCAGGATGGGGTCGAGGACTCCAGACCGATCCCGAGGAAGCTCAGCGCCGACTCGATGATGATGGCCGTTCCGGTCATGATCGCGGCCTGCACGATCAGCGGCGCAGTCAGGTTCGGCAGGACCTGCTTGAACAGGATGGCCGATTCGCGCAATCCCGAGACGCGGGCGGCATCCACGTAGAGCTTGTGCCGCTCGGCGAGAGTGATGGCCCTGGCCATCCGCGCGAAGTTCATGCAGAACATCAAGCCGATCGCCAGCAGCAGCGGTAGCAGCCCGCGACCCAGGATGGCGATGACGGCGAACGCCACCAGGATGCCGGGCAGTGCGTCGAACACATCGACGAAACGGGTGCCGATCCGGTCGGTCCAGCCGCCGCGGAAGCCCAGGAGCAGGCCGATGGGCACTCCGATCAGCATCGCGATGATGACTGCGCCGAATCCGACGAGGAGGGCGATGCGTGCGCCGTAGAGAATGCGGCTGAGCACGTCGCGGCCGTTCTCGTCGGTGCCGAGCCAGTGCTCGGCCGTCGGCCCGGACAGCATGTCGTCGAAGTCGTTGTGGAGCGGGTCATAAGGCGCCAGCAGGGGCGCGAAGACCGCAGCGGCGACCACGATCAGCAGCCACGAGAGTGCGATCACGGTGAGCGGCTGGCGCGCGATGCGCCGCAGCGTGCGCCCGGTGCCCGTCTGCGCCGGCGCTCCCTTAGGAGTGCGGACGGCGACCGTCTGGCTGTACTGGGCGTCGGTCATGACGGGCGCGCCTTCGGGTTGATCACGCCGTAGGAGATGTCCAGTACGGCGTTGACGACGATGATGATGATGCCGATCACGAGAGCGACACCCTGGACGACGGGGAAGTCCTTGCTCAGGACACTGTTGAGCATGAGCGTGCCGAGGCCCGGGAACGAGAAGACGCGCTCCATGACGAGGCTCACCCCGAACAGCACGCCGACGGCGAGCCCGACGGCGGCGAGCGCCGGCACGAGGGAGTTCTTCAGCGCGTAGGTCCAGATGATCCGCGTGCGCGAGACACCCGCGGCGGTGAGCGTGTCGATGTAGCGCGATGCCAGCGAGTCGGCGATCGCGGTGCGTGTCTGGCGGGCGATGAGGGCGGCGGTCCCGACGCCGAGGGCGAGAGAAGGGAGGATCAGTCCGGTCAGCCACTTGCCGACGTCCTGGCTCGGCGGCGTCCATGCCAGCACCGGGGCGAGCTTCAGCTGGATCACGAACACGACCACGAGGATCTGGCCCAGCCAGAACTCGGGGACGGACTGCAGGAAGGCGGTCACGCCGGTGACGGCGCGGTCCCGCGGCTGTCCCGCTTTCACCCCGGCGAACAGGCCGAGACCCATGCCCACGATGACGGCAACGAGCAGTCCCCCGATGACCAGCGACAGGGTGGCGGGCAGGCGCTGGGCGATCATGTCCGTCACGGGTTGTCCCGCGAGCAGCGATGTGCCCAGATCGCCCTGCAGCGCAGCGGCGTACCACTCGACGAGCCGCACGAAGAACGGCCGGTCGAGGCCCAGTTGGGCCTCGACCCGCGCGATCTCCTCCGGAGAGGAGGCGGCGTCGCCCAGGATGACGGCCGCCGCGCTCCCCGGGATGAGGTAGACCAGCGAGAACACCAGCAGCGACACGATCGCCAGTTGGGGCACTGCGAGGATGAGCCGATAACCGATGAGTTTCAGCATCGCCGTCCCCCTCGCCTCATCGCTCGCAGTGCCATGTGTCTCTACCTCCGGGTGTGATGCAGTCAGGCGAACGTCAGCCGACAGGCTTCAGATCGCGGTAGTTGACGAGGTTCTGCTCCCACGCTTCGGTGGGCTGCTCGACGCCGCTGACAGTGTCGGCGTTCCAGGCGATGATCTCCGACTGCACCGTGAAGCCACATGCCAGCGCCTCTTCGTCGATGATGATCCGCATGACTTCCGCCCACAGCCCCTGCGCCTCCTCGGTGGTGCCGGCAGCGACGGCAGCCTGCGCCGCGGCCTTGAGCTGCGCACTCTCAGTCCCCGAGGGGTTGGAGAAGGCCCGCTCCGCGAACCACGTGGCGTACCAGTCGTAGGGGGCGATCTGCGGGTTGTTTCCGACGCCGAGCGGGTACTTGCCCGAGTTCCAGTCGCTGAGGAACTGCGGCACCGCCAACTCCTGCACGGTCACCTCGACACCTGCCAGCTGGTTCATGCCGTCGACGAAGTACTCCAGCTGCTGCTTGTTGAACGGTGCCGCCGGGAACGTCGCACTCACGGCCGGGCTGCCGGCTGCCTTGAACGCCGCAGCGGCTTCGCTGCTGTCCGGGTAGCCGACGATGTCCGGGTTGTTGCCGAACTCGCCGTCGATGAAGTGCTGCTGCGGGGCATCGAGCACCGCCGAGTCGATCTCCTTGTAACCGGTGGCATCGGCCGCGTAGCACAGGGCCTTGCGCAGATCCACGTCCTCGAACACGCCGCCGGGGCCGCGGTCGAAGAACACGATGTTGTTGCGGATCGCCGGGTAGGTGATGAGTTCGGCGTTCTCCGCCGACTCCAGCGTGGGCAGTTGGTCGTCTTCGGTGTCGGTGATGTCGATCTCGCCCGACAGCAACGCGGCGGTGGCAGCGGTGTCATCGGCGATGCCGAACAGCTCGACGCCGGCGAAGCCCGGCTCCTCACCCCAGTAGTCGTCGGTGAGTGCGAACGCCATCTTCGTGCCCTGCACCGAGGCTGATTCGTCGTACGCCCACGGGCTCGTGCCCACCGGCGCCGTCACGACCGAGCCGTCGGCGATGGCCGCCGGCGAAGCGATGGGTACGTTGCGCTGCGTCAACATCGTGAGGAACGTCGGCGCGGGGCGGGAGAAGTTGATCTTCAGGTGCGTCTCATCGATCACATCGATCGAGTCGACACCGCTCAGCGCGCCCGAGAATTGTCCGCCGTTGTCACGCACGTACTCGATGTTGATCTTCACGGCCTCGGCGTTGAAGGGTGTCCCGTCGTGGAAGGTGACATCGTCGCGAAGCGTGAGCGTGAGATCAGTGGGGGTCTGCTCCCACTCCGTCGCCAGCCACGGCTCGACGGTGAACCCGTCTGCACCGAGGGTGGTCAGCGTCTCGTAGGGAACGCGGAGGTACCCGGGCTCGATGGACTGGCCCGGCGCCCAGCTCTGCGGGAAGCCACCCCAGTTGACCTTGAGGGTGCCGCTGGGTCCGGATGGTGCCCCGCTGTTCCCCGCGGGTTCGGGATCGGCTCCGCCGGCGCAGCCGGACAAAAGCAGGCCTGCGATGGTCAGAGGGATCGCGACCCTCAGTAGTGCTGCTTTTCGTCGCATAACGACGCCTCCTCGCGTCAGAACACTCGATGCTCACCCGTCCGCGGCGATTCGGGAGCCGCGGGGTGCTCCCCTGACGGTAACGGGCGGAGACCCTAACGAGGATGCCGTGGTCGCAACCTAACCCTGCACATCGCGACGGGTGTTCGCAAATCGGCTGGAGGTGATGTCGCGCCGGCGTTCAGTGGGGAGTGCCGGGGCCGTCGTGCCGGGTGGCCCGCAGGCCCTGCATGAGGGCGGCGAGCACGGACTCCGCTGCCGCGATGTCGTCACGGCCGTGCTCGACGGCATCCCACGCCTCCTGCAGCGTGCCCGCCCACGCCCGTCCCAACTGCGCGATCGTCCGATCGGCGAGCGCGGTCGGTCGGACGCGGATCGCGCGGCCATCGCGCGGATCCGGGGCCGTCGTGACGTAGCCGAGCTCGCGCAGATCCTGCAGGGCGGAGCTGACGTTGGTGCGTTTGATGCCCACTGCGAGGGCGATCTCGGACACCGAGCTATCGGGGCAGGAGTGCACGAACCTCATCACCTGACTCTGCGTCTGGTTGAGCGGGACGCCGGGCGCGTCCACGCCGCTGCGCAGTCGCATCTCGCGTGCGATGTCGACGATCAGGTCCGCGACGTGCGCGAACTGTTCTGCAGCATCAGTGTTCGTATTCAGGATCGCTCCACCGTTGGAAAGAAATGGGTATGCGTGCATCATTAGTTTCACGCTGTGACTGAACACTAACGAAAGGGAGTCGCGATGGAGCAACTCGAGACCGAGGTCCTGATCGTCGGGGCAGGCCTGGCCGGTTCCACCGCCGCGGTCGCGCTGGCCCGCCACGGGGTCAAGGCCATGATGATCAGTCGCGCGCCGTGGGTCGCCAACTCCCCCCGCGCTCACATCGTCAACCAGCGCACGATGGAGGTCATGCGCACTCTCGATCTCGAAGACGCATGCGTGGCTGCGGCCACGCCGGGCGACCAGATGGCCAACCACGTCATGATGACGGCGGTCGCCGGCGTGGAGTTCGGCCGCATGTGGAGCTGGGGCAACGATCCGGCCCGGGCCGGCGAATACGCCCACAGCCCCGGCAAGGGGTGCGACCTGCCGCAGGACCGGTTCGAGCCGATCCTCGTCGGCGAAGCAATGCGGCTGGGCGTCGTCACCCGCTACAGCACCGAGTTCGTCTCGCTGGCGCAGGATGCCGATGGCGTCACGACGACGCTGCGGGACCGCCTCACCGGCGCCGAGTTCACGGTGCGCTCCGCGTACGTGATCGGCGCCGACGGCGGCCAGAGTCCGGTGGCCGAGGCCATCGGGCTGCCTTTCACCGGCACGCCCGCGCTCGCCCCCGCACTGAATGTGCACTTCGAGGCGGACCTCTCGCAGCACTTCGCGCACCGCCCAGGTTCGATCTTCTGGATCCTGCAGCCGGGCCGCGACGGGGCGATGGGTAACGCGATGCTGCGCATGGTGCGCCCCTGGAACGAGTGGATCGTCGGGTTCGTCCACCTCGGGCAGAGCGTGACCACGCTCTCGGAAGAAGAACTGATCACCGCCGTCCGCGAGATCATCCAGGACGACACCGTCGAGATCACCATCCGCGGGATGTATCCGTGGCGCATCAACCAGGTCGTCGCCGACCGCTACAGCGAGGGCCGCGTGTTCTGCGCGGGCGACGCGGTGCACCGGCATCCCCCCATGAACGGGCTGGGTGGCAACACCTGCATCCAGGATGCCTTCAACCTCGCCTGGAAGCTCGCCGCCACGCTGCGCTGGAACGCCGGCGCGGGGCTCCTCGCTTCGTACAGCACGGAACGCCAGCCGATCGGGCGCCACGTCGTGGACCGCGCCGTGGCCGGCTGGCACCAGAACCCCGAGGTGGTCAAGGCGCTCGGCATCGATCCGGCGGCCTCTCCCGCCGAGCGCCAGGCGCAGTTCGACGTGCTCTTCGCCGATTCGGATGCCGGCGAGGCCCGCCGCGAGGCGTTCGCCGTGGCCCGGGACTCCAAGACCTGGTCCTACCACGCGCACGGCACCGAGATGAATCAGGTGTACCGCGAGGGCGCGGTCGTTCCCGACGGCACCCTGGAGCCGGAGGACGAGATCGATCTCGAGCTCGTCTATCGCCCCCGCAACATCGCCGGGGCCCGGGTGCCGCACGCGTGGGTGGAATGCCGAGGCACCACGGTGTCGACGTTGGACCTCTGCCGCCCCGAGCAGTTCACGCTGCTCACCCGCACCCGCGGCGGGGCATGGCTGGACGCGGCCCGCGCGATCACCGAAACCACCGGCATCCCCGTGACCGCACTGCGCATCGGCGCGGGCGGTGAGGTCGCGGATCTCTACGGCGCCTGGGCGAAGGCGTCCGGCATCGGCGAGTCCGGGTGCATTCTGGTGCGCCCCGACCAGCACATCGCGTGGCGGCAGGATCGGCTCACCACCGACCCGGAGGCGTCGCTGCGCGAAGCGCTCGCGGTCGTGCTGGCACTGGCGGATGCTCGGGTCTCGGTGGGCGCAGCGCTCTGACGCCGGCCCGGACGCGCGAATCGGGCCCGAGCGCGTCCGGGTAGCGAGATCAGCGGCGCGCTCGTGCGACCTGGACCGCGACCGCCACCACGAGGGTGACCAGGCCCCATACACCGCACGCCGGGGGCAATACGCGGTAGCCCAGGTGGGCCACGCCGAAATCGGCATCCAGCGGCCCGAAGGCGACGAGCCCCCTCACCCACGCCGCGACGAGGATCACCGGAAGCGATGCCCACCACCCGATGCGCACGGCGGCGGGGAACACCCGCGAGACGGGGGTCGCGGCATCGCGCCTGCTCAGCCACACCGCCGCCCACACCGCGATGACCACCAGGCCCACGACGCTCGAGCCGTACTGCAGCCACTTGTAGCCCAGCAGCGGCCCCCGTGCGGCGTCGAGCGCTGGAAAGAGCACCACACCCCAGCGCGCCTCGTGCGTGAACGCGTCCCAGACGATGTGCGTGACCACGCCCAGCAGCAGCGAGACCACAAGGAGCACGGGGTAGGCGCGGCCACGGGGATGCCGCGGGTCGGCCCCGACGGCATCCCGTGCCGCCTCGCCTGCCGGCATGTCCCATTCGGCGGGCAGGCGGGCGGCGAGCCACCGCGGCGAGAGCTCCCGCACCGCGGGGCGCAGCAGACACCGCCACGCCAGCAGCAGCACGAAGGCGACCAGCACCGTCAGCAGCAGCGCCGGCCAGGAGTGGGTCACCGCGTAGGTCAGCGGGGTCCCGCGGACGAACAGCGGCAGATCCGGGGTCATCGCGCCGATGGCGATGGCCGCGGGAACGAGCGGCGTGCGGATGAACGGCAGCGCGACGACTGCGTGGCTGGGAGTGAACGGCATCCGCGCCTCGTCGGCCTACTCGGCCGACTCGGCCAGGAACAGTCCAGCGAGGGTCTTCTTCCCGCGTCGTAGCACCGACACCCCGCCGGGGAGCGAACCGGTGACCAGCGCGGTGTCATCGTCGACGCGGTCGCCGTCCAGTGACACTCCGCCCTGGG
Source organism: Microbacterium sp. zg-B96 (assembly GCF_030246865.1). Lineage (NCBI taxonomy): Bacteria > Bacillati > Actinomycetota > Actinomycetes > Micrococcales > Microbacteriaceae > Microbacterium > Microbacterium sp. zg-B96. The sequence continues at coordinate 114,733 of NZ_CP126738.1, read as the reverse complement.
CGATCGCGCGGCGCGATTCGGACAGGCTGGTGGTGAGACCGGTGTCCACGAGCGCCTGCACGACCGTGGTCTCGCGCGTCGCGGTGGCGTGCGGCAGTTCCTCGAGCGCGGAACGCAGGGTCGCGGCATCCAGCGACGTCAGGTCCCCCTTGCCGAACAGGGCGTCGGATGCCGCGATGACCGCCGCCGTCGCCTCGGGGCCGTGGACGAGCGTCGACACTTCCAGCGCCAGCCGTTTCTGCGCGGCCCGGCGGAACGGCTCGGTCTCGACGAGCTGGGCGTACTCCTCGATCTCGGCACGCGTGAGGAAGGTGAAGACCTTGAGCCGGCCGATCACGTCGGCGTCGTCGCTGTTCAACCAGAACTGGTACATCCGGTACGGGCTGCACATCTCAGGGTCGAGCCAGATGGCGTTGCCCTCGCTCTTGCCGAACTTCGTGCCGTCGCTGTTGGTGATCAGCGGCGTACCGATCGCGTGCACCGACGCGCCCTCGACGCGGTGGATCAGGTCGGTGCCGCTGGTGAGGTTGCCCCACTGGTCCGAGCCGCCGGTCTGCAGCACACAGCCGTACTGGCGGTAGAGCTCCAGGTAGTCCATCCCCTGGAGGATCTGGTAGCTGAACTCGGTGTAGCTGATCCCGGCGTCGGAGTTCAGCCGCGCGGCGACGGCATCCTTCTTGAGCATCGTGCCGACGCGGTAGTGCTTGCCGATCTCGCGAAGGAAGTCGATCGCCGACAGCGGCGCCGTCCAGTCGAGGTTGTTGACGATGCGGGCGGCGGTGGTGCCCTCGAAGCTCAGGAAGCGCTCCACCTGAACGCGCAGCCTGCCCACCCATTCCGCCACGACCTCGGGCGTATTCAGCGTGCGCTCGGCGGAGGGTCGCGGGTCACCGATCAGTCCGGTCGAGCCGCCGACCAGGCCCAGCGGCTTGTGCCCGGCCAGCTGGATCCGCCGCATCGTGAGCAGCTGCACGAGGTTGCCCAGGTGCAGACTCGGCGCGGTCGGATCGAAGCCGCAGTAGTACGTGATCGGGTCGCCGGCGAGCAGTTCGCGCAGCGCCTCCTGGCCGGTGGACACGTGAACCAGGCCACGCCACACCAACTCGTCCCAGACGTTTTCGAACGTGGGGTCGATCGCGGGTTCGGCGACCGTCAGGGCTTGGGAAGACACGCGGTCCAGGCTATCAGCGCGCTGCGCCGCCGCCTCCGTGCGGCTCAGGCGACGGCGATCTCGTCGAAGAGCCCGATCATGTTGCCCTCGGAGTCGGTGATGTACACCCAGCGGCCGTTCTCGCCGAGTGCCTGGATCTCGTTCACCTGGGAACCCCCGCGGGCCACCGCGAGCGCGATGGTGTCCTCGATGCGGTCAACCGTGAACACGACCGTGGGATGCGACACCGCACCGCGTTCATGCAGGTCGCCGTCGACGCCCTCGCCGTCCGGCTGGGTCAGCATGCCCATGTCGTCGCCCCACGGCTGGTAGTCGAATCCGAGCACCCGCTGGTAGAACTCCTGCGCACGCGGCAGATCGTCAGCCGGAATCTCGAAATGCTCCATCTTCGCCATGGGTTCGAGCATTGCGTAGCCGCCGGATCAGTGGCAAGAGGCGAATGGATGCCGGTGCAGTGAGGGACCTACATGCCACACTGTCGGCATGGTGGTGGTCATCCCCGACGCCGTTGTCGTCGCGATCCTGTCGATCTTCCTGTTCCTCGCGCTGTGCGCGGCCCTCGCGCTGGTCGTGCTGAGCCTGCGGCGGCCACGGAACATCCCGCTGGCCATCGCTGCGGGGATCATTGTGCTGAGCCTGGTCATCGTGGTGATGACGCCGCAGAACGTGCCGGGCATCATGGGGATGATCCTGGCCCTGCCGGCCCTGGCGCTCTCGGTGCTCGGCGGCGACCCGGTCGTGCGGCGGGTACTGGACATGGCAACACACGGCACCGTGCAGCAGGGGATCGCCGGCGGAATCCTCGTTGGCGTGCGGGGGGACGCCAACGAGTCCGGCGAGGTGCAGGAGATCCTCCGCGGCGGGACCACGATCGGATATCTGGAGCGGGTCGGCGTCACGCTCGGTTTGATCGCCGGCTTCCCCGAAGCCATCGCGGTCGTGGTGGCACTCAAGGGCATCGGACGCTTTTCGGAGCTGTCCACCCCGGCGGCGCGGGAGCGCTTCATCGTCGGTACGCTCGCCAGCCTCTTGTGGGCCTGTGTCATCGGGGCGCTGGTGCGGCTCGCGATCTGGTGATGCTGCGCCGCGCCGCGGTGCGAAAACGCTGCGTTAACGAGAGAAAGCCACCCAGCATTGGGTGGCTTTCTCACGAAAGAAGTCCGGCGGTGTCCTACTCTCCCACAGGGTCCCCCCTGCAGTACCATCGGCGCTGAGAGGCTTAGCTTCCGGGTTCGGTATGGATCCGGGCGTTTCCCTCTCGCTATGGCCGCCGAAACACTATTGATGTTTCAGTCATGCACACAACAAAAATTGTTGGTGCGGTTCTCGACCGTACATCGAGAACCACTCAGTGGACGCGTAGCACCTCAAACGGGTGTGTTATCAAGTCATCGGCTTATTAGTACCAGTCAGCTGCATGCATTGCTGCACTTCCACATCTGGCCTATCAACCCAGTAGTCTGGCTGGGAGCCTCTCGCCCGAAGGCATGGAAGTCTCATCTTGAGGCCGGCTTCCCGCTTAGATGCTTTCAGCGGTTATCCATCCCGAACGTAGCTAATCAGCGGTGCTCCTGGCGGAACAACTGACACACCAGAGGTTCGTCCAACCCGGTCCTCTCGTACTAGGGTCAGATCCTCTCAAACTTCCTACGCGCGCAGCGGATAGGGACCGAACTGTCTCACGACGTTCTAAACCCAGCTCGCGTACCGCTTTAATGGGCGAACAGCCCAACCCTTGGGACCTACTCCAGCCCCAGGATGCGACGAGCCGACATCGAGGTGCCAAACCATGCCGTCGATATGGACTCTTGGGCAAGATCAGCCTGTTATCCCCGAGGTACCTTTTATCCGTTGAGCGACAGCGCTTCCACAAGCCACTGCCGGATCACTAGTCCCGACTTTCGTCCCTGCTCGACCTGTCAGTCTCACAGTCAAGCTCCCTTGTGCACTTACACTCGACACCTGATTGCCAACCAGGTTGAGGGAACCTTTGGGCGCCTCCGTTACTTTTTGGGAGGCAACCGCCCCAGTTAAACTACCCACCAGGCACTGTCCCTGAACCGGATTACGGTTCGAAGTTAGATATCCAGAGTGACCAGAGTGGTATTTCAACAATGACTCCACATGAACTGGCGTCCATGCTTCAAAGTCTCCCACCTATCCTACACAAGCCACACCGAACACCAATACCAAGCTGTAGTAAAGGTCACGGGGTCTTTCCGTCCTGCTGCGCGTAACGAGCATCTTTACTCGTAGTGCAATTTCGCCGAGTTCGCGGTTGAGACAGTTGGGAAGTCGTTACGCCATTCGTGCAGGTCGGAACTTACCCGACAAGGAATTTCGCTACCTTAGGATGGTTATAGTTACCACCGCCGTTTACTGGGGCTTAAATTCTCAGCTTCGCCTTGCGGCTAACCGGTCCTCTTAACCTTCCAGCACCGGGCAGGCGTCAGTCCGTATACATCGTCTTGCGACTTGGCACGGACCTGTGTTTTTAGTAAACAGTCGCTACCCACTAGTCTCTGCGGCCTCCAAACGCTTTCGGAGCAAGTCCTAATACGTCGAAGGCCCCCCTTCTCCCGAAGTTACGGGGGCATTTTGCCGAGTTCCTTAACCACGATTCTCTCGATCTCCTTGGTATTCTCTACCTGACCACCTGAGTCGGTTTGGGGTACGGGCGGCTTGAACCTCGCGTCGATGCTTTTCTTGGCAGCATAGGATCACCCACTTTTTATCCGCATCGTGTCTCAGCCTGTATGAGTGACGGATTTGCCTATCACTCGGCCTACGCACTTGCCCCGGGACAACCATCGCCCGGGTTGGGCTACCTTCCTGCGTCACACCTGTTAATACGCTAACCGCACCAGAATGGGGTCGTACGCTAGGCCCAACGCTTCACCCCGAAGGGATCCGTCACTGGGATTCAGATACTTAGCACTACTGGATTAGTTTGGGCGGTTCTTCGCCGGTACGGGAATATCAACCCGTTGTCCATCGACTACGCCTGTCGGCCTCGCCTTAGGTCCCGACTTACCCAGGGAAGATTAGCTTGACCCTGGAACCCTTGGTCTTTCGGAGGACGTGTTTCTCACACGTCTTTCGCTACTCATGCCTGCATTCTCACTCGTGTAGCCTCCACGGCTGGTTCACACCGCCGCTTCGCTGGCCACACGACGCTCTCCTACCCATCAATACGGCTGGACCACGAAGGCCTACCAATAATATCAATGCCACAACTTCGGTGGCGTGCTTGAGCCCCGTTACATTGTCGGCGCGGAATCACTTGACCAGTGAGCTATTACGCACTCTTTCAAGGGTGGCTGCTTCTAAGCCAACCTCCTGGTTGTCTAAGCAACTCCACATCCTTTCCCACTTAGCACGCGCTTTGGGACCTTAGATGGTGGTCTGGGTTGTTTCCCTCTCGACTATGAAGCTTATCCCCCACAGTCTCACTGCTGCGCTCTCACTTACCGGCATTCGGAGTTTGGCTGACGTCAGTAACCTTGTAGGGCCCATCGGCCATCCAGTAGCTCTACCTCCGGCAAGAAACACGCAACGCTGCACCTAAATGCATTTCGGAGAGAACCAGCTATCACGAAGTTTGATTGGCCTTTCACCCCTATCCACAGCTCATCCCCTCAGTTTTCAACCTAAGTGGGTTCGGTCCTCCACGACGTCTTACCGTCGCTTCAACCTGGCCATGGATAGATCACTTCGCTTCGGGTCTAGGACATGCGACTGAATCGCCCTATTCAGACTCGCTTTCGCTACGGCTACCCCTCACGGGTTAACCTCGCCACATATCGCTAACTCGCAGGCTCATTCTTCAAAAGGCACGCTGTCACCCCTACTAAGGAGGCTCCAACGGTTTGTAAGCAAACGGTTTCAGGTACTATTTCACTCCCCTCCCGGGGTACTTTTCACCTTTCCCTCACGGTACTTGTCCGCTATCGGTCATCTGGGAGTATTTAGGCTTATCAGGTGGTCCTGACAGATTCACACGGGATTTCTCGGGCCCCGTGCTACTTGGGATACTCTTCGCGTCAAGAGAGGCATTTCGACTACGGGGTTGTCACCCTCTATGACCCGCCTTTCCATGCGGTTCGTCTATACCTTCTTGTAACGCCGGCTGATCGGCAGACCAGCCAGAAAAGTCCCACAACCCCGAATACGCAACTCCTGCCGGATATCACACGTACTCGGTTTAGCCTGTTCCGGTTTCGCTCGCCACTACTAACGGAATCGCGGTTGCTTTCTCTTCCTGTGGGTACTGAGATGTTTCACTTCCCCACGTTCCCTCTACCCGCCCTATATATTCAGGCGGGAGTCACTAGGTCGGCACGCCGCCCAGCGGGGTTTCCCCATTCGGACACCCTCGGATCAAAGTGTGCTTATCCACTCCCCGAGGCTTATCGCAGATTGCTACGTCCTTCTTCGGCTCCAGATGCCAAGGCATTCACCGTTTGCTCTTAAAGACTTGAAAATCACATGAGTTTGAATCAAAACTCGCAACCCAAGCCATAAAGGCTTGGATCAGAAATTGACTAATGATCTTTAAGATCATCGATCGAGACGATAAATCGTCTCGAAGATGCTCGCGTCCACTGTGTAGTTCTCAAAGTACGGGCGGTACCCACTCCCGCAACCAGCAAAAGCCGGAAACGAAAAGCAGGTCCTGAGGTTCGTCTGCACCCAACCCGAAGGTCAGTGCGCATCCGGTCCCTCAGGACCCAACAGCGTGCATGTGCCGTATCACTCACCCCCAACCGTTCCAGCTGCAAGCAGCGTACTGAGTTCGAAGATCACTCCCCGGCACCAAGTCAAATGTTCCACCCATGAGCTACCAGTCGAGAACGTATGTCTCGAATCTGGCGCCTGGACACCCGAGGGTGCCAGATGCTCCTTAGAAAGGAGGTGATCCAGCCGCACCTTCCGGTACGGCTACCTTGTTACGACTTAGTCCTAATTACCGATCCCACCTTCGACGGCTCCCTCCACAAGGGTTGGGCCACCGGCTTCAGGTGTTACCGACTTTCATGACTTGACGGGCGGTGTGTACAAGACCCGGGAACGTATTCACCGCAGCGTTGCTGATCTGCGATTACTAGCGACTCCGACTTCATGAGGTCGAGTTGCAGACCTCAATCCGAACTGGGACCGGCTTTTTGGGATTCGCTCCACCTTACGGTATTGCAGCCCTTTGTACCGGCCATTGTAGCATGCGTGAAGCCCAAGACATAAGGGGCATGATGATTTGACGTCATCCCCACCTTCCTCCGAGTTGACCCCGGCAGTATCCCATGAGTTCCCACCATTACGTGCTGGCAACATAGAACGAGGGTTGCGCTCGTTGCGGGACTTAACCCAACATCTCACGACACGAGCTGACGACAACCATGCACCACCTGTTTACGAGTGTCCAAAGAGTTCTACATTTCTGCAGCGTTCTCGTATATGTCAAGCCTTGGTAAGGTTCTTCGCGTTGCATCGAATTAATCCGCATGCTCCGCCGCTTGTGCGGGTCCCCGTCAATTCCTTTGAGTTTTAGCCTTGCGGCCGTACTCCCCAGGCGGGGAACTTAATGCGTTAGCTGCGTCACGGAATCCGTGGAATGGACCCCACAACTAGTTCCCAACGTTTACGGGGTGGACTACCAGGGTATCTAAGCCTGTTTGCTCCCCACCCTTTCGCTCCTCAGCGTCAGTTACGGCCCAGAGATCTGCCTTCGCCATCGGTGTTCCTCCTGATATCTGCGCATTCCACCGCTACACCAGGAATTCCAATCTCCCCTACCGCACTCTAGTCTGCCCGTACCCACTGCAGGCTGGGGGTTGAGCCCCCAGATTTCACAGCAGACGCGACAAACCGCCTACGAGCTCTTTACGCCCAATAATTCCGGATAACGCTTGCGCCCTACGTATTACCGCGGCTGCTGGCACGTAGTTAGCCGGCGCTTTTTCTGCAGGTACCGTCACTTTCGCTTCTTCCCTGCTAAAAGAGGTTTACAACCCGAAGGCCGTCGTCCCTCACGCGGCGTTGCTGCATCAGGCTTTCGCCCATTGTGCAATATTCCCCACTGCTGCCTCCCGTAGGAGTCTGGGCCGTGTCTCAGTCCCAGTGTGGCCGGTCACCCTCTCAGGCCGGCTACCCGTCGACGCCTTGGTGAGCCATTACCTCACCAACAAGCTGATAGGCCGCGAGCCCATCCCAGACCGAAATTCTTTCCAACTGCTGACCATGCGGTCGCAGCTCGTATCCAGTATTAGACGCCGTTTCCAGCGCTTATCCCAGAGTCCGGGGCAGGTTGCTCACGTGTTACTCACCCGTTCGCCACTGATCCACAGAGCAAGCTCTGCTTCACCGTTCGACTTGCATGTGTTAAGCACGCCGCCAGCGTTCATCCTGAGCCAGGATCAAACTCTCCGTAAAAGAAAAATGCATACAACAGCCGGAAAAAGGCCGAAGCAGCGAGTTTGAACTGACCAAATGGATGTCATTACTGACTTATCCGTTGCCGACCCCCCAAAGGGAATCGGACTTTGATCCAAAGGAATCTCACCCAGCCAAAGCTGGGACGAGGTTATTTGGCATTTGACAAGTGCACGCTGTTGAGTTCTCAAGGATCGGATGCTCCTCCGGTCCGGCTTTGCAGCCATACCCGAAGGGCAACTAATCATTTGTCCGGCTGCAACCAGTTCGGCGCTTCGATCGACGTGATGTCGATCAGTGGTCCCTACCTGGTCTTCGACCGGAATCCCCATCCTACCACTGTCCCGGGGGACTCGGTAGGGCTGGGGGCTGTCGGCTACTTGAGGGGTGCGGGGCCTTTCGGCCTCTCCGCTGTTCCCTGTGGGGCCAACAGAGAAAACAATACGTGGATCCTGGGGACCCGGCAAATCTGGGCCTCCCCCCGGGCGTGTCGCGCCCCGGAACCGCGGAAAGACGCGGCGTTGGAGGTGCCGCTAGTCCTTGGCGTAGCCGCGAACGTCGGGGAACGGTGGCTCGACCCCGGGCTGCAGATCCACCTCGAAGGCGTTCAAGCACATCGCGAGCATCGTGTAGTTGCCCAGGGACGCGATCGCGTCGACGAGCTGCTCGGCGGTGAAGTGGTCCCGGGCCCGGGCGAAGGCGGCATCCGACACGAAGTGCTCGCGCACCAGCTCGTCGCAGAGCTCCCAGAACACCCGGTCGGCATCGTCGCCGAATGGGGGCCGCTCCCGTCGGGCGATCGCGTCGATCACCTGCTGCGGGATGCCGGCGGCGAGCGCCTGCCCGACATGGGCGTTCCAGGAGTACTGCGCATCGAAGGCACGGCACGCGATGAGCAGCGTCAGCAGCCGCAGGTGCTCGGGCAGCGATGACTCGAACCGCACGAACGCGCCCAGCGCCTCGACCCGCTCACACACTTCAGGGCTGTTCAGCCACACTTTGTACGGTCCCCGCACGGCACCACGGCGCGCGGTGATGCGGTCGGCGAGCTCCCGCTGGCGGGCCGTCATCCGTTCGTCGGGTATCTCCTGCAGTCGCATACGTCCTCAGCGCCCGCCCATGGCGTCCTCGGCGGTGAGGTGCTCCACCGTCTTGCCGGTGTCGGCGAAGGTGCGGGTGACGAACCCGGTCGGGTAGATCCAGAGGATGCGCATCGGCACGTCCCCGGTGTTCTGGTAACGGTGGAACACATCCCGCTTCACGTAGGCGGTGTCGTCCTTCTTCAGCTGCTCCCGGATGAGCCCGTCCGCCTCGTGCACCTCCACGAAGCCCTCGCCCTCGAGGATCAGCACCTGCTCGTCGCAGTTGTGGGAGTGCAGCGGCGCACCCGCACCGACCGGGTAGATGCTGATGCCGGTCGCGAGGTCGTTGGTGTTGCCGGTGGATTCTCCCGTGATGAGCGGCCAGGTCTTCACCGCACCGCCGCGGTCGAGCACCTCGATCTGGTCGAACTTGACGATCGTGGCCATGTCACACCTCCGGGACGGTCACGCCGAGCCGGCCGGCGACCTCGACGAATTCGGCCCACACCTTGTCACCGACGGGAATGCCCGCCTCGGTGCGCTGGTCCAGCGATGCCGCGCTGCGCTCGCCCGGAACGAGGATCCGCTCCACCCCCTCCGCCTTCGGGAGGCCGTGGATCGTGTCGATCGTGGCGTCGACGTTCGCAGCGAACTCCTCGGCCGGGCCGAATGCGGCCGGGTCGATCACGATGAGGGTCGCGTTCTGCCGGTGCTTCTTGTGACCGGCGTGGTAGGGCGTGAGAATCGGCGCCGCCACGAGCACCGAGGTGAGCAGCTCGAACATCAGCGACAGCCCGGAGCCCTTCGCGCCCCCCAGGGGTGTGGGGATCTTCGCGAGCTCGGGGTCGGTCGTCGGCGTGCCGTCGGCGGTCGTCGCCGACCCTTCGGGAAGTTGCTTGCCCTCGCGCTTGTACTGGGCGATCTTGCCCATCGCGATGAGGGAACTGGCCATGTCCAGCAGCACCGTGGGCTTGTCGCCGGTTCCGGGCACCGCGATCGCCAGCGGACTGGTGGCCACCGATGCACCCACAGCGCCCTCGTACGACATCATCGGCGAGCCGGCGGCGATGCCGACGCCGACGAAGCCCTGGTCGGCGATGAGACTCGCGTAGTAGCCGAGCGCGCCGGTGTGCACGGTGTTGCGCACCGACACGATCGCAACGCCCTGGGTCTTGGCCTTGCTCACGGCCAGCTCGACGGCGCGGGTCAGCGCCACCGGACCCGGTGCGAAGTCGGCGTCGATCACCGCGACCCCGGGGGCGGTGTCGGAGACGGTGATGCTCGGCGTCGGGTTGGCGACGCCGCTGTCGAACATCTCCAGGTAGCGGGGAACCCGGGTGACGCCGTGCGAGTCGACCCCGCGCAGGCTCGCCCAGACGAACGACGGTGCCGCGGCCGCGGCATCCTCGGCGCTGACGCCGACCGCCTGGAAGATGTCGGCGATGAAGGCCTCGAAGGCCGACGGGGAGACGCTGACGGGCATGGTGTGCCTTTCGTTGGTGCGGTCGGGCGGCCCCGGCAGGAGCCGCCCGACCGGGATCGGGTTAGCGGCTGACCGCGACGTTGACGACGGCGGTCGTACCGGCCTTGACGGCGGCCACCGCCTGCGCGAGCACGTCGTCCAGCTGCTCGGGGTCGTCGACCTCGGCGGCGAACATGTCGAACGGCGCCGCGAACCGGCTGAGGTCGGGCTGGCTGGAGAGGTCGACGCCCAGATGGTTGTCGGTCGTCACCGCAGCCCCCTGCGGGTAGAAGCGCAGGTGGTTCATCTTCATCGACAGGTACTTCTTGTTGTTGAAGATGACGATGAGCACCGGCAGGTCGTAGTCCTTCGCCGCGAGCAGCGACGGGATCACCGGGTTGTACAGGAACGCGCCGTCGCCGACGGTGTACACGACGAAACCGTCCGCCACCGCGAGCTTGACCCCGAGGGCAACGGCGATGCCCTGCCCGAGCCCGCCCTGCACGTAGAAGAACCCGTCGGGGCGGTTCCAGCCGACATGGCGCTGCACGACGCGGCCGTGCGTGATCGTCTCGTCGACGACGGTGGCATCCTCGGCGCGCGCGATCTCACGCAGCTTCACCGCGAGCGCGACGGGGTCGATCCCGGGGGCGGCGAGCGCTCTGGTCTCGAGCGCGTCGGTCGCCGATTGCCAGGCGTGGTGCTCCTGCGCGGTCTGTGCGCGGCGGGATGCCAGCTCCTCGGCATCCACCCGCTCGAGCACCGCCGCGCGCAGCGCGGTGAGCGTCTCGGGCACGGCGCCCTCGAGATAGTGGTCGGCGTTGAGTACCTGGTAGACGATGTGCGGGCGCTGCGGCACCTCATCGATGACGACCATCGTCGCCTTCGCGGGCCGCCGGCTGGGCGGGTAGAACGGGGCGCGGGCGTTGATCAGGATGATCAGGTCTGCCTCGTCCATGACGGCGTCGACGTCGTTGCCCACATACGCGGGGCTGGCCTTGGAGATATTGGCGCACACCGCCGACATCGGCTCGATCACGCCGATGCCGAGGTCTTCGGCGAGCGCGGTCAGCGCCTCGAAGCCACCGGCGTCGCGCCCGGCCGTCTCGGTGACGATCACGGGCCGGCGGGCGCCGGCGATGAGGTCGGCGACGGTCGCGATGTCTTCCGGCGCGCTCACCCGGCGACCCTTGGCCACCACCTTCTTGGGCTTGACGGGAGGCGCGGTGGGCTCGAGCAGGATCTCCAGCGGGGTGTTGAGGTACACCGGTCCCGCCGGTGCGCGATCGGCCAGTTCCCCGCCGCGCTTGACGAGCGTGTAGAGGGTGTGGATGCTGCCGACCTGCTGCGACCACTTCGTCCAGGGCTGCGCGACGTGGTGGGTGCCGCCGACGATGGAGAGGTTGCGGTACCACTGGCCGCCAGGGTCGGGCCCTGGTCCGTCGCCGTAGGTGAGCGACTCACTGGAGGTCACCACCATGCCGACGCCGGCCAGTAGCGCGCCGTGCACGGCCATCGACCCCTGGAGCAGGCCGGGCGCTGCGTGAAGCAGGACCGCCTGCACCCGCCGGGTCACGAGACCGTAGCCGGTGGCCATGCCCACGGCCACGGTCTCGTGCATGAGGTCGAGATACCTCGGCGCTGGCACACCGTCCGCCTGGCGGCGCGCGAGCGCCTCCCAGGCGGGGGCCCACTCTGAGCCCGGCGAGGAGAAGATGACGTCCACGCCGAGGTCGCCGAATGCCTCGATCAGCAGCTCGCCGCCGTCATACTTCTGCTCACTCACGTCAGGCGTTCTCCGTCGTCGTCGCGGCAGCCGCGCCGACAGCAGCGGGCTCGGGGATGTCCCAGCCGAGCACCTTGCTGATGCCCTTACCCATGATCCACTCCAGCTCCTCCGGGGAGAAGGAGAAATGCTTGGTGAATTGCTCCACGGTGTCGGTCCAGGTCAGGCCGTGACCGAGCAGACGGGTCACGTCGGTGCCCCAGTGCGCGCGCTCCGGGCCCATCTTGTCGACGACCTCACGCACGTACTTCTCGATGTTGAGGTTCGGGAAGGGTGCCGTCGAGTAGCCGGGGATCGCGGAGACCTTGACCGAGATGTTCGGGTAGCGGTGCAGATCGGCGGTCTCCTGCACCCAGTAGCCGATGGCGTCATCGACGCAGCGCGCCATGATGCCCATGTGGTCGATGATGATCTTCAGGTCCGGGTGCTTCTCGGCGATCTGTCCGAGCTCGGCCTTCCAGATGGGCGCGTGCACCATCGTCGGGATGCCGAGCTTCTCGGCCAGCGGCCAGTACCAGTCGTTGGTCCCATCGATCATCCAGTTGCGATCCACGGGGCGGTGGAACGTGAGCCGCACGCCCTTGATGTGCTCGTTGTCCTTGATGAAGTGCAGGAGCTTCTCGCCCTCCTCCTGGTCGTTCTGGGGCACGCGCGCCATGATGCCGAAGCGGCCCGGGTACTTCTCCGCCGACTCGAGGGCGTAGTCGATGCGATCGCCCTCCCACGACGGCGGGAGGATGAGGGCGCGGTTGACGCCTGCCTCGTCCATGAGCGAGACCGCCTCTTCGGCCAGGAAGGCCTCTTCGCGGTGGCCGTTCAGACGGATCCGCTCGCGCGCGCCGGGCACCCAGGGCCGGTCGGGCGTCTCTTCCTTCCAGAGGTGAATCTGCGAGTCGACGATGAACATCGGGGTTCCTAACGATCAGTGTCTGTGGTGCCGTCGGCGACGGCTGCGGCAGAAAGCCTGCTGGCTCCCGTGCTCTGACCGTACGGGGCCGGTCCCGCGCCGATCCAGAGGCCCGAACGCACGATTATGTGAACCGTTCGTGCAACGCCGGCGATCAGCCTCGATGCCCGCCTGTGCTTGGCTGGGGTCATGACGGAGCACTCTTCCACCCGCCCGCGCGAGCGCGTGACGGACACAGTCGGCCGGTTCGCCCGAGCGGGCGGACGCAACCGTTTCACCGCGCGGGAGGGGACGGTGGTGCACGTCGCACGCGTCGCGCCGACGATCGTGCGGGTCACCGTGACCGGTCCCGACTTCGCGGACTTCGCAAGCTCCGGCCCCGCCGACCATGTGCGGCTATTCCTGCCCGACCCGGTCACCGGTGAGCTCGTCGCGCCGACGGCCGTGGGTCCCGGCGAGGACGGCATCATCCGGCCGGACCGCGCCGCGATCGCACGCGACTTCACCCCGCTGCCTCGCGCAGTTGACGGCGGCGGTGTCGAAGTGGACCTCGACTTCTTCGTGCACCCGGATCCGGGCCCCGCTTCGGCCTGGGCGGCGCAGGCGCAGCCCGGTGACCGCCTCGTCGTGGTCGGGCCACGCGGCTCGAAGCGGGCGCCCCAGGACATCGACGGCCTACTGCTGCTGTGCGACGAGACGTCGCTGCCCTCGGTGTCGCGCTGGATCCGCGGCGTTCCTGCGGGCACCGTGGTGGACGTCATCGCCGCCGTCGGTGGCGAGAACGGCTGGGTCGCGGACTACCTCGGTGCGGTGGACGGCATCGACCTGCGGCTGCACCTGGTTCCGGATGCGAGCGGATGGATGCCGGCACTTCAGGCCCTCGGGCCGATCGGTGACGGCGTGTTCGTCTGGGCCGCGGGCGAGGCATCCGCCCTCGTCGCGGTGCGCCGCCACCTGCGCCGCACCGCGGGATTGCCTGCCGCACAGGCCGTCGTGAGCGGCTACTGGCGGCACGGCGTCGTCGCGTTCGACCACCACGCGCCGCTGGACCCGACCGACCCGGATTGACCCGCGCACTCAGGGGATGAGAACGCGCCCGTAGCCGTTGATGTCGGGGAACGGCCGCGTGCGGTCTGCCTGCAGGTCGACCTCGAACGTGTTCAGCAGCATCCCGAGCATCGTGAAGTTGCCCAGCGACGCGACGGTGTCCACCAGCCCTGCGGGTCCGAAATATGCCAGCGCCGCGTCGAAAGTCTGCTGCGACACGAAGTGCTCGGTGAGCAGCTCGTCGCAGAACGCGTAGAAGACCTGATCCTCGTCACGATCGAACACCGGCGTCTCCCGCCGCGCCAGCGCGTCGATCGCCTGCTGCGGGATGCCTTCGGCCAGCGCCACGTCGACGTGGGCATTCCAGGAGTATTGCGCGTCGAAGAAGCGCGCGGCGATCAGCAGCGACAGTTCGCGCAGCCGCAGCGGCAGGCTCGAGTCCCACCGCAGATACGACCCGAGCTTCTCGACGCGATCGCACAGCTCGGGGCTCTGCAGCCACACCTGGAAGGGGGCGCCGAGGCGCCCGCGAGAGCCGGCGATGCGCTCGAACACCTCGCGCTGACGCGTCGTCATCTGGTCGGGGGCGATCTTGCTGATGCGCATGCGGGGACTCTTCCTCGGGCGGGGTGGGATGCTGCGACGCTAGAACGCCGCGGCATCCGCCTGCCACCCTGCACCCTGCAACCTAACCGTGCATGTGAGGCGGACGGCGCAAGAACATCGCCGCGACCACGCCGAGCAGGATCACTCCCGCCGGTAGCAGCGTCGCCTGGGCCATCGCGGTCGCAAAACCCGCAGCGACCTCCGGCGGGAGCGCCGCGCCGGAGCCGGCACCCGAGCCCGCGGCATCCGCCATGCCCGGCAGATTCGCTTCCAGGCGCCCCTGCATGACGGCGGCGATCGCGGCGGACCCGAGCACCGAGCCCATCGTGCGCATGGTGTTGTAGACGCCGGACCCTGCCCCGGCCTGCCGCGGATCGAGGTTGCGGGTGGCCGTCGTCGCCAGCGGGCCCCACAGCCCCGCCTGCCCCGCGCCCATCAGTGCCGAGGGCAGCAGGAACATCCACATCGGGGTGTCGAGGTTCATGAGCACGGCGTACCAGATCAGCGCGGCCGAGACGGCGATCATTCCGGGCACCAGCAGGAACCGCGGATCGGTGCGGTCCAGCAGTCGCCCGGCCAAGGGCGACAGGATGCCGGCGGCGACGGCCATCGGCACGAGCACCAGCGCCGACTCGGTCGGGGTGAGTCCTCGCGCCAGCTGCAGGAAGAACATGAACGGCAGTGACATGCTCGCCGCCATGAAGCCGACGGTGGTGATGCCGATGCCGGCGACGGTGAAGTTGCGGTCGCGGAACAACGCCATCGGCACGAGCGGCTCGCTGCGCGTGCGCGCCTGCTGCCAGATGAACAGGCCGAGCACCAGGATGCCGGCCAGGAGCAGCATCCACACCGTCACCGGTCCCCAGATGACGCCCCAGTCATACTGTTCGGCCTCCTGTAGGGCGAAGACGATGAGGAACAGTGCGGTCGCGCTGAGGAACACACCCACCATGTCGAACCGGTGCGGATGCGTCTGGAGTTTCGGTACCAGGATCCACGCCAGCACGAACCCGATGACGCCCACCGGAAGGTTGACGAAGAAGATCCACTCCCACCCGAAGGCATCCACCAGCAGTCCGCCGGCGAGCGGGCCGACAAGCATCGCGACGCCCGAGGTTGCACCCCACAGGCCCATCGCCGCTCCCCGTCGGTCGGCGGGGAAGGTGCGGGTGATCACGGCCATGGTCTGCGGCGTCATGAGGGAGGCGCCGATGCCCTGCAGTGCGCGGAAGGCGATGAGGCTGCCCAGCGTGGGCGACAGGCCGCAGCCGAGCGAGGCCAGCGTGAACACCGCGAGCCCGATCAGGTAGATGTTCTTGGGCCCGAACCTGTCGCCCAGGCGCCCGGTGACCAGCAGCGGCACGGCGTAGGCGAGCAGGTAGGCGCTGGTGACCCAAACGACCTTGTCGAGGTTGCCGGTGGTCGGGTCCAGTGCGGCCTTGATGGCGGGGTTCGCCACCGACACGATCGTCGTGTCGACCAGGATCATGAAGAAGCCGATGACCAGCGCCCACAGCGCCGGCCACGGGCTGCGGGCGGGGGTGGATGCCGAGGTGGTGCGGGCCGCCCCGGTGCGCTGGGCGCGGGTGTCGGAGTCTGTCACGTCTTCGCACTGTCCTTTCGGCGGCTCTGCTTGGTCCAGGGGGACTCTACGCCCGGCTCGTGACGGGCGGATGTGGTTGATCTCAGGTTGATGATCGCCGAGGGGGTCGGCACGCGCGAAGGCGTGGTTCATCCAGCCGCCGTGGCGCGATCGGTCGCAGACCCCGCGCCTGGGCGGGCGCGCCCGCTACGACCTCCCAGCTGAGCGAGCGCGTGCGGCGGCGCGCCACCGTCGATAATGGGCACGTGACCTTCTCCGAGCTGCCCGGCTGGCGACACGTCTACTCCGGCAAGGTGCGTGACCTGTACGTACCGGAGGCGCCACCGACGGGCTCGGCTAGCGGCCCCGCCGCGCGCATGCTCGTCGTCGCGAGCGATCGCGTCAGCGCCTTCGACTTCGTGCTCGAGCCAGGGATCCCCGGCAAGGGTGTGCTGCTGACGACCCTCAGCCTGTGGTGGTTCGACCAGCTCGCGGGCGGGGACGGCGGGCGCGGCATCCCGAACCATCTCGCCGCCAGCACGGTACTGGGCGTCGACGATGAGCCCCACACCCTGGTCCCCGACGCCGTCGCCGGGCGCGCCATGGTCGTGCGGTCCCTCGAGATGCTGCCGGTCGAGTGCGTCGTGCGCGGCTACCTCACCGGCTCGGGCTGGGCGGAGTACCGCGAGCACGGGACGGTGTGCGGCATCGCGCTTCCGGCGGGGCTGGGCGATGGCGATCGGCTGCCCGAGCCGATCTTCACCCCCGCCTACAAGGCGCCGATTGGTGAGCACGACGAGAACATCTCGTTCGACCAAACCGTCGAGCTCGTCGGGCGCGAGCGTGCCGAGCAGCTGCGTGACACGTCGCTGGAGATCTACTCCCGTGCCGCGGCGACCGCCGAGAAGCACGGGCTGATCCTGGCCGACACCAAATTCGAGTTCGGCGTCGACGACCACGGCATCCTGACGCTTGCCGACGAGGTGCTCACGAGCGACTCGTCGCGCTACTGGGATGCCGCCGCGTGGCATACCGGCACCACGCCCGCCGAGCGGATGGCCTCATTCGACAAGCAGATCGTGCGCGACTGGCTCGCGGCGAACTGGTCGAAACAGGGCACACCGCCGCCGCTTCCCGCCGAGATCGTCCAGCGCACCGCGGCCCGGTACCGAGAACTGCTCGAGCGCCTCACCGGGTAGGTGCCCGGGCGGCCACGGCCACCGGGTGGTCGCCGATAGTGTGACTCCCGTACTCGCCGCTCAACCACCTGAGGAGTCTCATGCCCATCTGGCGCCTGCACGGTGACGGCCGTCACGTCGAACGCGGAGCCGTCGTCAAGCCCGACGAACGTCTGGGATGGCCCGCGACGATCGCCATCGGTGCGCAGCACGTGGTCGCGATGTTCGGCGCCACGTTCCTCGTGCCGATCCTCACCGGGTTCCCGGTGTCGACGACCCTGCTGTTCTCGGGCCTCGGCACACTGCTGTTCCTGATCATCACCAGGAACCGCCTCCCCAGCTATCTCGGCTCGTCGTTCGCGTTCATCGCGCCGATCACGGCTCTCAACGGCGGGGACCCGCTGTCGAGCCCTGAGCAGCTCACGCAGGCGCTGGTCGGCGTGGTCGTCGTCGGCGTCCTGCTGGCCACCGTCGGCTTCATCGTGCAGGCGGTCGGCACCGGCTGGGTCGAAAAGCTCATGCCGCCGGTGGTCGCCGGCTCCATCGTCGCTCTGATCGGCTTCAACCTCGCCCCGGCGGCGTGGAACAACTTCCAGCTGCAGCCGGAACTGGCCACCGTCACGCTCGTGGCCGTCGTGCTGTTCAGCGTGCTGTTCCGCGGGTTCCTCGGCCGCATCTCGATCTTCCTGGGCGTGATCGTCGGCTACCTGGTGGCGGTGTTCACCGGGCAGATCGACTTCACCTCGGTGAACGAGGCGGCCTGGATCGGCCTGCCGCAGTTCCACCTCGCCGGCCTGGGCGACCCCGGCGCATGGGCCCTGGTGCCGATGTTCCTGCCGGTGGTGCTCGTGCTCGTCGCCGAGAACGTCGGCCACGTGCGCGGTGTCGCCACGATGGCCGAAGACCCCTCGATCAACAAACACACCGGGCGAGCACTCATCGCCGACGGTGCGGCGACCGTGCTCGCCGGCGGCTTCGGCGGTTCGGCGACCACCACCTACGGCGAGAACATCGGCGTGATGGCCGCCACCCGCGTGTACTCCACGGCGGCGTACTGGGTCGCGGGCCTGGTGGCGATCCTGCTGGCCTTCTCTCCCAAGATCGGCGCACTGTTCAACACCATCCCCGCCGGCGTTCTCGGTGGCGTGACCACGGCGCTCTACGGGCTCATCGGCGTCATCGGCATCAAGATCTGGGTCGACAACCGCGTGGACTTCTCGCGGCCGGTCAACCAGTACACCGTCGCGGTGTCGTTCATCATCGCCATCGCCGGCTTCGCGATGAACTTCGGCACGCTCCAGTTCGGCGCGATCGTGCTGGGCACCGTCGCCGCGCTGGTGATCTACCATGCCGGCAACGCCATCGCCCGCTGGCGCCGCACCGGCGCCGATGACGGCGGTCCGATCCCCGCCGTGGGCCAGCTGGGCGGCGACCCGCAGCCCTGACCGCCCTCGCTCAACCGCACCGTGAGACCGCATCTGGCGGCCGAGACAGTGGGAAACAACCACGGTCTCGGCCGCCAGTTGCGGTCTCACCGGTTTCGGGTGGTCGGCAGGGGGCGGGCGCGCCGGGGGCGGTCAGGACGAGTCGCGCACGATGAGCTCGGTGTCGAGCATGGTCACCTGCTGCGGGCTTCCGCCGGCGAGCAGATCGAGCAGGATCGTGGCCATCCGCTCGCCCTGCCCATAGGACGGCTGTCGCACCGTCGTGAGGGCCGGGGTCACCGTGGTGGCCACCGGAGAGTCGTCGAAGCCGACGATGGCGACATCGTCAGGCACCCGGATGCCGGCGCCCGCGAGCACGGTGAGGGCACCCCGGGCCATCAGGTCGCTGGCGATGAAGAGCGCGTCGAACTCCACCCCCGACTCCAGCATCCGCGTCATCGCCCGCGCGCCGTCCTGCACCGTGAAGTTTCCGTCCAGGACCGCCACCTCCTCCAGGCCGGCGCCTGCCAGCGCCTCGCGGTATCCCTGCAGCCGGTCCACGCCCGCCGGCATCGTGAGCGGGCCGGTGATCGACGCGATCCGCCGCCGCCCCCGGTCGATGAGGTGCTGCGTCGCGACGCGACCTCCGGCGACGTTGTCGACGTCGACGTAGTAGTCGTTGTCGCGCTCGCGCACCGGACGTCCGCCGTAGACCACCGGAACGCTCGCGGCGATGCGGTCGATGAACGTGTCGCTGGTGTGGTGCGACACGATGACCGCACCATCGACGGCCCCGCTGCGCAGGTAGCTCGTCGTCTTGTCGCGAGGGTCGTCGTTCGCGAGGATCAGGTTCAGCACGTAGTCGGAGCGGCTGATGCGCGAATTGATGCCGGAGACGACCGCCGCGAAGAACGGGTCGCCGAAGAACCGCGACGTGTCCTCGGGCACCACGAGGGCGATCGCCAGGGTCTGACGCCTGGCCAGCGAGCGGGCGGCACGGTTGGGCACGTAGTTGAGCTCGGCGATCGCCCGGTTCACGGACTCCAGCGCAGCCGGGCTGACGGCGGTCGACCCGTTGACGACGCGCGACACGGTCGACCGTGAGACCCCTGCTGCGGCGGCGACCTCTTCGATCGTCACCGCGCCGGGGACGCTGCGCAGCGCATCCGTGCTCATGTCATCGCCCCCGGACGTCAGATTGCCGCCGGCTCGGCGTCCAGCGAGCGCTCGGCGATCACTCGACTGTACTCGCGGCCGCTGTCCTTGACGGTGCGCTGCTGGGTGTCGTAGTCGACATGCACGATGCCGAACCGCTTCTCGTAGCCCCAGGCCCATTCGAAGTTGTCCAGCAGCGACCAGTAGAAGTAGCCGCGCACGTCGACGCCGGCATCCTGCGCGTCGAGGATCGCCGCGAGGTGCGCACGCACGAACTCGGTGCGCTCCACATCGTGCACGCGGGTCTGCCCGTCTTCCACCACCGCGACGTCGTCATAGGCGGCGCCGTTCTCGGTGACGTAGAGAGGCACGCCGTCGGCGCCGGTGTAGTCCTCCTGCACTCGGCGCAGCAGTCGGGTCAGCCCCTCGGGCTGCACTTCCCAGTGCATCGTCGTGCGGGGAAGACCCCGGTCGTGCCAGTGGATCCGCTCGTGCGAGGGGAAGGGCGACGAGCCCTCGCGGTCGGTCGGGGCGTCGCCACCGGTGACGGGGACGGCAGGCGGACGCCCGCCGACGTACTCGCCGTGGTAGTAGTTCACGCCCAGCGTGTCGATCGGTGTGGCGATCGCCTCGAGGTCGCCGGGTCGGATGGCCTGCTCGAGCGCCGCGATCGCCCCGGCATCCACCGACCGGATGTCCTCGACGGTGTCCGCGGGGTACTCGGCCCGGAAGATCGGGTCGAGGAACCACCGGTTGAACTGGCCGTCGATGCGCCGGGCGGCGTCGATGTCGAGGGGATCGGTCGGGTCGACGGCATCGGCCACCGTGAGGTTGAGCGTCAGTCCCATCTGCAGCGACGAGTCGCGGGTGCGCAGCTCCCGCACCGCTTGGCCGTGTCCGAGCAGCAGGTGGTGCGCGGCGAGCACGCCCTCCGTCACGCTCTGGCGACCGGGCGCGTGGATGCCGGCGGTGTAGCTGAGGAACGACGAGCACCACGGCTCGTTCAGCGTCGTCCACGCCTGCACCCGATCGCCGAGGGCGTCGTGCATGTCCAGCGCGTACTCGGTGAACAGCTCCGCGGTGTCGCGGTTGGCCCAGCCGCCCTTCTCCTGCAGCGCCTGCGGCAGATCCCAGTGGTACAGGGTCAGCCACGGCAGGATGCCGGCACCGAGCAGCTCGTCCACGAGGCGCTTGTAGAAATCGACGCCCTTCGGGTTGAGCGCGCCGCCGTCGGGACGCACCCGCGACCACGAGGTGGAGAACCGGTAGGTCTGCAGCCCCATCCGCTTCATCAGTGCGACGTCGTCGCGGTAGCGGTGGTAGTGGTCGCAGGCGACGTCGCCGTTGTCGGCGTTGATCACCGCGCCCGGCACGCGCGAGAAGGCATCCCAGATCGAATCCTTGCGGCCGTCCTCGTGCGCCGCACCTTCGATCTGGTAGGCGGCCGTGGCGGCCCCGAACAGGAAGTTCGCCGGAAAGGGACGGGGAGTGGATGCCGACATGTGGGCAGACCTCTCGTGCGTGATGATGCTCATTGGTTCAGCCCTTGACGGCCCCGGCCATGATCCCACTGACCAGTTGCTTGCCCGCGAAGATGAACAGCAGCAGCAGCGGGATGGTCGCCAGCACCACGCCGGCGAGCACGACGGAGTAGTCGACGAAGTAGTTCGACTGCAGCAGCGACAACGCCACCGGGAGCGTCGGGTTCTGGCGGTCGAGCACGATGAAGGGCCAGAAGAAGTTGTTCCAGGCGCCCACGAAGGTGAACAGGAACAGCATCGCCGCCGCCGGACGCGCCGCCGTGACACCGACCGTCCAGAACGTGCGGATCATCGATGCACCGTCGACGCGAGCGGCCTCGATGAGCTCATCGGGCACCGCCTGCTGCAGGTACTGCGTCATCCAGAACACGCCGAAGGCACTGGTGAGGGCGGGGATGATGATCGCGCCGATCTCACCGGTCCAGCCCAGGTCGGCGAACAGGATGTACAGCGGCACGACGCCCAGCTGCTGCGGCACCGCCATGGTCGCCACGACGAAGACCAGCAGCGCCGGCCCCCCGAGGAAGCGCAGCTTCGCGAAGGCCCAGCCGGCCAGGGTCGAGGTGATCACCACTGCTGCCGCGATGATGAATGAGCTGTAGATGGAGTTCCACAGCGCCGGCCAGAAGTTCACCGCCGGGTTGGTCATGACCGATATGGCGTTCGAGATGAAGTTGCCGCCCGGGATCCAGGGGAAGTCTCCGCGCAGCGTCGTTGAGTCGCCGGAGCCGATGACGAACGACCAGTACAGCGGGAAGACGGCGGAGAGGAAGACCACCCCGAGGGTGGCGTACGCCCAGATTCCGGGGCGGGAGCCGCGGATGCGGATCGTCTTGGCGCCGCGGCGGCGTGCTGCCGCGTTGGGGATGCCCGACTCGACGATCGCGAGGGGCGGGGGGGTGCCGATGCTCATCGCTGGGACTCCTTGACCTGCTTCTTGGCCGCGCGTGCGGCCCGCTTCTGCTGGCGTTTGCCGAGTTCGGAACGCATCCCCTCATCCCGCACGACGGTGCGGGTGACGAGCAGGTTTATCAATCCGATGCCGAGGATGATGATGAACAGGATCCAGGCCATCGCCGCTGCGCGGCCGAAGTTCCACTGCCCCCATCCGATGTCGTAGAGGTAGAGCGTGATGGTCAGCCATTGCTGACCTGCGCCACCGCGTCCGAACTGGTCGAACACGCGCGGCTCGTCGAAGATCTGCAGACCGCCGATCGTCGAGGTGATGATGACGAAGATCAGCGTGGGCTTCAGGGACGGCATCGTGATGCTGAAGAACTGCCGGATGGGACCGGCGCCGTCGACGGTGGCGGCTTCGTAGTAATCACGGTTCACTGCCTGCATCGCCGCAAGCAGGATCAGCGCGTTGTAGCCGACCCAGCGGTAGTTGACCATCGTCGCGATGGCGACGTGACTCCAGAAGGGCTCGACGTGCCAGGGGATCTCGGAGATCCCGATCACCTCGAGCCAGCTGTTGATGAGCCCGGACTTGTCGGCGAACATCGCGTTGAAGATGAGGCCGACCGCGACGGGGGCGACGACATAGGGCACGAGCACGGCCATGCGCCAGAACGTCTTGGCACGGATGTTGCGGTCGAGCACCGCCGCGATGAAGATCGCGAGGATCAGCTGCGGGACGCTGGAGAGGACGAAGATGCTGAAGGTGTTGCGCAGCGCGGTCCAGAAGTGGGGCTGCGTGAGGATCCAGATGTACTGGTCGAATCCGACGAACTCTCCGGAGTTGCGGACGAGGTCCCAGTCCATGAAGGAGATGACCGCCGTGTACGCGATGGGGAACAGTCCCACGACCGCGAACATGAGGAAGAACGGCGAGATGTACAGGTAGGGGGAGAACTTCAGATCCCACTTGCTCAGCTTCTGGGAGAACGAGATCACGCGCGGCGGTCGCAGCGGCTGATCGGATGCCGCGGCGCGCGTCGCCGGGCGGGAGTCGGTAGCGGTCACGATCGCCTTTCGTTGTCGGGAGTCACGGGGGTGCGGGTCGTCGAATGCGATCCGCACCCCCGTGGTTCAGTGGTCGAGAGGGGGCGTCAGAAGCCGCTGATCTCGGTCAGCCACGTCTCCCACGCGGTCTCCTTGTCTTCGAGGCCGTCGAAGACTCGGGTGATCGCGTTCTGCAGTGCGTCGTGGTACTTGAAGTAGTCCTGACCCTTGTAGGTGGACACGGTGATCGCGTTGGCGCGGTCGATGCCGATCTGGCCCGTCGGTGCGTCGTTGAAGTACTCGTTGACGTAGCCGGTGAGGTCAGCGCTGTCCTGCGCCTCGATCTGGCTCGGGAAGGTGCCGGCGTTGGTGAACGCCTTGATCTGGTTCTCCGGGGCCGTCAGCCAGTCGGCGAGCTGCTGGGCAGCCTCGGTGTTCTCACCATCAGCGGGGACGACGAGGTACGAGCCGCCCCAGTTGCCGCCACCCTCGGGGAAGGCGTTGGCGATGTCCCAGCCCTCGATGTCGGGAGCCTCACCGGCGATGATGCCGTGCATCCACGGCGGGCACAGCATGGCGGCGAAGTCGCCACCGGCCATGGCGGCGTACCAGTCGTCGTTCCACTGCCCGGGGTATGCCGAGATCGGGATGCCCTTGTCGACGACCGCGTCGTAGGCGGCGCGGATGTCGGGGTTGTCGGCGGCGACGATCGAGCCGTCGGGGTCCTCGTAGGCGATCTCGAGCTGGTTCACCAGGCCCTGCAGCACCGAGTTGGCCGAGTCGATGAACGGCTTGCCGGTCTTCTCGGTGTAGTCGGCTCCGACCTGGAAGAACGCGTCCCACGTCGGGAACAGCTCGGCGACGGCTTCACGGTCCGACGGCAGGCCGGCGGCTTCGAACAGGTCCTGGCGGTAGCAGACCGCCTGGGGGCCCATGTCGGTGCCGTACGCGACCAGGTTGCCATCGGCATCCGTCGCTGCGGCTTCCTTCCAGTCCAGCCAGCGACCCTTGAGGTCATCCGGAACCGGCACGACGAGGTCGGAGTACTGCATCATCTCGGTGAACCAGTCCACCTCGACGGCCTCGACGTCCGCGAGACCGCCCTTGCCGAGCTTCTGGAAGAAGTTCGCACGCGCGTCGTTGGACGTGGCTGCCTTGTTGTGGACGACCTCGATGCCGGTCTCCTCGGTGAACTCCGCGAGAAGTTCGTCCGAGTAGCCCATGTCATTGAAGGTGGCGAGCGTGAGGGTTTCGCCGCCGCCCTCGCCTTCGCTGCTGTCGCCGCCAGCGTCCCCGCCGGCACAGCCGGCAAGCACGATCGCGGATGTTGTCGCGACGACGGCCAGGAGGGCGGTGCGTCGCAGTGCGCGTGAATTCACGTGTCACTCCTTTGTGGTGTGGGTATGGCTCTGCCTCGGTCCGGGCGTCGGGTTGGGAGCGCTCTCACCGATAGGACTGACGTTATGGGATCGCTCCCATGAGCGTCAAGGGAGCGCTCCCACAGACTTGGTCACGCTTCGGTAACGCCAGAATGAGCGGGTGACCATCGACGATGAACTCGACCGGATCTTCGCTGCGCGCGACCGCGACGACATGCGGCCCACGATCGACGCATTGCGGCCGATCCTCGATGACCACCCCACGAATGCCCGCGTGCTCTACGAAGTTGGCGGCGCGTACGACACCGCCGGCGATGAGCAGACCGCTCGGTCGTTCTACGAGCGCGCACTCCGCGCCGGCCTGTCAGGCGATCTGCTGCGGCGCTGCTACCTGCAGTACGGCTCGACGTTGCGGAATCTGGGTGAGCTCGAGCGCTCGGCAGAGATCTTCGCGCTGGCTCGCCGCGACTTCCCCGGGTCGCCGTCGCTGACGGTGTGGGAGGCGATCACGCAGCACGCAGCGGGCCGCTACCACGAGGCGATCGCCGCCCTGCTCGAGGTCATCGCCGACGGCGTCGTGGCACCCGACCTCGACCGGTACAAGCCCGCCGTCCGCGGCAACGCCGCCTACATCCGCTCCCTCGCGGGCTCGTAGGCTCCTCCCGCGCCGTCGCGCGACCGCCCCGTAGACTGGCCCGGCACCCTTCCCGCGACATCGGAGCCCCCACATGCCCACCATCGTCGTCGACGTCATGCCCAAGGCCGAGCTGCTGGATCCCCAGGGGAAGGCCGTCTCCGGCGCCCTCGATCGCCTCGGTGTCGAGAACTTCGGCTCCGTGCGCATCGGCAAGCGGTTCGAACTCACCGTCGACGGCGAGGTCACCGACGAGGTGCTGGCCACCGCGCGCCGCATCGCAGATGAGATCCTCTCGAACGCCGTCATCGAGGACGTCGTCGGCATCGAGGTCGTTCAGTGACCGCCCGGGTCGGGGTCATCACCTTCCCCGGCTCGCTCGACGACGGCGACGCGCGGCGCGCAATCCGGCTGGCCGGGGCCGAGCCCGTCGCACTCTGGCACGGCTCGCACGACCTCGAAGGCGTGGACGCCCTGGTGCTGCCGGGTGGCTTCAGCTACGGCGATTACCTGCGCGCCGGCGCCATCGCCGCCCTGGCCCCGATCATGGCCGAAGTCAAGGATGCCGCCGCGAAGGGCATGCCGGTGCTCGGTATCTGCAACGGCTTCCAGATGCTCGTCGAAGCCCACCTGCTGCCGGGCGGACTCATCCGCAACGCGCACCAGCAGTTCATCCGCCGCGACCAGCGCCTGCGCGTGGAGAATGCCTCGACCGCCTGGACCAGCGAGTACGAGGTCGGCCAGGAGATCGTCATCCCGCTGAAGAACGCCGACGGCGGCTACGTCGCCAGCGAGTCCGAACTGGACCGGCTGGAGGGCGAAGGTCTCGTCGCGCTGCGATATGTCGACGTCAACCCGAACGGGTCGCTGCGCGACATCGCCGGGCTCACCAACGGTCGAGGCAACGTGGTGGGGCTCATGCCGCACCCCGAGCACGCCGTCGAACCAGGCTTCGGGCCCAGCACCGCCGCTGCGATGCGCTCCGGCGTCGACGGCCTGCCGTTCTTCACATCGGCGGTCGCCGCCGTGGTGGCATCCGCCGTCTGACCCGTATCGTCGAAGAGTGACCTCCGACACCCGTCCCTTCCTCATCAGCGTCCCCTCCGACCAGCTCGCCGCGGACCTGGCGCCGCTTCCCAACGGAGTGGAGGTGATCGTGTGGGCGATGGACACGGATGCCCCGAGCGACCGGATCGACATCGTCGTGCCGCCGTACATGAGCAAGGGCTCGCTGCTGCAGCGGCTTGACGGCATCGACGTGCAGCTCGTGCAGGGTCAGGCGATCGGCTACGAGGGCGTCGCCGACCTGCTGCCGAAGGGCATCGTCTTCGCCAACGGATCCAGCGTGCACGAGACGTCGACCGCAGAGCTGGCCGTCGGGCTGACCCTCGCCGCCCAGCGCCACATCGACGACTTCGCCGTCAACACCCGTGAGGGCGTGTGGATGCCGCAGTTCTCGCAGAGCCTCGCCGACCGGCGGGTGCTGCTGATCGGCTACGGCGGGGTGGGCAAGGCCACGGCCGCTCGCCTGGCGCCGTTCGAGATCGAGCTCACGGTCGTTGCCCGCACCGCCCGCGATGAGGACGGCGTGCACGTGCACGCGATCGACGAGCTCGACGACCTGCTGCCGCACGCCGAGATCGTCGTGCTGACCCTCCCCGGCGGAGACGAGACCCGCGGCATCCTCGATGCCCGCACGCTCGCCCTGCTGCCCGACGGCGCCCTCGTCGTCAACGTCGGGCGCGGTTCGCTCATCGACACCGACGCTCTCGTTGCCGAGACCCGCTCCGGCCGGCTGCGCGCGGCGCTGGATGTCGTGGACCCCGAGCCGCTGCCGGCCGGTCACCCGCTATGGGGCACGCCCGGCGTGCTGATCGCACCGCACGTCGGTGGCGCCTCCAGCGCCATGCGGCCACGCATCGCGCGGCTGCTGCGGACGCAGGCCGAGCGCATGGTCGCCGGCGAGGAGCCGATCAATGTGGTCCTGCGCACCTGACGCGTGTCACGGGCGTAGGAGATGGGGCGAGCGTAGGACGGATGCCGCGAGGAAAGTCCTACCTCCGCACCATCTCCTACGCTCGCGACCGCTGCCGGCCGCCGCGCGCCGGTCAGGCGGTGAACACCGCGTGGACGTCGCCGACGGCTTCGCGGCCCCCGAGGCCGGCAAGCTCCATGAGCACCGCCGTGCCGATGACCACGCCGCCGACGGCCCCGACGAGTTCGTGTGCGGCCACGAGCGTGCCGCCGGTGGCGAGCACATCGTCGACCAGCAGCACGCGGGTACCGTCGGGGATGTCGTCGTGCGCCTCGATCGTGGCCGTGCCGTATTCGAGCGTGTAGGAGACGGCTGCCGCGGGGCGCGGGAGCTTGCCCGCCTTGCGGATCGGGACGAGCCCCACCCCGGCGGCGGTGGCCATGGCGCCGGCGAGCAGGAATCCTCGCGCCTCGATGCCGGCCACGACGTCGAACTGGCCCGCGAACGGAGCGATCATCGCATCGATGACGCTGCGCAGCGCCGCGGCATCGGCCAGCAGAGGCGTCACGTCCCGGAACAGCACTCCCGGCCTCGGATAGTCGGGGATCGTGCGGATGAGGGAGTCGGCGTGCGCGAGCGCGGGTTCGGGGGTCACCGATGGATTCTACCGGCCGCTCCCGCGGCATCCCCTGGGAGCGCGACACCGCCGCATCCCACTGCAAGCGCTTGCACTAGCATTGCCGCATGACTCTTCCCGAGACCGTTCTGCCCGGCGACTCGCTCGCGGACTCCCGGCCCGGTGCGCAGTGGTGGCGCACGGCCGTCATCTACCAGATCTACCCCCGCTCGTTCGCCGACGCCTCCGGCGACGGCGTGGGCGACCTGCCCGGCGTGACAGAGCACCTCGATGACCTCCGCACCCTCGGCGTCGACGCGATCTGGCTGAGCCCGTTCCAGCGTTCGCCGCAGAAGGATGCCGGCTACGACGTGTCCGACTACTGCGACGTCGACCCGCTCTTCGGCACGCTCGCCGACTTCGACGACCTGATCGAGGCAGCGCACGCCCGCGGCATCCGCATCATCGCCGACCTCGTGCCGAACCACTCGTCCGACCAGCACGTGTGGTTCCAGCAGGCGCTGGCCGCCGCCCCCGCCAGCCCGGAGCGCGCCCGCTACATCTTCCGCGACGGCAAGGGCGCCGACGGCGAACTGCCGCCCAACAACTGGGACTCCGTCTTCGGCGGGCCGGCCTGGACCCGCGTCGTCGAACCCGACGGCACGCCCGGCCAGTGGTACCTGCACCTGTTCGACACGTCCCAGCCCGACTTCGACTGGTCCAACCCCGAGGTGCACGAGGAGTTCCGCCGCATCCTGCGGTTCTGGCTCGACCGCGGCGTCGACGGCTTCCGCGTCGACGTGGCCCATGGCCTGGTCAAGGCCGAGGGCCTCCCCGACTACAGCCCCGACCCGGAGAGCGGGTCGATGGGCGGCGACGAGGCGAACGTGCCGTATTGGGGCCAGGAGGGCGTGCACGAGATCTACCGCGATTGGAACAAGCTGCTCGCCGAGTACGGCGGCGACCGGGCCCTCTGCGCCGAGGCGTGGCTGCCGACCGTCGACATGACGGCGCTGTGGGTGCGTCCCGACGAGATGCACCAGGCGTTCAACTTCGCCTACCTTGAGACCGAATGGGATGCCGCCGCGCTGCGCGACGTCGTCGACGAGTCGCTGCGGGCCTACCCGGCGGTGGGCGCACCGAGCACCTGGGTGCTGTCCAACCACGACGTCGTGCGCCACGCGTCTCGGCTGGCACTGACGGCCGAGAACCCGCAGGGTCATGGCATCGGTCCCGACTCCCCCGGTCAGCCCGACGCGGTCCTGGGCCTGCGCCGCGCCCGCGCTGCGTCGGCGGTCATGCTGGCGCTGCCCGGCTCCGCCTACATCTACCAGGGCGAGGAACTGGGCCTTCCCGAGGTCATCCACCTGCCCGGTGAGGCGCGTCAGGATCCGACGTGGTTCCGCACCGACGGCGAGCGCTACGGACGGGACGGATGCCGCGTGCCGATCCCGTGGCACGCCGACGCCCCCGCCTACGGCTTCAGCCCGACCGGCCAGTCGTGGCTGCCGCAGCCGGAGGAGTGGGAGTCCCTTGCCCGCGACGTGCAGGCGGGGGACCCGGCATCCACGCTGTCGCTGTACCGCACCCTGCTGGCCGCACGCCGCGAGCACCGCCTCGGCGCCGGGACGCTGGAGTGGCTCGACGGCTACGGCGACGACGTGCTGGCGTTCCGCAACGGCGACGTGACCGTGATCGCGAACCTCGGCGAGGCGCCGGTGGAGCTGCCCAGGGCGGACCTCATCGCCGCGAGCGAGCCGGTGACCGGCGGCATCCTCCCCACTGACACCACGGTGTGGCTGCGAGCGGCCTGACGCGCGGCGGGCCGCGGGCATGGTGAGCATCGACGAGGTCGCCCGTGCGGCCGGAGTGTCCACGGCCACCGTGTCGCGCGCGCTCAGCGGCCGCGGCCAGGTGTCCGAGGGCGCCCGGTCGCGGGTGCTGGACGCGGCGGCGGCGCTCGGCTACGTCGTGTCGTCCTCGGCGTCGAGCCTGGCCTCGGGGCGCACCCGCAACATCGGCGTGCTGCTGCCGGTGGTCGACCGCTGGTACTTCTCCACGGTGCTCGCCGGCATCGCGTCAGGGCTGCAGCGTGCCGGATACGACATCACGCTGTACGCGCTCACCGAAGATGCCGGCGAGCGCGCCACCGTCTTCGAGACGTTCCTGCGCCGCCGCCGGGTGGACGCGGTGATCGCGATCGCGATCTCGCTGGACGCGACCGAGGTCGAACGCGTCGTGGAGCTGGGGCTCCCGGTGGTCGCGCTCGGCGCCGCCCACCCGCGGCTGCCGAGTCTGTCCGTCGACGACGTCGCCGTTGCGCGCGTCGCGACCGGGCACCTCACCGCCCTCGGGCACCGCGACATCGCCCACATCGGCACGACTCCCGAGTACGCCGTCGACGACGCCCACATCCCGACGCAGCGACGGCGGGGGTTCGAGCAGGCGCTGGCGGATGCCGGCATACCCCCCGCCTCCGCCCGGCACGAGTACGGCGACTTCACGATCGAAGGCGGCCACCGGGCTGCCATGCGGTTGCTGCGGGGCGAGCGCCCACCGACGGCGATCTTCGCGGCATCCGACGAGATGGCCATCGGCGCGCTGATCGCCGCCCGCGACCTGCGGCTGGACGTGCCGGGCGATCTGTCGGTCGTGGGCGTGGACGGCCACGACCTGAGCGGGTTCTTCGGGCTCACCACCATCGACCAGTTCCCGCACGGTCAGGGTCTGCGGGCCGCGGCGGCGGTGCTCGCCGAGCTCGAGGCGACCGTGCCGGTGGTGCCGCTCGCTGCGCTGCCGTTCGAGCTCGTCGTGCGGGCGTCGACGGCCCCGCCGACGACGTAGTCGCGGGCCTGCCCCTAGGCTCGCGGCATGAGCATCGACCTCGAAGCCCTCTATATCGATCTGCACCGGCATCCGGAGCTGTCGTTCCAGGAGACCCGCACTGCCGCAGTCGTCACCAGGGTGCTGGAGCAGCTGGGGATCGAGTTCGAAGAGGGCATCGGCAAGACCGGTGTGGCGGCGGTGCTGCGCAACGGCGAGGGGCCGGTGGTGTGGCTGCGCGCCGACATGGACGGCCTCCCCGTCGAGGAGCGCACCGGACTGGGGTACGCCAGCACCGCCCGCGGGACGGATCCGGCCGGGCAGGATGTGCCGATCATGCACGCGTGCGGCCACGACATGCACGTCACGGCGCTGCTGGGCGCCCTCGAGCGGCTGCACGCGACGACCGATGAATGGTCCGGCACGATCGTGGCGGTGTTCCAGCCGGCCGAGGAGTACGGCTCCGGCTCGCAGGCGATGATCGCCGACGGTGTGCTCGACCGGTTCCCCCGTCCCGACATCGTGCTCGGCCAGCACGTCACTCCGCTGCCCGCCGGGGTCCTCGGGGTACGCAGCGGCACGCAGATGGCCGCATCCGACGGACTCACCGTGACGCTGCTCGGACGGGGCGGCCATGGATCGCGACCGCATTCGACGATCGACCCGGTCGTGATGGCGGCGGCGACGGTGATGCGGCTGCAGACGATCGTCTCGCGCGAGGTCGACCCCCGCGACGTCGCCGTCGTCACGGTCGGCTCGATCCACGCCGGGCTGAAGAACAACATCATCCCGGCGGAGGCGCGACTCGAGCTCAGCCTGCGTTACCCCGACGACCAGGCGCGTGACCGGGTCATGGCGAAGGTGGAGCGCATCATCCGGGCCGAGGCGGATGCCTCCGGTGCCGAAGCGCCGCCCGTGATCAGCATCCAGCACACGCTGCCCCCGACGATCAACGACGCGGATGCCACGGCGCGCCTCACCGCAGCCTTCGAGCGCGCGTTCGGTGAGGGCACCGTGATAGACCCGGGCATGTTCACCGGCAGCGAGGACGTGTCCTGGTTCGCCCGCGACAGCGGAGCGCCGCTGGTGTTCTGGTTCTTCGGCGGCGTGGATCCCGAGGCGTATGCCGCCGCGGTCGCGGCCGACACCGTGGAGAAGGACATCCCCACCAACCACTCGCCGTTCTACGCCCCGATCATGCACCCCACGATCGAACGCGGTGTCGGCAACCTCGTCGTGGCGGCGCGGGAGTTCCTCGGCTGACGCGCACCCGGGCAGGCTCCGGCGCGGCATCCGTCGCGCTCGCCCTGCACCTGTTGCCGAAATGCGGAGATCTGCCGGAGTGAGGGCCGGACGCCGGAAACCCACCGTATTCCAGCCGATCCCCTCATCCGGTCGGCCGGAAGACGCCGTCGCGCCCGGCGTGGCGCTTCTCGCCGGGCCGAGGTGTGCCTGCCACGATGTGCAAGTGACCGCCCCCGCCCGAGACGGATCTCGCGTCGGACTCCTCGTCGCCCTCACCGCTGCCGCCGTGATTTGCCGTGGCCCTCGCGCTCGTCGGCGTCTTCGCCCTGTCCCGAGCAGACGTGAACCCCACGCCGACGGCATCCGCGCTTCCGAACCCGTCTGCGTCGAGTCCCTCCCCGCCCGTACCGACTGCGGACACCACGGCGCCGACCCCTGTATGAAGAGGGGGGGCCGGCGCGCGAGCAGTATCACGAGCCTTCGTACGCGCAGTACACCGGCAACGAGGTCGCGGATGTCGCGGTGACCGGTGAGTTCGGACTGCGGATCGGGATGCCGACCGACGAGGTGCGCGCCCTGGGGCCCGATGACGAAGTGACATACGACGTACGACTGGTCCTCAGGTTCGGGCTCGAGCGCGCCGAGGTCGGGGGCGACCACGCCGTCTTCGTGCACACCGACGCAGCCGGACACGTCGTCGAGCAGATCACCTACGGCAGCTACTTGGACATGTGACGAGCCCCACCCGCGTCCACCGGGAGTCGCTCGGCCCCTGAGTCCGCGGCATCGGCGGGGTATTGTCCGGACCCATTGCGCGTCCTGTCCCACAGGCGTAGCGTGCCGCGCCGTGACCACAGACGATCCCGACCCGGGGGTGGAGTCCCCCGCCGTCAAGCGGCTGCTGCTGGGCGGCCCGCTCACGTCAGCGAAGCAGGAGCAGCAGCTGCTGCCCAAGCGGCGAGCGCTGCCCATCTTCGCCTCGGATGCACTGTCGTCGGTGGCCTACGCGCCGCAGGAGCTGCTGATGATCCTGATGCTCGGAGGACTGAGCTTCCTGGCGTTCAGTCCGTGGGTCGCCCTCGCGGTGGTCCTGCTGTTGACGGTCGTGGTGCTCAGCTACCGCCAGCTCATCACGGCATATCCCTCCGGCGGCGGCGACTACGAAGTGGCCCGGACCAACCTCGGCCAGCTGCCAGGCGTCGTGGTCGCATCCGCGCTGCTGGTGGATTACATCCTCACCGTCGCGGTATCGATCGCCGCCGGCGTGGACAACATCATCTCGGCGCTTCCCGCGCTGGATCCCTGGCGCGTGGAGCTGGCGGTGGGGTTCGTCGTCGTGCTCGTCACGGTGAACCTCCGCGGTGTGCGTGAGGCGTCCCACGCGTTCGCGGTGCCGACGTACGTCTTCATCGGTTCGGTGGCGGTCATGATCGTCACCGGTCTCGCACGGTGGGCGCTGGGCGATGCGCCCGTCGCCTCGAGCGCCCACTACGCCGTGCAGGCGGAGAGCCTCACCCAGGCCGCAGTGGTGCTGCTGGTGCTGCGTGCATTCGCGAGCGGATGCTCGGCACTGACCGGAGTGGAAGCGGTCGCCAACGGGGTGCCGGCGTTCCGTCCACCGAAGGAGCGCAATGCGCGTGCGACGCTGGCGATCATGGGGACGATCGCGATCGTCTTGTTCGCGGGGCTCACGACCCTGGCGCTCGTCGCCGGCGTGCACTACGCGGAGAACCCGTGTCACCTCGTCGGATTCGACTGCACGCAGCCGCAGCCGTCGCTCATGGCTCAAGTGGCGGCGGCGACCTTCGGCATGGGGTCAGTGCCCTTCTACGTCATCCAGGCGGCGACCGCCTGCGTGCTGCTGCTCGCCGCCAACACCGCGTTCAACGGGTTCCCCCTGCTCGGATCGGTGCTCGCCCGCGACGGGTACGCGCCGAAGTCCCTCGATACGCGCGGGGACCGCCTGGTGTACTCCAACGGAATGATCATCCTCGGCATCGCCGCGATCGCGGTGCTGGTGGTGTTCCAAGCGACGCTGACTACGCTCATCCAGCTGTACATCATCGGGGTCTTCGTCTCGTTCTCGATCGGTCAGATCGGCATGGTGAGGCATTGGCAGCGCGAACTGCGTCTGCTGCCGAAGACGGCCGCCGCCGAGCGGCGCGCTGCCACGACGGGACTGATCATCAATGGCGTGGGCGCGATGTCGACCGCGCTCGTGCTCGCCATCGTGACCGTCACCAAGTTCACTCATGGGGCGTGGCTGGTCTTCCTCGCGATCCCGGTGCTCACGGCGCTGATGATCGGCGTGCACCACTACTACCGCAACGTGCAGATCGAGACCGCGATGGACGACACGGTCCACTTCGGCGCGCACGGCGACGTGGCATTGGTGCTCGTGGGAAACCTCCACAAACCCGCGGCCAAAGCGATCGACTATGCCCTGGCGGCCGAGCACGACACGACGCTGGCGGTTCACATCGCGATCGCCAGGCGGGAGACCGCCCAATTGGAGGCCGACTGGGAAGAGCACGCGGTGCCGGTGCCGCTGGTCATCCTCGAGTCGCCCTACCGTCACTACGCCGCCCCGCTGGCGGGATTCATCCGCGACTACCGCGAGAAACACGGGTCGTCGGTGGTCACGATCTACCTGCCGCAGTACATCGTCGGGCACTGGTGGGAGGTGTTCTTGCACAACGGACGCGCCAAACGCCTCGCACAGCACCTCATGCTCGTGCACGGCGTGGCCATCACACTTGTCCCGTGGCTGCTGGATTCGTCGAAGCTCATCGACCGGCGCCGGGCTCGGCCACTCCCCGGCGACGATCGCGCGGGGAACCACCAGGCCAGCTACGGCCTGGTGGCCCACATCGATCCGCAGCCACCCGCCGCCACGCGGCGTAGCCTGGAAGGGTGACAACTCTCGCATCCGAGCCCGGCCGGGTCCTCGACGCCGCCGCGCTGCGCGCCGACTTCCCGATCCTCGGTGAAACCGTGGGCGGCGAGCCGCTCATCTACCTCGACTCCGGAGCGACGAGCCAGAAGCCGCGGGTCGTGCTCGACACCGAGATCGACTTCCTCACCCGGGCGAATTCCGCCGTGCACCGCGGCGCGCACACCCTCGCCGCCGAGGCGACCGAGCTTTTCGAGGACGCCCGCGAGACCGTCGCCGGATTCGTCGGTGCGGCACCGGAGAACCTCGTCTGGTCCGCCGGCGCGACCGCCGCCCTCAACCTCGTCGCCTACTCGATCGGCAACGCCACCGCGGGCCGCGGCCTGCCGGCATCCGCCCCCTACGCGCTCCGCCCGGGCGACGAACTGGTCGTCACCGAGGCCGAGCACCACGCGAACCTCATCCCCTGGCAGGAACTGGCAGCCCGCACTGGCGCCGTGCTGCGTCACATCCCGGTGCGCGACGACGGCACGTGGGACCTGGATGCCGCCGCGTCGATCATCGGCGAGCGCACCCGTGTCGTGGCGTTCGCGCACGTCTCGAACGTGCTCGGCATCGTGAACCCCGTTGCCGAGCTCGTCGCGCTCGCGCGGGCGGTCGGTGCGCTGACGGTGATGGATGCCTGCCAGTCGGTGCCCCACCTGCCGCTGGACCTGCCGGCGCTCGGCGTCGACCTCGCCGCGTTCTCCAGCCACAAGATGCTCGGCCCCTATGGCCTCGGCGCCCTGTACGGCCGCACCGAGGTGCTCGAGGCGCTGCCGCCGTTCCTCACCGGCGGGTCGATGGTCACCACGGTCACCCTCGACGAGGCCGGCTTCCTGCCCGCGCCGCAGAAATTCGAAGCCGGCACGCAGCCGGTGTCGCAGGCCATCGGTCTGGGCGCCGCGGTGCGCTACCTCCAGGACATCGGGATGGATGCCGTGCACGCGCACGAGCGCACCATCGGCCGGCGCCTGCTCGCCGGGCTCCGCGACATCGACGGCGTGCGGGTGCTGGGGGATGCCGCGGACGGCACCGTCGATCGGATCGGACTGGCCTCGTTCGACGTCGCCGGCGTCCACGCCCACGACGTGGGCCAGTTCCTCGACTCCCGCGGCATCGCGGTGCGCGTCGGCCACCACTGCGCCAAGCCCCTGCACGCCCGGTTCGGCCTGACCGCCTCGGTGCGCGCATCGGCATCCGTCTTCACCACCGACGACGACATCGACCGCTTCCTTGACGCCGTCTCCGGAGTACGCGCGTTCTTCGGAGCCGAAGGAGCACACGCATGAGCGGGCTGGAATCGCTGTACCAGGACCTGATCCTCGATCACTCCAAGCACCCGCACGCCCGCGGACTCGCCCCCGAGGACGGCCGCACCGCCACCTCCCACCAGCACAACCCCATCTGCGGCGACGACATCACCCTGCGCGCGCGCGTCTCCGACGACGGCGAGACGCTCACCTCGGTCACGTGGGACGGCGCCGGATGCTCGATCTCGCAAGCGTCGGCATCCATGCTCGCCTCGCTCGTGGACGACCGGGTCGAATCCGACGGCGGCATGAGCCGGGAAGAGGCGATCGCCCTGATCGCCGGCTTCCGTGAGGCGCTGCGCTCGCGCGGGCGGATCCCGCTCGACGAGGACGTCTACGGCGACGCGACCTCGCTGTCGGGGGTGTCGAAGTTCACCGCCCGCGTGAAGTGCGCGATGCTCGCGTGGGTCGCCCTCGAGGACGCCCTGCCCCGCGCCTGACGGCGGTTGCCGCGGCCGGGGTTGCCGCGCGTTGCCGCGCCCGCCGCTACATCAGGTCGTCGGGTGCGATGATCTGCATCCCGCGGTCGTGCAGCACGAATTGCGCGCGCACGCGGGCGCCGTTGGCGCGCAGCGCCCCGCCCAGGGCCCGGCCCCAGGCGCGCTCTTCCGCGCGAACCTTCGCACCTCCCGGCCGTTCCCACACGAGCACGATCTGGGCGAATTCAAGTTCGCGCATGAGGAGCGATAGTCGCGCGCCGAGGACGTCGGCGAACGGGCCGTCGCCGAAGTCATCGACCTGCACGACTACGGCGGGGTCACCGGGCAGTTCGCCGACCGGAAGTACCGGACCGTCGAGGCGGTCGTCCGCGTCGAGAAAGAACAGCCAGAGTTGGCGACGAGTCGCGCTCTGCAGGAGCGGCTCCAGGTATTCCTGCAGGCGCAGGTCATCGGTCAGCGGTGGGGATTGGATGGGTGCGCTCATGCCCTCAGCGTGCAACGCCGCCGCGCGGCCTGGAGGTCGCGCGGCGGCGTTCTGGGGATAACTCCCCGGAGTTGCCGGCCTGTGGAGGAGGCGCTGCGCGTCAGTGGACCGCCGTTTCGCCGGCGAGCACCGACTCCAGCCGCGCGTAGCTGGTTTCCATTCCCTCGGCCATGCCGGTCGCGAGGATCATGTCGCGAGTCTCGGCGTCGGGGTACTCCATCACCAGGGTCAGCAACGTGGCGCCGTCTTCTTCCTCGAGGGTGAGGTCGTTGATGACGGTTGGGCCGTCCGTACCGATCATCCGCTCGGTCGTCGCGGCACGCCGCGGCGGGTCGACCAGCAGGGTCTCGCCCTCGAACCCGAAGCCGGAACCCTCGACGCCGTTCTGCACCCACTCGTAACGGTAGGTCTGCCCCACCTCGGGGGCCACCTCGCACGTGGTCATCGACCAGCCGTCGGGACCGAGCATCCACCGCCGCAGCAGGTCGGGCTCATGGTGCGCGCGCCACACCAGTTCACGCGGGCCCTCGATCAGTCGGGTGATGCGCACGTGGGCGTCGTCGAGCATTTCCACCTGCGTGCCCTTGCCCTGTGCGTACGCCCGCAATCCGGCCAGAACGCGGTCGAGCTGGTTCATGGCCATCGTCGAACCCTCGATCGCGCCCATCGCGATGACCTCTTCCAGCGCCTCGACCGACGTGAAGTAGGTCACGCTGCGCAGACGGCATCCGTCGGCCGTCGGCTCGAAGTCGT
Source organism: Microbacterium sp. zg-B96 (assembly GCF_030246865.1). Taxonomy (NCBI): domain Bacteria; kingdom Bacillati; phylum Actinomycetota; class Actinomycetes; order Micrococcales; family Microbacteriaceae; genus Microbacterium; species Microbacterium sp. zg-B96. The sequence continues at coordinate 76,825 of NZ_CP126738.1, read as the reverse complement.
AGGTCACCCGCATCCCGGGCGGCATCCCTTCGGAAGGGGCGCCGTCCTCGTCTACGAAGGAATCGATGACTTCGAAGCGCGTGGGTTGCTCGATCGAAAGGAACTCCCAGGCGCCACGGGCGTGCTCGCCCTGCTGACTGACCATTTCGTAGCGGACGCGGCCGCCGACTGTGAGGTCGAACTCGGTGAAGGTGGCCGGCCAGCCGGGAGGACCCCAGAACCGCTCCAGCTCCCGCGGGTCGGTGAACGCCTGCCAGACGCGTTCGACGGGGGCGGCGAACTCGGCGCTGAGCGTCATCGTGAGCTCTTCGGGGTCGGTGGTGACATCTGTCACGGGCATGTCAATCTCCTTGCGTCGTTGAGGGAGAGGGTGGTTCGGTGGGTTCGGCCAGCAGATCGTCCAGCCGGTCGATGCGAGCGCGCCACAGAGCTTCGTAGGCCGCGAGGAGGGCGCGTGCCCGGGCGATCATGGTCGGATCCGCCCGCACGAGCCGCTCGCGCCCTTCGGCGCGCTTGACGATGAGCCCGGCCATCTCGAGCACGGCGACGTGCTTCTGCACGGCCGCGAACGACATGTCGTACGCGGCGGCGAGTGCCGAGACGGACTGCTCGTGTTCGAGCGTCCGCCGCAGGATGTCGCGCCGCGTCGCGGCCGCCAGTGCGTGGAACAGGCGGTCGGTCTCATCATCGGTCAATTCCGTTTGTACAACCATTTGGTTGCACGTTACGACGGATGCCTGTCGTCGTCAAGACCCCCGATGCGGCTCCGGAGCCAGATCGCAGTGGAGACGACGAGCGGCACTTGGGTGATCCCGTAGAGCACGTGGAACGCGTAGTGGGCGGAGGTCTGAGCCGGATCGAAAGGGAGGATCGGCAGGGGCAGCACGGTGAAGATTGCGCCCAGGAGGTTCAACACACCCCACCCCAAAAGAGCCCACGCTGCGACGGATCGCAACCGCGTGAACCACGCAGCGACGAGCACGACCGTCAGTGCCAGAGGGATGAGCGATTCTGGGCTGAGGATCGTCTGACCGGGTAAATCGGCCACATTGTGCACGAGCAGTCCGACCCAGCCGAGGGCGGCGGACACGGGAACCCACGGTGCGCTCCTCCTCGGACCGCCCGGTCCGTCGTGCACCCTGGTCCCGGTCATGCGGCGGACCCTCGTGACGGCGCGGTCCTCCGCATTCTCACCCTCTCTACACACCACATCGTTCGCGCTTTCCCATTGTCTCCAGCCGACAGCAGGCTCATATGACCTCGCGCGGCCCTCGGGCTCGGAGCGTACTGCGCACAGGGGTGAGACGGAACTACCACGACGCCTCAGGCCCCGCCCGAAGCATCTCGTCCCGAAAATGGCTGTGTCCTGGCAGAGCATGCCCCGCTGACGACTCTGCGCGTAGCCTCGCCGTCAGGGACGACACCGTGAAGGAGCAGCACGATGCACACACGAACACTCGGACGGGGGCTGCAAGTCTCCGCCGTCGGGCTGGGCTGCATGGGCATGTCCCAGAGCTACGGCCCGAATCCCGGGTCCCGCGGCGACATGATCGCGGTGCTGCGATCCGCCGTCGACCTCGGCGTCACCTTATTCGACACCGCCGAAGTGTACGGGCCGTACGTCAACGAGGAACTGGTCGGCGAAGCTCTCGCGCCGGTGCGAGATCAGGTCGTGATCGCGACGAAGTTCGGTTGGGACATCCAGCACGGCATCAGCGTCGGCCTGAACAGTCGACCCGAGCAGATCCGCCGCGTCGCCGATGCATCCCTCGAACGGCTCCGTACCGACGTGATCGACCTGTTCTACCAGCATCGCGTCGACCCGAACGTTCCCATCGAGGACGTCGCGGGCACCGTCGGGGAGCTCGTCGCGGAAGGCAAGGTGCGCCATTTCGGGCTATCGGAGGCATCCGCCGCCACCATCCGCCGCGCCCACGAGGTCTTCCCTGTCACCGCCGTCCAGAGCGAATACTCACTCTGGACCCGGGACCCCGAAACCGACGTGCTCCCCACCCTCGCCGAACTCGGCATCGGATTCGTGCCCTTCAGCCCCCTCGGCAAGGGATTCCTCACCGGCACCGTCACCACATCCACCACCTTCAGCGAGAACGACATCCGACGACGCGTTCCCCGCTTCGAGGAAGGAAACCTGGCCGCGAATCAGGCGCTGGTCGATCAGGTCAAAGAACTCGCCGCCGCCAAGGACGTCACTCCGGCGCAGGTCGCGCTGGCGTGGCTGCTCGCGCAGCACCCGTGGATCGTGCCCATCCCCGGCACCCGCAGCACCTCCCGCATCGAGGAGAACGCAGCCGCGACGACCGTGGGGCTGTCCGCGGACGAACGAGACGACCTGGACGGCCTCACCCGCCGCATCGGCGTCCAGGGTGACCGCTACAACGCCCAGCACATGGGCTACCTCGACCGCTGAGACCGCACCTCGACGCGACGAATACTCACTCGGCAGCGCGAATACTCACTCGGGAGCGCGAATACTCACTCGGCAGCGGGTCAGCCGAGGCCGGCGCGGGAGGCGTCGGGGTCGACGTTGCCGGCGACGGGCTTGCGGGAGATCCCGACGGCACCGGCATCCGGAGCCTTCGACACCGCAGCGGCGACGGCGACCGACTCGTCGACGTCGACGTACCGGGGGCGCAGCTTCACGGCCTGCTGGCGACGGTGCTCGCGCTTGGCCTTGTTGGCCGCGTAGACCAGGTTCAGGGCCTCGACGAGGATCGCGAACGCCATCGGCGCGTAGATCAGGGCCTTGTCGATGTGCACACCGAAGCCCTCGGCGATGAGGAACACACCGATCAGCAGCAGGAACGACAGCGCCAGCATCTTCACGGTGGGGTGGTTGTTCACGAACGTGAAGATGAACTTCGACGCGAACAGCATGATGCCGAACGACAGCACGACCACCGCGACGATGACGAGGATGTTATCGGTCATGCCGACGGCGGTGATGACGGAGTCCAGCGAGAAGACGATGTCCAGCAGCAGAATCTGCGTCAGCACCGAAGCGAAGGTGATCGTCTTCGGCGCCGCGCCGTGGGAGTCTTCCTCACCCTCGAGCTTGTGGTGGATCTCGGTGACAGCCTTGTAGACCAGGAACAGGCCACCGGCGATGAGGATGATGTCCTTCACGGAGAAGCCCATCCCGAACAACTCGAAGATGTCGTCCTTCAGCGTGATGATCCAGCCGGCGAAGCAGACCAGCACCACCCGGATGACCATCGCGAGCGTGAGCCCGAGGTTCCGCGCCTTGGCCTGCTGCTCTACGGGGAGCTTGGAGGCGAGGATCGAGATGAAGATGACGTTGTCGACGCCGAGCACGACCTCCAACACGAACAACGTGAAGAACACGGCGATGAGATCGGGGGTCAGCTCGAGCGCGAAGTCCATCCGCTCAGGCTAGAGGGTGGAATCTATGCGACCGCCGTGAACCGCCGTCCACGACGACGGGTCCAACGCGTATCGACATAAACAATGGTGGCGCACGCGCATGCGTGGTAGTCATGTAAGCGCATACATCGATCCTCGGATCTACAACGACCAAAGGAATAGCACATGACCCACCGTCGAGTCGCGTTGCCCACCGCCACGGGGATCGCCCTGACCGGCCTCATTCTGTCCGGCTGCGCCACGGATGCTTCATCGCCCGCCGAGGGAGGCGGCGACGAGACCCTGATCGTTTACTCCAACTCGGTATCCGATGGGCGGGGCGAGTGGCTCGTCGCGCAGGCCGCTGAGGCGGGGTTCGATGTGGAGTACGTGGATGCCGGCGGTGGAGAAATCGCGCAGCGCGTCATCGCCGAGGCGACGAACCCCATCGCCGATGTGGTCTTCGGCCCGAACAACGTGCACTTCGAGTACATGAAGGCCGCCGACGCGCTCGAGGCCTACGAGCCGGCCTGGGCCGACAAGGTCGAGCCGATCGACCCCAGCGGCGTCTATCACGCGATCGTGCAGGAGCCGATCATGATCGTGTACAACACGGAGGCCTTCGCGAACCCGGGTGATGCACCGCAGGACTGGACCGATCTCTTCGAGGACGAGTCTTTCCATGGCCGCTACGAGACGGCCACCACGCTCACCGGCGGCACGACGCAACTGGTGGTGACCAGCCTGCTCAGCCGCTATCGCGAGGACGACGGCTACCTCGGCATCAGCGAAGACGGCTGGGCCGCCATCGACAGCTTCTTCGAACACGGCTCCCCCGTGGTGGAGGGTACGGACCTCTACGCGCGGATGTCCTCCGGCGAAGTCGACATGGGTCAGATGTGGCTCGCCGGCAAGGCCAGCCGCGAGCAGGAGTACGGGGTGCAGAGCGAAGCCATTCGCCCCTCGGTCGGCGTACCCCTCGTCAACCAGGGCATCGGAGTGGTCAAGGGCAGCGACAACGCCGAGCTCGCGCAGGAGTTCGTCGATTGGTTCGGCAGCGCGGAAATCCAGGCCGCCTGGTCTCAGGAGTTCTTCACCGCGCCGACCAACGCCGACGCGATCGCCGATGCGAACCCGGACGCGGTGGAGATGACGGCGTCGTTCACCGCTCAGGACATCGACTGGGCATTCGTGGCCGAGAACCTCTCGAGCTGGGTCGAAGAGATCGAACTGAACCACCTGGGCTGAGCCCCCTCACCGAGTCGGCACCCCGGCTGGAATGCGAATCGAAAAGTGATCACCTTCTCCGACGTCACCGTGACGTACGCAGACTTCACCGCGTTGCCGAGCTTCTCCCTGACGGTCCAGGAGGGTGAGTTCTTCACCCTCCTGGGCCCGTCGGGCTGCGGCAAGACCACGGCGCTGCGCACCCTCGCGGGACTCACCGCGCCCGCCTCAGGCACCATCACCATCGGGGGCAAGAACGTCACCCGGCTGCGCAGCGACCAGCGCGACCTCGGGATGGTGTTCCAGAACTATGCACTCTTCCCGTCGATGAGCGTGGCGGAGAACATCGCCTTCGGCTTGAAGACCAAGCGGGTCAGCGCCGCCGAGGTCGCCGAGCGAGTGCACGCGATCGCCTCCGAAGTGGAACTGCGCCCGGATCAGCTGACCAAGAACGTCAGCGAACTCTCCGGCGGCCAGCAGCAACGCGTCGCGATTGCTCGATCGCTCGTGCTGCGCCCCAAGATCCTGCTGCTGGACGAGCCGCTGTCCAACCTCGATGCCAAGCTGCGCCAGCAGCTGCGGCTGCAGCTTAAGCAACTGCAGCAGCGCTTCGGGATCACGACGGTGTATGTGACCCACGACCAGGACGAGGCGCTGGCTATGTCGGACCGTGTAGCGGTCATGAACGGCGGTCGTATCGAGCAGGTGGGCACACCCGAAGAGGTGTACGCCCACTCGACGACGGAGTTTGTTTGCACATTCATAGGTGAGGCCAATCGCCTGGAGGCTGCCCTTGTGGCACATCTGCGTGAACAGGGGGCGACACACCTGGACCCGGCGGCGACGAGCTACCTGCGCCTGGAGAAACCGACCCTTCTCGCAGGTGACGAGAATGTCGACCAGCCGGTCGTGGCTGGAACCGTGGCGTCGAGGGTGTATCACGGCACCAACTCGGCGTACGCCGTGGACTGCGGGCCCCTCGGCGTGCTCCGCGCGATCGTCCGCGAAGACGGGACGGTCGGACACGAGCCGGGAACGCGCGTGCGGCTCGCGCTGCCCGCCCAGCACGTCCTGCAGTATCCAGCCGCGGACGTCGAGAGGTGACCCGCTCGCTGCGCATGCTGCGCAACCCGCTCTGGCTCGCGGTCACCGTCGTGCTCGCCTGGGGTATCGGCGCGTTCCTGATCATGCCGAACGTCACTCTCCTGGGCGAGGTGTTCACTGACGACACCGGCAGCATCACGCTGCGCGCGTTCGACCGCCTCTTCGGCTCCGAGCGTGCGGTGCGGTCGTTGTGGAACAGCGTGCTGCTGGCCACGATCCTCTCCATCACGGTGAACATCGTCGGCATTTTCCTCGTGCTGGTGACCCGGTTCTACGCGATCCGCGGCGCCCGCCTGCTGTGGATCGGGTACGCGAGCACCCTCGTCTGCGGTGGCATCGTCCTGGTGTTCGGGTACAAGCAGGTCTACGGACCGACGGGTGCCGTGACTCGCCTCGCGATGCAGTTGTTTCCCGAATTGGACCCCAACTGGTTCTCCGGGATGTTCGCCGTCGTCGCGGTGATGACCTTCGCATCGACCGGCAACCACCTGCTCTTCCTCGCCGCAGCGATAAGCAAGGTGGACCTGCAGACCATCGAGGCAGCGCGAATGATGGGGGCGAGCGACCTGTCCATTCTGCGCCGGATCGTGCTGCCGGTGCTGAAACCGATGATCTTCGCGATCACGATCCTGACCTTCCTCGGCGGGTTGGGCGCGCTGGCCGCACCGCAGGTCCTCGGCGGCCGGGACTTCCAGACGGTCAGCCCCATGATCCTCGCGTTCGCCACCACGTCGACCTCCCAAGACCTCGCGGCGACGCTCGCCATCCTCCTCGGTATCGCAACCGTGGTGCTGCTTGCAGTACTCAACCGGGTGGAGCGAGGTGGCGTGTACTTCTCAGTGTCGAAGGTCCCGACGCCGCTGGAGAAGCAGCGCATCCACAACCCGGTCGTGAACGCCGTCACCCATGTGATCGCCTACGCCTTGTTCGTCGTGTACGTGCTACCCCCGGCTTTGGTGGTGCTGTATTCGTTCACCGAGGTCACCGCGATCAGTTCGGGCACGCTTAGCGCGTCGAGTTTCACGGTTGACAACTACGTCGCTGTCTTCACGACCCAGAAGGGGCTGCAGCCGTTCCTCGTGAGTGTCGCGTACGGCATCATCGCAGCGACGGTGGCGCTCGCGTTGATGGTTTTCGCTGCGCGGATGGTGCAGCACAACAAGAACACCCTCACGCGGGTGATCGAGTATCTCCTACACATCCCGTGGTTCCTCCCCTCGACGATGATCGCCCTCGGACTGATTCTCACGTTCAACCGGCCACAACCCGCGGTGCTGGGCGCGGTGCTCACGGGCAGTTTCTGGATACTCGCGATCGCCTACATCATCGGGAAGATCCCATTCACGTTCCGGCTGCTCAAGGCCGCTTTCGCCGGCGTGCCGAACAACCTCGAGGAAGCGGCGTCCATGCTCGGCGCCAGCCAGATGTACACCTTCCGTCGGGTGCTGCTGCCGCTCATCGCGCCCACGGCTGCGGCGATCAGTGCGCTCAACTTCACGAGCCTTCTCGACGACTATGACTCGGCGATTTTCCTCTCCCACCCGCTGCTCCAGCCCCTGGGCATCGTCATCAAGAACGCGACGAGCGCCGAGACCATCAGTGACGGCGTGGCCCTGAGCTACGTCTACACGGTGCTGATCATGGTCATCTCCACGGCGGCGATGTGGGCGGTGTACGGGCGCAAGCCCCGCCGACGTTCTCCCCTTCCCACCAGTGCTGCAATCACCCGAACGCCCCGAAAGAGCATCCGATGACCGCTGACGTCACCAACATTCGCCGCTCGGAGTTCGGGCAACCCGCGCACACTCTGATCAACCGGCGCCTCAATGATCGCTTCGCGCTGCGCGGTCTCCTCATCGCCGTGCACCGCGGCACCGGACAGGGCATGGTCGCCGAGAACACGGCTGCCGCCGTGACCGCCGCCGTCCGCAGCGGCGGCGACTTGGTCGAGATCGACGTCGTCCGCTCACTCGATGGCGAGTACTTCGTCTTCCATGACGGTTACGAACGGCAGCACTTCGGCATCGACCGTAACCTGCAGACGATGAGTTCGGTCGAGATCGATCAGCTCGCTTACCCTCATCGGACAGCGGCGCCACTGGTGCGCGTGCAGCGACTGGAGGCGCTACTGGACGATTGTCCCGACGCGCTACTGAACGTCGACAGGTCGTGGCGCTATTGGCCGGGGTTCTTGGATGTGCTCGATAAGCATGGCGTGGCCGACCGGGTCCTGATGAAGGTGGATGCGACGGACGACGAGGCGCTGCACGCCGCGCGGCGACACGACACCAAGTATCCGCTGCTGCCCATCGCCAAGTCCGCCGAGGCGGCGGAAGCGCTCCTGGGGGACTCGCGGCTCAACGTCGTAGGAATCGAGGCGGTAACCGCCGATCCCACACATCCGTTCTGCGACCCGGCGTGGTCCCATGGACTGCGCGAACGCGCTACGTTCTCCTACATGAACGCGCTGGACCTGGGCAATGGCTCAGACCTGCTGGCCGGGTGGGATGACACGATCTCGGTGCTTGAGGATCCTGAGGATGGGTGGGGGCGCCTCGTGGACACCGGCGCCGATGTGATCCAGACAGACTGGCCGGGTCTGCTGCAGGACTTCCTTGTGGGCCGTGGCGCACGCAGGCCATGACATGACCGCAGCGCGTCGGACGCGCACGTGGCCGCGCGTGACCATGAAGGACGTCGCTCGCGAGGCGAACGTGTCCGACGCAACGGTTTCCCGCGTGCTCGACGGTTCTGCCGGGGTCTCGGAGTCGACCCGAAGTGCGGTGCTGGACGCCATCCGCCGCACGGGATACATCCGCAACGGGGCCGCACGACAGTTGGCAGGCAGCGCATCTGACGTGGTCGGGCTTCTCGTGCGCGACGTACGCAACCCCTACTACGGGCTACTCCACTCCGAACTCCAGCACGGAGCCACCGAGCGCGGGCTGAGATTGCTCACGGTTTCGCCAGCCTTCATGCAAGGCGTCACGCACGAGTTGAACGCCCTCGATCACCTCCTGGAACAGCGCGTGCGAGGCCTCCTCATCGCGACGGGCACGATTCCGTTGGACAGGGTGGCGACCTTCGCGGAGTTCGTCCCCGTGGTGGTCGTCGGCCGCCCCGTGACGCTGGAAGGCATCCATTCCATCGCATACGACGAGCCAGCGAACGGACGCCTTGCCGCCGAGGAGGTGTGGGCGCACGGGCACCGCGACGTCGCCGTGGTCGCGACCGCCGAGGCCGTCTCGTTCGTTGAGCACAGCCGCTCGGAAGCGATGATCGCGCGTCTACGTGAGCTCGGCGCCCGCCCCGTACCCGTGCACACAGATTCGTTCGCGCGGCTGAGTGACGTCACCCCCGAGTTGGTGCGCCTGACGCGGGAAGGTCGCGTGAGCGCAGCCATGTTCCCCTCCGACGAACGCGTCGTAGCTTTCCTGGAATCGACTCAAGGCACCCAGCTGCGCGTGCCGGAGGACCTGTCCGTCACCGGTGTCGACGGCGTGCTGCCGGGCTTGAAGCTGCTGGGCTTGAGTACCGTGCGCCTTCCGGCCGAGGAGCTGGCCCGACGAGGGATCGAGGTAATGGCCGAAGAGCTCGGGACATCTGATTCCCGTCCGCCGGTACGTGAGGTGTACCCGTCGACGTTCATCGCCGGCCACACCCTGCGGCGGGCCGACCCGGGAGAGGCGCCGGATCCCCGCGGCTAGGATGGACCCGTCCGGCGCCCCCACCGAATCCCTGGAGCTGAGCCGCGTGACCACCCCCACTTCGACCGCTGTCGCCGATACCGTCGAGAACGCGGTCGCCACTCCCGGCAGGGAGCAGCCGTACGCGGCGCTCGGCCTCAAGGCCGACGAATACGCCAAGATCCGTGAGATCCTCGGCCGCCGCCCCACCAGCGGCGAGCTGGCGATGTACTCGGTCATGTGGAGCGAGCACTGCTCCTACAAGTCGAGCAAGATCTACCTGCGCCAGTTCGGCCAGAAGGTCTCCGACGAGATGAAGACCCGCCTGATGGTGGGCATGGGCCAAAACGCCGGCGTCGTGGATGTCGGCGAGGGCTGGGCCGTGACCTTCAAGGTCGAATCCCACAACCACCCCAGCTACATCGAGCCGTTCCAAGGCGCGGCGACCGGCGTCGGCGGCATCGTGCGCGACATCATCTCGATGGGCGCGCGGCCGGTGGCCATCATGGACCAGTTGCGCTTCGGGGCGATCGACCACCCCGACACTGCCCGCGTCGTCCATGGTGTCACGAGCGGCATCTCGTTCTACGGCAACTGCCTGGGCCTTCCCAACATCGGCGGCGAGACGGTGTTCGACTCGGTCTACCAGGGCAATCCGCTCGTCAACGCCCTCGCGGTCGGCGTCATGCGCCACGAGGACATCAAGCTCGCCAACGCCACCGGCGCCGGCAACAAGGTCGTGCTCTTCGGCGCCCGTACCGGCGGCGACGGCATCGGCGGCGCCTCGATCCTGGCATCCGACACCTTCGCCGACGGCGGCCCGACCAAGCGCCCCGCGGTGCAGGTGGGCGACCCGTTCGCCGAGAAGGTGCTCATCGAGTGCTGCCTGGAGCTGTACCAGGGCGAACTGGTCGAGGCGATCCAGGACCTCGGCGCCGCCGGCATCTCGTGCGCCACCAGCGAGCTGGCCGCCAACGGCGGCTCCGGCATGCGGGTGGATCTGGAGAACGTGCTGCTGCGCGACCCCTCGCTCACGCCGGAGGAGATCCTCATGAGCGAGAGCCAGGAGCGCATGATGGCGATCGTCGCTCCCGAGAAGCTCGAGGCGTTCCTCGCCGTCACCGGCAAGTGGGACGTGGAGACGAGCGTGCTGGGCGAGGTCACCGGCGACGGCCGGCTGCAGATCTTCTGGCACGGCGAGGAGATCGTCAACGTCGACCCGTCGACCGTCGCCGTCGACGGCCCGGTGTACGAGCGCCCGGTGGCGTACCCGACCTGGATCGACGCGCTCCGCGACGACTCGGCATCCGCCCTCCCCCGCTCCGACGACCCGGAGACGCTGCGCACCCAGTTCCTGCAGCTGGTGGCCAGCCCCAACCTCGCCGACACCTCATGGGTGACCAACCAGTACGACTACTACGTGCTGGGCAACACCGCGCTGAGCTTCCCCGATGACGCCGGCATGATCCGCGTCGACGAGGAGTCCGGCCTGGGCTTTGCCATCGCGACGGACTGCAACGGCCGCTTCTGCCAGCTCGACCCCTACGAGGGCGCCAAGCTGGCCCTGGCCGAGGCCTACCGCAACGTCGCCGTCACCGGCGCCGTCCCCACCGCCGTCACCGACTGCCTCAACTTCGGCAGCCCGGAGAACCCCGAAGTGATGTGGCAGTTCGGCCAGGCCGTCGAGGGCCTGTCGGACGGATGCCTGGAGCTGGGCGTGCCCGTCACCGGCGGAAACGTGTCGTTCTACAACCAGACCGGCGACACCCCGATCTTCCCGACCCCCGTGGTGGGCGTGCTCGGCATCATCGACGACGTCGGCCGGCGCATCCCCAGCGGCTGGCAGGATGCCGGCGAGAACATCTACCTCCTCGGCGTCACGTCCACGGAGCTGAGCGGCTCCCAGTGGGCGGGCACGATCCACGGGCACCTCGGCGGTCGCCCGCCGAAGGTCGACATGGCCGCCGAGAAGCGCCTGGCACAGTTGCTGCATGCGGCCTCGCTGCAGTCGCTCGTCTCCAGCGCGCACGACCTCTCCGACGGCGGGCTCGCCCAGACGCTCGCCGAGGGCGTCATGCGCTTCGGCGTCGGAGCCCGGGTGTGGCTGCGCGAGATCATGGAGCGCGACGGGGTGGATGCCGCGACCGCACTGTTCTCCGAATCCACCGGCCGCGTCATCGTCACCGTTCCCCGCGAGGACGACGTCAAGTTCCGCGGGCTCTGCGACGGCCGCGGCTACCCGGTGCTGCGCATCGGCGTGACCGACGCCCCCGGCGACGGCGACGAGCCGGCGCTCGAGGTGCAGGACGTGTTCACCATTCCCGTTTCCGAACTGCGCGAGCTGTCGCGTGCGACCCTGCCCGCCGCGTTCGGCGCGACGGTCGCCGACCCCGCCTGAGAGGGATGACATGACCGACGACGAATACGGCTCGTACGGACAGGGACGCCAGCGCCGCATGAAGATCGTGGCGTGGGTCGTGATCGTGACGCTGATCCTCGTCGGTGGCGGCTCCACGGTGATCGCGCTGATCTTCGGCTGACCCGCGCGCTGCCCTGCGGCATCCGCGGCATCCGCCCCGCACGGCGGCCCCGCCCTGACCCCGTCGCGGGGCCGCGGCTACGATGGCAGGGTGGAGACCGTGCTCCTGATCGTCGGCAGCTGGTGGTGGATCGCCCCGGCTGCCGCAGGCGTGGGCGCCGTCGGCTACGGGGCACTGACCACCAACCGGCGCCGCGCTCGACGACTCGAGTTGGATGCCGCCCGCCAGGAGGAGCAGACCGCGTACCGCGCGCTGCAAGCCGCGCGCGCCCAGCTGCGCGCCGCGCAGGCTGATCTACTCAGCGCGAAGGCGCAGCGCGGTGCGGCCGGCATCCCGTCGCAGTTCGAGGCGCGGCGCGCACTGCAGGCGGCCAAGCAACAGGAGCGGCAGGCGTCGCTGCAGCTACGAGCGAGCCGCAGCCGCGTGAAGGCGACGCGCGCGCGGTACGGCATGGCCGGCGGCGATGCCCCGCTGCCGATCGAGGAACTGCTGGCCCAGCACGACGCCGTCACGGCGCGCTGGCTGGAGTACGAGACGGATGCCGGCAAGGCTCTCGCGTTTCCGCAGATGCTCGACGCACGGCATCCGGCCACGCTCGCGTTCCTGCGGGCACAGCGCGAGGCGCAGTCGCTGCGTCCGGCATCGGCGCGGGACAAGGTGACGCCGGCGGCGTTCCTGGCCTACCGCGATGCCGTGCGGCGCGCGGAGGTCGCGTTCGCCGTCGCCGAGCAGGAGGCCCACCGCGCGGCGCGGTCTGCCCTTCCGCGTGTTCCCGGTGCGCCCCGGCCTTCCGCGGCTCCGGGTGTTGACGGTGATGGCGGGGCTGGCGGGGGTTCGTCGCGGCCGATCTGGCCGGTGCCCGCCCGCACTCCCAAGCCGCCGGCATCCGCGTAACGGGCGTCCCCGCGGCCCTCGACGGCAGCACGCGAGGGCTAGCATGACAGGGGTGGACCCCCTGTTCGAGTTCCTTGGCAGCTACTGGTGGCTGGCCTTCCCGCTCGCCGGAGCGCTCGGGGGTGTCGGCAAGGCCTGGGAGCGCGCGTCGAAGCGCCGCCACGAGCGGCGGCTGGAGATCCTCCGGGCCAAGAGCGAGCTGAAATCAGCGCAGGCCGCTGCGCGCGCGAAGCCGGTGGCGACAGCATCCGTGCCGATGGCGCTGACCCGTCCGTCGCCGGAGCCGAGCCAGCTGGAGCAGCTCATCGCGGCGCACGACGAAGTGACCCGCCGCTGGCTGGAGTACGAACTCGACGTCGGCAAGCTCATCGCGTTCCCCGCGATGAGCGATGGACGGCAGCCGCTGACGGCGGCGTTCCTGCGCGCGAAGAAGAACGCCGACCACCTACGGCCGGAGTCCGCCAGGACCAAGGTGTCGAAGGAGCAGTTCGACGAGTACCGGGCCGCCGTGACCGAGTACGAGGTGGCGTTCGACCTGGCCGAGCGGGAGGCCCGGCGCATGCGCGATTCGTCGTTCACCGAGGTGGAGCGCAAGCGCCTGTCGACGGCGAAGCAGTTGCTGACGGTGGCGATCGACCAGGCCGCGACGCCCGCCGAGCGGCAGCTCGCGTACAAGCGGGTGCGCGAGGAGCTGGATGGTCTCATCTCGCTGTCCGACGGGGCCGTCGAGGTGCTGGAGACGAAGGTCGCGCTGCAGCTCACCGCCGGCGACCCCGCGCGTCCCCGAACTCCCGAGTGAGTATTCGCGCTGCCGAGTGAGTATTCGTGATCGCGAGTGAGTACTCGTGGTCGCGAGTGACTACTCACGAGCCCGCCCAGACAGGGTTTCCCCGCGCCGGGAGTACTCACTCGACAGGGTGAATGCTCACTCGACAGGGTGAATGCTCACTCGACGCGGGGAATACTCACTCGGCGGCGGGGGTGGCCGTCAGGGAGTCGACGTACTCCTGGTTCTCGGCGATCCACTCGGCGACGATGTCCTCGTACTCGTCGGTGTCCTGCCCGTTGAACATCGCGTTCTCGAGGGAGTACAGCGTCTCGCTGTCCATCGTGAAGGCGCCCAGCCACTCGGCGACCTCGGGGAACTCCTCCTCGAACGTGGTCGACGCGAACGTGTGCAGACCCTCGGCTTCGCCCAGCAGACCCTTCGGGTCCTCGAGGTCCTTCAGCGGGTAGGCGTCGTACGCCCAGTGCGGACGCCACAGCGTCACGAGGATGTTCTCGCCCGCGCTGGTGGCGGTGTCCAGCTCGGTGAGCATCGCCGGCGTCGACGAGGTCACGTGGTCGAACTCCTCCAGGCCGTACCCGGGGATGACCTCCTCATCGACGACGGTCGCCAGACCCGAACCGGACTCGATGCCGATGATGGTGCTGTCGAACAGGTCCGCGTTCTCGGCGAGCTCATCGATCGAGTCGACCGGGGCATCCTCGTTCACGGCGAGGGTGAGCTTGGCGTCCTCGTTCCAGGCACCCAGATCCACCATGTCGGCGCCGTACTCCTCGACATAGTCGCCATGCGTCAGCGGCAGCCAGGTGTCAAGCGTCAGGTCGTAATCGCCGCTGGCGATGCCGCTGAACACGGCTGCGGGGTCGGCGTACTCCAGCTCGACCTCGTAGCCCTGCTCCTCAAGCACGGCCTTCCACAGTTCGGATGCGGCGATGCCCTCATCCCAGCCGTTGAACACGGCGATCGTGATGGGGCGGTCGGCCGCGGCGTCGCCGTCGGAGCCGGTGGAGCCGCCGTCGCCGGAACCGCCGGCGCAACCGGTCAGGGCCAGGGCGGCGGCTGATGTGAAGGCGAGCGCCCCCAGCATCCTGCTTCTCTTGGTCATCGTGACTTCCTCTCCCTCCGCGTGCTGAGCACGGAGCGGTCGTTGTGGTCGGGCGCGGAGTCTCCGCACCCCTCGCGAGTGATGAGCTCGCAAGTGTGTGGGGGGTGTGGGGACGTCAGGCGGATGCCGCGGCGACGGGCTTCGCCTTGACGCCACCGCGCTTGGCAGTGGCAGCGCGAGTGCGCGCCGTGCTGCGGGCACTGCGCGTGGCCAGCGCCGACGTCAACCGGTCCAGGATCATCGCGATGACCACGACGGAGAGCCCTGCTTCGACGCCCAGGGCGATGTCGATCTTCTGCAGGCTCTGCACGACGTCGCCGCCGAGGCCGCGGGCGCCGACCATGCCGGCGATGACGACCATCGACAGGCTCAGCATGATGACCTGGTTGACGCCGGCCATGATGCTGGGCATGGCCAGCGGCAGCTGAATCTGACGCAGGATGCGGCCGGGCGACGCGCCGAACGCGTGCCCTGCCTCGACGACCTCGCGGTCGACCCCGCGGATGCCGAGCTCGGTGAGCCGGACGCCGGGCGCCAGTGCGAACACGATCGTCGCGACGATGCCGGGGACGACGCCCACCCGGAACAGCATGAGGGCCGGGATCAGGTATACGAAGGCGGGCATGGTCTGCAGGAAGTCCAGCAGCGGGCGCACGATCTTGGACACCGTGTCGTTGCGGGCGGCCCAGATGCCCAGTGGGATGCCGATCGCCAGGGCGATCACCGAGGCGACGATCACCAGCGCGAGGGACTGCATGGCGTTGTCCCATTGGTCCACACCCACGATGGCGAGCAGGCCCACGAGCGTTCCGAGCGCGAGCCACACACCCTTGGCCCACCACGCCAGCGCGGCGAAAACGAGGATGATCACCCAGAACGGCGGCGCCTGCAGCGCCCACTCGAGCGAGTCGTAGACGGCGAGGAAGACGGCGCGAATGCCGTCGAAGAGCCAGCCCATCGTGTCGATGAGCCAGCGGACGAACGTCTCGGCGATCTCGCCGAGCGGAAGGCGAATCAGGTCGTTCACGCGGCATCCCCCTTCGACGAAGCGGTGAGTTCGGAAGCCGAGGCCTCCGCCGCACCGAGCCGTGCCAGCGAATCAGTGAGGTCGGATTGCGGCACCGGGGCCGGCTCGATGATCGGCATCGACTGCGTCATGGGCGGGACGTTGCCCAGCGCCGCCAGCAGCGTCACCCGAGGGATGAGACCGACCAGCCGTCCACTGGCGTCGATGACGGGCACCGGCATGGTGGTCTCGACCGCGCGCTCGACGACGTCGGTGAGGGAATCTTCGGGCGACACGGTCGGCACCGAGGTGTCCACGATCGCACGCAGATCGGTCTGGCCCGCCTTGATCGCGCGGATCACCTGGCGGTCGCTGACCACACCCAGCAGGTGCCGGTTCTCGGTGACGAACACCGACCCCGCCTGCAGTTCGCGCAGCGACCGCAGGGCTCCGCGCAGGCCGGCGCTTACCGGCGTGGTGGCGTGGGCTGGTTCCATGACGGCGCCGGCGGTGAGCACCCGCGCCCGGTCGACGTCTTGGACGAACTGGGCGACGTAGTCGTTGGCGGGATCGGTGAGGATCTCCTCCGGCGTGCCGTTCTGCACGATGCGCCCATCGCGCATGACCGCGATGCGGTCGCCGAGGAACATCGCCTCGTTGAGGTCATGGGTGATGAAGACGATCGTGCGCCCCATCTCGCGCTGCAGCTCCACCAGCTGCTCCTGCATCTCGCGGCGGATGAGCGGGTCAAGCGCCGAGAATGCCTCGTCCATCAGCAGGATGTCGGTGCCTGCGGTGAGCGCGCGGGCAAGACCCACACGCTGGCGCATGCCTCCGGACAGCTCGTCCGGCATCGCCTCGGCCCGGTCGGCGAGGCCGACCTTGTCGAGGATCTCCAGCGCGCGCTTGCGCCGCTCCTCCTTGCCGACGCCTTGGATCTCCAGCGCATACGCGGCGTTGTCCAGCACGGTGCGGTGCGGCAGCAGTGCGAAGTGCTGGAAGACCATCGACACAGACGAACGACGGATGCCGCGCAGTTCGGTCGCCGACGCAGTCGTGACGTTCTTGCCCTGCACGAGCACTTCGCCCGCGGTGGGCTGCAGCAGTCCGTTGAGCATGCGGATGATCGTCGACTTGCCCGAGCCGGACAACCCCATGATGACGAAGATCTCACCTGGCTGCACGGTGAAACTGGCGTCGATCACCGCCGCGGTGCCGGCATCGGCGATGTCCGCCCGGCTCTGACCGGCGCGCAGCCGCTTGACGGCATCCTTCGGGTTGCGTCCGAAAACTTTGAACAGATTCTTCGCTTGGACAGCGGGTACGTCATTCACGTGCTTCACCTCGGCAGCCGCGTCTTCAGGCCAACATAGGTAACGCCCGGGTGGACGGTCATCGGCGCCGCCGCACACGCGTCGGAAATCGACGCGGTTCAGCGCTCGAGCGACGCACATCGGGTCCGCCGCCATGACCGTCGACCATACGGCTGCTCGGATCGGTGGCCCTCGGGTCGGCCACGTCGAGCGACCGCGGACTGGTCGTCGGGGCTCAAGGCCCGTTTCAAGGGTATATAGCGCTGGCCAGTGTGGCAAACCGCCGCAGTCCTCGAACGGCCCGACCCCTTGACATTCGCCGCGCGGCGTTGCACGGTTAGTTAGTCAAGTAATGAACCAGTGAACGGAGCGACGTGATCGAAGAGGGCCGGGCTCTTTTCCTGCAGATCGCCGAGGGCATCGAGGACGCCATCGTCGACGGGTCTCTAGCCGAAGAGGCACAGGTACCCTCGACCAACGACCTCGCCGCCTTCCACCGGATCAACCCCGCCACGGCGGCGAAAGGAGTGAACATGCTCGTCGACAAGGGCGTGCTGTACAAGCGGCGCGGTATCGGCATGTTCGTCGCCCCCGGCGCCCGCGAGCAGTTGCGCGGCGAGCGCCGGGCAGCGTTCGCCGACCGCTACGTCGAGCCGCTGCTCGCCGAAGCACGCGCCCTCGGGCTCGGCCCCGATGAGCTCGGGGCACTCATCCAACAGCGCTACACCACCGCAGAAGGGACGGCACGATGACTCCCGTCATCGAGGTCACAGGACTCACCAAGCGCTATCGCGAGACGGTCGCCGTAGACGACGTGAGCTTCGCGATCGAAAAAGACACCATCTACGGCCTCCTCGGCCGCAACGGCGCCGGCAAGACGACGGTCATGTCGATCCTCACGGCGCAGAACTTCGCCACCAGCGGCGACGTGCGCGTCTTCGGGGAGCACCCGTACGAGAACGCCCGCATCCTGCAGCGGATGTGCTTCGTGCGCGAGAGCCAGAAGTACCCCGACGACGCCACACCCATCCACGCGTTCCGCACGGCTGGGCTGTTCTTCCCCAACTGGAACCAGGAGTTCGCCGAACAGCTGATCGATGACTTCCAGCTGCCGCTGAAGACGCGCATCAAGAAGCTCTCGCGCGGGCAACTGTCGGCTGTCGGCGTCATCATCGGTCTCGCCGCACGGGCGGAGATCACGTTCTTCGACGAGCCGTATCTGGGGCTGGATGCCGTCGCTCGGCAGATCTTCTACGACCGGCTGCTGGCCGACTACAGCGAGAACCCGCGCACGGTCATCCTCTCCAGCCACCTGATCGACGAGGTGGCCAACCTCATCGAGCGGGTGCTGGTCATCGATCGGGGCCGCATCATCATGGACGAGTCGACGGATGCCGTGCGCGACCGCGCCGCGAACATCGTCGGCGACACCGCCGCGGTGAACGCCTTCGTCGCCGGACGCGAGGTGACCCACCGAGAGACCCTCGGCCACGTCTCCAGCGTCACCGTGCTCGGGGCACTGACCGCCGCCGACCGCGAAAAGCTGGCCCGCAGCGGCCTGGACGTGACCCCGGTCTCACTCCAGCAGTTGATCGTGCGCACCACCCAGCACGCCGCCGAGAACGCGGCATCCACCCACTCCGCGGCATCCGCCGAGGAAGGAGCGCTCCGATGAGCCGCACACTGAACGTCGTCCGCATGCAGTTGGTGAACAAGCAGACCTACATCTGGGTGCCCCTCATCGTGCTGGCGGGTGCTTTGGCGGTCACCTTGGTGATCTACGGGATGCTCGCCAGCGCGGGGATCGATGAACCGAAGTTCGGCGGCGGTGCACAGGCGCCACTGTGGACCTTCCTCTTCGTCGGCGTCCAGGCTCTGACGCTGAGCTTCCCCTTCTCGCAGGCCATGAGCGTGACCCGCCGGGAGTTCTACCTCGGCACGGTGCTCACCGCCGCGATGACCTCCGCGATCCTGGCAGTGGTGTTCGTGCTCGGCGGGCTGGTCGAACTGGCCACGAACGGCTGGGGCCTGAACGGCTACTTCTTCCACCTGAACTGGATCTGGGAGGCAGGGCCGCTGGCGGCGGGCTTCGTGTTCTTCGTCATCGCCATGCTGTTCTTCGTCATCGGGTTCTGGGCCGCCACGATCTACAAGCGGTTCGGCAGCACGTGGGTGGCGATCATCCTGTCCGCAGTAGGCCTGGCCCTGGCCGGAATCACGTGGCTGATCACGCTCCGCGGCGCATGGGGCCCGGTCATGGAGTGGATCCTGACGCAGGGCGCGCTGGGCCTGGCTGCCTGGGGAGTGCTGCTCATCACCGTGCTCGCGGTCAGCTCGTGGGCGACGCTGCGCCGCGCCATCCCCTGACCGCTCCTTCATCGACGCGGACGCCCCGGGCTTCGGCTCGGGGCGTTTGCCGTGTCAGCGCCCGTCGGCCGCGGCGGTGTGGTGGCGGATGACCTCGGCGACGACGAAGTTGAACCACTTCTCGGCGAACTCGGGATCGAGATCGGCCTCTTCAGACAGCCCGCGCAGGCGCGCGATCTGCTGCTCTTCGCGCGAAGGGTCCGATGCCGGCATGCCGTGCTCGGCCTTGAGGATGCCGACCTGCTTGGTGCATCGGAAGCGTTCGGCGAGCATGAAGATGAGCGCGGCATCGATGTTGTCGATGCTGGTGCGCAGATTCCGCAGCGTCACGGCGGGGTCGGTCATGGCATCCTCCTCGTCACTCGACCCTACCGGCGAGTGCGGCGGGTGGGCCGTAGCGGGCGGGCACGCACCACCCTGCCGTCGGCGGATGCCCGCCCCTAGAGTGTCCCCATGAGCGACACCTCCGACCGCCCGCTCGCCGATACCGCGCCTTCGGGTGCGCCGATTCCGCGTCGCGCGACGAGCCTGTCCAGCCCGTTCACCCTCGGGTTCATGCTCACCCTCGGTGGCCTCGCCGCCTTCGTGCTGGGGCTGGCGATCTCGAGCCTGTCGACCATCCTCATCTACATCGCATTCGCCCTGTTCGCCGCGCTGGGCCTAGACCCCGTCGTCCGCTGGCTCGAGAACCACAACGTTCCTCGCGCCTGGGGGATGGTGATCGTCTTCCTCGGGTTCGCGCTCGTGGTCGTCGGCATGCTGTGGCTGGTCATCCCGGCGGTGGTGAACCAGGTCAAGCAGTTCATCGATGACGTGCCATCACTGGTATCCGACTTCCAGAAGACCGATTTCTACTCCTGGCTCTCGACCACCTTCAGCGATCAGATCGGCACGCTTCTCACCGACGCGCAGAACTTCATCACGAACCCGAGCAACCTCGCCTCGATCGGCGGCGGGCTGCTGAAGGTCGGTCTCTCCATCGCGACGACCATCTCGGGCCTCATCATCGTGCTCGTGCTGACCCTGTACTTCCTGGCGTCGCTGTCCACGATCAAGGCATCGTTCGTGCGCCTGACCCCCGCGCACAGCCGCCCGAAGGTCGCCTCCCTCACCAACCAGATCACCGACTCGATCGGCAGCTACCTCATGGGAATGGTGATCCTCGCGTTCTTCAATTCGGTGTTCGCATTCATCCTGCACGTCGTGCTGGGACTGCCGTTCCCGGCACTGCTGGCCGTGGTCGCGTTCTGCATCACGATCATCCCGCTCGTGGGCACGGTGATGTTCTGGGTGCTCGCCACGACCCTCGCCCTGTTCAGCAGTCCGCTGGCGGCACTGATCTTCGGCATCGGTTATCTGATCTACATGCAGATCGAGGCATACATACTCACGCCGCGCGTCATGAACAAGGCGATCTCGGTACCCGGGGCTCTTGTGGTCATCGGCGCTCTGGTCGGCGGCACCCTGCTGGGCCTGCTCGGCGCACTCATCGCGATCCCGGTCACCGCGTCGATCCTGCTGATCATCAAGCAGGTGCTGATCCCGCGTCAGGACGCGAAATTGTAGCGAGCCGGGACCCTTCCGGCCCGTCACGGGCGTAGGAGATGTGACGAGGGTAGGACGGATGCCGGCGGGTCCGTCCTACGCTCGCACCATCTCCTACCTTCGCGAAGGCCCGGACCGGAAAGGTCCCGAAGCCCTCGACCTTCGGCGGCACGACGGTGAACAGTGCGCCACTGGGCGCCAGTGCCTCCAGATGCGTCAGGTGCTCGACGACGTGGATCCCCGATCCCAGGAACACCGTGTGTGCGGGTCGCTCACCGCGCGCGTCGCTGGACATGTCGTCGATGTTGACCGAGTCGATGCCGACCAGCGTCACGCCCTGATCGGCGAGGTAACGCACCCCATCCTCGGTGAGGAACGGTGCGTCCACGCCGTACTGAGGTGTCCCGAAGTGGCGATCCCACCCGGTGTGCAGGAGGACTGCCTTGCCCCGCACGTCGCGGTCGTAGAAGACGGATGCCGGGATGCCCCGCTGCCCGGCGTCGGTGACGTGGAACACCTCGGTGGGGAGGTCGACCAGCGTCTCCAGCGAGAGGCTCGCCAGGTCGGCACCGCCCTCGAAACGGTGAAACGGGGAGTCGATGTAGGTGCCGGTGTTACCGGGGAGAGTGACGATGTCCATCACGAACGTCGTTCCGCGTGCGTACCGGCTTTCGGCGTCTGCGCGCGTCAAGTGCGGCGTGATGACCGGCGCCGGCACCCCGGGCAGCGTGACGAGCCCCGCTCGGATGGTGTGGCTCAGATCCACCAGCCGGTGGATCCCGCCCGGCGTGACCGCACTCGCGTTCGCAATGCCCCTGCTCCCCCGATGCTGCTCCGCAACGACCCGGAGCCCCTGCAGCCGCACCTCACCGACGAGAGCAAGACCGAGGTGCTGCACCAGCAGGCGCGCGATCTCCGCCTCGTCGGTGTCCTTGCTCGGGAGGTCGAGACGAAACCCCTCGGCGCTCAGGCTGCCGCCGTTGATGAACGTGATCTGCGCGTCGAACACAGCGCGGTAGTCACTCACGGGCCGAACCTATCAGCGACACCAGCACCACCCCACCGCGTGCCGAGCGTAGGAGATGTGACGACGGTAGGACGGATGCCGGCGGGTTCGTCCTACGCTCGCACCATCTCCTACGCTCGTGACGAGCGCAGCGGCAGGATGCAGGTGGGCGACGGCGCGGCGGTGCGGGCGCGGACGCCACCGGGGACACCGGTACGGATGTCGAGCGTGAGCGCGGCGACCTCTCCCGAGTGCTGGCCTGCCACCAGGAGGGTGTCGCGGACGACCAGGTGATGCCGCGGACCGTCGACTCCGGCCTCGGCGAGCGCGACCGGTGCCACCTCGGACCCGTCGCCGCGCACGCGCAGCACGGCGAGGGTGTTGCTGCCGCGCACCCCGGCGTACACGAACTCGGCGTCCCGCGAGAGGCAGATCTCCGCAGCGGTGTCGCCCGCGAGGGTGCCTGCTCCCAGCGGCGTGCCCGCGACGATGCGCCAGAGTCCGGTGGCATCCGGTGCCAGCACGAACAGTTCGCGGGATGCCTCGGTGACGACGTACAGATGACCACTCGGATGCCACACCATGTGGCGCGGTCCACTGCCGCGCGGCAGCACGACGGCGGGAAGCGACCGCATGCCACCGTCACCGGCGCGCCAGAACCGCACCAGGTCGAAGCCCATGTCGGTGGCGGCGACGACACCGCCGGGCAGGTACACCGTCTGGTGCGCGTGCGAAGCGCGAGCAACGGATGCCTCTTCGTCGGGTGCCGCCACCGGGGTGGGCTCGGCCGGCGCGGGCGGGGAGTCGTACTCCGGCACCAGGTGAGCGAACTCGTCGCCGGCGGCCTCGCGCAGCGCACGCGCCGCAGCGGCCAGATCCAGCAGCCGCCCATCCGATTCCTCGCCGCGCGCGCCGAGATCCACCGCACCGGTCGAGCCGATCGCGGCGGGGCCCCACGCGTCGGGACCCTCCTCGGCGTGCGGATCGCGCGCCCCCGCGGCAGCGGCCGTGGGTCCGGGGCGCCCTTCGGCATCCAGGCGCACGCGCACCACCCGGCCGTCGCCCCAGCAGCTCGCGATGAGCGACCCGCCGTCGGGTGCGACGGCGATGTGGCACGGCGCCTCGCCAACCGCCACGGGGCCGCCGAGGCGCGCGAGCGACATCGTGCCGGTGCGGCGGAACGCCTGCACCGTACCGTCACCCTCGAGCGCGGCGTAGACGACGTCGCGCGACGGATGCCAGGTGAGCCACGACGGCGACCCGCCGGCCGTGGCGGCGTCGCCCTCGTACGCCAGCGGACCGCCGGCGGATGCGGCATCCGCCTCTCCGGCGCGCAACACCCCGATACCCTCGGCGGTGCCGCCCATGTCGGCGGTGTACCCGCCGAGCAGGAAGCGCATCAGTCCACGAGGTCGTGGCGCACGATCACCGCGTCGCGGGATGCACCCACGCCGATGACCGAGATGCGCGTGCCGCTCATCGCTTCCAGCGCCAGCACGTACTCCTGCGCCGCCGTGGGCAGCTCGTCGAACGTGCGCGCCGTGGAGATGTCCTCGCTCCAGCCGGGGAGGTACTCATAGATCGGCGTGGCGTGGTGGAAGTCCGACTGGTTCACCGGCACCTCTTCGAAGCGCTCTCCGTCCACGTCGTACGCGACGCAGACCGGGATGCGCTCCAGGCCGGTGAGGATGTCGAGCTTGGTGAGCACCAAGTCGGTGATGCCGTTGATGCGGGTGGCGTACCGGGTGACGGGGGCGTCGTACCAGCCGACGCGGCGGGGCCGGCCGGTAGTGGTGCCGAACTCGAAGCCGCGCGATCGCAGCCACTCGCCCTGCTCGTCGTGCAGCTCGGTGGGGAACGGTCCGGACCCGACGCGTGTCGTGTAGGCCTTCACGATGCCGACGATGCGGTCAAGACGATTGGGGCCGACGCCGGAGCCGGTCGACGCGCCCCCGGCCGTGGCCGAGGACGACGTGACGAACGGGTACGTGCCGTGATCGACGTCGAGCATGGTGGCCTGGCCACCCTCGAAGACGACGACGTCACCGGCATCCAGCGCGTTGTTCAGCAGCAGGCCGGTGTCGCAGACCATGGGCCGCAGCCGCTCGGCATACGACAGCAGGTCCTCGAGGACCTCGTCCACGGTGATGGCGCGGCGGTTGAAGACCTTCACCAGCAGGTGGTTCTTCTGGTCGAGGGCGCCCTCGACCTTCTGCCGCAGGATGTTCTCGTCGAACAGGTCCTGCATGCGGATGCCGACACGATTGATCTTGTCGGCGTAGGCGGGGCCGATGCCTCGCCCCGTCGTGCCGATCATGCGCTTGCCGAGGAAGCGCTCGGTCACCTTGT
The DNA here is from genome assembly GCF_030246865.1 of Microbacterium sp. zg-B96. Lineage (NCBI taxonomy): Bacteria > Bacillati > Actinomycetota > Actinomycetes > Micrococcales > Microbacteriaceae > Microbacterium > Microbacterium sp. zg-B96. Next base: position 52,515 of record NZ_CP126738.1, on the reverse strand, counting down.
CCAGCGTGCGGTGGTACTGCGTGATGATGTGCGCGTTGGCGCTCACCCGCAGCCGCGACGTGTCCAGGCCCCGGGCATGCAGCGCCTCGAGCTCGTCGAACAGCACCTCGAGGTCGACCACGACGCCGTTGCCGATGACGGCGTTGACACCAGGCGACAGGATGCCCGACGGCAGCAGATGCAGGGCGTACTTCTCGTCACCGATGACGACGGTGTGGCCGGCGTTGTTACCGCCGTTGAACTTGACGACCCAGTCGGTGCGCTCTCCGAGAAGATCGGTGGCTTTGCCCTTGCCCTCGTCTCCCCATTGGACTCCGACGATCACGATGCCTGGCATGGGCTACTCCCCCGTTTATCGGACGGTTACACCCCATCCTATCCGGCGGCCCCCGCGCGCCCGCGTGGGCGGACACCGCGGGGCGCGGCGACGCCGGCAGCGTCACCGCGGATGACACGCGGCGTAACGCGATTATCCAAGCGCGCGCCCAGGGAGTTGGATCGAACCGGCCCCCCTGCCGCCGATCGGCGTGGCGCGGGGCCTCTGGGAAGGCCGGGACACTCCGCATGATCGCGCTCGAACACGTCACGAAACGCTACGGCGACCTCGCCGCCGTCGACGACGTGACGCTTCAGATCCCCAGCGGCGAGGTCTACGGCATCGTGGGGCAGAGCGGTGCAGGCAAGAGCACCCTCGCCCGCATCGTCAACCTCATCGAGCGCCCCGATTCCGGCCGGGTCGTCGTCGACGACACCGACCTCACTGCACTGCGTGAGTCGGACCTGCGCGCCGCCCGTCGCCGCATCGGCATGGTCTTCCAGCGCTTCAACCTGCTCGGCAGCCGCACGGTGCGCGGCAACGTCGAGCTCGCCCTCGAACTGGACGGAGTGCCCCGCGCCCAGCGTCGGGGCCGCGCGCAGGAGATGCTCGACCTCGTCGGCATCGGACACCGCGGCGACGCGTCGGTGCACGAGCTGTCCGGCGGTCAGCAGCAGCGCGTCGGCATCGCCCGGGCCCTGGCCGCCCGCCCTAGCGTGCTGCTGTCGGATGAGGCCACGAGCGCTCTGGACCCCGAGACCACCGCCTCGATCCTCGACCTGTACCGCCGCATCAACGCCGAGCTGGGCCTGACGGTGCTGCTCATCACGCACGAGATGGACGTCGTCAAGGCGGCCTGCCACTCCGCCGCGCTGGTCGAAGCCGGCCGCGTGATCGAAAGCGGGCGGCTGGTCGACATCATCCGGACCCCCGGTTCCCGCCTCACGGCGCAGCTGTTCCCGCTCGGCCCGATCCCGGCGACGGTGGCCCCGGATGCCACGGTCATCGACATCACGTTCGCCGGCGGCACCGCCGACCGGCCCGTCATCGCGCGCCTGGCCCGCGAGCACGCCGTGGACGTGTCGATCCTCGGCGCCCTCATCGAGCAGATCGGCGGCACTCAGGCCGGGCGCACCCGTCTGGAGATCCCGGCCCCGGCCGCGGCCGGCATCATCGCCGACCTGCGAGGCCAGGACCTGCTCGTCGAGGTGCTGCAGGAAGGGACACGCGCATGAACGATCAGCTGTTCGAGGTGCTCCTGGTGGCGACGGGGCAGACCCTCTACATGGTGAGCGTCGCCCTCCTGGTGACTTTGATCGTCGGCCTGCCGCTGGGCATCGTCCTGGTCGGCACCGAAGAGGGCCGGTTCCTGGACCGCCTGTTCGGGTCGCGGACGACGGCCATCGTGGTCAACCGCATCCTGGAATTCATCGTCAACCTGGGTCGATCCGTGCCGTTCATCATCCTGATGGTCGCCCTCATCCCCTTCACCCGTCTGATCGTGGGCACCTTCATCGGCCCGACCGCGGCGATCGTGCCGCTGTCGGTGGTGGCGATCCCCTTCTTCGCCCGCATGGTGGAGATCGCGATCAAGGAGGTCGACCCGGGCCTGCTCGAAGTCGCCTCATCGCTGGGCGCGAGCCGCTGGGAACTGGTGACGAAGGTGCTGCTGCCGGAGGCCGCCGCCCCGATGCTGCTGGGCCTGTCGACCACCGTCACCTCGATCATCAACTTCTCCGCCATGGTCGGCACCGTCGCCGGCGGCGGCCTCGGTGACGTCGCCATCCGCTACGGCTACCAGCAGTACAGCTGGGTGCACATCGTCGCGGTGATCATCATCATCTTCGCCATCGTGATGGCGCTGCAGTCCCTGGCCACCTGGGGCGCCCGGCGCCTGGCCCGGCGAACCCCGACCCCACGGCGCCGCACGCGCGCCCGCACCGTTTGACCGACTGAGAGGACACTCCCATGCCCCGCTCCAACCGCACCCTGCTGCTGACCGCCGTCGCGGCCACCGCCCTGGCCCTCACCGCCTGCGCCGGCGGTTCCGCCCCCGAAGACGGCGGCGACGCCGCGGCATCCGATGACCTCGGCACGCTCAAGGTGGGCGCACTGCAGACGCCCGCCGGCGACATCCTGACCTTCATCGATGAGAACGCCGCCGCCGAGCTGGGCCTGGACATCGAGTTCGTGCCGTTCACCGACTACAACACGCCCAACACGGCGCTGGCCGACGGCTCGATCGACGCGAACCTGTTCCAGAACTCCACGTTCCTGGAGACCTTCAACGAGGCCACCGGCTCGGACCTCGTCAGCGTCGGGGAGGCCTACCTCCCCAGCGCCGCGTTCTACTCCGACAAGGTCGACAGCCTTGACGACCTGAAGGACGGCGCCACGATCGCGATCCCCAACGACCCCACCAACGAGGGTCGCGCGCTGAAGCTGCTCGCCGACGAAGGCCTGATCGAGGTCGAGGACGACGTGGTGGATCTCAGCGGCATCACCGCCAACCCGCACGACTTCGAGTTCACCGAGATCGAGAACGCGACCCTGCCGCAGGCGCTGCCCGACGTGGATGCCGCGTTCGTCACGATCTCCTTCGCGCTGCCGGCCGGCCTGTCCAGCGACCAGGCCATCCTGCTGGAGGGCGAGTCCAGCCCGTACTACAACGTGTTGGCGACCCGTCCGGAGCTTGCTGAGGATCCCCGCATCGAGGCGCTCTACGAACTGCTGATCTCGGACGAGGTCGCCGACTTCGAGAACGAGACCTGGGGCGGCCTGGTCGTCCCCGTCGTCGGCTGACCCGCACCCTCGTACTCTGGACCTATGAACCGTCGTTTCGCCGCCCCGCTGCTCGCCGTCTCGCTGCTCCTGCTGGCGGGGTGTGCGAGCGGCGGGGAGCAGGCGCCGCAGGCGTCACCCGATGCCGCGGGCTGCTCCTACTCCGGCGGCGGCAGCGCGGCCCGGGAGGTCGACGCACCCCCGGCCGATCCCACCGTGACCGGTGACGTGCAGGCGACGCTGGAGACCTCAGTGGGTGCCATCACGCTGACGCTGGACGCCGAGCGCACTCCCTGTACGGTGGGCAGCTTCGTCTCGCTCGCCGAGCAGGGCTACTACACCGACACCGAGTGCCACCGGCTGACGACCTCGGGGATCTTCGTGTTGCAGTGCGGCGACCCCACCGGCACCGGCCGCGGCGGCCCGGGCTACAGCTACGCCGACGAACTCGACGGCTCGGAAACGTATCCGGCCGGCACCGTCGCGATGGCCAACGCCGGCCCCGACACCAACGGCTCGCAGTTCTTCCTCGTGTACGAGGACACCGAGCTGCCGCCGTCGTACACCGTTTTCGGTGAGATGGATGCCGCCGGGCTCGAGGCCGTTCGCACGGTCGCCGCCGCCGGCGCCGTCGACGGCGCGCCCGACGGCGCGCCGGCCACCCCGGTGACGATCACCGGCGTGACCATCGGCTGACCCCCTCCCGCTTCGCCCCCGAGGACCCGCTCGCCGTCGCTTCACGCGCCGGGGCGGCATCCGCCCGATCACTAGACTGGAACCCATGTCGAAGGTCCTTCAATCCCTGCCCGTCGGCGAACGCGTCGGCATCGCCTTCTCCGGAGGACTGGACACATCCGTCGCCGTCGCCTGGATGCGTGACAAGGGCGCGGTCCCCTGCACCTACACCGGCGACCTCGGCCAGCCCGACGAAACCGACATCGACGCCATCCCCGGCCGCGCGCTGGAGTACGGCGCCGAGGTGGCACGGCTGATCGACTGCAAGACCGCACTGGTCGAAGAGGGCCTGGTGGCCCTGGCCTGCGGCGCGTTCCACATCCGCAGCGGCGGTCGCACCTACTTCAACACCACGCCGCTGGGCCGTGCCGTCACCGGCACCCTGCTGGTGCGCGCCATGAAGGACGACGGCGTGGACATCTGGGGCGACGGCTCCACCTACAAGGGCAACGACATCGAGCGGTTCTACCGCTACGGGCTGCTGGCCAACCCCAGCCTGCGCATCTACAAGCCGTGGCTGGATGCCGACTTCGTCACCGAGTTGGGTGGCCGCAAGGAGATGAGCGAGTGGCTGGTGGAGCACGGCTTCCCCTACCGTGACTCCGTCGAGAAGGCCTATTCGACCGACGCCAACATCTGGGGCGCGACGCACGAGGCCAAGACCCTCGAGCACCTGAACGTGTCGCTGGAGACGGTGGAGCCCATCATGGGCGTGCGCTTCTGGGACCCCGAGGTCGCGATCGAGACAGAGGACGTCACGATCACGTTCGAGGCCGGCCGCCCGGTGGCGCTGAACGGGGTCGAGTACGCCGATCCGGTGGAGCTCGTCTTCGAGGCCAACCGCATCGGCGGCCGTCATGGCCTGGGCATGAGCGACCAGATCGAGAACCGCATCATCGAGGCGAAGTCGCGCGGCGTCTATGAGGCGCCCGGCATGGCACTGCTGTTCATCGCCTACGAGCGCCTGCTCAACGCCATCCTCAACGAGGACACCCTCGCCACCTACCACGAGCAGGGCCGGCGCCTGGGGCGCCTGATGTACGAGGGCCGCTGGCTGGAGCCGCAGTCGCTCATGCTGCGCGAGTCGATTCAGCGCTGGGTGGGGTCCACGATCACCGGGACCGTCACCGTGCGCCTGCGCCGCGGCGAGGACTACACGCTGCTGGACACCACCGGCCCGAGCCTGTCGTACCACCCCGAGAAGCTGTCGATGGAGCGCGTCGGCGACGCCGCGTTCGGTCCGACCGACCGCATCGGCCAGCTGACCATGCGCAACCTCGACATCGCCGACTCCCGGTCGCGGCTCGAGCAGTACGCGGGTCTCGGCCTGATCGGCGGCGCGACCGGGGAACTGGTCGGCAAACTCGAATCCGGCGGCGCCGACGAGATCACCGAGCACGCCACCGGCTACACCGCCGAGCGTGAGGGCCTGGCCGAAGCGGTCGACGAGGCATCCGAGTCGGCGTCGTTCGACTTCGGCGCCGACTGACCCGATAGCATTCCCAGGCACCGCGTTTCACAGGGGAGACGCGGCACGACTGGGGATGCTCGATGACGACACGTGAACGCGCCATGACCGCTGACGACCCGCGGAGCGGGGACCCGGCGACGATCGGCGCACCCCCGCGCAAGCGCAAACGCTCCGTCGGCCGGGTGATCGGGCTGTCGGTGTACGGCGTGATCGTGGGGATCACGGTGATCGCGCTCATCGCGGTCAGCGCCGTGGTCTGGACGATCCAGCGGTCGTTCCCGCAGCTGGACGGCACCGTCGAGGTCGCCGGGCTCACCGGCGAGGTGGAGGTGCTGCGCGATGCGCTCGGCGTGCCGACCATCGTCGCCGACACCTCCGACGATCTGTTCTTCGCACAGGGCTACGTGCACGCCCAGGACCGATTCTGGGAGATGGACTTCCGCCGGCACATGACCGCCGGGCGCCTGTCGGAGCTGTTCGGCGAGAGCCAGCTGCCCACGGACCTGTTCCTGCGCACCCTCGGCTGGCACGAGATCGCCGAGCAGGAGGTGGCCGCACTCGACGACGAGACGCGCGGGTACTACGACGCGTACGCCGACGGGGTGAACGCCTACCTGGCAGATCACCAGGGGTCGGCGGCATCCTTCGAGTACGCCGTGCTCGGCCTGCAGAACCCCGACTACGCCATCGAGGAGTGGACGGCGGTGGATTCCATCGCGTGGCTGAAGGCGATGGCCTGGGACCTGCGCAGCAACGTGGAGACCGAGACCGATCGCGCGCTGATGGCGCAGGACTACACCACCGCGCAGATCGATCAGCTCTTCCCCGGCTACCCGTTCGACCGCAACCCGGTGATCGTCCCGGTGATCACTGCCGAGGACGACCTGCCGGGGACCACTCCCGCAACCGCGGCGACGGCGTCGATCGACTGGGTTGAGGTCGACGGCGTCGTCGAGGCGGCCGCGGCGATGCTCGGCGGCGTCGGTGAAGGCATCGGCTCGAATTCCTGGGTCGTCTCCGGCGACCTCACCGCGTCGGGGATGCCGCTGCTGGCCAACGACCCGCATCTGGGCGCGTCGTTGCCGAGCGTCTGGCACCAGAGTCACCTGCGGTGCCGGGCGGTATCGCAGGCCTGCCCCTTCGACGTGGCGGGGTTCGGCTTCTCCGGCGTGCCCGGCGTCATCATCGGCCACAACCGCGACGTGGCGTGGGGGTTCACCAACCTCACCACCGACGTCACCGATCTGTACATCGAGCGCATCGAGGGCGACGCGTACTGGCGCGATGGGGAGCTCGTGCCGCTTCAGACCCGCACCGAGACGGTGCAGGTCGCCGGCGGCGACCCGGTGACCCTCGAGATCCGCTCGACCGTGCACGGCCCGATCGTGTCGGGCTTGACGCCCGCCTTCACCGCGATCGCCGATGACCCGCAGATCCGCCGCGACACCGGGATCGGGGCACCGGAGGCGGAACCGACGGGAAGCGAATACGCCGTCAGCCTGCGGTGGACCGCGCTGGAGGCCGGTACCACCGCGGCATCCATCTTCGCGCTGGACCGCGCCACCGATTTCGCTGACTTCCGCGCTGCCGCGGCGCTGTTCGACGTGCCGGCGCAGAACCTCGTCTACGCCGATCGTGAGGGCAACATCGGCTACCAGACGCCGGGACGCCTGCCCATCCGCGGCGCCGGCGACGGCTCGCTCCCGCAGCCGGGGTGGGACTCCGCCTACGACTGGCAGGGCATGATCCCGTTCGAGGAGCTGCCGGTGGTCTACAACCCCGACGAGGGCTACATCGTCACCGCGAACAACGCCGTGGTGGATGAGACCTATCCCTATCTGCTGACGAACGACTGGGACTACGGCTGGCGGGCAGCCCGCATCACCGAGCTCATCCAGCGCAAGGCCGCAGCCGCTCCGCTGACGACAGCCGACATGCGCGACATCCAGGCGGACGCGCAGTTCTGGATGGGAAAGCGTCTGGCTGCGGTCTACGCCGACGTGCAGACCGGCGACGGGGAAACGGATGCCGCCCTCGCGCTGCTGCAGGACTGGGACGCGCAGAACTCCGCCGAATCCGCCGCCGCCGCCTATGCCAACGTGCTGTGGGACGAACTGGTGTCGAACATGTTCGTGCGCGAGCGGGAGGTGCCCGCCCCGGCCGGCAGCCACTCGCGCATGTTCCAGGTGGTCGATGAGCTGCTGAAGAACCCGTCCGACCCGTGGTGGACGAACGAGGGCCTCGAGGTGACCGGGCAGCAGGAGATGCTGGAGCGCTCCGCACGGGATGCCGCCGCACGCCTGACCGAGCTGCAAGGCGAGGACCCGACGCAGTGGAAGTGGGGGTCGCTTCACGCCATCACCCTCACCAGCGACACGTTCGGCTCGTCGGGCATCGCCCCGATCGAGTGGCTGTTCAACCGCGGGCCGTACGACGTGGCCGGCGGCGCCTCGGTGGTCGACGCGAGCGGCTGGTCGCTGGGCAGCGGGAGCTTCGCCACCGTCACGGTGCCGTCGATGCGCATGGTGGTGGATCTGTCCGACCTCGATGCGTCGCGGTGGAACCACCTCACCGGCACCAGCGGTCACACGTTCCATCCCAACTACACCGACCAGACCGAGACGTGGCAGCGCGGCGAGATGACGCCGTGGCCGTTCAGCGACGACGCGGTGCGGGCGGCGGCGACCGACGAACTGCGGCTCGTGCCGGCATCCTGAGCGCATCCGGGGCATCCGAAGCAGGTCATCGCGCCGGATGCAACCCCCGGGCGGCGGTCGCGTCTACTCGCCTACGATCGGAGCACCGACGAGGGGAGCACCCATGGCAGCAGGCAATGCGCGTGTGATGCGCTGTACAGCCGGCGACGTGTTCGCCACGCTCGCCGACGGCTGGATCTACCCGGTGTGGGTCGTGGGCGCGGCGCGCATGCGGGCGGTGTCGCCGCAGTGGCCCCAGCAGGGCGCGAAGCTGCAGCACTCGGTGGGCGCCTGGCCGTGGCTGATCGACGACTCCACCGAGATCGTGGAATGGTCGCCGCCGCATCGCGTGCGGCTGCGCGCGAAGGCCGGACCGATCGGCCGTGCCGTGGTCGTGATCGACGTGCGCGAGCGGGGCGAGGACACGCTGGTGACTATGGGCGAGGAGCCGGTCGCCGGCCCCGGCCGCCTGGTGTCGCAGCTGATCGCTCCGCTGCTGCGCGCCCGCAACCGTGAGTCGCTGCGCCGCCTCGGCTTTCTCGCCGAGGGGCGGCGACGCGAGCGCGAGGCGGGCAGCCAGACAGCGCGCCAGGACGTGCCGGACGCGTCCACCGCGGGCGCCGGAGCGCAGGCGCAGGCCGACGTGGACGGCGCGGACGGTGCCGAGCGCGCTGTGCGGGCCGCGGGCACGGGTGGTGACGTGGCAGGCGATGTATCCACCGGCGACGGGGATGCCGCGCGCAACGAACCCGGTGCCCCCGGGACATGACCACCCCCGACGTCGTCGTCGTCGGCTCAGGCCCCAACGGCCTGGCCGCGGCGGTCACCCTCGCCCGCGCGGGCCTTGCCGTGCGCGTCTACGAGCGCGCGGCGCAGCCCGGCGGCGGCTCGCGCACACAGGAGCTGACCCTCCCGGGGTTCCGGCACGACGTGTGCTCCGCGGTGCACCCGCTCGCGGTGGCCTCCCCCTTCTTCCGGGCGTTCGGCCTGGCGCACCGGGTCGAGCTGATCACCCCCGAGGTGTCCTTCGCGCATCCGCTGCCCGGCGGCGCGGGGGTCGCCTACCGGGACCTCGACCGCACCGCGCAGGAGCTGGGGCGCGACGGCCGCGCCTACCGGCGGCTGCTCGCCCCGCTCGCCACCCACGCCTTCGAGGTCGCCCAGTTCACCGGATCGAACCTGTTGGGCGTGCCGCGGCATCCGCTGACCGCGGTCCGATTCGGACTGCGCGCGCTCGCGCAGGGCAGCCCGCTGTGGAATGTGCGCTTCTCCGGGGCCGCCGCCCCGGCCATGATCACCGGGGTCGCCGCGCATGCGATCGTGCGGCAGCCGAGCGTCGTCGGCGCCGGTGCCGGGCTGGCGCTGCAGGCGCATGCCCACGCCGGCGGATGGCCGATCCCCCGCGGCGGCAGCCAGGCGATCGTCGACGCGCTCATCGCGGATCTCGTCGCGCACGGCGGCGAGGTCGTCACCGATCACGAGGTGACGTCGCTGCGGGAACTGCCGCCGGCGCGGGCGACGCTGCTGGATGTCACCCCGCGCGCGTTCCTCGGATTCGCCGGAGACGACCTGCCGGCCGGGTACCGGCGAGCGCTCGAGGCGTTCCGCTACGGCAACGCCGCCGCCAAAGTCGACTTCGCGCTGTCGGGCCCGGTGCCGTGGTCCGATCCTCGGGTGGCGAAGGCGGGCACGGTGCACCTGGGCGGCACCCGCGCCGAGATCGCGCGGGCCGAGAACGACGTCGCCCGGGGCCGGCATGCCGCGGAGCCGTATGTGCTGGTGTCGCAGCCGTCGGTGCTCGACGACACCCGCGCGCCCCGCGGCGCGCACACCCTGTGGGCTTACACGCACGTGCCGGCCGGATCCACGGTCGACCAGCGCGAGGCGATCGTGCGCACGATCGAGCGGGCCGCACCGGGGTTCCGGGACCTCATCCTCGACAGCCACAGCGTGACCGCGGCGGACCTGCCCGAGGAGAACCCCAACTACATCGACGGCGACATCAGCGCGGGGGCCGCGAGCCTGCGCCAGTTGCTGCGCCGCCCGGTGGTCGCGACCGATCCGTGGCACACTCCGCTGCCCGGGGTGTACCTGTGCGGGGCGTCGACCGTGCCCGGTCCCGGGGTGCACGGCCTGTCGGGGTGGTACGCCGCGCGCTCCGCGCTGCGCCGCTCCTTCGGCATCCGCACCCTCCCCTCCCTGGCCCCCGAGTGAGTATTCACGCCGCCGAGTGAGTATTCACACCGCCGAGTGAGTATTCGCGGTGCCGAGTGAGTATTCGCGGTCCCGAGTGAGTATTCAGCCGCCGCGCACGCGCGACAGGGCCCGCCGGATCCGCGCCGGGACGACCTTGCCCGCGATGGCGCGGGGCCGCCGCGCCGCGCGCGCGACGAAGTCCCGCAACCGGCCCGCGGACCCGTCACGGCGGAACTCGACGGTGCCGTCGCTGCGGACGCCGAGTTCGCAGTTGCGCCCCGCGAGAAGGGGCGACGGCTTCATGCCGTCGAAGATCGCCGGGTCCGCCCGCAGCGGGGTCTCGAACGTCCAGCCGGCGTGGCGCACGCGGGCCACCAGTTGTCCGACGACGGATGCATCGCCGACGGCAGCACTCTCGAGCGGATCGATGGTGACGGTTGCGCGCGCCATGTTCCGCTGCCGGCTCCCCCGGATGCGGCGTTCGCTGCCCCCGTCCTCCCGCAGGAACAGGTCGACCCGGTCCTGCCACAGGTCGCGGCTCGCATCCCGGTCGGCTTCGGGGAGCACGTCGAGGCCAAGAGATTCGGGGGGACGCCACACCACGCGTGGCCCCTCTTCGGCGGGGGCCCCCGCATCCACACCGTCACCGGCACCGGCACCGGCATCCGCCCTCACTTCCCGCGGATCGAACACGAGCGCGTCCTGGCCGTCGCGAAGGAACCGGATGCGCAGCGTGAGCTTCAGCTTGCCGCCCGGCGTCCACTGCGCGGCCGTCACCTCGGCGCGGCATCCGAGCTTCGCCTCGAACTCAGCCAACCGCAGCAGTTCGTCGCGCCGCCCTGCACGCAGCAGCGCGGAGCGCACCCGCAGCGGGAAGGGAAGACCCGCCTCGACGCCCGGTCCGAACCGCTCCCGGGCGATCGGAATGACCACGTCGAGGAAGCGCTCCCGGTAGTCGTCGGGATACTTCACGACGCGCCGGCCATCGAGGCGCTTCAGGATCTTGCCGCGATACCAGTGGCGCAGCAGCGTGTTCCGCAGCGCACCGGGTGGCGTATTGGCCTCGACGAGATCGAGCACCGTCTCGAGGTGAGGGAAGTAGGTCACCGGATCGATCCGGGACGAACTGGCGCTGCCGCGGTTCTTCACCCACGCATAGCAGGGCTCGCTCGCCAGGATCGAGATCGTCTTCGCGGCGAAGTACGCGCGCATCACGAAGAGGTGGTCCTCCAGTCGCACACGCCCGTCCGGGAACCTGATGTCGTTGTCCCTGAGGAACGCCGTCCGGAACAGCTTGTGCGGGGTGAGCAGTTCCAGGAGCGGATCTTCGCCGAGCACGGCGTGCGGGATGTCCCGGCGGAAGATCTGGCCGGGGATGCGGCGCCCGATCCCGACCTCCTTGCCGATGACGACATCCGAGCCGTTGCGGTCCGCGTAGTCGCAGAGCCGCGCCAGCGCCCGCTCGAACAGCCAGTCGTCCTGGTCGACGATGTAGACGTAGTCACCGCGCGCGGCCTCGATGCCGCGATTGCGGGGCGTGCCGGGCCAGCCGGTGTGCTCGAGGCTCAGCACCCGCACGTTCGGGCGGGTGCGCGCGACCCGCGCCAGGCGCTGGCGGGTCGGCTCGTCCGATCCGTCATCGCACAGCAGCACCTCGAAGTGGCGGGCCCGTAACGTCTGCCGGTCCAGGGACCCGATCAGCTCGTTGAACTCCGCGCCCGGGTTGTACACCGCCACCACGACACTCACCCGAACGGTCCCCGCCCGGCCGTCTCCCCCACCCGGCATCCTGGTCATCGTTCAACTCAACGCGCAACGGCCGGATCGTGCGCGGGGTTGCACTGCAGCCTTCGACGTGGCACTGCTCGACCTGCGCGCTCGGTTCGTCCTCTCAGGACCTGTGGATGCCACCCGTCATTAGAATCGAACCCCGACTCCCGAGGAGGTCCCGATGCCCTTGGACCCGTTTTTCTCCGAGCGGTTGCGGATGCACCGGCGCTACCTGATCGGCCAGAGCCTGAAGGCGATGCGCGCGCGCGTCGCGGCCTGGCGCGCCTCGCTGTGGGGCGGCGCACCGCGGGCGGCGTCCAGTGGTGGCGGGGGCGGCTCGGGCGGCTCGGGCGGCTCGGGCGCTTCGGGCGGATCGGGCGGGAACAGCGCCGCCCGGGCGCGGCATCGTCGCGCCGCGGTCGCCTGGGATCGCAAGGAACTCGAGGCGGTCGGAACGCCCGGGCCCGACGTGCGCACGACCGAGCACGAGGTGCCGGTGCCGGGGTACCCCGCCGTGCGCGTGCGCATCTACTACCCCGATGGGGCGGCGGGGGGGTCGGTGCCCGCGTGGCTCGCGTTCTTCGGTGGCGCGTTCCGCATCGGCGGCATCGACTATCCGACGACGGATGCCGCCAACCGGCGCCGTGCGGCCGAAGCCGGGGTCGCGATGGTCGCCGTGGATTACTCCCTCGCGCCGGAGCATCGCTTTCCGACGCAGATCGAGCAGGCATACGCGTCTCTGGTGTGGCTGCATGAGAATGCGGCCGAACTGGGGATCGACCCCGGCCGCCTCGGCGTGACCGGAACCTCGGCCGGCGGGGCGATCGCGGCGGGGCTGACGCTACTCAATCGCGACCGGGCCGGCCTGCCCATCCGGCTCCAGGTGCTCGAGGTGCCCGTCACCGACCTCACCGGACGCAATCTCGACCTGCGGGCGACGCGGGCACTGGGCATCCCGAGCATCATCGCGCTGCGCGAGCTGCGTTCGGTGGCCCACACGTATCTGCGGCATCCGTCCGACGCGCGCAACCCGCTCGCGTCACCGTTGCGGGCAGCCACCCACGTCGGGCTGCCAGAGGCGGTGGTCCTCACCGCCGAGTACGACCCGCTCCGCCGCGACGGCGACGCGTACGCCGCGAGGTTGCGTGCCGACGGCGTGGCAGCCAGCGCGGTGCGTTATCTCGGTGTCACGCATGACATTCCGTTGTTCACCGGCGCACTGGCATCCGCCCGCCGCTGGCATCGGGACGTCATCGGCGCCCTGGCGCGGCTCCACGACGACTGACGCGAATACTCACTCGACGCCGCGAATACTCACTCGGCAGCACGAATACTCACTCGGCTACCCGCCGGCGGCGGGGGGAGTCTCACGCGATTCGGCCAGTTCGTCGACATACAGCGATCCGGCGTCGATCGTGCCGTTGCGGTGCGCGGCGCGGCCCACCATGTGCGCCGACAGCGGCGCGGTGGCCAGCTGCACCATCACGACCGCGGCGAGGAACGCCACCACGGGCCACGAGCGGGCGGACAGCGCGACGGCGAGGCAGATGACGATCAGGCCCAGCACCTGCGGCTTGGTCGCCGCATGCAGCCGGGTGGGTACGTCGTGAAAGCGCAGCAGCCCGATCGCGGCGGTCAGGCACAGCAGCGCGCCCAGCAGGATGAGCACGAGGGAGATGGTGTCCAGCAAGGCGTTCATCGGCCCGCGTTGTCCCTTCTCGCGACGAACCGGGCGATCGAGATCGACCCGAACACGCCCACCGCCGCGATGATCAGCAGCACCGGGAGCGTGCGCGTGTGGTGGTTGATGGCCATCTCCGCACCCAGCAGACACATCACCAGCGTCATCAGCACGTCGGCGGCCACGGCCCGGTCCAGGATCGACGGGCCTTTGATGATCCGCCAGACCGTCAGCAGCCCAGAGACGGCGAACACCACGTAGATCACGGTCAGCAGTGCGTTCATGATGGCGTCCCCCCGGGGCGCGGTGTGCCCGCCGCGCGGATCTGCTCCAGCTGCGCACGCGACCCCACCGCACGCACGATCCGCGACTCCCACCGCTGCACCGCCTCGCGCTGCAGCCGCACGTCCTCGTCGCTGGAGACACCGATCACATGCAGATACAGGATGCGACGGTCGCGGTCGGCCTCGACCACGAGCGAGCCGGGGATGAGCGAGGCCGTGACGCCCACGTGGGTCATGATGAGGTCGTCGTCGGTGCGCAGCGGTACCGCGATGATGGCCGTGCCGGGGTAGCGCGACGGGTTGAGCACCTGCCATGCGACCAGCAGCGACCCTCGCACCAGCGACCCGACGAACGTGGCGAGGAAGACCAGTCCGTACCAGAGGTTCACCCGCCCCGACAGTTCCACCGGCGGCAGCCGGAACACGCGGGTGACGAACAGCGACACCAGCAGCCCGGTCACCAGCGACAGCACCGTGAACTGGCCCCACAGCAGCATCCACAGCGCGACGAGCCAGACGATGAACGGCATCTGCCGCCACACCTGGGTCATGACCGACTGGCGCTCGGGGCTCATGACTGCGTCCCCTCTTCCAGCTGCACGAGCGTGACGGGGTCCATCAGCGACGCCCCGATGCGCGCGCAGACGTCGTACAGGGGTCCGGCGAACACCGTCAGGGCGATCGTGACGGCGACCATGCCGGCGGTCGCGGCGGTCATGATGCGCGGGATCACCCGGCGCCGGGTCTGGGTGGCCGCCGCCGGCGCGGCGCCCAGGTACGAGATGCGCTCCTCGGTCTCTGATTCACCGTGGTCGTCCTCGTCCTCGCGCCAGAACGACAGGTTCCACGCGCGCATGAGCGAGTACAGCGTCAGCAGGCTCGTGATGACGCCGCCGACGATGACCACGATCATGAGCGGTGCGCCGACGGATGCCGCGGCGTCGAAGAGCGCGAACTTGCCGATGAACCCGGAGAACGGCGGTAGGCCGCCGAGGTTGATCGCGGGGATGAAGTAGAGCACCGCGATGAGCGGCGCGGCGCGCATGAGCCCGCGGACCTTGAGGATCGAGGTGGATCCGGCGCGGCGCTCCACCAGTCCGACGGCGAGGAACAGCGTCGTCTGCACGATGATGTGGTGGATCGTGTAGTAGATCGTCGCGCCGATGGCAGCCGGCGTCGCGATCGCCAACCCGAACACCATGTAGCCGATGTGACTGACCAGCGTGAACGACAGGATCCGTTTGAGTTCGGCCTGCGCGACGGCGCCGAGCACCCCCACGATCATCGTCGCCAGCGCCACGATGAGCAGCAGCGTGTTGACGTCGTTGTCGCGGAAGATCTGCGTCTCGGTGCGGATCATGGCGTAGACGCCAACCTTGGTCAGCAAGCCGGCGAACACCGCCGTGACCGGTGCCGGGGCGGTCGGGTACGAGTCCGGCAGCCAGAACGACAGCGGGAACACCGCCGCCTTGATGCTGAACGCCAGCAGCAGCAGCACGTGCAGCACCATCTGCGTCTCTTGCGGCAGTTCGCTCATCCGCTGCGACAGTTGCGCCATGTTGACGGTGCCCAGCGCCCCGTAGATGGCCGCGATCGCGGAGAGGAACAGGATCGAGGACACCAGCGAGACGACGATGTAGACCACGCCGGTGCGGATGCGCGACTCGGTGCCGCCGAGGGTGATCAGCACGTACGAGGCGACCAGCAGGATCTCGAAACCGACGTAGAGGTTGAACAGGTCGCCGGCGATGAAGGCGTTGAAGATGCCCGCCGCGAGGATGAGGTACGACGGGTGGAAGATCGACACCGGGGTGTCGTCGTCGCCGTCCGCGGCGCCCTGGCCGACGGAGAACAGCAGCACCGCCAGCAGCACGATGCTCGAGACGACCACCAGAAGAGCGGCGAGCCGGTCGACGTACAGCACGATGCCGAAGGGGATCGGCCAGCCGCCCACCGACACCGCGATGGGAAGGTCGGATGCGTCGACGGTCACCAGCAGCACGGCCGCGATGATGCAGACGAGGCTGAGCGTGGCGATCGACACGACCACCTGGGTGCGGCGGTGGCGCCCGGCGATCAGCGCGACGGCGGCACCCAGCAGCGGCAGGGTGACCAGCAGCGGGACGAGTGCGTTCAGGCTCATCGCTGCACTCCCCCATCGGGCCGGTCGGTGGGGGCGTCGTCGCGCAAGCCGGGGACGTCCTTCGCGTGCAGCACCGTGATGGGTGCGGTGTCGACGCCGACGAAGTCCGTCGTCGCCTGTTCGTCGTCGGTGGTGGTCTCGTCGTCCATCGAGTCCTCGTCCACGGCGCTGCGCTCGCGCACGGCGCGGTCTTCGGCATCGTCTTCGACGGTGTCGGCCTGACCGAGTTGCCACGAGCGGTAGATGAGCGCGAGCAGGAACGCCGAAACGGCGAAGGTGATGACGATCGCGGTGAGGGTCAGCGCCTGCGGCAGCGGATCGCTCATCCGCTGCGCCCCGGCGCCGTCCTCGCCGCCGAAGAAGGGCGCGACTCCGGGGTCCCCCATGACGATCAGCAGGAACAGGTTCGCGGCGTTGCCCAGCAGCAGGAAGCCGATGAGCACGCGGGTGAGACTGCGCTCGAGCATCGCGTAGACGCCGGCGGCGAAGAGCACCGCCATGATCACGATGAGGGTCAGTGAGACATCCATGACGCCGTCACCCCCCGGTCGCGCAGTTCCTGGGTCTGACGGTCGACTTCGGCGCCGAGACTGCGGAGCACATCGAGCACCAGGCCGATGACGACGAGGTAGACCCCGACGTCGAAGATCGTGGAGCTGACGAACTCCACGTGGCCGAGCACCGGGATCTCCGCCTCCCAGAACATGCTCGACAGCGGCGGCAGGCCGAACAGCAGCGGCACGATCGCGCAGCCGACGGCCAGCGCCATACCCACTCCCAGCAGCCGCCCGGCATCCGTCGGCGCCGCCGCGCCCAGCTCATACCGGCCGCCGGCGACGTACCGCATGACCAGGCCCATACCGGCGACCAGGCCCCCGGCGAAGCCGCCGCCGGGCAGGTTGTGGCCGGCGAACAGCAGGTAGATCGACACGACCATGATCGTGTGGAACAGGATGCGCACGATCACTTCGAGGATGATCGAGCGGTTCTCCGGCCGCACCCGCTGGCCGCCGACGAGCCAGGTGCGCGGTGCGCCGCGGTTGTCGGCGGTCTGCGGCCGGGGACCCTCGGCGGTGTCCACGAGCAGGCGCCGGTTGCCCGATGAGGCCATCGGCAGCGGCGCGACGGCACGCGAGAGCGTGTCGGCGCGGTGGGTGACGAAGACGAGGGATGCCACACCGGTGGCCGCCAGGATCAGCACCGACAGCTCGCCCATCGTGTCCCAGCCGCGCAGATCCACCAGCGCGACGTTGACGACGTTCTTGCCGTGGCCGAGCTCATAGGCCAGCTCCGGGAACGACGCCGAGATGGGTTCGTGGGTGCGTGCGCCGGTCGCCACGATCGCGACCATCGCCATCGTGAGCCCGACCGCGCCGGCCAGCACCGCGCGGGCCACCGGCAGCACCGAGGCGTTGTGCTCGCCGAGTCGGGCCGGGATGCGCCGCAGCACGAGCGCAAACGCGACGAGCGTGACCGTCTCGACCAGCACCTGGGTGAGGGCGAGGTCGGGTGCCCCACTCGTGGCGAACAGCATGACCATGCCGAGCCCGGTGACCGAGACGAGTACGACACCGGTGTAGCGCTTGCGGGCGCGTACCGCGACGATGCCGGCCACGATCATCAGCGGCGCGACCAGCAGCTGCGTGGGAGACTGCCAGGCCTCGAGGTTCATGCGCCATTCCGGCGTGGCCAGCAGGGCGGTGCCTTCCGCGGCGACCAGCACGATGAAGATCGTGCCGACGTAGACCGGCAGCGAGCCGCGCTGGGTGACGGTGACCGTCACGACCGCGAGGCGGGCGACCGAGCGCAGCACCAGGTTGTAGATGTCCGACGCGGTGAACGGCAGCAGCCGCCGAGGCGCCCCTACGCGCCCCACCAGCCAGAACAGCACCGCTCCGGCGGCGATGGAGCCCAGCGACAGCAGCAGGGCGGGTTCCACGCCGTGCCACAGGGCCAGGTGATAGCTGTGCTCGGGCGCCGCGACGCCGGGGCTGGACGCCGGGGCGGTGTCGGCGTAGGTCGCCAGCGCGGTGTCCAGCAGGGGCGCGGCGAGGCCGGCGACGAGCGTCAGGCCAGCCAGCAGCACCGGTGCACCGAGGAAGCCGATCGGCGGGTCCGGCCATTCCGTTCGCGGCATACGAGCCCCGGCGGCATCCTTCTTGGTCCAGAACGCGCCCCAGATGAAGCGGATGCCGTAGGCGGCGGTGAGCACGGAGCCGAGCACGATGCCCACCAGGCCCACCATCGCCCACACCTGGCCCGCCGCACCCTCGTGGAGGAACGCGGTCAGCGCCGCCTCTTTTGCGACGAAGCCCACGGTGGGGATCACCCCGACCATCGAGGCGACGGCGATCATCGAGAACGCCGCGAGCGTCGGAGCCTGGCGTCCGACGCCGGACAGCTCCCCGATGTCACGAGTGGACAGCTGCCGGTCGATCACACCGACTACCAGGAACAGTGCCGACTTGAACAGGGCGTGGCTGATGAGCAGGGCAAGACCGGCCAGCGCGGCGTCGCGTGTGCCGTAGCCGAGCACGGCGGTGAGCATGCCCAGCTGGCTGACGGTGCCGAAGGCGAGCACGCGCTTGAGGTCGGACTCCCGCAGCGCCTGCAGGCCGCCGATCAGCATCGTGAGGATGCCGAGGCCGATGACGATCGGCCGCCACGGCGCGGCGAGCGCGAACACCGGGGCAAGGCGCGCGATGAGGTAGATGCCGGCCTTGACCATGGCCGCCGCGTGCAGGTACGCGCTCACCGGTGTCGGGGCGGCCATGGCGCCGGGGAGCCAGAAGTGGAACGGGAAGATCGCCGACTTGCTCAGGGCGCCCACGAGCACCAGCACGAGGGCGGCGTCGATCACGGGGCCGGTCGGGGCGAGTGCGAGGATGCCGGAGAGGCTGGTCGTGCCGGTGTCGACTATCAGCAGCACGACGCCGATCAGCATGACCAAGCCGCCCATCGTCGTCACCAGCAGCGCCTGCAGCGCCGCCCGGCGGCTGGCGCCGCGGCGGTGGTAGAAGCCGATGAGCAGGTACGACAGGACGCTGGTGACTTCCCACAGCATCACCAGCACGACGATGTCGTCGGTCAGCACGAGGCCGTACATCGCACCGGCGAAGGCCAGCAGCACCGCGCAGAACTGTCCGACGCCGTCACGCTTGCCGTCGAAGTACCAGCGGCAGTAGATCATCACCAGTGCGCCGATGGCGGTGACGATGAGCGCCAGGACCCAGCCGAGAGTGTCCATCCGCATCGACACCGCGATGTCCAGCGCGGGGATCCACGACAGCGACTGGAATGGCGTGTCGCCCGCCAGTACGGCCCGCGTCTGCATCAAGGTGTGGCCGAACGCGGCGATCGGGAGGGCGGCCGAGACGTAGAACGCCCGGGCCCCGATGCGACTAACCAGCCACGGCAGAATCAGCGGGAGGATCGCGAACGCGGCGAGAATCATCAGCATTCGCGGCCTCCTCGGGGGTCGCGGCCAGAGGCACGGCGTTCAGGATTGGCCTTCAGTCTACCGGTGCAGATCGGCGCCGATGGCCGCGGGGGTCACAATCCGGGGGGTGGAGCGGTTGTATTCCCCTCCCGGAACACGCTCGTGAAGCACACCGACGCGGCATCCTGCTCCGCGAGCATCGCCACGACGGCCTCGCCGGCGGCCCGGCCCTTTTCGGTGGCCGGCTGCACCATGGTGGTCAGGGTGAAGGGCGCCAGGCCGTCGACGTCGATGCCGTCGAAGCCGGTGACGCTGAGGTCCTGCGGCACGCCGAGCCCGCGTTCCTCCGCGGCGCGCAGCACGCCGGCCGCGAGCAGGTCGCTCTGCGCGAGCACCGCGGTGGGCAGGTGCTGCGGGTCGGCGAGGATCTCACGGCCCGCCGCCAGTCCTTCGTCGATCGAGCTGCCGCCGGCCGCGTAGGCGGGGGCGTCCGGGTAGACATCGCGGGCGCCCGCGATGCGGTGCCGGGTGACGTCCACGGTGGTTTCCCGCAGGCGCTCGGCGTCGATCCAGCCCCGCGGGCTGTCGCGATCGGTCGGCAGCGTCACCAACGCCACCTCGGTGTGTCCGAGGGACCGAACGTGACTGGCCAGCGCGCGCTGGGCCTCACGGTTGTCCAGGATCACCCGGGGCACGTCTGGTCCGGCGTCGCCTTCGACGACGACCACCGGGATGCCGCGGGCGCGCAGGGTCGCAAGCGAATCGGCCATGCCGGGAGTGCAACCGATCAGCACGGCCGCGTCGATCGGGGCGGTGGTCAGGGACGCGCCGCGGGAGTCCCCTTCGACGCCTTCGCGCAGCAGCAGGAGCCCAGCATCCATCGGGGCCACAGCATCGGCCAGACCGTCCATCATGAGCCGGATCACCGGATCGACGAAGGCGGCGCCCAGGTGTCCTTGGAAAAGCACGCCCACGATGCCGGAGCGGCCGCGGCGCAGCGAAGCGGCGCGGGGATCGGGGCCGGTGTAGCCGAGGGTCGCGGCGGCGGCGAGGACGCGCTCCCGCGTGGCATCCGAGACCCTCGTCTTGCCGCTGAACACCACGGACGCCGTCGACGGCGAAACCCCCGCGGTGCGGGCGACGTCGGCGATCGTTGCGCGGCGCGTGCTCATGACGTCCCGATCGTAGCCGGTTGGGCCAATCGAATCGATTCGTTACGCTGAGCCGGTGGACACTGCTCTCACTCGTTCCCAGTTCGTGCGCTGGCGCACCGCCATCTTCGCGATCTTCGCCGCGAGCGGATTGAGCATCGCCACATGGGCGTCTCGGGTGCCCTCGATCAAGGACGACCTCGGCATCGAGAACAGCCAGATCGGCATGCTGCTGCTGGGCATGGGTGTCGCGTCGATCCTGGGCCTGTCCGCATCATCGGTGATCATCGCCCGGTTCGGCACGCGCCGCGGCATGCTCGGCGCCATGGTGATCTTCGCCGCGGGAGTCGCCCTCATCGGCGTCGGGACGAACTTGGTGCCTTCGCTGGCCATCGTGCTGATCGGCCTGGCGCTGTTCGGCTTCGGCAACGGCGCGGTCGACATCATGATGAACGTCGAGGGCGCGGCGATCGAGACAGCCTCGGCGAAGACGCTGCTGCCGCTGTTCCACGCGTTCTTCAGCTTCGGCACGGTGCTCGGGGCGGGACTGGGGGCGCTGGCCGCGGCGATGGACCTCAACGTCTTCACGCACACCGCGATCGTCACGGTTGTCATCCTCGTCGTGGCCATCGTCGCCTACGCCAACGTGCCGACGCGCGAGGGCGCCGGTGACCCGGCAGCGGATGCCGCAGGCCCGAGGGCCGGCTGGCGCGAGCGTCTGATGACATCGCTGTCGGCCTGGCGGGAGCCGCGCACGTACGCACTGGGTGTCGTGCTGCTGGGAATGGCCTTCGCCGAGGGCGGCGCCAACGACTGGCTGGCGCTGGGTGTCACCGACGGTCATGGCGGCAGCGAAGAGCTGGGCGCCGCGGCGTTGATGGTCTTCTCCATCGCGATGACAGTGGTCCGTGTGCTGGGAGGGCCGCTCGTGGACCGATTCGGCCGCGTGGCGACACTGCGGGTCCTGGCGGTGACGGCGGCTGTCGGCATCGTGCTGTTCATCCTCGCGCCGAACCTGCCGCTGGTGTTCGTGGGGGCGGCACTGTGGGGCGTGGGGGCGTCCCTCGGCTTCCCGCTCGGCATGTCGGCAGCAGCAGACGACCCGGCCAAGGCCGCCGCTCGCGTGAGCGCCGCGGCGACCATCGGCTACGTCGCATTCCTCTGCGGCCCGCCGGTACTCGGTTTCATCAGTGACCAGATCGGACTGCTCAACACGCTCTACGTGCTGGTGGCGCTGGTCGTGGCATCCGGATTCGCCTCGTCGGCAGCGCGCCCGTTGGCGGGCGCCAAGGTGGGCGCCGGTCACCACCGGGGCGAGTGAGCACAGGTAGGCTCATCGGGTGCGTTTGGTCATCGCCCGCTGTTCCGTTGTCTACGCAGGGCGCTTGAATGCGCACCTGCCCACTGCGACGCGCCTGCTCGTCCACAAGGGCGACGGCAGTCTGCTGGTGCACTCCGACGGCGGCTCGTACAAGCCGCTCAACTGGATGAGCCCGCCCTGCACCCTCACCGTCGAGACGCCCGACGTCGCCGCCGAGGACGAGGAGCAGGTCGTCCAGCAGTGGCGCGTCACGCACGCCAAGTCCGGCGACTCACTGGTCGTGCGCATCTACGAGGTGCTGCACGACTCCTCGCACGAGCTGGGCATCGATCCCGGCCTGGTCAAGGACGGCGTCGAGGCGGATCTGCAGCGCCTGCTGGCCGAGCAGGTCGGCGTGATCGGCGACGGCCTGACGCTGGTGCGGCGGGAGTTCCCCACCGCGATCGGCCCGGTCGACCTGCTGCTGCGCGACCCCGCCGGCGGCACGATCGCCGTCGAGGTCAAGCGCCGCGGCGACATCGACGGCGTGGAGCAGCTGACCCGTTACCTCGACCTGCTGGGCCGCGACCCGCACCTGGCGCCGGTGACCGGGGTGTTCGCGGCGCAGGAGATCAAGCCGCAGGCCCGGGTTCTCGCCGCCGATCGCGGCATCCGCTGCGTGACGCTGGACTACGACGAGATGAAGGGCATCGACTCCGGCGCCCCTCGCCTGTTCTGACCCGCTCCCCCGCACGCCCACCCACCGTGAGACCACAGCTGGTCGCCGAAACGATGGGAACCACCCAGGGTCTCGGCGACCAGCTGTCGTCTCACGGGTTGGGGGCGCCCGATTAGGGTGGAGGGATGCCGGTTCGATCTCCCTTCTCGTGCGTCCTGTGGGACGTCGACGGCACGATCGTCGATGCCTCCGAGGGGATCCTCCGCCGCCTCGCCGTGACGCTGGAGCACTACGGCCACCCGGCACCGACCTACGCGGAGCTGGTGCACTGGATCGGCCCGCCGATGTTCGAGTCGTTCCAGACCAACGTCGGCATGACCCCCGAGCAGTCCGCCGAGGCCGTCGCGTTCTACCGTGTGCTGGGCAAGGCCGACGGCTACACCACCGGGGCGCGGCTGTATCCCGGTATCGCCGACCTCATCGCCGATCTCGCCGCCGCCGGCGTGCCGCAGGGCACGGCCAGCTCCAAGCCCGAGATCCAGGTACTCGCCCTTGTCGACCATTTCGCGCTGGCCCCGTTCTTCACCGCCGTCACCGGCGCCACGGCCGACGAGCGCACACTCGCCACGAAGGCCGACATCATCGCCGAGGCGCTGCGCCGCCTGCAGGCCGCCGGGGTCGACACGAGTCGCCCGGTGCTCATCGGCGATCGCCACCACGACATCGACGGCGCCGCAGTGCACGACGTGCCCGTCATCTTCGTGCGCTGGGGCTTCAGCTGGCCGCACGAATCCGAGGGCGCCACCGCCGTCGTCGACACCGTCGACCAGTTGCGCTCGTTGCTGCTTGTGGCGGACCCGGGATGAACCTCTCCCTGGATGCGGTCCTTGCCTGGGTGATCCCGGCCGTGGTCGTGTTCGGGGTGACGGCGATCATCGTCGTCCTCGCGGTCTGGTCGGTCCGCCGCGCCCGCCGCTCGCCGCGCGCCCGCGCCGCGGCGGAGGCGGAGCGCACCAAGGCCGGGTCCGCTCTGGTGCGCCTCGACGATGCCGTGACCGAACTCGACCTCGAGGTCGGGCTTTCCGGGGCGCTCTACGACGGCGAGGCACCGGCGAGCCTGCGGCGAGCGCGGATGACCGCCCAGCACGTGCGGGACGAGGCGTTCGAGAGCTTCCGCGGGCTCGACGGCGCCGACCCCGCAGAGGTGCGTCGCATCAGCGGCCGCATCCGCACCCGCGCCGAGGGCGCCCTCGCACTCATCGCCCGCGCCCGCGCGGAGCATGACGACTGGATGCGGGTGCACAGCTCCGCCGCCGCGCAGGTGGATGCCGCATACGTGCGTCTCGAGCATCTGCGCACCGAGCTGGGAGACCCCGGCGCGCTCGTGGCCGACCTGTCCGGGCGGTTCGATGAGCCGGAGTGGCTCCAGGCCAGCGCCGCCGCGCATGCGGCATCCGAAGCCCTGACCCTGGCCCGGCAGCACCTGACGGCGGCGCGCGAACTGGCCGCCGACCCCACTCGCAGCGCGCTGCCGGAACTGGCCGCCGCGCAGCGCGAGCTGCACCGAGCCCAGGCTGGTGCCCGCGCCCTGGACGAATCCCATCGGCTCGTGACGGATGCCGCGCTGGCCGTTCCCCAGGAACTCGCCGAGGCTCGCGCGGCGCTGGCGCAGGCGCAGCGCGTGCGCGACGAGCTGGAACCGGCCGACGCGGAGCGGCTGGGCACCGAGATGCGCGCCGTCGCCGCGGAACTGGACCGACTGGTGCCCGCTGCCGAACGCCGCCCGACCGCGACCGTGGCCGAAGTCGCGCGGCTTCGCAGCCGCCTGGATCTCGCCCTTGGCGATGCGCGCACGGCCCAGCAGCGACTGCGGGGGGCCCGCACCGCGCTGCCGGGAACGTTGGCCGCCGCGCGCGGCGCTCTCGCCCGCGCCGAGGCCGCCGTGACCGGCAGCGGTGCCGACGCGCGGGTGCGCCTGGATTCCGCCCAGCGGGAACTGGCAGCGGCCCGGCAGGCTCAGGACCCGGTCGAGGCGTTGGATGCCGCGCGGCGGGCGCTGCGCCACGCCGAGGACGCGGTGGCCCTCGCCGACTACGGGCGCTTGGTCGGTCGCGCGGCACCCTGACCCGCCTAGGGTGGGCCACATGGCCCAGGCAACGCCCACGCGCCGGCATCCGCTCGCGCTGCTTGCCGCACGCATTCCGGCGACACTCGTGCTCGTCGGCCTCGTCGTGATCTGCGGCCTGGTCAGTCAGGGACTCTGGCGCCCATTGTCCGCATCGCCGTGGTGGGACCAGGTCGCCTACGGCGTGCCGGCCCTCGCGGCGGGACGGTGGTGGACGCCGCTGGCCGGCACCTTCTTCAGTGACCCCTCCTGGCTGTACCTCGTGGTGATCTCCGGATTCGCCGGCGTCGCCTACCTGGAGTACCACCGCGGCTCGAAGGTGGCGCTGAGCTGGTTCGCCGTCGGCCAGCTGTTCGGAGTCCTGGCCGCGATCGCGTTCATCGCGGCCACCTCACAGCTGCCGTGGCCGTGGGCGGTGGCCTCGGCGGCGTCGCTGGACGTCGGCCCCTCCGGCGGCACCGTGGCCTGCATCGCGGCATCCGCCACGATCATGCGCTCCCCGTGGCGGGAACGGGTCTGGTTCATCACGCTGGGCGCGTGCGCCGTGCTGCTGCTGTTCTGGGGAAGCCTCGCCGACGTCGTGCACGCGTTCGCGGTGCTGCTGGTGCTCGCCGTGCAGCGGCCGTTGCCGGCGCGACGCACCACCCTGCGGGAGCGGCGTCTCATCGCGTTCGTCGCGGTGCTCTGCCTGGGCACCGCCCAGGTGCTCACCGTGCTCGCGCCCACGAGCGGCCCGCTGGGCAGCAGCGCAGCGATCTCGGCGCCGCTGATCGACGTCACTGTCGACGTCGTGGTGATCGTCCTGATCGCCCGGGGGCTGCGCCGCGGCCGGCGCTGGGCATGGATCGTCGGCATCGTGCTGGCCGCGGTCAACATCGCATGGAGCCTCGTGGTGGTCACCGGGGTGCAGATCGCGGGGCTCCCGGAGGCCACGTTCGGCGGCGACACCGCTCCGCTGCTCGGTCACGCGGTGCTGTGGCTGATCTTCCTCGGCTACCTCATCTGGGCGCGCGCGGCCTTCCGCGTCGGCTGGCGCAGCACGATCGGAGCGACGCCGGCGCCGACGGCGACGGATGCCGCGGCGATGCTCCGCGAACACGGCGGCGGCACCCTGTCGTGGATGACGACGTGGAAGCACATGTCGTACCTGCGCACCGAGACCGGCATCGTCGCCTACCAGCGTCATGCCGGCGTGGCGCTGGCCCTGGCCGATCCGCTCGGTCCCACCGCGGGGCGGCAGCGGTCGGTGGCGGAGTTCGTCGCGGCATCCGAACACGCCGGTCTCGTGCCTTGTTGGTTCAGCGCAGGCGAAGCCACCCGCCGGGCGGTGCCGCAGACCTGGCGGAGCCTGGTCGTCGCCGATGACACGGTCGTGGACCTGCCCGGTCTGCGCTTCGGTGGCAACGCGTGGAAGCCGGTGCGCACCTCACTCAACCGCGCGCGGCGCGAGGGGATGACTTTCCGCCTCACCCGTCTCGTCGACGAACCCTGGGGCGTGCAGGCGCAGCTGCGGGTGATCTCGCAGTCCTGGGTCGGCGGCAAGGAGCTGCCCGAGATGGGATTCACGCTCGGGACGCTGGAAGAGGCGAGCGATCCGGAGGTGCGCCTGGCGCTGGCCGTCTCACCGCAGGGCGACATCGACGGGTTCCTGTCGTGGCTGCCGGTCTACAGCCCCGATGGGGTGATCGACGGCTGGACCCTCGATCTCATGCGCCGCCGCGAGGGCGGCTTCGTGCCGGTGATGGAGTACCTGATCGGCTCCAGCGCGCTGCAGTTCTCGGCCGAGGGCGCGCGGATCATGTCCCTGTCGGGCGCGCCGCTCACGCATGAGTATCCGCCGGATGCCGGCATCATCGCCGTCCTGAGCGAACGGCTCGCGGAGGCGCTGGAGCCGGTCTACGGCTTTCGCTCGCTCCACAAGTTCAAGGAGAAGTTCCACCCGCGCTACGAGACGCTTTACCTGCTGTTCCGTGACGAGGCCGACCTTGCGCGGATCGGCGCAGGACTCGTCCGGGCATACCTCCCGGACGCGTCACTGCGTCAGTTCGCCGACGCAGGCCTGGAGCTTGTGCGCAGCGAGAACGATTGAGGAGGTGCTCAGATGGGACGGATGTTCTCCGCCTGCAGGCCCTTGGGGCCCTGTGCGACCTCGAACTCGACGCGCTGGTTCTCCTCGAGCGAGCGGTAGCCGCCCGCCTGGATCGCGGTGTAGTGAGCGAAGACGTCGGCGCCACCCTCATCGGGAGCGATGAAACCGAAGCCCTTCTCGGAGTTGAACCACTTTACGGTGCCCTGCGTAGCCATGAACTGCCTTCGTGCTGAGGATGCCGAAGCGGCCGCCCCGGCGATTCATACCGTAGCCAAAACGTGTGCGCGCGTCAGCCCCGGTTTCCGATGGTGACGAAAACGTTGCATGCGGCAGGCGCGGCCGGGCGGCGCTGACGCCGATGGTGCCGGATGTGGTGCGGCGCTCGCGCGGGTAGCGTTGCCGGATGGCACACGTGGAGCTGCGACCCCTCGACGACGACGACCTCGACGCCGTATTCGAGATGATGCGCGATCAGGATGCCGTCGCGATGGAGGCCTTCACCGCGGACGACCCCGACGACCGCGCCGCGTTCGATGCGTGGATCGCTCGCGAGCGGGACGCCGAGGACGTGGCCCTGTTCGTCGTGACCGAGAAAGGTGGGTTCGCCGGAACGGCGGCGGCCTTCTCGGTCGATGAGGACCGTGAGGTGAGCTTCTGGATCGCGCGTCACGCGTGGGGCCGCGGTGTGGCGACCGAGGCGTTGCGGCTGCTGATCTCCCGCGAGCCGATCCGGCCGCTGTACGCCCGCGTGGCATCCCATAACGCCGCCGCGATCGCGGTGCTCGAGCGCAACGGCTTCGCCGAGGTGTCGCGGCAGCGCGCCTTCGCCCCCGGTCTCGGCCGCGAGGTCGAAGAACTCCTCTACACCCTGGTCCCGGTGCTCGACGGCATCTGACCCCGCCCCCGCCGCCCCCGCCGCCCCACCGCTGAGACCACAGCTGGTCGCCGAGACTATGGGAAGTTCCCACCGTCTCGGCGACCAGCTGTCGTTTCACGGTCCGGGGCACGCCCGGGAACGAAGAAGGCCCCCGGGATCCGGGGGCCTTCTTGTCGCTGTGCGCGAGGGGGGACTTGAACCCCCACGCCCTTTCGGGCACTGGCACCTGAAGCCAGCGCGTCTACCTATTCCGCCACTCGCGCGAGCCGCATATTGCACGAACTCAACTTGCCGACGATATCACGTTTTCGCACGCCATTGCCGCGCCTGCTACAGGTCTGAGCCACCGCTGCGCGGCATCCGGACACACCCGGAGGGGGTTTGTGGATGCCGCAAAACCCCCGGGTTTCCGGGCATTCGCTCGGCGAAATCACGTTCTCCCAGCGCAGCCAACTAGCATGTAGCGACCGGTCTGCCTGCCTGAGGAGACGTGTGGGACTACTAGACAGCTTCGAGAAGGGGCTAGAACGCGCCGTCAATGGCGCGTTCGCGAAGACCTTCCGCAGCGGCGTCCAGCCCGTCGAGATCGCATCGGCGCTGCGCGCCGAGCTCGACGCGAAAGCCGCGATCGTCAGCCGCGACCGCATTCTGGCGCCCAACAGCTTCACGGTGCGCCTGGCTCCCAGCGACGAAGAGCGCATGCGTGCGTTCGGTTCCACGCTCGGCGACGAGCTGGACACACTGGTCCACAAGCACGCCCGCTCGCAGGGGTACTCCTTCGCCGGGCCGGTCACGATCGGCATCGTTCGCGACGACCAGCTGTCCACCGGAACGCTCCGGGTGGACTCGCAGAACGCACAGGGCAGTGTCGCCTGGCGCGGCGTGATCGACATCAACGGCACCCGGCACGCACTCGTGAAGGGTCGCACGGTCATCGGCCGCGGCAGCGACGCCGACATCACCATTCCCGATGCCGGCACGAGCCGTAAGCACGTGGAGATCCTCTGGGACGGCGAGCGCGCCATGGTGCGCGACCTCGGGTCGACCAACGGCACGAAGCTCGACGGCCAGCGGGTCGCCGAGGCGCCCCTGCCCCCCGACTCGACCGTGACGATCGGCCGCACCGACATCGTCTTCCGCGTCGTCGCGCAGGCCCAGCCGCCGCGACCGTCGCGCCCGGCATCCGATGCCACCCGCGCATTCGACGTGCGAGGAGGCGCCGGTGAGTGAACTGACCCTGCTGCTGCTGCGCATCGGCTTTCTCGTCCTGCTGTGGTTCTTCGTCTTCGCGGTCATCTATTCGCTGCGCGCCGACCTGTTCGGCGTGAAGGTGCGAAAGCTCCCCGAGCCGGCTGCCGCCGGATCAGCCCCGACCGCCGGACCCAGCGACCTGACCGCCCCGGTCACGAAGCGCCCCGCCGCCTCCCCCTCCCCGAAGTCCGGCGGGCCGGCGACCACCGGCACCGTCAGCCGCATCGTCATCACGAGCGGGCCGAAGACGGGCCTGGAGCTGCCGCTGGGCAACGAACCTCTCACGATCGGCCGCTCCAGCGAGTCGGGCCTGGTCATCCGCGACGACTACACCTCCAGCCACCACGCCCGCCTGGTGCTGTGGGGCGACCGATGGATGATCCAAGACCTCGACTCCACCAACGGCACCTGGCACGACGGGCAGCGCGTGGCCGCACCCGTGCCGATCAAGGTGGGCGCACCGATCAAGGTCGGCGCGACGACCTTCGAGCTGCGGAAGTAGCGGAACGTCTGCTGATGGTCTTCCAGGGCTCGAGCGTGGCGATCTCGCACACCGGCAAGGTGCGCTCCAACAACCAGGACTCCGGATATGCCGGATCGAACCTGTTCGCCGTGGCCGACGGCATGGGCGGGCACGCCGGCGGAGACGTGGCCTCGAGCATCGCGATCAACCGCCTCGCGGCCCTCGATCACACCTATGACACGCCATCGGATGCCGAGCGGGCGCTGCGCGACGCCATCGCCGACACCGCGTCGCGACTGATCGAGACCGTCAAGGCCCAGCCGGAGCTGGCGGGGCTCGGCACCACCGTCAGTGCCCTGGTCATGGTCGACGACTACGCGGTGCTGGCCCACATCGGCGACTCCCGCGTCTACCTGTACCGCGACGACACGCTGACCCAGATCACCACCGACCACACGTTCGTGCAGCGGCTGGTCGACTCCGGACGCATCACGCCGGAGGAGGCGCGGTACCACCCCCGCCGTTCGGTGCTGATGCGCGTGCTCGGCGACACCGACGCCGACCCCGAGCTCGACACGTTCATCATGCCCACCCAGCCGGGCGACCGTTGGCTGCTGTGCTCCGATGGCCTGTCCGGCGTGGTCGATGAGGCTCACACCGCCAAGGCGCTCGGTCAGGGCCTGCCGCCCGGCCGCACGGCCGACATCCTGCTGCGTCAAGCGCTCGACGGCGGCGCGCCGGACAACGTCACCATCGTGCTGGTGGATGTGGGTGGTCAGCACCCCGTCTTCATCGGCACCCCCACGATCGTCGGCTCCGCCACCAACCCGACCGGCGTCGAAGTCCCCGCCGCCCGGCCCACCCGCGCCGGCTGGCTGCACGCCGCCCGGCAGGCCGCGAACGACCCCACCCACTTCGAGCCGGCCGCGGAGTTCCTCGAGGAACTCATCGAAGAGGACCGCCGCCGGGCGCGCAGTCGCCGGATCTGGTGGGTCATCGCCCTCGTCGGCGTGCTGATCGTCATCGCCGGCGGCCTGTTCGCGGGATACTCCTGGACCCAGACGAGGTACTTCGTCGGCACCGACGACGACACCGTGGTGGTGTACCGCGGCATCCAGCAGAGCATCGGCCCCATCTCGCTGTCCACTCGATATACCGACACCGGCATAGACCTGGACGACCTGCCCGGCTTCGTGCGGGACAGCGTGGAACAGACCATCTCCGCCGCGTCACTGGCCGACGCGCAGCGCATCGTCTCGCAGTTGCGGGACACCGCGGAAGGCACCCTATGAGCACGCCCACCGAGGTGCAGGCCGACACCACCGTCATCCGCGCGCTGAAGAAGCTGCGGTTGCCGCAGACGCAGCGCAACCGCGAGCTGTGGCTGCTGCTGTTCGCGTTCGTCATCAACGCTGCCGCCGTCGCGCTGGTGCAGCTGGGCGTGAGCGGCGTGATCGACGCGACGTTCCTGATCTACTGCGGCGGCCTGACCGCCCTCGCGCTGGCACTGCACATCGTGCTGCGTCTGGTCGCGCGGGATGCCGACCCGTTCGTCGTCCCCATCGCCACCGTGCTCACCGGGCTCGGCATCGCGATGATCTACCGCATCGACCTGTACTGGGACACCCACGGCTGGGCGGCCACCTCCACCCGCCAGCTGGCGTGGGCGGCGATCGCCCTGGTCGGCGCGGTGGCCATCGTCATCGCGCTGCGCAACTACCGCGTGCTGTTCCGCTACACCTACCTGTTCGGGTTGCTCGGCATCCTGCTCATGCTGCTGCCGATCGTCCCGGGCCTGGGTGCGGATGCCAATGCGGACGTCTGGGTGGACCTGGGCATCTTCTCCTTCCAGCCCGGCGAGCTGGCCAAGATCGCGCTGGCGATCTTCTTCGCCGGCTACCTGGTGCGCACCCGGGAGGCGCTGACCTCGGTCGGCACCCGCTTCCTCGGGATCACCTGGCCACGGGCGCGCGAACTCGGCCCGCTGCTGGTGATCTGGCTCGCGTCGCTGGGGATCATCGTGCTGCAGCGCGACCTCGGCACCGGGCTGCTCATCTTCGGCATGTTCGTCGCGATGCTCTACGTCGCCACGGGCAAGACCAGCTGGGTACTCATCGGCGTGGTCCTCGCCGCCGGCGGCGCCTTCCTCGCCTCCCGCGTGCTGCCGTACGTCGGCGGCCGGTTCGAGAACTGGCTCAACGCCTTCGACCCCGAGCTGTACGAGGCCGGCGCCGGCACCTACCAGCTGGCCAACGGCATCTTCGGGCTCGCCCAGGGCGGTCTCGTCGGCACCGGACTCGGCCAGGGACGCCCGTGGCTGACCCCGCTGTCGCAGAGCGACTACATCTTCCCAAGCCTCGGTGAGGAACTGGGTCTCATCGGCGTGTTCGCGATCCTGTGCCTGTACATGGTCTTCACCAGCCGCGGCATCCGCATCGGCCTGGCCGGTCAGGACGACTTCGGCAAGCTGCTGGCCACCGGTTTGTCGTTCACCCTCGCACTGCAGGTGTTCATCATGGTCGGCGGCGTCACCCGCATCATCCCGCTGACGGGCCTGACGACGCCGTTCCTCGCCGCGGGCGGCTCCTCCCTCATCGCGAACTGGATCATCGTGGCCTTGCTGCTGCGCATCTCGGATGCCGTGCGCAGCCGTCCCCGGGTGGTGATCGGCTGATATGACGAAAGAACTGCGCAGGCTCAGCATCCTGGTGCTGGCGATGTTCCTGGCGATGTTCGCCTCGACCAGCGTCATCCAGGTGGTGCAGGCCGATGCGCTGGGTGAGAACCCGCTCAACCGCCGCGCGCTGTACGACACGTTCGAGGTGCAGCGGGGATCGATCATCGCCAGCGGCACCGCGATCGCCTCGTCGGTGCCCAGCGACGGCCTGTACAGCTGGCAGCGGGTGTACACCGACGCCGACATGTGGGCGCCGGTCACCGGCTGGATCAACCCCGTGCTGGCGTCGGCGACGGGCATGGAGCTCGCGATGAACCAGGAACTCAGCGGCACCGCCGACTCGCAGTTCCTCTCCCGCATCGAGCAGATCGTCAGCGGGCAGCAGCCCCGCGGATCGAACGTCGTGCTCTCCCTGGATGCCGCCGTGCAGCGTGCCGCCTACGACGCGCTGGGCGACCTGCAGGGCGCCGTCGTGGCGATTGAACCGGCCACCGGGCGCATCCTGGCGATGGTGTCCAGTCCCAGCTTCGACACCAATCCGCTCGCCTCCCATAACGGCGAAGCCGCCGAGGCGGCATACACGGCGCTCGAGGAAGACCCCCTCGATCCCCTCGACAACCGCGCGATCGCGGGTGCACTCAACCCGCCCGGCTCCACGTTCAAGCTCGTCGTCGCCTCCGCGGCGCTGGCCACCGGCGAGTGGACCGCGCAGTCGACGCTGCCCAATCCGCCCACCTACACGCTCCCGCAGTCCTCCAGCATCGTGCGCAACGCCGGGGGCGACACCTGCGGCGGCGGCGAGACGGTCACGATCGCCGACGCCCTGCGGCTGAGCTGCAACGTCGCGTTCGCCCAGCTCGCGGTGCTGCTGGGTGAGGACGTCATCCGGGAAGAGGCCGAGAAATACGGCTTCAACACGTCGTTCACGATGCCACTGGTCTCCACGGCCTCGACCTACCCGCGTGGCCTGAGCGACGCCGAAACGGCTCTCACCGGATTCGGCCAGGGCGACGTGCGAGCCACGCCCCTGCAGATGGCCATGGTTTCCGCCGGTATCGCCAACGAAGGGATCGTGATGAACCCGCGCATGGTGGATTCCGTCATCGCCGCCGACCTCACCGAACAACAACGATTCGATGACACCGAGTTCGGTCGCGCCGTGTCCGCGGACATCGCGGAGTCGATGACTGCGATGATGGTCGCCAACGTCCAATCGGGTGTGGCCAGCGGTGCAACAATAGACGGCGTAGACGTGGCCGGGAAGACCGGCACCGCGGAGAACGGGGTGGACGATCCCTACACGCTGTGGTTCACCGGATTCGCTCCGGCGGATGACCCTCGGGTCGCCGTCGCCGTCGTCGTCGAAAACGGGGGCGGGCTGGGTCAGTCAGGCAGCAGCAACAGGATCGCGGCTCCGATCGCGGCAAAGGTCATGGAGGCGGTGCTGAGCAGATGAGACCGACGCAAGGGGTGACCTTCGGCGGCCGTTACGAACTGGACTCGCGGATCGCGATCGGCGGCATGGGCGAGGTGTGGGAGGCAACCGACCACGTCATCGGCCGTACCGTCGCCATCAAGATCCTCAAAGACGAGTACATGGGCGACCCCGGCTTCCTCGAGCGTTTCCGCGCCGAGGCTCGGCACGCGGCCCTCGTCAACCATGAGGGCATTGCTAGCGTCTTCGACTACGGCGAGGAGAACGGCAGCGCCTTCCTCGTCATGGAGCTCGTGCCGGGTGAGGCCCTGTCGACCATCCTCGAGCGCGAAGGGTCGCTGTCCACCGACAAGACCCTCGACATCGTGGCGCAGACCTCGCTCGCACTGCAGGCCGCGCACGCCGCGGGCCTCGTGCACCGCGACATCAAGCCGGGAAACCTGCTCATCACGCCCGACGGTCGGGTCAAGATCACCGACTTCGGCATCGCCCGCATCGCCGACCAGGTGCCGCTGACGGCCACGGGTCAGGTCATGGGCACGGTGCAGTACCTCTCCCCGGAGCAGGCCTCGGGACACTCGGCGACTCCGGCGACCGACGTCTACTCGCTGGGAATCGTCGCCTACGAATGCCTCGCCGGCAAGCGGCCCTTCACGGGCGAGTCGCAGGTGGCCATCGCGATGGCCCAGATCAACGAGCAGCCGCCGCCGCTGCCGCCGACGGTCGAAGTCCCGGTGCGCAACCTCGTCCTGGCCATGATCGCCAAGAAGCCCGATGAGCGCCCCGCCACCGCCTCCGCCGTCGCCCGCGCCGCCACGGCGCTGCGTCGCGGCGACATCGCCGCCGCCGCGGCCGCCGTGCCCGCCATCACCGGCGGCGCAGCCGTGGACGAGGTCACGCAACTGCTCACGCCGGGGCTGTCGACACAGGATGCCACCCGCATCCTCCCCGCCACCGCCGCGATGGACGGCGTCGACGGCGAGGGCGAGCCCACCGAGGGCAAACCCAAGCGCAAACGCAGCCCGTGGACCTGGCCGCTGATCGCCCTCATCGCACTGCTGGTGCTTGTGCTGGGCGGCACGGTGTGGGCGCTGCTGGCCGGCCAGGAGCCGGAGCCGGCTCCCAGTACCTCGTCGGCCGCTCCGACCCCCCGCGATACGCCCACCACCGAGCCCAGTCCCGACACGGTGAACGTCTCGGCATCCGATCTCGAAGGCCTCACGTGTGAGGAGGCCTCGGCCGTCCTCGACGAGCTGGGACTCGGGGCGCGCTGCGTCACCGGCGACGCCGCACCCGACGAGGGCAGCCAGGGGCTCGTCTACCGGGTGAACCCCACCGCGAACGTGCCGGTGGGCACGGTGATCGAACTCACCGTCTACGGTGACCAGGTGCCGCTCGAGGCGCCCGCCGCGCCCAGCCTGCCCGCCACGGTCGACGCCGGCAGCACGGTGCGGGTCAGCTGGCCCGGGTACTCCTGCCCGTCCGGTCAGGGCAGCGTCAGCTCGTACAACCTCTCCGCCACCAACGCCGTATTCCCCGTCAGCGGGCAATCCACGGCACCGTTCGGCGGCGGTGAACGTGCCGGCGACCTGCAGATCACCGGCGGGAGCGGCCAGACCGTCATCGTCACCTACACCGTCACCTGCTCCGGCGGCAGCGCCGGCCAGCGCGTCACCGGCACCTCCGGCGAGGCCGTCGCCCAGATTCAGGCAGTGGTCACCCCCAGCCCTGAGCCCACCGGCGGCGCCGAGCCCGAAGAAGACAACACCCCCGGCGGCTGACCCGCCCCGCCCAGGTTGGGCTGGGCGGGTCGACTAGGCTGGTTCTCTACCCAGGGGGGATGTCTGTGTCAGCTGAGCCGCGCGTGCTTTCCGGTCGCTATCGCATCGACGAACTCATCGGACGTGGCGGGATGGCACGCGTCTATCGCGGCTACGACCTCACCCTGGGACGGCCGGTCGCGATCAAGATCCTCAAGCGCGACCTCGCCGAAGACAGCGCGTTCCGCACCCGCTTCCGCCTTGAGGCGCAGGCCGCGTCGCGCATGTCCCACCCCACGATCGTGCGGGTCTACGACGCCGGCGAGGACTCCGAGACGGATGCGGATGGCTCGGTGCACCCGGTTCCGTACATCGTCATGGAGCTCGTGCAGGGCGCGCTGCTGAAGGACCTCATCGCCGACGGTCCGTTGCCGGCGACCACTGCGGTGCGCTACGTCGACGGCATCCTCGAGGCGCTGGAGTACTCGCACCGTGCGGGAGTCGTGCACCGCGACATCAAACCGGGCAACGTCATGGTCACCGAGGCCGGCCAGGTGAAGGTGATGGACTTCGGCATCGCCCGTGCCGTCTCCGACTCCTCCTCGACCGTCGCCGACACCACCGCGATCCTCGGCACCGCGGCGTACTTCTCGCCCGAGCAGGCCAAGGGTGAGCCCGTCGACGCCCGTGCCGATGTCTACTCGACGGGGGTCGTGCTCTACGAGCTGCTCACCGGCCGTCAGCCGTTCCGCGGCGAGACCCCGGTGGCCGTTGCCTACCAGCACGTCAGCGAGACGCCGGTGCCGCCCAGCGAGGTCAACCCCGACGTGCCACGCGGACTCGATGCGGTGGTGCTGCGCGCGCTCGCGAAGGATCCCTTCCAGCGCTTTCAGGATGCCGCGGGATTCCGTGAGGCCCTCGACGCCACCGTTGACGGCAAGACGCCCTCCAAGCGTCAGGTCGGCGCGCTGACCAACCAGCTCTACGGTCCGGACCCCCGCCAGGCGCAGGACACCGCCCGGTCGCTGCGGCAGCTGAGCACCGACACCACGATGACCCGCACCCAGTCCGGTCCCCCGGTGGCGTGGATCTGGGCGGGCGTCGCGCTGCTGGCGGTCCTGCTCGTCTCGGTGTTGTTCTGGGTCGTGACGATCCAGCCGGGTTCCAGTGTCCCCGACAACGCGCGCATCGTGCCGGACGTCGTGGACATGGCCTACGACCGGGCCGAGGAGCTGCTGGTCGCCGAGGAACTCGAGCCCGACCGGATCGAAGAGGCCAGCGACGACATCGCGGCAGGCAACGTCATCCGCACCGAACCGCAGGCTGGCACATCGATGGCCATCGGCGAGAAGGTCAACGTGTACGTCTCCACCGGAATCGAGACCACTTCGGTGCCGCCCCTCGTCGGGCTGGACCGCGCTGCGGCCGAGCAGGCGCTCACCGCGGCGGGATTGCGGATGGGGATCGTGACCGCCCGCAATGATCCCGCCGCTGCCGAGGGTTTCGTGCTCTCCGCCTCGCAGCCCGAGGGGACCCAGGTCCCCACGGGCACCGCGGTGGACCTCGAGGTTGCCACCGGCCGGGTCACGCTGGTCGACGTGTCCGGGTACCGACTGGACGCGGCGGTGCGCGAACTCGAATCAGACGAGATGCAGTTCACCGTCGTGACCGTCGAAGACCCCTCCTGCCCCGCGACGCCGGGAGAGCCCACCGTGGCCAGGCAGTCCGTCGCCCCCGGCGACGTGCCGATCCATTCGACGGTGGAACTGACCTACTGCACCGGCGAGTAGCCCGCCCCGCCCCGGTGGGGCCGTAGCTGCGACCCACGGGCGGCGGCACCACCCACGCCCACGCGCTCGAGCCAATTGCCCAGCAGCCGATAGCCGCCCTCGGTGAGCACGCTCTCCGGGTGGAACTGCACGCCGTCGATCGGCAGCGTGCGGTGCGTCACTCCCATCACCACCCCGGTCTCGGTGCGGGCGGCGACGATGAGCTCGGCGGGGAGGGTACCGGCGACGATCGCGAGCGAGTGGTACCTGCCTGCGACGAACGGAGCAGGCAGTCCGGCGTAGAGCGGTCCACCATCGTGGTGGACATCGCTGGTCATGCCGTGCATGAGTTCGGGGGCGTGGGTCACTGTCGCCCCGAACGCCTCTCCGATCGCCTGGTGACCCAGGCACACTCCGAGCAGCGGCATCCGTCGCTCGGCCGCCGCGTGGACGACGGCGATGGACGCGCCGGCGCGGGCGGGCGTGCCGGGGCCGGGCGAGATGAGCACTCCGTCGTATCCGGCGATGGCGGCGGCGGGGTCGATGATCTCATCGGCCTCGACGACGGATGCCATCGCTCCCAACTCCCCCAGGTAGCCGACCAGGGTGTGCACGAAGCTGTCGTGGTTGTCCACGACGAGCACGCGAGTCATCCGACGGTGACGTCCTCCGGGGTGAGCATGGCGCCGACCCACGGAAAGACGTAGAAGAACAGCCCGTACAGCACACCGGCGGCCAGCAGCAGCAGGATGAGGGTGCGGATCCACCAGGGGCCGGGCAGAACCCGCCACAGCGCTGCATACATCAGGCTTCTCCTGCCAGGGTGAGGGATTCGGGTTCGCCTTGGTCGCGCGGGGTGAACGATTCGTACACCGCATACGCGGCGATGCGCTCGTCGGTCGACCACATCGGACTGCACGTGGTCAGCGTCAGGTAGCGCCCGTCGGGGGCCACACCGACCTGCTGCGGCACGGGTTCGAGCACCGCGACTTCGCTGGGGCGGACGTACTCGAGGTTGCGGAAGCGGTAGGTGAACCAGCCGTCGGGCGTCTCGATCACGATCGCGTCGCCGATCCGCAGCGAGGGGACATGCTCGAATGGGGCGCCGTGGGTGTAGCGGTGCGCGGCCAGTGCGACGTTACCGACGGCGCCGGGCATCGCGGTGTTCGGGTAGTGGCCGATCCCGATGGGGTCGAGCACTCGTGACTTGCTGGTCCCTTCGGCCACCGGGAACACCCAGCCGTCGCCGAAGCGCGGGATGTGCAACGTGGCGAACACCTCGGCGTTGCCGACTTGCGCCGGCACGATGGGCTCGGCCGGTGCGGGTTCCGCTGCGGCCTCCGGCTCGGGGGTCGCCGGCTGCGGCTGAGCCTGTTCCGACCACTGCCGGCTCAGCTCGCGTGCCTCGGTCTGCCGCTCGCCGGCGATGATCGCGTCGCCGATCCACATCTGCCACGCGACGTACAGCAGCACGATCACGCCGAGGGTGATGAGGATCTCCCCGAGCACCCCGAAGACGTTCACCGGGCGCCGGCTGTCGGCCGGGCGGCGGCGCGTGCGAAGCGCTACGGAAGTCTCGGGCACATCTGCATCCTAACGAGGCAGGGTGGGACGGCGCTGGACGCTAAACTGGCCCGCATGGCACCTTCCGAAAACGGCGGCGACTCGGTCACCGAACGCAGCGAGGGCGACGCGACCCCCAACCCCGTCTGGTTCAAGCCCATCATGTTCGGGCTGATGCTGTTGGGCCTGGTGTGGGTGCTCGTCTTCTACCTGAGCAGCATGCAGTACCCGATCCCCGGCATCGACGCCTGGAACCTTGTGATCGGCTTCGGCATCGCCTTCATCGGCTTCCTGATGACGACGCGCTGGCGCTGATTCACCCCTCCACAGGTCGTCCCGCACCTGTGAATTACACCGGTGTGATTCATCCCCAGGCTGGGGATGAATCTGTGGATAACTTTCAGCCGTAGACCAGCACCGGCACAACGAGCAGTGCGAGAAGCCCCCCGGCGACCGCGATGAGCAGCCAGATCTGGCTGCGCCGCTGGCGTACCGCGCGCGTGCGCGCAAAGATGAGCCCGACCAGCGCGCCCACGAGGCCGCCGCCGATGTGGGCCTGCCATGAGATTCCCGAACCAGGCAGGAACGTGATCACGAGGTTGAGCCCCAGCAGGATCGCGATCGCGGTGACGTTGACGCCCAAGTGACGCCCGATCACGAACATCGCGCCCAGCAGGCCCCAGACCGCGCCCGAGGCACCCACGACCCACGTACCGGGTGCAAGCAACGCCACCAGCACCGATCCGCCCAGCCCGCTGAGCGCGTAGAGCGCAAGGAAGCGCCCGCGCCCCAGGAGGGGCTCGAGGCTCCGGCCCAGCGCCCACAGCGCCAGCATGTTCAGCAGCAGATGCCAGACACCCGCGTGCACAAGCGTCACCGTGAGCAGACGCCACGGCTGGAAACCCGGTCCGGGGAACAGGAATGCGCTGTTGAACGCCAGGTACGTGGACACCACGCCGCCGATACCGGGGATCATCGCGATGAGCGACACCACCGACGTGACGATCAGGAGCGCATAGGTCGCCAGCGGCCGCGTATCGGTGGACGTGGACTGCCACCGCGCCTTACGGCGCGATGGCATCCGCGTCACTTTCGCCGACTGCTGCTGATCGCGCAGGCACTCCGGGCAGATCACTCCGACCGGCATCTGCGTTTGGCATTCCGGGCAGATCGTCCGCAGACACCGCTGGCACAGCACGAAGCTCTGCCGGTCCGGATGCCGGTAGCAGAAATTCTCCGGATTGGTGCGGAAGTCCGCGGAAGTCACGATCGGGTTGTCAGACGGCGGTGACGTCGATCGAGGAGATCACAACCGGCTCGATGGGGCGGTCGCCGCCTGCCGTCGGAACCTTCGCGATCGCGTCGACGACGGCACGGGAGGCATCGTCGGCGACCTCGCCGAAGATGGTGTGCTTGCCGTTGAGCCACGGGGTGGGGTCGGTCGTGATGAAGAACTGCGAGCCGTTGGTGCCCTCGGCCTTGCCGGTGATCGCGTTACGGCGGAGCCCCGCGTTGGCCATGGCCAGGATGTAGGGCTTGCCGAAGTCCAGCTCGGGGTGGATCTCGTCGTTGAACGTGTAGCCGGGGCCGCCCACGCCCTGACCGAGGGGGTCGCCGCCCTGGATCATGAAGCCGGGGATGATGCGATGGAAGATGACGTCGCTGTACAGCGGGCCCTCGCCCGGCTTGCCGGTAGCCGGGTCGGTCCACGACCCGGTGCCGTCGGCGAGGCCGACGAAGTTCTGCACCGTGCGAGGTGCGTGGTCTCCGAAGAGATTGACGACGATGTCGCCATGGTTGGTGTGCAAGGTCGCGACCGCAGTGGGGAGTGCCATGTTGTACATTCTCGCAGAGTTATGCGCAACCCCTCCCGCCCAGGGGCAGGTCTGGCAAGATAAGGAGAAACGTCCCCGAGCGAAAAGGGAGGGCCCCTCGTGAGCCTCAGCCGCAAACGCAAGAAGGAACTCCGCAAGCTCCAGCAACAGGCCAACACGCTGTGGGAGTCGCAGCAGGTACTGGTTGGTGAGGCGGCACACGTCGCCAAGGAAGCGAGCCGTCAGCTCGGAAAGTACAACCGCGAGCAGGTCCTGCCGGCGATCAACACTGCCTACGGCCACTACGCAGCGCCGTACGTCACCAAGGCCGCGACCGTTTCGCGCAGCGTCCTCAACGACAAGGTGGTCCCCGCCGCCGGCGCCGTCGTCGGCTCCGCGATGTCGGTGTGGGATGCCGCGAACGACACCCGATCCCGCGTGGCCGCAGGTCGTGGTTTCGCCGCCCCCGACGTGGCGAAGTACTCCAAGAAGGCCGACAAGTACAGCAAGGATGCGGCGAAGAAGATCGCCAAGAAGCTGTCTGTCGTGGCCCCCGAGCCGAAGAAGAGCGTCAGCGCCGGTGGCGTCATCGCCATCATCCTGGGCGCTGCTGCGGCACTGGGCATCGTCTACGCCGCGTGGCAGACGCTGCGCGCCGACGACGAGCTGTGGGTGGCCGACGACCCGCTGAGCGCACCCGACGCTTGACGAGTCTCCCCGACGGTCTTTCTCGAGCCCGCGACGCCGCACAGGCGCGCGGGCTCGAGGTGTCTTTCCGGGAGCGTCCGGCCGCGCACAGCCTCCCCGAGGCGGCAGCCCTGCTGGGCCTGACCCCCGCGGACATCGTGAAGACCCTCGTGGTGGGGCGCAGCAACGACACGTATCTGTTCGTGCTCATCCCTGGGGACCGCGCGATCTCGTGGCCGAAGTTGCGCTCCGTCGTGGGCGTCAACC
Source organism: Microbacterium sp. zg-B96 (assembly GCF_030246865.1). Taxonomy (NCBI): domain Bacteria; kingdom Bacillati; phylum Actinomycetota; class Actinomycetes; order Micrococcales; family Microbacteriaceae; genus Microbacterium; species Microbacterium sp. zg-B96. The sequence continues at coordinate 11,096 of NZ_CP126738.1, read as the reverse complement.
GGCTGCGCCTGCCGGATGCCGAGCACGCCTTGGCCGCCACCGGATACCAGCGCGGCACCATCGTGCCCATCGGCAGCACGACGGACTGGCCGGTGTTCGCGGACGAGCGCATCGTCGGCAAACACATCGCCATGGGTGCCGGCGCGCCCGGTTACAGCCTGTTCGTCGATGCCGACGCGCTCATCGCCGCCTATCAGGCCACCGTGGCCGACATCTCCACCGAGCTGGCTGCGGCATCCGTCAGCTGAGCTGAGCCATCTTCAGCGCGATGTCCACGAGCTTCACGCGCTGCAGGAGCCACACCCCGGCCAGCGGGAACCACTCGGCACGGTCAGTGGAACCATCCACCTCGTCGCGCAGCCGGCCCCCGGTGATGCGGGCGCTGTAGACGATGCGCAGCGTGTGCAGCGGACCCTCCCCCTCGGCGATGCGTCGGGAGGCCGGGATGACACGCGAGTGGATGCCAAGGACGGGCCCGACCGCGACGCGGTAGCCGGTCTCCTCGCGCACCTCGCGCCGCACGGCGTGCTCGGGGTCCTCGCCGTCCTCCAGGCCGCCACCGGGCATGGTCCAGCCGGAGTGGCCGTTCTGGTTCCAGTGGGCAAGCAGGACGCGCTCGTCGTCATCGGTGATGACGGCGTAGGCGGCGATCCGCATGTCCATGTCTGTGACTCTACCGAGCGGGGCGACATGGGCCTGGTGTCCGCGCCCACCGCCACAACTTCGGCGAACGTCACAACTTCGGACCATCCGGCCCCGCGGCATCCGAAGGACTGCCGATCTCCGAAGAACCGGTGCGCCGTCGCGGCAGTGCGAAGCCGGAAAACCGAAAAGCGCCGCCCGAGGGCGACGCTTTTCGAACTGTGGAGCCTAGGAGATTCGAACTCCTGACATCCTGCTTGCAAAGCAGGCGCTCTACCAACTGAGCTAAGGCCCCGGGGCTGTGGTGGGGCTACCAGGACTTGAACCTGGGACCTCTTCATTATCAGTGAAGCGCTCTAACCGCCTGAGCTATAGCCCCCTGCGCCGATTCGCATCGGCAACCTCCAAGACTTTACCCGACGCGACCCGGTTTCACGAAACCGACGACGCGCCGGGCGAGTCAGTTGGAGGTGAACCCGACGAGCAGCCCGCCGGTGATCTTCACCATGAGGTTGTAGATGCCCGCGACGACGGCACCGAGCACCGTCACCACGATGAGGTTGAGGATGGCCACGATCGCCGCGAACGCCATCACCTGGGGGAGCCCCAGGAAGGACGTGAGCGACCCCGTGCCGTCGGTGAAGGCCATGAACAGCTCGTCGACCTTGGCCAGCAGGGTGGTGGCCTCCAGGATCATGTAGACCAGGAAGATCGACACCACGGTCACCACGGCCAGCGCCACCGCAGCCAGGAACGACAGCTTCACCGCGGACCAGAAGTCCACGTAGACCAGCCGCAGGCGCACCTGCTTGGAGCTGGTCTTGCTTGAGGACTTCTTGGCCAGCTTGTCGGCTACCGTACTCATGCGTCAGTACTCTCTTCCGGGATCTCGGGGGAGGTGGTCCCGTCTGCGGGCTCCGTGGCCGGTGCGTCGGTATCTGCTGCTGCGGCATCCGCATCAGCTGCGGCGCTCTCTGCCAGGCCGCGCTCACCGTTACGGGCGATCGCGAGGATGCGATCCTCGTCGTCCGGTCGTGCGAAGACGACGCCCATCGTGTCACGGCCCTTGGCAGGCACCTCGGCCACGGCAGAGCGTACCACCTTGCCACTGGCAAGAACCACCAAGACCTCGTCGTCCTCGCCGACGATCAGGCCGCCCGCGAGGACGCCGCGATCCTCATTGAGTTTGGCCACCTTGATGCCCAAACCGCCACGTCCCTGGACGCGGTACTCGCTGAGTCGGGTGCGCTTGGCGTACCCGCCTTCGGTCACGACGAAGACGTAGCCGTCGTCGTGGGCGACGGAGGCCGACAGCAGGCTGTCGTCGCCGCGGAACGACATTCCCTTGACGCCCTCGGTGGACCGGCCCATCGGGCGCAGCGACTCGTCGGTGGCGGTGAAGCGCAGCGACATGCCGTGGCGGGAGATGAGCAGCACGTCGTCGGTCTCGTCGACGAGCAGGGCGCTGACGACCTCGTCGTCCTCGCGCAGGCGGATCGCGATGATCCCCCCCTGGCGGTTGGTGTCGTACTCGGTCAGCCTGGTCTTCTTCACCAGGCCGCCACGGGTGGCCAGCACCAGGTAGGTGGCCGCGGTGTAGTCGCGGATGTCGAGGATCTGCGCGATCTCCTCATCCGGCTGCAGCGCCAGCAGGTTGGCCACGTGCTGGCCCTTGGCGTCGCGCCCTGCTTCGGGGACTTCGTATCCCTTGGAGCGGTAGACCCTGCCCTTGGTGGTGAAGAACAACAGCCAGTGGTGGGTCGTGGTGACGAAGAAGTGCTCCACGACGTCATCGGCACGCAGCTGGGCGCCCTTGACGCCCTTGCCGCCCCGGTGCTGCGAGCGGTAGTTGTCGCTGCGGGTGCGCTTGATGTAGCCGGCACGCGTGACGGTGACGACCATCTCCTCCTCGGGGATCAGGTCCTCGATCGACATGTCGCCGTCGTAGCCCTGCAGGATGTGGGTGCGCCGTTCGTCGCCGAACTTGTCGACGATGCCGGTGAGCTCGTCGCGGATGATCTCGCGCTGACGCAGCGGGCTGCCGAGGATGTCGATGTAATCCGTGATCTTCAGCTGCAGCGCTTCGGCCTCGTCGATGATCTTCTGGCGCTCGAGGGCGGCCAGTCGGCGCAGCTGCATCGACAGGATGGCATCCGCCTGGTCGCCGTCGATCTCGAGCAGCACCTTCAGGCCCTCGCGCGCCTCGTCCGCGCTCGGCGAGCGGCGGATGAGGGCGATGACGTCATCCAGCGCGTCGAGCGCCTTGAGGTAGCCACGCAGGATGTGCATGCGCTTCTCGGCCTCGCGCAGGCGGTACTGCGTGCGTCGCACGATGACCTCGACCTGGTGGTCGATCCAGTGCGAGACGAAGCCGTCCAGCGGCAGCGTCCGCGGCACGCCGTCCACGATGGCGAGCATGTTCGCGCCGAAGTTCTCCTGCAGCTGGGTGTGCTTGTACAGGTTGTTCAGCACGACCTTGGCCACGGCGTCGCGCTTGAGCACGATCACCAGGCGCTGGCCGGTGCGGTCGCTGGTCTCGTCGCGGATGTCGGCGATGCCGGTGAGCTTGCCGTCGCGGGCGAGGTCGCGGATCTTCGCCGCGACGTTGTCGGGGTTGACCTGGTAGGGCAACTCGGTGATGACCAGGCAGTTGCGGCCCTGGAGTTCCTCGACGCTGACGACGGCGCGCATCGTGATGGAGCCGCGTCCGGTGCGCTGCGCGTCGCGGATGCCGCGGGTGCCGAGGATCTGCGCACCGGTGGGGAAGTCGGGGCCGGGGATGCGCTGCATGAGCGCTTCGAGCAGCTCTTCGCGGGACGCATCCGGGTTCTCCAGCGCCCACAGGGCACCGGATGCCACTTCACGCAGGTTGTGCGGCGGGATGTTGGTGGCCATGCCGACCGCGATACCCACCGAGCCGTTCACCAGCAGGTTCGGGAACCGCGCCGGCAGCACCGAGGGCTCCTGGGTGCGGCCGTCGTAGTTGTCCTCGAAGTCGACGGTCTCCTCGTCGATGTCGCGGACCATCTCCAGCGCCAGCTGGGCCATCTTGGTCTCGGTGTACCGGGGGGCGGCGGCACCCATGTTGCCGGGAGATCCGAAGTTGCCCTGACCGTCGGCCAGCGGGTAGCGCAGCGACCACGGCTGCACCAGTCGCACCAGCGCGTCGTAGATCGCGGTGTCACCGTGCGGGTGGTACTGACCCATCACCTCACCCACGACGCGGGCGCACTTGGAGAAGGCCTTGTCGGGGCGGTATCCGCCGTCGTACATGCCGTAGATCACCCGGCGGTGCACGGGCTTGAGCCCATCGCGCACGTCCGGCAGTGCCCGACCGACGATGACACTCATCGCGTAGTCGAGATAGCTGCGCTGCATCTCGACCTGGAGGTCGACCTGGTCGATGTTGCCGTGCTCGTACCCGGGAGTCGGGTCGGGGCGCTGGTCGTCAGTCATGTTCTCTCAGTTCCGGTTCGCTTGTGCAGCGCAGCTCAGATGTCCAGGAAGCGCACGTCTTTGGCGTTGCGCTGGATGAACCCGCGCCGCGCCTCGACGTCCTCGCCCATGAGCACCGAGAAGATCTCGTCCGCGGCGGCCGCGTCGTCGATCGTCACCTGACGGAGGGTGCGCGTCTGCGGGTCCATTGTGGTCTCCCACAGTTCCTTGGCGTTCATCTCGCCCAGACCCTTGTAGCGCTGCACTCCGTTGTCCTTGGGGATGCGCTTGCCGGAGGCCAGCCCTTCGGTCATCAGCGCGTCGCGCTCACGGTCGCTGTAGACGTACTCGTGGTCGGAGTTGGACCACTTGAGCCGGTACAGCGGCGGCTGGGCGAGGTAGACGAACCCGGCCTCGATGAGCCCGCGCATGTACCGGAACAGCATGGTCAGCAGCAGCGTGGTGATGTGCTGCCCGTCGACGTCGGCATCGGCCATCAGCACGATCTTGTGGTACCGCGCCTTCTCCACCGCGAAGTCCTCGCCGATGCCGGTACCGAACGCGGAGATCATCGCCTGGATCTCGTTGTTGCCCAGCGCCCGGTCCAGCCGCGCCTTCTCGACGTTGAGGATCTTGCCTCGCAGCGACAGGATCGCCTGGCGTTCGGGGTCGCGGCCGCTGACGGCCGAGCCGCCGGCGGAGTCGCCCTCCACGAGGAAGATCTCGCTGATCGACGGATCCTTGCTCGAGCAGTCCTTGAGCTTGTCGGGCATGGATGCCGACTCGAAGACGCTCTTGCGTCGTGCTGTCTCGCGTGCCTTGCGGGCCGCGAGCCGCGCCGTGGCGGCGTCGACGGCCTTGCCGATGACACGCTTGGCCTGCCCGGGGTTGCGGTCGAGCCAATCGGTGAGCTTGTCGCCGACGACCTTCTGCACGAACGCCTTGGCCTCGGTGTTGCCCAGCTTGGTTTTTGTCTGGCCCTCGAACTGGGGTTCGGACAGCTTCACCGAGAGCACGGCGGTGAGCCCCTCGCGGATGTCCTCGCCGGTGAGGTTGTCGTCCTTCTCCTTGAGCAGGTTCTGCGCGCGGGCGTACTTGTTCACCAGCGTCGTCAGCGCGGCGCGGAAGCCCTCTTCGTGCGTGCCGCCCTCGTGCGTGTTGATCGTGTTGGCGAACGTGAAGACGTTCTCGGTGTAGCTCGTGGTCCACTGCATGGCCAGCTCGAGCGAGATGTGGCGCACGGTGTCTTCGGATTCGATCTCGATGATCTCGTCGTTGACGACCTCGGCCTTGCGCACCTTGTTGAGGTACTCGACGTAGTCGACCAGGCCCCGCTCGTAGTGGAAGTCGTCGTGCGGGCGGCGCTCCTCCGAGGTGCCGTCCGGCTGGTCGACCACGTAGGCGGACTCGGGGCGCTCGTCGCTCAGCGTGATGCGCAGCCCTTTGTTGAGGAACGCGGTCTGCTGGAAGCGGGTGCGTAGCGTGTCGTAGTCGAAGTGGACCGACTCGAAGATCGTCTCGTCGGGCCAGAACTCGATGGTCGTGCCGGTCTCGGAGGTCTCCTCCATCATCGCCAGCGGCGCCTGCGGCACACCACCGGTGGCGTAGGACTGCCGCCACGCGTGACCCTGACGCCGCACCTCGACCTCGAGGCGGCTGGACAGCGCGTTGACGACCGATGAGCCGACGCCGTGCAGGCCACCGGAGACGGCGTAACCGCCGCCGCCGAACTTGCCGCCGGCGTGCAGCACGGTCAGCACGACCTCGACGGTCGACTTGCCCTCGGTGCGGTGGATGTCCACCGGAATGCCGCGACCGTTGTCCACCACGCGGATGCCGCCGTCGGCGAGGATCGTGACGTGGATCGTGTCGCAGTACCCGGCCAGAGCCTCATCGACGGAGTTGTCGACGATCTCGTAGACGAGGTGGTGAAGACCCCGCTCACCGGTCGAGCCGATGTACATGCCGGGACGCTTGCGTACCGCCTCGAGCCCTTCGAGTACCTGGATCTCATCCGCCCCGTACTCGGCGTGCGTGGCCGGCGCCGCGTGAGATTCGGGTTCTTCGGAAACGCTGTCGGGGTTGTCAGGCGTCATAGGTTTCGAGCGCTCCACATCGATCGTGCGTGAGCGTCCAGTCTACTGGGTTTCACTCACCGAACGGGGCATAAACGGCCCTGTAGCGCCCTGAAATCGCGTGGAATGCCCCAGATCGTGGGTTAGCCGTAGGTATCGCGAGGACCCCGCCCTGGAATCGCTCTGCGGCCCCATTTCCAGGAGGGAACGTCCGGCCCGATGAACCGGATGCTCGACACGCCCGCCTCAGGGAAGCGGCGCGCGATCTCCGAGACGATCGTCGCTCGCATCAGGGTGAGCTGGCGAGCCCATGCGGTGGAGTCGCACTGCACGGTGAGGATGCCGTCGCCCAGAGCGACCGGCGCCGCGTGCTGCGCCGTCTCGGCGCCGGCGACCTCATCCCACTGCAGGACGAGGTCTTCGCGGGCCAGTTGCGAGTCCCACCCGGAGGCCCGGGTGAGCGCGGCGACCACGTCGCCCAGGCCGTGCGGATCGCGACCAGAGGTGAACGGTGCGTTCTCGTCGTCGGTGACGCGGCGGCGTTTGCGGCGTGAGCCGCGGGTCGTCGGTTCCAGGCCCCGCAACCTCATGTAGGTCGCGATGGTTTCGGGAATACGCGCCGGATCAGTCATTTTCTGCCTCCAGGATGCGACCGGCATCCACCCGCACGGTGCGCGCACGCAGCGCGACCGGCACATCATCGTCGACGGCGGCGGTGACCACGACCTGCTCGTAGTCGGCGACCAGTCCTGCCAGGCGGCTGCGACGGTCGGCGTCGAGTTCGGCGAACACATCGTCGAGGATGAGTACCGGATCTCCCAGCCGCGACTCGGCGCGCAGCAGCTCTGCCGATGCCAGCCGCAGCGCGAGCGCGACCGACCACGACTCGCCGTGCGACGCATAGCCCTTCACCGGCAGGCCGCGCACCCGCAGCAGCAGGTCGTCACGATGCGGGCCGGTCAGCGTCAGGCCACGGTCGAACTCGGCGGTGCGGCGGGAGGCCAGTGCCGTGCGGAACAGCGCCTCGACGGCGGAGGCATCGGCCGCGGACGCCGCCGACGCGGCATCCTCCTCGGGATCGGTACCGTCCACCGACAGCGCCCAGACCATTTCCGGGCTGTGGTCAGCGCCGGCGATCGCCGCATACGCGGCGACGAGCGGACCGGTGAGCTCGGATGCGAGGGCCAGACGAGCGCGGATCACCTGCGTGCCGAGGGTGACGAGTTTGTCGTCCCACACCTCGAGGGTCGTGAGCGCGTCGCCGCGGATGCCGCGCGCCTTCGCCGATTTCAGCAGGGCGGTGCGCTGCTTGAGTACTCGGTCGTAGTCGGCAAGCACTCCGGCCATGCGCGGAGTGCGCTGGATGAGCAGTTGATCGGCGAACCTACGGCGAGCGGAGGGGTCTCCCCGGACGATCTGCAGGTCTTCCGGAGCGAACAACACGACCTGCGCGTAGCGCGGCAGTTCCGACGGCTTGACCGGCGCCCCGTTGACGCGCGCCTTGTTGGATCCCTGCTTGTTGACCTGGACTTCCAACTGCACACGCCGTTCACCGTGAGCCAGCCGAGCCCGAACGATCGCGGCATCCGCACCGTGACGCACCATCGGGGCGTCGTTGGACACCCGGTGCGACCCCAGCGTGGCGAAGAAGGCGATGGCTTCGACCAGGTTGGTCTTACCCTGGCCATTGCGGCCGACGAACACGTTCGCGCCGGGGAACAGCGCGACGTCGGCGACCGCGTAATTGCGGAAGTCCACGAGGCTGAGCTGCTCGACGATCACCGAATCACCCTAGTTCGCCGTTCCGACAGGTCGCCCGGGCCGGCTGCGGTGGTCAGCGCAGCAGAAGGTTCGGCTGCAGCAGGTACTTGAACGAACCCTCACCGGCGCGGTCGACGGAGGTCTGCGCCGTGATCAGCACGGGACTGAGCTTGTTGGCGTTCTCGCTCGAGGTGAACGTGATGCGCGTGAACTCGCTGCGCACCGCTCCGAGCGCCTCGATGAGGTACTGCGGGTTCAGGCCGAGAGTGACATCCTCGCCGACGAGCGTGGCATCCACCGACTCCGTCGCACGTGCCTGCTCGGTGCCCGAGGCATCCATCGAGACGCTGTCGACCGTGAAGGTGAACCGCAGCGGCGCAGATCGGTCGAGCACGAGCGACACGCGGCGCACGGCTTCGATGAGCTCGGCGGTGTTGACCACCGCGTGGTGCTCGGTCTGCTCGGGGAACAGCCGCCGCACCGGCGGGAAGTTGCCCTTGATCAGCAAAGACGTGACCGTCTTGTTGCCGGCCGTGAACGCGATGATCTCACGGTCGCCGGAGCCGGAGAAGGCGATCGAGATGTCACCGGAGTGCGCGAAGGTCTTGCCGACCTCGGTGAGCGTGCGTGCCGGGACGAGGGCGGTCGTCGACTCCTCGGTGGCCGCGGCTCCGCCGTCCCAGGGCAGTTCCCGCAGCGCCACGCGGTAACGGTCGGTGGCGACAAGGCTCAGCTGCGTGCCGGAGACCTCGAGCTGCACGCCGGTGAGCACGGGGGTCACGTCGTCGCGGGACGCGGCGAAGGCGACCTGTGCGATCGCGGTGCCGAAGTCATCGGCGGGGACCAGGCCCGATTCGCCGGAGACCTCCGGGATCGCGGGGTATTCCTGCACCGGCATCGACGACAGCGTGAAGCGGGCGGAACCACAGGTCAGCAGGATGCCGCCGTCGTCCTCGATGCTCATCTGGATCGGGGCGTTGGGGAGCTTGCTGGCGATGTCGGCGAGGAGGCGGCCGTGCACCAGGATCGTGCCCGGGTCATCGACCGTGGCCTCGATCGTGGTGCGGGCGGACGCTTCGTAGTCGAAGGCCGACAGCGACAGACCCGCTTCGGTGGCTTCGATGAGCACGCCGGCCAGGATCGGCTGCGGGTTTCGCTGCGGCAGAAGCTTCACGACGAACGACACGGCCTCGCTGAACACATCGCGATTGACGTGGAACTTCACTGGTGCTCCCTTGACGGCGGGTTGGGCTCCCATGCTACTGCCCAGGAGGCACTGGCCCGGAAGATGTGATTCCGGTTCCGGTCACGGTGATGGACTGGAAATTCATAGAGATGGTTCTGTCATCTTGTTAACGCCTGTGGAAACTGTGGATAACTTCCGCGATGCCAGTCGAGACACCGTAACGACAACCGTGTCATTTGTTAGCGGCGTGCGGATTGGCGTCTTTCCGCGGGTATCGGCGAGGTGCCGTTGCAGTGCCGTCCTCCACAGGCTGGCCCGATCTGTGCACAATCACGTCGGCGCGTCTCACATTTATCCACAGGTTTTCCACACTGTGCAGAACTGGGATGATGGCGCGCCGAGGCGCGCCTGTCAAGCGCGAGAGACACGAATACGTCGCTCGACGGGCATGCGGACCGCGGCATAGGCCTGCGGACGGCGGTCAGCGGCCGTTGCGGCCCAGCTGCGTGGTGATCTCGGACACCTGGTTGTAGATGGAGCGGCGCTCTTTCATGAGTTCGCTGATCTTCTTGTAGGCGTACATCACGGTCGTGTGGTCGCGGTTGCCGAACAGCTGACCGATCTTCGGCAGCGACAGGCTCGTGCGCTCACGGCACAGGTACATCGCGATCTGACGGGCCGTGGCGACGGCCTGGGACCTGCTTGAGCCGTAGAGATCGTCCACCGACAGCCGGAAGTACTGCGCCGTGGCGGTGATGATGTCGGTCGGTGAGACCACGTTGGCATCGTCGTGATCGATGATGTCGCGCAGCACGGTCTGTGCGAGGGAGATGTCCAGCGACGAGCGGTTGAGGCTCGCGAACGCCGAGACGCGGATCAGCGCCCCTTCGAGCTCGCGGATGTTCGACGAGACCTTCGTGGCGATGTACTCGAGAACCTCGTCGGGCACCAGAAGTCGCTCGGACTGCGCCTTCTTACGGAGGATCGCGATGCGGGTTTCGAGGTCGGGTGCCTGAACGTCGGTGATCAGACCCCACTCGAACCGACTGCGCATGCGGTCTTCGAACCCGGTGAGCAGCCGCGGCGGCAGGTCGCTGGTGATCACGACCTGCTTGTCGTGGTCGTGCAGCTGGTTGAACGTGTGGAAGAAGGCTTCCTGCGTCTCGGCGCGCCCCTGCAGGAACTGGATGTCGTCGATCAGCAGGATGTCGACTTCGCGGTAGCGTGCCTGGAAGGCGGCACCGCGGTTATTGGCGATCGAGTTGATGAAGTCGTTGGTGAACTCTTCGCTCGAGACGTATCGCACCCGGATGCCGGGGTACAGGCTCAGCCCGTACTCGCCGATCGCGTGCAGCAGGTGGGTCTTGCCCAGCCCGGAGTCGCCGTAGATGAACAGCGGGTTGTACGCCTTCGCGGGTGCTTCGGCCACGGCCACGGCGGCGGCATGCGCGAAACGGTTGGACTGGCCGATGACGAAGTTGTCGAAGGTGTACTTCGGGTTGAGCCGGGTGTCACTGCGGGAGGGCGGCGCGACCGGCTCGGGTGCCTCGGCGATCGGGCTGCGCACCACGATGGGAGCCGGCGCCGGCTGCAGCGGGATCGGTGCGGTCAAATGCGCGTCGGTCAGCTCGGGGTTGACCACGACGCGGAACGCGGAAGCTGCAGGTTCGGCGTCGACGCGGGCGAGGGCTTCCATGATGGGAGCGCGCAGCCGCTTGTTCAGCTGCGCCGCGGTCAGCTCGTTGGGTACGTCGAGATACAGTGTGCCGCTCATCACGCCCTGCGCGACGGCGAGACTGAGAAAGCCTTGCAACTGCGGGGTGACCCGCTCGTCGCCGGAGAGCTCGTCGAGCACAGCTCTCCAGACCGGTACGTCTGGAAGGTCGTGCTGTGACATTGCGCCTCCGGGGATCGATGCGCCGTGGCATCCGCCGCACTCGGAGGGGGCGGGCCTGTGGATAACGTGCGTGGGCAACGCTAATCAGGGAGGCTTCCCT